>NZ_CP106752.1:0-3046103 GCF_025642195.1 Psychrobacter sp. SC65A.3 | reverse complement strand
CCACATCATTACTTATAGATATTCATATTGCCTTACCCGTTAAGGTAGCAAGTTCATATGAATTGCTTTCTGCCAATATTTCGACATTCTATTTTTTAGTCTCACTCATCTTCTTTGTGAGATTTTTTCGGTGTTATTTTGCAAGCGACGACTCTTCGGCGCTGTTTAATGACGTGTCCTTTTTCTTATTCTAATAATAGTCGTGCTGCCATGTCTACCTCTCCTAATGTGCAAAATGATTTGCCTTTACAGTCTCAGACGGATAATCCTTCACCGTTTCAGCTGCCCTCTTCGCGCTTTACGTTTTGGCTGGTACTATGTGCCATGATTCTATTGGCGACCAATATGCGCTCGCCGATTGTGGCACTAGGTTCTATAGCACCGGTGGTTCAAGGAGCGCTCAATATCTCCGAAACCCAAATTGGCTGGCTTGGCGCGGTGCCGATGCTGACTTTTGCACTTGGGGCTTTTATTTCGCCAGCGATTGGTAAGCGGTTTGGGCTTGAAAACACTTTAATTGCGATGATTAGCCTCCTAACAATAGGTATGATTATTCGCAGCCTTATTCCCACTTGGATTGGTTTTTTAGGGGGCACATTACTGCTGACGTTGGCAATTGGTTTTGCCAATACCCTTGCTGCGCCTGTTATCAAACAACGTACACCCAATCATATTCCTTTAGTTACTGGATTATTCAGTCTCACTATGACCGTATCGGCAGGGATTGTCGCGGGCGTGGTCTTGCCATTATCTGAGCAAGTAGGCTGGCAATGGGCGCTTGGTGGTTGGTCAATTTTGGGCGTCTTTGCCTTAATAATATGGGTGCTGCTACGACTGCGTTTGGGTTCTTCAAACCATCAGCCCGTAGTACCGCTTGCTGAAGGCGTTCAAGCCCCATCGCCCATCTCTATGTGGCGCACACCCTTTGCTTGGCAAATTGCCATATTCATGGGTTTACAATCGCTGATTTTTTATACAGCTGCCAGTTTTTTACCGTCGATTTGGCTCAGTAAAGGCTTGTCAGCAGTAAGTGCGGGACAAATGAACTCGGTATTCCAGTTTATGGCGCCTGTGGCAATTTTAAGCTTAACGTGGCTGGTCAATCGTGGACGACCTATTCAGGCACTGGCGGTACTTGCAGCGGTTTTAAATGTGATTGGTATCTTAGGTGTCAGCTATTTATCTGCTGATTTGGCGTGGTTGTGGTCGGCGCTGATGGGCATTGGTTGTTCAGCGATTTTTACCTTAAGTATGATGCTGTTTTCGATGCGTACTTATACCGCCAATCAATCAAGTGAGCTGTCGGGTATGGCGCAAGCGGTCGGTTATTTGATTGCATTTTTTGGTCCATTGGGGACTGGTTGGTTACATGAAGCAACGGATAGCTGGGATTTACCCTTACTTATTATGCTGATATTGATGGTGGTCAACGTAGGATTTGCGTGGCTGGTCAGCCGTCCGGTGATGGTCGATGGGAAGAAGATTTAGTTTTTATCATTAATCGATTAACTTTTGCACCATATTGCTGTTTATCTGATTCTGCTAGACTGGCTCTATTGCCTATAGGACAGCAGAATTATGATAAACCGACCTTTCCGCTTACCGCAGCGCTTGCTCACGGTTGTAGCATTGACGATAGCAATCGCAATCAGTGGTTGCCAAAAAACGCCTGATGCTAATGAAGCTCAGACAGATACTGGCACTCAAAACAGCAATAAAAATACCAGTCAAACCTCCGATACCCAACTGTCTCAAACCACATCTACAACTAACCTTGCTGAACAACAAGCGCCTTTGACCATATTGGCATTAGGTGACTCGTTAACAGAAGGGCTTGGGGTGGATAATAATGCCAACTACCCCGCCCAGCTACAAACACGCTTGCAGGAACTGGGTTATAAAGACATTAAAGTAATTAATTCAGGATTGAGTGGCGAGACCAGTACGGGCTTGGTCAATCGATTAGATTGGGTATTACAGACCAAACCTGATGTTACTATTTTGACCATTGGTGCCAATGATGCTATTCGTGGTATTGATGTCGCGACGGTTGAAGCCAATATTCGTACTGCCGTAAAGCGCTTACAGGACAATGATAGCGTGGTCATCCTAGGTGGTATGCAGATCTATGATAACCTTGGCTCTGATTATGTAAAATCTTTTGCAGCGATATATCCAAGAGTGGCGAAAGACCTGAACGTGACGCTTATTCCGTTCTTTTTAGACGGTGTTGGCGGCGACCCTAAGCTTAATCAAGCCGATGCCATTCATCCGACCAAAGAAGGTTATACGCTGATCGTTAATAACAATATCTTGCCGATATTACAGCCTGAGCTTAAAAAAATAAATCCGTCGAATGTGACCAATATGCCTACTGAGACAGCACAATGACATCAGCATTACCTACCTCGCAAGCAGCGCTGCTCACTGCCACTAAGCTAAATAAAACCGTACACGTTGGTGACCAGTCTTTATCTATTATTAAAGACGTCAACATTCATGTTAATGCTGGCGAGTTTGTGGTGATCATGGGTAAATCTGGCTCTGGCAAATCCACCTTGTTGGGTTTATTAGCGGCATTAGATTATCCTAATAGCGGCGACGTTGAGTTGGCAGGTCAAACCTTAAGCCGATTAAATGAAGATGCCTTGGCGGTTATTCGTCAGCGCGATATGGGTTTTGTCTTTCAGTCTTTTCATCTGCTACCAACGTTAACCGTTGCTGAAAATATCGCTTTTCCATTGGACATCGCCCGTCGTCCAGATGCGGCGCGTGTCGATGAGTTGATTGAGGCGGTTGATTTGGGTCATAGGCGTCATAGCTTGCCAAACCAATTATCCGGTGGCGAGCAGCAGCGTACAGCAGTTGCACGCGCATTGGTATCACACCCAAAGATTGTATTTGCTGATGAGCCTACCGGTAACTTAGATGAACAAAATGCCAATCAAGTGATGCAGCTATTACTGGATTTGCGTCAGAAAACTGGCTCAGCGTTGGTGGTGGTCACCCATGATTCAGCACTAGCTGACATGGCAGATCGCGTTATCACCATGCATGATGGGCGGATTGTATCGTAATGGATAATAAGAATATAGAAGACACCTCATCGACTGATAATACCGATAGCATGGCTAAAGAGTCAGACGCTAATGGCGGTATCGTACGCCAGCTATTGACGACTACCCTTGGTTTACAAAAACTAGGCTTACAAGGATTGGGCGCGCAAGCACTCAGCCGCAGCTGGTGGCAGCGCTGGATATATCCAGTATTATTTTTACTGACTTTGACGCTGTCACTTGCGACCTACCTCACACTTGACTCTATCCAGCAGTCAGTTGACACCTATATCAATGACAATCAGCGTGCTTTGGTCGGTGGCGATTTAATCTTAAACAGTAAGCAAGATTGGCCAAGCGAAGTATTAACGCAGATTGATACCATTGCCGACACACAAACGGTTTTTGACTATCAGTTTAGTGCGATGGTCGTCACTGATGAGCAGACTTTGCTTGCCAGCATAAAAGCAGTTTCCCAATCCTACCCATTATATGGTGACGTCGAGCTGGCATCAGGACAGCCCTTATGGCAGCAGCTCGCAGCCAATAATGTAGTGGTTGCCCCCGAAGTACTCAAAAGCTTAAACGCTGATATTGGTGACCAAATCACTATTGGTGATGCGCAATTTACCATTAGTGATGTGCTGACAAAAGAGCCTGATCGTCCGCTGAGCGCCTTTGGCTTTGGTGGGCGTATCTTGATGCCACAGCAGGCGTTAGATGCGACCAATCTATTGGGACAGCGTAGCCGTATCAATTACCGTATTGAGCTGGCAGGTAATGCAGAGTTGATGGCGACCCAGCGTGATAAACTGACGCAAATACTGACCAACTATCCTGATATCGAGCTTTCTGATGCAGAATCTGCGGATACCTCGGTGTCGCGTATCTCTGATAATGTATTGATGTTTTTGAAGCTTTTGGTCATTGCCGTATTGTTATTGTCCGCAGTGGCTATGTATGGCGTCATCACAGCATTTGTGACCAAGCAGCAGTCGAGCAATGCGATACGTTTGGCACTGGGTGAGCCGCTTAGCTCCCTTAAACGCAGCTACTATCAACTCCTTATTATTACCGCCATCATCGCTTGTATCGCAGCGATTTTAGTCAGCTTTGGCTTACTCAAAGTCGGCCAGCCTTATCTTGTGGCTATCTTACCAGCTGACGTCAGCTTGGCTATTAACCCTATCAGCGCCATTAAAACCACCGTCATAGCCTTGGTGCTCACGCTACTCATCGCCCAACGCGGCTTGAGCACATTGAATACCACCAAACCTGCTACCTTGCTCAATCAAGGTGCAAGCTCAGCTGTGCAACATCTGCCTTGGTATAAACGCTTGCCGTTACTTTGGTATGGGTTAATGCTGGCTGGTCTATATGTGTTTTTTGTTTATGAAGTAGGCGGATGGTTATTTGGCGCGCAGTTATTAATCGGTTTAATTGGCTTTGTGAGCATATTTTGGCTATTGGCACGCGGTTGGCTGTGGTTACTAGCACGTATTGCAAGTAACGCTAAAATCGGCTGGATGCAGCGTATTGCTATTCATAACCTTGCGCGTAAAGGTAACCAATCAGCGCTGTTCTTTGTCACATTATCACTATCGGTCGCTGTGCTGACTCTCATTACAACACTTAATCACAGTATCAACGCCCAGTTTATTAACGCTTATCCTGAAGATGCGCCCAATCTGTTTTTGTTAGACATTCAGAGCGATCAGCATGCTGAGATTGATAGCATTATTGGCGCACCAGTGAGCTACTACCCAGTCATCCGTGCTCGAGTAGTGACTGCCAATAATATACCGGTGCAGGATATCGAGCCTGCTGATGGCTTTGATGACCCTGCACGTGTCTTTAATCTCAGCTATGCAGATACAGTAATGGACACTGAATTCATTACGGATGCTGTAGCAGACAATCAGCTGTATGCACCCATTAACACTGAAAATAAAGACACAGCGTCAACCGTTGCGCCCTTATCTATTTTGGATACTGCTGCCAGCTTGCTGAATGTCGGTATGGGTGATGAAGTGCGTTTTAATATCCAAGGGATTGAAATCGTCGGGCAGATTACCAGTATCCGCTCACGTTATGAGCAAGGTCCCAGTCCTTATTTCTACTTCTTGTTTGAGCCAGCTGTTCTCTCTGCTGCCCCGCAGATTCAATTTGCCACCGCTCATGTAAACGCTGATGATATTCCAGACTTGCAAGGAAAAATGGTACGACAATTCCCTGCAGTGACGACGATAGACGGGACAGCTATCGCTCAGCAAATCCAAGAGTTGGTGGTGCAAATGAGCCGTTTGGTCTACGTCTTTACGCTACTCGCCTTACTGACTGGTGTTATGGTACTGATTAGCTCGTTATTATCTACTTCACAAGACCGTCTGCAAGAAAGCGCCTCATTTAGGCTGCTAGGGATGCAAAAACGCGACTTGTATATGCTAAACATACTAGAGCTTGGAGTGTTGGGTATTAGTGCGGCGACCTTTGCCGTTGTCATCTCAAGCGTTGGCGCATGGGCTGCCCTCACCCAATGGTTTAATCTACGCTTTAGCGTGCCGTGGGCAAGCCTGAGTATCGGTAGTATGGCGTTAGTCTTATTGCTTTTTGCCATCGCCATTATTTATGTAAGATTGGTGATTGGACGCGGAATTATGGCTAGGGTAAGGGCGATGATTTAATATCATCTTATTGTGCGATTCCAACTCGTTTAGAACTGACGATTTGCTATACTAACGCCCATATTATCAGTAGGGGTATGCATTTCTATACCCCATTAATAACCCTCTATAATACGCGGTAACCTTATGAAATTCTCAAAATTCGGTCAAAAATTTACCCAGCCCACTGGTATCTCGCAATTGATGGATGATTTGGGCGATGCGCTAAAAAGCGATCAGCCAGTCAACATGCTGGGCGGTGGTAATCCTGCCAAAATTGATGCCGTTAATGAGTTGTTTTTGGAGACGTATAAAACGCTTGGCACTGACAACGATACAGGTGAGGCCAATAGTAGCGCGATTATTAGCATGGCAAATTACTCCAATCCGCAAGGTGATGCCGCCTTTATCGATGCATTAGTCGGCTTCTTTAACCGTCATTATGATTGGAACCTCACCTCAGAAAACATCGCCCTGACCAATGGCTCACAGAATGCATTTTTCTATCTGTTTAATTTATTTGGCGGCGCTTTCGTTGATGAAAACAGCCAAGATAAAGAAAGCCAGTCTGTAGATAAATCGATTCTTCTGCCATTGACCCCTGAGTATATCGGCTATAGCGACGTGCATGTCGAAGGACAGCATTTCGCAGCGGTATTGCCACATATTGATGAAGTGACTCATGATGGTGAGGAAGGCTTCTTTAAATATCGTGTCGATTTTGACGCGTTAGAGAACTTGCCAGCGCTGATCGAGGGCCGTATCGGCGCGATTTGTTGCTCGCGCCCGACCAACCCGACTGGCAACGTGCTGACCGATGACGAAATGGCGCATTTGGCCGAGATTGCCAAACGTTATGACATACCGCTGATTATCGATAACGCCTACGGTATGCCCTTCCCTAATATCATCTATTCAGACGCGCATTTGACATGGGATGACAATACGATTCTGTGCTTTAGCCTGTCTAAAATTGGCCTGCCCGGTATGCGTACGGGTATTATCGTTGCCGATGCGAAAGTGATTGAGGCTGTCAGCGCAATGAATGCAGTAGTGAATCTAGCTCCGACACGCTTTGGTGCAGCGATTGCCACGCCATTAGTGGAAAATGACCGTATCAAGCAGTTAGCCGATAATGAGATTAAACCGTTTTATCAAAAGCAGGCCACCCTTGCTGTGAAGCTATTAAAAGAAGCATTGGGCGATTACCCATTGATGATTCATAAGCCTGAAGGCGCGATTTTCTTATGGTTGTGGTTTAAAGACTTGCCGATTAGTACCCTTGAGCTGTACGAGCGCCTCAAAGAAAAAGGCACACTTATTGTACCAAGTGAGTACTTCTTCCCCGGTGTCGATGTCAGCGATTATCAGCATGCGCACGAGTGCATTCGTATGAGTATCGCGGCTGATGAGCAAACACTTACTGACGGTATTCGAGTAATTGGTGAAGTGGTACGCGAGCTGTATGATGAAGCTAAAAATAACAAAGCATCATAACTTCAATGATAAAAATAGTTAAATAGTAAAAAAACGGACTTATGAATAGTCCGTTTTTTTCTGTCTTTTGATCATAGGTTTGACTGTACTGATTGACTGAAAAATCTTCGTCCACATGGTAAGTCCATAAAGCACATACGACAGCATACAAGTATTGATAATATCATGGATACTTGCCATCAGCTCTGCGCTTTCTATCCCTGCGAGACCTAGCTCAGTAATGGTCTGACGGTTATCCAAATACTCGCCTAATAAAGCAATACAGGTCACCATAATTAAAGCGATAAACGCTCTGATACTGTATTTTTTGAAAATTGGACGCAGCAAAATAACGCTTAATAGATAAACACTGATGCCCACATAGATATGTAGAGCATCTTTTTCTAATCCTGTGGCACTCACGACGCCGTTTTTAAAGAGATAAAAGTCCACTATTTATTCCACATATAAGAGAGTAGGAAGTCATTAAGCTTAAAATAAGAATAAAAAAGAGTTTGCGACCATGCAAACTCTTTTGCGCGAGAGCAAAGCAGTACTGTGCTCCTTCCTCGCTCAGATTGTGCCTTTGCCAACCTGACTGCGCAACCAAATATGTCATACTTATTTTTAAATATCCCAGTCTACAAAATTCTTTAATAACTGCAAACCTGCGGTATGGCTTTTTTCTGGATGGAACTGGGTAGCAAATAAATTATCTTGCAAGATACTGGCACAAAACGGCTGACCATAATCACAAATAGCAGCCACTTGCGAGCTATCTGCAGGCTCACAGTAATAGCTATGTACAAAATAAAAGTGCGCCTTGTCTTCGATACCACTCCATAATGGATGAGTAAAATCCATACCACTAATAGTATTCCAGCCCATATGCGGTACTTTTATTTGTACCCCTTTTTCATCTTTCCATGCCGGATCAAAAGCGGGTACTGTGCCATCTAAGATACTCAGACAGGGCGTGCCACCATTTTCAGCAGACTGCTCAAACAACGCCTGCATGCCAACACAGATAGCCATAACAGGCTTATTAAATATCGCCTGACGTATGACCTCGTCAATACCTGCCGCATGCATGCCAGCGATACAATCACGCATAGCACCGACGCCCGGGAAGAAAATCTTATCTGCTGCCGCCACGACTTTTGGGTCATTGGTGATAGAAACTTCTGCCCCGACCGCTGACAATGCTTTGCTGGCTGAGTGCAAATTACCCATACCATAATCTAATAGTGCAATTTTTGTGGCACGACTCATCTAAAACGCCTCTTTGGTCGATGGCAAGGTATTTAGCGCACGTTCATCGTATTCACACGCCATACGCAGGGCACGAGCAAAGGCTTTAAAGGTAGATTCGATTTGATGATGGCTATTTTTGCCTTTTAGATTGTCTAAATGCACGGTCATCCACGAATGATTCACAAAACCGTAGAAAAATTCGCTAAATAAATCGACATCAAAAGTACCCACATGCGAGCGCGTAAAGGGAATATCCATATGTAAACCTGGACGACCGGATAAATCAACCACTGCTCGCGTCAATGCTTCGTCTAGTGGCGCATAAAAATGCCCATAACGACGGATGCCTTTTTTATCACCTAATGCTTTGTTAAATGCTTGACCAAGCGTAATGCCTGTATCTTCAACACTGTGGTGATCATCAATAAAGGTATCGCCCGTACATTTGATGTCTAAGTCAAACAAACCATGACGCTTGATTTGGTCAATCATATGATCCAAAAACGGGACGCCAGTGTCCACAGTGCCTTGCCCTATACCATCAAGATTGACCGTACAGGTCACTTGGGTCTCAGCAGTAATACGCTCAACAGTCACGATACGTTCAGGGCGACCATGTAAATTTAGTTTTTGCGTAGGATCTTGCTCAGCTGTATTGGGTATCTTGGCTGTCGTCATTAAATTGGCGGTCATGGCTACTCTCTATAAATGAAAAGCTGTCAATAAAATAGGGCGAAAAACGCCCAATATATTCTTACTAGTGTCTAAAATAGATAATAAAACAATCAGGCTAAAAATAAGTTCAAAGCTTATTCAAAAAGCCTGTTCAACAAGCCAAAATATGAGGCTTGATGCACACAGAACCTTGTCTATCTTCATCATAGCAAACCCTACCATTTACTGCCATGACCAAGCAGTAAACCATGCACAAAATTCTCGTATTCTGCTAAAATAATAGCTTCAGTTTTATCAATCGTCACCTTTGCTGATTCTATTATGCCTTGCTGTATTAAATTATAGGAATTAAACATGCCTTTAGAAGCCATTGCCATCAATAGTTTGGATGCGCCACTCATCAAAAAGCCTACTCGTGAAAACGAATTAGCCGAGCGCTTAGAGGCGCTCTATGACACCGATGATAGCCAGCCTGATGGTGCTGACGTATTGGCTATTATTGAGCAAGGTTTTAAACGTGGTCAAACGCTGTATGTCGGTATGTTTAATGACAAGCCTATCGCCGCAGTTGGCTGCTTTGATGATGGGCAAACCGATGCCAAACGCTTGCAGTATCTCACCGTACATCTGCAAAATCGCGGTCGTGCTATCGATGCTAAGTTTATCAAACTGGTCTATGATGCTGAAGTCAAAAAAGGCGTGCGTGCATTTGTTCCGGTTGATGCCGAGATTCATCGTATTATGACTGAATACGAGCTACTACGCGTCAAGGATTAATTTTAGCCTAAATAGGCTTATTTCGATGACTCGTTCATTATTTTTGCCCTTTTATTACATATAATGCAAAAACCTCTTGACAGTAAGCGCTATATTTAGTTTAATAGCGCCTCAACGAAGACGGCTCGATAGCTCAGTCGGTAGAGCAACGGATTGAAAATCCGTGTGTCGGCAGTTCGAACCTGCCTCGAGCCACCATTCGTTTAAAGTATTCTAAAAAGCCTCAAACATCACTGTTTGAGGCTTTTTTTATGCCTGCAATCATGACTCACTTCTATTAATACTCACTTTCACCGATCTATAACATATCTATGCTACATTTAAATCGTGTAGTCTCTTTATACTAAGGCATCTATGGATAGCCGATAGGTAAGATAATGAGAGAATTTGATTATGACTTGGATTATAAAAATTTAGATTTGCGCGCGCAGCCTGAGCTATACCGTATCGGTCGTGGCGAGCAAGGCGTATTATTGGTAGAGCCTTATAAGTCTGAGATACTGCCGCACTGGCGTTTTGCCACCCCTGAGATTGCGCTTGAGAGTAGCGATACTATTTATCAGATGTTTTTAGATTATCTGGCAGCCAATGATTTTGTCGGCGCTGATATGGCACGCAAATTTATTCAAATGGGTTTTACCCGTGCCCGCCGCTATGCCAATCATAAAGGTGGCAAAAAATATAAAGGGGCTGTCCCTGATGATAAAAAAGGTCAAAGCGGCGCGCATGGTCGCGAAGAGTTACCACGACAAATTGAAGACCCTATCAAAGCAGAGTCGGCACGTATCTTTAAAGAAAAATGGGATTTATGCCGTGAAAATAAAGATTATTTAGCGATGAAAGCTGAACACCGTGAGCGCTATAAAGATATTGAATAGGATAGCAACATTAAGGCTTACTGTTTTCTTATGCTATGGTAATCACCACCGAACAAGTATGAATAAAAAATGCAGCACTTTTAACAGGTAGAAATAATGGATAAGCAACTTTTAATTTTTGATTTTGATGGTACCCTTATTGATAGCGTGCCAGATTTGGCAGATGCGACCAATGCGATGCTGAATACCCTTGGCAAAACGCCCTATCCTCTCAATAGCATTCGTAACTGGGTCGGTAATGGCTCAAGAATGCTTGTTGAGCGCGCTTTGGTAGGTAAGATAGAGGTGTTAGAGGGTGAATTAGCCAAAGAAGCCGTCGACCATGCTGAGCAAGTGTTTTTTGATGCTTATAAAAATATCAGTGGCAGCAAAACTGTCGCTTACCCCGATGTTGATAGTGGGCTCAGAAAGCTACAAGCAGCAGGATATAAGCTGGCATTGGTCACCAATAAGCCGATTCGTTTTGTGCCAAAAATACTGCAAGCCTTTGGCTGGCAAGACATCTTTAACGAAGTGCTTGGCGGTGATAGCTTGTCTAGCAAAAAACCAGACCCCGCGCCGTTATTACATGTCTGTGAGACGTTGAATGTTACTCCAAAACAAGCGGTCATGATTGGTGATTCAAGAAATGATATCTTAGCGGGACAAAATGCCAATATGGACACGCTCGCATTGTCTTATGGTTATAACTATGGGCAAGATATTCGTGAGCTCAACCCTACCAAAGCCTTTGATGATTTTAGCGCTTTGGTGGACTATTTATTAAAGAGTTAGCCTGCAAATAATTAGACCCCAAAACTATCATTTACTACGATAACTGAGCGCTTCTGATACATGGGCGCTCGTGATATCCGCACTGTCCGCCAAATCAGCAATCGTTCGTGCGACGCGTAGTACCCGATGATAGCCACGAGCAGATAAATTAAGGCGCTGCTGAGCAAGCTGTAATAGCTGCTGCTCGCCTGCACCTAGCTGAATATATTTATCAATCTCACTAGGACTCAGCTCATTGTTGACCTTGTTCTGTCGTATTAATTGGCGATTATGTGCTGCCGATACTCGAGTACGTACTTGCTCAGAGGTTTCTCCCGCTTGAGCGTTTTGCAGATCCACAATCGGTAATGCCGGTACGGTGATATGCAAATCAATACGATCAAGTAGCGGACCTGATAGCTTATCTTGATAGCGCTTAATCTGCTCAGCTCTGCAACGACAACGCCCTGAGCCATCACCATCATAGCCACACGGGCACGGGTTCATCGCTGCCACCAGTTGAAAATTTGCTGGAAAGGTCATCTGTGAGTTGGCACGGCTAATAGTGATTTGTTTTGCCTCTAGTGGTTGGCGCAGTACCTCTAACACCGTACGATCAAACTCGGGTAATTCATCAAGGAATAATACGCCCTTATTGGCAAGGGTAATCTCACCCGGTTTGGGACGTGAACCGCCACCGACCAATGCCACTGCTGATATGGTGTGATGAACTTGTCTAAAAGGTCGTGTGCCATAATCATAATCACTATCGGCAACCGAATATGTACTGGCAACCTCTAGCGCATCTTCTGCACTCAAATCCGGCAAAATAGTTGGCAGGCGTGACGCCATCAAGGTTTTGCCTGAACCCGGTGGTCCTGTAAGTAACAATGAATGACCACCTGCTGCGGCAATCTCTAAGGCACGCCGTGCATGATGCTGTCCTTTTACGTCTGCCAAATCTACTTGATAGCCTATATGCTTCTGGATTTGATTCGGTTCTACTTCGGTTAAGCGTTCATCCAAAAAACTGCTGTCGGTAAGTGACTGCAAGTGATTGCATACAGCCTTTAAATTTGGCGCTGCCAATACGGTTATTCCTTCCACACGGCTAGCTTCTGCCCCATTGATGGTTGGGACAATGAGTTGCCGTGTTGACGACATCATCTTCTCATCACCTTTTAACAGTTGCATCGCCAATACCTCAGCTTTCATTGCTCGTGCAACCGCCAAACTACCGCTTATTTGCCGCAGCTCACCATTGAGCGCCAACTCCCCAATAAACTCAAACCCTGACAATACCGTTGGATCCAACTGATCACTGGCTGCCAAAATACCGATAGCAATCGGTAAATCAAGGCGAGCACCATCCTTTGGTAAATCGGCGGGTGCTAAATTAATCGTCAAACGTCTATTAGGAAACTGAAATCCAGAATTGAGTATCGCTGAGCGCACTCTATCCTTGCTCTCACGTACCGCCGCTTCAGGCAAACCCACAATAGTCAATGCTGGCAGTCCTTGCGACAGATGTACTTCAATGATGACCTCAGGTGCGTGCAGCCCGACGACCGAGCGGGTATAGACTTGAGCAAACGACATAAGCCTTTCCTATAGAGAGATTTATCGATCATAGAGGATTATTAATAAGTGCGCAAATGTTGCGTATTTATTTGCTTGGTTTATTCACTAGCGTAGACGTTTGAAATTGTTATATGATTGAGAAATGCTTTTTGTTTACTTTATTCATCAAATTTCTATAGGTTTTAAGTACATTTTGATGTTTTAACTGACATCACGATTAACCACTGAAAAGCCTGACGATTAATAAACCTAAACAATAAGAAAGCATGAGCAATAAAAGGAATTTATTGATCGTTTAAAGCATGTTGAATGATTTTCTGCTACAGCTTTAAATAATACCAATTAACCATGGATGGGTAAGCTTATGAGCATCAAAATGCTTAATCGGCGTGTGTACACACTTACGCTATTAACGGCGGCAGTCTCGTTGGGATTGTCTGGTTGTTCGGATAGTGACAATCTTAGTAGCAATGGAAATACTAATGACACCTATGCAGTGGATATCCAGCGCACTGAGTTTGGTATCCCGCATATCACCGCTAAAGACTATAAAGGCTTGGGCTACGGTGTAGGTTATGCCTTTGCCGAAGATAATTTTTGTTCGCTAGCGCGTGAAGTTGTCGTTGCTAGAGGTGAGAGCTTGCTTTATTTAGGGGCTCAAGGTAACGAAGGAAGCGACGTTTTTTACACCTGGTATAACACTCCCGCTAGGCGTGCTGAATTTTTAGCAGCGCAAGACCTTGAAACTATCGATGCAGTCACAGGCTATGCTGCAGGCTTTAGCCGTTATCTACGTGATACAGGTGTGGCTAACATTGATCCTGCTTGTGCCAATGCCGAATGGGTACGTGAAATCACGCTAGATGATTTGTTGACGGTTTATGGCAAAGCCAACTTACGTGGTGGACTCTCTAACTTCGTCAGACAAATCGTAGACACAGTTCCTCCAGTGTCAGGTATCGTCATGGGTAGCTCTAGAATGAGTAGCCCTGAACCTATAGCAGATCCGGTTGAAGAATTCGATATGACGACTATCAATGTATTAGATGGCGGTAGTAATGCCTATGCTTTTGGTAGTGAAGTAACAGGTACTGATAGTGGCGTGATGTATGGCAATCCGCATGAACCATGGGAAGGCGTACAGCGTTTTTATGAGTTTCATACCACAATACCAGGTGAGCTTGACGTGATGGGTTCGGCTCAGCAAGGGCAACCTTTTATCAATATCGGCTTTAATAAAAACGTGGCTTGGAGCCATACGGTATCGACTGCTAAGCGCTTTACGCTTTATCAGCTTAGTCTAGTCAAGGGTAATCCTTTTAAATACAACTATGTCAACAGCGCAGGCATGGTTGAACAACGTGACATTGAAACGGTTCCAGTCACTATTAAGATGCCAAACAATCAAACAATGACTCGAAACATATATGTTTCACAATATGGACCAATATTAAACGCTAAACTACTTAATCCTAGTTTACCAGCATGGGGTGATGCTAATAACGTCGTTTATACTATCCGTGACGCGGCTTCTGAAAATCCAAGAGCACTTAATCAGTGGCGTAGTATGAATATGGCCACTAGCGTTGAGGATCTCGTCGATAGAATGCAAAACATTCTAGGCCTAGGGTTTGTCAATACCATTGCTACTGATCGTAACGGTAAAGCGCTTTATGCTGATATTTCAACCGTACCTAATGTCACTAGAGAAAAACTAGCAGCCTGTAGTGCTAACGCTGGAGCTGCTCTTCCTCTGCTGATTGCCTCAGACTTACCTGCACTTAATGGTAGTACTGCTGCCTGTGAATGGGGTAATGATGCTGACTCTCCGCAAGCGGGGATTTTTGGTGGTTCAAACTTACCATTCATAATACGTGATGATTATGCCCTTAATTCTAACGACAGTTATTGGCTCAGTAATGCAACACAACCATTAACTGGATTCTCACCACTACTACAACGTAATTTAGTGTCTTTCGCTGGAGTATCAACTCCTGAAGCCACTCCATTGTCATTGCGGACTCGCATGGCGTTTACGCAAATCTTGGATCGATTAGATAATAAAGATGGTTTAGGTGGTACTACTTTTAACATAAAAAATATGGAAGAAGTTGTCTATGGTAATCGTAGTTATGCGGCTGAACTGGTACTCAATGATGTAATAGCTAATTGTAAGCAACTTCCTATATTACCTCTGACTGGCGGTAGTACTATCGATGCTACTCAAGCATGTAATGTCTTAGCTACTTGGGATCGTCGTAATAATCTTGATAGCAAAGGCGCTCATATCTTTAGAAAATTTTGGACCAACCTTCGTGTTAGTGGACTTACTAATGCAGGATTCAGAACTCCTTTTAACGAAGCCGATCCAGTGAATACACCACGTGATCTAATCATTAATGAGAACACGCGTAGAGCATTAGGTGACTCAATTGCTTACTTTAACAGTAAAAATATCGCGCTTGATGCCCCATTAGGCAGCTTGCAATTCGTTATTGATGCAAGCAAAAACGGTGAGAAAATTCCTATGCATGGTGGCTTTGGTCCTGAAGGCGTCTTCAACGTCGCAAGCTCAAGTCAAAACAGCGATGGCACTTATGGTCCAGTGACCAATGGTCCAACTTATATGCAATCAGTAACGTTTGATAGTAAAGGCCCTGTCGTTGAAGCGCTGTTAGCCTTCTCGCAAGCTGGTGATACGACTCGTCCTTTCCATCGTGATCAGACCCGTCGTTATTCTGCTAAAGACTGGATTCGTCTGCCTTTTAGCGCTGGTGAAATATCTAAGCAAGCCATTGGCAATAAGATTCAATTAAGAGAATAAAATTAGCGTAATATTTGATAGTAATAGAAAAGACTTTAGGACAATCCTAGAGTCTTTTTTTTATCACCTAACTATACAACTTTATAGCTATATGATTAGCGTCGCTGTATAACTAACCTCGCTGTCCATGCCACTATAAGCTGTGATTTGTTATACTAGTCATTACTTATTTCAATCGTTTTTTATTAGCTTTCGTAAGAAATACAGCTATTAGCAAAGCCATAAATGTCTTATTCAAAATAGCGATCGATACAGTCAAACGAGGAATCTCGCATGTCAGAACAACTTGATATCAATAGCACACCTGAACACGCCATCAATGCGAGCGAGCAGCCCACTACAGTGCGTCCTGTTATGCAACCGGACAATCCATATGCCAGTACTCGTGGCAGCATCACCAGCAAACAGCTGCCAGCATTCGATCAAGATATCATTAATAAGTATAATCGTTCGGGACCACGCTATACCTCTTATCCAACTGCTTTAGAGTTTTCATCGATACCAGAAGGGCTTGAGACAAAAATTCTGCAAGCGCGCGAAGTCCATGCGCCGTTATCGCTTTATTTCCATATCCCGTTTTGTCGCCATCTTTGCTATTACTGTGCTTGCAATAAAATCATCACCAAAAAGAATAGCGATACAGGCGATTATTTAGAGTATCTAATTACTGAAATTAAACACAAACGTAGCTTATTAACGCCACCAGAAGACGGTAAAAAACCACTGGTTAAACAGCTACATTTCGGTGGTGGTACACCAACGTTTTTACAAGACAATGAGTTGATACAACTGTGGCAATTTTTGCAGACTCAGTTTGAGTTTTTACCAGAAGATCAAGGTGATTACTCTATCGAAATTGACCCGCGCGAGCTCAGTAGCGAGACATTAAAAGTATTGCGTACTCTTGGTTTTAATCGCGTCAGCTTAGGCGTACAGGATTTAGACGAGACCGTACAAATTGCCGTTAATCGTGTGCATTCAGCAGAGCTTATTGAAAATGTATTAAATGAGGCGCGCGAATTAGGCTTTCATTCTATCAATGTCGATTTGATTTATGGCTTACCACATCAAACGCCTGAAACCTTTGATAAAACCATACGCCGTATTATCGAGATGTCACCAGATCGCTTGTCGGTATTTAATTATGCTCATTTGCCTGAACGCTTTAAGGCGCAGCGTCAAATCAAAGAGGACGATTTACCTACTCCATCTGATAAGCTCACAATGCTCGGTAATACCATCAATACCTTAACTGAAGCCGGTTATCAATATATTGGTATTGACCATTTTGCCAAACCTGATGATGAGCTGGCCATCGCCCAGCGTGAGGGCAAGTTGCATCGTAATTTTCAAGGCTATACCATCATGGGCGATTGTGATTTATTGGGCTTTGGCGTGTCTTCAATCAGTCAAATTGCCAATGCCAACAGCAGTTATATCCTACAAAATCACACCGATTTGCAGGTATATAAAGACACTATCGATGCAGCACGTAATAATCCTACCATCATGCCGGCGGTCAACGTGATTAAAACCTCTATCAAAGATCGCTTACGCGAATACGTGATTATGAATTTACTGTGTCATGATTATATGGACTTTAGAGACATCAATCAGAAATTTGGCATCGATGCTATTACCTACTTTATCAATGAGATTCAACAGCTTGGTGAAATGCAAGAAGACCGCTTGATTGATATGGATGCTGCTGGCATTCGCGTGTTACCAAGAGGTCGCTTATTGGGTCGTAATGTAGCCATGGTATTCGATGAATATCTGGATAAAAAACATAAAGACCGCTTCTCAAAAGTTATTTAAATCATTGGCCTCTAAAATATAAATAATAAAAAAGACCTCGATTGAGGTCTTTTTTTGGTTAGTGATAAATGTAATGTCTTATTATTAGAGACCGTCTTTATGCAGTAGGCATCACAAGATATAATCGATTGGCATCCTCTATGGTTTTTTCTTTATCTAGGTATTTTTGTTCAATCGTGCTTTTTGCATCCACTATCTCTGTATCTGTCATCGCAAAATCATCATCATTGAGCAAACCTAACGAGCCATCTTGGCGTAACCATAATCCTTCAAGCTTATCATGCGGATAATTTAGCGTAGCAAGCACATCGACGACCAAAGTTTTTTTAACAGGCTTGATAGCTAGCTTTTCGAGTAGTTGCCAGCTTACTTCGTTTTCTGCTATCAATTGCTCGAGCGTTTGACCGTCAATAGTCAAACCGAAAGTATGATCTTGTTGGATGATATGTGGATTATCAGCACTGATAATGGTTTCAATATCTGTTGCCTGAGAGATATTTATTTTATAAATGAGTTTTTTTGCCGATTTATCTTGTAATGAAAACTTGCGGTCATGTTCAACGAGATAAAATTCATGTTCATTGATAGCGACTATCCCTGACGCTACATGTTGCGCGGCGTCAAGACGATATAAATATTGCTCTATTTTCCCTGAAACTAAGTTAATAGTGACGATACGAACCAAACTAGAGCCACGACCCGATTTGTCAGGATTGTCCATAGAAGACTCCATGATACCTACAAGCGTAGTCTGATCTGGCGTAATGGTTAATGCTTCCATACCACGATTGGCGCGGCGCTTGGTAAACTCTGCTGGTAATAACACCTGCTTACCGTTAATAATCACATTATTGCGTTCGTCATGCGCAAAAGGATTGATACGGGCAATTTCCACCCCATCCACGTCATAGTGGACGAGATGTGGACCATATTCATCGCTGACCCAAAAACTGCCATCTTTGAGCGCGGCAAGTCCTTCGGGATCTAAGCCATTGATATCGCTTTTAACAGGATTGGTCACTTCATCAAACGGTAAATCTGGATTCACCGTCATCGGTTGACCATTAATATCATAAGGTACTTCATTGGTGCCGCCAAAGGCTTTTGGATTCGGTAGTCCAGAGATAGGATTGCCATTGCTATCTTTAAGCACAATGTCTTTTATCTTGATGATTTTGCCATCAGCTTGTAAATCAAACAAGCCAATAGACGGCGTATAATCGGGCACTAAAAACTGCTTACCTTGACCAGCAATACCATCAAAGTCGGCATTGGGACCTCGATCGGTAAGTACATAGAATTGATTGGCATTGCTTGGATGTGCCGCCGCATCTGAACCATAGCCACCACCGCGTATTTCTAAATTTTTCTCAGGATAGGCAGCATTAGTATGCGTTGCGTCAAGCACGCTATAAGGTAATGGACTGCCTTGCGGAAAATCCACAATTGAGATTACTTCTATATTTAGCTTCTGCTCAGTCATTATCATTTTCCTTATCTCAATATTCTTAGTATTCAAAAACGGTATTTCATAAAAAATGATAGATAAGTTAAAGGCAAAAAAATAACCAGTGCTTAGCATACTCACTGGCTATTTTTATACGTTGTGCTTATAGCATGTGGTCAAAGCACAGCTGCTTAAACCTTAAGCTTATCACCGACCATGCCTTTTACGGTACTTAGAATGTCAGCGGGTAATACCACCATTTTTGAGTTATCAGACTCAGCCAGCTGACGAATCGCTTTAATATACTGCTCGCCAAGTAAGTAGACAATCGGCATCTCTTCAGTACCCATTGCCGCAGTGATTAGACGGATAGACTCCTCTGAGCCTTTCGCCAGTACCACCTGCGCCTCAGCGTCACGGCGTGAGGCTTCTAAACGCCCATCTGCTTCTAAGATAGCCGCTTGCTTTTGACCATCAGCACGGGTTACTGTCGCTCGGCGTAGACGCTCTGCCGCTGCCTGCTCTTCCATTGAAGCCTGCATGGTTTGCGATGGATTAATATCTTGAATCTCTACTGTCTTTAACGTGATACCCCAATCTGCAATATCTTCTGAGATGGCATGCTTGAGCTTCATTTTTATTTCATCACGGCTAGATAAGGCACTATCAAGATCCATCTCACCAATGATTGAACGTAAAGACGTTTGTACCAGATTACGGATACCATACTCATAATCTTCGATGCCATAGACCGCTTTATCAGGGCGAATAATATTAATGTAAGCAACAGCATTAGCGATAATAACGACGTTATCGCGGGTAATCACTTCTTGTGACGGAATATCAAGGACGATGTCTTTGGTCGTGACTTTGTAAGAAACATCATCGACATAAGGGATAATAAGGTTTAGACCTGGCTCTAACGTTTGGCTATATTTCCCTAAGCGCTGTACCACCCATTTATACCCTTGTGGTACGATTCGCACACCTTTAAACACGGTAAAGACTACCAGTGCAACCAAAACCACCATAACAATGCTAAAGCTTTCCATAATTTATCCTTATTATTATACGTGCATATTTTGGTTCACAGCTGCCTTCGATGTCATGCTACTCACAATCAGCTCGTTACCAACGATATCTGTGACCACTACTCGATCACCGACTGCCACTTGCTCGCCTCGAGTACGGCACATCCATTCAGTAGCACCCACAATAGGCACATTAAAACGCACCATGCCCGCTCTATCTGGCTGCGGCTGCGCAATAATCATACCTGTTTCACCAATGATCACACTGCCGCCAAGTCCTGCTTTTGTACGATCAACCGATAAAGGTTTGATAAACTTAAACCATGCCAGCAAAAAGATAGCGGAGAGGAGTAACCAGATAATGATTTGTACGGATACCGAAACAGGCAGAAGCCATGCAAGCGCAGCCACTATGATAGCAGCAGCAGCAAACCAAAGACTGGCAAAGGTTGGCACAAACATCTCGACAATCAGCAGCGAAAAGCCTAATACCAGCCAATGCCAAGGCTCAATCATCCAAAGAATCTCCATCATTGCTTTATTCCCTATCTTTGTTATCCTAGCTTTCAATGTAGCACATTTCCTCCTCCAAGGACGTTTTAAAAGCGCTATAAAAACAATGTCTTAATCCTATCAACTTTCTTAGTATTAAAGCACATCCATATTTGCCTTAAACTAAGACTAGTTATATTGTGCTTAAAAAAAGCAAAAAAAAACGACCGCCGAAGCGATCGTTTTTTATTTTGGGCGTTCTTATTAATACTTTAATATAAAGAGATTAAGTATCAAGAAATTAGAACTTTAGCTGTGCACCAACAGTCATAAGATCTGCGTCACTACCTAGCTTGTCATATTCAGCTTCAACACTGAAGTTAGGGTTTACTGAGTAGCCAAGACCTACACCACCCGCTAAGCTAGTATCTTTGTTTGAACCATTGTAAAAACCTGCTGGAGAAGTACCAGTCGCTTCTATTTCAGTTCTTGCAACACCTAGCTTACCTTTAGCATATAGACCGGTATTTGGGAAAGCATAACGGTAGGTACCATAAGCGCCGTAAGTTTTTGCGTCGATGTCACCGCCTCTGTAATCTGCGTCATCTGAGCCTACAAATTCAGCTTCCATACCAAAGTTAGGATCGAAATTGTAGCCTGCATATACGCCATATGCGGTTGGATCATCAGCGCCATCAACGTCTAAATCAAATTGACCGACTTTAGCACCAACGTATGGTTGACCAGTGTAGCCGTTGCCATAAGAAACGGCAGCTTGTGCACCCATGCTTAGTAATGAACCGGCTGCTAATGCAATTAGAGTTTTCTGTAGAGTTTTCATGTGTATCTCCTTAAAATCACTGTGGACAAACAAGTTATTTATTTATGTGGACTTTTTAGTCATATCGCCTTGTTTGCTAACGATGTATACATAGTAACAAACCATGTCAGAAACTCTGTCAGTGTTTAATGGTAAGAAAGTTAAGTTTTGCAAGTGTTTATCAGTGTTCAAGTTACAAAGGCCGATATATGAAATCTTTTGTTACAACCACTCAGTTTGTGCAATAATCCCTACTTATTCTTGAGACGATTTACTCAGAAACTCATTTTAATAAGTAAAAACGATCAAATAAAAGTGATTAAATAAAAAAAGGGACATCAATGACTGCTCTTATTATCAATCGTCTGCAAGAGTCGCTTAATGCGCTAAAAGCAGCGAATCAATACCGTCAGATACCTAACTTACAACACCATGAACAATATGTGATTAGCGAAGGCAAGCGATTACTCAATATCGCTAGCAACGATTATCTTGGCTTGGGCAGTAATAAGCAACTCCAGAGCGATTTCCTTAATCAACTCAATCAATTTCCAGTCGATAGTATGCCTAGGATGAGTGCCACCTCCTCTAGGCTCTTGACAGGTAACGATGAACATCTGCAAGCATTGGAGTCTGAACTACAAGAATGGTATCAAAACGCCGTAGACAAGAAAAACCTATCCTCATCAAAATCGGTACTGGTATTCAACAGCGGCTACCATGCCAATATAGGTATTTTGCCTGCACTGACGACATTGCCAATCAAAACGCTCATTTTGGCAGATAAACTGGTGCACGCTAGTATTATCGACGGCATACGCCTAAGCCAAAGTAAGCTGGTTAGCTATCGTCGTTACCGTCACAACGACTATGAGCATTTAGCCAAATTTATTGAGCAAGCAGATTCAAGTGTTGAGCGCATTATTATTGTCACCGAAAGCATCTTTAGTATGGATGGTGACCGCGCTGACTTGGCGCAATTGGTACAACTAAAAGCAAAAGATGCTCGTATTGAGCTGTATATCGATGAAGCCCATGCTATCGGTATCTTAGGTGATTCAGGTTTAGGATTGGCAGAAGAAACCCAAACACTGGCTGATATTGATTATCTGGTGGGGACTTTTGGTAAAGCGTTTGCCTCTATTGGCGCTTATATCATGTGTGATGATGTCGTCAAACACTGGCTAATTAATCAGATGCGCCCCCTCATTTTTAGCACCGCATTGCCACCCATTAACCACGCATGGACACGTTTTATTTTAGCAAAAATGCCAAGCTTAACGGAGCAGCGCCTTCATTTGGCACGGTTATCCGTCACGCTTAGTGAGGCTATTCCCGAACGATATCGCGTGTCGTTAATTCATCAAGATGCAGGCTATGCCTCTCCTATCGTGCCTTATATACTAGGCGATAATGCGCTCACTGTCGAAAAAGCAAAGCAGCTACAAGTAGCAGGATTTTATGCCTTACCTGTCAGACCGCCTACCGTTCCTGCCAATACTGCTCGTATTCGCTTAGTGATGAATGCAGCGCTTAGCCATGAGGAGTGTCAGCGGCTGATAGCGCATTTATAATACGATTATTTTTTAGTAACTACTTTCTTTTAGCGTTAAGCGAATTATTTGGATGCAACAAACAACATGAAACCTCCTGCTATACCTGACATTCTCAGCACAAGAAAACAAACCATCGCGCGTCATTTTGCCACTGCTAACGATTATGACCAGCATGCCCATATTCAAGCGCAAATCTGTCAGCATCTCCTTGCCCTTATCGCTCGTACTAAGCAAGATAGCGTATTTGAAATCGGTGCAGGCACAGGCCAGATGACACGGTTGTTGGCAGAGAACGTTCAAAGTCAGCACTGGTTTATCAATGAGCTGTGTTCTGAAAGGGCAGCGATATTGCAATCGATAGTACCAACAGCCAACATAATAATTGGCGATGCTGAAACCATTGAATTATCCAAAGGCTCTAACTCAATAAACCCTAGTTTGATAGAGCACAGCCTAATAGTCAGTGCAAATGCGGTACAGTGGTTTGATAACCCATTGAGTTTTGTAAAACAATCTGCCCAATGTTTGCGAGCAAGAGGGCAATTAGTCTTTAATACTTTTACGCTAGATAACTTTTTGCAAATTAAGCAACTAACGGGTCAAGGGCTGCATTATCCAACTATCAATGAGTGGCAATCAGCATTAGAAATCGCAGGTTTTGAGAATATCAAACTATTAACTCAGCGCTTTGATGTACCTTTTGCCAATCCCTACGCTGTTCTTAAACATATGAAGCTGACAGGGGTATCGACCAATCAAGCGCAGTCAAGCAGTGGTCAGCCATTTACATGGACCAAGTCCCGTCTAAAACAATTTGAGCAAGATTATTGGCAACAGTTTTCTGAATTAAATAAAGACGGTCAACCTTATGTGAATTTGACTTATGATGTGCTGATGATAAGCGCTTTTAAAGTGTGACATGTGAATTGCAATCTTATTAATGAAATAAAAAAACGCACCCCGAAGGATGCGTTTTTTATTTAACTACTTATTAGCAGTATAATTATTTTTTGTCGTCTTCTACTTCAGTGAACTCAGCATCGACCACATCGTCGTCTGCTTGGTTGCTCTCGCCAGCATTATCCGCACCTTGTTGGAACTGGTTTGGATCCATACCTTCGGCGCTAGCGCCTGCATCAGCATAAATCTTCTGGCTAACTGGTAAGAAGGCATTGTCTAATGCTTCAAGCTTGGCTTTGATTTCTTCATGGTCATCTTCTTTCGCCGCTGCTTCAAGCTCAGAGATAGCCGCTTCTACTGATGACTTTTCATCGTCAGATACTTTATCAGCCGCATCTTTTAGCGCTTTTTGTACCGCATGGATACGACCATCTGCTTCGTTACGCACTTGCGCAAGATTTGCGAATTTCTCATCTTCAGCAGCATTGGCTTCAGCATCACGAATCATTTGTTCAACTTCTTCGTCCGATAAACCAGAATCCGCTTTGATTTGGATACTTTGTGCTTTACCAGTACCTTTATCCGTCGCTGAGATATTCATGATACCGTCAGCGTTGATGTCAAAGCTTACTTCGATTTGTGGCAAACCACGTGGTGCTGGTGGAATGTCGGTTAAGTCAAAACGACCAAGCTGTTTATTTTGGTTCGCAATTTTACGCTCGCCTTGATAAACCTGAATGCTAACCGCTGGCTGGTTGTCTTCAGCCGTTGAGAATACCTGTGATTTCTTAGTCGGAATCATGGTATTTTTCTCAATGATTGGCGTCAAGATGCCACCCATGGTTTCGATACCTAGCGTCAATGGTGTCACATCAAGTAGCAATACGTCGGTTTTTTCACCAGACAATACCGCACCTTGAATAGCTGCACCGGCTGCTACTGCTTCATCAGGGTTCACGTCTTTACGTGGCTCTTGACCGAAGAATTCTTGTACTTTTTGCTGTACCAATGGCATACGAGTCTGACCACCAACCAAGATGACATCATCAATATCGCCGATTTTTATACCTGCATCTTCAAGGGCAATCTTACAAGGACCCATGGTACGTTGTACCAACTCTTCAGTTAAGCTCTCAAGTTTTGAGCGACTGATAGTCACAACCAAATGCTTAGGACCACTGCTATCAGCAGTGATATACGGCAAGTTTACTTCAGTACTTTGGGCACTTGATAGCTCAATTTTTGCTTTTTCTGCCGCTTCTTTGAGACGCTGCATCGCAAGAGAGTCACCTTTTAGGTTGACGTCTTGGTCTTTTTTGAATTCAGCGACTAAGAAGTCAATCAATGCTGAGTCAAAATCTTCGCCACCAAGGAAAGTGTCACCATTGGTCGCTAGTACCTCAAACTGCTGCTCGCCATCAACGTCAGCGATTTCGATGATTGATACGTCAAAGGTACCACCACCTAAGTCATAAACGGCAACAGTGCTATCGCCTTGCTTTTTGTCCATGCCATAAGCAAGAGCCGCTGCTGTTGGTTCGTTGATGATACGTTTTACATCAAGACCCGCAATTTTACCAGCATCTTTAGTTGCTTGGCGCTGTGAATCATTAAAGTAAGCAGGTACAGTAACGACTGCTTCCGTAACGGCTTCACCAAGATAATCTTCGGCTGTTTTTTTCATTTTTTTCAAGATTTCCGCAGAAACCTGTGGTGGTGCTAGTTTTTTGCCGTTGATTTCAACCCATGCATCACCGTTATCGGCTTTGGCGATTTTGTAAGGCACCATACCAATGTCTTTTTGCACGACTTTGTCATCAAAACGACGACCAATCAAACGCTTGATAGCAAAAAGCGTGTTATTTGGGTTGGTGACTGCTTGACGCTTGGCTGACTGACCGACAAGGATCTCGTCATCTTTATAAGCGACAATCGATGGGGTGGTACGCGTACCTTCAGCATTTTCGATGATTTTAACTTTATCACCTTCCATTACTGCGACACATGAGTTGGTTGTACCTAAATCAATACCAATGACTTTACCCATAATGAATTGCTCCTAATTTATTTTTAAATAAAATTTTATTTCATCAGACCGTCGATCACTAGATCGTAGTCGGTCACTTGTTGCTTTATATCGGTTTGCTTATGTATTTTTTCAAGTCGATAGCCATGCAAATAATGCCTTTTGTGTGATTTTTTGTGAAAACCCTCACTAATAATAAGGTTTAGCACAGTTAAAGACTGAATATCTTTTGCCTATATACTCTATAAGCATCTAGGACTACATTGGCGACGTTATATGCTTAGCATACTACCGCTTTAGCGCCTGTCCTACTTACTACTGACCGACACGTACCATCGCCGGACGTAATAAACGTCCATTTAAACTATAGCCTTTTTGCAAGACTGTACCAACAGTATCGGCTGGCGCATCAGCGTCGATACCGACCGCTTCATGAAAATCAGCATTGAATTTTTCGCCTTGTGGCTCGACCACTTCGACGCCATTTTTGTTCAGCACATCTAGCAATGCTTTATGTGTCAGTCTCACACCTTCAGTAACTGGATCGTCTGCATTGACGTTTTCAATCGCACGCTCCAAGTTGTCCACCACTTCCAAAAGCTCTTTGGCAAATTTCTGTAGTGCAAAACGTTTGCTCTTATCCGCTTCTTGCTCCATACGCTTTTGCGCATTGTAAGTTTCGGCATTGGCACGAGCGGTACTTTCTTTAGCTTGTTTAACTTCGCCTTCTAGCTCAGCGATACGGGCTTTAAAAGTATCAAGATCAATATCATTTTCGATGACACTTTCTTCACCAGCATTATTTTGTGGGTCAAATTCTTTTAAAGTCTCTTCTAAGATGCTCTCATCGTGTACCACATTGTCATGTGAAACATTGTCATGTGAAACATTTTGATCGATCGATTCGTGGTTGTTATTTTGCTCACTCATGATAACTCCTTGATAGTGTCATAATTTAATAGCGTCATAATTTAATAGTGTCATTATTTAATAGTGTCGTAATAATGATGCAATGTAGCACACAAAAAATTGGCGCAGCGCTCGCCACTTTGTGGTTATTACTAATGCATTTACTCATAATTCATAGGCTTATACTGCCTACTTAACCTTTATTACTGGTTCTTTATATAACTATATGTAATCACCTTTCAATAGCTGCTTGATAAAGGTTGTGGAGGCAAATTTCAAGCCCAATGCAAGGAATTTTTCTCACCAATAAAAAACCCTATGCAAATAAAGAAAAAACAGTCGGATATCTATCAATTTCGCATACACATTGCTGATCTTTATTAACCATAAATATGTAGTTACGCCAACAAAAGGTACAAAAAGTCGTCATTTATTCCTAATCCTTTACGCTTTGTACCCAAACTATTACCAAAGAATACCCAACTTAATTTTCGATTATTTTATGATTGCTATAATCAAAATTGACTGCATAACAGTCATTACACATTTGCCAAATGTCAGCAAAATACTAACAGTGAATACTTACCATTAATAAGTATTCACCATGATTTTTAAGAGGTGTTATGTCTAACTCAACAGTACTATCAGTCAACACCTTACTCAATAAAGCGGTGAAGACCCTAAATCTTATGTCATTTGGACAAGATAAGAACCCCAAAAGCACTGATATCAATTTATCAGATGAAATAATAGATATAGAAGAGAGTGCTTTGCAAGATAGTCGCGAGGATAAAGGCTTATCTATTAAAGAAAAGATACTTGAGCACCATCTGATGACCAACTATCAACCGCATCTACTGCACTATGCCATAAAAAGCTTTGGCTGCTTACCTACGCCGATTCTTGAGAGTTTGATAAAGTGTTTAGATGGACCTACTTCAAAGCAATATTTGCATGTTGATGCCCATCTGCGCTTAATACTTGCGGTCAATAGCAAGCTAAAAACGCCTTTGCAGCTGATAGAGATGTCTGAGCTGCGTAAACGCTTTGCAACAGATGCGGTCGCTATGCAAGCACCAAAAGTATGGCAGCAAGCTTCTGACAACTTGCTTAGCAATTTGAAACAGTTTCATAAAAAAGGCGATAGCGCTATCAGTTGGCAAGATAGAACGATTACCAATGCCGACGACGGTGATATGACCATTCGCTGCTATCAAAATGAGACCTCTGACAATGGTTTTGGCTTTAAAAAAGAGCAAACCAGTAATCCTGATGAGACCGTGCTATTGTTTTTTCATGGTGGTGGATTTTGTATTGGTGACCTTAATACCCATCATGAATTTTGTCATGCCATTTGTGAGCAAACGGGCTGGCCGGTCATTAGTGTTGATTATCGCTTAGCACCTGAACACCCTGCCCCTGCTGCCGTAAGAGACTGTATCAGTGCCTATGCTTGGTTAGCTGAACATTGTGAAGAATTTGGTGCTTTACCATCACGCATTGTATTAGCAGGTGATAGCGCAGGTGGTGGATTATCTACTTTGATGGCTCAGCAAATCATCACGCCAAATAAAGAGGCTTGGTTGGATCTAGGTGATGAAGGTCAAAAGACCTTTGATATATTACAAGGTTTACCACATCCTATGGCACAGATGCCCTTATATCCTGTGACCGATATTGAGACCGATTATCCAAGCTGGGAGTTATATGGTGAAGGTCTATTACTCGACCATGCTGATGTTGCCATTTTTGATGCCGCTTGTTTAGAAAATAGTCCGTTACCGCGCCAGCATATCCTGACCTCACCGATGCTTGGGGACAATCGACAGGTTTGTCCAAGTTATGTCGTTGCAGCAGAATTAGATGTCTTACGTGATGAAGCGTTTGCTTATGCCAATCAGCTAAAGAGTTTTGGTATAGCCGTACAAACCCATACGGTACTTGGCGCACCGCATGGATTTATTCACTTTATGAGCGTTCATCAAAGATTAGGGCAAGAAACTCAGCATATCATCACAGGGTTTGCTAATTTTGTGCGTGAAATCATAAAAACAAGGGCGCTATTGAGCGCTTAATTAGAGTTTTAATATTTGAGTGCTTATTGATCTTAAATTTGAGTACCTATATCGGTACCTATAAGATTGATTATCCAAATCTCTGATCGGGAGCCTAGTCGAAACGGTATCCCCCAAAATCCATAGCCTGAGGACACCACAAAATGTCCATTGCCAATGGCTTCATAGCCATAACCCAAACGGTTAATCGCGCTGACGATAAAATTAGCAGGGAATATTTGACCGTTATGGGTATGTCCTGATACTTGCAAATCTATTGGTAGCTGACTGTGTTCGATGATAGCGCTAGGTCTGTGATCTAAAAGAACCACGGGCTCAGCGCTATTGACTTGTGCGAGCAGCTCAGTCGTTGCGACACGCTGACGCTTGTGATTATCAAAGCGTCCCATTAGCCAGACCACTTCTCCTTGATGGTTAAAGTGTGTTGCTTCATCATTTAATAACTGCACACCCGCCGCGCGTAAAGAGTTACTGATGGGCTGCTCATGACCATATAAATCATGATTACCCAACGTCGCATAGACACCATATGGCAAACTGGCGACAAGTTTTGCCAAGCTATCTTTCATATTATAAGTGTTAAATGCCTGGGTATTGTCATCCATGATATCGCCTGGCATCAATAAGATATCTGCTTGATACTTGTTTAGCATGATATGCAGCCGCTCAATGGCTTTATTACCAAATAGCCGACCTAAATGTAAATCACTAGCGACCGCGATACGCAATGGATTGTTTAAAGGTTTATGAATATGAATCGACAGCTCACGCACAACGGGTATATATGCGCTATATAAAGCATATGCAAACAGCCCTATAAAAAACAGCAGCGCAAAAACGCGTAATCCAGCAGCAATTATCTCTGAATGGTCAAGCGTACTATCAAGCAAGGGGGTTAAAAGCCAAGACCCGCCATACAATATACCAGTCGCTACCGCAGTCAGCATCATGAAATGCATCACTAACATCCAACCACTCATCCAGCGATAGCTATTAGAAAATAGCTTGGTAACGCTTAGTAATAATAAAACATGAGTGATTAAAAACACCCCTATCCATACCGCAATCGATGTAGTTGTCGAATCTATCCAAGGCTGCAGCCACCACTGCAAGCTGAGCGCTGCACCCGTGCTAAAAAGCTCTAGCAGCACAATAATGGTGAGAATAAAGGCGTAACGCATGAGCAAATCCTTGAGCGGGGTTTAAGCACTGTGTGTTTATTCTGAGCTAAATTCATTTAATCACAATATATTGAAGCGCATTAGGTCGGTTGTAAAGTAATCAACCAAATCTCAGAGCGCGTTCCTAACCTAAATGGCACTGCTCCAATACCATAGCCTGAAGTGACCAAAAACTGGCTACCATTTACTGATTTAAAGCCATAAACCAAAGGCGTAAACCATTTTAGTAAAACGGTTAAAGGAAATATTTGACCGCCATGGGTATGCCCTGATAAATGTAAATCAACTGGCAAGTCCTTTATTTCTGCTAAAGCCTCAGGACTATGCTCCAAAAACAGCACTGGTTTATCAGTTTGAATGTCACCCATCAAATCTGCTGCCGCAGGACGCTTAGGGTCTGTCGCATCTGAACGCCCAACCAGCAATACAGCATCATCCAACCATACACTTTTATTATCAATCACCTGTATGCCGGCACGCTCAATCGCTTCGGCAATCGCAATCTCATTACCAGAGTAATCATGATTACCTAAAGTTGCATAGACACCAAGTGGCGCTCTTAATTTTGATAAATGCTCATGCATATTGGTTTTATTATAAGCATCAGTAGAATCGTTCATGACGTCACCGGCGATAAGCACCACATCAGGATTTTGCCCATCTATTAGCGCAACCATTTTATCTATCTGCTGATTACCAAACCATCTACCCAAATGGGTATCAGAAACTAAAGCTATTCTCATCGGTTTGACTAAATTTTTTTCCATTTTTACCGTCAAATGATGAATGACTGGAGAGTAGGCATTAAACACTGCCAAGCTTATAATCCCCGTATAAACAGCGACTGCAAACGCGCGAATGGATACGTTATTGAGCTTCTGTTTAAAAACCTGAGTATAAATAATAGCAATGATAGCGGTAACCAAACCAACATACAACATAAAGCCTTGCAAAATACTGGCGGCCAGATAGACATGAAAGCGCTCTCGCCAAAACTCACTCAGCCCGTAGATAAGAAAAGTATTATTAATCACAAAAATACTGAGGACTAAACTTATACGACTAAAGCGAAATTTTGGTTTGATTAACCACCAAAACATCATACTCGTCATAAACGCAAGTAGTTGCGTACCTATTATAAAAAGCCACATAACAAAATTTAACCAGCCAAAGACGCACGTATAGTACGTCAATATTCTTACCTGTTGAAGACAGAGTTTTTGTTTATTGAAACCTGACACTATTTATGTGCTTATCCCTTTATCAAAACCAAAAAAGCGGATTGTTTCATGTGAAACAATCCGCTTTTTTAGTCTATGAAATAGCTATAACGCTTACTATAGATTTATTATGCCAGATTTGATGAGGACTATTTTACTGCTTGTTGTTCCAAGGCTTCTTTAAGCGTTTGATGTTTAAACTCAAACCCACTATCGAGCAATGCTTTCGGCAGCACCTTCTGTCCATCAATAAGCAGTGTCGACATTTCACCAAATATCAGCTTAAGTAAAAATTCCGGTAAAGTAAAAAAGGTCGGACGATGTAGCCAAGCGCCTAATGTTTTGGTAAAAGTATGATTGCTCACAGGATTTGGCGCGGTTAGATTATAAATTTTCATGTCGTTAATGCTTGCTGGATGGAGCGTATTCTCGTTAACCTGAAAAGCACTATCATTAAGCTGCTGCTCTATAATAAATGTTACTGCCGCTACCCAATCATCACGGCTGATCCAACTCATGATTTGTTGACCATTACCTAACTGCCCACCAACACCCATTTTAAAAGAGGTTAAGAGCTTGCTAAGCATACCGCCTGTAGGATGGATGACCACACCCGTACGCACAAGCGTCACTGGCACACCAAACTCAGTTGCTTGTAACGCCAGTTGCTCCCAGTCATTACATAACTGATGGGCAAAATCTGTCTGAAAACCACTGCTCTCAGTCAAGGGTTTATCGCCTTGATTGCCATACCAACCAATCGCGGAACCACTAACAAGCAATTTTGGCTTTACATGACTGCGGGCAACAAATGCCAGTATATCTTTTGTCGGCTTCATTCGACTGGCTAGCAATTGCTCTTTACGATCGTCACTCCAGCGCGCATCAGCAATACCTGCACCCGCTAGATTTAAAACCACATCAAAGTATGCATCTGAACTTGCAAGTTCATCATAGGTCAGCATTGTGATATCACTAGGATGTACTTGATTACTATCACGGGTCAACCAAGTAATCTGTAACGCTTTTCCCATCTCTTGGTAGCGCATCAAGAGCTCTTGGCTAAAAGCACTACCCAAAAATCCCGAACCACCACTGATTAGAATATTCATCACTTATTATCCTTATTATTGATTATATTCTCATCAGTGTGACAAAAAGCACACTATGAAAACAAGGGGACAAGTGTAGACGTTAGGGCTGAGTAATGAGAATCAGAGATAGTTATACGAAATTTTGGCTATTAAATATTAAACTATCGAATAACTTGTCCTGTCAATGCATCGCTTATTTGGCTTGGTAACTGATAGCCTAGTGTTTCCCCTTTAAGATAACCAACGCACTCATTTGAGTTTACATTGTCACCTAAGAAATAACTCTGTGCTTCGATGAGTGACAGAGCAGGTGGCTTTCCTGATGGGTTGCAGCTTGTTGAGACGACAAAACCGTAAGGATTGCTAACTGACACCATTTGCGCACACAGTCGCTTAACCAATGGATGATCAATCACACGTACGGCAACACTATCATGAGCACCAGTAATCCATGATGGAATAGTAATCGGCAGATTTTTTGGAATAGGTAGTAGCCAAGTATGCGCTTGTTTGGCAGCGGCGTTTATAGAATCAGCTTGCCAGCTATCAAGCACCCTTTGACGTTGGTCAATACTCAAACCTTCTAGCAGAGCCGTAATACGGCTGGGACTATCAGTGACCACAATCATCCCCTTCTCTATTGGGCGCTGCTTGATATCAAGTAGCCGCATGACTGCTTGCTTATTGAATGGGTCACAACCAATGCCCCACACACTTTCGGTTGGGTAAGCAAGTAGCTGCCCCTTTTTAAGCCAAGTAGCCGCTTGAATAGTAGAGTCAGTAATAAGGGGTGTAGATAAGGACATAAATAATGCCTTTAGAACAAAGAGAATGAAAAGAGATAGCGTGAATTTATTTTACAAAAAATGCAGTGCTGCAAGTATATTTAAATACGTAAATAGCGTCCACCTTGGACCGTCACTGCGCCCAATAGCTCTAGCTCCATCAACTGCCCAATCAATTGTGCGGGCACAAGATCAGTCACAAGGATAAGTGCATCCAAATCTTGACCATGCCAGTCCAACTTTTCAAACAAGGTGGTTAGATGCTCAGGTACAGTAATACTAGGCGCTGGCTTCACTTCCTGAGGTTTTATTGTTTTTTTAATGGTAGCAGACTGATTAAATACTGACTTATCAAGACTTTGTGCTTTTGAATTATGATCAAGTTGATGCTGCTGAGACTGGCTTGGCAATTGCACACTGATATCATCCAATACTTGCTGAGGATGATAAACCAAGGTCGCACCCTCACGTATTAGATGATGGCACCCTTCAGCATTACTATTATCTATATGACTTGGAATTGCAAAAACTTGCTTACCTTGCTCGGATGTGAGGCGCGCAGTAATTAGCGAACCACTTTTAATCGTTGCCTCAGTGACGATGGTCGCAAGGCTCAACCCTGCAACCAAGCGGTTGCGACGTGGAAAAGTATGCTTATGTGGTAGTGTATGCGGTAATAGTTCACTGATGATGCAACCACCTTGCTCAATAATTTGGCTAAACAGACGATCATGATGATTGGGATAATTAACATCAATACCCGTCCCCATAACGCCCACTGTGCGACCTTGGCACGCTACATCGGTCTGTGCCAATGCGCCAAGATGGGCACGTTTATCCACACCAATGGCAAGTCCACTGGTAATGACGTAGCCTGCTTGTGCAAGATACTGTGCCATATCAAAGGTAATTTTTTGCGCGTGTGCCGTTGGCTTGCGACTGCCAACAATAGCGATTTGTGCCCAACGCAACAATTCACTATTACCTCGATAAAATAACAGCGGCGGCGGATCGTAGATTTCTAACAATTGAGCAGGATAGTTGGGTTGGTCGGCAAATAATAGACCGTACTTTGCTTCTATCAATGCTTGTTGAATGGTATCGATGCTGGCGCGCGTTTTCTCTGGATGTTCATGACGAGTTAAATGGCTATGATGAATCCCTAGTTGACGCCACGACTCTACGCCAGCTTGCCATGCAAGCTGCGCACTATCATAGTTATGAATGAGTTTATGATAAGATGATAATGACGCATTTAACTCAAACCACAGCGCCAGTATTGCACGCTGCTCATCTGATAAAGTAAAAGTGGCTACCGTCATCATCGTATGACTCTTATAGGCTTATTTAATATCTGCTCGCTAAAACTTGAGGCAGTGTTATAAATAAGGAGGTGGCAACAGCTGATCACCAATGCTCAGTGGCAGCTCAGACTCAAGCACATAAGCATAACTGATATTGTCAAAACTATTGAACACCATCACCATACCGCTTGGCTCACTCGGCAAACGTACCGGTGTATCATTGTCCTTAATATCACGTATGACTGCGCCTTTTTGATAAACAGTCAACACATCACCCGGCTTCGCACCATGTATGCGACCCAAGTTAATTGCCACCACACTACCTTTGGCAGCTGAGCTGATAGAATCCATCACACGAACAATCATACCACCGCGATTAACGGTTGCAGGCGTCGGATAAAAGACTGGTGGGATAGCATTGTCTAATTCAACAAATACTCGATCGCCTTCACGAACTTCTTTACCGTAACTGTCGATAAGCTGCAAGCTCGTCACGCCATTGGTTGCCGTAGACGTAACCAATCCCGTTGCCACTTGTGTGACTTCTAAACCAATGACTTTTTGCGTTTTTGGCTCGATATACATCTCGCCTTCACGGTAGATACCATAACGTTGACCTACAAGCAGTGGCACGCCTTTGGCATAAACCTTGTCACCACTAGCCGTAATTAAATTGCCTTTTTTAGAGGCTAGAATATAAGGCGTGGTATTAAAATCTTGCGGATTAACAATCAGTGTCTTATCAAGCCAATGTTGAATGGCAGACCAAGGAATCGGCGGAATGCTATTGACAGCAGAAGTAACAGCGACTGTCGTAGTCACCACATTGCCTGTTAACTGTTTTTCAATCCCTGCACAACCCTCGCCCGTATCAACGCCGATCAGAGTTTTACCTTGTATGACGCATAAAATCAAAACGTCATTAGGATAAATAAGATGAGGGTTTTTGATTTGCTTATTGGTCGCCCAAATCTCTTTCCAGCGCCATGGACTATCCAGATAACGTCCTGAGATATCCCACAAAGTATCGCCTTTTTTGACAATATAGCGATTGGGCGCATCCGCTTTAATGGTCGGCGGCGGATTATTAGCGTGGGCGGTGCTCATCAGCATTGCACCACTAAAGGTTGTCACCAATAGCGCTTTTACGATATTTTTTAAGCTCATCTTCATGGTTATATCCACAATATGTAACGCTGGTAGCGCCATAATCAAGGCTACTTAAGTTGGCTTATTTTACCTTTATTTAAAAATAACAACAAAGAATTAAGGAAAAATAATGACTTATAGCACCTTATCATAACGTCTATAGAGCAGCTATTCAGTGTTAGTGACTGATATGAGTGACAGGTATGATTGCTAAAAAAGCGTCTGGTAAACCGATGACCTACCGACGCGATTTCTAATATTACAATTATATCCACCATAACACAATCATAAACACTTTTTTACAATAGCGTAACCTTAGACTGGATATTCATTTTAACAATTAACTAAAAATAAAATCGACTAGGCAGGGTTTGGCATGACCTGTTGACGGATTTGCTCAGCAACCAACTCAGCCTCATTATCAAGCACCACCACATGTTGCGGTAAGCTCTCTAAACCTTCGGTATGGGCTGGACGAGCAATATCTATTTGACCTATTGCTTCAACAATCGTATCGGCAAACTTAACCGGTAACGCTGTTTCAGCACAAACAATCACTTCACCTTCGCGCTGTAATTCTTTAGCAACTTTGATACCATCAGCGGTGTGCGGATCAACTAACTCTCCATGCTGCTCATAAAGCGCTTTAATGGTTTGTAAGCGGTCATTATGGGTCGACTTACCTGCTGCAAAGCCATAGCGAGTATTAACCGCCTCCATCAAATCAGGCAAATCAAAACCTTGACCAGATTTCACACCTTCAAATAATTCATGGACGCGCGCGCTATCTTTATCTAATAACAAATAAACAAAACGCTCAAAGTTGGAGGCTTTAGAGATATCCATTGAAGGACTTGAAGTAATATAGGTTTTGGCAGTCGGACGCGGCTGATATGCACCTTGGTTAAAGAAGTCGTTGAGTACATCGTTTTCGTTGGTTGCGACGATTAGACGATCAACTGGCAGCCCCATTTCACGTGCAATATGACCAGCACAAATATTACCAAAGTTGCCTGATGGCACGCTAAAACTAACCCTTTCGTCGTTACTTGAAGTCACGGCAAAGTAAGCTTTAAAATAATAAACGATTTGCGCTAGGATACGACCCCAGTTAATAGAGTTAACCGTACCTAAATTATAAGCCGCTTTAAATTCGGCATCTTGTTGTAACGCTTTAACGATGTCTTGGCAATCATCAAACATACCATCGATAGCAATATTGTGAATATTTTTATCAGTCAAGCTATACATCTGCGCGCGCTGAAATTCGCTCATTTTACCGTGCGGTGACAGCATAAAGACTTCGATATTTTCTTTACCGCGTAGTGCATATTCTGCCGCACTGCCCGTATCGCCACTGGTTGCACCAATAATAGTAATACGCGCGTCTTTTTTCTTAAGCACATACTCAAAGGCGTTGCCCAAAAACTGCATGGCAACATCTTTAAATGCCAGCGTCGGACCATTCGACAAGCCTAAAATATATAAATTGTCTTCAAGTTTGCGGACAGGAACAATCTCGTCAGAGCCAAACACCTCAGTGGTATAAGTGCGTTCAATAATATCCTGCAAATCAGCCGCAGGAATATCCGTGGCAAAGCGCTGCATAATCGCCATCGCAAGCTGTGGGTAGCTCAGCGCACGCCATTCAGTCAGCGTCATACTATCAATATTCGGATAGTGCTCAGGCAACATCAAACCACCGTCTGGTGCAAGACCCATTAATAACACATCACTAAAATCCATCGGCGCTGTCTGACCACGGGTACTGATATATTTCATTAGATTGTCCTGTCTACAATGAGATGATTAATTAAAACAGTTTATTCAGCAGTTTTGTGCAGCAAGGCATAATAAAAACCATCGCCGCTCTCGCTATCTATTGGCAAGCACTGACGACCAATCGCTTGTTCGATACCCCAATTACAATCGTCGCTAAATTCAATGGCTGCTACATTATTATAATGAGTCATGAAATCCTGCATCTGCTCGACGTTCTCTTTCTTTAGGATAGAGCAGGTGACGTATAAGAGGTAACCGCCAACCTTAAGTTGCGGCCAAAGGTTATGCAAGATATCGGCTTGCAAAAGTGCGGTTTGTTCGACGTCTTCTTCAGTACGCAAGATACTGATATCAGGATGGCGACGAATCACGCCAGTCGCCGTACAAGGTGAGTCTAATAATATAGCGTCAAACACGAGCTTGCTCTTTTTCTTACCAGCCCCTTGCCATGTGGTCGCATCAGCACAGACAATATTAAGCTCGATATTTTTCTCAGTTTGCTGCAAGTCGTGCTGACTTAAATTCAAGCGCTGTAAATTATCGTAAATACGCTCGATACGCGGCGCTTCATTATCTATCGCAGTTAGCTTCACTTTCGAAACTAGAGAAACAAATTCATCGTTTTGTTTCACGTGAAACAAAGGCGATTGCCCATCTGAGCTGATTAATTCTAACCAATGAGCAAGCTTGCCACCGGGCGCTGCACAGGCATCTAAAATGCGGATCTCGTTGTTGCTCGTATCCATATCGCCGTCTGCATCATCGTTTTTAACACTCAGCTTATTGAGTAGAGCGCTATGGATAAGCGGTGCTGCAAGCTGAGCATGCATATCTTGTACACTAGCCGCCCCGTGGGCAAATTGTGGTAAGGCATTAACTGCAGCGCTTTGATGTAGTCTAAGACCTTTGGTTAATATACTATTAGATTTAGCTGTATCCGAAGAGTTGTTGAGTTGTAAACCACTCGTTAGCTCAACCAAATCCGCTTCAACTTCAAATTCTACCAATGCTTGCTGATAGTCCTCTACCGAAGTAACTGCTGTATTCACTCGCAAAAACATTGGCGCAGGTTGACGTAGACCCTGCATCAAATCGTCATACTGCTCACTCCAATCTTGCTTAAGCTGATAGGCAAGCCAATTCGGTAAGCTGTGTTTTTTATCGCACTTCTTGCGGAACTTACTTGGGTTCTTAGCAACCTTACGCAAGATGGCATTGATTAAACCCGTCGCATGCGCAAACTCAATTTCTTTTGCTGCTTCAACCGTTTCATGAATTGCCGCATGGTCAGCCACTTGCAAATAGAGCAGCTGCGTCAAACCTACTTGAATCGTCGTACGCACCTCTTTTTCATCAATAGAGTTATCAGCCAGACTATCGAGTAGACGCTCAAGGGCGTACCATTGGCGCAACGTCGTTAGCAATAACGCATGAGCAAAACCTTTATCCCCATCATGCAGACTATTTAGTAACGGATCAAGGACGCTTGCAAGCGACTGACCATTTTGAATAGCCAGTAGAGTGCGAATGACACGGACGCGGACGCTACCATTCATGATAAGGTTACTTGACGGTTTAAGCTTGTTGTTTCTTGGCGCAGTGCTGGTTTGTCTCATTAAATTGAATTTCCTTGACGTCTAATAATTAGCGTCTTGTGCGATTTGGATTAGGTATATCTAAATGGAGTTATTTCGTTTCTTTACTAAACTGGTCGCCATTATTAAGCTGATTGCCATGGCAGATTTGTTCGGCGCTCACAGGTTTGCTGCCTGCAAACTGTAGCTGAGTAATAGCTAAAGTACTGGCTTGAGGTTTTTCGCTATTTACATCAGTATCAATATTATTATCTTTACCACAAGCGATTAAAATCGCCTTGCGCCCAACGCTAATAACTGTACCTGCTTGTTTATCGGTTGGTTGCGATGCATTCACAGGCAAGCTGGCTAAAATTTTGACACGCTGACCTGCCAAAAAGGTATAAGCACCAGGCCAAGGATTTAAGCCACGAATTTGTCGTTCAATCACAGTGGCAGACTGCGTCCAATCAATTTCACCTTCAGTTTTGACTAACTTTTCAGCATAATTGGCTTGACTGTCATCTTGTACTATAGCCTGAGCTTGATAGTGTGGTAAATCTTGTAGCACAGTAATAATGGCGGTCGCACCAAGCTCAGCCATTTTATCATGTAGGCTGGCAGCCGTATCATCAGACTCAATACTAGCACTGACTTTATAAAGCATGTCTCCAGTATCAAGCCCTTTATCCATCTGCATAATAGTAATGCCAGTCTCACTATCACCAGCCAATAATGCGCGGTGAATAGGCGCTGCACCACGCCAGCGTGGTAATAATGAGGCGTGGATGTTTAAGCAACCATAAGTCGGCGTATTCAAGACACCAATAGGAAGAATCAACCCATAAGCAGCAACAATCATTACATCGGGTTGATAATCTTGCAAGGTTTGCCTTGCTGTTACCCCTTCTATACTTGATTTTTTAAAGGTCTCTGGCTGCTCGACAGCGATACCATGTGCCAATGCTACTTGCTTGACCGCCGATGCCGCCAGCTTTTGTCCGCGGCCAGCTTTACGATCAGGCTGACTATAGACCGCTATAATACTGATATTCAATGCCTGTTGCTGCTTGATTAATGCCTCAAGACTCACAGCGGCAAACTCAGGCGTGCCAGCAAATACCACTCTTAACGGCTCTGTACACGTCGGTTTAAAGTTATCATTATTAAGAGATACATCAGGAGTACAAGCAAGTGTGGTCATAGTTTAGGCAATATTAATAAGTAATAAAGCTATTATAGGTGAGTTTGTGGCGTTGTGCCATGATTGTAATAGCCACAATCAAGCGCTACTAATGCGTCTGATTATCTTTATAATAGCAATAAGATTCAGTCTCATTTTTCACATTGTCATATACTAGCTAGCTATCAATATTGTTTATTGCTTTGTTGTAGGCTAATAATAAAGAATATAGCAGTAAAATCTAACGAAACCATTTTAAATTTACTGTGTATTATTATGCCGACTTAGGGTCATGCCTTTATGCCACAATTTCAGTCTCTGCAACGCCTGTTGGCTTTCTATACTTTGACATTACTTGCCATGTTGTCATTGTATTATTTCATCATGTTTCATGAGATGAAGAATGAGAGTAAGCAGCACAGTGTAGAGACGTTTCATACCCTGCAGTATCAGATTTCCGAGCTTAATAATCCTATAAACCCTGCCGTTAAAAAGATAGTAGAAAAGCCTTTTTTGGCAGGAATCAGTTATCAGCTGATTTTTATGATGCCCTCCGGCCAAACTTTCATTTACCATCAAACTGAAGCCGATGAACCTGAATTTACGGGGATTATGTTTCCCAGTATTGAGACTTCGCTATTATCAAATAAGAATACTCATAGCACCTATACGTTATCCAACGAAAAACTAGTCGGAACCATCGAGCTTAAAAGTGGTCATAAATTTTATACCATTTTGCGTCATAAGCCGCTCAATATTAACTGGGTATCTTATCGCTATTGGTTGCCTTTAATGACCGCCATCATGTTTTTTACTTTGGCACTACTATATACCTTAAAACGCCGCGCCAATTGGGTACAGTTACTGCTTTATACCGACAACTTAAGCAGTCATGCAAAAGAGGCGTATACACCACCACCGTTTGTCAGCAAAGAATCTACGCCTGAATTTTTGCAATTGGGTCATGCACTTAGTCGTATCAACTATCAATTGCATAACAATCATCGTCATATTACCACTCTAAAGCATCGCCTAGAGCGTTTGGTTGATCACGCCCCACTACCAATGCTGATGGTTATGAGACAAGGTCAAATTAGCTTCTTTAATCAACGTTTTGAGCAAGTATTCTCTACTGCCTTTCAAAATGACAGCAATTATAAATTAACAGATTTTGTTTTTACTGAAGATGAATCTACCCAGCTACTGCTGCAACAACTAGAAAATCTTCGTGTTACGCGTACGTTTATGGTATATGGGCTGGCTAATAAAAAAGCTTATCAGCTACATATTACCCCGTGGTTTGGTGAGCATGGTCAGGTTCACGGTTTTACCGTATTACTGAATAATGTAAATGATTTGATAAGCCAAAACGAACAGCTGCAGCAACAAAATATAGAAATACAGCGACAACTCGATGAATTTAATGCACTCAAATCAACGATGGGTCATGACTTACGGCTGCCATTAGAGGCTATGATTGATACTTTGGAACCGATTGATACTAGCGTTTTGACTGTCAAAGAGCACCAGATTGTCAATACTTTGATTGAAACCAGTCATGCTATGCTTATTATGCTCAACGAGATGCTGGATATAGGGGAGATAGAAGTTCGAAAAACTCGTTTGAATATTGAAACTGTCGACATTTATAAAATAGGGCAACATGTCAGTCATTTAGTCACAAAAGATGCGAGACAACATGGGCTTGAATTACTATACTTTTTCACTCCTGATTGCCCTCGCCTCATCGATACCGACCATAAACGTCTGCAGACAATCTTACGTAACTTACTGGATAACGCTATTAGATATACCAGTTCAGGTTACGTTGTACTGACGATTGAAGCTGTGAATACAGAACAACTATCAGCCAAAAATACCATTCTGGTTAATGATTTAGTGAACGGTACAACTAATAAATTAGTGCCTGATAATACCAACAGAAAAACAAACCCAGCGCATGACTGGGTTCGCTTTAGTATCCAAGATAGTGGCATTGGCTTAGAGACAACCCAGAGAGATAAACTTCATAGTTATTTTAATCAAACAGCTCAACTAGGAAACACGCAATTAGACCAGTCGAGTTACTCGCAAAAAGCCAGCCAAATTCATACTCAAGTCAGTCAAGCAGATGTAGGACTGACAACTGCTCATAGTTTTGCTAAATTATTGGGTGGTTTTATAGATTTACATAGCACACCTGATATTGGAAGTACCTTTGATCTTTATCTGCCTTGCCAAAATCCAAACTATCAACCCATCTACCACCTCAATCAGCAGTTAACGCGATTGCATCTTATTGCCATCATCAATCAGCCACTTGCTGCTGAACATCTAAAACGCCTATGTACCCATTTATCTATAACAGTTACTATTTTTACGTCTACTGATAGCGTGACCCTACAGCAGCTCAACGACGAACTGATGCAAAACCAGCGTACACTCGCTCCAATATTGCTCCTCGACTACGATTATTATGAAAGCATTACGCTTGCTTTATCTAATCAACTGAAAGATGAAAAAAGTATCCATGCCAATATGGTAGAGGAACAAATAAAAGAAGATTTAGCAAATACGTTATCTAGCAATATTGACAAACAGCATACATTAAATCACTTATTGGCTAATGTATCACTACCAAAGATATTACTAAGTATGAAGTCTGAGCGCCGCATCGCTTCTATGCTACTAGATAGATGTGATGGATTTTTAACCAAGCCGCTAGATGTGAATTTACTGCTCTCTGAGCTACTGCGCTTAACACTTCCTACCAGACAGATACTCATACAAGCAGCAGATATTAAGTATAACGACAGCGTTGTAGTGTCAGCAGATAATAGGTCTGATGAAATCATCTCACCTCTGATTTTAGTGGTAGAAGACAGTCCTACCAATCAAAAAATTGCCTGCAAAATGCTCGCCAAACTTGGTTATCGTAGCGTGGTGGCAGAAGACGGTCAGCAAGCATTAGATATACTGCAAGCGCAGCGTCAAGAGATTGATCTTATTCTGATGGATTGCCGGATGCCAGTGATGGATGGATTGCAAGCAACTCAGGCAATTAGAGCGCAAGGCGATGATATTCCTATCGTTGCACTTACAGCAAACAATACTGAAGAAGACCGCTCAGCGTGCTTAAAGGTAGGTATGGATGAGTTTTTAGCCAAACCTATTAATAAGGATAAACTACAAGACGTCTTAACAGCACTAATTAAACCCTAAAAAATACTACTAAAACTCATAAAGAATGTTAGTGATCACTTACACAAAACCATGCCAAAACAAGATAACTTCCATACTTCTCACTTACTGCTAAAATAAAATTTGCAGCAAGATAAGACTGTTGTTTTAAATATGACTTACTTCATAAAGCCATTATCTGCTAAAAAAGCTTCAGTAATATTGCTTTGCGGGCTAATATTTGCAGTGTCTTGCTGCGACTTATTTAATAAACGCTCCAAATACCTAGCCACAATATCTACCTCCACATTGACCTTATCTCCTACCAACCAATGCTGTGCAATATTGGTCACTTGAGCTGTATGCGGAATGATATTGAGTGAAACAATATTATCACGCACTAAGTTAGTCGTGAGGCTAATACCATCAATGGTAATAGATCCTTTCGTCGCTGTATAATGCGCCAGCTCTTTTGGTATCTCAATTTCGATATATATAGAACGTGCATCCTTTTGCAACTTACTAACGACCCCTACTCCATCGACATGACCTGCGACAATATGCCCACCAAAACGTGTAGTCGGTAGCATTGCCTTCTCTAAGTTGACAATATGCCCCGGTTTCAAATCTTCTAGCGCTGTTCGCGCTATAGTTTCACGTGAAACATCAACGGAGTAATGATTACTACCAAAATCTACAACCGTCAGACAAATACCGTTAGAAGCTATAGAATCTCCAAGCTTCACATCGCTAAAATCTAAGCCATCAGACTCTATAGTCAAGCGAATGTCGCCGCCTGTAGGTTGCATCGACTTAACCTTTCCCACACTTTCTATAATTCCGGTAAACATATCAACCTCTTCTCATTATTTCATTGTCGTTATACATAGCTTTTCTCAGTAATAAATGTGCTATATGACATATATTTCGGGATAAACTGTGGATAAGTAATGGATAACACTTACCTGTAAGCTTAAAAGCCTTAGTTATTAACAAGTTATCCACAATTAATATTGTTTTCACTCAATATTTTTATATCTAATCACTATAATACAAGTAATTGATTTTACTACAATTTATTTATAAAATTAACATTCGGCCAAAAAAAAGTTTCATGTGGAACAAAGTTATACACAGTTTCATGTGAAACTAATATTAGTAGTCATTATTTACTCCTAACAATTATATCTTGCATTAAGAGTGTGGATAGATAATTAAAAATTAAATGGGTAATAAGGTCAATTTCAGATCAGAACCAAGTTGTTCATGACATTGAATATCAAAACGCAACTGTTGAGCTAGCGATAAGGGGTTAATGTCAACCATCGCTCGCGCTTTTTGCCCTAACAGACATGGCGCTTGATACACAATCAACTCATCTACCAATTGCTGTTGTAAGAAGCTACCAGCAACACTGGCACCTGCTTCTATCAATACGTCATAACACTGATACTCAGTGACTAATACCTTTAATAACTCTCTTAAATTATCTTCACGCCAATACAGGGTATCTGGGCGACGACATAACTGATAGTCAGACTGTAGATCATGCTTTAAACGACATCGCCTATCAAGTATCACCACTTTAGGATGTGGAACCTCTTCAATTGCTATACCTAGTTGGTTAGAGCGTACATTTAACTGAGGGTTATCGACAATAACCGTTTCGCTACCAGTAATGATAGCCCCACTTTGCGCACGCAGTTTTTGCACGTCTTCTCGCGCAGCTGGACCTGTAATCCACTTTGATTCACCTGTCGCCATCGCCGTACGACCATCAAGGCTGGTCGCAATCTTAAGCCTGACATAAGGCATTTGGGTACGCATGGCTTTTAGAAAACCTTTATTTAACGCTTCTGCCTGCGCGGTAAGGATACCAACCGTCACCTCAATACCCGCTTGTTCTAACAATTTCACACCGCGACCTGCGACCTGTGGATTTGGATCTTGTCCAGCAACGACAACTCTTATAACGCCAGATTCTATCAGTGCTTTTGCACAAGGCGGCGTACGACCTGTATGACTACAAGGCTCTAAAGTGACATAAGCGGTAGCACCAACTGTTCTTATACCAGCATCTTTTAGAGCAAATACCTCAGCATGCGGCTGACCAGCTTTAGGATGGAAGCCTTGACCGACAACTTCCTCTGCTTGAACAATGACACACCCTACAGCAGGATTGGGTCGAGCGGTATACAAGCCAAGCTTTGCTTGCTCAATAGCAAGCATCATAAAATAGCGGTCTTTCGCATCTTGAGAATGGTCTAAATTTGACATAAAAAAGGGCTTAATAAATGATGAGATATTATTATAAATGGTTTCATGAAGTTGCATAAAATTATAGGCTTAAGAAAGCATCAAAACCTTAACTCAATGTTATTTATCATTAGGGCGTATATTGGCAATCTCTTGATGAAAAGCATCAATATCCTGAAAGTCACGGTAAACACTAGCAAAGCGCACATAAGCAACATCATCAAGCGTTTTAAGCTCACTCATAATGATTTCGCCAAGCACTTTACTGCTGACCTCACGTTCACCCATTTGCCGTACACGCTTTTCAATCCGGCTAATCATCCCTTCTTGCTCATCGATAGTGATAGGACGTTTTTGTAGTGGTAGTAAGATAGAGCGTCGTAGTTTATCATTATCATAAGGCTCAATCTTACCGCTGGACTTGATAATACGCGGCATCACCACTTCGACCACTTCAAAGGTAGTAAAGCGTTCTTGACAGCTATTACATGAACGACGGCGGCGCACTTGCGCCCCTTCAGCAGCAAGACGCGAGTCGATTACCTTTGTCTCTGACGCATTACAATAAGGGCAATGCATACGGCTTTCCTTGTCTTTATATGAAACACTATTAAACGAGTCATAATCCCATCTTTACAGCTACATCATTCAAATTTATAACCGTAAATCAGATTACTTACCAATGCAAAAACTGCCAAAAATCTTGCCCAACAAATCATCTGCACTAAATTCCCCGGTAATCTCGCCCAGACTATGCTGAGCTTGACGCAAACTTTCAGCAACTAACTCACCCGCTTTAAAAACGGTTAGCTGCTCATGAGCTTCTGCTAAATATTCAGCCGTTCTTCTTAACGCATCTAGATGACGCGTACGAGCTATCAAACTATTTTCGGGTGGATGAAACCCTACTTTAGCACACAGAGTTTCGACTAAATCATCAATTCCGGCACCTGTTTCACATGAAACATTAACTTGCTCATAACCGCGATTATGAATCTCTTGTTGCGGAATAGCAGTTATTTCTTTGCTGCTATTATTGTTTAATAAATCACTTTTATTAGCGATAATTAACAAGCGCTTGGCTTCTGGTAGCTCACCAAATAGCTGCTCAGCAAGCTGTAATGGGGTAATTTCTTCTTCAAGATCACGGGTTACATCATAAACCATCAGCAATATATCTGCCTGAGCAATCGCTATCCGCGCGCGCTCAATGCCGATACGCTCGACCGTGTCTTCTGTCTCGCGCAGGCCTGCCGTATCAGTCAAGTGTAGCGTCAAACCATTGAGGACAACGGTTTCTTGTAGTGTATCACGCGTTGTACCCGCCACATCAGTGACGATAGCACGCTCTTGCCCAGCTAGGCGATTAAGCAAGCTTGATTTACCAGCATTAGGTCTACCTGCCAATACCACATGAATACCATCACGTAATAATTGTCCTTGCTTAGCAGTCGCCAAGACCTGCTGGATTTTTTCTTGTGTCTGTTCAAGCTTACCTTGTATGACCCCATCTGATAAAAAATCAACGTCTTCTTCATCAGGAAAATCGATGGCTGCTTCAACATGCAGACGCAGATTAATTAACTGCTCAAGTAGCTGATTAATCTTTTGTGAAAACTCGCCGCTGAGTGACCGAATAGCACTGCTAGCAGCGGCGGCGCTGGTAGCATCAATCGCATCTGCAATGGCTTCTGCCTGTACCAAATCCAACTTATCATTATCAAAGGCACGATAAGAGAACTCTCCAGCGCTGGCTTGTTTCGCCCCTAACTCAAACACACGTGCCAACAACTGATTTTGCAAAATCATGCCGCCATGACCTTGCAGTTCAATCACATCTTCACCAGTAAACGAGTGCGGACCCTTAAAATACAGCACCAACCCTTCATCGATGACCGTACCATCTGCTTGATAAAATCGGCAGAAGCTCGCCATGCGCGGTTTAAATGCTGACTTACCTGTCAGTGTACAAGCAATGCTATACGCATGTGTGCCAGACAGACGAATAACCCCGACCCCACCCCGTCCAAGCGGTGTAGCAATAGCGGCAATGGTGGGTAGACTTGAAAAACCGAGATTTTTTGATGACTTAGGGGCGGCTAACGCCAACTCTTGGGAATCCACAAGCACTCTCAATAACTAAAAACTCCATTATAGACGGCTTAACGCACACTGACAAAACAATCTTTAAAGAGCGTAATATCCTCATTGTAAGTCTTTTCCAATATCATCTAGCTTGGCTGTAGCGACTATGGCGTAGTCTTAAGTAGGTATTCATACCAGATATGACATTAAGAGCATAAAAAAACCACCGCCGTAGCGATGGTTTTTTAAAACTATAAACTATTAAATGATTAATCCAGTACCTTAACCGTACGAAGCTTTTGCTCTTCTTCTACTTTTTTATTGACGATATATTGATGCGTCATACTAAATAAGTTATTAACAGTCCAATATAGTACCAGACCTGCTGGGAAGAACAGCATGAACGCGGTGAAAATAATCGGCAAGAATTTCATGACTTTCGCTTGCATCGGATCAGCTGGCTGTGGATTAAGCTGCTGCTGAATAAACATCGATGCACCCATTAATAGTGGCAAAATAAACCACGGATCCATCGCTGATAGATCTTGAATCCACAAAATCCACGGTGCATGACGTAGCTCAACACTCTCAACCAGTACCCAATACAAGGCTAAGAAAATCGGCATCTGCATTAGAATCGGCAAACAACCCGCCATTGGATTGACTTTTTCTTCTTTGTACATTGCCATCATTTCTTGCGACATTTTCATGCGATCGTCGCCATGCTCTTCTTTTAATGCAGCAAGGCGCGGTGCAATCGCACGCATCTTCGCCATTGAATAGTAGCTCTTATTTGAGAACCACATCAATGCCAGCTTCACTAAGATAGTCAATAGAATAATTGACCAGCCCCAGTTACCGATGACTTTATGAATGCCATCCAAAATACCAAACAATATCTTTGATATTGGCCATAACAGACCATAATCGACCGTCTGATTTAACCCTACTGCTACATCCTTAAGCTCAGATTGTACCTTTGGACCTGCGTATAGCGTGGCATTTAAGGTTACTTGCTTGTTTGGTGCAACATTGACAGGCTGACTATTAAAACCAATAAAATAATCATCACCGGTTTCGCGGCTAAAGAATTTACCAGTAAAGTTTTCAGGCGTCCATGCTGACACAAAGTAATGCTGTACGATGCCAACCCAACCTTTATCACTGGTCGTGGTCAATTCACCATCATTAAACTTACCAAACTTCAGCTTATTATAGGGATCATCAGGTGTACCCCAAGCGCCGCCCAAATAGGTTGCCATACTAAGCGCACCTTTATCAGACATCCCGGGATCTTTACTATCATCACGCTTTAGCTGCGCAAACATCTGACCTTGCCACGCCGCGGCAGAGGCATTTTGAATCTTATAGCTGATATCGATAGGATATTTATCGTGTGTAAAGGTAAAAGTCTTAGTGACTGTCACGCCATCTTTTTTATACGTAAGCGGCACTGATAACGTTTGCTGGCCTTTTTCCATCACGTAATTGTTAGCGGTATGGCTGTATTTGGCACGACCTTCTGCAGTATCGATACCATTTTGACCAATCAGACCAGACTGAGCCACGTAAACGCGATTACTATTGTTTTCTAGCAATACAAAAGGCTTATCGCTATCAAGGGTCGCATCATACTGCTTTAGCGCAGCATAAACGATGTCACCGCCTTCTGGATTGATTTTGATGTCATAACGATCAGTAGTGACTGTGATTAGTCCTGCATCAGTAGCAGGTGTAGCAGTCACAGCGCCATCAACTGTACCGTTGTCGACAGGTAGCGTCTGTACTGGAATATCACCTGCTGCACCGCTAGTAGAAGGAATATCGGCTCCTACTGAAGCTGCAGTTTCTGGCACCGTGTCTACAGCTGGGGCATCTGCATAATCATCACGCCATGCCAAAATCAGCAGATAAGCGGTGATTAACATCGCAATGATGATCATCACCCGAAATATCTTTTGCATAAACCTTTCCTAGATTAAAAAATTAGGGAATAAAAAAACTAGGGCATGTGTTATGACCACCACACAGCATTGGCCCAGATAGTGAACGGTAATGTCAGCAGTCAATCACATAAAATGTTCATCATTTTACTAAAAAACGATTCTAAATGATACCAACAGTGTGGATAACTTGTGGGTAACTAGGTAGATATGCTGAAACGCCTAGTAAAGCTTACGTCTTAGGTCAATTTCATCATATGATTTAGGCGAGTAACATAGCCATGATTATCTCGATAAACATAAAAACCGTGAAACTGTCCATGAGCTACTGGATTACAGGACAAGTATTGATAACGATAAGAAGCCAAAGGTAGAGGCACAAAATCAACTCCATGTCCGCCTAATGGATGACAGCGACTAATGCGTTTTAATAGCAGTAAACTCCCATTCCAAACACCATACCAAGCTAGAGCTTGCTTACCATAGTTTGAACAGGTTGGATAATATCGACACCGAGCAGGTAATATGGGACTTATTATTTTTTGATAAAAAGCTATAAAATTATATAATAAATTATATAAGTATTTATTTATTATTTTTATGAATAAATTCATATTATTTTTTTTCTATTTTTTTAAAAATATTCATTACTTCCATTTTTATTTCTTTATTACTTAAGCCTTTAACAGAATTTTTAACGATAAAAACAATGTCTTTATTTTCTAAACTAGAAGCTTTTATTCGAAACTGCTCACGTATTTGACGTTTGATTAGATTTCGCGAAACTGCCGTAGGGACTTTGCGCTTGGTGATCGCCATACCGACTCGTGGCTGCTCATGAGTGTTAGTACGCACAAACGCCATCAGATGGCTCTGATGTAGCTTACGCTCAGGCGCGTCAAAGACCTCACGAAAGGCTGCAGGTGTGAGTAAACGCTGCTCTTTAGTAAAGCGGGCATTTAGTGTCGTTGGAGGAGTATTAGACATAGTACAACCTAGTATAAGAGATGATAACGATGGTAGAAATAATAACAAAATATAGAGACAAAAAAAGCGCCGATGTGGGCGCTTTTAATATATGGCTAAGTGTCAGTTGTGATGATTGACTATCGCAATCTATAAATAATAGAAACACAACAAGCACTATGAGCCATGCTTATCGCAATCTACTGATTATACAGTAAGGCGATGACGTCCTTTAGCGCGGCGACGAGCTAAGACCTGACGGCCTTTTTTAGTTGCCATACGAGCACGGAAACCGTGAGTACGTTTACGCTTGATCACGCTTGGTTGGAATGTACGTTTCATAACTCACCTATCAAAATAATGGACTAAATTCGTAATAACGGAGGATTATATCATTGCATAGGATGTGGGTCAATAAACTATTCACTACGTTTTAAAGCAGCGTTATATTGCTCTTCGATTTTTTACTTTTTGTAGAAAGCTGATGGATTTTAAAAACTCATCTAAGAAGTTAGTCATCCTTTGCGTACTTGATGAATTTACTACTGTAAATCTTATTATCTAGTTTGAAAACAATTTGTATTATTGGCGATGATTTTTAAAGTTATCCACAATTTTGGTTGATTCTTATAATAATTAATTGATTAATATATATAGATATTGTTGTTATTGGGGTACTGTTTTTCTGTGGCTAAGTGTTGATTTTCCTTTATAATCAAAAATTTAAGCTATGGGTAACCCTGTGTATAACCTGTGGGTGAAATATGGATAACTTAATATGATTACTTATACACAAAAATATCCACAGGCTTATCCCCAGAAAACAAGGTTTTATCCACAGGTTATTTGTGGTAGATTACTCCCCTATAAGATATAAGGTGTTAGTGTACTTTGTAATAGGTTGTTTAACGTAAACCTCAACGCCTTTTTAAACCTAATTCGATCCATTCTTACAATAAAAAATGCTAATACTTTGAACTATAGGGCTACTGATATTCATGATAGATACAGCAAATATTTGGGATAAATGCCTAAACGACTTACGTTATCATGTCAAAGATAACGTGTTTACCATGTGGTTAAGACCATTGTCAGCTCATCAAGAAAACAACACTTTAATCATTCTTGCACCTAATGATTACTTTGTAACTTACATCAAAAAGAATCACTTAGAGGATATTCAGCAGCTGGTTGCTAAGCATAGTCAGGGAAGTATTGAAGAAGTTATTGTACGTGTTGATAACGCTGGTCGCGATATCGATGATAGTAGCTCGCTGCAATCGGGATCATTATTCTCAGAAGATAACCTCTCCCCTACCCCTTCAAATCATGATTTTGAAACGATTCATCATAATAATGCTAAAGCAGATATCGATGCCAATATGCGTCATGCGGAAGCTATTGACTCTGCTGATGCGAAATCCTTAAATTATTTAAATCCTGATTTTACCTTTGAAACCTTTGTCACAGGTAAGTCTAACAATCTTGCTTATAAGGCGTGCTACGAGCTTGGTAAACGTCAATCAAAAAATCGTCACAATCCTTTGTTTATATATGGACCTTCTGGTTTGGGGAAAACCCATTTAATGCATTCAGTAGCACATCGCTATTTAAAAAATAATCAAACTTTTTATTATTTCACTTCTGAAAAATTTATTAATCAATTGGTTTATTCATTAAGAAATAATAAAATAGAAGACTTTAAAAAGAAAATAAAAAAAGTAGATTTATTAATAGTAGATGATATTCATGTATTAGCTGGAAAGACTAAAAGTAGTAATGAGTTTTTAACATTGTTTGCAGATTTTACTAGTGGTGATAAACAGCTGATTTTGGCATCTGATCGGCATCCATCACAAATGACTGAATTTGACGAGCGCTTTAGATCTCGTTTTTCTTGGGGCTTAACGGTCGCAGTTGATCCGCCTGAAATTGATACGCGCGTACAAATCTTACAAAGGAAAGCCGCCTCTTATGGAATGAGCCTTCCTAAAGAATGTGCGTTATTCATCGCTCAAAATGTTGTTTCTAATGTGAGACGTTTAGAAGGTGCTTTAAACCAGGTATTTGCCAATGCTAACTTAACCGGCGCCCCTATTACTCTTGAAATGGTGCAATATGCCTTAAAAGATATTGTTGCCATGCGCGTACAAGCCGTCAATATGGATAATATTCGTAAAGTGGTCGCTGAATATTATGATGTGACGATTAAGGATATGCTCGGTCGCAAGCGTACGCGTAGTATTGCTAGACCTCGCCAAATAGCGATGGCACTATCACGAGAGTTGACCAGCGAGAGTTTTCCTGAGATTGGGCAGTCTTTTGGAGGACGCGACCACACAACAGTGATGCATGCTTGTGATAAAGTGAATGAATTACGTGCCGCCGATCCAGCGTTTGACAAGGATTACAAGACCCTAGCTTTGATGCTGCAAGCTGGTTAGAAGGCTCTACTATCACTATATTTTAGTAGATAGATATGGTTTATAATGTTGAAAACGGGCGTATACAGACCCCTAATAGATTATCGTAAGTAGACAGGGTATATTAAGTCAATATTCTTTATTTTTACAAAAAGAATCAATCAAATAAGAGTAACTAAGCATGCAATTATCGATTAATCGAGAGTCGTTACTAAAAGCCATTAACTTGATCGCCAAGGCTGCTGATAAACGCCATAATATGGTTATTTTGGGTAATATCAAGCTACAGCTATTTGAATCAGAGCTTGTTTTGACCGCTTCTGATTTAGAAGTAGAGCTGACATCGACGTTAAAATTGCCTGCTGGAGCTTGTGTTGAAGCAGGTACGACGACATTGCCTGCCACTAAATTAAGAGATATCTGTAAATCTTTGCCTGCTCAAGCACAAGTCAGTCTGATAACTCAAGAAAACCAACGCTGCTTATTGACCAGTGGCAAAAGTCGTTTTACCTTAGGTACATTGCCTAGCGAAGACTATCCAAGTTTGGGTAACCCTGAAAATATCACGCCATTGACGATTAGCCGTAGTCGTCTTATTGATTTGATTCATAAGACCCAATTTGCGATGGCGATTCAAGATGTCCGTTATTATCTAACGGGTATGCTATTTGATGTATCACAGCAGCAGTTAACGACGGTTGCAACCGATGGTCATAGACTGGCATTAGCACGTAGTGTTATTGAAGTCAGTGCTGATTTAAGTATGCAGGCTATCTTGCCACGTAAGGCTGTAATTGAGCTTGAGCGTTTGGCTACCGAGCTGGGCAAAATGCTTGGTGATAAAGACAATGCCGTCACGTTGAGTTTCGGTCGTGAATTTTTGCAAGTGAGCTTACCATTTGGTGACGTTGATAGTGCAGGGCAGGTTAGTCAGGATTTGATGGTGACTTTTACCGCGCGTCTGATTGATGGTAAATTTCCTGATTATCGCCGTGTGATGCCTAGCAATACAGACAAACTTGCTCTATTTAATCAAGAGAAAATGATGGATGTGCTGCGCCGTGTCGCGATTTTGAGTAATGAGAAGTCTCGTGGCGTAGTATTTAACTTTGCCAGTGATGGTATGGTAGAAGTACGTGCCAATAACGCTGAGCAAGATGAAGCGGTTGAGATGATTCAAGCTAAGTATCAAGGCGAGCCAATGGAGTTGTCTTTTAATGCTGCTTATTTACAAGACGTGCTAGGTGTCATCCAAGGCGACTTGCAAATGCATATGAGCCAGTCAAATGCGTCAGTATTGGTTAATCAGTTAAATGATGAGTTTCATCAGTACGTTATTATGCCAATGCGCATATAATCTATTCTTTAAATGATAGATGATTAGGGTTGAAAATTATAATTGTTATGGATTTTAACCCTAATCATATCGATAATTTTAAGCTTCCAAAGCTTAAAATCTTATATTTTAATTAAACTTTTGCCTGCTAAAATACAAGCAGGATTTATAGGCGGCTGTCGGTATTATGATTGAACGTCTACAAATCTCTCACTTGCGCAATTTAACGCACATCAATTTATCGCCTGCAGCTTGTAATGTTATTATCGGCGCTAATGGCAGTGGTAAAACCTCGTTACTTGAAGCTATATTCTTGTTATCAAGAGGCAAAAGTTTCCGTCATCATCAGCCTAAACGCTATATCCAACATTATCAAGAGTCTGCCACTATACATGCTAATCTCAATGACAGCCGTACCTTAGCTATCCAAAAGAAAGCAGATGCAACGACTATTCTGCGTTTAAATCAAACCACCGTTTACAACCAAAGCATCTTGACCGAGCAGCTACCAACATTGCTTATAGATCCATCAACGATGGACATGCTAGAGCAGGGTAGTGCCAGTCGTCGCCAGTTATTGGATTGGTTAGTGTTTCACATGAAACAAGGCTTCCATTCCCAGTGGGTTGCTTATCAACGTCTTCTAAAACAGCGCAATAGTTTGTTAAAGCAACGGCGTCATTTGACTCAGGTTCAGCTTGCTGAGCTTAAGGCTTGGGATAAAGGGCTTTCCAGTCATGCAGCGCTGATTCATCACTACCGTCAAGCTATATTTGAAGCTTGGCAGCCTTATTTTTCTAAGAGCATTGCACAGTTATTGCCTGCTTATGCTGAGCAGTTAAGCTTAAGTTACAATGCGGGCTACGATACTGGTATAGCGCTCGACATACAGCTTAATGAACGCCTAGAGCAGGATTTGCAGTTGGGTTATACCCGTATTGGTAACCATCGTGCTGATATTCACGTGCATTGGCGCTCGATAGGCTCAAGACAGATAGCTGATGAGAATCTAAACTCACCTTTATCAGCGGATTCGACTGTTAAACTGCCTATTTTAAAAGAGCAAGCAGCTAATATTTTATCTCGTGGAGAGAAAAAACTATTGATTACGGCATTGCGTTTATCACAATTACCATTGTTGCTTAATGCTAAAACTAATAGCGAGCTATATAACAGTGACGCTAAATTAAGTGCTACACCAGTGGTATTACTAGATGATATTACCGCAGAGCTAGATAATAAGGCGATAGAGATTTTATTATCAATATTAGCACAGCTACCATGTCAGGTATTTGTGACCAGTTTGACAGACAGTATTTTACCTTTAGTACATGAATATTGGGAAAAATCTCAAGTGTTTCACATGAAACAAGGAGGTATTTTACCAGCTCAGTAGCTTTTATTAGGGTATTGATATCTGCGTTATTAAGCCTTATTTTATGTCCTTAAGCGCCCGTCCTCTTGCATATTTCACCCTCATCTTATACCGCATTCTGCTACTTAGAAATCGTTCCCTAAACAGTGACTTACAGGCAAAAAAATGCTAAAATAGAGCTTTATTTTTGTCCTATTCTTAGCAAGTTATCTTACCGTTTTATATGGATTTTTATTATTGGTTGTAAGGACTTAAGTTGTTGATAACAATGAATTTGATTCAATATTTTTAAACTTCATAGTTTTAAGAATAATCGCAGTATGGATCAAATAGAGTATGCAGACCTGACATATTTTTCAATCTGGTTTTTTGCCTCTATATTATTTTCTAAAAAGCTTGGGCCAACCTTAATAAAGACAGAATATGACTACAAAACGATATTATAGATAGCATCATTAAGTATCACCACTGTGGTGAGCTGATGATAAACAGCTGATAATGGCTAGATCAAGGAATGCACATGAGTGACTCATTACCTACCAACCACCAGCAATTAACGTCAGACAGCGCAGTTGAGACTATTGCCGCCGCTGTCGCTCCTGAGGTATTACCCTCTGATTACAGCTCGAAAGACATCCGAGTACTGCGCGGACTAGAAGCGGTGCGCGTGCGTCCTGGTATGTATATTGGTGATACCGATGATGGTACTGGCTTGCATCATATGGTCTTTGAGGTGGTGGATAACTCTATCGATGAAGCGCTTGCTGGTCATTGTGATCAAATTGATATCATTATCCACGAAGATGAATCTGTCAGCGTGATGGATAATGGTCGCGGTGTCCCTGTTGACATTCATCCAGAAGAAGGTGTGTCTGCCGCACAGGTTATTATGACGGTACTGCATGCTGGTGGTAAGTTTGATGATAATAGCTATAAAGTCTCTGGCGGTCTACATGGCGTTGGCGTTTCAGTCGTTAATGCATTATCCAAAAAGCTTGAGATGAATATCTGGCGTGAAGGTTATCATTATCATCAGACTTATACTGATGGTGTGCCTGATGGCGATATTCAGCAAATGGAAGCGACAGATCAAACTGGCACACAAATCCGTTTTTACCCTAGCAATGACGTATTTACCGGTACTATTTTTGAATATGATATTTTAGCCAAGCGTTTACGTGAGCTGTCATTTTTGAACTCAGGCGTACGTATTGTTTTGACTGATGAACGTATTGATAAGCGTCATGAGTTTGAACACAAAGGTGGATTGTCAGAGTTTGTCAGCTATATTAATGCTGGTAAAGATGGCATCAATGATGTGTTCCATTTTATCAGTAATCAAGATGATGGTATCAGTGTCGAAGTGGCGTTGCAGTGGACAGATACTTATAACGAAAAGGTGTTTTGTTTTACCAATAACATTCCACAACGTGATGGCGGCACGCATTTATCTGGCTTCCGCTCAGCACTCACGCGTTGTTTGAATACCTATATGGACCGTGAAAATCTTTTCAAAAAAGAGAAAGTGGCTGCGACTGGTGATGATGCCCGTGAAGGTCTAACGGCTATCGTATCTGTTAAAGTTCCAGATCCTAAGTTTTCAAGTCAAACCAAAGATAAGTTGGTATCAAGTGAAGTAAAATCTGCCGTCGAATCAGCAATGCACGATAAGTTTAATGATTATCTGCAAGAAAATCCAAGCGCTGGTAAATTAATTGCCGGTAAAATCATTGATGCTGCTCGTGCTCGTGATGCCGCTCGTAAAGCGCGTGAGATGACTCGTCGTAAGACCACATTAGATATCGCAGGTCTGCCGGGTAAATTGGCAGATTGCCAAGAAAAAGATCCTGCATTATCAGAGCTATACATTGTAGAAGGGGACTCTGCTGGCGGTTCAGCCAAGCAAGGTCGTAGCCGTAAAACGCAAGCAATTTTGCCTTTAAAAGGTAAAATCCTAAACGTTGAGCGCGCGCGTTTTGACAAGATGTTATCGTCACAAGAAGTCGGTAATCTAATTACTGCGCTTGGTTGTGGTATTGGTCCTGATGAATATAATCCTGATAAAGTTCGCTATCATAAAATCATCATCATGACCGATGCGGACGTTGATGGTTCACATATTCGTACCCTTTTATTAACCTTTTTCTTCCGTCAAACGCCTGAATTGATTGAACGTGGTTATATTTATATTGCTCAGCCACCGCTTTATAAAGTCAAAAAAGGTCGTCAAGAGCTGTATCTAAAAGACGATGAGGCACTTAAAGCGTATTTATTATCTTCAACGATTGATAATACTAGGCTGCATATCAGTGCTGATGCTCCTGCGATTACTGGTCAAGCGTTAGAGACACTACTAAATGATTATAACCAAACACAGTTGATTAAAGCCCGTTTGCAGATTCGTTATCCAGCCGTTTTGTTAGATGCCCTAACGCATACGCCAAAACTTAGTACTGATATGACGTATGATAAAGATGCAATGCAAGCATGGAAAGACACGCTACAGACCCAGCTTGAGCACTTTGGTAGTGACTTAAGTCCTGAGATTGAGCTGGTGAATATCCATGCACCGCAGCCTAAAAATATGGATGCAGCCGCCGCTGATTTACTGGGTATGAAACCTGTCGTTGCCGTTGAAGAAAGTGATAGCTCTGAGGTCGAAGCAGTAGCTCCCAAAGCACAATGGCTGCCACGTATTACGGTCTATGTGCATCAGTTGGCCCATCATTATTTGCTCGATGCCAGCTTTATCAATTCGGGTGAGTATACTAAGCTGCTGCGTTTATCAGCTGAATGGAATACCTTGCTTGATGAAGATGCCTTTATCCGCCGTGACGCAACAGCGGGTACAACCAAAGACATTCTCATACGTGACTTCGATTACTTATGGCAGCAAATGATGCTTGACGCGCGTCGTGGTCTAGCGATCCAGCGCTATAAAGGATTGGGCGAGATGAATGCCGATCAGCTGTGGGATACTACCATGGATCCTGAAAACCGCCGTATGCTGCGCGTCAATATTGAAGATGCTATCGCAGCGGATCATATGTTCACCTGCTTGATGGGTGATCATGTAGAGCCGCGTCGTATTTTCATTGAAGAAAATGCGTTAACGGTTTCTAATTTAGATATCTAAATGGCATAATATTGTGAATCAATAAAAAACCACCGCTTTGGCAACCAATGCGGTGGTTTTTTAATATTAAGCTTGTTTCACGTGAAACTTAATTGAATAAATGCTTTAAATAATGGATATAGAAATGATCGAAGTTATTTTACTTGCTATAGCATTGGCAATGGATGCGTTTGCGGTATCAATCGGATTAGGTGCTAAGTCCCAAAAACAATCGTCCGCTTATGTTTTACGTTTAGCGGTTTATGCAGCACTGTATTTTGGTATCGCACAAGGCGTTATGCCGCTGATAGGTTATTTATTGGGCGCAGTATTGCTAGGCTGGTTAGCGACTGCTGCACCATGGATTGGCGGTGGTATCCTTATTCTGCTTGGCGCTAAGATGTTATATGAAGCTTTTAATGGTGAGATTGAAGCGGTATTAGAAGACAGTTTTGATAGAAACATGCAAGAAAAAATCAATCATCGCATGATGTTTACACTGGCTATTGCCACCAGTATTGATGCCATGGCAGCAGGATTTACTTTAAATTTACTGGCACTTAATGCGTGGTTAGCGTGCTTCATTATCGCTATTGTCACCGCTGGATTTGGCTTTTTTGGTATCTATTTAGGTAAGTCTTCTGGAACGTGGCTTGAGGATAAAGCTGAGATACTTGGTGGATTGGTATTGATAGCCATTGGTATAAAGGTTATGTTTATCCGTTAATAAGCACCATTATTTGGATTAATTCTCTACAATAAAAAGCACCCCTTTGATGATCAAAGGGGTGCTTTTTTGTTTCACGTGAAACTATTATTATAATCTTAACTAGTATTTACTCTTCATCAGTGTTAAAACGCCATGCAAGTATACGAGTACTTTTTTGACCTTGACTCATCTCGATGATACGCATTTGAGCGACACCAAGTTGTTTTAACAGCAATTGCAGAGGTTTTACGTTTTCTGACTTAGATACCAGTGTCGTAAACCAGCCAACATGCTCAGCGAAATCTTGACTCTCTTTTGCCATTTTGGTTAAAAAGGCAATCTCACCGCCCTCAGACCACAGCTCTTTATGCTGACCACCAAAGTTTAGGTTTTGCGCGGCATTGCCAGACTTTGTTGAGCTACGGCTGATTTGTTCATTTTCATTCTTACCGCGATGTCGTTGTAAATTATGCTGCTTACGACTATTGGCTTCCATCGCTTCTTCCAACGAGGCATGAAACGGCGGATTACAGACCACCACATCAAAATAATCTTGGCGACCGATGATATTTTTAAAAATAAATTTAGGTTCGGTCTGTAGTTTGACTTTAACAGCACTTTTTAGCTTTGGATTGGTTTCACAGATCAGCGCGGCGGTATTGACCGAAATAGGGTCGATATCAGAGGCGGTAAAGCGCCAGCCGTAGCTTTGACTACCAATAATGGGATAAATCGCACTGGCACCCGTGCCAATATCTAGGGCGTGGATTTCTTTGCCAGTTGGCGGTGTATTGTCTTTATTCACATGCGTGGTTTGCGCGAGCAGGTCAGCGATATAATGGATATAGTCGGCACGACCAGGGATTGGTGGGCAGAGATAGCCTTCAGGAATATCCCAAAATTTCACGCCATAATAATTTGCTAGTAGTGCCTGATTAAGGACTCGCACGGCGGCGCTGTCCGAGAAGTTAATCGTCGACTCACCTTTAGGATTGGTAATGGTGTGCTTGGCAAGCTCTGGTAAGGCACGAGTCAATGCCACAAAGTCATAGCGACCTTGGTGCGGATTGCGCGGATGCAGCTGCCCTAATTTTTTGGCAGTCTCAGGCGAGCGGTTTCTGTGATTATTGGCGGTCGGGCGACGGTTTATAGGCTTACTGGTCATAGTATCGGGCTTTGATGTTTGAATATAATGCACCATTTTAGCAGATTTCACGAGTCACTAGCGTCTTATCGACTACGTAAAATAAGATTTAATCCCAATATTATCATCGCTGTACCCAATACGCGGTCGATCCAATGTTCAAAACGCTGAAAGCGACGATGAACGGCAGGAATAGACAGTAACATCACCACGGTACTAAACCATGCCATCTGCAAGACCATCATCCATAGGCCATAAATAGCCAGTTGCCACAGCGGTATATCGGGTGAGAGTACGAGGGTGAATATCGCCACGAAATATACTGGCGCTTTTGGATTAAATACATTACAAAAAAATCCACGGCGCAGAATGGAAGCGGTCGATTCAGTATCAGTAGGCGGTTTTTTATTAGAAATAGTTTTATCAGAAAGCGCTGTGTGAGTAATAAGCGTCGTTTGCTTAGAAAGTATATCGTGCGAAACGTGAGCGCCTGAAGTTGTTGGCTCTGCTGAATTTTCTAAATCTGATGCTTTTTTCGGTTTGGCTTGAATGCCTTGCCAACCTAAATAAATAAGATAACTGCCACCTAACCATTTAATAGCAGTAAGTAATGGCTGCGAATGGGCAATTACCGTCGCCAGTCCTAGCACCGAATAAGTGATGTGTATCGCAAGACCTAAAGTAATACCAAGGCTACAAATCAAACCCGTGCGTCTACCTTTTGCCAAGGTTTGCTGCGAGACCAATACAAAATCAGGACCCGGAGAGGCGGCAGCGAGTAAATGGACGCTGGTGATAAGCAAAAAACCGTGCCAAAATTCCATAAAATGCTCTGAGTCATGTCTTGAGTTGGATAATAGTTGCACATTAGCGTAAATGAGGTCAACTGATATTGATACCAGCTATTGATGCTCATGCTAAAACGTTGCTTGCGTTGCACGTAGCGTATGTCTATATTGAAAGTAAGTTACATGATTTTTAGCAGTGTTAATTCGCCATGTGACAAACCATAAAACGATCGCTCTAATAAGGATAAAAATATGACTACGGAAAGTAATAATAGTAATTCTACTAGCAATGACACTCGCATTACTTATGAAACTCAAGATTACATCTGCTTGATCGGGCTCAATCGCGCTGATAAACGTAATGCCTTTGACAGTCATATGATTAAGCAATTATCTGAGGCACTCACTCAATACGAAAATGATGCCAATCTTCGCTGTGCGCTGATATTCGCTCACGGTGAGCACTTCACTGCAGGGCTTGATTTGATGGAGCTACAAGATAAATGGGATAAAGGCGCGTTTGAGTTTACTGCTGACGAAATCGATCCTTGGGGTATCGGTGGAAAATTGCGCAGTAAGCCCGTTGTCGTCGCAGTACAAGGCACGTGCTTTACCGCTGGGATTGAGCTGATGCTCAATAGTGATGTCGTCATCGCAAGTGATAACTGCAACTTTGCACAAATGGAAGTCCAGCGCGGCATCATGCCCTTTGGCGGCGCAACCGTACGCTTTGTCGCTGCTGCTGGTTGGCAAAAAGCTATGCCTTATTTACTCACTGGTAAAGCGTTTGATGCGCAAACGGCTGATAGACTGAATTTGGTCAGCGAAGTGGTGGCAAATGGAGAAGAATACGAGCGCGCGCTAACTATCGCCCAAGAAATTTGCAACGCTGCACCGCTTGGGGTGCAAGGGTTATTGTCATCAGCGCAAGATGCCAGTCGTAATGGGGCTGCGACTGCATTAGCCAATATCCATAGTTATCTGCCACCGCTCTTTCATTCAGAAGATGCCAAAGAGGGTGCGATGGCGATGGTTGAGAGACGTGAGGCTGAGTTTAAGGGGCGTTAGTTTTAAACATAGTTATAAAGCTTATTTTAAACTTTAAAATAAGCTTTTCCGTTATTTAGTTCTAACCATGTGTCAACTATGGAATATCCGACTTCTTTTTTCTCTATTAATATATCTGGATCTACGTTATCCCAATCAAAGTAGTGTGCGATAGTACCTACTAGCTTTTCTTGTTCCAAAAAGCTTATTACTTCTTCTGGTTTGAATAACCCGGGCAATTCGTTTGAAATTTTATTTTCTAAAATGTACCAATCACTATTTTCCCAGATAATATCTAATTTGTTCTGAAAACGTTTGGGTAAAAATGTTGGTTTACATATTTCTTCATAATCGTCAATACGTATAAATAGCCTTGAACCAGACAAGAATTTTAAAAGGAAGTTTCCATATAAGGCTCTATAGTGATTTGTACTTGAAAACTCAAAGTAGTTTCTAACCCAATCTAGCCTACCAGTTTTAGTATCGCCAGAAACTTTAACAAATGAGAAGTCAGTGTAAAAACCGTTTAAAAGCTTTTTTTCTATAGTAGGAGTATCATGAAATGGAATGATTTGATTTGAATTGAAGTTGGCTTGGATTTCACTATAGTTTGCTTATCTACTAGAGATATACCTTGTCTTGAAAACAAAAAAGCACTAATGTAGCTATCTTTATGTCTACCAATTTCCCAGTTCAACTTTCTCAAAATTAAAGTTTTCTTGATAGTATTTTCGATGCTAATAAAGTCTGTTTTACTAAAGCTTTCAAAGAAATTCTCTATGAGTTTCTTTGTTACATCTTTACTTACTTTGCTTATAAAACTTGCGTTAGAGTAAGTAAGGCTATTTCTTTGTATATCAAGCGGTACTTGCCCGTCTTGGTCATAAACTACTACAGTTGGATCTTCTGGAGTAAGTATTTGATTTCCTCTATCCCAGAGGAATTTTATGTTGCTATTGTATTTAACTGAATTGATAAATATACCATTGCACACTAATACTGAGAAATATTTGTTTGAATGATATTCACTATCTTTAGTTTCAAAACCTTCGTATGACCAAACTACATCGTCAAGTCCTTCAGTTTCAACTCTAAACCAGTTAGTACCTTGTAAATTACTTCTAGATTGTGGAACAACTATATTTTGTTCCAAGAACTTTGTATGTTTCTCATTAGAATCATTAACCTTAATTAAACTTCTCTTTACTTTAGGCACTGATAAACAGTACCAATCCCAAGATTTTGGATTTTTGCTTAAATTACAAACAATATTTTTACTTGTCTTAATAGATACCTTAGTACCTACGTGACAATCAGTATGAGATATAGTGACAGACTTACTTCCTCGACTGCATCGAAACTTCAAACCTTTATTTTCTGGACAGCTTATGTGTCTGGTTTCAACCTCTAATTCATCACCCAATAGGTAGGCTGCTAACAATCCGATACCAAATCTTCCTGTACGGTGAATATCAGAGCTACCTTCAGTTTCATGAGTTTTTTTCCATCTATCACTATTTCTAAAGGAAGCACCGATATTTAAGAAATAGTTTTCGATAATATCAAGTGTCATGCCTACACCGTAATCCTCTACAATTACTTCACCATAATCTCCATGCTCAATTACTGAAACGCATACATCAAAGTCTTCAGGTTTTTCGATGACAATTTTTTGCTGTTTTTTGCTTATATCTTCAAGCTCTAAACAGGCATCTACTGAATTTTGTACTAATTCTCTAATACCAATTTCTGGTTTGTTCCCATATAAAGGTGCAATAAGTAGTTCCATCATTTCAGAATCAGCAGTTCGAAATTTGAGAACCTTAGGGATAAATTCAGGTTTTTTATTTCTAGTATATTCATTGATATCATCTAATGAAGAGCGTAGGCGACGAATATTGATACCTAGATTAGCCATCTTATCGTACCTTCCATAAACCTCGCCCAGCACAGCCCAAACCTCATCCAGCTCTCTTTGGATGTCAGTGAAAAGCCATCTCAAGTCTTCGAAAAGAATCGCATCTTGAGGTTCAGCATCTATAAATAAAGCTTCTGGATCTTCATCGGCATGATTGATTTCGAGAATAGCATCATGCTTTTTCCACTCACCTTTTGATATAGGGCTAATCAACGATTTAACATTTAATAGTTGAGAAGGCGCTCTAGTTGCTTGTACCTGAATATAGTCCGAGATACGTAATACGGACATCAAGAATGGAACGTGGCAACCAAGATGCTCTCTTTTCTTCTTTGTATTAAGAGCATCTACGGCTTGCCTTAGAGATATATTATGACTTTTAGCAATGAACCCACACAAATCTAAAAAATGTCGTCTTGGTTCTTCCGCTAGCTTGAGAGTTTTTCCATCAGTTCCTGGTACACCATTAAACACGATCTCGTGTGCTATTCGAGCATGATGCCTTCTAATAAACTCACCAATCAATAGTTTATCTCTAGTCGTAAGATCTATTTTATTATCTGGAATATCACTGACAGGTTTAGAGTCATTGAAAATAGACTTGAGCTTATCAGAGTTAAAACGTTTAGCTTCTGCGATATAGTCAGACCACATCTCACTCCATTTAGGATCGGTACTAAAATATTGAGATTTAATTGAAGGATAAGTATCTGTTATCAGAGAATAGAACCCATCTTCTGTAATATGCATTGCGCAATCATGAAGTAAGACGGAAATTATCATTGCTGATACGTCTTCGGGTGTTATGGTATCCCAGCTTTCATCTGTAATAATACTTTCAGCTGTCGCTAAGACTTCATTCAAATGTATGAAACTATGATCAGTGTACTCAGGAAAAAACACTGTTGTATTTGCATCTAGCCAAGGTTTAAGATTGTTTACGCTTGTTAAAGTAAAAGAGTTGATACCAGAATCTTGTTCTAGTCTTTCTTTCATTCTATTCGGGATATTTAATGACACTAAGATTCCTTAATTTTTACTGATTTTAATTATAAAGTCATAAATTTATGTTCTGTTGAGCTGTTATAAGTTTGCAGCTGATTTATTATTCAATCTATTGTAGCAAAGAGAACCAAAGTTGACTTGAATATTAGCTACTAAGGGTTTCAAAAAAACGCGATAGTTAGTCTCAATTTTAGAGCTTGCCACGAAGGCGCGTTTTAGCCCTGATATGAGAGCCGTAAAAAAATTGCACTGCAATTTTAGGCTTGCAAGTGAAACTCTCTTAAATGAGAGTTTCTTAAGGCTATCCTGCTTGAATAGGCGTGTTGCGAAGGCTAGGTTTTGGGGCAGTCTCGTGACCAAACCTAGCCACAGAAAATCATAGATTTTCTCTTGCGTCAGGGCGAAGCAGTACTTCGCTTGATCCATCCTCACACCTAGATAAGCAGATAATAGCGAATGGCAGGATTGGCTCCCCTTATTACTGCAACGGTTTTACCTTCTAATCCGCAAATTCTAAACTATTCCCAAACCATCTAAAGCCCCAAGCCAAACCCCTAAACCTAGTACCGTAATCTCAAATAGCAAAAACCTCGCAATCGCGAGGTCTTATTATCTTATTGAGTATAGCTGGTGATAATTGCACCAGCGTTAGCAGCTTGGCTCTGATTGATTACTATTATTTAGCTGATTTTTTATAGTAATCAACCATCATAGTACCTAAAGTACCATTGTCATCGATAGTGACGATTCTGACCGTACCTGACTGAGACGCAGTACTGGACTGCACTTGTCCAGCATTACCTAAGACGACTTGATTGTTTTTCGTCGCCATTGCTCCGTTACCGATAGCGATGCTATTCATGCCGCCAGCCATAGATTTATTGCCTAACGCTACCGAGTTTGCACCTTGTGCGGCAGCCGCTTCACCAACTGCGGTAGAGCGTACGCCACTAGCATTGGCTATATGACCGAATGCTTGCGCCCGTTCAGCAGTGGCTTTTGACTGCCAACCGATAGAGGTTGAGCCTAAACCTACGGCATTGGCTTCGCCGCCGACAGCGGTTGCGGAGTTTAGACCTGCATTGGCTTTATTACCGACGGCAACGGTATCATTGCTGCCACCAGCCATAGCGGCTTCACCGACTGCGGTAGAGCGAACACCGCCAGCATTGGCGAGATGACCAAAGGCTTGCGCGCGTTCGGCAGTGGCTTTTGATTGCCAACCGATAGAGGTTGAGCCTAGACCTGCGGCATTGGCTTGACCGCCGACAGCCGTAGCAGAATTAAGTCCTGCATTGGCCATATTACCGATTGCAACGGTATCATTGCTGCCGCCAGCAGTGGCTGTATTGCCAAGAGCGAGGGCAGTAGTGTTTGCGGTGGTTTGTGCATTTGACGTTTGATAGTCAGCGCCTGTTGCCATAGTCGTGCATGAAGCGGTGGCAGCGATGGCTAAAGTAAGGGCACACGTTTTGAGTGCTAAGTTTGGTAAAAAGTCCATTCTCATCATGCTAAATCCTTTTAGACAAGCCATCTTGGCTTAGTAGGGGGTTTGGGTAAAAGCTGATAGATCACAATCCTTGCAATATCAGCGTACTTTGGCATAAATAACTTGATCATATGTAGAGTCCGCAACATTAATGTAACACTAATTTTTAGCCATTATTCAAATAATGATGATGTTATTTTTTTAAATATCATTTAAGCCGACGGATGAACAGTTATAATATAAAGCAATCGTAAAGGGGAATGCTGGTGCTGTACAACTTTGATCAAATAATAGACAGACGTGATACGGGGTCGTTTAAATGGCATTATACCGATGACACGATTCCGCTATGGGTCGCGGATATGGACTTTAAGACCGTCCAGCCTATTTTAAAGGCGATTGAACAAGTAACGCAGCATGGCATATTGGGTTACACCGTGCCGACCGAGCCATTGTATCAAGCGATTATCGACTGGCATGGCAGTCGTTATGACTTGTGGCTGGATAAGCAGGATATCCTGTTTTCTCCGGGTGTCGTGCCAAGTTTGGTGCTGATGATACAAGTATTTACTGAGGCAGGGGATGCGGTACTCATCAATAACCCTATCTATACGCCTTTTATGACCAAGGTTTTAGACAATGATCGTAAGCTGGTGACTTCTGCATTACAGGAGGTTGAGGGACGATATCATCTGGATTTAGTCGATATCGAAGCCAAAATTGTCGAGCATAAAGTTAAGCTGTATTTGTTCTGCAATCCGCATAATCCGGGCGGGCGGGTATGGACAGCGGATGAGCTTGAAGCGCTGCTTTTCATCTGCAAAAAGCACGATGTGGCGATTGTGAGTGATGAGATTCATCAAGATTTAACTTTGAGTGGGCATACATTCACGCCTTTTTTAACCCTAGCAACAGGCTACGAGCACAAAGTAGTCAGCCTAACTTCGATGACCAAAACCTTTAATATTGCCGGTATCAAAGGCTCGATGATATTTGCTAAAGACAGCGCATTACTGAGTAAAATTAACCAGCAGCAGCGTTTAAGTGACGAGCATGAGCTAAACTTATTTGCTTATACAGCGATGCGTAGTGCTTATGAGCAAGGTGACGAGTGGTTGGCGCAGGCGCTGACTTATATCGAAGCCAATATTGACTTAACCCTGCAATTTTTAGAAGAGCATTTACCTAAGATTAAGGTGATGCGTCCAGAAGCTTCGTATTTGATTTGGCTAGATTGTTCGGCATATGCGCAAGACGATCAAATGCTTTATGACAAATTGAGAGCTGCTAAGGTTGAGCTGAGTGCAGGGATTAAATATGGTGGTGAAGGCCATCTTAAAATGCGCCTTAATGTGGCGTGTCCTAAAGCGCTGCTGATAGAAGGGCTAAGCCGTATGCAAACAGCATTAAATAGCGATGTTTTTAATATAGTCGATTCAATTTAAAAAGAATACGGTGCTGCTGGGATAAATTTTGCGAAGCCTCTGGAGTGCGAAGTGCACAGCAAGCGAGGAAAGTTTATCCCAGCATAACGCTATTTTTAACATGCCTCTTTTATATTGAACTGACTGTATTACTTAGCTGGATAACCTGTAATATCTTGAATGCTTTGATATAAAGGTTTTAAGCGCTCATACATTTTGAGATAAACCTCATTATAAAGGCGTTTGTAGAGCTGGACATTGGCTTCGATAGGTAAGAATCCATCACCCAAATGGGTCATGGCCTGAGTTGCGGTTAAATGGTCGGGATAAACGCCAAGTCCCACCGCACAATTGATAGCAGCGCCTAAGCCTGAGGCTTCATAAGTATGCGGTCGATAAGCGGGCATACCGAAGATATCTGCCGTCAGTTGCATCGCTGAGTCACTTTGGGAACCACCGCCAGACACACGCAGATGTTTAATGGCTTTGCCTGTACGCTTCTCAATGGTATCAAAACCAAGCTTTAGCTCATAAGCCAGCCCTTCTAAAATAGCGCGGTAGACATGCGCTCGCGTATGTACATCACCAAAACCAATAAGCGCACCTTTGCCTTCAAGACCCGGATGACGAACACCGGGCGACCAGTACGGCTGCATCATCAAACCCATACAGCCTGCTGGAATGTCTTTGACTGCCTTGTCGAGTAGTTTTTCAGTATCAACACCCTGCGTTTTTGCCAGTTGCTCTTCATACTGGGCAAATTGCTCTTTAAACCAGCTAACCATCCAAAAGCCGCGATAAATCATATACTCATGATTGTAGTAATTTGGCGCGGCGGCAGTATAAGCGGGCATGTGCTTGAGTATCTCAATATAACGGCTCGACGTGGTATTGATAGTCGCAGTAGTGCCAAAGCTTAAGCAGGCGGTATCGGCGGCAAGTCCGGCGGAACCCAACGCTTCGCAAGCTTTATCACTGGCGGCAGCAATCATTGGCGTGCCTTCAAGAATACCAGTAGCGGCGGCAGCGTGAGCGGTAATATGACCAAGTAGCTGCCCCGGTGCAATGAGTCTAGGCATTTGCTCTAGTCGACAACTGAACAGTCGCCATTTGATGTTGTTTGGCTTAAACCATGCTTGCGCTTTGTAATCGTAAGGCAGGTAGCCTAAGGCATGACCAGTAGAGTCGGCAATCTCGCCTGTGAGCTGATAGGTGAGGTACGCTGATAAATTGACATAATAGGCTGTTTTCTCCCATATTTCCGACTCATGATGCGCAAGCCAATTACAGCGTGCTTTTTGCTGTGCCTCTTGTACCAGATCGCCCATACCGATGACTTTGGTGAGTGGACCTAGAAAGCCTATGTCATTGTTCTCGCCGCGACGCAAATCCATCCATACAATGGCTGGACGTAGCGGTTGTTTATCCTTGTCCAAACATATCATGGTATAGCGCTGGGTGGCGAGACTGACGCCGGCAATTTGCGCTGGCGTGATATCGCAATTTTGCCACAACTGCTGACAGGCCTCGCTTAATTTTTGCCAATAATAGTCGGCATGCTGCTCGGCAAAATTAGGCTGCTTAGAGAAGTACGGCTCGATAGGAACGCGTGCTTTGGCTATCTCGGTGCCGAATTGATCAAAGATAAGCGCTCTTACACTTTGGGTGCCATTATCGATGGCTAAGAAATAAATAGGCGCATCAAAGTTGTCGGTCATAGTCATCCTTAACTATGTGGGAATATAGGTTGAAGCTAACTTAGAGTATCAAGCGGAACGGGTATTAATTTTTCTAGCTTGCTGTGCCTACGCCGACAGAGGCTGAAAAAATTCATCCCAGTTCCGCCATATCTTTTCAACAATGTGTTTAGTATAGATAAATTAGGATATAAAAAAGCGCTAAGCCGCAGGCAGATAATAGTAGCGTTGCCATAAGGCTTGATAACGGTCAGCCTCTTGCTGCCATTTTTGCTCATCCCAGCCTAGCTCCTGCTGACATATTTGCTTGACTCGCTGACTGATTAGCGGGGTCATCGCACCATTGGGCAATATAAGACCCAAGCGCGTGCGTCGTAGTAATAAATCATCTAAATGAATAACCTGCTCATAGCGAGCAGCAAAGCGAATCTCCGCCCAAATAGTGTTGCTATCGGTCACATAAGCCAAGTCATCATCATGAGCCAGCTCTAACAAAGTATCGAGCTGTAGGCCATAAAAACCTTTTAAGCGCTGTTGTAATGGTAGCGGCAGGGCAGTAAATTTAGGATTGATTGAGGTTTGCTTGCTAAAAACTTGGCTACTATATAACACATTATCTTGAGTAGCTGATTCATCGAGTTCGAGTACCTTTTGACAGACTTTTAGCACATCAAGGGCGATTAGGCGAAAGGTGGTTAATTTGCCACCGCTTACAGTGACCAGATTATTATCCAACCAGACGCTATGATCGCGTTTTTCCTTACTAGGACTGACGCGCTTACCATCATTGCCATCAGAAATCAGTGGACGCACGCCTGCCCATGAGCTGATGACATCCTTGCGGCTAATATCTACATCATCAAAAAGATCGTTGGTCGCGGTCAACAGATAGTCCACCTCAGCATTGGTAATGCCGACTTCTGTATCATCTAAGGGTGGATGGTCCAAATCTGTAGTACCAAGAACGGTTCGGTTCTCCCACGGAAAGACAAAGATTGCTCTTTTATCGACAGGATGCAAAAAGGTATACGCTTGATTGAGCGGTAGGCGCTCTTGACTAACCACCAAATGACTGCCACGCGATGGACGAATTTGCTTATGAAAGGTTTGTTCCGTTTGCTGACTGGCTTGCATCCGTAACGTATCTGCCCAAGCACCCGTGGCACTGACCACGACTTTGGCCTGAACGTCGTAAGTATGGGTGCTATGTTGAGGCGAGGTGTCTTTTAGAGTAGCCCCCACCACTAAGCCTTGTTCAGTGGTTATGAGTGATTCTGCTTTAAGATAGTTAATCGCGTGCGCACCATCATGAATAGCTTCGTCCAATACCCGCATCACGAGCCGTGAGTCATCGGTCACAGCATCACTAAATTGACTGGCACCCAAAAACTTATCTTGTTTAATATGAGGGTTAAGGCTAAGAAAGGCGTCTTTTTCAAAGTACTTAAAGTAGTGCTTACCCGCGAGCTTATCATATACCCTAAGCAGATTATTAAATATCCATGGCGGTGGAAACTTGCCTTTGTAATGAGGCATGACATAGTGCATCTCATTAACGAGACCACTCGCTTCATTCAGCATGCGTTCACGCTCGCGTACGCTGTGCAGTGTCGTCTTGAAATCGCCCGAGGCAATGTAACGTAGCCCGCCATGTACCATTTTGCTTGAGCGGCTGGAGGTGCCCCAAGCGAAGTCTTTTTGCTCAATTAATAGGACTGCTAAGCCGCGCCTTGCTGCTTCGCGAGCAATACCAGCACCAGTGATCCCGCCACCGATGATGAGCATATCCCATGGTTCAGAACGAGACAGTGGTGCTAATGCTTGCTGGCGTTGTTGATGTTGATTAGCTCGGTTCATAGACGACTCATTTTAATTGTTATTTAATTTCAACTATGTATGTTATCCAAATAATCTAATTCATAGTCGTTACTAAATAAAATAAATACACTATATTATAATGCGCGACTGGTATTAATTTTCCTTGCGTGCTGTGCCTACGCCGACAGAGGCTGCGAAAAATCAATGCCAGCCGCGCTGTAACGCTCTTAAACCAAACTAACTATAAACAAGGTTTTTGAGTAAAGTTATTATTCAATCAAAACACCCGGATTCATACGCTGCTCAGGGTCCAGACTTTTAAGCATATCACGGGTAACCTGAATACCTAGCTTACCCTTTTCAGCAGTGAGGTAAGGGGCATGGTCACGGCCGACACCATGCTGGTGCGATATTGTCGCTTTGCCATTTGCCAGACTTGAGCTGGCAGCATGCTTGATTTTTTGCCAGCGACTTAAGGTACTGGTGTGATCTCTAGCCGCTCTAAAGAAGTAGGTGGTATAAAGGCTAGCACCTTGCTTATAAACGTGTGAGATATGCGTAAATGCCATCACGGCTTCGCCTTCGTCTGCCAGTGCAGTTTGCACCGCTGCTTGCATCTGCTGCATTTGCTCGTCGATATTATGCCAATTGGTCGCGGTCTCAAAGGTATCCACCATGATGCCTTTCTCCCACAAAGTACCGCGCAAATATGGAAATTTAAAACGCCCATGTGACCATATCTTACCCATCAGATTGGCAAGCTTGCCACTGATACCCCCATGCTGCTTTAATAGATTTTTGAACTGCGTCAGTGCCAGCGCATTCTGTGCTTTATCACCTGATACGCCATAAGTCAGCATGACTTTTTGTGAACCTAATCCGCGAGCTTTTAGATAGGTATTAATGGCTAAAAATTGACTTGGTGACGTGCCCAAATGTAGGTGAGCATCAGTCTCGACCGCATTGCTCAGACGCAGCATGGATAAGCGAATATTACTCTGCACGGCTTGTCTAAGCACTTCTTTACCCGCTTCCCAATTGGGTAAAAACACCACCTTAAAGAGCTCTTCTTCCGGTTGCGACTGCACGCGCATTTTAACTTCGGTAAAAATACCGGCGCGGCCTTCAGTACCCAACATCATTTCACGCAGATCAGGCCCTGCTGCTGACGCTGGAATATCAGCGATATTGAGTACCCCCTGCGGCGTGACCAAAGTACCACCAGCAAACATCTGCTCGATACGTCCGTAACCTAAAGACTGCTGACCGCTAGAGCGTGCTGCAATCCAGCCGCCAAGCGTCGATAATTCCCACGACTGCGGATAATGTCCCAAACGGTAACCGTGAGCATTTAATTGCGCCTCGACTGCTGGACCTTGTGTCCCTGCGCCAAAAGTAGCAATTTGGCTCTCTATATCCAAGTCAATCAGCTGATCCATCCTACTCATAGCGATAGTCAATACAGGGCGTGAACCCTTTTGCGGATTGATATGACCAGCGACTGAGGTACCACCGCCAAAAGGAATGACGATCAGGTCGTACTCGCTGGCTAGTTTTAATAAGGTTTCGACATCAGCGGTTGATTGCGGATGCGCCACGCCATCAGGAAAAACCTCAAAGTCGCCGCCGTGCATGGCTATCCAATCCGGAAAGCTTTGACCACGGGCGTGTCTTAGTCTTACTTCGTTATCGACAGATACAGTATCAAGCTCAATCATAGCAGCAGGTAAGCGTGATTTTGGAACGGTTTTGAGCACCTTTTGTAAGCTGACAGAAGACAGTTTTTTAGTTTTACCGATATGGGATTTGATCAGTTTTGCGCCATGTGGCGAGACTTTTTTATTGATACTGACATTGCCCCAACCATTCCAGCGCGTTTGTTCTATAGGTGTGTTGGCAGGTGTAGTGACGGACGTATCTATTTTGGAGAGCGTATCTAAACTAGTATTATCAATAGGAGAGGTCGTTGAGATAGAGGCAGTTTTAGACGTTTTACGCATAAAGGATTTAATTTTGCTCATAGTAAATTTAACCTATCTATTTATAATCACGGTTTGAGTGTCGCTACTGTGGCTATCTCATTGTCCATAATCAGGCAATGAGGATATTATTCTTTATCGAATTAGCATATCACAAATGATCTGCTTATTTGATATATGCTAAACATTAGTAGAATAATTCAAAAATAGACAATAATAAACGCATATCTAACCGCCACTACATTCGTGAAACTTGTTAAAATAGCGCACCAATTTATTTATTGATGGACACTACGTTATGACAACTGCTGCCAACGTTCCTACTATTAAAGAAGATCGCATCTTAATTCTCGATTTTGGCTCACAGTACAGCCAGCTTATCGCCCGCCGTGTCCGTGATTCAGGCGTATTCTGTGAGATGTTTCCTTATGATATCGACACTCAGCGCATTATCGATTTTGGCGCAAAAGGCGTTATCTTATCTGGCGGTCCTGAGAGCGTCCACGCAGATGACAGCCCACGCATCAATGATGCCGTATTTGATCTAGGCGTACCAGTATTGGGTATCTGCTATGGTATGCAAGCGATGGCAGATCGCTTCGGTGGTAAAGTTCATGCTAGTGATATCCATGAATTTGGCGCAGCAACCATCAATATCGATGGCAAATCAACGCTGACTGATGGTATCGAAGACGCAGCAGCGAAGCTAAATGTGTGGATGAGTCATGGCGATAAAGTGGTGGATGCCCCACAAGGTTTCGATATCGTTGCCAGCACGCCAAGCTGCCCGATTGCGATCATGGCAGATGATTCGCGCCACTATTATGGGCTACAGTTCCATCCTGAAGTGACGCATACTGCACAAGGTCAGGCATTGCTAGGACGTTTTGTCCATCAAATCTGTGACTGCGCGGGTAGCTGGACGCCTGATAACATCATCGATATGCGTATCGAGCAACTGAAAAAGCAAATCGGTGATAAGCAAGTATTGCTCGGTCTTTCAGGTGGTGTAGACAGCTCAGTTGTCGCAGCATTGTTGCATAAAGCGATTGGCGACCAATTAACTTGTGTGTTTGTCGATACTGGTCTCTTGCGTTTGCACGAAGGCGACCAAGTGATGCAAATCTTCGCAGAAAATATGGGCGTAAAAGTCATTCGTGTTGATGCGGAAGAGCTATTCTTAACCGCATTGGCTGGCGAGTCTGATCCTGAAGCCAAGCGCAAAATCATCGGTAAAACCTTTATTGATGTATTCGCTAATAGTGCCCGTGAAGTGAGCGAGCAGAGCGATGGTAAAGTCATCGAATTCTTAGCGCAAGGTACGATTTATCCAGACGTGATTGAATCAGCTAAATCGCATCAAGGTAAAGCGCACGTCATTAAGAGTCATCATAACGTTGGTGGTTTGCCAGATGATTTGGCGTTTGAATTGGTTGAGCCGTTGCGTGATTTGTTTAAAGATGAAGTGCGTAAATTGGGTATTACCCTTGGTTTACCTGCGAAGATGATCAACCGTCATCCGTTCCCAGGACCGGGTTTGGGCGTGCGTATCTTGGGCGAAGTCACCAAAGAGTTTGCCGATATCCTGCGCTCAGCCGATGCTATCTTTATGGAAGAGCTTGAGCGTTCAGGCTGGTATGAGAAGACTGCGCAAGCGTTTGCGGTATTCCAACCGATTAAATCAGTCGGCGTGGTCGGTGATGGTCGCCGCTATGCGTGGGTGATTGCGCTACGTGCGGTTGAGACTGTGGATTTTATGACTGCGCGCTTTGCGCATCTGCCATATGATTTGATTGAGAAGGTATCGAATCGCATTATGAATGAAATCGCTGAAGTTTCACGCGTGACTTATGATGTATCGAGCAAGCCACCTGCGACGATTGAGTGGGAATAATTCTCCGCTTGATATTCAGATGAAATAAAAAAAGCACTCAACTTGGTTGGGTGCTTTTTTATTACTTACCTTCGGTACAGTCCTTTAATTATTTGTACTGACTTTTCAAAGTCACTATTATAAAAATAAGCATTCTTTTTGTTATTATTAATTTTCCATTGATTAAACTCAGCTCTATCATTATCGAAACCGAAGTATGTTACTTTAGCTTTTGAGTTGCCAAGTATGCTCCAAATATGCTTGTCTATTTCATGAACGCGTACACCTACTACAAAAATGTTAGACGATTTATTAACTTGTTCTTTCCACATCTCATATTGGTTTTGAACGTAATCAGGACTAATCCTTACAGCTTTTCCTTCAGCAAACATTGCAATGGCAGGAGCTACACTATCTTCTTGCTTGCACTTATTAATAGTATCGATTTGATTTAATGGCTTAATAGGGGCTTGTATATCAGCTATACCACTATTGTAAAAATTACAGTTTTTTAGCATTCCTTTAGGAATATCTGGCCAAAAGTTACTTGAACCATGAATCTTTAGAAGTCTAACTCCTCCCTGATGGTATTCAGATGAATAAGTCGTAAACAAACCTAGTTTGGCTGCTGATAATTCGAAAAGAAGATCGTAGTTTAAACTGCTATAAACAACTCTCTGGCAACCTAACTCTCTTATAAGTCTCAAATATACGTTAGATTCTGTTGGTTTAAAGTGAGCTAAATAGTAGGCTAACTCTCTTTGAAATGACATTATGTTCTTATTGGAATATTTGAAATACTCTGCCATTCCATCTTCAAAGTTATTCTCAAAAAGATGCTTTATATATTCTGGTAAAGTCGCCGCCACTCCACCCCTTTTTACTAAATCATTAAATAAGCCATTACCGAGAGGTGGTGCATAAGGTTCAACACCAACACTACCAAAACTAGCACCTGCCCCTAATAATACAACTACAGCCATTAAAGCCTCCTTAGAAGATAATCTTTTTTATCAATTTAGGAAATCATTATAGTTGATGTTAAAAAGGCCATGTTATTTTACTGATAAGCCTTGATATAACTTCTTTCAAATGAAAAAACAGCAGCACCCTAAAATATAGAATGCTGCCATTGCTTATAATTCTGAATCTAATAATTAATAAAGCCTTCAAAAGCACCTTACCTTTCTTCTCGACCTGCTTTTTTTCATCAACCGCTTTTAGGTATCTGGTAAATAAAAATTCTTTTAAAGCAACTTGATTAAAGGTTAACCCCGCACATTCACCACATAACGCCCAATCGTCTTACTCGCCATAAAGCGATCTAAGTATTCCGGCGTTTGCTCAAGCGTAATCTCTTCACCATAACTTTCTAAATTAGGCAGTTTCATATCAGTCGCGACGCGCTGCCAAATCGCCTTTTTATCTGCTAGTGGAATATAGACCGAATCGATACCCAATAATGACACCGCACGGGTGATAAAAGGTATCACTGACATCGAAAAATCAGCGCCGCTCGCCAAACCACAACTGGTCACCGCGCCGCCAGCTTTGGTTTGCTTTAGCAGATTGGGTAAGTAGTCGCCACCGATGGTATCAATAGCATTTGCCCATAGCTCACGACCGGCAGGTTTATCTCCGACCTCGTTAATGGTATCGCGATGACGGACTTCACTTGCACCAAGCTCTTTTAGATAGTTACTTTGCTCAGGTTTGCCAGAGAAGGCGATGATGTCATAGCCTAGCTGACTTAAAATTGCGATGCTGATACTACCGACGCCGCCCGTTGCGCCAGTGACGGCGACTGGACCATCTTCAGGTTTTGCACCCATTTTCTCTAGCTTTTGGATACTCAATGCAGCCGTTAAGCCGCCAGTACCATATATCATCGCTTCTTTTATCGTCAATGAAGACGGGCATTCGACCGCCCAATCGGCAGGTATAGAGATCATTTGACTGAGACCACCATCGGTATCCATACCCAAATCATAACCAAAGACGACGACTTCTTGCCCTTCTGCAAAGGTGCCAGACTTATCACTAACCACCACGCCTGCCGCATCAATACCAGGGGTGTGTGGATAGTTTTTGGTGATTCTTTTATTACCTGATGCCGACATCGCATCTTTAAAGTTCAACGATGAATAATGCACTTCGATTAATAAATCGTTTTCAGGTAAATCACTGACGCTGCGCTGTTGAATACTTTTATTAAAAGTGCCATCAGCATGTTCTTCGACGACCAAAGCTTTAAACGTTGTTTGTTTAGACATAAGGCTATTCCTAATTGGATTTTTTATATAGATATCCATTTGTGAGTAGAGAAAAATGCTCGAAACCTTAAGATATAAAATGAATCTTAAGGTTTTAACAGTACCTTACCGTTTTTTTCTGACTGCATTTTCCCGTCAACTGCTTTTAAGATATCAGCCAAATCAAAGGTCGCTTCAACGGGCAGTTTTAAATTGCCATTGTTAGCACGCTCGATCAGCTCATCAACCAAGCGTTGCTTATTCTCAACGCTCATTTCTTGACTGATTTTGCTGCCCCAAAAGCCTTTAATCGTCGCCTGTTTAAAAATAATGTGGGTTGGATTTAGCACCATTGGTTTGCCTGACATGATGCCAAACGATGCCAATGTGCCACCATGACCCAGTAACGCCAGCAGATCATTACTAGACTCACCACCGATAGAATCAACCGCAGCACTGATTTTTTCATCACCAAGGATGGCTTTTACTTGATCTTTCCAGTCGTCATCTGAGGTGTTGATATTATGCTTGATGCCCAGTGCTTTTAATTCCTCGATAGCATCGCCACTTCTCACGACATTAATGGTGTTAATACCACGTGCGGCAGCTAGCATGGCGAGTGATTTGCCGACCGCGCCATTGGCAGCATTATGGATAACCCACTGACCGCTTTTTAGTTCTAAAAACTCAATCAGCATCAGCGCGCTCAGTGGCATTGCAATCAATTGTGCTGCCATTTCGTCATCTAAGCTGTCGGGCATCGGGAATACCATATCTTCCACAGCGACGAAATACTCTGCCCACGTCGCTTGTACACTGGCGGCTGCGACACGCTGACCGACTTTCAGATTCTTAACATCGCTGCCTACTGCATCGATGATACCGACCGCTTCACTACCGCCGATGGCAGGCATTTCAGGTTTAAAGCCATATTGACCGCGAATGGTTAGTAGGTCATGGTTGTGGATAGAGGCGAGTATCGTTTTGACTCGAACTTCATTGGCTTTAGGCTCTGGAGTAGGGCGGTCGCTGATGCTGAGTACTTCAGTGGGTTTGCCAAAATGATCATAAGTTGCGCTACGCATGATAAATCCTTTTTTTAGTTTTTAGATATTTGTCTAAAGAAGTAAGTTGATGAGTTGATTTGCAACCATCAACAGTAACAACTCTGCTTACCAGTTATCAGTACTTGTTTGGTTAAGGAACGTTGTTATGTACTTATCGTCGTATGACTCAATAAAACTCAATCCGACTAAGCACGTGCTCTTGTACCAGATACGCACAGATATAGGCGCTCGGCCACGCAAAGACAAAGGCCAGTACCCACGAGTGCATTAATTCCATAAAGAAGCCATCGACGAACCCTACTTTAACCAGTAATAGAGCGGATGAGATAATAAGTGACATCATCAGCGCCATCAGACCAGTAAAGATAAGACGGTAGTACTTACGCCGTGCGCGTATTCTGATCATAGGGAAGTTTGCCATAATGTTGAATTTTCCTACATGATAATAGTGAGGCTCAATGAACGATGATGAATAGCATTATGAGGCGTCGTTATTGACTATCATAGCGTATGCTGGTGAGTGGATAAAATCGTTGTTATTAATAGTGATGTTCGTTACATTTTAATGATCGTTATTTTTTTTCTAATAATGAGAATATTCTAAATGTTGGCAAATTGAAGCTGAACTTTTGCTACGATGAGTAAGATTGAAATACATATAAAGAGTAATAGTATGACCGTTCAAAAGCAGCGAACCTTAGGTATCATCGGCGGAATGAGTTGGGAAAGTACCCAAAGCTATTATCGGCTGATTAATGAAGGTATTAAGGCTAAGCTTGGCAACTTACATTCAGCAGACTTATTGATTCATAGTGTCGACTTTGCGCCAATTGGCGAGTTACAAGCCCAAGGCCAGTGGGAAGAGCTGGGTGATGTCATGGTAAACAGTGGTAAGCGCTTACAAGCGGCTGGTGCCCAAGGCTTATTAATTGCGACCAATACCATGCATAAAGTAGCAGAGCAGGTACAAGCGGCGACGAATTTGCCATTGATACATATTGCAGATACGACCGCAGATGCGATTAAGCAGCAAGGTTTAACCAAGATTGCCTTACTCGGTACACAATTCACCATGACTGAGGACTTCTATAAACAGCGTCTGATTGATGCGGGCTTGCAGGTGCTGATACCAGATACCGATGCGCGTGCTGAAGTCCATCGCATCATCTATGATGAGCTGTGCCAAGGACAATTGCTTGCCAGCTCACGGCAATATTATACGCAAGTGATTAATGAGTTAGCGGCACAAGGCGCTGAGGGCGCGATATTAGGCTGTACCGAGATTGGACTGTTAATTAGCCAAGCAGACAGTCCAATCCCCGTGTTTGATACCACCGCTATTCATGCAGCCGCAGCGGTACAGTTTTTGTTAGGTAATGAAGATTTTAGTTAAAGGTAAAACCAGTTTCGGTATTTGCAGTAGTAGGTAAGTATGGTGAATAATGTACTTGCCCATGCTAATGAGCAAAAGCCGCCCGACTAGGCGTTATACGTGTATATATAAACCACGCCATTATCGTTTATTCTTTTTTATCACACGGAGTCTATGAAGATGAAGTCTTCTATGAAGTCGTCGATGCAACCTTGTGATACGGCGCAAAGGTGACAGCTTCCATACAGTCGTCGGTACAAGATCTCGAAACGACGCACTGGTGCCTGTATGCGCGCGAAACTCCTCAGACCTTTGCGCAGCTTCTTCTGCGGGCAAGTGTTTGCCTTTGCGCCATCCGCCGTACAAATATAGTCCTGCTCCCATCACGGCGGTTGCCACCATGCCTGCTGGAAAGGATAGCCAAAGGGCATCGGTTCCAAGTAGAGGATAAAGCCCGAAAGCAAATCCAAGACGCACTGGATACATCGAAATGACCATGACAATCAGCGGCCAAATCACATAGCCGTTTGCACGCATGGTGCCAAACAAAACCTGTGCTATCCCAAAAAAGATAAAACCCCATGTCGCCATTAGCTGAATATGACGCCCAATCGGCACCGCTTCACTGTCACTGCCAAGGAACAAGCCCAGAATGGTCTCATCAAAAATGGTCAGTAGTATGATAATAAAACCGGTCAATGCCAGATTAAAAATCAGTCCCCAGCGTGTGATCCCTGCGATTCGGTGCCATTGATTGGCACCGATGTTCTGTGCAACCATCGCACTGGCCGCAGCACTTAGCGCCATTGCTGGCATCTGCACGTAGGTCCAAAGCTGCTGGGTTGCGCTGTAAGCGGCTGTAGTCTGTACACCTTCGCGATTAATCAGCGATAACATTGTCAATGCTGCTGAAGAGATGACGATCATCTGTAGACCCATCGGTAACCCCTTAGAAAACATCGACTTCAAGATGTCTCGGTCTGCGCGCAAAAAGCGAAGCTCCGGCAACTTAAGCGTCAGCACAGAGCCACGCAGATACATAGTGGCTAACATGCCAATAAGTGCTAGCGTATTTGCGACGGCTGTTGCGAAAGCCGAGCCAAATATGCCCCACTCGGGAAATGGTCCTAGACCCAAAATCAGTGTCGGCGTCAAAATAAGGTCAATCACGACCGATATAATGATAAACCAAAGCGGCGTCGTCGAATCGCCCGTCCCGCGCAGTGCCATCATTATCAGCGTAAACATGAGTGTGACAGGCATCGCAATAAAAATCATGCGCAGATAGGTTAGGGCAAGCTCTACAGCACTTGCCGGCGTACCAAGCAGCTCAAGCAGCATCGGCGCAAATATCCACCCTACTGCCGACACTATTACGCTTATCGGAATAATGCTGCCCAGCGCCGTGCCCATGGTTTTCTTAACCATAGCGTTATCACGGCTGCCCATTGCCTGACCAATCAAAATAGTAGACGCCATACCGAAACCAAACACGAAGGAGATCAGTATAAACATCAAGATATTGCCGTTGGCTGTGGCTGCTAACGCTTCCTCACCCAAAAATCGACCTACCCAGACAGCATTGATCGAGCCGTTTAATGACTGTAATGCAGATGACCCAAGGGTTGGTAATGCAAATAAGAGCATGGTTTTAGGGATCGAACCTTGGGTGAGGTCACGCCGTTTACCAATGGAGGTATCTGTTTTACTCAATGTTTATCCTTTTGCAATATGCAGGGCCAACTAAACAAAAGCGCTTATCATAAACCAGAAAGCGTCTACGGTCTTTATTAGAGCTGTAACCCCTTGGCAAACGCTGTGATTATTTGCCTGTCATTTTTTTAGGCGATTGTCGAGCAATTTATAGGGGGTGGGTGGTTATTATAAGTTCTTAAACTTAAAATATTCTTGTGCTAGGATGATTATTTTTACTTCTTACTTCTTACTTCTTACTTCTTACTTCATTTTTCTAGTTTTCAAAAAGGATATTTCGATGCTATTAAAACGCCTAGGCCTTGCCACTTTGTTAAGCTTTTCAGTCGTTGGTTGTACCACAGCGCCTAATACCTTGGCGATAAATACTACCCAAAAGATTATTCAGTATGAACGCTCAAAATCAGACCTTACGACTCAGTCATTTACGTTAAGCTCTGGCGATAAAATAGTCTATGCAGAAAACGGTAATGTCGCGGGCGAGCCTTTATTATTGATTCATGGCTTTGGCGGTAATAAAGACAACTTTACTCGTATCGCTCGGCAGTTAGAGAACTATAATCTGATCATTCCTGACTTGCTAGGCTTTGGTGACTCTAGTAAACCGATGGCGGCTGACTATCGCTCGGAGGCGCAAGCGACGCGCTTACACGAGCTACTGCAAGCTAAAGGCTTGGCATCTAACATTCATGTCGGTGGCAACTCAATGGGCGGCGCTATCAGTGTTGCTTATGCTGCGAAGTATCCTAAAGAGGTCAAAAGTCTGTGGCTGATAGATAGTGCAGGCTTTTGGTCAGTGGGTGTGCCGAAATCCTTAGAAAGTGCAACTCTTGAGAACAATCCGCTATTGGTCGATAAGAAGGAAGACTTTTATGCTATGTATGACTTTGTTATGTCTAAGCCGCCTTATATTCCTAAGTCTGTAAAAGCCGTATTCGCGCAAGAGCGTATCGCTAATAAAGCAGTAGAATCCAAAATACTCGCGCAAATAGTTGAAGACAATGTTGAGCAGCGTGCCAAGGTTATCGCTGAATATAATATTCCAACACTAGTCGTTTGGGGTGAGGAAGATAAGGTCATCAAGCCTGAAACAGTGACGCTAATAAAAGAAATCATCCCACAATCACAAGTGATTACGATGCCAAAAATCGGTCATGTACCGATGATAGAAGCGGTGAAAGATACGGCGAATGATTATAAAGCGTTTCGTGAAGGGTTAAAGAACTAGTCATTTACATATGATATTTTAAGGCGTAAATGATCCAACGTTTGATTAGATATGAGCTGTAGTCAGTCCTAAATAAAAGAAATACAAAAATTATAAAGTGCTACTGGTATCAAATTTTGTTGCTTACTGTGCTTACGCAGACAGAGGCTGCGAATAATTAATCCCAGTAGCACTGTATTCTTTTAAAACTGTATCTACTCTATTGTAGGCTGAGTTAAAAATCAGCCTACGTTGATCAAACTAACTCTCTCTTACCAGTCGCTCTAGCAGTTCAACCGTGCGCTCTTGTCTGACCAAAGCGACGCCTTGTCCTGCCCATAAAGACTGATGTTCGGCATCGCGGTTTTTGGTTGCATGGGCACGCAAAAATTTGGTCATCGCATTTAATTGTGGGTAAGGCGGTAGCTCATGTGCGCTCTCAAATTGAGCAAAATCATGCAAATAATCATTTAATAAACCACGAGCCTGTTTCCCTGAGAATAATCTGGTTAAGCGCGTCTCAGAGCTGCGTCCACCTTGACTGGCATCGAGTAGCGCTTGCTTATAAATGTCATTGATTCCGCATTTATCTGTGGTCAAAAATGCCGTTCCGATTTGCGCAAGCTCAGCACCAGCTGTTTGAACTGCTTTGATGTCCTGTCCGTTCATAATGCCACCAGCCGCAATTAAAGGAATATCGGTGCAGGCACGCGTTTGACTTATTAGCGTCAATAATCCCAATGGATCGTTTTCACTTTGCGGCAACCAACCACCGCGATGCCCACCCGCTTCGACCCCTTGCACGCATACCGCATCTGCGCCAATATCTGCCCATGCTTTTGCTTCCAATGGATGATTGGCAGTACCGACGACCCGTGTGCCTAGACTCTGCAAACGCTGCACCTGCTCAGCGCTGATAATGCCAAAGGTAAAACTGGCGACAGGAACGGGATTGTCATAGAGCACTTGTAGCTGCTCTGCAAAGCTTAGCGCTGGGTGCTTCGGTAGAGTAAATTCGATATTTTTCTCTTGATAGTACTTGCTTAGCCAAGTAGGTACTTCGCTATCCAAAGCACTAGATTCATGCTCTGATAACACCATCAGATTAATCATAAAAGGGCGATTAGTTAAAGCCTTAAGAGTATTAATCTGTTCGTTTAAAACCTCTGGTGGCGTCATGCCCGATCCTAATGAACCCAATCCACCAAACTTACTCACCGTCGCCGCCAGCTCATGCGTGGTTGCTCCTGCCATCGGCGCTTGCACGATAGGGTAGGTCAAATCAAGGGTATTCAGTAAGGTCATGACAGGCTTCCATTTTATTTTATGAGGAGGTTTGCATGACTTACTTTAGCAAAGCTAGATGGCGTGCGTGTTAGATAATGTGTATTTAGTTGCTGAATAGGAAGGTTGGATTTTGACTACAAAGTTGTAGTTAAAATATTTGACTATAAAACTGTAGTTAAGAGCTATTAACTCATATACTTGATATCGTTAAAGTATCTAACCAAAGAAAGTTGAAATAAATAATGAATAGAATCTCTCAAATTACTCGACGTGATATATTTGATATATTAAGTATAGAAGATATATGGTGGGCAGGAAAGCTAGATGAAACGGAATTTTTATCTAGGCTTTACGATTTGGAAAGTATGCCTTCAAAAGACCCTAGGTTTTCGAACGCAGCAGGTGATATCTGGCAACACAGATTTAATAACAATGATTGGGAGGACAACTGGGTCTTTAATGATGAAAGGTTTAATTTGTTAAAATGTGAAGATGCTTCTTTTCTAAACTTTTTATGTGAAATGATACATCCCGTAGTAAGGGGACACTTACATGAAGTGGAGAAAATTCACAATATATTCAATGAGAGCCTAAGTAATGATGGGTTCGAAATTGTCGAGAGAACACGTATCTCTAATAAACCAGTTTTTAGTGGGAGAATAAAGTATACAGGCAAAGCATCAATCGAGAAAAAAGGTAACGAAATCAAAATTATTTTTAATGCTGATTATGTTTCCCAGCAGATTAATCTAATGGAATCATCAATTGAAACTTCTCCTTATCAGGCTATAGGAATAGCGAAAGAGTTGATTGAAACTGCCTGTAAATCCATATTCAAAAGTAGGCAAGAAGAATGCAATAAAAACTGGGACTTATCTAAATTGATGAGAAAGACTACAAAGCTACTTAAACTTACTCCTGATGATATATCTAACGAAGCAAAAGCAGCAAGTGCAATAAGACAAATTTTAGGTAGCTTATCCTCCGTAGTTCAAGGAATTGCAGAAGTTAGAAATGAATATGGCAGTGGTCATGGCAAAGATAGCGAGTTTAAAGGTTTACAACCTAGGCACGCTAAGTTAGCAGTCGGAGCAGCCTCTACTTTAGCTATATATTTATTGGAAACACACGAAATTAGAAAAGATAATTAAAATTTAGTTTCTAAAGTAATTATGCTTATTCAAAAGACAAAAAAATGGTCAGCCTCCAAACCATCAAAATGATGACTAAAAAACCAACCCATTTATCTAAAATTATTGCTTAGCTTAAACGCTTAATTCAACTGCAAAGAACCTTTTGCATTCATCAGCAGCTCAACCACATCATCACCACTGATGACCGTAAAGCGCTTATCAATGGCTGATTCTTCTACGCCACCATGTTTCATACACGCGCCACAAACCAATACTTGACCGCCTTTTTCGATAAAGGCTTCTAGTAATTCGCCAGCAGGTTCAAAGGGATCGCCAATATCGACATTATCTAAAGCGTTTGGCAATGCCAAATGCACCGCGTCCACCATCAATATGACTGATGCAGAGTGACCTTTTTTAAGTGCCACACCCGCCATAGTAAAAGCTAAGGTGATCTTGCTTGGGTTTGACTCACTATTATCAAACAGCGTACCGACATAATCCGTATTATTAACCATATTATTTTCCTTTATTAGACTGTTTCTAATTAGATAGTATTCAGTTGAGTATAAAACTCACTACTATCCTAACATTGATTATATTTATTTATATAATGTATTGTTAGGAAATAGTAGTTATAAGGTTAACTGATTGTGAATAGCTGTTTATGAAGAAATTGCTCATGACAAGCGGATTTTGACGAAGCGCTGCGATGCATATGGTTAAATAATCAGTCCTTATTTTGAGGTAAACCTAGCAAAAACCTAAGATTGTGGCGGCCATGGACGGTCGGCATCACTGACAATCCATTCTGCCACATAGCCGCTCGGCGGTAGCTGCCAATCCGATTGGTCTAAAGCTGCCAGTACTCGTGCCGTCTCGATGACCTTACCGCCTTTGGTGACGCCTGTACGTAGTAGTGCCGACGAGCAAGGCTTGCCCTTTACCCACATCGATTGCTCAATATATATCCAGCGCTCATCGAAGCCGACGATTTTGGTCTTCATGGTGACTTTTTCAAAAGCACGGATGCGTTTGCGATATTGGATGGTACTACCAGCGACGACCAAGCCCCAACGCTGCTTAAGCAGTTGAGTGCCAAGCCCGCTCCTTACTGCAAAGTCGGTACGCCCCATATCATAAAGGGTCAGCACGCGACCATTATTCATCTCTAGGAAATTATCAATATCTGTCAGACGGCAGCGAAAGGTAATTTCACTGGTTTCTTTGAACGTCAAAGTATTGCCTTTTTTCACTTGCAGCGCGGCATGGGCGATGGTGCTGGCGTAACGGATAAATGGATACATAAAGCAGTCTCAAAATATTTAAAGATAAAAATGATGTTTTTTATTTTATAATTTATCTAATTTTATTAGATGGCACGTCAATATGATTAAAGTAGGCACTCACGGTTTCAGGTATCCAGTTGATGTCAAATTTTGATTTTTTACTTGGAGTTTTTACATTGCTATTGCTTGTACGATAACGCAAATAGCCGATATGACCCCCGTGTACCGTATCCAAAATAGTGACACTGTCTGAGACATCATTGGGCGTGGCAGTAAAGCCAATAAAAGGATCGTCTTTGGCGCTAATAAGCAACAGCGGGCGTGTGACATTCCTTAAGTGAGGTAGGGCAGAGGATGAGTGGTAGTAATCATTATTAGAGCGGTAACCATGCCTAGGCGCAGTGAAGATATTATCAAAATCACTAATGCGTTTTACTGCTTTGATAGAAGCAATCTCGTCTGCAGTAATTTCATTTGCCAAGGCTTTTTTGATAATAGGGTTGAGCAAATAAGGAGTATAGATACGATGACTCAAAAAGCTATGCATTGTAATAGCAGCCGACGACATATCAACTGGCGCAGATATTACCGCTGCGCCGTCGCATAGCGCCTCATCACCATATTCACCCATATACTTTGCCAAGGCATTACCGCCAAGTGACACGCCAACCCCATAAATATGGGCGTAATTCTCGCGTAAGTTCTCTAACATATGATGCACTTCGCCCGTGTCACCAGCGTTATAGAACACTTTGCCATTAGCGGGAATACCACCACAACTGCGAAAGTGCGCGACGACAAAATGCCAGCCTTGCGCGTGCATTTGATACGCTAACGCACGCGCGTAATGACTGTCACTGCTGCCTTCCATTCCATGAAATAGCACGATTAATGGTGTTTGTTCAAGTTTGCCATTTTCTGAATCTTGGACAGGATGAGCATCATAAAAGTCATAAGCGATATCAGTTTCGCAAAGTGAATCTTGTTTAATCACGCGTCGGTAATTTGGTGTTTTTGGCGCAAAAAACTTTGGCAAAATACTTTGCAAATGCGGATTGGTGAGCCAAAACGGCGGTTTAAAAGGGGCAGGTGCGAATGGTTTTGTCGACTTTGAGGTTGGCATATTTCAGTCTTATTTTATGTTTGTTAAAAAATCGTCTTTGAAAATCAGTGCCTTATCATATCCAAGGTCGTCATCAAAACCAATGGTTTTCAGTGAACGCATGATTACTCATTTAATTTTTAAGACTTATCTAATACGCGTCCATCCATCGCAAGGCGTTCTTTCAAGTACTCAATATTTGCCTCAGCGAGCGTCACAGTCAAGGTAACCTGCTTACTATAGGCGACATTTTCGATGCTGCCGTTTAAGCTCTCAACGACGTAGCGGCACTGGGCTTCGGTGGCGAATTCTGCCAGTATTTCTACCGTGATCATAGGAATATAAGGGCTTAGTATCATCTCATCCACTGCCGCTTGCGCTGATCCTGCATAAGCACGGGTCAAACCGCCAGCACCGAGCTTGATACCACCAAAATAACGGACAACGATAATAATGACATTGCCAATAGATTTATGTTGCAAGACGTTTAATATCGGTCGTCCTGCGGTGCCATTGGGCTCGCCATCATCGTCAAAGCCTGCACTGGTAGTGTTATTGGGGTCGCCAATAATATACGCCCAACAGTGATGACGGGCATCAGCATATTGCTCACGTAGTTGTTCCACGTGAAACATTGCCTGCTCACGCGAGGTCACTGGATAAGCATAGGTAATAAAGGCAGATTTTTTGATTTCTAAGCGTGCAGTGACGGCACGTTTTAGCGTTTGATAGCTCATATTTCATCAGGCTTAGGTTGGATATGGTAAACTTGTCTAACTTTCACTGTTGTCCGTATTTGGCGCAGTGTAAATTTCATTTTTCATTATAGTACCACTTCTGACCATTGAAGATAGCCAACAACAGACGTGCACATGTATGCATCGTTGGTCTTTGATTGAGAGTGAGTATCCCAAAACGGATGGTAGGCAAATCATATGCGTCTAGATAAATTTCTGAGTAAAGCCACTGAGCTGTCGCGTAAAGAATCCAAAAAAATTCTGCACGCTGGTGAAGTCACAGTAAACGAGCAAGTCATTAAAGATCCCGGTGTACATGTCGATATCGTTAATGACGATGTACAGTGGGCAGGCGAGCCATTGTCGGTCGCCACTGGCAATCGCTATATCTTGCTTCATAAACCAGAAGGCTTTGAATGTACCCTAAAGGCTAAAGAATACCCAATCGTCACTGACCTTATTGCGGTGCCAGAGCTTGGCAGTTTACGTATTGCTGGGCGTCTTGATGTTGATACGACTGGCGCATTGCTCATCAGTGATGATGGCGGCTGGCTACATCGCGTAACTAGCCCAAAGCATGAACATGCCAAAGTCTACGAGTTGACGTTAGCAGATGCTATGGATAGTGACGCTCAAGCCAATGCTATTAAAGAAGTTGCTGAAGGCATCCTTTTAGAAGGTGATCACGAAGAAACCAAACCTGCGACCCTCGATTTCATCGATGAAACTCATGCGCGTTTAACCTTAGAGCAAGGTAAATACCATCAAGTAAAACGTATGATGGGCTATTTCGGCAATAGAGTGGTTGAGCTACATCGTGCTAGTGTCGGTCATATTACTTTAGACGGGTTAGAAAAAGGCGACAGTCGCTTCTTAACACCAGAAGAAGTAGCAAAATTTTAGAGTTATAGCCTATTAGGTTATACAACCATGCTTTAGAAAAATTACTCCAAAATCAGCAGCCACTCAATAGTGTGCTGCTTTTTGCGTTCTGCTACTCAGTTATTTCTGTCAATTAGTATTAGTGGCTGCCTGTGTTGCCTATCTCTTAAAGCTCAGTAGCATTTTTGCAAAATTAAGTCTTTAATACTTTGAAAAACCCCTCCTTGTGCTACAGTCAGCCTATCTTTTTTAATCTATATTTTTACATAATGTTATTTACTGCTCTTTTATTAAATAGGCATGAGTGAATAACGATCATTATTAAAAACCAGATAGGACGGTCTCTGTGAAACTCCCTGTATTAAACTCCGCAAGTTTGATTGGTGTTATGTTGTTAGCAACCACTGCTTGCGCGCAGCCGAACACTGCCGATATGACCAATAAAACAGTCAGCCAAAAGGTTAACCACAGTGCCCAAGCTGGTCAGAATACGAAAGCTATTGGTACAGTCAGTAAATCTGTTGATAGCCGTTTGCGCCAATTGCTGACTCAAGCAGGTATCAAAACGCAGATAACCTCGATTGTACCCTCTAAATTACCCAATATGTATCAAGTCAATTTGGCTGAGCAATTGCCACTGCATATTACTGAAGATGGTAAATATGTCATTCAAGGCGAGCTGCAAAAGAATCCAAGCAAGCGAGTAGTAACCAAAACGCCAGCGCGTAGCACCAGCGCGCAAATAGGTAAGCCTGTCAGTGCCAGTATCAAATCTGACATATTGGCAAATATGGGCGCGCTTAAGAACATGAGTAACAAAACACCGTTCTTTTACACTGCAGTACCTGGTGTGATTTGGGGTGCGACTTTAGAGGGCGTACCGTTCTTGTTATCAGATGACGCCCAGTACATCACCGATGGTGAGATATCAGTCATCGAAAATGGTCAGTTTACTGGGCTTGATAACCGCTTTGAAAAGCTTAAAAATCAATCTGTCCTAACCACATTGGATACTAAGCAGCTGATTACCTATCCTGCCACTAGTGCTGAAAAAGCGGTGATTTACGTAGCAACGGATGTCAATTGCCCTTATTGCCGCAGATTACATAAGCAGATGCCGATGCTTAATGCCAAAGGCGTGACGATAAAAACCATTGGTTATCCGATTTATGAAGCATCGCCTGAGCAAATGCGCGGTATCTGGTGCCAAGGTAATAAGGAAAGTCGTCGTAAAGCGCTTGATCAGGCGATGCTTTATGGCAAGATGACACCAGCGCCCGCATCTTGCAAAACTAATGATGTGGCAGGCAATCGTGAAAAAGCGGCAGGTTTAGCCGTTATGGCAACTCCTGCTATTTATCGTGAAGATGGCGTATTGTTTCAAGCGAGCTTTGAGAGTCCTGAGTTTTTGGAATTTTTAGGAGTAAAATAAGTTGTTAATATTTCTATAGTGTGATATTTCTATAATAGTTATGATGGATATCATATTGAATAATGAATAAAACCCCGCCCTATGAACATAGCTCATAGGGCGGGGTTTTATTCATATAACAGTTGATGGTAGCAAGTCTATTGCGGCAAGACGATATCGACGATTTTCCAGTTAATTAAACCCTTACGATGCATCTCTATAGTCAAAGGATAGCCTTTTACTTGTCCACTGATGGTGAAGCAGTTGATACCGCAGTAACTTAATTGGGGTTTGTCACTATCTGTCCCTTGGGCTGCCTGCTGTTCAAGCTCATCAGCCTGCTTTTCCATGATTTGCTGCATCTGTTTTTTGACCACAGCATTAACATCACCGCGATGAATAATCAGATTTTGAATGAGATTTTTTAAATCTACTTGATTGCTAGCGATTGCCCACGCTGCCGCCAGCTCTTTAGTGGCAGTGTTGGCTTGACCTTGGGTATTAATAACTTTTTCAATGTTTTGCGGCGTGATGGCACCAGCGACTGCTTGCATAATAAAACCGTTAGCTGCCTCTTTTAATGGCTCGCCGCCAAGCTCAGCGACCAATGGGTATTTTGTCATGGTCACGGCAAATTGCTCAGTGAGCTGGTCTTGCATACTTGGGCGTACTTGCTCATAGTCGATAGCTGCCGCGATAGTCGCACCATCTTTGGCATCATAAGCCTTTTTAAGCTGATAAGCGCTGTAATAAGGCGAGCCTGCATAGATAGTAACGGCAATGACAATCAATAAAATAATCAGCTTTTTCATAAAATCGATACCTTGATACAAGCGTAATGGCGATGAGTATAAATAGGACTTTAAAGAGTAATGTTCGAGTACAGTTGGCTTAAAATAAAAGAGCATCACCTTTAGTGGTATTCATGCTTTAAACGGACTCGACTACCGCTATCTATATGGCGATAAATACTAGCATGGCTGAGCATTATGGAGGTATAAAAAACTTTGTTCATTCCTTAATGAATTCTTTTTAATATTAACTAAAGAGTCTAATTAACACTTTGTACTTCTGCCAACTTGATAAATGCTGCTGCCATCTCCATAAATAGCGCAAACTTTTAATAATTGATTTGACTAAGCAGCACCCCACTGTATTCGCTGGTAAGATTTATACGATTGTCATCACTGTTCTCTGTCTTCCGCTATGTTTCATGTGAAACATTTTTGCGATGATGAGCAGTATTGAACGATAAAGCAACCAAGCGGTGGACTGTGAAGACGATAGGAGAGCCCATGAGTAAGCGCGATTTTTATGAAATACTAGGTGTCAGTAAGACCGCTGATAACAAAGAGATCAAGCGAGCCTACCGCAAGCTTGCCATGAAATACCATCCAGACCGTAACTCTGAAGATCCAGATGCTGAAGAAAAATTTAAAGAAGCATCGATGGCTTATGAAGTATTAAGTAGCGAAGAAAAACGCTCAGCCTATGACCGTATGGGTCATGCTGCTTTTGAAAACGGCATGGGCGGTGGTGGTTTCGGCGGTGGCGGTGGTGGGAACTTCCAAGATATCTTTGGTGATATCTTTGGCAACTTTGGTGATATCTTTGGTCAGTCACGTGGCGGCGGCGGTGGGCGTTCGCGTCGCGGCTCAGACTTACGTTATGTGATTGAGCTGACTTTAGAAGAAGCGGTACGTGGCTGCAAAAAAGAAATCAGCTTTACAGCTCCTGCGCCTTGCGATACTTGTGATGGTAAAGGCGCAAAAAATGCCTCTGATATCGTGACTTGCCAAACTTGTCATGGTCAAGGTCAAGTTCGTATGCAACAAGGCTTTTTTGCCGTTCAACAGGCCTGCCCACATTGTGGCGGTACTGGTAAACAAATTAAAAACCCTTGTTCTGACTGTCATGGTAATGGCGTCAAAGACAAGTCACGCACGCTAGAAGTTTCTATTCCAGCAGGCGTTGATGATGGTGATCGCGTCCGTTTAGCAGGCGAAGGCGAAGCGGGCGGCGCTGGCGTACAAAACGGCGACTTATACGTCGAAGTACGTGTCAAACAGCACAACGTCTTTACCCGTCAAGGTGCCGATTTGTATATGGATGTGCCAGTTAGTATCACTGATGCAGCACTCGGTAAAGAAGTTGAAATCCCAACCTTAGATGGCAAAGTGAAAATCAAGGTTGCAGAAGGCACACAAAGTGGTAAATTATTACGTGTCCGTGGTAGAGGTGTGACACCAGTACGTACGACCATGAAAGGTGATTTGATCTGCCGTGTGGTCATCGAAACACCAGTGAATCTGACTCGTGAGCAAAAAGATTTGCTACGTCAATTCCAAGATACACTGGATGGTGATAGTAAGCATCAGCAGTCACCACATAAAAAATCTTTCTTTAAAAAGATTGGCGATTTGTTCGACTAACAGTATTTGGTATTTGAATGGATAACTGATAAAAGCTCGATAGTTTCACGTGAAACTATCGAGCTTTTTATTGGTGCTATAAAAAACCATTCACAAGCTGATATTTGCTAAACTTAGCCTAATAAATTTAGAAACCAGCGTATTAAAAATAAAGTACTTAGGATAATTATATGAGTCAGCCAGAGAATAAAAAAATGATTAATGTCGGTGTCATCGGTGCAGGTGGACGTATGGGACGTATGCTTATCGAAGCGATACAAGACAATCCACAAACGACATTAATTGCAGCGATTGAGCGTCAAGGTTCAAGTTTGGTTGGAGCTGATGCGGGTGAAGTTGCTGCGGTCGGTCGATTGGATGTGCAAATAGTTGATGATTTACAGTCAGTGATTAATAAGATTGATGTATTGATTGACTTTAGCTTGCCTGCTGCTACTGAACAAAATATGCAAGTCTGTGCTGAGCACAACGTCGCCATGGTTATCGGCACGACAGGATTTAATGAGCAGCAAGAGCAAGTATTGGCAAAAGCGAGTGAGCAAGTTGCTATCGTTTATGCGGGTAACTATTCAACAGGCGTTAATCTGTCATTAAAGTTACTAGGTATGGCTGCCAAAGCTTTTGGCACTGATGCTGATGTGGAGGTCATTGAGGCGCATCATAAGCATAAAATCGATGCGCCATCAGGTACGGCTTACATGATGGCAGAAGCTGTGGCAGAAGCACGTGGACAGAGCCTAAAAGACGTCGCTGTCTATGGTCGTGAAGGACAAACTGGCGAGCGCGAAGCAGGTACGATTGGTATTCATGCGATACGTGGCGGTGAAATCATCGGCGATCATACTGTGATGTTTATTGCGGATGGCGAAGTTGTTGAAATTACCCATCGCGCGCGCGCAAGAATGACTTTTGCTGCTGGCGCTGTGCGTGCCGCTACGTGGATTGTTCAGCAGTCGGCTGGACAATATAATATGCAGGATGTCTTAGGTTTAAATGACTAGGCTTTAACGAGTAAGGTTTGAATTATTAAGGTTTTTTTCTCATGGTTTGGTAGCTACTGAGTATGGCTTTTGATAGCGTTTAACTATTGCTAGAGGTCAATTATGAATAAGTTTAGTGAAAATCTAATAGCGATTTTTGGTCGAAAGCTGGCTATTGAAAAAACTGTCAAAACCATAAATTATGGACGCCAGATATCCTTTATCCTAAGTTTAACTGTAGTGCCAATAGTTGTACAAGCAGCTGCTTATCAAACCTATGTCATTCATACGTATGGCGGTGATGCATTGCTACCTTCCGTTCGTCAGCAGTTAAATGCTAGTCGCGACGGCGGCACGGTGTCGACTTATCAAGATAAGCTAGTGCTTCGTACCACTGCCAGCAACTATCAGGCAATACAAAAGCTATTGGCACAGATTGACCGTCAGCCACAGGCATTGACGGTCGCTGTGCGTGTTGGCAATAATAGCAGTGCTCAGGATAATATTCAGCAAGGTCGAGTCACTATCAGCAATAGCGATATTCAAGGCGTGGGGATTATCAACCAGAGTAATAGCCAACAACAAACAAATAATTTATATCAAGTACAAACCTTATCGGGTAGCGCGGCAAGCATCAGCACTGATACACTCTACGCACTAAATCAAACCTATACTGCCAATAGTTATCCAACCTATCCATCTTACAACCGTCCAGTAGGAAGGATTATTATCCAGCAGCAGGTCTTATTGCCAACGAGCCAAGGTATTGCGGTCACGCCAAGACTGTTACCGAATGGACAAGTCGAAGTACAATTGACCCAAGTTGAAGAAAAGCTCGTGCGCGCCAATCCTTCTTATAATGGCTATGGTTACAATAGTAGCGTGCAAGGGCAAAGATTGCATAGCACCATTATTGTGCCACGTGGACAGTGGGTAACTATCGGGAAAATCTCTCAAAACAGCCAAAATCAGACTGCAGGTTATGGTGGCAACCAAAATAACAGCCGTAGCAATGATGTGCCAATATCGCTACTAGTACAGTAGCTAATGATAAATACTATAGCGAAATAAACATAAAAAAGCGCGGCACTGTTATTCACAATGCCGCGCTTTCTATAGTAACGATTATTTATCACAAATTAGTCAACATAGACCACTTCTAACGGTGGAAAACCATTGAACTCAATAGATGAGTACGAGTTGGTATAAGCACCCGTAGTTAACCAAAATATCTTGTCACCAATCTCTAGCTCTTCTGGTAGCTGATAACCTGCCTCTTCATACATAATATCAGTTGAGTCACAAGTAGGACCTGCTAATACTACCGTACCCGCGCTGGTTGAGGTTTCCATTTTAGGTGTATAAACAGGGTACTTGATGGCTTCACCTAAGGTTTCAATTAACCCTTGAAATAAACCCACATCGGTATAGACCCAACGTGTCAGATCAGTATGCGATTTACGAGAAATCAATACCACGTCACTAACCAGTACGCCTGAACCGCCAACCAATGAGCGACCGGGCTCTAAAATAATCTCTGGCATATCTTCAGCACTATAGTCATCACTTAAGTAGCTTTGAATCTCTTCAGCATAGACTTTGATAGGATTGACTTCGCTCAGATAGTTTGCCGGAAAGCCGCCACCCAAATTAATCATTTGAAGCTTAATGCCTTCTTCGTTCTTCATCCAATCAAACATATATTTAACTTTGGCTAAAGCATCATCCCAAGCGGCAACGTCTTTTTGCTGACTGCCCACATGGAATGAGATGCCATAAGGTACTAAGCCCAATTCTTGCGCTTGAATCAATAGTTCAATCGCCATATTGGGGTGACAACCAAATTTGCGTGATAATGGCCATTCAGCGGTATCCGACCCTTGTACCAAGATACGTGCAAATATTTTTGAGCCAGGTGCATGTTTTGCGATATTTTTTAAATCTGCTTCTGAGTCGGTCGCATACAAATCAACCCCTTTTTCAAAGGCGTATTTGACATGTTCAGGCTTTTTGATGGTATTACCATAAGAGATACGTGAGGGCTCAACGCCGCAGTCAAGCACGCGATCAAGCTCATAAATCGATGCACAGTCAAAGTTTGAACCAAGCTCAGCAAGCAGATTGATGACTTCAACAGCAGGGCTTGCTTTCATCGCATAATGGATTTTAGCATGAGGAAAAAAACCAACCATTTCATGATATTTTATTTTAATGCGATTAAGATCAACCACCAAAAATGGTGTTTCACGACCTTCAGCCGCTTTAGTAAATTTCTGCCAGCCGGCAGGGTCAAAATATTGGTCGATTTTAATCATAGTAAGACCTTTAATAAAAACAGTATTTAATGAGAACAAGGAATGAAGCTAACAAGGAGTGATGCTAACCAGAACTAATAATAAAAGCCAAACTGTTTACGCTAAAATCTAAGCGTTTAATCATCGCCTTATTGCTGCGCTATGTGCAGTATCTAAAACAGACAGCGTCTAAAACGTAGCAAGCCATAACAAAACTACTTGACGATAAACGTATGTGACAATCAGCTTATCAAAGAAATAGATTAAGAATTTGCTGGCTGCGGCTCTTTTTCCGCCAATTGCTCACCTTGTTTTTCACGTATTTTAAGGACTTTACGCACCTTATCACGCGCACGTGTCTGTTTCAAACGCGACAAATAATCGACGAAAATCACCCCATTCAGATGATCCATTTCGTGTTGGATGCAAACGGCAAGTAAGCCTTCTACTTCTTCATCAATCTTATCGCCATTCTCATCTAGTGCTTCGATACGCACTTTGTTTGGACGCTCAACCTTGTCATAGACGTCTGGCACGGACAGACAACCTTCTTCATACGGCTGCTTTTCTTCAACCAATGGCGTCACTGTTGGATTGATAAACACTCTTGGGCTGTCTTTATCTTCTGATAAATCTATCACGATAAGCTGGATATGGTGATCCACTTGGCTTGCAGCCAGACCGATACCTTGCGCATCGTACATGGTCTCAATCATATCGGTGATTAAGGTTTTGATTTCAGCAGTGACTTCCTTGACAGGCGTTGCAATCGTACGCAGACGCGGGTCGGGATAGCTTAAAATAGGGAGTAACGCCATAAGGCTCACCTCAATGATAAAGATAAAAAATAGGTTTGATATTATAAGATAAATGGGGACAAAAGTAATGCTTATCAATAGCTAAAGAGAGATATCCTGACTGATAAATATAAGAAAAATATAGTAATAATGTATTGATAGAGGAATTTGAAACAATAAAAAAGGCCTTGATTGCACAAGACCTTTATTTTATGTATTCGTTATTGAAATGTATTAGCTATTTAGCTGTGTCCAATTATACGCGACGTTTACTCATAATCATCTCATAGATGAACAGTAAGATAATCGCACCAATTACTGAGAAGATTAGACCAGTGAAACCGCCATCAGCATTGATACCAATTAGGCCAGCAACAAAACCACCAAGCATCGCACCAACGATACCCAATACAATCGTCATAATCCAACCCATAGGATCGCTACCTGGCTTAATCGCACGTGCCAATAAACCTGCAACCAGACCAACAATAATCATCCAAATAAAGCTCATATCAATTCTCCTAAAGTGTCTATCATTTATAATGGTTTACTTATTTTGTTGAATCTATTGTAAACATTATCGACATCGAGAAATAAGCAAAAAATGTTACCTATGTATGGGCTCTGTGAGGAAAAAGCGATATTTGCTATTTAGCATGGGAAATAGGTAAACGGGGTGTTACAAAGGTAGTAAAGTCGCTAATGAAATGACTATCTCTCTCTATAAAAGTAAAAATATTTTTTTATAAGTATAAAAAGAAATAAAGAGGCGTAGCTCATTATTAATGAGCTACGCCTGTTATTCTACAGGGTTATAGAGCCAGACTAACTATTAGCTAAAGCGATTAATAAACGCTGATGAATACCTTCAAAGCCGCCATTAGACATAATCACAATCGCATCACCAGCCTTGGCATATGTGCAAATATGAGTAATGATATCTTCTACGCTAGAGAGTACCTGTTGGCTGCCAATATCTGGATTTGCGATAGTGGCATTATTAATGACTTCTTTTAGACCCCACTCAAGTCCGGTAGGCTCATACCATAAGGTATGATCGGCGAGAGCAGCGGACTCAGCCAAGCTGTCTTGATGGATACCCATTTTCATGGTATTGCTACGTGGCTCAATAATTGCCCAAAGTCGTCTATCAGCTAGCTTTTTCTTAGCACCATCCAAAGTGGTGGTAATGGCCGTTGGGTGATGAGCAAAATCATCAAAGACTAAGATGTCATTTACATTACCTATAAGCTCCATCCGACGTTTAATACCCGCAAATGCTGATAACGCCGCACAAGCAGTTTTGACACTGACGCCGATGTTATAAGCCGCTGCGACAGCAACCAAGGCGTTATTCACATTGTGAATGCCACTCATCGACCAATCGACGACTCCCTTGGCTTCTTTATCAGCAATATCAGCCGCAAAACTAACCGCAAATTGACCACCATCTTCGCTAATAAGTTCAGCTTGCCAATCGCTACTATCTTTTGCGTGGGTATTATTTTTTGCATAGGTATTATCTGTTGAATAGGTATTATGTGTCGCTGAGTCCAATACTGCTGTCCGCCAAACGGGTGTCCAAACACCTTTCGCTAACGTTTCCTCTAAGCTGGCAGTCGCTGTGGGCATAATGATTTTGCCAGTGCTTGGAATCATACGTACCATATGATGGAATTGGGTCTGAATAGCATCAAGATCCGCAAAAATATCCGCATGATCAAATTCAAGGTTATTTAAAATAGCCGTACACGGACGGTAATGTACGAACTTTGAACGCTTATCAAAAAATGCAGAATCGTATTCATCTGCTTCGATAACGAAATAGCCAGTATTTGCCGAATCGTCATTATCAATTTTGTCAGCACCCAAATAACTGCTGTGAGCGAAGACGTGCTGTAAATGCTCATCAGTGGTATCAACCAGTGGCACACCACCGATTAAAAACCCAGTATCGATACCCGCATAGTGCAATATCCAAGCGAGCATGGTCGTCGTCGTGGTTTTACCGTGAGTACCGGCAACGGCTATCACATGACGCGATTGCAATACCTGCTCAGATAAAAACTGTGGTCCAGAGGTATAGCGTAGACCTGTGTCCAGCATATATTCGATGACATCCATACCGCGCTTCATGGCATTACCAACTACGACCAAATCTGGTGCTGGTTGTAAATGCTCTACCAGATAGCCTTGCTCAATGGTCACGCCCGCGTTTTCAAGTTGGGTGGACATCGGCGGATAAACGTTGGCATCTGAGCCCGTGACCGTATGTCCAAGCTCGCGCGCCAATAAGGCCAGCGAGCCCATAAAAGTACCACAAATACCAAGAATATGAATATGCATAGACGTTCCGTACGAGCTTGAATAAGAGGAATGAAAATCTAACGTAAGCCAATAAAAGAGATTGCTGTATTTTGGCTGAGCTAATATTTATCTTAGCAAATTACTATTTAAGCCAGTACTCTTTTATGTTGAGCCAACGACCGTAGCACAGCAGGCAAGCGCTCATTGTAAAGTAATCATGGTTCGTTGACCAATAAAAAACGCCTAGTAAATAGGCGTTATCAAAATTATAAAGTAGTCGGATTTAGTGTTATCTCAAAGATGCTATATGGCGTTACTATTCAGGCATTTATTGACGTGCTAAAGCATAGTTTTCATCAGGATTTTTATACTCATCCATCATGATCAAGTGATTGTCTTGAATTTGATAGGTTTCGATATTTTTTTTCTCATAAACGATAGTAATTACATCATTGTCTTGACGATAGACACCGGATTCTACCAAAGGCGGTTGCGGCGTTTTGGCCTGATTAAAAACACTGGTTTTTAATACTGAACCGTCAGCGAATAAGTTTAGCGTGAGGTCGATACTGCCACAAGATGGGCAGGGGACAACGCCACCATAATCGCCCATCAAGGTCGCTTGCAACATACTGTCGCTATTGGCTGCTGAAATCATTGGTGAACGTGCTGAGTTATCATTCGAGTTTGCTGCTGCAATAAGTGCCTGTCCTTCTTGATCACTGTCTTCATTAGCTAATGCTTTAGCACTATTGTCTTCTAAGGCAGGCTCATCATTATTCAAAACGTTACTTTGGTCGCTGTTAATCGGCGTACCTTGGGTATTTTTATTTGTAGAAGAAGAAGCACTGTCACAACTCACCAAGGCGATACAGACCGGTACGGCTAATAATAGGCGTAGACAGCGGTTGTTAAGCGAGGAAGCAGAAAATACAGGCGAAAAATTTATCATAGTATTACCACAGAGCAGATTTTTAAACAATATTGCTAATTACAACTGATGTCATTTTGACTCTAAAATCAGCGTAAAAACCACATAGAACGAAAACGACTAGAGTAACGACAATAAGCCCGCGTTGCGAGCTTGATTTCGTTAAATTATGTGATAAAAATGGAGAAACTATGAATAGCGCGCCGTTCGTTATTTATCGAGCGAGAGGCTTAGGAGTAGCAGGACGTACGATACGCCACAAGATAAGCAAATGGGTCAGTATGAGAATACTAAATAAAATCAAGGATTGTTCAGGGATGCTTAAGCCCAGAAACGTCCAGTCAATAGAGGCGCATTCACCAGAGCCCGCAAACACTTCTTTTAATACCTGCTGCATAGGCAAGGTGTCAAGCCAATAATCCAAGCCCGGACCACATGACGGGACTTGATCTGCTGGTAAATGCTGTAGCCAAACATGACGTCCTGCAACTATCGCCGCCCAGCCGATACCCGCTAAGCTACCAAGCCAAAGTAGTAGTCTGATAACCATCGATTTTGGCTGAAACAAAGCGGCGATTAAAGCAAACCCGCCCATGATCATTAGACCAATCCGCTGAAAAATACAAAGCGGGCAAGGTGAGAACCCCATATAACGCTGTAAGAAAAATAGTGCAAAGCTCATGCCTATCGCGGTCATTATGACTAAAAACACTTGCAGATTGCGGTAAGTGGTTAGCTGTAGCATGGGGCAGATACTCTTATAAAGTGCTTGTTAATAAAGGACAGAAAGATATGAAAGATTAACGATATTGCTGCAAGAAATCCATGAAATCTTCTGTTTCAGCTGCTTCTATCTCCGCTTGTTGTAAGATAGATTTTTCGGCGAGCACTTCATATTTTGCTTGGGTATTTGGACTGAGCGTCTGCTGTAGTAGTGAGTCGCGATGCTGCTGCGCTAAGGTAAAGCCCAACTGCCATAAACTGCCCAAGCGCTTGCTATCAGAGTTCACTTGCGCTGAAATAGTTGACTCAGAGTGACCAGCTTTGCCTTGCATCAAGGCAACAGCCGCCCGATAATCATTGCCGCCATAGTGTGCATCTAATAGTGCAGCTAACGGCTGCATACGGTTCAAATGCATTAGCATCCAGCTCTCTAATGATTGCTCGGCACCATTATTAAGGATTTGTAGATTTTCACGGCGACCTTCATTAACGACGCGCTCAAGATTGATAGCGAGCGCATCTTCTTCCTCAGGCATTAATTCAGGGGAATCACTAAGCAAGCAATAAAGCGCCATCACTTCTAAAAAGCAGGCACTAGATAAGCGGATACCGATATCGCTATAAGGGTCCAAATCAATCGCACGAAACTCAACATAAGCGATACCACGACGCTCAAGTGCTTCAGTTGGGCTTTCGCCACTCATGGCTATTTGCTTAGGACGAATAGGGCTGTAGTATTCATTTTCTATTTGTAAAATATGATTGTTGATTTGAATAGGATTGCCATTCTCGTCATCTAAGCCGAGTTTCTCAAAGCTTTCGTGCGGGGTTTGAATCGCACGGCGCAGACCTTTGACATATTCAGGCAAATTGTTGTAGCGGATATCAAGGTGCTCTTGCACGCTATTGGTATAGCCAAGTTTGCCCATACGCAGGCTGGTAGCAGTTGGTTTATAATAGGTTGAATTATTGAACATCTCAAGGTCGTGCTCAATCCCTGAAACAAAACAAGGGCAAACACTGGGACTTGCGCCCAATAAATACAGCACCAAACTGGTCAGGCGCTTAAAGTTACGAATCAGACCCAGATATTTATCGTTTTTAAACTCTGTTAATGTCAGAGATTGTGCAGTAGGCGTTTGTGTTTGCCATGCAGTGAATAAATCGTCACCAAATGATAAATTATAATGTAAACCTGCAATGGTCTGCATCCGGCGACCATAACGAACACCAAGTCCACTACGGTACAAAGTTTTCAATTTACCCGTGTTAGAGCTACCATAGTCCGCCAGCGGAATATCTTCATCATTTGATGACAGCATACAAGGCATAGACAGCGGCCACATCAGCTCATCTTCAGGCATACCTTTATAGACCAATAGATGCAGCTGACGCAGCATATTTAGCGTCTCTTTTGGTGATGACTTGGGGTCGGTAATCAGCTCAAGTAAGCTTTCAGAGTAATCCGTCGTAATAAAAGGATGAGTCAGCTTGGAGCCGAGTTTGGCAGGATGCGGCGTTTGGGCTAAATAACCATCAGGCGTCACGCGCAATCCTTCTTTTTCGATACCACGTAACATGCCTGCTAAATGCTCGCTGGCAAACCAGTTTGGAATATCAAAATCGACAAAGCTACTCGCAAAATTACTCATAAGGATCATCTGTTATTATTGGTTATTATTGATTAAAAAACCATCAATGGCTAATCGGAAAATAGAGAATAGTGACTTCAGTTTAGCCCAAAGACAGGCTAAAAACCACGCACGATTACAAATACGGTCAGTTTTACTGAAGGTGAATTCCACACTGTTTGGCAGAAAATCTAGCCATAAAGTAGCAGTAAAGCCCTAAGAAAGTTGTGACTTTAATTGATCGTTTGTGCTTATTTTCTTGAAAGCTTTTATGGAGGGCAACTCTATTTTTATCAATAGCCAATGCACCCAAATTTTTACAGGAAAAATATCTGAAATAAAAAGCACCTACCAATCGGGTAAGTGCCATAGCAGAATAATTCTTTATATAGTCATTGGATATTGAGATATACCGAAGCGAGTATTTAGATCGAGAATGACGAGCCGCAGCCACAAGTGGTCGTCGCATTAGGATTGGTCACGATAAAGCGTGCGCCTTCCAAGCCTTCGGTATAATCAACGGTAGAGCCTTGCAGGTATTGATAGCTTAATGAGTCAACGACCAAGGTCACATCGTTATTATCGAAGTTGGCATCATCTTCATTGAGCTCATTGGCGAAGTTAAAGCCATAAGAAAAGCCCGAGCAGCCGCCGCCAGTGACATAGACGCGTAGCATCAAGTTGCTATCACCTTCTTCTTCACGCAGGCGACGGACTTTTTGCGCCGCACTGTCAGTCAGGTTCAATACAGTTGGATCGACAGGTTGGCTTGAGCTTGGATTAAATTGGTTGGCTGGTTGGTTCATATCTACCTCAATTGCTAAAATCAGATGTTATTATTTTTACGTATGCGAGGTCGTCTATTGATACAGGCTAAGATGACTTGCCAGTAGCTTTTCATAGCTGCTATTCATGACCTACCGGCAACTGCACTATTCTTTATGCAAGGTATCGCTATTTTTGGACAACCACTGCGATATAGACAGCATAGTAACTAAGCTTTAACGGAGAATATCAGCACTTAACTGCCTGATGTCAATAGTGTTTTGCTAGTATAACATAGTTGGGCTAATGATTGATTTGTCAAGGGTAACAGTAGCGTTTGCTATTATAACGTACTTATATATGCCCTTTGTTGTTTGTTAATACAAGGGAATTAGTAGCAGTATAAAGGTTTGAATTTAAAATACTTATTTAATTGTTTGCCTATCGGTTAGGCGTTTGAAATAATAGCCGCCAGTAAACACGCCAGATAAGTGTTTTTCCTATTGCCTTATGTTTTATATTACCGCTGAGATGAAGAAATTATATGATCGAATTTAAAGACGTTGGTGTTCGCCGTGATGGTCGTGAGTTGTTTGCAGGGGCAAGCTTCCAGCTACATCCGGGCCACAAAGTTGGCTTAACGGGCAATAACGGGACCGGAAAATCGACCTTATTTGCCTTGTTATTGACACGAATGGGTACCGGCGATACCGAAGTGACCCTTGATAGGGGTGAAGTGAGTATCCCCGATAGCTGGCATGTGGCGCATATGGCGCAGGAAGTTGGCGCGACCACACAGACGGCGATTGATTATGTGTTAAGCGGTGATGAGCAGTGGTACGAGATTAATGCTACTTTGAGTGACTTAAGCAGCGTCAGTGATGAGCAGATTGGTGTGCTGCATCAGCAATTTGATGAGATTGATGGTTATCGTACACCAACCAAAGCCGCGCAAATCATGGCAGGACTTGGTTTTAATACTAACCAGCATGAGCTACCGGTAGAAGGGTTTTCGGGGGGTTGGCGTATGCGCTTAAACCTTGCTAAGACCTTGATGAGCCGCGCTGACTTGATGCTACTCGATGAACCAACCAACCATTTGGATTTGGATGCTATCTTGTGGCTTGAGACGTGGATTAATGCTTTTACTGGTTTGGTCATCGTGATCTCACATGATCAAACGTTCTTAGATAACACCGTTGGTCATATCTTGCACGTTGAGCAGCAAAAAATCACCCTTTATACCGGTAACTATCAGCAGTTTATTCGAACCCGTCATGAGCGTATGGCGCAGCAGCAACAAGCTTTTGAGAAGCAAGAAGCGACCAAAGCACATTTGGATGACTTTATTCGTCGTTTCCGTGCTAAAGCCAGTAAAGCAAAGCAAGCGCAGAGCCGTATCAAGCAGCTTGAGCGCATGGCTGAGCTGTCGCCGATGATGGCAGATAACCCGTTTTCGTTCCGCTTTTATGAGCCGGCTAATATGAGCTCGCCATTGATTGAGTTGACCGATGCAGATATTGGTTATAGCGACACGCCGCTACTTTATAATGCCAACGTACAAGTCACTCCTGATACTCGTATTGGGCTGCTTGGAATGAATGGCGCTGGTAAGTCGACCTTGATTAAAGCCTTGGTCGGTGAGCTTGGCGTATTAAAGGGCAGTTATAACGTTTCTGATACGCTAAAGCTTGGCTACTTTAACCAGCATCAAATGGATATCCTTGATCCGAAGGCAACGCCGATAGAGATGTTGCGTCGTTTAGCAGGCAAAACGTCTGATGCGATGTTACGCTCGTTTTTGGGTAGCTTTGATTTCCGTGGCGACCGTATCGATACCATAAGCGAGCTATTTTCTGGTGGTGAGCGTGCGCGCTTAACATTGGCTTTGATTGTTTGGCAACGTCCGAACGTGCTGGTACTCGATGAACCAACCAACCATTTAGACTTACAAATGCGTCAAGCCTTGACCATTGCTTTGCAAGGCTTTGAAGGGGCAGTAGTACTGGTCTCGCATGACCGCGAGTTGATTGCCAATGTCTGTGATGAGCTATTTTTGGTACATGATGGTCAAATCGATGAGTTCGATGGTGACATCAGTGATTATGGTAAATGGCTTGCTGAAAAACGTAAACAAGAAAATTCGCAAGACAAAAATACCAGTAAGAAGAAAAGCAAAAAAGAGAGTAAGAAGTTTGTTTCACGTGAAACAGATGCCAATTCAGTAGGTAGCCAAGCAAGCAAGCAAGTGGGTAAAGATGCACAGCGCAAGCTGGCGGCTGAGCAACGCAAATTAACCGCGCCTATTCGCCGTGATATTGAAAATACAGAAAAGACCTTGGCAACAATTGATGGAAAGCTGCTGGTGTTAGAAGAAAAGCTGGCGAATACGGATCTTTATGAAGAAAGTCGTAAGGCTGATTTGATGGTATTGCTGAATGAGCAAACCGCGCTACAGCAACAACATAGTCAACATGAAGAAAAATTGCTACTGGCAATGACAACCTTAGAAGAAATGGAAGCCAATATCGACTAATATAGTGAAGTTTTTATCAATTGGTTTTTAATCGAAACCAAGCGATAAAACTCAGTCATTAAAAAAGGGAAGGCTTACGCCTTCCCTTTTTTTTACTTTATTGCCTTACTCTCTACGATATCGACCATCACCATAAGATAGGATTTCCATCGTAGTAGTACAAAGCTGACAGTTTATTTGACCAGCAGCAGCTTTAGATAAATCAAGGATGCGACCTCGTATAAAAGGCCCTCTATCTGTAATTTTCACAATCACACTCTGCTTTGTCTTTTTGTTGGTCACTTGTACCTTCGTACCAAACGGCAGCGTTCTATGTGCAGCTGTCAGGGAGTTCATATTGAAGATACTACCACTTGCCGTACGCTTACCGTGGAACTTGCTACCGTAGTAGCTGGTATTGCCGGCGAAAGCAGTGGCGCTCAATAGTATTGATAAAGTGATGACTAAAGACTTGATTAAATAAGACATTTAAAACCTTTTCGCTATTGAAGAAATAGACAGATACTCTTGCCTATGTTATGCATACTCCCTATGAGTACAAATAATATAAAACATCATACAAGAAATAACTTTTCACATTCTTACAGCTCTGTAAAAAAACTCTTTAGGTCAAAAACGCTGTTTTAACAGTAAGTTATGATATATATACCTATTTTGCTATATTTAGATTGCTGTTAATATAAACAATTTATTGGTCGATTCTCTCATTATAAAATCAGTTGAAAGTAAAAATTTTTCGTATTAACTAGTATGTTTTAGAGACAGAGATCCCTTGCATACTATTATCCGTCTAGCAGAGACGATAATAATGTATAGCAAGCGCACGGTATCGCTTTTAAGTTGAATCCCCTATATTGGTAATATTTCTATAACGGTATTTGGTTTTTTTAGCGCTATCATTATAAGTAGACTAGGGTCACAATCTGTTATATCGCCAACCTAATTTCGATTACTAGCGTTTACAATTGGCATTTCATTATTATTAATAGATCTTATTTTGAGGAACATAACATGGCAGAAAAAAACTACTATGACATTTTAGGGGTCAACAAAGACGCCTCAGACGCCGATATTAAAAAAAGATATCGTAAGCTCGTCCGTCAATATCATCCGGATGTCAGCGATGCGCCAGATGCCGATAATAAGATTGCTGAGATTAATAATGCTTATGAAACCATCAGAGATAAGGACAAGCGTGCTGAATATGATGCGATGCTAAACAATCCTTTTGCTGGTCAAGGTGGCGGTTTTGGCGGGCAAGCAGGTGCTGGTCAGGGCGGCTTCCGTTGGGAAGATATCAAAGATCAGTTTGGGGAAGGTGAGGCTTACGGCGATGGAGGTTTCCGCTTCGATGATATTTTTTCGGCATTTGGACGCGGCGCACGCGGACAAAATAGTGGACAGGCGGGTGGTCAGTCACAGTATGGCGGCTTTGGCAACCAAGATAGCAAAGGTCAAGATCAACATGCCGAGATTACGGTTGATTTGGCTTCAGTCTATAACGGTGATGACTATAGTATTAAGTTAAATGTTCCGGTGCGTCAGCCAAATGGCAGTGTGGGCTACGATAATAAGACCCTTAAAATTAAAATTCCTAAAGGCATTACGGATGGCAAGCAAATTCGATTAGCTGGACAAGGAGCAGCTGGCAGCGGTAATGGTAAAAATGGTGATTTATTTTTAAAGGTTAAGATCAGTCATGCTTCAAATATCCGTATCGAAGGCGCAGATATTTACCAAACTGTAAACATCGCCCCATGGGAGGCAGCACTGGGTGAAAAAATTAATGTTAGTACGCCAGCGGGCACACTAGGTGTGACAATTCCTAAAAACAGCAAGTCAGGTAGTAATTTACGTCTAAAAGGCAAAGGTATTCCTGCTAAAGAAGCAGGCGATTTATACTTAACCCTAAATATTGTCAATCCGGATATCAATAGTGAAGCCGCTACCAATGCTTATGAAGCACTAAAAAAAGCCTTCACTGACACAACCATTGAGCGATAAACAAATAGATTTATAAAAGCCGTTTAATACCCTAATAGAGATGTAGACGATAACGATAAAATAAAGAAAAACGAGGATAATCGCCATGAAACACTCGCCTGAATTTAATGACATTATCATGAGCTTAGATGAGCTGATATCTGCCTGTGGTCAAGAGCGCCAGTGGGTGATCGAGCTGATTGAAGAGAACATCATCGAATATGATGTACCAGAGCGCGAGCAGTTTACTGGCTATCAGCTGACGACTGTGCGCCGTGCGTCCCGCCTAAGTCGCGACTTTGAAGCCAGCGTGCCAGCAATTGGTCTGATACTTGAGCTGCTAGATGAAATCGAGCAACTGCGCCAATTAAAACGTCAATTGGGTATGCAAGCACCTGTTATTGAAGTCACGATTGACCAATTAAAATAGTTAAATGAACAGTGAAAGCCGATCATAAAAAAGAGCCCAATCATTTATTGAGCTCTTTAGCATTTAAGCATACGATTTTATAGCAAATTAACGAGCATATTTTGGATCAGCAGCAGCGGTAAATAAGACGTCTGTTGATGAGTTCAAAGCAGTTTCTGCAGAATCTTGTATGACGCCGATGATGAAGCCAATAGCGACCACTTGCATCGCAATGTCATTTGGAATACTAAATAGGCTTGCCGCTAATGGAATCAGTAGCAATGAACCACCAGCAACACCAGATGCGCCGCAGGCACTAATCGTCGCGACCAAGCTTAATAGCAGTGCTGAGGCAAACGTCACTTCGATACCGAGCGTATGAGCAGCAGCAAGCGTTAAAACGTTAATGGTGATTGCAGCGCCCGCCATATTGATGGTAGCACCCAGTGGAATAGTCACTGAATAGGTGTCTTCATGTAGACCCAATTTACGCGCAAGGTTCATATTGACAGGGATATTTGCCGCTGATGAGCGGGTAAAGAAGGCGGTGATACCAGACTCACGTAAGCAGATAAACACGAGCGGATAAGGATTTTTTCCTGTCTTAACTAAGATAATGAGCGGATTGACGACTAGCGCGATAAATAGCATACAACCGACCAATACCATCAAGATGCGTGCATAGCCAGCTAAAGCTTCAAAGCCTGTCTCAGCAACCGTATTGGCAACCAAACCCAAAATACCAAAAGGCGCTAAGGCAATAACCCATTTTACCACTTGTGAGATGGCATCAGAAAAATCCCCGACCACGGTACGAGCAGTATCACTCGCCTGACGTAAAGCAAAACCAATGATAATTGCCCATGCCAAAATACCAATATAGTTGGCTTCAGCGATAGCCTGAACGGGGTTGGCGACCAAATTCATCAGCAAGTTGGTCAACACTTCTTTTAAATTTGCTGGCGGTACTTGTTCAATTACCGCATTGACTAAAACCAGCTCGGTTGGAAATAAGAAGCTTGCCCCTACAGCAGTCAGCGCTGCTAAAAAAGTGCCAAACATATACATGATCAGCACGGGTTTAACATAGACCTCGTTGCCACTACGATGTTGGCTAATGGCTGCCATGACCAAAACGAATACCAGTATCGGCGCGACGGCTTTTAGTGCCCCCACAAATAAAGTACCCAATAATCCTAATGCAATACCAACATTTGGTGCCAACCAACCTATTAATACCCCTAATACTAAACCGATAATAATAAGCGGTACCAGTCCTATACGCTGGTACATCGCAATCAATGAACGCATCTATACACCCTCAACCTTGTCAATAAATAAGATATTTATAGCGAAAACAGAAAAATAATCGGAGGATGGTAGCATTTTTTGGGATAAGCGCCTACCTTTAACCCGCATCTGACTGGGCTGGTAGAGCTAAAGAAAAGGCGTTATATGTGACAAAAAGAATGATTTTACCGTAACAAATAAAGCGGTTTGAAGAATTAAACTTTAAAGTGGGTCAGCTCATAGCCGAGTTGTTGATAGCTTTTATATTTATGACGACCTTCTTGCACACTAGCTGCATCAGGTTTTATCAGCTCAAGGACGCGAGTAGGTTTCGCATTGATAGTAGCTGTCATAAAAGTGCTTACTGGATGTATAGTGGTATTAAGAACCATACCTTTAAAGTTAGCAGGTATATAATTGCTAAGAAGTACAGGCGCTAACGCTTTATGGTTGATATCAGTATCAGCATTCAAAAGGCGTTGATGTGGGATAAAGCTAGTAGCCTCTTGCGCCCATAATGCCTTATCAAGCGTCGATAGCAATTCATCATCGTCGATAAGAATTAACAACGATTGATTGCTTTTATTAAGCGCGGTTTGGGTCAGCTGACAAATAAAGCCCAAGAAATCTTGGGCTTTATTCTCAGTTAATACATAGAAGCTAACGTTCATAAACTAATTTTCATTAATTGGTTTTCATTAATAAGTTATGCCATGTTTACACTATTTCTCAGATATTGCATAAACAACGGTACAGGACGACCAGTCGCAGCTTTGTCTTGACCTGAAATCCATGCCGTACCAGCGATGTCTAAATGCGCCCATGCTTGGCCTTCTTCTATAAAGCGCGATAAGAAACATGCGGCAGTCACAGCGCCAGCACCTTTACCACCGATATTTTGAATATCAGCGATAGGCGAGTCAATCTGCGCTTGATACTCGTCATCCATTGGCATGTGCCAGATAAGATCACCCGATAAATGACTCGCGTTTTCTAAGTCGAACAACACATCTTCGTCATTACTAAAGACTGCTGAGCGGACATGACCCAAAGCGACCACACAAGCACCAGTCAAGGTTGCGACATCGATGATGGCTTTTGGCTGATAATACTTCTGTACGTAGCACAAGGTATCGCACAATACTAAACGACCTTCAGCATCGGTATTTAATATCTCAACTGACTTACCGTTCATTGCTATGATGATATCGCCAGGACGCGTCGCCTCTCCTGATGGCATATTTTCAGCACAAGCTAGCGCACCGACGACGTTGATAGGTAGACGCGCTTCACATAATGCTTTTAGGGTACCGAGTACCGCAGCAGAACCGCCCATATCAAATTTCATCTCATCCATCGCCGCACCCGGTTTGATTGAGATACCACCTGAATCGAAGGTGACGCCTTTACCAACCAGTACGATAGGCGAGTCGTCATTTGCAACTTGCACATCGTCATTACTATCTTGTTTCGCGGCTTTTTTGCTAGCAGCTTTGGTTGGTAACTTATCAGCCAATGCTTTTAGACCACCCGCTACTTTTGCGCTGTTGGTAATGGCTTTACTAGTATCGCCATCAGCATTGACGCTAAAATTAGACTTGCCACGATATTCCATTAACACCAGCTTGCCCTCTTTGGTCGAGCCTTGCGCGACTGATAAGAAGCAGTTCATACCTAATGCTGACATCTCGTCTTCACCTAATACAGTGACTTTTAATAGGTCAGGATAGGTGGCTGCCAATTCCTGTGCTTGCTCAGCCATATACGCTGGGAAACAGATATTACCCGGCTCATTGGCGACGTCACGGGTTAAGCTTTGACCAGTAAAGACCGCTTGTGCAAAGTTTAACGATTCCTCTAAAGATGGCTCTGCCAGTAAGTAAATATCCGTTAAAACAGGCGTTTGCTGCTCAGATTTGTACTTGTCAAAACGATAGCTTGCTGCCAGTAGGCTCAGCGCGAATTGACTAAAATGGTTTTCTTCTAAAGCATCGCCCAGCGCAACAGTGATAGAGTCAACACGCTTTTGCGTGCTCTTATAAATGGTATTGGCAATTTTTTCTAGAACGCTATGACGCAATTTATCAACATTACCCACACCGACCAATAACAGCTGTACTGGATTTTCTTTAGTGGTTTTTTTATCGCCAGCCAACGCATAGTCAGCAACTGTCTCACAAGCTTTGCCATTAAAGTGCGATACTTCAATCAATTGCTCAATACGGGTTTGATAATCACTTAATACCGACTCAGCTAAGATGTTTTTCTTATCATCGATTAAGACGACAAGGCAAGCGGCGTCTTTACTTTTAGCTTCTTTTTTAAGAATTTTTTGTGTATGGGTTTTCGGTAAACTTTGCGTTAATTTAATATTCATATATTGTTATCCTTATTAGATGAATGCATTTTTTTAAAAGCGTGAATACAGTAAGGTGTCAAATTTAAAAAGATATCAAATTTCAACTGCTAACGCCTTTGAATCGATAGTGTATTCTAACTGCTACTTATCTTAAATAGCATGCCTATCAAGCAAGCATAGTAGTGTAGCATATCGGCACACAGTACGCAGTTAGCAAGGGTTAGGTAATGTTTCTGGAGCTATTTCTTGCATTATTTTAGCGTCTGTCGTTAGCTGTTAGTCAACTTATCAGTCGCTACTAGAGCGGCAAATCTATCTTGAAGTGCAGCCATCGCACTATCATGCACAGTACTAGCCGTTATGACTTGTCCTGCAACACTAGGCAGATCGCGCGTGGCACAAGCATCATGACACACGAAATTTTCAAAACCCAAATCAAAGGCTGCTCTGACGCTTGAGCTGACGCACATATGGCTCATAAAGCCTGCAAAAATAATTTGTTGCTTACCAGCCGATTTTATTAGCGCTTGCAGCTCGGTATCATAAAATGCATTAGGGTGCATTTTAACAATGGTTTTTTCGTCATTAATGGGCTGCAGGCTATTAATAATATCTACTTTTGATGATAATGGATTGAAAATTTTATCATTATCCTGCCCGTGATGAGTAACATGAAATATCGGGATAGCTTCGTTTCTAGCTCTATCGAGTAGCAGGCGCGCGTTCGCAGTGGCTTTATTACCGGCATCACCTAACGGCATCGCGCCGTCAACATATTCATTCTGAAAATCAATCATGACGATAGCGCAATTTGACCAATCAATCTCATTAAATTGACCACCAGCTAATCCAAGTAAAGTAGAGGGAATAGACATTTTATGCTCCGTTAATTAATAGACGATATAAGTGTAGATGCTAAATCTTAGATAATTTTGAATGGGAACTAACGTTAAATACTAACAACTAATGCTGATAGTATTCAGTACGTGATACGTACAGTACACAAATTCAGTTAGAAAGCATGCATGAGAGACTTAATCGTGATGTCTGAGTTAAAGCGCTTATATCTTATATAATGCGATTAGGTTTTAAATAGCGCAGTTACGTCCCCATTTAACCCTGTTGATGAGTGAGTACTAAATGCGTTATTGATAACGGCTAGGTAATGTTTTCAAACACATTTCCACGCTATTTTTTCTAGAAATATGCTAGCATTAGCGGTTATGCCTATCGTCTCTGGTCAAGCTTAACTGTCCTTATTAATACAGATGCGATGAACCGCACGAACGCCAACTTCTACAACCGCTAAGAGTGCCTACTGTGATATTACGCCGCTATATGACCCAACAAGTTGCCTCAACGACCGCATTGGTCTTGGGGTTTTTAGTGGTAATGATGCTTGGCGGACGTTTGATACGCTATTTTGGTATCGCAGCTGAAGGTAATTTAGACATCGGCTTGCTGTTTACCATCATTGGTTATAACCTACCGTATTTCTTAGAGCTTATCCTACCATTAGCGTTTTTTATTGCGTTAATGCTGGTATTTGGGCGCCTGTATGTTGATCAAGAAATGGCAGTGATTAATGCCAGTGGCGTGTCGCGCGGTCGGCTTGGGCGCTTGATGACGCCATTGATTTTGGCATTGTTCGTTGGTGAGGCAGCATTATCCATCGTTGGTAAGCCATGGGGCGTGCGTTCATCTGAGAATGTCTGGCAACAGCAAGCGTTGACCAGTGCCTTTGACTTAATTCGCCCCAATCAATTTATTAGCAGTGGCAATTATCATCTGTATGTGGGCAGTTTAAGTGATGATAAAAAACAATTACAAGATGTGATATTGATTCAGTCTGAGCCTGAAAAAAAGGGCAGTGGGGCTAAAAATAATACTGCTAAAAATAGTACCATGGATCTTGAAAATAACATCGATGTCGAAACTACCGAACAGCTCAATATTCCAGAATTGCCCACAGCGCTTGCCAATAATAATATTAGCAAAGACACGATTACGCTTGCCAAACGTGCTGAACAAGTAGATACGGGCAATAGTGGCGTAACCCAATTGGATTTGTTCCAAGGTCGCCGTTATGAAGTCGGGGCTGGTAGCTTGAAATACAATCAAGTAGGTTTTGATCGCTATCGTATTACCTTGACGGAGTCGTCGAAAGAAGTCATCACTGAAGACAATATCGAGACGCAAGCGATTGGACCGTTATGGCAAGCGGCAACAGGCAATGCGCAAGTGGGCAGTAATAATGCCATGCGTGCGGCCCAAGGCGAGCTTGGTTATCGTTTATCGTTACCATGGCTGATGATTATTGCGCCGATGCTCGCCGTACCACTGGCGCAAGTTCGTCCACGTCAAGGTCGTTGGTTACGCCTATTTCCCTCTATTTTACTGTTTGTCAGCTGCGCACTCGGTATCATCTCACTCAAAAATGCTGTCGGTAAAGGCAGTGTAAGCGTGTGGGCTTATGCATGGCTCATCTTAGGATTTATGGCATTGGCACTGTATATGAATTGGGGTAGCCGCGTGCAGCACCGATTGCGCTTTCGCAAGCCAGAAAATGAGCTTTTGACGGTTACCGACAATCAAAATAGTAGCTCACAAGGAGGGCAATCCTAATGAGTGCTCTATTCTCTAAATCATCGAAGCCGAATTCGCCAAATGCTAAATCTCTACTTAGCCCAAAACCGACTAACCTCAAAGTGCTTAGCCGCTATGTGAAACTAAATGCCTTGCTGGCGATTATCGCTGCGGTCATAGGATTGTGGGCATTACAGCTGGTATTCTCTTATTTATCTGAGCTTGATTCGCTAGATGCTAGCTATACGATGGGAGAGGCAATCAGATATATCTTTTATCGCTCGCCTTATTTTTTAGAGCAATTTATCCCAACAGGGGCATTATTGGGTGCGGTCGTTGGTTTGGGCTTGCTGGCCAATAACAGTGAGCTGGTCGTCATGCGAGCTGCGGGTATTAGCGTTTATCGAATCGTCAGTTGGGTATTGCAGCCAGCTATGATTTTTGTAGTATTAGCATTATTCATTAACCAGTTTGTGTTGCCGTATTCCAATCAATTGGCAAATGAGATTAATAGTGAGGATAACAGCTCGCTAGTGACTTCAGTACGCGGTTACTGGACAGTGCAACCACGCTTTGAGAATACAAAAGACGGCAGTGCCAAGCCGGATGGTAGTGATATCTTGTATATCGATTATGCTGATGTCAAAGGGAATATCGGTCAGGTAAAGCGTTGGCACTTAGATAATAACGGCAACTTGCAAACCGCCATTCATGCTGAAGGTGGTAAATATATCGGGCGCGAGGCGCTTGCTACCGCTAGCAGCAAGCCGAGCGAGCAATATCGTTATGAGTGGCAGCTGAACAATATGACCAAGCTGATGATTAATCAAGGCTTTGAAAGTAGCCAAGCCATATCGCCCACAGACACATTGAGTTTACCGTTTGCCCCTGAGTCTGTGTATTTGCTCACGCGTCAAGCTGAGGATTTATCTCTTACGCAACTTTATGAGCATCGTCTGTTTATGCGTCAACAAGGCACTCGCTCTTTAAGTCATGAGCTGGCGTTTTGGCAAAAGCTATTATCACCTTTATCAATTCTGTCACTAGTGATTGTCGCCTGCTCGTTTGTCTTTGGCTCCCTGCGTACGCACAGTCTCGGCTTGCGAATTGTCGTGGCATTATTGTTTGGGCTGCTATTTAGCTATGTACAGGATTTGGTCGGTTTTGTCTCGCTGGCGACAGGCTTTTCGCCGCTACTGATGGTGATATTACCGATTATTGCCAGTGCATTGTTGGGTGGATATTTACTGAAACGGCAGATGTAACTCTCAAAATGAGGTAAATCTAAAAGTTTAGCCATAAAAAAGCACGCTAAATCCTTATAATTTAGCGTGCTTTTTATTTGTCTGATTCTAGCGTTTAATCTTTGGTTGCCATGGTAATCGTATAAGTCTTGCCCTGTTTTACCTTTTCACTATTACCAAAGACTTCGGTAAATGAGCGTTTCATAAATTGACGTAAGCCATTAATCGTCACCACGTAAAAGCGTCCACCTTTACGCATACGCGCATGAGCATCTAGGAAATAAAGGTAATGCTGCTCTTTGCCTACTTTAGCTGGTAAGTTTGACATCACAAGGCTAAAGTCTTTGTCTTTGGCCACGTGATTAAAGCCATTTGATAAATGTACATCGACATTTTTTAGACCATTCTTTTCACAATTAAGGCGCGCATATTCTACTGCCATAAAGTCTTTATCAATCAAAGTATGCTGACCATTAGGACATTCGCGCGCTGCTGCCATACCCAGAACGCCGTAGCCACAGCCCAAATCTATCGAGTCATCATCCGCCTGAAAATCCACATAATCAAGTAACATCAAGCTACCGTCATCGAGCTTTTGTGGTGAAAAAATACCCCACGTGGTCGCAAAATCAAACGGCTTGCCGAGTACGTCTTCGCGAAAATTAATATCTTCGCGCCAGTATTTGGCTTTTTCTAATAGATCGCTAGGTGGTCTATGGCTCATGGAATTCTCGGATTATAGATAAGTAAAAGGTGGTGCATTGCTCAAATGAACAGGGTGCACATTATGATGAGTATTGTAACGATAAAAGGGAAGATTTGCAGCTACGTATTAGTGGAAATTGTGATGGGCACTAAAGGAGGGGTATTTGACAGGAACCATTATCAGATTTATGTCAGGTTGAAGTTACCCGTTTACGCATTTATATCGTAAATGCTATAGCATCCTTATTGAAGCTATGGAATACTAATAAAGCTAACTAATTGGTCAACTATTTATTGTAGTGTCTTCTTGATATGAAGAATTACGGTCATACTAGGAGTTGTACCAGCTTACTAAGATTAAACTCACCAAGCTTTACTTAATTAGAAAGGATGCTTAAATATGAAGTCTAAAATCAAAACGAAAATAAATCCAGCGCAAGAAACATTTATTCATATTGTACATAGTAAGCGTATTAAGCCTCTCAAAAAACAGCCGGGTGTCAAATGTGTGGAAGCAGTAAAAACTATCGACAAAGCTTATTTGGCTGAGCTATCTGGTTGTGATGAATATGTGTCTATCGCTTTTTGTTATAAAAACTATAATGAAGAGAGCAAGCCTCGTCTTAGTGAAAATGAAAGCTGTGCTGTGATTAGTGTGGCCAAAGCCAAAGAGCTATTAAATACCACAGAGTTGGCTGAAGAAGCATTGTCTGCTGTCAGTATTATTCTGTTTAGCGCTGTATCACAGACGTTTGGTGGCTTCTTAACGGATGGGGAAACCAGTAAGCGTTATGTACTATCAAAAGGCACAGAATATGCAGGCTTGTCCTCATTATCGCTATAGCATATAAGCAAGATTACGTTGCTATTAAGTATGAAAAAACGGCAGTATTATTATAATATTGCCGTTTTTTTGCTTCAATATATAGGTTTTTATATTGGTAATAATATCTCGTAAATCAGCAAGCTAACCCCTTGGATGATGTTCAGCATGAAGTTTTTGCAATCTAGCCGTCGCCACATGGGTATATATCTGCGTCGTCGATAAATCACTATGTCCCAGCAATAACTGCACGCTCCGTAAATCCGCACCGTGATTGAGTAAATGGGTAGCAAAAGCATGGCGTAAGGTATGCGGTGACAGCTCTTTATCAATACTGGCAACTTTGGCGTATTTCTTTAGCAGATACCAAAAGTTTTGCCGGGTCATATAGCCACCTTGCGCAGTTAAAAACACTGCTTGGCAATTTCCTGCTTTTAAATAGGCTATCAAATCACCACGTCCATGCGTCAAATAATCTTCAAGCGCATCTGATGCATATTCCCCTAAAGGCACTAAGCGGGTTTTATTGCCTTTCCCCGTGATTTGTAGCCAGCCTGAGTTTAGATTCACTTGTTCAAGAGACAAATTAACCAATTCACTGACGCGCAAACCGCAAGCGTAAAGTACCTCTAACATGGCTTTATCACGTAGCCCTAGCGCAGTACTGCTATCGGGCGCGGCAAGGAGATTATCAACGTCAGCTTCTGCCAAATCTTTTGGCAGTGGACGACCAAGTTTTGGGCTTTTGATACGCTCACAAGGATTGTCTTCACGTAGGTTGCTGGCAATCATCCACAGATAAAACTGACGCAAACTTGAAAGCATGCGCGCTTGCGTACGCGGCGTTTTACCATCTTGAGTAAGAATAGACAGGCAGTGCAGCACATCTTCGGGCTGCCAACGCGTTAATGCCGTATGATTGGTTAATTCGCAGGAGCGCAAATCACGCACATAGGCGTTACGGGTACGCGTGGCCAAACCACGAGCCAGCATTGCTTGACGAAATTCGGTTATATAAGCCGGTTCATCATCTACGGCCAGCGCTTTTGGTTGGCGCTGCTGTACGGCACGGTCGCGGCTCATAAGACATACTCGGCAGTGGTATAAGAAATTACAAGTGGATATAAATGATATTTTTTATATTAAGTTGACTATCAGTTAATAAAATTTTGCAAAGTCATTTTTACCCTTTAAGTATTAACAGCTACCAAACACCATAGCGAGGTAACTTCCGCATTACGCGCTGCAAATAGTGGATCAGTATCGTCTTGGCTTCGACCGTGTTTAGGTTGGGTATCGAGACGGTATTTTACTTCTAAACCAGCATTAGCAAACCAGCCCAATAATTCATCGCGGCTGCGCAACTGCAAATGTTCTGCCAAATCTGACAGAATCAACCAGACCTCTCCTTGCTCAGCTAAATGTTGCTTTGCGCCTTGCAAAAACCCACGCAACATCGTGCTATTGGCATCATAGACGGCGAATTCTAAGGGCGAGGTTGGCTTGGCAGGCAACCAAGGTGGATTACAGACCAGCAGATTAGCCAGTGGCGCATCAGTCGGATACAAGTCCGCTTGCTGCAATTGCACTGCAGGTAAATCTAAACGTGTAAGGTTGTCACTAGCGCAGGCTAATGCACGCGGATTTAAGTCTGTCCCAATCACTTGCTTCACACCGCGCTGCGCCAGAATAATAGCAAGCAAACCGGTTCCGGTACCGATATCAAAGGCGACATCATAAACAGCTGGCAACGGTGCATCGAGTAACAGCTGCACGTATTCATGACGGGTTGGTGCAAAGACGCCATAATGTGGGAAGATTGATAAACCCAAATTTTCGATTGCCACCCCTTTTACGCGCCACCCTGCCGCACCTAAGGCACCTTGCAGGTCACGAAATGAAATTAGACATGACTCATTCAACTCACCAAAAGCAGCGGTACAAGCAGCACTGACATCAGGGGCGCGGCGTAACTGGCTGACATAACCGGCATCAAGCTCTAATAATAAACGGCTTAATAGGCGCGAACGCTGAGATTGGACTTGGCGTTGCTGATGAAAAAGATTAGGGATGTCTTTAGAGGGTGCCAAAGTCTCATCTGTAGATTTAGCGGACTTAGCAGGTTTATTAGCTGCTTTATTAGCTGCTTTATTAATTTTACGCTGCTCAGAACGCTCATTCGCACGGTCAATGCGTCGAGTGATGGCTTGCAGCAGTTGCCTTGCATTATTAAAGTCACCGCGCCATAGCATTGACGTTCCAGCACAAGCCAAGCGATAAGCCTCATCGGCTGTCGTTTTGTCGTCGACCACAACAATACGTGCAGGCGGCACATGATTGCTTTGAGACAACCAGCGAGCCTGACATAAGGTTTCATTTTCGTGCCATTGCACGTACTGTATTTCTGTTGCTAACACGCGACCTACCTTTCAGATGTGAATGATGTATTTTTTATAATGCAAAGATATTTCTGCATTATATATTGCGCTAAGCGCTCTTTTTCTTGACTAAATAACGATAGGTTGGCGCATCGTTTAGCGTTTCTTGATGGACAAGGGTATGTCCCAAGTGCCGGCAGAAATTAGGAATGTCACGCGTAGTGGCAGGATCAGTGGCTAATATCTCAATCACATCGCCGCCATCCGCTTTACGAATCGTCTTATGTAGCATCATGACCGGCTCAGGACAAATCAGTCCTTGGGTATCTAGATGATGGTGAATAGTCGTGTCTAATATTGAAGTCGTCATATTTTGTTTTATAAACCTAATAGATAAGTTTGGTAGCTGAATACTTGTTTTCTAATGATTTTATAAAGGCCTATTTTCTGCGTCAATAGCGATAATATCTTTATTGTTTTCAGTGCTGTTATGATTCTCAGGTAAGTCGGCTAGGGCTAAGAAATTAAAGAAGCGCTTAAAGCTCACCTTAAATAAAAAAGCCACACCGAGCCACGATGCCAATCCTAACCAAGCCGTATCGGCAAATAACAGTCCGCCGATCAGGATAATACTTGAGACACCAATGGTCATAATCACCATCGAGGTTTGATTGAGACGATAGCGATAGATGATAAAGGCATTATATAGCGTCAGTGGAATGGTCAGCGCCACCAAAGCATAAGGTAAGTTGTAGAATAGTTGATACAGGAGCTGATTGTCATGAAAGGCTTTGATACTAGCAATGGTGCCAAAAACCATAAAAGCAATAATAGCGGCATAAATGAGATAGACGGCTATTTGGTTGACACGTTGGGCGCCTTTGATACGCGCAATAGCAAGCGGTGCAAAACCATGTCGCGAGCTATTGTGCAAAGAGTGGTCTGAGACAGTGGTCATAGTAATCAGTCATTTATTCGTTTGGATTGAGGAGGTACAGTTAATTCACTTTTAAAAGGGTACAGAACTACTGGGGTTAATTATTCGCAGCCTCTGTCTGCGTAGGCACAGCAAGCAAGGAAAATTAACCCCAGTAGTGATTGATAACATTTGTATTTCTTTTATGTAGAACCGACTATATCAGGTATTGATGGGACATTAAAAAGAAAGCTAATGCTCAATTAATCTGCTTTGATGGCGTCGATGGCGATACTGCTATGAGGATCAGCAAAGTAGGTCGACATTAAAATACAGGCAGAGATATCATCAATCGGAGCGCGCTCATGTTTAATCCAGCCATTTTCCCATGCTATCTCACGCGCGGCGACCGATGTTAGGCGCTCATCGCATAGAGATACGATGACAGGTAAATGCTGCTCCATGATTCTATGTGCCAGACGACGGGCAAATTTATGTGCGCGTTTTGACAGCATAGAGCTGCTACCGTCCATATTTAACGGCAGTCCGACTACTACCTTTGCCACGCCCCAAACCTTGATAATACCGAGTAGATTATCCCAATCAGGTTGCCCATTATTCATCGCTAAAATATCAAAGGCACGCGCCGTTTCTGTCAAGCTATTACCGAGTGCCATGCCCATTTTTTTAACCCCATAATCTAAGGCTAAGATAAGATGTGGCTTAATCGCTGGCTCAGCAACGCTAGTATCAGTACTATCTTTTATAAGAGTGCTATCTACCATAATAAGGGGTGTTTCCTAGTTTTAGTTCTGTATTCGTTCAGCGTATGAAATTAAGCATGACCGATGTCGCTGCTTAAATAATCAAAATTGACCCCAATCTTATCGGCGGCCATTTGCCAACGTTCCTCAAATGGCGTATCAAACAATAAGTTTAAATCAGCAGGGCATACCAGCCAGTCGCCGTTAGCAAGCTCACGATCGAGCTGTTTTTTACCCCAGCTGGCATGACCTAAACAGAGCTGATAATGACCAACGCCTTGACCGGCTGCAATACGTTTGAGGATATCTTGGCTGGTAGTGATGCAGACATTTTCTGAGATGGCAAATGAGGATGCCCATTCTGGCTGCCCTGTATGCAGTACAAAGCCAACCTCAGGGTACATAGGTCCACCTTCTAATGCCAGATCTTCCATCACCTGTGCGTCTGTAACCTCAATATCCAGATCTTCTAGCAGTTTGCCCACGCGTGCCTGCTCTAACGGACGATTGACCATCAGACCGAGGGCGCCGTGTTTATCATGGCGGCAAATATAAATCAGCGCCTGCTCAAACCGTGGGTCTGACAGCTCAGGCGCCGCGATTAAAAAATGATGGGTCAAATTGGCTTTGGACATAGAGACAAACGCAACCTACTAATAAAGGTAAAATAACAGAGCTGATACCACTATATGGCGATAATGAATAAAAAATCAACTAAAGCAAGGATTTAGCAATAAAAAGGTGTTTATGGTGGTCAATTAATGATCATTTAACATCGCTCAATAAACTGCGTGCATGGTCACGAGTGACATCGGTGATAATAACACCACCAGACATACGTGCCAGCTCATCTACTTGCGCACTCTCGGTTAAGATGACAAGCTCACTTTCAGTTTGCTCGTCATGGTGTTTTTGTACCAAGATATGCTGATGTGCTTGCGCAGCGACTTGGGCTTGGTGGGTAATGGCGAGTAATTGCTGCGTTTGCCCAAGGGCGCGCAACAGCTCACCCACCACTTGTGCCGTACCGCCACTGATACCAACATCAACTTCGTCAAAGACCAGCATAGGTTTTGCCGCATTATTATCTGCATTGGTCGCTTGCAAGACCTGCATCACTAGCGCCATACGTGATAGCTCACCGCCTGAAGCGATTTTGTGTAGGGGCTGCATCGGCATACCGACGTTGGCGCTGAATAACAAATCGATATCATAACAGCCTTGCCCATTATATTGGCTGACATCGGTCTTTTGAGTAAAAACGAATTCACAACGTGCATTAGGTAGGGCAAGCGGCTGTAGTTGCTTAATCAGCTGTTTGCTGACAATCGGCGCAGCTTTAGCCCGTTTTTTATTTAGCTCCGTTGCTAGTGCTATATATTCTTGCCATGCTTGCTCAATTTGTGCCGCCATTGCATCACTGCTTGGCTCGTTTTCTAATTGTTCTAATTGCGCTTCCCAGCCTTTTGCTTCATGAATCAAGTCGCTCGCTGGCAAGTTATGCTTACGTGATAGGCGATGACCTAAACTGATTAAACTGTCTAATGACTGCAAACGCTCAGGGTCAGGCAATTGCTGCTCAGCATAATCTGACAATAAGCCAGTCACTTCAGTGATTTGCTGCTGCGCCAAATGCAGCTGTTCTGAGGCTTGCTCAAAGGTTTGGCTTACGCTCATTTGATTGTCGCATAGTTTAATTGCTTGCCCGAGCAAGGTCATTACATCGGGCTCATCGGTATCATTATCGAGTAAATGCAAACCATGACTGGCCTCTATCATTAGTGCTTCAATATTAGATAATTCTTCGTGTTCCGCTTCTACTTCTGCATAATCAACGACCAATAACGGTGCGATATCTGCTAACTGGCTTTGCAACAGTTGAATACGATCTTGGCGCTGAGCTTCACGGCTAGCGAGATCGTCAGCGCGGCGTTTAAGTTGCTGATAAGCTTGATAGCTACTTGAGGTCTGCGTAGCAAGAGAAGTTATCTGTGCCATTTCATCTAGCCATTGCACTACAAATTGTGGCTTGAGTAGCGCCTGCTGAGCATGTTGACTATGAATATTGACCAGCAATGCACCCAAACTCTTAAGCTCGGCCAAACTGACAGGTGTGCCATTTAACCATGCTTTTGAGCGCCCTGTATTGCTAAGCTGGCGGCGAATCAATACATCTGGCTCTTCTAACGCCCGCTCATTTTTGGCAAACCATTCAGCAATGATACTATTGTTTTCTACATCAAATTGCGCGTAGATATCCGCGTGCGCCGCGCCATGCCGGACCATCGCACTGTCTGCGCGCTCGCCGATACATAAAGACAGCGCATCGAGTAATAGCGATTTGCCAGCGCCTGTTTCACCAGTGATGACATTGAAGCCTTCAGCCACACTCAGCTCATGCTGAGCAATTAACGCAAACTGATTTAAAGTTAATGATACTAGCATCAACGCCTCTCATGACAGACAACAAACCTCAAATACGATGTAATGTCGTACAAGGAGGTTATCTCTACAATAGGTTAAATAAAGGAATGAATCGGTTCAGTTCATACTGCAACATAGATAAATGCAATTGGCAAATAGTATGGTGGCAAATAATCTTAAATACAAATATTAAAGGTAATCAATAACATCACTTAAAGCCATCATAATAAGCGGAACTTTCCTGCCGCTGTAACAAACTTTATAGATATAATGTGGTAGCATAATCTCACATAATGATAAACTCTTACCACCAGATTTTCGTGCATTCTACGACAGAGCAGTTAGCTTGTAGGACATGATACAAACCTGTGTGTCAGTAAGTATCAGTAATAAATGGTTATTTTTAAACCTATAAGATAAATCAATTCTATAATCAGCGTACAGTAAAGTAAAAATGATTTAGAGTCGATGGTAAAAGGTAGATATAACAACGCTTATCTAAGCATTTGCTTATCTACACATTCAATTTGGTTTTTTAGTTGGCAATAATTATTTGATAAGGAAGCCACTATGACAGCGGCGCAATTTACTAATGTAACAGTCAATGCTCAAGCCACGATATCCTATGATGGTCGTTGCTCAAGCCATACCATTATGTTCGAGGACGGTCGTCATAAAACATTAGGTGTTATCTTACCTTGTGATAATTTGGTCGAGCATTATCACTTTAGTACCAATACATCTGAACGTATTGAAATCACTAGCGGTGAGTGCGAAGTCAAAATAAATGGGGAAGAGGATTTCAGCTACTACCGCGCAGGACAGTCATTCGTGGTTGAAGGTAATAGCGGTTTCAATTTACGCACAGAACAGATCGTCCAGTATATTTGTCACTTAGAAGGCTAATGTGCCTCAAAGTATCGTTATATAATTGATGAAGCCAAAAGCCAATGATTCCAAAGAAATAAATCTTATGAGGTTTATTTCTTTTTTTTGCTGACATTATTTAGATGAAGCTGGTCATTAATTGCTACAATTACACATCTCTATTTTTATTGCATGTTTTTTATAACACTGTGCAATACCCACTTTATAATCAATAGGCCTATTATGGCAAAACCTACCTATTTTTATGGCATTCATGCCATTGATGCCTTGCTCGAATACCGTCCTCTTGATGGACTGAGCTTGTTTGTACAGCAAGGGCGCGAGACTGACAGTCATGTACAGTCTATTATGGCGCAAGCACGTGATAATGGCATCAGTATTCAACCAACGCAAAAAGACAAACTTACTCAGCTGTGTGGTAGCCCGCAACATCAAGGCGTAGTGCTGAACGCCCGTCCTTTAGGCTTTGCTGATGAAGGTTTGCTAGATACGCTTGCTGGTCGAGATGATTGTTTGTTACTGGTACTAGACCAAATTACGGACGCCCATAATTTTGGCGCTTGTTTGCGTACAGCAGTAGCCATGGGTGTCGATGCAGTCATTTGTCCGAAACATCATGCAGCTAGCTTGACGCCAACGGTTGCCAAAGTATCAGTCGGCGCGGCTGAAATGATGCCTATTGTTAGCGTGACCAATCTGGCACGCACGCTGACAAAAATTAAAAATGCCGGCGTTTTTGTGTTTGGTACCGCTCTTAATGCCGATGCCAAACCAATCCATGCTGCAGATCTGACTGGTAAGACGGCTATTATCATGGGTTCAGAAGGTGAGGGGATGCGTCGCCTGACAACAGAAAGCTGCGATGAGCTGGTTTATATTCCGATGTCAGGCAACGAGCATGGCAACTTGCAAAGCTTGAATGTCAGTGTGGCGACAGGTATGGCTTTGTATGAGATTAATCGGCAGCGAACTTTAGCTGCTGGGCAAGCTTAAGATAGTCTTGATGGAGCGGCTCTAATTGTACATATAGCGCCGCAAGATCACTCTCATTTAATACCACATCATCCGCATGACGATTGCGCTCTTCACGGCTAAGCTGATTGACCATAATGGCTTCAATTTTTTGCACACTTAGCGCATCACGTTGACTGGCTCGCGCAAGTTGGGTATTTTCCGTAGCATCCATCACCAAAATACGTTGACATAAATTGGCAAGCCCAGCTTCTGCTGCTTCAATTAATAGCGGCGCTGACAACACTACATACGGCGAGGTACTCTCTGCCAATTGCTTTTTTGCAGCTTCGCGTATCGCGGGATGGGTAATCGCTTCAAGTTCAATTAGAGCATCAGGGTAAGTAAACACATGGGTTCGTACAGCGGCGCGGTCCATATCGCCATCAGCATTTAGCACCCAATCACCAAATTTCCTCTGGATCTTGCGCAATGTTGAGCTGCCTTTGACCACCACTTCATGTGCAATGACATCTGCATCAATAATATCGATTCCCTGCTGTGCGAACCAGTCGCTGGCGGCTGATTTGCCACTGCCGATACCACCCGTTAAACCCACTACCAATGTTTTACTTTTATGCTCAGGCGTTTGCGGCTGATGCGAATAAGGTGAAGGTGCTGCTGCGTATTTTGACATAATGATGACTTATCTGACTGATAGAAGGATAATGACTGTAATCAATGGAAGGTTACACATAACTATTGGGAAATGGCTACTGCTTAAGTATACATACCTAAATACCAATTAACGATATCTGAGCTGTATAACAATGCCACAATACCGGCAATAGCAATATAAGGACCAAAGGCAAAAGGCTTGCTCTCACCTTGTTTTTTCATCAAGATAAGCCCAACGATAGAGCCGAGCAATGATGATAATAAAATAATCAAGGGTAACATCATAGGTCCAAGCCACGCACCCAGTACTGCCAATAATTTAAAGTCGCCTTGTCCCATGCCATGCTTTTTGGTGATTAAATAAAATATCTTGACCACTATCCATAACGATAAAAATCCCAATAACAAGCCCCATATCGACTGAGTAGGGGGCACAAACCAACCTTGTGAATTGACCGCCAATCCTAGCCCTGCTAATGGAAAAGTTAAGCGGTCAGGCAATAACTGAGTATCAAAATCGATACCAGTTAAGGCGATGAGTGTCCAGACTAAAACTAATGCCGACAGCCCTACCATATTAACGCCAAAATGATAAATGACTAGTGCAGATAGCAGAGCAGTGACCAGCTCAACGATAGGATATCGAAGCCCGATAGCCGCTTTGCACTCTGAGCAACGTCCGCGTAGTACTATCCAGCTAATTAAAGGTATGTTTTCATACCACTTAATTTTGTGGGCACAGTGCGGGCAGCGCGATGCTGGTTTACTTAAGGTAATAGGTGTATCAGTGGCAACAATATTAACTAGTGGCATCGTATGCTCACGCGGCATATCTGCTTGCTCATACATAAACTGGCTACACTCTTTTCGCCAAGCCGATACCATCATCAATGGAGTGCGATGAATTACCACGTTTAAGAAGCTACCGACGCACAGCCCTAGTAGACCAAATACGACCAAAGCAATGGTCATATTTTCTTGTAGTAACTGTATAAATTGCATGAATTAGCTGTCCTTTAATTAGCTTTCAACCTACTACTGAGCCCATCTGGAAGATTGGTAAGTACATGGCAATGACCAAACCACCAACTAATACGCCAAGTACCGCCATAATAAGCGGCTCCATCAAGCTGGTCAAACCATCAACAGCGTTATCAACTTCGTTTTCATAATAGACTGCTACTTTATCGAGCATCTCTTCTAAGCTACCAGACTCTTCACCGATACCTACCATTTGAATAGCAAGACTTGGAAATAAATTGGTTGAACGTATTGAGAACTGTAATTGTTGTCCCGTAGAGACGTCATTTTTGATTTGCTGAATAGCGTTATAGAAAACTACATTATTGGCTGCACCAGCAGTAGAATCGAGCGCATCAATAAGCGGTACGCCGGCAGCAAAAGTCGTAGACAGCGTACGAGCAAAACGCGCAATCACCGCTTGGTAAGCGATATTGCCAAATATTGGCGCTTTTAATACCGCACGGTCTAAGACATCGCGAAATTTCTTTGAACGCTTCTTAGCTTCTGAAAAGCCAATAATAGCGCCACCAATAAATACAATTAAGATGAACCACCATGCTTGCATCCACTCAGACATACCTACGACCATTTGGGTAAAAGCAGGTAATTCTGCACCAAAAGAGCCAAATAAATCAGCAAACACTGGAACGACTTTAACAAGCAGAATAATGGTGACAATAATAGCAACTACAACGACCGCGATAGGATATTTCATGGCTTTTTTAATTTTAGCTTTTAACAGCTCGCTTTTCTCTTTATAAGTCGCAACTCGCTCTAGCATGGTTTCTAACGCACCTGACTGCTCGCCAGAATCGACAAGCGAGCAAAAAAGATCGTCAAAATAGCGGGGATGGCGACGTAATGCCGATGCAAAAGTACCACCCGCTTCAATATCGGCTTTGATTTGTAACACCAAATCTTTCATACTTGGATTATCGAGAGAGTCCGCGACAATCTCAAAGGATTGAGTCAATGGCACCCCAGCTTTCATCATGGTTGCTAATTGACGTGCAAAAATAGCAATATCGATAGGCTTGATAGACTTTTTAAAGGTGTATAAGGGTTTTGGCTTTTTCTTGATACCTTTAACCGTAATACCTTGTTTGCGCAACGTGGCTTTGGCAAGCTCTAAGCTACGACTGGTCGTCTCACCTTTTACCTTTTGCCCGCGACGGTTGACGCCATCATATACAAAGTCTAACAGCATGTCGGTCTTAGCTTTTGCCATGTCCGTTCCTTCAAAAAATGGTCTAATATAGATAATGCCTGCTATAAAACGTAGTTAACCCATTGTTTTAAGCGGATATACTTTATTTTAGCGCAAAAAACCAGTGTTTATCTGTTTTATTTTTCCTACTGGCTATTATTGTTTAATAGTAATTAAACGACAAGCTTTACGGACATAATGAACTTTACTCAAAGCAATATCTGTACCAAACTTTTCAACCAAATATGCTATTCAGAAGTCACGCGCATCATTTCTTGAATACTGGTGACGCCTTGTAAAACCTTTAAAACACCAGAGCGACGTAAGTCTCTAAAACCGTTTTTAAGTGCAGCATCTTTGATATCTATCGCGTTACCATCTTCCATGATAATACGTGAAATATCTGGAGTGACTTTCATCACCTCATAAATGCCCACACGGCCTTTGTAGCCTTCACGGCACTCATTACAACCGACTGGCTCGTAGATTATATTGTCTGTATTGTCTAAGTCAGCATCTGTAAAGCCAAGCTCAAGCAGACTTTGACGTGGGATACTAATAGGTTTTTTACAGTTTTTACATAAGCGCCGTGCCAATCGCTGAGCAATGACCAAGTTCACGGAAGTAGCAATATTAAAGGAAGCGACACCCATATTGCGTAATCGCGTTAACGTTTCGGGCGCTGAATTGGTATGTAAGGTTGAAAGTACCATATGGCCTGTTTGTGCCGCTTTAATCGCAATCTCAGCAGTTTCAAGATCACGAATCTCACCAACCATCACAATATCAGGATCTTGGCGTAAGAAAGACTTAAGCGCGGTGGAGAAAGTCAACCCCACTTTTGGATTGACGTTGACCTGATTAATACCTTCAAGGTTAATTTCGACAGGATCTTCAGCAGTCGAAATATTGGTCGAACCCGTGTTCAAGATATTAATACCAGTATAAAGTGAGACGGTTTTACCAGAGCCAGTAGGACCTGTGATAAGAAGCATCCCTTGCGGTTTATGTAACGCCTCCAAGAACATATCTTGTTGGTCAGGCTCATAGCCCAACGCTTCAATACCAAGCATGGCTGATGAGGGATCTAGAATACGCAAAACCAGCTTTTCACCAAACAAGGTAGGTAGGCAGCTTACCCGAAAGTCGATGGCCTTATCTTTAGATATCTTAAGCTTAATACGACCATCTTGTGGCACCCGGCGCTCTGAGATATCCATTTGTGACATCACTTTTAAACGCGCAGCAATTTTCCCCGCGAGTTGTACGGGCGGGTTGGCCATTTTTTGCATGACCCCATCAACTCGAAAGCGCACTCGATAGCTTTTTTCATAGGGCTCAAAATGTAAGTCGGACGCACCCATACGAATGGCATCTACTAGCATTTTATTAACAAACTTGACGACCGGTGCTTCCTCGACGCTATCAGAGATTTTGGTCTCGCCGTTATCTTCTTCTTGACTCTCATCAAAGCCAATATGCAAATCACTATTAGAAAAGCTATCAAAATTCTGCATGCTATCAGCATAGAAGCTTTCAATACGCCTTTTAAGCTTATCTTCTTCGACCACGACTGTTTCAATCGACAAGCGAGAGTTAAAGGCAATAGCATCAATCGCATCGATACGGGTCGGATCACTCAGTGCCACAAATAAGCGTTGCCCACGCTTAAACATTGGCAAGGCATTAAACTTACGGACGATTTTTTCGTCGACCAAGTCTTTTGGGATGACCTCTGAGCTGAGCGTATCAAGATCAAATAAAGGATCGCCGAATGCTTGCGATAGCATTTGAGCCAATTGATAGGCATTGGCGAGCTTATGCTCTACCAGATAAGAGACCAGTCCTACTTGCTGCTGCTGCGAATCAGTCTGCGCCGCTTTCATATGCGCTTCACTTACGATACCTTCGCTAATCAGTTGCTGTGCTAAGCCACCGTATTTACTGGTTGTGATAGACATTAAGACTTCTCCTTGCTCGATATCTGGTAGGCGATATATTTACCTAAATAGCAGGCTATTCACCATGTTTTACTTATTGCCATTTTATCGTTGATAGTTGAGCTAATTATTAAAATAGTTATTTTAAATACGGGTTTGAGATAAAAAAATCGATTGTCTGCACTTTATCCTATATTGAGAAAATCATATAGGGATTTACGTGAGCGCAAAGGTTTTATAGTGAGTAGAGCTCAATTGGCTCATAAAAAATAATTATTTAGCAATAGTTACTAAAGCAACGGTTGAAAGGTCAGTTTTGATTTGGGGCGCACTATACTATAGCACTTGTGAAATATTTGTTATACTTGCGCGCATATTAGCCATATTGGCAGCCATATATAAGACAAGGTAGAGAAGAATGCAAGCTTGGGTAATTGGAAATTGGAAGCAGAATCCAGCAACGAGCCATGATGTAAACGCACTACTGGACGACTTATGCGCTGCTATTAGTACAACCAAGCAAATGAGCCACGATAACTCCGCACGTTGTCAAATAATGGTAGCACCAAGCTTGATACATTTAGCAGCAGTGAATGGTCGCCTAAAAGACACATCAATACTGTGTGCAGCTCAAGACGTTAGTGGGCATAGTGCCAGTGTTGGTGCCTATACAGGTGAATGTTCGGCGCAGCAGATAGTCGATGCTGGAGCGACTTGGACAATCCTTGGTCACTCAGAGCGCCGTCAGTATCATCAAGAATCTAACGATACTTTATTGCAAAAAATGATTCATGCGTTGTCACAAGATTTAGGCGTGGTATTTTGCATTGGTGAAAGCCAAGCGCAATATGATACCAAGCAAACTCTTACAGTCATCGATAATCAGTTAGCGGTTATCAAAGAATTCATTGCACAGCAGCCAGAACTTATTGAGGCATTACCGACTCTTCTCATTATTGCTTATGAGCCAGTATGGGCAATAGGTACAGGTAAAGTGCCAACGGTAGCAGAAGTCAGCGCCACTCATAAGCATATCAAGCAAACGTTGGCAGGATTTGCCGACTCATTGTCTAATATGACAGTTTTGTATGGCGGTAGTGTCAATGCTGATAATGCTAATAGCTTTGCTGCTGATCCTATGATTGATGGCGCTTTAGTTGGCGGTGCTTCATTGAAAGCTGACAGCTTTCTGACGATTGCCACCGCTTTTAGCCAAGCCAGTATCTAGTAGATTCTTGATAGATATAATAAAAACGCGAGTCTTTATTGTAATTGTTATTCACAAAATGTCTTTATCAGTTGGCAAAAGTGGGTTTAACAGTGCCCTTGCAATCGTGTACAATACGCCCTATTTATATCATCGATATGGCAACATTTACCGCCATTCTTTATCACTATTACACCATACGATTTGTTTTTCGTTATCAGTCGTCATTACGCGGCAAAAGAGGCCACCATGTTTACGTTTATATTAGCCCTGCATATTATCGTGGCGATTGCCATGATTGGCTTGATTTTGATACAGCATGGTAAAGGGGCAGATGCAGGGGCTTCTTTTGGTGCCGGCTCATCAGGTACAGTGTTTGGTGCAGCGGGCACTGCCAACTTTTTAACACGCGCGACAGCTGTATTGACCGCCATCTTTTTTATCACGAGTATGACCCTTGCAGTCCATGCTCGTAAGCAGGCAGAAGATCAGTTTCGTCTAGATGCACCGGTTTCAGCACCACAAACGCCGCGGCCTTTGACACAAAATCCTCAGTAGCTGCTGTTACTCTAGTTTTTTAAGTAGGCAGCCCTTGCTATTTGAAAGCGTTACATTTACAATGCTTTTTCTGTTTTTACAATTCTTAGACCTTTGATGCTTACCTTACGCGTCAACTATAATGGGTATTGAGAATATAGAGAGAACAGTTAGAGTAATGCGATTGTGGTGGAATTGGTAGACACGCCATCTTGAGGGGGTGGTGGCGCAAGCTGTGGGGGTTCAAGTCCCCCCAATCGCACCAAGTTTTAAAGTTGTATCGTATTAAGTGAGTCGTTCATAAATAGCTAAGATTTTTAATTTAAATTATTTTTAAATAAAGATTGACACTACTATAAAACCTCCCTATAATACGCGTTCTAGATTGATGCGGGGTGGAGCAGTCTGGTAGCTCGTCGGGCTCATAACCCGAAGGTCGTTGGTTCAAATCCAGCCCCCGCTACCACTTTTTATACTGATGTTTTGCACACTAAATTTGTCAGTAACAATTAGCCCACCATTATGCTTGTGGGTTTTTTTGTATCTGATGGTCTGTGTAATCGCGATATCTATCCTACTTATGCTAAGCTCTATGTCTATAGAGTGCGATACCATTTATAGAAGCTTGTCATCACATGTCATTCATGGCGCGATGATACTTAAGCACACTATCTTTTATTCCTCACTCTTTTATCGATAGTACTGCTTTATAAGTAATAAAAGCATAGCGCGGCTGAGCTTGATATTTGTCAAGCTTACCCTGATATAAATACCCGGTAGATATCATTTGTGTTTATAATTTAAGCATAAGACAATCACTGTGGTTTAAATAACGATAGGTTCTTATTAAATAATGATGAAGAAAAACTTCAGCAGGATTTATTAAGTAAGATAGATAAGTGAATAGGAAAATATAAATAGATTATGAAGCTTTCGACTAAAGTTACAGAATTGACTAATATCATTGCCCCTGCCGTCGCGGCTTGCGATGTGGCACTATGGGGTATAGAGTTTGCACCACAGGGCAATCGCTCTTTGTTACGCATTTATATTGAGGCATTGCCAGAAGAGCAAGCTCAAAATAAACAAGTAACGATTGAGAACTGTGCAGCAGTGAATCACCAAGTGAGCGGTATTCTTGAAGTTCATGACCCGATTTCCGGTGAGTTTATTTTAGAAGTCTCTTCACCTGGTTTTGACCGTGCGTTCTTTTCAGATGAGCAAATGCATGCTTATGTCGGTCAGACAGTGAGCTTGCGTTTGATACAAGCGATTGGTGAAGGTGATAAAAAACGCCGTAAAGCAACTGGTACTTTGAATAGTATCGATGCCACCTCTTTAAAGCTGACTGCCACTGATGGTGAGCAGTTTGAGATTGCATTAAGCAATATTGATAAAGCCAATTTGATTTACGAAGATGCTTAATCTATTCGCTATTAGAGCTTTTAGTGTATAAACGCGGTTAGTCTAATAGCTTAGATGACTGATGGTGAAAATATAGAGTAAGTCAAAAATTATAAAATTTAAGTCAATTAAAAAATGATAGGACAGGCATAGTATGAGTCGTGAAATCTTAACGGTAGTAGAAACTGTCAGTAACGAGAAGGGCTTAAATCCTGAAGATATCTTTGAAGCAATCGAAGATGCTTTGGTCGTCTCGACTAAGAAAAAAGTATATACCGATCAGCCGGAAGTAGAAGTGCGGGTCTCAATTGACCGTACAACAGGCGATTATGATACTTATCGTTATTGGACAGTGGTTGCAGATGAAGACCATGAAATGCCTGCTTGTCAGCTTGCGATTACTGACCTTGATCAAGAAGAATGGTCAATCGGTGATATTAAAGAAGAGCAAATTGAGTCGATCGAGTTTGGTCGTATTGCTGCCACTCAAGCCAAACAAGTTATCATCCAAAAGATTCGTGAAGCTGAGCGTAATTTAGTAGCAGATGCTTTCGAGCCACGTGTTGGCGAGATGATGTATGGCGAAGTCAAAAAACAAACCCGTGATGGTTACATCATTGACTTAGGTGATAATGCTGAGGGTTATCTGTCACGTGATCAGATGCTACCACGTGAGCAATTGCGCGCAAAATCGCGTATCAATGCCATCTTATATCATGTGAACCGTGAAAATCGCGGCGCTCAGTTGCTTCTATCACGTACTCATCCTGAAATGCTCTCGGCATTGATGCAAAAAGAAGTGCCTGAGATTGCAGAACAAATTATCGAAATCCGTAACGTCGCGCGCTTACCGGGTACTCGTGCTAAAATAGCGGTTAAGACCAACGATCATCGTATCGATCCGGTTGGTGCTTGTATTGGTATGCGTGGTACACGTATCCAAGCAGTACAGCAAGAGCTTGATGGCGAGCGTATTGATGTAGTGGTTTGGTCAGATGATCCTGCCCAATTTATCATCAGCGCTTTAGAGCCTGCAGACGTAAGCAGTATCATCCTAGATGAAGATACGCAAACGGCTGATATTATCTTTAGTACCAATGATCAGCTAGCACGTGCGATTGGCTCACAAGGTCAAAACGTACGCTTAGCTTCTGAGCTGACTGGCTATAAGCTAAATATGATGCTAGAAGAAGAGTATCAGCAGCGTCAAGCAAACGAATCTAAAGCATTCATCGAACTATTCTATGAACGCCTAGAAGTGGATAAAGACTTAGCACAAGCACTTGTCGATATTGGTTTTACCAGTATTGAAGAAGTGGCTTATGTACCTGTCGAAACCTTCTACGATATTGAAGGATTAGATGATGAAGCGATTGATATGATCCAAGAGCGTGCGAAAGAAGTCGTTATTGCAGACGAATTGGTCAAACAACAGAACATGAAAGAGCCAAGTCAGGAACTACAAGATCTTGAAGGAATGACAGTCAGTTGGGCTTATAAAATGGCTCAAAAAGACATCATTACGGTGGATGACTTGGCAGAACAAGCCGTCTTCGACTTAGAAGATATCGAAGACTTAGATACTGAAACCGCAGGAAAACTCATCATGAAAGCTCGGGAATCTTGGTTCAATGAATAAGCGGTAACTGCATATCGCTGTCTTTTGGTGATATGCTATCGATAATAAAGTGTTGGTATGAGCAAAATTTATATCAGCCTTACCCCAATCATTTGTAGCCAACAACTGAATTGAACATATAGCAAATAATAGACAGTAGGTGATAATAAATGGCAGATAAGACCGTCAAAGAACTGGCAGATATGGTAAGCAAAACCGCAATTGCTGTACAACAGCAATTGGTAGATGCTGGACTGCCTGCGCGTGCAGAGGGTGACTTAGTCACTGAGCTTGAGCAGGAAAAGTTGGTGACGTATTTAAAGCAAAGTCATGGACAGGAAGAAAAGCGTCGCATTAGTCTGAAGTCTAAAACGACTAGTACTGCGCGTGTGACTGGCTCTTCGGGCAAATCTAAGAGCGTCAATGTTGAAGTGCGTAAAAAGAAAGTGTTCGAGAAGCCTGACCCAGAAAAGATGGCTGAAGAATTGGCTGCACGTGAGCAAGCGATGATTGAGTCGCAAGCACGTGCTGCTAAAGACGCCGAAGACCGTGCTGCTACTAAGAAAAAATCTGAGGAGCGTCAAGCTGCTACTTTAGCTGCGATGCGTGCAAGCCTTGGCTCTAGCAAAAAGTCAGACGACAAGAATGACGATATTTCAACGTCAGTGGTTGTGAAAAAAGGCGGCAAGACTACTATTGAAGTTAAGCCGAAAGAACAACCTAAGAAGAAAGTGACAGCGACGAAACCAAAAGTTGAGACGGCAGTTGAGCGTAAAGCTCGTGAAGTGCGTGAAAAGGAAGAAGCTCGTTTACGCGAGATCGAAACTGAAACACGCCGTACCCAAGCTGAAGAAGCGCAAAAGCGTACGCTTGAGCAAATGCGTAAAATGGCTGGTCAATATACTGATCAGCCCGCAACTGAAGTTCGTAAAGATGAGCCATTGGCAGAAGGTTTGGTCGGTGACGCATTAGAAGAATCGTTTGAGAAAGAACGTCGTGAAATCAAGCGTGGCACCAGTACCACTAGTGCACGTGGCCGTGGTCGTCGTAAAAATCAAGACGAGCGTGAAATTAAGAACCGCAAAAACGGTCTACGTTCAAGCCAGTCTTCACAGCATAAATTTGAAAAACCTGTCGAAAAAATTGTTTATGATGTAGAAATCAGTGAGCAAATCACGGTTTCTGATCTTGCCCAGCGCATGGCAGTGAAAGCTCGTGAAGTGACTAAGTTACTCATGAAAATGGGTGAAATTGCTCGCGAATCAGACATGATTGATCAAGCAACTGCTAGTCTAATTGTAGAAGAGATGGGTCACAATCCAGTACCCGTCAGTGATACTAAAGTTGAAGACGATCTACAAGATGCTGTTGATGAGCGCAGCAGTAACGTACAAACGCGTCCACCAGTAGTCACTATCATGGGTCACGTTGATCATGGTAAGACGTCATTACTAGATAAAATTCGTGAAACGAAAGTGGCTACGGGCGAAGCAGGTGGTATTACTCAGCATATCGGTGCTTATCATGTGAAAACAGCGCGTGGTGTTATTACTTTCCTTGATACTCCAGGACACGCCGCCTTTAGTGCAATGCGCTCACGCGGTGCTCAAGCGACAGATATCGTTGTATTGGTCGTTGCTGCAGATGACGGCATGATGCCGCAAACTGAAGAAGCGATTGATCATGCTCGTGCTGCTGGTACGCCGCTGATTGTTGCTATCAACAAAATGGATAAGCCAAGTGCTGATCCTGATCGTGTTCTTAACGAATTGACTGCAAAAGAAGTGGTATCGGAAGATTGGGGTGGCGATACTCCTATGGCTCGTATCTCAGCCAAGACAGGTGATGGTATTGATGAGCTGCTAGAGCTTATTAGCTTACAAGCTGAGCTAATGGAATTAGAAGCACCATTAGATGGTCCTGCTCAAGGTGTGGTTATTGAGTCAAGACTTGAAAAAGGTCGTGGTCCTGTCGTTAGTGTCCTTGTCAAAAAAGGTACATTAAAACAAGGCGATTTAGTCTTAGCTGGTGAATATTACGGTAAAGTTCGTGCGATGACTGATGAACATGGCAAACGTATTCAATCAGCTGGACCTTCTATCCCTGTAGAGATATTAGGCTTACCTGAAACGCCAGCAGCTGGTAGTGAATTCTTAGTCTTAACGGACGAGAAAAAAGCCCGTGAAGTCGCGGACTTTAGAACCAACCGTGAGCGCGAGCGTCAGCTTGAGCGTCAAAACGCGATGCGTCTAGAGAGCATGTTTGATCAGATGGAACAGGGTAATGTTTCATACCTAAATATTGTTCTAAAAACCGATGTTCGTGGTTCGCTTGAAGCACTACTTGCCGCATTGAATGAGTTATCGACGGATGAAGTTAAAGTTCGTGTGATCAGCTCAGGCGTTGGTCCTATCTCTGAGTCAGATGTGACGCTAGCAGAATCTAGTGAAGCGGTATTGCTAGGCTTCAACGTTCGTGCAGATGCTACCGCACGTCGTAAATCAGATTCTGCCAACATGGATATTCGCTATTACAGCGTTATTTATGGCTTGATTGATGATGTGAAAGCGGCAATGAGCGGTATGCTTGCGCCAGAACATCGCGAGAAAATCTTGGGTGTTGCAGACGTTCGTGAAGTATTCCGCTCTAGTAAGTTTGGTGCAGCTGCTGGTTGTATGGTGGTTGAAGGTACGATTTATCGCAACAAACCTATCCGTGTATTACGTAATGACCAAGTTATCTTTACTGGTCAATTACAGTCATTACGTCGCTACAAAGAAGACGTTAATGAAGTACGTACGGGCATGGAATGTGGTCTAGCCGTTCGCGGTTACGATGTAGAAGCTGGTGATAAAATCGAAGTCTTTGAGATTCAAGAGTTCGCACGTACTATCTAAAGTCACTGGTAAAATTAGGATGGTGCATCATGCAATCCGCTTTATTAACTGCGCATGGCATGATGGATTAGCTATCTTATAAATATTCAGCTGTACTTAGGCCTAACAGGTACATCCTGCTAGGCCTTTTTTAACAAATATTAGTCGTTAAACTTATTAATAACTGATTATATTGATCAATAAAAACAAGGTAATAACATGAACCAACGTTTACAACGTTTAGCTGATCAGATTCAGCGTGAGCTTGCTGTCCTTATCCGCGACGCGGTCAATGATCCTCGTCTGACAGGTTTTGTCACTATCTCTAGCGTTAAAGTCAGCCCAGATTTGGGCTATGCTGATGTGTATGTGACCATTATGGAGCCTGAGCTCAATGATGCTATGACTATGTCAAATCATGAAGAAAGTATCAAGGTGCTAAATAAAGCAGCAGGCTTCTTGCGTACTGAGCTGAGTCATAGCTTGAAAACTCGCACAACACCGCGTTTGCGCTTTCATTATGATGAAGTGACTGCTCGTGGTAATTATATGATGGATTTAATCAGTAAAGCGGTTATTAAAACTGAAGAAAATGAGTCTGACGAGCAAGAAAACGAAGAGTAGAAGGGTAAAAGCCATTATGTCGATTGTTTCTACAAAAGCCTCTACACAAGCGGATAAAAAGTCTAGTAATCACCCTAACAAGATTAAAGTTTCTGGTGTTATTTTAGTCGATAAGCCTCAAGGTATGACTTCTCAGCAAGTGGTTTCAAAGGTAAAATATTTATTTAAATCGCCTAACCATGATAGTAAGAAAGCAGGTCATACTGGCACACTTGATCCAATGGCAACAGGATTATTGCCTATCTGTTTGGGTGAAGCGACCAAGTTCAGTCACTATCAGCTTGATGCGGATAAATCTTATCAAGCGACTATTTTACTTGGCAGTCAAACTGATACCGGTGATGCCGATGGGCAAGTCACTGCTGAGGCACCGATTCCAGCGTTTAATGATGTGATATTAGACAAAGTTGCTCAGCAGTTTTTAGGTGCTCAGCAGCAAATTCCACCGATGTATTCTGCCTTAAAAAAAGATGGCAAAAAACTCTATGAATATGCTCGTGCTGGTATAGAAGTAGACCGCCCGTCAAGAGACATTGTCCTTAAAGCCATTAAGTTAAAAGCAATCGATAAGCAGCAAATCCAGTTAACAGTAACCTGTTCAAAGGGCACTTATGTGCGCGTATTGGCAGAAGATATTGCCAAAACTATGGCTACACTTGGCCATTTGACGGCACTACGTCGTCTACAAGTGGGTGATTTTAAAATCGATGAGACAATTGCGCTTGCAGATTTAGAAGCATTGCCATTAGAACAACGTCAGACATATCTATTGCCAGTAGATGCCTGCATTGATATTAGTGCTGAGCTGTCACTATCGTCAGAGCAGTGCGAGCGCGTACAAATGGGTCAACGCTTGAATGTTATGGATCAGTTGACTGATGATGTGCAAAGTTATATCACAACAGCTATCGATCAGCATTTAGCTGCTAACAATAACAGCGCTGCTCATAGTCAAAATATTGAAGATACTAACAATGATAACGAGCAGCAATTTGTACATGAAATACCGATAGATATTCGTCTTATCGATGAGCAGGGCGCGTTTATTGGTCTAGGGGCAGTGAGCTTAAATGGTCGATTGCAACCTAAAAAGCTGATTCAGTTGTAATTTCAACACGTAAATTTGGCTAGATTTATAACTTAAAAGCTGCAAAACTTACTAAGAGTTCACACAAATCACATATCGTCACATTTTATTGCAGGTTTCACCTATAGTGAAACCTGCTTTTTTTGTATCTTGATTAAGTCAGTTAAGGAAAGCATGACATGGATGAAAATAATAAGAAATTACAAAAAGTACAATATGAAAGGATGATAATAATAAAAAATGGATTTACTATAAATTTCGTTGAATAAAATAATGATAATGATAAATCTGAGCAGTAAAACTAAATAAAAATAATAAGACATTAATTCATATAAATTAATTTCTACAATTATAAGAAAATCATTCAGTCATAAAGATAATTTACAAATAATAGGAAGTACTATGAGAACGATTGCTTTTTTACTTCATAACAACTTTGAACAAGCAGAATATGAAGAGGTTAACAGCCAACTAAAAGCCAAAGGTTACAGCACACTTCTAATAACGACTAATAAAGAAAAAGAAGTTCAAGGTATGCAGCAAGACGTCAACAAAGGCGATACCTTTACCGCTGATATTTTTGCAAAAGACGCAAAACCTGCTGAGTATGATGCTTTGGTTTTGCCGGGTGGTACGGTTAATGCTGATACCATGCGTGGTAACGAAGATGCACATAGTATTATTACTGCTATAAATGAGGCTGGTAAACCGCTTGCTGTTATCTGCCATGCGCCTTGGATATTAATCAATACTGGTATAGCTAAGGGTAAAACATTAACGGCTTATCATACTCTACAACTTGATTTAGAAAATTCTGGGGCAAAATTCATAGACGCAAGCGTGCAGATAGACGGTAATCTGATTACCTCTCGCAACCCAGATGATATTAATAATTTCGTCGCAGCGATTGATAAAGCTTTAACATAAGTTCCAATCGTTTCAACTTAGAGTAATTTTTATTCATTATCTATAAGGATATAACACGATGACACAGCCTAATCCAAACGATACCAAATTTGAGCAACAACGTTCTGATTCTGCCAAAGCAGCGCTTAAAAGCCAGACGGAAGATAATCATACAGAAGACACTGAAGCTGCCGCAGAGCGTATTGCTGATAACTTGGAAACGAAGGAAGATAAATAGCTTCTTAAGTATGAATATATGAGTTAAATATAAATAGGAGTTACTATGAGCAATTCAGTAAAAGATATGGATGAGCAAGAACAAGAGATTAATCAACTTGTAGAAGATATCAATCCTCGTGCTGATAACTCTCCTGATAGTTTAGCAGAAGCTACGACTGTGCCTTTAGCAGACGATGAGCTAGGCGGTACGGCTAGTGAAGAAGATATCCAAAAAAATAAATAAGTCTTAGATTATAAGGCTAGTATCTATATCTCATGTTTACTTTTGATGGGTACTAACTATTTACTCAACTTACTTACCAATAATCAGATATTCTTAAAACCATAACAAAAAACTGCTGTTAGCCCAGCAGTTTTTTGTTATAATTGGCGTCATATTTAAATACGGTTTAGATTATTCTAAATGGTTTTAAATGACAGTTATGACTCATTGAGCTTGTCGTACACTAGGTCAACTCTAGTAATGCAGGGTTGTCCTGAATGACGTACAGGCTATTTTATTGACTATTCTATTGCTCCTCGATACTTAAACTTTTAAGGTTATCTTGGTGCTCTTAGCATTGCCGGAGAGATTTATGCTAACTAATGCCGATCGCGAACAAATAATTGCTCAATATCAACGTGGTGAAAGTGACACTGGTTCACCAGAAGTTCAAGTAGCTTTATTAAGTGCTCGCATCAACGATCTACAAAACCATTTTAAAGCACATAAAGCGGATCACCATAGCCGCCGTGGTCTTATCCGTATGGTTAATACCCGTCGTAAACTGCTTGATTACTTAAAAGGTAAAGATCTTGGTCGCTATACCACCCTTATTAGCCAGTTAGGTCTACGTCGTTAATTTGACGACAGTAGTACAAATGGTTGCTAAAACGAGATATGCCTTAACTGGGAAGTATTTTAGATTTTTTGCGCAGCTATTTGGAACTTGCTTGTTGATATCGATAAAATAGATTTTTCTAAAAACGGTGTGGAATAGTTTCACGCCGTTTTTTTATGCTTATTAGTATGGTATGAGTTTAAGTACAGAAACAAAAGCTTATATTTAACTAATTATTAAGAAATAGATAGTAGTGCATTAGGTTGGTCAATGACCATAAATCACTGTAAAATGATGCCTTAGTCGGTTTTTGCACTGTTTATGATAGATAAACATGCATAGGTAAAGTAGTGAAGAGGCTCCATAGATGGAGTGGTTTTAATGCTATAAAAATCCAAATGATCGTTATAGCAAACCGAATTTTAGCATTAACCAATATGCAGGGCTAAGCGAGCTAGACAAGCCAGTAGCATAAGATAAATATTTGATAATAATAGTTTCGATAGACAGGATTTATAACTGTAAAGACAGTCAATTAGAAGCTATATACAAAGAATTTTAATGACAGATATCAGTGTTTTTTGTGCTGATATTATTTCGTCAGTCAATATTAGGAAAATTATATGACAATGTTTAATACCATTAAGCGTGAATTCCAATACGGTAACCAGCAAGTTGTTATCGAAACAGGACGTATTGCGCGTCAAGCCAACTCGATTTTAGTCCACATGGGCGGCGTTACTGTATTGGTAGCAGCGGTTGTAAAGTCTGATGCTAAAGAAGGTCAAAACTTCTTTCCATTGACCGTAAACTACCAAGAAAAAATGTATGCAGCAGGTAAGATACCAGGTGCTTACGGCAAACGTGAAGGTCGCGCGAGCGAGTCTGAAACCTTAACCTCGCGTCTGATTGACCGCCCAATCCGTCCACTATTCCCTGAAGGCTATGTAAACGAGATTCAAATCACAGCGACGGTTGTGTCATCTGACAAAACTCAATCAGCGGATATCGCAGCACTAATCGGTGCTTCAGCAGCGTTAGCTATCTCTGATGCCCCGTTCAATGGTCCTGTTGCTGCGGCGCGTGTTGGTTTTATCAATGGCGAATACGTACTGAACCCGACCCTTGAAGAGCTTAAAGAAAGTGATCTTGACTTGGTCGTCGCTGGTACCAAGTCTGCAGTATTGATGGTTGAGTCTGAAGCTGCAGAGCTATCAGAAGATCAAATGCTAGGTGCGGTCTTATACGGTCATCAGCAGCAGCAAATCGTTATCGATAACATTGCCTCAATGGCAGAAGAAATTGGTACTGCTAAGCAACAATATACCGCTCCTGTACGCGATCAAGCATTAGAGACCAGCATGAAAGAGCAGTTCGGTACGCAAGTATCTGACGCTTATACCGTTACTGATAAGCAAGCTCGTTATGCGAAACTTGACGAAATCAAAGACGCTGCCCTTGCTGCTCTTGCTGGCGATGCTGAATCAGAAGCGTATAGCAATAATGTTGCTGAGCTTAAAGAAATCTATAACGATCTAAAATATCGTACTGTTCGTGACAATATCTTGTCAGGCAAGCCACGTATTGACGGTCGTGATTTAGAAACCGTTCGTGCCCTTGATGTACAAGTGGGCGTATTACCATTTACTCATGGTTCAGCATTGTTTACACGTGGTGAAACCCAAGCATTGGTAACGACAACCCTTGGTAATACTCGTGACGTCAATATGATTGACTCACTAGCGGGTACCATTCGTGACCATTTCATGTTGCATTATAACTTCCCGCATTTCTCAGTAGGCGAAACGGGTCGTGAAGGTATTCCTAAACGTCGTGAAATCGGTCATGGTCGTTTGGCACGCCGTGGTGTACAAGCGATGCTGCCTGATAGCGATCGCTTCCCATATGTTATCCGTGTGGTTTCTGAGATCACTGAATCAAATGGTTCATCGTCTATGGCCTCTGTTTGTGGTGCAAGTTTGGCATTGATGGACGCTGGTGTGCCAATTAAAGCACCGGTTGCTGGTATTGCCATGGGTCTGGTTAAAGAAGGCGAGCGCTTTGCTGTATTGTCTGACATCTTAGGTGATGAAGATCATCTTGGCGATATGGATTTTAAAGTCGCTGGTTCTAAAGACGGTATTACTGCTCTACAGATGGACATTAAAATCGAAGGTATTACCCCAGACATCATGGAGCAAGCGTTAAAGCAAGCTCATGCTGGTCGTATCCATATCTTAGACGCAATGAACAAAGTATTGCCTGAAAGTCGTACTGAAATTAATGCTCATGCACCTAACTATGCCGTAATTGAGATCAATCCGGATAAAATCCGTGATGTTATCGGTAAAGGCGGCGCAACGATTCGTCAGCTAACGGAAGAAACAGGCGCGGTTATCGACATTGATGATGCCGGTACCATCCGTATCTTTGGTGAAAACAAAGCGGCAACTAAAGCGGCAATTGCTAAAATTGAAGCAATCACAGCAGAAGTTGAAGTAGGTAAAACTTACGAAGGTACGGTTGCTCGTATCGTTGACTTCGGTGCCTTTATTAACGTATTGCCAAATACTGATGGTCTCGTCCATATCTCGCAAATCGCAGACGAGCGCGTAGAGAATGTATCTGACTATCTAAAAGAAGGTCAAATCGTTAAAGTATTGGTCCAAGACGTTGATAATCGTGGTCGTATCAAATTGACTATGAAAGGCATTGAGCAGAGCTAATGCTTGATGTTTGATAGCGTTAATATTTAAAAAACCGCCTTGAATCACTTATTATGAGTGCTCAAGGCGGTTTTTTTATGGACGTAAAATATAACTAAAATTAGAAAATATGCTATATGGCAACGTCTTTAGGTACATGGATATCAATGCGAAGCTTAGGTAAATTTGCTAAATAATGGGCTATGAGAGGCAATATATCAATATGCCAATCTAATGGAAGCGCGTTTGTTATAAGAGACTCATTCGTCGAAGGATTGGCTTCATTGCGTGAATGGTTGTAGATAAGTGGACGGGCAAGCAGAGCAATGTGACGGATACCTTGATAGCGTATCAGCGTTGTCAGTTGTTGTCGTAAATCTACTAAAGCTGCCGTCAACCAGCGTACTCTTACTGGATGATAAGGGTGATCTGATATAACAAGGTTAGCGATATAACTGGGTTGGTTGCCATTACTACTGACACTAAGCCCAGCTTGCTCACGTATGCGTTTATGTAGCAAACAGCTACCAACCATTAAGCTACCATCACGGCACGCACGATAGTAACGTTGATAATTATCAGGATATAGGGTTTTTGCGCGAGTCAAAATAGGATCTAAAAGGAGACCAGCGCTATTAACAGGAAGTATGAGCAGCTGAGCGCTGCTATTTAGAATAGGATTATGAGTGAGTTGCAAAGATGCCATCATCAACCCCTGAATAAAAGCATACATTATTTGGCGATAACTGCTAATTAGTGTTGGTTTTAACCGCAGTATCAGCCTCTAATTGGGCAATTTGTTGCTCAAGTAATGCGATTTCTTGAGCCTTAAGTTCGGTTAATTGTTTGGTCATGGCAATCTGTTCAGCAGCGATCTTTTCTTGTTCGGCTAAGCGCTTACGTTCATCTTCTAAACGATCAATCTCTTCTTTGGCTAAGCTGTTCGTTTTTGGTAATGGGGCTTCTAAGATGGCTTTAGCATCTGGGATATCAGAATCCGTCATGCTAGCGCTACCTTGATTTTCATCATCAATAATATTATTAACGTCATCTTCTAATGGTACAGAAGCAATCTGTGTAGGCTTATCTTGTTCGGAAGTCACCGGCAAATTTTCAGCAGAGCTCTGATCGGATTGAGATGCCGTGCCTTTCCAAACGAAATAACCGATTAACAGCACAATTAATAAAATACCAAACCACCATTTTTGACGTGGCTTAGCAGAATGGGTAGATTTTTTTGAGACTTTATGGGAGAAAGGACGCATTTTTTTGCTTTTCATACTACGTTCAATTTAGGTTAAAGATATCCTGCCATACTATAGCAAACTCGAAATAAAAAAGCCCATCTATTGATAGAAGGGCGATTAAATACAGCATTGTTTATAGCAATCATGAGATATGACTGTCTGATCGTCAAATATAAAGAGTTATTCTTTGAATTTGACCGTCCCACTGGTTCCGGTAATCATAGCGTCACGAGTTAATTGGTCTTCAAGATGGTTCTTTGCGCTGATCTCATCAGGATCAGGGCGATGTTCAGTATGCCCGCATAGCGTACATTCAATATATTCATCAGGCGCTGGCACAACGATATTGACTTGTACTACCGCATCCATGACCTGACATTTCGGGCAGCGAACGCCCGCTAAAAACTGCCGCTTTGGGCGCGTTGATTGATAGCGCATTTAAATCACCTCGCGTGTTATTGAGGCATTGGCAGCCGTACTACTTTTAGTCTGGTCTTTAGTATCAGAAAAACCGCTATGACGTAGCAAAGCATCAATACTGGCGCTACGACCACGGAAATTTTCAAAATTCACCTTAGCTGGAAAACTACCGCCCACTGATAAAATAGTCTCACGGAAGGCTTTACCTGTGATGGGATTAAAAATGCCGTCTTCTTCAAATTTACTAAAAGCATCAGCAGACAACAGCTCTGCCCATTTATAAGAATAATAACCAGCGGCATAACCACCAGCAAAAATGTGACTAAAGCCATTGGCAAAGCGGTTGTAATCAGGCGTCTGTAAAATGGCAATATCATTACGTACGCTGTTAAGCGTAGTCAAGATACCTTCATAATTAAGCGCTGGCGTGTGCGCATGAATCAACAAATCAAACAAAGAAAATTCGATTTGACGGAGCGTTTGCAAACCACTTTGGAAGTTTTTGACTGCCAATAGCGCATCGAGTTTCTCTTTTGGTAATGGCGTGCCAGTTTCGACATGACTGCTAATAAGAGCAATACCTTCAGCGTCCCACGCCCAGTTCTCCATAAACTGGCTTGGCAGCTCGACGGCGTCCCATTCTACGCCATTGACGCCAGCAACATCACCTATCGTTACTTGAGTCAACAGATGATGTAAACCGTGACCAAACTCATGAAACAAGGTGACAACTTCATCATGAGTCAATAAGCTTGGCTTACCATCGAGTGCTGGGGTGAAGTTACCGACCATAAAGCACACTGGTAGCTGTTGATGGTTTTGCTCTTCATAACTATAACGTGACTGAAAGCCACTCATCCAGGCGCCGCCGCGTTTACCACTACGGGTAAATAAATCAAAGTAAAAACCGCCAAGCAAGTTATCATCAGCATCAAATAACTGATAAAAACGCACCTCATCATGCCAGCGTGATACGGATTCATTTTGCTCTTGTACTTTGATACCGTATAAACGCTCAACGATAGCGAATAACCCGCTAATCACTTTTGGTAATGGGAAATACGGGCGAATCTCTTCTTGTGATAAGCTGAACTCGCTTTGTTTGACCTTTTCGGCGATATAAGCACTATCCCACGGCTGCAAATCTTCAATACCGTAATCTTGCGCATATTTTTGCAATTGCATCAAATCTTGCGCAGCAGTTGGCGTTGCTTGAACTGCTAAATCACGTAAAAAGGTTTCTACTTCTGCCACGCTGTCTGCCATTTTGGTAGATAGCGATACCTCTGCATAGTTATGAAAACCCAATAGTCTGGCTTTTTGTTCACGTAACTGCAAAATCTCACTCATGATATTTGCGTTATTTAGAGACTGACCTTTAGCATTAGTATGCTCATCAAACTCAGAGGCGCGAGTGACATAGGCACGATATAACGTCTCGCGTAAGTTGCGATCATCGGCATGGGTCATAATGGCAAGATACACAGGAATATTTAAGCTTGCCACATAATAAGGCATCGGTAAGGTATCAATCTCTGTTTGCGTGAGCGAACCATTTGCAAGCTGGCTTGTTTTGTACTGCTCACCAGCATCGGCTATTAATGCCAAACCACTTTCAGTCAAACCTGCTAACTGCTCTGTTTTAAGCGGCAACGCATAAGCTTGAGTGGCGTCTAAAACATGGTCTGAGAAAGTGGCTGATAACGTAGACAGCTTACTTTGAATAGCCGCAAATTTATCTTGCTCAGCTTTTGGTAATGCGACCCCTGATAACTCAAAGCTACGTAGCGCAAGCTCAATAGCTCGTGCTCGTGCCGGCTCAAGAGCTGCGAAGAAAGCTTTATCATTGACAATCGCTTGATAACGACTAAATAGCGGCTGATGCTGCCCAACGCGCGTACCATAAGCTGATAGCTTTGGTAACAGCTCATGATGGACATGGCGGATCTCATCATTGCTCATGACACTATTCAGATGCGACAAAATGCCCCAACTTCGATCCAATGCCAAATTGATGTGGTCAAAGTTTTCTATATCAATTAGCGCTTGCTCAGCGTCTATCGAGGTAGACGTATCCTTGCTATCTGTACACACCGTCAACTCATCTAAAAACGCATTAGCCGTGTCAATGGCGCTGATTACTTGCTGTTGTAAAGTGCTTGGTGCAGTATCGGCAAAATCGACAAGATGTAAATTTGAAGAAATAGAAGTCATAAAAGGTTCCGTTATAAATAATGAGTTTGGCAGATAAAAGGGTTTAATTTGGCGTAATTACTCAAATCGTTCAAATGATTAATAGGCGTTACTGTTTATATTTTAAAGACATATTAGTATCAATGTTTCTCAAAGTTAAATAGCTTGATGTGAGGCTAATTATTATAGGGTATTGATAACCATTGTTAATAATCAGCATTTCAATATTTAAATGATGGGTCTTCATCGGTGAAAATACAAGCTGAAAGCTTGAGCTCTGCTAAGCTGTTAATCAAGTGACCTTTATTAATGCTACTGTTATTAAGGTTATTGTGGCAAGCGTTGATATTATTTACAAAGCATCATCATTTGCTTGCAAATTAACCCTATAGCTTGTGTGGTCAAGTTGGTAGTGTAATAGGATAACAGGCGTTAATAGTGCTGTAGTATGAATAGCCTGTTAAGCATGCTATGTTATTAAGAGTATGCAGTCGCCTGCCCGCAAAAATCTAGAATAAGTAACAGGCAAGGCGTACCAAAAGTAGTATTGGAAATTTATAGTCATAAAACAAGGAGTATTAAATGAAAGCAACTCTTAAAAGCTTACGTGAGACAAAGGCGAATCCAGCAGTCAGTATTTTTGTCAAAACGCACCGCGAACACCCTGCTAATGACAAAGACCCTATTGCCCTAAAAAACCAATTAAAAGTCGTCGAAGAACGTCTAACCAATGAGTATGACAAGCGTACGGCAACCACTATCTTAGACAATATCCATGCTAAGACCAAAGAGCTGAATCATAATCTTAATCTAGATACCTTAGCTATTTTTGCTAGTACTGACGATGTGCAAGTGATCCGTATGCCTATTGATACCACTGAGCGCGTGGTTATCTCACATCGTTTTGCGACCCGTGATTTAGTGCGTGATATGGCAAGCGCTGTGCATTATTATACTTTGGTATTGACTCGTGATAAGGCACGTTTAATTGAAGCCTCTAATGATCGCGTGATACGAGAGTTTGATCTAGACGATACTGCCCAAAATAATATGGAAAACATTCCTTTTCCTATCGACAATAATGGACTTCATACGACAAGCGATGGCGGATCAGATCGCTCAGCGAATAATGAGAGTAGTGCGTTAAAAGAGTTCTTTAACCAAGTAGATAAGAGTGTTCAAGAGCTGTGGGGCGAGCATAAAATGCCGCTAGTCGTAGTCGGTGATAGCAAAAATATTGGCTACTATAAAGATGTCTGTGACCGTCCGGATAATATCATCGCTACGGTATCAAACGCCACCAATCTAGATGAGGGTGGTGCACAGCATGTTATTAACAGTGTACAAGAAGCAGTAGAAGGTTATCGTACCTCCTTACACCAAGCGGCACTGGGCGAGATTGATAAAGCGCGCGGGGCGAACAAACTACAGACTGATTTGCAAGAAGTCTATCGCAGTGCTTTTCAGGGTATAGGCGATACCTTGTATGTCCGCCGTGGCTATATTCAACCAGCCAAAATTGATGAAAAAGCGCAAACGCTAAGTCTTGCGGACGACTCAAGTGCAGAAGGTATCACTGATGATGCTATTGGTGAAATTATTGAGCATGTCATTCATAATGGCGGTAAAGCGGTCTTTATGCCACAAGATATTATGAATGCAGACCAACCGATTGCTCTTGTCACCCGCTATTAATAGATGACATAGGCTCAGTAACGAATTAGCCATTGGTCATTGATAGCACATAGGTATAGTATGAGAGCATTGGTTCAGTATGAGCCAATGCTCTTTTTATATGTATGGTTTTATAGTGCCTCGATTCTATCTCAAACGATTATTTTTTATTTTGAGCTGACCATATTCAAAACCCAATATCTACTCTATAAATACTGAGTTTATGACTACTACCATTATGACTAATACCACCTCTTTTGTACTCACAAGTTATAACATTCATAAAGGCATGTCGCCGATGAATCGCCAGGTCAAAGTTCAGGGTATCGCCCAAGCACTTGATATTATTGGTTCGGACATACTCTGTCTACAAGAAGTACAGGGGCAAAACCTTAAGCGCAATATTCAATACAACGAGTACCCTGACCAGTCTCAGCACGAATGGTTTGGTGAATATCTGCAACTAGAAAACAGTTATGGCAAAAATTCAGAGTACGATAACGGCCATCATGGCAATGCGGTGTTGAGCCGATTTCCACTTGATCCCAAGCACAACGTCAATATTACGGTCAATAAGCTTGAGCAGCGCGGGGTTTTGCACTGTGAAGTGCAGCCGGTAGGTTGGGAGGTGCCAGTGGTGGTTTTATGCGCCCATTTAAACCTATTTGAGCGCGATCGTATCAAGCAATATGAAGCGATTTCTAACTATGTCCGAGATGAGATTGCCCCTAACCAGCCACTGATTTTGGCGGGCGATTTTAATGACTGGAAAAAAATGTCTTGTGATAGATTGGCATCAAGCTTGGGTATGACAGAAGCTTTTAAACATTGTCACGGCAAGCTGCTGCCTACCTTTCCAGCAAAGCTACCTGTATTGAGCTTAGACCGTATCTATGTCCGTAATCTCAGAATAAAAGATGCTTGGGTACATACGGGTAAACCGTGGTCAACCCTGTCTGATCATCTGCCTTTGAGTGCAGAACTGGCGTTGCTATAGAGTAAAAATTATTAATGGAATAAATAACGCTAAACCGTAAAATAAACAAGGATGATAAACAATGTCTGATAAAAGCGTACCAATTACTCAAAATGCCGTACTCATACGTGAGTTTGGTGAACCTGAAGTCATGATATACCAAGATAATGTTGCCGTACCTGATTTGACAGATGATCAAGTGCTGGTAAAAGTTGCTTACGCCGGTATCAATCCAGTCGATTATAAAACTCGTCAAGGTAAAGGCTGGGGCGCCACCAATATCCAAAAAGATAAGTTTGATCATAATCAACCAGCGATTTTGGGTTTTGATATGTCAGGCACAGTAGTTGACAGTCAAAGTACAAAATTTGCTGTTGGTGATAAAGTCGCAGCATTAACTTTTAACGGTGGATGCTATGCTGAATATGTCGCTGTTGATGCTAAAATGCTGGCACGTGTACCTGAAGCTGTCACCTTAGAGCAGGCAGGCGCCTTACCTTGTATCGGACAAACGGCGCTACAGTTTGTTGAGTTTGCTGATATCAAAGAGGGCGAGCATGTAGTGATGAATGCCCCAGCAGGCGGTGTTGGTCATCTATTGATACAGCTTTTGACGAAAAAAATCGCTAAACATAATATCAAAGTTACGCTTATTTGCTCAGCAGAAAAGTATAAAAAACTGGATAGCTTGATAGATACTAGCCAGCTTACAGGCTGGATTGACTACACCAAAAATGATTCGTTCCCTGAGCTGCAAGCCGACGTCTTATTAGATTTGGTCGGTGATGAAGCGGGTGTAAGGGCGCTAGACGTTGTCAAAGAGTCTGGACGTGTATATGTCCTACCAACAATTTGGGTAGATAAACTCAAAGAAGCAGGCAGTCAAAAAAATCTAAGCGTTGAAGGTTATGCGGCTCAGCGTAATGGTGAGGATATGGCACGAGTGCTACAGTTGGTAGCAGATGGTCAACTGACTTTACGTTTGCAAAAGACTTATCCATTGTCAGAAGTCGTTACCGCCCATCATGAGCTGCAAAAAGGCGATGCTTTTGGTAAATTGGTATTGAAAGTTAGTTGAGCCGAGGTTGATTGGATAATAGATTTAGCTAATGGTTAGCTTCGATTATTTGGATATATTTGCCGAAAAGTTAGGCTAATGCGTCCTGTGGTTACCTTTTTAGTCTTGGTAATACTGTGCTTCCAAAAGCTTTGGGTATCACCATGCATGACAATTAGCTGACCTGACTCAAGATAAAGCTCAACTTTATCTTGAGTTTTTTTATGTTTAAAGACAAATTTACGCGTAGCACCAAGAGATAATGAAGCAATAACGGGTTGCTCACCAAGCTCTCGTTCATCATCGGCATGATAGCCCATACCATCCTCACCAGAAGGATAATAGTTAAGTAAACAGGAATTAAAATTGGCATCAATGCCAAGATCTAATAATTTCTGTTCGATATGATGTTTCACATGAAACACAGTATCTGTCCAAGGTATGGTTTGACGCGTATGACCAGAGTACTGATAGTCAATATCGCTATCACCCATCCAAACGATTTGACGCGTTGTGACATGTGTCTTGCCAAATAAAGTAACAATATCTTCTTGCCAAGGTAACTCAGTCACCAAGTTGTAAAATAAGGGGCTGGGATAATCGATCACAATTCCTAAGTCATTTACCTGACCGTCATAAGGCAGTAGATTGTTAGTCGGTTTGGGCGCAAAAAGGTCAGTCATAGGTCAGCTTATTTATTGCTCTGATAATGCTCATTGATAATTTGAGCGCAGATTTCTGGCGCCTCCATGGGTAATAAATGTCCATACTCTGGTAAGGAAATAATACTGCTATCAGGAACAAATTTGTGCCATTGTTTACGCACTTTTGGATTGATAAATAAGGTGGGTTTGCCAGTAATCAAAGTGTAAGGGCAGCTTAATTTCTTGAGTGCGGCATCAATATGAGGGGCACCAAAATAATTAGCTAACTCTTGTTCTGGTGAGAATAGCAGAGTATAGCTATCGTCATTGTTAGCGCTCAAGCTTTGTGTAGCAAAGGTTTTTAAGTGAGCATCACTGATACGTTGATACGCTCTCTGTGCCCGCAAGTGATCGAAGTATTCCTGAATACTTGCCCAAGTGGTTTGCTTAGTTAATGTGCTTTTAAAGGGTTCTTGGCTTAGTAAAAACTGCCGCGGCAACAGATTATATATTCTTGCTTGTTTTTTGGTAAAGGTAACAGGCTCGATAAGATAGAGCTCTGAGAAAAGCTCTGGACGCTTTGCTGCCGCTATTGCAGTAGCAGTTGCGCCCTGCGAATGTCCAATGCCAACAACTGGTTTATCTTGGGTTTTTTCTAAAAACTCAATCAGCATTTCAGCATCTTGCTCACGTGTTAGGCGGCGTGCTTGCGGTTTATCATACCAATAGCCGCGTAATGCCAATGAGCTCAGTTCAAAGCTGGCTGCCAGCTCATTTAACAATGGTGTATAAGTACCAACGGTAAAGCTGTTACCCCCATAGAAATGGGCAGGCGCACGTTTATAATTAGTTTGATTGGCTGAGCGTAGTTGCTGTAAGTCATAATAGCGAGCCTGTCTGCCAGCAAGGTTGATGCGATTTGTATAAGCTTCCATAAAATAAACACGTCCCTGTGAGAAGTTGCTCTTAATAAAGCGCTTTTAATTAACTGTCTTCACCTAAGAAGCCGCCGCTTTGGCGATGCCATAATCGTGCATAGATACCATGTAGATTCAATAGTTCATCATGGCTGCCTTGCTCAATAATTTGACCTTTATCCATCACAACCAGTCTATCAAGAGCGGCAATGGTTGATAAGCGATGGGCGATGGCAATAACTGTCTTGCCAGTCATAATATCGTTTAAGCTTTCAGTAATTGCAAATTCGATCTCAGAATCGAGCGCACTGGTGGCTTCATCTAACAGTAGAATAGGCGCGTTTTTTAGCATAACGCGTGAGATGGCAATACGTTGACGCTGCCCACCCGAAAGTTTGACGCCGCGTTCACCCACTTGAGTATCAAGCCCCATGTTGCCCTTATCATCATATAAATCTTTGATAAAGTCCCATGCCTGAGCTTGTTTTGCCGCGATGATAATCTGCTCATCAGTGGCATCCGGACGACCATAAGCGATGTTCTCGCGTACGGTACGATGTAATAAAGAGGTATCTTGGGTCACCATGCCGATTTGCTGACGTAAGGACTCTTGGGTCACCTCATCAATCGCTTGACCATCAATGAGGATTTTACCTTTATCGACATCAAAGAAGCGTAAGAGTAGATTGACCAAGGTGGATTTGCCGGCACCTGAACGTCCAACCAGACCGATTTTTTCGCCGGGTTTGATGTCCAAGTAAAAATTATCGAGAAGTTTGATAGTAGACGTGGCTGATAGGTTACCGTCGTTTAAATTTCCACCATCGTTATTGTCTGTATCATCGCTGTCATTCTCATAACTGAAGTCAACATGATCGAAGACGATACGACCTTCTGTGACTTTTAAAGCTGGTGCATTGGGTTTGTCAATGATGGTTTGCGGTGCAGATAAGGTACGCATACCGTCCTGTACCGTACCGATACTTTCAAACAAACTTGCCGTCTGCCACATAATCCAACGCGTTAAACCATTCAAGCGTAGCGCCATAGCAGTTGCAGCAGCAATAGCACCGACACCAATGGCTTCTTGTTGCCATAAATACAAGCCGATACCGGCAGTACTACTGACCAAAACAACACTAATCAAATGCGTTGAAAACTCAAGATAGCTGACCCAGCGCATTTGTGCATGGACGGTACCCAAAAACTGCCCCATGGCGTTTTTGGCGTAACTGAGCTCACGGCGCGAGTGACTAAACAGCTTGACGGTCATAATATTGGCGTAGGCATCAGTAATGCGCCCCGTCATCAAGGCGCGAGCATCTGCTTGTACAATAGCCGTTTGTTTGAGTTTAGGTATGAAATACCACATCGCAAGCCAAACTAATACAAACCACGCGATAAAGGGAATCAGTAGCAAACTATCAAGATTGAAGAGAATGATACCTGAAGTAATAAAATAGACAGCGACATACATAAACATGTCAGTAACTGTCATAACGGTATCACGTACTGCCAATGCGGTTTGCATCACTTTAGCAGAAACGCGACCGGAGAATTCATCTTGATAGAACTGCATCGATTGACCAAGCATACGCTGATGAAAACGCCAGCGCATCTGCATGGGGAATACCCCTTGCAAGGTTTGAAAATGGATAAATGAGGATAAGGCAATCCATAATGGGCTGACAATCATCACCGCCAGCATAAGCAGCAGCATGTCGCCTTTTTCTAGCCACAGATTTTGCGGGGTATAAACCCCAAGCCAGTCAACAATATTACCAATCCAAGCAAAGAGCATGGCCTCGTAAATACCGATACCGGCTGACAAAATCATAAATATCAGTAGCCAGCCACGTAGACCATTAGTGCATGCCCACAAAAATTTCAGCATGCCATCACGAGGTGAGGGTAGTGGCATCGGCGTTTCAGGGAAGGCAGGTAGGCGATTTTCAAAAAAGCGAAATAGAGCGTTCATAGGCAATAGCAATACGTCAAGAAAAGCGTGAATAGACGCCATCTTGAGCAATTATATAGGTGAATAAGTAGGCGTCTATTTTAGCAAATCTTGACCAACACACTTACAGGCTAATTGTAATTTGAACGCAGCAGACACTAATTTGCATATCTTATGACTCGTCAAAATAAATGGCTTGCTGCATAAGAAATATATTGTTACATTCTATGTTTTTTTTCTCTTTTAAAATTAATTTTGATATATACCCTCGATATGATGGATGACTAAGGTAAAGCGTTATGATGTATTTAACGATAGCAGTGCTGTGTAGCGTTGCCGTCTCTGTGTTACTTAAAATATTGCGCCAACGTGATATTGATATTCGTCAAACCATCGTTGCCGGTTATCCGGTCGCCTTTTTATTGACTTGGTTTTTATTGAAGCCAGATGTCAGTGGCATGAGTGACCTTGGTGGAGCATGGGCAATTATTATTGCCCTTGGTGTACTACTGCCTGCGGTATTTATCATTCTTGGGCGCACGATTGAAGCAGTCGGTATGGTAGCTACTGATGCCGCTCAGCGACTGTCATTGATCATTCCTATCGTCGCCGCCTTTTTATTATTTGGTGAAGTGCTCACCGGCACACGCATTTTTGGCTTATTGCTCGGATTTTTGGCGCTCGGGGCGCTGATTTATCGTCCGCAGCAGGGTGAGATTAGCAAACAAGCCAAACATACACCGCTATGGTTGTTTGGCGTCTGGGCAGGCTATGGCGTTATTGATATTCTATTTAAACAAGTTGCCAAGCAAGGTGCTGCCTTTCCACTGACATTATTTGTCAGTTTTGGGTTGGCAGGTCTGCTATTGTTGATTTATCTGCTCATCATGCGCGTACGCTGGCAGGGCAATGCACTTACAGCAGGAATGTTACTTGGTGTGCTAAATATGGGTAATATTTATGCCTATATTCGCGCCCATCAAGTATTGTCAGAATCGCCAAGTATCGTCTTTACTGGGATGAACGTTGGTGTGATTGCTATTGCTACTATTATAGGCGTTGGAGTATTTAAAGAATCACTCAACCGTATCAATATATTGGGTTTATTATTGGCGATTTGCTGTGTCGCGGTCTTGTTTTTGGGGTAGATATTTTTGGCGTAATATAGGTATGACAACAATTTTATAAATGCTTTTGCCGTTCAGTTATAGGCACATATAGCATCCTATGGTAAGGTTATCTACGAACAGTTAAACTAATATCAGCTAAAAATATCATTTGTGACACTTGACCTCAATAAATAAAATAGGATGCTCTTTCCATGGAATACCAAAAGCAATTACAACGTATCAAAAATGGTTCAGGATTTATCGCAGCCCTTGACCAAAGTGGTGGCAGCACGCCAAAAGCGTTAGAGAATTATGGGGTTATGGGCGATGCCTATGACAATGACGAAGCCATGTTTGACCAAGTGCATGAGATGCGAGCGCGTATTATGACGTGCGACTGCTTTGATAATGAGCGGGTACTTGGGGCGATTTTGTTTGAAGATACTATGGAGCGCGCGGTCAATGGCAAGCCCACTGCCAACTATTTATGGGAAGACAAGCAAATCGTCCCGTTTTTAAAGGTGGATAAGGGCTTAGCAGAGCGTATGAATGGCGTGCAAGTCATGCGCCCGATGCCAAATCTAGATCTATTATTGGACAAAGCAAAAAATTATCCAGTATTTGGTACTAAAATGCGCTCCGTGATTTATGAGCCAAGTGTTGATGGCATTGAGTTGGTTGTCCAACAGCAGTTTGACGTAGCAAAACAAATCCTATCAAAGGGTCTAATGCCGATCGTTGAGCCAGAAATTGATATCAATAGTGATAAAAAGCATGATTGTGAGCTGATTCTTAAAACCAGTATTTTGCATAATCTTGAGCGCTTAAATGATGAGCAACAAGTGATGCTCAAGCTGACCTTGCCTGAAGAAGCTGGATTTTATCAAGAACTGATTGATCATCCAAAAGTATTGAAAGTCGTGGCATTATCGGGTGGTTATAGTCGCACGGATGCCTGCGCAAAATTGAAGCAAAATCCGGGTATGATTGCTAGCTTCTCGCGTGCCTTTACTGAAGGCTTGAGCAAGCAGCAAAGCGATCAAGAATTTGCTGATACTATTAACACTTCGATTAATGAAATTTATCAGGCTTCTAAAATTTAACTTGTAAAGTCTAATTTGAAATTTTAAGTTTAAAGCATTCATCTATTAGTATAAAAAAAGCCCCTGTTATGTGCAGGGGCTTTTTTTATACTTGAACAATAGTTGTTAGCGTTGTATTTCTATACTTTTTTATATAACTGCCGAGCTTCTTTGTGAGATTTTTCTGTCAGTTTATTGGGCATTTAGTCCTTTGGCATACTCACGGACATTCTGAGTGATTTTCATTGAACAAAACTTTGGACCACACATGGAGCAAAAGTGTGCCGTCTTGTGTGCATCTTTGGGTAAGGTTTCATCATGAAATTCACGCGCAGTATCCGGATCAAGCGCCAGATTGAACTGATCGTCCCAGCGGAACTCAAAACGCGCTTTGGATAACGCGTTGTCACGTGCCTGCGCACCGGGGTGTCCTTTGGCAAGGTCAGCAGCATGAGCGGCGATTTTATAAGTGATGATGCCATCTTTGACATCTTTCTTATTCGGCAGACCCAAATGCTCTTTTGGGGTCACATAACACAGCATCGCCGTGCCAAACCAGCCAATCATCGCCGCGCCTATCGCACTAGTGATATGGTCATAACCCGGTGCGATATCGGTGGTTAAGGGTCCTAGTGTATAAAAGGGCGCATCAGCACAAACTTCAAGCTGCAAATCCATATTTTCTTTAATACGGTTCATTGCCACGTGTCCCGGACCTTCAATCATGACCTGTACGTCATGCTTCCATGCCACTTGAGTCAGCTCGCCAAGGGTACGCAGCTCACCAAACTGCGCTTCATCATTGGCATCTTGCAAGCAGCCCGGACGTAAGCCATCGCCCAAACTAAATGCCACATCATACTGTTTCATAATCTCGCAGATGTCTTCAAAATGAGTATATAAAAAGCTTTCTTTATTATGAAACATGCACCACTGTGCCATGATAGAGCCACCACGCGAGACGATACCGGTTAAGCGTCCGGCAGTTAGCGGAACGTATTCAAGCAATACGCCAGCGTGAATGGTGAAGTAATCAACGCCTTGCTCGGCTTGCTCAATCAAAGTATCACGAAATATCTCCCACGTTAAATCTTCGGCTACGCCATCGACTTTTTCTAACGCTTGATAAATCGGCACCGTACCAATCGGTACAGGTGAATTACGAATCAGCCATTCACGGGTTTCATGAATATGGTTACCAGTAGACAGATCCATGATGTTATCCGCGCCCCAACGCGTCGCCCATGTCATTTTCGAGACTTCTTCATCGATAGAAGAACCCAGCGCTGAGTTACCGATATTGGCGTTAATTTTTACCAAAAAATTACGCCCGATAATCATAGGTTCAGATTCAGGGTGGTTGATATTGTTCGGGATAATAGCGCGACCAGCAGCCACTTCACTGCGTACAAATTCTGGGGTAATAATCGCTGGCGTGTGCGCACCAAAAGTCTCGCCTTCGTGCTGGCGCATATCAGTTAGCTCATGCTGTTTTTGGGTTTCGCGGATGGCTATATATTCCATTTCTGGGGTAATAATACCGCGACGAGCATAGTGCAATTGAGTAACGTTACCTACTTTCCCATCAACAGCTTTAGCACGGCGAGGCTTGTCAATATGAGCAAAGCGTAAGTTTGCAGTACTGATATCACGTGCGCGCGCCAGACCGTATGAGCTTGATAAACCAGCTAGCTGTTCGGTATCACCGCGCTCATCTATCCAACCTTCGCGTAGTTTTGGCAGACCTTTGGTCAAGTCAATCGTGGCATTGGGGTCGGTATAGACGCCTGAGGTGTCATACACATAAAACGGTGGATTTTGCTCCCACTCGGACTCGGACACGCCTTGAATAGGAGTAGGGTCTAGGGTAATCTCGCGCATCGGCACTTGAATATCAGGGCGTGAGCCTTCGATATAGACTTTGCGAGAGGCAGGCAAAATGCGATGTAGGTCGCGTGCGTCTTCTTCAAAACGGGCGTCAGTTTCGCTGCGATGGGCGGGAGTTTTTAGTGCGTCTGCTTTGCTTGCTTTTACAGGGGTATGCGTAGTGGCTTGCGAGCCAATATCTGAAATAGTCATATGCTGTCCTAGCGTGTTGGTTTTTGAATAAAATCAACACCGCCAGTATCTGCGGGGCAAGCCTATCCCATATCGATAAATTCAATCATGAAACAATAATGCTATCAAAATAAATTTTAATAGCATTATCTATAAAGGATTGGTGGGCATCATTTTATTTATTGGCATACAGCAATATAAAGCGCTGCTAGATATGAACAATAATAAGAAGGCATTTCTGCGCGCCCTTTATACAGATATAACATAAGCTTAAGACTTCCCTGCGTCGGTACTAACCGCATCAGGTTCGGCGGGTGGTTTCTCAGCGACCATACGTCAACTGCATATTAAGCAGTCAATATATATCGCACCCCGAGTCTGTCAGTGTTGTGAATCTTGTTAATACTATCAAACTTCGACGACAAGTCCTAGTCATTTACCGATTTGTTAGTACCGTTTCAATATTAACTTTCTGGTGTCCATCCCTGAGCACGCTCATAATCTTCATTATCTAAAAATTTATCACGCTGCTCAGTCAAAAATTGCTTCGCTTTTGGATCCAGCATACTAAGATGGTTTTCGTTAATCAGCATGGTTTGCTGCTCAAGCCACTCTTTCCAAGCCTTTTCAGACACGGTTTCTTGCAGTTCTTGACCTTTTTTATTCGGAAAAGGCGGATGCGGCATTTTTGGTAACTCTTGCTGATATTTGCGGCAAAAAACGGTATTGGCTTGTGGGTTAAAGGTTTCGGTCATGAATGACTCCTGTTTATAATGGTTTTTTTAATAAGGTTAATAACAAATGATATTACCTAATACTGTACCTGATTATGCTCAAAAAAACACCCGCAACGAAGGCGGGCATTTTTAATAATAAAGCGCTAATACTATTAAACAGATACTAAGCGAATAATTCCAATCGGGTACGACCACGGCTAACGGCTTTTTTGACTTGATTCGGCGCAGTACCGCCCAAATGGTCACGTGCGGCAAGTGAACCTTCTAAGGTTAAATACTCAAACACGTCTTCACCAATCGCATCGCTAAACTGCTGGAGTTGCGCAAGAGATAAGTCGCTTAAATCAACGCCCTCAGCAATGCCCAAAGCGACGGCATTACCGACCACTTCATGAGCATCACGGAACGCCACGCCACGGCGCACCAGATAATCCGCTAAATCAGTAGCAGTTGCATAACCTTTCATCGTGGCGGCGCGCATATTTTCTTTATTCGGCGTGATATTTGGTAGCATATCAGCAAATGCTAGTAATGAACCGGTCAAGGTATCAACACAATCAAATAGCGGTTCTTTGTCTTCTTGATTGTCTTTATTATAAGCAAGCGGCTGGCTTTTCATTAGGCTAAGTAGCGTCATTAATTGACCAAATACGCGTGCGGCTTTACCACGAACCAACTCTGGCACGTCAGGGTTTTTCTTTTGCGGCATGATTGATGAGCCAGTACAAAAGCGATCAGGAATCTGCACAAAGTTAAATTGTGCTGACATCCAAAGAATAATCTCTTCGCTCATGCGTGACATATGCATCATTAAAATAGATGCTGCCGAAGTAAATTCGATGGCAAAATCACGATCTGATACCGCATCAAGCGAGTTTTGGCAAATACCTTCGAAACCTAATAGCTCAGCGGTAATGGTACGGTCAATTGGAAAAGTCGTACCAGCAAGTGCCGCGCTACCAAGCGGCATTTGGTTAATGCGGCGACGGGCATCGACTAGGCGCTCTGTATCACGGTATAGCATCTCAAACCATGCCATGACATGATGACCAAAGCTGACCGGCTGCGCGGTTTGCAAATGAGTGAAGCCCGGCATGATGGTATCAGTATGCTGTTCAGCCAAATCTAGCAAGCCACTTTGCAACCGCACCAATAGCGCAATGATATTATCAGTCTCTTCGCGTAACCAAAGACGAATATCAGTCGCCACTTGGTCATTACGGCTACGACCGGTATGCAGCTTTTTGCCCACCGCGCCGACGATATCGGTCAGGCGCGATTCGACGTTCATATGCACGTCCTCTAACGCAATCGACCAATTAAACTCACCGGCTTCGATTTCGCGTAGTACTTGATGCAAACCATCAATGATCGTTGCAACGTCATCAGCTTCCAAGATACCGCACTCTCTGAGCATGGTCGCATGGGCAATTGAGCCTTGAATATCGTGGCGGGCAAAGCGCTGGTCAAAACCAACCGATGCGGTAAAGGCTGCCACAAAGCTGTCGGTCGCTTCACTAAAGCGTCCGCCCCACATCTGCTGACCCTGACTACTAGTAGTAGGGCTGTTCTGTGCGGCAGCGTTTGTTATAGAAGCATCTGTGCTAAACTCAGAAGCAGATGAATTTTTATTTGAATCGGGATTACTAAGGTTTGAAGAATTGGCGTTCATATCAGTCTAAGACAAGTCAAGAGAATAAGAACTCAAGTATAGCAAATGATGAGGTTGCCTTACTAGCGGAGCGCTTAGAGTTTTTTATACCCAAGCTCATGGAAATCATGAAACCTTGGCAATGGCTGCTGGTAATCTTTTTTTGGTCGCTTTTTTTAGCGATTGTCGATCGTCATAGCGTTGTCAATGAAACACAATTTGCCATAAAAATGACGGCAAGATTTATCCAAACTGCCTTAACACTGCTGCCTTCCTTTTATCTCATTGACTATCTACGCCCTGTTTTTAAACGTATGCGTACATTGAAGGTGAGCTTATATGTTCTGTTCATCATTACTATCAGTGCCATTATCACGTTGATACTGGTTCTGTTATTGATGATCAATACAGGCGCCTTTACCTTTACTCTCACTGCTTTTATCTCAACCGTTATCTTTAACACTTTAATTATTGCAGGATTTACCATTACAGGATTGCTGATCTTTTTACGTCGTTATCGTGAGATGACGGCGCTGAAGCAATCTTTTGAAAAAAAGCTTGCCGCACAAAATGATGTATTAAAAGCGCGTCTGGCACCGCATTTCTTTTTTAATACCATTAATACCTTAATGTCACTGATTGAGACCAATCCTTCTCGCGCTGCCGATTTATTACAACACGTTTCAGTATTATTTCGTGCCAGCTTTAATGGTGCGCGCGAGATCAGTTTTGCAGAAGAGGTGGCACTTTGTGAGCATTATTTGGCCATTGAGACGATTCGATTGGCAGACAAGTTGGTAGTCAGTTGGCAGCTGCCTGATGAAAATATCATGTATGACATGGTCATCACCGCTTTGAGTTTACAGAGCGTGATTGAAAAAATGCTGCTGAATGTGGTTGAGAGGAGCACTGAAACTGTATATATCGATATTCATGTCACGTGGCTACAGCACCGTGTGGCAATCACCATTAACGTACAATTACCTAAAAATAGTTTAATGATCCATCATGATTTGCGCCAACATATGGATTTTCATATTCAAGCGCAGCGCTTACAAGCGTATTTTGGTCAGAGTGCAGATATCCAAAGTAGGGTGACAAGCAAACAGATTATGACCACTATCGATTATCCGCTACAGGACGTTAGCTTATAGATTTTTTAACCGTGGCATATTTATTGCAGCATTTATTATATCGCACGAATAGTATGGACGGATAATAAGTCTGATTAAGGTAAATCTATTATCAAAAACCATTATTTCCCTATACTAGATGATAGGTTATAAGTGCTAATATATTATTGATATTTTTAAATATATGTTCAAAGTATGCCCTTGAAAGGAGCTTGCATGCGGATCGTAGTTTGTGATGATGAACCATTAGCTCGTGAACGTTTGGTTAGGATTGTTAAAGAGTCAGGTCATGAGGTGGTTGCCCAAGCAAAGACGGGTATCGAAGCCATTAGTGCCGTAAAATCTCAGCAGCCAGACATCATATTGCTAGATATTCGTATGCCTGAGATGGATGGCGTACAGTGTGCGCAAGAGCTTGCTAAGCTGCAACATCCGCCCGCAATCATCTTTGTGACGGCCTATGATCATTATGCCATTGCCGCTTTGAAAGCCAATGCCATTGGTTACTTGCTAAAGCCTGCCAATAAAGATGAGTTGCTCGAAGCCCTAGAAAAAGCCACCAATCTCAATGCGGCGCAGCTCAATGAGATTCGTAAACTTGAAAGTCCAACGTCTCGTCCAGTGCGCGAACATATTGCAGCGCGTACCCATCGCGGTGTTGAGCTGATAAAACTCAAAGATATCTACTATTTTACGGCAGATCAGAAGTACGTCAAAGTACGGCACAAGGATGGCATCGTGCTCATTGATGACACCTTAAAAGAGCTTGAGCAAGAGTTTGAAGACAAGCTGTTCCGGGTACATCGTAACGCTATCATCAATATCAAATATTTAGATTTTTTAGAGACTTTAGATGCCGGCCAATATCAGTTACATTTTAAAGGAATTGATGAGACTTTGGCAGTGAGCCGCCGCCATTTACCAGGGCTGCGCGAAAAGATTCAAAACATCTAAGCATGCCTCACTTTGTCTCCTAAAATAATCACGCCATATCATCAAACCCTTATTTATGCTTAAATAGGGGTATTTTTTTTGCATTATTATCGTTATAAACCATTTTTATGCCCCATCTTGGGCGAAAAACTCACATTATCGTCGAGCAATGACCGTTTAGTATTAAAATTATTGAGGCCTTTTATGAGCACCATGCAGCAACCTGCTTTGACTACCTTAAATATCGCTACGCGCCAGAGCCCACTGGCATTATGGCAAGCTGAGCATATTCGTGATCGATTACTAGCTTTGTATCCTGAGATGACAATTAATCTGCTAAAAATTGTCACTAAAGGTGACAAAATTTTGGATACGCCACTGGCTAAAATTGGCGGCAAAGGTTTATTTGTTAAAGAGCTTGAGCAAGCACTGTATGACAAGCAAGCAGATATCGCAGTGCACTCACTCAAAGACGTGCCCATGGATTTACCAGAAGGGTTGACGCTAGGCGTTTATTGCAAACGTGCTTCACCAACCGACGCTTTTGTATCGAATACTTATCATAGTATCGATGAGTTGCCACAAGGGGCGGTAGTCGGTACTGCAAGTTTGCGTCGTCAGTGTCAAATCAAAGCTTATCGTCCCGATTTGCAAATTAAAACCCTCCGCGGCAATGTCGGCACGCGACTAAGCAAGTTAGATGCGGGCGAGTATGATGCGATTATTTTGGCGACTAGTGGTCTACAGCGCATTGAGCTTGATGCACGTATTCGTAGTGAGTTGGATATCAATATTTGCTTGCCAGCAGTTGGGCAAGGCGCGTTAGCAATTGAATGTCGTGAAGATGATGCCGACGTATTAAAATTATTGGCACCACTCAATGACGACAAAGCCCGTATCCGCTTAATCGCTGAGCGCGCATTAAATCGTCATCTGCAGGGCGGTTGCCAAGTACCTATCGCCGCTTATGCTGTATTACAAAAGGCAGATGCATTGGCTGCTGATAATGATAGCAATGATAATGACAATGGTAACAACGATGCTGGCGATACCTTATGGCTGCGCGGTCGCGTTGGTCAAGAAGATGGTAGCGAGCTGCTTAAGGTGGACAAGCGCCAGACGTTAACAGGCAGTCAAGCTGAGCAAGAAGCCCAAGCAAACCAGTTGGGTATCGAAGTTGCTGAGATGTTATTGCAAGCTGGTGCTGGTGAGATTCTATCAGCGATCTATCATCCTGAGTAATAGCTAGTCTGTATAACACTGGATCATCATTATCAACTCAGTCATAGAGTTATCATGGTTTAGATGACTCTATGATGGTGCTAACTCTATTTGCTTTTTTCACGGTATATTTATGTCTTGGTCATCATCTAAGTCCACGGATTCAAATCAACCAATTAATACGCCATTATTGCTGCCGCAACTTGTCATCAATACGCGCCCAGTCGAGCGTGCCGCCCCACTGACGCGACATTTACAAGCGGCAGGTATGTCGGTTGTTGATATGCCGATGTTGACACTGCAACCGCGTTTGACCACTGATAGTGATATGATACTGATGCGCCAGTGGCTAGCAGGCGAGTATCAAGCATTGGTCATCGTTAGCCCGACAGCGGCAGCCTCAGGTTTGGCTATTTGGCAGTTGCTTGAGCGTGAGCACCAAGCTAATGGCGCGACTGATAAAGCAGTAGAGGCTATAGAAGGTAGCTCTAATATTTCAGTAGCGCCAAGCCATCTGATTGCTGTTGGTGAAGCGACTGCTGCTGTGTTAAATGAGGCAAAGTTATCAAACGCCAGTTATCAAGTACTGCAGCCTGTTATTGCTAATAATGAAGGTATGCTGGCGATGCCTGAGATTGATAGCCTGCAGGCGGGGGATAAGCTACTCGTGTGGCGAGGTCTTGGTGGACGACGATTATTGGTTGATACTTTGCAAGCGCGCGGTGTGCATATCGATAGCATTGCTTGGTACGAGCGCAAAATGCCTATTGATGCCATGATGCAGTATCAGCAATGGCTACAAGATTTCAATAATCGAAATGCGACCGTTGGCATAACCGCGTCACAGCAAGGAAAACCCATTGTCATTGTAAGTAGTGGTACCGCATTTGAGCATTGGGAAAGTATCGTTCAGGCTGCCAAAACATTCGATGTAGCAGCAGAACACCAAGTAATGTCAGTCAATGCGCCACTTAAACTATCAGACTTTTCTTATGTGGTATTGGGTGAGCGCTTAGCCAATATGGTTGCTGAGCAAAATTTAAGTTATTGGCGCGTAGAGGATTTGGCACCAGAAACCATTCTCACTGCTATTAAGACAACCAGTTTATAATATTTAACATATAGTAAATTTGAGATAAAAAAGAGACGTTTAGCGTAACGTGCTACTACTCTAAAATTATTTAAACTACTTGCTCAACTGTTTACGCTTAACCTTATCAATCATGAACGGTGTGGCCTTATGCCAATGAATTCTGAATCGTTATCGAAAGATCCTTCTGCTCTTCAGCAGCGCCGGCAAGCAAATATGTTCTTGTTACGCTTGCAATGGGTGGTTATTTTATTGTTGATAGGCGTCTTACTGTGGCTATATATCAGTCAGCAGCGTTTTCAGCATACGGTCAATGAGCGCTTGCAAAGTAATGAGCAAGTTGTCAGCCGTTTAAATGAGATGGACGATCGCTTATTTGCGATGAGTCAACAAACGCTGCCAGCGACTAGTGCAGCAGTCAATAGCCAAGCTCAAAACCAGCTGGATTTATTACGTATCCAGATACAAGCTGCTGATAGGTTGCTGGCAGACAGTAATGGCAGTGCGGCGATTGATTTATTGCAAGGTCTACATTGGCAGCTTTCACAAAAAAGTAATGAGATTGCGCCCGCGCTAACGGTTGTTATTAAACAAAGCTTGGTTAAAGATATTGAGCGCTTGCAGGCGAGAAGTGCTCAACCAAGCTCTTGGCAGCTGCAAAACCTTGCGATTCAAAATATCCAAGATTTTTTATATCGCCATGAGCGTGCTGCTAATACTGAGCTCAACACTGCACTACAGAAAAACACAGCGACGAGCCAATTTACTGACAATAGCCGTTTAACGCGTCGGCAGCTGACGATTCATGAAGCCATCATGACCTTAAATCTAGCCAGTCAGGCCAGCAATATGCATGATCGTGATCAGTTAGTCATGTATTTAAATCAAGCACGTAAGCAGCTGCAAACGCTGATGCCTAAACAAGCAGAATCACAGGCTTCTATCGATAACAAGCAAGAGTCAGACAAAAATGACTTGCCGACCAAATCCTCTCCTAAAAATATGACAGAAGTGATAGAAGGTTTGGATAGACTGATTGCGAATGCACCAAAAACATCGCCATTATTAACCTCACAGATTTTAAATAAGCCGCAACGTTAATGCACTACGGATTTATACGATTGTTTTAAAGTGTTATTGTTTTAAAGTATTATAAAAATAAGAGACAGGCAGTTATGGAACTTTTCAATCAAACATCTATCATTGATAATTTGGACAATCATTGTCCTGAAGAGCTAGCGCATTATCCTATTATCCATCAGCAGCCGATTCATTGGGGTGAAATGGATGCCTTTAATCATCTAAATAATGTGGTGTACTATCGCTACGCTGAGTCAGCCCGTATTGGCTATTTGCAGGCGCTGGGCATGTTTGATGGCAATATGGTTACGGTATTGGCACAATCAAGCTGCCAGTATTTGCGCCCAGTGATTTTTCCTGATATCTTGTTATTAGGCGTTCGTTGCCAGCGTTTGGGTACCACCAGCATAGTAATCGAGTACAGCTATTATAGTACGGCACAAGCTGCCATCGTTGCGACCGCTGAGGCAGTGATAGTGCGCTTAGAGAGCAATGGTCAAGATAAAAAGCCATGGACGAATGAGGAGCGTGAACGACTACTAGCTCTAGAAGCAACATTCGGTCATATCCCACAACTCTAAGTATGATGCTTTGTGATTAAGCTTTGAGAAAATAAGAAAAAAGGCGCATCAATCTAAGCTGATGCGCCTTTTTTATTGATAATAAGTTTCTATTAATTAAGCCTATTAATCTTGCTTTGGTGCATGGACAAAATCAACCACGTTCAAATCAAAACCTGATAAGGCATAAAACTTCATCGGTGAGGACAAGAGGCGCATATCACGTACCCCTAAATGACGCAAAATCTGTGCGCCAACACCAATACTGCGATATGGTTGCTGTGTGATGGTAGATAGAGCTTCATTCAATGCCGCCTTATCCAAAGCATCGCCCAAGTCAGTCGGCTCATGATTGCCAATCCAAACCAAGACACCACGCTCTGATGCACTGATCTCTTCTAATGCTGAGCGTACGCTCCAGCCGCTACGACCAGTGGTATCATTTTTGGCAGCAAACAAGTCACGTAATGGATGGAAACCATGGACGCGAACGGTGCTAATACCTTGGCTCACGTCGCCTTTAACCAAAGCTAAATGGGTTTCAGTCGCACCGAACTCACGGAAACGATGTAAGGTAAAAGTGCCATACTCGGTCTCAAACGGATGCGAGGCAATCTCTTCGACGGTTTGCTCATTAGCAATACGGTAGTTAATCAAATCAGCAATCGTACCAATTTTTAAATCATGTTCCTTTGCAAATACTTCAAGATCATCACGGCGTGCCATGGTGCCATCCGCATTGATAATCTCTACAATCACCGCTGCTGGCTCAAGTCCGGCAAGACGTGCCAAATCACAACCTGCTTCGGTATGTCCGGCACGATGTAAGACGCCACCATTCTGTGCCATGATTGGGAAAATATGCCCAGGCTGAACGATGTCTTCTGGTTTTGCAGAAGAGGAGACCGCTGCTTGAATGGTACGCGCGCGGTCAGCGGCTGAAATACCCGTAGTCACGCCTTCAGCCGCTTCAATAGAAACGGTAAAATTGGTACTAAATTTTGCTTCATTACGGTCAGACATGAGTGGCAGTGCCAACTGCTGGCAACGTGCTTGTGACAAGGTCAAACAGACCAAGCCACGTGCATGAGTAATCATAAAGTTGATATCTTCAGGGCGCACGTGGGTCGCTGCCATGATAATATCGCCTTCGTTTTCGCGGTCTTCATCATCCATCAAGATGACCATTTTACCTGCACGAATGTCTTCGATAATCTCAGGAATCGTATTTAAACTCATAGTAGATCTCAATATTTTATTGTATAAATAGGTGTCAATATGGGATATAAAGTGTTATCTGCCTATTGTAGCAGTAGATGCGACAAAGCGCTGTTGCGGCTAAGCAAAACGCGCTGGATCAAATAGATCAACTGTAGACGTTATCTAATCATTGCTTATACATCATTATGAGGACATTTTAACGCTTTTCATCCCACTGTGCTGCCTCATCTCGAAACTATATAGGCCAGTCTGTCTAAAACCGTGATTAGTATCACTAATGGTAACGACAATTGATAGATCAGTGCATATAATCAGTCATATTTTGAGTGATTAGTCATTACTGGCCGCTTGGTCTTTCAGCCAATCGATAAACTGCTTGCTATGCTGCTCACGCTGATTGTCTGCAAATTCATAAAAGCGCGTACCGATTAAATTGTCTGGTAAATAACTTTGCGCATAATAATGATTGGGATAATTGTGGGGATAGACATAATCTTGTCCATAGCCTTGATTGCGCATTAATTTGGTCACGCCATTACGTAGGTGTAGCGGCACAGGTGAGGCGTCTTTTTCTGCCAAGCTCATCGCAGCATTGATAGCGTTGTAAGTACTATTACTCTTGGCACTGGTTGCCAGATAGACCACCACTTGCCCCAAGATAATACGTGATTCTGGCATGCCGATGGATTGCACGCTGCGCAATGCCGCATCAGCAAGGAGTAGGGCATTAGGGTTGGCATTACCGATATCTTCACTGGCTAAAATGACCAAACGCCGCGCGATGAAGTCGGCAGGCTCACCGCCCACTAGCATCCGTGCCATCCAATATAGTGCCGCGTCAGGATCTGAGCCGCGCACTGACTTTATCATCGCTGAGACCATATCATAGTGCTGCTCACCATCTTTATCATAGCGTACGAGTGCAGTCTGGGCGACACGAGCGACTAAGGTATCGTCGATAATGATCGGTGTTTGCTTGGTATCAGCCGTTTGAATCGCCAGCTCTAATAAATTAAGGGCTTTTCGTGCATCACCATGTGCCAACTGGCTAATCGTATCTTGCGCCTGCAAATCGACCGATAGGTTTTTCAGTATATTATCTTCTAAAAGCGCCCGCTGTAATACCGCACTGATTTGCTCAGGCGTCAATGGCTCTAGGCGATACACTTGGCAACGTGATAACAGCGCATTATTGACACTAAAGGAAGGATTTTCAGTGGTCGCGCCAATCAAGGTAATATCACCAGACTCTACAGCGCCCAGTAATACATCTTGCTGAGCTTTATTAAACCGATGAATCTCATCAATAAAGACCACTGGCGACTCAAAACTCAATGAATCCTTAGTATCTAATACCTCGCGTAACTGCTTAACCCCAGTATTCAAAGCAGATAGTGCATGGAAAGGTCGTTCAACGGCATCCGCCAAAAGCATAGCGATAGTTGTTTTGCCAATACCTGCTTCCCCATGCAAAATAATAGACGGTAGGTGTCCTTGCTCTACCAAGCGCCTTAGCGGAGCACCTACTGCTAACAAGTGCTCTTGACCAATAATGGCATCAAGCGTGGTCGGGCGCATACGCTGGGCGAGGGGTGTATCAGCATGAAAATTAGGTGGCATAAAATTCTCTATATCTTCTGTTATTCAAGGCTTTTTGTTATAAGATTAAACAGTTATCCATAGTATTCAAAGTCAAATTATTGTTTTCCATATTTGTCTTTATAATGCTGTCCTTATTGCGATTAAGCAATAAGTCATAAATAAGGTAATAATTCATGATGTTTTTAACATTATTATAAAAGCTAGGCTAACGCAGATTCACGTTAATAAAAGTCAGCTAAATGTACAGCTTATGTCTTTAACGCTTTACTTATATCTATATTATCCCTATTAAGGTGTTAACTAAATTTACGAAAATGATAGATCACAGATAAAGGATTATAGTAGTCATGTTGCAGTCGATTTTTAAGCGTCTATTAAATCGTAGTTCAGCATCTGCTAACTTAGTAACTGCTAAACAACAAGCGCGGTCTCTCACTGAAGGTGAAATTAATCTTGCACGTTCGGTTTTTGGTGACAGCCTCAGACTTGATGACGTTCAGCTGAAAACAGCATGGTGGGTACTCAAACATTACGCTGTGAGTCCTAATGGTCATATTTATTTTCATGCATCAGATTGGATAGATGATTTTAGCCAAGCGCCATTGGGCAAACAAGGTTGGCTGATACATGAGTTGACACATGTGTGGCAGCTGCAACAAGGCTTGAAGGTGGTACGCGGTGCTATTATCGATCGTCGCTATAATTATGTACTAGAGATGGGTAAGCCTTTTCTTAAATATGGTATCGAGCAGCAGGCACGCATGGTACAAGACTATTTTGTCCGTCGTCAGCGCGGACAATACTGTCAAGATCTTGCAGGCTGCATTCCATTTTTAGTGGTTTAATTGCGACTAATCTTGAGCCTAGTAGACCATGCCGCGACTGATTCTTAACCTCTATATAGCTATGTGATATTTTTGTTTTTAACACAGGAAATAAATTCAGATGTTTAAATTTTGGGTAGTAGAACATGATAATGGTGTTTATGGTAACCTTACCAATAAAGGTATTGAGTGTCCACAGCACTCAAATGCCTTACTGGCGGCGGCATTGACTGGTGTCTTATTGTTAAGCGGATGTCAGCAGCAAGCAGCAGAAGAAAATGTAGCGGATAAGCCCCAAACCAGTGAGCAAACAAGTGAAGAAGACAGCCAACCGATGGCGCAAAGTGATTCTGCTGCAGCACGTATTGAGCAGTTCCAACCTTTATATGTTACCCAGTTTCAGGCATTGCAGGGGCGTCTGCAAGCAGAGTACGAGTCGCTACAAGCTGCTGATATTGCAGACAGTGAAAATGCTTTATTAGTCGATGAGCCTACTGTTGCAACTGGCAATAATCAGCCAGCTAACAACAGCGATCAAGGAGCTATAGCTGCTACGCCACAACTAACACAAGATCCGGTAGCAGCTGCAAAGGATGCAGCAAATGGCAACTCTGTGACAGATACTGAAATAAACGATGAAATTAACACCAGTACCGAAGTTGGTGAGCGCGATTTAACGGTGTTAAAGCGTATTAGCTTAGAGCCACGTAAGCCTGTGATATTAACTGAAAAGCAGATTATAGAACGCTATGAGCAAGCAATGGAAGCGCTTTATCAGCCAGTGACCACGCCACTGAATGCGCAGGATACGGATACTTTGATTAATATCGCAACCTTAGTACCACAGCTTTTTGAAGATGCAGAAATTGCTGGCAGAGTCAGTGCTAAAAGCCCTGCATTGGCACGTTTAATTATTCAGCATCAAGTTTGGGAGCAGATAGAAGCCCAGCAAGTACTAGATATGCAAAAAATGAAACAAACCCAACAACAAGAATTTGAGATGCTGATGGCGAAATTCAATGAAACGATTGAAGGTTATGATGAACAAATCGCTAAATATGAGCAAACGTTAAAAGAGTTTAAGTAATCCGTTAAATTTAGCCATAAAAAAATCTCGCACATGGCGAGATTTTTTATGACTGTTTACTTTTACACATGCTTAATTACTATTTACGATCTTCAACTTTAACAAAATCGCGCTGCGTTTCACCAGTGTATAACTGACGTGGGCGACCGATTTTGAAAGGTGCGCTGTGCATCTCTAACCAATGGCTGATCCAACCAGAAGTACGAGCTAGTGAAAAGATAACGGTAAACATTGACGTTGGGATACCGATGGCTTTAAGGATAATACCAGAGTAAAAATCAACGTTTGGATACAAGTTACGCTCAACGAAGAACGGGTCTTCTAAAGCGATTTTCTCAAGTGCCATAGCAAGCTCAAGCTTAGGATCATTGATACCCAATGCGCCTAGTACTTCGTCACAAGTTTCTTTCATCACTTGTGCGCGTGGGTCAAAGTTTTTGTAAACACGGTGACCAAAGCCCATCAGTTTCACTTCACGGCTTTTCACTTTTTCCATAAATTCTGGAACGTTTTCTACTGAACCGATTTCATCTAGCATCTCAAGTACGGCTTCATTAGCGCCACCATGTGATGGTCCCCAAAGGGCGGCGATACCAGCAGCGATACAAGCGTAAGGATTGGCGCCAGTAGAACCTGCTAGACGTACAGTAGACGTTGATGCGTTTTGTTCGTGATCAGCATGCAAGGTAAAGATTTTGTCCATAGCACGCGTGATAACGTCGTTGGTTTTATAATCAACATCAGCAGGGGTTGCAAACATCATGTATAAGAAGTTTTCCGCATAATTGAAATCATTACGTGGATACATGAACGGTTCGCCTTGTGAGTATTTATAACTCATTGCCGCAAGTGTCGGCATTTTAGCGATGAGACGAATCGCGGTAATTTCACGATGTTCTTCATTGCTGATGTCTAAATCTTCATGATAAAACGCAGATAAGGCACCAACGACACCAACCATAATTGCCATTGGATGGGCGTCACGACGGAAGCCTTCAAAGAACTTACGCAATTGATCATGAACACCAGTATGCTTACGAATTTTTTCAAAGAAATCGGCTTTTTGCTCAGCGTTAGGCAGATCACCATGAATCAGTGCATAAGCCACTTCTAGATATTCTGCATTGTTTGCTAACTGGTCAATAGGATAGCCGCGATGCAATAGCTCGCCTTTACCACCATCAATGAAGGTAATTTTCGATTCGACAGGAGCAGTTGCCATAAAGCCTGGATCATAGGTCCAATAGCCAGCTTGTTGGAAAGCAGCAACTTCGATAACTGACGGCCCTAAAGTACCTTCAGTAATAGGAAGTTGGTAGTCCTTACCATCTACGGTCAATGTGGCTTGATTATCAGCCATAATTTAATCTCCATTGTTTTAACTTGTTAGAACAAAAATAATAGTGACGCACACCCTCGCATCATAAATAGTCAAATGGCCAAAATGAATGTGACCTATTTAATATGCAGGCTATATTAGCAGTTATTACTTAAGTTTTGAAAAGACTTTTACTTGCTAGACCACCAATAGACGTGAGCTAGTAGTGCTTATCGGTTGTAAACTTTGTATCAAAATATGTCTAGTAGGTAATTTGACTGTAAACCCTCTTATTTATCATAGCGTAATGATTATTATTAACCTAGATATAAAGAGACACTTTTAACCAAGTACCCTGTTGAGATATCTTCTAATATTTACTATAAAACAGACAGAGCATCATTAGCTGATACATTCGTTTGGCTTTATAGGTCACTAAGCCTGAGTAATACTAATGAATTCATATTGCAAATAGCCAGTTTTTTGTTAATAAATCTCTAATAACCACTATTTAGGGGATAAATTTGTAATTAGGGCTCAGTCATTTTATAATTAGAGGGATTTAACTGGCACTAGCTTTGCGCAAATTGAGGACTTGTCCTAATAAAGTAGGTAAGGGGCTTTGCTCCACTCATACTTTGTTACGATTGAATAATCACTTTGTAGACCAAGACCGAGCTTATCGCTTGAATATTCTTGTTAACTGTTCTATTTTTAAATAGCCTACAGTGAAGTTTACCTTAACAAAAAAGGATAACGTAGAGATGACTCCATGGCGTTGTCTTTTTTTTGTTAATGGGAACCAGTAAAAATAGAATAGTTAATCGATTTATCCCGTGCTTCGTTTTGTGGTCTGTTAATATGTAGAAAGCTTATTATTGAAAGGGTTTATTGAGCGATAGTTGAATGCCCATAATGACCCTGTCAATCTCCGTATGCTTTCAGATTTAGCGCAAATTAAATGACGTCAGCTAGCTCTTCCTTCCTTACTTTATTCGTCTTGTGTGGTGCTCAGTGTATTTGGCAGACGATTGCTAAATCATAAGTAACTACCAGACATAACCGCAAAAAGGATGCCCGCTGTGAAAAGCAACCGACCTATTGATCTGCCCCTCAGCCAAGTGATTAGTGTTAATCGATCACCGATTGCGATTGCTTCAATCTTGCATCGTATCTCTGGCATCATTTTATTTTTACTTATTCCAGTCATGCTGTGGTTATTGCAGAATTCTTTGGCATCGCCTGAGAGTTTTGAAACCGTTTTTGACAATGTTTTAGTGCGCTTTTTGGCATGGATTTTCGTCGCCGCCATCGCTTATCACTTTGTGATGGGTATGAAGCATTTATTTGCTGATATGGGCATGAATGAAGAGCTGAAATCTGGCCGTGCCGCCTCTATGATCAGCTTTGTAATTGCAGCGATATTAATAGTCGCGTCATTTGTATGGGTGATGTTCTAATGAAAAACGATTCAGGAATAAAAAGCGCAACCAGTCTAACCGGCTCAGGCTCCCGTGATTGGATTGTCCAACGTATCAGTGCGGTGGTCTTAGCAGTTTATAGTGTGGTGCTATTGGGCTTCTTTTTAACCCATGGCGATGTGAGCTACACGGAATGGTCTAATTTTATGACCAGCTTACCGATGCGTCTATTTAGCTTAGTAGCAGTTCTAGCCCTTGCGGGTCATGCATGGATTGGCATGTGGACCGTATTCACAGACTATATCACTACCGGTAAATTGGGCGCGAGCGCAGCTGGCCTACGCTTGGTCTTACAGACATTAATGATTATTGCCGTTTTTGTATTTTTATTCTGGGGCATCATGATTTTTTGGGGTAACGGCTTCGGTGTCGCTGCTGTTTAACGCTCAGATAGATATGCACATTTTAGTAAGTGGTTGAAGGCGGCTTAGATACCCAGTTATATACAATTACATCATCCATATCCGTGCTTTGAGTCGATGATTCAGCTCGGAATGTATGACTGGTTAAGCAGTCCTTGTATTTACTTCGCAAGTATTAACAGGCATTAGGAAAACCGTAATGGCAACTAGACAAGACAATACCATTAGCAATATCAAAACCCTAAACTATGACGCGGTCATCGTTGGTGGTGGTGGTTCAGGTATGCGTGCATCATTGCACTTAGCTGAAGCCGGCATGAAGGTTGCAGTCTTAACCAAAGTATTCCCAACCCGCTCGCACACTGTTGCAGCTCAGGGCGGTATCGGTGCAAGTCTCGGTAACATGAGCAACGATAACTGGCATTTCCACTTTTATGATACCGTTAAAGGGTCAGACTGGTTGGGTGACCAAGACGCGATTGAGTACATGTGCCGTGAAGCGCCAAAAGTAGTATACGAGCTTGAGCACATGGGCATGCCGTTTGACCGTAATGAAGATGGCACAATTTATCAGCGCCCATTCGGTGGTCATACCTCAAACTATGGCGAAAAAGCCGTACAACGTGCGTGTGCTGCTGCTGACCGTACCGGTCACGCGCTACTGCATACTCTATATCAAAAAAACCTGCAGCAAGGTACTGAATTCTTTATTGAGTGGATTGCCCTTGATTTGATCAAAGATGAAGCCGGCAACATCAATGGCGTCATCGCTATTGAGCAAGAAACTGGTACTGTTGCGGTATTCCAGTCACCAATCACTGTGTTAGCGACAGGCGGCGCAGGTCGTATCTTTGCTGCCTCTACCAACGCTTATATTAATACTGGTGACGGTATTGGCATGGCGGTTCGTGCTGGTATTCCACTACAAGACATGGAATTTTGGCAGTTCCACCCAACCGGCGTTCATGGTGCCGGCGTACTATTGACCGAAGGTTGCCGCGGTGAAGGCGCTATCTTACGTAATAAAGATGGCGAAGCCTTTATGGAGCGTTATGCTCCAACCGTAAAAGACTTGGCACCACGTGATTTAGTATCACGCTCTATGGACCAAGAAATCAAAGAAGGCCGTGGTTGTGGTCCAAATGCTGACCATATCGTGATGGATATGACCCATTTAGGTGTTGAAACCATCATGAAGCGTCTGCCATCAGTATTCGAGATTGGTAAGAACTTTGCCAACGTCGATATCACGAAAGAGCCAATTCCTGTTATTCCAACCATTCATTATATGATGGGCGGTATTCCAACCACGATTCATGGTCAAGTGATTGTACCGGATCTAGAAGCAGGTACGGATGAAGATGGTCTATATGCAAAAGGCAACGTGGTTAAAGGTCTATATGCAATTGGCGAATGTGCGTGCGTCAGTGTTCACGGTGCCAACCGTTTAGGTACCAACTCATTGCTTGATTTATTGGTATTTGGTCGCGCTGCAGGTAAGCACATCGTCGATGAATTCCATCATGCGGATCATAACTATAAGCCACTTGATCCTCGCGTCCTTGATTACACAGTCGGTCGTTTAGACAAGCTGCAACAGTCAACTTCAGGCTACAATGCGCAAGACGTTGCCGATGAAATTCGTGCAACCATGCAAACGCATGCCAGTGTATTCCGTACACAAGCGATGATGGATGAAGGCGTTGCAAAAATTCTAGCGCTAGGCGAGAAGATTGATCAGATTCATTTGGCTGATAAATCACAAGTCTTTAACACTGCTCGTATTGAAGCCTTTGAAGTGGGCAATCTTTACGAAGTAGCAAAAGCGACGATGATATCGGCGGCCCAGCGTCATGAAAGCCGCGGCGCGCACAGTGTCTCTGACTATGATCGTCCTGAAGATGATGAATATGCACCAAACGGTCGTAACGATAATGATTGGATGAAGCATACCTTATGGTATTCTGAAGGCAATAAGATTATCTATAAGCCGGTTCGTAAAATTCCATTAACGGTTGATTATATCGAGCCAAAGGTTCGTGTCTACTAAGTCAGACGCCTTGCGCCTGATGTGTATAGACAGCATAAACGTTTTATCCTTTATTCATTTATTAAAAAGGTGACCGCCAGCTACAAGCTCATGCCAGCGCCCTATTAATCAGTATTTGATCATTCTTGTCAGTACAGATTAATAGCCAGCGCGACTATGTTGCAATCCTTGTATGCCCGCCATCACCGACGTGTGGAGTTTAGCATTATGAGCCGAGGTACTCGCACCATCGAAATCTATCGCTACGATCCTGATCTGGACGCAGCGCCGCGCATGCAAACTTATACGATTGAGCTACTAGACTCAGATCGTATGTTGCTTGACGTGTTATTACGCCTAAAGAAGGAAGATGAAACTCTTACCTTCCGTCGCTCGTGCCGTGAAGGCATCTGTGGCTCTGATGGCATGAATATTAACGGTAAAAATGGTCTAGCATGTTTGATCAACATGAATACTTTGCCAGAAAAAGTAACCGTTCGCCCGTTACCAGGTTTGCCAGTGGTTCGTGATTTGGTCGTCGATATGAACCAATTCTACGAGCAGTACGAAAAAGTACATCCATTCTTAATTAATGATCAGCCAGCGCCTGCGACTGAGCGCTTGCAGTCACCTGAGCAACGTGACAAGTTAAATGGTTTATATGAATGTATTTTATGTGCCTGCTGTTCAACCAGCTGCCCATCATTCTGGTGGAATCCTGATAAGTTCTTAGGACCATCAGCACTACTGCATGCTGATCGTTTTGTTTCTGACAGCCGTGACAGTGATACGCGCGCGCGTCTGGCTCGTTTAGACGATCCATTCAGCTTATTTCGTTGCCGCGGTATCATGAACTGCGTATCAGTATGTCCAAAAGGCTTGAATCCAACCAAAGCTATCGGTCATCTGCGTAATTTGTTGCTTGATCAAGCAGGTTAATATACCTTTTAGCCTCAATTAGCTTTATAATAGCGCTATAAAAAACACCACCTGAGATAAGGTGGTGTTTTTTATTCGTTAAAATAAGCAAAACAATAGCGTAAAGTCACCATGCTTGTTAAGTCGTCTTAGAACAATATTTGAATTTGCATCAGAATAATCATGGCAAGTAAGGCCATACTAACAATACGTTGCTTATATGTAAGACAACCTGTTATCTGGTCCATCTGCCTATATAATTATAAGTAGTAATGGCTAAGCATAAAAAATGCATGGTTATTATAAGATTATAGGGGTGAATGACGATGATAGAAGGTATATAATACTGAGGTTAAAACGGATGCATAGCAGTGATGTGTGAATATGCAGGAAGTCAATCACCTATGAATTGCGTAAAGTGATAATAGATATTCATTGTGTAAATACTTAGTATTGAACAAACAAACTATGGCTGCAATTGTTGCCATGTTACGCTATACGGCAGTGTATCATTTGTCAAATAGTCATTGTAGAGCTACAATAGCCAAGTTATTCAGCAGAAATGGCTTGTAAATGAGCCAGCTGAACAAAAAAATTTAAAAAAATGCTATTAATAACAATTTAGTTATAACTTGTAGCATTATATATAAATTAATGTTTTGTGACGAGCGACATAAGAAAACTGAACGTTCACAAATAATTTGAATGGTGTTCTATGTTGATTGTTCATTTTTAAAAGGCTATTTATTCAATAGCTGAGCCGCCTGTATACAACAGATTTTACAATAATAAGCACGATTCCATTCATTTATCTATCAAATAGACGATTATTATGAATAGTATAACTAAAGAAGCAGCGAGCGTAGATCAAACAGAATTGGCCGCTGATAATGCCAATTATATTGATATTCTCTACGAGCAATACCTAGAAGATCCTAATAGTGTTGGCAGCGATTGGCAAACGTATTTTGAACAATACAAATCGCCAAATGATGCGCCGCACAATGCCATTAAAGACCAGTTTTTATTGTTAGCCCGTAATCAGACGGCTATTAAGGTCAGTACTGATACCAGTAGCTCGGCTAGCAGTCATAGCAACAATGTTGGTGACAATAAGCAAATGGGTGTACAGCAACTCATCTCAGCTTACCGTCGTCGCGGTCATCGCCGTGCGCAGTTAGATCCATTAAGTCTGCATCCACGTGCGGAAGTAGAGGATTTGACTCTTGCTTATCACAATCTTTCTGAAGCGGATCTTGATACAGTATTTCCGACTAATGATCTAAATATCGGTAAAAATGAAGCACCGTTACGTGAAATCATTGAAATCATGGAGCGCGTCTATTGCCGTTATATCGGTACAGAATATATGCACGTGACCACCAGCACAGAAAAGCGCTGGATGGAAAAATATCTAGAAACCAATCTAGGTCATATCTCTTTTGATACAGAAAAACGTTTGTCTATTCTTGAGCGTTTGACGGCAGCAGAAGGCTTAGAAAAATATCTTGCTCGTAAATATACGGGTGTGAAGCGTTTTGGTCTGGAAGGCGGCGAGAGCTTCATTCCAGCGATCAATGAAATCATTCAACGTGCTGGCGGTTATGGTACAAAAGAGATGGTCATTGGTATGGCTCACCGTGGGCGTTTAAACTTATTGGTAAACATCTTGGGCAAAAACCCTGCTGATTTGTTTGATGAGTTCGATGGCAAAGTTCAGCCAGAAAAAGGCTCAGGCGACGTTAAATACCACAATGGTTTTTCATCGAACGTGATGACACCAGGTGGGGAAGCGCATTTAGCGTTGGCATTTAACCCGTCACATCTTGAAATCGTTGCGCCAGTATTACAAGGCTCAGTACGTGCACGTCAAGTACGTCGTAACGATCAGCCACTTCATGAAAATAAGACGGGCAATTCAGTATTGCCAATCGTCATTCATGGTGATGCAGCGTTTGCCGGTCAAGGCGTGGTACAAGAGACATTCCAGATGTCACAAACCCGTGCGTATACGACGGGCGGCACCATCCATATTGTGATTAATAACCAAGTTGGTTTTACCACCAGCCGTCAAGAAGATGCACGCTCAACCGAATACTGTACCGATGTGGCAAAAATGGTTCATGCGCCAATTTTACATGTTAACGGTGATGATCCTGAGTCTGTGGTATTTGCCGCGCAATTGGCGTTAGATTATCGTCATGAGTTTGACAAAGACATTATTATAGATCTCTTCTGCTATCGCCGTAACGGTCATAATGAGGCGGATGAGCCTTCAGCGACTCAGCCACTCATGTATGCTGTGATCAAAAAGCTACCAACGACTCGTACTATTTACGCGCAACAGTTAATCGAAGAAGGTTTGCTGAGTAAAGAAGATGAAACACGTTTAGAAGATGAGTATCGTGAATCGTTAGACCGCGGTGAATATGTTGCCAACTCATTAGTAAACGAGCCTAACGAGCAGCTATTTGTTGATTGGAAACCTTATTTGGGACACGATTTGGTTGACGATTGGGATACCAGTGTCAATATCGAAGTGTTGAAAGGCTATGGTCGCCGTATGGCGCAAATGCCTGAAGGTTATAAGCTACAGCGCCAAGTACAAAAAGTGGTCGAGCAGCGCTTAGCGATGCAAACTGGCGAAGAGCCTTTGAACTGGGGTGCAGCTGAGACATTGGCATACGCATCATTGGTCGATAACGATAAAGTGCTGGTACGTATTACTGGTGAAGATGTAGGGCGTGGTACGTTCTCACATCGTCATAGTGAGCTATACAATATTGAAGATGGCAGCATGTATGTGCCACTTGCTCACCTGAGTGAAGATCAAGCACGCTTTGCCACTTATAACTCATTGCTATCAGAAGAAGCGGTACTAGCTTTTGAATATGGTTATGCGACCACGGTGCCAAACGCATTGGTCGTTTGGGAAGCGCAGTTCGGTGATTTCGTCAACGGCGCTCAAGTCGTTATCGACCAATTTATCGCCAGTGGCGAGACCAAATGGCAGCGTGTTTGCGGCTTGACCATGCTATTGCCGCATGGCTTTGAAGGTCAAGGTCCTGAGCATTCATCAGCCCGTCTTGAGCGTTTCTTGCAGTTATGTGCTGAAGACAACATGCAAGTCATCACCCCAACGACCCCTGCGCAGATTTATCATGCGCTACGTCGTCAAGCGGTTCGCCCAATTCGTAAACCGTTAATCGTCATGTCGCCAAAGAGCTTGCTACGTCATAAGCTTGCGACTTCTCAATTAGAAGAGTTGGCAAATGGTAAGTTTGAAACGGTATTGCCCGAGATGGATCAGCAAAATCCGGACAACGTGACTCGTATGGTGCTATGTGGCGGCAAAGTTTATTATGACTTGCTTGAGCAGCGCCGTGCTTTGGGTCTAGACCATGTCGCAATCGTTCGTATTGAGCAGCTTTATCCTTTACCAGAAAAACGCCTAATTGCTGAAATTGAAAAATACAGCAACTTAAAAGAAATCGTTTGGACGCAAGAGGAGCCTTTGAACCAAGGCGCTTGGTATTACTTAGCACCGCATATGTTCCGCATTGTTGTACCGCATCCAACCAGAGCAAAAGTGATGGAGCCAGTTGCACGTCCTGCAAGTGCAGCGCCTGCGACAGGATCAGCAAAATTACACGTTAAGCAACAACAAGATTTAATCGCTGGTGGTCTTGGTATCAGTGTAGATGAGCTGTCTATTTAATAGCTTATATAAATAACAGATTGTATGTAATCAATGAATCAGGCGATGACAGTCAGTACCAAGTAAGACAATTTAAATATCACATTTTAAATGGCACTGACTGCCTATCACGACTTAATTATAAATAGTAATATCCAAATCTAAGGAGTATATCGATGGCTGAAATTAAAGCCCCCGTTTTTCCAGAATCGGTTGCCGATGGTACAATCGTTGAATGGCATGTCACTGAAGGTCAGCAAGTAAACCGTGATGACCTATTAGCTGAAATCGAAACTGATAAAGTTGTATTAGAAGTGGTCGCGCCTGATAACGGTGTTGTAACCCGAATCGTTAAGCAAGTAGATGACACCGTATTGTCTGATGAGCTGATTGCCGAATTTGAAGCTGGTGCTAGCGCCAGTGCTGAAGCTGCTCCTGCCGTTGATCCAGATCAACCAGCTGCGCCAGTACAACCTAAGCAAGCAACAGATGGCGGCGAGCCAGTACAAGCCTCTGCTGAATCTGATCATAAAGATCAAAGCCCTGCGGTTCGTAAAGCAGCCAAAGAGTCTGGCGTAGATCCTAAAAACGTCGAAGGTAGTGGTCGCGGCGGTCGTGTGACTAAAACTGACATGTCAAACCCAACGTTGAAAGCGGATAGCTCAATCACTTCTGATAGTGGTCGTCCTGTTGCTGAAGCAGTTGGCGAGCGTACTGAAAAACGCGTACCAATGACACGTCTACGTAAAACAATCGCGAATCGTCTACTAGCTGCTTCTCAAGAAACGGCAATGTTAACGACGTTTAATGAAGTCAACATGAAACCGTTGATGGATATGCGTACCAAGTATAAAGATCAGTTTGAAAAGCGTCATGGTACACGTTTAGGCTTTATGTCGTTATTCGTAAAAGCGGCGACTGAAGCCCTAAAACGCTATCCAGCTGTGAACGCGTCATTAGACGGTGATGATATTGTTTATCATGGTTACTATGACATCGGTGTTGCCGTATCTTCTAACCGTGGTCTAGTCGTACCAGTACTGCGTGATACTGATCGCATGAGCATGGCAGATGTTGAAGCCAAGATTCGTGAATTTGGTGGTAAAGCACAAGAAGGCAAACTTGGTCTAGAAGACATGGTTGGCGGTACATTTACCATCTCAAACGGTGGTGTATTTGGTTCACTGATGTCAACACCTATCTTGAACCCACCACAAACCGCTATCTTGGGTATGCATGCCATCAATGACCGCCCTATGGCAGTTAATGGTGAAGTTAAAATCTTGCCAATGATGTATCTTGCCCTGTCTTATGACCATCGTATGATTGATGGTAAAGAAGCGGTACAATTCTTAGTAACACTGAAAGAATTGGTTGAAGACCCTACTATGCTACTTTTAGATCTTTAAGTTTTTAGGCTTGTATCAGTAATGACTGATACAAGCTTTTTAGCTTTGTATAGATTATCTTTTAATGCCTTTTAGCTTTTTCAGTTCTATCTTATGAGCAATGAGCTAAGCATACTCAGCAACTATCTTTATCGTCTTTTTAAACGCATCTATTATCTAGCATTTAGATATCGTATTGGTTATCGAATGGATAAGTCGATGGTTTACTAACGAGATAAATTGGTTTATATGATACCTAACATTAAACTAAAATTAAAATAGGAACGTATTATGAAAGACAGTTATGATTTAGTCGTCATCGGCGGCGGACCTGGTGGTTATGAAGCAGCAATCCGTGCAGGACAGCTTGGTATGAGCGTCGCTTGTATCGAAAAACGCGTTTATAAAGGCGAGCCTGCACTTGGCGGTACTTGCTTAAACGTCGGTTGTATCCCATCAAAAGCATTGCTTGATAGCTCACATCGCTATGAAGCGACTAAGCACGACCTTAATGAGCATGGTATTACTACTGGTGATGTTGCTATCGATATCGAGCAAATGATTGCTCGTAAAGAAGGCATCGTTAAGCAGTTGACTGGCGGTGTTGCTGCGTTATTGAAAGGTAATGGGGTTGACTGGCTACAAGGCTGGGGCACATTAGAAGATGGTAAAGGTGCTGATAAAAAAGTTAAATTTACCGCCCTTGCTGATGAAGCAGAAACGACTATCACTGCTAAAAACGTCATTCTTGCAGCTGGTTCAGTGCCGATTGATATTCCAGTTGCCAAAAATGACGGCGATCGTATCGTTGATTCCACAGGCGCGCTTGACTTCACTGCTGTACCTAAGCGTTTAGGCGTAATCGGTGCCGGTGTTATCGGTCTTGAGCTTGGTTCAGTATGGCGTCGTCTAGGTGCAGAAGTTGTCGTATATGAAGCACTACCTAGCTTCTTGGCTGCTGCTGATAAAGATATCGCTAAAGAAGCGGGCAAAATGCTGAAAAAGCAAGGTCTTGATATCCGTGTTGATACCAAAGTGACCAATGCTGAAGTGAAAGGCGATCAAGTCATCGTTACTAGTGAAACCAAAGGCGAATCTAGTGAAGAGAGCTTTGATAAGCTGATCGTTTGTGTCGGTCGTCGCGCTTATTCTGAGAAACTACTTGGCGAAGACAGTGGTATTCAATTGACCGAACGCGGTTTGATTGATGTCAATGATCAGTGCAAAACCAATCTTGATGGCGTTTATGCTATCGGTGATTTGGTACGCGGTCCTATGCTTGCGCATAAAGCCATGGAAGAAGGCATGATGGCGGTTGAGCGTATTCATGGCGAAAAAGCTCAAGTTAACTATGACACTATCATCAACGTCATCTATACGCATCCAGAAATCGCATGGGTTGGTTTGACAGAGCAAGAAGCAGAAGCTGCAGGTTATGAAGTCAAAACAGGTTCATTTAACCTAGCTGCAAACGGTCGTGCTCTTGCTCAAAGTGAAGCTCAAGGCTCTATCAAAGTCGTTGCTGATGCCAAAACAGACCGTTTGTTAGGTATGCATGCGATTTCTGCTGGTGCAGGCGATATCGTCCATCAAGGTATGATTGCGATGGAATTTGTATCAAGCATCGAAGATTTGCAGTTGATGACATTCGCGCATCCAACGATCTCTGAAGCCGTCCATGAAGCAGCATTGTCTGCGGATGGTCGTGCCATTCACGCGATTCAGCGTAAAAAACGTAAATAATTTTAACGGCTAAAAATATTTTGTATAAAGATATTTTAAGTGTTTTAAATGGTTATTAGATGATGACATGACCATCACATTGTTCGAATAGCTATTTTGAATGACTATTTTGAATGCTGCGTTGGTCTAACATACAGTAGAGCATTCTACGATGTATGAGTTTTCATTTTTTATTAATGGTAAAAATAAAGGATTCAATCAATGAATTTACATGAGTATCAAGCAAAAGAGCTATTGAAAAGCTATGGCTTGCCAATTCAAGAAGGCATCATTGCCTACAGTGGCGACGAAGCAGCGGCAGCTTTTGACAAAACCCCAACTGATATCGCAGTCATCAAAGCACAGGTTCATGCTGGTGGTCGCGGTAAAGCGGGCGGCGTGAAACTGGTTAAGACTCGTGAAGAAGCGAAGCAAGTGACTGATGAGCTTATCGGTAAAAACCTTGTAACGTATCAAACCGATGCCGCTGGTCAACCAGTGAATTTCGTTTTGGTTGCAGAAGATATGTATCCAGTACAAACCGAGCTATATCTTGGCGCTGTTGTTGACCGCTCTTCACGTCGCGTGACGTTTATGGCATCAACGGAAGGCGGTGTTGAGATTGAGAAAGTTGCAGAAGAAACCCCTGAAAAAATCTTTAAAGTAAATATTGATCCATTGGTTGGTTTATTGCCATTCCAAGCGCGTGAAGTGGCGTTTAAATTGGGTCTTGAAGGCAAGCAAATCAATCAATTCGTTAAATTGATGTCTGGTGCTTATCAAGCATTCGTTGAAAACGACATTGATTTACTTGAAATCAACCCATTAGCGGTTCGCGAAAATGGCGAGATCGTTTGTGTTGATGGCAAAATTGGTATTGACTCAAACGCTTTATATCGTTTGCCTAAGATTGCTGCGCTACAAGACAAATCACAAGAAAATGAGCGTGAGCTTAAAGCGGCTGAGTTTGATCTAAACTATGTTGCCCTAGAAGGCAATATCGGTTGTATGGTAAACGGTGCTGGTCTTGCAATGGCTACGATGGACATCATCAAATTGTACGGCGGCAAGCCTGCTAACTTCTTGGACGTTGGCGGCGGTGCAACTAAAGATCGCGTTGTTGAAGCATTCAAGATTATTCTTGAAGACAGCAGCGTTGAAGGTGTTCTGATCAACATCTTCGGTGGTATCGTACGTTGTGACATGATTGCAGAAGCTATTATCGCTGCGATCAAAGAAGTTGACGTCAAAGTACCAGTTGTTGTCCGTTTAGAGGGTAACAATGCTGAGCTTGGCGCACAAATTCTAGAAGAATCTGGTCTGAAATTGATCTCAGCTCAAGGTTTATCAGACGCCGCTCAAAAAATTGTTGACGCTGTTAAAGCTTAATTGCTCAAGAGTATAAGGCGTTTGCTGTTATTCTACCGACGTTAACATTTAACGTGGCAGGATAGGCAAGCGCCTACCAGACAACCGCATACAAGGATAAGATAATGAGTGTATTAATTGATAAAGACACCAAAGTATTGGTGCAAGGTTTTACCGGTAAAAATGGTACGTTCCACTCAGAACAAGCCATCGAATATGGTACAAAAGTTGTTGGCGGCGTAACCCCAGGTAAAGGCGGTCAAACGCACCTAGGTTTGCCAGTATTCAACACCATGTCTGAAGCAATGGCAGCCACCCAAGCAGACGCTTCTGTTATCTATGTACCAGCTCCTTTTGTACTAGATTCTATCATCGAAGCAATTGATGCTGGTGTGAAGCTAATTGTTGTGATCACTGAAGGTGTACCAACGCTTGATATGCTTAAAGCCAAACGCTACCTTGAAACAGCAGGCGATGTACGTCTAATCGGTCCTAACTGCCCAGGCGTTATCACCCCAGGTCAGTGCAAAATCGGCATCATGCCAGGTCATATCCATTTGCCAGGTAAAGTGGGTATCATCTCACGCTCTGGTACTTTAACTTATGAAGCCGTTGCTCAAACCACTAAGCTTGGTTTTGGTCAATCAACCTGTATCGGTATCGGTGGTGATCCGATCCCTGGTATGAACCAGATTGATGCGCTTAAATTGTTCCAAGAAGATCCACAAACTGAAGCAATTATCTTAATCGGTGAAATTGGTGGTACTGCTGAAGAAGAAGCAGCCGCTTATATCAAAGACCATGTAACTAAGCCAGTTGTTGGTTATATTGCTGGTGTAACTGCTCCTGAAGGTAAGCGTATGGGTCATGCCGGCGCTATCATCTCTGGCGGTCAAGGTACAGCTGAAGATAAATTTAAAGCGTTTGAAGCGGCAGGTATTGCTTACACGCGTGACCCATCAAAATTGGGCGAGAAGCTAAAAGAAGTGACAGGTTGGTAGTATCAGTAGCTAACTGACTGTTAATACTCAAATGACGTTGAAAAATAATGAAGGCACCCCTACAATGGGGTGTCTTTTTTTGTTTGAAAATTGCTTTGGATATCAATATGGAAAATTATAAAAATAAAATATTAGTGACTGGAGGCGCAGGATATATCGGTTCACATACTTGTATTGCACTGCATGAAGCAGGCTACGAGGTGGTGATATATGACAATTTATCTAACAGCAGTTTTGAGGCAGTAAATCGTGTTTCTAGCCTTATTGGGCAGCCTATCGACTTTATCGAAGGCGACATTCGTGATGCTGATTCACTCAGGCAAGTATTTGTCGCCCATCGATTTTTTGGCGTGATTCATTTTGCTGGCTTAAAAGCGGTGGGCGAATCTGTCGCTAAACCCTTGATGTATTATGATAATAATGTGAGTGGTACGATTACCTTACTTAAAATCATGGCTGAATATGAGGTTAAAAAACTAGTCTTTTCTTCATCAGCTACGGTCTATGGTGATCCTGAAATTCTGCCCATTAATGAAGACTCTCCACGCTCCTGTACCAATCCTTATGGACAGAGTAAGCTTACGGTTGAGCATGTTCTAGAAGATTTAGCGCTATCAGATAACAGCTGGAGCCTTATTCCTTTGAGGTATTTTAATCCTGTTGGCGCGCACCCATCTGGACAAATTGGCGAAGATCCCAATGATATTCCAAATAATTTAATGCCATATATCTCACAAGTCGCGGTCGGCAAGCTTTATAAATTAAGCATTTTTGGCGATGACTATGCTACGGTAGATGGTACGGGTGTGCGTGACTTTATACATGTAACTGACCTCGCACAAGGTCATGTCGCCGCGCTCAATTATCTAAAGCAGCAAAAGCAAAGCTTAGGTTTTCTTCCGATCAATTTAGGATCAGGTAAGGGAACGTCTGTATTAGAGTTAGTTAGAGCGTTTTCTGCCGTATCAGCTAAAGATATTCCTTTTCAGTTTGTTGGGCGACGAGCTGGTGATATTGCCAGTTGCTATGCTAGTGCTGATAAAGCACAAGAGTTATTAGGATGGAAGGCAAGCTTATCTATTACTGATATGTGTCAAGATACATGGCGTTGGCAAAGCATAAATCCAAATGGTTATAACTCAATATAAGTATTATAGAAAACAAACCCTTATCCATTCTTATTAAGTATGTATTAATCCTTATGAAAAAAATTACTCACGCGGTGATACCCGTTGCAGGCTTTGGTACTCGTATGTTGCCATTGTCTAAATCCGTACCTAAAGAGCTATTGCCGCTTGGTAATCGTCCTGCCATCCATTATGTGGTGGCAGAAGCCATTGCTGCTGGTATTAAGCACATTGTCTTGGTTGGTCATGCACAAAAAAGTGCTATTGAAAATTACTTTGATCTCAATGCCGAGCTTGACAATCAATTGCGTGTTAAAGGTAAGAACGAGCTAGCAGACAGCTTAAACTGGCTACCAAATGATGTGACTATATCGATGATACGTCAGGGTCAGCCATTGGGTTTAGGTCATGCGGTGCTTGCCGCACGCCCAATCATTGGTGAGCATGATTTTGCAGTACTGCTGCCAGATGTGGTGCTTGATCCTTTTAATGGTGATATGTCTGCTGACAATTTGGCGTTTATGATTGACGCTTTTGCTGAAGATAACCATTCTCAAATATTGGTCGATAAAGTAGCCGATGAAGACGTGCACAAATATGGTATCGCTCAATTAAGTGAAGCGCTTATGGATGAGGGCGATATAGATGATAAAACAGATGAGAATGTCAGTTTTAAAGTGGCAGGTTTTGTAGAAAAGCCAAATCTCTCTGATGCGCCATCAAGACTCGCTGTGGTCGGTCGTTATGTCTTTAGTTATCATATTTTTGATTATCTGGCTAATACCCAAGCCTCAGTTGGCGGAGAAATTCAACTGACGGATGCTATTGATGCGCTTATCAGTGAGTATGGTGTCAATGTCACGACCATGCGTGGTAACAGTTATGATGCTGGCGATATGCGCTCTTATATGCAAGCTTTTATATATTTCGCTCAGCAGCAACTAGCCGATGAAGAGTAGTTAATGAACGATACAAAAAACAATAAAGTCTATAGCAGTGCCCGCCATTCTAAATATTGGCAGAAGCTGAAGGCAGCAGCTGAGTCGAAGTGGTCATTAGCTGCCTTGTTTGCACAAGATAATACGCGTACCCAACGTTTTAGTGCTCAAAGTGGGGCGCTGTATATGGACTACAGCAAGCAATGTCTAGATGATACTGTGCTAGAAAGTTTATTAAATCTGGCAAATAGTTGTGAATTGTCCACTCGTATTCAGTCCTTGCTGCAAGGGGCGATGGTGAATACCAGTGAAGAACGTGCCGCTTTGCATACTGCACTACGATTGCCCACCACAGCAAACTTACAACTTGATACGCAAGATGTAGTCGCTGATGTCCATCAAAGTTTGGGGCAAGTTGAACGCTTATCTGAGCGTGTACGCAGTGGGACATGGCGCGGGTTTTCAGGTAAAGCAATTACAGATGTTGTTAATATCGGTGTAGGGGGTTCTGACTTAGGGCCACTGATGGCAACCACTGCCCTTGATGAGTGGGCAGATACCTGTGTTGAGGTCCATTTTGTCTCCAATATGGATGGCACGCAGCTGGATAATTTGCTAAAACATCTAAATCCTGAAACCACTTTATTTATTATCTCATCTAAATCTTTTGGTACCATTGATACCTTATCCAATGCCAAAACGGCACTATTATGGCTGCTTGCAACCGCAAAGCTGCGTGCGGGCACTGAAGACAGTGTATTGCGTCGTCATTTCATCGGTATCTCGGCCAATAGTGAAAAAATGAGTGCTTGGGGTATTCATCCTGAGCACCAGTTGCAGCTTTGGGAATGGGTAGGGGGTCGTTTTTCTTTATGGTCAGCGATTGGTCTTGCCATAGCTATTCGTATCGGTATGTCTGGGTTTAAAGAGCTGTTGGCAGGCGCGCATAGTATGGATGAGCATTTTGCGCAGGCGGATTTTGCAGAAAACTTACCGGTATTATTGGGCTTAATCGCAGTTTGGAATAGCACCTTTTTGCAGGTAAATGCTCATACTGTGCTGCCTTATGATGGGCGCTTAAGCTATTTACCCAGTTATTTAACTCAGCTAGAGATGGAAAGTAATGGTAAATCGGTGACCCAGCATGGTGATCGTATTGATTATGATACCTGTCCTATTCTTTGGGGTGAAATTGGTTCCAATGCCCAACATGCTTTTTATCAGCTGCTACATCAAGGAACGCAGCAAGTCTCTTGTGATTTTATCGCTTGTGTACGTCGCTACAGTGATGAGGCAAAAAATACGCCACTACAACAGCAGCATGAACTGTCTTTAGCCAATTGTTTGGCTCAAAGCCGTGTACTGGCTTTTGGTAATGCTGCTATCGCTGAAACGGATGGTCAAATTGCTTGCGATGCTGATAAATATAAATACTACCGAGGCAACCAGCCTTCTACAACCTTGCTGATTGATGAACTTACCCCGCATAGTTTAGGGGCGTTAATCGCGCTTTATGAGCATAAGGTTTATGTCATGGCTAGTATCTGGGATATCAATCCATTTGATCAATGGGGCGTTGAGATGGGTAAGCAGATGGCAGAGTCCGTTCATGATGCGATGCAGCAAGAGGGCAACGCACCATTCGATACCTCAACCAATCAGCTATTAAAACACATCAAACAGCTTTCTTGAGAGCGCTGCTATATTAATAACCATTAAAGGTACACTCATGAGCGCCGAGACTATGGATAAAAATATGCCCCAATCTGAATCCAATTCGTTTAGTTATTTGGCAAAAAAATCTGCTGTCTGCGTACTTATTGGTCATAGTATTGAGGCGGTGACCAGTGCTGTCGTACTGGCAAGTCTTGGTCAGCAAGTGCATTTATACGCAGACCAAGAGATATTGGCGCAGCAGCTACATCAATATGGCTTTGAGCATCATTTGCAGGCACTATGGCAAATGTATACGCAGCAACAGCACATTATGAGTTTTGCACTGCCTAATACCGCTGATAAGCTTATACAGCTTTATGAAGTAGCAGGTCATAGCAATACGAAGGCTATCGACGAGCAGCAAGAGGTAAAACAACCAAAATCAGTAATCCTATATTGGTTGTTTTTAGACAGTGTCGATTCGGTATGGGTAGAGGATGATTGGCTTACCGCTTTTAATCACAGTCAACAGCAGACACAACCGCTCATGATGAGTGGCATTAAGCAGCTTGGCACTATAGATGCATTGTCTCAGCGCTTAAAGCGTGCTTGGGTCTATTATCTACCGTTCGTTTTCTTAAAAGATGGCGACGCTTATAGCTCTATGTTAAATCCGTCACTATGGCTACTCGGTGAAAAAACCTCTAATAGTCGTCATCATTTGAGTATGCTACAGCCATTAATGCAGCATGCGCGTGCTACTCATTATGCCAATATCGCGACTATCGAATTTGCTCGTAGTAGCATCATGGCGATGCTCGCAACGCGGGTCAGTTTTATGAATGAGATGTCGCGCTTGGCGGATAGTCAACAAGTCGATATCCAGCAAGTCAGCCATATCATGGGGCTTGATGAGCGCGTGGGCAGTAGCTACTTGCAGGCGGGCTGGGGGTTTGGTGGTAATACGCTACCGACAGAATTGCTTCAGCTACAACAATCAAGTCAAGCACAGAGCTTGGCCATGCCGCTATTGCAATCGGTTATCCATATCAACGAAGACCAAAAAGAGCTGATATTTCGCAAATTTTGGCAATATTTTGATGGTTTTATCGATAATAAAACGGTCATGATTTGGGGCGGTAGTTATAAGGCGGGCTCAGGACGGACGGCAGAGTCGGCGATTCATCCATTATTAGCATTATTATGGTCTTATAATATTCGTACGCTGGTTTATAGCGATAAAACGCAAACGGAGCTAGCAGCGCTTTATAAGCAGCAGCCATTGCTTGAATTGATAAACAATCCTTATCAACAGCTTAGTGAGGCGCAAGCAATCTTTATTATCAGCTGGTTACCAGAAAATAGACTAGATATTGCTAAGCTTAATGAGCAAGCGATGCCCGTATTCGATGCGCAAAATGCCTTTTCACGAACACAGATTGATGGTCTAGTCGGCGACTATATGGGGATTGGTCGCGCTAAATAAGATTTTCTATCAAGTATAAAATAAGCTCAGTAGACAAATAGTTATTAGACTAAAGCTAAATAAAAGCGCCGATTAATATAAAAAATAATCGACGCTTTTTTTATTTTTATAAGTTTAGAATGTCTTTATTTAGCATTGCAGCTATTGAAGTTAAGCAGGTACAGCACCTTTACTGGCAAGCCATTGTTGAATCTCCTGGGTCTTGGTCTGTAGTAAATCCTCATCACCGCGACTTTCAATATTTAACCGAATTAATGGTTCAGTATTTGAGGCGCGTAAGTTAAAACGCCATTCGCCAAAGTTTAAACTCAAACCATCGAGCATCGATTTGGTTGGGTTTTCGGTACTAAACTTTTCTTCGATAGCGCTAATAATCGTCTGCGCATCATGCGTGGTCAGATGAAAGTTCAGCTCGCCTGAGCTTGGATAGGCTGCAATATAACCACTGACCAATTCTGACAAGGTTTTACCGGTAATCGATAATAGCTCAATGGTCAGCAGCCAAGGAATCATACCGCTATCGCAGTAGAAAAAATCGCGAAAATAATGATGCGCTGACATCTCGCCACCATAAACCGCACCAGAATCACGCATCACCTGCTTGATAAATGAGTGCCCAGATTTACTAATAACCGCCTTACCGTTATGCTCATGGATGACGGCTTCGGTGTTATAAATCACCCGTGGATCATAAACAATCGACTCGCCTGCATACTTATTTAAAAAGGCTTGCGCCAGCATCCCAACGACATAGCTACCATCGATAAATTCGCCGTATTCATCGAATAAAAAGCAGCGGTCAAAATCGCCATCAAAGGCAATCCCAAGGTCGGCTTTATTTTCTAACACCGCTTGCTGGGTGGCGGTTCTATTAGCCAAAATCATCGGATTAGGGATGCCATTTGGAAAACTACCGTCAGGGGCATGATGCAGTTTAATGACTTCAATCGGTGCGCCAGCTTGTGCTAACTTTTCGATTAATAAATCAACCACGGGACCGGCGCTGCCATTGCCTGAATTAATAACCAGTTTAAGTGGTTTTAATTTATCCGTATCGATGAAAGTCATCACATGATTGATATAGGCGCTTTTATCCGTCAGTAATTGTAGGTTGCCTAAGGTGTTAGCAGTGGTAAATTGCCCCGATTCCGCCAACGCTTGAATCTCTGCCAAACCATCATCGGCGCTAATCGGTTTTGAGTGCTCTTTGACCAATTTTAAGCCATTATAATTAATCGGATTATGACTGGCAGTGACTTCGATACCGCCCAACGCTTGATAGTAGCTGGTGGCAAAATACACCTCTTCTGTACCTGTCATTCCCAAGTCGATAACATCGACGCCAGCATCTAGCATGCCTTTGATAGTCGCTTGTTTTAACTGTTCACTTGAATGGCGAATATCGCTACCAATAACGATAGCTGATTTTAAGTTTTTCAGTTCAGCGGTAGCATCATTATCGGCACTGTTATAACGCTCGAATAAAATTTGGGCAAAGGCACGGCCGATACGGTAGGCGATAGCTTCATCGAGATTGACACCAAGCTCGCCGCGGATATCGTAAGCTTTAAATGAATCAATGTTAATCGGTGCGAACTGGGTTTGAGTCGCATAGCTGGCATTATTCGTATCGGATGTGGGCATAACGATAAAATCCTTGCGTTTAAGCAGTGAGATGATAATTAAGTAGGTTACCCAATTATAAGCTAATCAGTGTTCAATGCTACACTAACGACAAAATCGTTATAAACTTAATAGGGTTCTATTGAATAACCAATAAAAATATAAGAGTGTTTTTTATGAATAGCTTAGAAAATAAAATAACAGCGCCTACACCGGTACAAGGAACGCCAGAAGCAAGTGGCGAATTAGCGGATTTGTTGTCCTTAATGGCGCGGTTGCGTAGCGATTGTCCATGGGATAAAAAGCAAAGCAATCATAGCTTAATTCCGTATGCGATTGAAGAAGCCTATGAGCTCGGCGAAGCGGTACAAAGTAATGATGATGAAGACATCAAAGGCGAGCTTGGCGATGTGCTGCTGCAAGTGGTTTTTCATTGTCAGATGTACGCTGAACAAGAGCGCTTTGATATGATTGATGTGATTACCACTTTACAAGAAAAGCTGATTCGCCGGCATCCGCATGTGTTTGAAGCAGAAACGCTTAAAGATGAAGCCGCGGTAAAAGAACGCTGGGATGAGATTAAAGTAGAAGAGCAACAAGCCCGCGCCGTACGTGGCAAACCACAGCGTCGTTTGGACAATACCAAAGCAGGTAGTGCGCTGATGCAGGCGCAGGATGTGCAAAAACAGGCGTCAAAATTGGGTTTTGATTGGGAAGGCGTCAGTGGCGCATTTGATAAACTCGATGAAGAAATTGCCGAGCTAAAGACCGAGATTTTAGATAAGCCCCAAGTTGAAATCAAAACCAATATCAGAGAGATTGAAAAGGAGCTTGGCGATTGCATGTTTGCGCTTGTCAATGTGGCGCGCAAATTAGACCTTGATGCGGAAACAGCAACGCTGACCTGTGTGCATAAGTTTAAATCACGTTTTGGCTATATTGAAGACCAGTTAGCTGCCGCAGGCAAGCGTTTAGAAGACAGCGATATCAATGAGATGGATGCGTTATGGGAAGCGGCGAAACAACATGAACGCGACTAATAAAAGCTTGCTTATTAAATGGTTAGCCATCAAATGGTCGTTTATTAAATGGCAGCATGCTAATTTGTTTAAAAATGTAGCCATTTTTTTAGTAGGCATGGTTTCTATCATGGCTATGCTGTCTCATCCTGTCTTTGCCGCCCCTTGTTTTGATAACGCCCAAAGTGCTTATAACTACATATTGACGCAAGAGACAGCACAAACTCAAGCACGTATGCAGTCAATCATTAATATTAATCGAGCAACAGAAGGTGAGCTTACGTTGCTACATGGTATCGGTAGCAATAAGGCGCAAGCCATTATCCTATATCGTGAGATGTTTGGCAGTTTTAGAACGGTTGATGAATTGACAAAGGTAAAGGGTATTGGCGCAAAAACCGTTGATAAAAATCGAGGACGTTTGACCGTGCAAGATTAATCGCTGTATTTTACTTTAATTAACCCCAATATTGACAAAATAGCATGTAAGTAACTGTCTAAATACACCCACCATGGCCAAAATTTGTTAAACTAGCACGTACATCCGCCTGATTGACGCTGTGTTCGTCAGGGTGGTTAAGAAAAAAGGCAAGGAGTAGATGCATGGCCGAGCGTGCCGCCAAGCAGTTAGAACTGAATAAATCTGAATTACCCAATTCTATTACCGAAGTAATCGCAACCCTAACCCGAGCTGGGTTTGACGCCTATATCGTCGGTGGTGGCGTGCGTGATACCTTGCTAGGACTGCGTCCAAAAGATTTTGACGCGGTTACTGATGCCAAGCCTCATGAGATTAAAGACGTCTTTGGTAAGCGCTGCCGTATTATCGGTCGCCGTTTTCAGTTGGCGCATGTGTACTCTGGGCGTGAGCTTATCGAAGTAGCCACCTTCCGTGGTCCACCTATTAATGATTCTAATACCAATCAAGACGGTATGATTCTGCGCGACAATGTATGGGGTGATATCAAACAAGACTTTGCCCGTCGTGATTTTTCTATTAATGCCCTTTATTATCAGCCGCTTAAAGGCATAGTTCATGATTTTTGCGACGCGCTTGAAGATATTGATAATAAAATTATCCGTTTATTAGGCAATGCACCGATTCGTATCGAAGAAGATCCGGTCAGATTGCTGCGTGCCTTGCGTTTCAAAGCAAAATTGGGTTTTGAGTTTGATAGCGAATTAGCCGCACAGTTCCATGATGGCAACTGGTCATTACTTGAGCAAATCTCTCCGCACCGTCTGTATGATGAAACGCAAAAGATGTTTACCGGTGGTTATTTAGTACCATTATTACCGCTATTGTTTGATTCAGGCGCGATTGATAGTCTCATCATTTATCCGCCTTCTGAGCCAAGTGCCTTAGTTAAACAAGTCGCTATTAATACCGACAAACGTATTGCTGCTGGCAAAAGTATCAACCCAGCATTCTTTTATGCCGCTTTGCTGTGGGAGAACTACTTACATCAACTAGAAAAAGCCAAAAAGCGCAATATGCCTTTTGCGGATGCACAAATGCATGCAGCAGGCAAAGTGATTGATCGTCAACGTATCAAGACTGCCATTCCAAAATTTGCTGAACAGTTTATTCGTGATATCTGGATATTGCAGCCAAAACTGGCCGCGCCGCGTAGCAAACAGATTGTACAGCTATCTGAGCATCCACGTTTTCGTGCCGGTTTTGATTTCTTATTATTGCGCGAGCAGTGCGGCGATGCAGAGCATCCACTTTCTGAATCGACCAATGATATGGGCGAGTGGTGGCAGACCTATCAAACCTTGACTGAGCAGCAGCAGGATCAAGCGATTGATGACTTTGATGAAAATATCCGCCGCGGTGCTTATAAACAAGGTCAGCGTGGTCGTGGACGCAATCGTCAAAAGCAGCAGCATTCGAATGACAATGCTAAGTTGAGTCAGTTGGATAATGACTATCAAGGTAAAGCGCTGAGTAATGGTCATGCAAAACCAGCAATGGTTAATGATGCCTCAAATGTGCCATCACGTCGTCGCCGTGCCAGTCAGCATACTTCTGCTAATAGTAAAAATTATAGCCCGCAGCAACTCACACAAGACAATAACGAGCTGGCACAGTTGCAGCAATTGTCTTTGGTGAGCAGTAATAATGGTAGCAATCAGCAGCACACGCCGAAACCTGCACCATTGTTTGTCATAGAACAGGGCAACGTCGTACCGCCTTTGAAAAAGCAGCTATCTGGTTCAGATAAAGCACTGCCTAAAGCGACGCAAAAAGTGCTTGAGCAAGCAACAGTTAGTAACAAGGCATCGGCTGATAGTCAATCGCAGCCGCAAGAAAAAGCTGTTAATAAAGCGAGTGACTTAACTAATAGATCGCATGCACCAAAAGAGTCAGTGAATACTCAGGTGTCTTCAAACAAGGCTCGTAATACTATTTATAAAGAACGCAATGCTGCTCAGTCTCCAGCACTTGTTAGTATGAATAATGAGCCGATACCGCACAAGCGCCGTCGTCGTCAGCCTACTGTGATTGACAATAGTGGTATTGGCGCAGAGGCTAGCAGTGCTAAAGAAGCAACGACAATAGACACCAGTAGTAATGAGAAATCATCTGGGAAGTACGCAAAAAAAGTACCTAAATTAGCTGTTGGCTCTACTGATAACGTCATTGATAAAGCACCGAAACCCGCTAAAGCATCAAGTACTAAGTCTACTAAAGCCAAACGAGACGATAGTAATCAAAGTGCTACAAATCAAAGTTCTAACGAACCGCAAGATGCTAATAAAGTAGCTAACAGTAACATGACTGCCAATAAAGGCCCTGTGCCATCGAAACGTCGCCGTCGTCAGCCAAGCGTCAATGACGTTTAATGTTGACAGCGAATATAAGAGTAAAGTGATAACGATGAACACGCGCTTTAATGATATTGATTTTGATAGCAAATCTATCGCCATTTGCTCTTGGGTCACTTGTTATGTTGGCTTGGGTAGCAATCTGGCAAATGAGCTTGGGGCGCCTGTTGAGCATTTACAGCACGCGTTTGAGATGATGCAAGAGCAAGAAAAGATACGCACGGTGCGTATTTCTTCATTTTATGCCTCGGTACCGATGGGACCGCAAGATCAGCCAGATTTTGTGAACGCCGTTGTGGGCTTTGAAACTATATTTACGCCGTTTGAGCTACTGACATTTTGCCAACAGTTGGAGCAGCAAGCAAAACGCGCCCGCCTGCGTCATTGGGGTGAGCGTAGTCTTGATGTGGATATATTGTTATACGGCGATGAGCGGATTTCTGAGCCAACATTAACGATACCGCATGTGGGTTTGCATGAGCGTAATTTTGTTTTGATACCGTTACGAGAGCTCGCACCTGAGCTAATGATTGTAGGAAAGTCGATAATCGACTATCCCCAAAGCAGCGATTGGGCAGGTTTGAAGCTGTTAGAACATGATGCGTCAAGTCATAAATAAAGAGACATTCATTTAAAGTGAATGACAGTTGATTGATATTCAGAAGTATTGAGGATGATATAACGATATGACAACGTTATCTACTTTAAATAAGTTTAAAAAAGACGGTACCAAATTTACTTGTCTGACCTGTTATGACGCCATGTTTGCGCGCATGATGGAAAAAGCGCAGATTGATACGATTTTAATCGGTGATAGCTTGGGTATGGTGGTGCAGGGTCATGATTCAACCTTGCCTGTTACGGTCGATGATATGGCTTACCACACTGCTAATATCGCCCGCAGCAATAAGCACGCACTTATTTTAGCGGACTTACCCTTTATGAGCTACGTGACGCTGCCTGAGGCCGTTGTTAATAGCCGCAAGCTGATGCAGGCAGGCGCTCATGTGATTAAAATTGAGGGTGGTCGTGAGCTTTGCGAGTTGATTACAACATTAGCGCAAGCAGGTACGCCAACGTGCGTGCATTTAGGCTTAACACCACAGTCGGTAAACGTTTTTGGCGGTTATAAAGTTCAAGGTCGCGGCAATGAAGCAGGTCAAAAACTCCTTGACGATGCAAAAGCTGTGGTTGACGCTGGTACAGCGCTTTTGGTACTAGAATGCGTCCCTGCTGAGCTTGCTAAAGCAGTAACGGAAGCCGTTGCTGTGCCCGTGATAGGCATCGGGGCAGGCGCCGATACCGATGGTCAGGTATTGGTCATGCACGATATGCTCGGTATGGTTCATGGTCGCGCGCCGCGTTTCATCCATGATTTTCTGACTGATGAGCGTAACACTGAGCACAGTATCGAAGGCGCATTTGCCTTGTATCAGCAGTCAGTAAAGGAAGGTAGTTTTCCAACAGAGCAGCACCAGTTTAGCTAAGCAAATATAGAATTTCAGTAATTAGGTCCATCAGTAAAAGAGCAGTTAAACATGCCGACGATTCATTACCATATCTCAGACTTACGCGTTGCTCTGCAGCCTTACCGAACAGCGCAGCGCATTGCCTTAGTACCTACAATGGGTAATCTACACGATGGTCATCTGGAGTTGGTAAAAATTGCCAAACAGCATGCAGAGATCGTGGTGGTTAGTATTTTTGTCAATCCAACGCAGTTTGGGGTTGGTGAAGACTTTGATAGCTACCCTCGTACCTTAGATGAAGATGTAACAAAGCTTGCCATGGTTGGCGCTGACTATGTTTTTTCTCCTACTATTGATGAGATGTATCCGGTATTACCGCCGCCGACCACTATTCTCGCTGGGACTATTACTGAGCAACTATGTGGCAAAACTCGGCCCAATCATTTCGATGGTGTCGGTATTGTTGTCTCTAAACTCTTCAATATCGTGCAACCTAACATAGCCGTATTTGGGCAAAAAGATTATCAGCAATTAGCCATTATTAAGCAGTTGGTTCGTGATTTGAGCTATTCAATCGATATTATTGGCGCGCCTATTATTCGTGCTACTGATGGCTTAGCGTTATCATCGCGCAATCAGTATTTAAGCGAGTCTGAGCGCCAAACAGCGCCTATCTTACAGCAGGAGCTGCAGTATTTAGCCAAACAGATTAGTGATAATAAACAGCCGTTAGAGGTGCTTTTGACAGCAGCTCATGAGCGTATTACTAGTGCGGGGTTTATGATTGATTATCTAGAAGTAAAAACAACTGAGTTGATAGCTGTTGATGATGAGAGTATCAATAACCATCAAGTCTTGGTTATTTTAGTGGCTGCATGGCTAGGTCGTGCACGCTTGCTAGACAATCGATTGGTCACGATTAATAAAGTTTGATCACACTGCTATTTATAATATTGTAATTTGCGGGATGCAATTTATAAGGATGACGGAACATGCAGGTAAATCAAGACACCCATAATGCTCAATCAAAGCTAACAGATTCTAACGAATCCACTGGTGATAAACTGAGTATATTGGTAGTGTCAGGACGTTCAGGCTCAGGGAAAACCTCGGTACTAAATATCCTTGAAGATCTGGGTTTTTATTCTATTGATAATTTGCCTTTGTCTCTTGTGCCTGAAGCGGCGCAAAAGCTGGTCTGTGATAGTGGAATTAAGCGCATTGCCCTTGGGGTGGATATTCGTACGCCGCGCGCAGATTTATCTAACTTTGATGCAATCCATGACAGTTTAAAGCAGACCTATGGCGAAGAGGCGGTCATGGTGATGTATGTGACGGCGCAAGAAGAGACGCTGGTTGCACGCTTTAATGCCACTCGTCGCATCCATCCGTTGATGGTGTTAGATACCAAAGGCGTAGAAAATAACGTTTATAATCTACCAGCAGCTATTGAGAAAGAAATACAGCTTTTGCAGCCGATATTCAAGCATGCCGATATCAAGATAGATACCAGTATGCTCAATATCCATCAGCTAAAAGAGCGTCTGCGTGATTATGTGGGTGTAGATAATCAAATCGTGATTAATTTACTATCGTTTGGTTTCAAGTACGGCAGCCCTATCGATGCAGATTTTGTCTTTGATGTACGCATCTTACCCAATCCACATTGGAATCCGACACTGCGCTCGGCGACAGGTCTTGACGCCGAAGTGGGTGCGTTTTTTGCCGATTATCCAGAGGTTGCTGAGATGACGGGAGATATCGCTACATTCTTGAATCGTTGGTTACCTGATTTTTTACATAATAATCGTCATACGGTAACGGTTGCCATTGGCTGCACCGGTGGGAAGCACCGTTCGGTATTTATCACCAAACACTTACAAGACAGATTGCAAAATAGCTTGCCAGAAGGCTTGACCGTGACGGCGAAACACCGTGAAAAGCATCGCTGGTAGCGCTTGCTGAACCTTTTATACCTAATTTTTTATACCTATTATTTATTTTTAAACATGGAAAGCTTTTATGATTGACTGGTCAGAACAAGATATGCGCGTCTCACGCACAGAGCTCAAAAAAGCTCATGAGCGCCTGCAACAGTTGTCGATACCGCTTGCCAGCTTATCGAAGAAACAACTTAAAGCTTTACCTGCCAGTGATTATTTTATGGCGGAATTAATGGCGCTTGCCGATATTACCAGTGCCAATGCGCGTAATCGTCAGACCAAGCGTGTTGGCAAGCTTATGATTGAAGAAAATCGCCATGAGCTGATAAAAGCATTATTTGATGCCTATTTTCCTAAAGAGCAGGTTTCTAAGATAGAGAGCTGGTATGAGCGTCTAAATATCAATGATGAAGGGACGCTTAAGCAGTTTGTCAAACAATATAAAGCCTCTGAGCAGCATAGTATGTATCAGCTATTGCTCTGGATTGAGTACGCTAAGCATACAAACGATGAGGAGCTAATGGCGGAGTCAAAAGCAGATTTGGCCAGTTATATCCGTGAAGTCGCTATTTTAACGAATCTAAAAAAATAGCGATAAGAGCTATAGGCAAGCGAATTTGGTTAGTGGGTACCTATAAACCACTAAAGATAGAATACTAAAATACAAAAAGGCCAATCAGCAAAGATTGGCTTTTTTAATTGATAAGAAATAGCGTTTTTATATTTTTTTAAAAACTAATGCTACTTTTTCTCTGCGCGTACTTTGTCGACTAGGAAATCAACTACTTTAGGTACGGTAGCACTTTCACCGGTTACCACGTACTTGCCTTGCACGACAACGGCTGGCACACCTGATAGCTGATAACGCTTGGCACCTGCTTGTGAGCGACCGATTTTGGTACCAACAGCAAAAGAGTTGTAAAGGCTATTAAATTTCTTTTCGTTCACACCTTTTGAGGCATACCATTTGCTTAATGAAGACTGGTCAAATAACTGCTTACCATCTTTATGTACGGCATCAAATAAAGCGTCATGGGTCTTGTCTTCAAAACCCAGTAATTGCGCGGCATAAAAACCACGGGCACTGGCTTCCCAAACAGGGTTTAATGCTGCGGGTGTTTTAAAGAATGCCACATCTTTATCTTTGTTTTTTGCCCATTTTTCCATGTGTGGATTGAGGACGTTACAATGGGGGCAACCATACCAAAAAAACTCACGCACAATGATAGCATCACCGCTGATTTTTTCTGGATTATCTAACACACGATAGTCTTTTCCTGCGACATAATTGGCAGCTTGTGCACCCATATTGGCAAATCCAATAGCGCAAGCCAAACCAGTTAATGCGATGATACGTTTCATACTTATTCCTTGAAATAACGACATTCAGAAGTTTGCTTTAATAGTTATAGCTTTGATAGTCATATAAATACCAAAGCAAATAAGCAATGACAAAGTCAATAGACGACGATAGGTCGACTGAGTCGACCTACTATAGAATAGCAACTATAATAGCGTAAAATGCGGCAGTTTGTGAACCGGATTCTTAACTAATGGTTGTAATGCTGTCAGTCATTATTTAAGGTATCTTACTTATAGCCTGTTATTCTATTTTTATTGACCTTTAAAGCATCAATAAAGCAGTTCACAATCGGTGACGATGTACTTACGGCAGCTTTGCGGCTCGCATGTTAATATTGAGTCTTTAGTCACATACTATAACAATAAAGGAAAAACTATGAGCCAAGCTTTATTTTCTGGGCAGCCTTTGCACACTCAAGCAAACGATAGTGGCATGGCTGACGATACCATAAACGCTATCAATGTCGATCCAAGCGAAGTTGAAAAATTTAATAAACTGGCGGGTGAGTGGTGGAATAAAACCGGTGCCTTTGCTACCTTACACGAAATCAATCCGCTGCGTCTAAACTGGATAGAGGAAAATGTGAAGCGTGGCTACGTGAGTGCTGATAGTCAAAAAACGGCAGAGATGGGCTTGGCGGGTAAAAAAGTTCTTGATGTCGGTTGTGGCGGTGGTATCTTATCAGAATCAATGGCACGTCGCGGCGCAGATGTGACAGGTATCGACCTTGGGACAGAAAATCTCAAAGCAGCAAGCCTCCATGCTGAACAAAGCAACTTACAAGATACCTTGCGCTATCAGCATATTCCGGTTGAAGCTTTAGTGGCTACCCATGCTGGTCAGTTTGATGTGGTTACCTGTATGGAGATGTTAGAGCATGTACCAGATCCAGCCGCTATTGTAGATGCTTGTTTTAAGCTGTTGGCGCCAGGCGGCGTATGTATACTATCAACGATTAACCGCAATCCAAAATCGTACTTATTTGCTATCGTCGGTGCAGAGTATGTACTGCGCTTGCTTGATCGCGGCACGCACGATTATGCCAAGTTTATCACGCCAGCTGAGCTTGATAAAATGGCGATTGATGTAGGGTTTGCGCGCCAAGATATCATTGGACTGCACTATAATCCATTGACCAAGCGCTATTGGTTGGCTCAAAACGTCGATGTCAATTATATGATGGCAGTACAGAAACCTCTCGCTTAATACCCTTTTTACCACCCTAATGAAGAGCCTTTGTAATGAGTCAATTTGTAAAAGCGGTCTTATTTGACCTAGATGGGACATTGATAGATACTGCTGCCGATTTTGTACGTATTATTGGCAAAATGAGCCGCGAAAATGGCTGGCAAGCGCCGTCTGAGGTAGAGATTCGTGAGCAAGTATCTGCGGGTGCCTCAGCAATGGTGCAGCTCATGCTACGTCATAATCAGCAAACGGATTTTAGTGAAGAGACGTTGCTTGAGTTTCGTCAGCAGTTTTTAGATGATTATGAAGCGGATATTTGTGTGGATAGTCATGTTTTTGACACGCTTGAGGACGTTTTAAGTGCCCTTGAAAAAAAGGGCGTACCTTGGGGTATCGTGACCAATAAACCGCGCTATTTGTCAGAGCTGTTATTAGAAAAGATGCAGCTAGACACGCGCTGTGCAGTTTTGGTTTGTCCTGATGATGTGTCACGTCCTAAGCCTGACCCAGAGCCTATGTATGCGGCGTTAGAAAAACTTGGTATCCCTCGCGGCGCTGCTGCAAGTGTGATTTATGTTGGCGATCATATCCGCGATATCGAAGCTGGTAATGCAGCGGGTATGCCGACGATTTTGGCCGCTTATGGTTATATTCCGCCTGAAGATCAGAACAATCTGAAGAAATGGGGCGCAGATTATATTGCAGAAACGCCTGAGCAGTTGAATAAATTATTGCTGTCTTCTGGTAAATTCGACTATTTATAACTCAAATGAGCCATAAGCTTAGCGTGTTTTTAGTCAATATTTTAATAACATAGCATATAACAACATAGCATAATGGTTAACCATCCCATTTATTAAACGATAAGCAGTGAGTAATGCCATGAGTGACAATATCAACCCATTAGCGAATCTCTCGGAAAGCCATTCCGCCGACAATATAGCCAATCATCTGAAAAGCCATCAGACTGACTTGCAAGCGTCTGTCGCTGCCTTAGCCGCCTTAACTCACGATGATATTCGTGACTTTGTACCCTCTGAAAACTGCTTAGATGGCAAGACCATTTTAGTCACAGGCGCAGGTGATGGTATTGGGCGTGTCGCTGCTTTGACTTATGCTCGCTATGGTGCCACGGTGCTGCTATTAGGTCGTACTAGCAGTAAACTTGAATATGTCTATGATGAGATCGAAAGCTTTGGTGGTAAGCAGCCGGCGATGTTACCGATGAATCTAGAAGGAGCTACTTATGCAGAAATGCAAAAATTAGCAAATTTGATTCATAGAGAAGTGGGTCAGCTTGATGGGATATTGCATAACGCGGGGATGCTTGGTCCATTGACGCCACTTGAGATGTATGATGTTGATATGTTTGCTCAAGTCATGAAGATTAACTTCACAGCGACCTTTATGCTTACCCAAGCGCTACTGCCGTTACTCAAAGATGCGCCGCATGGCTCTATTGTCTTTACCTCAAGCACCGTAGGTACGCATCCTCGCGCGTTTTGGGGTGCCTATGCGCTGTCTAAGCAAGCCGTAGAAGGGATGAGTGATATCTTTACCCAAGAGACGCAAAATACCACCAATCTGCGTTTTAATTGTATTAATCCTGGCGGTACGCGTACCAATATGCGTGCTCATGCTTTTCCGGGTGAAAATCCCATGAGTTTAAAAACGCCGGAAGACATCATGTCAGCCTACGTCTGCTTGATGAGTAACGAAAGTATTGGTGTACGCGGGCAAGTGGTTGAGCTACAGCCAAAAGATTAAGAGGTGTTACTTAAACTTGCATGAATACAAAGCGTAAAAGTAATTTGGGTAGCTATAGTTGATACTAAATGAAATAGATGCGTCGTACTAGGATGCGAAACTGGTATAAATTTTCTTTAGTTGCTTGATGTGCTAATAGAAGCTACAAAAAATATATACCAACAGCAAGATATCTGTTTTATAGTAAATACGACTCTGTTTTTTGTCAAAACTACCAATGATTTTTACTTAGGATAATACTTATGAATAAGTCCATTGCTGCTGCATGTGTGCTGCTAAGTTGTACTTCAGCTTTTGCGCAAACCACGCTTTTTGATCCTTCCATCGAGCACAATCCTCAGGATGGTGTCATAAAGCTGTATGGAGCAGGTGGCCCACATACCGCTTTAAGAAAAGTGGCAGATGTCTGGGAAAAGCAAGGTGGTACCAAGGTAGAATTAATAGCAGGACCTGAAGACAAATGGTCGGCTGACGCTCAAGCTGATGCCGATGCTCTGTGGGGAACTTCTGAGCAATCAATGACTGCATTTCTTGAGACATACGAAACTTTTGATCATGAAAAAGTTGAACCCATTTATATCCGACCAGCAATCATAGCTGTACAAAAAGGAAATCCTAAAAATATACGTAGCTTTGATGATTTATTAGCTAAGGGGATTAAAATAGTTGTGACCGAAGGTAAAGGAACATATAACACTTCGGGTACTGGAGTTTGGGAGGATCTCGCAGGACGCAAAGGAAGCTTAAACGATATTGCTCGTTTTCGAGATAATATAGTAGCGTATTCTTTAGGATCTGGAGCCAGTTTTAAAGCATTTAAAGATGAAAAAGCAGATGCTTGGATAACTTGGCCGAATTGGCCGCTTAATAATTCCAAAGATATGGACATGGTTAGTATAGATAAGGATCGAGCTATCTGGCGTGATTTAAACATCGTTGTATCACCAAAAGCTGATCCTCAAACAAAAGATTTTCTTAACTTTTTAATCACTAAAAAAGGACAAAAAATCATGAAAACAGAAGGGTGGCAACGCTGAGTAGAAGGTTTTAGGCATACACTCTTAAAAAGTAAATACCCTAAATATAATTCTCACTAATCGTTCAAACACATTTGTTATTTGCATATTGTAATTAGCAATAACCACCCCATCTATTTGTTATTAAAGAATTTATCTATAAAGCAATGATCATTAAAAAATAAATAGGATGGGATTATGGCAGGTGGCTGGTCAAGAGATGGTGCTGAGCACGAACAGATGGATGCGACCGTTAATGATGCGTTAGAGCGCGCACGGCGTGCACTGCCGACCGGTGAAAGTGCTGAGTTTTGTGATGAGTGTGGTAACCCGATTCCAGAAGCGCGGCGCATAGCGGTACCAGGTGTGCAGCACTGCGTTAGCTGTCAGTCTGAGCTTGAAAAAGAAGCAAAAGCTGCGGAATTGTTTAATCGCCGTGGCAGTAAAGACAGTCAGTTACGCTAATAAAACCAATGCTGCTCAATAAAAAAGCCCCTACTACCAAAATAGTGTGGGCTTTTTTAGTGGTTCTATTTTTATCAACAATCTTTCTATCACTACAATATATGGCTATGCAATCATTAACTATAGTATCAAGGCCATGAGTTCATGGTCATAGGCTTCCCAATCTAGCTTAACCTCTATCGCATCTTCTTGCCCAGTACTTGTTTGCAAAATAATTTCTAGTCGGCTGTCGGCTTGTACGCTTACTGTCTTTGTAGACAAGCTATCAGGCGTAAAATTGATTTGTAGCCAGCCATTAGACGTATGCAATACGCCTTTGATGCGTTGCCAGTTTGGTAGCGTTAGCAGCCAATCCTGTAACTTATCAGCATTTAATATAGAGTCCGCTGGTAATCGCCAACCTGCAACTACGATATCTTGCTGTATTTCATGATAACGATAGGGCAGCTCGATGTCTTTGTCTGCCTGAATATCATTATCGTTTGTGGAAGGGTCGAATAATGACTTATTCGATAATGAATGACTCAGTGGCTGCAAGCTAATCACAGATTTTTTCGGCTGAGCAATATTAACTGTCCGCTGTTGTGAGATAGTCTGGCTAGGCTTGTTCAGCTGCGTGCTTAACACTGCTGAATAGTCATTCGATGTGCTTATATCGTTAATTGTGGTCTGATCATCAGACTCTGCCCAAATAATAGTGATTTGCGCATTTAACTCTGCTATCCAATCTTGTAATGCTTGCTTATCGTCAGTACTTAATTGGGCATAGCGATTAATGACCAAGACATTGGCATCACGGATATGCGCTTGGAACCCTTCGTGAGCACGATATTTTTCTCGTTGCCACTGCAGAGCGTTAAGTACAGTTATGACCGCCTGCATCTTTAGAGCCGTCTGCCAATGCGGCGCGCTCAGCTGCCGTATAAGCTCACGTGGATGAGCAAGCCCTGTCGGCTCAATAAGCAGGCGTTGCGGATGATGGTCACTCAGTAGGCGACTAATAGCTATTTGTAGAGGTAACTGGCTGGTACAGCAAATACAGCCGCCGCTAACTTCACGAATGGCGATATTATTTTGAGCGGAATTGCTATCTTGTGAGCTTGAAACCAAGGCTGCATCGATACCAATCCGACCAAACTCGTTAATCAATAATGCCCAACGCTCATCAGTGGATTTATCGGCAATCAATTGATTAATAAGTGTGGTTTTGCCAGAACCCAAAAACCCTGTCACCAAGGTGCAGGGTATATTTCGATGAATAATAGAGGATTTCAATGTTGCGCCCGTTGTATTAATAGGATTACCCATTAATAGTATGATATATCAACGGACACAAGCAATACTTGGAAATTTAAAGTGATTCGCTCTTAGCTGCTTCGACTTCTGCTTCGTCAGGTACGAATACATAGCCTACGCCCCAGACAGTCTGGATATAACGTGCTTGTGAAGGATTGTCTTCAATTAAGCGGCGCAGACGTGATACTTGAACGTCAATTGAACGCTCCATCGCGCCCCATTCACGACCACGGGCAAGGTTCATCAGCTTATCACGGGTCAATGGCTCGCGTGGATGCTGAACCAATGCCTTTAGTACCGAAAATTCACCCGTCGTTAAGGTGACAACATTGCCGTCGCGTTTGAGCGTACGTGTCGATAAATCAAGTGTCCATGGACCAAATTCTACTACTTCAAGCTGATGACTTGGGGCCCCTGGTAGCTCACGATTTTGACGACGGAGTACTGCTTTGATACGTGCTAATAGCTCTTTTGGATTAAATGGCTTTGGTAGATAGTCATCCGCACCCGCTTCTAGACCTGCGATACGATCAGCGTCGCCACCTTTAGCCGTGAGCATAATAATAGGGATGTCGCCATTATCTTCGCGCAGGCGCTTACAAATACTGATACCGTCTTCGCCTGGTAGCATCAAATCAAGTACCACTAATGAAAAAAGCTCACGCTGCAACAGCTTATCCATTTGACTGCCATCGTGGGCAGTACGGACAACAAAACCATCGTCTTCTAGAAAGCGCTGTAACAAAGAGCGCAATCGTGCATCGTCATCAACGACTAGAATACGCTGAGTTAAGGTATCGGGGCTGTTATTTTCAGACATACAGGCATCCTCTTATAAAAATTATTATTAGCAAAAATTATTGTTAAAACGCACCAGTCAGTATATTTACTCTCAATAAAAACAGTGTGAATACCACTTTTACTATTTATTAGTGCAACTATTTGAGCATCATTCCATCGATTGGCAAAAAATTATAAAAATGAGAACTATTGTTCAGTACGTTGGTACACAGCAATATTTGTGCTGATGAGACTTTAGTGTATAAGATTGCAGTCATAATTGCATCACTGATAAAGGCAAATGCTGTAGGTGTTTGTTTAATAAAGCGTCAAGAGTGTGCTCATTAAACGATTTTTGCGGTAAATGACATGATAAATAACGAAAAGATAAAAAGGATTTCTATTCATGCAGCTTTTGCTATAATGCAAAACTACATTTCTCAACGATTGATACGTCTATGAGTAGCACTGATACCTTAACGCCATCTCAAACCTCGACAAATGCACAGGTTTTGGATGCAACCACACACGCGAATATTCACGACAAGCTTGCTCGCGCGCTTGGCATTAAGACTGCTCAAGTCAATGCGTTTGTCAAACTGTACGATGAGGGCGCGACCGTTCCGTTTATTGCCCGTTACCGCAAAGAAAAGACGCAGAATCTCGACGATGCGCAATTGCGCGCGCTAGAGAAGTCTCTCAATTATGAACGTGATATGGCAACCCGTCGCCTTAAAATTATTGAATTACTGAGCACACAAGGCAATTTGACTGACGAGCTGCAGACACGTATTGATAATGCAACCTCAAAACTTGAGCTTGAAGACATCTACTTGCCATATCGTCCGCGCCGCCGTTCACCAGCTGCCAAAGCACGTGCTGCTGGTCTTGATATTGCTGCACAAGCAGTGTTGACGCAAAACGTGACGCCAACCGATGCATTAGCAGACTATCAAGTACAATCAAGTATTACTGATGAAAGCGGTAATGAGATTGAAGTTGATTTTAGTGATATCGAGAAGCAACTTGCTGGTGTACAAGCCATTATCGTAGATGAATGGACGCAAGCGTTAGACTTGTTAGATCATTTACGTAGCAGTTTTGCCAAAACAGCCAGCATCGTATCGAGCGTTGCCAGTGAAGAAAAGCGTGAAGTCGGTGAAAAATTCAAAGATTACTTTGAGCATAGCGAAAGCCTGGCACGTTTGCCAAATCATCGCTTATTAGCGATGCTACGTGGTCGTCAAGAAAACGTCTTGGGTCTAAAAATCGAAGGCGAAAATGCGCCTTTTATTGAAAAAATTATTAAGCATTTTGAGATTGATGCTAAAGCGCCAACTGAGCGTCAAGAATTTTTGACAGAAGCGGCGAGCAGCTTATGGAAAGACAAATGGCGTCCGCATATCGAGCATCGTTTATTGACTGAAAAGCGTCTGACGGCAGAAGCGGCTGCGATTGATGTTTTTGCCAATAATTTACAGCATTTACTGATGTCAGCACCTGCTGGTCGCAAAGTTATTTTGGGTGTTGATCCCGGTATCCGTCATGGCGTTAAGATGGCGATTGTTGATGCTCAAGGTCATGTGATGTTAGATGGCGAAGACAAGCCTGTTATCGCAACGGTTTATCCATTTGCGCCTGATAATAAAATGACTGAAGCCAAAGTGGTTATCGATGAGTTATTAAGTACTTATAATGTGGATCTAGTGGCTATCGGTAATGGTACGGCAAGCCGCGAAACAGACGCAATGATTAAAGAGATTTTGGCGGCGAACGAGTCATTAAAAGCTAAAGCAGTCATCGTGAATGAATCTGGCGCGTCAGTCTATTCTGCCAGTGAGCTTGCTACTGATGAGCTTGGTAATTTAGATGTCTCTGTACGTGGGGCAGTATCTATTGCTCGTCGTCTACAAGACCCATTGTCGGAGCTGGTCAAGGTAGATCCAAAAGCCATTGGGGTTGGTCAATATCAACATGATGTCAATCAAGCTCAGTTGGCAGATAGTCTTGATAAAGTCACACAAGACAGCGTTAACGCCGTTGGTGTTGATGTGAATACGGCAAGCCCCGCTATTTTGGCGCACATTGCTGGCTTAAATAAAAATGTTGCGCAGCAAATCGTTACCTATCGCAAAGAGCATGGCGCTTTTGATAGCCGCGAGTCATTGAAAAATGTGCCGCGCTTAGGTGCTAAGACCTTTGAGCAAGCCGCAGGATTCTTACGCATACATGATGGTAGCAATCCACTGGATGCAACTGGTGTACATCCAGAAAGCTATGCGCTGGTCGACAGCTTACTTGCCCAAACAGGTAAAGCCTTGCCAGAAGTTATCGGTAACGACGGTGTGTTAAATAGTATCGATACCACAGCGCTAGCTGCTAATGATGAAAATGTTAGCGTAAAAGCGATTTTAGATGAGCTTGCTAAGCCCGCTCGTGACCCACGTCCTGAGTTTAAGACGGCTAACTTCCGTGAAGATGTGAACAGCATTAAAGATTTGAGCGAAGGCATGACACTAGAAGGGGTTGTTACCAACGTGACTGCCTTTGGTTGCTTCATCGATGTTGGCGTGCATCAAGATGGTCTGGTTCATATCTCGCAAATGGCCAATGACTTTGTCGCAGACCCGATGAACCGCGTCAAGCCCGGTGATATCGTCTCGGTCCGTGTCATCTCTATTGACGAAAAACGCGGTCGTATTGGTTTTAGTATGAAACCTGAAGCTGAAAAACCTGCACGTCCAGCAGCGAAACCTGCGACGGCAAATGTTACTAATAATGATGAGAATACCAGTCGTCCGCGCAGCAATCGTCCAGCTGGCGATAAGCGTCCGTCTAAGCCTAAGCGCCAACCTAGTAGCAGCAATAATAGCGACAGTCGCAGCAAGGCGCCTCGTGCAGAAAAAGCAGAAGCGCCTAGCAAAATGGGTACTTTCGGCGCGCTATTGCAAGAAGCAGGTGTGACTAAGGTTAAGAAATAAGATGTCTTATTCTAAATAGAAACAAAAAAGGCAGCCTAATGGCTGCCTTTTTTATTAAATCAAATATATCAATGGTGCTTTTTAATCACTATATTTATTTCAAGAATCGCCTTAGTATAATTACTTAGGTATTTACTTATAGCTCATCTTCTTCTGAAACTTCTGCTAAGTCTTCTTCTGCATCTAGCGCTACATCTTCAGAGATAATCTCAGTTGTTTGTAATTCCGAATTTTGTAAAGCTTCTGCTGGCGCTTTTATTTCGGTAGTCATCGATTGTTGACCGTTTGGCGCTTTTATCTCAGTAGTCATTGGCTGTTGACCAATATTGCTATTGACGCGTGCGCGCGAAATCGTTTGAGTTTCGCTAATCGCAAACGGCGTCATTTTGCTTGTTTTAGAAGTATTTGCATCAGTCTCATTGCCTGTGCTTTCAACTTTGGCTTCAACAGCAATCTCAGCAGTGGCGATCGTCTTTTTAGCGGCTTTAGTATCAGCTGGAGCTGCCATTGCCGGAACAGTAAGTGCCGCGCCAATCAGTAATGATAAAGCTAGAGTATGGTTTTTCATTTATTTAATCCTCAATTTATATTTTTATAATGTCAGCTAAAATGGTCGTAGAGATAACTTTGATTAAATGCGGTCTGATACGATATTTATCTATGTAGAATACAGAATTTATATATTTAAAATAACTAATATATAATCTATAGAAAAAATAAAATCATGATAATCAATAGGAGACTATCATGATTGATTCGTATAAAAATTCTGGTCAGTGCATAACGTTATCTATAAACGTAAAAGACGTCGTAAACACTAGGCGTAATAATAACAATTTAAATACTAATCATTCAGTGGTACATCCATGAAAAATCTAACAGACTCCTACTAATAAGTGATGTCGTGCAATTATTGTAGTGTTATTGTGAGATAAAAACCGCACCTTGTGACCAAAATGCGGTTATTTTAATACTACTAATTGATATTATAGAAACTGCTTTTTAAGACATAGATTTAGTTATCAATCACATCAAAGCTCAGACCAGCGTGTTTCTCTAAACGAGCAAGTAGCTTGTCGCCCATTGCTGAAGCAGGTGTCCAAAAACCACCCTTCACTTCTTCTTTGCTGATATCTTGCGCTAGACATAATGCCGCTTGCGACAACATACGTGAAGTGCTGCCATAGCCTGGATCTTTATCACCCGTTACTTTGGTAGTAATACTGTCTTTGTTAGCTGTTTGCCCAAAGAGACGAATATCAAAATAGCCGTTTTCTTGCTCTTCTTTAGAAGGTCCTGAACCTGATTTAGGCAACACGTGCTTGGATAATAACTCGCGACTTGGCGTAATCATCATGGCAGTGGCAAAGCCGAGCAAGCCTGCACTCAAGGCGTAACTCGTCAGCTTACCTTTGATACCATCTTTCATCCACATTGCTTCATCATATTTAAATTCGCGTCCATATTCATAACCAAGCAACTGATTACTGCGATGCACAATGCGCGTATTGATACTTGCCATCACAAAAGGCGCAAGCCAGCGCTGATGTTCGCTATCGTATTCTGGTTTACTGACATTGCTCTGACGTGCGTTTGGCGCATATTTATCATCGTTCAGCAAATAAGGATTTGCCACTTGCTTACGACGAGATTTATCTTGTCCGACTTCCTCAAAGATGGTTGCCATTGAGGCAATCGTACCGCCTGATAGTCCGCCTTTCGCGGCTTTCACGCGCATATGAATCACATCACAAGCACTGTCAAACTTCGCTTCTGCTTGCTTTTGCGTAAAGTAGACGCCTAAATCTGATGGGATAGAATCAAAGCCACACGAGTTGACGATACGGGCGCCGCTTTGTTTTGCCGCCTCTTGATACTTATCCATCATATCTTTGATAAATATTGCCTCACCAGTGAGATCAACATAATCTGTGCCATTATCAACACACGATTTGATAAGCGGTTCGCCGTATTTAAGATAAGGTCCAACGGTTGAGATAATGACTTGCGTTTGCTCGGTCATTGCATCAAGGCTTGCCGCATCATCGCTATTGGCAATAATAATATCTACTGTGCTAGTAAGTTTAGATTGCAACTCGTTGAGCTTCTCTTGATCACGACCTGCTATCGCCCAATTAATTTCAGAGCCACTCTTATCTTTGTTAGCAGACAAAAACTCTGCCAGATAATGAGCAGTGATTTGCCCAACAAAGCTGGTTGCCCCATATAAAACCACTGCATAAGCTCGTTTTTCACTATTAATTTTTTTGTTATCACCTGATGAGTTGGTATTCTTTGATATATCCGTATTCATCGTTATCTTCCTTGTTAGTGTGCTTTGTCAAATGATTGTTATAAGAAAATGATCGTTAAGTTCAATTGAGCTTAAAAAAGCATCATAAATAACATTTATAAAATCGAGCGTAAGATCTTTGAATAATTTTCTCATATACCTAGTAGTACTTAAGTGCTTATTTACCGTTTCCACACATAAGTACTGAAAATATCTTTAAATGGTAAGATTTGCTACAAAGTTTACATAACCTATCGACATTATTACCAAAATGAACCTTTTAGATTGAAAATCATTGCTACTCTATATTCCTAAGCACTATCTACAGCATTATCTATATTTTTAAACACTAAGAGCTGTAAAAAAATAAAAAGCAAAATATCGGATGACTGAGGTTGGTAATGTAAGAGTTAGTTGGTTAGCAATTACTATAGCAACCTTATTATTTGACTTTTCAATTACTATTTTAGGAGAATTATTATGTTTCGTTGGGCTATTATTTTCGCCGTCATCGCATTGTTAGCAAGTTTCTTAGGATTTGGTGGTGTTGCTGGATTGTCTGCAAACTTCGCCTATATCTTGTTAGCATTAGCAGTCATTCTATTCATCGTGGCATTTGTTAGCCGCCGTATGTAATAGGAAAAGTATACTCGTCCTATAAAGACATTAGCCAGTTGGAAAACTGGCTAGTAAAAAAGACCTCAGATACTATCTGAGGTCTTTTTTTATGGCTAGAACATAGCTATCTGCTAAGCGATACGTAGTAAGCACACAGCTTGATATTTATAGGCGTTTGGGCTGGACGATATGTTCCATGCGTTTTGCTAAACGAACATCATGGCTGGTGATGCCGCCAGTATCGCCAGTAGTCAGGCGAACTTCTACTACATTATAGGTATTACTCCATTCAGGATGATGTTCTAAGGCCTCAGCATGAAAAGCCGCTTGATTCATGAAGCTCATAGCTTCAACAAAATCGCCAAAGTGGTAAGTTTTTACGATCGCATTACCTTCGCGCTGCCAGCCTGGTAATTCTTCTAGCTGCAAATCGACTTGTTGATTAGATAAACTACTCATGGTGATATCCTTTATTATTATGGTGGATAGAAAAATCATTATTAACGATAAAATAGTGTGGCAACTACTGTAATTTTTATTTGCCTTCACGAATGTAATAAACGCTTATAAAAAGTCATAGGACAAAAAACCCACCTGTCACTGACATTTTATTATATATTTGGTTAAAAAAATATAATAGAAGTATCAAGAAGATAGGAGGGCAATGACGTTATTAGTGAGAGTATATAGCGCTAGTATAACGGTTAATAGAGCAAACTATCGTAGCTATTTATCGTTAAACATACTTATTCAATAGTTTGAACTATAGTAGATCCTTGTAGTCAGGATTTTTATCAATATACGAAGCAACAAACGAGCACTGCGGTACTACTTTCTTATTGTTTTCACGAGCATAGTCCAATGCATGTTTTACTAATGCCGAGCCAACTCCTCGACCACCTAACTCCTGTGGGACGATAGTATGATCATATACCAGCTTATCCTCACGCTCTTTGTAACTAATATAACCTGTCTGCCCATCGATCGAAGTCTCAAAGCGTCTTGCTGCCTCATTATGGACGATATTCATATCTGATTTTGTACCGACGTTACTCATAAAAACTCCCTATTTTCAAATATTATAATTATTTCTACTCTTGTTATTGTGCAGATTTCTAGTTTACATCTCTAGGCTGTTAGCGTAAGAGCAGATAGGGCAAATGTTAATATTTTTAACAGGCTTCTATTCTAAAAGCTCTTTTCAAGATTAAAGACTATGCCAGTCTCATTAATAAAAAATCAGGCATAAAACATAGCTTGGCGCACGACCTGAGGGAGAAACCTTCTAAAACCACGTAATGTCTCAGTAGCTTTGTTAGAGGCATGGTTATTACTGCTATTGTTGGTAATGCTTCTATCATTATTTGATATCGATTGTGTGTAAGCGCGCCATTCATCGCTATTTGGTTTACTAAAATGGCGAATGCGTCCAATTACTTGCTTAAATTGATGACTAAAGTGCCCAGTATTATAGGCTAAATCGTATTTATCGCAGATGGCTTGTACGTTTGGTGCAATCTGCGCATAGTGCCTAGCAGGCATATCCGGAAAGATATGGTGCTCAATCTGATGCGATAAATTACCAGTCAGAATATGAAACCATTTATTACCCTGAATATTACTAGAACCGAGAATTTGGCGTACGTACCAATCACCTTTGCTCTCATTGGCATCAAGCTGGGTATAAATATGCGCCTGCTCAGTAAAGTGACCACAAAATATCACCGCCCATGTCCATAGATTACGGGCGATATTGGCAGTGATATTACCGCTTAGGGTCGTCATTGCACTACTATGACCTAATGTCAGACCTGCCACCGCAGGAAAAGCAATATAATCTTTACCCATTTGCCGGGCGATTTTACTGAATAGGGCACGAGCTTTTGGCTGCATTATTCCTGCCAGCTGCGGCTTATCTGCGTATTCGTCAACACTGATTTGGATATCATGGAAAGCGACTGCCCATTCAAAGCCTAATGCCAATATCATCGTCTTAAATAAGTTATAACGATCGCTTGGCGTCCAAGGCTGCTCATCAGTCACACGAATCAAGTGATAGCCGACGTCATGGTCGCGACCGACGATATTGGTAAAAGTATGATGCAAGTAGTTATGCGAATGCTGCCATAGGGGCGCAGGGCAAACGATATCCCAATCGAACTTTTGGCTGTTAAGGTGAGGGTGCTGCATCCAATCATACTGACCATGCATGACGTTATGACCAAGCTCCATATTGTTTAAAATTTTACTAAAACTCAGTAAGGATGTGCCAAGTAGCCAAACGCTAAGTTTGCTACGTTTTGATGATAATTGCCCAGAAAATGCCAGTAATGCCCGTGAAATGACCTCGCTATATACCACCGTTCCATAAACACGCTGAATATAGCGCGCATCATCGCTGCCTAGTGAGTCCATCACGCTTTGATACAGAGTATTCAATTCATTAGCGAGCGCTTCGGTTTGCACTTTTGGTAACGGCGTACCCGTTAACGTTGGATATCGCGTGGTTTTGAATGGTGCATCGACTAACGAAGTTATAGTAGAGACTGCAGATTTAGCTTTAAATATAGGGGGTAACAAGCGCATAGATAGTCCTTATCCGAAGGTGCATCAATAAATCGTAAGCACAACGTTCGGTTTAATCATCGGTGTCAGTTTTAATAAACATTACAAATAAATGTTTATGCAAGGCTGTCTTATCCTTGATAATATTTTTTAAATATCCAATATGACATCAGTCATTGGTACATTAATGCAGGTTTGAATAGACTCATAGCCATCATTACTTATCTTACCGGTTTGAATGTTTTTTACTCTACCGCTGATTTTATTACAGCGACACAGCTGACAGATACCTTGTCTGCAGCCGTGGCTCATTCGAATACCAGCGCTCTCAGCACCTAATAGTAATGTCGTACTACTGTTATATTGTCGTTGCCGTCCACGTAAATAAATTGTTTTTACGTCGCTAGTAATCACTTCTTCGTCTGCTTTATCTATAGCAGGCAAGATATGATTGAAGTTCTCTATGGCACTAAAGCTCTCTATCGTAATGTTGTCACGCAGCTGCTTGTTATCTGGCAAATTAATCTCATCGCAAGCGCGGTACAAACCCGCTAACAACGCCGGCGAACCACAGGCAAATATCTGTGTATCCATCAGCGGTAATTTTAATGCTGTTAAAGTTTCTACGCTCAAATGTCGTGAGCCGGCAAGATAAGTATTGGGGTCTTCTGTATTAATAAGATGATAAATGAATGTTGGATACTTAGTAGCTAACTGCTGCCATTGATCTTGCAATGGGGATTTATAGAAGTTTGTACGATTGTAATGTAGCAGCGTTACTGGATGCCCATTTTGCAGCGCCTGCGTAATCAAACCTAGCATTGGCGTAATACCACTGCCGCTAGCGATAAACAATAGTGGCAGTGGTGTAGAGGTAAGGGATAAGGGTTCGCTTATTTGACTTGCTTGCTGTGCTAACACTGTATGAGCTAGAGTAAATTCGCCACTGGGTAAACTGCTATTAAATATAGCACCCAGTGCTGCACGTTTACTTAGATAATCTGATACTAGACCTTGCGGCTTAACAGCAATAGTCATCGTAGAGACAATAGCTTGCGGTTGTGACTTTTCATCAAGGCGATCTCTATCAGAACCGTTTTTATCAAGGCTATTATTAAGGTTGTCTTGATTTCGATTAGAATTTTTATCGCTGTCCTCATGCCACCATAATGGCTGCTGCGCTAGACCAACCAATGAATAGGGGCGTTGATGATAAATACCATCAATCAGTATGCTTAAATTAATATGCTGACCGCCATGCCAGCCATCGTGTGAGCTATTACCTGAACTAAAAGCTTGCTGCTTAAAGGCGCGGTTAGGCTCAAATTGTAGCGCTATCAAGTCATCACTGAGTGTACGGCGTGCTATAAGACGCAATTTAGGCACAGTTAATGACCAAAAGGGGTGCAGCCGTGTACTGATGAAATCAATAAACACACGTTGGATCAGTTCAGGGCGATAGCCAGTCGTCATGGAGTACCTTTTCTATTGAGCCGTTTTTACAAAGCTATTTTATTAAGATTAGCTAATATAATATCGTCTATTGATTAATTTTGCGAAATGTTTAATGCTGTTTTTTGTGGTTTTTATAAAACGGCCATGGATCAGAAAGATACACCAGTAAGCTGAATGATAATTTTAATAGAAGCATTTTATATAAAATGCGCTCAGCTTTATGTCAAAAGGTATGAAACAAGCGGTAAAACAGCCAGTTAGCTTGCAGGGGTTGCGCCACAATGCGATAATGACAGTCAATGAATACCCCTGATTTTGAGGTGCAGCTTACTTGGTAGTATTGCTAAGTCTGTTTGTTTTCCTCTTTTATGCAGTCTATCGGAGTGTTAATGGCTCAATATATTTACACGATGAACAACGTGTCAAAACTTGTTCCACCTAAGCGTGAAATCTTAAAGAACATCAATCTATCTTTTTTCCCTGGCGCCAAAATTGGTGTTTTGGGTATCAATGGTTCAGGTAAATCAACCTTGCTACGCATCATGGCGGGCGTGGATACTGAATTTAGTGGTGAAGCTCGTGCGCAAACGGGTACCAAAATCGGTTATTTGCCGCAGGAACCGCAGCTCGATGACAGCAAAGATGTCCGTGGTAACGTCGAAGACGGTATGCGTGAGGCGTTAGATGCGCTTGCTCGTCTTGATGCCATTTATGCGGAATATGCTGAACCCGATGCTGACTTTGACAAGCTTGCTGAAGAGCAAGGTAAGATGGAAGACATCATCCAAGCATGGGATGCGCATAACTTAAATACCCAGCTTGAAAAAGCGGCTGATGCACTTCGTCTGCCACCATGGGATGCGGATGTCAGTAAACTATCAGGTGGTGAAAAACGCCGTGTGGCGCTATGCCGTTTGCTATTATCACGCCCTGATATGTTATTACTTGACGAACCAACCAACCATTTGGACGCTGAGTCCGTGGCATGGTTAGAGCAGTTCTTGCAGAACTATAGTGGTACTATCGTTGCCATTACCCATGACCGTTATTTCTTGGATAACGTTGCTCAGTGGATTTTGGAGCTTGACCGCGGTCATGGCTATCCGTATGAAGGCAACTATACTGAGTGGCTTGAGCAAAAGAACACTCGTCTAGAGCAGCAGAATAAGCAAGAAGAATCGTTTGCTAAAGCGTTAAAAAAAGAGCTGGATTGGATTCGTAAAAACCAAAAAGGTCAACAAGCTAAGTCTAAATCTCGCGTGCAGCGTTTTGAAGAATTGAACTCACAAGAGTTCCAGAAGCGTAATGAGACCTCTGAGATTTATATTCCACCGGGTCCTCGTTTGGGTAATAAAGTCATCGAAGTCAACGATATCTCCAAGTCATTTGGTGACCGTTTACTCTATGAAAACCTTAGCTTTAACGTCCCAGCTGGTGCCATTGTTGGTATTATTGGTCCAAATGGTGCGGGTAAAACCACACTATTTAACATGATTACCGAACGCGATACGCCAGATACAGGCTCAGTCGATTTGGGCGAAAGTGTCAAAGTTGCTTATGTTGGTCAGGTACGCGACAATTTAGATGATAGCAAAACGGTTTGGGAAGAAATCTCTGACGGGCTTGATATTATTACCGTTGGTGACTATACGACGCCAAGCCGCGCTTATATTGGTCGCTTTAACTTTAAAGGTTCAGACCAGCAAAAGCACGTCGGTCAATTGTCTGGTGGTGAGCGTAACCGCTTGCAGTTAGCTAAGACCTTGAAGCAAGGCGCAAACGTATTGCTCCTTGATGAACCATCAAACGATTTGGACATCGAAACCTTACGTGCGTTAGAAGATGCGATTCAGGTCTTCCCAGGTACTGTCATGGTCGTGTCGCATGATCGATGGTTCCTTGACCGTATCGCGACTCATATCTTGGCGTTTGAAGATGAAGGTCCAGTTTGGTTCGATGGTAATTATTCTGAGTTTGAAACGTATCGTAAAAAGACGATGGGTGATGATGCCAATCCTAAGCGTATGAAGTATAAAAAGATTTCAACTTAAGATAGCTGCTCAGAAATTTCAAATGTAAAGTAATAAAAAAGACCTCTAATTTGAACCGACCCCCATAAGTTGGACACAACTTATGGGGGTATTTTTATGCGTTACGATCTAGACTTTAAGATGCAAGTCATCGCATACTATCGGCAAGGACATACCGGACTTGCCACAAGTGAGAAGTTTAAAGTAGATTCGAAACTTGTACAAAAATGGGTTAAGCAATACCAAAGCGGTGGTATAGACGCGATCAAGCCAAAGACAAGTAAGGCCAAATACAGCAGTGGGTTTAAATACAAAGTGATTACGACCATGCTGACGCAAGGATTAAGTCAATCCGAGGTCGCTTTAACATTTAACATCAGCTCACCGGCGCTAATCAGTCATTGGCACAAAGCATATCGACAACAAGGCATGTCTGGCCTAATATCCAAACCCAAAGGTAGAACCGCCATGAGTAAACCCTTTATCACAGACAAACCAGATGATGAGAAAACCTTAGCAGAGCTTAAGCGTGAGAATGAGTACCTACGTGCAGAGAACGCCTACCTAAAAAAGCTCGATGCCTTGCTCAAAGCGGAGGAACAAGCAGGCAAAAAGCAAGGCTCATCGAAGCACTAAGACAAGCGCACCCTTTATCTGCTTTGCTAAACATCGCTAAGATGGCTAAGAGTGTCTTTTACTACCATAGGTGCCAGTTTGACGTTAAAGACAAATATGCAGACTTAAAACAGCGTATTGCTAAGCTGTATCATAAGCACAAAGGCAGGTATGGCTATCGCAGAATAACGGCCGCGCTAAAGCAGTTAGATTGTCATCATAACCATAAGCTCATCGCTAAGCTTATGCATGACATGACCCTTAGCGCAAAGATAAGACGTCAGAAGTATCGCTCCTATAAAGGACAACAAGGTAAGATTGCGAAGAACTATTTAAAACGCCAGTTTCATGCAGATAGACCGAACAAGCGCTGGCTCACCGATATTACCGAGTTTAAGGTCGGTGATGATAAGCTGTATTTGTCGCCCATACTAGATTGTTATAACAATGAGATTGTCAGTTATACACTCTCAAAGAGACCGACTTATGACTTAGTTGGCAAGATGCTAGAGGATGCTTTGGCAAAGACGAAAGCGTGTCGTGATAAGACGCTCATGCTACATTCTGATCAAGGATGGCATTATCAAATGAGACTGTTTGGACAGGTGCTGAAACAGCATGGGATTAAGCAAAGTATGAGCAGAAAAGGCAACTGTTTGGATAATGCGCTCATGGAGGGGTTCTTCGGTACCCTGAAGTGCGAGACCATTTATATTGAAAAGCCTAATTCGATTGAAGGTTTAGAGAAACAGATTCATGAGTATATTCACTACTATAATCATGAAAGAATTCAACTCAAACTAAAAGGACTGAGTCCTGTTAAGTACAGAACTCAGTCCTTGATATAAAATAAACCGTCTAACATTTGGGGGTCAGTTCAATTATTAGAGGTCTTTTTTATGCATCATAAAATTGATTAAAAGTTAACGCTTACGCCCAAATTTACGTTGCTTTTTATTGCTGATCTCAGTAATAGCATGGGCAATCTCTTCTTCATTCAGACTGGCTACTTGATGCAGAATTTGCATCATTTCAGGTCTCAGCACATATTTTGCATGATGAGCAATATCATTGATACGTTGATCAAAGGTTAAGATGCCAGTTTCTGTATCTTTTTGCAGATAATCCAAACGAGTCAATGCACCGAGGAAACTGGTGAATAATGCGCGATCAAAGAAGTCAGGAATATCATCAGCATATAACACTGATAAACGTTGACCAAGCAGATGACATAAATCAACTACTTCGTTTTCGGTTAAGTTGCCTGAGCCTTGTTGAGCGAGTAGAGCCAAGGTCATAAAGTAGCGTTCAAGACTTTGCTCAACCGGCGTGGCAAGCACTTGTAGCTGTTGGTAGCATCTGCTATTGGCTTCAGGGACGCTCAGCATACCATCGCCCAATTCTACAATTAGACCGTGAGCAATCAGACTGTCAACTTTTTTGTTCAGGGTATCCGCCAAACCATGCGCAGGATAATATAAGAATAGCTCGCTTTGCAGAAATGGATAGAGCTGCATGGCGATATTGTCTAGACGGCTACGTTCGATACGACCATTACGGGCAACTAAAGCCGCTAAGAAAGACAGGAGAATAAAGACATGAAGAATATTATTGCGGAAATAACTCAACAGTGCTGCTTGCTTACCTGCAATCTGAATGATATCGCCCAAGATATGAGGGATACGTTCAATAAGTTTTAACTTAATACCATAATCAATAATTTGCTGCGGCGACATGTCGGTAACGACCGTATCACTTGAATACGGCAGCTGTTGAGCCAAACCTTGATAAAGGGCAATTTGCTCGCGGCAAATATCTTCATCGAGCGCCGATTTTGGTGCAGATAGTAACACCAGTGACAGCAAGGATACCGGAGTAACCACTGCTGCTTTATTGATATGCTGCATGACTTTGACACCGATATTATCAACCATGGCGCTGGCTTTATCATCGAGCGGCGTATCGGTGCGATCAGCAGGTAAGCTGTTTTCTGGTACATCAAATTTGGCCATAAAATCGGTTAGATGTAGCGGTGTACCAAAACTTAAGTGCACATTGCCAAAAATACGTTCAATCTTGCGACCGACTTTGAGGAGTCCAAGTAATGATTCAGACTCTTTTGGCTTACCTTTTAGCTCACCGATATAGGTGCCACCTTCCATGATGCGCTCATAACCGATATAAGTCGGAATAAAGACCACTGGCTTGTTACTCTGACGCAATTGGCTGTGCACTGTCATTGCTAGCATACCCATTTTCGGTGGTAGCAAACGTCCTGAGCGTGAGCGCCCGCCTTCGATAAAGTATTCAATCGGCGTATTACGAGTAATAAGCGTGTGCATATACTCGCGTAAAACTGCGGTATAAAGCGCATTACCACGGAAACTACGACGTATATAAAAAGCCACTGCACCGCGTAATATTGGACCTAAAACTGGCACATCTAAGTTGTCACCCGCAGCGACATAAGGAATACTCAAGCCGCGTTTATAAATGACATAAGACAGTAATAGGTAGTCAACATGGCTACGATGACAAGGTACATATACCAGCTCATAATCTGCTGCCAGTTCACGTACGCGCTCGAAGTGATGTACTTCTACACCATCATACAATTGCGTCCATAACCACGTTAAAAATTTATAAAAACCGCGGATGATGGCATGTGAGTAATCATTAACCATCTCATTAGCGTAGCTCTTTGCGAGTAGTCGCGCTTCTCGAGGGCTAGTACCTGTTGCCGCCGCTTCTGCCTCTATTGCATGTTTGATGGCAGGCGAGTAAACCAGCTTATCTACTAAGTTACGTCTGTCTGATAAGTCAGGACCGAGCATACTGGCGCGTTGTTTGTCCAAATAAATATTAAGCTGCTGCTGCAATGAGCGTACAAGCTCACGATTGCCATCAGCCGCAGCTACCACAGTATAATTTGGCGCTACACCGATTGTATTTTCAGTGGCGCTATCTGTAGCATCACTGGCATTCGTATCAAGAGTAGCAGATTCAAAGATAGCGGAATTTAAGTCAGTAGGCTCATCGTCATCGTCTTTAAGGCTATCATTAATAAGGGTACGCAAATCTTGCGGAGGATGGAACTGTATAAAAGTATCGCGTCCCATCACGCCGATATTAAATAACTGTTTGGTAATGCTAGGATCTTGCCAGTTATCAGCCGTTAGCAGTTTAAATAAAGAATCCTCTTTTTCAGGCGCGCGTCCCCAGAGGATAGATACTGGTACCAAGCGTACTTTTAATTCTGGATACTGCAAAACAGCAGAGACCAGACGTGATAGGCGCGGTGATAGTTGGTTTTCTTTAGCATGGGGGTGATGTAAAAATATAATGGCAGCATTTTCTTTGATATTATGAGCACTGTCATTTACCCCAACCAATGCTGGCGGTAATTTATGTTCTTGCGTTTGTAAGTCAATCAAAATACTGTTGGAGCGCGAATAATCTTGCAGCACATAAAATCTTAACGTCTGATCATCCTGATCAAACTCTGGCAATTCGCCCAAAAGCTTTGGTTTTACCGCCACATCTAGCATCTGTCCCGAGATTTTACGGTACAATTGATTAATTGGTGCATTAGTATAAGGCGTGGGTACAACAGGGCTGCCATCAATTTTTGGCGTGTCTGACGGTTCAGTGGCTGGCGTATTGCCGCTGACCACTGGTGCTTTAAAAATCCGTTTTTTTAAGAACTTCGGTATCATAATTGGTATCAAAATTAGTCAAATATATTGCCCTTATAATGCCATAAAAGCCATCAAAGCGATATATAGTGTCTGTAGATACTACCAATATTAATAAGCTCTGGTTACTGTGCAGTAAGATACGCGCTGCATAAGCTATTCAATGATTTGAAAAGTAAAGTATTTAGGGTAAAAATAGTTTTGTACAAGATATACTATCTTGTATTTCTGCTTACTCATTAACGTCACTTAATTCAGTGAGAATATTATGACGCCAGCTATCAATCTCGCCAAACAACGTGGTCTTGATTATCGATTACACGAGTATACTCATGACAGTAACGCTGCCTCTTTTGGGTTAGAAGCGGCCGAAAAGCTGAGTGTTGACGTGACACAGGTTTTTAAAACCTTGGTCGTATTGACTGATACAGATGTGCTCGCTGTTGCTATCTTGCCAGTGGATAAAACCTTAAACTTTAAAAAAATGGCTAAGGCGCTATCTGTTAATAAAATGCTGGCCTGCAAAAAAGTCCAAATGGCAGATCCCAAACAAGTCGAGCGTAGTACCGGCTATGTATTAGGCGGTGTCAGTCCATTGGGACAAAAAAAACGCTTGCCAACTGTTGTAGATGAGTCAGCGCAAACACATTCAACCATCTATGTGAGCGGTGGTCGCCGTGGTCTAGAGATTGAACTGCCGCCAGCACAATTAGCGACGACACTTACGGCTCGCTTTGCCTCTATTACCGATGATTGAAAACGGCTGATTGTCAGATACATTAGCTTTGCGAAGCTATTCACTTTTCGTTTTTTACCCGTATTGTATAAGGATATAATCATGCCGCATTTAACCATTCAAGTGACACCCAATGTCAGTATTGCTCACGAAGAATCATTCCTCAAAGCATTGAATAAGATCCTGTGGGACAGTGGACACTTTGGTAAAGCAACAGATATTAAAGCGCGCATTATTCGTGTTGAAACGTTTTTAGTGGGCGTTGAAGATGATGAGCAAGTCAATGGCTTTATTTATGCACATCTAAAAATCATGAGCGGTCGTGATATAAGTATCCGTAATCAGCTTGCTGAGCAATTGGTGACTACTATAGAGCAAACGCTGGGTGCTGAGCAATCAGGACGCGCATCGTTACAAGTATGCGTAGAGGTTGAAGAGATTAGCGCGGTGTATCATAAGAAAATGTTAAATGCGTAACTGAATTTATTAGTTACTTGCTAATACAGTATAAAAAAAGCGCCTAGTTATTTAACTAAGCGCTTTTTTATTTATAACAGTCTTAGACTAGCTTTTAATCAACCCTAGTCTAAGAAAGCAAAGTTTTCGATTTTCATGGCAGTCATGCTGCTGCTTGGTGCAACCATACCTTCGGCGTGACCTGAGGTACGTGGCAACAGCTTATCAAAATAGAATTCTGCCGTTTGGATTTTGGCTTTGTAGAACTCTGGTGATTCTGTGCCGCCATTTTCAAGCTTGTCATAAGCGACAGCCGCCATACGTGCCCAGTGATAACCCATCATGACATAGCCTGAGTACATCAAGAAATCGTCTGATGCTGCTGAGATGATTTCACGGTCTTTACGTGCCATTAGCATCAAGCGAACCGTTAAGGTATTCCACTCAGCACAAAGCTTGGTCAATGCCCAAACGAATTTACGCATGTCTTTATCAAGTGCATACTCGCCACACCATTTCATGATGCTTGAGGTGTAATCGCGGATGATTTTACCTTTAGACTGCAAGATAACCTTACGACCGAGCAAATCAAGTGCCTGAATACCAGTCGTACCTTCGTACATGGTCGCGATACGAGCATCACGAGCGATAAGCTCCATGCCCCATTCTTTGATATAGCCATGACCGCCATAGATTTGCTGACCGTGTTTAGCTGCTTCAATACCTAGCTCAGTCAAGAAGCCTTTTAGGATAGGCGTATAGAAGCCAAGCTTATCATCCCATTTTTCAAACTCTTCGTCATCGCCATTGATGATGCCTTGTGCCATTTTATCTGCATAGCGTGCTGAATGATAAATCATTGAGCGACCGCCTTCGGCAAAGGCTTTTTGGGTAAGTAACATACGACGTACGTCAGCATGATGGATAATCGCATCAGCTACTTTTTCAGGATCTTTCGTGCCTGATAAAGTACGCATTGAACGACGATCTTTGGCATATGGCAGAGCGTTTTGGAATGACAATTCAGTGTGCGCCAGACCTTGGATACCAGTACCAATACGGGCAGTGTTCATAAAGGTGAACATGGCTTTTAGACCTTTGTTCGGCTCACCAATTAAGTAACCAACGGCATCATCAAAGTTTAGGACACAAGTCGCTGATGAGCTGATGCCCATTTTGTGTTCAATAGATCCACAAGAGACGCCATTGCGCTCGCCAATTTCGCCTTCAGCATTTGGCAAAAATTTCGGTACGATAAATAATGAAATACCGCGGGTGCCTTCTGGTGCATCCGGTAGACGGGCTAAAACGATATGAATAATGTTTTCAGTTAAGTCATGCTCGCCACTTGAGATGAAGATCTTAGTACCGCTAAGCTTATAGCTGCCATCGTCTTGTGGAATAGCTTTTGACTTTACTTGACCCAAGTCTGTACCACATTGTGGCTCAGTTAGACACATAGTGCCTGCCCAAGAGCCTTCGACCAATTTATGTAGATATGTCTCTTTTTGCTCATCCGTACCATACTGCATAATGGTATTGATACAGCCGGTTGATAAACCAGGATACATTGCCCAAGGCCAGTTAGCCGTACCGATCATTTCAGCTTTGATAAGGTTCAATGAGGTCGGTAAGTTCATACCGCCATATTCTTCAGGGTAAGAAATACCTTGCCAGCCACCATCAACAAACTGCTGATATGCTTCTTTAAAGCCTTTAGGCGTAGTCACCACACCATTCTCAAAATGACAACCTTCTTCATCCGCTGGCTGATATAAAGGTGCCAAAACGTTTTCGGCAAAATCTGCCATCCCTTGAAGAATCATATCAACGGTTTCAGGATCTGCATTTTCGCCATTATCCAAATCTTTATAATGCGTTTGGTAGTCAAATACATCATTAATTAAAAACTTGATATCACGTAAAGGTGCTTTGTAAGTTAACATAGTCGCTCTCTTTAGTTGTTCGCTATCATAGACGGTTGACTTAGTTTTTAAGCCAGAGTTTATGGAAACGATTTTAATTATTTGGAATAAAAACAGAGAATATCTTGAGTCAATGGGTGGATATGTTAAGGCTAGCTTGTCTATTATGGAAACTGTTAAGTTATCCTTGATAAAAAACAGTCGTTACGCATTGATGCAGTATAAATCTTATATAGCGACAAATATATAACTAATAACTAATATTCATAGTTTATTAGTATAATTACAACATTAAGTTATTATTGTGTCAATGAGCTTTTTAACCTCATGTTTTGCTAAGCCATTATCTATAATTTGCTTAGCCATTATCTATAATAAGAATAACCGTATGATCAAGGCGAACGGGAAGCCCATTATTCTAATGCATTTACGATATAAGGAAGGCTTTGTATGAGCGTACCAAAGTCCAAGGCAAAGCGGGTGTCTTGGCTGACACTATTATTGACTCGCCTGAAGTTATTGATAGATGGTGAGCTTGCTCATTTGCTGACAGTCAATCAAAGCAAGAGACCATGGCATATGCCCATTATCGCTGCCATTACCATCAGTTTCCCCGTATTTGTGGGCGCTTACTTTGAGGCTTTGCCATCAGGTATTAAGGCGTCTTTGGGGGCAATGGTCATCTTGAATTTACCTTTAATAGGCAAGCTGCCTTATCGTTTAGTGACTTTGATGGCATGGGGCTTTGCCATGTCGTTATGCTTTGCATTCGGCTTGGCAGCACAGCAAGTACCTATTCTTAGGCTGCCAGTGTTTATGCTGATAGCCTTTGGTGTGGTTATGTTTGGACGTTATTATCGCCAGCCGCCGCCAGCTGGCTTGTTTGTGATGATGGCTGGGGCGCTAGCATTATTTATACCTTTGCCATTAGAGAAAATCATGTCAGCCACTGGGCTTGTGATGCTGGGCAGTGGCTTTGCCTTAATCATGGGGTTGCTGTATTCACTATTTTTATTAGCGACGCGTCCTGCTACGCCGACACCAACTTATAGCTATGAGCCTGATACCATTAGTGAAAGCATTATTGTCGCGGGTTTTGTCAGTTTAGCGCTCTTGATTCCCTTAATGCTAAATATGTCTAATCCGTACTGGGCAGCGGTTAGCTGTTTTCTGATCATTCAGGGTATCCACTTACGGACGATGTGGATTAAGCAACTACATCGTTTACTAGGGACATTGGTGGGCGCGGGTCTGGCGAGTTGGATGCTATCTTGGGGTCTGTCGATATGGGGTATCGCTATTTCAATATTGGTTATGATGCTTTGTATTGAATCCTTGGTAGATCGTCATTATGGACTAGCCGTTGTATTTATCACACCACTGACGATATTCATTGCAGAATATGGCAGTGGGTTACCGCTTACGTCAGCGGTCTATCAAGAGGTCACGCACACACGCTTGTTGGATACACTACTTGGTTGTATGGTGGGTCTTGGTGGCGGGGTTGTCATGCATTCAACGAATTTGCGTGTACCGCTGCGCCGTATAGAAAAATGGCTGCTGACACGATTTGGCTAGTATAAAAACGTAGATCGTTTTTGTCATTTAGATAGATGATAGCTGCACTCGTGCACCGTTTATTATGTTGATACGTTTTCTAATGCGGTAGTCGCTTGCGCAACATCAATAGCGCGTCCTGTCCAACGCTCAAAACTTAACGCCGCTTGCCCGATTAGCATGCCGTAACCATCCGATGTCTGAGCACCACGGATAGAAAAATGTTGTAAAAATGGCAGCTCACGTCCATACATCATATCGTAAGCATATTGGCAGTTTAGCTTATCGGTTAGTGGCAAGGTTTCACCTGATAGTCCGATGGATGTGGCATTGATAATGATATCAAAGTCGCCACTTAAATCAGCCGTCGCATAGGTCTGAATAGTATGTTGATTTATCTTTTCGCTTGCGGTGCTAAGTTCATCGACTAAAATTTCTGCCTTACTCACTGTACGATTGGCGATACTCAGCGTTTCAATACCAGCCTCTATCAGCGGCAATACCACGCCGCGCGCTGCACCACCTGCCCCAATGATTGCCACGCGTGCACCATTCAATGGCCAGCCTAAACGCTGCATATGATTGACCAATCCTTGACCATCAGTATTGTCACCAAATAACGCCTCTACGGGTGATACACCTTTTGCCAATAGTGCTTTATCTAACAATAAAGTATTGACCGCGCCAGCCACTTTGGCATGTTCAGATAAGCCGCCTCGTGCTGCACAGCATTCATATGCGACTTGTTTAAAAGGCACAGTTACATTAGCGCCCACGCCGCCACCGTGAAAAAACGCTTCTACCACTGCCGTAAAACTTGCCGCATCATCTGGACAATATTGTCGTTGATAACAGATATCAAGCCCTGCTTGCGTACCAAATAACGTATGGATTTCAGGAGATTTGCTGTGGGCAATCGGATTACCAATAACAATAAAATGCTGGGTCATAAAGGCTCCACTGGCGGTACAGGGCATAAGTAAGGGTATCAAAGCGTACTTATCATAAGGGATAACGCGCCGTTTGACAAACCTGAAGCTATGGATATAACTAGCTGAGTCGGGGTAAATTTTTATGACGTTAGCATCTTAACAAATCTGTACTCTCTGCGAGTGTTATCCGTAAGGTAAAGGGTGGTCAAGCGCTAAGCAGTTGGGTAAACTAGAGAGCATGAAAAAGTAACCATATTATTTTTCCCTGTGCTTTTTTAATGTGATTTATAGAATATTTAAATAGAAAAAGCGTATGTATAAAATTCAGTGATAGCAAGACTTCAATAACAGACACTATTCATTATCAGCGGCATACCTAGCTGCTTGTTAATACCATTTTCAGAACTATCTTAAAGTGTGAGTAAGTTGCCCATGTGGAATAACACCCTACAGACCCTTATGGTCAGTACGATAATGGCAGTTGGCGTGTCGTTAAGCGCCTGTGATAACAATAAAAGCAGCAAAGTATCAACAGAGGAAGTAAGTGCTGATAAGCAGACCGTCTCCGATACACCAAAACCAAAAGACCCTGCGCCAAATGCTGATTTAGATGGCGCTACTGCGCAAGAGGGCACCCCAGTCAAATATGATGTCGCGTCATGGGGTCCTAAGAAAGTCGAGCCGCTTCGTGTCGATCAACTAGACGATATCAAATCAACACTTGGTAAAGTGGTCAGCACCGATGAAAATAGCTTGGATTATGCCAGTAATCCTGCGTCCAAATACCGTTTTATGAATACCGAAGCACCTTATTTAGATCTTATCGATTCTGAAAAATATCTCGAGCTTGGCTGGTACTTTGCCAATCCTACCGACTCGGATAAAGAAAAATCACTCAGTCAAGGTCATGCCAAAAAATCCTATCAACTTGCTCGTCAATTAATGGGTGATGAGGGCGGTAAGCTGGTGGCTGATATGCTAAACGGTCAAATTATCAAAAATAAAGTCATCGGTGGGCAAAAAGTAGAGCTGGCAAAATGTGAGTTCTATAGCTGTATGCTGGTCATCAATAAGTCTGCTAGCCAAAAAAATCAGTAAGCCATGCAGCCATCAAATAGCTGGGTCTGTTTATCTGCATTAGACAAGCAGACTACAGCCAGTACCGCCTCATTAGACAATCGCGGATTGGCATACGCCGATGGTTTTTTTACCACCATGGGCGTTATCAATGGGCAGATACTGTGGGCGGAGTATCATCATCAGCGTCTCATCTCTCATGCGACTGCCTTGCAGCTTGATTTAGACCACTGCTGTTTATTATCTGCCTTGCAAGTGCATGCGCAGCAGCTACAACAAGGTATGCTAAAGCTTATTATCACACGCGCCGCACAAGATATCCGTGGTTATGGCTATACGCCAAGTGAGTGCGGTAGCAAGTGTGAGACTTGGCTGAAATCCTTAGCGATGAAGGTTAGCACTACTGCGCAATTGCCGTTAGCTGATGGTATTTTTGTTCCGATGCAGCCTATGAGCACTGCTGTTTGTTTATCTTCGCAAATCGCTTGTCTGCCGCCGTCTCTTGCTGGACTAAAAAGTCTAAATCGTCTTGATAATGTGTTAGCGAGTGCGGAGTTGCAGGATATCAAAGCTCGTTCATTAAACTCTAATGGATCGCAAGATATCAGTGAGGGCTTGCTACGTGATATGACTGGGTGCTGGGTTGAAGGCACGATGAGCAATATGTTTTATCAATTATCTGATTGCCGACTGGTAGAGTCGCCATCTTCAGAGATGATAAATACGGCTAATGATGATAAAGATAGTGCTGATAAAAACAAGGCTGTTAAAGGCAACGCAAATTATTTAACCCAAGGTCAATGGTATACGTCATCAATGGCACAATCGGGCGTCGCTGGCGTGATGCGGCAAGTAATTATTGATGAGTTATCTACGACGAAATATCCAGTTGTTGTGCGGTCATTACAAGATAAGGATTTGCCACAGCTTCAGCAGCTGTTCTTTTGCAATGCGTTACGCGGTATTATGCCAATGACCAGTCTGACGTTACTGTCGGGTGAAATAGTGAGTTTTAAGCGATTTAATCATATTTAAAAAGGGCAGCCTAGAGCTGAGCGTTATAACGAAAAGCGTTTAATATAATTTTTGATAATGACCACGACCCAAAAACTTAATAATGCCTCTATCGCGTAATATTTGTAATTGCTGACGGATTTTATCTTTAATGTGGTTGTTTTCAGGATGTTTAAGCTTTAATAAGTCGGCAAACGCATAAACCTGATTGAGAGAGAAATTAGCTTCTAGCTTATCAATACATTGCAATACATCTAGTGTCCAGCCGCGTGAGGCGATAGATTGTGTACGTAAAAACAAGGTTTTTTGAAATTGCTCAGTGACATTATCTCGTGGTATGACTTGCTGGTCTTTGACTAAAAATACTTTTCCTGATTCGGGCACTTTACGCAAGTCAATATTACAGCCAACCCAGCCCGCACGTTTGGCCGTAACGGATAACGGTTTGCGCTTTATAATCATATCGGGCTTGAAGAATTGTTTGGGAATGATTAAGAAGTTGTTGACGCTCAATGCTTGAGAATAGGTCAAAAAGAAAAAGCTGGGATTATTGTCACTGTTGATACGTTCAATCATGGTGTCATAAGCACCATCATTAATAATGTTACTTAATTTAGCCTTCTTACTTTTTAGTTCGTATTCTTCTTTACAGTTTGCACAATAAAAATCAGCGACAGGTTTGCCGTTCGTAAATGCAGCCAATGGTTCGGCATTACAATTAGGACAGTAACTTTGGTTGGCGACCCAATCTTCGCTAAGCACACGAATTTTTTGAAGTTCAGATTTATATTTTTTGGCAAGATTTTGATTAAAATTTAGGTTCATAGCCCGTTTTCTTATTAAAGGAAAGATTTGAAGTGATACATAAGCGATATGAGTATTAAGCCATATAAATGAGCTTAAACGCTAAGTTAATGGATAAGCTAAGCAAATCCCATTGAAAAATAAGCGGTTCAGTGCTAAATTCTAGCAAACTTCTGCCTCGCGAGTGACCATGAGCACGCCAACCCCTGAAACGCCTCCTGAACGTCCTAATGATACGCTATCGAATGACCAAAAAGGTACTGCTGACGAGCGTATCGACGGGGTACCTTTGAATTCAAAGCCAGTCGATGAGACAGGTGTAGAGGAAGTTCCGCCTACAGATGTCTCGCTCATAAGTGGTAATAATAAACCACGTCATTATAAAGCCGATAACCCTTCATTCTTTATGCAGCGCGGTTATCAAGTGTTGTTGGTACTCGGGTTAATTGCTGCATTTTTCTTAGTCATGGTTTATCAGACCTTATTTGGTCGGATTGAACAGCCGCAGCAAATGGTGACGATTGAAAAGGGTCAGACCTATTACGGGTTGCTACCGCAGTGGCAACAGGAAATTCCGCTATTTTCTGCCACGATTGCCAAGCTTTATATGAAAACGCAAGTCGATGGTCCATTGCACGCAGGTATTTACCAATTACCGGAAAACCCTACTATTGCTGAAGCGCTACACGTGCTTGGGCAAGGGGTAAAAGCGGCGATGGTTAAAGTACAAATTATCGAGGGCAAAACCTCAAAAGATTTGTATCAGGCGCTACGTGATAACAAAGGCATCAAAAAAGAAGTGCTGACCGCTGACAGTACGAATGCTAGCATCGCAGAAGCGTTAGATTTGGTTGGCATATTGCCGGATGCAGTTGCCAATAGTAATGATCCTATCGTCAATCACAATCTTGAGGGCTGGTTTGCCCCTGATACTTATTATTATGGGGAAGGCACTACCGACAAGAAGGTATTGACCGACTTGTACAAACGCCAACAGCAAGCGCTGACCAAGGCATGGGAAAACCGTGCGCCAAATCTCCCTTATCAGACTCCTTATGAGGCACTGGTGATGGCGTCTATTATCGAAAAAGAAACCAGTGTGGCAGCAGAGCGTCCTTTGGTCTCAGCCGTCTTTAATAATCGTTTGAACAAAAGCATGCGTATGCAGACGGATCCTACCATTATCTATGGTATGGGCAGCCGCTATGAAGGCAATATTCGCCGTAAAGACATCGATGAAAAAACGGGTTATAACACCTATCAAATCGATGGTTTGCCGCCGACACCCATTGCACTGCCGTCAGCGGCTTCTATCGAAGCAACCTTACATCCTGCCGATAGCGCAGCGCTATATTTTGTGGCGACAGGCAACGGTGGGCATAAATTTACCAATAGCCTAGCTGAGCACAATCAAGCAGTTAAAGAGTATCTCGGTGTCATGCGTGAGAAGAAAGCTCAAACGCCGTCGCAGTAACACTATTTTATGTTGCTATTTATATTGCTTTAAAAAACCATCATTTATTGAGCATTATCGTTATAAAAATAAAAGTAATGATAACGCTCAACAATGACATAAGGTCATATCATGTCAGCATCCATACAAGCGCCGCTTTCTCAAACCACCACTACGCCCATTCACGGGCGTTTTATTAGTTTTGAGGGCACTGAAGGTGTTGGTAAAACCACGGCGATTGAGCAACTATGTGCGCGTCTGCAAGCGCGCGGCATTGATTATCTGCGCACCCGCGAGCCGGGTGGTAGTCCGTTTGCTGAACGCTTGCGCGAGATATTGTTAGACCCGAATACCGCTATCAACGATGATACAGAGTTGCTACTCATGTTTGCTGCGCGCTGTGATCATATGCAGCAAGTCATTTTGCCAGCGCTGCAACGTGGTACATGGGTAATATGTGACCGCTTTACCGACTCGACGGTTGCTTATCAAGGCTTTGGACGTGCAGATGGCGATGCGATTGTCCGTGCCAAAATTGACATGCTTATCGAGCAGTTTGTGGTGCAATTACCCGAGCTTACACTGTGGCTAGATCTACCAGTATTAGAAGGCATGGCACGTGCTAATAAACGCAGTGCCGCTGACCGCTTTGAACAGCAAGCGACGGAATTTTTTACCAGAGTACATCAAGGTTTTAGTGTCCTTGCTAGCGAGCAGCCTGAACGTATCCAGCGTATTGATGCCTCAGGCAGCGCTAATGAGGTCAGCACACGAATATGGCAGACGATCGAAGAGAAGTTGGTTATTTAATAGACATTTTCATAAAGAAATAAGCTTGCTCCAATAAAAAGCCCCAACTAACTAGTTGGGGCTTTGTTAATTGATAGGCATTTAATAAACACTATTTAAGCGTTGTTTATTTAGGTTTTATCTATATGACTAGTATCTCAATCATTTTTACCTACATTTTTACTTAATACAGCTTCAGCAGTATTACTCTTGACCGCTTTATCTTGGCCTGAGTCCGGTAAACGGTTGGGGTCTAGAGAGCCGTTTTTATTTTTAGGCGCACTGCCATTACCGTTACCACTGTCTTTATTATTGCTGGCTATTTTCGGTATTACTGGCGTATTAGGATTCGCTGGCAATACTTCGGGATTGACCTGACTAGTACCAGCAGATTCAGCGGTTGCTATTTTTTCGTTAGCTCCTTCATCATTTAATGCTGTTGGCATGGTTGAAGATGGATTAGACGCTAAGCTAGCATCAGCTGACACATCATTAGGTAGATTTTGTTCAGTGTCTTTGTCGTTATCTATCAAAGATGCTTCCTCTACATCACTATCATCGTCCGCCAGCTCTATTTCTTGGCGTTTTTCAGGCGCTTTAGAGTCGGACTCAAAGCTTGCGTCAGCTGCAGCGCGCGCTTGCTCTTGTTGCGGCGTCACATCGACCGGTTTTGGCTGTACGTCATCATCGACGACCAATGAAACAAGCTTGCGATCACGCGGCACCGTACCATCGAATTTGTCAGTAATTACATGTAGCTTGCCTTCTTTATCGACCGTATAAAGCGGCACAAATTGCTTATTATCGGCTTTATATTGCTCAAAGCTATAGCTGTCGGTGATATTGGTGATTTTAATACGGGCTTTCTTGGACAGCATACTGGCAAGCTTGGTATAGGTCACATCTTTGCCAAATAGCCACTGCGAATGGAAGTTTCCTTGCTTGTCATCGCGCTCACTTTTGACTTTTTCATCGCTAAACTTTAAGCGGTACAGTTTGCGCTCACCGAACTCATGACGATAGTGAATCTCGGATAAAGTATTCAGCTCTTTATCCATACTCATAGCAAATAAACGTCCGATACCGATGAGATCCAAATGATGGTCAGCGTGGTCAGAGACAGGATTGCCAAAGTAAGTACGCAAGCCACTCATGCGCGCGCTAGCGATGTTGGTATAGTTATTATGAGCAACGATGACATCAAAGCCCTGATCCTTTAGCGAGGTAGCGACCAACAAAGCGACAGGGTTTGAGCCCACAACCAAAATACCGTTGGTTTCAGGTTCACGTACACCCAAAAAGTTCCCTACCATTTTTGCGCCCAAACCCTGAATCATCACCGTACCAATAATGACCAAAAACACCAAAGGCACTAGTAGCTCAACCCCTTGAATATCATACTCTTGTAGACGAATGGCAAAGAGTGATGAGATGGCAGCAGCAACGATACCACGCGGCCCAATCCAGCTGATCATCAGCTTTTCTTTGGTCTTTAGGTTAGAGCCGATAGATGATACCCAAACCGATAAGGGGCGGGCGACAAACATCACAATCGCTAGTAGCACGAGACCTGCAAAACCGACGCTCAATAAGCTTTCCAGCTCAACACGCGCTGCAAGAATAATGAATAAGACTGACACCAATAAGATGGTGAGCGATTCATTAAACTCTAAAATCGTATCACGTGGGAATTTTGGCCAATTGGCCAGCGCAACCCCAAGTACAGTCACCGTCAATAAACCGGATTCATGTTCCAGATGGTTGGAGATTGAAAACAACACCAGTACAAAAGCAAGGGTAAAAACATTGCGTAAAAATTCAGGAATCATATGGCGACGCATCAAAAATGCTAATGCCCACGCGCCAGCTAGCCCCATTGCTACTGCCAATACCACAATCTTAGCAAACAGCAAAATACTACTGGCTTCACCACCTGAGATAATATATTCATAGACCAGTACCACCGCAATCGCGCCGATAGGGTCGATAATGATACCTTCCCATTTTAAGATATTGGAGATGGTTTTATTGGGTCGTACACTGCGCAGTAACGGCATGATGACCGTTGGACCAGTCACGCAGACCAATGCCCCAAACAATAAGGCAATAATAGGGTCGATATCAAAGAGCAAATACGTCGACAGCGACACGATAGCGATAGTGATTAGCACACCGACGGAAACCAGCATCTGTACTACAGAGCCGTGTTGTTTAATCTCCTCAAACTCTAAGGTCAGCGATCCTTCAAATAAGATAATCGCTACGCCTAGTGAGATAAAGGGAAACATCAGTTCGCCGAGTACTAAGTCAGGATCGAAAACCCCTAATACTGGACCCACTATAATACCAATCAGTAATAAAAACAAAATGGACGGTTGCTTTAAATACCAAGCCAACCATTGGGCGGCAATGCCAATCCCAACCACGCCGGATAACAATAGGGCGGTATCCATAAATTAATCCTTTTATAATAATATAGTCATGCTGTAGAGCGATTCGAGGCTATAGCATTTAGCATAGACGGTTTTTTAGTTCATGATTCATTCACATCACTATTAAAAGTCGCTATCAAAAATCGCTATCGACGGTTACCGCAAGAGTCACAGCAAGAGTCATGTATACTATATAGTAGCAAACACAGAATAATAGCAAAGATGAATACGCTTCTAGATAAAGTCGCGGAGCTTTAGAATATAAGATCTAATAGCCAGAAGTGCAAAAGAAAGAAGATACGGTAAAATAATAGCCAATTTAAACAATGAAACATTAATAAGTTTCAGCGCTAACTTTTGTTTGTTTTAAATGTGTTTTACTGGTTATCATAACATGATTTTATTTTATATAACTGAGTGCTCACTGTCACCCAAAGCGTTACAAGACTCTTAAAAAGACAGACAGCATAAGTCATTTTGGTGATGAACTAGCGACTGAATGCTGCAACGATGTTGTTCACTAGCTATGGTTAATCAGTGATTCTAATAGCTATCATGCTAGCTCGATGAAGTCCTTAAGTGACGTCGCAAGTCATAATCGTATTCAGATGATTCTGAGTTTGCAGTGTGTGGTTTAGCGTATAGTGCAATTAGCATATTCAAGTTAACTTACCGTATTGAGATAGATGCTCAATAGATGACAAACTAAGCTGCAGTCAGCAAAAATACTCTATAAACTAAGATAAAAGTAATATTCATTAATCATGAATTAAAATGCCAAGCCGTGCTATAAGTTAATAGCATAGCTACTCACAAAAATTATAAAAATCACTTGGATGAGGGATAAGATGCCAATCGACATATCTAAATCGAAAATCACCATAGCTACCATGCAGCGCTTGCTTCAACGCAGCACCTTGGCAATCGCTGTCGCTACTACCATGGTTGTTGGTATTAATCTCAACACTATGCCAAGTGCGCAAGCAGCTGTCACCACAGCGGATTTTTCAGGATTGGTACAGCAAGTCACGCCAGCGGTGGCACGCGTCAATGTGACCAAAACTGTGAGTGAGGCTGAGCTTGCAAAAGCCCAAACGGCTGAGCTGTTACGGAAATTCTTTGGTGATCGCCTACGTATCCCTGATCAAGCTGCGACACCAGCGATTGAGCATGCGTATGGCACGGGATTTTTTGTGACCGATGATGGTTATATGCTGACCAATCACCATGTAGTGGCGGGCGCAGACAAAATTACAGTGACTCTCAATGACAGAACTGAGCTGGATGCGACCTTAGTTGGCAGCGATGAGCGCTCGGATGTGGCAGTATTAAAGGTCACAGGCAAAAAATTCCCAGCGCTACCGATTGGTGATTCTAATAGCCTAAAAGTCGGTGAACCAGTACTGGCCATTGGCTCGCCATTTGGTTTCGATTATTCAGCATCAGCAGGTATTGTCAGCGCCAAATCACGTAACTTTTCGCGTGAAACCAGTGTGCCATTTATTCAAACCGATGTGGCATTGAATCCTGGTAACTCAGGCGGACCTTTATTTAACCAGCGCGGTGAAGTGATTGGCATTAACTCACGTATTTTTAGTGGCACCGGTGGTTATATGGGATTGTCGTTCTCCATCCCGATTGATGCGGCAATGGATGTTTATGAGCAGCTCAAAACCAATGGCAAGGTTGAGCGTGCTTATTTAGGTATTTATCCGCAAGATATCGATCGCAATCTCGCCGAAGCCTATAACCTAGCGCGTCCGCAAGGGGCGTTACTGACACGCGTGTCGCCTGATTCACCTGCCCAAAAAGCAGGACTAAAATCAGGGGATATTATTTTACGCTACAATGATGTCCAAATTATGGAAGCCTCTGATTTATTGAACCTGATTAATCGCGCGCGTCCCAATGATGGCTTTCGCATGCAAATCCAGCGTAATGGTAAGCAATCGCTTGTCACTGGCAAGCTGAGTGATGCCTCAAATGACATGCAATCACAAAGCCGTGGTCAGCAAAATAACGAGATAAGTCTGGGCTTAGCCTTACGTAATTTGACCCCAGAGGAACAAGCAGAGCTGGCTTCTGATAATAAAACTGGTGTCTTGGTCACAGCGATTGAACCAACTGGATTGGCAGCACGCTCAGGCATATTAGCAGGCGATATCATTACCAACCTACATCAAAAACCGATTAAAACCGTTAATGATGTTTCGAGTGCGGTGTCGGTATTGCCTAAAAAGGGAGTGGTGACGATCGAAGTTATGCGTCAAGGTATCCCCGGTATTATTGGATTACGGATAGAGTAGTTAAAGATATTGCTATTACTTGTGGCACAAAAGGACATAAGCGTTTGTTTGCTTGTATCGGCTAGCCAACGATGTGTTGACGATTGGTTAAAAGGCTTAAAAAGGTTTTATCGTCCCTTGGCAATTACGCTAAACTGACGGTTTGGTTTAAAAGTTAGATTTTATCCATTTTACTGTATATTAATGGCAAATGAGATTGAAGCAGCTGGGTAATTATTTTCAGAATGGCTTGCTTTGGCATTAATTGATTGATAGCGGTCAATCCAAAATATGCTACACTAGCAGGCGTTTTTATAGCGAGATAATCATCCTATTAATGTCAGATAAAATGGCGTCAAGGACGGTATAAGACATACAAACATTCAGTATTAACCTCGAGCAAGATCTTACCAATGATGTTTAAGAGCATGCATATTATTTATAGTATCCATGCAGCTATTTGACAATGAATACTTCAAAATATGCATTGGTACTTGCAAACGACCTATCATGTGATAGCTTTAATCAAAGCTAGGATACGAGAGTAAGGCACAGTTATGAGCACAGCATACGACGATATTAAAACCCGACTACAAGGCTCAATGGTAGCTTTGATAACGCCCATGCTTCGTGACGGCACGGTCGATTATAAACGTCTGGCAGACCTCATAGATTGGCAGATTGAACAAGGCACACATTGCCTTGTCGCTGTTGGTACCACTGGCGAATCTGCAACCTTGTCAATGCAAGAGCACAGCGATGTCATTCGCTATTTTGTACAGCATGTTAAAGGTCGTGTGCCGGTGATTGCAGGTACTGGTGCGAACAATACGGTGGAAGCCATTAAGCTGACCCAAGATGCCGCAGATGCCGGTGCAGATTGTGCATTATTGGTCGCCCCTTATTATAACAAGCCGCCACAAGAAGGCTTATATCAACATTACAAAGCCATTGCTGAAGCTGTTAATATCCCGCAAATGCTGTATAACGTCCCTGGACGCACCGTCGTTGATATCGCGCAAGAAACAGTCGAGCGTTTAGCGGATATCGATAATATCGTTGCTATCAAAGACGCGACAGGTTCTGTTGCTCGCGGTGAACAATTAATAAAAGCAGTTGGCGATCGTCTTATTGTCTTGTCTGGTGATGATGGTAGTGCCCTTGAGCTGATGAAATTTGGTGGTAAAGGGAATATTTCTGTGACTGCCAACGTCGCACCAAAAGCGATGAGTGAAACCTTTACAGCAGCCTTGCGCGGTGATTTCGATACCGCCAATCAAGTACATGATATCGTTAAACATTTACATCGTGACTTGTTTATCGAATCAAGCCCTATTCCAGCCAAGTACGCTTTGCACAAAATGGGTATGATAGATCAAGGTATTCGCCTGCCGCTAGTATGGCTAGCCGAGCAACATCACGCGACGATTGATAGTGCTTTGGTTCGTGCAAACTTATTATAAAATGATGCGTGTAAATGCTAACTCAGAGAGATAATATGATGAAAGTATCATCAATGACTGCAAAAATATTCCCTGCTGTAATGACGGTCGTGTTGGGTAGTACGTTAGTATTAAGCGGCTGCCAAGCGACAAAAGAATTTATTGGTAAGCGTGACAATGGTAGCCTAGAGTATCAGCAAAGTAAAAAGTTGACGCCGTTACAGCTGCCAGCTGCTCAAGAGACTGCACCTTTTGTACCGCTTTACCCAACCCCTAATGCAGGCGCCAATACGCTCACATTACAGAACGAGTCTGGTAAACAGTACCAGCTACCAAAACCGCAACGCGCTGTTGCGAGTCGTACTGAATAAAGTCTTTTTTAACCTTATCTATGCCGCTGATGCTTTTATCAATACTAATGTATCTCATTGGTTTTATAAGTTATCAGCGGTCGCTGCGCGTTTTTACCACATAAGCTTGAACGAACAGGAAACCTCCTAATGCAAAAGCAAGAACTGCTCTATAAAGGCAAAGCCAAATCTGTTTATGAAACAGAAGACAACGACCTGCTGATTTTACATTTCCGTGATGACACCTCAGCGCTTGATGGTAAGCGTATTGAACAACTTGCACGCAAAGGCGTGGTTAATAATCGCTTTAACGCGTTTATTATGCAAAAGCTTGCTGACGCTGGTATCGAGACGCATTTTGAAAAGCAATTGTCTGATGATGAAGTGTTGGTCAAGCGTTTGGATATGATTCCGGTTGAATGCGTTGTGCGTAACTTTGCTGCGGGCAGTTTGGTACGTCGTTTAGGGTTGGAAGAAGGTCAGGCTTTGACGCCACCGACTTACGAGCTGTTCTATAAAGATGATGCGCTTGGCGATCCGATGGTTAATGAGTCAATCTCAATTTCTCTTGGCTGGGCAAATGAAGCACAGCTTGTTAAAATGAAAGAGCTGAGTCATCAAGTAAATGAAGTTTTGACAGCGCTGTTTGATGCTGGTGATTTGATACTAGTAGATTTCAAACTAGAGTTTGGTGTATTTCATGACCGTATCGTCTTAGGTGATGAGTTCTCACCAGATGGCTGCCGCATTTGGGATAAAGCCACTAAGAAGAAGCTCGATAAAGACCGCTTCCGTCAGTCATTAGGTGATGTCATCGAAGCTTATGAAGAAGTGGCAAGCCGTATCGGTGTACCACTGAGCTAAATGTAGAAAAATTACAACCGTTAAAACATAAAAAAACTGAGCCATGGCTCAGTTTTTTTTGCACTTAAATTTATTAGCTGTCTTTACGAGCGTCTTTGATTTTCTTAGCAGCAAACTCCATGGCATCTGCCGCTTTATCTGCTAATGTACCGACCACTTCTTTTGCCTTTGTAGTAGCAGTATCAGCTAAAGAAGAGTCTTTATCGCCCTTACTTTTAGCATTTTTATTTGAAGACTTACTATCTTTACTATCGTCTTTATCTGATGCTTTGTTGTCTTTGTTGTCTTTGTTGTCTTTGTTGTCTTTGTTGTCTTTGTTGTCTTTGTTGTCTTTGTTGTCTTTGTTGTCTTTGTTGTCTTTGTTGTCTTTGTTGTCTTTGTTGTCTTTGTTGTCTTTGTTGTCTTTGTTGTCTTTGTTGTCTGAGCTATTATTTGAATTCTTACTATCAGAACCTTTATCAGTATTCTGATCTTTAGTGTCATTGGCAGTGTTGTTGTCTTTTACATCATTTTTTTTGTCTTCTGCTTTATCACTACCATTTTGCTGCTTATTGCCTTGACTATTAGAGTTACTCATTGTTATATCCTTTTAATTTAATTATGTTTTTTAGTGTGGTATATCTGGGATCAAGATTACTATTATATTGAGTTAACTGTCTGTATAACATCAGTTGCAATAAGTAATGGTGGTCGCTATCAGACAGCCTTTGATGGCTTTTTATGTTAAATTTATGCTGCTGTGATAATAGAGTGTAAATACAAACCCTTATAAAAAGGTTATGACTGATGTTAGCGTCTCAAGTTGTATCGAGTGTTTTGGAGCCATCTTGGTTTGCCCGTCCCACTTGCGTGGTGGCTGCCGACTTAATTGGCAAGGTGTTGTGTCGAGAGCTGACAGACAGCGATGGTCAACAAAAAATCTTGCGTATGCGTATCTCAGAGACAGAAGCCTATATTGGCAAGGGGGATGCTGCGTGTCATGCGCATGCAGGCACACGTACGCCGCGTACAGAGATTATGTACCATATAGGCGGTGTTTTTTATGTATACCTGACTTATGGTATTCATCATATGCTCAATTTGGTCAGTGGACCAACAGAATCGCCAGAAGCTGTTTTAATACGTGCTGGATTTTTAATAGAGGATAGCGCTCGCTTAATGAATGAGCAATTATTAGACGTTAATAAACAACTTAATCATATCAAACAGCTGGCAGGTCCTGGCAAGCTGACCAAGGGCTTACAGATAGATAGAACGTTATACGGTAAGCCAATCACTCCTGCGTCAAAAGTTTGGGTGGAGGATGACGGTTGTCAGCCGCTAGTATCATTACGCCCCCGTATCGGCATTGATTATGCTGGCGACGCAAAAGAGTGGTTGCTGCGTTATATATGGACTGATCACCCTTCTTTGTCAAAAAAGTAGAAATTTTTTTATAGTTTTAACTTAATTTTCAAGTATTTGATGAGGCGATTAATTTAATAAGGTTGCTATTTAATGAGGCTAGGACATGTATAAACTCACCGTTTTTGTACCAGACTCAGTATTAGAACAGGTAAAGTCGGCGCTATTTGCAGCAGGTGCTGGCAAAATTGGCGATTATGAGCAATGTTGCTGGCAAGTGCAGGGGATAGGGCAATTCATGCCACTCGTAGGTAGCACGCCACATATTGGTACACAGGACAGCTTAGAGAAAGTCAATGAATGGCGGGTAGAGATGGTGGTTGCGAAGGTTAATATTGGTGATGTCATTATCGCATTAAAGCAGGGGCATCCTTATGAAACACCTGCTTATGATGTGATTGAAGTCTTAGATTTTTGATCGCAGTTTTCAATGCTTCTTAAAACAGACTATTAGTCTTCTTTTATTTTTAAGACATTATAGCCGGGATAGCCAAGCTCGATTTTATAATCTTCACCACCGCGGTATGCTTTTACTTTTATTTTGTTGTCGCCTTTTTTGTATTTAACGTCTTCAACACGGTAACCCATACTACGGACTTTATTTGCTGCTCTTTGCTCGATAGCAGGACGGTAAATATCTTTATCAACGTTATTGATGGTTTCCTTATGTTTCTTATAGACGCTACTGTCTTTATAAATATCTTCATAAAGATCGCCATAAGGGTTATATCCAGGTGTCGTAACACAACCTGTGGTTATCGTTAATAGCACTGCTGCCATACTGCCCGCTGCTGTGGTTTTTAGTAAAGAGTTAATGTTCATAAGATGATCTCAGTAATGATATGAAAATTGCGTATGAAACGACGATAAATAGATAGTATACGATAAACAAAAAAAAGCGATAAAAAATGGTCAAATAAACCAAGGGCTGGCTTATTTGACCGCGGACATCAAATACTAAATGATGCCAAAATTTGATAAATAATAGAACGAATAAATGTTATTTGGATGCTATGGCTTTAACATTAATCTTTTTTAATCTTGATTACATTCAAGTTTGGATAGCCAAGTGTAATCTCATACTCTTGTGAGCCGCGTTTGGCTTCAATCTCAAACACGCCACGATTGTTCTTTTGTTCAAACTCGATATCTTTGACTCGATAACCCATACCCTCAACTTTATTGATAGCACGGCGTTTAATCGCTGGATAACGTGATTCGTTTTTGATGCTATCTTCATTTTTATAATGTTTATCTTTATATTTGCCATTATCTTTATAGTCGTTTTTATCATCCCAGACATTAGACCAAGATTTTTTGGTCGAGCTGATCAGCCTAAGATCTGGTGAGCTGTATTTTAGTTCATACGCTTGATTATTTTTCTTAGCAAGAACCGTCAGCACACGGTTACCGCGGTAGCTCTCTGTTCTGACGTCCATCACGTTATAACCTTTACGGCGTAAATCCTGACGCAGCTGCTGAATGGCACGGTTGTTTTCAGCGTGGTTATAACCGCTGTTGTCATTGTATATCGGATAATTGTCATAACCTGAACCGGCGACAGCGCAGCCAGCAGTAACGCCGACGAGTGAAAATGCAAGTGAGGCAGAAAGGACAGTTTTAAACGAGAAAGGTTTTAACGTTTTCATGATGGAATCTCCTAAGATATAAGTTGACTTAAAAAGTGCTTATATACAGTTGCAAAATTTTGTCAATATATAATGCAGAATAACGCTAACAATCATGAATAATACGCAAAATATGCTTATAAACTATGGATGTTTGTTCTTAATTATCGTTATTCTTGAAATATTTTCTTACATACACATAGTAAGACTTAAAGCTCATTAATACGTGTCGTTGGTGTTAAGAAGTTGTAAATTTTGCAAATAATTGCGTAAGCATTCGATACTTTGAGTGACTAAGGTGTTGCTTAGAACAGCAAGTATCGCTAACACTTAGGTAGTTTGTATTAATTTTTTCTAACTCAAACATAGTTATTTATGTTAAAAGCTATTAATATCATATGGTTAAGTTTTTTGATATTCTGAATTTGAGCTCACGTAAGCATATGCTTACACGCAATGACGTTTACGCGACTTAACAGTAGCTCAATAATTTGACACTATACACACACGGCATAAGGGAATGTGACTCAAGGATTGAGTTGACCGTATTAAGGATAATATTTCAACGGCTAGCATCAGGATGATAATAGCAATTGGATTAAGGACACATAACCCGTGTTGCAGGCAGATAATGCCACTAGTAGTAAAAAGGGCAGGATGCCCAACTGTCACAATATGCTCAATATCTTGCAAGGATGCAGCGATTAGAGCCGTGATGGGTAACAAGGATAGTTAACAATAAAACCGCATAACAATTAATTGCTATGCGGTTTTATCGTGTCTGAGGTTTGAGCTTTGTCCCTGATAAGTATCTGCTGATACGCTGAGCATAAAAAAACCGCATTAGAAACTAATGCGGTTTTCGTTTAAATAATCTGCCTACAAAAATTTTATCTTAACTCTTGTTACAAGCAGCACTATTTACTAGTATTTATTTTCAGTACGCCATGCATCTACTTCACGCTCAGCATCGTCTTTACTATGACCATAACGCTCTTGTACTTTACCAACGAGCTTATCACGGCTACCTTCAACATGTAATAAGTCGTCATCAGTAAGGTCAGCCCATTTCTGCTTTGCTGAGCCTTTTACTTGGTTCCACTCGCCTTTTAGAGTATGTTCATTCATTGCTATTTTCCTTGTTTTAGTCATTGCGTCTTTTACAGTAGCTGTTATTTAAAAGTTAAATCAACAGGTTGCATCACGCTTTAGTATCCAAATTATTATTTATGATTCTTATTGCTAGTACAGTATTGCTGTTAAATAGCTTATTTCTTATATAGCGTATCTTAAATCACTTAACTACGTTACAAATAGCCAATGGCTAACTTGTGCTACTAATATATGAATTTCAAAATGCATTGTCTGTATGGACAATGTTGATACTGTTGCTCAATTATAAAAAAAATCGTGACTATGTTATGAGCAGTCTAGTTATGTAATCATTAAGATGTGTTGTCAGTGAGGTACGTAACTAAGGTGCGTTACTACAGTGCACACATTTGACTATGAGTTACACCATCAGCGAGATATAGTAGAGAATAGACTGTCAGTAATCACAGTCTTAAAAAGGAATTCAGTATCGATTTATTGAGAATGATAATATAAAACAGGGAGCGCGACCGTGGCGACTGAACAAACCAAATCCAAAGAGCAGACGCATTTTAGAACCTGTACTCTGTGTGAGGCAATGTGTGGTATAGAGATAAAGCACGATGGCAAAAAGGTTTTATCGATTAAAGGGGATAAGAGCGATCCATTTTCTAAAGGGTATATTTGCCCAAAAGCGACTGCCTTGCAAGATTTGCATGAGGATCCTGACCGCCTGCGTCATCCTGTTGAAAGAACGGCTAAAGGCTGGAAAGAAATTAGCTGGACTGAAGCGTTAGATAAAGTCGCAGCTGGTATTGGCGCAGTGCAAAAACAACATGGCAAAAATGCTTTTGGTGTTTATTTGGGCAATCCCAATGTACACAATCTGGGTGGCATGCTAACGATTAAGTATCTGCTAAACAGCCTCAAAACGCGCAGTCGCTTCTCTGCCACTTCAGTCGACCAATTACCGCACCATATCGTTAGCATGCATTTATTCGGGCATATGCTGCGTATTCCTGTGCCTGATGTCAACCGTACTAATTATATGCTCATTATCGGTGGCAATCCGCTAGCGTCTAACGGCAGTATCATGACAGCACCAAATATGCGCCAAAAACTAAAAGACGTTAAAGCACGTGGTGGCAAAGTCGTCGTCATCGATCCAAGACGTACTGAAACCGCTGATATCGCAAGCGAGCATCACTTTATTCGTCCAGCGACTGACGTGTTGCTATTATTAGCGATGCTCAATGAGATTTATTTGCAAGGCTATGCCGATAAAGCAAGCATCAATAATAGAGCAGCGGCGCTTGCGCCAGAAATAGAGCGACTGGCAGATTTTGCCAAAGACTATAGTGCAGAGTCAGTTGCCGCTATTACCGGTATAGCCGCAATCGACATCAAGCGATTGGTCACAGAATTTTGTGAAGCAAAAAGCTCGGTTTGCTATGGTCGTATGGGTATATCTGTGCAGGAGTTCGGTTTATTAAGCCAGTATTTGTCTATGGTTATTAATATCGTGACGGGGCGCTTAGATGAAGTAGGCGGTTTGATGTTCCCGAATGCTGCAGTCGATGTGGTGAATAACTCTGGTCCGGGGTATTTGGGTAAGCGTCATAGTCGTGTCAGCAAGCTGCCTGACTTTAATGGTGAATATCCCGTGGTTGCCATGAGTGATGAGATATTGATCGAAGGTGAGGGGCAATTAAAAGGCTTTATGACGGTAGCGGGTAATCCTGTTTTAAGTACACCCAATGGCGAAAAATTAGATCAAGCCTTTGAACAGTTAGATTTTATGGTCGCCATTGATTATTTTGTTAATGAAACCAGTCGCCATGCTAATATTATTTTGCCACCAGTCTCACCGCTAGAGCGCGACCATTACGACGTTACCTTTAATAATTTTGCCGTACATAACGTTGCTAAATATTCAAAAGCGTTGTTTCGTAAAAATAAAGACGCCAAGCATGATTGGCAAATCTATCTAGAGCTGGCAAAGCGCTTGGATAAAAAAGCGTCTTTAGCAACTAAAGTCGAACGGTTGTTAATAGAGAGATTAGGACCGAAATTCATACTCGATCAAGGATTGCGGCGTGGACCTTATGCTGGCATGACACTGAACAAGCTCAAGAAAAATGCTCATGGTCTTGATTTAGGACCGCTTAAAACCATGCTGCCGCAAGCTTTACGGCACAAAGATAAGCAGATTCATCTTAACGTCGATTTTTATCAAGCAGATCTTGCCCGCGTGCAAGCGATGATGCAAAATTATGATGACAGTGAGATTTTATTGATAGGTCGTCGTCATGTCCGCAGTAATAATTCGTGGCTGCATAACAGCTATCGCTTGGTCAAAGGTAAGCCGCGCTGTACGCTCATGCTGCATCCAGATACTGCTGCGCAATATGGTATTGAGGATGGTCAAGACGTGAAAGTCACCTCGCGCGTCGGTAGCGTGATTGTTGCAGCAGAAATCACTGATGAGTTGATGGCGGGGGTAGTGAGTATTCCGCATGGCTTTGGTCACGGCCGTAAAGGCGTTAAGCAAAAAATCGCCCAAGCGCATGCAGGTGTCAGTGTGAATGATCTGACAGATGATACGTTGATTGATGAGTTAAGCGGTAATGCCGCTGTAAATGGCGTCCCTGTGCAATTGGAAGCTATACATGCAGGAACTATATTCTCAGAAGCTGCTGAGTCAAACAGTTCGAACTCTTCGTTACATTCAAAAGCCGAGTCGGGTAGTGCTGCATAAATACGATCAGTCCTATAGTTAAGATTGGACTCGAAAGCGCTTATTTATAATGATAAGCGCTTTTTATTTACCTTATTAATTTGTCTTAGACTAAATCTAGATACCGATAAAATCAAAATCGACTGGCGGTCTCTCACCCTGTATCAATAAGCTAATCGCTTTAGCCGAACCACATGCATGCGTCCAGCCAAGCGTGCCATGACCAGTATTGAGCCATAAATTATCAAAAGTGGCATCAATATTTCGACTACCATGTCGGATCTTACCCATATGCGCGCGTCCTATTAAGGGGACATTTGAGGGCGTCATTGGTCGTAACCCTGTCCAATATTGTACAGAGTTGGCAATGATTCCTTTTGGAAATAATTGCTGCACGCGGCTAGTAATGGCTTCACAGCGTACGGTATTCAAATCTAAGTTGTAGCCGTTAAACTCTGCTGTCCCCGCCACTCGCAATTTATCACCGAGACGCGATGTGACCAGCTTAAACTCATCATCAATGAGACTGACAAAGGGTGCTAAATGGGGTGCTCGTGGGTTGATTTGATAAGTGGCCGAGTAGCCTTTGGCAGGGAAAATAGGCAGATGCATACTAAGCGGTTTCATTAAAGCGACGCTATGGCTACCAAGTGCCAGTACATGGCTATCTGCACTAAAGGTTTGTGCATTTTCGCCATTAGGTCGAATGGTAATGCTATGTACGTGCGGACGCGCAGAGTCAGCATCCATATTAATCGCTAAGATCTCAGTATCGTATAAAAACTTAACGCCAGCCTTTATACAGTGCTTAGCTAAACGCTGAGTAAATAGATGGGCATTGCCTGATTCGTCACGGCTAGTATATGTCGCGCCTTTGAGCTTATGCGCAATGGGGTAGAGTGCTGGCTCGAGACTAACGGCATTATTGATGTCAATCACATAACGCTCGCAGCCGAGCGCCTGCATACGCTCTGTAGGCGCTATTGCAGCATCAAACTCCGCTTGATTGGTATAAAAATGCATAATACCGCGCGTTTGCTGCTCGTAATTAATCCCAATATCCGTGCGTAATTGTTGTAAAGCATCGCGTGAGTACAATCCCAAACGTACCATTTGTACTAAATTTGCATCAGCACGATCTGCGCGGCACTCTTGCAAAAACTGCATCGCCCATTTAATTTGCGTCTTATCCGCACGCAATCGATAAAGCAACGGTGCATCCTCGCGAAACAACCATTTGAATGCTTTTATCGGTGCAGTAGGATTTGCCCAAGGGGTCGCATGCGAGACTGATATCTGTCCGCCATTGGCAAATGAGGTTTGCATACCTGCCGCTGACTCACGCTCAATCACGGTCACATCATAGCCTGCTTGGCGGAGATACCATGCGGTGGTCACGCCCACCACGCCTGCTCCGAGTACCGCAATATGGGTCATAGATTACTCTGCTGCGATTGATGAAATTAGATGAGAGCGTTGTTATCTGGTATTACTTAGGGCGAGCAACATCCGCTTGTAGCGCCAATGGTAAGTCCAATATGGTCAGACTACTTTCAGCCAACTGTTCTGGACGAGCCACGACCAATGCCTCAAAGCCTTCACTAGTAGTAATCGCATTGACGACTTGTACTTTATCCAGTTTTTCACCAGCGGCAGGAGTTGTACCTGAGCCTTTTAAATTTGTTCCTTTTACATAGTGCAAAAACGCTTTCGGCGCTGATTTAAAGTAAATACGGGCGATGACTTCTTGACCCAAATAACAGCCTTTATCGTAATCCATGCCGCCGCGCTGATGCAGACGCAACTCTTGTGGTTGGAATTCGCCTTGCGTTGCCGCTACTATCCAATAGTTACCAGTTGCGATACTAGACTGCATCCAAGCTTGAATATTCTTAGATGTATTGTGGTCGTCCTGATGGCTAAAAGTCGGCACTTCATCAATAACACAAGGATAAATAGGTGTCGGGGCACTAGTATCAAACTTTGAAAAGGCACCGAATTTTTTTAAATGTCCTTGGAAAGCCTCAGCGCAATCTGCACTGATGACCATGTCAAAATGCTTTTCCGCTTGTTTTTTAATCCAAATACCGAATTCTATACGACCTTTTAAATTCCCAATGGCTGCGGCTTGATAGCTAAGACCGAGCTTAGTGACATCACAAGTTAATTGTCCTTGCAAAAATTTTTCGGCATCCTCGCCTTGGATAGATAATTGGGAAAACTGTGGCAATGCCGCCGTATTGATAGATTGAGTCATTGTTATTGTCCTTCTGAAAAGAGGTTTTTTATAAAGCACTAAATGTTAAGAATAAGTATCAAAAAATGATAGCTCAGATTTTTATGCCAAGATAAACAATTATAAAATCAGATGAGGCTAAGAAGAGTACCACAAAAAACACCCTCATAAAAAACGTCATCGTTAAGATAGCTATCAAGCGTTAAATTGGGCACAGCCAGCGGTTTTCAAGCGTACAAATTGGTTAAAGAGTGCGAGTTACGGTACAATGTGAGCTCTGGAATAAACCTAATATATGATGGCTGCCGAGGGAATTATGAGCTTACCAAATTGTCCGAAATGTGATGCTGAATATACGTATGAAGATGGCGCGCTGCTGGTATGCCCGATGTGTGCTCATGAATGGACAGTGGCAGAAACCGATGTAGCACAATCTGAAGATCAAGACGCGGTCATTCGCGATGCCGTTGGTAATGAGCTGCAAGACGGCGATGCCGTGACCGTGATTAAAGATTTGAAAGTCAAAGGCTCTTCAACCGTTATCAAAGTAGGAACAAAAGCAAAAAGTATTCGTCTATTGCCAGATGCGACCGATGGTCATGATATTGATTGTAAGCTTGATGGCTATGGTCCGATGAAACTTAAATCATCGGTAGTTAAAAAAGCTTAAGCTACACATTTATTGTGAAAAAAATAATACAAATTACTGAATAGACAATCCCTAAGTATAAAATCACTAAATAAAAAACGATTAAATAGAGAATAACTATGAGCACTAAAAATGAACAACTATTCGCGCAAGCACGTAAGCATATCCCTGGCGGTGTAAATTCACCTGTCCGAGCTTTTGCTGGTGTTGGTGGCACGCCAATCTTTATGCACCGTGCCAATGGTAGCAAAATCTATGATACCGAAGACAATGCTTATATTGATTATGTTGGCTCTTGGGGTCCAATGATTTTGGGTCATGCCCATCCAAAAGTTATTGATGCGGTCAAAAAAGCTGCTGATGATGGTTTGAGCTTTGGTACGCCAACGCCATTTGAGACCACCGTTGCCGATAAAATTTGCGAAATCGTCCCGAGTGTTGAGATGATTCGTATGACCAGCTCAGGCACGGAAGCGACTATGAGTGCGATTCGTTTGGCACGTGGTTATACTCAGCGTGACAAAATCGTCAAGTTTGAAGGCTGCTACCATGGTCATTCAGACAGCCTATTAGTAAAAGCAGGCTCAGGCATGCTTGATATTGGTGAGCCAACCTCAAAAGGTGTACCAGCAGATTTTGCCAAGCATACTATTACGATTCCATATAACAATCCGCAAGCGATTAAAGACTGTTTTGAGAAATGGGGTGAGGAAATTGCCTGCGTTATCTTAGAGCCTATCGCTGGTAACATGAACATGGTGATTCCAAGCCAAGAGTTCCATGATACGTTGCGCGAGCAGTGTACTGCCAATGGCGCAGTATTGATTTTTGATGAAGTGATGACGGGCTTTCGTGTTGGACTTGGCGGTGCGCAAGCGCACTTCGGTATCGACCCTGATTTGACTTGCTTTGGTAAAATCATCGGTGCAGGATTGCCAGTTGGTGCTTTTGGTGGCAAAAAAGAAGTCATGTCTTGCATCGCGCCACTTGGCGGTGTCTATCAAGCGGGTACGTTATCCGGTAATCCGCTGGCGATGCGCGCCGGTATCGCCATGTTTGAAGACTTAACGGCAGACGGTTTCTATGACGAGCTATCAGCGAAAGTAGATCATTTGGTTGATGGCTTCCAAGCGGCTGCTGACAAGCATGGCATCAATATGCGCACCAATAAATTGGGCGGTATGTTTGGAATGTTCTTTGTCAAAGACAGTGCGACGACTGTACCTCAAAACTTTGATGATGTGACTGAGTGTGATATGGAGCTATTTAATACCTTCTTCCACGGTATGCTTGATCGCGGTATTTATCTGGCACCGTCTGCTTATGAAGCAGGCTTTATGTCTATCAAGCATAGTAACGAAGATATCGAGGCGACTATTAAAGCCGCTGATGAAATATTTGCAGAAATGGCAAAAGCGTAACACAGCAGTTTTAGGCGTCTAAAAAAACCAGCATAGTGACAAGATTACTGTGCTGGTTTTTTTATGAGTAATAAAGGAAGTTTTATTTATCGCACTTTATCAAACTTACGGTCTCTCAGACTTAAATTACCTCGCATTACGTCTACATACATACGAAAATCACTAGCAAAGCTTTTTAAAGGAAATTTAAAAGAGGCGGGTTTATTCTTTTCAAAGAAAAAATGTCCGACCCAAGCGCAAGCGTATCCTGCGGCAATACCTTTAAGTAAGGGTTTTGCTGAGCGATTCTTAACAGATTTTGCCAGTCCAATTAATCCAAAGCTACTGCCTGCAAAATGCAATCTACGGCAAGCCATATTTTGATGCTCATCAAGATAAAAGTCATAAAATGACGGTTTGTCTGAGCTATCCATTTTTATTAGATTGTTCCGGCTGTCTTTTTCGGCAGTAATTTCTTTAGTTTGTGACGTTTGCGTAGGGGTGTTATTCATCGATTTGGCTTCCTTGTAGGTTATGTCTCATCTATCCGTAATGAGTCTTGTCAGTAGAATGAAATAGCTTGATACCATAAAGCTCATAGGTAAGTACTTGTTCTCTATTATAATATAGACAATAGTGGTGGTAGCAAGCCAATATTGAACAAATAATGGCTAAGGGCAGAAGATATTTTTTGCTTCACAAAGTATCTATCCTGTTTTTAGCCGCTGTTTAGCGGTTGTCTTCGCTTACTTGCCAGCGTTTGGCATAAATGTTTTAATGGCAAAACTTGCCATCATTTATGTGACTATTATCTTTTTTATATATGGTAGTCCTTACTTTAATCCAACGTACTTTCTATTTTAAAAGCCTAAACCCTTTTAATTATCTTTTGATCTGACACGGTAACGACCTTACTTATGCCCAAAGACAACCTAAAAAATCCACCACTCGCAGAAGATGAACTGATGGCAGCCATTGATATTGGCTCCAATAGTTTTCATTTAGCCATTGCTCGCCTCGATCATGGTGAAGTGCGAAAAGTGGTGTCTATGTCTGAAAAAGTTCAGTTAGCTGCAGGACTGGATGAGCATAATATTTTGGGTGCAGCAGCGGAGCAGCGTGGTTTAGACTGTCTCAGCCGCTTTGTGGCGCGTTTAGATTCGGTGCCTCCTGAGCGTATTCGTATTGTTGCGACCAACGCCTTACGCCAAGCCAAAAATGCCAATGACTTTATCAGCCGTGCCAATAAAATCTTACCCAAGCCTATTGAGATTATCGCGGGACGAGAAGAAGCGCGTTTGATTTATTTAGGAGTCTCGCATACCAATGCCAGTAGTGACAAGCGTCTGGTTATCGATATTGGTGGCGGCTCAACAGAGTTTATTATTGGCCAAGAGTTTGATCCATTATTGACCGAGAGCTTACAGATGGGCTGTGTTGCCTTTACCCAGAAGTATTTTGCTGATGGGCAAATTACCAAAGAAGCCTTTAACAACGCCATATCGGCTGCGCGCAAAGAAGTACTGGCGATCAATGGGCGCTACCAAAAAGTAGGCTGGAGCAGCGCCATTGGATCGAGTGGTACGATTAAAGCGGTACGTAACGTCCTTGTTTCAAAAGGTTGGGCAGACGAGCAAGAGCGCATCACTTATAAAGGTGTTAAAAAGTTAGAAAGATTATTACTTAAAATTGGCAACGTTGATGACATCGATTTAGAAGGCGTCAAAGAGCACCGTAAAGCCGTATTTCCAGCGGGCGTTGCGGTATTACGAGCAGTCATGAAGGTGTTGGGCGTAGATGCTATTACTTACTCAGATGGCGCGCTACGCGAAGGTGTCATGTACGATATGCTTGGACGATTTGCCAGTGAAGACGTACGTGACCGCAGTGTATTGGCACTGATTAAGCGCTATTCAGGCGATAAAAAGCAGGCTAAGCAAGTAGTCAAAACCAGTCGCCACCTTTTTGGGCAAGTGCAAACTAAACTTGGACTCAGTACGGAAGATGGCGATCTACTCAGGCGAGCTGCATTTTTACATGAGATAGGACTGGCGATTGCTCATAGTAGCTATCACAAACACAGTGCGTATTTGATGGAACATTCTGATATTCCAGGGTTTTCACAAGTCGACCAAAAACGTATGGCACAGCTGATGTTGAATCATCGCCGTAAGCTCAAAGCAGATATGTTAGAGCAGACGTGTACTATCGGCGGTGATCAGCTCGTTTATCTGTGCTTGCTGCTACGTTTGGCAGTACTGGCACATCACAGTCGCAGTGATTATGAATTACCAACATTAGAATTAAAAGTAGATGATGACAATCATTGGCAAATCATGGTTGGTGATAGTAGCGAACACTATGCTTTCTTATTGTCTGATTTGCAGACTGAAATAGAACAATTTGCCAAATGGGGCGTCAAACTAAGCGTCATTGAGGTTTAATTTTTTATCAGCTGAAACTGTTAATAGATTACTTGATTAATGCGGTTAGAAATAACATAACAAAAGCGGTGTTGTCGGTAATGTTATGGCATATAAGATGTGCTATTATAGTTTTTATTGAGTTTACAACTGTACTTTCATTATCCTAAAACCGATAACGATGCCAGTATTAATCTAACCATATTGAACATAGCTCTATTAAGTATAACTAAGAAAGGGAAGCGTCTATGAGTACCGTCTGGGATAGCGTTCAGCTTGCACGGCATGCCAAACGTCCATTGTTTATGGACTATGTAAATCAGCTGTTTACCGAATTTGATGAGTTGCACGGCGACCGCGCTTTTGCTGATGATAAGGCAATCCTTGGTGGGCTTGCACGCCTAAACGGTATGCCAGTGATGGTTGTTGGTCAACACCGTGGTCGCAGCACACGTGAGCGCATTGAGCATAACTTTGGTATGGCAAACCCTGAGGGCTATCGAAAAATCATTCGTTTGGTCAAAATGGCTGAGCGCTTTAATATTCCGGTTATGACCTTTGTCGATACCCAAGGAGCTTATCCGGGTATTGGCGCAGAAGAGCGTGGACAAGCACAAGCCATTGCTGAAAGCATTGCTGTGTTTTCTAGTTTAAAAGTGCCTATCATCGTCACCATTATTGGTGAAGGCGGCTCAGGTGGCGCATTGGCGATTGGCGTTGGTGATAAAGTGAATATGCTACAAAATAGTATTTATTCAGTCATCTCTCCTGAAGGCTGCGCTTCTATTCTATGGAAAACTGCCGAAAAAGCGCAAGATGCCAGTGAAGCCTTAAAGTTAAATGCTATCAATCTGTATCAAATGGGCTTGATTGATGCGGTCATCGACGAAGGTGAAGGTGCTCATATTCAGCCACAGCCAGTAATGACGGCATTAAAAGCTCTATTGGTTGAGCAATTGGATGAGCTGAAAGATTTAGATACCCATACACGTTGTGAACTACGTTATGAGAAATTCAAATCGTTTAACTCAGAAGTCATGTTGCCTTGCTAGTATGTTCCATCGCTAAATAGTTGACAATCAGCTTTTAGCACTAGAGGCTTACGCTTAATGTTAAAATAAAAACGTGTCATGTTATGGCGCGTTTTTTTGTGTCAATTAATTCATATACTAACTAATGAGATAAGGTCAATGATGAGCAGCAGTGCAATCCTACCATATCCTATTGAGCCAATAGCTGAACTGCCGATTGACGATAATTTGGCAAAGGCATTATTGACCAGTATATCTGAGTATGGCGAGCAGCTACAGGGTCGGCGAATTTGGCTGGCCTGTAGTGGTGGGCGTGATTCATTGGCACTGGCAGCGCTATGTGTGCAATTACACTGGCAAGGTAAGTTGCCATTTTTACCGCAACTATTGCATGTCAACCATGGCTTGCAAGCGGATAGCGCTATTTGGGCTGCGCATGTTGCTAATTGGGCAAAGGCTCAAAAGATACCATGCACTATTTTGCAGGCACACGTAAATGGACATGATGAGCAAGCCGCACGCCAAGCACGTTATGATGTGATGCGTGCGCAACTCAATCAAGATGATGTATTACTATTAGCCCATCATGCTGATGATCAAGCTGAAACTGTGTTGATGCGGTTGATTCAAGGCGCAGGAGTAAATGGTCTGTCGGGTATGCAGCCGTGGCGTGTACAAACGCAGGACGCGCATCGCATCATATTATGGCGACCTTGGCTCATTGTACAGCGCGCCAGTATTAGCTCATATGCTAAGCGCCTAAAGCTGCCTTATATTGATGATCCCACCAATGACGGCGGTGATAATGTTCGTAGTGGATTGCGCCGTGACATCATGCCAGTATTGGCAAAATACAATCCCAACGTTATTGATAACATAGCTCGTAGCGCGCAGCTACTAAGCGATGCGCAATTAACCGTTAAGGCACAAGCGGCAGAGGATTTAAAGCAGACAGAGGTAATATCATTACAGCTACCATCTGCCCAGCGTGTGCTAAATATAGATAAGCTGCAAAAGTTACCGCTTTATCGCCAGCGCCAATTATTACATCATTGGCTTGGTCAAGATGAGCCATTACCGCCTGCTAAGCAGCTTGTCGATAACGTATTTAGCTTAAGCCAGCGTGATGATCATGATCATCAAACGAAACTGTTTTGGCAAGGACGCAAACAGTCATATACTATTCGCCGTTATCGTCAGCAGCTTTATCGGCTTAGTAATGACTGGCTAGCGTGGCTTAAAATCCCGTTTATTGAACAAACGCAAACCTTACTCGATCTTACTGTGGCTGATAAAGCGGATAGTGAATCATTTTCAATGACTTTACGTAGTGATGATAAGTTTGCTTGGCACGTGCAGATTATGCCAAATGACGTAACACGACTATTAGAAAGCGATAAAGATAAGGTTGAGATCACTTTTGCGCCATTAGATCGCAATCAGCGTGTGCAAACCGCATTGGCGTCGCGTCCACAATCGGGCAAAAAGCTCTATCAAACCTTAGGCATTCCATCATGGATGCGTGAGAGTTTGGTAGTCGTTAGCGTGACTTTGATAAAGAAAGAAAGTAGTGAAAATGAGCTATTAGAAAATAAGCACCCAATAGAATTGCCTATTTTATTAATATCACCTTTTCATAGCTGGGTGTTGGATGGTGCTAAGCGGTTAACTTATACTGTAAATAATTCTTATAGTATAGAAAGTGCTATTAGCAGCTGTTTAACCGTACCTAGCTCGTTTTGATGTTTGTTACTCAAAGCCTTGAGTAGGGTAGATCTTCATTTTTTTGATCATTTTGATATCTACTATTTGTGTATCTTTATAATCTTCTTCACTTTTTTCACCATTACAGACAAACCCGAATTTTTTATAGAAATGAATGGCAGGCGCATTATCCTCTAATACCCATAAATAAAAATTTGCATTGATATTAAAACTCAATATGGCTTGTAATGACCTTTTCATCAATTTACTGCCTATGCCTAGCCCATGATATTCTGATAAAACATATAAAGTCGTGATTTCATAGCTATTATTTTTAGTAAAATACCCAATAAATCCTAAACTCTTATGATTAGCATCATAGGCTATCCAAATAATGACATCAGGATGATTAATCAATTCCTGCCACATTTTTGTTTTTTCACTAAGGTTGTTTTTATTGTTGATATAAGACTTAGGTAGCAGATTCAAGTAGGCGTCATGCCAACTTTTGCAATGGATATGAGCAATATCCGCAAAATCTTTTGAATGAGCTTTACGAATGCAAAACATATTTTTCCCCTGTACCACTCTACCTAAACGACTTTTTAATCTAACAGGTAAGCTGTGTGATATTCGATGTTAATTTAGTATCTCAATTAAACGGTAGTACTAGTAGTACTATTAGTTAGCCTTTGAATTTCCCGAACAGCGCCAGTAGCAGTATGGTAAACTGAGTGTCATTTTACCTATCATTATGTTAGTTTGAATACCTTTGGTTTTTTGAATAGGAGACATGTATGTCAGTATTAGATAATAAGAAAATCAGCTTTATCGGTGGCGGAAATATGGCGCAGGCTTTGATTAGCGGGTTAGTCAGCTGCGGCGTCAAACCGAGTTTAATTACCGTTGCTGATCCTAGTAGTGAGGCGCGCGAGCAATTGGCTGCTAAAGGATTGAATACGGTTGATCCGACTGCCGATGCAAAAGCTGCCGTTATCGATGCTGACATTGTGGTGCTGGCAGTCAAACCGCAAGTGATGAAAGCGGTAGTCAGTAGCTTTTCGGATATCTTAGACAAACAGCTGGTGATTTCAGTGGCAGCAGGTTTGTCAACTGAGCTTTTATCTGACATGTTAGGTGGCTATGATAATATCGTCCGCGCGATGCCAAATACACCTGCGATGATTCAAATGGGCGCAACGGGTCTGTACGGTACTGATAATATTTCTGCTGAAGAGAAGCAATTGGCAACGGCGGTCATGGAAGCATCAGGATTGGTCATGTGGGTCGATAATGAAGAACACATGCATGCGGTAACTGCTGTATCAGGGTCAGCGCCAGCGTATATGTTTTACTTCATTGAATCTATGATTGACGGTGCAGTGGCTTTAGGTTTGGATAAAGAGCAGGCCTCCGCGCTTGCCATGCAAACCATGTTGGGCGCGGCAAAAATGGCAATGGGTAGCGAAGATGCGCCAAGCGAGCTACGTCGTAAAGTGACCTCACCAAATGGGACAACCCAAGCCGCCGTTGAGTCAATGCAAGCCAATGACATTGGTCGTCAAATTGGTGAAGCCATGCAAGCGTGCTATGATCGCAGCCAAGCCTTGAGTGAAGAGATGAGCAAATAATCATCTTTATAATAGAGGTAGTATTTTATAAAATGCTGCCTCTGACTGGTTATAATAAATGCCTGATAATGACATTCGTCATCCTCAAACCTGTTAATAATGTCACATTGAGTAGCGCTTCATGAACAACATGTTATTGCAAATTTTTGATTTGGTCACTACCTTCGCCATGATGTTGGTGTTTATTCGTTTTATGCTGCAGTTTGCAGGGATGGATGCCAGCAATCCTATGATTGCGCCTGCCTATAAAGCGACCCATATCGTCGATGTCTTTGGACGTATTTTTCCAACCGTTGCACAAGGTCGTATTAGTATCGCTGCCATCGTCCTGATGTTTTTGATTCGTCTGATTGATATCGCAGGAAAAGCAGCATTAACACATAAGGGTATTGCGCCAGTCCCATTGTTTTTTACTGGTACTATCAGCTTGGTTTTAGACTTTTTACGCATGTGCCGCTACTTGGTGATTGGTTCTATCATCGTTAGCTGGATTGTGGTTTTTACACAGTCTCAGCATCCGCTTATCGGTATTATTGTTAATTTAGCAGAACCTATTTTGGCACCGTTTCGTCGTATTACGCCAAACTTAGGGATGATTGACCTATCACCGATGATTGCCTTTTTTGCCTTTTACCTACTCGAAATCTTTATCGGTGGTTTGGCATCAAGCTTTATGCCGATGTTAGGTTAAGCCAGTTAAGTTAAAAAGATTTTCGAGATAATAAAATTTCAAATAAAAAAGGCGCTCTATACAAGATAGAGTGCCTTTTTTATGTTCGTTATTTAGATAAAATTATACGATAAATACTAAGTGCTAAAAGTGCATAAAGCGGTTGGGTATCAATTGCGCTTTAGCATTCTCAGGGTGCGGTGCATCAGCGGCACGCAGCGTTTTGGTAATCCAGCTATCTGCCGTTTTTACCGCCTCGATAAGCGCATCACCCATCGCTAAGCGCCCAGCGATAAAGCTCGCTAGTGAACAGCCAGAGCCGTGAAATTCGCCTTTTAGGCGTGGCAAGATACTTTTATGTACCATCTCGCCTTTTATGTATAAATACTGCTCAATATCACCGCTATCGAAGTCGTGTGAGGTTTTGACCAGTACTGCATGAGTGCCTTGTGCACATAACTTCTGAGCACCTATATGTAAGTCTTGTTCAGCACTCAAGGCGCGCAGCTCATGAGTGTTAGGGGTAATCAAGGTGGCATAGGGTAGCAGCTGTCTAAAGGCGCTGACTAGCGTCTGCTCATCGCCTAAGCTACCACCACTGTTGGCAACCAATACTGGGTCCAATACAAAAGGAGTACCCTTAACAATAATCTCGTCAGCAAATAACTGGGTGAGCATAGTGATATTATCAGTCGTACCAAGCATGCCTGACTTAATGACACTGACAGATAAGTCATTAAGTACAGCGCTGGCTTGATTTTTGACTAAATTTGCCGCGCACGCATCAAAGCCAAATACCTGTTGCGAGTTTTGTATGGTAATAGCCGTACAAGCGATAGCAGCATGAGCGCCTGCTTGACCGATGGCTTCTATATCCGCTTGTAATCCAGCACCACCTGAGGGGTCTAAGCCTGAAAAACACAATACGACTGGTCGCATAACACATCCTTTGATATCTTTTATAATAAGTGGTAAATACTATAGCCATCTACTGTCAAAAAAGCCATAAAGACCGATAAATCGATAATTATGCAAAAAGCATGATTAAAAGGACAGACAATGCTTGCAATTCGTTTTGGCTTTGCTATAATACTCGCCCACGGCATAAGACGTATTGTTAGCATCAATACTATGTTTAAAGAGGTGTTTTTATTAAAAATACTTTGATAAGTGTCTTAAATCGTTAGGTGAAGTGGGTGAGTGGCTGAAACCAGTTCCCTGCTAAGGAACCATACGTGTAAGCGTATCGAGGGTTCGAATCCCTCCTTCACCGCCATTTATTCGTTGTTATTAGAGTAATCACGCGAAAACAGCGTTAATTATCTTCTGTTTTGTTAAAACAAAAATTAATTTGATTTTAACAAAAAAAGATGTTGACACAAGCGAAATTATCTATATAATGACCAACCTAATTTACTGTAATTGTTATTAACAAAGCAGTAAATGATGTGTAAAGTACGCGCTTGTAGCTCAGTTGGATAGAGCACTTGGCTACGAACTAAGGGGTCGGGAGTTCGAATCTCTCCAAGCGCACCATTTTACATCATCGCCTATTTACTAAATCAATCGCCTGTCTTATGACAATTTGGCGGTTTTTTTACGTCTGCGATTTCTTTATATCCAATCGACTATCCTGAGTATAGTGTACGATAAGTGCCTGAATTACGGTACAATAGCGCTATTATTCATTGCTTGCTATGAGCTGGTACCATGTCAAAGAGTTTATCTAAACGTCCGTCTAAATCCGCTGCTAAAGCCAAAAAATCTGCAACTCATATCTCTGAGGTTGAAGAGCTAGCGATTGCTAAACCCAGCACCCGCATGGCAGCGATTCTTTATGATGGTATGCTGATTTTAGCATTACTATTTTTGGTAGGGACGGTGCTGACAGTGGTTGGCACCTTGTTGACGATGGAGACGGGTAGCGAGTCGTCACAAGCTCAATCACTGCCAACATGGTATCAAAACGTTATTATGACACCCTCTTTTATCCTGACGTTGGTAGGGTTTTATGGGTTGTTCTGGCGTCGCGGTGGGCAGACATTAGGTATGCAGACTTGGCGGCTTAAAACCGTTAATAACAGCGGTCATCTGCTCACGTGGGGGCAATCTTTTAAGCGTGTTCTAGCAGCCAGTATCATGCCACTTATATTTGGTCTCATTGGTAGTGTCATCGGTGGCTCGCGTGCTATTTTATTGACCAGTGTCTTTCTGGGCTTTGTTTTTAATTATGCTTTTTGCCTATTCAACTCACGTGGTCTCGCAGTGCAAGATATGCTATCGAATACCATTACCTTAAAAATGCCAAAAACGGAGAATGAAGGACTATGGCGAGTGATTAGAAACCGCAAGCGAGGAAAATAAACTGCATTATCCTTGCCATAGTCTGTCAACATACTTTAAGCCTTACATATTGGCTGTTTGCATCAGCCATAAAGTATAGCCGACAAAGAATAAGACCAAAGTCGAGCCAGAAGTGCGACCGAATGGACGCTTACTCATAAAGGCAAAAACCGCTATAGCTACCAGTAAGAGCGTGACCAGACCCATAGCTAATATATCACGTGATAAGATAATTGGACTGACTGTGATTGGCGCTATAAGCGCTGCGAGACCAACGACGCCCAAGGTGTTAAATATATTAGAGCCGATAATATTACCCAGTGCCATGTCGTGCTCACCTTTACGTGCGGCTGATAAGCTTGCGACCAATTCAGGCAGCGAGGTTCCAATAGCAACAATAGTCAGACCGATAATCAGCTCGCTCAACCCCCAAAACGTTGCTAGCTCAACGGCGCCCCAGACGATGGCTTGCGAGCTTGCTACAAGCATTGATAAGCCAATGACTAAACTGCCTAAACCGCGCATCAAGCTAGGATGGTTGTCCTCTGTACTGCTCAAATTTTCTGTAGTAGCCTCTTCATCATTTGATTTGCTTTCACGTAAACTCAGAATGATCTGAATTCCCAACACAATAACCAATGTTGCCAATAGTACCAGACCATCAGTTAGGCTTAATAGCCCGTCACGGAGCTGCCACGCTGCCAATGCAGTGATGACTACCAGTATTGGCAGATCGCGCTTGATGACACCTTTATGAATGATAATAGGGCTAATCAATACGGTTGCACCCAAGACCAAAGCAATATTGATGATATTAGAGCCGTACGCATTACCCAGTGCGAGTTCAGGGCTGCCTTCCAATGCTGCCAATGCAGACACGACCATCTCAGGGGCAGATGTGCCTACTCCTAATATGATAACGCCAATTAAGAAGCTGGGCGCATTAAACTTTTTTGCCAATGCTGTTGCAGCATCAATGAAGACATCGGCACTCCAAACAAGAATCGCAAGACCAATCAATATTGCAATAACTGCCAACCACATTTAGACAACTCCTTCGTTAGAGATAAAAAACAGATATTGGGTTTTGAGCAAGCTTATGTCATATAAAAATGGCATAAAAAAAAGCTGAATCACAATCTGGATTCAGCTTCGATATAAGTACAAGTATTTTAATGGGCTTTTGACAGAAATGGCAACCATGTGACCATGTATTTACTCATAGTTTATGTAACAAGTTCTTAAATGATTTTCTTAGGCCACTTGTACTGGAATAATATTTGCGGTGTCTTTAACCGTGTTGTCTTCGTTGCAATAGACCAGTCTTGGCTGATACGTTGACGCTTCAACTTCATCAAAATGTGCATAGGCACAGATGATAACGATATCGCCTAGGTCTGCCATATGAGCCGCTGCACCGTTTAAGGAGATAATACCAGAGCCCGCTTCAGCGCGAATGGCATAGGTGCGAAAGCGCTTGCCATTGGTGACGTTATAGATGTCGATAGATTCGTTTTCACGCAGACCGGCAAGGTCTAACAAATCACCGTCGATACCGCATGAGCCTTCATAGTGAAGTTCGGCATGAGTAACACGGGCACGATGTAATTTGCACTTGAGCATATTAAGTAGCATAGATTGCTTCCTTAGTGTAACGGATATAAATGAGTCAAATCAAAACGTTAATGGGGATTAACTTGCTAAAATAAAAGGCTATTATAATTGAAACACCATTCATTCAGGTAATTTAAAACCATTAATTTGCGAACGTGCTTTTTCGACATCACCGCCTAATAGCAAAGGCAGGGCGTCAAAAGCAGCAGATAATGCACTATCAATAGCAATCTGCTCATCTGGCGCAGCTTTTGAAAGTACATGACCACTGACTTTAGACTTGTGACCCGGATGACCAATACCCACACGCAGACGATGGAAGTCATTGCCAAGATGGGGGGTTATGTCACGCAGACCATTATGACCGCCATGACCACCGTCAGTTTTGAGTTTGATGCTGCCAGCGGGAATATCAAGCTCATCATGGGCGATTAACAGCTCGTCATTATCAATGCCATAAAATTTAACCATGGGCACGACTGACTGACCTGATTTATTCATAAAAGTCAGCGGCATCAATAGACGCACGTCATGCCCATGAATCTGCCCGCGTCCTGTCACTCCATGGAATTTTTTGTCGGGGGCGAGAGTGATATTAAACTGCTGAGCCAAATGAAGGACGAACCAAAATCCTGCATTATGGCGCGTAAACATATATTCCTGACCCGGATTACCAAGACCGACTATAAGCTTTATGGCCATAAAAACACCCTGCTTGACTATAATAAATGAGTGGTCAGGTCTGATTTCTCAAACCTTACTTACAAAAACAGCAGGAGATATTCATCACCTGCTATTTTTTTGACTGAACGAACCTTACATTATATAGACAACAATAAGTCGCTATATAAAACCGGTTTATTACTCGCCGTCTTTGCTTTCGTCAGTACCTTGCTCAGTCGCAGGTACGTCAGCAGCATCCACTTCAGCAGCTTCGTCAACTTCTTCAACCGTTGGTGGCTGCATGTTCACGATCGTACGGTCATGACCATCTTCTAATTCAAGCTCAGCAATAACCACGCCTTCAGGAAGAGTGATGTCTGATAGACGGAACAAATCGCCAATTTCCATACCAGACACATCTATTTCTAGATATTCAGGTAACTGTGATGGTATGCAAACGATTTCGATGTCAGTTACTAGTGTTGATAGAACACCACCAGCCTTAGTTCCAGGCGCTTCTTCACGACCAGAAAAATGAACAGGAACATTCATGTTGATTTTCTGACCTTTCACAACGCGCTGGAAATCAGCATGCATTGGGAAACCTTTAGCAGGATGGCGTTGCAAGTCTTTAATAACTACTTGATGCTCTTCGCCATCTACATTCAAAGTCAAGATGTGTGAGAAGAAAGCTTCAAATTCTAGTGATTTTACTAGCTCATTGATTTTGATAGAGATAGCTGTTGGCTGCTCACCACCACCATAGATGATAGCAGGAACTAGGTTCTGCTTACGTAGGCGGCGGCTCGCACCTTTACCTTGAAGCTCAGCAGAACGATCAACTGCGTTTAATGCAAAATGATTAATAGTCATGGATGTAATCCTATAAAAAAATGATGAAGTGTCTGGTCATAAAAAAGTGGATTTGCGACCAATCCACTAATACGTGATGATAGCTAGTATTTATCGTGCGTGATAAACGCCGATAATCAAATCTAGCCATGTGCTTAACCTAATGATTGCCATGATAAACATTATCAAGAAAATCATTATTTTAAACGTGATCAGCACTTTTAATAATACTGACTGTTTTAAATCATAAAAAACGGTCAGCACAGGCGCGCATTATACGTGATTAGCTAATAATAAGAAAGACCTACGTAAAATAGCTGGGCAAAACCTTTATGCAAGATCGTTATGAAAAACACCTATACGAACAACAGTGCAAAACTATTAATTAACATCGTTAAATAAAAAAGCGCCAAGTAATGAAACCTGGCGCTTTTTTCAATCTACGATAACTCTTAAGCGTCAAACATCGCGCTGATAGATTCTTCGTTATTAATACGGCGTAAGCTTTCAGCCAACATTGGCGCGATGCTCACTTGACGAATCTTGCTGCAAGCTTTGGCAGCATCAGACAATGGAATCGTATCAGTAACGACAATCTCATCTAATTCTGATTCACTGATGTTCTTAAGCGCATTACCAGATAATACAGGGTGGGTGATATAAGCCACTACGCGGCGTGCGCCATTTGCTTTAAGCGCTTCGGCAGCTTTACATAGCGTGCCAGCCGTATCGACCATATCATCAACGATGACACAATCACGGTCACGGACGTCACCAATAATGTGCATCACTTGCGACTCATTGGCACGGGCACGACGTTTATCGATAATCGCCATGTCAGTATCGCCCAACTGCTTAGCCATCGCACGTGCACGAACCACGCCGCCAACGTCAGGAGAGACAACCATGATGTTATCATAATCTTGTTTTTGTAGATCGTTAAGCAATACAGGCGTGCCGTAGATATTATCGACTGGGATGTCAAAGAAACCCTGAATCTGATCTGAGTGCAAATCAACGGTCATCACACGATCGATACTAACGATGTTCAACATGTCAGCGACGACTTTAGCAGAGATAGGCACACGAGCTGAACGAGGGCGACGGTCTTGACGGGCATAACCAAAATACGGCATGACTGCTGTAATACGACCAGCACTAGAGCGACGCAAAGCGTCTGCCATCATCATGATTTCCATCAAATTGTCGTTGGTCGGTGCACAAGTAGGCTGCATGATAAACACGTCTTTACCGCGCACGTGTTCTTTGATTTCTACGGCAATTTCGCCATCAGAAAAACGCGTGATGTCAGCTTTACCAAGAGGTATATGGAGATGATCGGCTACGGTTTTTGCTAATTCTGGGTGGGCATTGCCCGTAAAAATCGCCAAATAAGGCATGACAGAAGTCCTATTGATTGACTCAAGCAGCGACCGCTAAGCAGTGTCAAACTGCTCAAATTCAGAAAAGAGTGGTGAAAAAGATTGATGACTACTATTACAGTAAAAAATGGCAGGGGTAGCTGGACTCGAACCAACGGATGTCAGGATCAAAACCTGATGCCTTACCAACTTGGCTATACCCCTGTAATGTCTAGGCTGTGTACGTCGATATCTAAAAGCAACTTTTAATAAAAGTCATTATTAGAATAGCGTCACGACCTGTTCGTTATCTGATAAACGGAAAAAACCGTCTAAAACATAACTTTTCCCTAACGGTGTTCATTGCGAACTATACCGAAACTGGGATAACATTGTCAATGTCAATAAGATAAGCGGCTGTCTATAAACTGCTTATAATAAGTACACGTCTAATGCTTTGAGCTTAAAAATGGCAGGGGTAGCTGGACTCGAACCAACGGATGTCAGGATCAAAACCTGATGCCTTACCAACTTGGCTATACCCCTATTGAGGCGACCTATTATAATTAAATTTTCAGATTTTGCAAGTCATTTGCGCCTTTTTATAGCTTTTATTAAAAAATAGGTCAAAAATAAAATGGGTATTGGATCCATAAAACTTTTTACGCTGCATCTATAGTCCTCTTATTTTCACACTATAGCTCAAATCTAACTCATAAATTACGACCTAAATAGGCAGGACAGGGCGCCTCTTCAATCCACTTTGCCAAACGCGCTTTATCAGATATCACACCTGCATCCAAAGGCAAAAATACTGCGCTGCCTGAGCCGGTCATTCTTGCTGTGCTCAGTGCTTGAGTCTCTAACTCTTGCAAATATCGTAGTGCTTCATCGACGGCGGGAGCAAGACTGGTTACCACTGGGGTAAAAACATTTTGATAAGGCGTGTTTAAATGTTGCACATAGTCATTGGTCTGGTTTTTAATGGTCTTGATTGATAGCGGGGCGATATCTCGCTGTAGCTTGGGGTGCGCAAAAAGCTCGGCAGTATTAACGTGAGCATTAGGGGTCAATAATAAATACTGTTGCTCGGGCAAATCAATCGCTGTCAGCTCTTCGCCAATGCCCATCGCAATAGCATCTTGTCCAAAGATAAATATCGGTACATCCGCGCCAATGCTTGCGCCAATTTTTATAAGCGTATCTTGATCAAAATTAATCTGCCATATTCTATTTAAGACTAATAATGTCGTCGCGGCATTGGACGAGCCACCACCTAAGCCTGCGCCCATCGGTAAGTGCTTATCTAACCTCACTGACACTTTCGGTAGATTCTTAGGTAGCGAATTTGAGTCTATGGCAGATGCCAGTAAGGCATTAGCCGCTTTAAAGATCAAATTGTCCTCTATGCTGCTGGTTATGGTGTCGGCACCACTTAGCGTGAGTAGCTGACCACACATGCTACTATTATCTACAGCGCTATTGTCTGCTACGCTATTAATAGTAATTATTAGTTCATCTGCTATTGAAAAATGCAAATAATCGCCCCAATCGAGCAGGCGAAACACCGTTTGCAAATTATGATAACCATCAGCGCGCTGACCAGTAATATGCAAAAATAAATTAATCTTTGCTGGTGATAGGCGAGTAATAACCGATGCAGAAGTCGCGTTTTTAGTCATAAATAAAGGTCACAATTCTCAGGTGCAATTTTTAAACGCAAACAGCCATTTATAGAAATGGCTGTTTGCAATAGCGATCAAATCTATTGGTGCTATTACTTTTGATGATCGATTGTCATAACAACTTTGTTGCCTTGCGATTGAACCGCACTGATCTTATTTGGTAATTTATCATTGCCCTTGTAGCTAAAGCTGGCACGCCATTCGCCATTTACCGAGCTAATTAGACGGTTTTGAGCATCAAGCTGCGGTGCGCTGTCTGAAGGCGCTGGGCGTCCAGAAATCCAGTAAGGCATTTGAGAGATAGGTGCTTGCCAGCCGGTGGCTTTTTTAAGCAGGGTTTCAGGGTCAGCCGCATTCAAAGTACCGGTTTTTTCGCTCACCAAAGTCGCAGATTGACCATTGTATTCGATATTGGTTTTACCAATGCCTAACGCACCAATGAGTTCAATGGCAAAGCGATCATTCTGTTGACCCCATGCATAAAATGCACTGCCGCCTTGAGCCCCTGTTGTATCACTCGCAGCCGTTGTAACACCAATCTTACCTGTAATATTAAAGCTCTCAAGTTTCTTTGGTTGCTCAGGGTTTTGACCTTGAATGGTTGTGCTAGGCTGGTTGGTCGCGTTGGCGCTTTTCATAGACTGACAGCCAGAGGTAATTACCATTGCTGCTGACATAGCGGCAAATAGGGCCAATTTATTAGGTTTATAAAAAGATCGCAGGGTAGACATGATGTTTCCTCAAAAATGGACAAATTTGCAAAATTTTTGTTTCGAGAGCAGGTTAGCTTAAGTGTTATTTGTTACTCAGTTATGCGTGGCTGTTAGCTTCTTATACATGACTTGTAATAATAGGATGTCGTATTCGAGGACTTAGAAGCACTATGCCATTGCTTATTAATTATATCGTTTGTTATTAATACAATTGTATACGGTCATTGATATTGTGTTGCCCAAATGAGAAGCGCTGCTGCAAGTCGGCAAGTAAAGCATCAACTTTTTCATTGTCGCCTAAGCCTTGATAAGCGCGTAATAGCAATGTTCCTGAGCGTAAAGTAGGGAGCACATCGTAAGGCGTTTGTAGATAGTCGATCACTTGCTGATAATTCTCGTTTGCCAGCGCATTACTTGCCAGTACATTGAGGGCTTGCAGATGCAGCTCATTGTCATAGCGAGGGTCATCGTAGCGTATTTGTATGATCGCCGTCGCCAATGCCAATCCTTGTTCAGAACCACGCTCATTGGCCAGCAATAACTGGGCGTAACTCAGCTGATAAGCAGGATTGCTGGGGTCAAGCGCTTGCAAGTGATTAAGTAAGGTACGCTTGACGATATAGTCCTCTTTATCATCAAGGAGCTGGGCGCGTGCAAAAAGCAGCATCTCATTATCAGGGTATTTACGAGCAGCCTTAGTTAATAGGCGTAAGGCTTCTGCAGGTTCATTCTGTTGCCATAAGATATCGGCTTGTAGCACAAAGCTATCAGGAGCGAAGACGCTAAAGTCTTTACGCAGCTTTTCTAACGTTGCGATAGCGGCATCAATATTATTATTGAGTAAGTCTAATGCGACCACTTTTCGTCGAGCTTCCAATACCAAGTCCTCTTGCATGACAGCATTGAGATAGTATTTGGCTTGCTCAAAGTTTTGCTGACGCTCAGCACTGATGCCCAGATAATAATAAGATTGATCTAAATAAGCGGGATTTTTGGCAAGCGTATTAAGCAATTGATCGGCACTAGTATATTTTTCAATATCTAAGCTAACCAGCGCCGCTAATAAGGTAATCTCAGCATCATCGGCAAAGCGCTGATGAGCGCCTAACAACAGCTGCCACGCTTGCTCATTCTGTTTTAAATCAAGCAAATAGCGAATCTCATACAAGTATAGATTCTTACTGTCAGCATTACGCAAGCGTGCTTGGCTGAGATACTCAATGACTGCTTCTGGCGTTTCGATTTTGCGCAAGATATCTGCTTTTAAGGTAATAAAAGGCACATAATCCGGCTGGCGCTCAACTGCTCGATTGATATGAACGATGGCAATCTCAGGTTCATTAAACTGATAAAGCAAGCCCGCTTTTAAGACTGATAGCGAGGCGTTTTGTTCACTGGCGATAGGTTGCAGAGCGGCGAGTAACTCTCGCTTATCATCATCGCTGTTTGGGTAAATACCAATCAGAATTTCGCTAAGGTCGGCGCGAGGATCATAGCTCAAGATGCGATTTAGAGTTTCGCCTGCCAACTCATAATCATGCGCCCGCAGTGCCAAATGAGCGACATAAAACCAAGCAGGCACATGGTCTGGGTTTTCATCTTGCCATGCTTTGGCAAATTGTAAAGATTCTTCGACCCTGTCATTACGTAATGATAAGCTCAACGCTCTTTCAAATACGGCTGTGGCGTCTTGTTTAAATGATTGCTGCTTATAGATAATCAGCGCACGCTCGGTATCATCACGATTTGCAGAAAATTCTGCATCTAATAAGGCATACAAGCTTGGTTCATTGCTTATTTTATTGAGGTCAGATGACGGACTACTTTCGGTTATCGAGGCATCGGTTATCGAGGCATCAGTTATCAAATTTTTATTAGCCATGCTTTTAGTCACTGGTGTGTGACTGTTAATAACTTGACTAGAGGCATTAATGGTTCTGGTAACGGTGGCACTACTAATGTTAGTAGGAGAGACTTTGGGCAAAGCTATGTTTGGTGAGACAATGGCATGGTCAGCATGGGCAGGGAATACTAGGCACAAACAAACCGCCAACGAAAACGCTAGCTTATAACGTCGGCATAGCCGCTCAATGAGAGCATGCAACAAAGCACTAAGGCTAGATTGAGCGTTATGCATAGATTGTCGTCTAAATGAAGACCCAAAAAAGACCATAGCGTGCAGTATTCACCTATTCTGACCTTGTTTCTATGCCTAGTAAAAGGATTTGCAGCATAGAAGGCTGGGTTTATTAGAATCGTTTTAAAAACAGATATCTGTGACGAATAATGATGTCAAACATTATAAGAGTAGCATGAAGGGATACACAATAGCAGCCGTGTTACTTAGGTGTCAGTAATAGTGTAAATTTATTCTATTGACAGTCCTAAATAAAAGAAATACAAATGTTATCAATCACTACTGGGGTTAATTTTTCTTGCTTGCTGTGATTATGCTGTGCTTGCGCAGACAGAGGCTGCGAACAATCAACCCCAGTAGTTCTGTATTCTTTTAAAAGTGGATCAACTATAGTAGCACCCGAATTTAAGGGTAACATTGTTAGCTTTAAGTAAACCTATATGCAAGTGTTTGAATGTTAAGCCGGTAATCGCAGTTGATTTGTAAGCCATGCGCCCAGATACAGACAAAATGCTGGCTTATAGAGGTGAGTGTTAAATAAAGCTATCAATAATGATATAATAAACGCTTTTTATTATTTTACTTTCAAAGTTGCCTATTAAAAGCTATTTTTCAAAGATTTCTTGTCAAAAGCTGTCTTTGAAAAATAGGATTTTAATTTTTTAAAAACCGCTAAAGGTGTTTGGTTGGCGAGTGAATATCATATTTATGGTCTGTCAATAATGAGATTAGTGGTCATTGGGGTCAATCACAAAACTGCACCAGTCGCTCTACGAGAGCGCTTGGCGCTTGTCGGTGACGAGGTCAGTATCGCACTTGCACAACTACAAGGCTTTAGCGACGGTAGTGTGATAGTCTCCACCTGCAACCGTACAGAGATTTATGCATTGGTCCCAGAAAGCATATTATCACCATACACGTTATTGCCAAATTCAGCCTCAGCAGTTATAGAGTCTAGTGTAACGGCTAACAATAGCACCAACCTCTCATCGACTATCATCAGCGCTCACATCCTAAAAATTAAAACTTGGCTTGCAGGTTTTAAGCAATTATCACTGGATGAGATTGACCCTTATTTGTATGTCCATCGAGATACGCATGCCTTAACCCATTGGCTACGAGTGGCTGCAGGTCTTGACTCTATGATACTCGGTGAGCCGCAGATACTGGGGCAAATCAAGCGCGCTGTGCATATGGCGCAAGATCAAAAAGCGCTTAGCAATCAGCTAGGTTGGATTGTTGATCAGGTATTTGCAGCGGCAAAACGAGTACGTAATGAGACCCAAGTTGGCGCACAAGCCGTATCACTTAGCTATGCTGCTGCCAAACTGGTGACGCAAATCTTTGATGATTTGCCAAGTCGTACTTTGCTGGTGGTAGCTGCTGGCGAGATGAACCGCTTGGTAGCGACGCATATCGCAGGTCTTGGAGTCGGTCGCGTTATTATTTGCAACCGTAATCCTGAACGCGCAGAAGCGTTAGCGGCTGAGCTGCGCAATCCCAATCGCCGGATCGAAGTCAGAACGCTGCAAGAGCTGCCACAAGTATTGGCAGAAGCCGATATTGTGAGCAGCTGTAGCGGTAGCATGGACATATTGATTGATAAAACCATGACGCTGCGAGCACTGAAAAGCCGTCGCTATCAGCCGATGCTGATGATTGACTTGGCGGTGCCGCGTGATATTGATTCGACTGTCAGCCGGATAGACGACGTTTATCTATATTCTGTCGATGACTTACAACATGTGATAGCCGGTAATATTGAACAACGCCGTCAAGCAGCAGTAGATGCTGAGCTGTTAGTCAGTCAATTGGTGGTTGAGATGGATCGCCGCTTTCAAGTACGCCAAGTAGGCAAGGATATTCAGCAATATCGCGCGCGTACTCATGAGCAGGTAAACAAACTATTGCAGGCGTCTATCGCAGAGCTGCAAAGCGATAATGCTAACCCTGAAGATATTATGATTGAGCTAACGCGGCGCTTAACGCAAAACTTGACCCATGCGCCCTCCAAGCTCATGCGTAAGGCGGCACGCGAAGGTGATAATGAATTACTCGACTTTGTGGTATCAGGTCTACAAGACGCCCATCGGAATCACTGATAGTTGCCTTTTATCATCAAAAATAAGAAATTGTATCAGTATGGTTTTAACGCAAACATAGCATTGTCAACCTGCATTATCAGTGCTAATATCGAGCTGTTATGACGATATTAAGTGATGATGCTTGATTGATAAATAGGGACTGTTTTTAGGATACTCGAGCGGTATTCGTTACAACACCAGCATATTTAACTTTTATCTATCCAATCAATCATTTTTAATGACCACTGTTATCAGCCTACCACCGCGTAGCAACGATAATGGTTTGCGTATCTTATGCGCTTTCACTCAATATCTGATGACATCAACGACGTAAAAGATACCACCGTCAACGGCAATAGCGCTAGGATAAAGTGCTACATCGTCCACCCTGCGTCATATTCTCAATTATTACTCGATATTCGTACTTAGTGAATGCTATCTATAAACGTATCTGGCTATCATATTACGTTGGTCAAAAAATGTTTGATTAAAATAATAGCTGACCTAAATTGACTAAGACAGTATCTATATTTTGTTATCACTCATACTTAAAAAATATTACAACAGACAGGAGCGTCACATGACTGCATTACGTCAAGATATTGATCCAAACGGCTTATTAGAATATTCAGTGGTTTATACCGACCGCGCCCTTAATCATATGTCAAAAGCCTTCCAAGAGGTGATGAATGATTTGCTCAGCAACCTAAAAACAGTCTATAACGCTGAAGCCGCAGTTATTATTCCAGGTTCGGGTACCTACGGCATGGAAGCAGTCGCCCGTCAGCTGACCATTGATGAAGATTGCCTCATCATCCGTAACGGTTGGTTTAGCTATCGCTGGACGCAAATATTAGAAAAAGGCAAATTTGCCAAATCATCTACGGTACTAACGGCTGAGCGTACAGAAGATACGGAAGCGCCAAAACCATTTGCGCCAGTGGATATCGAAACGGCCGTTGCCAAAATTAAAGCAGACAAATCTGCTGTTGTTTATGCGCCGCACGTTGAAACGTCTTCGGGCATTATCTTGTCAGAAGACTACATCAAAGCATTAAGCGCGGCCGTACATAGTGTTGGCGGTTTATTGGTTATTGACTGTATCGCTTCAGGTTGTGTATGGTTAGATATGAAAAAATTGGGCATTGATGTGCTCATCAGTGCGCCGCAAAAAGGCTGGAGTAGCACACCATGTGCAGGTCTGGTTATGCTCAGTGACGCTGCTATCAAAAAGGTAGAAACCACGGAGTCTAACTGCTTTAGCCTTGATTTAAAGCAATGGTTAACCATCATGCGTGCGTACGAAAACGGCGGTCACGCTTATCATGCGACTATGCCAACCGATAGCTTGCGTCAATTCCGCGATACTATCTTGGAAGCAAAAGAGATTGGCTTTGATAAATTGTGTGATGCACAATGGGAGCTTGGCAACCGCGTCCGTAAGGTACTGGCAGATAAAGGTATTGAAAGCGTTGCTGCCAAAGGTTTTGAAGCACCAGGCGTTGTCGTATCTTATACCGACCGTGATGATATCCATAAAGGCAGTGCTTTTGCTGAAGCTGGATTGCAAATCGCTGCTGGCGTACCGTTAAAAGTCGGTGAGCCTGATAACTTCAAAACGTTCCGTTTAGGTCTATTTGGTTTGGATAAATTGACTGATATCGACGGCGCGGTAGAGCGTTTTGAAAAAGCGCTTGATGAAGTCTTAGCAAAATGATTTGAGAGGCTGACTCGTTTATTAACGACTATATTTATTAAGCCAGTCAGCCTTCAAATGAAGAGATACTGAGCAATGCGTGACGCAATGTTCAGTATTTTTTTACTTTTTCATTATGTTTTATAATATAATGTATTTATATAAAGTAATATGTAGTAAGATATAAATAATAAAAAATCGTTTATAGCAGTAGTACGATATCGTTGTTAAACTCAATTGAAGATATAAAACCATTTTTAATAAAAAATCAGCTTAGGTAATCATTATGGGTATACAAATAGACTGGCAAGCTTTTACGCCAATTTCCTTGGTAGGCGGGCTGATGCTAGGCGTTGCAACGGTTATCTTGCTGTTGGGCATTGGTCGTATTGCGGGTATTAGTGGTATTTTCTCAAGTCTTCTTAAACCTAAGCGCGTCGAGATGTGGCAGGTATTATTTATTGCAGGTCTGATTCTCTCGCCATTATTATATAGTTTATTTAGACCGTTACCTGATATCGAAATCAGTACCTCGATACCGTTATTAATCGGTGCAGGGCTATTGGTTGGTTTTGGGACGCGTTTAGGTTCAGGCTGTACCAGCGGACATGGTATTTGTGGTAATGCGCGACTGTCGCCACGGTCGATGGCGGCAACAGTGACCTTTATGTTATTTGGTATTGTGACGGTTTATATTGGTCGACATCTTTTGGGCTTAATTTAAACAACACATTGCTAAGACAACGTTGAATATGATTCATAAAAGCTTATATCCACGAATGAAGTGCGAGACATAATGATGCTAAAAAATATAATTGGGTTACTGGCAGGTCTGCTATTTGGTATTGGGTTATTAATCTCAGGTATGACTGATCCTGTTAAAGTACAGGGCTTTTTGGACGTCTTTGGTGCATGGGATATTTCCCTTGCATTGGTGATGGGTGGCGGTTTAATAGTTGCCATCGTTGGTGTCCAATTGGCTAAGCGTCAACAGACCAGCTGGATTGGCACTTCAATAGATATGCCAAGCAAAACAGTGATTAATAAAAAACTGTTAATCGGCGCGATGCTATTCGGTATCGGCTGGGGCTTGGTGGGTATTTGCCCAGGTCCTGGTATTGTGCTGCTCGGTACAGGGCAGTGGCAGGCATATGTTTTTATCCCAGCGATGATAGTTGGGATGCTGGTGTATCAATGGCTGGAGCCAAAGCTTAATTAGTTGTTTGATTAATAATGAGCTTGGTTTTTTTAGCACAATAAAAAGGTCAGCCTACATTCATTAGGCTGACCTTTTTTATCAATGATGATTCAGTATTATGAATCATCATTGATAAAAGCTTACTTAGCACTAGCCGTTACTTTTGGCGTTTCGTGTGCCAATGATTTGGCTGCTTGACGCAGCTCAAACTTCTGCACTTTACCAGTGCTTGTCTTTGGGATTTCAGCAAAGATAATATATTTAGGTACTTTAAAGCCAGCAAGGTGCTGTTTGCAATGTTCCATCACATGATCGTGCTGCAAGGTGCTGCCTTCATGAATCTCGATAAATGCCACCGGTACTTCGCCCCATTTATCATGCGGCGCGGCGACGACCGCACAGCTTTGGATTTCGGGCATTTTATATAAGACGTTCTCGACTTCGATACTAGAGATGTTTTCACCGCCTGAGATGATGATGTCTTTAAGCCTGTCCATAATTTTGATATAGCCGTCAGGATATTTGACCCCTAAATCACCGGTGCGGAACCAGCCATCAGTAAAGGCTTCTTCGGTGGCTTTACGACTTTTTAGATAACCTTTCATCACCATATTGCCGCGCAGTGCCAGCTCGCCCATCTCTTCGCCATCAGCAGCAACTGGTTCAGTGGTACCTTGTTTAAACAGCTCAAAGCCACTCATCAAATGCGAGGTCACGCCCTGACGCGACTTCTTTTGCGCACGAGCAGCGACATCCAGCTCATCCCATTCTTGCTGCTCAGCGCATACAGTAACCGGTCCATAGACTTCGGTCAGACCATAAACATGCGAGATATGAAAGCCCATTGCTTCCATGGCGGCGAGCATGGTTTCAGACGGCGGCGCACCAGCGACCCAGCCTTTTACGTCATGATTGATGGCGTCTTTATATTCAGCTTTGCCGCCTGCAATCATATTGTGCACCACGGGTGCTGAGCAATAATGAGTCACTTTATGCTTAGCAATCAGCTGCAAAATCAAATCAGCGTCAATCTTGCGCAAGCAGACATTGACGCCCGCACGTTCGGCAATCGTCCACGGAAAGCACCAACCATTACAGTGAAATAATGGCAGCGTCCATAGATACATAGGGTGCTTGGGCATATCCCAATCTAAAATGTTGGAGACGGCATTGAGCGTTGCACCGCGATGATGATAGACCACGCCTTTGGGCTTACCCGTCGTGCCAGAGGTATAGTTGAGCGCGATAGCATCCCATTCATCTAATGGTTTTTCCCAATTATCCAAACTGTCTGAGCTGGCGATTAATGCCTCGTAGCTCATTTGTCCAAAACCTTCAATATCGAGCGCCGCATCTGTCGCATGAATCACGATTAGATTTGGAAAGGTTTCATCGATCATTTCAGCATGTTCAGCAAACTCGCTGTCTAAAATTAAGACCTTCGCTTCTGAATGCTGTAGACAAAAAGTCAGGGCGTTTATATCGAGGCGGGTGTTCAGCGTACAAAGTACACCGCCTGACATGGGTACGCTAAAAGCGCATTCGACCATCGCTGGGGTGTTTGGCATCATGACTGCAACCGTGTCATTTTTATCAATGCCTAATTTACGCAGACCATCCGCCAGTTGTCTGCAACGATCATAAGTCTGTTGCCACGTTTGGGTGAGGTTATTATGTTCTAAGTCGTCATAGATAATAGCGGTTCTGTCAGGATAGACCTGCGCGCTACGGATGATAAAATCAATAGGAGTAAGCGGTTGATGGTTGGCAGCATTTTTGCCGAGACCGGTATGGAAGTCTGTCATGCAGATAGTCCTTTATCATATGTTTTTGTAGTCGATGACGCAGTAATGGGGCTTTGCTGTCGCCAAGCAACTGTATCAGGATCTGATTATTATAGACAGTCGCAGGTAAAATTTGGACAGGTTTTGTGGAGTTTATTTACCTATCTGCAAAAAACCTCACTATTAGACAGGATCGTTCAGACAGCATCGTTCAGCGCCGCTATTAATTAGTGTTCACTCATCAGTCGCTTGTCTGCATAGCTGATGATAATGGCGGTGTGGTACGATACCGTAACGCTAAATCCTATAGCACGAGCAATATAAGCACTCTTACAAAGCATTCCTAAAAAATATTCTCATAAACCATTCATAAGGAAAATGATATGTCCGCCAGCCGTACTGCCAATTCTATTGAGACCACCAGCACTAATGCACACTACCCGCATTTATTTGAACCATTAGATTTGGGCTTTACCACGCTTAAAAACCGCATGGTGATGGGTTCGATGCATACTGGGCTTGAAGACCGTTTTTATAATTACGGCAAACTAGCGGCGTATTTTGCAGAGCGTGCCAAAGGTGGCGTAGCGATGATGATTACGGGCGGTATTTCGCCCAATCGTGAAGGGTGGTTACTGCCTGCTGGTGGCACCATGAATACGCGTGCTGACGTTATTAATCATCAGCGTGTGACCCGTGCTGCGCATAAGTATGACAGCAAAATAATCATGCAAATCTTGCACAGTGGTCGGTACGGCTATCATCCATTTGCCGTCTCATCAAGTCCGATTAAATCGCCAATCTCACCATTTAAACCGCGTAAGATGAGTATTAAAAATATCGAACAAACAGTAAAAGATTATGCCCGTTCGGCTAAAATTGCCAAGCAAGCTGGTTATGACGGTGTGGAGATCATGGGCTCAGAAGGCTATTTGCTGAATCAGTTTTTATCCCGTCATGTGAATAAGCGTACGGACGAATACGGCGGTGACATTCAAAATCGTATGAAGTTTGCGGTCGATGTCGTTAAGGCGGTACGTGAAGCGACGGGTGAAGATTTCATTATCCTATTCCGCTTGTCAGTGATTGATTTGGTCAAAGACGGTAACGTCATGGATGAAGTCATTACTGTCGCTAAAGCCTTAGAAGAAGCAGGCGTTACTATTATGAATACTGGTATCGGCTGGCATGAAGCGCGTGTTCCGACGATTGTCACTAGTGTACCGCGTGCGGCCTTTGTTGATTTCACTGCTGAAATTAAAAAATACATCAGCATCCCAATGATGGCAGCCAACCGTATCAATATGCCAGAAACGGCAGAAGAAATCGTCGCCAGTGGTCAAGCAGATATGATTCAGATGGCGCGTCCATTTTTAGCCGATGCCCATTGGGTGAATAAAGCCAAAAATGGTCAGGCAGATCGTATTAATACCTGTATTGCCTGTAACCAAGCTTGTCTCGATCATACCTTTGAAAATAAACGCTCGACTTGTCTGGTCAATCCACAAGCGTGTTACGAGACTGAATTGGTTTATAAGAAAACCAAAAAACCGAAAAAAGTTGCCGTCATCGGTGGCGGTGTCGCTGGTATGTCAGCCGCTCACGTCGCCGCGCTACGTGGTCATGATGTCACCTTATTTGAAGCCAAAGATATCTTGGGCGGACAGTTTAACTATGCCAAAGTCATCCCTGGTAAAGAAGAATTCTTTGAGACCATTCGCTACTATATCAATGAGCTTGAGCACTTAGGTGTTGAGATCAAACTCAATACCAAAGTTGATAAAGCCATGCTTGAGAAAGCCAAATTCCATCATGTCATCGTTGCTACTGGTGTTGTACCTAGAAGCCTCGCAGGTAAGCTGGAAGGCGCGGATTTGCCACAAGTAATGAGTTATGCTGAATTACTCTCTGGCGAGAAATCCGTCGGTGATACCGTTGCGGTCATCGGTGCTGGTGGTATCGGTTTTGACGTTAGTGAATATCTGACCGCCAAACATGGTCAGCCGCTTGATGAGCTAGGTCCTGAATTGCTCAAAGACCCAAGCTATCGTCCAAAAGCCCAGTCTATCGAAGAGTGGCGTGAAGAATGGGGCGTCACCTCTGCGACCGACTATCAAACCGAGGGCGGACTAATCAAGCCTGAAGCCATTAAACCTATCCGCCAAGTGTACTTGATGCAGCGTACCAAGGGTCGCTTGGGTAGTGGTCTCAATAAAACCTCTGGCTGGGTACATCGTGCTCATGTTAAATCGCATGGCGTCATCCAAGTATCAGGTGCGAAGTACGATAAAATCACCAATGAAGGTATTTGGATCACCAATAACCAAGGTCAAAGCCAGTTACTACGTGTCGATAGCGTCGTCGTCTGTGCCGGTCAAGAGTCTGTCGTTGAGCTGATGCCAAATGTTGGTGATGCGCCAGATGCACAGTATCATCTTATCGGTGGTGCAAAACTTGCTGCTGAATTGGATGCCAAACGCGCCATTCGTGATGGGGCAGAGGTTGCGGCGGGGATCTAAGGTTTGAATGGTTTAGGTGAAATATAGAAACGGTGAGATTAATTATCTTACCGTTTTTTTATATCTGCTTAACCAAGCAATTAACCACTAAAATGTAATTAATTGCCTACTATTTGTCTTGTAGAAAATCTACCCTTCCATCTCTCCAATTAGCCAATCCGACACATCGTCAATCTGCGTTGCCAAATCAGGATGCGCTCTGCTGAGCTCATCAAACTTAGCTTTAATCTCATGCTTGTCGTACTTAACATCTGCCAGTGATTCTTTTAAAAGATCAATCAACTCAACGTTTAGCGCGTCAGAGAAGATGACCACTTCGCGTATCACTGCTTGCTTCACATCAAGGTGCAAATCAATAATGCCCCAATCAAATCGCGTCTCAATGTGATGGGTAAATTCAGGGGTTTTGCCAAAGCGCCAATCCCAATCTGCCATTTGTTGATAATATTTATTCAGGTTAGGTTGCTTGGCGAGACTGGCTTCATCCAATTCTTCTACTGGCGCAGTATCACCATAATACTCACAAAACGCTTCGATAATCGCCTTGGATAAAGTCTCATGATTGATGTCTGCATTAAACTCAACCAAGTTAGCGACGCGCGCACGGACAGATTTAATCCCTTTTGCTTTTAGCTTAAGTGGATGCGGATTAAGATAATCGCCCAGCTTTTGCATATTGGCATTGACTAGTAATGTGCCATGATGAAAGCTGCGATCAGCCGCGTGTTTAAAGGCGCTACCTGATATTTTCTTATCACCGACTTGCATGTCGTTACGCCCAGACAACTCAGCGTCTATACCCAATTTTTTTAGCGCATTGATGATAATAGTAAAGTTCGCTTCTTGGTCGTAGTCGTCTTTGGGCGATAAAAAGGTAAAGTTAGTATTGCCCAGATCATGAAATACCGCGCCGCCGCCACTCTGACGCCGTGCCAAAAACACATCGTCAGCTTCCATCTTATTGATTTTGCATTCTACCCATGGGTTTTGTGAGCGCCCAATGACCACGGTCTCGCTATTGCGCCATAAAAATAGCGTGTGCGAGTCGGGATTGAGCGTATTAAATATCCAATCCTCGGTCGCGAGGTTAAACCAAGGGTTGGTCACAGCAGACTTTAAAATGCGCAGTTTCATTGTTTGTCCTTTTGGGCAGAGATTTTTAGTTTGGCTTTTATAAATCCGTACTGTCATTGTTGCCGATGCGAGATTGGAATTCAATGGGAGTGTGGTAGTGAGGATTGACGATTGAAGCTGACAACTATCAATGTACAGACTTGACCTTCTGAATAATTTCGCTTATCATCTTGTTTCAATGTACTAGAACGCAAATACATTCAATTATTTTTATCCTTAAAAAAGCTAAATAATTCGGCAAAGACAACAATATTAATACTCCATTTAAAACGATAAGGCTTAACTATGACAACGCAAAATACCGCCACTGGCTACGGTTTACATCAATCAATTTTGCCCAATGACGATGGTTTATACGGAGAGTTCGGTGGCAAAATTGCTCATCCCGAGCTGGCCAAAGCCATGGCAGAAATCGAAGTAGGCTTTCGTGAAATCATTAAAAATGACGATTTTATCGCTGAGATGAAGCGCTTGCGTGAGACCTATGTCGGTCGTCCAAGTCCTATTTATCATGCGCAGCGTTTGACCGAGCATTGCGGCGGCGCGCAGATTTATTTTAAACGTGAAGACTTAAACCATACGGGCGCGCACAAGATTAATCACTGTTTGGGTGAAGTATTATTAGCCAAGAAATTAGGCAAAACCAAAGTGATTGCCGAAACGGGCGCGGGGCAACATGGCGTAGCATTGGCAACGGCAGCGGCCTTGATGGGTATGGAGTGTGAGATTCACATGGGTGTGGTCGATATTAAAAAGGAGCATCCAAACGTCAGCCGTATGAAGATTTTGGGTGCCAATATCGTACCAGTCTCGCGCGGTGCTGGTACGCTAAAAGAAGCGGTTGATAGCGCCTTTGAAACCTATCTTAATGAGCTCGATACCAGTATGTTTGCGATTGGCTCGGCACTGGGACCTGCGCCCTATCCTGAAATGGTCAGCTATTTTCAATCGGTGATCGGACATGAAGCACGGGCGCAGTTCTTAACGACAACGGGTAAGCTGCCCAATAAGGTAGTTGCTTGTATTGGCGGCGGCTCTAATGCCATTGGTATGTTTAGCGGATTTTTTGATGATAAAGATGTAGAAAAAATAGGCGTGGAACCAGCAGGCGAAGGCTTGGATACCCCTAACCATGCGGCGACGATGTCACTGGGCGTGAAAGGCGAGATTCATGGGTTTAAGTGTTATGTATTGCTCGATGAAAAAGGTGAGCCAGCTCCTGTACATTCAATTGCCTCCGGTCTTGATTATCCAGGGGTTGGACCACAGCATTCGCACCTGCGAGATTTAGAGCTCGCGACCTATGAATCAGCGACTGATGCTGAATGTTTAGAAGCGTTTATGGTATTATCGCGCCTTGAGGGTATTATTCCTGCCTTAGAGTCGGCACATGCCATCGCTTATGCCATGAAAATAGCCAAAGATATGTCAGCGGATGAGACGATTTTGGTTAATTTGTCAGGGCGCGGTGACAAAGACATCGATTTTATTTTGGACAAGATGGATTTATAAAATAAATCTGTGATAAGTACAGAAAATACAATACCTATTGAGCGCTTAACCAGTTATCATCGAGGTTTTTTTACTGTCTAATGCTCGATAGGATCCTCTCATGTCTAACCGCGACCTCATTATTTTTATCACCTTATCTTTTATGTGGTCGCTGTCTTTCATTTTTTATCGTATTGGCGTGCCTGAATTTGGCTCGTTAGCTTTTGCCAGCCTACGTGTGGTCTTGGCTGGACTGACGATGTTGGTGTTTGTAATACTAAAAAAGAAAAACAGAGTAGGCATTCGTGAAAATTGGAAAGTATTAACGTTGGTTGGGCTGTTCTCCGCAGCAGTGCCCTTTATCTTGTTTGCATTTTCAGCACGCTCGGTAAACGCTGGCGTATTGGCAGTGCTTAATGCATCTGTGCCAATGATAAGCGGCTTTATTGCCAGTGTATTTTTTAAAGACAGACTGTCAAAAAAGCAAATTCTCGGTTTGGTGATCGGTGTGATCGGCGTGATGATTCTAATGAGCGAGAACTTATTTAGCGGGCAAGGCGCTGGGTCAGGTTCTGGGTTATTACCGATGGGCTACGCATTACTGGCCTGTGTTGGCTACGCGCTTGGGGCAAACATCACTCGAAATTACTTGGAAAATGTCTCTCCAGTAGCGATTACCGCAGGCTCGCTTATCATTGCCAGTGTGATTATGTTGCCTGTGGCGGTTTATGAGTTTCCTTATGGTAAGAGCATCAGTCTCACCGCTTGGATTTCTGTCATTTGTATCGGCGTATTTTCGACTGCCATCGCGCTGATTTTTATGAATCAGTTGATTAAAAGTATCGGTCCAGTACGAGCGACCAGTATTACTTTGGTGATTCCGATTTTTGCCATTATTTTAGGTTATCTGCTGCTTGGAGAGGCATTAGATACGCCCGCGATTATCGGCTCTATAGTGATATTATTTGGTACTTATTTGTCTTTGAATTTGTCTTTTAAAAAGATGCTAAAGTCATAAAATATTTACTGTTTTTAAATTTCATATAAAAAAACCTGTGTAAAATCAGGTTTTTTTTGGCAAAATAGCCCTTCTAAGCACTCTCTATTGTCGCCATCGGCACGCCAAATCGAAGAAAATCGCATTGCGATATACATCCAATAAAAATTTGGCGTCTTTTACCACGTAGCCATTGGGATAACGTTGCCCATAATTTTCCCAAAATACCGCCTATTCGACCAGCTCTTCAAAAGTAGTGGTAATGGGCAGCAGCGCTCCAAAAGATATCTTGATTGTCTGTTGCCATCAGCTGGATAAAGGCTTAATGAAATAATCAGCCAATCTGATTAAAGTCATTCGCTTAATATGCTAGTAAGAGGCTTTGAATAATGAGTATTATCAATACCGATATCATGCCATATTGATATTTTTGTTTGTAATTTTTCCTTGGAATTACCGTATCTACGCCCTATAAAGAACACGGCTTATGAATAGCGTGCTTAATGCGTTTTGGACGTAATATTAAGTGTGAATTATTCATCATTAACAAATTCTATAACCGTATTTTTATAACAGCAAATAAGGCTTTTTATGGCACATGATAATTTATTCGAACCCGTCAAAATGGGCACCCAAACCCTAAAAAATCGCATCATTATGGCACCTTTGACGCGCTTGCGCTCTGTCGAGCCCGGTGATGTCCCTACAGCGCTTGCTGGCGAGTATTACTCACAGCGTAGCGGTGCTGGGCTTGTCATTGCTGAAGCGACACAGGTTTCTTTTCAGGCAAAAGGCTATGCAGGCGCGCCTGGTATCCATACCGAAGATCAGACGACAGCGTGGAAAACCATTGTCGATAACGTCCATGCAAAAGGCGGCAAGATAGTAGTACAGCTCTGGCACACTGGTCTTGTAGCACACGAAAGCGTTCAGCCTGATGGTAAGGCGCCGATCTCTGCCTCCGATGTTCATGTGGGAGTACGTACTTCACTGCGCGATAGCAACAACCAAGCCATTCGAGTTGAAGCGACCACACCGCGTCCTGCGACACTGGAAGAGATAGAGCAAGTTATTGCTGATTTCGGTCTTGCGACCAAAAACGCTAAAGAGGCGGGTTTTGATGGAGTGGAAATTCATGGTGCACATGGCTATCTATTACATCAATTTTGGGCTGAGCATACCAATCAGCGTACTGATGAATATGGCGGTAGCCGTGAGAACCGTGCACGCTTGATGCTGGCTGTGATTGATGCTTGTGTCGACGCATGGGATGCGGACCATGTCGGTATTCGTATTTCACCACTTGGTACGTTTAATAATGTGGAAGCTGGATATAACGAAGATGAAAACATTTGGCTGATTGAACAAATCAATCAACGCGCTATTATGTATTTGCATTTATCTGAGCCTGATTGGGCAGGTGGAACGCCTTATAGCGATGCGTTCCGTCAGCGTGTTCGCGATGCCTTTGATCAGACAATCATTGCTGCAGGTGGGTATACAGCGGAAAAGGCTGAAAGAAACATCAAGTCAGGCTACATCGATGCCGTGGCGTTTGGCCGTGATTACATCGCCAATCCTGATTTGGCTGAGCGTATTCGTGAAGGCGCGCCGCTAAATGAGCAACATCCGCAGAGCTTCTATGGTGGCGGCACAGAAGGCTATACCGATTATCCGTTTTTAAACCAAGCATAATGGTTTGACGGTCAATAAAAAAGCCACCTTGCGATAATTCGTAAGGTGGCTTTTTATGATTTGGTCAATATGATTTAAGCTATCTCACCGCAGACAAAACCACTTGCCCACGCCCATTGGAAGTTATAACCACCGAGCCAGCCTGTGACATCCAGCACTTCACCAATAAAATACAGACCATCTTGATAATTACTTTGCATAGTCTTTGATGAGACTTCATCAGTCTTGATGCCGCCGCGCGTGACCTCAGCAGTGCGATAGCCTTCGGTACCAGAAGGTTTTAGCTGCCAACCATTAAGTGTTTCACCAAGTTCAATTAAACGCTCATCTTTAATATTGGCAAGCTCTTTGTCTTTAATGTCATCCCAAAAAGTCGTTTGTAGCGCTGCCAGCAATTTTTTGGGTAAGGCATTGTCTGTATAATCCGCCAATACCGTACGGATAAGCTGTCTTGGATGCGTTTTTTTATGTGCAAGCAATAGGGTGGTCATATCGATATTGGGGAGCAGATTGATACTGATGGTTTCGCCTGTATGCCAGTAGTTAGACAGCTGCAACATAGCAGGACCAGAGAGTCCGCGATGGGTAAATAGTAGTGGCAATTTAAATGAGATGCGATCATTGCTGGCAATCACAGGGATACTAATACCAGCAAGCGTACGAATCAACTCGCCAGTTTTATCGGTAAAGGTAAAAGGCACTAAGCTGGCATCAGTCGTTATTAGACTATGACCAAATTGCTGTGCCAACTCATAGCCTAACCCACTCGCACCCATGGTTGGAATAGACAGTCCGCCCGTTGCCACGACCAGTGACTCACAGCGAAAACCTATTTGCACAGGCTTAGCGTTCTCTGGAGCCTCTTTTTTCTCTTGCTTTTCTTTTTTGCTCAGCGCTTTACTGGTTAGTAATTGAAAGTGCGACTTTTGATCGTTTTCGAGCGCTTGCACGCTGTCGACTTGAGTGTTGAGCCTGACTTGTACACCGACAGCGGCACATTCATCGAGCAGCATCGTCAAGATGTCTTGCGCCGAATCATCGCAGAATAGCTGACCATGCTCGCGCTCATGGTAGGGTATTTTATGCTGCTCAACCATACCGATAAACTCCCAACTCGGATATCGACTGAGCGCTGATTTACAAAAATGCGGGTTACTACCGATAAAATGCTCAGGCTCCACAAAGTAATTGGTAAAGTTACAGCGCCCGCCACCAGACATAAGGATTTTTTTGCCAGCTTTATTGGCATGGTCCAGTACTAATACACGGCGACCACGGCGACCGGCGGTTAATGCGCAATATAACCCTGACGCACCAGCACCAATGATGATGACATCATAATGCGAGTATTGTGAGGCAGTACGGTGCTTGTCCATGGTCGGTAGTTCCTGATTTTAAAAGAGCAAATAAGGCTTATAGAGCCTATTGTCATATAAAGAATGGCGATATCAATTATAGTGCTTGATATCAGGTTGCTATTGTCCATGTTTTATAACAGGTTACAAGGATTAAATAGCATTGTCGCAACTGCATTTTCAAAAAAGAGCGGTAAAAAATATCTGCCATAGAATCTGCACTGTTAAACATACTGATGTGCTATGCAATTGTTGCGATTAGTGGTTGATGCCTTGCAACCATTCAGCATATTTGTCAAACTGTCTTTGAGTGTCACTATTATGGAAGATGACCCTTATTGCCTGTGCCAATCCTCGCTATCAGCGATGTTTGCTACAGGTCATAATAATTAAAAAAGGATGAAGCTCATGACTCAAAAATCATTTCCCATTGCGCCTGAATTCCTCGCCGCAGCCAATATCACCGCCGAACAGTATGCTGAACAATATAAGCAATCGATTGCATCAGCTGAGGCGACAGATGCCTTTTGGGCGGAGCGTGCCGAGCTGATTGATTGGATAAAAAAGCCCACCAAAATCAGCGACGTCAGCTACGACTTAGAAGACTTTCGCATTAAATGGTTTGAGGATGGCGAACTGAATATTTCAGTCAACTGTCTGGATCGCCACGTCAAAAACAACCCTTACAAGCCTGCCATCATTTGGGAAGGGGATCATCCTTCCTTGCATAAAATAATCTCATTTAAAGAGCTGCATGAAGCCGTTTGTCGCTTAGGTAATGCCATGCGCAAGCTTGGGGTCAAAAAGGGCGATCGCGTCACCTTATATATGCCGATGATACCAGAAGCGGTGGTTGCCATGCTGGCGTGTACGCGTATTGGCGCGGTACATTCAGTGGTATTTGGCGGTTTTTCCGCTGAGAGCTTGGGTAATCGTATCATTGATAGTCAGTCTAAGCTGGTCATTACCGCTGATGAAGGTATTCGTGGTAACAAGCGTACGCCACTCAAAGCCAATGTCGATCGTGCGCTAGATATGGATGGCACAGGCAGCGTCAGTAATGTTATCGTCGTCCATCGTACGGGTAACTCGGTGCCGATGAGTGGTCGCCGTGATATCTGGTATCACAGCTTGGTCGATGGTGAGTCGCAGCACTGCGAACCTGAAGTTATGAATGCAGAAGACCCGCTATTCTTATTATATACCTCTGGTTCAACAGGTAAGCCCAAAGGCGTGTTGCATACCACAGGTGGCTATATTACTTATGCGCTGTCCACGTTTCGTGATGTTTTTGATATTAAAGAGGATGACGTGTTCTGGTGTACCGCAGACGTTGGTTGGGTGACGGGTCATACCTACGCCACTTATGCACCGCTTGCCAATGGTACTACGACAGTCATGTTTGAGGGCGTGCCAGAGTATCCTACATGGGCACGCATTGGGCATATTATCGATAAGCACCAAATTACTGTCTTGTATACTGCACCGACCGCTATCAGAGCCATGATGAAAGAGGGCGATACCTTTGTACGTGAGTCGGATCGCTCAAGTCTGCGCTTACTTGGGACAGTTGGGGAACCCATCAATCCTGAAGCGTGGGATTGGTACTATCATGTCGTCGGTGGCAGCAAGTGTCCGGTTGTCGATACTTGGTGGCAGACAGAAACTGGCGGTATTATGCTCGCGCCAATACCGGGGACGGTCGCAATGAAGCCGGGCGCGGCTATGAATCCTCTATATGGTATCGTCCCTGAAGTCATTGATACTGATGGTGTTGCGCTTGAAGGTGCTGCTGAGGGTAATTTGGTGATTAATAGTAGTTGGCCCGGTCAGATGCGTACCATTTATCAAGACCACGCGCGCTTTTTAGCGACGTATTTTACCGAGTATCCCGGCTATTATTTTACCGGTGATGGGGTACAGCGTGATGAAGATGGTCACTACTGGATTACCGGTCGTGTCGACGATGTGCTCAATGTGTCAGGACACAGACTGGGCACAGCAGAGATTGAAAGCTCGATAGTCGCACACCCAGCGACGGCAGAGGCAGCTGTTGTAGGAATGCCGCACGACATACGTGGCATGGGAATTTGCGCTTTTGTTATCTTAAAGTCGAGTGAAACGGCAACTGAATCACTAAAATCGGAGTTAAACCGCCATGTGCGCTCTGAGATTGGTCCGATTGCCAATCTAGATGCCATCTATATGGTCAATGTACTACCCAAAACCCGCTCCGGTAAAATCATGCGCCGTATTTTGCGTAGTCTGGCGGCAGGACAATATGTTGGACTGGGTGATTTATCTACCCTTGCTGATAGCTCTGTCATCAATGAGTTGGTCGAAGTGGTTAAAACCGAACGGGCAAAATCACATTGATTGTTCAATATCAATAAAATTTGAATAGGGTCAATGCTTAAAAATGATTGGAAGCTGAGGTAAAAAGCCATGCTATAAAAGTAGCATGGCTTTTTACCGAAATATCATGGATATAGTCGGTCCTAAATAAAAGAGATACAAACATTATAAAGTACTACTGGGGTTAATTTTTCTTGCTTGCTGTGCCTGCGCAGACAGAGGCTGCAAATAATTAACCCTAGTAGTTCTGTACCCTTTTTTAAAATGGATTAACTATATTAGCAGGCTTTAGAGGTTCAATATTTTTTAGAATAACCCCCTTACTTTCATCTGACTACTTACTATTTTGCTAAATATTTTATAAGGTTTATTGTCATTATGACTGATTCTGCGTTGCATACGACTGAACAATCCATACCGAAAATTGCGATTATTGGCGGGGGTTTGACTGGCTTATTTACGGCTACGTTATTGGAGCGCATTTTTATTGAAGCAAACGGTAAATCAGTATCACCTAAAATTACTATTTTTGAGAAATCCCGTAGCGTTGGTCGTTTAGCAACGCGATATCGCACGGACAGCGCAACGCATAAAAACTGGCAATGGGCATTTGGGGCGCAGTTTTTTACTGCCAAAACTGCTGACTTTCAGCAGTTTATCAAACCATGGCTACAAAGTGATTTATTGCAGCCATGGTATGCCAATGTGGTGGACTTAATACCCTATCACGATGCCGCTCAGAATGCTGACATACAAGCCAAGGAACAATGGAGCAGTACCCAAGCGCGTTATATCAGCACACCCAAAATGACCAGTTGGGGTCGTGCCTTGGCTGATGAACTAAAGCATACAAATATAAACTTTAAAACTCGTGTGGCGCCATTACGCAAAGAAGATTTTGTAGAACAAAATGAGGCTAATAACAAAACTGAGCTGTTTGATGAGAATAGCAACAGCCTTGGCAGCTATGATTGGGTAATTTGTACAGCGCCCAATGGTCAAGCTGTAGAGCTGATGGCGGATAGCAATTTTGAAGAGCTTGCAAAAATTAGCGAAGCACAGATGCAGGCCTGTTATACCTTGATGCTTGGGTGGGATAAAGAGCAGCTTTTACCTCCTGCATTAAACACGTCACCCCCTTTATGGGATGTGGCTTACGTGCAGGATTCGGTGCTCGATCGTATCTTTATTGAACATCAAAAACCTGACCATGGCAGTCTATTACCCAGTATCACTATTCATGCTCGCAACGATTGGTCGGAGCAGCATGTCGATGACGATATAGAAGCTGTAAAAGCAACCTTGCTACAAGCAGCAAAGCAAGCGTTGAGTTGGGATGAAAATAGTACGCCAAGCCAAATCGATTGTCATCGCTGGCGTTATGCTGCAACCCTTAAACAGCTTGATAATACAGAGTTTGGTATTTTAGTTGATGAGCCGCGTCAATGGATTGTCAGTGGCGACTGGTGTGGACAAGGTAACATTGAAAGCTGCTATCAGATGGCAAAACAAACCGTAGCAAAAATCTGCGCTGACCAAATCAGTTAAAAACGATGACTGAAAGCGTATTTTTTAAAACGGTAAACAAGCTCATAACCAACACTAAAAATTAAAACGTTTATCGTTATAAGAGGGGGTAGAACGCTATGTCTGGATTTGATATCGATATGGAGCTGATGCAATTTCATTTTTTTCAATTAGGAATTGCCTTTATTCTTTCCTTACCGATTGCACTCAACCGCGAGATGAAAGACAACGGCGCAGGGCTTAGAACTTTTCCTTTAGTGACCATTGCTTCCTGTGCTTTTATGCTCGTTGGTATGGATATTTATGATGCGACTGGTGAGGCGAGAATCATGTATGCCATCATCACCGGCATGGGTTTTATCGGTGGCGGCGCGATATTTAAAAATGAACAAGGATCAAAAGGTACAGCAACGGCAGCAAGCCTTTGGAATACCGGCGCTATTGGTATTTCAGTCGCTTATGGGCGTTATGAAATTGCGATTATCTTGTCTGTGGTTGGTTTTTTGATCTTGCAATTCTCTGAGCCGTTTAAGTCAAAAGAAAAGCTGTAGAAACCAATAAAAATACTGCGAGGCGATGTATAAAGGAAAGGACACCCAGCGAATAAAACGACTAAATAGCAGACAAAAAAAGAGCCCACGGAGGAGATACCGTGGACTGAGGAAAACTTATCATGCGATCAAATGAAAAATCATAAGCCACAAATAAATTGATACAAATTTATTATTATTACTAGATGTTGTTCTTATTATTTATATTTGGTTGAAAAGAGACAGTTCAAGAAACTCTTACATCTGCTTACAATTTTTAGTGTACAAGTGTATCGATATCATCGGCTCATGATAACCGACATTCCGCTATTTTCCTAAGCTTGCTTACATGTTATTACGTTTTAGACGGTGTATGTATGGATCTATCTAGGCATTCAACAGTATTGAGGTGTTTTTGCAAAAAATAGCGATAAGGAACAGTGATAAAAATCAGCTATTACTCATTAAAATGGCTAAATACGCCACATCTAGGATAAAAATTGCTCAATTAGAAAAATATACGCTTGGCATAAACGATACCTACATAGAGGGCATGACGACTTGGCTGAAAAATGCTAAGCTATCCGTCATTATTAGGTCAATATTAAACTAGGTTTGCCATGACTGAGAGCACGCATTTGCATCCGCAGGAGCCGTCAAGTACGCAGAATAACAAAAGTATTTTTAATTTGCCCAATAACCTGACGATTGCGCGTATCTTGATGATTCCGCTATTTGTTGCGATTGCCTATTGGCCACCTGCTATGGGGATCGGCATGCCAGCAATCTCTGACAACGTGATTGCAAAGGTTGGTATGAGTGACTTTAGCGACAGTCTATTGCGTCACTTGTTATTAACAGGCGTTTTTATTCTTGCAGCTATTACTGATTGGCTCGATGGCTATTTTGCTCGTAAGCTCAATGTGGTATCAGCCTTTGGTCGATTTTTAGACCCAGTCGCTGATAAGCTGATGGTAGCAGCCGCGCTCATTATCTTAGTGCAATGGCATCCCAATATCATCATGGCGATAGCAGCAATTGTAATTATCTCGCGTGAAATCGCCGTATCGGCACTGCGTGAATGGATGGCAGAACTGGGTAAAAGTACCAGTGTAGCGGTGTCTTATGTAGGTAAGCTCAAAACCACCTTTCAGATGATAGCGATTACAGTGCTTTTGTTAAATTGGGAATCGCTTGAAACCATCGGCTATGTATTGATGGTAGCGGCAGTGATTCTAACGTTATGGTCGATGATGATTTATCTTAAAGCTGCGTGGCCGTATTTAAAGCAAAGTGGGTAAAAGGTAGCTAAATAGATAGTGGTTAAATCTTATCCTTTTATTCTAAAACTATAAAGCCCAGTCGATAAAAAACGCCAGTCGCATCAGCCACTGGCGTTTTTTATGATAAATTTTTTTAGCTATTTATTAGTTTAATGATAAATTATAAAGAAACAGAAAAGGTCTCGCCCATATCTTCAGCAGTTTTGCCTTCTTGTACGGCTGCCGCTGCCATCTTAAACATATTCATCACTGTACTACCACTAAGCCAGCATTCGACACCATGAGGAACTACTTTAATCAATTGTACGTTTTTATCTTCTTTACCATGCTCAAAAAAGGCACTATAAACTGGCGACCAAAGCTCATCCAATTTAGCTTTGTCTGTCGGTAATTCAGCGTTAGCACTGATAGAAACAAAGTTCTTTTCATCTTGAGTGGCATAAGTCAGCCCGATTCTTGCATCATCCTGAATATCTTTGACGACGTCTGATGTCTTATCGCCAATAAACCAGATCTCTTTATTATCGAGATTGACCTCACTTGTGGTCATTGGCCACGCATGAAGATCGCCTTTTTTATTGCTGGTACTCATCATGGCAAATTTCACGTCTTTGATGACGGCTTGGATTTTATCGAGATGCTCTTGGTTACTCATGGTGGATATCCTTTTTCATTATTGTAAATAAATTTTGAATTTATAGTTGTTAGAGAAATAATTATTAAGAGGTTAGTGTAGACAAAGCGTTTATTTTATAAAAGCTGGCTTTATAAAAACTGGCTGGTCAAGAACTGCTATCTAGAATAGCGATTTCTGCTGGGCTATTTATATAGGTTGCTAGTAATACACTGTGAGTGTTTGTAAGGACTATAAGAATTGAGTAAATATTGTGACGCTGTGCTGTTAGGCTTGCTGCTTTGATAGCAAATTGATAGTATTTGCTCAATCTTTCAGCATAATATTACCTAAGCGATTGGCAATTTATCTTGGTTTTGTCCTGCTTATTACAGGGCTTCTTGTTATAATACGCGAACCATTTACTTAGCATGGCAAAGATGCCTGTTATTGCCTATATCCTATGGAATATGCCTTTATGATGACCATCGCCGGACAACCGTTTCTTACCGATTTTCAGACGCAGCAACTCATCAGTCAGTTTCAGCAAAAAACCGAGCTAAATGTCAGCCAAATTCATACTCAGCAAGTGTATGTGTTATCACGAGAACTCAAAGGTGATGAGCATAAAAAAGCGCTAGACTTACTTGCTGTCGACAGTGGCACTGTCTTTGAAGCCCCGCAAGACAATCAACTACAAGTTATCGTTGGTCCACGTTTTGGCACCATATCGCCATGGGCAAGTAAAGCGACCGATATCTTTAATAACTGTGAAATTGCCATTAATCGTGTTGAGCGCGTCATTGTTTATACGCTAACCGTTGATGGCGAAGCAGGCGAAAAACTGCCAGTAGACGCTGAGCAATTATTGTTCGACAAAATGACGCAAAGCTTAGTCTATGATTTAGATAAGGTCAGTCATCTGTTTGACGATGGACAACCAGCATCACTCAATCATATTGATGTGATTGGACAAGGTCAGTCGGCGCTTGAGTCGGCAAATAAAGAATTTGGTTTTGCGTTATCGAGCGAAGATATCGACTATCTGATGAATGCTTACGTCAATGAACTCAAGCGTAATCCAACGGACGTTGAGCTGATGATGTTTGCCCAAGCAAATTCTGAGCATTGCCGTCATAAAATCTTTAATGCTGAATGGACGGTAGATGGCGCAGTTCAGCCAAAGTCACTGTTCCAAATGATTAAGAATACTTATAAAGCCAATCCTCAAGGCATCTTGTCTGCTTATAAAGACAACGCGGCAGTGATGGCAGGCTCTAAAGGGATGCGTTTTTATCCGATTCCTACGGATTCAATGGACGCCAACTCAATCCATCCTTACGATTTCCATCAAGAAGAAATCGATATCTTAATGAAAGTCGAAACGCATAACCATCCAACTGCTATCGCGCCGTATGCAGGTGCAGCGACAGGTGCGGGCGGTGAGATTCGTGATGAAGGCGCAACTGGTCGTGGCGGTAAGCCAAAAGCCGGTTTAACTGGTTTCCATGTGTCACATCTTCACATTCCAGAGCTTGCGGAAAAATGGGAGCAGTCAGGTCAATTAAGTACACAGGATTATGGTACGCCAGATCGTATGGCAACCAGTCTTGAGATTATGACTGAAGCACCATTAGGCTCAGCCAACTTCTCAAACGAATTTGGTCGTCCAAACCTATGCGGTTATTTCCGTAGCTTCCAGTTGGACACGTCAGCGGCAAAAGATGGCAGCCAAATGCGCGGCTATCATAAGCCAATCATGCTAGCAGGCGGTTACGGCAATATCAAACGCAATCTCATTGAAAAAAATGCCATTCAGCAAGGTGATTTATTAATAGTCCTTGGTGGCCCTGCGATGCAGATTGGTTTGGGCGGTGGCGCGGCATCTTCGGTCGATAGTGGTTCACTTGATGAAGGCTTAGACTTTGCCTCTGTACAGCGTGATAACGCTGAGATGGAACGTCGCTGTCAAGAAGTGATGGATCGCTGTTGGGCGCTGGCTGGTAATGATGTTGATGCAAGTAATAATAGTAAAGATGGCAACCCAATCGTCTCGTTGCATGACGTGGGTGCAGGTGGTCTGTCTAATGCGATGCCAGAATTGGTCAATGACCATGAAATGGGCGCGGTGCTAAATCTACGTAAAATTCCGTCGCTAGAAGCTGGCATGTCGCCAATGGCTATCTGGTCAAACGAAGCGCAAGAGCGTTATGTGCTAGCGATTCGCCCTGAGAGCAAGGATCAATTCGATGCCATCTGTGCTCGTGAGCGCTGCCCGTATGCCATTTTAGGTGAAGCCACTGAAGTACGTCAGCTCGTCGTTAATGATGAATTGCTCCCTGAGCAACCAGTCGATATGCCGATGCAAGTATTGCTTGGTGGTACACCAAAAATGCAGCGCAGCTTTACGCGTCAAGAGACGGCCTTGCCAGCATTAGAGCTTGGTGAAGTTAATCTAGCAGAATCAATCAAAGATGTGCTACGTCATCCGACCGTTGCTAGCAAATCATTCCTCATTAGCATTGGTGACCGCTCTATCACGGGTATGGTTGTCCGTGATCAGTATGTTGGTCGTTATCAAGTGCCCGTTGCTGATTGTGCCGTTACGGCTTCAGGCTTGATTGCGCTAGATGGTCAGACAATGAGCGGTGAAGCGATGAGTGTCGGCGAGCGTACGCCTGTTGCACTTATTAGCCCAAAAGCCTCTGCGCGATTGGCGGTTGGTGAAGCAATCACCAATATCGCTGGTGCACGTATTAGTCAGCTATCTGATATCACCATGTCAGCAAACTGGATGGCAGCGTGCGGTGATGATGCAGAAGATGCTGCATTATTTGATGCCGTATATACCGTCGGTCAAGAACTATGCCCAGCATTAGGTATCGCTATCCCCGTTGGTAAAGACTCGCTATCGATGCGTGCTAATTGGACGGACGAAGACGAGAACGGCAGCACGGATAAATCAGTCGTGTCGCCAATGAGCTTGGTTATTACTGCCTTTGCTCCTGTGGTTGACGTCGCAAAAACGCTAACCCCTGAGCTTATTAATGGTGATAGCGCGTTTTATCGTATTGATTTGTCTAAAGGACAATTGCGTCTCGGCGGTTCAATCCTTGCGCAAACGCTTAGCCAATTAGGTAATGACTGCCCAGACTTGGGGCAACCAAGTGACTTGGTCGACTTCTTTAACTTTATCCAAGCAGGCAACGCGCAAGGCGTCATCAGTGCTTATCACGATATCGGTGATGGTGGCTTGCTAGCAACTATCGCTGAGATGCAGTTCACTAGCCGTCAAGGCATCAAGCTGTCATTGACTGATGATAACTTACTCGGTCAACTATTCAGTGAAGAGCTAGGCGCAGTCATTCAAGTATTACCAGAAAATGTCGCGGCGTTAATGCAAATGGCAGAAGAATTTAATGTCAGCGATATGCTAAGCCTCGTCGGTCAAAGCTCGGAAGAAGATAGCTTAATCATCCAAACGCCTTTGCACATGGGTGATAACACTCTACGCTTTAGCCGTAGCGAGCTGCAGTGCGAGTGGAGTCAGGTCAGCTATCAAATCGCTCGTCGCCGTGACAATCCAGCTTGCGTCCAGCAAGAGTATGACTTGATTAGCGATGCTAGCCATCAAGGTTTAATCGCTGCGCCAAACTTTGATCTCAATCAAAAAGTTGAAGAACCATACTTAAACAGCCGTGACACTAAACCAAGAGTCGCTATCCTGCGCGAGCAAGGCGTCAACGGTCAGACAGAAATGGCAGCAGGCTTTACCCAAGCTGGTTTTGAAGCGGTCGATGTCCATATGAGCGATTTACTTGAAGGTCGTATTAATCTACGTGACTTCGATGGTCTGGTCGCTTGTGGTGGCTTTAGCTACGGTGACGTATTGGGCGCAGGCTCTGGCTGGGCAAACTCTATCTTGTTCCATGATGAGTTGCGCATGCAGTTCGTGCGCTTCTTTGCCCGTCCTGATACCTTTTCACTCGGTGTCTGTAACGGTTGTCAGATGATGGCGCAATTGAAAGACCTCATCCCAGGTGCGGAAAACTTCCCACGCTTTATCGCCAATAAATCAGCTCGTTTTGAAGCGCGTACCGTCAACGTCAAAGTTGAGCGTACCAAGTCTATCCTATTCAAAGGCATGCAAGACAGTATCTTACCAATCGCTGTCGCGCACGGTGAAGGCTATGCCACGCTGGACAACACCGAGATCGACGGTATGGCAAAACACGGTCAGCTCGCCATGCGCTTTGTCGATAGCCAAGGTCATCCAACCGAGACTTATCCGCTTAATCCAAACGGTTCGCTCGGCGGTGTCACGGGTCTGTGTAGCACCGACGGTCGCGTCACCATCATGATGCCGCACCCTGAACGTACGCTACGTGCCTACAATCACAGCTGGAAGCCAGAAGAGTGGGACGAGGACGGCGCGTGGATGCGTATGTTCCGTAACGCTCGCGCTTGGTTGCGTTAAGCTGTTTTAGGGTATTATTTTAGACAGCTGTTTTTTAAAATGAGAAGGTGGGCGCAAAGCTCACCTTTTTTGTATTTGGGATTTGAGTTTTAAGAAGTAGGCGGAGCTAATCCCGCCTTCCGCTTGTATCTGCCAGTCTGGGCGAGGCGGTGACACAAGTTGAGATGTTGCTGTTGCCTCGACACCACCTCAAACTCTAGCCACCGCAACTCGCCCAATCCAGCAGGATACCGCTACAGTCGGGGCTAAAACTCGCCTCAAGGCAACTATTTTGTGATAAATAATTTTATGCTTTAATTCTAATTGGTGCGCTAGGCGCACCCTACGAACTTTTAGAGTCAATAGCTAGACAATTAAGATTGATTTATTTCGTTAATAAATTTCAGCACGTAGGTTGGGTTGAGCTTGCGACACCCAACGATTTTGGGTCAATAATTTAAACGAATTATGTGTTGGGTCTCGTGCCTCGACACCAACCTACAAATTTTTATCATCTACATTTGGAATCAACATCAATAGGTCTGTCTCTCCTACATCAATACCTATCTGAGCAAGTAAAGTAGTTACTTGCCCGCGATGATGAGTTTGATGATTAAAAAGATGTTGTAGCAACATAGAAAAAGACTTATTGAAGGTATCGTTATTAGTGTTTCGATAACTCAAATTCATGAAATAATCGCTTTCGTCTGATTCCTCAATGAATCGAATGATTATCTGATCTAGAGCCTGCCTATTTCTACTAAAACCGTGTTTATCATCATATAAAATTTGAGTAAGCTTAGTAGGTAATGGGAAATCTTTTAACGGCTCTAAAGCTTTAAATCCTGTTGGATAACTGGGATGTTGGTTTAAACGATTGAGCCAAATTAAATCGCCAACCATTAGATGATTTAGCGTACCCAGTATAGAACCAAAAAATGCCTTTTTGTTCTCCCATAAAACATTATCAGAAGTGGTCGAAATACTGTCACATATTTTTTTATTCATTAGCGCATTGTATGATGCCATGATTTCAAAGTTAGGTTTTATCATAGTATTTGCGCCATAGGCTTTTTTCAGGTTTCAGGCTTTTTATATTGCGATAGTATTCCGAACTTTATGTCGCTAATACTAAAATTATTTTTTACCTTCCTTCTGAGCCTCAGCAATCAACTCATGAATCTTCGCGCTTTCTTTTAGTACACAAGCCTCATACGCAGAGAGCGGCTCGGCTTCCTGCTCTTTTTCTTGCTCCTGTTTGGCTTTTTCTTCTAGATACTTCTGTAGCTCGTCTTGCTCATTTTGCTCGTTGTATTGAGAGTTGCTCATGGCTTATGTCTCCTAATATTTTTTATCGATTAATAAAAGTCATCACGACCAGCATACTTCTTATTGAGTGCCTTTAATATTGCATAAGTTTCTAAATCTAGCTCGCCCGTTGGCTGCTGTGGTCTAAAATGCAATTGAAAAGCATACACGACATTGCGACTGGCTTTATCCCATGCGTCTGTGTCATTGATTTGATAACCGTAATCGCGAAACGCTTGCTTAATCTCAGGTATCGTTACCGCTGCAAACTCGTCTTGATTCATAAAGTATTGCTTATCAAATTCATCATACCAAGCGCCAATGCCGTAATCGAAATACAGTCGCTGCCAAGGAAATTTTGCCCCGGGATCGATTTTACGCGAGGGTGCCATATCGGCATGACCGATGATATTCTTTGCTGAGATGTTATATCTTTTTGCCAAGTCTTGCACCAGCTGCGCCACTTTCTTAATCTGTAACTCATTAAATTCTACATAGTGCTCATACGGATGATAGTCGAGCGCGCCGTTTTTTAAGGCATCTCGATATTCAGGCTTAATCCCTGCATTTACAATCTCGATGCCGATAGAGGTATCGTTAAGTATCGTTCTACCTGCAAAGCCGCCGTTACCAGCATGCCAAGCACGTTCGCTTTCAGGCACTAAGTTATAAATTTTATTATCGTTATTATCCAAGATCAGATAGTGGGCGCTCACATTTCCAGTGGTCAATGTTTTTATAGATCTGGCATTATCTGAGACGGTATAGTGCAGGACGATGGATTTGATCCGCTCGCTTTTGCCAGTGGCTTGATAGGTTTCGCTATCAATAACGAAGGGTTCAGTATTCGCTATTTGAATGTTATTAGTGGTCACGCAGCCAATTAAAGGCAGCGTTAAGGCACATGCTAATGCTAAAAAGATATTTTTTGCCATGAAATGCTAACCCTTTTTAATCTTCTTTGCCAAAACCTTCTTCCAGCTCTCTTCCAAACACTCAATCGCAAGCCAAGGTTCAATAACTTCTGCTGCAAATGTCTCTTTTGAATTAGATAATTGCCACAGCTTTTTAAGAGTAGCAAAAGGATAGGGGCGTTCGATAAGATAAACCGGTAAATCAGCGCTGATCATGCCATCACGAACGACTTGAAAATACCAACCAGCGATGCCTTGTTTGCTGACCCAAGACGCAATATTGGGCACTTTGGTAAAATGGCCGATTTGGTCATTGATTTTGTAGCATGGTCGTCGCGGTTGGACAATGCGTAATTGCACGCTGTCGCCACCATTCCCATCAATGCTTTCATCTTGACCATACTGAAAAACGTCACCAATACAAACTGTCGCTTCCGTCATTTCTAGCAAACCATTTACTGCTTCTGTAGTGAGGTTCTCACCCAATGTGCCAACACGCACTTTCAAGCTAAACTCTGCATTAATCTTGTCATAAGTCGCCGTCGCTAGTTGATGTACCGCTTTTAGTGGACCACCATGATGACGTCTATCGGCTTGCTCATCAGTTGTGAGACCCATAAAGTTGACAGCGACGGGTGCTTTGATTGGTGCTTTATCGATGGCGCTCATTTCTTCACGGGTAAATGGCATGGCTTTGCCAGCGCGAACGCAGGTTAGAGTGGCGATATGGAGCGGCAAGGTTTGGTTAAAGTCAGCAGTATTTTTTTGGCTAGAAGATGCTATCGTTTTTGAGTTCATAGGTTCTAAGTTCATAGGTTCTAAGCTCATAGGTTTGCCTAATCTATAGGGATTTATTAGGGGAGAGGTTATATCGATATTGGTATTAATAATGCGTATTATCTTAGCTTAATCATTCCTCTAATGGTAAGAATTCAGCCGTTTAAAATTTAACAGTATTTTGAATTTTATTAGCACAGTAAATTTTAGACAAAAAAAGACCAGAATAGATATCTGGTCTTTTTCTTAAGCAGCTCTGGCAATAAATAAGATTATTTATTTTTATTGCGACGACCGGCTGTTTTCTTCTCACGCGGCACCGCAACCAGCTCAGCCAATTGTTCAGGTGATGACCATAGACCTTCTAGGTCATAGAACTCACGGGCTTGTGGCGTCATCATATGCACGACAACAGCGCCCAAATCAATCAATGTCCAGTCAGAATCGATACCGCCTTCACGACCCAGTGGCATAAAGCCACCCAGTTTGGCTTCAGCGCCGACACTGTCAGCCATTGCACGTACATGGCGCTTTGAGGTACCGTCAGCGATGATGATACGCTCCATTACGTCTGTCAATGCTGCTACATCCATTACGGTGATGTTTTTAGCTTTCATATCGTCTAGCGCGGTTTGAACAAGGGTCAAACATTCTTGTAAACGTTCGTCAGTCATGGTGTTGGTCATAAATTTTAATCTCTTGAATCGTAAATATTAAAAATAAAATGGTAAATCGTCACAATGCATTCTCTAACGAGCCAAATAGGGGCAGACGTTTTTTGAGGAAAAATGATCAAAGTGGGCAAAATTAAAAGTATAAGGCGATTTTAACGGAATTGAGCAGCAGAATATAGCTGATGGGCGATAATATATTGATAAACAGCAGGATTTAGCCATTTAGCTAATGAATTGGGTGCAGTATTGCCTATGATATCATTTATTGGTTGTAAAGATGCAATTTGCATGTCAGTGCTGTGCGTTATATTTAATGATTTAGGTGCTTGCGGCAGTTGTTGATAAAGCATCTGACGTATGTGTGTGCTTGATATTGCTGTCACAGGGCGCGGGTCGATATAAATATGACCTTGATGGCTATTTTTTACGCAAAAGCTGTTTGTTAAAGATTGAGGTTTAGCGGCTAATAATTCAGTTATAGAATCGATGGTTAAAGGTTGTAGCAGTTTTGGAAGTTGGGATGTTAGAGAGTGGTGCAACTCAGTCTTAGAGACGTTTTTATCAATTTTGATATCAATATCTATATCGCTATCAAAATTTTCTTCACGGTCAAATACCCATAGACTGACATCATCAGTTAGTTGCAGCCCATTTTTCCAGTGTTCTAAACTACGCGCGCTGTCCATCCCCATGACAAATATCAGACTGTCATGCGGGTAGCGTGTGCGCAGTGTCTGCACACTATCGATAGTATAGACAGGCGGTGCTTGCCACAGCTCAAGCTCGTTAATGTATAAGGGCGACTCTTGCGTTGCCAGCTTTAGCATCGCCAGACGATGCTTAGGATCGGTGCTATCTTCTTTAAAAGGCGAGCGCGCATTGGGCAGCAACGATACGTACAGTTCGCGCTGTTGCTGCTGTGCTATTGGTAGCAAACTTTGATAAACGGTCATCGCCATTTGCAAATGACCATTATGTACAGGATCAAATGAGCCACCCAAATAAGCACGGATGGCAGACTTAGTATTTTGGCTTTGATAACTATTAGTAGTATTTGACATAAATGAGTGAGTAAAAACTGATGCAGATGGGCGTTGTAATTGATTTATTTTAAATCGACTATAGCATGTGATTATTTACTTATCCCGATTATCGATTTTATTATGTTTAATTATACCGTTTAAAAGCCATAAAAAAGCCGACCATCATTATGATAATCGGCTCAATAATACGTGTTTTGAATGAAGCTTTAGATGCTTAAATAACGTCGCTATGTGCTTGGATGGCAGTGAGGGCGATGGTATAAATAATATCATCGACCAAGGCACCACGTGACAAGTCATTGACTGGTTTATTTAAGCCTTGCAACATCGGTCCAACACTGACCACATTGGCGCTACGTTGTACTGCTTTATAAGTGGTGTTACCGGTGTTCAGGTCTGGGAAAATAAAGACGTTTGCTTGTCCAGCAACAGGCGAATCCGGCGCTTTTTGCTTGCCGACGCTCATGACAGAAGCCGCGTCATACTGTAGCGGTCCGTCGACTTTTAGATTCGGTGCACGTTCACGGACGATTTGGGTCGCACGGGCGACTTTTTCGACATCAGCGCCAGTGCCTGACGAGCCCGTAGAGTAGCTAATCATTGCCACTTTTGGATCGATGCCAAAGGCGGCAGCAGACTGCGCAGACTGAATGGCAATCTCAGCCAATTCTTCTGCATTTGGATCAGGGTTAATGGCGCAGTCACCGTAGACAACCACTTGCTCAGGCAACAGCATAAAGAAGACTGACGATACAAGTGAGTACTCCGGTGCCGTTTTAATCAACTGAAACGCTGGGCGGACAGTATTAGCCGTGGTATGAATTGCCCCAGATACTAGACCATCAACTTCGTCCATCTGTAGCATGGTCGTACCTAAATAAACGGTATCTTGCAGATATTCAGCAGCCACTTCTGCGCTGGTTTTACCTTTGCGACGCTCGACTACAGCGGCGATATATTTGCTCATATCTAAGCTGTCAGGGTCGATGATTTCAAGCCCTTCAGGTAATACCAAATCGCGGTTTTTGGCGACTTGTTCAACATCAGCACGCTTAGCGAGTAGCACACAGTTGGCAATACCGCGGCTTTGACAGATACAGGCGGCTTCGACCGTACGCGGCTCAGAGCCTTCTGGCAGCACGATACGTTTTTTGGCGATTTGCGCTTTTTTCACCACTTGATGACGAAAAGCAGAAGGTGACAAACGCGGCTCATGATTTTGGCTAAAGTAAGCTTTAATCCAACTAAGATCTAGATGCGCCGCGACATAACGAGCCACTTCTTCAGCACGTTCGGTGTCATCACTTGGAATCTCAGCACTCATGTGTAATAGGCTTTGTACCGTCTCAAAGCTGTCATCTTCGACACTCATTACAGGGATACCCGTTTTGAGTGCAGATTGCCAAAGCTCAGCGACGGTTGGACTAGGGGCAACGCCGCCAGTCAATACCAATCCTGCTAGCGGAATACCATTGATACAGGCAAGACCCGCTGCCAATAGTAAATCGTCGCGGTCGCCCGGCACCACGATAAGCGTACCACGTTTGAACACTTCATCGACACGTGCAATTGAGCGTGCGGTCAAGCTGATGCGATTGATACGGCGCGATTTTGCCTCACCAACGTTGAGCCAAGTACCATCAAGTTCAGCAGCGATATCCCACGTACGCGGCACGGATAATGAGTCACTAAATGGTACGACACCAATTAAGCGGAATTGTTCGGTATTAAAGTGCGGCGATAGGCGCTTCACTTCTTGTATAAAGCCGCTATCCAAGCTCACAATCGCTTCACCTGGGGCAACGATTTGATTTTCTAAGGTGCTTTGCGTATTTGGCAAGTCATGCATCCGCATCAAGATACAGCCAAGCGTACGATCACTTGCCATACCACCAAATTCACGCGCATGCACATCAAGCTTATCGGCTAAATAGGCAGGTTTACTGGTATCGGCGGTGCTAACAAAGATGATTCGGGCATCGAGTGCATGAGCAATCGCACGATTGATCTGTGAGGCATAAGAAGTTTCAGTCGTCGGTACTAAGCCTTCGCAAATCACCACATCGTAATCATCACCAAGAGTATGGTAGTTAACAACCACTTCTTCCATCAAGTCATCAAGATTGTCATCACCAATCATACGCTCAACATGTTGACGGCTGATCGATTTAGGTGGCTTTAGGCCAAAGGCATGCATGGCTAATGCGCTTGAGCTGTCTAGACTGTTTTGCTTATCCAGCGTATCGTCTTGTAAAAACGGCTTCATAAAACCCGCTTTGATACCGTTATAATCGAAAGCACGAATCAGACCTAACGCCGCTGACGTCACACCGATACCGCGGCTAATGGGTACAAGTAAAATAGTTTGCATAATGTATCCTACTGTTTATTATATTTTTAGAGAGATTGTCATCCTTGAGCGTATAAGAATCAACTTGTGATTCTTATCGCAGGCATATGAGTCTTATTGTAGACCTAGTTTTATTTTAGACCCAAGGCTGCACGAGTTTCTTGTGCGATACGGCATTCTTCATCAGTTGGGACAACCCACAGCTCAATACTGCTATCGTCAGCATGGAAACTGCCTTCATTGCCACCGACCAAGCCAGCGTTCTTATCGGCATCTACTTTGATGCCAAAATGACGCATGACTTCTAAAATACGCATCCGCGTGGTCACAGAGTTTTCGCCGATACCACCAGTAAAGACAATACCAGTAAAGTCAGGGAGCGCGCAGCTTAAGCTGGCAAGGTATTTACCAACACGATAGCAGAACATCTCGATAGCCAGCTTTGCGTCTTCATGACCTTCATTAGCCGCTTGCTCAATGGTACGCAAGTCATTCGATAAGCCTGAAATACCAAGTAAACCACTTTCACTATTGAGCATTTTATCGATTTCTTCTAAGCTCATACCAAGTTGGCGCTTAAGATGAATATGTAAGCTTGGGTCAACATCACCACTACGCGTACCCATCATAAGACCTTCAAGCGGGGTCAGACCCATACTGGTATCAAGGCTTTTGCCGTCGTAGACAGCTGTTGCTGAACAGCCGTTGCCCAAATGCGCAGTTAACCAACCATGTGGTCCTGTTGCGCTGGTAATGTGGCTGGCGCGTTCTGATACATAAGCATGCGAGGTACCATGGAAGCCATAACGACGAATTTTGTGTTCTGAATAGAGTGCCTTTGGTAGCGGATAGCGGAAAGCAACGGGTGGCATGGTCTGGTGGAAGGCAGTATCAAATACCACCACTTGCGGAATATCAGGATAGATTGCTTGTACAGCTTCGATACCTAGTGCGTTTGCCGGATTGTGTAATGGGGCGAGGACTTTTAGACGTTTGACTTCTGCTAACACATGCGCATCGACACGCACCGCTTCTGAGTACTCACGACCGCCATGTACCACTCGATGCCCAACAGCAATAAAGTGATACTGCTCAAGTAGCTCAAGGATTTTCTGTAAGGCAAGTTCATGACGACCACCAGCGATTGCAATTTCTAACTTTTCACCATTTAATGTGGTGTGTTTAATACGGGCAGTATCGAGACCTAAGTTTTCGGCAAGACCTGTGATACGAGTACCTTCATCCTCACTAATTAAGGCGTATTTGATTGAAGAGGAGCCGCAGTTCAATACTAAAGTAGGATTGGTCAGGGTCGATGCTTCAGAATGTTTGTCATCAAAAGTGGTGCTTACGCCAGCGCTCATACTCTATCCTTAGATTGTCTTTTATAAAAGGTGCCGCATCTTGACGATCACCTGTTGAATAAACGAAAACCAGCGATATTGGTGCTGGGATAGGTTGCACGGGTTGGAAACATAAACCATCATCGCGCTGATCTTCGTTATACTTGAGCCATCACTATGTCTAACATAGGTTCAATGTAAAGCAAACGCCTGCTAGCGTTGCCTTATAGCTACAAGGGTTGACTATAATGTATCATATTTTGGCAGTGACACCACGATAACTCTAAGGCTTTGATCAGCCAGTCCTTAATTGATGGTTACAGGTGTACACCGAAGACAGTAAGGGCTTATTAGATAAAATAAGTAAAAATTTGCCTTTATAAAAATTGTAAGTAAGTTTGTCTAGCTTTAGATCAATAACATTGTTTTATATTTATATTGGATTCTCTATCACTACATTTCAGCAAATTTACTACGCAAACATATTCTATAGGCGCACAGCTTTATAGAATAATGCTATGATTAAAAAATCTTCCTATTTTCCTTATTGCAGCCTTGGTTGTTTTCGCTGATAGTGATTTTTATCGCGTACACCGTTGCAAGATTACAGGTTATCTATCCTATGTTTACAACACGATATACCTCAAAACCCAAGCACTCTCAGACAGTGGGCAGCGCCATTCGCCATAGTACGTATAACATCATGCTTGGTACGTCGATCACGATAGTTTCAGCGGCATTGTTGGTTGGCTGCGGACAAAAAGGCGATTTATACCTTGTAGACGCTGGTAGTAAAGCAGTGCGAGATAGCACGGCAATATTAGATAGTGGCAGTAATCCACAAGATACTGCCTTTGCTAAGATTGACAGCGACCAACAAAATACAGAGAATTTTCAGCTGCCTGAACCGAGTAACGATCCTAACGATTACTAATAAGTAATCATGAATTATTAAAATGTAAATGTTCAAACGATTTTTGAGCAAGCCCAATACTTTATTGTTACCTTGATTATATTAGAGATATTTATATGAGTCAGTCAGTCACTACCCAAACTGAGCAGGGATTGTATGTGCATCCTGAAGCCTTAACCGCCCATTTGCCCGCGCTCGATTATCGAGGCGGTGCCTTGTATATGGAGCAGGTCAGTATTGCTGAAGTAGTTAAAAACTACGGTACGCCGTGTTATGTGTACTCAAAGCAAGCCATTTTAGATGTCTATCAAGCTTATACGACCAGCTTTGCCAGTCTACCGCATCAGATTTGTTATGCGGTAAAGGCAAACTCTAATTTGGCGGTACTTGGTATCTTGGCGCAAGCAGGGGCAGGGTTTGATATCGTCTCACGTGGTGAGCTCATGCGCGTATTGGCGGCAGGCGGCGAGGCTGCGCGCGTGGTATTCTCAGGCGTTGGTAAGACTTATAGTGATATCGAATATGCCCTGACGCAAGGTATTGGCTGCTTTAACGTTGAGTCAATCAGCGAGCTGACTTTGATTAATGATGTGGCACAGAAATTGGATAAACCTGCGCCAATTTCACTACGGGTTAATCCTAATGTCGACGCCAAGACCCATCCGTATATCTCAACCGGTCTAAAAGACAATAAGTTTGGTATCAGTCATGAAAATGCCGTCGCTGTCTATGAGCAAGCGGCGCAATTATCGCATATCGATATCGTCGGTATTGACTGTCATATCGGCTCGCAGTTGACTGAAGTTGCGCCATTCGTTGCGGCATTGGACAAAGTGATTGAGCTAGTACATAGCTTACGTAAAGCAGGTATTGAGCTGCGTCATATCGATTTGGGTGGTGGTCTGGGTGTGCGTTATATTGATGAGACGCCTGTTTCTATTGATGAATTTGCCAATGCGTTATTACCAAAACTTAGTGAGCTTGGCTTGACCGTATTCTTTGAGCCGGGTCGTAGTATCGTGGCAAATGCTGGGGTGTTATTGACCAAGGTTGACGTGCTCAAACCAACTGAGCATAAGAATTTTGCCATTGTTGACGCGGCAATGAACGACTTAATTCGCCCTGCTTTATATCAAGCAGAAATGGCAGTAATCCCAAACGTTTTACCTAGTAATGGTATTAATACAGAAAGTACTGAGCCATGGGATATCGTTGGTGCTATCTGTGAAACGGGTGATTTCTTAGCAAAAGATCGTTTGTTGTCGCTTTCGACAGGCGATATTCTCGCAATCACGGGTGCTGGTGCTTATGGCTTTACTATGAGTAGCAACTATAATTCACGCCCGCGAGCCAGTGAAGTCATGGTAGCTGATGATCGCCACCAGCTGATTCGCAAACGCGAAACCGTTGAAGCGCTATATGCAGACGAAGTATTGTGGCAAGGTTAACGGCTAAGCAGCATAAAGTATCTCAAAAATCTAACCCATTATCATAATGCTAGTGGGTTTTTTTATGGCAAATTTTGATCAAACACCTGAATAATAAGTGTGGAATATAACTTGGCATTTGATAACGGTGATAGTTATGATTGTAACTGACAGCGTGCTAATATAAGACATACATAAAAATAGGATAGGATATCAGGGATATGCTAATAGAATTTACTAAGATGCATGGGTTGGGCAATGACTTTATGGTCATCGATTTGGTGACTCAGCGTTTGGACTTGACCAAGGATTTGGTGCAGTTACTGGGTGATCGTCATTTAGGTATTGGTTTTGATCAGTTGCTCGTCGTTGAGCCGCCAATGCGCCCCGACGTCGATTTTAGTTACCGTATTTTTAATACTGATGGGTCAGAGGTTGAGCAATGCGGTAATGGCGCCCGCTGTTTTGCCCGTTTTGTGCAAGCGCGCAAGTTATCCTTTAAACAGCGTCTCCGTGTTGAGACGGCAAGCGGCATTATTTCGCTGACGACCGATCGTTATGGCTGGGTAGAGGTTGATATGGGCAAGCCCAAGTTTGAGCCAAGTGAGATTCCATTTACCCCAAGAGCCATCACCAAAATCCAAAATGCTTATCATCTGGACGTGAATGGTACGCCGGTGCAGCTTTATGTTGCCAATATGGGCAATCCGCATGCGGTGATAAAAGTTGACGATGTGCTTGATGCTGACGTTGAAACCTTGGGTAAAGCCATCGAATCGCATCCAGCATTTCCAGAACGTGTCAATGTCGGTTTTATGCAAATAATGAATCAGCGTCATATTCGTCTGCGAGTGTACGAGCGCGGTGTCGGTGAGACGCAAGCCTGTGGTACGGGCGCTTGTGCAGCCGTTGCCATTGGTATACGCGAAGGCTGGCTTGACGAAGGCGAAGATGTGCGTGCTCAGCTCTATGGCGGCAGCATGGTAATTAAATGGCAGCCGGGCTATTCGGTTATGATGACCGGACCAACCGCATTTGTGTATGAAGGTGTCTTTAGTCCAGATGGCTTGATGGCACAAGCCGGTATCAAGCCCAATCCAGAAAGTTAATAGTAAAACATAAGTGACAGTTATTTTTACTGGATAAGTAATGGGGTTGTTTTCAATATGGTGATGTCTTATAAAAAATCTCAAGTGACAGACGCACGATCTGATAAACAATCCGTTTCACCGTCATGGCTATCAGCAGAATTGGCAATCACCATAGAAGCGGATGCTGCGTTAAGTGAATTATTAGACCCTGTGCATCGTTGGCTAAATGTCTTATCTGTGCGCAATCACTCGCCGCATACATTGACGGCCTATTTTGCAGGCTTGAATCAACTGGCGTTATTCCTGCGAGGTAAACGCCTGACATGGACACGTTGTGATAAGCGCCAATTAGCCCAGCATATCAGCCAACGCCTTGATGAAGACAAGCTATCCCTTGCCAGCGTTCAGCAAGAGTTATCAGCTATTCGTCATTTTTATGGCTGGCTGATAGAAGAGGATTTGGCACGTATCAATCCAACTACAGGCTATCAGCTCAAGCGCAGCCCTAGACCATTACCCTCTATCGCTGATGTGGATTTATTGACGCAATTGCTCGACCAAGAAATCCCTGATACACCTGAACAAGCACGCTTGTGGCTACGTGATAAGGCGATGTTTGAATTGCTTTATAGCAGTGGTTTACGTGTCGGTGAGCTCGTCGCGTTAAATATAGCAGATGTGGACTTGGCTGATTTGCGGGTACGCGTGATCGGCAAAGGTAATAAGACACGCCTAGTACCTTTAGGAATAAAAGCGGCTGACGCCATTCGTCGTTATTTACCGCACCGCAATCTGTGGGTAGAGCAGATGGACAGTGCATTATTTATTAGTGAAAAATTGGGTACGCGTTTATCCACAAGGGCTGTGCAGCAGCGTCTCAAAGTTGCTGCTACTCGTGCTGGTATTGCTCAAAACATGTATCCGCATCTATTGCGCCATTGCTTTGCATCACATATGTTATCAGGGAGTGGCGACTTGCGCGCTGTCCAAGAGATGCTTGGGCATAGCGATATCAGTACCACGCAAATTTATACCCATGTCGATTTTGCTAAATTGACCCAAGTCTATGACCGCGCCCATCCCCGAGCCACTCACGCATCCAAAGACAGCGATTCAACCCTTTAATTTTAAAAGTGTCTTTCATCGCAAATTGCTTTGATTGAAAAAACCTTTTATCAAGACGCTTTTATAAAAATTATTTTATGCCAAACGATGACAATCAAAGATAGGCATCTTTTGTCGTCCCTGATTTTGCGCTTGTCTATCTAACGTCGCTAAGACCAAAGCATAATTTTTATGGTCTTTATTCAAAGATGGGGTCAATTCGCTATCATTGTAGCTGCTCATTACAGTTCCATCATAAGCGCTAATCGTCGTATGTCCCCACGTCTGACGTGTATGACCGTCTCTGTACGCATGCTCACCGCCTTGTGCTGCTCCAATTACCATACATTGACTGTCTAAAGCTCGTGCTTGCAGTAAGAGCGACCAATGGGCTTGTCCTGTTAGATACGTAAAAGCAGAGGGCGCACTTAATAGTTCTGCGCCTGCTTGCCGCAGACGCTGCGCCAATGCAGGAAAGCGTAGATCAAAGCAAACCATCATACCGAGCTGATAAACATCATCATTTACTTCGAGCGCTGCCACGACCGTCTGCGTACCTGGCTCAAACGTCGCCGCTTCGTTATAACTGCCTTGCTTATCGGCGACGGTCGCGGTGAATAAGTGAATCTTGTCATAGCGCGCCACTTGTGTACCATCCGGCGCAAACAATAGGCTTACTTGGCGCAATCTACCATCAGGCACAATCATGCCGTCAGGGCGATATGGGCAGGGCAGAGAGCCCGCTAGTACGTATATACCATATGTACGTGCATACTCTGCTATCGTCGCTGACAGCGCATCGAACTGCTCTGCTGTCGCAAACTGTCTACCCATGCTACAGCAGTTTTCTGGTAGTACGACAAGCTGCGCGCCTTGTGCACGAGCATCCATAATAGCGGATTTTATATCCGACAGATTGTCTTCAATGCTTTGCTGGCTATTCATTTGGATAGCAGCAACGGTCAGCTGTATGTTATTTATATGTTCATTCATAGCAGGCTTCTCAATATTGTTAATGTTATATATCTCTTATAAAACGTTTTCAGGTTTGTCATTATTAATGGTTTATTTGAACCTTACTCCGCAAATCATTCTATGCAACTATGCACAGGTATAAATTTTTATTAAAGTATTCTTTAGAAGCTACCAGAAAGCTACGGACAGAGGTTTGTCATTCACTTATCTGGCAAGGGCATAAATTATCATAGCAAAATTGTCGCAAAAAATGCTATCGTCATGTCCTGTTGAGGGTAAACCGCTCACTAATCAGCATTACAAAGACAATATTACCAAGACTGGAGTGTAATAAACTGCCCATGAGTATGTCGTTCGGATTGGCGACCACGCTAAGCACCTCACAAAAACTGACCCCGCAAATGCAGCAAGCTATTAAATTGCTGCAGCTCTCTAGTCTTGAGCTTGCGCAGGAGGTTCAAGCGAAGCTGGACAGTAATCCATTACTAGAACGCATCGAAAACGATGAAGATGAGTACGAAAGTATGGATAAAGACGTATTAGATGAGTTTGGCGAGCCACTAACGTTAGACAGTTGGAATCAGAGTACTGCTTCTGATACGTTTTCTATATCTCCTTCATCAAATAATGAAGATGGATTTGACTATGATGACAGTACTAGCGATAGCTTTACTAATGATAGTCTAGATAAATTGCAGCAAGACGGTTTTGATACGGATGCCATCGACAGTTATACGCTTGAAGACTTTGAAAGCTCAAACTATGATAGCCCTAATGCAGATTATGACGGTTTTAACACCGCCAGTACTGGTTCAGGCAGCATATCAGCGCGTCCAGATTCTGAGGACTTTGATCGCTATGAGGGCAGTACCAATGCGACGATTCAAGACCATGTGCGTTGGCAGCTGAATTTTAAACGTCTCTCAGAGACAGATACTCTTATCGCTGAGTATTTGATGGATTCTATGGATGACATGGGTTTTGTACGGCTCGATATAGAAGAGTTGCTACAGAGCTTTGATACTATTGCAAGCTTTTATCAGTGGAATGAGCACGTTGAGCAGGATGAAGTAATGGCAGTACTGCGCATGATTCAATCCTGTGATCCACTGGGGGTCGGCGCACGAAATCTAAGTGAATGCTTAGCGATTCAGCTATCTAAGCTCGATACTGACACGCCTTATCTAAAACAAGCCCAAGCGCTCTTATCTGCCAGTGAGCATCTGGTCAGTAATAATATTAAAGCCTTAACTGAGCGCACAGGACTTGCGGCACAGGAGATTACCCCTGCGCTTACGCTGTTGCGTACTTTAAATCCTTCACCAGGATTGCTATTTCAAAGCCGCCAACCGGATTATACTCAGTCGCCCGACAGCTATGATATCCCTGATGTATTGGTGACGCCTATCCGTCGCCATGATGCTCATCAAAACACCACCACATCTACTCAAGAAGATGGCTGGCAGGTACGTCTAAACCCTGAAACCTTGCCAAAACTGCGAGTCAACCAAGAATATGCCAATCTTGTTAAGCGCGGCGATAATAGCCCTGATAATCAATATCTGCGTGAAAATCTCACCGATGCGCGCTTGTTTATTCGCAGTATCGAAGAGCGTAATCAGAACCTTTTAAAGGTCGCCACTAGCATCGTGCGCTACCAGCAATCTTTTTTGCAGTATGGCGCCACTGCTATGCAACCGCTTATTTTAAAGGTGATTGCAGACGAAGTCGATTTACATGAATCAACGGTCTCGCGCCTGACCACTAGCAAGACCATTTTGACACCGCAAGGACTGTTTTCGCTCAAGCATTTCTTTTCATCACATGTTAGCAGCAGCGATGGCGATATCTCATCAACTGCTATCAGCGCGATGATTAAGCAGCTTATCGCTGATGAAGAGCCCAAAAAGCCATTGTCTGATAGTAAGATAAAAGATTATTTGTTGGCAGAAGGTATCGATATTGCCAGAAGAACAGTCGCCAAATATCGTGAAGCAATGAATATTGGCTCATCTACACAGCGCAAACAAAAATATTAATGGTCTGAATTCAATAACTTATCTAAAGAGTCGATCAATAATCAAAATATTTTGTAGATAATATAAAAAATAAAATTTTTTGATTATATAGAAACATTAAAGAAACAACCGATTTTATTACATTTACTTACAATATAAAGCCTTGCTACTAGCAGGTTTTCATGACAAATTAGAGTCATACCAACAACAAAATCAAAGTGTCGATTTAGCAAATTTATGTAGTCAGTCATTAGGGATGAGATAAAAAAGACGATAAAAGGATACGTCGATATTTTATTAAAAGCACTGCTATTAAAGGCGTTGAGGATAAAGATACAAGATTATTTTGTGGTAAGGCAGGATGATAAGAGCAGCGATGCGACCTCATCTGTTGATTGTAAGTACTAATAAGAGGACAATAATATGAATGTTTCTATCAGTGGTCACCATATCAGTATTACCGATGCCATGGACACCGCAGTTCGCGAAAAACTTGAAAAAGTCGAGCGTCACTTTGATCAGATTCAAAGTATTCAAGTGATTCTATCGCTAGATAACAGCGGTGCTAAAAAGAGCCATAAGGCTGAAGCTATCATGCGAGTCTCGGGTAAAGAGATGTTTGTCCAAGCTCTTGATGATGATATGTATAAAGCCATAAATGAGATGGCAGACAAACTTGATAGACAAGTACGCAAGTATAAAACAAAAATGGAGAGCAAAAAAACACAGGGTGTAGGGCGTGATGCTCGCTATGAAGATTTGATGACGGCTGAAGCTGAGCCTGCAGTTTAGTGATAGCTTGCTGTGTCATAAAACTTTAATCATTATTAGCCAATAAATAAATGCGTAAATAGCAAGGTTATTAAATTGAACAGTATTCCTGAGTAATTTGAATACGTGACATGCTCAAAAATGAGCAATTTAGCAAGCCTAAGACGCTAAGTAAAAAAAAGACCTCAAACGCATAATCGTTGAGGTCTTTTTTATAATAAATTTTAAAAGGAAAGGGTTGTAAACGTTAGGTTTTACAGTGTGATTTTCTAAAATTCTATGTATCAAAAACGACTATCTATTTCAATGGTTAAAAACCTTAGCCACCGCCTACAGCCTGTACTACTTCAATAGTCATGCCTTCAACAATATGTAGCTTATCAAGCTCACTCTTAGGAATCAGTTCACCATCGACTTCCACCGCATAACGACCGTTACTAAGCCCAAGCTCATTGACAACCAATTGTACCGTTTGATGAGTCGTCTGTAACTTCTTACCATTAACACTAATATTGCTCATAAATCGTACTCCCTAATAATCCAAAATTCCTATTTAGCCTTACTATTTTCACTACTACCAACACTAACGTAGCTGAATAAAATAAGATTATTTTTTACTTAAATCAATCAATCAGCTATTTGTTAAGCGTGCTGAAGATAGCGCAAGCCATAACCAACCTGCAATCATCAGCACACCGCCAATAGGCGTAATGGCACCGAACCAACGTGGCGCACCAAGTGTCATAGCGTATAAACTACCTGCAAAAATAATGACACCAATTTGTAATAACCATGCGGCGGTTTGGGTTGCATAGTTTAAGCGAATAAGGATACCAACAAGTAATAATCCAAGCGAATGGACGAACCAATATAGGGTTGCTGTCTGCCACCATTCTAGCTGTTGAGTGCTGACCATAGCTTTGAGACCATGCGCGCCAAACGCGCCTAAAGCAACGGCGATGGCCATATTGATCGCCGCGATACTTATCCAATTGAACATGGTTGTACTCGTATTGTTGAATAAATGCTTACTAGGCAAAAACAGTTGTCTTACTGATAGGCAACTTATTGAATATCATCAGGCAAAATCACACTGTCGATGGTCATCGCTTCACGGATTTTATCCATGGCATTTTTCTCAATTTGGCGTACGCGCTCAGCAGAGATGGAGTAGACCGCTGCCAACTCATGCAGCGTTGATTTTTGCTCAGATAACCAGCGCTGCTCGACAATATCACGTGAGCGATCATCCAAGGTTTCCATTGCAGCAATCAGGGCTGATGAATTATTTTCTTCCCAGTCAGATTCTTCGACGATCTCGGCAGGGTCAATGCCATCTTCCAAAAATAGCTGCGGCGCATAACGTCCATCGTCATCGTCACTTGATTGCGCCTCAAATGACGCATCATAAGAGGTCAGGCGCGACTCCATCTCAAGCACTTGCTTACGAGTAACGTTTAAGTCATTGGCAATCGCATCGGCTTCTTCGAGGGTCAACTGATTGTTGGTCTTTTTCAAACTGCGTAAGTTAAAAAACAGTTTACGATGCGCCTTGGTTGTAGCAACTTTTACAATACGCCAGTTACGGATGACAAATTCATGAATTTCTGCTTTAATCCAATGCACTGCAAATGATACTAGACGTACGCCTTTGTTAGGATCAAAACGTTTTACCGCCTTCATAAGTCCCAAATTACCTTCTTGGATCAAATCTGCTTGCGGTAACCCATAGCCTGAATAACTGCGGGCAATATGAATGACAAAACGCAAATGCGACATGACCAGTAAACGCGCCGCTTCCACATCGCCTTCATCATAATAGCGATGGGCAAGCTCTTGCTCTTGCGTCGGAGTCAAGATAGGGATTTGGTGCACGGTATTAATATAAGCACCCAAATTCACCCCAGGTGCGGACAAATGCGTTGGCATGGCAGGTACCAGATCACGGGTACTGGTATCGCCAAGCGCGCTGGCATCATAAGGCGGACGCTCAGCTGCCGCTTTCAGTGCTGCATCGCGCGCTTCGTTTATTTCAGGAACAGCGCTGTCTTTTTTACGGTTATTTGCAGCGTTAGTAGTGGTATTAGCCATATTCTTGACCTTGGTTAAATAGATAAGCAAACAGTCAGATAAAAATCTTTATAGTTGTAATTGTAAAGGATAGCGACGCTTAGTTGCTATCAGTTTTGGTAATGATAAAGTGATATATTGTATCAACAGAATATTTAGATTGGCTGGCACTAAATCCTTCACTGTCTGATACGGTGGCTTGATTAATACTAAGCAATAGCGGGTTAGTGGCTTTTGTTTGTAGGCTTTGCTGACAAAAAGCCATAATGTCAGCTTGAGAATTTGGGTCAGTTGCCACAACGTACAATGACTCCCCAGAGACGACACTGCGTAATGCCACCTTAGTTTTTAACAGTGGCATCGGGCAGGCAAGTCCGCGACCATCGACCATATCTTTGATAACAAGTACTGGTTTACTCAGATCTGTTTTATCATTTAAGTTGATATCATCTGCTGGTAATAAGTCTAGGAGCTGCTTGATTGATTGCTGCTCGCTCTTAGACAAAGTCTCTCCTATACATATTGGATAAGAGGCTCGTACCATGATGGATGGACTATCAGCAGACATAAAATAAACCTTTAACATGGCTAATATTAAACCTTGTGTTTCAGTCTAATGCTTAGCATTACAATATTTATGGATAATACTATCTTAATACAATATGGCGATTGTGCTGTGACGCCGACGGTTTTATAAGCAACCATTATAGCAAATTGCCTGTATTCAATTGCAGTTGAATATAGTCATCATCGCGTTTGATCAATCAGAACAACTGAGTAGTATTGATCTTCGTATTTTTATATTAGACTTATCTAATAGGTTCACATAACCATGTTGCGCAATAGTGACGCTCTGCGGAGTTATTAGTAGCGACAGGCAGACGGCAATTGACCTTCAATAGACAAGCTCGTATAGTCAAAGCACGTTATGATTATGCATATAGGGTACGCACTTGGATTATTCTAAAAGACAATCAATGCTTGATAAGCCGCTAATAAATGCACGGAATAAACGTGCTATCACTCACTATGCAAGCATACAGACAGGGTTATTCTCTAAGCAGGTAAACCATCATCTGTCGCCAATGCTTGCACTAAAATTAGCACTGTCAACGATACTATTGGCCTGTACAAGCGCCGCCTATAGCAAAAGCCAAACGGTGCCATTGAGCTATGATTCATGGCAAACCACTAACACAGAAGAGCTAAGTTTGCCCAGTTTACGCGGGCAAGGGCTGAGCTTTGATGAGCAATATCAAAATAAATTGCTTGGTGAATGGTCATTAAGAAACATCAATGGTCATGTAAAGATGGAGCATGACCCTTGGATTCAAGAAACGGTCAAAGAACTAACATGGCGGCTCAATGCCCAAGCACGCCAGCAAGCACCGCTTGGTTTGGTCATTATCGATAACCCAAGTATCAATGCATTTGCGGCTCCAGGCGGCGTAATTGGTCTTAATACCGGCACTATATTGGCCGCAAACAGCATGGATGAGCTGGCAAGCGTTGTAGCTCATGAGGTTGCGCACATCAGTCAGCGTCATTATGAAAGCGGCGCTGATGAGCGCAAAAAAGCCTTGCTGATGCAAATAGGTGGCATGCTCGCCGCGATTGCTGCATCGACCGTCGATGGTGATGCGGCAGCTGCAGTGATGATGGGTAGCCAAACCGCCACGATGAATAGTAGTATGGCGTTTAGTCGTAATAATGAACGTGATGCTGATCGGGTCGGTATGCAAATCATGAACCAAGCTGGCTATGACCCACGGGCGATGCCGCGCTTCTTTGCGACCATGAATCAAAAAAGCCAGATGAATCAAACCGCCAATCAGTTTTTGCCAAGCTTTATCCGCTCTCATCCACTGAGTAATGAGCGCTTGAGTGAATCTCAAAGCCGCGCGCAGCGTTATAATACGCTGCCGTTAAATCAACAGCAGCGCCATCAAGCTTTGTTTGATTTACTTTATTGGCGGGTACAAAGTACCGGAAAGCATGCTTCAGAGACTGCATTAACGACTGCGGCAAAGAACAGCATCGGGGCAAAGCTTGCGCTGATGCACTGGTATGGAAAGCAGCAGCGCTTTAAAGAAGCCGACAATTTATTTGTCGAGCTGTCGGCATTGCCGATAGCAAAGCGCCAAGTACTCGAGCCATTATTGTCCATTACCCAAAGCCAGATTTTGACTGAACAAAATAAATGGCAACAAGCTGCTGAAATTCTAGAGAGTCAGCAGCGGCTCTATCCTGAGCGCCGTGACTTACGACTTTATCTGGCAGAAGCCTTGACCAATAGTAATCAGCCAACCAAAGCCCAAGCCTTACTCAAGCCGTTAACCGAGCAGCAACCAAGTGATCGCTATGCTTGGCAAAGTTTGCAATTGGCCAATGAAAAATTGGCAAAGACCACCAATTCTGCACCGCTAAAAAGTATTGCTACTATTAATGCACTACGCTACCGCAGTCATGACCAACTATGGAGTGGAAGCTACGAGCGTGCGTTGACTTCTTTGACACAAGCCAAAAAATTGACAGAAAATTTGCAAAATACGGCTCAAGCCAATAGCGCTCGCCCACTGCTTGCCAATATTAACGCCGAAATCAAAGCCGTAAAAACCGCCAAAGACTTTAAGCCTTAGGCGGTTCTTTGATAACTAACTGCTATAAGGCGCTATATAGAAAAAGCGTTAATTTTATCAATATACTGTAGCGATTAACCTTGTAGCGCGTCTTTGACCAGCTTTGAGATTAAGGCAGGGTCAGCACGACCCGCGGTTTTCGTTTTTAATATACCCATCACGCTACCCATATCACGCATTGACGTTGCGCCTTGCTCGGCGATTTCTGCGTTTACCAAGGCAGTAATCTCCGCATCATCCATCTGTTTTGGCATATATTCATTGATAATATCAATCTCAAACTGCTCTTTGGTTGCCAAGTCATCACGACCGTTTTCGGTAAAAATAGTCAGTGACTCATGGCGCTGTTTGAGCTGTTTTTGTAATATCTCCAAAACTTCGGCATCATCAAGCTCTATTCGACGGTCGATCTCAATTTGTTTGATAACTGCTTGTACGTTACGCAGTACTTTGACCCGTTCAATCTCACGTGCTTTCATAGAGACTTTGATGGTGTCAGTTAGCGTCTGTTTAATTTGGCTCATTGTTGTTATTCCTTATGATTATAGGTAAAAAGTTTGTGTAAAAAGTCTACTAATCAGAACAAGCTTTATAATAGAAAGTGTTAGAACCAATGATAGTAATAACAAAAATTGTAGCATAAAAAACGCCACTGATATCATCGGATAACAGTGGCGTTAGTGTAGCGCTGGTACTTAGCTAATCGACTTATCGATTAGTACATACGAGTGGTACGAATAGTTTCGCGTTGTAATTTCTTTTTATAACGCTTTACTGCAGCAGCTTTTTTGCGCTTGCGTACTTGCGTTGGTTTTTCATAAAATTCACGCTTACGTACATCTGACAATACGCCAGCTTTTTCACAAGCACGTTTAAAACGACGGATAGCGATATCAACTGGTTCGTTTTCTTTAACCTTAACTGCAGGCATGAAGACTCCTCGATTAGGATGAGATATAAGGGCATTAGTTTGGCTGTGTATTAGTATTTAGCCGTAATATCTCAAGATTACTGGCATCAGCTCAAACTAGGATAGTCTTGCGCAATAGCACAAGGGCGCCTATTTTAATAAAAAATCGCAATAAAGTCAAAGGCTTTTACTTATTAATCTATAACTATCATTAAGTTGCAAACTGCTGCCAGCAATAAGGGTCGTAAGTCATTTATAGCTAAACGTTCTTTAGGAAGGATGAACGGGTTATTTACTAAATAGCATCAGTATAAATAAAACCCCTACTGTCTATAACGGTTTGGGCCAAGTTTATGCTATGATAATTTGCATAATATCAATCGTTTTATGTGCACTTTATTAAGGATGTTGGAATGAAAAAATCAGTACTCAATACGGCGCTAAGTACAGCATTTATCGTCGCTCTTGGTTTTGGTGTCAGTGCTTGTAGTAGTGAGAAAGAAGGTGAAGAGTCAGATCACATTTTAGCCGTCGATCGTGTTGATGAGGCAGCAGAGATTGCTCGCGCGAATGCACCTGCAGCAGAAAAGATGGATTTCCCAGCAACAGCGCCAATGCCAGCAGCTGATGCGACAACAGATGCGACGATGAGTACTGAAGAAGGGGCTGTCGCAGTAGAGGGAACAGCAGCTGATGCAACGGTAAGCGCAGATAGTTCTGATACTGCTGTGGCGACTGCCGATACGGCCAATAGTACTGAAGTGCCGACGACGGATTCAGCTGAACCTGCAACCAATTAATCCTGCTTGAAGGCAGTATTCAATAATGAGCGGTGTCACTAACCATCTATAGATGAGGAAACAACCATGACTGTTAAACAAGCTGTAATCAAGAAAAAATCAGTTGTTAAGTTAGCGCTGTCTGGTCTAAGTCTTAGTGTGTTATTGACACTTAGCGCCTGTAGCGGTGGTGACAACACTCCCACTGATGAGCCTGCGGTGGTTAATGAAACCGAAGCTGTGGTTGTGGAGCCAGCAGCGCCTGCTGAAGCTGAGCCTGTCGTTGAAGTAGAAACAGTTGAGGTGTCAGAAGTAAAAGCGGAAGAAGTAAGTGCTGTCGTTGCTGAGCCTGAAGTGTTGGCTGCTGATGCAGGTGCTACATTGTATGAAAAAAAATGTAAGGTCTGTCATGAAAAAGGTTTATTAGCCGCGCCAGTATTCGGTAATAAAGAAGCATGGGCACCACGAATCGCCAAAGGTATCGATACACTACATATGCACTCTGCCAAAGGCTTTAACAAAATGCCTGCGCAGGCAAGCGCTGAAGTCAGTGAGGCACAAGTTCATGCGGCTGTTGATTATATGGTTGCTGCAGCTAGCTAAATATTATTGATTGAAATTTGCTAAACTGACCGCCATTGTAAGCTTACAGTGGCGGTTTTTTATTCACGCTACAAGGCAAAATATAAAGGCAGATAGATGAAAGTATTGGGTTTAGAGACCTCTTGCGATGAGACTGGTCTAGCGATTTTTGATAGCGAACAGATAACGAGCGACAATAAAGGTCTACTTGGGCAAGTATTGTATTCACAAATAGAGCTGCACGCCCTTTATGGCGGCGTGGTGCCTGAGCTTGCTAGTCGCGATCATATCCGTAAGTTAGTGCCTTTATTTAATGAATTGCTAGAGCAATGTGATATCACTAAAGATGAGATTGATGCCATCGCTTATACCAAGGGTCCGGGGCTTATCGGCGCCTTGATGACGGGTGCATTGTTTGGTCGTAGCTTGGCTTATGGGTTAGATATTCCAGCGATTGGTATTCATCATATGGAAGGGCATCTATTAGCACCGCTGATGGGTGCGAATCCACCAGCGTTTCCGTTTGTCTCGTTGCTGGTTTCTGGTGGTCATACTTTACTGATTGCCGCCCATGGTATTGGACAATATGAAATCCTTGGCGAATCCATTGATGATGCGGCAGGTGAGTGCTTTGATAAAGCGGCGAAGATGTTGGGCTTGCCATATCCAGGTGGTCCTAATATCGCTAAATTAGCGGAAAGTGGCAATTCGGATGCTTATAGTTTACCAAGACCAATGTTACATCGTGGTTTGGATTTCTCTTTTAGCGGTATGAAAACGGCAGTGCATAATCTGATTAAAGATACCAATGGTTCAGGGGGCTCTGGAAATAGCTCTGATAGCGACCCGCAAGTCCGTGCTGATATTGCCGCCAGTTTTCAGCATGCCGTGGTCGATACCTTGGTTAAAAAATGCGTCAAAGCCCTTAAACAGGTCGGGATGAGCCGCTTGGTTATTGCAGGCGGTGTCAGTGCCAATAGTCATTTGCGTGAAACTCTCGAGCGGGAGCTTGCTAAAATAAATGCGACCGTACATTATGCACCTCCTGCTTTATGTACCGATAATGGTGCGATGATTGCGTATGCGGGCTACGAGCGTTTGCAAGCGGGTCAAGCAGATGATTTGGCTGTCAGCTGCGTCCCACGTTGGCCGATAACCGAGTTGCCTGCGGTATAAGCGCTAGAAAGTCGCTTGTATCCAATTTATTAAACTTTATATCACTCAAGGATAACTTATGCAGTGGCTTGCGATTGGATTAGGTGCTGCCATTGGCGCTTGCCTGCGAGGGTGGCTAGCGCGTTTTAACCCGATGCACCACTGGATTCCACTTGGGACGCTTGGCGCCAATGTTTTAGGTGGACTATTGATAGGGCTGGCCTTGGTGTGGTTCGAACGTGTTGGCAGCGGCTTGTCTCCCAATATCAGATTGTTTGTGATTACTGGATTTTTAGGTGGACTGACGACTTTTAGCACCTTTAGCGTTGAAGTATTTACCTTTATTCATAATGGTAAACTGCTTGCGGGCTTAGGACTGATTGGGCTACATGTGGGGCTGACGTTATTAGCAACCGCAATTGGATTTTATTTCTTTAAGTTGGTTTTGTAATAACAAAAATGCAGCGATAAAAAAGAGCCATATTAATTTTTAATACGGCTCTTTTTTTAGTGATAATTACTTCTAGACAGGCTTTACGATATCTTCTAATAAACTGGCAAACCCTTGCATATACGCTGTATCTTGGCTCGAGGTGCGCGTCGCTGCATATAACTGACAGTAGACGCCGCTACCTAATGGGCGCGAAACCACCCAACCTTTTCTCTCATATTCAGCGACGACCCAATCGGGTAATGCTGCTACCCCGCGCTCACTAGCAACCAATTGAATCAACATAGCGGTTAGCTCAGTGGTACGCATACTTTTAAAGCTGACCTGTGCTGGCGACATAAAATTGGCAATAATATCAAGGCGCTTAGCTTCCACTGGATAAGCAATCAAGGTTTCCTCAACCAAATCCTCGGGGCACACAAAGCGCTGCTCCGCCAAATCGTGAGTAGGTGAAAGTACCAAACGACTTTCATATTCAAATAAGGGCTGATAACTGATACCTTCTATCGGCAGATTGCTAGTGGTGATGAGCAGGTCAATATCACCTTCCATCAATAGATGATGCGGCTCGGGCTCAAAACCAGTAGCAAAATCTAGCTCCACATCTGACCACTCACGGCGATAATGATTGAGAATGGGCATCAGCCAATCAAAACAGCTATGACATTCAGAAGCTAAGCGCAATCTGCCTGCTTGACCATGGGCTAAGCGTTTTAAGTTGGCTTTGGTGCGCGTGACCTGAGGTAAAATGCTGTCAGCGAGTGCCAATACCGTCTTGCCAGCTGGCGTAAAGGTCAACGGACGCGTGCGACGGTTGACCAAACTGATATCGTAGTAATTTTCCAGCTCTTTTAACTGATGCGAGACCGCAGAGGCAGTGACATGCAGCTCATCGGCAGCAGCGGCCAATGAGCCATGCGCTCGCAGCGCAGTTAGCGTATTAAGATGACGAAGCTCTAGCATAAAATAATCTAACCACCGAAGTTAAAGGAATAAGAAGTAAGCAATATTTGGCTCATTAAATGATTTAAATAAGCAAAAAATCAAAATTAACGTCGACGTAGCAATAACTGTGAAATCACAACCAGAATTAAGGAAGCAACCAGCAATATCGTACCAATCGCATTGACCTCGGGTTTAAGACCCACACGTACCATAGAATAAATACGTAGCGGCAATATCTCATAGCTAGGACCGGTGACAAAGGTCGATACCACCACATCATCGAGCGATAAGGTAAAAGCAAGTAGCCAACCTGCCATCACTGCAGGGAAAATCACCGGAATCAATACTGTCCGTACCATTGTTGATTCGCTGGCACCCAAATCACGTGCCGCTTCCATCAAATGCTCATCCAAACTACTTAAGCGCGCAAAGACGGTTATAACGACAAACGGCAAACAAAACGTAATGTGCGCCAATAATAGCGAGACAAAACCCAGCTGTAGCCCAATTAATAAAAACAGTGCCAGTAGCGATATCGCTAAGACAATCTCAGGCGACATCATTAGCACAAATAACAAGCCATTTAGCAGCCCTTTACCACGAAAGTCATAGCGATGTAGGGCAAGCGCCGTTAATGTACCGATAACGGTGGAGACCGTAGCAGCAACCAGTCCTAAAACAATCGAATGCCAAAAAGCATCTAACATCGCCTGATTATTGAGTAATGACTCATACCACTTTAAACTAAAGCCGCCCCAATTATAGCCAATTTTTGACTTATTAAATGACATGACTACCAAGACGATGATAGGTAGATATAGCAAGGTATAAATCAGCCCAAGGTAGCCTTTGGCGACGATATTGCCAAACCTTATGGGATTTTTGTTGTTCGGCGATTTATTATTTGTTGAGCTATTTAGTGAACTATCAGACATTAGGCCACCTCACTAAAGTCAGTCTTGCCAATACGGCGGCTACTGGCGCGATAAGCGAGTAATAATACCGCCATAGCAAGCGTCAACAGCACACTGGCGGCCGCGCCAAATGGCCAATCTCGAGCATCTAAAAATTGGTTCTTGATAATATTTCCAACGAGTAAGTTGCGTGAACCGCCCAAAATATCGGCAACATAAAACATACCCATTGCTGGTAATAGTACCAACAGCACCCCTGAGATAATCCCCGGGGTGGTCAACGGTAGGACCACGTGCCAAAAGGTTTGTGGTTTCGATGCGCCCAAATCCTGCGAGGCAAGCAGCATATCATTGCGCAAATCGCTAAACACTGCATATAGCGGCAGCACCATAAATGGAAACAATAAATAGGTTAAACCAGCAATCACAGCGCCTTGGGTATACAAAATATCAATCGGCGCATCAATAACGCCTATGGCTAATAAGGATTTATTAATTAACCCGTTATTGGCAAATAATAATTTAAGCGCATACGTCCGTACTAAAGAGTTGGTCCAAAATGGCAATATCAGCATGAGCATTGACAAAGGCTGCCAACGTTTGCTGAAGCGTGAGACAAACCAAGCAAAAGGATAGCCGAGTAGTAAGCAGATTATCGTAGTAATGCCTGCCATCCATAATGAGTGCACGAAGACATCAAAGTACAGCGGATCAATCATACGCACGTAGCTGTCGATACTGATAGGTAAGCTGATAAAAGCCGTGCTATCACGGGTCAGAAAACTGACTGCAATGACCAATATATTGGGTAATAGCGCAAAGATAAGAAGCCAACCCCAAATCAGCCATAGCGTTGCCGTACGAAAAGGGCTTTTATTGCTGATGCCAGTATGTGCCATTAGTGGATATCCTCTTCTGGCAATACCCATTCCCAACCATCGACCCACGATACTTTTACGCCCTCATTAAGCTTATAGTCAAAACTTGGGTCATCCTCATCAAAAAATTCCGATGCTTTAATCACATGACCATTAGCCAGCTCAATAATAGAGTCTAAAGTACTGCCTTTATAATTGCTTTCGATAACGCGCCCTAATAAACCACCATGGGTGTTGTCAGTCGGATCATAAATCCGCAAATCTTCCGGACGTAGCAATAAATTGACGATATCACCGACTTGGACATCGTTGGCAAAATCGGGTCGACGCAGATTACGTAAGGTCGTCGGACCCTCTTGCGCTTGGGCTTCGCAGACTTCAACCTCAATACGACCATTGGTCACGCGACCATCACGATCTGGCTGCTCAGGATAAACACCTTTGACTTCCGCTTTAAATAAATTGGTCTCGCCAATAAACTTAGCAGTAAATAAATTGGCAGGGGTTTCGTAAATCTCAATAGGCGTACCAATTTGCTGAAACTTGCCGTCTTTCATCACTGCAATGCGGTCTGACATCGACAGCGCTTCTTCTTGATCATGGGTAACGAAGACAAAAGTAATGCCAAGCTCACGTTGTAGGCGTTTGAGCTCAGACTGCATTTGTAGACGCAGCTTATGATCGAGCGCCGATAAAGGCTCATCGAGCAATAGTAATTTAGGACGATTAATGACTGCACGTGCAATCGCAACGCGCTGCTGCTGCCCACCGGATAAATCCTGCGGGCGACGATTGGCTAAATGCTCTAGCTGCACCATCGCTAGCATCTCACTTACCCGCGTTTGAATCTCATCTTTAGGGATTTTTTTTAGCTTTAGACCATACGCCACATTTTGCGCGACAGTCATATGCGGAAACAGCGCATATTGCTGAAACACGGTATTGACCGGACGTTTATCAGCGGGCAAGCCTGCCATCTGTACGCCATCCAAATAAATCGCCCCTGCGTTTGGCTGCTCAAATCCTGCAATCAGTCGTAGTAGAGTGGTTTTACCACACCCTGAAGGACCGAGTAAGGTAATAAACTCACCATGCTTGATGTCAAGATTGATGTCTTTTAAGACCTCAGTATTATCATAGGTTTTCTTTAGACCGGTCAGTTGTAGCAATACCTTATCAGCGTTTTCTGATGCAGGAGTAGTCGGCGGCGTTAAAAGTGATTCGGTCATAATGATTCCTAGATTACCGACATACATACTAAAATATCAGTGTCAGTCTGAACGCTGTATACGTTAGACATGATGATTTAGTATGTTAAAGCGATGAGTTTAACGGTGATTGGTCGCAGGCTATTATAACAAACCTTCACTATAAGTCAGCGCAAGTTCCTTGTTGGTTGGTTGACCCCTATAGTGATCTTGAAATAGCGATTAAAGATGAGTCTACGCTTTGTTAAATAGACTAAGTAGCCACCCTTAATTTAAATAATTTTTACCATTTTTTTGAATTTATTCCTATACAATTGGTTTGCGTATGATAAATATAGAGTGACTTATAAAAGTAAGAATTTAAGTGAGGTTTGCTTAAAGCGCCAAACGAAGACTTAGACTCTATGACAGGATAGTTATAGAGCAATTTACTATGTTAACCAGTTAAATTATCAAGGATTTCTTATGCCTAACAATACACGCCCTAAAACAGGTCAGGAAGCACTGGAGCTGCTTAAGCAAGGTAATATACGCTATGTAGACAGCTTGACCAATACCGATCCCTGTATGCAAAGGCGTCCAGAATTAATCAAAGATCAAGACCCTTTAGCGATTATTTTGGGTTGCTCGGACGCACGGGTACCGGTTGAGATCGTTTTTGATCAAGGTTTAGGCGATTTATTTGTCATACGCGTCGCAGGTAACGTGGTAGCTCCTTCACAAATTGGTTCGATCGAATTTGCTGCTGAAAAATTCAATACTAAACTGGTCGTGGTGCTTGGACATTCGCACTGCGGCGCTGTCACCGCCTGTGTTGAAACATTAATCAATCCTGAGCAAAACTACTCACCCAATCTACAATCTATCGTCGACCGTATCCGTCCAAGTGTCTATAATCTGCATGAACTTGCGACCGCTAATGGGCAAGATGTGGATGCAGACGAGCTGGTTGATCGCTCTATACGTGCAAATGTGCGTATGTCGGTCAGTCAATTAAAGCATGGCTCGCGTGCGTTAGAGGATTTAACCAGTAGTGGTCAGCTATTGATCGTTGGTGCCGAGTACGACTTAGAAACAGGTAAAGTGCGGTTTTTAGATGCTTAATAGTGTTCTATAGAGGCTATGCTAGAAAGACTAAGTGTTATAGGTATGATCATTTAATCTATTAGTGATTGAAAATATTTAAATATAGGAATAATCATGAGTAATAATACTTTTAACAACGACCATTCAATACAAGAGCAACCTGAAAGCAGCGTAAAGGCTGATGGCGTACAGCCTATCTCAGCGCAGACGACAGGTTATACCTTTAACCATACGATGCTGCGTGTCAAAGATCCTGTGAAGTCTTTAGCGTTTTATACTGGTGTCTTAGGTATGACGTTACTGGCAGTCAAAAAATTCCCAGCCATGGGTTTTGATTTGTACTTTTTAGCCAAGCTGACTGAGAGTGAACGTGAAAACTTGCCGTCAGGTAATGATTTAGAGATTTTTGCCTTCCGTCAGCGTGGCATTTTGGAATTGACTCATAACTATGGTACCGAGACAAAAGCGGACTTTAGCTATCATGATGGCAATCAAGAGCCACAAGGGTTTGGTCATATTTGTTTTAATGTACCTGATCTCAATGCAGCGGTAGCTTGGTTTGATGAAAACAATGTCGAATTCAAAAAACGACCAGATGAAGGCAGCATGAAAAATATTGTCTTTATTAAAGATGTTGATGGATATTGGATTGAAATCGTACAATCAGATTTGATGGCTTAATTGATTCATAAGTTAAGCGAATAAAAAAGCCACCTTATTGTTTGATAGGGTGGCTTTTTATATTGCTAAAGGATTATTATTTAGTCTTTTTCGACTTGGAAATCCGTATGGCAGGATTTACAACTGTCGCCAACAGGTTTAAAAGCTGGCATCACATCGTCAATGCTAGTTGCTGTCTGTGCAGCAGCGTTTAGCTCAGCAGTGACCTTTTGGAAATTCTCTGCTTCAGCTTTAAAGTCATCAACATTTGACCAAACCTCTGCTTTGGCATTGCCAGCGGCGTCTTTATTATTAAAATGGCTCCAAGGATTTTTAGACTCTTCTGCTAAAAATGCCGCCTGCTCTTTAAACACTGCAGCATCAAAAGTATCTGGCTCTTTTGCCATACCGCCCATAACCTTCATTGCATCACCGAAATTCTTCATGATGTCCTGACGAGCTTTGACATCAGGGTCTACTGGTGTGCTACAAGCCGTCAGCCCTAAAGTGGCTGCCATCAAAGTGATAGCAAAGATAGATTTTAATGATTTTTGATTCGATACCTGAGTCATGATTCGTGCTCCTTTTTACGTTGCTAATAAAAAGGTGGCGTAGCATACGCATGCTCGTCACCTGATTAAATGGCTACTATTAAAATAAATTTTATCCGATATTTTTAATATATTTTCTTTATTAACATTCGAAAATACTTTTTTTCATGATGCTTAAATTACGTACTATCCTATATTAAACAGCAAGCAGCTTAAGTAGCATAGGGCGAAACCGTGAGTTTTTGTAAAATAGATTAAATATTCTCATAAATTGGTTTTAAATAATCGCTTTCGCTAAGCTATAGTAGATACACTTTTAAAAGAATACAGTGCTACTAGGATTAATTATTCGCAGCCTCTGTCTGCGTAGACACGGTAAGCAAGAAAAATTGATACCAGTAGTACCTTATAATTTTTGTATTTCTTTTATTCAAGACTGACTATATAAATTGCCGTCCTAAAAATTATCATTACTTATTTTGAATAACACTTTCTTTAAAATAAAAAAAGTCAGCATGATTAGCTGACCTTTTTAACAATAAAATGATTTATATCAAAACCAATAAATACTAGTAAGTTATTATGCCAATCCCGATTATAAAGTCAACCAATCACGCGGTTTTAGGTAGAAGTCAGTCAACTCAAACTCAGGCGTGCCCTCAGCTGGCTCAAAGCGATAATGCCAGCTAGCAAGCGGTGGCATACTGACCAAGATGGATTCAATACGCCCATTACTTTGCAGACCAAATAGAGTGCCACGGTCATAGACAAGGTTGTATTCAACATAGCGACCTCGGCGATAAAGCTGAAATTCACGCTCTGCTTCAGTATAGGACACATTTTTACGCTGCTCAAAAATTGGCAGCATACCTTCAAGGTAGCCATTACCGACCGCTTGCATAAATTTAAAGCAGGTCTCAAAATCCCAGCCGCGACTTTCAGTATTGACGTCATCATAAAACAAGCCGCCGATACCGCGCTGCTCATCACGATGACGTAAATGGAAATACTCGTCGCACCATTGCTTGAAATCAGGATAAATACTATCGCCAAAAGGTGCACAGAGGTCATGACAGACTTGATGCCAATGCACGCAGTCAGCAAGCACAGGATAAAATGGCGTTAAATCAAAACCGCCACCAAACCACCAAATAGGGTCTTTGCCTTCTGCTTCGGCAATAAACAAGCGTACATTGGCATGACTAGTGGGAACGTGAGGGTTTTTGGGGTGCACAACAAGAGACACGCCCATTGCCTGTGCTTTACGACCAGCAATGTCAGGATGACGCGCAGTTGCTGAAGCAGGCAGGTTTTGGACGTGTATATGACTAAACATAACGCCGGCTTTTTCTATCACTTCGCCGTCTGCCAACACGCACGAGCGACCACCACCACCTTCAGGGCGCTCCCAATCGTCAGGGACAAAAGTAGCGGCTTTCTGTGCGTCAGTGCAGCCATCACTTTCTTGCGCTTCTAGGGCTTGGCAGATACGCGCTTGCAAATCGACTAGAAATTCACGCACGCGCATGATGTCATGATGGCTTGGTGTTGTTGTTGTATCGGTCGCCGACACATTGATATCGTTATCTATATTTGGAATGCTCATAAAATATCTGATTATTTGCTATTTATTAAGGTGTAGGGTGGTATTAAAATCTGTGTCTAATAGATGACCCATACGATCGCGCTTGGTCGCTAGATATTCAGCATTCATATCATTCACTCCAACGACTAATGGCACCCGCTCAATGACATCGATACCATGCTCGGTTAAGTAAGCGACTTTACTAGGATTATTGGTGATAAGGCGCACAGCATCAACGCCTACATGAGCAAGCATGGGTCCACACATATCATAGATACGCGCATCAGCAGGCAACCCCAACATAAGGTTGGCATCTAGAGTGTCGTGACCTTGATCTTGTAAGGCGTAAGCACGGATTTTATTGGTCAGACCGATGCCGCGTCCTTCTTGACGCAGATATAAAATCGCCCCGCAGCCCGTTTTTTGTATCGCATCCATAGCGGTATTTAGCTGTGGTCCGCAATCACATTTTAAGGAGCTAAAAGCGTCACCAGTTAAGCACTCAGAATGAATTCTTATTAACGGAATAGGGCGTTCTGATAAAGCATCATCTTTTTGATTTAAGATGCTGTCGGCAATATCCGTTTGATCAAACACAGGCAGACCTACCGTCAGCATCACATGCTCTTGACCCTCATCATTCTCAAAAATATGAATATCAAACTCGCCGTGACGAGTAGGCAATTTGGCGCTAGTAATAAATTGATATGACATTAATGCCCTGCATAAGCTGATCATCGTGGCGCTAACTGTCTGACATAGCTTTATTATAATAGCTAAGTTCTTGTAAGCTAGAGGGTTTGCAAGATAGTATGCTAATTATATTTATTATAAAAACCCATAAATTATAAAAACACACAAAGTTCACAGACGGCGCACGATGATTAAAGCGACAATTAAAAATAAATGCTATTATGCCATACTATTTTGACGGATACAGTGACAAGTCTTTGCCCTTACATTACTATGTCGTCACTAACGTCCGGTATGGATACAAAATAATAAGGCATAATAGCCATTATTATGACCTTTGAGACAGCTATTAGAGCAGTTTTTAGGGTTGTCATTGAACGTTATTATCTTTATATCAAATAGCGTATTTTGGGTTATTGCAGCGATAAAAGCTGTATCACTAATTGTATAGTCGATGCCATCTATTGTATTAGCGATGATACAAATGATGGCATGGCTATTATTAACGCCACTTAGACTATTGCTAGACCTTGTCTAAGGTAGCATCTGGTCAGCAGATTGGTAGGTATCGTACGTTTTATGCAGCAGTCACCTCATTCCCCACAGTCTCAGTCATTATCTGCGTCAGCTGTTGATTCTGCTGTACCGCTATCAAAACTGCAACAAACGTATGCAGTGATTCCACGTGAGCGTCCACAGACGCCATTGCTCGACAGTGTGGATAGTCCTGCTGATCTCAAGACTTTTAGCAGTGCTGAGCTGATGACTTTAGCCGATGAGCTAAGGCTGTTTGTATTGTATTCAGCGGGTCAAAGCGGTGGTCATTTCGGTGCCAACTTAGGCGTGATTGAATTGACTATTGCGCTACATTATTTGCTAGACACCCCGCAAGATCAGATCGTTTGGGATGTGGGTCATCAAGCGTATGCGCACAAAGTACTGACAGGTCGCCGTGATCAGTTAGGTACTATCCGCTCTAAAACTGGCTTAACGGCTTTTCCAGAACGCGCCGAATCTGTCTATGATACCTTTGGGGTTGGGCATTCATCAACGTCCATCTCAGCCGGTTTAGGCATGAGCTTAGCGCTACGCTATCAAGGGCGCGCGCAGACGGTTGCCTGTATTATCGGCGATGGGGCGATGACAGGTGGCATGGCGTTTGAAGCGATGAATGACGCGGTGCAACAAGACGCTGATTTGATGGTGATTTTGAATGACAATGACATGTCTATATCCTGCTCGATCGGTGGCTTTTCACGGCATTTAGCAATGCTTTGGGAGTCAGGGTATCAGGTTGATATCTCTGATGCAGGCGAGCCAATATTATGTCAACGCCCTGATATGCAAGCCTTTGATCGACGTAAGCGTCATAAAGAGCAGCGCGATGTACCGCAACTAGAAGACAACCTCTTTAAGGCGATAGGCTTTACCTATTTTGGTCCTTTTGATGGTCATAATATTCCTGAGCTACTACGTGTATTGTCTCTTGCCAAGAAAGTCAAAGGTCCAGTTTTGGTCCATATTTATACCACCAAAGGTAAAGGCTTTGCGCCTGCTGAATTAGATCCGGTCGGCTATCATGCTATTAGTAGCTTACCTGCTGAAGATAATGCACCAAAAACTGAAAAAGCAGCGATTAAACCTTCCTTAAAGTACTCGCAAGTATTTGGGCAGTTTTTATGTGACAAAGCGGCACAAGATAATAAGCTGCTCGCCATTACCCCAGCGATGGAAGAAGGCTCAGGGATGATTGAGTTTGCTCGTCAATTTCCAGAGCGTTTCTTTGATGTAGCGATTGCTGAGCAACACGCTGTGACGTTAGCGGGTGGCATGGCAACACAAGGAGTGAAGCCAATTGTGGCAATTTATTCGACGTTTTTACAGCGTGGGTACGATCAGCTGATACATGATGTTGCTTTGCAAAATCTTGATGTGATGTTCGCCATTGATCGCGCCGGCCTAGTTGGTGAAGATGGCGCTACGCATGCGGGCGTATTTGATTTTGCATTTTTACGCTGCGTGCCCAATATGCTGATTGCAGCGCCAAAAAATGAAAACGAATGCTATCATTTGCTCAATACTTGTTATGAATACCAAGGTTGTACCGCAGTGCGCTATCCGCGCGGTGTCGGCACTGGCGCGACTATTACGCAGCCTGCGCAAATTTATAATATTGGTGAGGCGGTTATAGAGTCGGTACTTGGTACAGACGATGCACCCAAGAAACTGGCATTATTGGCATTTGGTACGATGGTCGAAACGGCTGAGAAAGCCGCAGAAATGATTGCGAAATCCCCTTTATTAGCATCAAGCTGTCAGCTGCATGTGGTCAATATGCGTTGGGTGAAGCCTTTAGATACTAACTTGCTTGAAACCCTAGTTGAGCAAGGTATTACTCATATAGCGACTTTAGAAGAGCATATGATCATGGGCGGCGCGGGTAGTGCGGTCAATGAATACTTATTAAATAAATCGGCTGCTTTTAAAATCCATCGTCCATCTATTTGCAATATAGGTATCCCTGATCGGTTTGTTGCGCATGGCTCTCAAGCAGAACAGCTAGCAGATTGTGGTCTAGATGTGGAAGGTGTGTTCAATCAGCTCCAAAACTTATTATCTTAACTGATGTGGCTTAAGGTTTAAAAGACGATTAATCATCTATCTGCTACATTATAAAAATAATAAATACCCATAGTCCGTAAAAAGTTGATAAAATAGCTGTGTAAAAAATAAAGCTGTATTTTTGTGCCAAGATATCGCCTGCTTGCCGTAGGTGTGAACTATTTGACAACTTGAGCGGTGCGACTAATAGCAACCAAATATTGTGGTTTGCTATGTGGCTTTATTTTTCATTGATTTTATAAGTAGTGTTGGTGCTATAAGTATCTCTTACTTTACATACTTTCTTTATTAATAAGTATCTATCGATTGGTACTTATCAATTAATATTTATCTAGTAATATCCATTTATCAAACAAGCAGGTTATTGTATGGAACCCATGGTCGTCATCGCAGCGCGTGCTGCTGAAAAAGTCGGTAAAGAAATTTTGTACGCGCATCAAAACCGTCACAAAATTGAGTTGGATATCGAGTCAAAAGGACTAGATGGTCTGGTTACTCGTATTGATCGCTTTAGTGAAGAGCTGACGATTGAGACGCTAAAAGCCAGCTATCCAAATCATTCGTATTTGGGTGAAGAGTTTGGTATGCAGGAAGGTCGCGGCGAAGATGCTGACTGGTGTTGGATTATCGATCCACTAGATGGCACTAAAAACTTCGTTCATGGCGTACCGCAGTTCTGTGTGTCTATCGCCGTACAGCATAAAGGCGTGACTCAGCATGGTGTTATCTATGATCCTGTCCGTGATGAGATGTTCTCTGCTAGCCGTGGTAAAGGCGCGCGTTTAAATCAACGCCGTATCAGTGTCAGTGAGCGTAAAACGATCGATGGTGGTTTATTTACTACTGGGCATCCTCTTGAGCGTAAGCGCAATGGCGAAGTGATCTCATATGCCAAAGAGCACTACGAAAGCCTACAAAAAATCACTGAAGCGGGCGGTCAAATCCGTCGTTTAGGCTCAGCTGCTCTTGATTTATGTTATGTGGCTGCTGGTCGTTTTGATGGCTACTTTGAGATGTCAATCAAGCCTTGGGATATCGCAGCAGGCGAGCTTATTGTCACCGAAGCACGTGGCGTGGTCGTTGATCATACCGGCGCACACAATTCGATGACATCAGGCTCTATCTTTGCTTGTAATATAAAACTGCTAAAACCTTTGATGCAAGTGGTAGTGCCAGCATGGGGCGATGCACTTTAATCGTCCCCTTTTAGATAGCTAAGTATGACAAACAAAAAGCTGGTTCCGTTACGGAGCCAGCTTTTTTGTTTTACCATTACCTTTATAGCTACTTTTATCTTCAACTGTAATACCATTGAATTCAAGCTCTTTACTAACCTTTTCAAGGAGCTGCAACTCTTCTTCTATCAGCATCAGCATATCTTGCACATGAGGTAAGGCCTTGCTACAGGCAGTAATACCAAATTCAATCTTATCCAAATAACTTGCCAGCGTAATATTCATCGCTTGCCCGTTGAAGACAATCGAGGCAGGGTACAAAGATTGTAGGCGCGCGCCATTCCAATACAATGATTTTTCGGAGCCTGGCACATTTGAGATAATCAGGTTAAAGGCTTGTTTTTTAGGAAACAAACCAGTCGCCAGATTAATCCCTTCCCATGCATAAGACACCACACTGTAGTTAATAACTTGCGCTTGATTCATACGTCTAAAACGGCGTTTTCCATTGTTCATACTGCGATGAATTAGCTTGATTCTACTCAATGGATCATCCAGATGAGTACCCAGATTGGCAAGGACAAATGACAGCTGATTGCCCGCGACACTATCGTCAGTTCGTAAAGACATGGGCACGAACGCAATCAGAGGCTTGCTAGGTAGTGCATCCATCGAAATCAAATAACGCCGGATAGCACCAGCACAAACGGCTAGTACTACATCGTTTTTGCTAATATTAATACGCTCAGCAATATCATTGAAGCGCTTGATATCATAAGATTGTGCCGCTATGCGCCTCGATGCTGAGATGCGTCTGTTTAAAATACTTCTCGGGGCATCAAAGGTACTGACATAGCTGTCGTCATTATAATTTTTAAAATTATCCAGTAATTCTGTGAACACAGGCTTAATGGTAGATACTTGCTCTTTCAGGATGCGTAAAGCGGAGCGCTCTTTGGGCAAGATAGCATCGATCTGATTGCGATGGCGTGCCATTAATGACCAAATAGGCAAAGTAACCGGCTCATTGGGCGATTGTGACAAGGATTTTTTGACCAAACGCATGGCAGCGATGCCATCAACCAGCGAGTGATGGATTTTGAAATACAGCGCAAAGCGCTCTGGGCTACCTTCGCTCTCTGGCTGAATGCCTTCAATCACATGGCATTCCCACAGTGGCATAGCACGGTCCAATAGACGACCATGCTCTCTTGAAACATACATCAAAAGTTCGCGCACACGGGCGGGCTTGGGTAGGGCGACATGATGCAAGTGGTGCTCGACATCAAAATTTTTGTCTTTTTTCCAAAATACCATATGCTCAAGTACTTGGTTGAACGGAAACGTTGGCGGTACATCAGAGTCTTGCATCTGCTTTACAAGCTGATGAACAAAACTGATATCGGCATCCTCTGGTAATTCAAATAAAAATAGACCTCCAACATGCATGGGTTGTTTACGCGACTCAAGAAGTAAAAACAACTGGTCGACTGCTGTAAGAAGTCGCATAATAAATCCTTTTATAATGAAAAATATAATCACCTAACCTTTGATACTACTGAAAAAAGTATCCCGTCTGTGGTGAGCTGGCAGTTGCCATTTTGCGCATCGGCATACGACCCGCCAAGAAAGCCTGACGACCTGCCCATACCGCATGCTTCATTGCTTGAGCCATCATTACAGGATTTTGCGCATTAGCAATGGCTGAATTCATCAGTACGCCATCACAGCCAAGTTCCATGGCAATCGCGGCATCAGAAGCTGTACCGACACCAGCATCAACCAATACGGGTACTTTCGCATTTTCAATAATCAAGCTTAATGTATGGCGATTGAGCAAACCAAGACCAGAGCCAATCAGACTACCAAGTGGCATAATTGCCACGCAGCCCATACTCTCTAATTCTTGAGCAACGATAGGGTCGTCTGACGTATATACCATGACCTCAAAACCGTCATCAATCAACACTTTGGCAGCTTTGAGTGTTTCCATCACATTAGGGTATAAGGTTTTTTCGTCCCCTAATACTTCAAGCTTAACCAGATTATGCCCGCCTAATAGCTCGCGAGCAAGCTTACAAGTACGAATCGCCGTTTCTGCATCAAAACAACCCGCTGTATTTGGCAAAATAGTGTATTTATCTGGTGAAATGACATCAAGCAAATTGGGCTCATTGCTATTTTGACCGATATTGGTACGACGAATAGCGACCGTCACTATCTCTGCTGCTGACGCGCCGATGGCGGCACCCGTTTCAGTCATATCTTTATACTTACCCGTACCGACCAATAATCGAGAAGAAAAAGTACGACTGCCTACCGTAAAAGTATCTTGCAAAAAGGGTGCCGATTGAGTAGCAGTGCTAGTGTTATCTGACATAACTGAAAATCCTAATGACGAGTAAAACAAAATGCTATTATAACAAAATCATGCAATCTTACTTGCAGTCTTTTTGAGTTGAGCCAGTTAAGAATAATACATTTACCATGCTTTGATACAAGTTTTTTTCTGAGTTTTTCTTTATCTATTAGGTCGTTTTTATGATGCAACTGCCGTACAGTTTTGCAAAACGCCATCAGATTTTGGTTATTCTAGCCATTGATCCTGAGCTGCCACCGACATTGCTATTGACCAAGGTGACGCCGCTTTCAGCAATCAATGAAGCGGTGCGATTTTTACAGCAGCAAGGCATACGCGGTGTGCCAATATATGAAAGTGTCAGCTCGGAAGATTTTGAGAAACGCATGAATGCCGCTTATGCAGGTAACACTGGCGAGTCACAGCATATCGCCGCTGGCCTTGAAGACCATCCTGATCTTGATAGCTTGGCAGATAGCGTGCCTGAAACTGAAGACTTGATGGACCAACAAGACGATGCACCTATTATCCGTCTGATTAATGCATTATTGTCCGAAGCGATACGTCTAAACGCCTCAGATATCCATATTGAAACCTTTGAAAAACGCTTGGTCGTTCGCTTCCGCGTCGATGGTGAGCTTAAAGAAATCATCACACCAAAACGTCAATTAGCGCCGTTATTAGTATCGCGCATTAAAGTGATGGCAAAACTGGATATCGCCGAAAAGCGCGTGCCGCAAGATGGGCGTATTAGCTTGCGCTTAGCAGGGCGCGAGGTTGATGTGCGGGTATCGACATTGCCGTCAAGTTTTGGTGAGCGTGTGGTCATGCGCTTACTAGATAAGCAAGCAGGTCGCCTGAATATGACCTATTTGGGGCTATCTGATAATGATTATAGTGAGCTTAAGCGCTTAATCCATCGCCCGCATGGCATTATATTAGTGACAGGACCAACAGGCTCGGGTAAAACCACCACGCTATATTCCGCATTGACTGATTTAAATGATCAAACCCGTAATATCTTGACTGCTGAAGATCCGATCGAGTTCCAGCTTGATGGTATTGGGCAGACGCAGGTCAACAATAAAGTCGATATGACCTTTGCTAAGAGCTTGCGTGCAATGTTGCGTCAAGATCCAGATGTGGTCATGGTGGGTGAAATTCGCGATTTAGAGACAGCAGAAATCGCTGTGCAAGCATCTTTAACAGGGCATTTGGTATTATCAACCCTACATACCAACACCGCTATTGGAGCGGTTACGCGCTTGCAAGATATGGGCGTTGAGCCGTTTTTATTATCATCATCATTGATAGGCGTGGTCGCCCAGCGTTTGGTACGTACGTTATGTACACATTGTCATGATTGGCAGCTGGCTGACCATGAACAAGCCAAATTGTTTACTGAGATTGGTATTCAATCAATGTCTGACAATATTGCAGCTGATAATCTGACAGATAAAGCTATCAAGCTACCTAGAGCAGTCGGCTGCGATAAGTGTAACCAATCAGGCTTTAAAGGGCGGACGGCGATATATGAAGTGGTGCCCGTTGATGATGCGCTGCGACGCATGATTCATAGCAATACTGCCGAGTATGAGCTAGAGGAATACGCACGCCAAAAGACACCATCGATTCGTGCTGATGGTTTGCGTAAGGTAATCGCGGGACGTACGACGTTAGAAGAAGTGCTACGCGTGACCAAAGAAAGCGCCCTACTAGAGGACGCTTTGATTGTTTAGAGTAATATTTTAAGAGACATTTTTATTTGACAGCGATACATTCAACTTCAACGCTGGCACCTGCCGCCAATTCAGCTACGCCAAAAGCTGAACGGACGGGATAAGGCTTTGCCAGTTCAGCTTTGTAGATTTTATTGAAGTCATTAAAATCGTCCATATCGGTGAGCATCACCATACACTTAACGATATCTGACTTTTGGTAACCGTATTTTAATAAAGTAATATTGATATTATCCATTGTCTGTTTGGCCTCGGCTTTAACACCGCCTTTGACCAGCTTGCCATCTTTAAAGCCAATCTGACCAGACATATACAAAGTATCGCCGACACGGACTGCTTCTGAGAAAGGATAACTGCCGCCGTCACCTAAAAACACAGGGCTAGACTTAGTCATAGTTGCTGCATGGTGTGTATGAGTTGAAGTTTTTTCGGGTGCAGCAGTGGCACTAACGGTAAATCCTAATGCACAGATACTGATAAGAAAAGCCTTGGATAAATTAGTAAACGCTGTTTTAGAAGTAGCTTTGGAAATCATTTTGGACATCATTGTCTCCTTATTATAAGTTTATAAATCACCGCTATACGAAGTGCGCTATAAAAATGCTTTAACATGGATAGCGCACTACTTTACGTATTCTTAATATATTAGTTATCTCAAACAGCCTCATCATTATCAGCTGATTGATTGTCTTACTCAGTTTCTACTTTTGCGTCTGTTTCTACTACTTTGGTATGAGACTCAGTATCAGCCTCTGCCGACTTTTCATTAGCTTTGCCTTGACGACGCGCTTCTAACTCAGACTTGGGTATCCAAGCCCATGTCATCTCGACTACGATTGGGTCGCGATCACTGTCCGACTCACGGTCATGAATGACACATGGAATAATCATTTCGCCTTTCGGAGTATTTAAAATATCTAAACGCTGCTCATCAGATAAGCTTGCGATGGCAGCGATTTGTCCTTTTTTAATCGGTCGATAGAAATTCACTGAATAAGACTTAATCAATAGTACACGATCAGCAGGTAAGTTTAAGCCTAAAATGAATCCCGTTGCCGTTTCAGCAAGTAAAGTAATGGCAACTGCATGCACGGAGCCGATATGGTTTTGCACCGCTTTGGTATTATTTAAACTGACCACCACTTGGTTTGGCTCGACCGTTTCATAGTAGATACCCGTTGTGCCCACATAAGGTACTACCTTACCAAATGCTTTCGATAAAATGCTCGAACGTGCACCAGCAGGTAAATATTTGGTGATAGATAACAGTTTGGTAAATTGATTGCTGATTGGTTTAAGCGTGCTATTGGTTTTTTCGACTGCAGGCTTTGTGTTCTCAGAGACTTTGGCTGGCAGTTTATTGGTCCGTTTGATCGGGAGTTTTTTTAATAATCCTGACATACAATATTCCTCATTTAAGTGGGATTTACAATGCTAATGATACTAGGGTTAAAAGGCTCATGTCATAAATGAGTCACCGAATAGGCTTTATGCTAGCAGCTATTTTAGTTATGGTACATTAACTGCTCAGTCGCTACTATTATTACCATGTACTGCTGCGCTTACAAAATAACAGTGACGTAACGGCATCTTAGGCGTTAGTAATTTAAGCACTGATACCCTGTAGAATGAGTAACTATAATGATAAAATGCTAGCGCTTTTTTATACTTTTTTGCTGGATAATGTTATGCCTGATATGTGTGATGATAAGCCGACCAATATTATTTATACGGGCGTCGCGGGTACTGGTAAAACCTACCGATTGCTCCAAATTGCTAAAGAATATACGGACTATCTGCCTAAATCCAATAATGAGGATTTACTCAAGCAGTTATTGCAAGAATTGAACTGGCGTGATGTGGTGTGTTTAATATTTTTAGATTTTCAGTCGCAAAAACAGGACTTAGTAAAAGTACCTGAAATCGTCAATCATGAGTTTTTTATCGCCAAAGCATTACAAAACGCACGTGAGAAAAATTTAAGTAATACAGCGTGGTCTGTACTGCAAATGCACAGTCCAACCAGCTCACAGACGGTTGCGTATAAAAATAGAGCCAGCCAAGCGTATTTTGATAAAGACCCTAGCGGTGCGTGGTATTTACTGCCTGACAGCCTGATGCTATTAAGCGAATTGTCAGAGCAATTGTCAGAATTTCAGCAGGCGCAACGTGATAATAGTGCTAGCCAAAACCAACGCTTTAGCCAACAGCGCTTTAGTATGGTCAGTTTCCATCAGGCATATGGCTATGAAGAGTTTGTCGAGGGCATTCGCCCGGTAATGGCAGCTTCTAATCAGTCGAATAACAGCTCATCTCAAATGAGCTATGCCATTACTGATGGCGCCTTTTTAAAGCTCTGTCAGCGCGCGGCAAATGATCCTCAGCAGCGTTATGCGATGCTGATTGACGAGGTTAATCGTGCCAACGTCTCACGCGTTTTTGGTGAATTGCTCAGCCTTATTGAACCTGATAAACGAGCAGGTACGCCCAATGCGATGACAGTAAGTTTGGCATACTCTGGGCGAGCGTTTAGCGTGCCTGCCAATGTTGATATCTATGCGACCATGAATACCCAAGATCATTCGTTAGCGCCACTAGATATGGCACTGCGTCGTCGTTTTCGCTTTATTAACTGTCCGCCGCAGCCTGAGCTATTACCGATTATCAACCTCAATAAAGGATTAGAAATAGTCGACGAAGCGGAGTGCATCAATTTAGCCAAAGTATTAACGGGTTTAAATCATCGTATTAGCCAAACGTTAGGGATTGAGGCGCAAATGGGTCATGCATTTTTATTCTCCGTGCATAGTCTTGAGCAGTTACAAATGGCACTTACTGAGCAAATTATTCCACAATTAGCCCAAGCAGCTGGCGGGCAAGTGGCTGTCTTGCAGTATATTTTTAGAGATGAACAGCAGCCAATATCGGCACAATTTATTCATGATAGTCAAACGTCAATACATAACGGTATGTCCACTCAAATGGCTAGCGAGAATGGTATAGCTTCTCAGAACTCCATGTTTGCAGGACAGCAATCCTATTTTACTCAATCTATAAATGCCGGCAGTTATGCAATTAATACTGACCTTATTGCCAATACTGGCAAGTTCACCCAGCTTGCCGTCTATCAGCGCTTATATCCATGAGGATGTTAATCGATGATAAATACGCATAAGCACACTCAAAGCTCTGAAATGAATATCATGACGGTATTTGAACATCAGCGTTTAATAGCGTCTAATTTCTTGTACGACTCTGATTTTCAGTGGCTGATAACCCAAGAGCTGTCAGTATTTAGTATTAAACGCAAGCAAGGACAGTGGCAACTCAAGGTTGGACATTATATTGGCGTTATTGTACTGCCTAGTGGCATGACTCTTGAGATACTGCCAAAATTTATTGCAAACACTGCTAGCAACTCTATTAAGCAGCCATATCAGTCAAATGAATCACCAGTAGATGCGGATATTTTACAGACCCGTCACTGGGTACAAAATATGCTGTCAGACCTAATGAATAGTAACGATAACAAATCGCCTCACAACAAAAATTTTGGTCAATATAATGATAAATTAGCCGCACTACCATTAGCAGCATTACCCTTGTCAAATTGGCTGATTGAGCAATTCTTGCAGCGCTTAGCTCATTATCAACCGACCAAACAGTATCAAACCCAAATCCATAACCAAGCAGCAATTCAAGGACGTTTACTCATAAAAGAGCAATTACGTCATAACAGTATGCAGCCACATAAATTCGTTTGTGAGCGCAGTGTGCTGAGCCAAGACATGCTAGGTAATCGCATGATTAAGAGCGCACTGACGCTGCTGATGCCTTTGTTGTCTCAATCAAGTCTGCTTTTACATTTACAGCCGTGGCAGCAAGTGTCTGTCCTACATCTGCATGAAATACGCCAGCTAGAGTCGATATACCTTCAAGCAAAGCGTGAGCTTGCCATTCAGCCGCTGCAAGTAAAGCAATTACAAGCCGCCTTGCAACTGGTAGATTTCGCTTATTGGCTGCTTAGTCAATCAAATATGGAAATCGGTCATAGTATTAATGCACCAAAACCATTTGGTAGTAGGTCTACACCGCCACGCTTATGCTTACTGATAGATATGAATCAAGCGTTTGAGCAATGGGCAAGCCAGCGTATCGCTTTGATTTTTCAGCAATTAAGCGACGACTATAAACCATTATTCCAAGCGCAACGTGTTTGGCTTAATGATGCAGAAGGGCAGGCGTGTTTGTCTATTCGTCCTGATTTATTGATTTACCGCCAGATGCGTTCGAATACTAAAAATAAAGAGAAGCATGATGATGCTTTACCAATAAAGAATTTAGGAGCAAATCCATCACCAGAAAAACAAGCAGGTCAATATAGTCATGTGATCGATATTAAATGGAAGCCTTTAGCGCATGCCAGCGCTATTAGTGCCAGCGACGCTTATCAACTGAGCAGCTATGCGCAGGCGTATCAAGCAGAGCAAGTCTGGCTGGTATATCCAGTACAAGACAATCAGAGACGAGCGGTTGTATTAAAGCAAGATACTCAGGACATATACAATAGTGAAAGTCTATCCTATGCTCAGTTATGGCTGATACCTTTTAATGTGCGCACAGGTACGATAAACACTGACTTGCTTCCGACATAAGATTTAGTATAATATGCGCTTAGCTCATGAGGCACTATGTTAAGTAGCGCTTGTTGTCGACGCTCAGTTTATAAGAAATAAGCCTTTTTTAAATAATTTAGCAGTTATTTCAAATTAATTAAAAATAGGTGTTGACACCATCGGCGTTTCCCCTTAATATGTGCACCTCGATAGCAAGGAACGTTAGCCAGTTAGTGGCATTGCCAACAACCAGTTAATTAACAAACTATCGTGTTAATAGAGAATTTCGGAGTGTGGCGCAGTTTGGTAGCGCATCTGGTTTGGGACCAGAGGGTCGTAGGTTCGAATCCTATCACTCCGACCATCTATTTAAGAGCCTTACAGGCTTTTTTTTATGTATAATGGTTTGGTTTCTTGTATATCAAGCGGACCAAAATATGTAAAAGTCCTCTAAGAGCGCCTGTAGCTCAGTTGGATAGAGCATCTCCCTTCTAAGGAGGTGGCCGCAGGTTCGAATCCTGCCAGGCGCACCATTTAGCCTGCATATATTGCCGAATTTTGGCAACAGTTATGGCGGTTGTAGCTCAGTTGGTAGAGCCCCGGGTTGTGATCTCGGTTGTCGTGGGTTCGAGTCCCATCAGTCGCCCCATTTTTTTGCTATATCCCTTCTGTTTATATTCTATATTAAAATCATTTAAAAAAAGCCGCTGCCATTTTTGGCATTTTTTTGTACCTGTCTATTTTATATCTTTTTGCCTCTGTGATAGTCCTAAACCTTTTAAATCGCTCATGATCTAACAGTCTACTGGCGTTTTTTATCATTTTTTTTATGATACATATTGTGTCGTAAGGGCTTTATAAAGGTATATTAGCTGTACTGTCAAAGAAAAATTCATCTCAGTAGCACTATATTTTTAAATAAAATCGATCCTCATATTAATGCGATTTTTTTATTAAAGTGGCGCGTTATTGAGCAGCTGTTATTGAGGAAATGGTTAATGGATGCATTAAGCGTGTTACTACAAAATGTGCATTTATTCGATACGAAATACTATCGCTTAAATGGTACAGGCAATTGGTCTTACTCACTCACTAGACAAGATACGATTGTGTTTTATTTGGTGATGTCCGGTAGCTTTTGTATTGATATGGGCAGTGGACTCAGAGAAGCGCATGCTGGCGACATTATTATGATTCCTAGCGCGCACAATCATGTCAGTTACGCGCTCAACCATCATGGTGAGAGTGCCAAACCTTTGGATGAGTTGCTTACTAATTGCACGGAACAAGTGCTTGATATTCAGGGCGATGGTGATGCCCAATCATCTTTGATACTGATTGAATGCAAGTACGATAAAGAGATGATTCGTCCTTTATTATCAGTGCTACCAACGATATTGCCTGAAATTAACGATGAATCTGATGGTCGGTTCGAGGTGATTGATGTTGAGATTCGACTGCTGACGTTAGAAGCTGAGCATGAGCGGATGGGTAAGACGGCGATTATCAATCATTGGGCAAGTATTATGATGATTGAGTGTTTGCGGGTTTATATCGAAAGTTTGCCCGAAGCCACGGACAGTTGGCTAAAAGCCATGAAAGACCCGTTTTTAACCAAGGCATTGGTCGCCATGCACGAAAATCCAAGCCAAAACTGGAGCATTCATGAGCTTGCTGAAGTTGCAGGTATGTCACGCTCGAGTTTTGCGCAGCGTTTCAAAGACGTGGTTGGTATGCCGCCGTTGACCTACCTGATTGACTACCGTTTGCGTCTGGCGGCACGTTATTTGCGTTTGCAGCAAAATAGTATCAGCCGTATTAGTGAGCTAGTGGGTTATGCCTCAGACTCAACTTTTAGCCAAGCCTTTAAGCGTGTATATGGCATATCGCCAAAAGCGTACCGCCAGCAATATCAAAAACAAAACCTTGCTTAGCTGCTACTTCACACATAAATAGTCATCCAAGCTGTGTGATATTTTCTAAACTGAGTCAGTGATATAATAGCGTCTATCTGATAATAATTTTTCATCATTAGCATTTCGATCTTGCACAGCTGACAATGAGTGTAGGTTAAGGTACTATGGAATGACAATGAAGTAATAAGTCGCCTAGTTGCGACGGTGTTTTAGCGACCTATATTTTATGCTTATATATTACGGTCTATCCAGAATATAGTATGACTTAGGTGATGTTTATTTTTGCAGCTGATGGTGTTTTATGACTGAACCGACCGCAAAACCAAGCGTAAAATCAAATGATCTACAAGATTCTTCTGCGTCTATTAATCATAAAGACAAACTTAATAGCAGAGTCAAAGCTAACAATAATCAGCATGACTCAAATCTTCAGCAGGAAAATAGCGCACAGGCAGGTATGGCTATTCGGCTTGATAAAGCGGCATTATTAGCATTATTTGTTTTGCCAAATGCGGATGGCAGCTTGACAGAGACTAGCTCTGCTAATATAAATACTGCTAATCATACTCTGATAAACCAAAGCTCATCTATCTCTGCAAGTGACAGTAGTATTGCTACTCAGCGCGTGGCACTTTATCGGGCGCAGCATGAGCGCACGCAGCAATTATATTTGGCTTCTGCTGCTATCCGTCCGACTTACCTTGTACATACCCTCAAAACACAATTTGCCGAATACCAGCAATATTTGCTTGCACAGCAGCTGGATAAACGCGGTTTGATGGATACGGATGCCATTGAGCGCTTATGGCAGCAGCTGCATGTGGTCGATGACATCATCGAAGATATTGTACGCCATATGCCAGCTCAGCAACCTGCAGGTTGGCAGTTGACAATACAGGATGGACATAATCCATTATGCTTTGCCACCGTCGGCAAGCTAAAGCATAATAAACCTATCTTTGATCAAGGCAGTTTGAACAGCTATGTGCTCGGGCACTTTGGCGTCAGTAGCTTTACTTACGATCGTGGTTATTATATAGGACATGTGGTTGGCTATTTATTCAGCTGTTATTTTTGCGCCCATTTATCTATTACCTATGGCGTGACAGCACTTGGTCAGGATGTGGTGAGTGATTATGATTATGCCAGCCTTGAAACCCCGCACATGGTCAGATTGCTACAAGGTTTAGACGGTTATTGCAAAAAACGTATTTATCAATTGGCGGTCATTTGTGCACGTCTCAGTGTGTTTGCCAGTGATAAGCGCATTGAGCGTATGCTGATCGCTGAAGTCAATGATTTTGATAAAAAGCTACAACAACAGCATTTAGATGTTCTATTATTGCAAGGCTTGATGCCGGATAGTAACGATTCTACGCCGCTTCTTTAAGTCGTCTATTCTTTTAATAAGCCAACTTTTCAAATCTTGATCCATCCTCTTTTACTCTTGACCGCCTTAGGATATCCGCTGCTATGCCCGCTTATCATTATAAAGCGCTTGACGATCGCGGCGGCATCCAAAAAGGCTTGCTTGAAGGTGATTCTGCGCGGCAAGTACGCCAGCAGCTGCGTGATAAACAATGGACGCCCGTCGAAGTCAACGCCGTCAATGATAGGCAAAGTCAGCATAAAAGCCGCTATAAAAAACCCTCTGCTTATGAGCTGGCACTGCTTACCCGTCAGCTATCTGTATTACTTGCTGCTGGTATTCCGTTAGAGGAAACTTTGGCAGCTGTCGCCAAACAATCGCCAAAAACCCATATCAAATCTTTGATGCTTGCCGTGCGCTCGCATGTTCTAGAAGGTCTCAGTTTGGCGCGCGCTTTGCAGCAAGCGGCGAGCTTTCCGCCATTATATATCGCTACCATTGCAGCTGGAGAAAAATCTGGTCATTTGGACTTGATCTTAAATCAGCTTGCCGATTACACCGAAAATCGCTTTGCCTTACAGAAAAAAATACAAGGCGCTATGGTTTATCCCATCGTGCTGATGGTGATGGCAGTTGGCGTAATTATGGGGTTAATGAGCTTTGTAGTACCAAAAATTGTCAAAGTGTTTGAGCAGTCCGAACAAGCCCTGCCTTTAATTACCCAAATTGTCCTTAGCTTATCAAATATCATTACCCAGTGGTGGTGGCTGATGCTGCTAGTGTTGGCAGGAACGGCATTTTTATTCTATCGCTTTGCTCAGACGCAAGCGGGCAAACTTGCCATAGATAGTGCTGTGCTAAGATTGCCTATACTGGCACGCTTATCGAAAGGGTTGAATGCGGCGCGCTTTGCCAGTACGCTTGCGATATTGGTGCGCTCTGGTGTGCCATTGATTGAAGCGCTCCATATTGGCGCTGCGGTCACCACCAATTTGCATATTCAAAAAACCATCATTACCGCTGCAGATAGAGTGACAGAGGGTTCAAGTCTGTCGAGTCAATTAGACAAATCGCCCTATTTTCCGCCGATGATGGTGCAAATGATTAAAAGTGGTGAAAACTCGGGCGAGCTTGAAAATATGCTTAGCCGTGCTGCCAATATGCAAGAGGCAGAAGCCACCAATTTCATCAGTACTTTATTGTCATTACTTGAGCCTTTAATGCTGGTGCTGATGGGTGTGGTCGTCATGATTATCGTAATGGCGGTGATGCTGCCAATTGTGAATATGAATGACTTGGCTGGCTAGTTTTTATCAACCTTAAATATACGCTCCTGTTAGTAATAGTTGTTTTATTACCCTTATGCTTAACAGCATTTCTGTTTCCATATTTTGTATTTTCAAATACAGCCTCTATACTTCTAATACTTTGATTCATTTTTTTATTTATATTCTAATGATTTGACTTCAAATTTGGCTACGTTTCTTAAGTTTTGCTTACTGTTGTATATTATTGACCGGCCAACGCTTTTACTTTTGTCAAATCTAACCTTGCGTTATAGTAAGTATCAGTTATAAGTAACAGTCAAACGCTATTTCAAAAGGTTAGCCATCATAGATTATTAATGACACATTGACATAAATGACAACCTGCCTTCAATGCTGGATAAAAGTAAAACCATGGTTTATAGTAATAATCGTTTCAGTGCTCCTTAAGACACTGTAAATATGCCTATTATGAATGTGACGATAAAGGTAACTTAAACAAACGTCATCTTCATTATTTATATAACCTTGACGCGAAAAGCGATGCCAGAAGCGATGACTATGACTGATAATATTCGAGTAAGTACGATTTCACCAAGCAATATGGATGATACGCCAGAGTGTTTAGCGGCAGCGCAAAGTCAGAAAGCTGTTGCTTTATCAAGCACTCAGCGCGTAATCAATCTCCAATCAGGATTTACCTTGATTGAAATCATGGTGGTGATTGTGATTTTGGCCATTCTTGCTGGTCTAGTGGTGCCAAAGGTGGTCGGACAAAGTGATAAAGCACGGGTTAAAACCACTGAAACAGCGCTATCAACAGTATCAAATGCGCTAGATATGTATAAAGTAGATAATTCGCGCTATCCAACGACGGCTCAAGGCTTAGAAGCACTCACCACGCCGCCAGCGGAAGCTAAGAATTATCCTGACGGTGGTTATATTAAAGGCGGATATCCAACGGATGGCTGGGAAAACGAGCTGCAATATGTTGCCCCGGGTAGTGAAGGTCGACCTTATGATTTATTTTCTCTAGGGGCTGATGGCGAACAGGGCGGAGAAGGGCAGGATGCTGATCTTTATGCTCAGCTATAAGCTCTAGCCTACTCAGTTATTTAGGTATTGTTTGCAAGCGATACCATGATAAATACCTTGGCGCTAAAAGCACTTTTAATGAGACTAATATATCAACCAATAAGATGTTATTGGTTGATATTTTTTATGAATATCGCTAACTATAAATATCACTATAGTCAGGGAAAAGTTACATCGATACATCAAGTACTGCTGATATTCATTTTTCTTGCTTGCTGTGCCTACGCAGACAGAGGCTGCAAAAAATTTATATCAGCAGCACTGTAGCGCTTTTGAGATATTTTAACTATAACTTTAAATCCAGATAAGCGGAATCTTAACCCTGCTATTTATTATTAAAACGATTGACTATTTTCTATTGATTGTAAAAAAACAGCTGTTCTTCTAGTAATCCGAGGTAATCATATGTCTATTGAAACATCAAAATCGAAATCAATTATCATGAATAAACAATCAACTAAAAAGCCTTATTTGCTTGCTATAACAGCCACTGCTTTGATGACTACTTTGTCAATGACGTCTGTTGCGACTCAAGCTGCAGGTCTGGGGGAATTGTTTAGTAATAATAGTGCTCAGCAATCAAAATTTTTGCCCGTTGACAAGGCATTTCAAGTGACTAGCAGTACCAAAGCGACGGCTAAAGGCACGCAGTTATCGATCGCTTTTGATATCACATCAGGTCATTACGTGTATAAAGATAAGCTGACCTTAAGTTTTCCAAAAGGTATCAGTGCCGCGCCATTTACCTTTAGCCAATCGCCGGTTTCTATTGATGATCCAACCTTTGGCAAGGTACCCGTATTTACGCAAAAAACTGTGATAGCAACGACTATGATGACGACCAAAAACGGTAAAGCGGCAAAGAATGTGCCGGTTGTGATTGGCTGGCAAGGTTGTGCTCAAGCTGGACTATGCTATCCGCCAGAAAAGGTCAAAACCACGTTAAACATTGCAGTCAAACGTTAGTCACCAATAGATAGCGCAAGTAGGTTGATTTATATCGTCGTTATAACAGGTAGTCCTTTATGTCCATTAAGACAGCAAAAAGCATTTCGTCATTTAAAGCGGTATCCACAAGAAATCAGTCCTCAAATAATCAGCCATCAGTTGTAAATAAAGTGCCAAAGAAGTCTTATTTACTGGCATTGACTATAGCGAGTAGCTCGTTATTTGCAGGATTGACTGCGACGACTATGACGACGCAGGCAGCAGGATTGGGCGATCTTTTTAGTAGCAATCAAAGCGCTGGACAATCGAAATTTTTGTCAGTGGATAAAGCCTTCCAAGTCACGAGTAGCAGTAAAGCTGTCAAAGCTGGCACTCAGTTATCGATTAATTTTGATATCACTCCAGAACATTATGTTTATAAGAATCAGCTTAAACTCACTTTGCCTGCTGGGGTTACGGCGGCAACGTTTACTTTTAGTCAAACGCCTGTCTTAATTGATGATCCAACTTTTGGTAAAGTGCCAGTATTTGATCAAAAAAATATGGTAGCCACTACTACTCTGAGTACTAGTGGCAAGAGCATTGACAATGCAGCGGTGGTGATTGCTTGGCAAGGCTGCGCCAAAGCAGGACTTTGCTATCCGCCTGAGAAAATAAAAACCACTGTCGATATCGTTGCAAGCGCGCCGCAAGCGGTGGTCAATACGACAAGTAATGTCACTAGTGTTGCTAAAGGCGATGTCAATCAAGAGACTACTACTAATGTAAATTCGGTAAATAATAGCAATAGCGTCACAACATCAGAGGCGCCAAATGCCACAAGTATAGACAGTACTGAGGCAATGAGTCCTGAAACAGAGCAAGCGCTTGCAGAAGAAGATGAGGTCATTGATTATGCGTTGTTGGATGATGAGGCTTTAGATGGAGAGCTTGGCGCCACCAATACGATTTCTGGCGCTGATACACTGTTAACAGATAATGTTGCTCCGACAAATGATACGCTAGCTACCGCAGATAATTTGGCTGATGGCGATCCGTTTGGCTTAGCCAAGCATCCTTGGTTGGCATTAGGGTTATTGTTTTTGGCAGGGCTTGGCTTAGCGCTTACGCCGTGCGTACTACCTATGTTACCTATCGTCGCAAATATTGTCGCCCGTCAGCAAAATCCAACGGTTAAAAAAGGTGTCATTTTAACGACAAGTTATGCGATTGGGGTGTCGATTGCTTACGGGATACTTGGTGCTGTCATTGCTGTATTTGGTGAGTCACTCGGCATTATCGGCTGGCTACAAAACCCAATCATCCTGATCAGTTTTGCAGTAATATTCGTTTTGTTAGCCCTTTACATGCTTGAAGTATTTACCATTCGTTTGCCGCATTTTATCAGTAGTAAGATGCAGGGCTTAATCCAAGCAGGCGATAGTAAGCTTGGTAGCGCTGGTGGCAGTTTAGCTGCTGGATTTTTATCAGCATTGGTAGTATCGCCTTGTGTTTCTGCACCATTATTTGGCGCTTTACTTGCTGTCTCAACGATTGGTAATCCGCTATTGGGTTTTGCTGCCCTATTTATGCTAGGCTTTGGCTTGTCAGCACCACTGATTTTGATTGGTGCTACCCAAGGCAAAATTATGCCAAAAGCGGGCGAGTGGATGAACTGGGTCAAGCAAGGTTTTGCCTTATTGTTATTTGCCGTAGCGTTACTATTAATAGAGCGGGTCTTTATATCGTCAGTAATGTTACTGGTATGGGCATTATGGTTTATGGTTGTGGCAACATGGGCATGGAGCTGGCGTGGTAAAGGTCGAATGCTATCGCAAGCCATCGGTTTGATAGCTGGTATTTGGGCTGCTACTTTAGTGATTGGTGCCGCACTTGGTAATGATGATAGCTTACATCCGTTAGCTTCATTAAGTGCCGCCCCTATGTTAGTGCAGTCAGCTAACGGTCAAGCTGGCGCTCAAAATAATGCGACGAATAACTCAGATAAGCATATCACTACGTTGGCAGAATTGGATGTTATCACTGCCGCCAATCCTAAAGTTTTGGTCGATTTGACCGCTGATTGGTGTATTGAATGTCGCATTATGGATAAGAATTTATTTACCAATCGTCCTGCACAAATGCAAGACTGGCAATTGGTACGACTCGATATTACGGAAACCACGGCAGATTCTAAGGCAATTTTAGCACGTTATAAATTATTTGGACCACCAACTTTATTGTATTACCAAGATGGTCAATTGGTACAAAAACAAGTGGGTGAGATTGGTCGTGCAGAGTTTGAGCAGACTTTGACGGCATTAAATAAATAATAGTCGTATCGGAAATCTTTGTTTTATTTCTTTAGATGCCTTAATACGATTCCTATAAAAAAGCCAACGTACTGTCATAGTATGTTGGCTTTTTTATTTTTTCTTAGAAGAAGGCTTGCAGCACTCGATTAGTTGTATTTCGTGCTAAATAAAGCAACATTACTTTGAGAGTGTCATTAGCAAGACACTTGTTAAAGGGTCCTTTTTTTATTCTGTACTCATTATAAGCATTTGGTTTTATGCTACTTATATCTATTTAGCGCTACATTATGCAGCAATAAAGCTAGTATAGTGTGTACGTTTTCATTACAATAAAGCAACATTGCTAAATGCGCATTATTCAGCGTAACAGCAACCCTTTATCTCCAAGTTATATTGATTTTTTATGCCAGTTTAGCGTCGATGCTAATTGTTATATCAATCACCTCATATATTCTATTGACAGTAATGATCAGTTGAATAAAGGATACTTATGTTTTCCCATATTACTTCGCAGCGCCTCTCTGTAAATAAACTTGAAACGCCAAAAAAAATGATGCTCCGAACGACTAAATGCTCTCTACATATTGCCGTTGGTATAGCGCTCACTTGTTTCACAGTACAAGCTCAGGCTGCTGATACAGCTCAGGCTAAGAGCTTACAGCCTATAAATACCAGTATCGCTGTGCAAAATAGCAATGCAGTAAGCGAAGATTTTATCGCTCAGCAGGCTGCTCTGTTCTTTGAATGTACTCAAGTACAGACCAGTTCTGCCCGTTTGGCGTGCTTTGATAAGGTTGCAGAACAAGGCAAAACGCCAAGTTATGTCACAAGTAAACAGCCAGTAGATTTGGCAAAAACGGTTATAAGTACGCTGTCAGGCAACCCTCAAGTCATACTGGCTGAAGAAACCAGTACCATTACTGCCAATGGCAATGTCATCGCTAAAAAGGTTTCGAGCAATTATCCTCAAGATATTGAAACAAACCCGCCCGCTGAGACTGAAAGCTTGGATACGGTTGGACTGACGCAAAGAGAAGCAGAAGTACTGGAAAGTGTCGGCGTGACTCAAGCAGATATTGAAAAATATACGCCGCTAAGCTTAGCATATGATCTTGATAAAAACAGTGAACGCGGTACATGGACAGTCAGAGCCTATCGTCCAACCTATGTTATGCCACTGTTTTATACCTTTGATCCCAATTTAAGCCCAAGTACATCCACTCGACCTCAACCGGAAAAACCTTTTACGTCTAACGACACTCGTAATACGGATTTGAAGTTTCAACTATCATTAAAGACCAAAGTTGCAGAAGATTTGTTTAATACCAATGCTGATTTGTGGTTTGGTTATACTCAGGAGTCGCATTGGCAGGTTTATAATGAAGACAACTCACGACCATTTCGTGCAACCGATTATCAGCCAGAGGTATTTTTGACCCAGCCTGTGACAGCAAATCTGCCTTTTGGTGGACGACTGCGCATGCTCGGAGCAGGTGCTATTCATCACTCAAATGGTCAAGATGATCCATTATCACGCTCGTGGAACCGTGCTTATGTGATGGCAGGGGCAGAGTGGGGTAAATTATCTGTCATACCGCGATTCTGGTTACGAGTGAACAATGAAAATGACAGCAGTGAAGACAATCCCGATATTGAAGATTTTATGGGTTATGGCGATATCAAGTTCTTATATGATTTACCGAGTCAACAAAGCCTAAGTGGTACGTTGCGCTATAATCCAGGCACCAATAAAGGCGCTGCGCAAATCGATTATATTTATCCTTTATCGAAAAATGTTAATGGTTTTGTGCAGGTATTCCAAGGTTATGGCGAATCTATCGTAGATTATAACTATGAGAATACTTCTATCGGCTTTGGTATCGTACTCAATGATTGGAAAGGGCTGTAATATTAGCGCTTTAAATATCGGTGCCTATAGTGACAGCAAGTCATGCGTCACTTAGCGCCTTATCAAGCCGGACTATGGCTGGCAGAGTATATAAACTTACGCTGCCAGTTATGTGCCGTTTATCGTAGTACTCCGCAATCACAGCTGTTACAAAATCCCTCCTCGTCAAACGCTCCATTATTCAGTCAAAACAGTTTATTAGCTGAAAACGCATCGAGCTCTTTATCAGGTAGCCATTCTTCTTTTAGCAAAATCCGAAAGCAACTCTATAGCCGTTTTAGTAGCGGATTGCTGTGCATCAGCTGCCATAGCAGTATTGCGTGGTTGCCTAAGCCATTTGAAGTTGATATTACTGCTGGCATGACGCTCACCATTCAAGCAGCAACTTACTATGACTATCCCATGCGCCAAGCTATTAGAGCCTTCAAGCATCATGAGGATATGACAAAGCTGCCATTATTGTTACATGTGATACGTCAACTACCACGACCTCATGGTTGCCATCATGATAATAGTGTGATTGTCGCTATGCCAACGACCGATGAGCGTCTCATTAAACGTGGCTTCGATCCTGTCAGTATTTTGGCCGCGCATTTATCTAAGCATTGGGACATTCCTTTATGGCAAGGTATCAAGCGTATTGATAATACGGTCAGTCAGCAAGGACTCACCCGTGCCGAACGCTTGAGCAATCTAGACAATGCCTTTACTTTACTAGAGCCTTCTCCCGTTAAACGCCTTATCTTATTTGATGATGTGGCAACTACGGGAGCAAGTTTACAAGCCTTAGCTCGCATTCTGTCAAATTCTCCTGCAGTAGCCTTTAACTCCAATAATAAATATTATCTATATGCCTATGCCTTAGCGCATGGTAGCCAGTCATAGATGCTAGTCAAACTTGTTGGCAACTACTATTATGTTGCTATTATGTTGCTAATATTTTACTCCCACGCTATATTGACAATAACATAGACTATAAACATATGCTGCTAATAGCCAATAGCTAGCCTGCTTTAAAGATAGAGAAGTAAAGTGTTTAAGCTGATTAGATAACTTGTTTTATGGAACAAAAATTGCATGGCTATAGTTGACTATTTTATATTAAAGCCTGCTTAAATATTAGGTATTCACTACGACTGTAAAGCCAGTCCTGCTTGAATATGCCAGCAGCTATATAGGAATTTAACGTGAAAGCATCGGCTAACAATCGACCACAGAAATTACGCATGACTAGCTCAGGGTTTACGCTGATTGAGCTAATGGTAACGATTGCCGTGCTTGCCATTATTGTCGGTATTGCAGCACCTAGTATCAGTACTCAGCTTGCCAATCAAAGAGTTAAGTCGACTGCTTCAACGTTAGAAAACGCTTTAAAAGAGGCTAAGGCTGAGAGCATTATTCGTCGTCAAGACCTTACTTTCACATACAACAATAATGGTACTAATGTAGGAGTTATTAGTGTTGCAAATGTTTCAAGCTATAGCTATAGCGCTAAAAGCACCATTACTGACTCTGAGTCTAAAAACACTATCACCTTCAAACCGAGTAAAAGAGTTGATTCAATTATTTACACTATCTGTGATAGCAATAAGAGTGTGAAGTCACGACAGATTGAAGTAAGTAAGATCGCTAATATCACTAATAAGTTGGGAGGGACCTGCCCATGAAACGCCTGAATAATCAGCATGGTGTGGGTTTAGTCGAGGTATTGGTTGCTGTTTTGCTTCTATCTGTTGCTGTATTAGGTTTTAGTGCGCTACAAATGCGTGCCATTAGTGCCACTGATGAGAGTCTTGTGCGTACTAAATCTTTAACTGTCGTGCGCAACTTGGCTGAGGTGATGCGTGCCTATCCTGAGGCTTATGTGACTGGTAGTGGCTCTACTTTCACCAGTGTGTCTCCGAATACGGCACTTGGTATACCGACTATACAAGCTGTTATTACTAGTACTGCAACAGATAATATCAAAGTTGATACTAAGATAATTAGCCGTAGTGGCACGGATAATTGTCTATCAACTGGTGTCACAACTGATGCTAATGGTAAAAAAATCCCAAATAAATTATGCAATATCAGTCAGCTTGCTACCCGTGATGCGTTAATGATTAAACAGTTAGCAAAAGATGAAGATATCAAGCTCGCTATTGTTACTTGTCCAGGGACGACGACGCAGGCTATCCAACGCCAGATGTGTATTGTTACTGCTTGGAATGATAGCAAAGCATTATTAGATGATACAGATGCGAAGGCATGTGCCAATAGTAAAGGGGTTTATAAGACAGGCAGTCAATGCCTAATATCGGAGGCATATTAATGGACAGCCACAATACTAAAACCTATACCTCCGACGTCATACGTTCTGATGTTGCCGGATTTACCCTTATTGAGCTGATGGTATCATTAGTTTTAGGTTTATTGATATCAGCCGCAGTGATCCAAGTTTATATCATCAGTACTCGTACGGTCACGGTACAACAAGGTGCTTCAGAAGTTCAAGACAGTACAATATTTGCGCTACAGTCATTAGAGAATCAAATTCGTATTGCTAATCTTGGTAATCCAATTACTAATATTAATGACACTACAAAAAATGGTGGTGTTGTATTAAAAGGTGCTAACTTGGGCAACAGTAGTTATGCAGATACTGGTTATCTTACAGTCAGTGCTGGTCAGACAGGAACTGCAGGTGCTAACGGTTGGACAGGTATATCAAATACTAATATTGCTAGTGACCAGTTGACCATTCAATATAGAAACATTACCCCAAATGCTTTATTTGATTGTGAAGGTAAAGAGATTGTCGCTGGTAGCAGTGACTGGGTTATTGAGCGTTATTTTGTTCGTCCAGTAGCAGGTAAGACGGCTGTTACAGGCTCTCAGAATTTAGTTTTGGCTTGTGACTCAGGTCGTTTGAGCAGTGCAGGGATTGTCACTGCTTTAGGCGATAATGGTGAAGTGATGATACCAGCTATCGACCAATTTAAAGTATTACTAGGTACACTAGGAGATGTTAATGGTTTGACCTATCTACCTTCAAGCACGTATCTCAATGTGGATAAACCTTTAGTTGGTGATAAGCCTGCAATCACAACAATTAAATTGGGTGTCATTGTTCGCAGTAGCACACCATTAATTAGTAATATAGACAAAACCAGCTTTAATGTATTTGGTACAGACCATGCATTAAAAACTGAAGCGACTAAATACTATCGACGAAGCTATGAATCAATCAATCTATTGCGTAATGCACGTGTTATGTCAGTGACTGGTATACCAGTTAATAGCAATTAGTACTGCACCAAAAGAGGAAAATATGTCAACTACATCTCGTTATCAGTCATTTAATGGCTCTGTATCAGCGCAGCAAGGCGCTGTATTAATTGTAGTGCTACTATTTTTGGTATTGATTATTTTGGTCGGTGTTATTGCTGTCAAGCAAAGTACTACAGATTTACGACTAGCAACCAGTGATCAGATTAATACTTTGCTATTGCAGTCAGCGGATAACGCCAATCAAAATATCGAACAAGGTGTCAATGGAAATAGTGATGCAGAAGTTTATACAGATATGCTGTCACGTACAGGACCTTTCGGGCATTTTATCCTAGATGCCAATAGTGCCGAACATGAATATGTATTTTGTTTTCGCCCACGTGGTCGCTTCTTTGATATTAATAAAACGACTATTAATACAAAAGATGGCGGTAATATAGTAGGTAGTGAAGTTGGTTATTGTAATCCATCGACACCAGCAGACTATGTCAGTGATCGTAATGCGAGTATGACTCAAGTAAATATTTCACTAACTGAATCAAATGCTAATAATGAAGTATTTCGTAGCTATACTATCGGTCAAGACAGTAGTGAGATATCAAGCCAAGCGTTTATGTTTGATATTAATAGCACGGCAATTTTACCTGCCTATTCTGGTAAAACGGATGCAGCTAAAGACTGTTTTAAAAAGACCAGTCGAGTAGCAACAGTGACAAAGGCTGAAGACGCAATTGGTGGCTGTATGGCAAAGGAAAGCGTACCGAGTACTGTACTCTACGAAGTGGCAAACGTAGAAAATTTGTCATTACGCAAGAACTGTGTCGACTTTGGTAAAGGGAAAGGTGTGATTTGTACACTACCAACCAACTAGTTTTCCGCAATTAAGTATAGATAACACCATATAGTTATTAGAGTACATTTAAGTAGCGAATATATAATTGTTAAATGGCCATTACATGACTGCTAATGATTATCCGCTCGATAACTCAATCCGTTTAAGGAGTCAGTCATGAATAATATAAAAAACAACGCATTTAATCGGAAGTCATGGACTATAAAAGCTCTAACAGCAGTAATCGTTATCGGTATGACTGGTACTATGGTACAAGCAGCTAATCCTAATCATAAACCTATTGGTGATCTAGAGATTTATGCACCAGCAAAAGCAGGCACGGCAACCATCTTTATGATGCTTGATATTTCAGGAAGTATGGATAGTAGGAGTATACCAGTAGATTATGGCAGTTGTAGTAGTAGCTATAGCAGTCAGAGTTCAGAAGAGATTACAGCAGTAGTTCGGCAACGCGATTCAAATGGAAAAATAAACGGAAATCTTAAGGAGAGTGTGAGCTTTGTACCTAAAGGTTGTTATATATCTTCTAATAATAGAAATATGCGATTTGATAGATTGACACGTTTACAAAAAGCTCTCATAGAGTTGCTGGCTGATGAGGTATACATTGGTAATAAAATTCAAGCAGATAAAAGAGTAGCTAATAAAGGAAACTTACCCGATGATTATGAAATAGGCGTCGGTGCCTTTAGTTATAATAGTGATGGAAAATCAGCCTATGTGGTAGCTCCTACTTTTGCCTTAACACCTGATCAACGTATTAATCTTATCAAAGAAATTAAGAGCTTAACAGCTAATGGTGGAACACCTACTGCGTCTGCACTTACAGAGGCAGGTGCCTATATGATGGGGGCGACAACTATTTCTGATACCAAAGTCGTTGCCGAACGTGAGATTCGTAATGGCAGAAATGAATGGCGTCGTTGTAACGGCAATGACAGTTCATTATCATTTGATAATGAACTAGGTATACATATATACGATTGTAATAAGTGGGGTAGCTGGTCAAGTAGCTCTGATGTACTACCGAACTATAGTGTTGATTCTAATATGGACCATGCTGATAGTGGACGTACGTATTTTGGAAGTGGTAGTAACTCATTTAGTGGATTCCCTGGCTCAATAGCAACTTCTAAAAAGTTAAACACAAATAAAAACGACTATACTTCTCCTTTAAATAAAAGTGAATGTAGTGGAAACGGTATTTACTTATTAACGGATGGTGAGCCTTCTAATAATATCAGTAACTCTAACTCACTAGATATAATGAACGCGTCCCTAAAGGAATCTACTTTATCAATGAATTCCTGTAACAATTCTTTAGCAGGAGGCGGTTTAGGTGGCAGTACCAATCAAGGTTGGGGATGTATGGCGACCTATTCTGCGCTACTGAGGAATCCATTAAATCCTGGCAAACTACCTATTAAAACGGCAACAGTGGGTTTTGGTAAAACATTTGCAGGACTAACAGGTACTAGAGATATTGTAACTAGCGGCAAACTAGTAAAAGTTACAGACTGTGAAAGTGGAAGCGCATCAAGAGATTCAGATGTTCGTAATCTATGTAGATTGGGAGAACGTAAAGGGGATAATGAGACCAAAACTTTCGGTGATGGTGGTTTTTACTATACTGAAGAGTCTTCTGAAATCGCAGCCAGTATTGTAGATTTTGCAGCCAACTTGGTGCAGATTATCAATACTTCACCATCAGGAACCATAACTGTCCCTAACGATCCGTACCGTGCTTCTAATCAATTAGCATATGCCTATTTACCTATGCTAGATCCTGATATAGCTTCAGCAGCAAGTATTTGGAAAGGAAATCTTAAAAAATACGACCTAGATCAAGGTACACTGTTCGGCAAAAATAAAAACTTACTATATAAAGATGTCGCTGGTGATCTTAGTGCCACTACTCAAGATCTATGGCAGAACGGTGATTATATTAAAGGTGGTAAAACGTCAAATAATGATGTAGAAGCGGGTGGCGTATATGCTCAATTAAAGTCGCCAAATTCAGGTCTAGGTAGTTTACGTACCCTTTATGTTGAAGACTATACTTCTAGTAGTAATAAAACACCAACTTTACGTAAATTGAGTGTTGATAGTAGTGGTAAGCCACAAGGGTTCAATACACTCATAGATACGGCTACTTATACGCAAATCAATAAGCGCCGCTTGCTAAGTTTCTTGGGCTTTGAGAGTGTGTTAACGAGTGAGGGGCAGCCGACCGACACGAAGAACGTAGAAGATCTACAACTTACTAAACCTACTAAGGCAGTTAAGGTTTTAGGGGGTGTTGTTCACTCAAAGCCTGCTGCAATCTCTTATAGTGCGACGTTAGATGATAATGGTCGTATAACCAGCACGCGTGACGATTACGTTTTGTTCGGTTCTATGGATGGTGCTTTGCATTTGGTAGATTCTGATAAAGGTGAAGAGACATATGCCATCATTCCCAAGAAGATGTTAGAAAGCCAACCAATCGCTTTGGTTGATAGTTCGACAAGGGCAAAAGTTGGTGAGCCGTATTTCGGTGTAGACGCTCCTTGGTTGGTTGTTACTGATTACAATTATGACTTAGAAGCTAAAAAAGTAAAAGTAGATGCTGTGCCAAGTAAGGGAAAAGGTATGTTCGCCTACGGTGGTCTACGTATGGGTGGTGAGGCATTCTATGGAGTAGACATAACAGATAAAAATAGCCCTAAGGTATTGTTTACTTTTACACCAGAAGGACGTAACAACGCGACGAATAGTACTTTTGCGCGCTTAGGTCAAATTTGGAGTAAACCCACTGCCGCTAAAATTCGCCTGACAAAAGATGCAGAGCCAATCAATGTGCTCATATTTGGAGGTGGCTATGACATCAAGTATGAAAATGATGAATATACCGCTACTACTGCTGAACCTGCAAGAGGCAATGCCATTTATATGGTCAATGCAAATGATGGTACGCTAATATGGTCAACTAGCGGTGAAACTGGTAGCGGTGTAAATACCAAGACAACAGATATGATTCATAGTATCACAGGTGGAATTACAGTATTGGATAGGGACAATGATGGGCTAGTGGATCATATATATGCTGCTGACCTTGGTGGACAAATATTCCGTGCTGACTTTCAAAATGCTCGTCCTGCTAAGTTTGGTTTTGAAGTGGTAAACAATTTCTTAGCTAAAGGAGTCACTCGTGTATTAGATAGCAAGCCTAGTGGTAAACCTGCCTATCGTTTTTATGAGCGTCCTGTAGTTAGCTTCTATCGTAACCAGAGTAATGGGACGAATAACGGCAAATTATTTGCGCTTATAAACGTCATATCGGGTAACCGCAGTGCGCCGTTATCGACATTACGTAGTGATAATACTTATGCCAATCGTCTGTATGGGATTATTGATAACGACATTACCAATGCAGATCTTTATAAAAGTGGTTTTACCCTTTCTGTAAAAGACCTAAATGAAAGTAAATTGACAAATCTTGCAACGACATTAGGCAGCGCCCCAAATGAAGCTGCAAAAATTGCAGCAAAGTCAGCGATGGTAGAAGGCACCAAACAAGGCTGGTACTATCCATTGACTCGCTTCGATGGCTACAGCAATGTCAGATATAATAAAGGTATTGGCGACAGTGTCGTGATTAATAACTTATTATACACCACTGTTTATAACCCCGATAAGCTCTACGGTACAGTCTCAAGCTGTTCGGCGAAAATATCTGGTGGTTCAGAGCGTCAACTATACTGCTTACCTTATGGCGTCTGTATGGAATCAACCTCAGTAACAGGCACAGGAGGTTATCTGCCTGCTGGCCAAGGTATCCAAGAGCTGACACTTGGGGCATTCAATGCTAATAATACTGACCTTAAAGTGCTCATTGGAAATACAACGATTGCTGAACGAGCATTAGAAGCTAAACGGACAAGCTATGATGCTGATGGTTCAAAAAACAATAGTAATATCAAAGATTTATATCCAGGTGAGCAAAGCCGTCCTACACAAGTAGGTGGTGATGGTACTGCTGGTGAATATATCTTTAATGAGCGCTATACGATGCAACCACGCGTCTGGTACGAGCGTAAATAGTAGGGTCTATGGCAATCAAAGCCATTGCTCTATAATTACCAGTTGTTAGAATTTTTATTATCAATGGTATCACGTAGATATAGTCACACGATATTTGATAAATAGTGTGACTTATCTGTCATTAGATAACGGGACGTCGTACATGACTCAGACGAGAGATACAATCACACTTAATAACACTCGCGGCTTTACGCTGATAGAGCTGATGATTGTTATCTCTATTATCACAATACTCGCTGCGATAGCTGTTCCAAGCTATCGTCGTTATGTAGTACTCAATGCTGAGCGTGATGCGCAATCGAAGATGTTGCAGTTACAGATACAGCTTGAGCGTTGGCGATCGAAAGCGTTAAGCTACCAAGGATTCCAACCGCAAATGATCAATGGCACAACCAATGCTGTGACTTATAGTTATGCTGATCCGTCGGTAAATAAAACTATCTATGTGCCTGATGGCAGTGATGCATCTAATTATCGGTATAAGATAACCCTTGTCGACGGTGGCAATACTGAAGCATCGCTAGTGTCAACTGGGTTTTCTGTCATCACAGGTAGGACGTGGAAGATGCTAGCAATACCAAATACTTCAGGTCCTGCAAAGGGTGGCAGTACTATCATGCTAAGCAGTAGCGGCATACGCTGTCAGCACAAAACCAATACTATCGCTATTAAAGATAATAACTGCGGTACAGGTGAGGAAAGCTGGTAATGAGATTAACTTTTAATAAATGTGAGTCAGTTAAGCATAAGTCTAACAATCATCATGGTTTTACGTTAGTAGAGGTAATGATAGTGGTTGCTATCATTGGTATACTTGCTGCCATTGCTTATCCAAACTATCAACGCTACGTGATCAAAAGTAAACGAACTGACATGATGAGTGAGATGCATAATATCGCAGCTGAGATTCAAAGTCGCAAGTTAGTGCAGGGTAGTTATAGTAATGATTTAATTACGGGACTAGGGGGCAACTTCCCTCGGCAAGGTCCGACGTTCTATACCATCATCTTCACTCCCAATCCGCTTACCTCAGAGTGGCGTATCATCGCCACACCAAATCCCAACAGTCAAATGGCTAATGACGGCATACTAAGCCTCAATTATCAAAATAATAAGTGTCGGGGTAACGTTTGTGGTACAGGAGATAAGTGGAATGAGTAAAGATTACAGAAAACTGACAAAAATCGTCAGTTTTCTGTAATCTTTACTACTTATGATGGGTATACTGACAATTTTTAGTAGGTTAAGCGTAACATTATTTTTCGGTAAAAATTGGATTGAATGATCATTAGTACAAAAAGCATGATTTATTAAGTAAGAAATAAGAAAAATAGTGATAGCTATAATTTTGGCACGCTAAATGCAGCATCTATAATAAGAGAAAAACATATTATATCCCTAAAGATAAAACGCGACTGTATTAACAACAGCCACTTATCTTTATATACCCCCTAAAGGAGTTCTTATGAACACTGCTCAAAAAGGTTTTACCTTAATCGAACTAATGATTGTTGTTGCTATTATCGGTATCCTAGCTGCGATCGCTATTCCTCAGTACCAGAACTATATCGCTAAGTCGCAAGTTAGCCGTGTGATGGGTGAAACTTCATCTATCAAAACTGCAGTTGAAGACTGTGTATTATCAGGTAAAGTGAGTGCTGCTACTGCTGCTGTCGACGCATGTACTGCTGCTGATTTAGGTTTGACCGCTTCTAATATACAAGCAGGTGCTAGTACAGCTGCTGCTGTCGGTGGTTCTGCAGGATTACCAAGTGTACTTATTAACGCTTCAGGCACAGCATCTATCATTGGTACTCTTGGTCAGAATGCTTCTGCTAACTTGAAAGGTAATAAAGTTGCATGGCAACGTGATGTAAACGGTACTTGGACTTGTAATACTGACTTAGGTGAAACTAAAGCAAAGTACAAACCAGCAGGTTGTGATGGTACCACTGTAACAGCTGCTACAAACTAATAAAAGCAGTTAATATTAAACAGTCTGGAAAAATAAGCTAAGAGCAATCTTAGCTTATTTTTTTGTCTGCTAGCTTTATCATTGGTTTCTATAATAAGAAAGACGATATGTTTAAAACTTTAAAACTTAAAGATTTAGTAATATTCTTTTTATTAATATTGGTGACGGTGACTATCGGTTATTGCTATGCTAATTCACAAGCTCGTAGTCAGCTTTGGCAAAAAGCTTACCCTATACGTGCCGAATTGTCCGTTCGTCAAATAACCTGTAGTGAGGATAGCCCCATATGGCTTACCGATATCCTCAAACACCAAACCCGTAATAATAACGCTCCTGCCAATCAAATCGCTTATATTGAGCCAAATGGCATAGCACACCATTGTGAAAATGGCTATGTCGGTCAGTATCCGCTATTGTCAGATGCCACCACTGTGCAGACGCGCTTTCGTTATGCCAGCGTGACCAAGTTATGGACAGCAGATGCCATTTTAGAGCTTATCAAAGAGGGGAAGCTGTCACTGGATACGCCACTCACCGATATTATCAGCGAGATTGACACGCCGATAGATACCCGTATCAATGACATTACCATTGGTCAGCTACTTTTACACCGTGCAGGATTTGACCGCTATAGTGTATTCGGTCAGGATATGTTTGGTATCGGTAAAGATATTTGCCCCAATCATTTAGCAGGATTGAATGATATCACCCTAGGCTTTGACCCTGATAGCAAGACCAGCTATTCCAACCTTGGCTATTGCCTATTGGGAGAAGTCATTAGTCGCCTCAATCAAGACCGTCCTTATACTGATATTATCACTCAGCGGTATCAGCTGAACGATACCAGTTTACGCTTTGTACCTAATAGCGCATTGGCTGATGAGGTCACGTATAACTACGTCGAGACAGGTCTGACAGGTTATGCTGATATCTATACTGCCTTTGATTATGAGGGTTTAGCATCAGCAGCAGGCCTATCCGGCAATGCGATAGACTTAGCCAAACAAGTACACGTCATGGCAGTTAAGCCTGCTCCAAACATACTGAGCGATAGCCCCAAAGTCGCCTGTGATACCACACAAATAGCTGAGTGCTACGGCTATGCGATGCTTATGTATCAGCCTACACCTCAATCGAAAAAAGTGCATTATAGAGATGGTAGCTTGTTAGGACTGTCAACTGTCGTTGCTGTTGATGAGCGAGGTTCTACGGTGGCATTACTTAGTAATGGCACACCAGATAATGGCAAGGTAGGTAACGATAATATCAAAATGATGATATATGAGCAGTTGATTCAGTGATAGTTTATTTTAAGTAAATATTTTTATTCTCACTGTAGTACTCATTCCTATAAAAAAGCCAAACCTGATGTTTGGCTTTTTTATGTGAAAATAAATAATGGCATATTGTGTGCACTACTAAGTTAACCTTTATAACTTTATATGACCGCTATGACTAACCGTAAAGCGACTCAAAATCGTCACTCACTTACCCAAACAGGCTTTACCTTGATTGAGCTAATGATTGTCGTTGCTATCATTGGCATCTTGGCAGCGATTGCTGTTCCTCAATACCAAATATATATCGGTAAGACTCAGGCGAGTAGAGTGATTAATGAGTTGGGGCAGCTTCGTCTGTCTGTAGAAGAGTGTATACAGACGGGTAGGACAGTCATCGGACTGGGTAGGGATGAGTGTGATCCACGAGCATCGGCTTCCAATCTAATAGTGGGTAGCTCACAAGTAGGAGTAGTACTCCCCAATAATATGGGCGTAGCCCAACTGAGTAATCCACTGGTATTGACGACCAGTATCACTGCTACTGTATCGACACAAGTGACTCCGACTATTGCAGGTAAAAAGGTGCGGTGGCTACGCACTAGTGATGGATCATGGAGTTGTAGTAGTAATATTGAAGCTACCTATCTACCTCAATCATGTACGTATGATGCGAGCTTATAGAATTATTTCTTTTCAATAAAAAACCACCTAGCAGCCCTCTTATTTGATGGCCATTAGGTGGTTTTTTATTATCTCAGTATGTTGAGCGGTTTTAAAAGACTATCTACTTCTCTAAATACTGAATCTTACCTTCCACACCATCCCACTTTTCAGCTTCTGGCATCTGTCCTTTCATCTCAGTAATGTTTGGCCATTTTTGTGCCAGTTCCTCGTTTAGCTGAGTGAACATCTCTTGCCCTTTTGGCACTTCATCTTCTGAGAAGATAGCATTGGCAGGACATTCAGGCTCGCATAGAGCACAATCGATGCACTCATCAGGGTCGATGACGAGGAAGTTTGGTCCTTCATAAAAGCAGTCGACAGGACAGACTTCCACACAGTCGGTGTATTTGCAAAGAATGCAGTTCTCTGTAACGACAAAGGTCATAGTACTGTCTACCTGTTATTGGATTGAGCGAAATAGAATAGATTAAAAATAAGGCACATTTTAGCGCTTTTGAGATAATTTAACAATTCCCTTTAATAACTAATGATTTCCTTCAGATGATATAGTAAATCATGTGCCTGCTTTGGCGTGAGGCTGTCAGGGTCGATAGCCTGTAGTTCGTCTTGTAGGATAAATAGCTGATTCTGTTGTAGAATATCTATATTTTTTTGTTTTTTATCGAGATTCCTGATGTTTGATTTCTCTATATTACTATCATAAGTCTGCTGGCGTTTATCCTTTACCGACTTAGCTAATTCATTTTTGTCATCATCAATACTTTCGTTATCTGGTTTTAGATTATCTATGCTTAAGTTATCTACTAAATAACGCTTGGCATCATTAAGCACTTGAATTGGGATACCCGCCATTTTTGCCACATGTAACCCAAAGCTGGAGCTTGCTGCACCATCTTTGATTTGATGCAGCAGTAACAGTTGACCGTCGATCTCACTGGCGGCGACATGGACATTACGGATAAACTTATCATTACTGCCACTACTTTCTTTAGAGTTTTGCGCCAATTTTGTCAGCTCAAAATAATGAGTGGCAAATAATGTCAGGCAGCCAATCTCTACCAATCGATTAACGCAAGCATGAGCGATTGCCAAGCCATCAGTGGTGGCTGTACCGCGTCCGACTTCATCCATCAGAACCAACGATTTATTGGTCGCTTGGTTGAGAATATTAGCGGTTTCAATCATCTCCACCATAAAGGTTGATTTGCCACCTGCCAAATCATCAGCCGAACCAATACGGGTAAAGATACGGTCGATATCGCCAATATGCGCACGCACTGCTGGGACAAAGCTGCCGCAATGCGCCAGTAGAACAATTAAAGCAGTTTGGCGCATATAGGTAGATTTACCACCCATATTAGGACCAGTAATCATTAATAATCGCTCAGGGTTTGCATGACTGCCCAATGCACAATCATTGGCGACAAAATGACTGCTATGTTTAGCAGGATTATTTTGATGAGTATGAATAGGATTTAGTACAGCTTCTACAACAACATGACGACCTGCTTTGATATCAATACTGGTTTGACTGTTATTATTCAAGCCATTTTCTGAGTGACTGTTTTCTAAGCTGTTATCTAGGATGCTGCTCTCTTTTGAGTCGTTACTCATGACTGGACGCTGCCAGTTATAAGTGATTGCAAGTTGCGCCCAATTACTGAGTACATCTATCTGGGCGATAGCAGCGCTAAGCTGTTGTAATTCAGCTAAATGGCTACCTAATTGTATCAATAGCTCATTATACAGCTGCTTTTCGCGAGTCAATGCTAAGCTTTGCGCGCTTAGATATTCAGTTTCGACTGTTTTTAGCTCGTCAGTGATGAATCGCTCGCTACTTTTCAGCGTTTGCCGACGGATAAAATGCGCTGGCGCATTCTTTGCCTGCATTTTAGGCAACTCGAAATAAAAACCGCTGACCTTATTAAAACCCACTTTTAGGCTGGGTAATTGGCTCTCTTGACGCGCACGTTCTACCATCTCATCCAATGTCATTTGGATATTGTCATGCAGATGAGTCAGGCGATCAAACTCTGCATCATAGCCTGCGGCTAGCATGCCACCATCACGAATATGGGCAGGCGGCTCAACGATAATGGCTCGCTCAATAAGCTCAGCGATGGACTGTATGGCAGGTAACTGCGCAGGCAATTGCTGCATGAGCATGGGTAATAAGCCAGTATCCTCATGGCTGATACCTGATTCAGTTAGCAAACTAGTAAGCTGGGTGCTACTTGCAATACCGTCTGCAAGCTTACGTAAATCGCGTGGCTTGGCGCTCAACAGACCGATACGGCTACTGATACGCTCAATATCGCCGATAGCATTTAAAGTCTCACGTAAGCTTGTAATTAATGAGTCATTTTCTAGATTTCGATTAATATTTTTGTTTTCGACAAAGTAATTATCTGTATTTAGTAAACTGGCTATCGCATCTAAACGCAAATTAATACGGGCATGCTGACGCAGTGGGCGTTTCATTTGCTGCACGAGTAAGCGTCGACCCATCGGCGTTTGACAATGGTTGAGGACAGATATCAATGACGTACCATTGCTGCTAACGGGCGCAAATAGCTCAAGATTTTGCTGACTATTGGCATCAATGATTAAATAGTCATCATTATATTCGACGATAAGCTGGTTAACTTGTGGTACATGACGCTGCTGGGTTTGTCGTGCATAGTGAATAAGCGCCGCACAGCTAGACTGGGCAAGTGGTGCACCGCTAATACCAAGCCCATCAAGACGCTGAACCTCAAACTGTTGGCAAAGGGTTGCGCTGGCATGCTCACGGTGGAAGTCATTGGCCGCAACTTCAATAATAGGGCAATTAAGATGTTGACGTAGCCATAGCAGCCACTCTTCGCTGATATCACCATTACTGTCACTCAGCGCTTCACTAATAATACATTCGCTTGGCGCAAAGCGTGCCAGCACCGTGAGCATTTGGGTTTGTAAAGATTCAATATCATCTTGATTAGCGCTGATCGTTTGCGTCGTCAAAGTCCCAGCGGCTAAATCCATTTGGCTAACGGCAGCTTGCACAGGTTGTTTGCTGTTCGATTTAGGAGTCTCGATATCAATAGCGACGACAGTCGGGGTGTGATTGGGCGCAATGAGTGCATCGTCAGTAATAGTCCCTGCGGTCAGCGTTTTGACCACTTCACGGCGCATAATAGTGCCAGCAGTAGATTTGCTCTTATCTTTCTTCTGCTTATCGCCCATCGTCGGAGCATTGGACGGGTTATTTGCATTGTCAGTGCCAGTAGCTGATTCATCGATTTGTTCACAGACAACGACGGTTTGCCCAGCAGCTATCAATCTTGCCATATAACTATCTGCAGCATGAAAAGGGACACCTGCCATCGCAATCGTATTACCTGCTTTATCGGTACCTCGACGGGTTAAAGTAATGTCCAATATCTGTGCCGCGCGTTTGGCATCATCAAAAAATAACTCGTAAAAATCACCCATCCGGTACAGCAATAACGCTTGGGGATAGTTAACCTTCATATTGAGATATTGCACCATCATCGGCGTATGATCTGCCAAGTGATAGATGGCATCACCTATGACCAATGAGTCAGAGTCAACTGGCACAGATTTTGAAGTGGGTTTACTAAGATTGTTATTTTGAGCAGAAGGTTTAACTGGCATGCAGAATCTCTTAAGTTGTCTTTTTTATTTATTGAATAGGGGTGTTTAAATAAGTTTGGCTAGATAGAAGGCTTTAGATATAAAGGCTAATAATAATCGGTTCAAAATAAAATAGATCATCTAAAAAGTGTGCTGGCAATAAGCAAAAAAATTGAAAAACATAGGTTTATAAGTGTTATTTTAACACGTCCTATCACCTTTTTACGTCGGCAAATATCTGCTAACTGCCCTTGTATCCATCGCCGTCATAACCATATATAATGACGTCACACTTAATTGGGCGATATTTTATTGGACTGTCTTAAATTGGACAGTAACCAGCCAAATAATTAAAAAAACAGCGAGTAAAGCGTTGTCATGCGCACTAATTATCGAATATTTCCATAGGTCAAAAAATTATGTTATCAAAGATTATAGGCAGTGTCGTTGGCACCAAAAATGAGCGTGAGCTTAAACGCATGCGCAAAGTGGTCAGCAAAATCAACGCATACGAGGCTGCGATACAAGCCCTGTCTGATGAGCAATTACAACAAAAAACTGAAGAATTTAAAGTAAGACACCAAGGCGGCGAAAGTCTAGATGCGTTATTGCCAGAAGCGTTTGCGGTTTGTCGTGAAGCGTCGCTACGGGTTAACGGTATGCGTCACTATGACGTGCAGCTGATCGGTGGTATTACCTTGCACGAAGGCAAAATCGCTGAGATGAAAACTGGTGAGGGTAAAACCTTGATGGGCACCTTGGCGATGTACCTCAATGCCATCAGTGGCAAAGGCGTACATTTGGTGACGGTTAATGATTATTTGGCGGCACGTGATGCGGAATTAAACCGTCCCTTATTTGGCTTTTTGGGCATGACGGTTGGCGTGATTTACTCGCAGCAACCACCACAAGAAAAAGTCGATGCTTATCAAGCGGATATCACTTACGGTACCAATAACGAGTACGGTTTTGATTATTTGCGCGATAACATGGTCTTTAGTTTAAAAGAGAAAAAGCAGCGCCCGCTAAACTTCTGTATTATCGATGAAATTGACTCTATTTTAATCGATGAAGCTCGTACGCCGTTGATTATCTCGGGTCAAGCTGAAGATTCATCACGCATGTATGCGCTGATTAATACAATTATTCCCGTGCTGATTCGCTCAAAAGACGAAGAAGCCAATAAGAATAATGAAGAAGAAGATTTCTGGATTGATGAGAAAAATCGCCAGATTGAGATTAGTGAAAAAGGCTATGAGAAGATTGAGCGCTTTTTAATCCAAGTCGGTGAGCTTGGCGAAAACGAAAGTCTTTATAGCCCAAGCCGTTTGCCATTATTGGCTCACGTACAAGCGGCGATTCGTGCCCACCATGTCTTTGTCAAAAATATCCATTATATTGTCGATGATGGCGAAGTGGTTATCGTTGATGAAAACACCGGTCGTACCATGCCTGGTCGCCGCTGGTCAGAAGGTCTGCATCAAGCCGTTGAAGCCAAAGAAAACGTTGAGATTCAAGCCGAAAATCAAACCCTTGCAACCACCACATTCCAGAATTTTTTCCGTCTATATGACAAGCTGTCTGGTATGACGGGTACCGCTGATACTGAAGCAGCAGAATTTAAATCAACCTATGACTTAGATGTCATTGTGATTCCAACGCATGAGCCGATTGCTCGTGTCGATATGGATGACCAAATTTTCTTAACCAAGTTAGGCAAATACAAAGGCATCATCCGCGAGATTCAAGAGATTCAAGCAAAAGGCGCGCCAGTATTGGTTGGTACGGCAACGATTGAAGCCAGTGAAGAATTGTCCTATCTGCTCGATCAAGAAGGCGTTAAGCATAATGTGCTAAACGCTAAGCAGCATGAGCGTGAAGCTGAAATCATTGCGCAGGCAGGTAGTCCAAAATCGGTCACGATTGCTACCAATATGGCAGGTCGTGGTACCGATATTATCCTTGGCGGTAACTGGCAATCGTTTATTGAAGATATTGATGCGGTTAGCCCTGAAGAAATGGCGCGTCTAAAAGCCCAATGGCAAATCAAGCATGACCAAGTCGTTGCGGCTGGTGGTTTGCATATTATTGGTTCTGAACGTCATGAATCACGCCGTATTGATAATCAGCTGCGTGGTCGTGCGGGTCGTCAAGGTGATCCTGGGATGTCACGTTTCTTCTTATCACTTGAAGATGACTTAATGCGTATCTTTGCCGGTGACCGCGTCGTGAATATGATGCGTGCCATGGGTCTCAAAGAAGATGAAGCCATTGAACATAAAATGGTTTCAAAGTCGATTGAAAACGCCCAAGGTAAAGTAGAAAGTCGTGATTTTGATGCGCGTAAAAACCTACTGAAATACGATGATGTGGCCAATGATCAACGTAAAGTCATCTATGGTCAGCGTGATGATTTGTTGGCTGAGATGGATTTGTTAGAGGCCATTAAAATCATGCATCAAGAAGTCTATAATGCCATGATTAACCAGTTTATTCCGCCAGGCTCTATCGATGACCAGTGGAATGTCGATGGGTTAGAGGATGAGCTTGAGAACGAATTTAAGATTGCAATGCCTATTAACGATTGGCTTGATGAAGATCGCCGCCTAGATGAAGAAGGGTTACGAGCCAAGATCATCGAAACAGCATTGGATCGTTATCACAGTCGCCGTGAGCAAATGGGCGAAAAAGATGCTGCTCAGCTTGAGCGTCATTTTATGCTGCAAAGTTTAGATAAGCACTGGAAAGAGCATTTAACCCAGATGGATCAGCTGCGTAAAGGTATTCATCTGCGTGGTTATGCACAGAAAAACCCTGAGCAGGAATATAAGCGTGAATCATTTGAGCTGTTCCAGATGATGCTTGGCGCGATCAAGTCTGAAACAGTACAAGACTTATCACGTGTGCATATCCCAACCAAAGAAGAGCTAGAGGCGTTAGAAATACAGCAACGTGAAAATGCCGCTCATATGCAAATGCAGTTTGAGCATAGTGATATCGATAATATGGACGGCGGTGTGGAAAGAGCAGCAGTGCAAAGCCGCAATGTCGTTGGCGGTGCTACGGGTGCTGGCGTAGCAGGTGCTATGGCGGGCAGTAGCGATGATACAGACCCATATGCTGGTATGAATATCAGCCGTAACGCCCCGTGCCCATGTGGTTCAGCACTTAAGTATAAGCAATGTCATGGCAAAATCTAAACCTAGCTAACATTCCTTAATTAAAAAGTCCTTATCGAAATAGATAGGGACTTTTTTATGCACTGAGGAGTGATGGTTGAATAAAAATATCATCTACATTGTATTGATTACTTACAAATTCAATGTAGGCGCGCATTTGTGGACAGGCTATAGTGTTTAGCATAATTATTTGGGAGAGCATGATGAATGTAGCATTATTAAAACAGTGGCGTCACTCTTTGGTTGTTACGGCATTATTGGCAGGAGCCTTGTCTATAACAGCCTGTCAGCCAAAGCAAGAAACAGAGCCAAGTCTAGAAGAGAGTATCAGTGAAGAGCAGGCTGTGCCTATGTCTGCTGAACCTGCAGAGCCAAGTGATGTAGTCGTAGATGCCCCCGCTAGCGAAGTCGCAGATGATACCGTAGCTACAGTAAATACTGGCGTCAATCAAATAACGTACTTGTGCTCTCCTGAGCTAGAAGTCGAAGCGACTTATAAAGATACTAACCAAGTGGTGCTTGCGACTGCTAAAGGGTCAGTCACTTTGACAAAAACCAATGAAGCCAGCAATCCTGAAGTATTTGAGGGCGCAACGGCTATCGATGGTACGACAGGCTTTGTACAATGGCGCGTAGCCCATAAAGATCGCGAAACAGGTGTAATGCGTACCGCTGGCACTGACACTACTAACGTCACTACTTATGAATGTAAAAAGACTCAATAATGGCTAGAACGTTGATGGATAATCTAATATAAAAAAGCAACGTTCGCGTTGCTTTTTTGCTTTTGCTTTCCACAAAATCAGAAACTCGACAGTTTATCTCTTATGAGCCGTATTTTGCTCATGTGCCAAAAACCCTTCTTCAGTAACATCGAGTTCCTCATGTTTGAGTTCGACTTCGATGCTGTCAGTATGCGTATGTGTGGTTTTTTCAATGGCTATTTCTTGGATGACGTAAGTGTCCTTAGTAATGGTTGCGATTTGACGCGATAAAACAATCTCAATAGGCGCATCGCCAATCTCAACTTGTGTGCCATTAATAGTAACGACGGCTTTACTATCTAATGAAGGCTCAACATGACGCAAGATGTCTTTATCATCATAGTTTCCTGACAACAGATCCTGACTTTCGGCATCCTGATAATCGGTACGTACCGTGATATATTCTTCTACTAACTCAATAGGTACTTGAATAGTTTTGGTGCGAAAATGCTTGGTGACAGTTACTTTACCAACATCCAAGCGCTCTTTATTGACTACTGGGCGCTCTTCTAATAACTCTAGATAACCACCGTTATTGTTATTAGTATCGGTTAGATTTTCTGAAATACTTTCTTGTTGATTGCTTATTATTGTTTGCTTCTGACTATGATCAGATGATAACAAGTCAGATGAGGTTAAATCATCTTGCGTGCCACTAACGGTATTATTGGTAAAGTCAGGATAGTTGGTATTAGGATAGTTATTTTCATTATTAGCATTCATGGTTGTTGTCCTTATTATTGTATATAAAAAAAGACCAGAGACGAGCTCTGATCTTATCTACTGAGCAAATCACTCAGTGGCTAATGGCTGTCGTAGAGTATTGATTTAAATAGTATATAACAATATCACAAATACTATTTAGATTATAAAACCATACGAGTACCTAGCCTATTACATACCACGAGCGCGGCGTACATCTTCAGCAGTGATATCATCACGGGTAAACAAATTGCCATCACGATCAATCACGTTACCATTGTTATCGACATCTAGCTCTTCACGTTGAATGGTATCTACGATCGTTTCAGTATGACGCTCTGTCGTTTTACCAACATTCACTTCTTCTGTGACATAAGTCTCTTTATTAACATGAGCACGCTCAGCTTCTAGCTCAACTTCAATCGTATGATTGCCATCGATATCACCGATACGGCGTTCAGTTGGGCGATTAACGTTGGTACGTTCAATATTGGCATGTTCCTCTTCCAAGTCAACATTGACGTTACGCTCTTCAGTCACGACATGTTTACCGACTTTTACCAAACCTGCCACAATACGATCTTTATTAACAGTCAGACGTTCTTCTAATAGCTCTAACGTATTTGGTGCATCGTAATTGTGATCGGCAATTTCCATACGCTCAGCTTCTGGGATACTGTCAGCGACAAATGCCTGACGGTCTCTTTCATACTGTTCTTTATAGCTATACTGGTAATCATGGTCATAGACTTCCATCGCTTCGACCTGCGATTTGGTTAAGCTATCAAAGAATACGTCATCACCAACGATACGTGCTAAACCTGCTGGTACTAATACTTCTTTTGAGCTAAACCAACCACCTGCATCGACGATTAAGTAACGAATGCGACCAGTAGTATCTTCTACCAATGCGCCTTCGATTTTGCCGATTTTTTCTTCATTAACACCAAAAGCAGTCTTGCCAGTTGGGTCATAATAATCATCACCGATCAGATCACGGTGAGTTGCTTGGATATCTCTTAAACGAATAAGTTGGCTCATTATTATCTTCCTTTTGTATGAGTAAATTTCTTTTTATAAAATGGTTTATTGATATTCTTATATGAACTGTTATTAGATAAACGGTTCAAGCAATAGTATTTATTATAGCCAGTCGCTATCTCGACTTGTTGATATCGTAACAGGACGATTTGGCATGAGATATATAAGCAAGGTAGCAAAGTGTGCGCTTGACGTAAGGGTGTGTAATAGGCTGTAAAGAGCATAATCACTATATAACCTTTAAGTTAAGGCTTTCCTACGCTAATACGTTTAAGCAGACGGGTGTTAATATTTTGACATAAAAAAACCGCATTGCTCAAAGCAATGCGGTTTTAGATTCTGATAATAAGCTAAAAATTTACAGCATACCGATCATTTTAAAATAGCTTAAGCCAATTCGATTGCTACGGCTACTGCTTCGCCGCCACCGATACACAGTGTAGCAACGCCTTTTTTGCCACCAGTACGCTTTAGAGAGTTAATAAGCGTCACTAGGATACGAGCGCCTGAACAGCCCACTGGATGACCAAGGGCACAAGCACCGCCTTCGATGTTTACTTTAGCATGTTCGATGTTTAGCTCATCCATTGCTGCCATCGTAACCATGGCAAATGCTTCATTGATTTCCCATAAATCGACATCAGCGACTGACCAGCCAGCACTTGCCAATACTTTTTCAATCGCGCCAACTGGGGCAATAGTGAACTCGCTTGGATGACGAGAATTAGAGGCAGTCGCAATGATACGCGCTTGATACTCTAGACCTTCTTCTTTGGCTTGTGACTCTTTCATCAATACAACAGCTGCAGCACCGTCTGAGATAGAGCTGGCGTTTGCTGCGGTGATGGTACCGTCTTTTGCAAAGGCAGGACGCAAAGTAGGGATGCGCTCAGCATTAGCAAGGGCAGGCTGCTCATCGGTATCAACCGTTTGCTCGCCTTTACGAGTTTTGAACGTAACTGGTTCAATTTCATCTTTGAAATGATTGTCTTTGATCGCTGTAAGTGCACGATTTAGCGACTCAATAGCAAAATTATCCATTTGTTCGCGCGTATAGCCTTTTTCATCCGCCATTTCTTGTGCAAATTGACCCATTAACTTACCAGTATCGGCATCTTCTAGACCGTCTAAGAACATATGATCTTTGACTTCTTTATGTCCCATGCGATAGCCACCACGCGAACCTGGCATGATATAAGGCGCATTGGTCATCGACTCCATACCGCCAGCAACAGCAACCTTAAAGCTTCCGGCTTTGATACCGTCATGAGCTTGCATAACTGCTTTTAGACCTGAGCCGCACAGCTTATTGATGGTAACTGCACCCGTCGCATCAGACAAGCCAGCTTTGCGCATCGCTTGACGCGCAGGACCTTGACCCAAACCTGCGGTTAAGATACAGCCCATAATAACTTCATCAATATTATCAACATTAACGCCTGAACGCTCAACAGCTGCTTTGATAGCCGCTGCGCCCAAATCTGTGGCGCTTATGTCTGTCAATGCGCCTTGGAAGCCGCCCATTGGGGTGCGAGCGCCGTTTAAGATTACAATTGCATCATGTGACATTGTTATTTCCTTTTTTGAGTATTTTAATCCAACATATTTGATTGATTAAAGCATATTTTTACGCCAGCTCATCTAAGCGTATGCGTACTACTTTATCAGTAATGGTGTCTAACTTCTCGATTTTTTCGATGGCAAGATTCATCTGACTCTCAACCACTGGCAGCGTTAAAATAATCACTGGCACTTGCCCAAGCTTATGCGCCGGTTTTTGTAAAATAGCATCGATATTGATACCAGCATCACTCAAGATACGGGTAATATCTGCCAACACACCAGGGCTATCGTACGCATGGACACGTAGGTAATATCCGGTGATCATTTGTTCAGCACGCAATATCGGCGTATCTGACAATTTTTCAGGGATAAAAGCTAAGTGCGGTACATGATGACCATTGCTGTTTTGTTGGTCAGCATCTTTACATCCCAATACACGCACTAAATCCATCACATCTGCCATCACTGCAGAAGCCGTTGCGCCTGCACCCGCGCCGTCACCGCAATATAACGTCTGACCGAGAGGGTGAGAGTTCACCAGTACGGCATTCTTTACGCCATTAACATTAGCAAGCAGGGCGTTCTGTGGAATCAGCGTTGGGTGTACACGCAGCTCAATACCGGCGCTGTCGTCCCCGCTGCCATTTCCTGCACGGCGAACTGCAAAGCCCAAGTGCTTGATACGATAGCCAAGCTCTTCAGCGTAATTGACATCCTGCAAAGTAATACCGGTAATACCTTCACAGTAGACTTTGTCAAACTGCAATGGAATACCAAAGGCGATAGAGGCGAGTAGCGCCAGCTTGTGCGCCGCATCGATACCTTCAACGTCAAAAGTAGGGTCTGCTTCAGCATAACCAAGTGCTTGCGCCTCGTTCAGTACATCGGCAAAAGGGCGACCTTTATCGCGCATCTCTGTCATGATAAAGTTGCCCGTACCATTAATGATACCCGCTAGCCAATCAATTTTATTGGCAGCTAAACCTTCACGCATGACCTTAATAATTGGAATACCACCTGCTACAGCTGCTTCATAGGCGACATGAACATTATGCTGTTCAGCAAAAGCAAAAATCTCATTACCATGCTCAGCCAATAACGCTTTATTGGCGGTCACCACATGCTTGCCATTTTTGATGGCGTGCATAATAACGTCTTTTGCAAGGGTCGTACCGCCAATCAATTCGATGACAATATCGACATTGTCACTGGCAGCAGTTGCCATCAGATCACTGTTTTGCATAATATTGGGATTAATGTCATCACGCTGACGACGAATACCAACTTCGGTAATCACAATGTCGCGTCCGCTACGACGTTTTAGTTCATCTAAATTATCATTGATTAGATTGACCACGCCCGTTCCGACGGTGCCTAAACCAAGTATCGCTAGTTTGATGGATTTGCTCACAGGATCCTCAAGAGATTAAATAGTGGGATAAAAAACGCTGCTATGAAAGATCTTGAAACTACAAGAATCACTAACATAAATAAGCGCTTATATAGAAATTATATGGCTAAGCTTGCCTAGCGCTTCATCCTATCATACCGATAAGCAGTTGTGACGTCTACACAATGTCGCCACCGTCATACATATCACAAATACTTAAATCATGTAACCGTCTTTAGTTAGCGCCAACTGCTTCTACCAATTGAGCTGCAGGTAGATAGCCGCCTACTTGCTGTCCTGCTTCAGTAAAGATAGCAGGCGTACCTCGCACACCAAGTTTTGCCCCTAATGCCATCTGTTCTTGTACAGGATTGGCACAGCTAGGCGCTTGCACATCGGCGCCAGCTTTCCCCTGATTCATTGCCGCCTTACGATCTTGACTACACCAAATAGCTTCCATTTTTGGCACTGATTCTTGGCTACGTGGCCATGCCAAATAACGTACTTCGATGCCACGTGTATTAATATCATCCATCTCTTCATGCAATTTACGGCAATAACCACAATCTGCATCTGTAAAGGCGTAAACCACAGCTTTAGTCGCGCCTTTTGCTGGATAAATAACCATGTCTTTTTTATCGACTGCTTTTAACGCTTCTTGGGCAGTACTGGCCAACAACTCGGCACTAATATCTACAGGCGCTTCTGCACCAACTGCGATGATTTGCCCTTGAATAATATGCTTGCCCGCCTTATCCGTAAAAAAAGAAGGCAATCCTTCAGCTGTCACCCAATAAATACCAGTCATATCGGTTGGTACAGCTGAGAGGATAGTCTCTTCAATACCAGAAGCCTTTAAATTGGCTTGCAAAGACTTTACTACTTTGGCATCGCTGTCCTTAGAAACCGCAGCAGTACTCGTTTTGGCTTTGCTGCTATTGACAAGATCTGTATTGCTGGTCGCATCTGCTGCATTATTAGAGCAGCCAGCTGCAATGATAACCAGCAAGGCAGCACTCATAACACGAGTAAGAGGACTGCGAGAAAATGTATCACGGTTGAGATTGGTTTTAGAAAAAGGCGCTAAGAACATGGGATGTTTCCTTTAGGCAGTCATGCCTAATCAAGATTTTGGTAGCAAAAAGGTAATGAAGATTTTTTGGAATTTTGATCTAACATGATGACTAGATCGAGCTATAAGAGGTAATAAATTTTTACAGTTTATTGATAACAAAAGATAACTAATAATCAGCCTCATATTAGCATATTTTTATAAATAACCGCGAAAGCCTGTATAACGGTCTTATTAAATACACAATTTGTAGCTATTCGTTAAGAAAATATAAATAAAATACATTTGTGCTATTTCATATCATTTTATGTCTAGGTAGGCTACTGCTTATAGCTGTGTTTTGTGACTGACCATATTTTATGACAGAGTCATCTGTTATTTGAAAATTTACTTATTGAAGCAATTTAGCTTAAGGAGCAACTATGGCAGGTGCCAGTTTATTAACCTTACTTGATGATATCAGCGTGATATTGGATGATGTCTCAGTCATGACAAAAATCGCCGCCAAAAAAACAGCAGGGGTGTTGGGTGATGACTTAGCGCTTAACGCTGAGCAAGTCTCAGGCGTCAAAGCAAACCGTGAGCTTCCCGTTGTTTGGGCGGTTGCCAAAGGCTCATTTATTAATAAGCTCATTTTGGTCCCAGCGGCGTTACTTATCAGTGCCATTTACCCGCCATTAATTACGTTTTTATTGATGTGTGGTGGGTTGTTTTTAGTTTATGAAGGTGCTGAAAAAGTCATTCACCGCTTTTGGCCACATGCTTTACCGCATGATGAAGAGCAAGAAGCTCGTCGAAAAGCCAATGCTGATGAAAAGGTAGATTTGGTTGCTTTTGAAAAAGAGAAAATCAAAGGAGCAATACGTACCGATTTTATTTTATCAGCAGAAATCATTGTGATTGCACTGGGTGCCACTGCTAGCGCAACTTTGCTAGAGCGCAGTTTGGTGCTGTCTATTTTAGCGATTAGTATTACCGTTGGTATTTATGGTCTGGTTGCTGGTATTGTCAAGATTGATGATGTTGGTTTACATATGATGGAAAAAGAAGGCGCATTTACCCAAAAGGTCGGTAAGGTTTTATTTGCCGCAGCGCCCAAATTAATGAAATTTCTATCTATCGCTGGTACCTTGGCGATGTTCTTAGTCGGTGGTGGTATCTTAGTGCATGGTATTAATTTCTTATATCATGGTGTTGAAGATATTGCCCATTTGACCGGTATCTTTGAAAGTTTCACTACCGCCTTATTGAATGGTGTCATTGGCTTTATTATTGGTGCGATCATCGTTGCACTCTTGACGGTTATTGGTAAAATACGCAACAATGATGAATCTGCTGCTCATTAATAGCTTTAGTTATTAATCAACAATATTAAATAAGCTCTTATATTCAATCCAATAAAAAAAGCCCCAAAGTTGCTGACAACTTTGGGGCTTTTGCTTTTTAGACAGGGTTAACTTACGATTAGCTCTCTCTATCTGAGTTATCTGAATCATCTGACTCAAGTTTTTCAGCTTGCGTCGGCTTTTTATGGTCAGCTTTTGGCTTACGGGCACGAGCCTTTGGTACTTTAGGCGTTGTTAAGTTGAACATGCCTTTTTGTGGTAGTAATTGCTCTGCCACATTTTCAATCATGTTTTTATAACTGGCTATGGTCGTTTTTGACTTGGCTGCTTGACTGTCGTCTTTCAGAGAAGGCGCTACTATTGATTCAGCATCTTGTACAGTCTCACTTTGCTCGACAGTAACGTTTGCAGCCTCAGCAGCGTCGACGTCGGTCATTTTGATTTCAGCTACATCATTTTCGACACTTTTGATACTTTCGATATCATTGCTTTCGATATGAGCTTGCACTGCATCTACTTCTGCTAATGTTTGCTCAGTATCTAATAACTGCTTGCTTTGATCACTGACAGCCTCTGTTTGAGCTTGATTGGCCAGAGCACCGGCTTCTACTTCATGCGCATCAATATCGATGCCCGTTTGAACGGGCTCGTTATTTGCCGCATCAGTAACCGCCAATACCGCTGATTCTTTATAATCAGGATGCTGACCACGTGGATCGTTGCTAGCACGTTTACTGATAGCACGGGGTTCTACTGAGGTTTTACCTTGGGACGCTGCAAACTGACTGACGGCTTTTGTCATTGACTCAAAACGTGCAATGTAGTCCGCTGCTAAAGGCTGATAGCCGTAGTTACTAAAGTCAAAGTCGCTATGAGCAACTGGTTTAATAGCCACTTGCTTGTCAGCGCTGTCTTTAACTAGCTTCTGCTCTAGATGCTTAGCGATAGCAGCATTAAAGCAGCTGATGACACCGTCTGTCGCTAAGCGATTTTCTGCCTCTGCTAAGGTTGCACGGATAAATTCACCAACCGTACCACGAATGGTAGGCGCGCGTTCACTAACTTGCACATCTTGCTCATTTGCGTGAGACGCTTTAGCAAATGATGCTTGCACCTGTTGAAGACGTACGACGCGTGGGTCATTACTGGCTTGACCAAACTTATTTGCCGCAACGTAGCGTTCAGAAAATAAAGAATCACGGCTAAGCTCAAGTACTGCCTGACTGCTACTATCCTCGGCAGCAACTTCGTTAGAATCCACGACCACATTTTCTTCGGCAGTATTTTCAGCAACATGAGCCTTCTGAGTGGTTTCGATTGGCGCTGCCTTTTCTACTTGCACCGCTACCACTTCTTGAGTTGATGCAGTATTCTCGGCTTCACTGTCCATGCTAATTTTTGTATTAGCTCGTTCATCTACAGCAGGTTTGTGGCCACTAATTTTATCGCCGCTTTTATCGTCTTCTTTCGAAGTAGGTTGATCCACTTTGTTGGGATTAGCGCTTTTTTCTACTTGATCGATCTGAGTAGTATTGACGTGTGCAGAGACTTTTTCAGAAGTTTTAGCTTGGACGCTACTTTGTTGTGTGTTATCAGATGCAACGCTACTGGTATCAATCGTTTTAGAAGTTTTTTGAGCTGGTTTGTTATCGACGGACTTTTGCTTATCCGCACGTTGCTCATTATTATTCTCTGAACGCTCTTTTTCAGCATCAGTATCACTTTCAATTACTGCTTGCTTGTGAGTCGCTTGGCGTGATGTAGTAGACTTGCTATCATCTAATGACAAATGTACCACTTCTGGTGATTTGAGCTCACTAGTAGCTTCATTCACCTGTAATACTACTTCATTAGGGTCTTGGTTGCGACGTGCATTAGACTGGTGTTTGTTGCTGTTAGCATTTTTAGGGGCTTGCTGATTGTTTTGCTTAGAATCAGCTGCCGTTAAAGTTTCACCGCGCTCAAGCTTGCCACGTGATCCACGTTGACTGTTCGATTTGCGCTTAGTACGAGTTTGCTCTTCTACTACATTATCAGAGCTGTCAGAACGACTGCTGTCGCTGACACTGGTTACATTAGCACTGGTCGGATTAGCGTTGTCTTCATTTGTATTACGATTATTGTCTTGGCGATTGTTGCGATTACGATCGTTATGACGTCTATTATCCTGCTGACGTTTATCTTGATTATTAGCTTTGTCATCAGTGCTAGCGCTGCTGTCAGTCGTATTGCTAGTGGCACTATTCTCAGTTTCATCTGCCTGCTCTTTTCTTTGACGCGGCTTAGATGGTCTTGATTTGCGTGGTTTACGTCTTCTTCTTTCTTCAGCATCGCTGCTATCATCAGTACTACTCTCAGCAGAACGTGTCAGTTGACGATTCTGCTCATTACTACTTTGCTGATTAGTTGCTGGCTGAGGCGTTGCAGTATTTTGACTATTGTCATTGTTCGCTAAAGCCGTATTATCCACTTGGCCAAACGAGCCTAGACTTTGTGCTCCGGTATTGACCAATGCTTCAATAGCTTCAGCTGCGTCTCGGCTACTAATACTCGATGTGGTTTGAGCTTGCGGTGCTTGCGCAAATAAATTAGACAACCAAGCAACTGCTTGTGGCTGTGCAGCGGCAATAGCAGTAGGTTGTGGTGCTACTGGCGCTGATGGGGTCACAATGTTTTGAGAGCTCTGAGGGTTTTGAACGCTTGGAGTCTCTTTAGTCTGTGGCGCACGTGCTGATGTCACATTGCTACTATTGTTATTACTGCGATGTTCATTGCTATGACTGGTGCTATTCTGTTGCTGCTGCGTAGGCGTACTTTGCTGGACGTTAGGACGAGCCTGCACTTGATCGCTGCTATTTTTATCCGCAGCTTGACGAGGCTGTCGAGTTGGCTGTTGCTCAGGGCGCTCTTTTTCAGCCGTTTGCCAATCAACATTGTAGCCAAGCTCGCTATGTTCTTGCAGCTGAGTATCGGTGATACGCTCATAGCTTGACGGGGCAAAGCCATCGCGATTAAAGTGAAGTTTAAAGTTTGGCGACTCTAAGTGCGCATGCGGCAAAATAGTGATACGCGTACCACTGTCTTGCTCAAGATAGACTAAGCTGTCGCGTTTCTCATTCAGCAAAAACGCTGCGATATCAGTCGGTACTTCTGCTTGAACTTCACCTTGACGCTCTTTTAGCGCGATTTGCTCAATCTGACGCATGATAGATAATGACAATGAACGCAGGTCACGAATCATGCCATTACCATGACAGCGTGGGCAGATATAACCGGTTGACTCTTCTAATGAAGGACGCAGGCGCTGACGGCTCATTTCCATCAAACCAAACTTGGAAATATCACCAAACTGAACGCGGGCACGGTCATATTTGGTGGCATCAATCAGACGTTTTTCAACTTCTTTTTGATGCTTGTTGTCATTCATATCAATGAAATCGATGACAATCAAACCGCCCATATCGCGCAGGCGCAATTGACGGGCAATCTCATCGGCGGCTTCTAGATTGGTATGGTAAGCGGTTTCAGCAACGTCTGAACCTTTGGTAGACTTAGCAGAGTTGATATCGATAGATACCAATGCTTCTGTCTGATCGATAACAATTGAGCCACCTGATGGTAGGCGAACTTCACGCTGATAGGCAGTTTCAATCTGTTTTTCAATATTAAAGCGCGAAAACATCGGCTCATAATCGGTATATTTGCGTAGTTTTTCAGCCTGTTTTGGCATCACAGCATCGATAAAGCCCGCCGCTTCAATATAAGCGTTTTCGTTATCAATCCAAATCTCAGAGATGTCATCACGTAGATAGTCACGGACAGCACGCGTAACGACGCCCGCTTCTTGATGCACTAGGCGCGGTGATGGATATTTTTGGTTTTGTTCTTGAATGGCTTGCCAGATGTTTAGCAAATGATTTAAATCGTGCTGCAAGTCTTCTTGGGTTTTACCAATACCAGCAGTACGTATGATAACACTCATGCCTTTTGGCAGATCTAAGCTGCCAAGCATACGTTTCATATCTTCACGCAATTTGCCTGAGATTTGACGCGAGATGCCACCGCCGCGAGGATTGTTTGGCATTAATACCAGATAACGACCAGCCAATGACACATAAGTTGAAAGGGCAGCGCCTTTATTGCCGCGCTCTTCTTTTTCAACTTGGACGATGAGCTCGTCACCTTCTTTGATCAGCTTTTTAATGTTCTCATCACGCGGATTTCCGCTTAAATATTCGGCAGAGATTTCACGAATCGGTAAGAAGCCTTGACGCTGTGAGCCATATTCGACAAATACCGCTTCAAGCGAGGGCTCGACACGGGTCACGTGGCCTTTATAAATATTAGATTTTTTTTGTTCGCGGGTACGGTTTTCTAAATCGAAATCGTAAAGATGGTTACCTTTACATAAGGCGACACGAATTTCTTCGTTTTGAGTGGCGTTGATTAAAATGCGTTTCATAATAGTATCCTATGAGTACGCATAATAACGAAAAGACAGGCTTTAGGGTAAAGTGGCAAGTACTTGCTAATAACAAAATCAGCATAAACAGATATAAATTAACGAAAGAACGTAAATAAAGCGCAGAAACGCGTTTCGAAAGCTTAACTTTGGACCAGTGATAGTAACTTCAATATAGAAGGTATAGGGTGTAAGTCTATGTCTATATCTTAATATAAGCAGGCTTGTTATAGCGATTAATGCATAAGCAGGTTAGTGATCGTTTATTATCAGTATTTTGAACCATATTGGTGGTCAGCGCACTTTGTCATTTTGTCATAGCGGCGCATGGTTACTGATATATAAAGGTATTACTGATACCAAAAAAGCATCGTGCTGGCACAATCAATCAAAGTCTAGCAATAATATTGCTGTCGACTATATAAAACAGTACGATTCAGCAGTTATCCATCTAGGTCAAGCAATTGGTCATTCTTTATTTATCGTTCTTTTGGATATAACGTTAATAATATCTTGGGCGTCTCAAAGCGAGTTCTTGCTGCGTTAGTCATCAGCGGGGCGTACTTGGCAAACAGAATAAATGACCGGCTTATCGGCACGGTGTCTCATGTCTATTCTACTTATCGTCCTCTGTTTGACCACCAATACTCAGGCAGTTATCGAGGTTTACAGGGTAATACTCGATTGCACTCTCAACGACCCATACTTGCTCAACTGCACGCGGCTAAAGGACTGTTAGATAATAAATCATCAAATCAAGTCGTTATCATGCGGGTAGTGAGTAAAGGGTATATGGTTGGTTATCGCTTAATAAAAGGCTAATGCCATATTTATCAAGTCGATACTATCTATTGTCATAATATTCTGTAAGAAATGCTTCATAAGAATAAATAGCTTTTACTAAAAAAATTTTTTTACTGATAAATATCAGTCATGTTCTTTCAATTTATTAGGTATTATAAAGTATATCTGTTGCTATAACACCCTTAAAATCAGATGAAGCGCCGAGCTTGCATAGGATGTATGAGTCAGCCGATTGTATTGACAAGTGATTAGCCAGTCATAAAATCGATATTTTCCACCTAAAACAACAATCAATTAGCAATGAATTATTGTCTCAACCTCTGCTTAATTGGCGCTCAACATGTTAAACTATAGCAAATCTTTATGTAATTGCCTAACTAAAAATGACGAACTCAAAAATGACAAACGACGAACCTATCCACGAAGCGCCAGCTATCTTTAATAGCAAAACGCGCCCACAAAGTGCTGACGATGAGATTAGCAACTTCGGCAAGGTCAATTACCTTGAAGTCACGCGTCATCAGCACGACCAGCGCTTGGATAACTTTTTGCTTAATCGCTTAAAAGGTTTGCCAAAACCGCATATCTATAAAATGATTCGCTCAGATGAGATTCGCGTTAATAACAAGCGCTGCAAGGCTCATGACAGAGTGCAGCGTGAAGACGTGGTACGCATTGCGCCAGTGGTACTCGCCACTCGCGAAAAACCTATCATCAGTACCGAATTTGCCAAAAGCTTATTGGCACGTGTGGTCTACGAAGATGAAGGCTTGATTGTGCTTAATAAACCATCAGGTATTGCGGTTCATGGCGGTAGTGGTCTTGCATTTGGTGTCATTGAAGCCATGCGTGAAGTCACAGGCAAGAAGTATTTAGAGCTGGTGCATCGTATCGATAAAGATACTTCAGGTTTATTGATGATCTCTAAAAAACGCTCTGCACTTAAAGTATTGCAGCAACATCTGGTCGACAAAACCATTCAAAAGCATTACTTATGTATTGCAAAAGGTCAGCCTGCACTTAACGAACAACGTATCGATGCGTCATTGTTGCGTTATACGCTTGCAAGCGGTGAGCGCCGCGTTAAGGTAGATGCACAAGACCCGCAAACCAAAGAGAGTCAGACTGATATCGTCGTTCATGGTCGTTTTATGATTGCTGAGCAGCCTGTTAGCTTGATTGAAGCCAAGCCGCTCACCGGACGTACCCATCAAATTCGTGTACATTTGGCGCACATTGGTCATGCTATCTTAGGGGATGATAAGTACAATGTACATGATAAATCTGGCGTGCATCGTCTGTGCTTACATGCGTGGCGCCTAGATATACCTGGTTATGAGACTATCACTGCGCCTTTACCAGAAGAGATGCTCGACTGGATGCCAGAAGAGATTAAAGCCAATTTGCCTAAATAATCTGATGCTTAAACAAGCTTTGATTAGATGCTATGTTAAGCATCAGATTTAAACGTCACGATAGCTTATGAAACATAAGTCGCCGTGACGTTTTGCTATCTGCCATTTATTATGATTATTCATAAAGGTCTATTTATGAGCCAAACTACTACAATGATTCCTGCTCAGAGTTCTCAGTCAGCCAACCCGCATCATTTAGCCGATAAGACCTTAATCATATTTGATTGGGACGGTACGCTAATGGATTCGATTGGCTTGATTGTTGAAGCTATGCATATAGCAGGTGAGGCACATGGCTTCAAGACAACTGATAAGGCCGTCAAAGATATTATTGGGTTAAGTTTAATGAAGGGCATTGAGCTTTTATATCCGTATTCAAGCGATAAGCAAAAACTGTTAATTCAACAAAGTTACGCAGATTATTATATTGCTAACAGCCAGCGTACACCGTTCTTTGCGCCGATAGAAAATATGCTACAAACCTTGCAGCGGCAAAATCGTCAGCTTGCAGTTGCGACAGGTAAAAAACGTAAGGGTCTAGATCGTGTTTTGGACGCTTCAGATAGCCATCATTATTTTGTTATGACGCGCTGTGCGGATGAAGCAGGCTCCAAACCTGACCCGCAAATGCTGACGGATATTTTACAATATACCGAACAGCAAATCTCTGATGCTGTATTTATCGGTGATAGCATTTATGATATTCAAATGGCAAACAGTCTGGGCATGACCAGTATTGCAGTTAATTATGGTACCGCCAGCAGCGACGAGCTTGCCGCACAGCAGCCCACATATCAGGTGGACACGCCACAAGCGTTGGCACAATTATTATGTGCTTAAATATAAATCGGCGTAAATGATAATCTGCTTAAATGGTAAAAAATGATAACAAAAAAAGGGTTTATCGATAATAACGATAAACCCTTTTTCATTGAAAGATATGAGATTTATTTGCTGTCTTCTTGATAGCTGTCTTTTTGAAGCGCATCCTGTTCGATTGCGTCTTCTAGCTCATCGCCTTCTAGCAATGCAAAAGAGGACTCGATAATTTTGTCTGCATCTAGCTGATACTCATACCAGTTGCCCATAACCCCTGCTAATTCATCCAGCCCTTCTTTTCTTAAGGCTGAAAATAGCTGAATACTACAGTTCAGACCCAGTTCTTTCAGTCTTTTACGAGTATTAAGCAACGCATTTTTAGAGGCACCATACTTTAGCTTATCTGCTTTCGTTAACAAGATATGAACGGGCAGCTCACCATCTTTTGCCCAACGTAGCATTTGCTCATCAAAGAACTTCAATGGATGACGGATATCGCTCATCAGAACCAGACCTGCAAGGCTTGAGCGCGATACCAAGTACTCTTCTAGCTCAACCTGCCATTCTTTTTTCATCTCAAGCGGTACAGCGGCATAGCCATAACCTGGCAAATCTACCAATCGTCTATCAGCATCACCAACATTAAAAAAGTTAATCATCTGCGTACGACCAGGCGTTTTAGATGAGCGTGCCAATTGGCGCTGGTTGGTAAGCGCATTAATGGCAGAAGACTTACCAGCGTTTGAGCGACCAGCAAATGCCACCTCTAAGCCTATATCTGCAGGACACAGGCGAAAGGTTGGTGCTGACATCATAAATTCAGTTTGCTGAATACGCTGACGGGCTTTGGTATTAAAAGCCGCATGCTTGGCGGCGACATCGTTGAACGGGGTACTCATAAATGACTCATTACGGTTAAAATTTAGATACTTAAATTTAGATAAAATAGTAAAAGATTTTGCAATTGCTCGGTCAATAGCACAGCATCTTTGGCTACTAATAACCAACTATCAATCTTTCATAAAATAAGGGCTTTAAATTACTGACTATTCTATACTATTAATGCGCTTAGTTATTGAAATAACGGTTATTAGCCGCATATTAATTACAGTAGAGACGTAATTGATAGGCGGCTAATAACTCATTTTTCGATTCTTTATCCAAGCGTATTAACAAAGTTAAACTATATTCATATATATTAATTTGACATATATTGTTACAATCTCTATCAGAATAGGTTTATTCACAGATGTTAAGGCACAGAAGCAATGAAGCAAACGTCTGGACGAATGAGCCAATGGAGGTGTCTTATGTTATCGATGACCATGATTTTTGCCAAAGGCAGTCGCTTTTTAGTTAGCAGTGTTAGCGCGCTTATCATTAGTGCAGCTATGATAGCTGGTGCAGGGGCGGCTAGTACTGCAACGACTTATAATGAGTCCTGCGCTGCGTGTCATGACAGCGGTGCCTTGAATGCGATTAAAAAAGGCGATAGTGCCAAATGGCAGCAGCTAATAAAACAAAAAGGCATGCCTGCACTTATTAGTTCGGTTAAAAATGGTATGATTCAGATGCCAGCTGGTGGGTTGTGCGAAGATTGTAGCAATGATGACTATCGTAAGCTGATTGAATATATGAGCAAATAATTAGCCAAACATCTATTAAATCTTTATTAGCTATTTGCTAAGACATATAAATAAGGCGCAAGGGTCTAGAACCTTTTGCGCTTTTTGCCCTTTATAAACCAGAGATTGAGTCAGTAAGGGGGAAAACTACCCAATGCTACGATTAAGTAGGCAAATAGTAAAAAGTCTTGCTATAATAATCCAAAATAAACCCTGATATTAGTAAGTACTTTCGTGCTGCTTGTGATAAAGACGATAGAATATACGGCTTAGCAACTAAATAATGGCTTTGTGAATATAATGCGTCTACATAATGCAATCACTCTAAACAATGCTTACATCGAGTTAGTAGGATTTGTATCAATGAAAAAGTTAATCGCTGCCGCCAGCTTATGTGTTGCAAGTTTCAGCGTACAAGCTGCTATCACTGTTCCTGAATATGATCTTAATGCTGGCAAACAAATTGCAGAAACTGTCTGTGCTGCTTGTCATGGTGTTGATGGTGTGAGCCCTGTGCCCGCCCAGCCAAATCTTGGTGGTCAAAACGTTAAGTATTTATATAAGCAATTGGTCAATTTTAAAGCAGGCTACCGCAAAAACGGTATCATGCAGTCGCAAGTGGCCAATTTATCGCAGCAAGATTTAGCCAACGTTGCAGGTTATTACTCAAGCCAGAAACCTTGGGGTGTGGCGTTCGGTAATCCTGCAACCACGCAAGAAGCCAGCAAGTTATTTTTAGGTGGTGATAAGTCACGCGGTGTCATCGGTTGTGCGGGCTGTCATGGTCCAGACGCAGCGGGTAACGTATGGGCAGCATTTCCACGTTTAGGTGGACAGCATGCTGAATATATCGCCACTCAGTTGAAGCTTTTCCGTGCCGCTGGTCGTGTAGATGATATCGATAGCGACGAGCAAAAGCGTGTCAATGATGCTGCAAAAGAAGGCGAGATGGGCATGATGCAGACCGTTGCTTCTAAACTGTCAGATCGTGATATCCGTATCTTGTCAGATTATGTGAGTGCTATTCACTAATATCAGATAAAGTTGGTGCTCTTCATTGCTATTCTTAAGAAAAGCGCTTTCTACATTGGTTTTAACTGAGTTATTAAACCCCGATTTCGGGGTTTTTTTATAACTGTCAGTCCTTATATAATGGCATATTAGTAGTACTTTACTTTATAAAAATAAATCGCCTATATATCAATTTGACGATTAAAAGCTTAAAAGTTATTTATGCTTAACTAATATTACTCAATGTCACTCACCTTGAATCGCTTGGATATAAATTATGATGATTCGCTATGCTTCTTATTTTATTGCAGCGCTGCTACCATTATTGCTTTTTCGCTGGTTTGCACCGGTGTCAATAGGAGAGATTGATTTTTGGCTGTTGTGGCTATTGGCTATGGTGCTGGTCTCGCTACCGGTCATTTATGCTGAGATAGCATTGGCTTATCGTAGTGCTGAGGCACCTTTAGCGGGTATGCAAAAGCTCACTCGAGAGGCAGATGCCAGCGCCTTATGGCGTGGCTTTGGTTGGCTTGCTGCCCTCGTAGCCATAATCATTGCAGCGCTTGTGATATCAGGTGCTAGTACGGGTATGTTGACTGCACTTACAGACTTAAATAGCACACCTGAAGTGCCGAGCTTTGCGGTTGCCGCAGGCTTGATGGTCATTGCCGCATTGTTAAGCTTGTTGGGTGTGACACCCTTACCGATTGGTTTGGGATTAATGCTTATTGGATTGATATTTGGGGTAGCAAACGGTTTGCCAAATATTACCTTTGCGATGACCAATATCAGCTTAGGAGAATGGGCACGAGCAGTTGCACTAGCACTTGTCAGTGTTGGCGCAGGTACAGGCTTATATTGGTTTGGTCAAAACCGTATCACTAAGCAAGCGGTAACAGCGGTGGGCGTAGACAATCACTATGCTCAAAATCCCTCTCGTGCTCAGGCGTCAAGCGAATATCGAGCAACCAAGCTGGTGCTACCGATTTGGATGTTACAGTTATTGGTAGGGATGGTGGCTTTATTTATCAGTGGTATGACGCTACCACCAATCGGACAGCTACTGTATTGGGCAGGGGTGGTTTTTGTCGCCAGTTACTTGCTACATTATAGTACGCAGCAGCTCGCGCATAAGTTTGGACTGCTGGTCAGTTTGGTCATAACGGCTGTCATAGCGATAGTGTTGGTCGTTGTCATACCGACTATTTGGCTGGTAGGTATACTGGTTATCATCAGTACGATAGCCGTATTGTTATTGTCAGTTTTTGCAGGTTGGCAGATGAAAATTAGTCACTTGCGTAAGTCTTTAAACTTTGGCAATGAAGCTTTTTATAATTTATGGCGTGTGGCGATACGTTTGATTGTGCCCGTAGCACTCTTATTAGCCTTGATAGGTTGGGTGATGCAGTGGTTAAGCTAATAGCTGATGAGGTTCAAATTAACACACTGGATAGTTCTCAACAAGACAACGTTCAGCAAGGCACTGTTCCACAAGCTATTATGATAACGGTATATTTAGCCTATGCTGAAGATGCACAGAATCAGCATTATCTAACCTTGTCAGTAGCTGATGGCACAACCTTATATGCAGCATTGAAGCAAGCTGGTTGGTTAACGCAGTTTGAAGGACTAGCAAAATGGTGCGATGAGGTGATTGATGTGGCAGTGCCGACAGCCAAACGTTGGCACGTTGGCATCTATGCGCAAAAACAGCCACTTGAATATCAATTGCAGCCGTTTGATCGGATAGAGGTATATAGAAGCTTAAGCGCTGATCCTATGTCTCAGCGCAAAAGTAAATCTCGAGTCTGAGGATTAAAGCTCGCTATCGAAGCGATTATTTAGGAAGAGTTTCCAGACCTTCAATGCGAGTCACTATGCCATTATTATTAAAATAAACTTTTAGATGCTGACTGGCGTTTTTAACGTCAGCGATACCTTTACGTTGACCTTCAGTCCCTGCTTGATAGTCATAAATATAGTCCCAACGGTTCGGCTCTAGGGTATCTCTAATGGCTGGGCTACCAAGAAGATAAAGTACCTGATTTTGATTCATACCCACTTGTAATTTTTGTGCTTGGGTTTGAGTAATAGGCGTCCCTTGTGGCAAATCAATCTTATAAACACTCAGTAACGAGCAGCCAGACATGGTAACAGCGGCGCCCAATATGCTGGTAATGACAATCTTGCGTAATACGCTTGAAGAATGAAGCGGACGTAAATTTAGGGTCTTTATCATGGTAAGATGACTCATAAAAAATGGGTTAGGTACGGCTAAGCACAGTAGATGCTGGTCTTACCGACAATCTTGGATAAATGATACGTCATTTACTTGCAATTGCCTACCACTTACGACATTATTTACCAAATGTGCGCTTGCATCATTTATTATTAATATTTTAAATTCATATACTTATAATCATATTTTTTAGTAAAAATGTACTGGAAATATATTTGATAGTGACTGATTTTGTATGAGGATGATTTTTTACAATTAACCATTCATCACTACTAATGATTATTTACCTTATGTTTTTTGAACTTATTTGTTAAGACTTTCATAGTCAGAAGGGATATTATGGCTTCTTTTACCAATCAAGACTTACGTAGAGCGGGTCTAAAAGTAACGTTACCGCGTATCAAAATTCTAGAGCTGCTTGAGAGCGCAAAGCTGCATCATATGAGCGCAGAAGAGGTTTACAAGGCGCTAATTGAGCAAGGCGAAGATGTGGGTTTAGCGACCGTTTATCGCGTGCTGACTCAGTTTGAGCAGGCAGGTATTGTCGAGCGTCACAACTTTGAAAACAATTTATCCGTGTTTGAGATTACTCAAGAAGAGCATCACGATCATCTAGTTTGTGATAATTGCGGTAAGATTGTCGAATTTCATAATGAAGTGATTGAAGAAGAGCAGCTTAAAGTAGCAGCAGAGCATGGCTTTAAGTTATCAGGTCACTCATTGGTACTATATGGTATCTGTGATGACCAAGCCTGTAAGGACAGCGTCAAGTAAGCATCAACTTATCGATGAGATAAAATTAAAAAAGCCCTTATATATGATGAGGGCTTTTTTATAACGGTTTCTTAGGCATAAAAAATAATAACTATGATTAAAAATACATCATTAAGTAATATCTAACGATAAACTGTCCGCGCCTTCATCCAAGTTTGCCACGCCATTTTTGCTGCTGAGTTTGATTTTTAAGCGCAAATCATTGGGAGAGTCTGCATGAAGAATCGCTTCTTTATAAGTAATCTCACCGTTTTCATATAGATCAAACAGCGCTTGGTCAAAGGTTTGCATACCGCTATCACGTGAGCGCGTCATGACATCTTTGATTTCGTGCACCTCACCTTTACGAATATAATCGCTAATCAGCTGTGAGTTTAATAAAATTTCAATAGCAGCGCGGCGTCCCTTACCGTCAGGCGTTGGAATCAACTGCTGCGCGATAATGGCTTGTAAGTTAAGCGATAAATCCATAAACAATTGATTATGGCGACTGGTCTCAAAAAAGTGAATAATACGATCAATTGCTTGGTTGGCATTATTGGCGTGCAAGGTTGCAAAGACCAAATGCCCCGTTTCAGCATATTGAATCGCGTAACTCATGACTTCACGATTGCGAATCTCACCAATCAAAATCACATCTGGCGCTTGGCGCAAGGTGTTTTTTAGACCGGCTTCAAAAGAGTGGGTATCGATACCGACTTCGCGCTGGGTAATAATACAGCCACGATGCTTATGGACAAACTCGATAGGATCTTCTATGGTAATAATATGACCATGCGAGTTTTGATTGCGGTGTCCTATCATTGCCGCAAGGGTGGTTGATTTACCCGTACCGGTTGCACCTACTAATAAAATAATACCACGCTTTTTCATTGCCAGCTCTTTTAGAGAGGGGGGCAGGCGTAGCTCCTCGACAGTAGGGATATTATTTTCGATTTTCCGTAAAATCATCCCTGCCATATCACGTTGTATAAAGGCACTGACCCTAAAACGTGCTTGCTGCGCCTGATCAGTAATCGCAAACTGGCACTCGTTGGTCTCATCAAACTCTTTTTGCTGATTGACTGTCATGACGCCTTTAACTAGCCTCATAGTCTGCTCAGCAGTTAAAGGCGTTTTACCAACCGGCAGTATTTTGCCATTGATTTTCATGGAAGGGGCGACATCAGCAGTGATAAAAAGGTCAGAGCCGTTTTTGTTAATCATCAATTGTAAAAGTTTATCAATGTCCATAACGTACCTATATGTGCAAGAAAATGTGCCATAAATAGAGTGAAACCTGCTTAAATAAACTTTTTTTGCACAAGATGACCATTAACCTAAAGAATGAATGCTTAGATAGCTGCAATGAGTAGTCTATTACTTTAGTCAGAATGCCTGATAATATTTATATTATAAAAATGCTTCAGGCTGTTTAGCGTAAGGTCGTGCAACGTCTTTACTAATTGTGCCTCTCGCTACAAGATTTTTAAGAGTTTGATCAAGAGTAATCATGCCATCACCAGCACCAGTTTGGATAGAAGAGTACATTTGAGCGATTTTATTTTCTCTTATTAAGTTACGAATAGCGGGCGTACCTAACATAATCTCATGGGCGGCAATTCGCCCGCCTGTTTGACGACGTAACAATGTTTGCGAGATAACGGCTTGTAGTGACTCTGATAGCATCGCTCGAATCATGTCTTTTTCAGCAGCAGGGAAGACGTCAATAACACGGTCAATGGTTTTGGCAGCGGAACTGGTGTGCAAAGTGCCGAAAACTAAGTGACCGGTTTCAGCGGCAGTGAGCGCTAAGCGTATGGTCTCAAGATCTCGTAGCTCACCAACCAGAATAACGTCCGGATCTTCACGTAACGCTGAGCGCAATGCTGGCTCGAACCCCAAGGTATCGCGATGGACTTCACGCTGGTTAATCAAACTCTTTTTGGACTCATGAACAAATTCAATTGGGTCTTCAATGGTCAAGATATGCTCTTTACGGGTTTCATTGATATAATCAATCATGGCAGCTAGCGTGGTCGACTTACCTGAGCCGGTTGGACCAGTGACCAATACCACGCCACGTTTAAAGTCTGAAACACGCTTAAATACTTCGCCCATACCTAGATCTTCCATCGTTAGAACTTTGGAGGGAATCGTACGAAAGACGGCGCCTGCACCGCGATTTTGATTAAATGCGTTTACCCGAAAACGGGCTAGATTTGGAATCTCAAAAGAAAAATCCGTTTCAAAAAACTCTTCAAAGTCGGCACGTTGTCTATCATTCATGATGTCATAAATGAGCTGATGAACTACCTTATGGCTCATCTCTGGCATATTAATCCGAGTCATCTCACCATCAACTCGAATCATCGCAGGCATACCGGCTGAAATATGTAAATCTGAAGCCTTATGCTTGACAGTAAAACGCAGCAAGTCTTCAATGCTTAAATTTTGTTCAGCCATAATTGGATATTCCTATTAATAAATAAAGTGTGCCAAAATCAACATAGAAAGCAGGCGATAAGCAAGGTTCTATGACATTGTTTGAGCCAACCTCATTAAAATAGGTTAGGCGTCACTATAATTGTTACTGTTACTGTTACTGTTACTGTTACTATTGCTAGAGCTTTTAGTAGCATATGTTAAACCATGTAACAATATCATAACAAGACTGTACTGATTTAACCATCTACTAACTGCATAAAATGCAAAAATAGACTGACTGGTTTTTCGCATAGTGATAAAGCATCGATACAATCAGCTCTCTTTTATTTCGAACTCACTATATCAACAAGAGTTTTTATGAATATGTCTTCTCAGCAAGTAATTAAAAATGTCGCAATCAATCTTAGTAATAATGATGAAGCAGAAGTTCAACATCTAACTGAGAGCTGGCAGCAGGTAAAGACGCAAGTGGTACAGGCATGCGAACAAACGTTGCGAGCGCCGAGCAGTGTAACTTTGCTTGCGGTGTCCAAAACCAAATCTGCTGAGATGGTGGCAACATTGGCGCGTCAAGGTCAGCATGATTTTGGTGAAAATTATCTACAAGAAGCGATTGAAAAAATACAGTTGCTACGTGAGCAGATAGGATGTAAGCATATTGTCTGGCACTATATTGGAAGCATTCAGCGTAATAAAACCCGTGATATTGCTGAGCATTTTGATTGGGTACAAACGCTTGAGCGTGACATTATTGCCAAGCGTCTTAACGACCAACGTCCTGCTGAGCTGCCACCTCTAAACGTCTTGATCCAAATTAATATTGATAATGAAGACAGTAAGTCGGGATGTCTGCCAGAGCAGCTTCCAGAATTGTTAACAGCAATTAAAAATTATGAGCGTTTGCAATTGCGCGGATTGATGATTATTCCTGCTAAGGCAAATTCAGATGCTTTCAAGCGCACCAAACAACTATTTGACGACATTAAGCGTACCCATCCTGAGCTAAGTCAATGGGATACTCTGAGTATGGGTATGAGTGATGATATGACTGATGCGATTGCTAGTGGCACTACCATGGTGCGTGTTGGTACTGCGATATTTGGTGCGCGTGCTTGATGTATAGTGAATTCAGTATTAAAACGATACAGTAGGACTGGGATGAATTTTACGCAGCCTCTGTCAGCGTAGTCACAGCACGCCAGAAAAATTTATACCAGTACTGTGTTGGAATATAACGTATCTGTTTTATTTGAAATTGACTATAGTACGCACGCTTGAGGATAAAAATTATCATAAAGCCAACCCTGACAGTACTCATAAATTACATTATGTATTAAATGAATTAAATCACATCTTCAAACTTTGTCACCAGTAGCTGAGTTATTTTAAGATTGTCAGTGGCGATAATCTCAAAACGATAATTGGCATACTCGACACAGTCTGTCTTTTTAGGAATTTTACGCAGCATATACATCATAAAACCGCTAATGGTTTCGTAATTTTGGCTATGTGGTAAATTGACCATGCCCAATGAGCGAATCACATCTTCAATGGGCGTCATGCCATCAATTAGCCAAGAGTTATCTGTACGCTGGACAATCGGTTGCTCCTCTAAGGTGACCAACTCGCCCATCACGATGCTCATTACGTCTTTGAGCGTGATCACCCCAACCACTAATGCATACTCATTTACAATGACGGCAAAATCTGCACCCGTTGATTTAAACGTTTCTAATACTTCAAACAACGATAATGTATCGGGAATGAACAAGGCAGGTTTTAGCAACGCTTTGTCTGTTAAACACACTTCTTGCTGCTCAAGTACTGAGGCTAAAAAGCTGCGCGACTCTACATAACCGATGATATGTTCTAAGTCATCGTCATTACAGACCAAGAATTTATTATGCGGCTGCTTAATCATCACAGCAACCACTTCTTCGGTGCTGGCTTTAGTATCAAAATAGACAATATGCTCGCGCGGATTCATGACTGAGGTTACGGTTCGCTCTTGCATCTCAAAGATATTTTCGATCAAATGATGCTCTTGATGCTTAATAACACCGGCTTCCGCACCTGCATCCATCACCGCATAAATATCCTCTGACGTCATTTCATCTTGGCGTACGGTTGACACGCCTATGAGTTTGAATAGTAAATTTGCCGCCCCATCAAACACCCAAATAATCGGCTTAAAGATAAAAATAAAGAAAATCATCGGTCGAACCATTTTGACCGCGATAGGTTCAGCGTTGGACATAGCCAAACGCTTGGGCATCAAGTCTGCAAACAACACAAACACACTGGTAACTAAAATAAATGACACCACGGACGCAGCAGTCTCATTGCCAAAAAGCTGCTGTAAATATGGACTAATGGCTGACTCACCGATGACCCCTGCTAAGATAGCCACTGCATTGAGCGCCACTTGTACCACGGTAATAAAGCTGCCGGGTTGCTCTTGCATATTGAGTACATCGAGTGCTCGTACTTCGCCTTCTTTGGCCATGACTTGTAACTTGATTTTGCGGGCGGAGGCAAGCGCCAGCTCCGAACTAGAAACGATAGCGCTTAGCGCAATTAATATAAAAATAAACACACCAGCGGTTAGCAAGCTCATGACATACTCGGATAGAAATAGATAAGGTAAATAGATTTACAGTAATGATTGAAGATAATAATTGGTAGGTTTTGAGGTAAAAGACATTTAGTTATTAGCATTTAATTAGGCACAAAAACTAAAAAAGCTGGGCAAGCACCCAGCTAATTATAAAACAATTTTATGATATTAGATAAAAACTTAAATTTATCAAGCTTTTAAGAAATGGCTCTAAAAGGTTTTTGATAAGTTCAGTATCAAAGCTTAGCCTTTTATTGACCATTTATTGACGAGCGGATAACGGCGCTCACGACCAAAGGCTTTATGGCTAATCTTAGTACCAATTGGTGCCTGCGAGCGCTTGTATTCACTATTGTCGACCATTTGGATAACCTTGGCGACCAAATCAGCATCAAACCCTTTATTAATAATATCTTGATAGCCCATATCTTCATCGATATATGACATTAAGATACCGTCTAAAACATCATAATCAGGCAAGCTGTCTTGGTCTTTTTGATCAGGACGTAGCTCAGCAGATGGTGGACGAGTAATAACGCGCTCCGGAATAACAGGCGTATCTTCTAAACGGTTACGATAGCTGGCCAATTTATAAACTTGTGATTTATACACGTCTTTTAAAACGTCAAAACCGCCTGCCATATCACCATATAAGGTCGAATAGCCAACAGCTAGCTCTGATTTATTACCAGTCGTGATGACCAAATGCCCAAATTTATTAGACAATGCCATAAGTACCACACCGCGTGCACGTGCTTGGATGTTCTCTTCGGTGGTATCAGCAGGCGACTTGTTGAATAGTGGCGCAAGCGTATGACGGATACCTTCGACCGCATCAAAGATAGGACAAACGGTATAAGAGACATTGAGACGGCGTGCTTGGGCTTGCGCGTCCTCTAAACTGATTTGCGAGGTATATTCGTAAGGCATCATGACTGCATAGACCTTGTCAGCACCCAGTGCGTCGACCGCAATACAGAGTGTCAATGCTGAATCAATACCGCCTGATAAACCAACGATGATGCCAGTAAACCCTGAAAGATTGACATAATCGCGTAAGCCTACGACCAATGCTTGGTACATCTCTGATTCACGGCTTAATGATAAAGGTGCTTTTGCTTGTGTATCAAATTTTGCTGTTTTTACATCAAAGCTTGCCAGTAGTAACTGATTCATAAAACGTGAGGCTTCATGTGCGACGCTGCCGTCTGCTTGAATGGCCATAGAGCCACCGTCAAATACCAAATCATCTTGACCGCCAACGGCATTAAGATAAACGATAGGTAAGTTGTTTTCACGGCTACGCTTGGCCAGCATTGTTTTGCGAGTATCTTGTTTTTCGATCTCAAATGGTGAAGCGTTTAAGCTCACAATAAGGTCAGCACCTTGCTTTTTGAGCTCGGCAATAGGACCTTTTTGCCATAAATCTTCACAGATCAGCAGACCAATGGTGATGCCTTTATAGTCGAATAAGACTTGATTACGTCCTTTATCAAAGTAACGGCGCTCATCAAATACGCCATAGTTTGGCAAAATTTGCTTATGATAAAAGCCCTTTTGATGACCATTATGCAAGATAGCGGCTGAGTTAAAGGTACCATGATGATCAACATGCGGATAGCCAACAATCATCACGATATCATCGATATCGCTTAGGGTAGACAACGCGCTTTTGATACGTCCTGAAAGACTAGGACGTAGCAACAAATCTTGCGGCGGATAGCCCAATAAGGCCAGCTCTGGGAAAATAATGACATCAGCACCTTGCTCGCGTGCTTGCAATGCTAGGGTGCGCATTTTTTCAGCATTGGCTTTGATATCGCCAACTAAAAAGTGAGATTGGGCTAGGGCAAACGTAACGCTATCTTGCGATTTTGAAGCTTGGTTGCCCTTATTGGAAGCGGTAAGGTTGGGGTTATCAGTATCTTTTGCAGTGTCTTTTGACATTGTTATTGTTCCTATCAATAGGTTATTTAAATCTGTTATATATTTCTTGGTTTCAAATAAAACCAAATGAAAATATGTTTCCGAAAACGACTCAAAATATGTATTTAAAATCATTTACTCAAAATAAGATGCTTCAATAGTGCATCAATATCATGAGCATCAAACATGTATAGGCATGAATGTCATGCAAATGTGCCCTCTCAATTTATGCAGCACTGCTCTAAAAATAATGCTAAATACCATCTAGAGTAAGATCACAGACGAGAGGTGTTTTATAGACGCTAAGGGCTTACCTCAATAAAAGTAATAAAGCCAAACCAACAGAGCGTCATTTAAAAGCGTAAATCAATCCCTTTAGTATAACATCAATTGATGTTACTAATAGAACCAGCCAGTGATTTAGCTCTCTAGATGGTAGATATAAAAGTGCTTAAAAAGCGCATATTGATGATGTTTTTGTTAAGATAATTATGTTCCATAGGTTTTGGCAATCAACATCAATGACGATACAGGCACTAACAAATTTGCTCACAAGAAAGTTGTAAGTAAAGGTTACAACATAGCGTTATTTATTTGGATAATCTTGTTGCATAATAGTTTTTTGCTGTTAGCCTAATTAACCTTATAAAAGCAGATGTTTTATCCAAATCTGTACTGCTCAAAATCTTCGCTAATGGATGAAAATTACAAACATAATCTGTGATTTAAACAACCCATTTATAAATTTTATAGTAGAACCGTATTAGGTTTCTGCTGGTCACCCTTGGTTTGCATGCTATGATTGAAAACTGGACGAAAGAATTTATTATTCAGCGCTTGCTGGCAATCACCTTATTGGTCGTGCTGTTTGTGCTGTGTTTTCAAGTGGTGCAGTTTTTTATTGTACCGGCATTGTGGGCAGCGATTCTGGCATATGTGACTTTTCCTATTTATAACTTTTTTCATCAAAGAGTCAGATTTAGCTCAAATTTTAGTGCAGCGATTATGACCGTCAGTATTACTTTGATGATAGGCGTGCCCTTGGTAGCCGGTATTTTTATCTTACAGCAAGAAGCGTTAAGCCTGATCAGTAATTTGGTCTATCGTATTAAAGTGGGTTATCTGGACGTGCCTGATTCTGTCAAAGATTTGCCGATAATAGGACAGCAGGTCAAAGATGTGCTTTGGCGCATCAATAAAAACCCTGAAGGGACGCTAGAGGCGTTTCGTCTTTGGGTACAGTCGCATCTGTACTACGGAAAAATTGCCTTTGACGTCGTGTTCAGCAGTCTTGCCAAACTTGGTATGGCGCTTATGACGTTGTTCTTCTTTTATCGCGATGGCACCAGTTTGGTTCGCCAAATTCGACAAGCGCTGCGTAATATTATCGGTAATCGTATCGACGGTTATATTGACTCTGTCGGTACTACCACGCGTGCGGTGGTTTACGGTATCGGTCTGACAGCATTAGCACAGGCATTGCTTGCTGGTATCGGCTATTATTTTGCCAGTGCACCGAGTCCTATTTTAATGACGATTGTAACGTTTATCATTGCTCTCATTCCATTTGGTACGCCATTTGTTTGGGGCGGTGTCTCACTTTGGTTATTGAGCCAAGGGCATACGGTTGAAGGTATCGGCTTAGCACTTTGGGGTATTTTAGTGATTAGCTGGGTTGATAACCTTATCCGTCCGATCGTTATTAGTGGTGCGACCAAAATTCCTTTTATTATTATCTTTATTGGGGTGTTGGGCGGTCTGACGGCTTTTGGTTTTGTGGGTTTATTTATTGGTCCTGTGGTACTAGCAATCGGACTTGCGGTATGGCGTGAATGGATATCACAGCATAAAAATGATCTGTTTGCCCAACAAGAAGAGCTGGATCAAGGTAAAAGTTTGATTAAAGTGGATCAGCCGAGCCAAGACACACTTTTATAAGCGCGTTTATAGTAAAGCAATCATCTAAAGCGCTTAAAGTCATATATAAGATTATCTATATTCAATGAGACGGTAGCGAATACTATGAAAAACAAGGTAGATACGATGAAAAATCTCACTATTGTGGCTGATAGTAATATCGCAAGCCTTGATGAGTTCTTTAATCCTGTAGCGCTGGGTCAAAATACTGAGCAACAGGTGCAGGTCATACGTGTTGCTGGTCGTGATATCAATGCACAATTAATGGCAGATGTGCAGCCTGACGTTTTGTTGATACGCTCTGTCACTTCAATAAATGAATCACTATTAAGTGATAATAATAGCGTCAAATTCGTTGGTTCTGCGACCATTGGTACTGACCATGTCGATCAAGAATATTTGGCAGAACGCAATATTACCTTTGCCAATGCCGCTGGCTGTAGCAAGCATTCAGTCGCACAATACGTAGTGACTGCTATATTAACTTTACGCCCACAGTATTGGCAGCAATCCACGAAGCCATTAACATTGGGTATCATCGGACTTGGTAATATCGGTAGTACGCTAGCTCAGTATGCCAATGATTTAGGCTGGAAAATATTGGGTTATGACCCTTTATTAGCCACATCCGATATCAATAACGCTAGTCTTGAGCAGGTATTGAGCCAAAGCGACATAGTAAGTTTACATGTCCCTTTAACGGATAAAAAAGATACGGATGCGCAAGGTGCAACTAGCAACAGCAACAGCATTAGCAATAATGTCAGCGACTATCCAACGCGTCATTTAATTAATGCAGAAACTTTGACACTGATGTCGCCGCATACTATGCTGATTAATAGTGCGCGCGGACCTGTGATTGATGCCGCTGCCCTCGAAGCCGATATCGATGCGACTGAACGCCAAGTGGTATTGGATGTGTTTGAACATGAGCCGCAGATTTCTGAGAGTTTGCTCTCTAAGCTTGCTATTGCCACTCCACATATTGCTGGTTATACCTTAGAAGGCAAGCTGCGTGGCACGCAAATTATTTATGACGCCTTATGTGAAAAATTGGCAGTACTACCTGTATTATCGATGCATCAGTTACTACCACTCAATACTTATCTATGGTTTGAGCTAAAAGAACACCCAGACAGATTGCAAAAGTTTTATGATATTAGAAAAGACGATGCGGCATTAAGAAATAAAATAACCAACGGTAAAGTTAAAGGTTCAGATTTTGATCAATTACGCCGTGATTACCATCTGCGTCGTGAATGGCAAGCACAAACAATCAGTGTGACTATTTAATTATCTGTTTTTACGATTTATGAGGCACTATAACCAGTCATGAGTAAAGCCAATAATCAGCCTTTATCTAATCTAAGCTATGCCCCAACGATGACCCTTGCAATGGCGCAGCAGCGTGCAAAATTAATGAGTGTCATTCGTCAGTTCTTTGCCATGCGTCAAGTATTAGAAGTGCAGACGCCGCTATTATCGCAAGCAGGCAATACCGATACCTTTTTGCAATCCGTAGCCGCACAGGTCACGTATCAAGACAAGCCTTATACTTATTATCTGCATACGTCACCTGAATTTGCCATGAAGCGTTTGCTTGCCAGCTGGCAGGTGCCCATTTATCAAATCTGTCCAGTCTTTCGAGATAATGAGATCGGGGCGCGGCACAATATTGAATTCACGATGCTTGAATGGTATCAGCCAAATTATAGTCTGGATGATCTAGCAGCAGAGCTTGGTGAGCTATTGGAAGCGCTCTATGGTCATCCGATAATCATGAGTCATTATCGCTACGTTGATGCTTTTATGGATTTTGTTGGTATTCACCCGCTGACCGCCAGTCTAGCAGCATTACAAGCCGTGGCAGAAGACAAAGGTCTGATAGGATTTGATTTTAATAGTGCAGAGAGCTGCGATAGCGAACAAGACCGTCGTCAAAGCTGGCTGGATTTATTGTTTAGCCATGCTGTTGAGCCAAATTTGGGTCACGATTTGCCGACGTTGGTGATTGAATATCCGCCTGCAACTGCCGCTTTGGCAAAGACCGCTGTTGATAAAGAAGGTAATAAAGTTGCCAAACGCTTTGAGCTGTATATCAAAGGAATCGAGATTGCCAACGCTTATGATGAGCTAGCAGACGGGCAGGCGTTAAGAGAGCGGTTTGAACAGGACAACCAATTGAGAGCGCGGCATAACTTGCCACAAATGCCTATTGATGAGCACTTAATAGCAGCGTCTGATGATTTGATACCTTGTAGCGGGATTGCTGTTGGTTTAGATAGGCTGCTGATGGTGTTGACAGATGCAACGAGCTTAGAAGAAGTTATCTCATTTCCTAGTGGTTCGGCTTAGTCGCTCTTTGATAGATTCAACATAGTCGCCACTTATTTAACAAGACTATTAGAAAAAAGCGAGTAAGCCTTTTGACTTACTCGCTTTTTTGTCTGTCCTTTTATTTAGAACTAACTAGGGCGTGTCCTCAATTCAATTGATCATATCTAAACGGGCTAAAAATGGCTAAATTTTGCCAAACATCGTTAAATAGCTGGTTAATATCCCGATATTATCTGCGCTATTTTCCTCGTTTGACTGCAATTTATCTCATTTTTATCACCATTTTTGAAATGAGGACACGCCCTAGTACGGGGCGCCATTATAATTTTGCAATAGCCTCAGCAATGTTTGTATCACCATTATGCATACTAAATACGGTGTTAATGCTATTGTCTGCATTAAGTACAGCAGCTAGCGTAGTTGCGACATCTTCGATTGAGTTCTCACCGGAATTATCATCATTGATGGTAATTTTTCCAGTGGCAGTTCGCTCTTTTAACGCTCCTGCTTGTACGATGGTGTAATCCAGACTGCTATTATGGATTAACCACTGATCGGCGTAATGCTTGCAGATATAGTATTCTTTTAAATTTTCAATAGCTGAACTGTCCCATTTACTGGTGTCTAACGAAAAGACGGTACTTAGCATAATATAGCGTTTGATACCTTTATCTTGTACGGCTTGCATGGTCTTAACCGCCCCATGTAAATCGACTTCTAACACATCTTTACCACCAGAACCGGCGACGAAATAGACAGCATCGATATCTTGATCAATTTGCTGTTGAATTGCATCCTTGTTTGCAGTGATATCCAAATCTAATTGGCTATAATTATTATCTTGAAATAACTTTTCTTCCTGACGGGTAGTGCCAATCACTTGGTGGTTATCTGCTAATAGTTGCTTAACCAAATCAGTACCCACTCGACCACTTGCGCCAATTACTAAAATCTTCATAATCATTCCTGTTTTTATTCATGCCATCGTCGTTTGAAAAACGGATTTCTTTACACATCGAATATAGCGTAACAAGAAAAATCGGCACGCTTCGTTATGAAGCGTGCCGATTGCATAGTGTTTGGTTATAGAGTGTATACGGTTTGCAAGGAAGCAAAGAGGGTATACGGTTTGAAATAATAGAGAGAACGTTATTTATAAAAAATTAGCGTACCAATTTATTTAGCCCATCAGCAAAGGCTTTTTTATCACGATCGCCATAAGGTTTTTGTCCGCTCATTTCTTGCAGCTCAAGCACGCCAGTACCACGCATGGTGTCCATAAAATCACGCATATTGAGCTTCTGCTTAATATTATTTTTGTCATAGACTACACCGCGTGTTGTCAGTACCATGCCACCTTTGTCCAAAATATCATTGGCCAAAGGGATGTCACTGGTAATCGCCAAATCACCCGGCTGAATCTGCTCAACAATATAATCATCGGCTTTATCAAAGCCAGAGGGCACGACAGTCATCACCAGTAGAGGCGATTTACGCAGCTTGATTGGCTGATTGGCGACAAATATCGCCATCGTTTGTGTGCGCTCAGCGGTCTTAATAATCAAGTCTTTGGCAATCAAAGGCACTGAATCTGCATCTACCCAAATCTGCATTATTTCTTAGCCTTCTCTGCTTTAGAGTTGGTTGACTCAAAATTTTGTTGCTCATTATCATCATTTGCTAAGCTTTCTCTATTTTCAGCGTCAGCCTTTACTTTAGCAGTCGTTAAGCTATCTTCTGCCGTTGCCGGATGATTGATGGGCATTACCTTTTTATCAAGACCAACTTTATTAGGCAGTACGGCGACCAGCTTTGCCAATGCAGGCTCTAAGTCTGCGACATCATTTGGCATCAAGGTAATATGGGCGATTTTACGGTCATCGCGCTCCGCTTTATGATAGCTATGATAATGTACGCCATCGATATTGAGCACTTCACTGATATCAGGATATTGCCCCAAGACATTAATCATAATTGCTGGATAGACATTGTCAGTATCGCCTAGTGGCAGATTGACTACGGCACGAATATGATTCTCAAATTGGCTGGTGACAGCACCTTCAATACTCCAATGACCAGAATTATGCACGCGTGGCGCTATTTCGTTGGCAAGTAGAGTATCATTGCCACGAGCGTCTTTGGTCACAAATAGCTCAAGCGCCATCACCCCAACATAGCCCAAATGATTCATGACGTTAGTAATAGCATCAGTTGCTTGTTTGAATAAGTGACTGGTGCCAATAGCTGGCGCTTGGGTCTTGGCCAAGATACCCTGATGATGATGGTTTTCGACCAAATCATAACAGCGTACCTGACCGTTTTGACCTCGTGCGGCGATGATAGAAAGCTCACGACTAAAGTGAATAAAACCTTCTGCAATCAATGGCGCTGGCGTTTGTGTAAGCGTTCCTTTACCCGTAACTGCATCCTTTAGTTCTTGCCAAGCTGCTTTGATATCGCTGTCTTGTCTAATCACAAACTGACCTTTGCCATCATAACCGCCTCGGCTAGTTTTTAGGACAATAGGCAATCCAAGCTTATGACAAGCTTGCTGTAATTCCGCCTCTGAACTAACAGACACGAAAGGTACGGTTGCGATATCAAGCGTATTAAACATCTGCTTTTCTTTTAAGCGATCTTGCGCAATATCTAGGGCAATCGTTGGCGGAAACATGCCTTGTTTGCTGCCAGATTTTGATAGATTTGCTAGTTGCTGAACGGTAGCAGTTGGGGTATTTTCAAACTCCAAAGTGAAGACGTCAGCTGCTTCAATAAAAGCATCTAATTGCTCGCTGCTAAAAACGCGCCCATATAGACTGGCCGGACAGTCAGCGCTGTCTTCCAAAAACACACATTGATAGCCCAATGGCATAGCCGCTTGTGCCAGCATCATGCCAAGCTGACCACCGCCTAAAATACCAATGGTGCGGATGGTTTGAGTAACAGGGTAAGCGTTCGCTATGGTCATGGCAGGCTCTTTGATTCAGATAAACAAGGGGTTAAATGCTTCAATATATGAAAATATAAATGCATATGGCTATAAAGGGTATAAAAGTCTAACGAGTTAAAATAGGAAAAGGTGCATTGTATGCACCTTGTATTTAGTAAAACTTATCTAAAAATAAATATCAAGTAAATCCGTTTATATTTAAAATGAACGATAAAAATGGTAAATATAATAATTATTTTCCAGTCGCTCAACTTAAATACTAAGTATTAATAATACCGGGCGTTGGACTGGCAAGAATGGTGTCAGTTTGCGCTTGACGCATATTATCCAGCTTAGTCGCAATCGACTCATCATGTAATGCCAACACTTGAATCGCAAGCAGTGCCGCATTATAAGCGCCAGCGGAGCCAATAGCTAATGTGCCAACTGCCACGCCTTTGGGCATCTGAACGATAGATAGTAAGCTGTCCCAACCACTCAGCATAGAGGATTTTACAGGGACACCAAAGACAGGTAGCGGCGTTTGACTGGCACACATACCGGGCAGATGAGCTGCTCCGCCAGCGCCAGCGATAATCACTTGCAAGCCGTTGCCTTTTGCGCTTTTAGCATAATCGAATAATCTGTCAGGCGTACGATGTGCTGAAACCACTTCACATTCAAAGGCGATATCAAAGTCTGCAAGCAATTGTGCTGCTGCGCTCATGGTTGCCCAATCAGACTGCGAACCCATGATAATGCCAACTTTTGGTTGACCAACAGGGGAGGTGATAGGTACGTTCTGATCAGTGGCGTTAACCGTCGCTGAGATGATGCTCATGCTTTGATATCCTCAAAAAGACCATCATACAAAAATTTTGCTGTATTCGTAAAGCCAAGTTTGCGCTTTAATGCCAAATCACGCATATAAAACATCATACATCTCAAAGATAGCCAAGTATGCGAGCCTCTTAATCATGATGATATTGTATAAAACGACTGGTCTTTAACGGTAAAGGCTGCTCACTATCGAGCTGATAACAGGTCAGATAACCGCTATCGATGGCTGCCGAATAATCGGTACAGACAACTTGCGGACTAAGCGGTTCAGGCTCGCCCGTTAGCCAATAATGTCCGACAAAGACAGGTTTGTGAGTTTTCAGAGTGAAATCAATATTTTCAGCCAATACATCTTTAGGAATTTGTGCCAATGCCGATAAAGGTGCACGCGCTACTTCATAAAGACTGCGTGTATTCAACTTATCAAGCCACCAGCGTACTCGTACGCGCGTGCGCTTGGCGCCTTCTTTATCGACCATCACTAAGCCTTTAGGCAGCGGCGTTTCAACGCCTTTTAATACGCGCTCTAATGCATCAAATTCTACAGTACCTTCTCTAGAAGTGGCAATAAGCCCATGGGTTGTCAGGCAATTATTCTCTGTCAATAACGGCTGCAATATTTCCATACTATCGACATCCCAACAAGCATGTACAAAGCAGGCATAGTCGGTTTCAAGCCACAAAGGAATCTCACACAAGCGTCGTAGCCAATATTGATGTGTCTCTGAACCAAAAGGGACTTCTGCCAAAAACGCCTCATGCTGACGAGTATGTATCTCATTATGTGAGCGCAGATATTGACTACTATCATCAGGATCGAGGGTGGCAAAGGCGAGAGCATTATATTCATGATTGCCCATTACGGCATCAGCGACATCGGCATCGAGCATAGCAAAAACGATTTCTAATGTCGCTACCTGCTGTGAGCCGCGATCAATCAAATCCCCAATAAATAGCGCACGATGACCAAATGGCGGCACAAAGCACTGACCATTATGCACATAACCCAGTTGCTGTAACAATCCAACCAGCTTGTCTGCATAGCCGTGAATATCGCCGATAACATCTATAATCATAATAAAGTTTCAAATCTTAAATATAAAAGGGCTTAAAAAGCGGTTTTGTGAAAATGATAGCCACTGTTATCCGTGTTTTCTTGGTTCGTTACTGCTATTTTCAGTCATTTTTTTAAAACCCAGGTGACAACAGCGCATTTAGAAAATGCGGCAGGACTTGTGGCTCTAGAACAATCGTGGCTATTACCCCAAACGCGCCGCCCCACATATGGGCCATATGATTGATGTTTGAGCCGCCGCGTTTATCAGAATAGATACTGTACGCGACATAGGCCACTGCAAATAAGATAGCGGGAATAGGAATGATCGCAAACAGATAGATTTTTTCCCAAGGAGCAAGCAATATAAACGCAAACAATACAGCAGAGACACCGCCTGATGCGCCAAGACTTAAATAGCTGGCACTTTGCTTATGCTTAATATAACTTGGAATCATCGCAACAATAATAGCCAGTACATAGAAAAGCAGAAAACCATAACCGAACAAAAACTTCTGGTATAAGCCCTCAATGGCACGACCAAAAAAGTATAAAGTGAACATATTAAAGAGCAAGTGCATGCTGTCAGCATGGATAAATCCATGAGTCACAAAGCGATCCCATTGACCATTGTTCACTGCTGGGGGATAAAAAATCAGTCGATTAAACACTGCTTTGTTTTGCCACGCCAATAGACTGACAATAACCGTAATAATAATGATAAGCGTCGTCTGGTTAAACAAAGGATAGTCCTTAGGTTGGGTCTGATAGATAGCAGTGATAAGTAAGGCAATACTTATAACATAGGTTGTGTTGGTTATTGTCATCCAAATATGAATAATAAACAGTTACGTATTCATCTTAATAATAGTAGCAGCGATTATCATGCAAAAACCAATATGCGACAAAATTGTGCTTTAATGCTTGTTTATATTGAATAATATAACATCGTACGAGTGACAGTGAGTAATGCTTCGTATACTGACAGTAACGACTGATGCTATGACCAATCAAAATATATCGACTATATATGTAACATTAACGCTGACAGAGGCAGTAACTTATGAGTATCATCGACCAACTAGAGCAAACGGTGACCCCAGCTATATTGGGTAACAATGGTAGCGTCTCCCATGTCAGCTTATTGGAACAATTTTATGCGATTTTGGCATCGCGTTTGGCATTGCCACATATTTACTCACAGTTATTGCGTGACGATGCCACCGTTACTAATGACAATGTCGCACAACCGCCGTTATTTGAGCAACTTTGGCAAACCGCAAGCTTACGTCGGTTGATGATTCAAGAGCTGGCAGCGACCCATCATATTGATGAGTTTACGACGATGCAGCTGCTAATGAATGCCGCGCCACTGGCCTATCAAGAGTTAAAAATACTGGCAAATGGACAATTTTTGCCAGCCTTTTTGCAAGGTGAACAAGCCTCATTGCGCCCTTATTTGCCGATATGGTCCGCACCTATCATTGGCGCGCCGCAGCATACTGATGACGAGTTGTTTCAGAGCCAGAGAGTATTGGCAGGGACTGTGATACCAGCTATTGCTTTAAATAACTACAAGCCCGCTACTGTCGATATTATCGCTTCACCGACTTTCACAGCAGAATCGCCGATACCAACTTTAGATGAGCGTCTCAGCACTGATTCGATTCATGTCAGTCCAGCAGAGCATCATTTGGCAGAAAATAGTAGCCTACGCCGAGAAAAAACACGTACCCGTAATCAACGTAATGACATGTTGCTATGGACATTTGTATTACTAGGGGCAGTGACCGCTATTGGACTTGTGTGGGCATTATTAATCAAGCCAAATGACACGCCGCCAGTAGAGGCTGCGGTTACAATGCCAGTTGTCGTACCGCCTGTGATTGAACCGCCCGTACAAGTGGTAACGCCAATTGAGCTCATAGTTGGGGTGGATAACAATGGCAGTCTTTATACTTGTAGTGGGTCAGTGGGCGATGTCGCGCTACAAAGCCTATTACAACAGGCACTCAATACTAGCTTTGGTGAGCAAGCAGGGATGTGTCAGTTAACTGTCAAAGAAGGCGTTGCCAGCAGCGTTGCCAATATGCCAATAGAGGTATTACCTAATGTACTAACATTATTAAGAGCAGCGCCGTTTGCGCGCTTACAATTACAGAATGATCGCATCACGGTAGAGGCGCCAGATGCTATGCAGCTACAGCGCTTAATGACAGATATGCGTACATTGCTACCATCGATGATGATTGAGAGTACTGCGCCACTACCATTACCTAGCAACCCTAATGATATGAATAATGGTATCGTAGAGCAACAAGGTATGGCGACCAATAATTTTAATAATCAATTTGAGAATGTGCCTGCCAATAACAATGCTAACAACAACGCTAATAATGTGGAATATCAAGCGCCAGACGATGAGACCAACGATAGTGTGATGCCAGCACCTGTCAGAAATAATAATACTAATAATTTTAATAGCGCGCCTTCAGGTTTAAATGGCTCTATCTCTTTATCTGAAGTTGACGACATGGCAAAAAATGTCATTGTGGTTGAACCTGCTCAAGTCAGATGATAAGTCACTATCATTTTAAATGACTATAAAACGTTAAAAAGTGTCTTATATTTTATAAGGCACTTTTTTGTTTTCACTAATAAGCAGTTTTTTAGGCAATATTTGATTGGCCCTGTTTTAATATTGCAATTTAACGTTGAGCTGAATATAGATTCGCAATTTTTACTTTATAGGCATCATAGTTACGAGTAACAACTGAAATATTACTTATTGTAGCATTTGCACAACAGCGCGTTGATTGTGAACGCCTTCTTAATACTTTTATAATGACGAAAGCTGAATCTGGTCATTGCCCACTTTATAGCGTGGCTAGGTGTTATTTCAGACGATTAAATTTTAGATTACTACTGTTATAGATTAGCACTGACATAACGCGCTTTTTTTGAGCGCGTAAACGATACAAAACAAGTCACATAAAATAATGATGAATCGAGGAAGGATGTTATGGATATTATTAGTCATTTGACACGGACAGTCAGTCCAGCGGTACTTGGAGACGATCACAATCCTGTCAAGAAAAACTTACTTGAACAGTTCTATGCTATTTTTGCGGCGCGTCTAGCAGACAATCAGACCCATGACCGTTTTGCCAATGAAACGATTGCTCGTGATGATCAAGGTTTTTATGATCGTGTGTGGACAGAAGACGCGCATCGAGATCAAATCGCTCGCGAGCTTGCCGGTAAGCATAACGTCGATGTCACGGCTGCTCGTGGCTTAATTGCCATGGCAGCACCGCTTGCCTATCATGAAATCAAAAGTTTGGCGGGCACGACGCCAGTACCGCAATTTTTAAACGAAAATATTGACAGTTATCAGCGTCATATCCCCGTATGGGCAAAGGCTGTATTGCCTGTTGGCGTGATTGCTGCTGCTCCTGTTTCTACTGGTACGCATATATCAGATACTGTGAGCACCGCGCCGCTACAGCGCGAAGCAGAAAAAGATGGCAGCTTTATGAAGGCGCTGCTACCTATTATCGGATTGATTATTTTAGGGGCTTTAGCTTGGGCGCTATTAAGAGGCTGTCAAGATAAGCCTGAGCCGGTCGGCAAGCCTGTTGTGACAGAGCAACAAGCCGCGGATAGTGATGGGCAGGCAGTTGCAGGTGATATTACACCAGCATCCTTGCGTATTGCTACTGGTGAAAATAGTGAGCTATATGCATGCCGTATGGATGTGGGTAATGACACGCTACAGAGCAATGTCATGACTGCGCTGACTGGCGTGTTTGGTGATGCCGCCAATAATTGCCGTGCAGATGTCGATGATAATTTCTCAATAGATATGCCAGCAACTGCGCAGCTCGCGACTATTTTGCCTATTTTCAAAAACGTCCCAAATGCCAGTATGTTGGTTAAAGGCGATACGATTACGGTCAATGCTGCTGATACTGCCGCTTTAACCAAATTGGTATCGGATTTACAAGCTGCTGCGCCAGCGATGACAGTTATTGCTGAAGGTCCACTGAATGAGCAAACTGAGATTGCTGATAGCTTAACAGCGTCTGAGGCGGCAATGGATAACTTGGGTCAGAACCCCGATCCTCGTGATGTCGCTCGCGCCTTAAGTCTACAAGTGGTCAATTTTGAAGTAGATAAAGCGGTGATTCCTGACGCCAATAAAGCGCTATTAGATCGCGCTGTGAAGCTAATGGAGCAAGTGCCCAATATGACACTGATGATTATTGGTCACACTGACAAAACAGCGGATGCTGCTTATAATCTAAAGCTATCAGAAGAGCGTGCGCAGGCTATGAAGGCATATTTGGTCGCGCAAGGTGTTGATCCGAGTAAGCTTATGACCAAAGGTATGGGTGAGACCGATCCTATAGCGGACAATACGACAGACCAAGGTCGTTTCCTTAACCGCCGTATCGAGTTTGTGGTTTATGACGAAACGACTACGGCCAATGATGGCTTAGCGATTAATAGTGATGCGCTTGATCCAGACCTAAATCCATTAGACAGCGACAACGATGATTTAACGCCAGATGCTGATGATGCTAGCCGTGGTACGGCATTGGATCCAGCTGCAACCAATTAAGCGAAGCGTTAAGATACATTGAATTAAACTATAAATCAGAAAAACCGCATCTTAATCAAGGTGCGGTTTTTATCTTGTCTATTCTTCTATATCAAATTAACTTGATTGCCATTTATTAGATGTATAGTCAAAATACTCTAAAAACGCTACGGTACTGCTGGTACAAATTTTTTGCAGCCTCTGTCTGCATGGGCACAGCAAGCAAGAAAAATTGATACCAGCAGTACATAATGTGTCGATATTACTTTTCACTGACTATAGCTAGTCGGGTCTTTTAACTCAAGATTAGCGGATGCCTTAGAGTCTAATTGAGTAGGAAAAAACGTCTGTGAAATATTCTCTTTTGCTTGTTGCCAATAGTCAAACTGCTGACAAGTCGATTCAAGGTTGCCTTGCCAAGCGGGTATCTGTCCACACATGGTTTTGATGCGTTTTTGATTGGGATAGGGCAGCTCTTGCGCCGCTTTTGCTGCTTCATGAGCCGCGACGCGATCATTACAAACCAAAGCAATATCGCAGCCAGCTTCGATCGCTGCTTTGACGCGTGCACTGACATCACCCGCAGCTTTTGCCCCTGCCATAGACAAGTCATCAGAAAACAATACCCCATCAAAATTTAGCTGCTCACGAATAATGTCTTTGAGCCAAATCTTAGAAAAACCCGCTGGTTTATTATCTACTTGCGAAAAAATCACATGTGCTGGCATCAAAGCATCAAGCCAAGGCAACGTTTGCGCAAATGGCTGCATATCACTGTTCATAATCTCATCTAAGCTACGATCATCGATGGCTTCTGCAACATGCGAGTCGGGGGCTATTGCACCGTGACCAGGGAAATGCTTGCCCGTCGTTGCCATGCCAGCGGCTTTCATACCACGCATAAACTGGCTTGCTAAAGCAGTGATAGCTTGCGTCTCATGGTGGAAGCTGCGATCACCGATTACTTGGCTGATACCATCTCTATCGAGCACCGGTGCAAAGCTCAAATCAATGCCCACTGCTAATACTTCTGATGCCATCAAATAACCACAATCATATGCACAGTCTAGAGCACGATTGGGGTCTTGGTTAAATAACTCACCAAGCCCACCCATCGCTGGCAGTGGCGTAAAACCGTTACGCAATCTGGCAACGCGCCCGCCTTCTTGATCGACCCCAATCAGAATGTCAGCGTTGTGACAACGTATATCGTCACACAGCGCGCGCACTTGGGCGGCATCGGTGACGTTTCTGGCGAATAATATGACCCCACCAACTTGTGCTTGTCTAATCAAGCTGACATCTTCAGCCGTCAGCGCGGTACTATCGATATCAATCATTAAAACACCATACATTGCGTGATCCTTATGAGGTTATATATTGTTATATGCTACGGTAAACTAAAAAGTCATGAGAAATGACATCTATTATTCATCGCTATCACGGTCTTATTATGACAGTAATTACGAGTCCAGCATAATGTATCACGGGAATTCATTTGAAGGCATTTTAATACATTGACCGATATTCGTTAAATGGATACGTCTGGTTTATGTAGTAGGAAACTTGGTATGAGCGCGCGCAGCGTGTAAGATTGTTTATACAGTTTGAGACAGAGCTATATTCATGCCCATGCTAGTATTGATTGGTTTTTTAACGATAAAACCAACATAATCCTTACGCAGATATAAGCTTTTAGTGCTAGCGTAACGCATGGTTTAGTGTTAAATATAAGAGAGTAAAAATAGCTGGATTTTATGGACAGCCATTTATAGATATTTTTTGATTTTGCTAAAAACAGAGCATACTTTTCACTTAAAATAATTAGGTAGATATGATGAAAAAACAACCAGCACAGTGGTTACTCAGTGCAGCGTCAGTGGGCATCGCAGGTTTAATTCTTACCCAGAGCTACGGCACCGCAGTAGCTGACACCAATACCGAAGGTTTTAAACAGACGCCTGAGCAACAGGTTACCACGCGCCAAGTAGCGGCATTGCTGGATCGCAGTCATTATCTTAATCAGCCACTGGATACAGCGACTGGTAGCGAGATTTTGTCTATGTATATCGATAGTCTCGATCCAAACCATACGTTGTTTTTGCAATCTGATGTTGATGAGTTTAAGAAAAAGTATGCCGATGAATTTGGTGCGCGTTTAAAGCGTGGTGATTTGTCTGCTGGGGTAGAAGTATTTGAGCGCTATCGTAAACGCTCAAATGAGTATTTTGCCATGGCAAAAAAGATGCTAAAAACGGATATCAATTTGACCAGCAAGGATAACATTGTCCTTGACCGTGAAAAACTCAATCATTTTAAAACCAAAAAAGAGCAGCGCGATTATTGGGCAAGTCAGTTAAAGTTTCAGTTGATGAGTATTACTTTGGGTAAGGAAGACGAAAAAGCAAAAGAGAAAGTATTTTTAGACAACCCAGATATCACGCGCGGTCAAGATTTAGTCCGTAATGATGAGCGCACGCCAAGTGAGATTTTACTGAATCGCTTATCTCGTCAGCAAGAGCAGTTTACCCGTCTCAAAGATGATGAGATTATGGAAACCATCTTAAACACGGCGATGCTGACTTATGATCCGCACAGTAATTATTACGCGCCAATTCAAGCCAATGAGCTGCAAATACAGTCTAGCCTACAGTTAGAAGGGATAGGGGTATCTATCCGTCCTGACCGTAAAAATCCAGACTATACGCGTATTGTGACCTTAGTCGATGGCGGTCCAGCTGCTAAATCAGGTCAAATTAAGCCTAACGATTTAATTATTGGTATTGCCAAAGATGGCGAGACTATGACTGATGTGGTCGGCTGGTCAACGCGTGAAATAGTCAGTTTGATTCGTGGTAAACGCGGTACATCGGTGACGATTAAAGTTCGTCAGCCTAATACCCCTGATGCCAGCGCCCGTAATGTAACCGTGGTTCGAGATATTATTGCACAAGAAGAATCAGGCGTCACTCAGCGTGTCGTTGAAGTTCAGCGTCCAAATATCGATAAAACTCCGAAACGTATCGGTGTTCTTGAAATACCAAGTTTTTATTTGAACTACCGAGCCCGCCGTAATGGTGAAGATTATCGTAGTGTCAGTATTGATACCGAAAAAGCATTGAAAGAGTTAAATAAAAAGAATATCGATGGCTTGGTCGTTGATTTGCGCAATAATCCAGGTGGCTCACTAGATGAAGTTGCCAAGATGCTTGGCTTCTTTATTAAGAGTGGTCCGCTAGTACAGATTCGTGATAATCGTGGCAATATTCAAGTTTACCGTGATGATGACGGTGGTGAGCAGCTATATGATGGTAAGGTAGTCGTTTTGACCAATCTTGCCTCTGCGTCAGCAAGTGAGATTTTTGCTGCCGCTATCCAAGACTATGGACGTGGCTTGATAGTCGGTAGTACTACAACAGGTAAAGGCTCAGCGCAAATCCAATTAGACAGCTTGGCGCTTGGTTCTGCGACATTAACGCAGCGTAAATTCTATCGTATCACCGGTGGTAGTACGCAGAATAAAGGCGTGGTCCCTGATATTGAATTGGTCAACATCTATGACGATGCAACCTTTGGCGAGCGCGCACAGAAAAAGGCGCTGCCTTGGGATACAATTAAGACTGCACCGTATAAGCCCGAAGGTAAATTCACGTCAAATACCTTGGCGACGCTAAACCAACAGTCAAAAATCCGCCAACAAAAAAATCCGCAGTTCGTTTATTTATCAACGCTCAATGATATCCGTAATATGGAAGATGAGAAAAAACCAGTTGCGCTCGATATTAATAAACGCCGTGCCAAAATGCAGCTAATAGAAAAACGCTCCCTAGAGGCTGAGAACAAGCGTCAGATTGCAACTGGTGAGCGTCCTTATGCCAACTGGAATACTTATCAAGCGGCAATGGATGCAAAGTTTGAAGAGCGTAGTCAGATGAAGGCTGCTGAGCGTCCAGAGCTACCAGAAGATGAAGCTTTCATTAATGAAGCGGCTTATATTATGCTCAGTGCTGAGCCAACAAAGCTGAGCAGTCCTGAAGAAAAGCTATAAAAATTATTGTAAACTATTATTTATTCAGCTGCCCAAACTCTATGAAAATTACACGTAAGCATATGCTTACAAGGATTGACGTTTAGACCTCTTACTTAGTATGGGTCAATCTGCGATTATACATCTACGGCACGATTGAACTGAAAGGTTCAGAGGTACTAGGGATTGGTATCTGGAAAGTCGCATAAGGGATAGGTAGTTTGCTGATTAGGGATGATAGGGCTGGATGCCCGACCGTTATAAAATACTTCGGGATTAAGTATTGAATGACAGTAACATGGATGGTTGGTAATAAAAGCCGCATAATGCTAGTCATTATGCGGCTTTGTTACGTCTGGGCTTTGTGATACTTTAAAGGTCTTAATTTGAAGTAAGTGCAAATAAAAACCTTTAAATTTGCTCATAAAAAAGGGTCAATAGAAAAATCTACTGACCCTTTGCAACAAAGGATGGACTTCATCACTCATTGCTTATGCATCTAGCACAATAATCTCTAAGAGATTAGTGTTCAACGCCACCTGCGCCATGTACATGACCGTGGTTTAGTTCATCTTCAGTAGCAGCACGTACTTCTTGGATTTCAACATCAAAAGTCAAACGCTTGCCAGCTAGTGGATGGTTTGCATCAACAGTCACTTCTTTGTCACTGACGGCAGTCACAGTAACTAGCATCACTTGACCACCAGCTTCTGACTGAAACTGCATACCAGGCTGGATATCTTCAACGCCTTGGAAGTTGTCACGTGGTACATGCTGTACCGCTTGTTCTTGGTATTCGCCGTAACCGTCAGCAGGCTCAACAACAGCATTAACTCTTTCGCCAGCAGATTTACCTTCTAGTTGTTGCTCTAGACCTGGGATGATATTACTGTGACCATGCAAATAAGCAAGTGGTTGACCTTCTGGAGATTGGTCAAGGATATTACCTTCGTCGTCTTTTAGCGTGTAGTTAAACTTGACGGCAGTGTCTTTTGCGATAGTAGTCATAAATTATCCTAAATATGTTGATATTAAAAATTAAATACGGTTGCAATAAACCTAAAAAAGCCAATCAGCCAGCCAAATAGCCACGTCATCAGTTAATTATCATCAGTTTATTAGGGTAACTTTAGCAGTTAGCCTCTTTAATTGCGATAACTCCCATCACTTTCAAGGTTAAAACAACAAAAAATGCCAATTAATCGTGTAATTGAGCAGAATAATCCATGTTTTTAGCATATTAACCAAATACTGCCTTGCTGGTTTTAGGTTCGCCAGTTGCGTTTTTGAGCAATGACTTCTACCATAGCAATAATTATAAGGATAAAAAATATGACTTCACTCTCTCATGCTGCCAATAATCAGCCATCTAATATTAACTACCAATTCGACTTTGAGCGTTTTTTAGAGCATCTGGTTGATGTCACGCTTAGGTTTACAGCAGATACAGACGCGCCAAGCTTATGGCTACCAGCATGGATACCGGGTAGTTATTTGATGCGTGAATTTGCTCGAAATATCACCGCTGTACATTACGAGATATTGGATAAAGAATTATCGGATAACCAGATTGCGAATAACAAAAATCCTAAGTGGTATCGCGCGCAAAAAACTGATAAGCACACATGGCAATTGCCACATGCAAAAGCAGGGCAAACGATAAGCGTATATTACGAAGTATATTGTTATGATTTATCGGTACGCACGGCTTATGTCGATCAGCAGCGCTTGTACGGCAATTTTACCTCACTGGCATTGGCAGTTGCTGGGCAAGAGCAATCATCAATCCAAGTTAGCTTGATGGTACCTGAAGCCTTTTTTATTGATAAAAATAAAGAGCAAGTATTACTAGCGTGTGGACTCAAAGCTACACATTTACAAAGCGATGAGCAATATTTATATGGTGTGCAAGCGGAAAGCTATCACGAACTGATTGATTATCCGTTTGAGATTGCGATACAAGAGAAATTTGATTTTATCATTCAAGATAATCAGCATCAGACGCTGAGCCATCAATTTTTCCTCGCAGGTAAGCATAATGCCAATATGGGACGATTGCAGCAAGACCTAACTCGGATCTGCCAGACGTATCTCAATTGGTTGGGTGACGCGCCATTTAATGATTATACTTTTATGACTTATGCTAGTGGGCAAGATTATGGCGGCTTGGAGCACATCAATTCGACCAGTTTGATTACCCCACGCCGTGATTTACCTCGTATCAATGAACCAACAATGCCAAGTAGTGATTATCAGCGATTTTTAGGCTTGTGTAGTCATGAGTATTTTCATGCGTGGTGGGTCAAGACAGTTCGTCCCGATGTGATGCTAGATGTGGATTTACGCCGCGAAGCTTTTACACCTTTGCTATGGGTATTTGAAGGCTTTACCTCGTATATTGATGACTTTATGCTGCAAGCCTCAGGAGTGATTGATAAGGCAAGCTATCTAAAGTTATTGGCAGAACAAATTAATCGCTATCACCAAACGCCAGGTCGCGCACAGCAAAGTGTGGCAGAATCGAGCTTTGATGCGTGGATTAAGCTGTATCGCAACGATGAAAATACTGGCAATGCGGGTATCAGTTACTACAATAAAGGAGCTTTAGTGGCGTTATGTCTAGATTTAACGCTACTAGAAAAGAGCGCGGGACGTTATCGTTTATTTGATGTGGTCAAAGCTTTTTATGAACAAGCGAAGCAAAATGATAATCAGCGCGTCGGGATCAGTAGTGCCGATATGGGGACTGTCATTGGGCAGTTTATACCATTAGCGGATTGGGAAGATTTTGAGCGCTGCTATGTTAATGGCGTTGAAGAGTTGCCTCTGAAATCGTTGTTAGCCGCTAACGGTATTCAGTTACATAGCAATACCAAAGAGACCGCTGATAAACATGTACCGTGGGGCATGAGATGTGCTGAAACGCCAATAGGACTCAAGGTCAGTAAGGTAGCGCGCGCGAGCGCCGCGGCAAAAGCTGGACTCTCAGCACATGATGTTATTATCGCAATTGATGGTATCAAAGCAGATAACAAACAACTAGCACTATTCAATGATGCATCACACGACATTGAATGCCATTTGTTTCGCCGTGATGAGCTGATGACGGTTAAGGTTGTACCGAAAGTCGATACAGATGAGAGTGATGGTTTAGATAAAGTCTTTCCACATAGTATTAGCTTGCGTTTAGAAAAGGCTAATACAGATGATGAAAATAAGATAAATGAATTAAAAACAGAAAGTGCTTGGTTAGATGTGATGAGCGGTGCTCAGTCATAGTAATTTGGCTGTCACACGTAGTTGAGTGCTCTACAAAGACAGTAGCTACTATAAAATTAGCAGCTATTAAAAAGCCCATACTAAACAATGATGCTTAGTATGGGCTTTGTGTTGTACACTTAAAATTTAAGCATTAGGTTTTGTGGTTTTGGCAACCTCTACGGCTTCTTTCTGGTTTGCAGAAGTATCTTGATCGGTAGCATTGCTTGCATCTTTTTCTGCATTAACTAACGTTTTTGCAATCCATTCTTGTAACCATATAATTTCAGGCTGCTGGACATCAATGATGTCTTGTGCCAATTTACGCATTTCTTTATCAGTACCATATTGGAGCTGTATCATTGCCATATCTACCGCGCCGCGATGATGAGGCAGCATACCACGTGCAAATGCCATATCTGGTATAGGGTTTGCGATGCCAGTCATCATGTCGTCATGCATGGCTTGCATGCCTGCCGTATAAGCTTGTTGCATTACTTGGGTATTGGGCTTTGGCTTGGGCGCATCAGGGTGGCTAGCAAGCCATTTATTTATAATATCAATCTCAAGCTGCTGTGAGTCAATGATGTCTTTTGCCAGCTTACGCATCGTCTCATCAGTACCGTATTTAAGCTCAATCTTTGCCATATCTACTGCACCATGATGATGCCCAAGCATACTCTTTGCAAAGGCTGTATCAGGATCATTATAAGCCATACCTACCATCATCTCATTATGCATATCAGTCATAGACTTCGTATAGTCTTTAAATATGTCCGTCATTGGCATCTCATCTGGCGTAGTATCAGCAGTCATCATATCGTGAGCATCCATATCTTCATGGTTGTCAACTTGCTCTGCTACGACCGGTGCATCGTCTTGCCCTGTATTCACCTCAACATCATCTGATGCTGGCTGGCAAGCACTTATTAATAGCGCAGCAGACACGCCAGTAGCAAACAAGGCAAAACGATGAAAAGCAGTCATGACATATCCTTACCATAAATTGAACAAGAAGCTTAGCAAAAAAGCATATGAATCATATAGAGCACATAGCTAAATGTTAACAGATAAATCTTACTCTTTCGAGACGCTATGTTTAAGATGTCGTAATATAGTGATCTTAAATAAAAAAGCTATCTTAAGTACAGCTTTACTCAGGTATTATGATAGCTAACCTATGACGCCAAGTTTTCGGCATTGCTCACTATTTAAATGAATGCGTACAAACTCACCAACGCCCAACTCTCCAAGCTCAAATCCTGCCACTGACCAGCGTATCAAGCGTAAGCAAGGCAGCCCTACATGCGCAGTCATACGCCTCACTTGGCGATTTTTGCCTTCATAAATAGTCAGCATCAACCATGACGTTGGGATATTTTTACGCTCACGAATAGGCGGATCACGCTCCCATAATGTAATCGGCAAGTCGACTTCATCCACCAATACTGCAGAGGCAGGCAATGTCTTACCGTCTTTCAAGACCACGCCTGACGCCAGCGCCTTTAATTGGACAGAAGTGACCATGCCTTCTACTTGCACCAAATAAGTCTTACCTTGTTTTTGTTTGTTTTGCGCAAAGCCCTTTGCAGATGGTGGCTGCGTGATGGCTTTATTAATGCGTCCATCACTGGTCAAGATCAGTAGCCCCTCTGAGGTAGCATCAAGTCGACCAGCGATACGGAGTGACTTGTCCGTGAAATATTCTGATAGAGTAGTATGGTCATTATTGCTGTCATCACGGAATTGACTTTGTACTCCGTAAGGCTTATTAAACAAAATCAGGCTAGAGCTGGACATAAAATAGCGTTTCCCAAAAATAAAATGGCGGATAGCAGGGCATATACTATAAGAATTAATATACGAGTAAAGCCTAAAGGTAGAGGCGTGTTTTACCTTAAGTTTATCGTATTGTACAAACATTTATAATGCTGTCATCACCATGATAAAACAGCTAGCATAACAGAATGCCAAGGACGCTTAAAACACATAATACCTATCAAGGAGTATCACCTCATGTCATATAACAAGGTTATCGTACCAATAAACGGCGAAAAAATAACCGTAAATGCTGATTTATCCTTCAATATTCCAAATCATCCGATCATTCCCTTTATCGAAGGCGATGGCATCGGCGTTGATATCACACCTGTCATGATTGAAGTGATTGATGCGGCAGTTGAAAAAGCTTATAAAGGCAAAAAGTCCATCGTTTGGATGGAGACCTATTGCGGTGAAAAAGCCTCTAAAATTTATGACGGCGAATTTATGCCAGAAGAGACGCTTGATGTGTTGCGTGATTATGTCATCAGTATAAAAGGTCCGCTGACCACGCCAGTTGGCGGTGGTATGCGCTCGCTGAACGTGGCAATGCGACAAGAGCTTGATTTGTACGTTTGTCAGCGTCCTGTACGTTGGTTCGAAGGCGTTCCAAGTCCTGTCCAGCATCCTGAGTTGACTAATATGATTATTTTCCGCGAGAACTCAGAAGATATCTATGCCGGTATCGAGTGGAAAGCAGGCAGTGAGGATGCCAAAAAAGTCATTAAGTTTTTAAAAGAAGAGATGGGCGTGACACAGATTCGCTTTTCAGAAGATTGTGGCATTGGTATCAAGCCAGTATCAAAAGAGGGCTCACAGCGTTTGATTTGTAAAGCCATTCAGCACGCCATCGACAATGACTTGCCTAATGTGACGCTTGTGCATAAAGGCAATATTATGAAGTTCACTGAAGGCGCTTTTAAAGAGTGGGGATATGAGGCTGCTACTGAGTGCTTTGGTGCTCAATTACTAGATGGTGGCCCTTGGATGACGATAACAAATCCTAAGACGGGTCATAAGATTGTGATTAAAGATGTGATTGCGGATGCGTTTTTGCAGCAAATCTTGATGCGTCCAGCTGACTACTCAGTGATTGCGACATTAAATCTAAACGGCGACTACATCTCTGACGCGCTAGCCGCGCAAGTCGGTGGTATCGGTATTGCTCCGGGTGCTAATAAAGGAGTTGCTATTGCCGTATATGAGGCAACCCATGGTACAGCGCCAAAGTACGCTGGACAAAACAAAGTTAATCCGGGTTCGCTTATTTTATCAGCTGAGATGATGCTACGTGATATGGGCTGGACAGAGGCCGCTGACTTGGTCATCGAAGGTATCCAAGGTGCTATCAAAAATAAGACCGTGACCTACGATTTTGAACGCTTGATGCCGGATGCCACCTTACTGAGTACCTCTGAGTTTGGTAAAGCAATCATTAAACATATGAATGGGTAAGAAAATGATGTCTTTTACATAATGTCTTGTAAATAGCTTTTGACATAAAAATTCCTCATTAATAAAAGACAAAAAAACACCCCAAAATCTAAGATATTTGGGGTGTTTTTTTTACGCTAATGTCACTTCTATAAATTAACTTTTATAAGATGAGTTAACTATAATGAAGCAATGGCATTATTGAACAAAGTGCTAGGACGCATTGCTTGCTCAGCCAATGCTTCATCCGCTAGGTAATAGCCTTTAAGATCCATAGGCTTACCTTGAGCATCATTTAGCTCTTTGATAATAGCTGCTTCATTGCTCTCAAGATTCTGCGCAAGTGCGGTAAATTGCGCTTTTAGCTCGCTGTCTTGATCTTGAGCAGCAAGCTCTTGTGCCCAATACATCGCAAGATAGAAATGACTACCACGATTGTCAAGCTCACCGGTTTTGCGTGATGGGGACTTGTCATTCAATAACAGCTTTTCAGTTGCTCTATCTAAGGTATCAGCCAATACTTGAGCTTTAGGGTTGTTGTCATTCTGTGCTAAATGCTCTAGCGACACAGTCAATGCCAAGAACTCACCCAAAGAATCCCAACGTAAGTGGTTTTCTTCAACCAATTGTTGTACATGCTTTGGTGCTGAACCGCCAGCGCCTGTTTCAAACAAACCGCCGCCTTTCATTAATGGAACCACTGACAACATCTTAGCACTGGTGCCCAATTCTAAAATCGGGAATAAGTCAGTGAGATAATCACGTAAGATATTACCAGTAGCAGAAATCGTATCAAGACCACGAGCAACGCGCTCTAAGGTATAACGCATGGCACGAACTTGTGACATGGTTTCGATATGTAGACCAGTGGTATCATGATCTTTTAGATACATTTTTACCTTTTTGATCAGCTCGTTTTCGTGTGGACGATACGGGTCTAACCAAAAGATAACTGGCGTATCAGATTCGCGTGCACGGCGTACTGCAAGCTTGACCCAATCTTGGATAGGCTCATCTTTAACCTGACACATGCGCCAGATATCACCTTTTTCAACACGCTGTTCAAGCAAGATCTCATTTGTTTCTTCGTCAACAATACGAGCAATACCGTTATCGCTCGCTTCAAAAGTCTTGTCGTGTGAGCCATATTCTTCCGCTTTTTGAGCCATTAGACCGACGTTAGGTACTGTACCCATCGTTGTTGGATCAAAGTTGCCATGCCATTTACAGAAATTGATCATTTCTTGATAAATGCGGGCAAAGGTAGATTCTGGCATGACGGCTTTACAGTCATATAGTTTACCATCAGCACCCCACATTTTGCCGCCGTTACGAATCATAGCTGGCATGGATGCATCAACGATGATGTCACTTGGCGAATGGAAGTTGGTGATGCCTTTTGATGAATCAACCATCGCCAAACGTGGACGGTGGACTTGGCAAGCATGTAGATCACGCTCAATCTCTTCACGCAAACTGGCTGGCAACTCGGCAATTTTTTCATACAAACTTGCCATGCCGTTATTAACATTGACACCTAGCTCGTCAAATAATGCGCCATGCTTTTGGAAAGCATCTTTATAGTAGATTCTAACCGCATGACCGAAGACGATAGGGTGTGATACTTTCATCATGGTCGCTTTTACATGCAACGAGAATAAGATACCAGCTTCACGGCAGTCTTCCATTTCACGCTCATAAAAATCAAGCAGTGATTTTTTGCTCATAAACATAAGATCGATGACTTCTTTATCAAGCAAAGCGATGCCTGTTTTGAATACATTGACAGTGCCATCGTCCGCTAAGCGTTCCATACGTACAGTACGTGCTTTATCTAAAGTGATAGATTGCTCGCCATCATAGAAGTCGCCGCTGTGCATATGTGATACATGCGTTTGTGACCATTGTTTCCATTCACCCATAGAATGCGGATGTTTGCGTGCGTAGTTTTTGACCGCTTTTGGTGCGCGGCGATCTGAGTTACCTTCACGAAGTACAGGGTTTACCGAGCTGCCTAGACTTTTGCCATAACGCAGACGAATCGATTTTTCTTCGTCAGTTTTTGGGTCATCTGGAAAATCAGGAATAGCGTAGCCTTTACCTTGTAGTTCTTTAATAGCTGCTTTCAACTGTTGAACAGAAGCACTGATATTTGGCAATTTGATGATGTTGGTGTTTGGATCTTGTGTCAGACGACCTAGCTCAGCTAAGTTATCAGGAACGCGTTGCTCTTCACTTAAAAACTCAGGGAATTCAGCCAATACACGCGCAGCAACTGAGATATCACTGGTGTCAACTTCAATGCCTGCTGTGTGAGTAAATGCTTTGACAATAGGCAAGAATGATAGGGTTGCAAGCGCTGGGGCTTCGTCGGTTTTTGTATAAATAATTTTTGACATTGTAGTAGAGTATTCCTTTATGTTGTCATTAATAAGGGGAGTAAGGCTTGGATCTTATTTCATCGCTTTATGCAGCCTTCATACCATAATGAGTGATGGCGCTAAATTAAGCACATCAAGTGTCACTTTTGCAATCATACAAAAATATATTTAAACAGTTTGACGCATTTAAATAGTTTCGAGACTGCCTGTTGACCTTATTTTGCAAAACTATCTTTTGGAGGCTGTTTTAACCTTTATGACAAACTTACCGCCAAAAGAGGGGTTGAACGATTGGGTAACACTGCCTGACGATACATGACAGTCGATATATTATAGTTCATCCACTATAAATCCGATATGATGTCAATCTCGTATGTTGAACTAAGTATACTATTTCGCTCATATCTCATCTATATGAATTATATTAAGCTAATAATACTCTTATTCTATCAGTCATCAAGATTGATATCATCTTTTCCATGTAATTTGCCTGTTTTTAATGGCAGTTTTTATTACGTATGGCATCAAAGTTTTTGTTTCTCTCACACTAGTACGGCATCATTTCTTAAACGGTATCAATAATCCTATAACGGTTATATAAAATTCTTGCAAATTGTGACAGCAAAAAAATGCCAATTTGATAGGCTATATGATCAAGAAAAGTCATCAAAAAAAACAGTGTACTGATTATGAATTTACAATATGCGTTACTGAACGATATCAGTTGGCAAAGCCTAAGTGAGTGGCAAACGCCAGACACCCCTTTTATGTCATTTGCCTTTTGGCAAGCGCTTAGTGACACTGGCGCGATTGGCGAAGAGGCTGGCTGGTTACCTATTTATATATTAGTGCACCGTGTAGATGCCGATGATGATTTTGTAGTACAGAAAAATTTGTCTTCTGTAGAAGCTTCTATAAAGGTGAAGCAGCCGGTTGCCGTGATGCCCGTATTTATTAAAGGTCATCACCAAGGGGAATTTGTATTTGACCATTCATGGGCGCAAGCTTATGCGCAGTATGGTCTCGACTATTATCCGCGTTTGGTAACGAGCGCCCCTTATACGCCTATTACTGGGCAGCGTTTATGGTTGGCAAAGGGTGAGACGCTCGATGCTGACATTATAAAGACCGCTATTGCAGGGGTGGATGATATTGCGCAGCAAGTAGATGCTTCTGGCTGGCATGGGCTATTTGTCACACCTGAGATGGCTGCTATGGCTAACGCATCGCTGCCGACTGATATTGATATAGAAATGGCGCTTAAAACCCAAGCAAATGGTGTAGCGGCAAAACCGATTGAGTTACCGATACTTGAGCGTCAAGGTTGCCAATTTTTATGGCAGAATAAAAATCTAACTCAAAATAATCAGCTGTTCACAGATTTTGAAGCATTTTTGACCACGCTTAAAGCCAAAAAACGTAAAACCATTCGGGCTGAGCGCAGAAAAGTTGCTGAGCAAGGTATTACGTGCCAGCGAAAATGCGGTGATGACATTACCGAGTCCGACTGGAAGACTTTTTATCATTGTTATGTAATGACTTATGCGGTACGTGGGCAGCAGCCTTATTTGACCATGGATTTTTTTAAAGCATTAGCGCAACATATGGCTGAGCATTTAATGCTCGCACAAGCACTTGATGCCAACGGTGAGATTATCGCGAGCAGTCTGTTTTTATATGATAAGCCTGACAATAAAACGGCAACTTTGTACGGTCGTTATTGGGGAGCGCTTGGTGAGTATGATAGCTTGCATTTTGAGCTGTGCTATTATCAAGGTATTGAGTTTGCCATCGCGCAAGGCTTGCACTATTTCGACCCAGGAACGCAAGGCGAGCATAAGCTGATTCGTGGCTTTATTCCAACAGCTACCCACTCACTGCACCGTATTTATGATGCGCGTTTTGTGCCAGCGATTGCTGATTTTTGCCGCAAAGATCGGCTACAGATGTCGCAATATCGAGAGCAGGCATTTGAAGCTTTACCATTTAATATTGATAATATGCCAATGTTTGATAACAATGAATAACCTTATCTTTTAACCATCTTCTACTTAATAAAGTACATATTAGCCGTAAACTATGACCTCTCATCTTTCTTGCATAACCAATTCATTACCTCCAACTGAGCTATTACCTTGGCTAAATATCGAAGGCTCTCTTACTGCCTTGCTTGAGGTAAAAGCTGGGCGGCCATTACTCGTAGAACGCAGATTTGAGGGCTATCGGTTATTGTCTTTAGCACAAAAAAAACAATTGGGTATCAAAGGGGCAGCGCTTAGTCATCCACGGCTGGCTTGGGTCCGTGAGGTATATTTATACGGGAATGACGAGTTACCATGGGTACAGGCGCAAAGCCTGTTTCCGTTATCAAGTCTAAAAGGCAGTGCCAGACGTCTACAGCAACTAAAAAGCACACCCATAGGTTATGTATTGTTTAATCGCAGTCGCACCTTGCCCAATCAGCGCTGTATCAAATATACGGCAGATGGCTGGCAACGGCAGACGCTTTATGATTGGCACGGTCGTTCTTTACTCATTAGTGAGACCTTTTTGCCACGGTTCTGTGAAAAACAATTAGATATTTAAGTACTTCATCAGAAAATTAAAACAACCAATTAATTAGCCAACTATTTTCCACTTTATTATTCAGATAAGTTTTTAGTGAATAAATTTACTGCTTCTATTTAGAGGATATATTGATAAGTTACTGAAAAAAATAGATTTAAATATAGAGAATTTTGCCCTGTCGTCTACTAAAAATAAGCTGATATTTTTTTGCGCTCGCAACATAAAGTTTCATGTTACACTTAAACTTTAGCGAGAATATCGATGCAAAAGAGTATCGAATTTATCCTTAAAACTGCAAGCTAATGATAAGCTCATGCCTTTTGCTTGCCTATTTCAAACTTCTTTTGCTACTCGCTTCTTTCAACGACCGTTATTACTAATAAACGTCACCACTTAGGACTTTACTATGTTTAAAGATATCTCTATCAAAGATTTTGATCCAGTACTTGCTGAAGCTATGGCTGCTGAAAGCGTTCGTCAAGAGAACCATATTGAGCTTATCGCTTCAGAAAACTACTGCTCACAAGCAGTGATGGAAGCGCAGGGTACTGATTTGACCAACAAATACGCTGAAGGCTATCCTGGTAAGCGCTATTACGGTGGTTGTGAGCATGTTGACGTCGTTGAGCAACTAGCTATCGACCGTGCGAAAGAATTGTTTGGTGCAGAATATGTGAACGTACAGCCACACTCTGGTAGCCAAGCAAACTCTGCTGTCTTTTTAGCATTGCTTGAAGCCAATGATACTGTGCTTGGCATGAGTTTAGATGCTGGTGGTCACTTGACTCATGGCGCGCACATCAACTTCTCAGGTCTAAACTACAATGCAGTACAGTATGGTTTGGTCGAAGGCACTGGTCTTATCGATTATGACCAAGTTGAGAGCTTGGCAAAAGAGCATAAGCCTAAAATGATCATCGCTGGTTTTTCAGCGTATTCACAAGTAGTTGATTGGGCACGTTTCCGTGAAATCGCTGACGAAGTAGGCGCTTACTTGCTAGTGGATATGGCTCACGTTGCTGGTCTTATCGCTGGTGGCGTTTACCCAAGCCCAGTACCGTTTGCTGATGTGGTGACCACGACTACGCACAAAACCTTACGTGGCCCACGTTCAGGTATGATTCTTGCTCGTGATGAAGTACTTGCTAAAAAGCTCAATTCTGCCGTATTCCCAGGCAACCAAGGTGGACCGTTGATGCATGTCATCGCGGCAAAAGCAGTTTGCTTTAAAGAAGCATTAGAAGAGAACTTCAAAACCTATCAGCAGCAAGTGGTTAAAAACGCTCAAGCCATGGCAAAAGTCATTCAAGATCGCGGTTATGAAATTATCTCTGGTGGCACTGAAAACCATCTGATGCTTATCAGCTTAGTTAAGCAAGAGATGACCGGTAAAGAAGCGGATAAATGGTTGGGTGACGCACACATTACGGTCAATAAAAACGCCGTACCAAACGATCCAAAATCTCCGTTTGTGACTTCTGGTATCCGTATTGGTACACCAGCGATTACCACTCGCGGCTTCAACGAAGCACAAGCAGGTGATTTGGCAGGTTGGATTTGTGATGTTCTTGACAGCCGTGGCGATGAAGCAGTGACTGCTGAAGTCCGTGGCAAAGTAGAAGCGATCTGTAAAGAGCTTCCTGTCTATGCTAAAAACCAGTAATTTCTGATTAATTGGTTTTATAAGTCAGATATAAAAAAACCGCTTAGCTTTTGCTAGGCGGTTTTTTATTTCGCGAGTATTAAATCAGCTTTTTATTTCATCAAATCACATAAATGGCAATTTGGTGAATATCTGCAAGATCGTCGCGTTAACGATATCAACGAAGAATGCACCAACCATAGGTACAATTAAAAATGCCTTATGTGATGGTAGGTAACGATCGGTGACCGCCTGCATATTGGCAATCGCTGTAGGAGTTGCACCCATACCGAAACCACAGTGTCCTGCTGACAAGACAGCTGCATCATAGTCTTTGCCCATGAGTTTAAAGGTCACAAAGTAAGCATAGCCAATCATTAGAACAGTTTGTGACAATAAGATGATCAATACCGGACCTGCCAAATCTGTCAATTGCCACAGCTTTAATGACAATAAAGCCATCGCTAAGAATAAACTCAAAGAAGCGTTACCGATGACGTCAATCGCACGGTCAAACATATCAAAGTTAAATATCATGGTTAAGGTATTGCGCAAAATCACACCACCTGCTAATGCCCATACAAAGGTCGGTAACTCAAACCATGTATCCTGCGCTACCAAAGTCATGAGATCAGCAAATGCCAATGCTGCGGCAAACAGTGCCAATGATTCAATGGTAGACGATGCCGTAATCAGACGGATATTATCCGGTTTTTCAAACATCTCCTTATTACTATGAACTTCCTCTTCGCTGTGCTTGGTGCTATAGAGCGACTGCTCACTTGCCAGTTTTTCAACATCACTTGGGTTTGGATTGTCTGCTGTAGGCTTGAGACCAAGCTTTTTAATCAAGCGACGGGCAACAGGACCACCGATAATACCACCTGCTACTAAACCATAAGTGGCAACTGCGATACCCAGCGTCGTCGCGCCAACCACACCATACTGCTCCTCCAAAGTAATGCCCCAAGCACCAGCAGTACCATGACCACCAGTCAAAGCGATTGAACCGGTCACCAAGCCAAGCAAAGGATCAAGCCCAAGTGCGCTTGCCATTGCAACACCAAGGATGTCTTGCAAAATGATAAAGACAGACACGATAATGGTGAAAATTAGTAAGGGTGAGCCACCTGCTTTTAACCGACCAAAATCAGCGCTAAGCCCGATAGAGGCAAAAAACATCAGCATAGTCGCTGTTTGCAGTCCTTGATGGAAATTAAAGCTATAGCCCCAAACAATATTAAGAATATAAACGACAATCGCTGCGACCAAACCGCCTGCGACTGGTTCTGGAATATTGAAATCTTCTAAAAACTTAATTCTTTTGACTAAGAAGCGTCCAAGCAAAAGTACTAATGTGGCTAATATCAGGGTGTAATAGCCGTTTAGGGTGATTTCCATATGTTAATCCTTTCTATAAATATAAATTAACCTGAATTCGGGATAAATCTGTTTTTATCTCGAATTTAGATTCTTCTCTTACTGGCGACTAAGACAAATCATCAGACGCCACGACAATCCACAGCTGTGGTTTGCCAAATTCTTTAAAAGCATCTTCTATAATACTTTTGAAGACATTAAAATCTTCGGTGTTAATATTTTTAACCGCTGTTAAATCAAGTACCAAATGCTCGATATCACTGTCTGTTAAGCAGTCCCACGCTGCATCCCAGTTATGACCAAACCAACTTGGGAAATCGCAGGCTTTCGCTAAGCTACTTAAGAGTGTTTCTTTATCTAATCGCTCTTCTATAGGTATAGAGATTGCTTGTTCAGGAATAGTAGCAGACGTTCTGCTGCTTTTACCTTTAACAAGGTTTTGCCTAGTGCTGCTTTGATTTACATAGTAAATAGCTTGAGTCATGTTATTTCACCTCCAGTTTTTGAAAGCTGTCGTAATGATCAAGGGTCAAATAATAAATGGTTGGTGGGTGACCGCCAGTGACAATACGTCGTGCACCGCGATGCGAAACGGCAGGTGTGGGTACAGTATATTCGCGATAGTAGCCTTGCGACTGCGCCGGTAACTTGCCTTCGCGATTATAGAAAGTGGTTCCGTCTTTGTTAGGATAAGGGAAGGGTCCACCTTGCTTGATAAGCACAAGCGTCTGATCTATTTGCGCATCACCAGTGATAGCCGCTGCATTTGAATTACTGGCAATTTCAATATGATTTTGCGATAGAGTAGTAGATGGCGCGCTATCGGCAAAAAAACTGGATTTCAAATCAGCAAAGAAATAGACCGCAACAGCGATAATGGCAATCAAACTGAATAGGGTAGAGAAGCTGCTTTTCTTATTTTGGCTGCTACGATTATTTTTGCTAATATAGTTTCGATTGTTTTTCTGATTAATATTGTCTGAGCTGCGATGCATTGAATTTGCCACTGAATTGGATGCTGGCGTCTCTAAAATACTCAATTCATCCGATGTGACTTCGGTGGCGCGCAATTGGTTTTTGTCATTGCGCTCACTATTAAAATAGACACGTTGCCCTTTGCTGATAGGCTGCGCCATTCGCACGGATTTTATGTGAAAAAACACATCTTCACTCTGATTGTCGACATCGATAAAGCCATAGCCTTTATCAGAATTCCAATGCTTAATTTTGCCACTTTGCATGGGCATCCTCGTCCTATCGATAGATTTTTATCACGTAAAATAATGGCTTTATGTCATACATAATATAGTTATTAATAATAAAAAAACGCCAGCAATTAAGCTGGCGTTCTGTAACAATTATACTGCAGACAACATTATAAATTGTAGTGAAGACGTAATAAATTAGGCACGCGTTTCGCCATGACCATAAACAATCCACTTTTGTGAAGTTAAGCCTTCAAGTCCGACTGGTCCACGCGCATGAATCTTGTCAGTTGAGATACCAATTTCGGCACCAAGACCATATTCAAAACCATCGGCAAAACGGCTAGAGGCGTTAATCATCACGCTTGCCGAGTCGACTTCGCGGATAAATCGCTGTGACTTGGTATAGTTATCTGTAATGATGACATCGGTATGATGACTGCCATGGGTGTTGATATGCTCAATCGCCTCATCAATGCCGGATAGTATTTTAATCGCGAGGATAGGGGCGAGATATTCGGTATCCCAATCTTCAGCGGTGGCGGCTGATAAATGGCCTTTAAGGGTGGTGTTATCGTTCAGAATAGCCTGCGCTTTATCATCAAGGCGCAATTGCATCGCATTATCGGCTTCGACGATGGCTTCGGCAATTTTTGGTAACAGCTCATCAGCGATGGCTTCATCGACCAACAAGGTTTCCATGGTATTACAAGTACCATAGCGATGGGTTTTGGCATTGACACTTACGTTAATGGCAATCTTGGGATCAGCATCACTGTCAATAAAGGTATGACAGTTGCCATCTAAGTGCTTAATGACAGGCACGCGCGCATCGCGGCTGATACGTTCAATCAGCCCTTTACCGCCGCGTGGTACGATAACATCAACATATTCTGTCATAGTGATAAGCTCACCGACGGCAGCACGGTCAGTGGTCTCTAGCACTTGGACACTATACTCAGACATACCAACGTTTTTTAGTCCTTCTAAAATACATCTGGCAATCGCTTGATTAGACTCAAATGCTTCAGAGCCGCCACGTAAAATGATGGCGTTACCTGACTTTAGTGCGAGCGAGGCTGCTTCCAAAGTGACATTGGGACGCGACTCATAAATCATACCGACTACACCAAGTGGCACGCGCATTTTGCCCAGATGAATACCCGACGGACGATACGTCATGTCGGTAACCTCACCAATAGGGTCAGGCAATGCCGCAACGTCTTTTAGACCTTGTAGCATGCCATCAAAGCGGGCATCATTTAACTCCAAGCGATCAAGCAGAGCAGCATCTAGATCGTTCTTTGCCCCATTGTCCATATCGACTGTATTGGCGGCTAAGATATCTTGCTTAGCGTTCTTTAATACATCGTGAATCGCCATCAGTGCAGCATTTTTGTCACCCGTATTGGCAGCAGCCAGTGCTCTGGATGCAGCGCGCGCTTCTTTACCAACATTTTGCATATAAGCGGTTACGTCTGTGGTATTGGTTTGACTCATAAATATTCTTCCTTATAGTTATAAATAGAAAACAATCAGTGTTCTTTAGCGCTCTAATGGCACTCTGCTATTTAACATAGAGGAGATTAGGTCGATAGTAAAGCCGATTTTGTGAATAGAAGTCACTTGTCTTTATATGATAGTCATGATCGAGCATTAGATTGATGGTTACGTATTTTTAACAGAAATAGACTGTAATTACTAAGGTAGTCGCTATGAATCGTCCGTATAGTGAGCGCTAAGTAGCAAAAGATTCATTTTAGCTTTGACACGTTATTTTTAAACTCGTTCGGCTACATGATAGCTATTCATAGTAGAAATTAATGATAGTAAATAAAAATATTGGAGAATAAATATGACCATTGACCAACAACAAATTCAAAAATCTGGTGCTTACAAAAACTGGTTGGGCGTTGGATTGGTTGCAGCGGCATTGACGCTAAGTGCCTGTGGTAAGAAAGATGAGCCACCAGTAGAGACGGCGCCAGCAGTCGATGCACAGACTTCGATAGAAGAGGAAGCAACGGGGGTGGCTACTGCCGGCAGTGCTGACGATGTTGCGGTAGCATCTGCTGACAATGATATGGCAGTAAGTAGCACGGATGATGTGGCCGTAGCAACTGCGGATGATGCAGAGATGATGGACGGTACTGAAAGCGAAGAGCACGTCTCAAGCTACTAATGTGGCAGATAAAACAGCGCTCACGCTATTAAGATGATAAAATAAGGCCCATAATTGACTGTATATTATGGGCCTTATTTTATAAAGGTAATTTAATGCCAAACGCCTTTTTAATGCTAAGCACCTTTTTACGTCATGTTTTCATTCATATTTATTGGAAGTCTGCTAAACCATGCTTGATACTGCAAATAATCCGACTCGACCTATCGCTTTAGATTTACAAGATATCCATAAAAGTTTCGGCTCATTGGCCGTACTGAAAGGCGTATCTCTAACTGCCTATGACGGTGATGTTATCTCTATTTTAGGCTCGTCTGGCTCAGGTAAGTCGACCCTGCTGCGCTGTATCAATTTGCTCGAAAAGCCCAATCACGGTCGCATTATTATCGGTAAAGATGAGCTGATGCTAAAGCCAGCTAAGTCAGGCGAATTGCAAGCGGCTGATATCAAACAGCTAGAACACTTGCGCGCACGCGTGGGCTTTGTCTTTCAGAATTTCAATCTATGGCCACATAAAACGATTATTGACAATATCATCGAAGGGCCAATACAAGTCTTAAAAATAAAAAAAGACCAAGCCATTAGCGATGCTGAAAAGCTGCTCGATAAAGTCGGTTTGCTTGATAAAAAAGACGCTTATCCTGCTAATCTGTCTGGTGGTCAGCGTCAGCGTGTTGCTATTGCACGCGCCCTTGCTATGCAGCCACAGGTATTATTATTTGATGAACCGACTTCTGCTTTAGATCCTGAGCTCGTCAATGAAGTGCTTGCTGTTATGCGAGAGCTAGCAGCCGAGGGACGCACGATGTTGATTGTGACCCATGAGATGCGTTTTGCTCGTGATGTTTCTAGTAAAGTGGTGTTTTTACACCAAGGCGTTATTGAAGAGATTGGTACGCCTGAGCAGGTCTTTGATAACCCTAAGTCTGAGCGCGTCAAAGACTTTATGGCTTCACATCGTCAAATTTAATCCATTGCTTAAATCTAGTAAAATGGCAATCTTAGCAATAATTGTTTAAAACGCTAAGATTGCACATCAGTAAGTCTATTCGTGCCTTTATTACTCAATAATCACAGTCGGTATGCAAAACGTTTGTTTTTGATATTCCACTCAGGTATTATCAAAAGACTTGTGAGCGGGTATGCATAGCACTTATCCATATACCTAAACATCTCACAGCCTGAATATCCAGTTGCCTGAATCTGAGTAACTTATCTGGCAGGGACGTCAGAGAAAATAGACCAGAACACTGTATCAAAAATTAGAGATTAAAAATCATCTTAAAAATCCATCAGAATTTAAGGAACGTATGATGTCGAATTCTCGCCTATTGTGGTCATCGATGACCGTTACTGCCGCGCTCATGTTAGGGGCTTGTAGCCAACCTGCTAATGACGCTGCTGATACCAATGCAGATGCACCGGCAGCAGGAACCGCTGGCAAGACCATTCGTATTGCGACTGAAGGCGCATACCCTCCTTTTAACTATACCAATGCCGATGGCAGTTTGGCGGGTTTCGATATCGACGTTGCCAATGCTCTATGTAAGCAGATGCAAGCCAAATGTGAAATTGTCGCTCAAGATTGGGACGGTATTATTCCGGGTTTATTGGCGCAAAAATACGATGCGGTTATCGCTGGTATGTCTATTACCGCTGAACGTCAAGAAAAAGTCGATTTCAGTGAGCCTTACTTTGCCAATACGATGGTTTGGCTGACCGATACCAAAGGCAGCTTTGATCCTAAAGTCATCAAAAATCTGACGCTTGGTGGTCAACGTTCAACGACGCCGGGTGCTTATTTACAAGACAATTATGAAGGCAAAGACGGCAATACCGTTAAGCTTTATGACAATTATGACAATGCTTATTTGGACCTAAAGTCTGGTCGTAGTGATGTTGTATTGGCTGAAAAAGTATCAGCAAAATCATGGTTAGCAGACAACCCTGAAGGCTTCGGTATCGTGGGTGATGAGATTGACAATGATGACAATATTGCGATTGCTGTCCGTAAAGGCGATGCCATTAAAGAAGACTTTAATAAAGCGCTGAGTGAAATTCGCAGTAACGGTGAGCTTGCCCGTCTTGAGCAGCAAAACTTTGGTCAATAATCTGTAATCATTAGCGTCGATTGCTTATATCCGTCTTAAGCAGCGGATATATATACGGCTGGTAAATATATTAAGGAATAACCACTATGATCATTTCAATGACCTCGTCAATGACCAAAAAAGCCTTGTGGTTAGCGCCACTAAGCGCTGCCATGCTGATGCTAGCTGCCTGTAACAACAGCTCTGCACCGACAGAAAGCACTGAAACAGATGCTCCAACTGATACGCCTTTAAATATCAAAATCGCGACAGAATCAAGCTATAAACCTTTTAGTTATACCGATGCTGATGGCAAGTTAATCGGCTATGAGATTGAATTGGTTGACGCACTATGTGCGCAAATGAAAGCCAAATGCGAAGTGATCTCCCAGGATTGGGATGGCTTGATTCCAGGCTTAAATGCGCAGAAGTTTGACGCTGCCATCGCTGGTATGTCAATCACCCCTGAGCGCAAAGAAGTGGTCGAATTTAGCGAACCTTACTTTCATAGCGGTATTATCTTAATCGGTAAAAAAGGCGACGATGTTAGTGTTGACGCTCTAAAAGGTCAGCCAATTGCCTCACAGCGTTCAACTGTTGCCTCGCAATATCTACAAGATAAACATGCTGATGCTGATATCAAACTTTATGATACCCAAGACAATGCGTATCTGGATCTAACGTCAGGTCGTGTACGGGCGATGATGTCTGATAAAGTGACTGGTATTGACTGGCTAAAAACAGAAGCTGGTAAAGACTATGAGGTCAAAGGTCAAGAAATCAGCACCAATGATGATGCGATGGGTATCGCTTTCCGTAAAGGCGATCCATTGGTTGCCAAATTTAATAAAGCCTTGGCTGAGCTAAAAGACAATGGCACTTATGATCAAATCACGGGTAGCTATTTTGGTACCAGCTCAACCACTGCTGCTCAAAAAGCAGTCGCTACTAGTGATATCAAAGAAGTAGTAGTCATGGATAAAGCTAGTGTCGATGCTGATACGGCGATTGCTAAAGAAGAGCAAGCGACAGCAAACTAATACCTGTGATGACAAATATGTATTGATCCTAAGTTTTGAGGAATGCATATTTGCCAGCACTTATCAAAATTTCACGACGTAATAAACTCAAGGATGATTATGAGCAACCATCTTGTCATAGGCTCAAATTCAGTGACCAGTCAGCGGTTTTCAAAACCTATGCTAGCAGTGGCAGCATTTTTAGCTTTAGTCGGTTGTAGTAACGGTCAAGATAAAGGGGCTGAAAGTACTAACTCAGACGCTAATAATACTGCGGAGACAGCTGAGAAAAAAGCAGATGCGACAGAGGGTAATGTGCTGCGTATCGGTACTGAGGGTGCTTATGCGCCCTTTAACTATACCAATGCAGATGGCACGCTCGGCGGTTTTGATATCGAAATTGCCAATGCTATCTGTGCTGATATGCAAGTAACTTGTGAGATTGTGGCGCAAGATTGGGACGGTATCATCCCCGGTCTCAAGGCTGGTAAATATGATGCTATCGTCGCTGCGATGTCAGTCACCCCTGAGCGCGCTCAACAAGTCGCTTTTACGGATCCGTATTTTAGCAATGCGCTAGTGTTTTTAGCCAAAAAAGATAGCACCTTTGACCCTGCTAAGGTGACTGATATTAATGCCCACTCTATCGCCGCTCAGCGCTCCACCATCTCATCACAGTGGCTAGAAAACACTTATCCAAAAGCGGATATGAAGCTATATGATACATTAAGTAATGCGTTTTTAGATTTAGGTGCTGGTCGCGTCGATGCCATGATATCGGATAAACTGCCAGCGATTGAATGGCTCAGCTCGACGTCCGGTAATAATTATGTGTTAAAGGGCGCGGAGATTGATATCAATGATAACTTTGCGATTGCGGTGCGTCCGAATGATGAAGCTCTACAAGCAAAAATTAATACCTCATTGAGCAATATTAAAGCCAATGGCACTTATAATAAGATCAATAAAAAATACTTTGCTGTGCCAGCAAGTGCGACACTAACAGAAGCTCCAGCTATAGATAGTGCTACACAGTAAAAGCTCAGTAGTATTACTATTTTCACGACTGCATTCATATTGTGTTAATAAGCATGAGGACATCGCCATTATGGTGATGTCCTTTTTCTTGTGTCCTTATTTACAGTCACGCTATTATTGTAAGCATTATTAACCAACAGATTTGCTGTTATTTAACCAAATTATCGGCCTTTTAAAGAGATAGATATCTATTTAGGCGGTGCTTTTACACGTCAGTATTAACATAGCGGCGAATGAATATGATAAAATCAGCGCTCATTTCTACTGTGTCAATTATCGCGGCAGTAATCGTATTAATCTAGCGTCAGTCTATGACGCAAATGGCTCATATTTCTTGGGTCTAAAGTACGTTTATTAACTGTATTCAGCTATTGATGCTGATTTTTTTAACTCATATTTTGCAATTTGCTAATATAAAGAGACTGAGTGGATAATCGTGTTTGACTTACAAGGATTTGGCGCGCTTTTATTGAGCGGCGCTACCGTCACCATACAGCTTGCCATGACCAGTCTGATCATCGGCATGTTCTTAGGTTTGCTCGGTGCCACAGCAAAGCTATCTAATATCTGGCTGCTGCGCAAAATTGCGACTGTCTATACCGCCACGATGCGCGGTATTCCTGAGCTGCTATTGGTATTGTTTATCTACTATGGCGGCTCTATACTGCTAATGAGCATCCTCAAAAAGTTCGGCTATAACGACTATGTCGAGATTAGCGCTTTTTGGGGCGGCGTGATGGCACTGTCTATTGCTTTTGGTGCTTATGCGACTGAAATCTTCCGTATGTCGATTCAAGAGATTCCTATAGGACAGCGAGAAGCGGCGCAAGCGATTGGTATGCGTCCTTTTCAGACTTTTTATCGCATAACCTTACCGCAAGTATGGCAGATTGCATTGCCAGGTTTGGGTAATCTATTTTTGGTTTTGCTTAAAGATACGGCACTGGTGTCGGTCGTAGGTCTTAAAGATATCATGTATCAGTCCTCGCGCGCCGCGCAATCAACACAGCAGCCATTTACCTTTTATATGGCGGCGGCGATTATCTATTTGGGTCTGACCATGTTGATTACGGGCTTTATGATGTGGCTTGAATGGCGCGCCAATCCGGCAGCGCGTTATGCTAAAAAGCTCAGCCGTCAAACAACCCGCCGTCAATCGACCATAGGGTAGAGGAGATATACTATGGATTGGAATTGGCAGGTGATTTTTGATCATATCCCAGACTTACTTGGTGGCGCGGTATTGACCGTACAGTTGGTTTTGTTCTCGGGTATTATGGGCTTATTTTTTGGTTTGGTTTTGGCGCTGTTACGTCTGTCCAAAAATTGGGTGGTACAGATACTCCCTTTTCTGTATATCTTCTTTTTTCGTGGCACACCGCTACTGGTACAGATATTTCTGATTTATTATGGTCTTGGGCAGTTTGAAGCGGTACGTAATTCGTTCTTATGGGAACCAGTCCTTAGCCAAGCTTACTGGTGTGCAATTATTGCCTTTACCTTAAATACTAGTGCATATTTGGCAGAGATTATTCGCGGTGCGATCCAAAATATTCCGGTGGGTGAGCTTGAAGCAGCCGATGCGATTGGGATGTCAAAATGGCAAAAGCTGACCCGTATTACATTACCGCGTGCTTTTGGTATTGTGATTCCGGCGTACAGCAACGAAGTTATCTTTATGCTAAAGGGCAGTGCGCTGGCGTCAACGATTGCTTTAATGGATATCACGGGTGTCGCTCGTACCATTAGTGCGCGGACTTATACTTTAATGGAGCTATTCTTCGCTGCAGGTATTGTTTATCTGTTATTGTCGTGGGTGATTTTATTTAGCTTTAGAATGTTCGAAAAGCGTATGAATCGTCATGCAAGCTATGTGCCGCCAGATGTAAGCACGAATACAGTTGGCTAATGAGTTGTCATGAACAAAACTTATCATAAACGTCATGTAATAGTGCAGTATGTTTCTCTTTTTACAATATTAACCATTTGCTGTGAGCGCCTAGTATGAGCCAATCACCATCTATATCCTTAGTCGATGCGATTGCTGTCAGTGTCAATGATGACGCGAGCATCGCTACTGTTAACAATAGCGTACGTGCATCGATTGGCAAGGTCATTTGCGTTGGCCGTAACTATGCGGAACACGCGCGTGAGCTTGGTAATGAGATACCAAAATCGCCTATCTTATTTATGAAGCCCGCATCGTCAGTGGTCAGCGTGCATAATGATATTGTCCGTCCAAATCCAGCGCTATATGGTGACACTCATTACGAAGCAGAGCTGTGTATTCAGCTGGCAGCCGACTTATCGTCAGCAACGGTTGAACAAGCCAAGCAAGCGATTGGCAGCGTGACCTTGGGACTTGATTTGACCCTACGTGATCTACAAAGCAAGCTGAAAGAAAAAGGTCATCCATGGGAGCGGGCTAAGTGCTTTGATGGCGCTTGCGTACTTGCTGATTGGATTGATCCGCAAACGTTTGGCGATTTTTGCCATGTTGAATATCAGCTTTATATTAATGACGAGCTGAAGCAAGATGGCGATAGTGCCCTAATGCTATTTCCAGTGTATGAGCTACTAGTAGAGATTAGCCGTGCCTTTAGCTTACAAGCAGGCGATGTTATTATGACTGGTACGCCGAGCGGCGTTGGAGTATTGCAAGCAGATGATACGCTAACATTCAAGCTTGGCACTCATGAATGGCAGGTGCAAGTTCGATAGTTTTTTATCGCAGCAGTATCATATAAGTTTTTACATGCATTGGCGCTATCAAAAAATCCCAAGTTCACACTTGGGATTTTTTTGGTTTATCAGTGGTAATAGCCATTTGTCATGAGGTTATCGTCACATTACTATCAAATTGGCATTTGGTTTTCAACATACTGTCATAAACACTCAGTAGACTTAGGCATAATTCGTATTTTGGTGATTGCAATTACAAGACTGCAATCAACTCTCTCATGCCAATCAAGCCTAACAGCAAGGTGACTGATAATGACATTATTGAATAGCAAACAACCACTTGCCCATGAAGTCGTTGAAGATTCTAATCCGACCAACAATATCGATTTTCAAACCATTATTAGTCGTCGTTTAAATCGGCGTAGTATCCTAAAAGGTGGCACAGGATTAACAGCGGCGGCGTTTTTTGGCGCGCTCCCTTTAGTCGGCTGTAGCGATGACGATGATAGTATTCCTGCCAAAAATAATGGCAATGATGCTGCTGTCCCTGCACAAGGTAATCTCAAACGTCCCGAAACTTTGAAGTTTACAGCAGTGGCGCATTCGACTGCCGAAACGATGAGCGTGGCAGCAGGCTATAAGGCCGAGATGATATTACCACTTGGCACGCCGCTGATATCTGGTATTGATGACTGGAAAGACAATCGAGAGCAGTCGGCTGAGTCATTCGAATGGCGCATGGGTGATAATCATGATGGCATGTGGTTCTTTGGCAAAAAGGGCAGCGCCTATGACCCCAAAGCGTCAGAGAATGGGCTGCTGGTAATGAATCATGAATACGTAAACAGTAGTGAGCTGAGTCCGTTTGGCTATCATGTTATCCAAGATAACAACGCCGCGCCCATCTTTCAAAATCGTCGACTTGCTAGCGACGTGCGCCGTGAGGTTAATTGTCATGGGGTGGCGGTGGTCGAGATGAAACGCCGCGCTGATGGTATGGGCTATGAGATGGTGGCTGATTCGAAATATAATCGCCGTCTCACGAGTAGTAGTACGGCGCAGTTGACAGGACCCGTTGCAGGTTCTGATTTGGTCAAGACTAAGTTTGATCCGACAGGCTTTCAGACTCGCGGCATCAATAATAACTGCGGTGCAGGTTTATCACCTTGGGGCACTTATCTGACCACCGAAGAGAACTTTTTAGGGGTATTTGCCCGTGGGCAAGATGCTAGCCAATTAAGCGCTGGGCATAACTATGGTCGCGAACGCTACGGGGCAACGGAAAACTTCCCTGGTTGGGAATATTTATGGCATACCCCTGATGCTAAAGATGCCAAGATAAGCGATGAGTTTTCACGCTGGGATATGACCGCCGCTAGTGCTAGCGCTGCTGACGATTATAGAAATGGCTTTAATACCTTTGGCTATATCACCGAAATTGATCCTTTTGATCAAAATTCCATGCCGCAAAAGCGCACGGCACTAGGACGTTTTGCTCATGAAAATTGTGCCTATGCCCCTGTTGAACAAGGCAAACCGGTGGTCTTTTATATGGGTGACGATGCTCGGGGTGAATATATCTATAAGTTCGTCTCCAAAGCCACATGGTCAAATGCTGATATCGGCGGTGGATTAAAAGCAGGTGACAAGTATTTGAATGAGGGTACGCTCTATGTTGCCATCTTTAATGAAAATGGCCGCGGTGAATGGAAAGCGTTGATTCACGGTCAAAATGGACTGGATGTCTCCAATACGGTCTTGCCTTTTCATGGACAAGATGAGGTGTTAGTCTTTGCTCGTGCAGCAGCAGATGTGGTCGGTGCCACCAAAATGGATCGACCAGAGTGGGTGTCGGTCAGTCCCATAACGGGCGATGTATATGTAACATTGACCAATAATAAATATCGTGGTGTACGTGATGATCAGCCACTTTCAGCGCCCAATCCGCGCAGCTATAATACTGGCGGCAAAGCGCGTGGTAATGACAATGGTCATATTATTCGCTGGGCAGAAGCAGGGGGCGATCATGCGGCAACCAGTTTTGAATGGGATATTTATTTATTTGCTGCGCCGAGTGATTTATCAGCAGAAAACTTATCACAATTAAATGACAATAATGACTTTTCTTCCCCCGACGGCTTATACTTTGATCCACGTGGCGTCCTATGGATTCAAACAGATGACGGTGCTTATACCGATACCAGCAGCTGTATGTTGCTAGCTGCGCTACCGGGCAATGTCAGTGATGGAACCCTCACTACTACGTCAGCGGGGCAACAAACCCGAGTCGGCATGCCTGCCAATAATGACAATATCAAACGTTTCTTCGTCGGTCCGGAGGGCTGTGAAGTCACAGGTATTACGATGGCCCCAGACTTTAAAACCTTATTTATTAATATTCAGCATCCGGGTAATACGTGGGGCGCTATTGCTGGAGGTAGTACACCACGCTCAGCCACCGTCATGATTACTCGCGAAGATGGTGATGTCATATTGGCAGAGTCGTTTGTCTAGTTAGACATTTGCATTAGTAATGATGCGTCTTAGCAAACATAAAAATCCTAAGCCATGGCTTTGGGATTTTTGTGTTTTAGGCGATAGCTACTAGTGTGCAATTTTTGATATTGAATAATTACATGGCTTTTTGACAATAAAGATACTTGATAGTTAAATCATTCTCTTCTGTTTATGACCATTACAGGATAGTATGGAAAATCCCTTTAACTGTTTGATATGTCAACATTATGCTCAGTCCAAAACCTTTAGAAACTATACATGATTTATTTGCAACGACTCGGCGTCCTTCTGATGAGCAATCTGCTATCGATATAGGATTTCAAGGCGATGTCTATGAGGAACTGGATAAGCTTGACTATATCTATGTGGATGAGCTGACTGAAAAAAGCGTGAATCATAGTGATGTTCAACCGTATCAACCGCTCTCATTGGTTGGTTTTTTTGAAGGATTGGCACAGCTTGCGACTATGGGTGTGGTCGAGGTGACTGACATTGTAGAAGCCATCCACCGTGAGATATTACTGCGTCCTTTAGGGCGGTTTAATAAAGGAAATGTCGAGCGCTGGCAACAGGGTATCACGGGACGCATTTATGGTACGGTACGTCAGGCGATGCAGCTGATTGGTAATAATTTAGCCTCAGGTCTGCACCTTTATAATACTGTTTTAAAACCCAAAAAGGTCAGACTATTACCTAAGAACTTGCGGCGCATGGTCAATATCCTAAACGGAGTGATGGGTGATCATCTGATTACGCATCAAAATCCATTAGCAGTATCGATGGTGCTGTATGATACCAATAATCGGGTGCAAAGCGCTGTATTGTCAGGGCGCGTTATTATTCTATGCCATGGACTTTGTTTAAGCCACTTAAGCTGGAAAGTATCTGGTGAGAATAATCTGGCAAAAGCGCTCATGTATAGCTTGCCATCAGCGACTGTCTTGTACTTAAATTATAATACAGGTCGACGTATCTCAAGTAATGGACGTAGCTTTGCTCAAGTGTTGCAAGATTTGGTTGAAAATAACCCAGACATCACCCAGATTGATTTGGTCGGTCATAGTATGGGCGGTTTGGTAAGCCGTAGCGCGCTGTTTTATGGCAAAGAGCAAGGTTTTAGCTGGGTCAAAAGGGTGAGCAATCTGGTGACTTTAGGGTCGCCGCATCATGGCGCAAGTTTGGAGCAGATTGGGCATTTCGTCCAAGATAAAATCGCTAAATTGCCCTTTGCTGGGTCATTGGCAAAGCTTGGTGATATGCGCAGTGCGGGTATCATTGATCTGCGTTACGGCAGTATTCGAGATGCTGACTGGCAAGCGTTAGAGGGGCGTAGTGTGCTACCAGCAGATTTTCGGCATCCTACTCACTTGCCATTGCATGTGAATACCTATCTGGTAGCAGCAGTGATGGTCGAGACCCATTTTGAATTTAAGACCACAAGTTTATTGGGCGATGGGCTAGTTTCGGTAGAGTCAGCACTGGGTGAGCATACCGAAGAGCATACGCTGGCAGTACCAGAGGGACACAAAGCTATTTTTTATGGGATAAACCATATGAACTTAATCTACAGCGATAGAGTACATCAGCAAATCATTGCTTGGCTCTTGGATGACAGATTAGGCGATGCACATGAAGCAAAGTATGCGCTGAACCCGCGTATTTATTCTTATCCAGAAACCTATGAGGTTTAGCATAAGAGATACAAAATAATCAGACTAATGCTAAAAACCCTCAAGCATCATACTTGAGGGTTTTTTATGACTGACTATAGTGAATTCAGTATTAAAACGATACAGTAGGACTGGGATGAATTTTACGCAGCCTCTGTCGGCGTAGGCACAGCACGCCAGAAAAATTTATACCAGTACTGCGTTGAAATATAACGTATCTGTTTTATTTGGAATTGACTATACTTAAATAAATGAGATAAAAGACTACTCAGCAAAAATCGCTGCCACATCGTCTTTATTAAATTTATAAATCTCACCGCAGAATCCGCAATCCATCTCAAAGGTACCGTTTTGCTCTGCAACGATATCCAATGCTTCTGTTTCGCCAATTTGCTCGATTGCCATTTCACACTTTTCACGTGAACACGTACAACCAAACGATAACGAGATAGGATCAGGAGCAACGACTTTTTCTTCATGATATAAGCGATACAAAATCTCATTGGTATCAAGCGTGGTCAATTCTTCTGCTTTCAGTGTACGCGTCAATACAGACAAGCGTGTCCACAAGTCATCATCAATACCAGCATCTTCATTTTGCTCAACTTCGTAGGTTTCTTGAGCGGTACGCGGCAGCATTTGCACCAAGATGCCACCCGCTTGTAAACCATCAGATGCCAAATTAATCAGCGTTGGAATCTGTGCCGATTGCTTTTGATAATGCGCCAAGCAATCTGCCAAATTGTCATGGCTACGTTCAACAATACCTTGATACGGCTCGCCGCCATCCGGTTGGATATTGATAAATAATACGCCTTGACCAGTAGCGCCCAGTTCAGCAAACGCTTCTTTAGCATGCAGCATATTATTCCACGCTTGTACGTGCTCGTCAGTATCATCTTTCCAGCTAGCAAGGGCGCGGATAATACCGTTTTGATCACATTCAGCCATCGCCCAATTCAGCAAACTATCGCTATCTGATGATTGCAATTGAATCGACAAGCGACCATTGATTTTAACAGTACCAATCAGCAAACTTGCAGCCGTCAACATCTCACCGAGTAAGCGTTTTAGTGCTTCAGGATAAGGCTTTTGCGCAATGGTCGTCGCATAGCTACGCGATAGGCGCACCACATCACCGCGCACCGGAGAGTCTTCAATAAAAAAGCGTTGGCGAATGTCGTTATCTTGCATCAGATCAGTATTTTGTTCAGGGGCATTCGGATTTTGGGTATCTTGGATCATAGGTCATTTATAAGATTAAGAAGTTGCTAGCTTTATGGGGATAGGTTCGGATTTATCAATCGTATCTATAGTAGATACACTTTTAAAAAAATACAGTGCTACTGGGATTAATTATTCGCAGCTTCTTTCTGCGTAGGCACGGTCAGCAAGCAGAATTGATACCAGTAGCACCTTATAATTTTTGTATTTCTTTTATTTGGGACTGACTATAGTATATTGTTGACGTAAGAAATGCCGTTTATAAAAAATGAATTTCTCTATTAGCTTTATCAAATACATACCTATATTAATGACGTTAGAGCTTGTTTTATTTAGGGATTATCATCTCCAAAAAATTAAAAACCAAAAATAGTCAGCTGAGTAAAAAAAGTTTACCCTCGTCAGTCAATTTGTTGTACAGTAACATTAAGTTGCATAGTGATAAACAACAGCAACAGCACGGATGCATAGCAATAGGGCCCATAAACGCAAATTTATAGCGTTTTTCTACGGTTTCTATCGCACTTAAATGTCATTCCAATCTTGTGGCAATGTGATAAAAGGACATATCTCATGACTTACTCTCTTTCTACCTCTATATCCAAACCATTAACGTTAGTTGCCTTTATGGCACTAGCTCTAGCAGGCTGTAACAACAATAGCCAAACCAGTAATGAGGCGACGTCAGCAGATGGAGCAACCACCGAGGCGACGGCAAATACCAACGGCACCTTAGATAAAATCAAAGAATCAGGCACCATCGTCGTCGGTCACCGTGACTCTTCTATTCCGTTCTCATACATCGCTGATGATCCAAATCAGCCGATCGGCTATGCTCATGATTTAGAGATGAAAGTGGTAGAAGCTGTCAAACAAAAGCTGAATATGCCAGATCTAAAAATCCGCTATAACCTTATTACCTCACAAACACGCATCCCATTAGTACAAAATGGTACAGTGGATTTTGAGTGTGGTTCAACAACCAACAATGAAGAGCGTCAGAAACAAGTCGCTTTTTCTAACGGCTTCTTTGAAATCGGTACGCGTTTATTGACCAAAAAAGATTCAGGTATCCAAGGTTTCGATGATTTAAAGGGTAAAACCTTAGTCACGACTGCAGGTACAACTTCAGAGCGTTATATTCGTGAATACAACGATGATAAAAAGATGGATATCAATGTCATCTCAGCAAAAGACCATGGCGAAGGTTTCTTGATGCTAGAAAACGGTCGTGCCGATGCCTTTATGATGGATGATGTATTGCTAGCAGGCGAAAAAGCCAAAGCAAAAAATCCAGATGAATGGGTCATTGTCGGTGAGCCACAATCGTTTGAGATCTATGGTTGTATGATGCGTAAAGACGATCCAGAGTTTAAAGCCGTGGTCGATGAAGCACTAGCCAATGTCTTTAAGTCAGGCGAGATCAATAGCATTTATGACAAATGGTTCTTAAATCCAATTCCACCAAAAAATGTCAATCTAAAGTTTGAGATGTCAGATAACTTAAAAGCATTGATTGCCAATCCACATGATAGCGATCAGCCAAAAGTAGCGACTGCGCAATAACGCTTCTTGTCCCTCAACATAGCATGCTTACGCGTTCAGATTGTTTGTCAAATAGTTTGATAGCAGTCTGAAAGCGTGGGCTTTTTAACCGTTGCTCGGAGAGACAATTATGAATTATAGCTGGAACTGGGGTGTGCTGTTTGAGCAGACCGGTATCGGTAGCGAGCTGTATATCCATTGGATGATTACTGGTCTTGGCTGGTTGTTATTGATTGGCAGTATTGCATGGGCAATCGCCATGGTGGTTGGTACTATTTTTGGCATCATGCGTACCTTGCCGAATAAAGGCGCACGTGCTATCGGTACTGCTTATGTGACGTTTTTCCGCAATATCCCTTTATTGGTACAATTATTTTTCTGGTTTTATATAGCTCCAGGTTGGCTCACCCCATCCATACAAGAGTGGTGGTATAAAGACTTGTCTCCCAATACCTCAGCCATGCTGTCAGCCAGTATCGGTCTTGGTTTATTTACCGCAGCTCGTATTGTTGAACAAGTACGTACTGGTATCGAGTCACTACCTCAAGGGCAGATCAATGCTGCCTACGCACTTGGCTTTAGTATCCCACAAGCCTATAAAGAAGTACTGCTGCCACAAGCGTTTCGAATTATCTTACCGCCGCTGAGCTCAGAGCTGACCAACTGCTTTAAAAACGCCTCAGTTGCGTCTTTGGTTGGGGTAATGGAGCTGATCAGTCAGACCAAAACCATCAGTGAATATACTCAAAACAGTCTTGAGATTTATACCTATGCGACCATTATTTATCTGGTGTTTAATCTGTCTTTAATTGCCATTATGGGGCTAATTGAACGTAAATTGCGTGTGCCTGGGCTAATTGCAGGGAGTCAAAAATGAATATGACCGAACTTGCAACTGCCTATCCCGGTTTGATGGGTGGCATGCTGACTACTTTAAAAGTATTATTTTTAGCAATCTTAGGCGGTCTCAGCTTAGGAACGGTATTGGCTTTGATGCGTTTGTCTGGTATCAAAGCGCTTGAGATACCTGCAAAGCTATACGTCAATTATTTCCGTTCTGTGCCATTGCTGCTCGTGCTGCTCTGGTTTTATTTTGCCGTACCGATGATTTATTTTTGGGTCGCTGGTAAATATCTGCAACTCGATACAGCCTTTACCTCGTGTGTAGTCGCTTTTATGATGTTTGAAGCGGCATATTTTTCAGAGGTGGTACGTGCGGGTATCCAATCTATCGGCAGTGGGCAGGTTAACGCTGCGAAAGCGCTTGGCATGACCTATGGGCAAACGATGCGCTTGATTATTTTGCCGCAGGCGTTTCGCAAGATGCTACCGCTGATTTTACAGCAATGTATTATTTTATTCCAAGATACGACATTGGTTTTCGCGATTGGCTTGACGGATTTTTTCCGTGCCGCTTATGTACGCGGTGAGCTGATGGGTTTATTAACGCCCTATATATTAGGAGCAGGCGCTGTTTATTTTATTATCAGTTTGAGTGCCTCTATTGGCGTACAACAAGTACAAAAGCGTTTAAGATTCTAATGATCTTTAATAAATTCGTATCGAAACCTGTACGTTAAGAGCTATATTTAATAATGATGAAAATAATGTGGTTAGGAGCCAGTGATGAATGAGCCAGTAATGAATAATACTGACACGTATATAAATGAATTTGGCGGACTGGTCACTAACACTGGTCATGCAAGCGATGAAATCGTCATCCAAATGAGTGATGTGAGTAAATGGTATGGTGATTTTCAAGTGTTGTCTGGCTGTAGTGCCCATGTGCATAAAGGCGATGTCGTCGTCGTTTGTGGTCCATCGGGCAGCGGCAAGTCGACCTTGATAAAAACGGTTAATGGGCTAGAGCCTTTTCAAAAAGGCGAGATTATGGTCAGCGGTATCTCCGTTGGCGCGCCAAAAACCAACTTGCCAAAATTACGTAGTAGTGTCGGTATGGTCTTTCAGCACTTTGAGCTGTTCCCGCATCTGACGATTGTTGATAATTTGACTGTCGCGCAAATCAAAGTATTGGGACGTAAAGAAGCGGAAGCCAAGCAAAAAGCCATGGCATATCTAGACCGCGTCGGACTAACGGCGCAAGCAGCAAAGTATCCAGCTGAGCTGTCCGGTGGGCAGCAGCAGCGTGTCGCGATTGCACGTGCGTTAGCAATGGATCCAGTGGCAATGCTCTTTGATGAGCCAACTTCAGCACTTGACCCTGAAATGATTCAAGAAGTACTTGATGTCATGGTTGAGCTAACCCGTGAGGGCATGACGATGATGTGTGTTACCCATGAGATGGGCTTTGCCAGTCAGGTGGCCAATCGGATTATCTTTATGGATGAAGGTCATATCGTTGAAAACTGTAGCAAGGATGAGTTTTTTGAAAGCGCGAAAAGTGACCGCGCGCAAATGTTTTTATCAAAGATTCTCAATCATTAAGGCAGTCATTTAGAGTTGATTTATTTAGAGCGCCTATTAATAGGCGCTTTTTTTATTGTAAGCGACTTTATAAACGCCTACGTGAGTGAATACCTGTTTACTGATATAATGGCAGCCACTATCATAAACAACCACTATCATAAAAACAATATAATCTCTCATCTATCATGGAGTCAGTATGAGCAAAGAAGCTACATTTCCTATTACTACAGCAACAGACGCCAAAGGTATTGTCATCATTGGTGCAGGTTTAGCTGGCTGGCACGTGATTGATGCCATTCGTGCCAAAGACAAAGATGTGTCGATTACTCTAATCACCACAGACAATGGCGATCGTTATCATAAGCCGATGCTTACCATGGCAATCAGCCAAAACAAGCAGGCATCAGACTTGGTACGCGCGACTGGCGCTGATGCGGCAGAAGCGGCACAAGTGACCTTACTTGCCAATACGCAAGTCACGGACATTGATGCTGCTGCGCAAACGGTACAGCTTATCTCAGCGCTACGCTCAGATCCTGTTTATACCAATTATGCAACCATCAGCTATGACAAGCTGGTCTTAGCGATGGGTGCTCATCCTATTTTCCCTAAGAGTTTGCCGCAAGATTTGGTATGGCATGTCAATCATATTGAGCGTTTTGGGCAGCTACAAGAAAAGCTGGCAGCTGGCAGTCAGCATGTGGCGATTGTCGGTGCGGGTATGGTAGGCACTGAGATTGCTGAGGACTTGCTTAAGGCGGGTCATGAGGTGACCTTAATTGATTTAAATGATGCGCCGCTATCGCAAATGCTACCGCCAAAAGCGACAGCTCGTATTGCCAAAGCAGTGCAGTCGCAGGGTATTAATTTCTTAGGCGGTTATCAAGTATCCGATGTCATACGTAATGATGACGGTAAGCTGCAAGTTAGCTATGAGCCATTTACTCCTAATCGAGAAGATACAGATGCTCAGTCATTTGAGATGTTAATCGTCGACCATGTGATTGCCAGCACGGGTCTGACCGTTGATGGTAAATTACCAACTGCAGCTGGAGTTGAGTTCAACCATCGCACTGGTATCGTAGTAGATGCACCAACACTACGAACCAATACCAATAATATTTATGCGATTGGTGATTGTATGTCTATCAATGGTGTTGCCTGCCGTTATGTAGCGCCACTACGTGCGCAAGCAGCAACGATTGCTGATGATGTATTAGGTTTAGAGCATAGCGGTTATGAGCATAAGCCACCGATGATTCGCTTAAAGAATAAAGCCATCTCAGTGATGGCCACGGGCGTGCCGCAAGCAAACGGCAACTGGCAAGTAACCACTGAAACTGAAGACGAGCTTATTATGAATTTACTCAATGATAATAATGAAGTCAGCGCGACCGTTACTATTAAGGCGCCGCCAATTATATCAGCGTAGTAATTATCAAATTGCCTGTAGTTTATGGTCTTAGCTTGTTAAACATGCATCATGTTTTTAAATTGAAAATACTCTAAAATTTAGTGCTAAAAAAAAGCCAGCCACCTATACATAGCGTGACTGGCTTTTTTGTGTCAAATATCTGCCATATTTTTATGCTATCTTTAGTAAATCATCACCATTGGTTTCTAATTAAATGATACATATTGTATTACTATTATTGACAGCATTCGATTTAAGGCGGTATAGTAGCTAACGCTAGTCGAGACCTGTTCAAGGAAGAATGAATGGGTGGCAGGCGACTAATAAGTATTATGAAAAGTAAAACGAAAGGACTCGTTATGACTCAAAATATCCATTTTGATACCATTCTAAATAATATCCCCTCTATCAATATGGGCGCACGTTCGGCAAATGCGCCATTGACTCAAAGCTATGATAAAGGTCCTGATGTGCCGCTGATTGAAGCGACCATCGGTGATTTCTTTGATGCTATCGTCTCCAAATATCCTGAACGCGAAGCGCTGGTCGTCTGCCATCAAAATATTCGCTGGACATATAAACAGCTGCAACAGCAAGTCAATCAGTTAGCGAGCAGCATGATTGAGATGGGGCTTGAGATTGGTGACCGTATCGGTATCTGGTCGCACAACAATGCTGAATGGCTTTTGATGCAATTAGCGACCGCCAAGGTCGGTGTCATTTTAGTCAATATCAACCCTGCTTATCGTGTCTTTGAGCTGCAATATGCGCTAAATAAGTTGGGCTGCTCGGCATTGGTGCTCATGCGCCATTTTAAAAGTAGTGACTATGCCAGTTTAATCCGTGAGATGTGTCCTGAGATTTACCACAAAAATTACACTCAGCTGGATTTGGTCGAGATTCCAACGATTGAGCGCATCATTTGGATTGATGAACCAAACAGCGATGAAGAGTTTGGGTTTATGCAGAAGTTTTCTGCATGGATGGCAGAAGGTGATGCCAATGATCCGCGTATCGCCGAGCGTCAAGCTCAGCTTAAAAATACTGACGCCATTAACGTACAGTTTACCAGTGGTACAACGGGCACACCGAAAGGCGCGACTTTAAGCCATCGTAATATATTAAATAACGGCTATTTCATCGGTGAAGCGATGAATTTTACTGAAAAGGATAGACTGTGTATTCCAGTGCCTTTATATCATTGCTTTGGTATGGTGCTTGGCAATTTAGCCATTCTCACTCATGGCGGTTGTATCGTTTATCCAAATGATGGTTTTGAACCATTATCGGTATTACAAGCAGTTGAACAGGAAAAATGTACGGGTTTACATGGCGTACCGACGATGTTTATCGCTGAGCTTGATCACCCTGAATTTAAAAATTTCGACTTATCGACCTTGCGTACTGGCATTATGGCAGGCTCTAGTTGTCCGATTGAGATCATGCGCCGCGTCATCGATGAGATGCACATGAAAGAGGTCACCATTGCTTATGGCATGACTGAAACCAGCCCAGTATCCTGTCAAACCAATGAACATACGCCACTTGATAAGCAAGTCTCGACCGTGGGACTCGTGCAGCCTGCACTTGAAGTCAAAGTAATTGATACTGAAACAGGTGAAATTGTGCCCTTAGGCGAAACTGGCGAGTTACTCACCCGTGGTTATTCGGTCATGAAAGGCTATTGGGGCAGTCGCTTTAAAACGCGTGAAGCCATTCAAAATGGCTGGATGCATACCGGTGACTTGGCAACCATGGACGAAGATGGCTATGTCAAAATCGTCGGTCGTAGTAAAGATATGGTTATCCGTGGCGGTGAAAACATCTATCCGGTTGAAATCGAAAACTATCTCTATCGTCATCCTAAAATCCGTGATGTGCAAATTGTTGGCGTTCCTGATGAAAAGTATGGTGAAGTATTGGCTGCTTGGATTATACCTAAAGAAGCTGGCAGCTTAACGGAAGAAGAAGTACGTCAATTCTGTAGTGAGCATATTGCTCACTATAAAGTGCCAGCCTATTATCGCTTTGTGACCGAATACCCAATGACCATCACTGGTAAAATTCAGAAATATAAAATTATTGAGCAGATGAAAGAAGAGTTAGGATTATAAAACTTGAGCCGTTTTACTTCTTTTTTATTAATAACTTACATTGGTAAAGACTAAACTAACCAGTAGTTAAAAAAAATCGCATAAAAAGCTACTCGCATTTACGCATTAAAGAAAAGGGATATCATGAGCGCTATCATAACCAGTAAACTGAGTCCAAATGCCGCTGAATTTCAGCAAAATAGTGCCGCCATGCAAGAGGTCGTCGATGACTTATATCAGCACTTGCGTAAAGTCGCCCAAGGTGGTTCAGAGCGTGCACGCGCCAAGCATTTAGCACGTGGTAAGCTACTACCTCGTGAGCGTGTCGAGCGTTTGCTCGATGTTGGTACGCCATTTTTAGAAGTGGCTCCGATGGCGGCGCACGATATGTATGGTGAAGATATTCCAGCGGCGGGCGTGATTGCTGGTATCGGTCGTATCAATGGCATCGAGTGTATGATTGTGTGTAATGATGCTACCGTAAAAGGCGGCACTTACTACCCAATGACGGTCAAAAAACATCTACGTGCCCAAGAAATTGCCCAAGAAAACAATTTGCCTTGTGTCTACTTAGTCGATTCTGGCGGTGCAAACTTGCCCAATCAGGATGAAGTATTCCCTGATAAAGAACACTTTGGACGTATATTTTTTAATCAAGCTAATATGAGTGCCGCTGGCATTCCACAGATTGCAGTGGTCATGGGTAGCTGTACCGCTGGCGGGGCATATGTCCCAGCGATGAGCGATGAGTCTATTATTGTCAAAGACCAAGGAACTATCTTTTTAGGTGGTCCGCCACTGGTGAAAGCCGCCACTGGTGAAGAAGTCACAGCAGAAGATTTGGGCGGCGGCGATGTACATACCCGTCTATCAGGGGTGGTCGATCATTTGGCGCAAAACGATACCCATGCGTTATCAATCGCGCGTAATATCGTTAGCCACTTAAACCGTTCTGCTAAACAGATTCCAAATCAAATAAAACCACGTCCACCGCGCTATGATGCTAAAGAACTATACGGCGTCATTCCAACTGATAAGCGTAAGCCATTTGATATTAGAGAAATTATCACTCGTATCGTCGATGACAGTGCCTTTGATGAATTTAAAGCGCGCTTTGGCACGACATTAGTATGTGGTTTTGCTCATATCGAAGGTATGCCAGTTGGCATTATTGCCAATAATGGCATCTTATTTAGTGAATCTGCACAAAAAGGCACGCACTTTATCGAGCTGTGCTGTAAACGCAAAATTCCTTTGATATTCCTACAAAACATCACCGGCTTCATGGTCGGTCGTAAATACGAAAACGAAGGTATTGCCCGTCATGGTGCCAAGATGGTAATGGCTGTGGCAAATGCCAAAGTACCTAAATTCACTGTCATTGTCGGTGGTTCATTCGGCGCTGGTAACTATGGTATGTGTGGACGTGCTTATAGCCCGCGTTTCTTATGGATGTGGCCAAATGCGCGCATTTCTGTGATGGGCGGCGAGCAAGCGGCATCGGTATTGGCAACGGTTAAGCGCGATAACTTTGACCGTAAAGGCGAGGCGTGGAGTGATGAAGACGAAGCAGCATTTAAAGCGCCGATTCGTGAGATGTACGAAGAGCAAGGTCATCCTTATTATGCCACCGCTCGTCTATGGGATGACGGCGTGATTGACCCTGCTGATACCCGTAATGTATTGGCATTAGCGCTTAGCGCGGCTCATAACGCGCCGATTGAAGAGACAAACTTTGGGGTCTTTAGAATGTAGAATTGAAAGGTATATTGCCAGACATTTAGCGCTCATCAATACATAAAATATAGAGAAAGATATGCAACAAAATTTGAATCATTATAAAAGTCTATTGGTTAGCGTTGAGCAGCACGTTGCAACAGTAACCTTGAATCGCCCTCAGATACGTAACGCCTTTAATGATGAAATGATTGCTGAGTTGACCCATGCTTTCAAGACGCTTGGCGAGGATGAGCAAGTACGCGTTATCGTTTTAGCAGCGGCCGGTAAAGCGTTCTGTGCGGGTGCTGATTTGAATTGGATGCGCGCCATGGCGGATTATAGCTATGAGGAAAACCTAGCGGATGCGGACAAATTGGCACAAATGCTCAAGACCATTTATGAGTGCCCAAAACCAACGATAGCGGCGGTACAAGGGGATGTTTATGCAGGCGGCATGGGTTTGGTTGCTGTCTGTGATGTAGCTATCGCTGTGAGAATTGCCAATTTCTGTCTTAGCGAAGTACGTCTGGGCTTAGCACCAGCAACCATTAGCCCTTATGTGATTAGAGCCTTAGGTGCCAGAGCCTCACAGCGTTATTTTCTCAGTGCGGAAGTATTTGATAGCAAAAAAGCCCGTCAGCTTGGCTTTATCCATGAGCGCGTCAGTGAAGAGTCGCTTGATGATGCAGTTGCAGAATTTTGTGCCAAAGTCGTTAAAAATAGCCCTGAGGCCGTCAAAACCTGCAAGCGTTTATTGCATGAAGTCGCGGGTGCACCTATTAACGATGAGCTTATTGCAGATACCGTCAAAGGCATCGCTGATATTCGCTCATCAGAACAAGGTAAAGAGGGCGTGCAAGCATTTTTACAGAAGCGCCAACCTGATTGGCTAGTAGCAGAGTAGCCATATATCAATAAAAAATATTTTTGCTAAATTGCCAATGAATAATAAAACCAGTTTAGCGTAAACAGTTATACGTGAATATCATCCTACCGTTTGATTATTTATCAACGATAAAACGACAAGATACAGGGATAGTTATGTTTTCTAAAATTTTGATCGCCAATCGTGGTGAAATCGCTTGCCGAGTTGCCGCGACTGCCAAGCGTTTGGGCGTAAGTACCGTCGCGGTTTATTCTGATGCTGACCGCGGCGCCAAGCACGTGGCTGTCTGTGATGAAGCTGTCTATTTGGGTGGTTCGGCTCCTAAAGACAGCTACCTAAAAGGCGATGCTATTATTGCCATTGCAAAAGAGATTGGCGCACAAGCGATTCACCCAGGTTATGGATTTTTAAGTGAAAACGCGGACTTTGCCCAAGCTTGCCAAGATGCAGGTTTGGTCTTTATCGGGCCATCTGCGGACGCTATCCGTGCCATGGGCGGAAAATCTGAGTCCAAACGTTTGATGGAAGCGGCAGGCGTGCCATTAATACCTGGCTATCATGGTGAAAATCAAGATGGTGCATTCTTAAAGCAGCAAGCCGATAGCATTGGCTATCCGGTACTTATTAAAGCCAGTGCGGGTGGTGGTGGTAAAGGTATGCGTATCGTTGAGCAGCCTAGTGACTTTATTGATTTATTAGAATCATGCCGCCGTGAAGCGATTACCAGCTTCGGTAACGACCAAGTATTGGTCGAAAAATATGCCCTAAAACCGCGCCACATCGAGATTCAAGTCTTCGGTGATACGCATGGTAATTATGTCCATCTGTTTGAGCGTGATTGCTCGGTACAGCGTCGCCATCAAAAAGTATTAGAAGAAGCGCCGGCACCGGGTGTTGATGCAGCGATGCGTGAAGCAATGGGAACAGCGGCAATTGAAGCTGCACGTGCGGTCAATTATTTTGGTGCAGGTACGGTTGAGTTCATCGTTGAGCAGCGTGAAGGTTCAATGAATTTTTATTTTATGGAGATGAATACCCGTCTACAGGTTGAACATCCGGTCAGTGAAGCTATCTCTGGCGTCGACTTGGTCGAATGGCAGCTATTGGTCGCGGCAGGTTTGCCATTGCCTAAAAAACAGGAAGAGCTGGCTATCAACGGTCATGCGATTGAAGCGCGTATTTGTGCTGAAAATCCTGACAATGGTTTTTTACCAGCCACAGGCACCTTATTTACTTATCAAAAGCCTGAGCATAGTACTTTCGTCATTAACAAGAGCAGCACGGATGTACGTATCGATGATGGCGTACGCGAAGGCGATGTGATTAGCCCATTTTATGACTCTATGATTGCTAAGCTTATTGTGCATGCACCTACTCGCGAGCAAGCATTAGCCAAGCTTGATCGTGCACTGGCACAAACACGCATCGTCGGTCTGCCAAATAACGTCGCATTTTTGCGCTATATTCTTAATACAGAATCGTTTAGCCAAGCCAATCTTGATACGGCGTTGATTGAACGTGAACGTGAGCAGCTGTTTGATCAGCATCCGCTTGAGTTATCGACGCTTGCGGTTACTGCTATTGCGCAGCAGCTTGCCAGTGAATCGACGACGCAAGGGTCAGATCCGTTTAGCAAGCCTACGGGTTTCCGAGCCTTTAGTGATTATACGCGCTCGTTTAGCTTGGTTTATAATGAGCAATCTTATAACGCTCGTATTAGCAACTGGCACAATACAAATTGTTCAGATAACAAAAAAGGCAGCGATAACCTTAGTAGCTTTACGCTAGTTATTGGGAAAGAGATCGCTAACACCCAAGATAATAGCAACGCTAATGTAGCCGCCCAGACAGAAAGTGTATATGAAGGTCAAGTCAGCTATAGCAGTATTGACGCACACAATCATACTCTATGGTTAGATGGTGCTCGTATCAACGCCCAAAGCTGGACAAACCATGAGACCGTCTATGTCTTTACTGATAACGGACGAGATGAGATTACTCTCGTTGATATCATGGCGCATGTTGGCGAAGAGAATGCGGCTGTTGGTAGCTTGAAATCACCAATGCCAGGGCAAGTCGTGGCCTTTAAAGTCGCTGTTGGCGATACCGTGAAAAAGGGCGAGCCATTAGCGGTCATCGAAGCGATGAAAATCGAACATACTATTACTGCACCGACAGATGGCGTGGTTGCAGAATTGTTATTTGGCGCAGGTGACTTGGTTGCTGATGGTGATGAGCTGCTGCGTATTGATAGCCAAGAGAATCAGTAAAAAGGACAGTCAATATGAGTATCTCGTACCCAAAGCACGTCACCATCGTTGATGTCAGTCCACGTGATGGCTTGCAAAATGAAGCCATGACCGTGCCGACTGCGGTTAAGCAAAGGCTTATCGATGACTTGATTGCCGCAGGGGTTAAAAAGCTTGAGGCTACTAGCTTTGTCTCGCCCAAATGGGTGCCGCAAATGGGCGACAATAGCGCGCTGTTAGAGGCACTTGCAGCCAAACGCCAAAGCGATGTGAGCTATTCGGTATTGGTGCCAAATATGCGCGGTTTTGACAATGCTATCGTCCATCGTCCTGATGAAATCGTCATCTTTGGCTCAGCAAGCGAAACCTTTAGCCAAAAAAATATTAATTGTAGTATTGATGAAAGTATCGAGCGCTTTGCGCCCGTTGCCGCTGCGGCAAAAGCGCAAGGCATCAAGGTGCGCGGCGTCATCTCTTGTACGGTCGGCTGCCCTTATGAAGGCGAGATTGACCCAAGCCAAGTAGCTTACGTGACTAAGCGCTTGGTTGAGATTGGCTCAGAGCAGATTGGCATTGCTGATACTATTGGTGTTGGTACGCCGCTCAAGGTACAGCGTGCGCTACAAGCAGCGTTAGAGTACGCTGATATCAGTATGTTATCGGGACATTTTCATGATACCTATGGTCAAGCGTTAAGTAATACCTTAGCGGCACTACAAATGGGTGTTAGCGAATTTGATACTTCAGTCGCTGGACTTGGTGGTTGTCCTTATGCTAAAGGCGCAACGGGCAATGTTGCCACTGAAGATGTGGTTTATATGCTGCATGGTATGGGTATCAGTACTGGTATTGATTTGGATAAATTGGTCGTTGCTGGTGAGCGTATCAGTGAGTTTTTAGGTCGTCCTAATGGCTCAAACGTGGCACGTGCTTTAATTAACAAACGTCAGTCTTAACGAATTTCATTAAGAATATAGTTAGTCATAAGCTAAATGAATAGATAGATAGGTTTACGGCTGGGACAAATTTTTTGAAGCCTCTGGAGTGACGAAGTCGCACAGCAAGCGAGGAAAATTTGTCCCAGCTATATCATCTATTTTTAAATTGACACAGCGCTAGTAAAAAATTAAACATCAAAATACAAGGAATGGCTATGAGTTTACCTGGATTGAATTTTCAGCTTGGCGAAGATATCGACGCCTTACGTGACATGGTACAACAGTTTGCGGCTAATGAAATTGCCCCACGTGCTGCCGAGATTGACAGTAGCGATGAGTTCCCAATGGATTTGTGGCAAAAGATGGGCGATATTGGTCTACATGGCATCACTGTTCCTGAAGAGTACGGCGGCTCCAACATGGGCTACGTCGCACATATGGTCGCGATGGAAGAGATTAGCCGTGCCTCTGCCTCTGTAGCACTGAGCTATGGTGCACATTCCAATCTATGTATCAATCAGATCAAACGTAATGGTTCAGAGGAACAAAAGCAAAAATATCTGCCTAAGCTCATCAGTGGCGAATTCATCGGTGCATTGGCAATGAGTGAAACTGGTGCGGGGTCAGATGTCGTTAGTATGAAGCTAAAAGCCGAAGAAAAAGATGGCAGTTACGTGTTGAATGGTAGCAAAATGTGGATTACCAATGGTCCTGATGCGGACGTTATGGTTGTTTATGCTAAGACCAATCCTGAGCTGGGTGCTAAAGGCATGACGGCTTTTATCGTTGAAAAAGGCATGGAAGGCTTTGGCACCGCTCAAAAGCTTGATAAGCTTGGCATGCGTGGTAGTCATACTGGTGAGATGACTTTTAAAAATGTAGAAGTACCAAGCGAAAATATTTTGGGCGGTCTAAACGAAGGCGTTAAGGTATTGATGAGCGGACTAGATTATGAGCGTGCGGTATTGGCCGCAGGTCCTATCGGTATTATGCAAGCGGTGATGGATAACGTCGTCCCTTATATCCATGACCGTAAGCAGTTTGGGCAAGCGATTGGTGAGTTTCAGTTAATCCAAGGTAAAGTTGCTGATATGTATACCATCTTGCAAGCAGGGCGCAGCTTCTTATATACCGTTGGTAAAAATCTCGATATGCTAGATCAACGCGGTGCCGGTCATAGCCGTGAAGTGCGTAAAGATTGTGCTAGTGTGATTTTATGGTGTGCCGAAAAAGCCACATGGATGGCAGGCGAGGGTATTCAAATATTCGGCGGTAATGGCTATACCAACGAGTATCCACTAGGTCGTTACTGGCGCGATGCCAAGCTTTATGAGATTGGCGCGGGTACCAGTGAGATTCGCCGTATGCTAGTCGGTCGTGAGTTGTTTAATGAGACTAAGTAAAAATTACTGAGTGTTCATTAGATATGAAGTTCAAAATAAAATCGATACATTAATATCCTCCTGCTAATGGGCTAAAGGGATGAGCTGTTCGCAGGCGTGACAGAGTCTGCGAATAGCTCATCCCTTTAGCACTCTGTATTGCTCTCAAATCAAATAGAAATTAAAAAAGCAGGACGTTTTAAGCGTCCTGCTTTTTTAATTTCTAGCTTATAAAATTTTTTCAGTCATCATGCCTGTTTACTATGATCAAAATAGCGCGCAAGACCATTTAATAATAAATCGTCACGCAGGCGCACTGGGCGGTTGACGTGTTGGGCGATAATAGCTGCATCACCGCCAGTCATGATCACTTCAAAGTTGGGATGACGTGTGCTAATCTCGTTAATAGCACCGACGATAGATAGTAGTATCCCGCGATGTACCGCATCTTGCGTGGTGAGACCTTGGCTAACATTATCAAAAGTACCGTTAGAAATGGTGATTTGCTTGGTACCAGAAAATAGCGACTCGCGTTGCAGGTAAATACTCGGGAAAATGTAACCGCCCAAATGCTCAGCATGGTCAATCAAATCAATCGTCACTGCTGTACCACAACCTATCACACATTGACGTTTGGTTCTATCCACCGCGCCGAGCATTTGTAGCCAACGGTCACAGCCAAGCTGCTCATCATTATAAGCGCTTTTCATAAGTGGATAATTGGCATCGACATGGACAAATTCAAACGGGATATTAAGGCGACTGAGCGTTTCTGAAACTTTGACATTGAGATCATCGCCGAGCACCGATGAGATACCGATAAAGTCAGGGGCATAACGCTCAAAGCGGTCGGTCAAACCCATGAGTAATTCGGCAGGTGCTTGCAAATGTTGCTTGGCATCATGTGAGACTATCTGTCCGATATCATCGGTCAGCCAGTATTTAAGGCGAGTATTGCCGAGATCAAGCCAGAGCATAAAATTCCCTTTAGATAGAGCGCATTTAGTAAATGCTTTAAGCGTTATCAATAACGTCGATGCGTCCGGTAAAAAGCGCAGAAATATTACCGTTATCTTGACGCAATTGCAAACATCCATGTGTATCAATACCGCAAGCATAGCCAGTGAGGATCTCTGTTTGACCGTTGTGCTCTTGGCTAATACGTAAGCACCGTCCTGCTAGTGCATCCATTGAGTCAAATTGCTGCAAAAAGCTGTCTAAATTATAGGTTTGACCAGTTGGCTTCTCTAACCCTAAATGCTCAAAGCGTGTCATTGCTGCCATTAATGCTTTGCTCATTTGTTGATAAAGCTCTCGTAGACTTGGCAGCGCACTTGCTGTTTTATCTGGCGCTAGCAGCTGCTCGATATCTTGTAAGCTGATGGCTTGGTAGCTCATACCTTCGCAGGTTTGGGCAGTAAGCTTGGGAGTTGCTTGTACATTAAGACCAACTCCCATCACCACGCCGACCAATTTGCCCGCTTGGGTAACCGGCTCAATTAATATACCAGCAAGTTTGCTAAATTGAATAATTTTCGTGCCTGATACGGCTTCATCTGCTTCAGAGAGAGACTGATAAAATCCCAAGTCATTCGCCCATTTTACCCCTATAGGTGTTAAACCTTGGTTAGCTAGTTGTGCATTTAATGTTTGAATAACAGGCATTTTTACCAGATCAATACCGATTATTAACGACAATAAACCGCTAATCGGCATATGTACTGGATAATATAACGACAGATAAACATTGCCACGTGGTGATTGCCACGAGCGCCCATGTTGTCCACGACCTGCGCTTTGGGTTTCGGCAGTCAGTAGATGCATCTCATGGGCATTGAGCGTGCCATCCTGTACTGCTGCGATGAGCTCACTGTTGGTTGAGACGCTGCTAAATAGGTGCCGATGGTTAAGCTCTGGCAAATGAGTAAGCAGATGTGACTTAGAGTCGCAGTCAGATAAAGAGTCGAGTGGCAGCATACGTTTTTCCGCTGTGGTTAATAGAGCAAATGTGATAAATGTGGCAAGGGAAATTTTTGATATACTGAGCGATGGTCACAAATAGTCAATACAGAGTAGATAGGATAAAGGTCAGTATACGATTTGGCAAATGCAATTAAGCGTATGATAAGTAAGTGCTGAAAAGATAAAGTAATCTAGTAAAAAGAAGCAGGATAAAAGGCTGATTCGATGATGTTATATGTATGGTTTGTGATTGCAGGGGCGTTTGCTGGCGTCAGCGCAGGCTTGTTTGGCGTCGGTGGCGGTATGATTATCGTACCAGCATTGGTCTGGATTTTTGCGGCTTATAATTTTCCTTCTGAAGTGGTCACTCATTTGGCGATTGGCACTTCCTTGGCTACCATCGTTGTGACTTCGATCAGCTCATTAACTGCGCATAATAAGCGCGGCGGGGTACGTTGGGAAGTATGGCGCAAGATGGCACTGGGCTTGATCATCGGTAGTCTAGTTGGTGCCGGTATTGCGGACATGATTGATGGTAAAGTGTTACAAGCTATCATCGGTATTGGTGCATTACTGGTCGCGCTAAAAATGCTCTTTTTATCCAATAAGGAGCAGCTCGGTAAGCCGTTGCCATCTACTGGTGTACAGTTTAGCGCCGGTACGGGCATTGGTATGGCGTCCTCTATCTTTGGTATTGGCGGCGGTAGCTTGACCGTGCCATTTTTAAACTGGGCAGGGCTACCGATGAAGCAATCGGTCGGTACGTCTGCCGCTTGTGGTTTACCTATTGCATTGGCTGGTGCAGCAGGGTTTGCATGGTTTGGTCAAGATGTGGTTAATATGCCCGAAGGTACGATAGGCTTTGTCCATATCACAGGATTCTTATGTATTTCCGTTGCTAGCTTTGCGATGGCAAAGGTCGGTGCCAAACTTGCCCATGTATTACCTGCGCTCACGCTTAAGCGTGCCTTTGGCATATTATTGTTATTTGCGGGTGGACAGTTATTGTTAAGTGGGATCGGGGTAATTTAGGTTTTACTTCCTATCAATCGCATCTAGCCCTAAACGCATCCATTTTCTTGCCAGCTCGTCATGGTCGCTGAGCATACTCCATAGCGCATCTTCACTAAAGATAGAGTGCTCTTTACCTGAGTGCTCAATTGGCAGATCTGCTTCACGATCCGCCATCCATTGTGGATTAAGATAGTAATCTTTCAACTCGTTTAGCAATGCTTCAGCTTGCAAAAACTGCTGTTGCGCTTTGAGCTGCTGGCGGTATAGTTCGCACCATTGCTCATATTTTTGCTGCAATTCTTGCGGATTATAGTTAGTCATTTTAATTCTCTTGATTTTTAGTGTTTAAATTAATGATGTTGATTTTAAGCCCTATTATAGCGTCCCTCATAAACCCTAAAAATTTAGCACAATTTGAGGTAGAATAGCCGCCTGTTTTTGCTAAGTTTACTGATTATTCATGCGTCTAAAATCTCTCAAGCTGGCAGGCTTTAAATCCTTTGCCAATCCTACGACTTTTACCTTTCGTCGTGGTATTACTGCCATTGTCGGGCCAAACGGCTGCGGCAAATCCAACGTCATTGATGCCATTCGCTGGGTGCTGGGTGAAACCTCTGCCAAGCAGCTGCGTGGCGGCGCGATGAGTGATGTCATCTTTGCCGGTACGCAAGATAAAGCCGCCAAAAGTGTCGCTAGTGTCGAGCTGACTTTTGAGCATACGCAAGATGAGCAAAACGGTATTCGCCATGAGTTTAATCTGTATCAAGAGCTGTCCGTTCGTCGTCAGGTAAATAAGGAAGGTCGCTCAGATTATTTTATCAATGGCACGCGCTGTCGTCGTCGTGATGTGGTCGATGTATTCTTGGGCACGGGTCTTGGCGCGCGCAGTTATGCCGTCATCGAGCAGGGTATGATTGGGCGTATTGTTGAGTCTAGCCCCATGCAACTGCGTGAGTTTATCGAAGAAGCGGCAGGGGTTTCGCGCTATCAAGCGCGCCGTGAAGAGACGCAAAAGAAGTTAGAGAAAACTAAAGATAATTTGGCACGTCTGCATGATATGCAAAGCGAGCTTATTAGCCAACAAAAACGCTTGTCTAAGCAAGCCGCCAGTGCTGAGCGTTATGAAGAGCTGGCGTTAACGCTTGCTGATATTAAACAACAACTTGCCATTCAACAATTATATCAAGCCAAACATAATCAGCAGCAGCAGAAAATCGCTCATGAGCGTAGTGCCACTGAGGTTGCAACCTTACAAGCCGACTATGAGACTCTAAAAGCCAAACAAGATAAGCTTGCGACATATATCAATCAGGAGCAATGGCTCAAAGACGATGCCCAAAGCAACCATTATCAACAGCAGCTAAGCTATCAACAAGCAGAGCACCAGCTCAGTGATGCAAAGTCACAGCTGACCACCATTGAGCAGCAACTTGCCAGTTTAGAGCAGCAGCGTCAGCAATTAGTCGATGAGATTGAGCGCTTAAAATCTGATGAAGCTGAGCAGCAGAAGGTGCTAGAATTATTGCGTCCGAAGCTCATTGAATTAACGAATAAACGTGAAGCGCATAAACGCAACGAGCAACCGTTGCAGCGCGCCTACCATGACGCGCAAAATCAGCTGTCACGCCTGCAAGATACTGCGCGTACTCTTGAGCAGCAGCAAGCGATTAATAGCCAAGCACAAAAACGGCAGCAGAAAAATCATGATAAGTGGCAGCGCCGCCAGCAAAATTGGCAAAATCTCTGGCAGCAATTACAACAGTCTGTATCTCTAAATAATAGTGCTGACGAGCAAGAGCCGACTGATGCGAACAATTTACAGCACACATTAGATACGCAAGTGACTGAGCTAAATAAACAGCTGCAACAGATTGAGCGTCAACAAGATAGCGTTGATGAACGTCTGTCAGAGCTACAACCGCAAGCGCATGATTTACAACAGCGTTTAAACATGCAGCAGCGCGAGTTGAGTGAATATGAAAAACGTCATGCCGTATTGGCAAGTGAGTACGATACCCTACACCAGATATTGCATCCTAAACCTATTCCAAAATCGCAACCGCTTGTTCATGCAAAAACTGCTGATGTTAAAGGCGATTTAGGAACCGAAATAGTCAGCGATTATAAAGAGCCGGCCATATCAACCTTGCGCGAGCAGATTGAGCTAAGCGAGAAAGGCAAACAACATGCGCAATTACTCGATAGCGTATTGGCGTTGTGGTTGGATAGTCATGTATTGGTTTGCAATCAAACCATGCAGCCAAGCATTGATAACGCGAGCGATGATTCTGAGAAACCACACAGCTTATGGCAAGCGCTTAAGCAGGACTTAACAGCTTTATTTACTTATCGGACTGCGCAAAATGCGCATAGTAGTACGAAAGAGAAGTCACTAGTAGAAACTAGTCACAGCTTATGGTTATCTACAAAGCAAAATGAGGCAAATACAAAACCATTTATCAGTAAATTGCCAGATACTCTAAGTGATAAAGTACTACCTCTATCAGAGCTGATTAGCGCGCCGAACTTAGCGCTTTGGCAGCAATGCTATTTATATATTGCGCAACCTGAGACAAATAATAAGCAAACGTTAGAAGTGCTTGCTGAGATTTTAAAAGCATTGCCATCATCAGCCATTTTGCTAACGTCTGATGGCTGGCTTATCAGTCGTCAGGGGACGATTAATCTAAGTAAGTTTGCTGGCACTCAAAATGGTCAAAACGATAGCAATAGTCAATTTTTAACTCAGCGTTTACAGCAGCGCAGCCGTCTGCAAGTGTTAGAAGATCTGATTGATGAGTTTGAAGCCAAAATCCAAAATCAGCAAAAGGCTATTACTAATAATCAGCGTAACTATGATGCACTAACGGTCAGCTTAGAAGAAACCCGTGCGCAAGCTGAGCAATTGACCCGTGACCAGCATAAATATCAGCAACAGCTCACTACTCAACGCGCTAATGCTGAGCGTCTACAAGCGGACAGCCAACGCTTAAGCACTGATAAAATAGCCCTTGAGCAAGAGCGGCAAGAGCTTAAGCAAGAACAACAAACGCTTAATAATGAGCTACAGGACATCCAAAGCGCAATAGCGGCGCTAACGCCACAAATCACCGATGCTCGAGCAACAACGCAGCAATTACAAGCTGAGCGTAGTGAGTTAAGTCGCACCCGTCAGGCAGACGATGATGAGTGGCAAGCATTGCAGCTGCGTATCCAGCAGAGCGAGATGCGTTTAGAGCATGGCGTAAGCAGCCTTGCGCGTGCGACCGAGCAACACGATAAGTCACTGCAAAGCGAGAAAATTTTACAGGCAAATTATGAACAGCAGCAAAATAAGCTGCCAGAACTGCAAGCAACCCTGCAAACAGTGCAAACGGCGCGTGATGAGCAGCAGACGTTATTAACAGGGCGCGAGACAGCATTAACGGCGCTTAAGCAAGAGTATAATCAGCAGCAGGTCGAGCTAGATACCCTGCAACATAAATTGCAAACTCAGCAAAGCGCGCTTGCCCATCACTCGACCGAGTTGGCACTAAGCGTGGCGAGGTTAGAGGATGCTAGCAGCCATACGCAAGAAGCGCTAGATGTGTACTCTAATGCGAGTCATAAATATAAAGCGCAGTCGGATATATCTCAGCAGCCACAGCATCAGCAACAAGTGATGAGTGTCTCAAACTTATTGGCAGACTTTATCGCTCATGATCGCCGTGTGCGTCCAGACAAAATCGTAGAATTAGAATCTGAGCGTAATAAGCTTGAGCAGCAATTAAGCAAAATTGGCGCAGTTAATCTCGCCGCGGTGGCAGAATTGGCTGAGGTTAATGAACGTTTAGAGCCACTGGCGCAGCAGACAGCGGACATTGCTGCCAGTATGCAGACGTTGACCGAAGCGATTGCCTCTATTGACGAGACGACCAAGACACTATTTATGCAGACACTTGATGCGGTCAATAATGAGCTTGCTAACTTATTTGCCAAGGTTTTTGGCGGCGGGCAAGCAAGCTTAACGCTAAATACTGAGGATATGCCTGCTAATGCGCCAAAATCAGAACAGTGGCGGGCAGGGCTGACTTTGATGGCACAGCCAAAAGGTAAGCGTAATAGTCGATTAGCCGTGTTATCAGGCGGTGAAAAAACCCTGACCGCGCTGAGCTTAATTTTTGCGATATTTAAGCAGCATCCTGCACCATTTTGCGTGCTTGATGAGGTTGATGCGCCGCTTGATGATGCTAATGTCGCTCGTTTTACCAGTCTCATTCATGAATTAGCAGACGATTTGCAGTTTATCTTTATTAGCCATAATAAATTAACCATGCAAATTGCTGATGAATTAAAAGGTGTTACCATGCCAAGCGCAGGGATTTCTACCTTGGTCAGCGTATCGCTCGATGAAGCAGCACTTTATATTGCTGAATAGCAAAAATAGTGATAACTGACAGCGATTGTCAGTGGTATAGTTAGGGGTCAGGGCAGAAGGTCACGCAAGTGTGTCAGCCTCACGGTAAACAATGACTATATGGTGACGATGTTAATTAGCCATGCTAGACTATTGCCATTTATTCCCTCTTATGTATTCTCTTTTGTCGTAGATTAGGATTATTTCTCATGACCGCTATTCAGTTTATATTGATCGCCATTGCTGCATTGATTGTGCTTGCCGGGCTAATTATGGTCATGCGTAGCTTTAAGCGTCGCAAAAATGCAGAAGCTGCCGCGGTCAATTATGATAAAAACGGTATTCCTATCATACCGCGTCATGAGCGCAATATCGTCGATCAGCCAGATTTAGACGACACGATCGCTGGCGAAACCAGTATCACGCCTGACCGCAGTTATCTGAATGCAGTCGTTGAAGATGCACCTTTGAGCCAAGCGCGTCAGCAAGACGATGTACAGTTGATGTCTGGATACGATAATGTCAGTAGCGATGTAAACGATAGCTATAGCCAAGTAAATGATGAAGATTATGCGCGCTGGCAGGCAGAGCAGCATAACGATAATAGCGAATTTACCTCTGCTGCTGAGCAAATGAATATCGAACAAGAGCCTGATGCGTTTTCAAGCTTGGTATCGGCAACCGACAGCCTGATGCCATCTATTGATACGGCAGAAGAGCCAAGTTTCAATGATAATAGCCCGATACTTGATCAGCATTTATCAGAGCCAGTCGATGATACGCAAAATGCACCACTTATCAATGCCAAAGACAATATCAATATCACCATCTTGCCGCACCAATATCGTGACCGTCCAGCAGCGTTGATTCGCGGTCGTGATTTATTGGCATTGATCGATAAATATGGTCTGCGTTATGGCGCGATGAATATGTTCCATCGCTATGAGCAAAAAGACGGCACCGGTATGCTATGGTTTAGTATGATGGGCATCACCGATAGTGGTATCGCGCCTTTTGATCCGCATAGCGTGGCGACCAATAACTATAACGGCGTGGTGGTCTTCTTATCGTTGCCGCATCCTCAAGCGCTGCGCAGTTTCGACAGTATGATGAGCATCGCTTATATGATGGCAAGCGATTTGGACGCTGTGATGCTAGATGAAGAGAACGACCCAATCACGCCTGAATACAAGCAACAGCTACGCAACCAAGTGCGCGATTATGAAGGTTGATCGCTACCAAAGTTGATTAAAATCGATAAATAGTATCAGTACTAAAAAAGGCAAATAGCGATAACGTTGTTTGCCTTTTTACTTTTCCTAGCCATTCATTTTCATTAAAAGTTTATCCGAGTATCTTGCAAACTTGTTATCATATCGACATCTTGAATTGCAAAAAAAAGACGCCGACTATGACTGACCCTATCGCACCGCTTACCTCTAAAGACATCAATACTGCAAAATCTGCAGCAAACGAAGATGCTATCGTGGCTCAAATGCGCACGTTTATTGATGCCCTCAAGCAGCACAATTATGCCTATTATGTGCTCGACAATCCCATCTTAGAAGACAGCGAATACGATCAGTTGCGTCGCTCTTTATTGGAGTTTGAAGAACAATATCCCGATTTGGTACAGCCAGACAGCCCAATCAATCAAGTCGGCGATATGCCGCTATCGGCATTTACGCAAGTGACCCACGATATCCCTATGCTATCGCTTGGTAACGTTTTTGAATATGATGATTTGCGTGATTTTATGCGCCGCGTTAATGACCGCTTAAGCGTCGCTCAGCAAAGCCCAGAGTATGAGATGGAGCTAAAGCTGGATGGTTTGGCGGTATCACTCAAATATGTCTACGGTAAATTTACTCAAGCGGTCACGCGCGGCGACGGTCAAACGGGCGAGGATATTGCCCAAAATGCCAAAACCATTCGTAACTTGCCGCTTTGGCTTGCTGATGCCACTGATATTCCGCTGTTAGAAGTGCGCGGTGAAGTGCTCATGCCCAAGGCGGGATTTGAGCGCCTCAATCGCTTAGCAGCCGAAAAAGAAGAAAAGACTTTTGCCAATCCACGCAATGCTGCTGCTGGGAGTTTACGTCAGCTAGATCCCGCCATTGCTGCTAGCCGTCCGCTCGCATTTTACTGTTATTCAGTCAATCAAGGGTTACCTGAGCATATCAAAACCCAATCGGCAGCGCTTGCTTGGCTAAAAACCATTGGCTTTACCGTCAGTGCGGTGGAAGTAGTGCAAAATCCACGTGAGGCTCAAGCCTATTATGAATCGGTAAAAGAGACACGTGGCGAGCTGCCGTTCGAGATTGATGGCATGGTGATTAAGGTCAATAGCTTGGCGTTGCAGCAACAGCTTGGTTTTTTATCGCGTGAGCCGCGCTGGGCAACTGCTTATAAATTCCCTGCTGAAACCGTCATGACACGCTTGCATACTATCGAGTGGCAAGTCGGACGCACTGGCGCGATTACACCAGTTGGTAAATTAGAACCCGTGAAAGTCGGCGGCGTCACCGTCAGTAATGTTACCTTGCATAACTTTGGTGAGATTCAGCGATTGGATGTGCGTGCAGGCGATATGGTCAGCGTCCATCGTGCAGGGGATGTGATACCTAAAGTCACCCGCGTTTGGACAGATCAGCGTCCAGAAAACTCTGAACCCGTTAAGTTGCCATCGACTTGCCCAGTATGCGACTCGCCAGTGGTGCTGCCCAAAGATGAAGCATTGGCGCGTTGCACCGGTGGGCTATTTTGTCCCGCGCAGCAGGTCGAGGCGCTCATTCACTTTGTCTCGCGTCGAGCGATGGATATCGATGGCTTAGGCGCAAGTTGGCTCATCAGCTTTTTTGAGCATGGTTTGGTCAAGACCGTTGCTGATATCTATCAGTTACACAATCATCAAGACGAGCTGATTACGCTTGAGAAGCTGGGCGAAAAGTCGGTACAGAATATCCTCAGTGCTATCGAAGCTAGTAAGCATACAACACTCGCTCGCTTTATCTATGCGCTGGGTATTCGTGGTGTCGGTGAAGGCACGGCACAGAGTTTTGCTCAGCAGTTTGGCGATTTAGACAGCCTCATGAGTGCCGATATAGAGACCTTGATAAAAACGCCAGATGTCGGAGAAATCACCGCTGAGCTTACCTATAAATTCTTCCGCGCCCCGCACAATATCGAAGTCATCACGGCATTACGCGAGGCAGGCGTGCACTGGGATAAGGTCGAGCAAAAATCTGCTAGTGACTTACCTCTTGATGGGCAAACGTGGGTGATCACAGGCGCGCTTAGCAGCATGGCACGCGATGAAGCCAAAGCCAAACTACAAGCACTGGGTGCAAAAGTCTCAGGTAGCATTTCTGCTAAAACCACCGCACTACTGGCAGGTGAAAAGGCTGGCTCGAAAATGGCGAAGGCGGAAAAACTGGGCGTCAAAGTGGTAGGTGAGGACGAGTTTTTGTCGATGGTTGGGGAGTAGGTAAAAGTATAGACTTTTAACGGTAAGGTGGGTTTTTGATAGCGAAACCCACCATTATTTTATTGTAAAAGGCAACTATTCTAGCTATTGAAGACTTTCTTTAAGAAACTAACTTTGTCCTTTTTCATTTTACTCCAATAATCTTTTAGATCATTAGCTGGTAGAACCTCATAGTAGTATAGCCAATAATCATCTTCATTATTATTATACAGATGTTTAGCTACTATTTTATGCTGTCTAACAGCCTTGCTGCGGGCTCCGTATTTCTTTTTATCGTACAAGTAGGCAAGTAATAACGTCAAGCAGTCATCTAGATTGCCAACTTTTTCCAGTAGAGAAGATTTTATATCGAATTCAAATTCGTATTTCAATGAAAAGTATATTGAGTATGCTACAAGCTCATAACTATTACGCTCGGTACCATAATGAAGAAGATTCTCAGATATATTTTTGATTGTAGAAACATTCACTTCATATCTTTCGAATAGCTTGTTCTCAAGCAAACCTACAAGGTATGGGTAAATCATAACTAAATGATGCACCGTATCAATAAGGTATTCAACAGCATTAACAGAAGCACGTTTTCCAGTTATAACCTTTATACCATAGTTTAATATAGTAGCGTCATCATCATTTTTCTTAAGTAAATTTAATAGAAAGTCTAAATAATTAACCATTACATTATAATTGAGATAGTTTATTAAACTTACTGGGTGGTTAGAAATATCAACAATCCAACTTGAGCTTTTTGTCGCTGGTAAATCTTCTATAGAAACTTTTTTACCATTAAGAATTAGACCGAATTTCCGCAATTCATTAGACAGGTCGGCTAAAAAATTCTCTGCAGTTTCATAGCTCTTTGTTAGACAAACATAGTCATCAATATGCCTTATAAATTTGTAACCTTTTTTGGCTAGTTGATAGTCGATTACTACTAATATAATTTCAGACACTAAATTATATGCATGTGCACCTATTAAAATACCGTGTGTTTCGCCATTGTTTGTATTCATCAAAAGCGTATCTAGCTCATTAAACCAAAATCCACTACGGGTGACTTTTGCATTAGCTTTACCAGCAACTGCCCAAGTTAAAGAATGTGTATATATGCTCCCAAAACAGTTAGATATATCTGCATGTGCCTGAAATCTTGATTTTATTTTAAACTTTAATAATGGGTCATCGTCCTCCTTGTAGTCCGAAAAACCCATGTCGAATAATTGTTCTTTATCTATTTGGTGGTTTACAACTTTTAATGTGTCATATTTTCCTAAGACTAAGATCTTCTTATTTTCTTTAGTTTTTCTTATGTGTATTCTACTTACTTTCCAATCTTGATTACCTGTATAGGTTTGGAAGTGTAATAGAATATCGTTCCAGTTATTTTTCAAATTAAAACAGAGGTTTCTATATGCTATAGGATTTGGGATTGTAATAAGTCTTGGTATGTTTACATTTCTTATGCTTTCATAATAGACGGGAGTAGTTTCCATTTTCTGAAAAGTAGCTTGCTTCTGTACTTTGCACCAAGCAAAAAAATCAACAGATTGTAAGAAGGATGGTAAGTTGTCGCTAAACATTCCATAACTTAATAAACCCTCATAAACTTCGTCTGGGCTAAGTGAATGATGGTGTTGATAATATGATTTAAACATCGACTTCCTTGTTTGTAAAATCTATATAATTTTTTTTAGTTTAATCATTATTAACGTAGAGCGGTAAAACCTAATCTCTACTCCGCCATTTCCCCATGCGCCTTCACATCACCTTTCTTACCATCAGGTTTGATTTCAATGGGCAATACCAATCCTTTAGCAAAGTCATCAGACAGCACATAATCATAGCTGCTGGCAGCGACATCAGGTGTGGTATGAATGACCAGTGTCATGTCTTTATCATCGGTCAGCTCATGTGAGACATAGCTGTCACTCAGCTGATCCAAGGCCTTTGATAGCGCCTCATTACTTGCCATACTTACGGTCAGATTATGCTGTGCAGTGGCATTATCCACATCGAAATACTCTGCGTAGTCACGGACATTTTGGCTATCGAGCGCAAACGGATACTGATAGTTAGCAAGAGCGGCTGGCTTTTCGCCACTATCCATGACTGACCAATCTATCGTATTTGCTGCCGCTGAGTCTGTCGTTGATACTGCCGTATCCGTTTTTTTAACCGTAGTCTCCGTGCTATTATTGCAGCCTGTCAGCGCCCACATACTGGCAGTCGTAATGATGAGCATAGGTATAAGACGCTTTGGCATCGAGGTATCCCCTTTATGATAAGTCATGAGATGTTTTGATAGAGGGGCTATTTTGACAGCTTTCTGTGTGCTTCTCTAGCGAAATGCAAAAAAGGATGCTTTTCACTCTAGCAATTTCTTATTCTAGCAAGTCAGATAAGAAGATGAGTTTTCTATAAAACGTTTAACAGAGGAGGCACAAAAAAACAGCCATCTTTCGATGACTGTTTATAGTAATGCTAAGCTTAACAATTATAGATTTATCATTATTAATGAATGATTAAACTGAAATAACTATCTACCTACTTGGCAGTTTACTTGGTATTCTTTACCATTTGCCCATTTCATAGCAAAGATGCCTTTGTCGCCTTTCATATGCCATGCATAGGTGGCTTCTGGGTTTGAGTCGTTGACATAGCTTGCGACATCACCTTGTACAATACCGTTTAAGATAATCGGTTGCTCTGCCCATTTCACTTTAGGCAAGGTGGCGTTTAGCATTACTTGCTTCTTATTGATTGACTGCTTTGCCAAGATTTTGCTGCCATCAGTACAGGTATAAGGTGCTGGTGCCATACGGTCATAAGCGGCGTCAGTCACGCTTTCTGAAGCAGGTGTACTTGGCGTAGTAGGAGCAGTAGTCGCACATGCACTTAGTAGGGCAAGCGCAGGTAGAGCGGTAGCAAGTTTGGTTAGGGTATTCATAGCATTCTCCAAAAATATAAAAATCATCGTGTATTTGTTATTAACTATGCGTTAAGCATATAGCGCATATAGTATCGAAAACTCACTTTATAGAATGTTAGAAATTGTTTGTTACGTGTTCACTTGGTTACTTAAACACTGATTACTGTAACGATTGATTTAAGGATGCTTAATGAATTTCTGATTTGCTTACTTTCAGCAAGCAGCATAATCAATTTCAAGATCAAATAAAAAAGCGCCTATCAACGTGTGGCTGATAGGCGCTTATCTAATTAGGTATTAGCCAATAGATATTATTGATCCACTGTATAACAGCCGATCATTGATGATTTGATTACTTGGTTTTACGTGGTGGTAGACCGGTATGCTGAGTTTGGAAGTTGCCTTTACTCACATTCTTTTTGCCGCCAGTAGTTTTGCTCGAAGTACCTTTATTTGACCAGCTGTCAGCTGTTTTATTGCTACGTTTCACCGAGTCATTACCCAGACGGCTGTTTTTCTTACGCGCTGATTGATAGCTGTCTTGCGCCGCATCACGACCTTCTAAGCTGGCATTAAATGGCGGGATTAAGCAGCCGCGATTTTTACCAATCAAATCACCGCGCCCCATATCTTGCAGGGCTTTACGCAGCATTACCCAGTTTTTTGGATCATGATAGCGTAAGAAAGCTTTGTGCAATTTGCGCTGCTTACCTGATTTGACGATATCCATATCACCTTCGTCACGGCTGATTTTATGCAGTGGGTCTTTATGCGTGTGATACATGGTGGTCGCGGTAGCCATTGGGCTTGGGTAAAACGCCTGTACTTGGTCAGCGCGGTAGCCATTGCCTTTTAGCCATAGCGCAAGATTCATCATATCTTCATCTTTGGTACCCGGATGGGCGGCGATAAAGTAAGGAATCAAATACTGCTCTTTGCCCGCTTCTTGGCTGTATTGCTCAAACATGGCTTTGAATTTGTCATAATTACCCATGCCCGGTTTCATCATTTTCGATAAAACGTTTTCTTCTGAATGTTCAGGGGCAATTTTTAGATAACCACCGACATGATGACTGACCAATTCTTTGACATATTCAGGATCTTTAATTGCCAAATCATAACGTAGACCAGAGGCAATAAGGATTTTTTTCACGCCTTTAATGTCGCGCGCTTTACGGTACAATTGAGTCAAATTGCTGTGATCGGTAATCAGGTTTTCACAAATATCAGGATAAACGCAAGACGGTTTACGGCAATTCTTCTCAATAGTTTCATCTTTACAGTTTAGACGATACATATTGGCCGTTGGACCACCAAGATCAGAGATAACACCGGTAAAGTTCGGAGCAGTATCACGAATCGCTTCGACTTCACGTAGGATAGATTCTTCTGAGCGATTTTGGATAATGCGTCCTTCGTGCTCGGTGATAGAGCAAAAAGTACAACCGCCAAAACACCCACGCATAATGTTGACCGAAAACTTAATCATGTCATAAGCAGGGATACGCGCATCGCCATAACTTGGATGCGGCAGGCGAGCGTATGGCAAGTCAAACACGTAATCCATCTCTTCCGTCGATAAAGGAATCGGTGGCGGATTGAGCCACACATCGATAGAGGTATGTGAGTTACCGGCGCCACTGCTATGACGCTGTACCAATGCGCGTGCATTACCCGGATTAGTCTCAAGATGCAAGATACGGCTAGCATGAGCATAAAGCACAGGGTCAGATTTGACATGCTCATAATCAGGCAAGCGAATGACGGTTTTCTCACGCGGTGGCATTTTGATTTTGTGCTTACGTGCTGTCATCGGTTTAGTAAAGCCACGCATTTGTACAACTTGCGTCTCTTCATCGACTTGGTCAGTATTCAAGATTTTATTGGTCACTGGTTCAGACACGAATCCTGGATATTGCCCTGACATTCCTGACATTGATTGTCCAACAGGAGAGGCGCTAGGCTTATCTTGTTCGATTGAGCATTGGTCAAGATCTTCAGTCATCACATACGGGTTGATAATCGGATCAACACGACCAACGGTATCGACATCATTACTAGCAACTTCGGTCATGCCTGCTTGCCAATGACGGCGCGTCGGCGTGAGCAAGTAAGCTGTACCGCGCAAATTGCTCATTTGCTCAAAGCTATAGCCTTTGGATAGACCATGTACCACATCGACGATGGCGCGCTCAGCATTACCATACAATAAAACATCAGCACGGGCATCAAGCAAAATACTACGGCGTACTTTATCTGACCAATAATCATAATGCGCAATACGGCGCAGGCTGCCTTCGATACCGCCTAAGATAATCGGCACATCAGGATAGGCTTCACGGCAGCGCTGGCTATATACGATGGCGGCGCGATCAGGACGTTTGTCCGCGACGTTACCCGGCGAATAAGCGTCATCACTACGGATCTTACGATCAGCCGTATAACGGTTAATCATGCTGTCCATGTTGCCCGCCGTCACGCCATAAGCGTAGACAGGTTTGCCAAGTTCCATAAAGGCATCTTTACTCTTCCAATCTGGCTGAGCAATGATACCGACGCGGAAACCTTGTGATTCTAGTAAGCGCCCGATAATCGCCATACCAAAGCTTGGGTGATCGACATAAGCATCGCCCGAGATAATGATGACGTCACAGGCATCCCAGCCAAGCTCATCCATCTCTTTGCGGCTCATCGGCAAATAAGGCGCAGGCTCGTAGCAGCTTGCCCAATGTTTGTCGTAGTCGTAAAGGGGTTTGGTGCCTTGTTTAAAGGCGGTGCGGGCGATGGTATCGGCAGACATGGGATAACCTTAATCAGAAAATCAGAAAAAATGCATATATATAATAGCCATTATAGATAACGGTAGTTGATGGCTAATTTAAAGGCGCTCATTTTAACATGAATAACGTTCATGATGTAATAAACGTATTAGCGATAAGTTATTGATAGCGCAGAGTAATCTATGGATAGCAATTAGGCAAAAAGCAGCTATCAATCTAAATAAATCTTCGTACCACTCTTAGTAAAGTTCATCACAAACTGACTCTTAAAATTACGTACATTATTTTCGTAAGTGAGTAAATTGCGAGTGAACTGATGATAATCCTTCATATTTTTAGCACTCACCATAAGCATAAAGTCAGCATCGCCAGATACTTCATAACAGCTCATCACTTGCGACTGGGCATTCATCAAACGCTCAAATCGATGCTGCATAGAGTTATTGGAGCGCTCCATCTCTACCATCACCACCGCCGTCAAGCTATAACCAACCTTATGAGGGTCTACTATAGCGACTTGCTTAGTGATCACCCCATTGTCTATCAGCGCTTGCACACGACGTTGAGCCGTAGCGATAGACACATTGACATGTTCTGCAAGGGTTTTTAAAGGCAATGTCGCATCATCTTGCATCAAATTCAAAATGGACTTGTCGATCTTATCTAGTGGCTGATTCATAGGGTTTCGCTTTAAGGTAGAGACATTAACAGAGGATGATTACAATTCACTTACTATAGAAGTATTGTCACTATAAATCATAAAGTAATAAATTATTAGTAATATAGGTAACTATAAGATAAATATATTCACATTAAGATAAATATAGAGATTTTTTCGCAACCACTGGCTATAAACTAAGCTTTATATATTAGAAAACGATAATAATCTCTATCAAATAGTGTTTTCGCTGCTCATGCAAATAAAGGTGCTTTATGTCTACTTCAACCCTAACCAATACTGTAGCGTCGACTTTGTCACGTTTCCCGATGCCAGCAATGTGGACGAAAGGCAGCGTGCAGCAGCGCACTTTAATGATGGGTGTAGCGCTAGCAGTCTTATCCAACGTATTGTTTGGCGTGCTATATGCTTATAGCAGTTTTTTAGCACCGTTATCAGGGACACAAGTTTTTATCTGGCGGATGCTAGCGATGTGGGCCGCACTGATAGGCTATTTGCTTATCAGCGGGCGTTTAGGTTTGCATATGGATAAACTCAAAGCATTAGGCTCTGTTAAACAATGGGCGTGGTTGCTATTGCCTACACCGATATTCTTAAGTCAGTTTTGGCTATTTATGTGGGCACCCGTCAATGGGCAGGGCGTACAAACTGCTATGGGTTATTTTTTATTTCCGCTCATGATGGTGGTGTTTGGATGCGTATTGTTCGGTGAAAAACTAAGTCGCTTACAATGGTGGGCGGTTGCTTTTGCCGCAGTTGGAGTCGGCAGTGAGATTGTACGTACGCAAAGCGTCTCGTGGGCAACGCTATGGGTGTGCGGTACTTATCCTGTTTATTATATTTTGCGCCGTTTGCAAGGTATTGGCGCGGTCACTGGGTTATTGGTTGATTTAACGATATTCGCACCATTTGCTTTGGCGTACTTATTTTTTATTACCCCAAGTAGTTTAAGCTTAGTCAGCGGCTCTGGGTTCTTTATTGCGATGCTGGTAGGACTCGGCGTTATGAGCGTGCTGGCCATGAAAACCAACGTCGATGCCAGTCAAATGCTGCCAATGAACGTTTATGGTATGATGAGTTATTTGGAGCCAGCATTACTATTTATCTTAGCAATAACCGTTTTGGGCAATCCTTTTGAATCGGCGATGATTTATAGTTATGGTCTTATTTGGATCGGGATAGCTTGTTTGATTGGGCATGGTGTACGTCAATTACGCAGTGCTCATAAACAATCGCAAACGACAAAGACTGCGCCAGTTGTTTGAAAGTTAATAAGTAACCTTGATTGAACAAATAAAAACGGACGATTCAACATTATGCTGAATCGTCCGTTTTTTTAAGATTAACCCCAATCTGTTGAAAGAGGGCTTTAATCTAAATCCTTCTTAAAACCACGCTGCTTATCACGTTCCCAATCACGGTCTTTAAGCGTTTTACGTTTGTCATGCTGTTTTTTACCCAGTGCCAAGCCAATTTGACATTTTACCAGCGAGTTTTTCCAATAGCAGGATAATGGCACGCAGGCATAGCCTTTTTGGTTGACTGCACCCATTAGCTTTTCGATTTCGCGGCGATTAAGCAGCAGCTTACGGGTACGGATACTATCAGGGCTGACATGCGTCGAGCTAGATAGCAACGGCTGAATATGCGCGCCAAATAGGAATGCCTCATTATTACGAAAAATAATATAAGCTTCCGTAATGGTCATTTTGCCCGCGCGAATGGCTTTAACTTCCCAACCTTGTAACGACAGACCTGCCTCAAATGTCTCTTCAATAAAGTACTCATGACGAGCCTTTTTATTGGCACAAATTTGATTTTCCGGTTTTTTTGATTTTTTTGACATAATGTCTCCATAAGGACTGCTTAAATATGTCTTGTCCCTATATTTCTAGTCTTACTAATTCCTCATCCTAACCCTTAAATGCGAGTTATTTTTTATAAATGCTAAACAGATGAGTCGAACTGGCTATTGTAACAAAGCTTCCGCTGCAAATGTAGCCGCGCTGTTAGGACAAATGTAGCAGATAAGTATTAAGTTTGGATAAAATTTGCTAGCATATAGCTTATTATTTTATCACCAACCACATTGGTCCTGCTATGAGCTCTTCTGCTACTTCTTCAAAATTGCATACCAAGATTCTATACCCTGGCACCTTTGACCCCATTACCAATGGGCATGTGGACTTAGTGACGCGCGCGACCAAATTATTTGACGAGGTGGTGATTGCAGTGGCATCTGGTCATCATAAAAAGCCGTTATTTAACTTTGAAGAGCGTGTGGCTTTGGTCGAGACCGTATTTGTTGATTTGCCGCAGGTATCCGTCATAGGCTTTGAGGGCTTGCTAGTCGATTTTATGCGCGAAAAGAATGCCACTGCTGTCTTGCGTGGTTTGCGTGCGATGTCAGATTTTGAATATGAGTTTCAACTCGCCAATATGAATCGCGAGCTTGATGAAAATTTTGAAGCCGTATTTTTGACGCCTTCGCAGAATTACTCATTCATCTCGTCGACCATGATTCGCGAAATTGCTAAGCTCGGCGGTGATGTGACAAAATTTGTGCCGCCTTGTGTCTCTGAAGCTTTTATTCAAAAGCTCGGTAATAAATAGGTCGCGTATCTGTGTTAGATTGCGTATTTCTTAATAAATAGAAATGCCTGATAGAAAAAAAGGAGCAGTCTATGGCGTTGTTAATTACGGATGAATGCATCAATTGCGATGTGTGTGAGCCTGCCTGCCCAAACGAAGCCATCTCAGAGGGCGATGATATCTATGTAATCGACCCTGACTTATGTACCGAATGCGTCGGTCATTTCGATGAGCCGCAATGTGTGGTTATTTGCCCTGTCGATTGTATTCCTCATGATCCCAATCATATCGAAACCGAAAGTGATTTGATGTCTAAATACAAGCGCATTACTGGTCAATAAAATATGACAACTGTATCAACCAACGATTTTGATCAGCAACATCTCTGGCACCCGTATGCCAGCCTACCACCGACTTATCCCAATATCGTGATTGACCGTGCCGAAGGTATTTATATCGTTACTGAAGATGGTACGCGCCTGATTGATGGTATGTCGTCATGGTGGGCAAGCGTGCACGGTTATAATCATCCCAAATTGAATGCGGCGATGATTGAACAATTGGGCAAAATGGCGCACGTCATGTTTGGTGGTTTAACCCATCAGCCAGCGATAGACTTGGGCAAAAAACTGCTGTCAATTGTGCCTGCCCGACTGGATGCGATATTTTATGCCGATAGTGGCAGTATCGCGGTAGAAGTTGCGCTTAAGATGGCATTGCAATATCAAATTGCTGCCAAGCGTCCAACCAAGCAGCAGTTTGCCTCGACCCATTCAGGTTATTACGGTGATACATGGCATGCGATGAGTGTCTGCGACCCTATTAATGGTATGCACAGTCTCTATGGTAAGCAATTACCGATGCAACACTTTGTCGCAGCGCCACCAATGGGATTTGAGCGTGACTTAACCCAAAGTGAGCGTGAGGCATTAACTGAGTTTTTTGTCAAAAATAGCAACCAGCTTGCTGGATTTATCATCGAGCCGATTATCCAAGGCGCAGGCGGCATGCGCTTTTATAGTCCTCAGTATTTGCAGCTCTTACGCCAATTGTGTGATGAACATAACGTGGTATTAATTGCCGATGAAATTGCCACCGGTTTCGGGCGTAGTGGCAAATTATTTGCCTGCGAGCATGCTGCTATTAGCCCTGATATTATGACGATTGGTAAGGCACTGACCGGCGGTTATATGACTTTTGCCGCGACCCTGTCTACACGAGAAATAGCTGACACCATTAGCCAAAGTGATTACCCGTCACTGATGCATGGTCCGACCTTTATGGGCAACCCGCTGGCATGTGCCGTTGCTTGTGCGTCGATTGATTTAATACTGTCCTATGATATTGAAGCGCGTACAGCAAATATGCAATCTGTCATGGAGCAGCAACTTGCGCCAGCTGTGAGTTTAAATGGCGTTGCTGAGGTACGCTGTTTGGGTGCTGTAGCAGTGATTGAGCTGCAAGAAGCCGTTAATATGCCAGTCTTTCAATCCTTACTGATTGAAAACGGCATTTGGGTCAGACCCTTTGGGAAATTGGTTTATATTATGCCGCCCTATGTGATTACCGATGATGAACTTACCACTCTTTGCAAAGCGTTATTAAATGTGGTCAGTAGTTATTTAACGCGAAAGGATTAATGATGAGCGTGCTCTTTATATCTGGTATCGATACCGACATCGGCAAAACTTATGCAACCGGTATGATTGCCAAAGCGCTGATGCAGCACGGCGTTAATGTCATTACCCAAAAGCTGGTGCAAACGGGCGTCGCAAGAGATTTAATTAGCGGAAAAATGGGAATTGCCGATGATATTATTACCCATCGTCAGCTGATGGGGATTCCGCTACAGCCGTGTGATATTGATAGAACCACTTGCCCGTATCGTTATGAGAAACCGGCGTCACCGCATTTATCCGCCGCACTTGCTAATGAAATTCTTAATACTGATGGGATTACAAGCGCTACAAAAATTTTGCAAGCGGATTATGATGTGGTGCTTTTAGAAGGGGCAGGTGGCTTATTAGTGCCCATCACTGAGCAATTATTAACTTTGGATTATATTGCCGATAAAGGCTATCCCGTTATTCTAGTCACATCAGGTCGGCTTGGTAGTATTAACCATACCTTGCTTAGCTTAGAGACGATCAAATCTCGTGGTCTAGACGTTCATAGCGTAATTTATAATCATATTCACGACAATGCTGCTCAGACGGATGAACAGATAGCAACTAGTACGATAAAATTTTTGCAAAACTATTTAGCTGAGCATCATCCAACGGCGCATTGGGTGGCCTTACCTGTACAAGAAGATAATGGGTTTAGTCATACAGATTTTATACTCCCCCAAAACTTTGTATAAATCACCGCTAAAAATAAGCCAAAAAAACTTTCCGAAAGCAATATGAATTTTGCTATACTAGCGCGCTTGGTAGACTAGGCAATCGCCGCTGCACACTGGTAACAGACATGCAGGGGAGGAAAGTCCGGGCTACATAGGGCAGCGTGCCAGCTAACGGCTGGGCAGGGTAACTTGACGACCAGTGCAGCAGAGAGTAGACCGCCTTTAGTGTCTGACACTATCGGTAAGGGTGAAAGGGTGCGGTAAGAGCGCACCGCGTGGCTGGCAACAGTTCACGGCATGGTAAACTCCACGCGTAGCAAGACCAAATAGGCATCGGCATGGCGCGGCCCGCGTTCGATGCGGGTAGGTTGCTTGAGCGTATTAGCGATGATACGCCTAGAGGAATGATTGTCCACGACAGAACCCGGCTTATCGGTTTACCAACCTTTTTAGCAATGTTTTAAACATGTTTCTTTATTAGCTAATCTTTAAAGAAGCACAGCAGTACCGGTTTGGTGTTTTAAAATTGCGCTTATTTTGAATTTAATTCAATTTTTTTGCAAAAAATGCCTTTTAAGGGTTGACGTAAGTCACTCATATCGGCATAATACCGAGCCTAAAATGGCGATGTAGCTCAGCTGGTTAGAGCGCATGACTCATAATCGTGAGGTCAAGAGTTCAAGTCTCTTCATCGCCACCATTTTTAGCAAGACCTGTAACATTAAAAATGCCAATCATTATTTGATTGGTTTTTTTTTGCCTATTTTATGGCTGAAAATAAATAGCTACTCATAGAATCTATATCAGATCTAACGAAGTAAATATTCTTGATTTAAAGCTTACTTGTTTACCTTCATTTATAAAACCAAGGCTTGCTGACAAAATCCACTTACTTTATAGTGGAAAACTGCTAGAATACCCTCACGTGCCTGCGCGTAGTTATAACTAATAATCAGCGCTGTAGGCACTTCACTTGCTACAATACGGTTTGCTTAATGTAGTGATATTGGTGTATTGACCGATATTAACTATGAGTAAGTATTCTATTGTTGCCATCTGACAGCATTTATATTCGTTATTCAATCCTCCATTATTTAGTAGGCGCTTTGTGACTGCATTAGCCAATATTCGTAACTTTTCTATTATTGCCCACATTGATCATGGCAAGTCGACCCTTGCTGATCGTTTTATTCAAATGTGTGGCGCGCTGCAAGATCGCGAGATGCAGGCGCAAGTCCTCGATTCGATGGATATTGAGCGTGAGCGTGGTATCACGATCAAAGCGCAGTCGGTGACGCTGTATTATGACCATCCAAATGGTGAGCGCTATCAGCTGAATTTTATTGATACGCCTGGTCACGTGGATTTCTCTTATGAAGTCTCTCGTTCCTTAGCGGCTTGTGAAGGCGCGCTATTGGTTGTTGATGCAGCGCAAGGCGTTGAAGCACAGTCGGTTGCTAATTGCTATACCGCGGTCGATCAAGGTCTTGAGGTCATGGCAGTTTTAAATAAAATTGACTTGCCACAAGTTGAGCCTGAGCGGGTGATTCAAGAGATTGAAGACATTATTGGTATTGATGCTGTTGATGCGCCGCGTGTGTCGGCAAAATCTGGTCTCGGCGTTGATAAATTACTCGAAGCACTGGTTGAATTTATTCCTGCGCCAACAGGTGATCGTGATGCACCGCTGCAAGCGTTGATCATTGACTCATGGTTTGATAATTATTTAGGCGTGGTTTCATTAGTACGTGTACGCCAAGGTACGATAAAAAAAGGTGATAAACTTTATATTAAATCGACCAAAGATGCGCATTTAGTCGGATCAATTGGTGTCTTTACCCCGAAGCCGTTAGATACGGGTATCTTGGAAGCGGGTGAAGTGGGCTTCATTATTGCGGGTATTAAAGACATTGCAGGAGCGCCAGTTGGTGATACGATTACTCATGCCAGTACGCCTGACGTCGATCGTATTCCTGGATTTAAACAGATTACGCCGCAAGTGTATGCTGGTATGTTCCCTGTAGAATCTACCGACTTCGAAAAGTTCCGTGAAGCACTGCAAAAACTGCAAATTAACGATGCGTCATTGTTCTTTGAGCCGGATACCTCAGACGCGCTAGGTTTTGGTTTCCGTTGTGGCTTCCTCGGTATGCTGCATATGGAGATTATCCAAGAGCGCCTAGAGCGTGAGTATGACTTGGATCTGATTACTACTGCGCCTTCAGTTATTTATGAGATTGTGAAAAAAGATGGCAGCATTATCTATGTTGATAACCCATCAAGACTGCCTGAACCGAATAATATCGAAGAGTTCCGTGAGCCGATTGCTCGTTGTCAGATTTTAGTACCGCAGGATTATCTCGGTAACGTGATGACGCTTTGTATTGAGCGCCGCGGAGTTCAAGTCGATATGCGCTTTATGGGTCGTCAAGTGCAGCTCATTTTTGATATTCCGATGGGTGAAGTGGTCATGGACTTCTTTGACCGTCTAAAATCAGTGTCACGTGGTTTTGCCTCACTTGATTATAATTTTGAGCGTTATCAGGTCGATAAATTGGTTAAAGTTGATGTGCTGATTAACGGCGACAAAGTCGATGCGCTTGCTATGATTGTGCATGAAACTCAGTCGCGCTACCGTGGTAACGCACTGGTAACCAAAATGAAAGAGCTGATTCCGCGTCAAATGTTTGATGTCGCTATTCAAGCGGCAATTGGCAGCCAAATTATCGGGCGTAGTACTGTGAAAGCCATGCGTAAAGATGTCTTGGCTAAGTGTTATGGCGGTGACGTCTCGCGTAAGAAAAAGCTACTGTCTAAGCAAAAGGCCGGTAAAAAACGCATGAAGCAAGTGGGTAACGTCGAGATTCCACAAGAAGCCTTCTTAGCCGTATTGCAGGTAGATTAGATTATTAATAAATGAATCATCATTGCTGTTTTTACGGATGTCATCATTGGATAAGTAGCTCGCTAATAGGCAATTAAGTATGGATTTTGATTTCAATTTGATTTTAGTGCCATTAACCATAGGTTTGGGTATTATTTGGCTATTAGATAAGCTGACACTGAAACAGCGTAAAACACGGGGTCGCGGTAAAGAGAGCTTGCTGGTACGCTGGGCATATGATTTTTTCCCCGTGCTGGCGGTAGTATTAATTGTGCGCTCGTTTTTAATTGAGCCGTTTAATATTCCGTCGTCCTCGATGGTGCCAACGCTATATACGGGTGACTTTATTGCCGTCAATAAGTATGCTTATGGTGTTCGTTTGCCACTGACTTATAATAAAGTAATCGATACTGGCACGCCTGAACATGGCGATGTTGCCGTTTTTCGTTATCCAGAGAACCCAAGTATTTATTATATTAAGCGCGTCATTGGTCTGCCGGGTGATACGGTTAGTTATAATCAAGGCACAATTGCGATTAATGACGTGCCTGTTGCTACTCAAGCCATTGATTTTGACGCCAATGCAGAGCTGACGTCACAGTTATATTCGTCAGGGGAAGTTGCTCCGGGTCAAATGCTGACAGAAGAGAATGCTGCTGTAATGGGTCAGCAAGAAGAAAGCGACGCAAAATATTTTAAAGAAACTCAAGGTAAGCATGAGTATGTTGTTCGTTATTTGAATGGTATGAACAGCTCGCAATATGCGCCATTTTTACAGCAACAGTCGCCAGAAGTGGTGAGCTCAGAAGGCAGTGAATGGCGTATTAATGTGCCTGAAGGTCAGTATTTTGTCATGGGTGATAACCGTGATCGCAGTGCAGATGGACGCTTTTGGGGCTTTGTTCCTGATGATAATTTAGCAGGAAAAGCAGTATATATTTGGATGCATAAGCCGCCAGGTCTACAGCTACCTACTTTTAAACGTAATGGTGCTATCGATTAATGACATCAATGTTCTATAGATATATTTACCGACAAACGTTTTGTGCTAATATTATGGCTATTCAATGCAATGATATTTAGCTTATAAACATCCACTAAGAAATAGTGTTTTCTAAGCTAGATACATTACAAATATAGCTATTTTTCGTTGAGAGGTATTATGGTGCAACAGTTATCTGGCTTATCTACACAGCGTGGTGCTAGTGTCACGAGTATCGCTTTTATTATCATCGCTTTGGGTGTTGCTGTTAAATTGATTGTTGCCATTGTGCCAGCACAAATTGGCGATTATCAACTGACCAAAACCTTGAGTGCGCAGCTTCAAGAGTCTAATAACAAGAAAGAGACTGCCAAGCAGTTCGTCGAGCGTGTTGATAAGCAGTTGTCTATCAATGCTGATTACGATACCAAAGCAGAGGATGTATTTACCTTTAAAGATAAAAAAACAGGTCAGTTGGCTATCTATAAAAAATATGAAAAAACCAATACGCTCTTTGGAAATATTGATATTGTGAATCGCTTTGAAGGCGATATCGATCCTACAATAGCAGAGTAATTCGATTTTCTAAAATACGAGCAGCAACGATCTAACAAGCCAGTACTCTAGAAAACAGTTCTTTATGAGCTGGTTTTTTGTATTTAATATTTTTAAACGTTACTATTTAATGACTTTAAATAGTACAACAAAAGGGATAATCATAAGCCACGCATGAAACCAACTTCGCAGTATCCTCAGGCGGTTCCTAACCCACCAAAAAATAGCCTGTCTGATGACACGCTTGTTATTAGCTCAGAATTTATTCAACGCTTAGCAGTATTAACGCGCAAGTTGGGTTATGTGTTTAATGATTTAAGTCTACCTAAGCTGGCACTCACGCATCGCTCGTTTGATAGTAAAAAGAACTATGAACGCTTAGAGTTTTTGGGTGATGCATTACTAGGTATGATAGTCGGTGAAGCGCTATATCATCGTTATCCAACCCAAAATGAAGGTCGTCTGACCCGTATGCGAGCGACGCTCGTGAGGCAAGAATCCTTGGTCATTATCGCTCAAAATCTAGAGCTGTCTAATCAGCTAATATTGGGTGTGGGTGAGCGTAAAGGTGGCGGACGCAATCGTGCTTCTATATTGGCGGACGCCGTCGAATCCTTGATTGGTGCTATTTATCTAGACAGTCAAGATATGAATATCACACGAGAATGTGTATTGTCTTGGTATGGTGATTTGATTGATAATGTCAATGACCAAAAAGCCCTAAAAGATGCCAAGAGCCGTTTACAAGAATGGCTGCAGTCGAAGCAATTTGACTTACCACATTATGAGTTAATGGAAACACGCGGTAATGCCCCGCATCAAATATTTGTGGTACGCTGTCAGGTAAACATTCTTAACTGTCCTGATATTACCGAATCTGGTGAAAGCCGCCGTATTGCTGAGCAAAAAGCGGCTGAATTGATGATTAACCAACTTCATAAGCTGCCAAGTGTGCCAAAAAAACGCAGCTAATGGTTTTTGTAATATTACTCTGATTTTATATTGCTGACTTGATAGTAATACCTTCAACACTATCATTTCTATATTTTAAAAATGCTCATTCTTTAACGAATTAGTATTGCAACATCAAATATTCATAACTTGATAACAGTGCTGCTGTTTTATGTCATATGTGCATACAGCAGTTTGACTGACGATAACCTCCACAGGATTACCCTATGAGCAATCACACTGACTTGCCATTAAACAATGAAGATAATGCCACAAATATGACCGAAAATACTGACCTAAACATAAGTACAAACAATGCAATAGAAATGAGTGAAGTAGAAATCAACGAAACAGAAAACAATGCAGTAGATAACGATTCAGCAATCGAAGATTTCTTTTCACCAAATAATGGCGCGCTTGCTGCTGAAGGTTTTAAAACTGGCTACGTCGCTATTGTTGGTCGTCCAAATGTCGGTAAATCAACGCTGATGAACCATTTATTGGGTCAAAAGCTGTCCATCACTTCACGTAAACCACAAACGACGCGTCATCGTATCCACGGTATCTTGTCTAATGATGAGATGCAGGCAGTATTTGTTGATACCCCCGGGATTCATCGCAATGAAGTACGTGCTATCAATGAACGCATGAATAAAGCGGCCGTCTCTGCATTGGTAGATGTTGACTTAGTATTGTTTGTCGTTGATTCTGATCAATGGCGTGACGATGATTTACTGGTTCTACAGAAGCTTGGTGATACCAATTTAAATGTGGTTTTAGTGATTAATAAAGCCGATACCTTAAAAGATAAAGGCAGCGTTTTACCGTTAATGGAAACCTTTAACGACAGCTTTGATTTTGCTGATATCGTCCCAGTTTCTGCATTAAAGAATCAAAACTTAGATCGTCTGCAAGAAGTGATCGCATCACATTTGCCAGTCGCGGCGCCAATTTATGATACAGAACAAATCACCGATCGCTCAGAGCGTTTTTTAGCCAGTGAAATTATTCGTGAAAAAATCATGCGCAGTGCCGGTGATGAAGTACCGTACGATTTAACGGTACAAATTGACGGCTTTAAAGATGAAGCGGCTCATACTGACCCAAAAACTGGTCGTCCACGTAAAGCCTGTACCTTTATCGATGCCACTATTTATGTCGAGCGTAGCGGGCAAAAAGCGATTGTGATTGGTGACAAAGGGCAACGTATCAAACAAGTCGGTATGGATGCTCGTAAAGATATGGAGCATCTGTTTGATAAAAAAATCATGTTAACGCTATGGGTAAAAGTTAAGCGCGGTTGGTCGGATGACGAGCGAGCTTTGACCAGTTTAGGCTATTAAAAATATTAATAGCCACTCTCTTTTATATTGAGTGAACTATAGCTGAGGTAATAATCATGCGTAACGAAGCGTTAATCGGTTATTTATTACATCAGCGCCCTTATCAAGAAAAGCGCGCCTTATATTATTTATTTTCTCAGCAGCATGGGGTGATACATGGTATTGGTAAAAAGGGCGCGCCACTATTTATGCCTTTACAACTCTTTGCTACTGGCAAACGTGATCTTAAAACATTCAGTCAAATCAATATAGTCTCTTTTAGTTCAGTCCATACACAAGCTGTCCAAGATGACGATGCTGCAAATGTAGATATACGACATCAAGAAAGCATTACAGGTCAGCATCAATATGCAGCCTTGTATTTGAACGAGATATTGTGGCGATTGTTGCCTACTGAAGATCCTATGCCCATATTATGGCAGCATTATCAAAATAGCCTAGATGCGCTCAAAAAACCCCTAACCGCTGACGAGCTACGTCTGTGCTTGCGCCAGTTTGAGAGCTATCTATTTGATGAGTTGGGATTTTCACTGACGTTACATCAAGACAGCCTTGAAAACCCTATTGAGCCTGAACAGGTTTACCGATTCTTACCCGATATGGGCTTAGTGCCGACTTTGCATACAGAAGATGGCGAAGGTATGGTTGGTCATGCGGTTTTTAAAGGGAATGATATTTTGATAATGGTAGAGCAAGGGTTGTCCGTTAGTACGCTGAACGCATGGTCGCGTTTACATCGGCAGTTGATTGATCATATGCTTGATTATCAACCGCTACAAAGTCGTCTGCTTTGGCAGCAGCAACAGCGTTATCAACTATAAAGCGTATTTAACAATAGAATATGTTCACAACTACTTATCATTAATAAGCTATTTTTAGTAAATGATCTAACTATTAATAAAAGGATTTTTTATGACGGATACAGCGCAGATTTTGCCGACTACTACATTAGAGCAAAATCCACAAAATACTTCAAAAAAACCACTCTTAGGTGTCAACGTTGACCATGTGGCAACCTTACGTCAAGCACGCGGTGTGGGATATCCAAGCCCACTAGCTGCAGCACTTTTGTGTGAGAAAGCAGGTGCTGACGGTATCACTATTCATTTACGTGAAGATCGCCGTCATATTCAAGATGCCGATGTATATGAGATGGCAGGGCAGCTGACTACGAGAATGAATCTAGAGATGGCAGCAACGACTGAGATGCTAGACATAGCCTGTCAAGTCAAACCATATTGGGTATGCCTAGTGCCGGAAAAACGTGCTGAACTGACTACAGAAGGGGGGCTTGATGTGGCAGGGCAGCTAGCTTCATTGACAGATTATGTCAGTAAGTTACAAGCAGCAGGTATCAAAGTCTCTTTGTTTATTGATCCAGAAGATAAGCAGATCGAGGCAGCAGTTAATTGTAGCGCGGACGCAATAGAATTACACACAGGTTCTTACGCTGAGGCTGGTCTGGCAGGTAACATAGATAGGGTAAATGTAGAGCTTGAACGTATTAAAAATGCAGTGGTTACCGCTAAACGAGTTGATAGTAAGCTGTTGGTCAATGCTGGTCACGGTTTAACACGTGATAATGTTCATGCGATTGCCCAAATTGACGGTATATATGAGCTAAATATTGGCCATGCTTTGATAGCGGATGCGCTATTTGTGGGGATAGAGCAGGCGGTTATTATGATGAAAACAGCGATGCACCGATAGCTACGACAGTTTATTCTTAGCTTATATTGCTATTTCATTATGTACCACATCCGGTCGGATGGTTTTCGTTAGGTTTGTAGGTAATACCGCCTGTCTGATTAAAAGAGATTTGGTACATGGTGTGATTATAGGTTGAGGTTGGACAGTATTTAATATGTCCGAAATGCCCACGAGGACTGCCACTATCGCCCCAAAATTTAGTGTAGTGACGGTTATCACCGACCCGTAAATACAAAGTACTGTATTTGGGGTTCAGCGCTTGGTCTTCTAACAAATCATCAATACCAACATCAAAATTGTTATTATTATTTTTATCCGAGAATAATAATAACTTTTGAAAGCTGTCTCTATGGCAAAGACCACCCCCATTAGATAAGCAAACCAGTAAATCTTGTCTTCTAATATGACTCTCAGCTTTTGCTAAAGTCAAGGTAGTGTCTATTTGGCTTGCAATACGTCTGGCTTCCATACTTGCCAACTGAGTCAAAATATAAGGTGTGGCAATCATTAATATAATAGCTAAGATACCAATGGTTACGATTAATTCTACTAAATTAAACCCATGCTCATTATGCCGTCTAAAACCCTTCGAGCATATTGAAAGTATTCTATAGGATATAGCCATAATGGACTGCTACCTGTATGAAAGGGATAGCTAAGATGGTTTTAAATGTTCATTGTATTTTTAAATCTATTGTTCGTGTCATCATTTGTTTTATCAAGTTGCATTACTAATATAGTGAATAGCAAAAAAAGCTATTAAACGGAATAAGTGGAATATTGTTTGTTTCTACAATCGTAAATATAAACCAAATATATGTCTACTGTCAAAGAATGTTTCAATTCGTGAATAGATGCTTTTAATAATAGAGAAAATTAACTACTTGTATTAAAATGAGTTGCAACAATAGGTAGGAATCGTTTCATCATCTATTGCGACCTAACATACAAAAGATAAAGAGTGTAAAGTGTGTTAGCTCTCAGTAAGTTAAGCGGGCTAATGTGTTTTAGTTATGACATTATCGTGTAATAATGTGTAGCTGGTTTACGAAAAAAGTTGTAAACTGAATTGATAATCGCTAAGCTACGTCTTAATTGGTTTTGCTTTGTAATTTTAAGTTCGTAAATGATGTTTGTTTTTGAGCAATAGTTTTGCTTAATGCACTACTAAAATTATCCTTTGGAGGAAGTTTCATGAAATTAAATAAAATTGCTTTGGCTTTGTTTGCCATCACAGCAGCCCCACTAGCAGCTAACGCTGGCGTAACTATCAGCCCATTACTACTTGGTTATCATTACAGCGAAGGTGCTGACGACGAGCAAGCTGAAATCATGGGTGATGGTAATGGAAATGGCTTCTATCAAGAGAACGGTCTATATACTGGTGCTGCACTAGGTATTGAACTTACTCCTTCTACTCAGTTCCAAGTAGAATATGGTGTATCAAATACTGATGCCGTTCGTCAAGATGGAAATACTGACTTTGATGCAGAACAAGAAACTATCTCTGGTAACTTCTTGATCGGTACTGAGCAATTCACTGGTTATACTGATAGTGCATTAAAGCCATATGTATTAGTTGGTGCTGGTCGCTCTAAGATTGAAGTTGAAGATGCTGCTGGTAACTTCGTTACTGGTTCTAAAGATACTATCGGTAACCTAGGTCTAGGTGCTATGTATCGTATTAACGACGCTTTAAGCCTACGTGGTGAAGCTCGTGCGATTCATAACTTTGATAACAACTGGTGGGAAGGCATGGCTTTGGCCGGTCTAGAAGTAGTACTAGGTGGTCACTTAGCACCAGCAGTAGCTGTTCCACCGATGCAAGAGCCTAACGTTCAGACTCCACCAATCGTTGTTGTTGAATCTGATCTTGATTCAGACGGCGATGGCGTGCCTGATAGCATCGATGCATGCCCAGGTACTCCAATGAATGTGGTTGTAGATGAGCGCGGTTGCCCAGTACCAGTAGATATTACTGATGAATTGAAAATGGAACTACGTGTATTCTTTGATAACGATAAATCAGCTATCAAAACTCAGTACAAACCTGAAATCGCTAAAGTAGCAGAGAAGATGCGCGAGTATCCTAACTCTACCGCTCGTGTTGAAGGTCATGCTTCTAAAACTGGTCCATCAGCACGTTATAACCAACGTCTGTCTGAAGCCCGTGCTGTTGCTGTGAAATCTATGTTGACTAACGAATTTGGTATTGCTCCAAACCGTCTATCAACCGTTGGTTATGGTTATGATCAACCAATCGCTGACAACAACACTGAAGAAGGTCGTGCTATGAACCGTCGTGTTTATGCCATCATCACTGGTGACAAAACAATGACTGTTGAACAAACTAAAGATATGGTTGTTCAATAAGTACTAGCTACTAGTTATGTAATAAGCTAATTAGTTACAAAAAAAGTCATCCAATGGGTGGCTTTTTTTTATTTATGTATCGAGAAAAGTAAGTTATTACATAAATTTATGATTTAATAATGCTATACTAGCCACCCAAACACTTTGTAAACTGACAAAGTGTACATTAGCATAGCTATCTGTACGATGGATTCATCACCATAAGTCTATGTTTTACTTCTATTAATTATTTAGCTGTACCTATTGTATGGTTACTTAATCATAGCGTAATACTACTTATCTGGTTAATGGCAAAAGTTTATCCAGCGGTGCTTACTGCTACTGCATTTTTTAAGACGAAACGAGCATTTTATATGGCGAACGATATCAAACACCTGCGTAACATTGCAATTATTGCCCACGTTGATCACGGTAAAACAACTTTGGTTGATAAGCTATTACATCAGTCTGGTACTTTTGGCGACCGTGCAAATATTGCTGAGCGTGCAATGGATTCAGGTGATATTGAGCAAGAACGTGGTATTACTATTTTGGCGAAAAATACAGCCATTCGTTGGACAGATAACACTGACGGTACTGAATATCGTATTAATATTGTGGATACCCCTGGTCACGCCGATTTCGGTGGTGAAGTTGAACGTGTCATGTCTATGGTTGACTGCGTACTTCTAGTGGTTGATGCTGTTGATGGTCCAATGCCACAAACTCGTTTCGTAACGCAAAAAGCGTTCGAGCAAGGTCTAAAGCCTATTGTTGTTATCAACAAAATTGACCGTCCTGGTTCACGTCCTGATTGGGTAATGGATCAAATATTTGATTTGTTCGATAACCTTGGTGCGACTGATGAGCAGCTTGATTTCCCAGTGGTATATGCCTCAGCATTGAATGGTATTGCAGGTTTAGAAGCTGATGATTTAGCTGATGACATGACGCCACTGTTCAAAACTATCGTTGATGTTGTACAGGCTCCACAGGTTGATGCAGATGCACCATTCCGTATGCAAATCTCAAGTCTTGACTACAATAGTTTCGTTGGTGTTATCGGTATTGGTCGTATCCAGCGTGGTAAAGTAAAAACCAATACACAAGTAACTGTCATTGATAAAAATGGCAATACCCGTAATGGCCGTATTTTGAAAATTATGGGCTATCATGGTCTTGACCGTATTGATGTTGAAGATGCACAAGCTGGTGACATCGTTTGTATTACTGGTATTGATTCGCTTAATATCTCAGATACGATTTGTGATCCTAGTGCTGTCGAAGCATTACCAGCATTAACGGTTGATGAACCTACCGTTTCTATGAACTTCCAAGTAAATAACTCACCTTTTGCTGGTCGTGATGGTAAGTTTGTGACCTCACGTAATATTCGCGAGCGTCTTGAGCGTGAATTGATTCATAACGTAGCATTACGTGTCGAAGATACAGAATCTCCTGATAAATTTAAAGTATCAGGTCGTGGTGAGCTGCATTTATCTGTATTGATCGAAAACATGCGCCGTGAAGGTTTCGAGATGGGCGTTTCGGGTCCAGAAGTTATCGTCAAAGAAGTTGATGGTAAGCTACAAGAGCCGTATGAAAACGTTGTCTTCGATATCGAAGATGCGCATCAAGGCCCTATCATGGAGCAGGTTGGCTTGCGTAAAGGCGAGATGACCAATATGGAGCTTGATGGTAAAGGTCGTATGCGTATCGAAGCGACAATGCCTGCCCGTGGTTTGATTGGTTTCCGCTCTGAGTTCTTAACCCTGACTTCAGGTACAGGTATCATGACTTCAAGCTTTTCACATTATGGTCCACAGAAAGTTGGTGAGGTTGGTGCTCGCTCAAACGGTGTCTTGGTTTCTATGGCGAAAGGTGTTTGCTTAGGTTTTGCTTTATTTAACCTACAAAAACGCGGTAAATTATTTGCTGAGCCACAGCTTGAAGTTTACGAAGGTATGATTATTGGTCTTAACTCACGTAATGATGACATGGCAGTGAACCCGACGACTGGTAAGCAGTTAACCAACGTACGTGCTAGTGGTACTGATGAAGCATTGACACTGACTCCAGCGGTTAAGTTTACGCTTGAGCAAGCACTTGAATTCATCCAAGATGATGAATTGGTAGAAGTAACGCCAAAAGCGATACGTATTCGTAAACGCTACTTGACTGAAAGTGAGCGTAAACGTTATGGTCGTAAGAAAGGTGCGTAATATTGAACAATAAATAGTGGTTATCCATTATTTGGTTCCGCATTAAAGATATCTAGTGAGCAGCATAGAATAGTGATATATCAACTATTCCATGCTGCTTTTTTTTGTGTTGCATTTTACATAGAATAAAAAGACAATAGTTGGATATCACTTACTAAAAAAACGAGTAATATTACGGTTATTATTAAAATCCCAAGTTGGATGCATCATTTACACGCTTATCTTATGGTCAATAAGATTTTTGAGGAGATAAATCATGAGTATGGTATCTGAGTTTAAAGAATTTGCTTTAAAAGGTAATGTGATGGATCTGGCCGTCGGTGTGATCATCGGTGGAGCATTTGCTACGATCACAACGTCTTTAGTAGAGGACGTAATCATGCCCATTGTTGCTTTTATCGTCGGCGGCGAAATTAATTTTAGGAATATGTTTTTGATACTGGGTGATGCGCCAGAAGGTGTGGCACGAACCAATGATGCCCTCAAAGCTGCTGGCATTCCTGTATTGGCTTATGGTAGTTTCATTACCGTACTGATTAACTTTCTAATCTTGGCGTTTATTATTTTTATGATGGTAAAAATGGTCAATAGATTGCGCCGTGCAGATGAGGTAGAAGAAGCGATAGAAGAAGCAATAGAAGAGCCATCAGAAGAAGTGCAATTGCTTCGTGAAATTAGCGCCAAGCTTGGCAATATTAATAAGTAAACACATTTTACTGACCTTCAGATTAAAAAATAAAAAAGGCTAACGTCATGTTAGCCTCTTTTTATTGGATTTCTTATAATTACTTAATGGTAGTTATGTTTAGGGTCTAACGACAACATAGTCATTGGTATTAATAATAATTTCTGATGGTTGATCAACGACGATACGCACAACGTTATTATCAACGATTTGCGATTTGTAATAGTTGTCTTCAGCAACCGTACAGCCTAAGCAGCGACTCATTGCATTCCATGGTTCAACAAAGAGCTTCTGCTGTGCTTGGTCAGCATTACCGCCAATCAAAGAGAAGGGCAAACTGACGATGTAAGCGGCTGTACCTGCGACAGCTGCTATCAACTGTAATGGCTTGCCGACAACGGTATCTACAGCCATAGTCTCATAAGAGGGACCAAAATCTGTTTCATCAATTTCTATCGCTGCCAAAGCAGGTTGCATACTTGCAAAAGCTAAGCTGGCACTTATCAATACAGTTAATAGCTTATACTTTGCGGTGCATTTGGTGTTAGCTTGAGCAGTCATAATGATATCCTAAAACTCATAAATAGAATGATAAATGGCTGTTGCTATTTCTCCACAGAAATAGAGATATCGCGGCAACGAGAAATAGCCTATATATTACAGGTAAATAAATGATTTGCATTATTTATGTAAGTGCAAGCACTATTAAAGCAATATGTGGATCAATAAGCAACAAAAATGCGCAGCATATAAGGATATGTTTATTAATTGCTCTATTTTAATGACCAGTAGTTAAAGAGCAGCGAACTGGTCTATTTAAGTGAATATTGGATAAAAAATTAATATTGGAAAATTCAGATCTAATTAATTGGCTGACAAACAGGGCAGTAGACACTGGCACGTCCATTGAGCTTGATATTCTCTAAAACTGAATCACAGTGTGGACAAGTTTCACCTTGTCTACCATAGACGTTCAAAGTTTGTTGGAAATAGCCTGTTTGACCATCAGCAACCGTAAAGTCACGTAGTGTTGAACCACCTAGCTTGATAGCTTTCTGTAAAATCGTTTTGATATGGGCGACTAAAATTACTATTTGGTCATATGATACCTTATTCGCTGGAGTAGCAGGATGGATGCCCGAGAGGTACAAGCTTTCAGTGGCATAAATATTACCAACGCCGACCACAGCTTGCTGCTCCATAATGACTGACTTGATGGCTCGTTTGATAGACTGTTTTTTAATCGATTTGCTGTTTTGAGTCTGGATGGATGGTTCGCTACGTTGGATGAGATAATACAAATAGTCTGCCGTAAAATCATCTGATAGTGGCTCGGGTCCTAAATGGTTTAGTAGTTTATCCCCGTAATCCTCAAGCCATAAGATAGAGCCAAAGCGTCTGGGGTCATAATAATGTAGCTGAGTTTGACTATCGTCAGCGCCGATAAAACTCATAACCAAATGGTCATGTTTGCGCTTATCGCTTGCATGACTGTGTTGTTGCAAGCTACCTGACATACCAAGATGAACCAGAAGCTGTCTCGGCTGTAAATTCCTAGGTTGAACAGAAGATGAAATGCCATCATCAACTAACGGTATAAAATTGAGGATTAAATACTTTGCCCGTCGCTCAACGCTGTCCAATGTATAATCAATCAAATCTGCTAAATTATCAGGCATCGACCAACGCAGCTTGGGTTGAAAGACTTGTACGTTGGTGACTTTTTGTCCTAATAAAGGCGTCAGACTGGTTTTTGTCGTTTCTACTTCTGGTAACTCAGGCATAGTATTTTATAAAATCTCTATTAAGAATTAAAGGTATTATCAGGCAACAGCGCGGCGAGCATGTAAGATACCGTGCTGCTGTTCAAGCTTAGCAAGTAACTTGGATAAATGTGCCAGCCCCGACACTTCAATATGAAACTTTAAAAAGGCAATATTATCATCATTGCTCAGGGTTTGAACTTGACGAATATTGACGTTTTCTTTATCAATAATTTGGGTTAAATCGCGTAATAAACCACGCCTATCATAGGCTTCTATATGAATATCAACTGGCTGATAGCGACCAGATTTAATTTTCCAAGCTGCCTTGATTTCGCGTTCAGGATCACGTTCAATCAGGCGCAGATATTCAGGGCAACCGCGATTGTGGACACTGACACCACGCGATAAAGTAATGTAGCCCGCGATAGGCTCACCGTGCACAGGGTGACAGCAGCCTGCCAAACCAACTTCGATATTATCCAAGCCATCGATTTGGATTTTGTAAGCATCAAGCTTACCTGAATCTCTTTTATCGATAATAGGGGCAAAATCTTCTTCAGATCTTTCAGGCTCTAGATGCAGCTGACGAGAGATATGACTGGTAAGCTGATTTAGACCAATTTCACCCGTCACCAAACCAACCACAATATCGTCGGTATTGTTGACATTAAAATGTTGCGTATAATCGTTTAAATCGATGCTGTTCGGATGTACCGATAGACGTTCAAGCTCTTTACTGAGCATCTGACGCCCGATTTCGATATTCTTATCGCGATCTTGTTTGTTAAACCATTGACGCAGTTTTGAGCGGGCACGATTGGTATGAATATAGCCTAGTGAAGCCACTAGCCAGTCGCGATTGGGCTCACGTGAAGATTTGGTAATAATCTCAACTTGCTCGCCGGTTTTGAGCTGATAAGTTAGTGGTACATAACGCTGATTGACACGCGCTGCTTGGGCGCGGTTACCGACCTGCGTATGAACATAATAGGCAAAATCCAGCACAGTCGCGCCTTTTGGCAACTCCGTAATATCGCCATCACGACTAAATATGTAAATACGTTCGAGTTCATCAAAATCAACCAATTGCTCTTCGTCATCATATTCAACTTCCTCTAATTCATCACCGGTTGATAAAGATGAGCGCGGCTGATTATTGATAGACAGCAGTTGACGTAAAGAACTGATTCGCTGATTAAGGTAATTGTCCTTTTTATTTTTGAGCCCTTCTTTGTAGTTGACATGGGCACACATGCCAAGCTCAGCTTCAAAGTGCATCTCTTGAGTACGAATCTGTACTTCAAGCGATTTGTTTTCAGCGATGACCGCAGTATGGAGTGAGCGATAACCGTTAGATTTTGGATTAGTAATATAATCGTCAAATTGCTCAGGAATATAACGCCATAACCCGTGTACCAATCCTAGCACGTGGTAACAGTCTGAAGGAGTGGTCACCAATACTCGCAGCGCACGGATATCGTACAGCTGATCAAAAGACAATCCTTTAAGCTTCATTTTTCGATAAATAGAATAAATGTGCTTTACGCGTCCTGAAACTTCGCCTTCAATACCAGATTCTGCTAAAGACTCGTTCAGTCTATCTTGTACACGCTGGATATAAGACTCACGCTCGCTACGCTTTTCTGATAATAGTTTGGCAATTTCTTTATAACGATCAGGGGCAAGGTAGCGAAAGGCTAAATCTTCAAGCTCCCATTTCAGCTGGGCAATACCCAAACGATGTGCCAATGGCGCATAAATAGTCATGACTTCACGCGCCACGCGAGCTTGCCGAATTTCATTGGAAAAGGTCAGCTCGCGCATAGCAAAAGTGCGTTCAGCAAGCTTAATCAGCACTACTCGAACATCGTTGGTGACTGAGATCAGCATGCTATAAATATTTGATAATTGATCCCGCTGATTATTTACGAAGTGATCTTCTAAGCGCTTATTGCTTTCGATAATCTCAGACAGTTGTCCCATCGCCAAGGTATCTTTAACCAAGGTTGAGATATCGGTGCCAAACTTTTTTTCGATTTCTCTAAGACTAATAATCGATTTGCGCGCACTGCGATAGAGCATGGCAGCAACAAGGGCATCTTCATCTTGATAAAGGTAAGTTAAGATATCAGTCATGCCGATACCAGTCACGTAGGCACCCGAACGCTCCGATTCACTGGTATTCATGTGATTACGGACGAATGCACAGGCAGCGCTAAGATTGGGTACTGAATCTTGCCCAATACGCTTGGCAACATTATCAAGCCAAGTAGGTACATCAATATTGATTTGATTTAAATCTAACGCTTCAAGCTCTTGCTGTGAAAACGCCTCGGATTCATCAAGGATTTTATCCCTTAAATAGTCATTTTCAAGATTTGAGTCATGACTGTAGTAGGCGTAATTAACAGAGCGATCAAAGGTAGTATGGAGTTTATGAGTGGCAAGTTGATACTTGATATCTAGTGGGATTTGAGCATAGCTATTGGCAGACTGGTGCGAGCGTTGACTCGCGACCAGTTGCGCTGCCAAAGTTGCACTGTCGGCTTGCGTGGTTTGTCCATCTACCAGCGGTAATCCTTCACGAATTTTTACCATTGCCCACTCCTCTTAGCTATTTTGACTTGATAATAACGCCATCTACAATGCTAGAGCTAAACATGAGCTTGCTATCGATAAATGGTCAGTTATAAATCAATACAGCCGCTAAAAAATCCATTTTTTAGCAGCTATAAAATCAATTATAGGGATCTTGCATAGAATTATGAGCGCTTAGACTCACTATGTTTTATAAATAATAAAAACAGTGACTATTATTATCGCATGTTGCGATGACAAATCAAGCAAGGCTCTGTAATGATAGCGTTAGCCGCATATGCGAGTAACGCAGATATCATTCTTAAATTGCAGCTATTAACGCCTCTAAAAATCATAGGTTAATACTACACTCTGCCATTACATACGGTTTAAGCAGATACTTTTTCAAAGCGCGCGATGGATTCAACGTGACCAGTATGACAAAACATATCCATGACGCCAGCGTGAGTCAAACGATAACCTTGTTCGAGCAATGCTTTGGTATCGCGAGCAAGTGTAGCAGGGTTACAGGAGACATAGACAATCCGCTCGGCGTTAAACTTAGGCAAATATTGCATAATCTCCCACGCGCCAGAACGCGGTGGATCGATAAGCAGCGCATCAAACCCTTGGTTAGCCCACGGTTTGTCTGTACAGTCATGCGTCAAATCTTGGCTATAAAACTCAGTATTATTAATGCCATTACGGCGCGCGTTATCAGCGGCGCGTGCAGTCATAGCTTCACTGCCTTCAACACCAACGACCGAGCCGGTTTCACCAACCAAGCGCGCGAGAGGCAAGCTAAAATTGCCTAAACCGCTAAATAAATCTAGAACGCGTTCACCTGCTTTTAAATCAAGCAAGTCACAAGCAAGCTTGGTCATTTGACGGTTTACCGACAGATTAACTTGGGTAAAATCGGTGGGAATAAATTCAAACGTCAAATCATACTCTGGTAATTGATAATACAAACGTCCAAACTGCTCGCTTAAATCATCTGTATCCCTCAAGGCAATACGTTGGATACTATCCGCACCCTTTGATTGTAGATACAGTTGCCAATTACGTGCTGCAAAAAATACTTTTAGCTTATCTATATCGTCATCTGATAACGGTTCAAGATTACGCACAATTAGCGCAACTGGCTGATCGCCATCAGGCAGCTCTGGTAAATGCTCGCCCATTGCCAACTCAAGCTGAGCAATCTTGTCACGACTCTCTAAAGTGCTAATAAGAGTTTTTAAGTTTTCAATCTCAAAGCCAATACGCGGATCTAAGATATGACACTCATTTAACTCTGCTAAGAAATTACTAGAACGCTCGCGAAAGCCGACCAGAGCCGTTTCTTTTTTGACCACATAACGTACGCCCAGTCGGGCTTTGGTACGATAGCCCAGGCGATCACCGACTACCGGCTCAAGCCAGTGATCAGGTGCCACATTGGCTTGATGGACCAACATCTCAGCAAGGACAGATTGCTTAAATGTAATTTGTGCATCTGGCTGCCAATGCTGCAAATTACAGCCACCGCAAACACCAAAATGCGGGCAGGGTGGTACCACGCGCTCAGGGTTTGGATTGGCAGTGATGCTCACCGCATCACCCTCTTCAAAGCTCGTGCGACTATTGGTAATCTTGACCAACGCACTTTCACCTGGCAGGGCAAAGCTGACAAAGATTTTTTTGCCATGCTTGTCAGTGATATGACCGTCAGCTTCACCAAATCCATTACCATATACGGCAACGCCGCGACCATCATGCGATAAGCCATCGATAGTAAAGGGGAGTGGCTCAGCATCTTTTAGACGACGACGCGTCTTTGATGATGGCTTAGATTTTTTCTTATTAGGCGGAATCGTAATCGTTTGCGTCTCATTTGCCTGTTCGGTTACATCTACGTTGGTAAGCGTCTTTGAATCGGTGGGTTGCATAAACCTGCCTATAAAATGAAGGTGTTAAAAATAATAGCAATTTTAACATATAAAGCGACTAAGGTATTAGGCGCTCACAAAGTAAAAAAGCGGTGATTATAAAACTATAATCACCGCTTACATGTATTGTCCATCAATATATCAACTGGCTAAAATTGCTAGCTGATAAGCCAGTCATTCAAAAATGCCTGATGACGTGGCGTGCCATCTACTTGGGTAAATTTTGTTAGATAATCACGGCTTTGCTGCTGCCAAATGGCAAAATCTGGCAAAGATAGCTGACCGGTCAAACGCAGCCAGCGCAGATATATCAGCCAAGTATTCATCACATCAGACTCGCAATATATTGACAGCGTTTGCCAGTCATTATTGCTGACAAGCTCGCCAACCATACTGCCATCAACATCTGTCTTACCGGGCAAGCCATATAGGCTAGCAACGACATCCATAGCCTCGCGGCGGCTGGCACCGTATTGGCTAAACCGATCCATCAAATCAATATGGCGCGTATGAAAGCGATTGACATAATTATCAAAACGCATGTTTTTGATACGCTCGCCTTCTTCAAATAACCAAGGCGCTGCCAAGTCATATTGCATGGCACGATAAATAAGTACAGGAATATCAAAACCTGAACCATTCCAGCTGATCAGTTTAGGCAGTTTTGCAATATCACTAAAGGCGCGAAAAAACTTGGCAAGAATTTCTTCTTCGCTAAATTTGTCTGCAGTAAGGGAAAATAATGAAAAAGTACCATCTTTAATGTATAGGGCAGAGATACAGACAATGCGCTGTAATGGCAAACGCATAAAATCATGCCCGGCTTCTTGTATACGAATGGAAGTTAACGCACTGAGTGTATCTGCATCGTTGAGCTTAGCCAATTGCGGATAGATACGGCGGGCAGCATCGGTATCTGCAACCGTTTCAATATCAAAGACCAAAATAGGGTCAGACGAAAAAGCTTGTGACATAGAGGTTTCTACCTGATTATTGTCTTACTACACTGCATTAAACGCACTGACCGCATCAACGACATTGTCAGCGATTTATAAATTATCTTAGTTTACATTATCTAAGCTATCATCAACATTATATAAGCCGGTCGATAAATAACGATCACCGCGATCGCAGACAATAAAGGCAATGACGGCATCAGGATTTGCTTTAGCAACTTGTGTGGCTGCCCATGCTGCTGCACCTGATGAGACGCCCGCAAAAATCCCTTCGGTTTTAGCAAGCTTACGCATATAAACCTCAGCGACGCGCTGATCGATATCCATAATCTCATCGACTAATTCGGCATCAAAAATCCCTGGCATATAAGCGGCAGGCCAGCGGCGGATACCAGCGATAGCTGCATCCTCATCAGGCTGTAAACCGATGATTTGTATATCAGGGTTTTGCTCTTTTAAATATTGTGCCACGCCGGTAATGGTGCCTGTGGTACCCATAGAGCTGATAAAATGGGTAATTTTACCGTCTGTTTGCGCCCACAGCTCAGGACCTGTAGTCAGATAATGCGCCTGTTTATTATCAGGGTTATTAAACTGATCTAAGACAATACCTTTACCGTCCGTTTGCATTTGTAATGCCATGTCGCGCGCGGCTTCTATCCCTTCTTCTACCTCAATCAGCGTCGCACCATAAGCCGTCATGGCATCTTTACGTTCTTGGGTTGAGTTGCTTGGCATAAACAAGGTAATCGGATAGCCACGCATCGCCGCTACCATGGCTAATGCAATACCAGTATTGCCACTGGTTGCCTCAACCAACATGTCACCTGGCTTAATATCACCGCGTAGCTCCGCTTGATAAATCATATTAAAAGCAGGGCGGTCTTTGACAGAACCAGCAGGGTTATTACCTTCAAGCTTGGCTAGCATGATAGCACCATTGTCAATCTGCTCTTGTTCAGGTAAGCGCTGCAATTTGACTAACGGCGTTTGACCGACGCAATCAGCAAGGTCAGTAATTTGAGTAATAAAATTGGCGTTTGACTGAGCTGTAGCGGACATAAAGTATCCTTAATAGTATCTATTTTTAAAGTAGTTTAACGCTATAGTAAAGTGCTATATATTCGGCAATACTTTGAGGTAACGGCAGCGTTTTTATTATTTGATAAGATTATGGTATTAAAGTGTTGAATAACCATGTTTTTATAAATGCGTCAATAATAAGTCAATACATCGTGACTGTCAGGTATTTATTATGGAAAATAAAAATTTGCGACATTGTATCATCTTGTTTTTGATGGCGCTTAACGCAGATAGCTTTATCGATGATTGTCTAACAGCGGCTAATGGAATCCTGTTAAGATAATCATAAGATATATAGTCGTTAATAGATGATACCTAAGCGGTCAGTAAAAGCATTGTAAAATGCCAGTAACAAAAACAGTAGTGGAGATGGTGCCCAGTATGGCTCACAAAAAACGTTTTGATACCAGTAGTGCTTATGGTCAGCTGGTCATATTGGTATTTTTGCCCATCTGTTTACTCGCAGCAGTGGGCGGTATCTTGGTGTTTTATGAAACCATGCGTGCCAGTAATTCAGAGCAAGCAGTGTTGGCTGAGGCGGTACTTATCCGCTATTCACCTACGATTGCAGAGATAATACCTGAGCTACTAGAGCAAGATGCTGCCAAGATACAGACTTCAGAAAATAATAATAAAAATGCTAATGACAATAATAATAAAGTCTCGCAAGCTGCGATTGCAAAGTTAGAAGGCATCCAAGATAAACTCAGGCGTATGCGGGCAGAGCAACATGTTCAGCGTATCGCTATTGTCAATCAGAGCAACGACATACTCGCTACAGTTGGCTATGGTACGGAAGAGGCGTGGCCTGCAATCGATCCATCAGAGCGTTTTTTAGCGCAAAAATCCACTCCTATCGGTACCGCATACGGCAGTATATTAGGTGAATTTGAGGGTCAAACACTGTGGTTATTAGTCGATATGGATAGTGAGCCGCTTTATATTGCGCGCTATCGTATCGCTATGGCATTGGTGATTACCGGTTTGTTTACGTTATTAATTCTACTACTAAGTTTAAACATTTATTCAAAACGTTGGATTGCGCCGATTTATGAGCTGCGGCTGCAATTACAACGTACTCACGTCGATAATCTTTATCAGCCTATCCCCGTTGAGTCGAATGGTGAACTAAATCTATTACAACAAGACTTGGTGAGAACATTACGCCGTTTGTATGTCAGTTTCCAAGAGCTGAAAGAACATGCGGAGCAGACCGAAGATGATTTGCGTCTTGCTTTTGATGAAATGGAGATGCAAAACATCTCTATTCGTAATGCGCGTGATGCGGCAATCTCAACCAGCCAAGCCAAATCAGCGTTTTTAGCCAATATCAGTCATGAGCTGCGTACGCCGCTCAATAGTATTGATGGTTTTATTAATTTGCTCGCGCGTCACGGTGAGCTCAATCCTGAGCAAGACTTGTATGTACAAACCATCCGTAAATCGTCCGCCCACTTATTGGCGTTAGTCAATGATGTGCTTGATTTCTCTAAAATCGAAGCGGGCAAGTTGGTACTAGACCGCCATGAGTTTGATCTTTATGACACTATCTATGATGTGGTCGATATGCTGTCGCCGGTGTCTGCAGAAAAAGGTCTGCGCATGGCGGTACTGTTTTACAACGATGTGCCAATGCGTATCAATGGTGATGCGCTGCGCCTCAAACAAGTACTAACCAATATCGTTGGTAATGCGATTAAATTTACTGATAGCGGTGACGTGGTGGTGCGCGTCAGTTTAGATGACTATCAAGACAATTATTTGATGATTAGCGTGCAAGACAGTGGTAAAGGCATCTCGCTGTCTGATCAAAAAATGCTCTTTCAAAGCTTTAGTCAAGGAGACCCATCCATCACGCGTCAGTATGGTGGCACAGGATTGGGTCTGGTCATCTCTAAACAATTAACACGGCTGATGGGCGGCGATATTGGTTTTTATGACAATATGCAAGAGAATATTTCCAATCAAGGCGCGACGTTTTGGTTTCGTATGCCAGCCCATGTTGATGTGGTAGAGGCAGCGACAGGAGAAACCATTGAGCTACCTGTATTGGCACCATTGGCAAGTGCGACTGATGAATTTAACGTTCTTATTTGGATTAATCATACCGCGTCTATACAAGTACTGAAAGCTAGTCTGCATCATTTGCCTATTAAGCTAACCCAAGCCAATTCTTTGCCAGGTTTGCTTGAATCGTTAAAAGAGCGTGGTAATTATTGGGACTGGGTCATCGTTGATGATGATACCCAAGACGATATGATGGCGCTGCTTAAGCAAATCCGTTTACATTATCAAGGTAAACTGGCCGTCTTTGGTTATCAAGTTGCCGCTGATCAAGCACTACTCAATCGTTACCATGCCAATATCTTGTATGAGCCATTAGACAAGAGACAGTTGTATGCCATGCTAGATACACAAAAGCGTAGTGTACCTACTGGTATTGCAGAACCACGTTGGAAAGGCGTTACCGTATTGGCAGTTGACGATCATTTGCCAAACTTACTGGTGCTTGATGCGCTGCTGAGCGAGCTTGGTATTCATGTTATTACGGCCAGTAACGGATTTGATGCGATAGAGCTAATCAGTAAACAACAAGCGAAAAATATCAAAGCTACTAAAACTGAAAAACAAAGCCTGTCGAAAAAAACTCAAATCTCAAAAGCGGTCACGCGAGATGATGTCAGTAAATCAGCGGTTAGCACGTTACATATCGAAGACGTAACGATAGAAGAAAAGGGTAACGCACAACCTAAAGATAGGATCGATCTTATCTTTATGGATATTCAAATGCCACGTATGTCAGGGCATGAGGCGGCGCGACAAATCCGTAAGATTGAAGCAGCAGATAGTCATATTCCCATTATTGCACTGACTGCACATGGGCTGGCAGACGAGCGGGATAAATTAGTCGCTAGTGGTATCAATGATTATGTCGGTAAGCCTATTAGCCAGCCGCAGCTGCTACAAGTATTACAAAAATGGCTTGGGCGTAATGCGTCGTCATCACCATTAACGGCAGAAAATAATGAGTATCCACAAGGTCTTGGCATAGCAGGTGACTTACAAGTATTAGACTCAAAAACCATTGACGCTCAAAATTCTGATGTACCAAATATGATGCTGCAACCTTCCTCATCTGCGCCTAAAAATGCAGCGCCGCCTACCTATCAAATGATTCGAAGCGAGCAGGTTCAGAGTTATAAACCTACCAAGATGAGCAATGAGAAAAGAGTGAAGCGACCTCTGTCACTGAAAAAAATCCGTGATGACTACCTGCGTGACAGTCAACCACGTGAAGACTATCGACGTGAAGACTATCGACGTGAAAATCTGCGCGAAACGCAGCCACGCTATGAAAATTTGCGTTTTCAAGAACAAGGGCAAGCAGCATTTGGCACGCGTTCTATTCAAACGCTCGATGATAATAAAGATGAACTATCAGTCAGTACTGTGTATTTGCAAAACGACAATAACTTAAATGCCTCTGTATTTAATACCTTGGATATTCTAGATTGGCAAGATGCATTGACGCGATCAGCCAATAAGCCAGATCTTGCTGCCAAGCTAATCATTATGATGCTTGATACCATTAATGAGGAAAAACAAGCATTGACGCAAGCATGGGAGACACACAATCGCAGTATGCTCGCGCAAATCGCTCATCGTATATTGGGCGGCAGTCGTTATACGGGCGTGCCACAATTGCGGCAAGCCAGCCAAGATTTAGAAGATAAGTGTTTACTAAATATCCAGCATACCACGCCTGCACAGTTTGCAATGTTAGCGCCTTATTATGAGGCTTTATTAACCGCTTTGAATAATTTGCAAACGCTGGATTTGTCTGCTTATCCGCAGCTTAATTACCATCGTCTAAGTGAGAACGATATGACTTGGAAAATGATTTAAGGAGAAGTTTTATGATGCTAAGAGCTAACGATATCGTGGCAGTCAGTTATTGATAAGGTAGGAGATAGGCAAGGCTGTTAATATCACTCTATATATAAGCTATTATTTCAATTATTAAGGATGATTATGCACACTATCGCCACCTACCAATATGAAACACTGCAAGTTAGCGCGACTGATGATATTTTAACCGTGACAATCAATCGACCTGAGAAAAAAAACGCCATGAGCTTCAAAGTGGTCGAAGAGTTGATAGCAGTGGCAGCACGCATTGGTAAAGACAAAACAATACGTGCGGTAATTTTAAATGGCGCTGAAGGCACCTTCTGCGCAGGGATTGACTTGGGCGACTTAAACCACCCAAAAAACCAAGCTTTTGCGCTATGGGAGCTGATCAAACCTTGGCAAAGCTCATTTCAGCGCGTGTGCTTGGTGTGGCGCGATGTCCCAGTACCTGTCATTGCCGTACTTGAAGGATATTGTATCGGTGCAGGCTTACAGCTGGCGCTGGCATGTGATATTCGTATCAGCCATCCTGATTGTAAATTGGCTATTATGGAAGCTAAATGGGGACTAGTACCAGATATGGGCTTGACGCAATCTGGTTTTGGCGTGGTACGAGCTGATATCCTAAAAGAGCTGGCAATGACAGCCCGTATCGTTAGTGCAGAGCAGGGCAAAGAGCTAGGATTGGTCAGTCATTGCAGTGAGACGCCACTTGAGCAAGCGCAGCAACTTGCTGCTGAATTTGCTGAACGGTCACCAGATGCCGTGCTGGCAAGTAAACGCGTTATCAATGCCATGTTTGAACAATCTGCAACTACTTTATATATAGAAAAAGTCTGGCAATTAAAGATGATGTTCGGGCGCAATCGTAAACTTGCCCTTAGAAAAGCGAAGCAAGCCAGTACTGTATTTGGCAAGCGCCAGTTCCGTTAATACAGTTTAGATAGCTTATTGTTTTAAATGACTTCATCTTATTTCAAACGAACCATTGTTTTATTGATTAAAGTTTGTTTTATTAACGTGATACCTCTATTGAAATATAGGCAGACAGTGCGATATAAGACTGTCTGCTTGCGTAGCGGTTCGTCGATAAAAATAAAATAACAATCACTAGATCAAATGGTTTAACTATGTCTGCTCCAAAATCCCCCCTTCCTAATAAACCGCTTGCTGCTGACCGCGTGCGCTCTGCCGATTTACCTGTCGCATGGATTATGATGCTGGGTCTTATCGTTGCGGTAGGACCTTTATCTATTGATATGTATCTGCCAGCGTTACCATCGATGGCGGATGACTTTGGTGTGTCGACTGCCTTTATGGCAAACTCCGTACCTGCTTACTTTGTCGGATTGGTATTTGGTCAATTGTTTTATGGTCCCTTTAGTGACCGCGTTGGTCGCGTCAAGCCTTTATATATAGGCATGGTCTTATATGTGATTGCCTCTATTATTTGTGCAACCACCAACAATGAATACGTATTGTTCGCTGGTCGTACCTTGCAAGCGCTCGGTGCTTGCGTAGGGGCAGTGGTTACCCGTGCTGCGATTCGAGACCGTCTAACCGCTAAGCAAACGGCAAAAGCGTTTTCTATCATGATTTTGGTAATGGGTTTAGCGCCAATACTAGCACCATCACTTGGCGCAGTATTTTTGCAGTATTTTAGCTGGCATTCTATCTTTTGGTTTTTGGCGGCTTTTGGCACGTTAAATTTATTACTGACCAAATTTTTCTTTTTTGAGACCCTTAGCGAAGAAAACCGCACTGTGCGTCCTGCCAAAGAGATACTCAGTCAATATTGGGATTTGCTTAGAGATCCAACCTTTAACTATCCGGCGATTGGCGGCGGGTTATTGATGGGCGCAATGTTCGTTTATATCAGCTCGGCCTCTGAACTTATCATGGATACCTATGGTATGTCAGCCACACATTTTGGCTGGCTCTTTGGTATGAATGCCGCAGGCTTTGTGGCATTGACGCAGCTTAACCAATGGCTGACCAATCGCTTCCGTATTTTGAGTATTTTACGTTTTGGTGCGATGATGCAGGTTATCTCAGCGGGGGCTCTATTTATCCTCGGTATCGTATTTGGGACCGATGCTTGGTTGCCATTGGTCTTAGTCTGTATTTTCTTTTGTATCTCAGGTTTAGGTTTGACACAGCCCAACGCTTCAGCGATTGCGCTTGCTTTTCAAAAGCGCCGTGCTGGTATGGCCAGTGCGCTACAAGGCTCGCTTATGTTCTCAGTAGGTATCTTTGGTGGATTGTTATTAAACTTATTCCCCGTCAATCCAGTACTGAAAATCGGTATCGCGATGTTTGCACTGATGAGTCTTGGTTGCTATTTAATTTGGCAGATAGACCGTAATTTGGATTTAGATAATGCAGATTAATTAACTGACAAATTCTATTTATTAATATTCATCAGTAAAAAAGTATTCAGTACGTATTCATCGTCTGAGTGCTTTTTTTTATGCTTTTTTTATGCATTGTTAATAATATCTATTTTTGGTACAAGCCTCAGTACGCTTAGCTTGATAGGTAAAAATCTTGAACCTGATTTATATATTGTATATACATTTATGGCTATATATAAACAATTGTTTGCCTTGATAAAACAAAGTGATTGCAATGGCTGAGTTGCTCAATTATTATCTAAGGTAATTTTCTGTAATTAAGTGTTTTTTATACCTTTCTTAAACTTACAGAATTGTTTTTAAAATTGATTTTTTGAATAAAATTGAGGCTTAAGGATAAGAGATGAAACTATTATATCGAGCATTACCGATTATATTGAGTGTAGGCTTATTTGGGTGTGGAAATTCTTCTACCCAAGACAACGCTAATGCAGCTGGCGCAACAGTAACGGAACATAAAGACAATTTTGTCAGTAAACTTCCTGCTACAGCACCGACATTAAAGGTGGCAATGACTGGTGATTTACCGCCTTTCTCATTTCAAGATGATTATGGCAACATGCAAGGCACTGATGTCGATTCGATTAGAGCCATTGGGGAAGAGCAAGGCTTTAAAGTCGAATTCTACAAAGAGTCATGGCAGGATATGTTCGATAGTGTGGAATCGGGAAAGCGTGATTTAGCTATTTCTGGTATTTCTTATAAAGATGATCGTGCAATTAGATATGGTCTATCAACGCCTTACTTTTTCAATCCAGCTACTATTATGTATTTGGAAGGAAAGTTTGATATCAAAGATTTAAACGATATCAAAGGTCTAAAAACAGGTACTTTAGAGGGTTCTAAAGAAGAAGACACTCTAAAAGAGATGGGTAGCTCGGTTGAATTGGTTTCAAGATCTACTGCATTTTTGGCTTATCAGGACTTAGTTCAAGGTAATACTGATGTGTTCTTATATGATATGCCAGTTTTGCAATACATTATAAAAGGTTATCCAGAACATAAAGTTAAGATTGTCCCTTATGAAGCAGCAGATGCGCCTTCAGCACAGCAAGTCGTTTTGATGGCAAAAGAAAATACTAAGCTGATCAAGAGTGTAAATGAAGGCATTACCAAGTTAAAAGCAAAAGGCACATTTAAAGAGATTGAAGAGAAATGGCTGGGTGCGACTGAGCCTGCGACCAAAAGTACTTCAAATAATCAGCAATCGAGCTAAGGGACTATAAAGATGGCAACCACACACAATGTCGATAATAAGCGCTATCGCAGTCTGATTATTTCGATTGCACTATTTTTATCTTTGATTGGCGCCTTGCTAGCGTTTACTTTTTATACCTCAAGCTTGCTTGAAAGAAATACAGTTTTAATTGATAAAACCAACCAAGTTGCTAATAGCGCCCAAGCGGTAATTAAAGACTTATTTGACTTGGACAGCAGTTACGGTGAAGACACCAACTCGCCGCATATACAACGAGTATTAGAACGTTTGGAGCACAATACAGCGCTTATTACTAGCTCTATCACTGCTATTGAACAGGGTGGTGAAATTACCGATGTCGATGGTAAAAGCTATGACTTACCGAAGATTAATAATAACTCTCAAACCAAAGTCGCTGCGGCGAATGAGCAGTGGTTACTTTTAGAGCCTAAGATTCAGACTTACCTTAAAGACGCTGACAACATCATGGTCGATTCATCTGATGAATTGATTCAAGCGGTTGAACAGGCAAAAACATCGAGTCTACTAATTAACGATTCGTTAGACCAGCTCACCGATGAAGTGTTTATCAACGCTGAACGCCAAGCAAGTACTATCCGACTCATTCAGGTATTGGGTGTTGCAGCTATTTTTGCTTACTTCCTAATTTTCGTCTTTTTCTTTGTACGTCGTCTGCGTGATACCGATGCTGAAGCGTTGGCCGCTCGTCGTGAAACGCAAGAAATTATGGAAACGGTTAATACCGGCCTGTTCTTGTTGGATAAGGATTTGAATATTGGTCAGCAGCATTCTCGCGCACTTAATGGCATTATTGGTGAGGATAGGTTGGCAGGAGAAAACTTTGCCGATGTACTGCGTGGCCGTATCTCAGACAAGGATTTGAGAACCACCCGTCAGTTTATCGAGCAGTTATACAACCCACGTGTCAAAGAAAAGCTGGTTGATTCTTTGAATCCTTTGCATAAAGTCATGCTACACAATGCGTCTGGAGAAGAGAGTACCACCAGTCGCTTCTTAGACTTTAAGTTTTCACGTGTTTATGAAGATAAAGACATTGCCCGTATTTTGGTCAACGTCAATGACGTCTCAGATGCCGTTTATTTAGAGCAGCGTCTAGAGAAAGAACGCTCGCAAAATGACATGCAGATTGAGATGTTGACGACCATCTTAAACGTGAATCCAAAAATTATTAATGAGTTCATTAGTAATACCAAAGCTCACATCGATAAGATGAACAATATCCTGAAAAATCCTGGTAGCTCGCAATTTGAGCTAGAAGGGAAGCTAAAAGCGATTTATCGTGAAATGCATAGCCTAAAAGGTGAGGCATCTGCGCTTAAACTGCATAGCTTTACCAAAATCGCATCAGATGCTGAAGATAAGCTTGATGCGCTGCAAAATCAAGGCAAGCTGTCGGGTAATAACTTCTTACCGCTCGCCGTGCATTTGGATGACTTATTGAGCCTATCGAATACCATTGAAACGCTAGGTGAACGTATCAATCAGGCAGCGCCAAAAGCTAACAATAATGCAAAACCTGTAATGTCAGTAAAGACTGTACCACAACCAAGTGTTGTCCAAGCTCAAGTAGCAGACGTTGCTACCACTAACATAAATGTCGATGGCGGTAATGAAATCGATTTGAGCGATGAGTCAGATGACGAGCATCTATCTTATTACCAAGATTTTGCTAAAGACATTGCTGTTAGACAAGGCAAGAAAATACAGCTTAACGGCCATAATTTAGCACATATAAACATCCCTGAACGTCTCAAACAACCGATCAAAGAAATCAGTATTCAGTTGCTACGTAATGCAGTGGTACATGGTATTGAATCACCTGAAGCGCGTCAGTCAGCGGGCAAGTCTGCCATCGGTAGCATTGATTTAGAGATGCAACGTGACAGTCAAAACTTAATCATCGCACTGCAAGATGACGGTCAAGGTATTGATTATGAGGGCATTCGTCATAAGCTGATTGCTGATGGTCGTTTCACGCAAGAAGAGGCAAGTCAGATGACTCATGGTGATCTGCTCAAAACTTTGTTTGCTTCTGGTTTCTCGACCAAAGAACATGCCGATGAAGATGGCGGTCGTGGTGTGGGCTTAGACGTTATCAAGGCGTTGGTCAAAGAGCACAACGGTAAGCTAAATGTAAATACTGAGCTTGGAAAAATGACCCGTTTTGTCATCACCTTGCCTGCTGCGTAATTAAGGACAATAAAAAATCTATGTATAAATTAATGATCGTCGATGATTCAAATATTATTCGAAACCGTATTCAGCGCGCTTATGACTCGGGTCAATTCATGTTGGTTGCTACGGCAACCAGTGGGGTTCAAGCGCTTGAAAAGTTCAATATTCATCGTCCAGATGTGGTGACCATGGATTTGACCATGCCGCAAATGGACGGTCTTGAATGTATTGAAAAAATCATTGCTATCGACCCTGACGTTCGTATCTTGGTTGTCTCAGCCTTGTCTGACAAATCTACTGGCATTGAAGCGTTATCATTGGGCGCGAGTGGGTTCTTGTGCAAGCCTTTTTCAGAAGAAGAGCTGGTAGAGTCTTTGTATGAGTTGGTACAAGACTAATATTGTCCAATAATTTTAATAAATACCTTATTAAAGAACACACATTATGAAAGAGCAAAATTTACAAATTTTTGTGAGTATCATTACCAACTATTTTACTCAGTTTGGTAATGATGAGTTGGTGGTCGATACGCCTTACTTGTTAGAAAACCAACAGCCAAAAGTCCATGATTATACGGGCGTCATCGGTATATCAGGGGTGCAAAAAGGGGTGGTGTATTTTACGGCGACCACAGCGTTATTGAGCAGTATTCTAGACAGTATGGGCGAGATAGATAAAGGTGAGGACAATCTGGTCGATTTAGCAGGCGAGGTTGCCAATACGGTTTCGGGTAATGCTCGTCACGAGTTTGGTCCAGAATTTCATATCTCTGTCCCGTTTGTCTTTAAAGGCTCGCCGCAAAGTATCATTTTGCCTAAAAGTGGACGTTCTTTTATCATTCCAGTGAGTTGGCGCAGTCAAATCGGAGAGATTGTGGTTTGTTTGCAAGATTGAATACACAACCCCGTGATGATAACTATGGACGATGAACAATTATGGTTAATGTAGAAAAATTAGGCGTCTTTTTAAGTTCAATCAGTGCATTTTTTGCGCAGATTGATGCTGAGGCAGTGGTCATTGATACGCCTTACCTAAACAGTAATAAAAATGCTGTTGGTTATGATTATAGTGGCATGATTAAAATATCTGGACCGCTTGAAGGCTGTGTCTATGTCAGTGCTCCAAGCAATATGTTGCGTGAAGTTATCAAAGTGATGGGCGAGCCTGACTCTTCCATGACGATGATGAAAGACTTGTTGGGTGAGATGGCAAATACCATCTCTGGCAACGCTCGTACCGAGTTTGGTGCCGATTTTATTATCTCACCTCCTAAGATTATTGAAGGGATACCCAGTATCCCTTATCTGCCAAAAGACCGCCAAAGCTATGTCACGCCATTTACGTGGCGAGGCTATAAAGCAGTTATCGGTATCAGTATCGCTTAATCTTATTCTAAATTGAATAAAAAAACGACGTCTCACCGTCGTTTTTTTATTCATTATCATCCACTTAAACCTTATAATAGCGCTAGCAGTCGCTAAGCGTTATATGATAAAATACAGCCCAGCTATTTTTTATCATATAGTATTCTGTACGTTCAAATCGTAGCTCAGTTTTTTTAATCAACCAATGACACACACATCATGGCAAAAAATTGCTGGGTGTTTGGCGACTTGATTAATTTGCTTCACGGCTAGGTGCTTTATTTTATCTAACTCATAGCAGATGCGTGTCGCTAGATAGGCAGTTTTTGTGATGTGGAGGCATAACCCAACCAACAGGACATTTAACATGGCTACAAAGAATCCAACCAAAATCGAAATGCGCGACCTATTACAAGCCGGCGCTCACTTTGGTCACCAAACACGTTTTTGGAATCCAAAAATGGGTCCATATATTTTTGGTGCCCGTAACAAGATTCATATCATTAACCTTGAGCACACTGTAAAAGCGTTTAACGAAGCATTGACTTACGTTAACGGCTTAGCTGCTAAGAAAAACAAAGTATTATTTGTTGGTACTAAGCGCGCAGCTAGCGGCGTTATCGCTGAGCAAGCAGCACGTGCTGGCATGCCATACGTTGACCATCGCTGGTTAGGTGGTATGTTGACTAACTGGAAAACACTACGCCAGTCAATCAATCGTCTAAAAGAGCTAGAAAAACAAGCTGAAGACGGTACTTTCGCTAAGCTTACTAAGCGTGAAGCGTTAGAGCGTACTCGCGATATGGAAAAACTTGAGCGTTCACTAGGCGGTATTAAAGACATGGGCGGTCTACCTGACGCAATCTTCGTCGTAGACGTAGATCATGAAGCAATCGCTATCAAAGAAGCTAAGAACCTAGGTATCCCAGTTATCGGTATCGTTGATACTAACTCTAACCCTGATAACGTTGATTACATCATCCCAGCAAACGATGATGCTATCCGTGCTGTGACTTTGTACGTAACTTCTATGGCTGATGCAATCATCGCTGGTAAAGAATACGCACAAACTCAAGCTGGTGGTAAAGCTGAGCAAGAAGCACCTGCTACTGAAGAAGCGGCTGATGCTCAAACTGAAGAAGCTGCTACTCCAGCAGAATAAATCGCTGAGTGATATGGTTTGATGTTGTAAGGCTGCCTTGATAGTTTGTCTATTGGTAGTCATATAACATGACTTATAGTATAGACAGCATAAAGACAAACAATAGGCATGATGTAGTATTACTCGTCATGCCTTATTGTTAAAGCGGATTTGTTAAAGTGGCGTTGTTAAGCCACTATACAGAATTCAAGTGCGTTTAGATATTGTGCACTCCCATATATAATAATGCTCACCTACATAATAAAAGGTAACTCTTATGTCAGAAGTAAAAGTATCTGCCAAAATGGTAAAAGAATTGCGTGACCGTACTGGTCTTGGCATGATGGAATGTAAAAAAGCGTTAGAAGAATCAAACGGTGATGTCGAAACTGCCATTGATAACCTACGTAAATCTGGTCAAGCAAAAGCGGCTAAAAAAGCGGGTAACATCGCAGCTGACGGCGCTATCATTATCGCTCAAGGCGACAGCAAAGCATTCTTGTTAGAAGTTAACTGCCAAACTGACTTCGTTGCAAAAGATGAAAACTTCGCAGCCTTTGCAGAAACAGTCGCGAACCTTGCATTAGAAAACAATGTGACTGACGTAGCTGCTATCGCTGAATTGCCATATGGCAATGGTCAAACAGTTGAAGAAGCACGTGTATCTCTAGTACAAAAAATCGGTGAGAATATCCAAATCCGCCGTGTTGAAGTACTTGAAGGCGCTAACATTGCTGCATACCGCCATGGTCTACGTATAGGCGTAGTGGTATCTTATGAAGGCGGCAGTGCAGAAACTGGTAAAAATCTTGCTATGCACATCGCTGCGTTTAACCCAGTTGCTGTTGCTGATGAAGACGTCGCTGCTGATCTATTAGCGCGCGAAAAAGACATCATTGAAGCAAAAGCACGTGAGTCTGGCAAGCCTGACAACATCGTTGAAAAAATGATCGAAGGTGGTCTACGTAAGTACCTAGAAGAAGTTACTTTATTACGTCAGCCATACGTTATGGACAATGAGAAAAAAGTTGGTGACGTACTAAAAGCTGAAGGCGTAAAAGTACTTGGTTTCAAACGTCTAGAAGTCGGTGAAGGCATTGAGAAAAAGCAAGAAGACTTCGCTGCTGAAGTTGCTGCTACTCAAGCACTAGCTAACAAGTAAGTTTTAAAATGCAGTAAGTACTGAGTTTGTTTTTGCTCAGTACTTATAGATTGTTTGATATAAGAAGCAATCGAGCATAAAAAAGCCCGTTATTTATTTAACGGGTTTTTTTATGTCTGTGATTTTTATTTTGGATTAACGCAATGCCAAATAAGCAGAGTTGGCATAGCTTGCGCTATTACTGTTGCTACTCGTGCCATAACTAACGTTTTGCATGCCACCGCCATTACTGGTATTGGCAGTATTGCTATTATTAGCATTCATCGTATTACCAGATAGCCCTGAATCGTTTTTATACAGGCTATGATAGCGGCTCATCACACTTTTAACATAGTTACGCGTTTCTTTGAACGGTGGAATGCCATTATATTTATCGACGTTACCTTCACCTGCATTATAACCCGCGACCGCAAACTCGACGTTGTTGTTAAAGCGGCGCATCAGCCAAGCGATATATTTGGCAGAACCTTCAATATTATCAGCAGGATTCCAAGGATTGCTCACTTTAAATCGACTTGCTGTAGCTGGCATTAGCTGCATTAAACCCTGCGCACCGACTGGTGAACGAGCATTGGGATTAAAGGCAGACTCAGTATGCATCATGGCTTTCATAAGCCCTGGATCGACACCGTGGCGCTGAGCTGAAGCCAAAATATAGCTATCATAAGAGTTACGAGTACCGCTGCTGCTTGCAGAGCTGCTTCCATAGTCATTGCTATTACTGCTGCTACCACCATCATACAGACTAGAATCTTTATAATAAGTGACTTTTACTTTTTTAGTAAATTTATCAAAATTACCACTGGGATTGACGTTGGTGAGAAGTACTTGTCCGCCTTTGTCTTTATAGATATACATATTGCCTGCTTGAGCAGCGATAGGTAGGCTAGATAGGGCAACGGCGGTGAGTAAAACGGGAGACAAGCAGCGGGTTATGAAAGGTGCAACATTTATCATAGAGTTATCACTTTTTATCGAGTAGTAGCAAATTGCCTTGCTTATGGACGCATTGGTTTGCGCAATAAAGCGGTTATCCTGTCTGCAATATTTCATAGTCACTAAGCTTAAGCACTACAACGCAGAACCACGGTTAACAAAACCAATTGCAATAGATACAAAAAATAATAGTTGCTTACTATAACATATAATAACTTTTTACTACATCTGATTGCCCTGACAAGCTGGCCAAACAAACATTTAAATTGTAAAAATTTTTAATAAAATCAATATGGTATTGCAGTGTACCTTATTAAGTACGAGGTCAGAAGTAGCCACAGACCATTTACAGTAAAGGCAAAATAGAGGAGGGCTATTATCACTAATATTTGCCAAAAAGCATTGAAATACACGATGAATCTAAATATTCGCAGCTGTACTATAGTGAATTCAGTATTAAAGCGATACAGTAGGACTGGGATGAATTTTACGCAGCCTCTGTCGGCGTAGGCACAGCACGCCAGAAAAATTTATACCAGTACTGCGTTGGGATATAACGTATCTGTTTTATTTGGAATTGACTATAGAATAGCAGTGCTATATTAAAGGACTATTAAGCAGAAAGTGCCGTGACAAATATAGGTACCCAGACAGCAGTGACCAAACCATTCACTGCCAAGCCAAACGCGGCATATCTGCCCGCTGTATGACTGATTTGCCATGCTTCTACGGTGCCGAACGCATGAGCAACTAAGCCAAGCGCTAAGCCTTTAGCACGGTCATCTTCAATGCCAATAAATAAGAAACGCGCTAATGTCCCGCCAATGAGACCTGAAACGATAATAATCAGGTTTGCCATCGCCAGAGGTGCTTTGATTAAATCTGCGATGCTCAGACCAATCGGCGTGGTCACTGAACGACTGGCAAATGCTAATATCGTATCGTGACTGAGTGAAAATAGATAGGCTAATGACATCGGTAATAATGCGCCAATCAAACTCGCCATCGCCACAATCAAGACAAGTTTCTTGATAGGTAAACCTTTGAAATTCATGGCAGCCAAAGGTATTGCCAATAAGACAGTAACATAACCTAATAGATGGTCAAAAACGGGCTTGGCAACGGCGTAATAATTATTGTAATCCCATTGGAAAATGAATAGAAATATAACGACCAATACTAGTGCGGTAATGACCATCGGTAACCATGAAAGTTTGCGTGCCAATATGCGAGCAATTACATGGGCTGCTAAAGTCAGTAATATCGCCGCAAAGGTTGCCACAAACACATTATCAAAACTCATAAGATTCCTTTATTCATACCGCTCAAGGCTGTCATTTTTGCTCATTAATAGTAGTGTTGCCGTTCATATCATTATTACGGTTCAGCCAACGATTGGATAACACGGCAAATCCCCAAATCGGTATCAGCGTACTAATCAGTATGGTAAGCATAAAGCCCCATAGCTCATCTCCTAAAGCAAATAACAGCAAGCCTGCACCGGCTGAAACTGGCAAAAAAGCAAAGCCACTATCGACAAGTAAAGTATTACTCGCTTGGGTAAGCCAGCCTGGAATACCTTTGATAAATCGCCAAATCATCAGAATAAAAAACATGGTCAGTAAGCCGACGATATTGGCCGCTTTTTCAATACCCGCCAACTGACAGACAAATACTGCCGACTCACGTACAGTAACAACAATGGCGAGCGTCAGTAGTAATGCCATCCATAAGGGCATTTTTGAAGAATGGGTAGACTTCATAAGCAAGTGGACCACGTCAGGGATAGATAAAAGAGTAAAAAGATGAGTGAGAGGAGAATCACGAGTGCAGTATATAAAAGATTATATATAGAGTGTCGCAACTAATAAAGCGTATCGGTCAATAGTGACCATATAGTCTGTAAGTAATAAAATCGATACATCGATATATAGCTGTTGCTAATACGAGTTTCTCTTGTGCGCTATGTTGATTCAGCATTAAAAAGGACACTATTAATAAATAGCGTCCTTTTTAATTTTATTCAAAGTATTTTAAGTAAATGACTTATTTTTGCAAATCAGATGTTTGAGTATCTTCTATCATCGAGTCTTCCGCTACTCTCTCAGCTTCAGCATTTAATGCCTCAAATTCAGCAAACGCTTTTTCTTCAGCGTCCGTCATCGTTTGTTCTTCTACATCATCAGGCTGCTCAAACTCTTCAAGTATCGGCATCAGCAATGTTGCTTGCGCTAATGGCAATACATCTAGAGGCTCTAAGTTGGATTGACCAAGTAACTGTCTCAGTCTATCGCTTGGCAAGCGAATCGTTAAGCACTCATGACCACTGTCATCATAGCTTTCTTCTTGAATAACGCCGAGCTCATACAAAGCATTTTTTAACTGCCCTGCGCTATAAGGTAGCGTCAAATCAAAGGTGGTCAGTGTGCCAGTCAGTAACTGCTGCACGGCTAATGACAACTCTTCCATGCCTAAGTTTTCTCTGGAAGAAACATAGACGCGGTTGGGTTGACCTTCGCTAGCATAACCGATACGTGCAGGCTCATCGGTCAAATCGATCTTGTTGTAGACATTAAGCACAGGCACATCATTATCAATTTCAGCCAGTACGTCTTTCACCGCCTGAATTTGCTCATGCATATCTTCGCTCGAAGAATCGATGACATGGAGCAACAGGTCTGCTTCAAGTGTCTCTTCTAAGGTCGCATGGAAAGATTCAACCAATTCATGTGGAAGATGACGGACAAAACCTACTGTGTCGACCAGTACCACACGTCCTACACCTTGCCAATCTAAGCGGCGTAACGTCGGATCGAGTGTCGCAAACAGTTTGTCGGCTGCATAAATGTTTTCATCGACCAAGCGATTAAACAAGGTAGACTTACCAGCATTGGTATAACCCACAAGCGAAATAGTCGGCACATCTGATTTTTGACGGCGAGCTCGACCTTGCGCACGCGTCTGTCTGACTTTCTCGATTCTACTTTTGAGCTGCATGACTCGCACTTGTAGCAAGCGACGATCCGTCTCAAGCTGGGTTTCACCGGGTCCACGTAGACCAATACCCCCTTTTTGACGTTCCAAATGCGTCCAACCACGCACCAAACGTGTCGACAAATGGTTAAGCTGTGCCAGCTCTACTTGTAGCTTACCTTCGTAAGTACGTGCACGCTGCGCGAAAATGTCCAAAATCAGACCCGTGCGATCAAGTACGCGGCATTGTACCAAGGCTTCAATGTTACGCTCTTGTGAAGGCGATAAGCTGTGGTTAAAAAGCACGATGTCCGCATCATGCTCGCGCACCAGTTCTGCTATCTCTTCTGCTTTGCCGCTACCAACAAAATATCTGGCGTCAGGGCGTGCACGTGAGCCTGTGACCAGTGCCAAGCGGTCTGCGCCTGCTGAGTCTGCCAATAATTCAAATTCACCTAAATCATCAGGATCTTGAATTTGGCGGATGTCTAAATGTACAATGATGGCGCGCTCGCCACCGGTATGTCTTTCAAAATATTCCAAAGAGTATCACCTATCCATAAAGTAAATAAATCGCAACGCTGCCTATTCTAAATATCAGTTCTAAATATTTGGGTTTTATTCAATACATTGAATAAATTACCAAGCTTATCGAAATAGAATAATCATCATAGTTGCGTTCAGATAACCATTTATATGTGGTCTTATTAGTTGATATTAAAGCGTATTCACACAATTAGCGATGATTTTATGTTACAGCGTTCATTAAGTAGGATTTTATCTTGGCAGCGTAATATTTTTTCTAAAATGAATCAGTTAGAGAAATTAGCAGCAAATTACTCACAAAACCTATTCATAACTCAGTGAACAAGTCGTCACTGACTGCATAAACTTTGTTATACTCATTGGGTTTGTTTACCATATATAATCATAAGTTTTAATTACGAGGGACACAGATGAGCCAACCCAAGACAGGCTTTTCAATCAAACAGCAATTGGGGCGCGGCAAACAGATTGCTGGTATGACCACCACAATTGCTGGTGGGCTACGCGCCGCCCAACGTATCGGGGCATTTAAACAGCCACCACGCGAAACACTGCCGCGCTACATTCAAGCTTTTTGTCGCAAAATGGCAGGCTCTTTTGGCGTCAAGGTTATCGCCGTTGAGCGCGTAGAGCAACATCACGGGCTATGGGTTTCTAACCATGTATCATGGATGGATATCCCTGTGGTCGGTACAGTGAGCCCTGCTTTTTTCTTATCCAAAGCCGAAATAGGTGAGTGGCCTATCTTTGGTAAGCTGGCACACGCGGCGGGCACCGTATTTATCGAGCGTGGTTCCGGTGATGTCGGCTCAGTTGCGTCGCAGATTGCTAACTTTTTAACCAAAGGCTTCTCGGTTATCTTTTTCCCTGAAGCGACTACCACAGATGGCAAAAAAATCAAACGTATTCATGGCACCTTGCTACAAGCGGCGATAGATGCTGATGTACCTGTGCGCCCGCTGGTGATTGCGTATGTCAATAAAGACGGTACCTTAAGTGAAGAATTGCCTTATTACGGCAAGCTGACGATGAAAGACAGTTTGAAAAAGGTTTTAGATAGTAAAGATGTCACCGCTTACGTCTTACCACTAGAAGCGATCGATCCTAAAGGTTTGAGCAAAAGTCAGCTGACAGATTTATTGCAAGCACGTATGCAAGAAGGCTTAGCTGAATTACATTCACGTGTATTGACCAAAATAGTGAAAGTTTAATTCTATACGCTTCAAATTGGTTAGTTAAACGTGTATAAAAAAGGCGCAAATCTTAGTAGTTAATACTAACGACTTGCGCCTTTTTCTTTGCTATGCAAATACCTGAACTTCAGATTGTTGAAAGCTGAACAATATCAATCTATGACCACGCAAAATTATGGTGACGGATTAGGATGTTGAGTATGTACCGCTTCGATAGCGTCTAGTACATCTGAGTCTAAGGTTAAGTTAATGCTATCAATATTAGATTTCAGCTGTTCGATAGTGGTAGCACCAATGATATTGCTGGTTACAAACGAGCGTGAGTTAACAAAGGCTAATGCCATCTGCGCCATATCTAAACCAGCATCTGCTGCGATTTTGGCATATTGAGCGGTGGCTGATAGCGCTTCTTCGTTGGTATAACGGGCAAAGCGATCATACATAGTCAGGCGCGCGCCAGTAGGACGTTTACCATCAAGGTACTTACCAGACAGCACACCAAAACCAAGCGGTGAATAAGCCAGTAAACCCACATTTTCACGATGCGCAATCTCTGCCATCGCCACTTCATATAAGCGGTTAAGTAAACTATAAGGGTTTTGCACCGTAATAGGTGCGATCAAACCATTTTTATCTGCTTCCCATAAGTAGCGCATCAATCCCCAAGCAGTATCGTTTGATAATCCATAAGCACGGATACGGCCTTTTTTAATCTCGTCATTTAACGCTTGGATGGTTTCTAAAAAAGGCGTCAAATCATCGAGCGGCTGTGCTGCCATCGCTTCGGTATAACCGAGCTGACTGAAATAGTTCGTTTGACGTTCAGGCCAGTGTAGTTGGTAGATATCAATATAATCGGTCTGCAAACGCTCAAGATTGCCATCAATAGCACTGCTGATATGCGCGGCATTAAAACGCGTTTGCCCATCACGTAAAAAATCCATTGGCGATATTTTACTGGCAAGAACGACTTTATCGCGTTGTTTGGTCTTTTGGAACCATGTGCCCATAAAGCGCTCAGTATCGCCTTGCTTATCTTTATCCGGCGGTGAGGGATACATCTCAGCAGTATCCCAAAAATTTACGCCTTCACTGAGTGCTAAGTCCATCTGCTCATGTGCATCGCTTTCGCTATTTTGCTGTCCCCACGTCATCGTTCCCAAGCAGATTTTGGAAACTTTTTCATTGAGCTGTGGCAGTGTTTGATATTGCATATGTTCTTCCTTTTTTATTTTATTCTAAAGCAATTTTTATATTATATGAGCTTGATACCTGTGACACCCGGTGGCGTCACTTGAAAGATTGTAATTTTAAACTGTACAGATTGTCCAGCAAGCGGATGGTTAAAGTCTACTTCTACTTCGTCATCAGTGATGGCGCTAATCGTACCGGGTAAAGTGTTTTTGCCTTTGTCTTCAAATTCTACTAGCATACCAATTTCAGGATTGTCAGCGATAAGCGCAAACTGAGTAGGGCTAAAGCGTTGGATGTTGTCAGGATTCCATTCACCAAATGCTTGCTCTGGCTCAAGATGAGCGGAACGCGTATCGCCTGCACGCAGATTCATCAGCACTTGCTCAAAGCCAGGTAACAAGCTCTCATCACCTATAGTTAAAGTAACGGGTGTATCACGGCTAAAGGTTGAATCAATTACGGTGCCATTCTCGAGTGATACTTCAAAATGCAGCTTAACTAGGCTGCCAAAGGTGATACGTACATCTTCATTTGGTGTGATAAATTGCGAGTCGGTCATGGAAAATTTACCTATTACTGGAGTAGGAAGTTAGGTGGACATCAATATAAGAAATGATAAGTCATCTAGAAAAGGTTGTAAGCGCCAATAGTGTAACGTAAATAGTGTAATATATTTGGCGAATCTAAAAGTGAGCGCAGCATTTATGGCAAAACTGATGGCAAACAAACAAGGTCGAGTCACAAAATGGCAAGACGATAAAGGCTTTGGTTTTATTGAAACCGAAGCGGGCGAGTCGGTATTTTTTCATGTCAGCGCGTTTAAAGCGCAGCGTCGTCCTGTTATCGGCGAAGAGGTTGTTTTTACGGTTGGCTATGATAATCAAAGACGCTTGCAAGCAAAAGAGGTGCAAGAGCTGAGCTTTGTACAACAAAAGATGGCGCAAAAAAATAAGCAAATTCGCCAGCGTAATCACAAACGTAACGCCCAAGCAGAGTTTGAAGCGGGGCAGAAGAAACGCTTGTTTCTTGGTGTTGGATTTTATGGTGTACTGATATTACTGGCGGTCATGAATAAGCTTAGCTGGCTAATTGTTGGGTGGTATGCTGTATTGGGCATGATAACCTATACCATGTATGCTAAAGACAAAGCGGCGGCTCAAAATAACGACTGGCGAACACCTGAAATGACATTACATGTTTTAAGTGCGCTTGGTGGCTGGGTCGGGGCAATGGTCGCACAAACCTACTTGCGTCATAAGTCACAAAAGCCTGAATTCCGTATTGCGTATTATTTGACTGTCATCATTAACATGGCAGGGTTACTATTTATATTGGCGGATGGCGGTTTGGATTTTTTACAGAAGAATCTTATTTAATGGAGTGACTTTAGTTCTATCAAATCATCCATTAAAATTTATTTTTTGAGACAGATTTGTTTATAGCTGTTTTGACTGAAAGCCTCGGAGAGATAAGTGACTGAAAAATTTACCAGTATAGAGATGGTTAGACGTGAAAACGTCAGAACACTGATGCAAAATTATAAAATAACAAGAATGATGTTATCTCAAGGTACAAACATTAACTATGCGTTATTAGGTCACTATATCGGCAAGAATCCTATTAAAGCCATTGGCGATGAGACAGCAAATAAAATTGAAGTATTTTTTAATAAACATATCAACTGGTTGGATCATGAACATGATGTCGCTAAAAAGGCAAATAATGGTCTAGGTTTTGGTGAAGAGACATCCGACAATTTAATAAAAGTACCGATATATAAAACCTATTTCTGTCATGAAGAAATCGAAGAAGAATGTTACTTTCATCCTCAGTTTTTTAAGGAGAAAGGTATAGACCCCCAGTCTTTTAGATTAATTTATGCGACAGATAGTAGTATGCAACCTTATATCAATATTAAAGATAAAGTGGGAATAGCGATAAATGACAACTGCATAAAAGATGGAAGTATATATGCTGTGATTTTAAATGGTAAACATATGATGTTTAAGCAGGTATTTATAGAAGCGGGCAATGTACTTCGATTGCATAGCTTACATTCAGATTATCCGGATAAGCTGGTGAACGTAGAGGATACAGATAGCCTTGTGATAGTGGGTAGGCTAATATATAGGGCTGGATAGGGTATAGTGAAATAATAATACAGGTTTGAAATGCTCAATAAAGGCAGTAGTTTGTGCGACTCTATTGCGTTTTTAAACAATAAAAAGCCCCGCTATAATCGATATAGTAGGGCTTTTTATTGTTAATAGATTGTACTTTTAATATTATAAAGACGCGTTAAACTTCACGTTTCTTTTCTAGAAACAGCATATCAATCACAATCATTGCCACACCGATACAGATACCAATATCAGCAATATTAAAGATAGGATAATGCCAAACATCAGCATAATGCACATGGATAAAATCGATGACATGACCATGTAATAAGCGATCGATTAAGTTACCAACGGCACCGCCTAATACCAATGCTAAACCGAGTGATAACAGCTTAGCTTGACGAGGCGCTTTAAGCAGATAGCCTATTAAAAATAGCGACATCAATAGTGCGAGCCCTGCAAAAAACCACTTTTGCCAACCGCCAGCATCTGCCAAAAAGCTAAAAGCCGCGCCGTAGTTGTAAGCAAGCGTCCAGTTTAGAAACGGCTCAATCACAGGTACAGGTTCAAGAAAGGTCAGATTGGTTTCAGCCAACCATTTCGTCCACTGATCAAAAATAACCACGACCAGTGACAACAGATACCAGTTAAGTGCAAGGCGACCATTAGCAATCATCTTTGGCGTCTTATTCGAGCGACTTTTAGGCGTCGATGAGCTACCCGTAGTTGCATGAGCCGGTTTAGGTGAGTTGTCGACTTCGATAGACGGCTGTTTATCATCCGGTAAGTTCGTGGGATTAGGCGTTAAATTAGGCATAGTGGCGCACCTCGCCGTCACCGCTGACGTTAGTTGCACAGCGAGCACATAATTCTGAATGTGTGCTATCTGTACCAATGTCGTCACGGATATGCCAGCAGCGCACGCACTTGGTACCGGTTGCAGCATTTACTTCGACGACTAAATCTGCCGCTGAACTATTACTGTCCGCTTGTTCATCTGTGCTTGCTACATTAGCAGGGGCAGAACTCAAAGGTTTTAAAGTTGCGCTACTGGTAATGAGTACAAAACGCAGCTCTTCACCAAGCTTAGCTAGGCTTTCATGCATAGCGCCATCAGCATATAGATTGACGTCAGCGGATAAGTTGGCATTGATGATTTTTTCGCCACGTGCCGTTTCGATATGTTTATTAACCATATCTTTTGCGAGCATGATACGTTGCCAGTCATCGTTGCTGATGGCGCTCAGCTCAAACTCTGGGAAGGTATACCATTCCTCAGTAAACACATAGCTATCAGCACCATGTAATACTTCCCATGCTTCTTGGGCCGTGAATGATAAAATCGGCGTAATCCAGCGAATAAGTGCATGAGCAATATGATAAATAGCTGTTTGCGCAGAGCGGCGTGGCTGACCGTCAGTCTGGGTGGTGTATTGACGGTCTTTGATAATATCTAAATAGAAGCTACCCAAGTCTTGCGAGCAGAAGGCGGTGATATGTTGCGTGACTTGGTGAAAGTCCATCGCATCATAAGCACTAATGATTTGTGCTTGTACTGTTTGTGCACGCTCAATGATAAATTTATCAAGGCTAACCAGCTCATTAATATCAACACTATTGGTAGCAGGATCAAAATCATCGGTATTGGCAAGCAAGAAGCGTAGGGTATTACGAATGCGGCGATACATATCGATTGCACCCTTAAAGACAGTTTTACCCGCGCTCATCTCATAACGATAGTCGCTCGATGCAATCCACAAACGCAGCATATCTGCGCCCGTTTTATTGATCTCTTCTTGCGGCGTGATGATATTGCCTAGTGATTTACTCATCTTACGACCGTTTTCATCAACTACAAAACCATGGGTCAATACTTGCTTAAACGGTGGGCGCTCGTACATGGCTTCTGAGGTCAGCAATGACGTCTGGAACCAGCCACGATGTTGGTCAGAGCCTTCTAAGTACATATCAGCAGGATTGGTTAACTCGTCGCGTTGATCAAGTACGGCAAAATGTGTCGTGCCAGAGTCAAACCAAACGTCTAAGGTATCAGTCGCTTTATCATAATCAGCAGCTTCCGCGCCTAAAAAATCCTCACAGCTGGCATCAAACCATGCTTCTACGCCACCTTCATTGATTTTTTGTGCTGCCGTTTCCATCAGTTCAAGCGTATTTGGATGCAGCTCGCCGGTTTCTTTATGGGTAAAGAAAGTAATCGGTACGCCCCACGTACGCTGGCGAGAAATACACCAATCTGGGCGACCTGTCATCATAGATTCAATGCGGTTTTGACCCCACGCTGGTGTCCATTGAACCGCTGGAATATCAGCAAGTGCGCGCTCACGCAAACCTTGTGTTTCCATGCTGATAAACCACTGCGGCGTGGCACGGAAAATGATTGGCGATTTATGACGCCAGCAGTGCGGATAGCTGTGCTCAATTTTGGTATGGCTAACCAGATGACCGTTTTCGTGTAGGGCAGCGATGATTTGTGGATTGGCTTTATATATGTGCTCACCAGCAAATACCACCGCGCTTTCTAAATAAACACCCGTACCACTCACTGGGTTTTCAACAGGCAAATTATATTTTAGACCAACGATATAATCGTCAAGACCATGACCCGGTGCAGTATGGACCAAGCCAGTACCACTGTCAGTCGTTACGTGATCGCCCAAGATTAATGGCACTTGACGCACATCGATAAGCGGATGCTGAGCATGTAGACCTTCAAGCTCGCGACCTGATACGGTAGCTAAGACACCTTTATTCTCGAGTTTAAATTCACTTAGCGCCGACTCAACCAAATCAGTCGCCAGTAGTAAGTTGCCGTTTTCCGTAGCGACCACACTATAATCATGCTCAGGATGGACTGCAATAGCTTGGTTAGCAGGCAATGTCCAAGGCGTCGTCGTCCAGATAACGGCAGAGATATTGCCGTCTATTTCAGCCAATGCCGCAACTTTGTCACTGTCTACAATATCAAAGCTGACATAAATGGCGTCTGAGACTTTATCTTGATATTCAACTTCGGCTTCAGCCAATGCTGAACTACAATCCAAGCACCAATTGACCGGCTTCATACCGCGAGTTACGTGACCATTGTCATAAATTTTGGCAAGGGCGCGCACGATATTGGCTTCTTGATGGAAGTTCATGGTTAGATAAGGATTGTCCCAATCACCAAACACACCCAGACGCTTAAAATCCGCCTTTTGTAATTCGATCTGTGTACTGGCATATTCACGACATAGACCACGGAATTCGGTTGCAGAAACCTTTTGACCGACTTTGCCATGTTTGGCTTCGACTTTTTGCTCGATAGGCAGACCATGACAGTCCCAACCGGGCACATAAGGCGCATCAAAACCAGATAGCGTTTTTGATTTTACGATAATGTCTTTGAGTACTTTATTGACTGCATGACCCAAGTGAATCTGACCGTTGGCGTATGGAGGACCATCATGCAAAATGTATTTGGTTGCCCCAGCACGTGCCGCACGAATTTTACCGTAAACATCATCTGCTTCCCAAGCTGCTAGCCAATCTGGCTCACGTTTGGCAAGGTTTGCACGCATCGCAAACGGCGTGTCGGCAAGGTTTAGAGTATCTTTATAGTCTTGGCTTGGCATATCAGTACTTTTATCAGTCATAGAAGGCGTCTTTTAGAATGGTGATGAAAATGTAAATTGAATTAAAAAGTGCGTGTAAAGCTGGCTACAAAAGCTAAAGTAATAATTTGATTGAAAGTAGATAACACTCGCTATTATATGACAAAAAGAGTGGGGTAAGAAGAGCTGCCGAGTATCGTTTCTATGTCCGTCAAAACCGTCACAAAATTCATTTAACAAGCGATTAGTTGTTATTTTATATCTGCTAGGATAATAAAGGTGATAATAAATTGAGCAATCAATGTCCATGCTGTCTTTATGTGCAAGACAGCATCATATCACTATCGTCAGATAATCCCTACTTTCAGTAGTTGATAGTCGTTGTTGATTTAACTTTTCTTATTCATTGATTTCAATCTGCATCACATATCATATCCGATTCAATTCGATTTCAAGAAATGAAACATACACTTACTAATATGGGTTTATTAAGGTGTGAATACCACGCAAGGTCATATGACGTATAAAGCCGTAGCATAAGCGCTAGATTATCAGTATAGAAAAATGGATGCTTTAGTTGGCTAGTTTTTATCGCCGCTGATTATTTTAAATAAAAAACCTGCCAGTCAAATGATTGGCAGGTTTTTTAATGTAAACGGCTTTAAAGGGTGCTACAAGTGCATTTCTATTACCAATACTCAAGCAGGCACGATAGTCAGCTGCTCGGCTAAGCTAAAGAAAGGTTTTGCTGCGCATTTAAAATCCAGGCTAGATTCTAAGTGATTCAAGTGTTGATTAATCAGCAATAACAGACCTTCTTCATCCCTGTTTTCAATGGCATTTACCATGCCAAGATGTTCGTCTTCAGCGCAGTTAGATGAGCCAACTTTATTATATAGCCCAATGATTAGCGTGGTACGTAAGGTAAGTTCACTCAAAAACCGCTCTAAAACTGTATTGCCTGAAATCATTGCCAACTGCATATGGAAAGTGCGCGATAGGCGTAGTTCCGCAGGCTTATCACCTTGCGCCCGCGCGTCAGCTTCGGCAGCTATCGTAGCACGCATGTCAGCAATGTCTTGCAGCCTGGCATTTTTGATTACTTTACGGGCAAGCGTACGCTCAATCGTGCGCCGTGCTTCAAACACATCACCTGCTTCTTTCGGTGACGGAGTTGAAACAAAAGCGCCTCGGTTGGGCTGTAATTGCACCACATGCATCGTTGCAAGGGTAGAGAGTGCTCGCCTCACATTGGCTCTGTTGCAGTTAAACAAGTCACTCAGCATCTGCTCGCCAAGCTTTGTTCCAGCGGGCAAGCGTTGCTCTGACACCGCAGCGGTGATGGAGTTAATAATAGTTTGCTCGGGTATTTCATCGAGCACAGGAACTGTTTGTTTGGTTTTCTCTATTTTCATAGACGCAATTATAGTGTGCGACTGTTATCGCTACAACAAATATTAAAAAAATAGATTGTTTTGTTAACAATAATGGTTAACAATGATTGTTAACAAATGTGACATGCTGCTGATCTGTGAATAATGACGATAACCTATGAATAGCGAGGCTCTATGAAAATTCTAGTGATGAACCCAAACTCGACCACTTCTATGACCGATAAAATCGTTGAAAGCGCGCGTCAAAAAGCCAGTGCAGGTACGACCATTATTGGCGCTTCTGGAACGGATTCGCCTGCATCTATTCAAGGGCATCATGATGAAGCGCTCTCTGTCCCTGATTTGATTAAACGCTTACAACAAGCGGAACAAGAAGGAATTGATGGTGTGGTCGTTGCCTGCTTTGATGATCCAGGTATTGGTGCTTGCCGCGAAGTGTTTTCAGGTCCAGTTATTGGAATTTGTGAAGCGGCGGTCAAAGCCGCTAGTATGATTTCAACCTCTTTTAGTGTGGTCACCACCTTGCCACGTTCTGTACCCGTGATTGAAGATTTGATTCATGGTTATGGTTTATCTCATCGCTGTAGAAAAGTACGCTCTGCTGCCATACCCGTGCTTGCTCTTGAGGAAGCTGGCTCTGGTGCCCGTGAAAAAGTTCGTGATGAAATTTTACGTGCAGTGCGTGAAGACAACTGTGAAGCGGTGGTTTTGGGCTGTGCTGGGATGGCAGACCTAACAGAATGGCTGACTGCGGAAACGGGTGTGCCTGTGATTGATGGTGTGACTGTGGCTACTCGTATGATTGAGGCACTGGTTGGCTGTGGTCTAAAAACCAGTAAAATTGGCGCCTATGCAGCACCTATCCAACATTAAATAGAAATGGACGAAACAGCTATTAACCAATAAATATTCAACATTCTCAAGGAAGGGGAAGGTGATGGACAATATTCAAGGAGCCGTTGCTACGGCAGGTGTAAAAACAATAGAGCATAAAGGGGTTGGTGAAGAGAGCCTAGCGCCGCAAACCACACGAATTATGGGCTCTTGGTCTTATTTATTTACTTGGTTAGGTGGGTGTGTCTCTATTGGTACCTTCACCGTTGGGTCAGGTTTGGTTGGTACCCTTAACTTATTACAAGTAGTGCTAGCAATCGCCATTGGTTGTACGGTTATTGGTGCAGCGCTCATGATTAACGGTCGCGCAGGTCATAAATATGGCATCCCGTTTATGGTGCAAAGTCGTTCATCTTTTGGTTTCACTGGTAGTCGCATACCAGCACTGGTGCGCTCTGTACCTGCGATTGTCTGGTTTGGCTTTCAGAGCTGGATTGGTGCTGGTGCATTAAATTTGGTGTCTGATGCTTTGTTTGGCTACAGCAATATAGTCGTTTTCTTTGTTGGTTTTCAGTTTTTACAAATTGGTCTGTCCGTTTTGGGTTTTCATGGTATCAAATGGCTTGAAAACATTGGCTCAATTTTTATTATTGGTTCACTGATTTACATGTTTATTAGTGTGATTAATAAATATGGTGATGTGATTTCAACCAATCTTATTAATACAGAAGGGACTTGGGGAGCGCCATTTTGGGGCGCAACCATGCTGTTTTTAGGCGTTTACAGTACGATGATGCTTAACGTCTCCGACTATTCGCGTGAACTAAAAGAAGATGTTGGTCTTTTTCGTCAAGTAGCCATCTATGCCAACTCTATCCTACCTGCAACATTGTTTATGGGTCTAATTGGTGTGATGGTGACCAGTGCGACTGGTGAAGTTGATCCTATCAAGGTTTTTTCTAGCGCCGTTGATAACAAGCCTTTATTAATCATTACGATGCTTTTCATTGCTTTTGCGCAGGTCACTACCAATATCTTAAACAACGTCGTACCGCCTGCCTATGCATTAATGGATATCTTCAAAATTAAGTATAAAACCGCTGCAGTTATTGTTGGGTTGCTTGCCTTTGGGACATTCCCTTGGGAGCTAGTAAAAGATGAATCTGCTGCAGGGTTAAACTTATTTATTCAAACTTACTCAGCGTTTTTGGGTCCTATATTTGCCATCTTAGTCGTTGACTATTATTTCTTGCGTAAGCAAAAGCTAGATCTTGACAAGCTATATGATGAAAATGGTCCCTATAAGGGCGTCAACATGGCAGCTGTTATCGCTATGGTAGTGGGGATTGTAGTCGCTCTATTATTTTCAAGTATCTCTTGGTATGCAAGCTTAATTCCAGCAGGCGCTATCTATTGGATCTTGATGTTAAAGATGCCGGCTGCACAGCGTTTTATGTCCTAATTTGTTCAAATTTTTAGACAAAAAACCTTATAGCAGTGAGCTCTGCTATAGGGTTTTTGCGTGAGGTGCTAGACTAAGACTACAGTTAATTTCAGCCCTAAAAAACTGACGACAGCCACAGTCTTAGTTTTAATGACCATAATGGTTGAATACCTGTAAGCCCTTGGCTCATCTCGCCATTTTTTAATATGACATAAGAGGGCGTGACTTGCCCTTGCCAATCATCAAAGATAGCGCCTTCTTTATCGTTTACAGTATTAAAACTATAATTGTTTTGCTTAAGGTAGTTGTGTAACTCTTGGTCAGAGCCGGACTTGATAGCGACTGTAACGACTGGATAGGTATTTTCTGTAGCCAACGCATTAATATTCGGTGAGGTCACGCTACATATCGGACACCACGTACCCCAAAAATAGACCAGCGTGGGTTTATCCGCACCCATTGCTGCCAAATCAATACTCTGCCCTTGATAATCCATCAATTGCAACTGTGGATCGGCTGGCATGACCGGCTGTCGCCACCAGTTAACAGCAGTATAAATAATGGCAAATACCAAGCCGTAGAGCAGCACAGTTTTAATAAGTGAAAGTGCTTTTTGCTTGGGTGTCTTTTTAGGTCTCTCAATCGTCTTGTCGCTATCAGTCGTCATAGTGGCTGCTTTTTTGCTCGGTGGCTTTTATAAGTATAGTGAGTTCAGTATTAAAGCGATACAGTAGGACTGGGATGAATTTTACGCAGCCTCTGTCGGCGTAGGCGCAGCACGCCAGAAAAATTCATACCAGTACTGCGTTGGAACATGTTGGAACATAACGTATCTGTTTTATTTGGAATTGACTATAGTTTTGAATAGATAAAAATATACGGCTGAATAGTCAGCCGTATGATTAAAATATTAAGAGTCTCATTAATTAAGTATGCTATTAATTAACGGTTAGATAGTCCTTACTTAAGGCTTTTGCGCACGGTTTTGTAATGGATCGCCTAAAAGCACGCTACCAGAGTTTTCTCGAAGCTCATCATCGCTCAATTTACTCGCTGATATTTTAGATTTTCTCTTCCATTTCAAGCTATACAAATCGTCACGGCGATCAAGTAGATTGTGTACCGAACCTTCATTACGGACATGAATAAGCTTGTCTAAATTCACATCTGAAAAGAATACCATCTCGGTATTCGCCGTCGTTTCTGCCATAATCGCGTCATGCGGGAAAGCAAAATCTGATGGCGAGAAGATAGATGACTGCGCATATTGAATATCGAGACTTTCAACTTGTGGTAAGTTACCAACTGAGCCGCAAATCATCACATAGCATTCGTTTTCAATGGCTCGCGCTTGGGCGCAGTGGCGTACGCGTAGATAGCCGTTTTGGGTATCGGTCCAAAATGGCACAAACAAAATATCCATGTCATCAAGTGCCATTAGACGGGCAAGTTCAGGGAATTCAACGTCATAACAGACTAAAATACCGATACGACCGGCATCGGTATCAAACACCTTAACTTCATCACCGCCTTCAATCACCCACGCACTACGCTCATGCGGAGTAATATGGATTTTGCGTTGCTCTTCTACCGTACCGTCGCGGCGACACAGATAGCTGACATTGAATAAGGTATCTTCTTCATCCAAGTAGGGCATAGAGCCAGTAATAACGTTGACGTTATAGCTGACAGCCAAATGCGATATCTCATTTTTAAACCATTCGGTATAGCCTGCCAAAAATCGAATCGCAACGTTTTGATCGGTCGATTCACACAATCCCATCAATGGCGCGTTAAAAAATTCCGGTAAGCAGGCAAAGTCAGAGTTGTAATCAGCCATAATATCAACAAAGAATTCGACCTGTTGCAGTAGTTCCTCTGGCGATTCAACTTCACGCATCTGCCATTGAATACCGCCAATACGCACTTCAGATTTGCGAGTATTTGGCTTGTAGTCTTTTGGCTCATAATAAATATTTGCCCACTCAAGCAAGGTTGCAAAACCTTTAGACTGTTTGTCATCTGGCAAATAAGCGGTCAAAATACGCTTGACGATAAAACCATTCGATAACTGGAAAGAAAGCGCAGAATCATGAATTTCACGTGAGGCAACCGCATCGATATAGTCACCGGGCGTTAAATCTTGATGGTTATGGTAGTTTGGAATACGACCACCAGCTAAAATTGCTCGGAAGTTCAACTGACGACAAAGCTCTTTACGGGCATCATACAGCCTGCGACCCAAACGATAACCACGGTATTCAGGGTCAATGAGAGCGTCTAAACCATAGATAGCATCACCTTCAGGGTTGTCTCTGATAATCTCTTTATGACCAATCAAGTCATCATAGGTATGTGGATTAGAGAATTTTGCATAATCAACGCGCATAGATAATACGATACCAATAAGCTCGTCGTGATCAAATAAAGCAATCTGCCCTTCTGGGAAAGCGTCAATCAAAGTATGAATTGTATTCTTTGACCATGCGCCGCCTAAATTGACATAGACTCGATCCATTAACGCTTTAAGTTGCGGGTAGTCTTTTTTCTTAATCTCAGCAATCGTTAAATGAAAGTCTTCTGGTTTTTCTATCTTACTCATAAAATTCCTGTCTGTTTTTTCTGTATGCGGGTGTTGATAAGTGATATTGATAAATGAAGGTACGACACATCTTGCGATTAATTTTTATATAAGTGGGATAAATAACGGCAAACTTAATTCTCAACTTAAGGACAAGGTTTCGGCATAACAATGTTGAGAAAAATATACCAATAGGCTGTGAGAATCGTTACAATCATTTATCTGTGTATTTACAATAAGTTATAAGGATCGTTTCTCATATGATCTATTTTAATGAGGCATTTTTATAAGTTTGCAAGTGGCTCTATCGCACTTCAAGGGTGCTTTGACTGCCTTTTAACGTACATTGACTGCTGATTATAGTTTTATTGAAGTAAATGTCGACTGGTATGATATCAAGCTCGTCAGCTAATGACAGTCAAACGTCGTAAAGATTTGCTAGGTTTTTGTGAGTCTTTCTGCCCCGTATAGACATCATTTGATAAATTTATACTTAATTTTATTTGGTTGTTTTCCCTTGCTCATATTTAATATTAACCCGTTAGGAATTTTTAATGACGCCTGAAATTCATACTGCTGCTTTTAGAACATTAGACGACATTGAAGATACTGCACTGGTGCAATTGGTGTACGTCAGTAGCATGACGCTTAGTTCGCGTTTTAGTACGACGATATTCGAAGAAGTAGAAAGTCATGCGCGTAATTATAATCAGCAGCAGGGTATTACAGGCACGTTATGCTATGGCAATGGGCATTTTTTGCAGTGCATTGAGGGTGAAAAAGCCAGAGTACTGACGCTAATTCAGCGTATATATGTCGATACACGTCATAAAAACATTCAAGTGCTATTAGTACAAGTCATCAAGCAGCGCAGTTTTTCTGATTGGCGTATGCGCTTACTGTTTTTGGAACGTTGGTTATGGTCACCTGCAACCAAAAAACAAGCGGCACAGCTATCACCGTTTTTGCCATTTTCGCCCCACGATTGGAGACCCGATCATACCGAATTATTCTTACAAGTGATCAAAAATTTTGATACGCCGCCTCATATCAATGCAGCGGGCATCACTTACAATGCGCTAGGTAATATGGTGCGCCATGTCGCTGCGCCGCATCAGGCTTTTTTAGTTGTTCAGGGTTTTTTGAGTGTGCTGCTCGTCGCAGGTTTAGCGCTGCTGTATGTATAGTTTATGCCACTTTAGAAAGATATAGGCGATTCACTTAAATATATCGTACTAGCGTTATTTGAGCATAAAAAAAGACGCTAATCTTATCGATTGAGCGTCTTTCTATTTATCCTTAATAATTAAAGATATATCAAGAGTAAGAACGCCTTACATATCAAAAATCTTACCACGGTTCATAATATTATTGGGATCAAAAACCTTTTTTACTTCGCGTAAATAATCAATCTCAGTTTCGCTGCGGCTATAATGTAGATACGGCTTTTTAGTCATACCTACGCCATGCTCAGCAGAGACTGAACCACCATATTTTTGTACATTCTCAAACACATATTTGTTGACGACTTGACACTCGCTAAAGAAATCGTCTTTACTCATATTTTCAGGTTTTAAGATATTTAAATGCAAGTTACCATCACCGATATGACCGAACCAACAGACTTCAAAGTGAGGGTAGTTGCTACTGACGATATGATCAATCTCAGCGATAAATTCAGGGACATGACTGATAAGTACTGAGACATCGTTTTTATACGGGGTAAATACTGAGATGGTCTCAGAGATATATTCGCGTAGTTTCCATAGCTCTTCCGCTTGCGCTAGACTTTGACTCATCACACCATCGACGACCCAGCCTTGCTCCATGCAATCTTCAAATATCGCCATGGCTTTATCCATGATAGGCTCGTATGGCGCTTCAAATTCTAATAGCGTATAGAATTTGGTGCGCGATTCAAATGGCTCTTGTACTTGACCGTGTGCCATCAGCTTATCAATCGCTACGTCATCAAAGAATTCAAACGCGGTCAAATCTATCTGTGCTTGAAAAGCAGACAGAACATTCATCACATCATTAAAGCTGTCCATGCCTAAGACCATGACGTTTAAGTCTTGCGGCTGACGCTCAAGCTTGATTTGTGCATGAGTGACAAAGCCAAGTGTGCCTTCGCTACCGATAAACAATTGACGTAAGTCATAGCCAGTAGCATTTTTGACCATACCGCGATTAAGTTGCAAGATATCACCTTTACCGGTCACCACAGTCAGCCCCATAATCCATTGACGGGTCATGCCATAGCGGATAACTTTGATGCCGCCAGCATTGGTGCCGATATTACCGCCGATTTGACTGGAGCCAGCAGAAGCAAAATCGACAGGGTAGTAGAGGTCTTTCGATTCAGCAAACTGTTGCAACTGCTGCGTGACCACACCGGCTTCAATCTCAACCATACGATCGGCAGGATAAAATTGTCCGATATGGTTCATCTTATCCATACTGACCACAATCTCACCATTGGCAGCGACTGCACCTGCGGATAATCCCGTACGACCGCCACTTGGGGTCAATACCACATCATGATCATTAGCAAGTAATACAATTGCTTGTACTTGCTCAGTAGTCTTTGGAAAGACGATAGCCGCAGGTGCGGGTGCGAAGTGCTTGGTCCAGTCTTTACCCCAATGTTCTAAGCTTTCACTATCAGTTTTAATTTGGCTGGCATCAAACTGATGGGTATCAAGCAGAGCGCTGAGGATGGTTTGAACAGCAGCTGCATGGGTTTCAGGTAGGGCTTGGCTAGATAAAGAAGTCATGGTCAAATCTCGGTATCAACGTGAGTGCTATGCATAAAGAGGATTATTATAAGAGTTATTATATAACCAAATGGCTATAACTGAACGTGTGTAATGATGTATGTTGTTAAGGGAATATTAACGATGTATATTATTGCAATTTAATAGTCGTCGCAATCGTAGAGTGTTATTAGTTTGCCTCTGTATATGCGTACACAGCATAAAGAAGGGGTACTTGCTCATTTGGATAGCAGGATTCACTATAGCATAAAAAGTTTTCAGGATTGATAACCAATAATTCATCTAATCTGCTAACATCGCCGCCCAATTTTGTGTAAGATATCCAGACTCTTTTCGTTTCATTCATCCAAGCTTATCCCTCAGATGATTTTTATAAGACAATTATAGGACAGTTCTCACATGGCGTTATCACTCCAAAAAGACAAAATCCGGTTTTTATTGCTTGAAGGTCTGCACGACAATGCTTTAAAAGTATTAAAAGATGCTGGTTATCAAAACATTGAAAATATCAGTCATGCATTGGATCAAGATGAGCTGATTGAAAAGATTAAAGATGCTCATTTTATCGGTATTCGCTCGCGTACGCAGCTGACACGTGAAGTGCTTCAGCATGCACATAAGCTTATCGGCATTGGTTGCTTTTGTATTGGTACCAACCAAGTAGATTTAGATGCTGCTCGTGAATTCGGTATCCCGGTCTTCAATGCGCCATTCTCAAACACCCGTTCGGTCGCTGAGCTGGTACTTGCTGAAGCCATTATGCTCTATCGCGGTATCCCTGAAAAGAGTGCCACTGTACATCGCGGTGGTTGGGGTAAGTCTGCGACTAACTCACATGAAGTACGCGGCAAAACCATCGGTATCGTCGGTTATGGCTCTATTGGCTCGCAGCTGTCTGTATTGGCTGAAAGCTTTGGTATGAAAGTCATTTATCATGATGTTTTGACCAAACTGCCACTAGGTAATGCAGTCCAAGTAGCTAGCTTAGAAGAGCTGTTATCTACTGCTGATATCGTGACTTTGCATGTACCTGATCTGCCAAGCACACGCTACATGATGGGCGCGGCGCAGTTTGCGCATATGAAAGACGGCAGCTACTTTATCAATGCTGCGCGTGGTACTTGTGTCGAGATTGATGACCTTGCTGCCGTGCTTGAATCTGGCAAAATCTTGGGTGCAGCAATTGATGTGTTCCCAAAAGAGCCAAAATCTGCTGATGAAGAGTTTGAATCACCACTGCGTAAGTTCGATAATGTCATCTTGACCCCGCATATCGGTGGCTCAACGCAAGAAGCACAGGCAAATATTGGACTGGAAGTTGCAGATAAATTTGTGCGATATTCTGACCAAGGCGATACAGCAACGGCGGTCAACTTCCCAGAAGTATCGATTCCGTTTAAAGAAGGCACGCATCGCCTGCTACATATCCACAGAAACGTACCAGGCGTCCTGTCACAGATTAACCGTCTGTTTGCTGAAGCAAATATCAATATCTTGGCACAGAGCTTGATGACAGAAGGCGATGTCGGCTATCTCGTTATGGATGTCGATTATAATGACTCAACCGCGGCTTTAGATCAGTTGAAAGACGTTCAAGAGACAATTCGTGTGCGTATTTTGTTTTAAGTTTTGTAATAACAGTTTGAATTTATAGTTAGCGCTATAAATAGCGAATAACAAAAAAGAGAGGCTCTATTCATAGGAGCCTCTCTTTTTTTTATCGCATTTTCCATGTCCCTAAGGCATAAATTTAGCCAGCTTTAGTTTTATTGGCTGCGTCTGTTTGACGGCGAGCTTCGACCTTAGCTGCTTTGCGCTTCTCGACGACATCAATGACGTCACTACCGATATGGGCTTCACCACGTTTTTGTGCCAATTGCATTTGATGCTCACGCTCACGAAAGCGTGCTTTTTGCTCATCGGTCGCTTTATCGATACAATGCGGACATGACTCACCCTTTATGTAGGCAGGGCTTTGCATCTCATCTTGCGTAATCGGCATACGACAGGCAAAACACTGCTCATAACTGCCTTTTTCTAAGTTGTGATTGACTGAGACACGGTTATCAAAGACAAAGCAATCACCTTCCCACATAGAATCGCTGGCAGGTACTTCTTCTAGATATTTTAAAATGCCGCCTTCTAAATGATAAACCTCTTCAAAACCTTGCTCGCGCATAAATGCCGTTGATTTTTCGCAGCGGATACCGCCCGTACAGAACATGGCGACTTTTTTATGCTTGCTTGGGTCCAGCTCTTTTGCCACGTATTCTGGGAATTCACGAAACGTTTCGGTATTAGGATTGACCGCATTTTGGAACGTGCCAATTTTTACTTCATAATCATTACGTGTATCAATCAGGATGACATCAGGGTCTGAGATTAAGGCATTCCAGTCGCTTGGCTTTACGTAGCGCCCTACCGATTGCAATGGGTCGATATTCTCTACACCCATCGTGACAATTTCCTTTTTAAGCTTTACTTTGGTGCGATAAAAAGGCTGGGCATTGGTGTAAGATGCTTTAAAAGTAAAACTGCCAATCGCTTCGATACTACGCAGATAGTCTAGGACGTTATCGATACCTTGGCGGCTGCCAGAAATGGTCCCATTAATACCTTCGCTGGCAATTAGCAAGGTGCCTTTGACGTCATTGTCGAGCATGGTATTTAGAATTGGGTCACGGTACTTTTCAAAGTCAGCAAAGCGAGTGAATTTATATAGGGCAGCGACGACAATATTATTGGTCACGCTGTCGTATTCGGTCGCATGGGTTGATGCTTTTACGTTATCAGTCTGTGAGGTACTCATGTTTTTCTCCTGCTGGCTAGGTCGCAAACCTAGTGCATTTGGTTAAGGTGCTTTTTATCATTAACGGTTAGAATGAGTTGGTAAGATTCATAACACTAGCACGATTGTGGAATTAGCTAATGCGCGCGTAGTGTAGCAAATTTTAGGAATATTTTGGGTGTTTTATCCTTCTTAAGCCAGATATAGGCGATGATAAAAATAGTCAATAAAAAAGCCCAGTAAAATACTGAGCTTTTTGCATATTCATTGTATAAAGTAAATTAAAACTTATTTACTCTGAAACCAAGTATCTGCTTTGCTGCGAGCACTAGCGATATCAGCACTGGATAAATTTAATGCCAATTGACCAATTTTGCCACGGGCTTTATTACGGACTTTTTCATCGAGCATGCCATCACGGGCAGCCAAGTCGTACCATTTATAAGCATCGACTAGATTTTTTTGCTTTTCATCTAACAAGGCAAGTGTATAGCTAGCACGGTTATCACCACGCATAGCGGCTTTTTCTAACCAACCACGCGCTTGTTGTAGGTTTGGTTGTACACCTTCACCGCGCAAGTACATGATGGCTAAGTTAAGCTGAGCAGGGGCAACACCTTGCTGAGCTGCCTTGGTATACCACTGAATCGCTTGTTGGGTATTTTTGGCAATACCTTCGCCTTTTTGCAAACGCTTGGCCAGATAAAATTGAGCATGATCATTACCTTGAGCCGCGCGATTGGACAACTCGCTGACAGGCATTAGCTCAAAACGTGACGTATCAAGTGGTACGTTTGATATTAACTCAGCGTTGGCAAAACCTGCACAAGAAAAAAAGGCAGTAAACAACGCAGCTTTTAATAATTTCATAGCAGCTCCAAAATTAGGCAGTTAATAAGCAAAAAAAATTGTCCCGCTAAACATTGTCTCGCTAAAGACAGTTAAACGGCGATAACAATTAGGCGACATCTTGCAAGACCAACTTACCTAATTATTAGCAATATAATTAATCGTTATCATGTGCCAATGGACTCCAATAAAGCCGACAAACGGTATTAATCGGGGTGCAGTTGACACTATTTCGCTAGCTTAACACCCAAACTTACGAAACTCAAATACTAATTACACGATTTACTGCCTATCTATACCTCGTTGTCCTCAATAAAATCATAGAGTTACTTAGATGTAAGAATATATTAAGACTTTATTAAGGTTAAGGTTGTACTTATGGGTGTCAATATTACTTTTAATAAGAGCTAGCAGTAGCAAATATCATTTAGGTTTTTGTTTGGTGACGCGATAAATAGCGACATCTGCCAATAGGTTTGGCGCTTGTCTTATCAATGCTGTCATCAACGGTGAATGCCCTTTTTCAGAATCACTGACGGCAAAACGATTGATAATATGAATATCATGCTGCGCGCACAGTTTCTCAAAATCTTTAAAGGTACATAGATGAATATTTGGGGTGTTGTACCACTCATAAGGCAGCGCTTCTGAGACCGGCATAATACCTTTCAAACCCAAATGTATTCGGTTCTGCCAATGGGCAAAATTAGGAAAAGTAATAACTGCTTCACGAGCGACGCGCAGCATATCAAGCAACAGTATATCAGGCGATTTGACTGCTTGTAGTGCACGTGCCATTACTACAGTATCAAAACTATTATCAGCGAAACGCGCCAAGCCGTCATTCAAGTCTTGCTCAACAATGGATAAACCATTAGCGATGGCTTCATTGATTTTGTCCTCGTCAATCTCAAGTCCATAACCCGTTACGCCGCGATTTTGCTGTAAATGCGCGAGCAGCTCGCCATTACCACAGCCTAAGTCAAGCACATGTGAGTGTGGGGCAATCCAACGCTCAGCCAATTGATGATCCATTCTCATGAGCGCGCTCCTAATGTTTTTTGACTGTTTTGGTCTCGGTTATCAGTCATAAATGGTGCATTTAGGAAGCCTTTGACAGCGCCCATATAACGCGGAATATCAAATAAGAAAGAATCATGCCCGTGCGGCGCATCGACATTGATATAGCTGACCGGTTTACCAGTCGCCATCAGCGCATCGACAATCTCTTGTGAGCGCTCGGGAGCAAAACGCCAATCCGTGGTAAATGACACAATCAGATACTGGCATTCAGTATGGGCAAAGGCGGCTTTCAATGCGGTCAGCTCTTGATGATTGGTTGCACTTATGTTGTCGATATCCGCACTGTCCGCTAAAGTATTTACTAGCTCATCTTCGCTACTATCCGCTTTTACAGACTCAGCCAAGGACGAGGCTAAAGATTCTGGCGACGAATCTATAGCAGACTCTAATGGATAATCCCGTGTCGGGTCAAAGTAATCTAGCGCTTTGGTCATGAGCAAATAGGTATTGGCATCGAAATTTTCGCTAAAGCGCTCACCTTGATAGCGCAGATAGCTTTCGACTTGGAACTCAACATCATAGCCATACATAAACTTGCCCGACTTTAAATCACGGCCAAACTTGGCTTTCATTGCATCGTCAGTCAGATAGGTAATGTGTCCTACCATTCGCGCAAGGATAAGCCCTCGGCGAGGGTAAGTACCTGCTAGCAGATAGCGTCCGTCTTTAAAGTCAGGATCAGATAAAATAGACTGGCGTGCTACCTCATTAAAGGCGATATTTTGCGCAGACAGCTTGGGCGTACTGGCAATAACCACGCAACGTTTTAAACGGTTTGGGTAATCTACTGACCATTGCAGCGCTTGCATACCGCCCATTGAACCACCGGCGACGGCATGCCAGACGTCAATGCCCAAGCGATCTGAAAGCATGGCTTGGGTCTTGACCCAGTCTTTGATAGTGACCAGAGGAAAGTCAGGTCCATATACTTGTGCTTGACTGCTATCTGGATTTATTGTCGTGGGACCAGTAGAGCCAAAGCAGCTACCGATATTATTAACACAGACCACAAAGAATCGATTGGTATCAATGGACTTATTGGGTCCGATCATATTGTCCCACCAGCCAGCTTTTTGATCTTCATCGCTATGAAAGCCTGCTGCGTGATGACTGCCTGATAGGGCATGGCAAATAAGCACAGCGTTTGACTTGTCGCTATTAAGCGTACCATAGGTTTCGATAATCAAATCGAATGATGGTAAAGTGCGATTACACTCTAGAGTTAATGGCTCAGCGAAATGAAGAGTCTGGGGCGTGACGACTCCGACTGAGTTCAATAATTCCTCAGTGTTGATTGAGCTTTTAGCATTGCCTTTAGCATTGCTTTTATCTGTGGCGGACTGGTCACTGGTATTATCAGGGCGTGCGTTCAAAGCTACCTCACAAGACAACAATCATCAATAAAATAAGAAGGACACTGTATCGACAACTCGTTTTGCCGATATTTTTAAATGGTTTACTAAAAGCGTTTTATCTACACTGTTTTTTGACCATGTGCTTGCCTATTGTAGGGCGATGCGCATATGAGTACAACCTTCAAGCGCAGCCTTTCATACTTAGTTTTTATGTTATTAAGCCAATCGAAAAAAATGCTGGGTCATTGCTACAAGTTTTAGGCGCTATCGACGTAGGCGAGTAGTGATAACTGCGTGTCAAATTGTACAAGGACACTTTTGCCATGCGTTATAAAGGGTTAAAATGCTACACTAACAGCGTGCTCATTGAATACTGTCTTAACAATCTTTTGTAGAGCTTCCTTCATCAACTTAACTATAAAACAGTGCTGCTATGAAACCTGACCTGCCTCCCCGTATTGCCGTTTTACTTGTCAACCTTGGTACGCCAGATGAGCCGACCGCGCCAGCTGTCCGTCGTTATCTCAAACAGTTTTTGTCCGATCCGCGCGTGATTGAAATCCCAAAATTCTTATGGGCGATTATCCTCAATCTGTTTGTGCTGCCAAGTCGCCCGAAACGGGTAGCAGAAGCATATGCCAGTATTTGGGATGGCGATTCGCCGATGCGCAATATTCTTAACGCGCAAGTTGAGATGTTAGACAAGCGTTTGGCTGAACGTGCTGCGCCATTTCGCGTGTCTGTTCATGCCGCGATGAGCTACGGTAATCCGGGTTTGCCTGATGTCATGGATCAATTGCGTAGCGAAGGGGTTGACCATTTCGTCATGTTACCCGTGTTTCCGCAGTATTCAGCGACTTCAACAGGTGCAGTTTATGATGCGATTACTAAGTGGTCGCTGAAGCAGCGTAATTTGCCCAATATAACGATAGTTAAAGATTACTTTGCTCATCCTTTATATATTAAAGCATTAGCAGATAGCATCCGCCGTTTTCAAGCGGTACATGGCAAGCCTGAAAAGCTCATGTTTAGCTTTCACGGTATTCCGCAGCCTTATGCTGATAAAGGCGATCCGTACCCGAAGCGCTGTAAATGTACGGCGGCACAAGTGGCTCATGAGCTTGGGCTAAAACCAGATGAATGGATTATCAGTTTCCAGTCACGCTTTGGTAAGCAAGAATGGATTAAGCCCTATACCGATGTGGTACTCAAAGAGTGGGGCAGCTCAGGTGTGCGCTCGGTACAAATTCTGAGTCCTGCGTTTTCGGCAGATTGCCTAGAAACCTTGGAAGAATTGGCTATCGAAAACCGCGAGACTTTCCTGCATGCTGGCGGGCAAGAATACCATTATATTCCAGCGCTCAACGCTGATGAAGCACATATAGACTTGTTAGAGGCAATGAGTGCGCCATTGGTAAAAGGTTGGGCAGGGACTCTGGATGGTTGGGCATAAACGTTTTTAATATCAAATGAATATTCAAAAAAATACCGAACATCACGTTCGGTATTTTTTTATCAATAATTTTCTAAAAGTACTATTTAAAAGTCATTGTCATGGCTTAGTTTTGCCGCGTCTTTGTCAGCAATGTCGGCAATACTGGGGTAATGGCTATCATCTAAATTCTCTTCAACCAGCAACTCATCAATACGTGATTCATCGATATTTTGATGATGTACAGGGGTAAGACCTTGGGTTGCATCACTCCCGACTTGCGAATTATTAAATCCTGCATCATCGTCAAAGTCATCATTGTCGATAACATGCAGCATAGGATTGTCTAAATCGACCTCTTGGCTACCTTGGTTATTTTGACCTTCATCGATATCATTATCAATATTTTCATCACCTTCGATGTGATTCATCTCTTCTGGTAGCGGGGTTTTTGAGTGTTCCATACTGTCTTCCTTAGTTTTTATAGTTAACAAGCCTAGTAGGGTTTAAATGTGGTCGTATAGCTATTTTGTCCGCTTATCATCATTGCCTCTAGTAGTAAGGTGTCACAGGATGTTAAAAATATGTACGAAGGTTGCTTATTTAACCGTAAAAAAACGGCTGCCAAATCTTGGTAGCCGTTTAAATATTGTCATGTTACCTTTGAAATTTATAATCTAAATTTATTTAGTACCGATTTTACTATTGATAAAGCGCATTAATGAGTCAGGGGCGACTTGTGACGCTGTATGTAGCATTTTCGCAGGAAAGCCAATAGGATAGTGAGTCCGTGACAGCTTGCGATTCGGCTGAGCGCTTAATTTACACAAGGTTTTAGCCACATCGTCAACGTTTAGATTGATGCCCAAACGGTCGATACTGGTGACCTTGATGTCTTTCGTCATGTCGGATTTTACCCATAGTGGCATGACATCAATCACTTTGATACCTAGCTCAGCGTATTCAATATTTAGCCCTTCGGTTAAACCGCGGACAAAGAATTTACTGGCAGAATAAGTTGCCACTTCAGATTGACCATATATCGCTGAGGCAGATGAGAGATTAATGATTTTGGCATTTTTTCTGTCGGCTAAATGCGGCGCTAGCTTATGACAGCCGATGAGCACACCTTTACAATTGATATCAATCAATGACAATTGCTTGTCCAAGTCAGTATTGGGCAACGCGCCACTCACCAATACGCCAGCATTATTAATCAAGACATCAATACCACCAAAATTCTCCAGCATATGATCGATTGCCGTATCCCATGCTTCAGGGTCAATGACATCTAGATGACCATGGACGAGACGATTGCCTTTTAGCGCTTTTTTAAAAGTTTTATCATCAATCGCACGCTCAAGCTCAACCGTGTCAATATCAAAAAGACCGACGCTATGACCTTTTGCGAGCAATCGTTTTGCTGTCGCTAGACCGATACCGCGTGATGCACCCGTAATGAATATATTCATAATGACTCGCTTAATGATTGATGATAAATGATGCCTGAAAAAATGCGCTAACTTTTAGTATAGCAAACTCTCTATTAAAAGTTAGCGCTAAGACAAATGCTATCATGACCAGTGATTGCTACGCTTGGCATGATGAATAGCGCTTATTAAGTGGCAAGCGTCTTTCAAACATAAGCGGTTTAAAACGCCATATATAGGTCAATGCAATCGCGTAAACGCCAGTTTCTGCCATTTCTTCAACGATCTCTCCTAAACCTTTAGGAATCATAATCGCGTTTTCGCCCATATATTCTAATAATGCTAACCCTACTATCATAAGATATAAATAAACCGGCACTGATTTTAGTACTGCCCAGAGATAACGCCAGGTATATGCTAATAAACCCACGATAAGCAGATAAACTATAAGAAGTACCGCATCTTCCCACCAGTCATAGGACTGATTTAACAGTGAAAAATCGCTATCAATAAACAACTCAGGTAAATAGTTTAACTCGCGACGGATCACCGCAAAAAACGTCAATACTGATGCCAGCCAAAAATAAAGACTTTGCTTGCTTTCACTCTGCACTACATATTGCACGCAACGTAATATACAGGCTATCAGTAAGATAATGCCGGGGATTTCGATAATGCCATCTGCAGCCAAAATAAGCGCTCCTGATTTTTAGAATAAAAAAAGTGAGCGCTAAGGCTCACTTTAGACTAAAAAATAATTTGGGAAAAAATAAGATAGGTTTATTATACCGACAATTATAATACGCGACTGTTTTTTTTAGTTTACGCTGCGAGTGTCAAGTATCTTAAATAGCATTAAACCTACTTAAAATCTCCTTAAGAATCAATGCGCCTCATCCCAATTCTGACCACTATCCGTCTCAACCAATAGCGGCACTGCAAAGTTGACGTTCCAGCCTTTTTCAACCGCTGTTGCTGTTAAGACATCTTGCATAGCATCAGTAATCAATTGGCTTATCTTATCGACCTTGTCGGCATCGACTTCGAACACCAGCTCATCATGAACTTGCAGTAGCATTTTTGCCTGCTCTTTAGGTAGTACTTTATCGACGGCAATCATAGCAAGCTTAATCAAGTCAGCTGCAGAACCTTGTAATGGCGCGTTAATCGCCGCTCGTTCAGCGCCTTGTTTGACCATGCGATTGCTATGATTGATATCAGGGGTATAAAGCTTACGACCCAATATCGTCTCGATATAGCCATGCTCATAAGCGCTGGCACGAGTATTGATCATATAGTCTTTGACGCCAGGATAGCGCTCAAAATACATATCGATATAGTCTTGCGCCTCACTACGGCTCATCTGTAACTGTTTGGCCAGTCCAAAGGCGCTCATGCCATATAGCAGACCAAAGTTAATGGCTTTGGCATTACGGCGCTCGGTTGCTGTAACCTCTGCGACCTCTTTTCCTAGTACTTCGGCGGCAGTGGCGGCATGAATATCTAGCCCTTCATTAAAGGCATGAGTTAGATTTTTATCACCTGAGAAATGCGCCATCAAACGCAGCTCAATTTGCGAATAATCCGCCGCTAATATGACTCGACCCTCTGGCGCAATAAATGCTTGACGAATCAAGCGACCAGTAGCGGTACGAATAGGAATATTTTGTAAATTGGGATCAGTCGAAGATAAGCGCCCAGTACTGGTCAATGCTTGATGATAGCTGGTATGCACACGGTCAGTCTTGGCATCTGCTACATTATCAAGCGCATCGGTATAGGTGCTCTTAAGTTTAGAGAGTCCGCGATACTCTAAAGTAATATCGACCAAAGGATGGTCGATTTTTGATAATACGGCTTCACCGGTAGAATATTGACCGGTTTTGGTTTTTTTGCCACCCACGACGCCAAGCTTATCGAATAACATCTCGCCAAGCTGCTTAGGAGAGCCAAGATTAAACTCTTCACCGGCGACTTCGTACGCACGTTTTTCTAGGGCAATGATTTCTTCATCAAAGCGTTTTGATAGCTCATTTAAAAACGGACGCTTAATTAAGATGCCATTGGCTTCCATTTGGCACAGTATTTCCGCTGTTGGAATCTCAAGTTCATGTAGTAGCTTAGCGTTATTGGTATCATCAGCAAGTTTTTTGCTAAACAAATCAAACAACTGATAAGTAATATCGGCATCTTCACACGCATAGTCACTAGCAATATCAATCGCTACTTGATCGAAACTCACTTGCTTAGCGCCTTTACCAGCGACATCCTCAAAGCTGATGGTTTGCGTTTGTAGATAGTGCCGTGCCAAGTCATCCATACCGTGGCGAGTAATCGCAGCATTAATCACATAGCTGGCAAGCATGGTATCCATCGCCCAATTGTTGGGTTTGTCATGAATATTGCCTAAGAGGTTTATATCATAAAGGCTAAGAATATGGGCATCATACTTTAAATGTTGACCGATTTTACCGATGTTTGGGTTTTCTAAAATAGGCTTTAAACGCGCCAAAACGGTATCGCGGTCGAGCTGTTTTGCTATTAATTCATCGCCTTCTAGCGCATGAGTCAGCGGAATATAATAAGCTTCGTGTGCTTGCACAGCAAAAGACAAGCCAACCAATTCAGCCTGACGCCAATAGACACTCGTGGTTTCGGTATCGATAACGAAATGCGGCGCAGATGCTAATAATTGAACTAAGTTGTCAAAGGCAGACTCGTCTAAAATAGTATGCCATGCTCTATCATGAATTTTGCTATCGGTAATATCACCGATGGTGCTTGATTGTAGGGATTTAGCGATTTGCGCTTGTGACTCAGCATCAGCCTGACTATGAGCAACACTTTGCGTGCCATGCCCATTAGCGTTGGCTGGATGATTAGGGTGATCAAGTGACGCTAGCTCATTTCTAAATTCGAGCTCACTATATAGCTCACGTAGCTCATCGATGTGGGCGCAAGGATCAGTGTTTATTTTTAAATCTTGCCAGTCTTGCCCCACTTCTAAATCAGTAACAATGGTTGCCAGCTGCGCGTTCATCGGAATATCATCGGCATATTCGAGCAAGTTTTTGCCAGCACGTCCTTTGATATTGGCGACATTTTTGAGCATATTATCGATATTGCCATATTCATTGAGCAAATCTTTGGCGGTCTTTTTACCAATACCGGGCACGCCTTTGATACCGTCAGAGGAATCGCCCATCAAGGTTAAAAAATCAATCATTTGCTCAGGATTGATACCGAATTTTTCAACCACGCCAGCGCTATCAGTCATCTTGCCTGTGAAGCTATCTTCTAGTATGACGCAGTCATTAATCAGCTGCATCATGTCTTTATCACCAGTTGAGATAACCACGTGATGCCCTTCGGCAACTGCACGATAGGCGAGCGTACCGATGATATCGTCGGCTTCTGCGCCTTCGATACGTAACAGTGGAATCCCAAGCGCAGTGACCAAACGATGAATATAAGGAATCTGCTCGGCAAGCTCGATATCCATTTTTGGACGATTGGCTTTGTACTCTTCTGACATAGCATGACGAAAGGTTGGTGATTTGGTATCAAAACAAACGGCCATATGGGTTGGATGATAACGGCGCATCAGCTTTAAAAGTGCATTGAGCGTGCCACGTATTGCATTGGTGACTAGCCCTTGCGAATTCTGCATGGTTTTTGGCAGCGCATGATAGGTACGAAACAGATAATAAGAGCCATCGACCAAAATAAAAGGTGGCTGGTTTTTGTCCACATGCGTGGTGTCCATTGTCGCTACATTTGGCATCGTTGCAAAGTTTGGTAGTGTATTGGGATTAATAGGCGAGTGGGAGTTGTGATCGTTGTCGGTCATAGAAAGTCACTTATCAGGTTTTGGGTCGCAAGTATTGGTCAGTAAATATTTTGCAGTAAGTATGGAGTAAAAAGATACCTTCATTATAACGATAAAAGCGCTGCGTGCCGAATAGATGATGAACGAATAGAATGCATAAACAGTTACGATGTGTACGACCTAAAATGATAATTCATAAAAAAAGAACCCAGATCAACTGAGTTCTTTTTATCATTGTAACTATTGTAGTTACTAGAAACTTATTTTACTTCTGAGGTTACTGCGCTATCGACATTACCATGGGTCGCTTTAGAATATGGGCAGACCTTATTGGCTTTCTCAACCAATTGCTGAAACTCATCCGCTGATAGCTCTGTATTTTCACCGATAACGTGAATTTTAACGGCCAATTTAAAGTCTAGACCTTCACCTTTCTTTAAATCTACTGATACTTCAGTAGTAGAATCAAACTTTGCTTTTTCTGCTCCTTTGACGGCACCAAGTGCACCATCAAAACAAGCAGCATAGCCCATAGCGAACAGTTGCTCTGGGTTATTACCGTCTTTACCAGAACCGGGTGCAACCATATTGATGGTTAAATCGCTGTCTTGTACGCTAGCTTTACCTGCACGGCCACCAGTGACAGATGCTTTAGTCGAATATAGGGTTTCCATAATGTATCCTTTTATATAAATTGTTTTCCATCATTTCTAGATAGTATTTTTGAGTCTTGTTATAGCTAGTTATAAAATAGCCCATCTAGCATACCAGAGGACAAGGCAAGCTTTATATAGCGGCAGTAAAAGTATGATATGAATTTGTAAGTTAGTTTTCTCAGTAAAATCAGATTATAACTAGCTCTCTATACGTAGTCGTTGCAATAAAGTGAAAGCGATAAGACTGATTTAGTCAAAACAAATCGTTGTTCATAAAAACAGCTTGTATCTATAGATTTATTTATGAGCTGCTTGCCATGCGCCCATCGAACCAAGATAAATATCGATGTTTTCAAAACCTTGGCTTGCAAGCCATCCTGCGGCTATTGTGGCCCGTGCTCCGCTAGCACACATCAAGGTGTAATGATGTTTCTTATCAAGTTCACGCCAACATTTGTTAAGATGTCCAACGTAAATGTGTTGTGACCCCTCGATTGCGACAGTATCTCGTTCGTCGGCATCACGGACATCGAGTAGGGTCCAGCCCTCAGTGTCATTCTTTAGACGAGCTTCAACCTCGCTAGTATCAATCATAGGGGTTTGCTGCATTTTTTCACCTTTTGCAGCAGCGGGAACCACGCCGACATAGCCACCTAATACGTTATCAAGGGCAATCCGAACCAGATGCTCCATAGCCGTGGCGAGTTGTGCCTCATCAGAGGCAATTAATGCCAAGCTTTCGCCTTCATGGATGTACCACCCGGCAAAGGCGGAAATCATGCTCACGGGTAGGCTCATCGCTCCAGGTAAATGACCGGAAGCATAAGCCATCGGCTCACGAATATCAATCAGATGATCGGCACCGCAGCTTTTCAACTGCTGTAGCGAAAAGCTGCGCGGTCGAATAACAGACGGAGGTGCAGTACCGCCCTCCATGTTCAAGCGCTCCATCAGTCTGAAATAAGGCGGCTGATAATGGTTTTCGCTGACCTTAAAGCGGATAAAGGCGTCGCGATCTGTGAATTGTAAACGTGGGTTATTTAATCTTTCATGACCGACGCTAGAGAATTCACGCTCTGCCATACCTGATCCGCAGACAGAGCCCGCGCCGTGTGCAGGATGTATAATTGCCTGATCACCTAGTGCTAAGATTTTTTGTAGCGAATCATAGAGTAGACCTGCGACTTCCTCATCTCTATCAGGATAGAAGTCAGTACGGCCGACGTCACCGACGAATAGGGCATCTCCGGTGAAGACCGCCACAGCTTTATCGGGGTAAGCTGTGTCAAATAGAGCATAGGCAAGATGGTCATCAGTATGACCGGGCGTTTCTAAAACGCGTATTTCAAGCTGACCGATGGTAAAACAATCACCATCGCGCACCGTTTGAGCATAGACGATAGGCTGTTCTGGGTTCGGACCGTGAAGAACACTGGCGCCGGTCATTTCTGCTAGAATCGGAGCACCGGAAACAAGGTCTTCGTTGCGATGAGTTTCGAAAATATGTGTGATTTCTAACCCTTGTGCCCGTGCCTTTTCTACATAAATCGCGCAGTCACGGCGAGGATCTATCACTGCAGCTTGACCACCTGACCCCACCAGATAAGATAGATGGGCAAGCCCAGGTGTCTTAATCTTTTCAAGCAACATAACTGTCTCCTTCTAATAATTTTACAATGACTAATATATGATTGTTTTTATCTCTTTTAATAAAAATCTTTGAATAATCAATGTTGTATGATGATGTTTTGATTGTCAAACAGGTTTCTTATACAATTAAATGAGTGTTTTGTAAAAATCATGGATCTAGATAAGTGGTGTAAATAAGGCTGTTGCAAGCTAAGGGATGAATAGTATCTTAACCATAAATCCGCTACAATACGCGCACCAAAATCCATCACATTTACTGTTAGACCTTTTCTAAATTCTTGTTTTTTTCTTCCAAAATTTAACGATAAGTTATTCATTATGAGCGTAGATCCAAAGAAATTAAATAAAGAAGTGGCCAAACGCCGCACCTTTGCCATCATCTCGCATCCTGATGCTGGTAAGACTACGATGACCGAAAAGCTGCTGCTATGGGGTAAAGCGATTCAAGTAGTGGGCGAGGTCAAAGGTCGTAAAACCGACCGCCATGCGACATCTGATTGGATGAGTATGGAGCAGGAGCGTGGTATTTCTATTACCACCTCGGTCATGCAGTTCCCTTATAAAGAACATATGGTCAACCTGCTAGATACACCGGGTCACGCTGACTTTAGTGAAGATACCTATCGTACTCTGACCGCTGTAGACAGTGCGCTGATGATGGTCGATGGCGCAAAAGGTGTCGAAGAACGTACCATCAAATTGATGGAGGTTTGCCGGATGCGTGATACGCCCATCATCTCATTCGTCAATAAACTTGACCGCCAGATTCGTGAGCCGCTTGAGCTATTGAGTGAAATCGAAGCGGTATTAAAGATTAAATGTATTCCTGTCACTTGGCCTATCGGTATGGGACAGGATTTTGTTGGTGTCTATCATTTAACCGAAAACAAAACCTATTTTTATGAGAAAGGTCATGGCGGTGATATGACGGTCGCTGAGACGCGCGAAGGCTATGATTATCCTGATATCCGTGAGCGCTTGGGCGCTTTGATGTTCGCCTCATTTGAAGAGTCATTAGAATTGGTACAAATGGCGCTAGAAGATTTCGATGTTGACGAGTTTTTAGCCGGTGAGATGACACCCGTATTGTTCGGTACAGCGCTAGGTAACTTTGGCGTCAATATGGTACTTGATACTTTAATCAAATATGCGCCGCCACCAAAAGCGCATCCGACCAATGAACGTGAAGTAGCTGCGACTGAGACAACGTTTAGTGGTTTTGTCTTTAAGATTCAGGCAAACATGGATCCGCGTCATCGTGATCGCATTGCATTTTTACGTGTCTGCTCAGGTAAGTACGAAAAAGGTATGAAATTAAAGCATGTACGCTTGGGTAAAGACGTACGTATTGCTGATGCTTTGACCTTTTTAGCAGGTGACCGCGAAGCGTTAGAAGAAGCCTATCCGGGTGATATTATTGGTTTACACAATCATGGCACCATCTCTATCGGCGATAGTTTCACTGAAGGTGAAGAGCTCAACTTTACCGGTATCCCGCATTTCGCCCCTGAGCTATTCCGCCGTGTTATTCTAAAAGATCCGCTTAAATCAAAAGCCCTGCAAAAAGGTTTACAGCAGTTGAGTGAAGAGGGAGCAACACAGGTCTTTATGCCGCAGATTAATAATGATTTAATCTTGGGTGCGGTTGGTGTACTACAGTTCGAAGTGGTTGCCCATCGTCTCAAAGAAGAGTACAAAGTACAATGTATCTTTGAGCCAGTATCGATTGCGACGGTACGCTGGATACATTGCGATGACGAAGTAGCGTTAGCCAAGTTTAAGCGCAAAGCCCATGACCAACTATCGCTAGATGGTGGTGGTCATCTGACTTATCTTGCGCCATCACGGGTGAACTTGCAGCTGATGCAAGATCGCTATCCAGAAGTGACGTTTAGCAATACGCGTGAGCACTAAAATCCATTATTCCACTTTGCTTAATCTTAAAAGACACGTTATCGTGTCTTTTTTATTAGCTTACCAAACAGCGTATTATTGATTTTAATCCCTATGATTGTAGAAAAAACACGAACAGTGTTCCTACAATATAGGACAAAGGTTACGGTAGAATATCAGTAAATCTTATAGATATATTAAAGAGGCTATATGAAAACTGCTAATCAACGTCCTATTATTGAGTCACAATCAGTCCAGCAAGCTTCTACGGATGCGGGTAGGCTGCGTTTATTGTCAATAGTAAGTAGTGCGTTGCTGTTTGGCACGTTAAGCTTCTCAGCATATGCCGGTAGCCTTTTTAGTAGCACAGAGTACCTCGATTATCAGTTACCCAAAAAACTACAAGAAACCTGTGCGGCGCGTGATAACTGTCCGGAGATTGAAGTTAAATATCTTAAAACGAATCACAAGTGGCTAAATGATATCACCAATCAGCGTATCAATACGCTGGTTGTAAATAGTAAACCCTCCGAATCTGCGCCTATCACTACCAAAGCCACTCCAGCTGCTGTCAAAAGCGCGCTTGATAGTTTTGCTGCCTCGCAATTGAATGAGCTACCGAGTGACAGTGCATTTGCCTACAGCCTAACGGTGACACCTGAGTATGTGGGTCATATTAATGATTTTGAGACGTTCGAGATAAGCTCATATGTCTTTACTGGCGGCGCACATGGAATGCCGTATAGCGAATATTTGGTATTTGATCAAAAGACGAAAAAACAAATTAAACTGGCTGATATGCTGCAAAGCGGTAAAAAGCCACAGTTTAAGGCGCTTGCCTATAATGCTTATAAAGACTGGGTGAAAACGGTCGATAAAGATGTGAAAAACTACGAAAAAAATTGGCCATTTACCTTAAGTGATAACGTCACATTGACGGATAAAGGGATTGATATTCGTTATCAGCATTATGCTATCGCTCCCTATGCCTATGGTATGCCAGTGCTTAGCATTCCTTATAATAAGCTTAGCGGTATCATACAACCGCGCTTTATCCCTAAATAATATAGCTATAAACGTCAGAGACAATAGGATGGATCAGCTAATGACCATCATGAATATTTAATAATAAATAAGGAGTCATCGCATGACAAACGATATCGATAATATGAATGCCGCAACGACCAATACATGGCAGTTGAATGCCTTGACAGAGGCACTTGGCGATCTGACATTAACGGTCACTGACAGCCTCTCTGTGGGCCGTGGTAGTGATAATGGTCTGGTACTAGGTAGCAAGCAAATTTCACGCAATCATGCACAATTGAGTGTCTTAAACGGTCAGCTATACGTAAAAGATCTAGAGTCGTCAAACGGCACTTTTATTAATGATGAGCGTATTGCTGCCAATGAATCGAAGCAGTTAGCAGCAGAGGATACGCTTGGGTTTGCAAGCTTTATTTTTCAGGTAAGTGCGCCAGTGTCTGCTACCGTTATTCATGAGCAAGCAGTTGCAGATAAACCAACGTTAATGTTGAGTCCTGATACTGAAATAGCACCTATCGTTGAAGCAGAGCCAGTGGTTAAAGAAACGATAATCGAAGAGATATTACCTGTCGAAAATTCTTTAGAAGCAATGCCTATTGCTGCTGTGCAAGCAGAGCCGATTGTTAGCGCTGCTCAAACAGATGAGCCAGTGATTAAAGAAACAGGCATCACTGATATCTTAGCCGCCGCAGATAAAGCTGAACCTGTATTGAGCGAAGTAGAATATAGTCCTACTGAAACTTCAAGTGTCCCTAGCGTGGCTGCTGAGCCCGAAGTAATAGAGTCTACCCCAACCGAAACTACATCAATGCCTTCTGCTCATCAAGAATCACTTGTAGAGCAGCCCGTCTTATCTGATGAGCCTTTGCTACATAAAGACGCTGTATCCGAAACCCTTTCAGAAACGTCTCCTGTAAGTGAGGCGCCAGTCATTGAAGCAGCTATTGAGCCAGAGCATGACAAAACCACTAAGACGGCCTTGCAAGAAGAAGCAGATCCAGATGTACTGCGTGCTAAACAGGCAGCCACTTCACAGTTTTCGGGCACAGCCAATCTAGGTCAATCTCGCGATTTGGGTACTACAGGCAATAATGCGATGGATCAAGCACTGGATAACCCTGCCACTACTGGAGCAGTTGAAAAGAAACCGAGTGGTAGTTGGTTTATATGGGTGTTTGTCGCAATTATTATTATTGGCTTAGCACTATGGTTGTTTAATACAGGCATGGTATAGCCAATTTTTAACAAGAGAGCTATCTTTGTTTATTTAAATAATAAATTGGTCAACTGGTAAAAGTTGTAGTTGATTGGCTTTAAGATATTTTTGCTTTAAGAGATTAGTGCTATGTTAGGATAAATTTTGCATCGCTTTAAATAGTAATTTTATAGCGAACAAGTTTTGTCTTAGCATCGTAGGAATCACAAGTTTTAACGGTATCTTTTCAAAATTCTGCCGCTGATAAGTATTAGCGCTTGGCAGGTTTACATAATTATTGAAGGTTTCTAGCAATGAATAACCAATCCACAGAAGTTAAGTGACTAGGTTTTTTGGCTAAAAGATAGACCGTTGAAGTAAGAGCAGTAAAAGTAGCTATTTTCAAAAAATAAAAACCCTTTTATAATCAGTTGTTTGAGATTTTTTATTAAAATAAAGTCAAAAATACTAAAAAAGGGCTTGCGCATCTCAAAATATTTGATAGAATAGCCACCACTTTGAGAGAACAAGCCGACTTAGCTCAGTTGGTAGAGCAACTGACTTGTAATCAGTAGGTCGCCAGTTCGATCCCGGCAGTCGGCACCATCTCTCTCAAAGTAGCTTTTTATGAATATGTCTTAAACTAAAGCCATTTTTGTTTAAAGCAACCTAAGGTGGGATTGGGGAGCGGTCAAACCCAACAGACTGTAAATCTGTCGCGAAAGCTTCGAAGGTTCGAATCCTTCTCCCACCACCATATTTTTCTAAGTTCGTCTTAGCGCCAAGCATACTCTATATCAATCCATGATTCTTTATCAGAGTCAACCCAGATAAGAGTAAATGCGGGTGTGGTATAATGGTAACACCTTAGCCTTCCAAGCTAATGACGCGGGTTCGATTCCCGCCACCCGCTCCATATATGTACCATTGCACAAATCATCAATACTCATCACGACAGTCAGTTATTATTGCTGTATCGTGATATTTTTTTTAGTGCAACTTAGTGGTTGGCTACTGTAGTTGTTAAAAACATGCTCATATAGCTCAGCGGTAGAGCACTCCCTTGGTAAGGGAGAGGTCTTGAGTTCAATTCTCAATATGAGCTCCATTTATTGTTCCATTATTTATATTCGCTTTGCTAGTGCTTGTCCATAGCTCAGTATTGGTATCAAAATTATAAAATATCGAAAATTATACATACAGTGTGGCAGAGAATAATTCAAAGGTGACACTGAGGTGTTGCCTTTTTGCGCTGTCAGTTTATTAGTAGGTGTTATCTTTACCTAATAAATGAGCTGTATAAAGAATTAAATGAATAAGAGTTAGATAAAGTAGTGCAATAGCAGTACTGTATATTAACTTGTCATGTTCAACAGATTGAAAAGCACGTATAATGCCCCTATTTATACGCTTAACAGCTAAAATATCGAATATAAAGATAGTATAGCGTTATAGCTAGTATTTTAATAAATATTGGTTTAATAGAAAAAACACAGTGTCAACGGTTTGATGGTCATACATCATAAGCCGTCAAACAGTTATTTACCGATCTTTGATTGATAAATATTCACCAAAAAAAGAGGAAATACCCATGGCAAAGGCCAAGTTTGAACGTCTAAAACCACATGTTAACGTCGGTACCATCGGACACGTTGACCACGGTAAAACCACCCTTACCGCTGCAATCGCAACCGTAGCTGCAATCACCTCTGGTGGCGAAGCCAAAGACTACGCGTCTATTGACTCAGCACCAGAAGAAAAAGCACGTGGCATCACCATCAACACCTCACACGTAGAATATGACACCCCATCACGTCATTACGCTCACGTTGATTGCCCAGGTCACGCCGATTATGTTAAAAACATGATCACTGGTGCGGCTCAGATGGATGGCGCAATCCTAGTTGTATCAGCAACTGACGGCCCTATGCCACAAACCCGTGAGCACATCCTGCTTTCACGTCAGGTTGGCGTACCGTACATCGTTGTATTCATGAACAAATGTGACGTTGTTGATGACGAAGAATTGCTTGAACTCGTAGAAATGGAAGTTCGTGAATTATTAAGCGACTATGACTTCCCAGGTGATGACACCCCAATCATCCATGGTTCTGCAACTGAAGCCCTAAAAGGCTCACAAGAAAAATATGGTCAACCAGCCGTTGTAGAACTATTAAACGTTCTTGACACCTACATCCCAGAGCCAGAGCGTGACATCGACAAAGCATTCCTAATGCCAATCGAAGACGTATTCTCAATCTCAGGTCGTGGTACTGTTGTAACTGGCCGTGTTGAATCTGGTATCGTACGCGTTGGCGACGAAATCGAAATCGTCGGTATCCGTGACACTCAAAAAACTACCTGTACTGGTGTAGAGATGTTCCGTAAACTGCTTGACGAAGGTCGTGCAGGCGAAAACTGTGGCGTACTATTACGTGGTACTAAGCGTGAAGACGTACAACGTGGCCAAGTACTAGCTAAGCCAGGTTCAATCACGCCTCACACCAAGTTTGACGCTGAAGTATATGTATTGTCAAAAGAAGAGGGTGGTCGTCACACACCATTCCTAAACGGCTATCGTCCACAGTTCTATTTCCGTACCACTGACGTAACTGGCGCAATCCAATTACAAGACGGTACTGAAATGGTTATGCCTGGTGATAACGTTGAGATGGGCGTAGAGCTTATCCACCCAATCGCTATGGACAAAGGTCTTCGCTTTGCAATTCGTGAAGGCGGCCGTACTGTAGGCGCTGGTGTTGTTGCTAACGTATTGAACTAATACTTAATGCTGTCAGAGTAATCTGATCTTCGTTAATCATTAGTCAAAAGCCATCCTCGAAAGAGGGTGGCTTTTTTTGGGTATGGTTTGCTAATAGAATGACAGTGTCGACAATCAACGATAATATAACTGATATTAAAGCCAGCAAATAAAGAGGCACTGATGTTCGATATAAAGATGCTATTAGATGAACCAGATAAGCGTAAAGAAATGGTCGAAGCAGTTGCTACTATTGAAGTCATGGTTCAGCTACAAGACCCTTGGACATCTCAAGCAATAGGTGACCTGCTCGAACAGGATAGTATCAGTCTGATGGTTGTTACTGATAATTCTGCAAACGAATTGATTGGCTACTGCTTATACCAATTATTGTTTGAGCAAGCAGAGATTTTACGCATTGGCACTCATCCTGATTATCAGCGACAAGGTATAGCATCACGAGTTTTTATTAGACTAGATGAGGCGTTAGAGGCCAATCAAGTAGAGAGTCTTTTATTAGAAGTGCGAGCAGACAATACTGCTGCGATCGCGTTATATGAGCAGCAAGGATTTACTGTGATTCATACACGTAAAAGCTACTATCAAGCAGCGCATCAACCGGCAGTCGACGCGCTAATCATGCAGCGTATTTATAATTAATCTTAAAAAATATTAGCAGCTTTTATTATTTGAGATTTAAAACAATAACAAATAATAAATGCAGTGTGGTATCGAGGTTTCCTTATCAGGATAAAGGCAGTGTCTTTTTACACACATCAATGTCGAGTTTATAATCACTATCAGCCTTCATATGCTCAAGAATATCAATGCGTTCGGTCAACATTTCTATCATCAAACTGATGGTCGTTTGTTGTTTTCTGATTTGAATCAGTTTTTGCTGGGTAATGTTCAGCTGTAAGTCAATATCGAGCTGCCCATCGTAATAATCATTGAGGCTGTCTTTGATTTCAGTCAGAGTAAAGCCAATTGCTTGCGCGCTTTTAATTAATTCGATACGTTCAACACATTCTGGATGAAACTCAGTATATAGCCGCGAACCTGCCTGACGCTTACGAGACTTCAGCAGCCCCAATTGATCATAGTGACGAACTGTATCTTTGGTGGTGTTGGCTTTGGTTGCCAGCTTACCTATTAATAAAAAAGAGGTATCAGGTGCCATAATGTACTCATGATCGTGATAAGTAAGTTACTGATTTATGAAAACATTGCCGATTAAACGTAACAGTAATAATCATACGTGCTCAATCGAGTCGCGCTATTTTAACTATCGATTAGCCAGATCAACTTTAGATTTTAAAATAAAGTAATAAACTAGAGGTTTAATTGCCAAGGTTGCAAACTCCCTAGCAGCGATACCGCCAGAGGATTATGCGAATTTTTGTGCCAATTATCTGAACTATTAGATATTAATATATCTAGTTGAGTCAAAAACTCAGGACGTGACAAGGTGATAGCACCTAAACTCGTGAGATGATCGTTAGGGAGTTGACAGTCGACAAGATTAACATTGCTTTGCTCACATAAGCGCATCAAGCCCCAAAATGCTAGCTTTGATGCATTAGAAGCGATATGGAACATCGATTCACCAAAATAAATACCGCCTATTTTTAAGCCATATAAACCGCCAACGAGCGTGCCTTTATCATCCCAAACTTCAATACTATGCGCAAAGCCTTGAGCATGTAGCTCAGTATAGGCTTCAATCATCTCATCATGAATCCAAGTATGTTCGCCTTCAGGCTGACTTTCATTAAGATCGTTATTAACGCCATTACTACGCGGTAAACTACAAGCGTGTATGACTTCATCAAAAGCTTGATTCAGTGTCAACTGCCAACGACTACGGTTTGCTAGCTTACGTAGCGATTTACTGGGCTGATAGTCTGTCGGCTGCATCACACATCTGGGTTCAGGGCACCACCAAGCAATTGGCTCATCGTCATTAAACCAAGGAAATAGACCCTGTGCGTAAGCAGAAATCAGCGTCTCAGGAGCTAAATCTCCCCCGATAGCCACAATACCCATACCTTCAGGATCTACTATCGCTGGCTCTGGAAAGTCATAACGCCCAAGACTTTTGATATGTTGAACAAAAGCCTTAGGCGTTGTATGACCATCGTTAACAAAATCGCTCATTTACGCTTCTTTGTCAGCTGTCAACGTTGAAGCATAAGTATGATCTTGAGCGACCGTTTCGCCTATTGCATCTAGGTACTTTTCAGCATCAAGTGCTGCCATACAGCCCGTACCAGCAGAGGTGATCGCTTGACGATAGACGTGATCTGCGACGTCACCTGCGGCAAAGACACCTTCGATACTGGTTTGGGTAGCGTTACCATTGAGACCGCTGTTGACGATCAGATAACCGTCTTTCATCTCTAGCTGACCTTTAAATAAGTCAGTATTCGGCTTATGACCAATGGCAACAAACATACCAAACACGTCCAGTTGCTTGGTGCTGCCATCAATCATAGATTCAATGACCACGCCATTAACGCCCATATCATCACCAACCACTTCTTTTACGCTGTGGTTCCACTCGATTTTGACATTACCATTTTTGGCTTTTTCAAATAGTTTATCTTGTAGGATTTTTTCTGAGCGTAAGCTATCACGGCGATGGACTAAAGTGACTTCAGCGGCGATATTTGATAAATACAGCGCTTCTTCAACGGCCGTGTTACCACCACCGATAACTGCCACTTTTTGGTCTTTATAAAAGAAGCCATCACAAGTTGCACAAGCAGAAACGCCAAGACCACGGAATTTGGTTTCTGACTCTAGACCTAGATACTGTGCTGATGCGCCGGTTGAGATAATAAGAGCATCACAGGTGTAATTGCCGTTATTACCAGTCAGCTCAAAAGGACGCACATTTAAATTCACAGCATTGACATGATCATAAACCAGTTCAGTACCAAAGCGTTCGGCATGGGCTTTCATACGCTCCATCAATGCAGGACCAGTCAAATCATGTGCATCACCCGGCCAGTTATCAACTTCGGTCGTCGTCGTGAGCTGTCCGCCGACTTCCATACCGGTGACCATAACAGGCTTTAGGTTGGCGCGTGCTGCATACACAGCGGCAGAATAACCAGCAGGACCTGAACCTAAAATAATGAGTTTTTCGTGGCGTGGAGCAGTATTGTCAGTTGCCATAAGATTTCCTTGCTAGAGCAATAAAAGTGAAAGGGTTCAACGTTAAAATAATAAGTAGATATTATAAAAGATAAGCGTAAAAATGACGACGTATCTGGTTATTATGGTTGCTATGTGATAATAACATAAGGGCTAAGAGCAAAAAGTGCAAGTTTGCTAAAACAAATATGGGTATCATTAGAACTAAAGTATCTGAAGCTTGAAGTTTTAGTACCAAAAATGAGCCCATATTCAAATATAGTCAGTGAAAAGTGATATATAAACATCACGTACTGCTGGTATTAATTTGTCTTGCTTCCTGTGCCTACGCAGACAGAGGCTATAAAAAATTTATACCAGCAGTAACGTAGAGCTTTAATATATTTTGGTTAGATGCTAATGCAAAAAGAACAGGCATCATTTTTCACTAGCTGCATTTTTGGCTAAATCACTACTGGATTGATTTTCTTATGCGCTTTATTGATAACACGGTCGCCATGGCAGCTATGTATTTGTTATTATAAGAAGTTGTATGCCGCGCACAAAACAAAAACAGCAATGCGGTCAATATTTTGCCGTAGTATTTTAGATAAAGTTTTTGTGTTATTACGCCACATCAGTCGTAACCTATTACAGCAGTTTCTATCAAGAATTTATGTCAGCATGATTAAGCTTAATCATGGTTTGACGACTATTGAGTATTCATGACGAGTATTAACAACAAGGCAGATCTTACGTGATATCAGCACCAATTATTGATTACTTAAAAAAGGGCATATTTACCCTACTGGGATTACTCCTCGCGGTTTATTTGTTTGTTATTTTGATGACTTATACCGGTAATGATCCTAGCTGGTCGCACATCAGTAGTGATATGACGACCATTAATAATATGGGCGGCGAGATGGGCGCATGGCTCTCAGATTTGCTGTATAGCTTCTTTGGTTTTGGTGCATGGTGGTTACTGGCGTTTCTGGTTTATGAGTCAGTACTGATTTGGTGGGATAATAAACCGACGTTTTGGTTATTACGCTTGGTTGCTTACGTGTTTTTAATATTGAGCAGTAGTGCATTATTTGCCCAACTGATCGCATTGGTACAGCAGGTAGCAGATCCAATATCATCAGGGCTCAAAGGAGTTGCGGGCGGTATTATTGGTCTTGAGCTACAAGCGAGGCTAGCACAGCTATTATCGCAGTGGGGGAGTGTGACGTTTTTGGCAGTGTTTGTCGCTATTACGACCACCTTTGCCTTTAATATTCATTGGATGAGTATTTACGAAAAAATTAAAACTTTGTCTTGGTTTGGGTCAGGTGTCAAAAACCTTGATAGCAGCCTTGATGCTAGTCAAATAACACAAGAAGACAATGCTAATAGTGCTGCCGATAAACAAGGTCGTGATATAGCAATAAGTGATACTAATACTCCAGAATATGAGCAATTGCCTCTTGAGTTGCAAGTGGATGAACAGGCTAAAAATAAACAGCAAGACAATAGAAGTGGTCGTTTTAATAGCGCATTGACAGACTTTTTATCGTCTTCAGGATTGGGTGCCAGTGTAAAAGCTTCTATGGCAGCCGCTGCGCAAGTCGCCAGTGAAAGTACCAAACGAGAAGAGCAGTTGCAAACTGCAGCCGCCACAACGATTAGCAATAGCGCTTTTAATCTGAATAAAACATCAGTACCTGCTACCAATGCTACGCCAATGCCTATTAGAAAGGTTGAGCCAAGCTTTGCATGGAACGATGCAAATACTGTCGCTGATTTATTAGCAAACCAGATAGAAAATGAGCAAGATACGATACCTTACGATGTCGTAAATGTTCCCTATTCAGAGGCACCAGCTGCTGCTTCTGTTGACAGCTTAAATACTGACATTTCTTCTGCTAGCCCTGTTCTTAATATCACTCAAGAGGATACTCAACAAGTAACTCAGCAACAAGCAACACATTCGTTAGATGATTTTGCTGCAACCCTTCCGACAGATCAGATAGATGTTCCTGAATCAGCGCCTAGTGTCGATAGCTTAGTGGATGCGTGGTTGGCAGAACATGCGGCAGTGCCGGAAGCGACTGATTTTAGCCATGAACAAGAATTATCTGCCATAGAGACATTAACAGAAACTGCAGCTGCACCTGTTCAGCAGCAAACTACTATCTCACCAAACGACACTACTGACGACATTCCTAATAATGCTGCAAATGACTTGTTGAACGATTTGGAGTCTTTTTCTGATGCTGATGTAGAGAATACATCAGAAATAATAGATATGACACCGACCAATACCCCGCCTGCAAATCCAAAAGCGTCACCAATGGCAGAAAGTATGTCTGCCATATCAACTATCGAGTCAGCCACAGTAACCAAACCAACTATGAGTTTTGCAGTCCCAGAAGGTGATAGTAGCAATCATATTACGGATATGATGCCAGAAGACGACAATGTTTATGATAGCACTGACGAGATTGATGCTCCCGTTATGCCTCATATTAGTGATGATGTTGCATTCAGTCAAAAATCACGCTCGATGCAAACGGCTGCCTATCGTAGTAGTCTGTCGCCGATTCCAGAGATGTCGATCTTAGATAAGCCAGACCCCAATCGCCAGCCAAGCTATACGCTTGCTGAGCTTGAGCAATTATCAGAGCTACTGGAAATCAAATTACAAGAGTTCAATGTCAAAGCAAATGTTGTTAATGCGATTCCAGGACCTGTCGTCACTCGCTTTGAAGTAGACTTAGCGCCTGGGATAAAAGCCAGTAAAGTCACAGGGATTTCACGCGATTTGGCACGCTCATTATCAATGGCATCTTTACGTGTGGTTGAGGTCATTCCTGGCAAGCCGTACATTGGCATTGAAGTGCCCAACAAACAGCGCGAAATGGTACGCTTAATTGAACTATTGGATACGGAAAAATTTAAAGATCCTAAAGCGCAAATCAGTATGGCGATGGGTAAAGATATTGGCGGTAAAGCTATTATTACTGATCTTGCACGAGCGCCGCATATGTTGGTCGCTGGTACGACGGGTTCTGGTAAATCAGTCTTGGTCAACGCGATGTTATTATCGATGCTGCTCAAATATACGCCGAACGAGCTGCGAATGATTCTTATCGATCCTAAGCAGCTTGAGCTTGCCAACTATAATGATATTCCGCATTTACTGACCCCAGTCGTTACCGATATGACTGAGGCGGCAAGTGCCTTGTCATGGTGCGTCGCAGAAATGGAACGTCGTTATCAGCTTATGAGCTTGCTAAAGGTGCGTAAACTAAATGAGTTTAACAAAAAAGTGATCTCTGCTGAAAAATCAGGCAATCCAATGCTTGACCCATTATGGCGACCCAATGACAGTGTAAGTATTAGCCAAGCACCAAAGCTAAAAACCTTACCGATGATTGTCATCGTTGCCGACGAATTTGCCGATATGATTATGCAGGTCGGTAAGCAGGCAGAAGAGTTAATTACACGCTTGGCGCAAAAATCGCGGGCAGCAGGGATTCATTTAATCCTTGCGACTCAGCGTCCTTCAGTTGATGTGATTACTGGTTTGATTAAAGCCAATATTCCGGTAAGAGCAGCGTTACGAGTCAACTCAAAAGTCGATTCACGGACTATTTTGGATAGTGGTGGCGCAGAAGATATGCTTGGTAATGGCGATATGCTGTTCTTAGGGCCTGGGCAGATCGAACCTGATCGTGTCCATGGCGCTTATGTCAGCGATGAAGAAGTCAATAGCGTCTGTGATGCATGGCGTGAGCGCGGTGCGCCTGATTATATCGACAATATGGCAGGCAATTTTGAATTGTCTAGTCCTAGCGGTGGCAGTAGTGCTGCCAATGCCTCTGGTGAAGATGATGACCTTTACAACGAAGCCGTTGGTTTTATTATGGAGACTCGTAAAGTTTCCGCTTCTAGTATTCAGCGTAAATTTAGCATTGGCTATAACCGCGCCGCGCGTATTGTTGACTCGATGGAAGAGGCTGGACTGGTCAGCTCAATGGGTAAGAGTGGTAAACGTGAGCTACTAATGTAAAGCTTATGTTTGACTGGATGGTAAAAAGACGATTTACGAAAGTAACTCGTCTTTTTTATTGAAGATATTAAAGAATTTTATGTAGTAAAAGGTTTTAGGAGTATTAGTTTCAGGCTATCAATTGCCCCTATCAAATAGGATTCTAAATACCGTAAATGACTAATGAGTTTGTTTATTCATTATAAACAGTAAGGTTTTATACTAAACTGGATGCTGTCTATAAATCGGATACATATTAATCTTTTCAAAATTTTAATTTGATTATTCTCCAAGGAAGGTCGGTTATGTTTAAAGAATATACCCAATACGATGCATTAGCACTCGCGGCATTGGTCAATGCTGGGGAAGTCAGTACCAAAGAGTTGCTGGATGCAGCAGTCTATCAAGCCAATCAGCTCAATCCTAAATTGAATGCTATCATTCATCGTTTTGACGAGCGCGCTTATGCTGCAGCGCAGGCGGGACTGCCAGCTGGTGTATTTAACGGCGTCCCTTATTTGTTAAAAGATTTGTCATTTAGCTTCACTGATGAGCCGATTACGATGGGCAGTCGTAGCGTCAATATCATATCAAAAAGCGATAGCGAAATCGTCAAGCGTATGAAAGCTACGGGTGTGAACACTTTTGGTAAGACCAATACCCCAGAATTTGGCTTGATTATCACCACTGAGCCAAAAGCGCATGGCGTGACACATAATCCTTTTAAAAAAGGCTATAGCTCTGGGGGCTCATCGGGTGGTAGTGCGGCGGCAGTGGCAAGCGGTATCGTACCGATGGCAGGCGCGGGTGATGGTGGCGGCTCGATACGCTTTCCTGCCGCGTGGTGTGGTACGTTTGGACTCAAACCCAGTCGTGGACGTAACCCAATGGGTCCCTTATTTGGTGAAGGCTGGGAAGGAGCAGTAGCCGATCATGTAATTACACGTAGCGTGCGTGATAGTGCCGCGATGCTTGATGCGACTAGTGGTGCTGAGATTGGGGCGCCTTATGTCATCGCACCACCTAAAGGTACTTTCTTAGAAGCGGCGATGCGCGCACCACGACAACTGACCATCGCCTTGCATCAACAGCCGTTGGTTGCTAATACTATGGTCGATAAAGAAGTACTAGTCGTATTAGAGCAGACCGCTAAGCAGCTAGAAGCCATGGGTCACCGCGTAATACCGGCTGAACCTAATATTAATATTGAACAATTCTGGCATAATTTTTTAGTCGTTGTTTGCGTGCATACTGCGTTTACTATTGATAATATTGAGCGTTGCTATGGTGCGCAGCATATACAAAATCTTGAACCGCAAACGTATAACATGGCGATGTTAGGACGTTCACTATCTGCTGTTGATTTGGCGCACGCCAAGCATGGCTGGCATGATAGCCAATATCAAACCGGTCTTCTGCTAGAGACCTACGATATGATTTTGTGCCCAACCGTTCCAACACCGGCAGTAAAACATGGCGTATTACCACCAAGTCGCATGGACGAAATGCTGATGCGCAGCGCTGGTTTGCTAAATAAAGGCATGGATATGGGCAAATACGCTTTTAGCTCAGGCATGATTGAAAAGTTAAGCTCGCCAGTGCTTGGGAAGATGGGTTTTACCTTATTGGGTAATATTACAGGCTTGCCAGCCATGTCGTTGCCTGTCGGTATGAGTAAAAAAGGTCTGCCGATTGGCATGCAATTGATTGGGCGTATGAATGATGAGACGACGTTATTGAGTGTAGCAGGCGAAATGGAGCGTGCAGGTTTATTTACTAAACTTGCTTTTGAAAAGTAGTGTGGTATACCTGCATATATCTATCGCTTTGATTGAGAGCCTTTAATCAAAGCGATAGATATCCATACCTAAGCTATGATGCGCCATACTTTGATGCACGACTGAGACACGTTGACCGGCACCTAAGGCAAAAAATAGCGGCAGTAAATGCTCATCACTTGGGTGAATGTCCTTATAATCAGGATATTGCTGCCAGTCTAAGGCGCTTGGGATATCAGTTTTGAGCTGTTGTAGCAGCCAAACTTTAAAATCTTTTGCGGTTTGATCAATACTGTCTGCTTGCCAGCGTAGCGCTTGCAAATTGTGGGTGATATTCCCTGAACCAATAATCAGAATTTGCTCATCACGCAGCCGTGCCAGTTGCGCGCCCAATTGATAGCAGGCGATACTGTCATAATACTGTGGCAAGGATACTTGTACGATAGGAATATCAGCCTGTGGATACAGGTGTAAAAGTGGCGCCCATACCCCATGATCACTGACACGTAAGGGATTGACCCTACAAACAATACCACGGGCACTCAGTTGCTGCGCCAAGGTCTCAGCAAGTGCTGGATGACCAGTAGCAGGATATTGCAGCTCATATAGCTCTGGAGTAAAACCTGAAAAATCATGCCACGTTTTTGGCTCAGGATTGCTGCTGATCTCAAGTTTCGCTGACTGCCAATGCGCGGACATAATGACGATGGCACGAGGTTTGGGTAAGTTTTGTCCTATACGAGCTAGCGCGCTCGTCGTAGCAGATTGCTCGATAGCCAGCGTCGGTGCACCATGCGATATAAACAGCGCCGGTAACTTAGGCCGCTTTGCCGCGCTCGATATGATAGGCGTATCTGTCCAAGCCGCCGCTGCTGTAATTGGCGTCGGTATCAGTGGGCTATGCAAATCGTCGCGATTATCATCGCGTTGCGGATTGATACTGTGGGCATTGGGTGTTGCAGGTTTAGGATGTCTCATGTGGCATTTATTAGGGCGCGCGTCCATTTTTCAATCTGTTGTGTCACTGTGATTGATGATGTTTTCCTACGGGATAGTTTTCTATTGCTACTTTAATTACCACGGTGATAAGGGTGGTTATGATTGATACTCATCGCGCGATATAGCTGCTCCATGAGGACAACGCGCACTAAAGGATGCGGTAGCGTAAGCGCTGATAACGACCATTTTACATCAGCTTTCGCTAACACTTCGGGCGATACCCCGTCAGCACCACCGATGACCAAGGCAATATCATCGCCTTGCTGCATACCATCAGACAATTTATCTGCCAAATTTTCGGTCGATAGCATCTTACCTTTGACATCAAGTACCCACAATTGCTCACGTCCTGCTGCAGCATGAGCGGCTAAGATCGCCTGACCCTCTTGCTCACGGTATTGAGCTAAATTGGCATCCGATGGATTCTTAGCACGTTTTGCCGCCGCAATTTCAACGACTTCGGTAGTGAGCATAGGCTGAATACGCTTATGATACTCGTCAAAACCAGTTTGTACCCACTTGGGCATTTTATTACCTACGGTCAAAATTCTTACTTTCATAACAGCTGCCATTTTAAGAAGTGGTTAAATAAATGTAATAAGAAAACCTGTTAAATACTAGACTCTTTGCTCAAGACGTATTTGATAAATAATTATTCTGTATGATTTTAATGCTTTCAAAGCCCACTTACTTACTAATAGTCCAACAGCCACCTAAAAAGGATAGAGTAAGACAAAGAGAAGAGTCATGCTGCTCTATCCTTTTTAGAGCTGATCAAGTTTTTAATAAAAATTTTATCAACTGTACTACATAAGCGGAGCAATCGTCTCTGATACCGTATCATCTGCTTCTTGGTTATTACTATAAGAAGGACTGGGCTTTGGAATAATAGTCAGTTTGGCATCCGACTCAAAAACAACGGCTTCAACCTCATCAAAATTATGAATACCCTCAGAGCGCATAGCACATTCAATTTCTTGGCGGGTCAAACGCTCATCACGCATGGCATCTGGCAAAAACTGTCCTTGGTAAAAAACAATGCGTGGCTCAGACAAAATAAAGCTGCTAAATTGCGGCGAAACAGAGGCGTATTTGGTGACCAAAAACTGTAATAAATACAGTGAAAGAATAGCCGCCATACCTTCGATAATCGGAATGTCTTTGAGTAAAATCGTACTGGCACTTAATGACCCAATCATCACTGTGACAATCCAGTCAAAATTATTTAGCTGAGAGGTTGAGCGTTTGCCTGAAATTTTAGTAAACGTAACAATCAAAACGTAGACCACGACTGTGGTCAGAATAATACGCCCAAGCTTATCAACATTGTCAAAAAAAATCATTTCCATGGTCTTATCTCCTATTCATCAAAGTTCATCAGCGTAAATACAGCGTAACGGAATTTAGAGATGAATAGGGCAAAAACTTTGTAGTTGCTTGTTTATAACGTTCAATTGTTGAAAGTAAGCAATTAAGCGCCCTTGCGATTGGGATCAAGCAAGTGGTTAATTGCCCAAATGCTGATACGTGCGCTCACCAAACTCAGCACCAATATCATGATCAATGCAGAAATTAGCGGTAAAGGCTGCTGCATGCTCATCTCAAGCAGCACTTCACGGCTGATGGAATCGAATAAAAATACCCATATCCCCAAAAAGTAAACCATAGTGAGTAGCCAAACCACGATCACGCCGCCAAACATTAAGCGGTTGATCTCGTCTCTATCTAGTGCACGCTGTTGGTGCTTGATAAACTTATGCACGGCAATATAAGCGCCCAAGACAATAGACAGCACAGTGACCAATTGCGCATTGAGAGCAAGCTTGGTTTGAATCATCATAAATACAGCGCTGGCAAGCATATAGCCAACGGCAAAAAACCCAATATAGAGCATCAATTTGGGTTGAGTGGCAGTTGTATTTAAGTGTGATCCTTTACGTCCTGATGGGGTGATAGGTTTGCTAAGTGACGCGGGCTTACGTGACATAAAATGTCCTTTATAAAGTAAATAATCTGGCGTAAAAAATTAATGCTGCGCTGTCCAATCTAGCATGGCGTCCAGTACCGTTCTTGCTGTATAAGTATTTAGCGCTTGCTCATTATTGATCAATCCCACTACCACATAATCCTGTCCTGATAAGCCTTTGACATAGCCTGCCATCGAAGTGACATTGTTTAAAGTACCTGTTTTTATCCAAGCTCGACCAATGGCGTTTGATTTTGGTAAACGCTCGCTATGTGTCAAAATGGTGCCACTGACGCCAGCGATACCTAACGAGTTTACATAAGCATTAAAGCTTGGGTGAGCGTAAGCATAAGTCAGCAGCTCGCTTAGATTAGCAGCGCTGATGGTACAATCACGGCATAACCCTGAACCATTGGTCAGATGTGGCGGCGGCGTGCTTAGATGCGTTTGCCACCATTCGTTGATGGTTTGTAAGGCAGCAGGGTAGCTCGTTGTCGCAGGCTTACCAAATTGATATAAGCTGTGCTGACTATTAATAGCTTTATCGACGTTTTTATTAATGGTTGGATTAACGGTTTCATCTTTGGGTTTATGATAAGCGCCTATTGATAGCGCCACTTGTTCAGTCATCACATTATTAGAGAAATGATTGATATCATAAATTTGCTGCGTTAAGTTTAAAGAAGGATAACTAACAATTGGTAAAGGCGACATTGGTAGAGCTGCCAAACCGCGCGCTGATATGGATTTCTTATTCTTATATGGTGTTTCTTGAGCGACAACGTTGCCCGTTAGCGTATTATCCAGTGCTTGCCATTTGGCTTTGATCACGCGAGCCGCAAAATCTTTGGCATCAGGATAAGCGACATAAAAAGCATGGTTGCCGCAGTTATCGGGTAAAGAAGTCTCAAAGGTCAGCTGAGTTTTTTGCCACTGCGGTGCTAAGCTATAACGTGCTTGACCACAGGCAGAGGGGCGTATATTTATCTTACTTGGCAACTTATAATCTGCCAGCTGCGGCGTATAAGTCAGCTGTGCTTGGGCATTATCCAATGGATAGCTTTGGATACCAATAGTACTGAAATTTACCAAAAAACCATCGGGACTGGCGTTATAAGGACGTAAAGGCGCGTTATCAAATGCCGCAGGATCTTTACTGACATGGTTAAAAATAGTGCTATCTACAATGATATCGCCATCGATATGACGGATGCCTGCTGCTTTCACTTTATAGAGCAATTGCTGTAAGCGCTCATGGGTCATTTTTGGGTCGCCACTGCCTTGAATTAACAAATCACCAAGCAATGTATCACCAATGATAATACCAGTATGATAAACACGCGTATGCCAGACAAAGTCAGCGCCCAAGATATCTAAGGCAATAAAACTAGGAACGAGTTTCATCGTGCTGGCGGGCGTACGCGCAATATCAGGCTGATGATTGAGTAATGGTGAAAACGATATTTTTATTGAGGTCTCACTGTCAGCTTTTTTATTGTCGCTGTTATTATTATCTGCGCCATTAGCACTGATATTGTCGTTCTGACGGGAAGAATAATTAGCAGTGTTTAACACGTTTTCTGGCAGTAATGACGGAGTACTCATCAAGCTTTGATGGGTATAAGGATCATCAGTATAAGCGTGTAATTGTCTGTCGTGCTGTCTGATGGTTTGCTTTTCGATGGTTACTAACGCGCTTTGGTAATTGGCTAACGGTTTAGGGCTCTGCTTGTTTTGCACCAGTTTTTGCTTGCTGTTATTGGCATCAGTATTTATCTCGTCTGAGCTTGCAGGCTGCAATTGATGGACCGCCTTTTTACTATCGATAACCTGAATGGCAGAGGGCAAGCGGCTGGCGTTTTTATCTCCCACAGGTGTGATAACGATACTGATGTCTGCTGCGCTTAAATGGGCTCGCGCTAATGTCGTTTCAATCTCTTGCGGTAAGGCAGCGTGCACCTGTAATGGCGCTAAAGAAGGAGCGACAACTAATGCTAATAAAGATAAACGTTGACCGATATTTTTCGGCGTTTGCAAATATTGGCTAATGGCTGTTGTGCGTATAGAAGAATTATGAGTTCTAAGTAGAGTTGGTTTTACTAAGGAGCGCATGAGCAGCCTATCATCAGGTGGCAAAAACAGGCTATGGTAACATGAGTTGCTGTTTTCGCGTAGCTGTAGCATGTAGTTGTAAGCGTGCTTTTATCTTAAAGCCTTGTCTAAATAATGCATTTTAACCATCATATTAGCGCATATGCAAAAATGCCATTGCCGTCATGATGGCGTCATTATAAGCATCGTGGGTGCCAAGCTCAGGAATATTATAATGCGCTAAGATACTATTCAAATGCTGTGCTTGGCTTGAAAGCCCTTGGCTACGACCCATCATACGCCGGCTATAAAGGGGGCGGATATCGATAATCTCATTGGGCAAATGAGTACCCATATAATGCTTTACTAAAGGGTTTAAGAACCCGACGTCTATTTGCGGACAAAACCCCACAAGTGGCCGATTGCCCATAAAAGGCAATAGTAACCCCAGCATCTCATCATAACTCATTGCATGCTCAACATCGGCGGTGCGCAGTCCATGAATGACAATGGTATCGCCCTCAGGCATGACAGGCGGTCTGCAAAGCAGATGCAGCCCATTTCCCGTATCAATCTTATCGCCATTGATATGAATGGCAGCTACTGATAGCAGGTGATGTTTTTTTGGATTGAGTCCGGTCATCTCACAATCAATCGCGACCCACTGTTCAGTGACAGGTGCCGTAAACATTGATGCCAGTTCAGGTCGCTGTAATTGGTTTTTTTGCCAAGCAGTAGACAGCTGTTTTACCCAGTTCATCGTCATCTATCTCCAAGGCTAATCGGTTTAGCTTAACCAAATTCAAGCTGATAATGTCGGCTTAACTGGTCTTTAAAGCTTTTTACTACCGCCAAACACTCTTTTAATAAATCACGCTCAAGGGCAGACAAGGTCGTTGGATTGACTTCTTTTGCATGCTTATTGTCTGTCAATAAAGCAACCGATAGGCGCTGCGCCATAAAGAACTCTAATGCCTCAAGTAAGGTGTCGGCACGCTCTTGGGTTAAGGCCCGCGCTTGAACCAAAGCTTTCAGACGACCTTTGCTGCTAGCATCGGTAAAGAGATCGTTTTCTAACGCCAAGGTACGGATACCATGTACCAATGGAAAGATACCCGCTTTTTTGAGGTCAATAGTATAAGCGCTTGGTTTACCACCTAATAACGGTACTAGCTTTTGCCACCATTGATTGACATCGCCGAACTGTAGCGCTGCTCGTGCAAATTGGCGCACGAACATCAAGTCTGACTGCCTATGGGCCGTCTTTATATGTTCACGAACCTGCGTCAATAGCGTTTCATCACCGCAGACATATTCACCATCAAATATAGCGGATAAATAAATACTGTGCATCGGGTCAGTGTTTTTAAACCATAGACTAATCTGCGCTTTAAACGCTTTTAATGGTTGCCGCCACATGGGATTATTCATCATAATGTTGCCGTCGCATAGCGGATAGCCAAGTTCTGCTAAGTGCTGGTTAAAGGTATCGGCAAATTGTGCCAGCTTAGGGTGGTCATAACCATCACGCATGATGAGCGCATTGTCTTGATCGGTACGCATGATTTGCTCGCCGCGACCCTCTGAGCCCATGACGATAACACAGGTATTCTCCATTACTTCATCAGGAACGATGAGTTGCCAAAGTTTGGTAAATACTTGCGCGTTAAGGGTTTGTACCATGCGACTGACGTTGCCCATTTTGATACCGTTTTGATGCTGAGCACGTATATATCGCCCAATGAGTTCAACTGCGGTCGCCAAACTTGGCAAATCTGTGGCTTGGTTAATTTGAATACTAATCAGCTGAGAATGATGACCAATGTGAGCAAGCATATCGCCTTGTGCAAGCACACCGATGACTTTACCATTAGTATCTATCACTGGTAACCTGTGAATGCGATAGCGAGTCATGGTCAGTAACGCATCACCAATCTCATTATCAGCGTCGATGGTTCGCAGATTAAAACTGGCGTAGTTTTGACAAGGCGTTGTAACAGTGTTTTGTTGGTCGCTGACGGCGCGGCAGATATCATTATCGCTGAGGATACCCAAGGTACGATCGGAGCTATTTTTATCTTGTAAATGTCCTGGTGGGCGTATCAAAACATGCTTCAATCCAGCCTCAGTCATGGTACGTGCTGCTTGATATAGACTATCGTCTGCGTCAACGATATGGACTGGTAGTAAAGTAATATCAATCACCGGCTGTAGCATGATTTGCTGTACTTCCTGAGGGTCGTCATAGCTGGAAGCGTCAAGTTTTTTCCCACCATGCCTCAGCTGTAAAGCTTTTAAACGCTCAGGCAGATTTTCTGATAATAATTGGCGTACGAAATGGTTTTGGGCACCGATTTTATCAATGGTTACCCCATTTACTTGCAGCAATAAAGTATCTTCGACAGCGCGAAACTGATAAGCAGCCGGCTGCGAATCAATGTTTTTATCTTCTTGCAGCCTATCTTCTATGAGCGACTTTGGTGAGCGTCTGCTATCAAACCAATCATTACTATTAAGATGGGCAGTATGGTTGTTGCCCAAATAAGAGGCGACAAAATCACCATCTAACAGCTGCTCGACATGACCTTTAAGCACCACATAGAAGTACTGCAAATCATCCGCTGGTAACATCTCATCTTTGGCAAGATAACGCACTTGGGTATTTTTTTTGATACTTTGGCGTTCAGCGGCATTTAATACATCAAATGGTGGTTGGGTAAAATCAAGATGGGGCATGGCATCATCCTTGATGGCATAAGCAATAAGAGGGATGTAAGTATGATAAATACAGTCAGGGAAAAGTAATATCGATACATCAAGTACTGCTGACATTCATTTTTCTTGCTTGCTGTGCCTACGCAGACAGAGGCTGCAAAAAATTTATATCAGCAGCACTGTAGCGTTTTTGAGATATTTTGACTATATATCATCAAATGGCGGTGCTGTATGATTCGGCTATAAGACTTACTATAGCATTCTTTAACAGAAAACCGCCAATAACCATAATATTATTATGGTTATTGGCGGTTTGTTAAGCTTAATGCGTTTTAAATAGGGATTTTAAGCACCGAGTAATTGACGAATCCGCTTGATTGCCTCGCGACTTTCTTCGACGCTTGCCACCAAAGCAATACGCACATAGCCTTGCCCCGGATTTTCACCATTGACCTCGCGTGATAGGTAACGTCCGGCAAGCGCGTGAATATTGGCATCCTCATAGAGTGCTTTGACAAAACGCTCATCATTACCACCGAATTGCTCAGGCGCTTTTATCCAAAAGTAAAATCCTGCCTCAGGCATACGTAACTCCAGTAATTCTCCAAGCTCCGACATCCAGAGTGCAAACTTTTCTTGATACAGCGCTCGATTGTGCGCCACATGCTTCTCATCTTCCCAAGCGGCGATAGACGCCAGCTGATGAGGTATCGGCATCGCGCAACCTTGATAGGTGCGGTATTGTAAATAAGCCTGCAAGATAGCGGCATCGCCTGCCACAAAGCCTGAGCGCAAACCGGGTAGGTTTGAGCGCTTCGATAAAGAGTGAAACACCAGACAATTTTTGAAATCGTGTCGACCAAGAGCCGCGCAGGCTTGCAGCAAGCCTATTGGCGCTTTATCAAAATACAGCTCGCTATAACACTCGTCGCTGGCAATGATAAAGCCATATTGGTCTGATAGGCGCAACACTTGCTCCCAGTCATCCATCGTCATCACTGAACCGGTTGGGTTGTTTGGGCTACAGACAAATAAGAGCTGTGTACGCGTCCAGACGTCTTTTGGCACACTACGAAAATCACCCTTAAAGCTATTGTCTGAGGTGCAAGGGATAAAATAAGGCGTTGCTTGCGCTAATATCGCCGCCCCTTCATATATCTGATAAAAGGGATTGGGCATAACTACTATAGGCGTAGGAGTAGGCGATTGGTTGAGCGTTGCCGTCTGACTAACAATCTCTGTCTCGTGATTAATCACTGCCTGCACGATACTAAATATTGCCTCACGTGTGCCCATTACTGGCAATACTTGCGTATTAGGGTTGAGGTGATTTAAGAAAAAGCGCTTCTCAAGCCAATGAGCAATGGTTTGACGCAGCTCAAACAGTCCATTTGTGGTCGGATAATGGCTTATTTTGTCCAAGTTTTCGCGTAGTACGTCCAGAACAAAGGCTGGCGGTGCATGTTTTGGCTCACCAATACCCAGTTTGATTTCATCATAGCTATGGGCTGGAGTACTATCAGCCAGTAAAGTGGCCATCTTAGCGAATGGATAAGGGTGTAGGGACGTCAAGTTGTGATTCATAGGCAGGCTAACTATAATAGACAGTTAATAATAAAGTTATAAAGAAAAATTACATTTAAGCAGTGTAGCACTTCTCTTATTTTTTGTCTTTTTCTTCTTATATTTCCTTATAGTGCTTTGTAATGGCTTGGCTAGAGGGTATTTAAGCATTGTTATTTTAACTATATGGCTGTGTAAATAGGTAATGATGTGACTATATCGTAACGCGTTATTATAAAAGCGATGTTATGTCTGTATTACTAAGTAAAGATAAATGCTGGCTTTTCTGACAGCGTATTTTAGGAATAATTTGATATGTCTAGTATGTTAAAAACGGACAGTCTCGATGCTAAGGATATCAATGAAAAATACTTTGATAATCATGAAAGTCTTGACGTTTATAAGCAGTTAAAGCAGCGTGAACAGACTTGGTGGAAATCACGCCAGCAGTTGACACTATTACGAGAACGTCAAATGTTTTGGTTTGGCGATAACAGTTTTATGATGTGGCTGCTCTGGCAATTGGTTAGCTACATAGTCGTTGCTATGGTACTCATGCTGCTTAGCAAGTTGCTAGATATATCGTTACCTCTGTGGCAATACATCGCTTTATTTGTCATACAAACCTTAATTTTTATTGTGATGCTGAGTTTTAAAGACAGACTTGCTAGGCAGTTGCAATATAAGATCAATCAAGCCGATTTGTCGCGTGAAGAGATGCTTAATGAGATGACTATCTTGGCTTCTGATAGCTTGTATCGCGATGTCCACGCCAAAGCCCCTATTAGTTTGAAGCAAATCTACCGATATTATAATGCAGAATTTCGTTTGGCCAGCTTGCACCGCCTCCTACAAAAGGAGGTCGATGCGGGACGCTTGATGTATGGCGACCAAAAGGTGGAAGCCGATATACTGCCTCTAGAGCTTGCCGATGATGCGCTGAAGGAATATGCACGTGGCATCATCTATAAAAGTTTGATATAGAAAATAAGCTAGACTCTATCATTACGGACACTAAGACTGTCTATCAGTGCCGTTTTTAACGTCTTAAGTTTATCAGCGCTCAGTGCTTGATCATTTTGATCGCTGATATAAAACATGTCTTCTGCACGCTCGCCAAGTGTAGTAATACGCGCGGCATGTACCTCAATCTGCTGCTGCAAAAATACTTGTCCAACACGGGCAAGTAAACCTGGCTGATCAAGGGTCTCTAAGCTCATGATGTGCTGACTTGAGGCATCATTGAACTCAAAATTGATCGTCGTTGCTACATCGAAATGTTTGAGCTGGCGTGGAATTCGTTTGTGCGTCAGTTTGGGCGCGGTAGGATTTTTAAAGGCATCAATCAATCGTTGCTTAAGCTCTTGCTGGCTATCGCTATCGACCAGTAAAGTACCGCTACGGTCGAGTAGTACATAAGAATCCAACGCAAAATCACGGGTCGCTGTGATAATACGGGCATCCAATACATCAAGATTCATCTGATCGAATACGGCCATAGTCACCGCAAACAAATTGACCTGATCTTGGGTATAAACAAAAACCTGTACCGCATCAAGCGCTAGTTCTCGATGCTCACGTAGAACGACTAATGGCGGACTATCAGCATTTGACGCTCGACCTATAGGCGGATGATTCAAAATTGCCTCAGTATGCCATAAGATATCTTCTGCAATTTCACGCAAAAAATACTCATCGCCCAAATCATCCCACAATCTCAGCACCTCATCGCGATTCATATGCTGATTGTCGACGTTATCTAGCATCACTAGTGCTTGCTTGCGTGTGGCACTAATCATATCTTGACGATTGGTTGGGGCATCAATATCCGCCCGCAAAATACGGCGCGTTTGCGAATATAGCTGCTTCATAAGTGTCGCACGCCAGCTGTTCCAAAGTTGTGGATTAGTGGCGTTCATATCAGCGACGGTTAAGACATACAGATGATTTAGATGGGTGACGTTACCGACCAAATCTGCAAATAGTGTCACAACCTCTGGGTCTGAGATATCTTTTTTCTGAGCTGTCATTGACATCAGCAGATGATAACGGGTCAACCAGCCAACCAGATTAGCGTCTGCAGTACTCATACCATGAGCCAAACAAAACTCAATCGACTCGATTTCGCCAAGTTGACTATGGTTGCCGCCACGACCTTTGGCAATATCATGAAACATCGCCGCTAATACCAAAATCTCTTTGCGCTCGATGCGCTGAAAGATGGAGCTCACGAGCGGAAAATCTTCATAAAAATGTGGATCCGTAAAACGGTGCAGAATACGAATCAAAAATAAGGTATGGGCATCAACCGTATAACGATGGAACAAGTCATATTGCATCAAACCAGTGACTTGAGCAAAGGCGGGGATATAGTTGCCAAGCACGCCATAGCGATTCATGGTACGCAGGCGATGAAAGAGATAATTCTGCTCTTTTAAATTGGCTAAAAATAAGGTTTGGTGCGTAGGATTGTCGCGATAAGCCTGATCAATACCACGCGCTGCAATTTTTAGCGCGCGCAAAGTATGGGTACGGACATTCTTGATGCCATACTGACCCATAAGTAAAAACATCTCTAAAATCGACTCGGGATGCTGCGCAAATACTCTGTGATGCGCCATTGCGATTTGGTCGCCGACTTGGTTAAAGCGGGCATTGATAGGCTGTTTTTTTGGGCGTTCTTCATCAGGCAACTGCGCCTCGATGATGGTTTCGTAATAGTGATTGGTTAGCATTTCAGACAATGTTGATATTTGCATCGCACAGCGGTAATAATCGCGCATAAAGCGCTCTACCGCAGCATTTGGTTGATCATCTGTCTGGGTATCATAGCCCATCAGTTGAGCAATCTCACGCTGATAATCGAATAACAGCTTGTTTTCATTGCGACCAGTCAGTTCGTGCAGGTAGTGCCGTATCTGCCATAAATAGTTTTCTGAAAAGCTTAATTCATCGAATTCCTTTTCAGTCAAAAAGTTCTGTTGTACCAGGTCATAGAGCTTACTGACCCGAAAATAGCGTTTGGTCACCCAGCCAATAATATGAATATCGCGCAGACCACCAGGGGCGGTTTTTATATTGGGCTCAAGATTATATTCTGTGGCATTGTGCTGTAAATAACGTGCTTTTGCCTCATCGATTTTTACGTCATAAAACGAGCGCGGGGACCATTGATTGTTTACTATTTGGTGCGGGACATTTTGCAAGGCGTCATTGCCTATTAATAGGCGAGCCTCTAATAATGCACTGGCAATAGTATGGTCAAGCGCCGCCTCCAAGCAGTCACTGACGCTGCGTACTGATAACGCAGGCTCAAGTCCAATGTCCCATAAGAGTGCCACCAAGTTATCAATTTTACTACTGGTATCAGCGTCAATATCATGTGGCATCAGTAGCAAAATATCGATATCTGAATGTAGCGATAACTCACCGCGACCATAGCCACCAGTTGCAAACAGTGCCAAATCCGTCTTATCAAGCCCAAAGCATTTAAATAATTCGATCAATAAATCATCAATCACGCAAGCACGCGCGCTAACCAGTTGCCGGATATTGACGCCACGTTCGAGTGCGCGGCTGATATCATCATTTATTTGAAGCAACCATTCAGGAATACCAAATAGCGATTTTTCTACCACGCTCGTGTCTGTTGATAAAGAGGCAGTTGTCATATTGTCTGCTGAAAACAAAGGCATCGGTGTCAAATCAATAGCGGTGACATCACAGTTAAACATGAGATTTATCCAGTTAAAAGTTTGAAGTCTAGTTCAGTAAATAAGGCTCGCTAAAAATAAAAAGCGATCAGTAAGATACAGAAAGTATAAAGATAAAAAACCATCAAGAATAGTGGGGGACAACCATTAATAATAGACGAAAAAAAAGACCGCCTAAGCGATCTTTTATTGTATTACTGAGTCAAAAAACTCAAATCTTCTTCAGGGCGCGTGGTAAATACTTCACAGCCATTGTCCGTTACGACCATGGTATGCTCCCACTGAGCGGATAGCTTGCGATCTTTGGTAATCGCCGTCCATTCATCCGGTAAAATCTTAGTCTGCCATTTGCCTTCGTTAATCATAGGCTCGATGGTAAAAGTCATGCCGGTTTTTAGCTCAAAGCCCGTACCTTTTTGTCCATAGTGCATGACTTGTGGCTCATGGTGGAACTCATTACTGATACCGTGACCACAGAACTCACGCACGATACTAAAACGCTCAGGCTCAACCACTGCTTGGATAGCCGCACCAACATCGCCCAAACGCGCGCCGTTTTTGACCACGCTCATGCCAGCATATAGGGCGTCTTGTGCTACTTTGCAGATACGCTGCGCCATGATAGAGCCATTGCCGACGATCCACATTTTTGAGGTATCACCATAATAGCCATCTTTAATCACGGTCACATCGATATTGATGATGTCGCCGTCTTTTAGCAATTTATTTTCAGATGGAATACCGTGACAAACCACGTGGTTAATCGAGGTACAGATAGATTTTGGAAAACCATTGTAGTTAAGCGGTGCAGGAATAGCTTGTTGCACATTAACGATATAATCATGGGCAATTTGGTTCAGTGCTTCAGTACTGATGCCCACTCTGACGTGCTCATCAAGCATCACAAGGACATCGCTGGCAAGTTTACCAGCCACGCGCATTTTTTCTATGGCTTCAGGAGATTGGATAAGAGATTTTTTAGTCATCATCGTCGTACTTATAGTTATAGAATTTAGGTCATCAATTATAGCATAAACGCACAAGTTGCTGCTTGAATGCAAGTTATTGAATATTTCAATCGTATTGATATTAAATGACTTTATATACGCTAATGTGACTATATAGTCACTAGGATAGAGCTGCTAATGTCAAAAAAAAGTTGAATGTTACAGAATATATAAGTATTGTAATTTTGTTCGCTAAATGATTTAGCAGACCTCTTTATAGCTTTGTGCAGGATGCAAGAGATAAGGCAATATAAAGATAGAATCACGTTTACAATAACAAGGATGTTGTTATGACTCTAAAACCTTCTCTGCGCGCTGTGCTAACGCCGAGCGCATTTTTACCGTCATTAGGTGCCATTGTCACCGGTGCGCTTTTGATGACTATGCAAGCTACCTCTGCTCAGGCAGCTGGACAGTATTATAACTGCGCCAATGCTGACGGCTGCCAGCTCGTAAGTAGTCAATATTTCACCTCAGATTATACCAAAACCAAATACCCAGTAGTACTCGCACATGGTATGGCAGGGTTTACTAAGATGTTCGGCTTGGTTGATTATTTTTATGGTATTCCTGAAACACTCATGAGCGGTGGCAGTCAAGTATATACCACAAAAACCTCCTCTTTTAACAATAGCGAAATTCGTGGCGAGCAGCTTTTACAGAAAATAAAAACCATCAGTGCCATTTCAGGCAGCCCAAAAGTGAACTTATTGGGTCATAGCCAAGGTGGTATTGATATTCGTTATGTCGCTGGCGTGGCACCAGAATATGTTGCTTCTGTCACTGCGATTGGCAGTCCAGAGCAAGGATCAAAAACGGCGGATGCTGTTATGCAAACACTTTCTGAGGATAGCTTGGCTACCCAAGCGGTATCTGTGTTCTTTCAGCTATTCGGTGGCGTTACGGATGTCGGTTCAGGTACGAGCCCGACAGAACTCAACAAACAAGAAGCTTGGAATACAGCTGTCGCCTTATCAACTGATGGTGCTGCCAAGTTTAATGCTAAATTTCCTGCGGCGATGCCGACCAGCTATTGTGGCCAGCCTACTGGCACTGAAGCCAATGGTATCAAGTACTACTCATTTAGTGGTGTTGGGCAAATAACCAATGGTCTTGATCCTAGTGATTATATGCTCGCGCTGACAGGAACAAGTTTTGACAATGATCCAAATGATGGCTTGGTATCTGCCTGCTCAAGCCGACTGGGTTATGTGATTCGAGATGATTATCGTATGAATCACTTAGATTCAGCCAACCAGCTTTTGGGTTTGACCGCATGGGGGCAGCCTGATCCAAAAACCTTGTATCGTGATCAAGTCAATCGCTTGAAAAAAGCCAATTTATAGCGTTTATAGACGAGTTAACAGATTCACAGCTTTTATGATTCATAGCTTTTATAAAAAAAGGGTCAATACTAAAATGACCCTTTTTCTTTATCCATTTTTATTTATCATAAATCTCTACATAAACCGATTGATTAAATAAGATATTGTCGTTATGTCAAATAATCGCCGTTCACCCTTATTGTCCATTATTATTGCTGTGATAGTCGTTCTAATAGTAGCGATTATTTGGTGGTTCAAGCCTGTTAACAATAGCAACGCTTTTTCTCAAGCGGATTCTATAACGCTAGACAATCAAGCTAACGCTAATACCGTAAATAAAGCGAGCTCTGATAGCACTATGAGCCAACAATCGAATCAAAACATAATTAAATTTACCACAGGACTTGAGAGTTTACCGCGTTCCTTGCAAGGGACAGATGTCGATGGTGAGATTATTATTGATGAAAACAAGCAACTGGTCATTACAGAAGGCTTAAGGCGTTTGTTTGATTATTTTTTATCAGCGCTTGGTGAAGAAGAGGAATCAGCTATTTACGCTCGCGTAGAGAGTTATATTCGCAGTCATACGCCAGAGCCAGCCGCCAGTCAAGCGGTGGCTATATTTGATCAATATGTGGCTTATCTCAAAGCCATACCTGAGATTGAGAAAAAATACGGTACGCTGCAATTGCAAGCGACCCAAAGTGGCGAGCTGGATTTAAGTGTCGTCGCTCAGCAGAAACAAGATGTCGCTAGATTGCGCCAACAGCATTTTGATAAAGAAACCATTACCGCCTTCTTTGGGACAGAAGATGAGTATGACGACTATAGTATGGAGATGGTCAGAATCAGTCAGAATTCTCAGCTGTCTGAGGCGCAAAAAGATGCCGCAAAACAAGATTACATCAGTCGTATGCCAGACAATGCAACCAAAACCAATATCGCCCAGCAAGCCAATCTAAATGAGCTGATGACGCGTACAGAGCAAATGCAAGCAAAAGGTGCCACACCTGAAGCGCTATATAATATGCGTCGTGAGCTGGTCGGTGCACCAGCGGCAGCACGCTTAGCGCAAGTAGATCAAGCAGACGCTAGCTTCGATAAGCGTTTCAAGCAGTACCAAGCACAAAAACAGCAGCTTCTAAAACAAAGTACCAGTCAATCACAGACGCAATCACAAGCTCAAATAAATCAGATTGAAAGGCAACTGTTTAACGACTCTGAACGCAAGCGTTTAACAGGTTATGCCGCCCTACAGCAGCAGAAAGCTGCCGATACAAATTAACCAAAAAGACAGGCTATAGATATGAATTTAAAGGTAAGTAAAAACCGTAAATATAGCTTGATAGGCTTTTAGGCAGTAAAACAATTCTTAAGAATCAGACAAAAGATTATGTGTTAGCAGTTAATAACTGGCTTAACAAGGCATGTTAGCAAAAATACCGTAAAATGGTACAAATATAGCGTTAATTGGTACTCAATCTATCATGATAGGCTTATGAGAAATGGGCATAATAGCCCCATTGTTTAGAATAAAGAAAACAACAAATTGATCAGAGCAAACGCTACTGATTAAAAAATAAACAATGAATATTTTATTTTGTATATTAATATTTGAAACTTATAGGAGTTTATATGAAAAACATGACTAAAATGATGATGGCTGCGACCCTTGCTGTAGGTACATTGGCCGCTGGTTGCCAAACTGCTCCTACCGTAACGGCACCTGTGACTCAACCAATTACTGCTAACGCTCTACAAGCATATGATTGGCAGCTTGTTGATGCAAAGCGCGCAAATGGCGATAAAGTCACTCAGTTATTCTTTGATCCAGCCAAACCACTTACCCTAAAATTCTTCAAAGACAACGGCAATGACCGTGTTGCGTTTGTCAATACTTGTAATAACATGGGTTCTAACTATAATGTTGTGAATGGCAATGTTGTATTAGGCAATGTTCTATCTACTATGATGGCATGTCCTGAGCCACAAGCTAGCTTTGATACAGCGACGCTTGCTACGGTACAAGGTAAATATAGCATCAGCACCAATGCAAACAACACGCCTATCTTGACCATCAAAAATAGCAGTCAAGTCGCTCATTTTAAAGCGGTTGCTAAATAATAGAGACAGTCAGTTACTATCGTTATATTATAACTGTATATAAAAAATGCCTCACTTAGCAGTGGGGCATTTTTTCGTCTAAAATTTTTGTTTAAAAGAAGATACCAATCTGCGTTACACTAGCGACATCGCTGTTCCTGATGACTTATATTTCATTCAGCACTCTTCTACTTGATATTATTAATAGTAAGTTGCACGTTTTAAATAGCTCATATCGAATGGATCTAGAGGACTTTATCTTATGTTAAAAACCACTGTCTTAAAACCGACTGTTAATATTCGTAGGCTAAATAGTACTGTTCCTATTATCATGCTTTCAATGCTGGCGGTATTAACAGGCTGCCAGACCATGCCAACTGCTTTGTCCAAAGCGCCTAGCGCGATGGCTATGAATAATCCGCTCACTATTGGCATGCCAGCAATAGATCGACAAGGCTATATTGCTTATGTAGAGGAGCAAGGCGTGGGTGCTGCCAAGGTCTCGACGCTATATCGTATCCGCCCCGATGGTAGCGGGCGTCAATTGATTGATCAGCTAAATGGCTATATCTACGCGCCTACGTGGTCAGCGGATGGTCAAATGCTCGCTTATAGCAAACAAGCCGCGCGTCAGCATCCAAAGATTTATATTTACGATGTCAAAAGTGGTAGTCATAATTTGGTCGTCAATGTAGAAGGTAGCAATTTATCACCGTCATTCTCACCCGATGGTAAAAAGCTGCTTTATAGCTCAACCGTTGGCGGCAATGCCGATATTTATGAAATGCAGCTCAGTGATGGCAGTACCAAACAGCTTACCACTTTACCGAGTACTGAAGTGCAGCCAAGCTATGCCAGCGATGGGCAGAGCTTTGTCTATACCAGTGATAAAGTCCGCGCTGGTCGCCCAAGCATTTATCGCTATAGCTTTGCCACGGGCAACGCCGCGCTGATATCGACGGGAGGCTATGCTGCCAGTCCTCAGCTTAGCTTAGATAGTCAACGTTTGGCATATCTCAATGGTCGCAAAGCGGCAGTAATGATGCTTACCACAGGACAAGTCATCAATCTGGCAGAAACGGGACTCGATGAGCCTGCGCGACTGTCGCCTTCTGGGCAATACGCCATCTATCCGACGCGTCAGTCAAATTTGGGTGGACAAGTAGGCGGTCAAAGCAGTCAAAGTGGCGGCAGCTTGGTTATCCATTCTTTAGCAGGTAATACCAGTTATGCAATTAGTAGTAAAACGGGCGGAGTAGTGCGCTCACCAATTTGGGGTCGTTAAGCGATTTTTTTAATTTAAAGGTAAATATCATGGCGCATAAAAAGAAGAACGTCCGCAAAAAACTCTGTCCTGTCTGCGAACGCGAATTTAGTTGGACTAAAAAGTTGGATAAAAACTGGGAGAGCATGGTCTATTGCTCCGACCAATGCCGTCGCGTTAAGAAGTATGAAGGGCTTGATCATCAAAAAGAAGATAAATAGGCAGTAATAACTAACCATAGATATTAGATATACGGCACAAGGGGGCAGACGATGGCACACAAAAAAGTAAACCTACCGCAAAAAACCTGCCCCGTCTGCCAGCGCCCTTTTACTTGGCGCAAGAAGTGGGAGAAGGATTGGGCACAGGTGATTTATTGTTCGGAGAAGTGTCGGCGGAGTAAGTGCAAGGGTGGTAATTGATTGATCTGTCATGTGTAAAATATATTAATCTATATTTCTTGCACATAGCAAAGGTCGTGAGGTTCCATATATTGTATATAATGTATTATCTTTCACAGTTTTCATGCTTTCAAAGCTCTCTACCCTTATTGGACGACGATGGAAGTACATTTCAAAGTAAGAATTAAGAGTCACCTTATGGTTATCAAAATCTAACTTATTGTAGTTAGCCAAATTACAAAAAAGTATTTCGCAAATTCTTTCAACAAAGCCGTTAGTAGGCATAATTTTTTTTGACATTATGATCTTTATTAAAATACCCAATTGCTGCAATATTAAATCGAAATCATAATGCAGACTCATATGATTTATAAACTTATTAATGACTATATTTAATGAGTTGTTACTTTTTAATGCAAAATCTAGCAAATTATGAATTTTGAAATCAGCAGCATTTCGGTTATCAACAAATTGTTTAGTTTGGAAGTCTATGTATCGACTTTTATCAACCGAAGTACTTAATAATAAATAGTCGTGAAAATTTATCGTATCCACTCCAGCTTGATGAGCAAGCGCTCTCAATCTTGCGTCAAAAGACAGAAGCGGTATGCTCTTTTCTTGACACAGTCTGATAATGGACTTATCTGTTTCAGGAAGAAAACTATTGAGCGCTTCTATAATTTTTGAGTTTGAGTTGTTTCCATAAGCAGGAGTAATCTGCATATTGCTTTCGACATATTCAACTAAAAACTTCAAATCATTTGAACGCTTTTCAAGCAACTGTATATCCATTTCATTCACAGTAAAATTGTTATCGTTTGAATGGATCGATAAGGGCTTATCACCTCCTTTATATTCATATATATGCTTATTACTTAGCGCTTTTAAATTTGTAAGCAGGATTTTGGGAATATATATAGACAGATTTGAAGTAAGAAAGTCTAAACTTTCTAAACGCTGTAACTCCAATAACGTAAATAAATCGATCACTACTGTAGATTGTTTTTCTAGCAAAGTTTCTAGATCGTCGATGCTAATATCAACAGTATAGTGATCATCAATTGTTCTCAGAGTGAATCGAGAATCACTTAACCAACTATATGTAATTTCAGAAATATCTTTTCCAACGTAATCCGCTAGACACATTATTGTCATTGGATTTTCTTGATATGCTTTTAACTGTCGCTCTAATTGTTCATTAGAACGTGAAGTCTGATTGATATCCTTAATAAATTTTGCTATGCCTTCTTCTGTATTAAAGTCTGCTGTGAAAGAAACCATGTTAAAAGAGTTGTTGATGTCTGATGTCATCTCCATATTCTTTCTATATATCGCTAAAGGTATAGATAAAATTTCTTCAATTTTAATATTCCGTCTTACACCAAACTTTCCTATAATTTCAAACTCTTCACCAACAGCTTTACCTAAAAACTGCTGACCTAGTTCATCGTTAGGTGAAATTATAATATCTAAGTTCTTGCCTGAAGACTTAGAATCGATATATTTCCCTTTAAGTTCGTTTTCTTCAAAATATGAAACAAAGCAACCATCAACGACTTCGGCAAAATTTAGATCAAATAAAGGATTTGAATTATTTGGAAGTTTGCGAGAAAGCATTGTATCAAGAAGCAAATCTTGAATGGCTGAGAGCACTTCTAAGTCAGTAGGGTTTGAGCGCCAAAGATTGATAACTCTTTCAATAGCTTTTTCTTGTTTTGAATATCGTAGTTCGTAAGAAGCTAACCAGCATATATCCGCAGGATTATTGTCTAGATCTAATGGAATTAGTCTCGTATCTTTTTTCAACTGACCTATATTGTCATTGTGAATACTTAAAAAAAGCTTTAAACGCCAATACCAAGATAAGTTGCTGTACTTATCAAGTCTGGGCAGTAGCATTTCAGCAGCACTAAAATCTTGAGTCTTATTACCTAACTTACTAACTAAACTAGCAAAATCGCCAAGATACTTATCAAAATTATAACTATTCTGATCTACGAAATCTTTAGCCTTTTGATATTGAAAGCTTTCAATCAAAGAATGAATTTGGATGATTAACAGATACTCTTCATTAGATTCATTGATAAGATTATCTAATGTATCACTACAAGCTCTGTACTGCTTAGTTTTAAAGTAATAGTCAGCTAGTAACGTTTTTAGATCGTTATCAGGTGTATTAATAGAAGAGATAGTTCTATTTAATTTATCGAATTTCTCATCGTTAGTACCATATAACCTTAAACCTAAGAGAGCCAAGCCTCTAAGGGTATTAGTACTAAATAAATCTACTTCATCTACAAGTTTTAAAAAATCAATATTGTTAAGTTGGTTAACTGCAACAAAAGATCTTATTTCGTTAGTTAAAGGTTCTCCAATCTCGATGTTCGAGTCAATTATATAATTTAGTTTATCCATTTCACCGAAATTATATAAGCCGTCAACCAAATATTTTATTATTTCTGAATCAGAATGATCTTTATAGACCTTTAAGAAAAACAATTTATCTGAGTTTCTTTTAGTGAATGAAACAAGGTTAATAATGGTTTCTGGAAGTATCCCACATTGGGTAGTTTTCGTTAGTTTGTAATAATGCTTAACTGATTCTTCGTTATTTATGACGCAATTTGCAGTAATAATGCTGTTTATCGCATACTTTTTTAATGAGGGTACGTCAATCTGGTTTATATTTAAGTTTAGTTCTAGGGAGTTCAACTCCGCTTCAATATAATGATGTTGGTTTTTAGGTGTAGCATATCTCAGCAGAGAGGATTCAAGAGATAGAATGATAAATGAAGGCTTTGAGCGTTCATCTTTATCAATTAGCTTCTCTATTGCATCGTATTTATCAAACTGATTATGATTCGAATAATATCTCATATAGTTAAGTTTGACAGAGTATGTATTCTTTAAAGCTTCAGGTAAATTTTCGAAGCCTGTAATATTACCTTGATTGATTTCTATTAAGTATTTTAGAGCTTGATAGCGAGTATTATCAGGGTCTTTACTAATATAACTTTCAACAATCTTTATGGCATTATCAGTATAATTACATATGATATTTTCTATGATTATTAGTACATTTCGCATTTCATCACACCACTCAAAATCTTTAACCTTTGAAGCATAGTGAGTGAATTTATCGTTTTGCTCTATCAAGTAGTAACAGTTTGCTAAGAGGTAATAAGCTTCATATTTCTCTATATGATTCATTAATTTAATATCATCAACTATTAATGAGCTTATAACTTCAGAATATCGTTCTTTATCAAAATTTTCTTTCGCCTGTTTTATTTTTTCTGAATAGTTACTGTTTGAATGGTATCTTTGACTCAAGACAATCGAATTAGCAATGTAGTTCTCTACATCATTCCAAAACTGGATTTCTACTGGAAATTTTCCATTATTAACTCTTTCGTCTGACAAAGCGTTCACAGCATCAGTCAGTTTCTGGTCAGATGGTAAAGTGGTAGCTATTATAAGTCGTGAGATTTGTTGTTTACCACTGTCAGCTTTTTCAACTTCTTTAACAACAGTAACTTTCGCACTACCATCAAATGGAAGTGCTTTAACGTGCTTACATTGAATTCCAGTTCGATTACTTGCTTTATTTAGATTATCTTTATAGACAAGCACATCTAAACCATATTGCTTTTGACCTCTGCGCCCATACATTGCAGGCGTATTACAGTTATAAATTTCACCATATACATGTGCGCAAAAAGCCTCAAACTCTTGTTCTGTGCTTGGTGGAAGAATTTGAGGTTTATAAGTCATTATGTTTACTTCCTTTTAAGTAAGTTACAAGTTCGGATTTAACCACTTCTCAGCAGTCTTCATATCCCACCCTTTACGCTCAGCATAGCTCTCTAATTGATCGGTGCTAATTTTACCGACGTTAAAGTACTCACTATCAGGATGTGAGTAATAGAAGCCGCTGACTGATGACGCAGGCCACATCGCATAGCTTTCGGTCAAGGTTGTACCGATCGCATCTACCGTACCTAGCCAATCAAACAACTTGCCTTTTTCAGTATGCTCAGGGCAAGCAGGGTAGCCAGGTGCAGGGCGGATGCCGACGTATTTCTCTTTAATCATCTCATCATTGGTTAGACTCTCATCAGCCTGATAGCCCCAATACTCTTTACGGATCAGCTCATGCAAATGCTCGGCAAATGCTTCTGCCAAACGGTCAGACAATGCCTGTACCATAATGGCATTATAGTCATCACCTGCCGCTTTATATTGCTCAGCCAGTGCTTCTGTACCGACGATAGAGACGGTAAAGCCGCCCAAGTAATCGGTATGCGTCTCTGATGGCGAGATGAAGTCTGCCAAGCTAAAGTTTGGCTTACCACTGGCCTTGTCGCTTTGCTGACGTAAGTGCTCGAATTGATATTCTGCTGCACCACCTTCAGTGGCATGGTCATAGACAGTAACGGTATCGGCACCAGTACGGCGAGCTGGCATGAGTTTAAACACCCCTTTGGCGACGATTAATTTTTCATCAATCATCTTTTGCATCAGCTCATTGGCATTATCGAACAAATCGCGTGCCGCTTCGCCCACCACATCGTCTTGCAATATCTTCGGATATTTACCGACCAGTCCCCAAGAGATAAAGAATGGTGTCCAGTCGATATAAGGCAGTAGGTTAGCGATTGGATAGTCGTCAAATATCACTTGCCCCAGCTTATTGGGGACTGGTGGCACATAGTTTTCCCAATCATACTGAAAACCAATCTTGACCGATTCGGCATACGTGACCTTCGCCGCCTTTGGCTGACGCTTGGCAAGGCGTTCACGTACTTTGACATACTCTTCGCGAGTTTCATCGATAAGCGCTTGACGGTATTCTTTGGAGAGCAGTTTGGTGACTACACCGACTGAGCGTGAGGCATCCGCCACATAGATGACACCATTGTTTTGGTATTGTGGTTCGACTTTGACCGCCGTATGCGCTTTTGAGGTCGTTGCACCACCGATCATCAATGGCAAAGTCATGCCACGCTCTTGCATTTGCTTGGCGACATAGACCATCTCATCAAGGCTTGGGGTAATCAGACCTGATAAGCCAATAATATCGACTTTCTCAGCTATCGCGGTATCAAGGATTTTCTCACAAGGTACCATGACGCCCAAATCGACAATATCATAGCCATTACAACCAAGCACCACGCCGACGATATTTTTACCGATATCATGGACGTCGCCTTTGACCGTTGCCATGAGGATTTTACCTTTCTTTTCACCCTCGACTTTTTCCGCTTCGATATACGGATTTAGCCAAGCGACCGACTGCTTCATGACGCGCGCAGATTTCACGACCTGCGGTAAGAACATTTTTCCGGCACCAAATAAGTCGCCGACGATATTCATACCGTCCATCAGTGGTCCTTCGATGACCTCCAGTGGGCGCGGATATTTCTCCCACGCTTCTTTAGTATCCGCTTCGATAAAAGTAGTAATACCTTTTACCAACGCATGAGCAATCCGTTCTTCGACGGTGCCTTCACGCCATGTCATATCGACGGTACTGTCTTTTTTCTTACCGCCATCTTGATAGTTTTCAGCGATGGTCATCAGGCGTTCGGTGGCATCTTGCCCAGTTTCGCCTTGGTTGCGGTTAAGCATCACATCTTCGATAGCGTCACGAGCTTCCTTTGGAATATCATCATACAGCTCAAGCATGGCAGGGTTGACGATACCCATCGTCAGACCATTCTGAATCGCATGATAGAGGAATACGGAGTTGATGGCTTCACGAATTGGGTTGCCACGGAAACTAAACGAGACGTTAGAGACACCACCTGATACCATCGCATTGGGCAGGTTTTCGGTAATCCATTTGGTCGCGTTGATGAAGTCGGCGCCGTAGTTATTGTGCTCAGTGATACCGGTAGCAACCGCAAAAATATTGGGGTCAAAGATAATATCTTCAGACGGGAAGCCTACTTCATCGACCAACACATCATAGCTACGTTTACAAATTTGAGTTTTACGCTCAAAGGTGTCCGCCTGTCCATCTTCATCAAATGCCATGACGATGATGGCTGCGCCGTAACGCATACAGAGCTTGGCACGTTCGACGAACTCAGCGTGACCTTCTTTTAATGAGATAGAGTTGACGACACACTTACCTTGAGTGCGCTTAAGACCTTCTTCGATAATGTCCCATTTCGATGAGTCCAGCATCAACGGCACACGGCTGATGTCTGGCTCGCCTGATACGAGGTTAACAAAGTGAATCATCGCTTGTTTAGAGTGAAGCATCCCTTCGTCCATATTGATGTCGACGATTTGTGCGCCGCCTTCAACTTGGTCACGGGCAACGTCAAGCGCCTCAAGATAAGCTTCGGTTTTGATTAGGCGTAAGAATTTCTTCGAACCCGTGACGTTGGTACGCTCACCAACGTTGACGAATAGACTGTCTTTATTGATGGTAAATGGCTCAAGACCAGATAAGCGGCAGGCAGGGGCAATCTCAGGAATGATGCGCGGTGGGTAATTTGCTACCATATTAGCGATTTGACGGATATGCTCAGGTGTTGTACCACAACAGCCGCCAACGATATTTAAGATACCAGCTTTGGCAAAGCCTTCAAGCAGTGCAGCTGTTTCATCGGCAGTTTCATCATATTCACCAAACTCATTAGGCAGACCGGCATTTGGATGCGCAGAGACATAAGTATTGGCAATATTCGATAGCGTTTGGATATGCGGACGTAGGGCATCAGCACCCAAGGCACAGTTAAAGCCAACGGATAGCGGTTTGGCATGGCGAATCGAGTTATAAAAAGCTTCCGCCGTTTGCCCAGATAGCGTACGACCTGACGCATCAGTAATTGTCCCAGATATCATAATCGGTAACTCGAAACCGATATCATCAAAGACGCCTGTGACGGCAAAGATTGCTGCTTTGGCGTTGAGCGTATCAAAAATAGTCTCAATCAAAATGATATCAACGCCACCTTCCATTAGCGCCAAGGTTGCTTCGCGATAGTTCAGCACCAATTCATCAAAGGTAATATTACGAAAGGCGGGGTCATTAACGTCAGGTGATAGCGAGCAAGTACGCGATGTCGGACCAATAACCCCAGCGACAAAGCGTGGTTTTTCTGGATTCTTCGCAGTGTATTCGTCAGCGGCTTCACGTGCGATTTTAGCAGCCGTTTTATTTAGCTCAGGCACGAGATACTGCATATCGTAGTCTGCCATCGACAGCCGTGTACCATTAAAGCTATTGGTCTCGATAATATCAGCGCCGGATTCCAAATGCGCCAAATGAATCTCTTTAATCATATGCGGCTGCGTCAGCACCAATAAATCATTATTGCCGCGGACATCTTGCTTGATATCAGCAAAGCGCTCACCGCGATAGTCCGCTTCTTCCAACTTATAGTTCTGAATATGCGTGCCCATGGCGCCATCGAGCATCAAAATCCGTGCTGCCATTTGCTCCGTGATACGTGCGCGTGCGGTTAGCTGCTGATCCTTATAAGGGAACACAGCAGGCGGCGTTAATATAAAGTCATTGGGATTGGCATTTGGGTTACTGGTATCAGTTAGATTGGTTGAAGAGGTATCAGTTTGAGAACGGGCTGTTGGAGTCATAGGAGCGCTGCTTATAGAGTCAAAGTTATAAAAAAGAAGAGGAAAAAGTCGTTATAATTTTTAATAGAGAAGACGTCAAAACCATCAATGCCAGTAAAAAATAGTAAATAAATACAGATGATTTTAGCAGAAAATATATTGCCAATGTCAGGTTATCAAAGTCTATTGCATAAAGCGTGTGAGCACAAATGAATATCATTTATCCTTAGGGTTACAGAAAGCTTTACTTATGATTATAAACGTAAAAGTATCACTTTATAATGCAAATACAGATTACATGCACACCACAAAAAGTAGCGTAAATAGCCGTTTACGCCACTTAAGGATATGTTAATTTAATTTCAGAAGGATTGATGTTTCATAAGCAGTGCTTATTAGTAAGGGTTGATGATTTTATTTGCAAGTTTGCCTATATATTATTTTTCATGGCTAATCATGCATTATCAAATCAGTGATTAGATCGTTAAGCGTTGCTGCTAAGGAAAGCCAATCTCATCTGACCTACCAGATAAAAACCAACAGATTATAGATATTTACTCATTAAGGATAATGTTATGAAAATCATCAAAATCGCTGCTATTGGTACTTTAGCTGTTTCAATTGCAGGTCTAAGTGCTTGTAACAATATGATGCCAGCCAAAAGCGCTCCTATGAAAGCGCCCATGCATAGCCAATCAATGGCAAAAATGAATGTAGTACAAATTGCCCAAAGCAATCCTGACTTCTCTGTACTCGTAGAAGCTGTCGTTGCCGCTGATTTAGCGGGCGCGCTCTCTAATCCTAATGCCAACTATACGATTCTTGCGCCAACCAATGCTGCCTTTATGCAAGCGTTACAAGAAAATAACATGACCAAAGCACAGCTCTTTGCCAATAAACCACTATTGACTAAAATCTTAAGCTATCACGTGATTAACGCTGCAGCACCTATTTATGCCAAGGATGTTAGACCAGGCAATATAACCATGCTAAGCATGGACACGCTTATGGTCACAGCCCAAGGCAAATTGATGGATGAAAGTGGACGTACAGCAAATCTTTTAAAAACGGACATTACTGCCAGTAATGGTGTGGTACATGTGATTGATAGAGTTCTAATGCCTAGATAGTCTTTTGGCAAGGTTTTATAAACTAGCCATTATATGCGTATAAGATCAATCGTTTAAGAGCTGTTCTAAGCAGCTCTTAAATTCGTTATAGATTCAGATAACGAAACGCCTGTGTTATATACGTGATTGCTACAGTGCTACTACCTAAGAATATATCAATTAAAAATCAATCAGTTAATATTGTAGATGATTTCAGATAACGTCCCTTTAAAGAATGTCATATTCTAAACAGTATTGTGCATTTAAAAAAACTGTTTATGCAAAAATTATTACTTATCGAATCAGTACTTATCAAATTGTTATTCACTCAATAGTTATTAATATCAAAGGAATGTCTTATGTTAAAAAAGAACTTACTATCTATCGCCGTTGTGGCGGCAGCAATGTCATTAGCAGCTTGTAACGATAAAGAAGTCGTTGCTGAGCCAGTTGAGCCAGAAGCAACCACTGATGTAGTCGTTGAGCCAGAAGTCGCAGCTGAACCAATGGTTGAAGCGGATGTTGCCCCTGAAGCAGCAGCTACGCAAACTATTGGTGAGATGGCAGCTGGTAATAAAGACTTGACCATCTTGACCGCTGCACTACAGGCAGCTGGACTTGATTCGATGCTGATGGCTGAAGACAAGTACACAGTATTTGCCCCTACTGATGATGCCTTTGCTGCTTTATTGACTAAGTTGAACATTACCAAAGAAGAATTACTTGCTGATCAAGCGACGCTAAAAAGTGTGCTTCCATACCATGTCGTACCTATGGTTGTAAAAGCCGCTGATATTCCTTACGGTACTGCGATTGAAACGGCGAATGGTCAAACCATCACGATTAGTGATGCCAATGTCATTACAGATTCAAATGGTAATACCGCCAACATCGTTGGCACTGATATGATGGCAACCAATGGTGTAGTGCATGTAATTGATACAGTTTTATTGCCTAAATAAGTTTTGGTTAATAGACTTACTAAGTCTTTCTTGTAAACAGTAAATGATGTAAAAATACCTAAAGCCCAGCCATTGAGTTGGGCTTTTTGCTGCCTATTAATTGCTGCTAATAATTTGAGTCGATGCAATGTAAAAGGAATCCAGTAGTGCCTTATAACATTTGTATTTCTTTTATTTAGGACCGAATATGGTAGAAAAGAGGCAAGAGCGCACATACAAAAAAGCCCAAGACAATGGTCTCGGGCTTTTTTGATAACTGGCTAGTAGGCAAATACTTTACAGAGGATTAACGATGCTCTTTATTTAAAGGATCTTGTGCCGCTATTCTTTGTTGCTCTTTTAGATGACGCTCTTCCCAATAAGGCGCGTTTTTGATACCGAATTTTGCAGGATCAAATGTATAGCGCGTTACACCAGCTTTACGCTGTGCTTCATAGTCTTTAAGCATGGTAAGCGTCGGACGTGCCACAAAGAAGATAACAAGAATACCAACAATATTGAGCCAAGCCATAAGACCAACACCAATATCACCAATTGCCCAAATATAACCGGCTGAGTTAAGACCACCATAGGCAACCATCACCATGATTAGGACTTTAACTAAAAATAGACCAGTTTTGTTGGCACCGCGACCGATAAAGCGCGTCAAGTAAGCAACGTTCACTTCAGCGATGTAGTAGTAAGCCAAGATGGTTGTAAAGGCAAAGAAGAAGACGGCGATAGCGATAAAGGTATTACCAAAACCACCATAGACAGATTCCATTGCCATTTGCGTAAATGCTGGAGCGTTGATTTCAGTCGTAGCCGCTACATTCTGGACGATGAATTGACCATCTGGTAATGTACCTTGGATGTTATAAGTACCCATCGTTAAGATCATAAATGCAGTAGCAGAACAAACCAGTAACGTATCAACATAAACTGAGAAGGCCTGTACCAAACCTTGCTGTGATGGATGCTCAACTTCAGCAGCAGCAGCAGCGTGAGGACCTGTACCTTGACCGGCTTCGTTAGAGTAAATACCACGTTTTACACCCCAACCAATCGCTGCACCAAAACCTGCTTGAGCAGTAAACGCATCACCAACGATTAAGCCAAATACTTCTGGAATCATCTCAAAGTTAGCAAACATGATGATCAGTGCAAGGATAATATAGCCGATTGCCATGAAAGGAACCGCATACTCGGTAAACGTTGCGATACGCTTGATACCACCGAAGATGATGATACCTAATACCACAAGAATAATACCCAATGCTACTAACCGCATAGAGCCAACTTCTAAGGCTCCAATGTTAACGATAGAACCTTCACCCATTACCTGCGCAAAAGCACTGATAACGCCGTTTGCCTGTACGCCTGGTAGGAACATACCACAAGCAAGGATAGATGAGATTGCAAAAAGGATGCCGTACCATTTTTGACCAAGTGCGCGCTCAAAATAGTAAGCAGGGCCACCGCGATATTCGCCAGTGATTACATCTTTTTCTTTGTAAATCTGAGCCAGTGTCGACTCAACATAAGCAGTAGATGCGCCTAGGAAAGCAACTACCCACATCCAAAATACAGCACCAGGACCACCGAAGCCGATAGCGGCTGCTACCCCTGCGATGTTCCCCATACCCACACGACCAGCAAGCGAGACGGCAAGTGCCTGAAACGATGAAATGCCTTGTTCACTAGATTTACCAGTAAATAGCAATTTGATCATTTCACCGAATAAACGTACTTGTACAAAGCGCGTCATGATGGAGTAAAATAGACCTGCGCCCAAGCATAAGTAAATTAATGCGGGGCTCCAAATAATTCCGTTTACTAAATTGACTAAACCTTCCATATATCTATTCCTTCAACTGTCTCAAAATGACTATATATGAGGATGCATAGAGTGAGTTAACGGTTTAATATCCTTATTAAAGCCAACCACTCAAATTATCTGCATGTACTTAAACAATGATTTAAGCTTCATATGTACATAGTCACCAAGAATGGACTGTAGTTGTCTGTGTTTATCCGCTTGGTTTATTATCAAAGTTTGGCTGTATTTGCTCATCTCTTGATATCATTTATATATAAATATCAATCGATTGGCGATGGTTGCCATCTTTTTACTGTCTCTTTACTTTGGTAATCCGTCATCCTGCCATAAACATAAACGCTGTTATAAATAAACCAGTGGATAAAACAGGCGGTTATAATTTTAAATACCCATCATCGCGATGGTATTCAGCTTACTATGAGCAGTATCGGCTAAGTACAATTGCGTAATAGAGTCATAAAGCGATGATTTATCTGTCTATTAATCCTTTTACATGATAAATAAACGAATCGCTAGTACTATGAAGAAAATAAGTCCACTACCAAATGTATGCAAACCGTACAGCTACGTAACTGCAATTTGCCATATTTTTTACCCAATTACTAGAAATTTCTTCTTAGCAGCAGCTATATATATGTTATGGCAAGCTTTATTATGACAACAAGTACCGTAGAATATAGCATAAGGGCGATTTATCTCAGTTTGGATGATTTTTCAATAATTCATGATAATTCAGGTTATATAGATACATAGTCAAAACAGAGCGAGAGATTATGCTACAAGTCGTTGCTTGCGGTTGTGTTTTGGTAACGATGAATTGTAAAAAAAGCGTTATAGCGCCATTATTAGCACAACATATTGTAGGCTACAAAATATAAGCTTATATAGTCATAGTATTGAAGTCAGTATCAAAAAAAGCAGTCAAAAGCCATTTTAAAATTTTGTTATCAGTTGTTTGATATTTATCATTATTAGGAGAATCCACAATGACCCGTAAATCCATTGTAAAACCCATCTTGCTATCAGCTGTATTAGCCACGTCTACTGTCGGCTTGACAGGTTGTGGTTATAATAATCTTCAGGCTCAAGATGAGCAAGTGACGGCTTCGTGGTCAGAGGTGGTCAACCAATATCAACGTCGCTCGGATTTGGTGCCAAACTTGGTAAAAGTAGTACAGCAGTATGCCAAGCAAGAGCAGGAAGTCTTTACACAAGTGGCTGAAGCCCGCTCACGCGCTGGTGGTATTACCGTAACGCCAGAAGTACTTAATGATCCTGAAGCGATGGAGCGTTATGCGGCGGCGCAAGAACAGATGACGGGTGCACTATCACGTTTGATGGCAGTGTCTGAGCGTTATCCTGAACTGAAATCTGATGCGCTATTCCAAGATTTGCAAGCGCAATTAGAAGGTACTGAGAACCGTATCGCCGTTGCTCGTAACCGCTATATCCAAGAAGTACAGGGCTACAATACGACTGTACGTCAATTCCCAACCAATATTACGGCAAAAGTATTTGGGATGAGTGCTAAACCAAACTTTAGCGTCGCGAACGAAAAAGAGATTTCTACTGCACCAAGCGTGGATTTTGACAATGGCGAGTCAAAGACGGCTCAATAGCAGCAAGTCAATAATGATGAATCATGCGTTTATTTCACGCGGGTATGCTTCATCTATTAAACGAATTGTGTAGCCGTCCTAGCGTTTCTTACTGGTATGAATAGGTTGCGTCTAATATTAAATATAAGCGTCTCTTAAAGCCTATTTATATCGTTAAGGCATTAAAAACAGGTAGAGCATCAAGTACCGATTAAATACTTACTGATTGCCGCTCTATTTATTAATTTAGTAAAGATCTGACTTGAGGTGGTATACAGTTAATGACTCATTTAAAAACACCCCTAGCAGCGTTGTTATTCGCCCTTACTATTGGTAGCGCGTCTACATTGTATGCGGCGCCCGATGACAGTACGCTTGCTGCCGATAGCACCACGCAAAATCGCAGTGTGGAAGACTTAGTGGCTATTGCAAAAGCCGCTGAATCCAATGAAGCTATTAATGATGCTGTTTTAGGCAATGAGGCGATTAACGAAACCATACTCGGTAATGAAGCTATCAATCCTAATGCGTCCAATAATGAGGGCGTGGCAGAGGCAAATGCGACCAAACGTCCCCCTGTTAAATCAACTGCTGACAGTGTCGATGTAGACAAACTGATTTTAAACAATCCTGTCATCGACCAAGCTAATATCTTAAACCCACAAGAGAAGCAGCGCTTAGAAGCACAGCTACGTACAATTTATCAGCAAGGTTTGGCACAAGCAGCAGTGGTGATTGTCCCAACTACCAATGGCATGCCTATCTTTGATTATGCCTTGCAAGTTGCTGAAAAATGGCAGCTGGGTAGTAAAGATATCGATGATGGCTTGCTTGTGGTTGTCGCTGTCAATGACCGTGATATGTATATATTGACAGGTTATGGACTCGAAGGTGTACTGCCAGATGCGGCGGTCAATCGCATCATTCGAGAGGATATTACCCCATTATTTAAGCAAAATAATTATGGAGCAGGGATATTGGCAGGCGTAACGGCCTTACAAAGTCGTTTATCTGCTGATCCTGAAGTGCTTGCTCGTGCCGATGCGCAGGCAGCTGAACGTACTACCCAACAAGGCTCAGACGAGCTGCCATCTCCTATTTTTCTATTCATCATGGCGATGATATTTGGTAGCTTTATTACCAGTATATTTGGTCGAGTATTCGGTTCAGTGCTGACGGCCGGTGGTTTTGTTGCAGGTTCACTAGCATTGGGCGGTGGTCTATTTATGACCATCATCATGGCGATATTTTTATGGCTGTTCTTGATTTCACGCGGCGGCGGTAAAGGCGGGTCTGGCGGCGGTAAAGGAGGTAGAGGCGGTGGTATGATATTCCTGCCGGGTATGGGCGGCGGCGGTGGCTTCGGCGGCGGTGGTTTTGGTGGTGGCGGTTTTGGTGGTGGCGGTGGCGGTTTTGGTGGTGGCGGCGCTGGCGGTTCTTGGTAAGCATTAGCCCGTTGTTTTTCAGTGGCTTCATAGCTACCTAGTAAAGACACTAAATAACCATTAGTAATGACGTACTTGAGGAAATAGTATCATGGCAGAGAATAACGCTTCAAAATCCAGCTTTGCCCGCTGGTGGCGACAAGTCTTATTTATCCCCGTTTTGCATAGTAAATGGTTAACGCCCGCGGCAAAAGCTCGGTTGACAGAGCGGGTGACACTTGCTGAGCAAGGTCACCGCGGCGAGGTATTTTTGATCGTAGAAAATCATTTGCCTATTCAAGAGGCCTATCATAGCGACTGCCGTGACCGTGCGATTGATTTATTTAGTGAGTATCGAGTGTGGGATACTGAAGAAAACACGGGTGTGCTGATATACGTCAATGTTTGCGAGCACAAGCTTGAAATCGTCGCTGATCGCGGTATCAGTGCCCATGTTAGCCCAACAGTTTGGCGCGCAATGTGTGACAAAGCGGTAGTCGGTATTGCCAATCAGAAGACAGAAGAAAGCTTGACTGAATTGCTCGATGAGGTTGGTCAAGTACTGCGCCAGTATTATCATCTGGAGCAAAACCCATCAGGTAATGAGCTGTCTGATACGGTGGTTTTTTTAAAATAAACCCTGACGGCCATCAGCATGAAAGATTACACTAAACACTTATCGCTATATTTAATAAATAACCGATATATAACGCCAATACTGGAATATTATGATTGATCTAATAAAAAGACTGCCAAAAGCAGAACTGCATTTACATATTGAAGGCTCGCTCGAGCCTGAGCTTATGTTTAGATTGGCAAAAAAGAACCAGATAGAGATTCCTTATAAAGATATAGAAGATGTGCGTAATGCTTATAACTTTACCAATCTGCAGACGTTTTTAGACATCTATTATGCCGGTGCCAATGTCATGATTACGCAGGATGACTTCTACGATTTGACATGGGAATATATTCTCAAATGTGTTGAGGACAATGTCATTCATACAGAGATATTTTTTGATCCGCAGACGCATACGGCAAGAGGCGTGGCGTTTGAGACAGTCATAACAGGCATCAAACGTGCACTGGCTGATGCCAAAGCACAATACGGTATTACCTCTTGTATTATCATGTGCTTTTTACGGCATTTATCACAAGAAGAAGCATTTGAGACGTTAGAGCAAGCATTACCATTTAAAGACGATATTATCGGTGTCGGTTTAGATTCTTCAGAATTAGGCAATCCGCCATCGAAGTTTATAGAGGTATTTAAAAAGGCAAAAGAGGAAGGCTTTAAGTTGGTTGCCCATGCTGGCGAAGAAGCGGATTTCTCTTACATTTATGAAGCGTTGGATTTATTGGATATCAGTAGAATCGATCATGGCGTGCAATCTATTAAAAGCGCTGAGCTGATGCAGCGTCTAAAAGATGAGCAGATGCCGCTCACCGTATGCCCGAATTCTAATATCGAGTTGAGAGTATTTGACAATTATAAAGAGCACAACATCAAAGAGCTGCTAGATTATGGTCTAAATATCACGGTCAACTCAGATGACCCTGCTTATTTTAAAGGCTATATCAATCAGAACTTTATTAATATCAGTGAGAATTTGCCATTAACAGAAGATGATATTATCACCTTGGTAAAAAACTCTTTTAGATCGTCATTTATCAGTGATGAGCTAAAGCAGCAGTATTTGGACAAAGTCGATCAAGCGGTAGGTTAATGGTTTGTCTATTATAGTACGCCCATTCTTTTTACTAACTCTGGCAGGATGACACCAGCTTTTGCTGCCAGAGTAATATCGACTAGCGTATTTGGTGTCGGATAAGGATTTATCTCGATAATTTTGGCACCGTTATGTTTTGCCAGTTGTGCCAATCCAGCAGCGGGATAGACGAGGCTAGAAGTACCGATACTAATAAATACATCACAATTCGCGGCAGCTTCCTCTGCTGTCTGCCATGCCCGCATCGGTAACGACTCTCCAAACCACACAATATCAGGTCTGATATAACCATCACAATGCTGGCAAGTCATTAGAGCTTCATCAAAGCTGATGCTATTCTCGCTGTTATAAGCGCCTTTTAATTGGATTGTATAAGGTGTCTGACATTGACTGCATCGGTTACGCCATAGATTGCCATGCAGGTGGGTAACAGCGCTACCTGCTTGCTCATGCAAATCATCAACATTTTGAGTAATGAGGGTCAGTTGCTGATTAGTCGATTGACTGTGATACTGCCACTGTGCCAATGCTGTATGGGCAGGATTGGGTTTTTTACTAGCCACGAGCTGTCTGCGCCATTGATACCATGACCAAACCAGCTTTGGATCGCGAGTAAAGGCATCTGGTGTCGCCAAGTCCTCAGCCCGATAATTCTCCCACAAGCCAGTTTGCTTATCACGAAAAGTCGGAATGCCGCTTTCTGCTGAAATCCCTGCGCCAGTTAAAAGGCAAATATGCTGTTTTGATTCTAATAGTTCGGCAGCACGCTCTACTTCTGCTATTAACGCTGATGATAATTCTGCTAACATAAGCTAACCCTTGCTAATAATGGATATCCTTTCTTATGATAGACGGAATTTGGTGGCTTGTCATATTGACGGCAGTTATCGTTGGATTATGGTTTTTTGCAAAATCACGTGCACCAAATAACTTGCATGATACAAAGTCAAAAGATAAGAAAAAACCGATAAATGACGCCTTACAAAAGACGGCGGAGATGATTAAGCAGTATTTTCCTGATTATCGAGTGACACGAAAGGGCAGTCATTTGCTCGTTACTCGACAAAATATAAAAATCGCGATGATTACGATCGACCCCAAGCTTGCTGCTAGTCAACGCCGTTTGGGTGATATACCAGTGATTAATTATCAGCGTGTACCTAGCCGTGCGCAACTGGATGCCAATTTGCAAGAGGCAGAGTAGATTGGTACGAATATTTAGCTAGGAGAAGTAACACTCCGTCATAAGTCAGCATAAAATGGAATTGACAACAATATATACAACATTTTATAGGTATTAACAGACGAGCTTATTAATGATAAAAACTTCAAGGTTTTGTTTTAAATGATTTTATCGATGTTAAGTAATGCTAGGGAAGGGGGTAATACGATGATTGGTGCGCTCGGCGGGAATCGAACCCACGACCCTCGGCTTCGGAGACCGATACTCTATCCAACTGAGCTACGAGCGCAAAAGTGCCTAGAAATAAAGACCGCTTAGTCTAACAAATAAAAGTCATAAAGCCAATGAATGAAGCCAGCTATTGAGGTTTTTTAAGAAAAAACAGCATAGTCCGCAAACAGGCATGGCAATCTACCCGTCTTTTCCCTTATAATGTCAGGGAGAATCCATATTTATAATCACCGATTACAAGTGCGCTCGCATGCGGGATGGCTGTTTGCTATTGACAACGGTTTGTTGTCAAAGGAGGACAGACAGAATGTCTAAGTCTTGCTGACCCTTGTATACGTAATAAGAGAACGTGACGAATGAGAAAAGTAGTTATGTTATCGGCAGCTGCCATTCTAGGAATCGCTAGTATCGCTGTGAGCCAAGCTGAAAGTGCTATAGATACACCCGTTACTATATCTGCTGTCGCAGAAGGCAAAGAGGTTGTCGAAAATGCCCCTCAAAAGCTAGGTGATGAGCCTCAAGCGGCGGCTGACACCACGGATGGCGCTGCTTCTGCTGATGCAACTGTACAAGCAGACGCGACAGCAACAGATACACCAGCTGCGGCAGCCGCACCAGCTGTTGTTGAAGAGCCAATTCCACAAGATACGCCGCAAGTACAGAAATTGATTGCGTTATATCCGAACCTGATTGCTCGTATTCAGCCTGTTGCCAAAATATGTTTTGAAGAAGATGAAGTTTGTGACGTGACGGCTCGTTCTGCTGGTCCAGCTGCAGGCGATGGTCCTCGTGATGGTAAAGCAGTCTATAACGCGGTATGCCAAACTTGTCATGCGTCAGGACTGCTTGGCTCTCCTAAGTTAGGTGATGCGGGTGCTTGGGGACCTCGTATAGCAAAAGGTAAAGATACCCTATATACCCATGCTATCAATGGTTTCAATGCTATGCCTGCCAAAGGCGGCGCAGATATCCCTGATGAAGAAGTGCAAAATGCCGTTGATTATATGGTTGGTGAAGCCAGCTAGTTTTTATGGCTAAGGTGCTTTAATATCGCACTTTAAAAGGCAATAAATAAAAAGCACCTATCTCATAGTGAGGTAGGTGCTTTTTTATGTATGATTGATAGGACTCATGTCGTCGTTATGATATACCACCGTTGAAATAGCTTCCCTTAAGCCTCACATTAATACACGACAGCAACAATTATAAGAATTGGCATGCTGATACAGCATTTTTTAGATTAATCATTCATAAAGAGGTATTCATGTCTGAAGTACCAGCACTATCGATTCAGAATTTATCCAAAACTTATAGCAACGGATTTTCGGCATTAAAAGATGTCAGTCTTACGGTTCCGCAAGGGGGATTTTTTGCATTACTGGGACCAAATGGTGCTGGTAAGTCAACGATGATTGGCATCATCAGCTCGCTCTTTAAGCCAACAGCGGGTAGTGTCCATATCTTTGGTACGGACTTGTTATCTGATCCCTCAAAAGCCAAGCAATTTTTGGGCGTAGTACCGCAAGAGTTTAACTTTAATCAGTTTGAAAAAGTTGAAGACATTCTTATTACTCAAGCAGGCTATTTTGGCATTGCAGCAAAGGAAGCAAAACCGCGTGCAGAGAAGTTGCTCAAAGCTTTGGGACTTTGGGACAAACGTGACAGTAAATCGCGTGAGCTCTCAGGTGGTATGAAGCGTCGATTGATGATTGCACGGGCGCTCATACATAAGCCACGTCTATTGATATTAGATGAACCGACTGCTGGGGTTGATATTGAGCTACGCCGCTCAATGTGGGAGTTTATGGAACAGATTAATATTGAAGAAAACACCACCATTATTCTAACTACGCATTATCTTGAAGAAGCTGAGCAGCTGTGTAAGCGTATCGCGATTTTGGATCACGGTGAAATTCGTATCAATACTGAAATGAAAGACTTGCTTGCGCAGTTATCGGTTGAGACTTTTGTCTTTGATGTGGCGACTCCGTTAACACATCAAATAGTATTAGCTGGTGTGACGGATGTCGTGCAGCCGGATGATTTGACGATTGAGGTAACATTGACAGAAGGTGAGTCGTTAAATGGTGTCTTTACTCAATTGTCTGAGCAAGGTATTACGGTTGCGAGTATGCGTAATAAAGCCAACCGTTTAGAAGAGCTGTTTATGCGTCTGGTAGATAAAAGCCTACATGAGCCTTTAAGCTCGTAGCTCTTTAGCATTAGCTACCTTTGAAAGTTGGGTTTTATAACGAATTTTTATGAATAACAAGACCGTATTAATAAGTCTTCATTCAACATGTATATTAAATAGAATAATCAGATAGGCAACTCTGTTTGCACTAGAGACTATTTACTCTAGCAAGCATAGGCGCTTAGGAGAGATACCGCATGAACTTTGCACAACGCTGGATTGCATTTCGCACTATTTTGGTCAAAGAAGTGCGCCGAATTCTACGTATTTGGCCGCAGACGTTATTGCCGCCAGTCATTACCATGAGCCTGTATTTTGTCATCTTTGGTAAGATGATTGGACCACGTGTGGGTGAAATGGGCGGTGTGCCGTATATGCAGTTTATCGTGCCTGGTTTGATTATGATGGCAATCATCACTAACAGCTATTCTAACGTGGTCTCAAGTTTTTTTAGTGCCAAATTCACCGCCAGTATCGAGGAGCTTTTGGTCTCGCCCGTATCAAAACATGCTATTTTGATGGGCTATATCAGCGGTGGTATTTTCCGCGGATTAGCGATTGGTATCATTGTCTCGATTGTGGCGCTGTTCTTTACTGATTTGGGTATTGAACATTTATTTGTGACCATATTTACTGTCCTTGGCACCTCTATTCTGTTTTCATTGGGCGGCTTTATTAATGCTGTATTTGCCCGCTCTTTTGATGATATCTCCATCATTCCAAGTTTTGTATTAACGCCGCTGACCTATCTTGGCGGGGTGTTTTACTCGATGGAAAACTTATCACCATTTTGGCAAAATATCTCATTATTGAACCCAATCGTTTATATGGTCAACTCATTCCGTTATGGGATTTTGGGCTATTCTGACGTCAATGTCTGGTATTCAATGGGCGCTATTTTTGCTTTTTGTGCGATATTTTATACCATTGCCTATCGACTATTAAGTGACGGCTCGCGCGTACGTTTGTAGGAAGAGTAAGGTTTATATAAATCTTTCATTCCATTTGAGCACTTGAACTGGTTAATAATCTTACTAAAACTTTAAATATTATTTAATTTCAATCATTACTATTAGGAAATACCAATGAGTATCCACGGTATCTTGGGTGAACAAACCACTGATTATCCAACTGAGTATAGTCCAGAGACGTTATATCCTATTGCTCGTAGCATGGGGCGAGAGGTCATTGGTTGGCAGGATGATAAGCTAGAGATAGGTATCGATTGGTGGCAGGCATTTGAGCTGTCATGGTTAAATGAGCAAGGTATATCGCAGGTCGCGATAGCACGCTTTGGCATTCCGGCAAGCTCGCCATTTATTGTTGAATCAAAGTCATTGAAGCTTTATCTAAATAGTATCAACTTTACTGAATTTGGTAGTTGGGAAACAGTACAAACGCTGATAGCGAAAGATTTGTCGAAATGCGTACAAGCTGAAGTTAATGTTGAATTGTTTGATTTAGAGGATGAGCATTCAGGGCTATTGATCGCCCAGCCTGATGGCATTTGTATTGATGATGCACTAGCGGACAGTACTGAGAAAGTAGCATTAACGCTGCATCCTGATGCGTCATTATTAGAACATAATTCAAGTGACGCTCACATAGTAGATGGTAAAGCTTTTAGCTTTTATTCTAATCTATTACGTAGTAATTGTCCGGTGACCAATCAGCCAGATTGGGGGACATTGGCAGTTTCGATAACCAGTAATAAGCCCATTAATAACGCAAATATGCTGCGTTATATATTAAGTTTCCGTCAGCATAATGGCTTTCATGAGCAGTGTGTTGAGCAGATATTTGCTGATTTGAGTCAATGCTATGAGCCAAGTGAGCTCATGGTTCGTGCTTGGTATACACGCCGTGGTGGCATTGATATCAATCCTTGTCGTGTGAGCGATATTGCATTATTGCCTGTGCCTAGTCGTTTGATTCGTCAATAATAAAAGCATTGTGAATGGTTGTTAAATAAATCTCTAAGAATAAAAAGCGCCTATCTCATTATATGAGATAGGCGCTTTTTATGGTACTAATTTTATCGTTGCACTATTTACTGCTGACTTTAGCAACTACTTCATCACGGCTAAGTAGTTGCTTTTCACTATCACGGCGATTAACGTATTCGTACTTGTCTTCTGCCAAGTTACGGTCAGATACTACGATACGATGCGGAATACCAATCAGCTCAAGGTCAGCAAACTTCACACCTGGGCGCTCATTACGGTCATCAAGCAATACATTGATACCAAGAGCTTTTAGCTCCTCGTACAATGCCGTTGCTGTTTCCATAACGGTGTCTTCTTTTGATTTCATTGGTACGATAGCGACTTCAAAAGGTGCTAAAGAATCACTAATATCTGGCGTTGATGGCCACATAATGCCGTTTTCATCGTTGTTTTGCTCAATAGCAGCAGCGATAATACGGCTGACGCCAATACCGTAACAACCCATCATCAAAGTGACCGGCTTGCCATCTTCACCTGATACCGTGCAGTTCATCGCTTGTGAGTACTTATCACCCAACTGGAAGATATGACCGACTTCGATACCGCGTTTGATCTGTAGCGTACCTTTACCATCAGGAGAAGGATCGCCTTCGTGTACATTGCGAATATCAACAATACGGGTGATATGCGCGTCACGCTCCCAATTCATACCCGTCGTGTGCTTGTTAATTTCATTGGCACCAGAGACAAAGTCGGACAATGCCGCTGCTGCACGATCTACAAAGACGGGCATATTAAGCTCAACGCCGATATAGCCTTTGTGCAGACCAGCGGCTTTTAGCTCTTCTTCCGTTGCCATCATTAAAGGAACATTGGCCTCTTCAATTTTTTCGGCTTTTATGGTGTTTAGTGTATGGTCGCCACGTAATACTACAGCGATAAGCTGCGGCTCACCTTCTGGCGTATGACCTTGCACAATCAATGTTTTGACGGTTGTAGCAAGTGGGACATTTAAATGCTCAGCAACGGCTTCACAGGTTGGCATATTGACGGTATCAATATTCTCGCGAGCCATCGTCGCAGGCTGGCGTTCTGCCGTACTCACAGATTCTGCAAGCTCAACGTTGGCAGCATATTCAGACGAATCAGAGAAAGCAATATCATCTTCGCCGCTGTCTGCTAGGACATGGAACTCGTGAGAGGCAAAGCCACCTATTGAGCCAGTGTCGGCTTGTACCGCACGGAAATCAAGACCTAAGCGCGTGAATATGCGTGTATAAGCGTCATACATCTCATCATACGTCTTTGCCAGTGACGCTTGGTCAACGTGGAACGAATAAGCATCTTTCATGGTAAATTCGCGTGCGCGCATCACACCAAAGCGTGGACGAATCTCATCACGGAACTTATTTTGAATTTGAAAGAAAGTAATCGGTAATTGCTTATAACTGCGCAGCTCGCCTTGGGCAAGATTGGTGATGACTTCTTCGTGAGTCGGTCCCAATACAAAATCGCGGTCATGACGGTCTTTAAAGCGTAGTAGCTCAGGACCATAGTCGTTAAAACGTCCGGTCAGCTGCCAAAGCTCAGCAGGCTGAGTCATCGGCATAAGCACTTCTTGAGCGCCGATATTTTGCATCTCTTCGCGAACGATACGCTCGACTTTTTGCAATACGCGCAAACCCATTGGCAACCAGATATATAATCCAGAAGCGATTTTGCGAATCAGACCGGCTCTAACCATTAATTGGCTTGAAGCGATATCTGCATCACTGGGTGTTTCTTTTAGCGTGGCAAATAAAAATTGACTGGCTTTCATAAATAAAGCGGAACCTTATCGACGATAAAATAAATAAGAAATAGTAGGATATTGAGCGTGTGGTTTGATAGCCGACGCAAGATGACCTGTTATTACTTGGTAATAGTGTAGGACATGCCCTAGCTAGAAAATACTACAACAGACAGTACGCTAGTGAGCAGTGCGTTCGTAAACAGCATTTAAAAAAGGATATAACATATTATTTTGTATAAAAATATCAGACTTCATCGAGCGCTGTCTTTAGCATAAAGCTCGAAAAATACCTGTATACCGATGTTTTAAGCATACAACCTGACTATGTTAGGTAAAGTTCGCCTAAGACGCAATGACTTTTTGTTTTTTCAGAGCGAAGGTTACTTAAAGGGTTGAATCAGACAGCTATAACTCGATTATTTACCAGTTCTAAATGTATTTATAGCAAATGAATAAGTGGTTTTTTGAAAAGTGTATTATTGGTAATTATGTAGAGTATTGGTAGTCATTACTTGAAGTTGCTGCTTAAAAACAGCATTTATTATTTAGTACGTGATTTTTTGTGTAGTTCTAATAATAGGTATAGTGAATTCAGCATTAAAACAATATAGCGGGACTGAAATGAATTTTACGCAGCCTCTGTCAGCGTAGGCATAGCATGCCAGTAAAGTTTACAGCAGTTCCGCGTTGGAATATAACGTATCTGTTCTATTTGGAATCGACTATAGTTATAAAAATAATCGATAAAATTATGATAAAACCATAAAGGTGTTTATATGAACAGTTCTGATAATCGAACTCCTCTTGATACGACTGATTCAAAAGCGAAAAAATCTATCGCTATGATGTCGTGGATCGTATTGCTTGCTGGTCTCGCAGCCATCGTTTTCGCTATCTATACTGTGCAGAATATTACCAAAGAAGAGCCCATAGAAACCATCACTCGTGAGGGTGTGGTGACACAAATTCAGAAGTTAAATCGTTTGGAGACGGTGGCATTCAGCGTTGATACGGTGATTACTAGTCAGCGTTCAGGCAGTTGGATGAAGCTATGGCAAGATGAGCAAAAGGCGCTATTTATTGCTCGTGGTCGCGTAGAGGCAGGCATTGACTTGAGCGCATTGACACCTGAGATGGTACAAGTGATACAGCCTACCGAGTCGGAAATAAATAATGCTGAAAACGCTCATGCTAATGCCTCCATTTCTATTATGCCCCAAATTAATATTACGCTGCCGCCATCAGAGATATTTTCAGTCTATCTAGATGATATCGAGATTTACGATTGGCAAACGGGGGCTTTTGGTATGATGCAAGTCGATCCAAAAATCCTAAAACAAGCACAAAGCATGGCAAAAGCCGAGGTGCTTGAACGTGCTTGCCGCGGTGATGTCATGACAATGGCGTTAGATAACGCGCAAACTCAGTTACAGCAATTATTTGCATTAACTGGCGCCATAGTGACTGTCACCACGCAAGGTGCTGGTTCATGCCAGTTGTCTTCAGTCGCTTCAGCATCGGCAACTGCTACGGTTAACAAATAATTAAACCCATTCTCAGCAGATAATGGTTGTATAGTCAGGGAACAGTAATATCGATACATCAAGTACTGCTGATATTAATTTTTCTTGCTTGCTGTGCCTACGCAGACAGAGGCTGCAAAAAATTTATACCAGCAGCACTGTAGCGTTTTTTGAGATATTCTAACTATAGATACTACTCTTTTTTAAATTCAGCAATCGCTAATTGGCGTGCCAGTTTATGCTCAATGATTGGCACAAGATAATTAATATCTGCAAAGGTACCATTCTTACTCAAAGCCTTGCGCATTTTATCCTCGCTATGCAAGATGCTGGTAGGAATCGATTTTAACTCAGGTATCCAAGTCTTAATAAATATCCCATCAGGGTCATGGCTTTTAGCTTGGCTAAAGGGATTCATAATACGAAAATAGGGCGCAGAATCTGTACCTGTTGATGCGCTCCACTGCCAGCCACCATTATTAGACGCAAAGTCACCGTCTATCAGCTGCTGCATAAAGTAACGCTCACCCCAGCGCCAATCAATCAATAAATCTTTGGTCAAAAACATCGCCGTCACCATGCGCAAGCGATTGTGCATAAAGCCTGTCGCATTAAGGCAGCGCATCGCTGCATCGACTAAGGGCACACCCGTTTTGCCCTCACGCCATGCTGCAAAAGCATCTTCATCATACGACCAGTTGATTTTCTTATCAGTCTCATATTTATAAGCCTGATGGCGGATAAGCTCAGGCTTATAGTCTAAAACATGGCGATAAAAATCTCGCCAAGCCAGCTCGCTTATCCAGCGGTTGATGTCATTATTGTCACCGCTGTCAAAGTTGTCACCATCATTTCTATGTAATTCCCCTAGTGCCTGAGTAGCTTGTAAGTAGCACAGTCTAGGACTGATTGTTCCAATAGTAAGGTAAGCGGATAGCTGACTGGTCGCCTGTAAGCTTGGCACATCGCGGCTCACATCATAGTTATTGATATCATCCGAGATAAAGTGCTCTAATCGATGACAAGCAGCAACTTCGCCAGCAGGATAGGCAAGGCGCGCTTGGCTAATTTGCTTGTCTTTATCTATATGTTGATAGGATTTATGAGTTTGTAGATATTCTTGATAGTCGTGGACAATTTTTTTGCACAATGCCTCTATATCTTGAGTAGGATTTGCACTGTTTTCTGATAATGTTAAATTAACTTGTTTATTATCTATGATGGCAAGGGCTGTATGAATTTGTATGTCACTAACCTCCAAGGTCTGCCGCCATTTTTTATAAAATGGGGTAAACACTTGATACATGCTGTCATCATTGGTAGTGATACTTTTCGGTGGTAAGATACATTGGTCATGCCAGCGGATAAACTCAATTTCGTTGTTTGCAAGTTGTTTGGTTAACAGTTCATCCCGCGCAACCTCATTACCTTCGTACTCATGATTTGCCATCACGCAGCTGATATTATTTGACTCACATAATGCGCTCAACATAGTTATACAATCAGTAAAACTAGGGCAGACCTGCACGGTTAAAATGATGTTCAACTGGTGCAGTTTTTCTGCGAGGATAGGAAGTGTTCGCGCAATATGATCAAGCTGTGTAAGCGACATATTATGTGTCTGCCACTGCTCAGGGGTGAGAAAAAAAACCGCGCTGAGCTGAGCATTGTCTTCGTTTGCACGCTCACAAATGGCAGCCAAAGCAGTATTGTCATGAACGCGTAGATCACGGCGAAACCACATGAGGTAATGCAACTGATGACTATCCTCGACTTTGTTGTGTGAATTATTTTTTATCGCTACCGCCGTTTTAGACATTCATCTATTCCCATATTAATCAATCGCAATCATAAACAAAACTATGAATAAAAGTATGCTAGGATAAGTTTTTGGATGCAATTGATTTGCTCCTTTATTAACAAATCATCATATTCAGTCTTTAGCAAGGTCACCTCATGCACGTTAAGTTTTGTGGATTTACTCAACTTGATGATATTAAAGCTGCTGTTAAGCTCAATGCGGACGCCATTGGCTTGGTGTTTTATCCACCAAGTCCTCGTGCGGTTACAATCGAGCAGGCGCAAATATTGAGTGCGGCAGTACCGGCTTTTATCAGTGTGGTGGCTTTGATCGTCAACATGCCTGAAGATGAGCTTATTGAACTGGCAAATCATGTCTCTTTTGATATTATCCAATTTCATGGCGATGAAACGCCCGAGCAGTGCCGTCAGCTGGCAAATCTCGTCAATAAACGTTGGATTAAAGCGTTGCGTGTCAATACTGAACAGGATGCGCTTGAGAGTGTGAATATGCAAATTGACAGTTTTGCCGCAGCAGGCGCAAGCAGCATTTTACTAGATGCCTACCATCAGCATAAGTATGGCGGTACAGGCGCACGCTTTGACTGGAGTCTGATACCGAATGACAGCTCACTACCGATTATCTTAGCCGGTGGACTTGATGCCGATAATGTCGCTGCCACTTATGACTTACCAATTTATGCCGTTGATGTCAGCGGTGGGATTGAGTCTGATAAAGGCAAAAAAGACGTTGGAAAAATGCATGCCTTTATGAAATCAGTCAAACGCGACCGATGGCAAAACGAGACGCTTAGCGAACCTTCGAATATAAATAGTTAGCTTTGCCGCTGTCAAATTGCCAAAGCAAACTATGTAAACAGTTTTCCCTATAGTTTTTCCAAAAAACAGCTATCCTAAAAAATACCACTTATTACAGTAGGAATTACCATGAGTCATGTCGCTAACAAAGATGTATCTGCCACCGCACACGCTATTAATAGCTTTACCAATCCAGAAAGCGTGCAAGATTTTAACCAGTATCCTGATGCGCGAGGACATTTTGGCGTCCACGGCGGACGCTTTGTCTCTGAAACCTTGATGGCAGCGTTAGAAGAGCTAGAAACGTTATATAACACAGTCAAAAAAGACCCTGCATTTTGGGAAGAATATCACAATGATTTGGTCAACTATGTCGGACGTCCAACGCCTTTATATCATGCCAAGCGTCTAAGTGATGAGATTGGCGGTGCGCAAATTTACTTTAAGCGTGAAGACTTAAACCATACTGGCGCTCATAAGGTCAATAATACTATTGGTCAAGCGCTTCTTGCCAAAATGAGTGGCAAAAAACGTATTATTGCAGAAACTGGAGCAGGGCAACATGGCGTTGCGACGGCGACGATTGCCGCACGTTTGGGACTAGAGTGTATCGTTTATATGGGCGCGGACGATGTTGAACGTCAAAAGATGAACGTCTATCGTATGCGCCTACTTGGTGCGACAGTTGTGCCGGTAACATCTGGCTCACGTACTCTCAAAGATGCGATGAATGAAGCTATGCGTGATTGGGTTACCAATGTGGATAGCACGTATTATATTATCGGTACGGTTGCAGGTCCGCATCCTTATCCGTTACTCGTACGCGACTTCCAAGCAATTATTGGTAAAGAAGCGCGTATTCAGCATTTACAAATGACGGGTAAATTACCAGATGCGCTAGTCGCTTGTGTTGGCGGCGGCTCAAATGCCATTGGTCTATTCTTTGATTTCTTAAATGATACTGATGTCAAAATGTATGGCGTGGAAGCAACAGGTGATGGTATTGAGACGGGTCGTCATTCTGCACCATTAGCTGCTGGTCGTATTGGTGTATTACACGGTAACCGTACTTACTTGATGGCCGATGATGAAGGTCAAATCCAAGAAACCCATTCTATCTCCGCAGGTCTTGATTACCCTGGTGTTGGTCCTGAGCATAGCTTCTTAAAAGATATGAAGCGTGTTGAATATGTTGGTTGTACCGATAAGGAGTCGTTAGAGGGCTTCCATGAAGTCACGCGTAAAGAAGGCATCATTCCGGCGCTTGAATCTGCTCATGCGGTTGCTTATGCGCTGAAGCTGGCTAAAACCATGACTCCTGATCAAACTATTATCGTCAATATGTCTGGTCGTGGCGATAAAGATTTGCATTCGGTGATGAAGGCAGAAGGGATTGAGCTTTAGAGTCATTTTCTAGCTTAAAAGTTATTAGTATATTATTCATTAAGTTTCATAATGCCCTCTATTAAATCTAATAGAGGGTTCACAATATAAATTTATATTATTCGATTTTGAAAAACGCGCTAGATAGCCTATTAAGAAGGGTTTTCCATTATAGAATTTTTTGAAAAAGCAGAGGGTTAGCAAAATGGCAAAAGTCACACCTTCTATGGCAAAAAATCAGATTAAACGTAGCCTATTACAAGTTATAGACACTCATCCTAATAAGTCCCAGAAGCAGCAAGTTTGGAATTACTTTGATAATAAATGTGCTTACTGCAATATAGTTATTGAGCCTAATAGTCGCAAAGGTCATCTTGACCACCTGCATGCTGTAAGAGATGGAGGTAGCAATGACGTTTATAACTTTGTGCTGGCATGCAATATTTGTAATGGTGATGAAAAAAGAGAAATGCCTTGGCGAGAATTCTTAGTTATTAAATGTCAAAATCTACCCAATTCGGTTTATGTAGAACGCTTAGCATATATTGAGAATTGGCATCAGAAATCTCTTATTAGTCAGTTAGATGCTGACTTAGTCTTTCAAGTCGATGCCATTATAGAAACCGCCCAAGCGAGTTTTGAGAATTCTATTAAACAGATGCGTGCCTTACGCGATTCAATGACAACAAATTAATTTTAAAATTATAAGAGACCACTATGACCCGAATTGAAAGCACCTTTGAAACCCTAAAAGCACAAAATAAAAAAGCACTCATCCCTTATGTGATGGCAGGCGATCCCAATCCAAGCAACTTTGTTGGCTTGCTGCATGATTTAGTCAAGCATGGCGCAGATATGATTGAAGTGGGCTTACCATTTTCTGACCCAATGGCAGATGGCCCAACGGTCGCATTGGCTGGTGAGCGCGCTTTAGCAGCGGGTACGAGCACTCGTGATGCACTAAAGATGGTCAAAGAGTTCCGTCAGCAAGATACGCAGACGCCAATTATCCTGATGGGTTACCTCAATCCAGTAGAGATTATCGGTTATGATAACTTTGTTGCGCTATGCGAGCAGTCAGGCGTCGATGGTATTTTGATGGTTGATTTGCCGCCAAGCGAGGCGGGTAGCTTTACCCAGCATTTGACTGAGCACGCGATGAATGAGATTTTCTTATTATCACCAACTACGCTGGCTGAACGTCGTCAGCAAGTATTGACCCATTGCGGTGGTTATATCTACTACGTGTCTTTAAAAGGCGTGACGGGTTCAGCAACGCTAGATACTGACGATGTTGCAAGGCAAGTACAAGCCATTAAAGCAGAGACGGATTTGCCAGTATGTGTGGGCTTTGGTATTCGTGATGCAACTTCTGCCAAAGCAATTGGTGCTCATGCGGATGGTATTATCGTCGGTAGTGCATTGGTGCAGAACTTTGCTGATATCGATGCCAATGATATCGCTGCAGTCGCTAATGCTCAGCAAAAAATTATGGCAAAAATGGATGAGTTACGCGGCGCACTCGATAGTTTATAAGCACCCGCTCAAAAAGTTGGGCAAGTTATCGTCACAATATTTATGAGGCTATTTATAACAATGTTTATAAAGACACAGGCAAATGGCTTTGCTAAAGTTAGTTTACGTGTGTAAACTAACATCACATATAAATGGTCACAGTTATGCATTAGCGTGCCTTATAATTGCTAAAGTCATGAGGATATGTGACGATTAAACTGATTCTTATAAATGGACTCTTACGGACAAGTGCACAAGTGAGCTTGCCAATAAGCCTTAGATAATGGCGAATAATATGACTGATACGATGACAAAACCTGATATAAATAATGATAGTACAAGCCTGCAGCAGAATGGCAATAAAGCCGGTCAATCATGGTTTGAGCGCCCGATTCCGGGTATCAAACAGCAATTAACGGCGCAATTGACCGCTGTAGAGACAGAGCTTTCTACAAAATGCAGCAGCTGCCATTCGATCATTACCAATACAGCGCTGATTTTTAACTGTTACGTGTGCCCGCATTGTGACCATCATTTACCGATGAGTGCTCGTGAGCGCTTGAACTGGCTGCTTGATCAAGTAGAAGGCGAGCTTGGGCAAGAGTTTACCGCCAAAGACCCGCTAAAGTTTGTAGACAGTAAGCCGTATCCAAATCGCATGGCAGAAGCACAAGAAAAAACGAAAGAGAGTGAAGCGTTGATTGTGCTACATGGCAAATTACGCAATCTCGATATCGTAACTTGTGCGTTTGACTTCCGATTTATGGGTGGCTCTATGGGCTCGGTGGTTGGCGACCGTTTTGTTCAAGCTGCCGAAAAAGCCCTCGCAGATAGAGTACCTTTGGTCTGTTTCGCTGCCTCTGGTGGTGCGCGTATGCAAGAAGGCTTGCTATCACTCATGCAAATGGCAAGAACAGCAGCAGCAATTGAGCGTTTGAGAATTGCTGGCGTGCCATATATCGTGGTACTGACCAATCCTGTTTATGGCGGTGTGACCGCATCTCTTGCGATGCTTGGTGACATTCACTTAGCAGAACCAAAAGCCATGATTGGCTTTGCTGGTAAGCGTGTGATTGAACAGACAGTACGTGAGACACTAGAAGAGCCGTTTCAACGTGCAGAGTTTTTGCTAGAGCATGGTGTGGTTGACGAAGTGGTACATCGTCATCAAATGATTGATACTATTTATCGTCTGCTGGCAAAACTGTGTAGCGTACCCAACGTTGATGCTCAGTAGGTAGTAAAAATAAAAACACGTGGGTTAGATTCAAGCAGCTGTTTTATAATTTCACTGCATAATGATCGAGCGGCGTGCTAATATCTGCCAAATATGTAAAACTAATGAATAGCATTTATCGTGAATAACGGTAAATGCTATTTTGCTTTGTAGCAAGCTAGTCATACTGTTTTTATTTTTTTATAAGTTTTATCTTTTATCTCAAACTTTGATATAGGTTCTGTCCATGTCTGATTCTTTAGCGTCTCATAGCCCTAGTAGTACCCCTGACAACCAAGCCACTTTAACCGAATGGCTGAATTATATGCAGCAGATTCATGTTTCGGCGATAGACATGGGGCTGTCACGTGTATTGCCAGTCGCTGAGGCATTGGGAGTCGTACAATCAGCCAAAGATGACGCCTATGTATTTACGGTTGCAGGTACTAATGGCAAAGGCTCGACGACTGCGGTCATCGCGCAGATGTGCCAAGCCGCAGGATATAAAACTGCCTTATATCAATCGCCGCACTTGAGCGTCTTTAACGAGCGGGTACGGATCGATGGCGAGATGGTCAGCGATGAAACCCTGATTGCTGCCTTTAGCAAGGTAGAAGCGGCACGGTTGCAATGTGATTTAACATTGTCATTTTTTGAGATGACAACACTGGCAGCATTGTTGATATTCGCGGAAGCGGATTGCGATGTTTGGGTGTTAGAAGTAGGGCTGGGCGGTCGCTTAGATGTGGTCAATATCATCGACCCTGATATGGCAGTGATTACCAATATTGCCATCGATCATGTTGATTGGTTGGGTGATAATGTGGAAGCCATCGGAGCGGAAAAAGCAGGTATTTTACGTGATGGGATTAGCGTCATTTACGGTGCTACAGAGATGCCAAATAGCGTACAGCAAGCGATAGATAAGCATCAGGCGACTTGTTATCAAGTCAGTAAAGAGTTCAGCTATTGTGAAAATAATTCGACTACGTGGCAATATAGCAATGCCGCTGTCACTCTACAATTGCCTCGACCCGCACTGTCATTGACCAATACTGCCAATGCTCTGTCAGCAGTACTTGCAAGTCCCTTAGACGTCGATACCAATGCTATAGAGCAAGCGCTAAAAACAGTTAAGCTTGCCGGTCGCTTCGATTATCGTGAAGTCCATGAGCGTCATTGGCTATTTGATGTGGCGCATAATGATCAAGGCGTTGAGTTTTTATTGGCACAGCTAGTGCCGCTTTGGCAGCAGCATTTAACACAGCAAAGTATATCTGAACAAGTTAATCAAACTTCAGGTGAACCTGCTACCATTAAAATGTTGTTTTCTATGCTAGGTGATAAAGATATTAATAAAGTGGTGCAGCGTTTGACGACAGCAGGCTTACCAATCAGTGATTGGTTCATCGCTGAAATTGATTATCCACGTGCTGCCACTACGGAGCATTTGCAAGGTATCTTAGCGAGCTATGTCGATGATGCTCAGATACATGAGTTTGCGCGTTTGCAAGAAGCCACTCATGCGATTATAAATGCCAGTCAGCCACAAGATTTGATTGTAGTCTGTGGCTCTTTTCATACGATTGGAGAGGCATTGTCTACGCTTGAAACGCGATAATTTACGTTAAAACATTGACTGTTTGATGTTAGTCTTAGTAATAGCATGGTGGCAGACAGCATGAAAAATATGCTTTATAATCAAAGTGATTAAAACCTAGCGCATTAGTATTAACACGGATGGAAGCAACTGGCGCTAATAGCTTGCTGATTTAAGCTATCTATAATATAGTTTAAAACAATAACCGCGCCGCCCAATCAACCTTATTACTAACTAAGAGACGTAAACGGATGAATTTTTCGAGACAAGCCTTATTGGGCATTGGGATGATTATCGGTGGTAGCGTGATGCTATACGCCATGGTACAACAAATTGGTGATACCAATAAATCACAGCCGGGATCGGCAATGATCGATCAACCGAGTGCTGAGCCTACGTCTGTACAACCACTGACAACAGATATCGAAACAGAAAAACGTATCTTGGCACAAAAACAAAAAGAGCGTGCCGCTCGCGTTGCAGAACAAGAAAAGCGTGCTCAGCAGTTCTTAACTGAACAAGAAGCGGCAGAGGCGCAAGCATTGGCAAAAGCACGCGCTGAAAGTCAGCAATATCTGGCGAGCACCACACCAAGTATCGAAGATAACGCTGATACTAACAGTACTAATAAAGAGGCGACGAAGAACACACTTGCAACACCTATATCAGCGCCTTCTAGTGCAGAGACGTCCACTGATGGTGCTGAAGCAAAGAAGAAAGCACTAGCGGAGCAGCAGGCAGATGAAAGACAAGCAACTATTAGAGAGCAAGCTGCTGCTAAGAAATTAGCAGATAGCAAAAAAGAAGCAGACGTTAAAAAGCAGGCTGAAGCGCAAGTAGCTGCGGAAAAAAAGCGCGAGGCGGATGAAGCCGCAAAAAAGACCCCACCTAAGTCGCCCTCTGACTATCAAGTCAAAAGAGGAGATGGGCTGATTAAACTGGCACGCCAGTACGATATGCCGGTAGAAGTCTTAGCTCAAGCCAATAATCTCTCACCATCAACATCGCTAAATCTTGGTCAAACCATTACGATTCCATCGCGTAAGCAAGTAGAGCGTTTAGAGCGAGAAGCGACGGCGGCTGAACAGGCACGTGAAGAAAAGCGTCAAAGAGAAGAAGCTTTAGCAAAAAAGTCAGCAGATGCTAAACGTGATGCTCAGCAAAAACTCAGTGAAGCCCGCAAAGAAGTCAAAGAAACCGATGCTAAAGGTAGCTTTGGGGTACAAGTAGCGTTAGCAAACGACCAATCCAAAGCGGATGAGATGGCAAAAAAATTCCAATCTGCAGGTTATCAAGTTAAGACCAGCCCGACGAGTCGCGGTGTACGGGTTATTGTCGGTCCTGAGCGTGGTAAAGTAGCTGCTTTAGCCTTGAAGGATAAGATTAATAGTGACCCTAAAGTGAATACCACCAGCGCTTGGGTATTATACTGGCGCTAGATTTTGTTAAACTGCTAAACGCATGATAATGAAATAGCAGCTAAAAATTTAATGAGAGTGCTTTCATTTATTGTCCTTTGATGCCTCTATGATTAAAACACGACATCTATTGTCGTGTTTTTTGTTTTAGTGTTTGTCCATTTACTCATACTTAGCTACCATGAGCACCATTTTTGTTTCTCTCTGTATAACCTGTTAGCCCATAAGGGTCGACCTGCTGCAGTTAAAGGTAGTTTGTTATGTTGGCTAGGCTAGCATATAGGCGAGCTATCTAACTGCTTAGATATTGTATAAGGTAAAACCATGTCATTTGGCGTTATATTTTTAATATTGGCAGTTGGCTTTTTGGGGCTGATTACCTTACCAAAATTATTTTCTAATAAACAAGCTGTTGAACCAGATCCGCCACCTGTACGCGGTGATGAGTTGGCTATTTGGCCGTTTGCGCCGATGCCTATCATGACCCCTACTGAAGTGATATTTTTTAATAAGTTAAAAAATGCATTACCGGAATATCATATTTTTGTGCAAGTACAGCTGTCACGGATTATCGAAGCGAACAGTAATGAGACGTCTGAGCGCAGTTTTTGGTTCAATCGTATCTGCCGCCAAAGTGTTGATTATGTGATTGTTGATATTGATGCGCAGACTACCTTGGTTGCCATCGAGCTTGATGATTGGACACATAGCAGTAAAGCGAGGCAAAAAGCCGATGACAAAAAAGACAAGGCGCTTGCCAGTGCGGGCATTGCTATCGTGCGTTTTCATGCGGAGCGCATGCCGAGTGCCGACATGCTGAGATATGAGCTGATGCAAGTGATTGAGAGTTATTAAAAGCTATTAAGATGATGATAAAAGCTTAAAGTTTATTTTCTACTTGTTCGGTCTGCTTAGGGTAAATGACAATCGGTCTATCGCCTGCAAAATATAAACCTGTTTTTAATATATCGTTTTTAGAATTGTTCAGTGGCGACTGACGGTCATCATAAAAGTCGCGTTTACTAAACCATTCAATATAATGGGCGGCACGCAATGCGGTTATATCAATCATCGCAAGACTAGCCGTATCATTGCTATCACACCATTCATGTATCGGAAAATTTGGTGTCAGCCAAGACGGATAAGTAAAATTATAGGTATTTATCGGCAAAAAGAACCGTCCTTTTATCACGCCATAGCGCTTATCAATTTTAATTTGACCATGTTTTTCCGTATCAACCCAAATGCTACCAAACTGCTTGGTTTGCATGTGGGTCATTTTACGCTGTAGATTGTCATTGGAATTGATACCGACCCAGTTCTCAGGGGCAAAAGGCGCTGATCCCATAAAAAACTTAATCGCCAGCTCCCAATGCTCGACCAGATTTTCTGCATGATTATGTAAGATTAAATCCAGCTCACCCGTCGTCTGCTTGCCGTTAAATAATTGCACATTATTAGCGAGTGTTTCATACGGATGCAGCTTACGCGCAAACCCATCCTCTAACCAAAATGACAGTAATCCTTCAAAGTGAAAACCCAGTCGATTGGGACTTGGACGCGTCAGTAAATAGCGGGTCAGCGCCTGATAAGCATTGGTAGTATCCAACTCCTTTAACCGCTGCTGATACACCGCAAACTGTGATTGCCAAAAGTGTGCGCTATGTACCGACACGGTATGTGTATTCTGATGCGGCGCAAAGTTCAGCCATTCGGTTAAAACGTTAGGGCATGCCAGCACATACGCCAAATCACGTACATAGGGTCGCTGATACGCCTCCCAAGGGGCAGCATCTATAAGGCGGCTAGATGTGGGCTGATCGACAGGCTCGGACATATGATAAACCACCGTAATGTTGTAGCATTCACCCTAACTGTTGGCTCTATAAAAGTCTATAGATGACAAGTATCCGCTAGGGTAGTACTCAGTTTTTTGGCTTTAAAACAGGATATTAATGTGATGAATATGAATGCTGATATCAGGCGGTGATAGTAAGTAAGGCAAAAGAATGCTAAGTATCATTTTTAGTATTGGCAGTAGCCGTTTTGATAAGTTGCTAGGCGCGTTATGCGGTGGCTGTTGTTCTAGATTAGGTGGGATATGATCTTGCTGTGTCATGTTTAGCTCCATGTTATGCCGTTACACAACGGTGAGTAACGGTTCATGGATTTATGTTATAGGTTGTATGGTTATAGCTAAATACTTATGCATGCATAGCGTGTTGTATGCCTGCATACCACAGTATGATAGGTTATGAAAAATCGCCTTTGTTGGCTTGGCTTAACCATCGTTTGATAGTGTCATAAGATGGTTTTTTATCTGTTTCAATGTGCTGTTTAATATATTCGGCTGTTTCAGCAAAAGTAGTGAAGTTCTGTTGATCCATAATTTCTAGGTATAGTTTCTTTTTTTCAGGTCTGGTTTGATTGTGTTTTGACCATCTTTTATTCGCTTTTGTCTTGTTGGACTTTGATAGTTTTTTTTGAAAATCGTTATCACCTCTAACTTCATTTGTTCCTGCACCAAAAACATAGCCAACTAAGTTGATACAGTCACATAGTTTATGAAAGTTCAAGCATTTAAGCTCCTTTGACTCTAAGTAAATATCTTTGTTACTGAGCATAATATGAACAGATAATCCTCTATACATAATAGATTCTTCTTTCTCAAAATCTACACGATAACCCTGTTCTTCTAAAAGTCCTTTGCAGTCTTCAATAGCAATATTCTCTATCTTTTCTATTAGCTCATGAATGATTGATATTCTCTTCCTATCTTTATAACCTACGTCAAAAAAATGACGACTTAGTAAAAAATTAGGTGGGCTATCTAGTAATTCTTTTATAAATACTGTGGGTATAGTTGTTCTATGTTGCAATCTTTCAAACTCTATTCGTTCGGCTTGTTCGAGAATTTTTTGAAGGTCAGCATCTGAAAAACCCTCTCTAGAATTAACCATAATTTACACCTTTACACACCCTTAAATTATAGTAGTTGCAAGTCAGTACCAGCCTAAAGGTGTGTGGCTGGCTGGCTTTTGAGTAATGAATCCTAGCCCTGCTCAAATTTTACTATTTCTTTCTTTAATTATCAGCCAAATTTATCACAAAAAAAAGCCAACCATTGAAAACAATGATTGGCTTCTCTCTTTACTACTATGTTTGGTCGGAACGGCAGGATTTGAACCTGCGACCACTACACCCCCAGTGTAGTGCGCTACCAGACTGCGCTACGCCCCGAATGACTGACTATTTTACGCAAAATTATGTATATTGCAAGAGCTATTTATTTTAGCCAAAATCTACAATTGCATTTTACATATCATAGCCAGTATAACCAATGAGCAGTCAACCTTAACCCAGTAACTCTTTTAGGATTTGGTTGACTTGCTGTGGATTGGCACTACCGCGACTGGCTTTCATTACTTGACCAACTAAACCATTGAAGGCTTTTTCTTTACCGCCGCGATACTCTTCAACCATCGCTGCATTCTTAGCGATGACCTCTTCAACGATGGCTTTGATAGCGCCCGTATCAGTTTCTTGCTTAAGACCTTTTTCCTCGATGATTTTATCTGCTGCATCATCAGCATCGCCGCCTTCGCGCTCATATAAGGCGCTAAATACTTTCTTAGCCAATTTGCCAGATAGAGTATCGTCTTTGATGCGTGATAGCATACCAGCCAATTGCTTGGCGCTGATAGGGGAGTCAGTAATTTCCTTATCATCTTTATTCAACGCACCGAGTAGGTCGCCCATTACCCAGTTAGCTGCCATTTTGGCATCTGCTTGCCCAACTTCTGCGACCACATTTTCAAAGTAATCAGCAATTTGACGGCTACCAGTCAAGATACGAGCGTCATATTCTGAAAGACCAAGCGCTTCTTCAAAACGCGCACGGCGGGCAACCGGTAGCTCAGGCATCGCTGCACGAATGCTATCAACCGTATGCTGCTCGATACGCACAGGTAGCAAGTCAGGATCAGGGAAATAACGATAATCGTTGGCGTCTTCTTTAGTACGCATAACACGAGTTTCATCGCGCTCTGGGTCATAAAGCATCGTTGCTTGTACAACTTTACCGCCGTCTTCTAAGATGTCGATTTGACGCTCGATTTCGCGATTAATGGCACGCTCGATGAAGCGAAACGAGTTGAGGTTTTTGAGCTCAGTACGCGTCCCCAACTCAGCACCAGGTTTACGGATAGAGACGTTACAATCACAGCGGAATGAGCCTTCTGCCATGATAGCGTCTGAGATACCCAGCCAAGTCACCAGCTGATGAATGGCTTTGATATAGGCCAGTGCTTCGTGAGCCGAGCGCATATCAGGTTCAGAGACGATTTCGATCAGCGGCGTACCAGCACGGTTAAGATCCACACCTGTCATACCATCGACAGCATCATGGACAGATTTACCAGCATCTTCTTCTAAATGCGCGCGGGTGATACCCATGCGCTTAGGATATTCGTTCTTTTCACCTTCATTGACGACGACATCAATATAGCCTTCACCAACGATAGGATTGGCCATCTGAGTGATTTGATAGCCTTTCGGCAAGTCAGGGTAAAAGTAGTTTTTGCGGTCAAAAGTATTAAATAGACCCAGCTCAGCGTTGACGCCGATACCGAATTTTAGCGCACGATCAACCACACCAGCATTTAGCACTGGCAAGACACCCGGTAAGCCTAAATCTACAATACTGGCTTGGCTGTTTGGCTCGTGACCAAAGTCAGTCGGCGCGCTCGAGAATATCTTACTTTCTGTGTTCAGCTGGCAGTGAATCTCGATACCGATGACCACTTCATAACCATCGACGAATAGCTCTTTACGAACATCGTGTTTGCGAACGGCGTTGTTATCAGTAGTAGTTGCTGTATTCATTATACCGTCTCCTTCGCGATGGTAGAGTGTTGCAGATGATGATCTGTATGCTGCTGGAATAAATGAGCAGTAGAGAGCAATTTGCTCTCTTGCCAATATTGTCCAATCAATTGCAAACCAATAGGCAATCCAGCTGAGGTTAAACCAACTGGCTGACTAAGCGCAGGTAGACCCGCTAAGTTGACACCAATGGTATAAACATCACCCAAGTACATCGTTGCAGGATCAAGGTCTTCACCAAGTTTATAAGCCGCTGTTGGCGCCGTTGGACTGGCGATCACATCACAGTTGGCAAAAGCATCTTCGAAGTCTTTGATAATTATGCGGCGCACTTTTTGGGCCTTAGTATAATAGGCATCAAAGTAACCAGCAGATAGCGCATAAGTCCCTGACAAAATACGGCGCTGTACTTCAGGACCAAAGCCTTCAGAACGCGAGCGCGTATATAAGTCAATCAAGTCTTTAGGGTTTTCACAGCGATACCCAAAGCGCACACCATCGAAGCGTGATAGGTTTGATGATGCTTCAGCTGGTGCGAGCATATAATAGGTAGCAAGGGTGATCTCTGGATCAGTGATTGTCACCTCTACAATGGTCGCGCCAAGTTCTTCGTATTTCTTTAACGCTGCACGAGCTGCTTGTTCGACTTCAGTATCAAGTCCTTTACTAAAATATTCTTTAGCAACGCCAATACGTAAACCGGCAAACGGTTTATCACCAGCGCTGGTAGCAGCGTCATTTAAATCTTGTACATAATCAGGCATTTCGTATTTGATAGAAGTCGCATCGCGTGGGTCATGACCAATCATTGGCTGTAATAGGAAGGCACAGTCCATGGCACTGCGACCCATACTACCGGCTTGATCAAGACTCGAGGCATAAGCAATCATACCAAAGCGCGAGACGCGACCATAAGTAGGTTTGATGCCCGTTAAGCCGCAAAATGAGGCAGGCTGACGAATAGAGCCACCAGTATCACTACCAGTCGCAACGGGTACAAACCCTGCTGCAACGGCTGCTGCACTACCACCTGATGAGCCACCAGGTACATGTGCTATGTTCCAAGGATTGTGCACCGCACCATAATATGAGCTTTCATTATCCGAGCCCATCGCAAACTCATCCATATTGAGCTTACCAAGGCTGATCATTCCAGCTTTATCAATGTTAGTGACGATGGTCGCATCATAAGGAGAGATAAAGTTATGCAGCATTTTAGAGCCACAGGTCGTCAATACGCCTTGAGTACAAAAAATATCTTTATGCGCCATGGGTACGCCAAGTAATGGGCGTTTGTCCCCTTGTACACGCATCTCGTCCGCCGCTTTTGCTTGCGCGCGCGCTGTCTCAGAGGTATGAGTGATAAAACTGTTGATCTTGGTATCAAGCGCGTTGATACGTTTGATGTAGTGGTCAGTCAGCTCAAGGCTACTAAATTGTTTGTCTTGCAGACCAGTAATGAGCTGCTGGGTACTTAATAAATGAAGTTCAGACATAAGGTGTCGTCCGTCAAAATGTTAATAGCATAAAGTAAGATACGAAATCAGAGAGCGACAGCCGCCTATTCAATCACTTGCGGTACCAAATACAAGCCATCTTCGACAGCAGGGGCGACCGATTGATTGCGTTCACGATTGATATCGTGTTTAGCGACATCAGCACGCAAATCTTGGCAAGCTTCATGAATGTTTGATAAAGGTTTGATATCAGTGGTATCGACATTACCAAGCGTGTTCATCAGCTTAAGTATTTTAGAGATATCAGCAGCATAGCTATCGGCAGTATTTTCATCGACACCTAAACGGGCAAGATTGGCAACTTCTAGGATTTCTTCACGGCTGACAGTGTTGTCAGACGTTAATGGTTGCTGTGACATAGTGTCTCCAGTTACGGACAGTTTTTGTTAGAGTAGAATATGACTAAAACAGATAAGCACTAAAATAAGCGACTTATATAAAGATGTAAGTATACAGTGGCTTTATTATAAAGCATCTGACCGAAGTTTACAGAGCAGGACACTTGATTACAGCACAATCTTTACTCACAAGATTGCTTAAAAGGGCTTTATTCACGACTCTTCTATTAAAAAAGGCTCAACTTAATAAGCAATTATGCAAAGCTGACTGGATAGTAAAAAGTTGATGGTCAATAGCTCCCCATTTAATGACGAAATACGTTACAGTGGGTAGCTGCTGCTAAGCAAGTTATCAAGCAAATTACTTAGTAAGTATCATAAGACGGTAGCTGCTTGTGAGTGATTGAATTAAAGGCTGTTTCATCAAAGCGGCTGGTATGGTCTGCGATTTCAAACTTTGTAACAACTTTTAGCGCATAAGCGCAAAATCCTAGCGTACTGATGCAAATATCTGTGTTTTTTTTGAGCCAAATCGGTATAATTTAGCTCAGTTTTTTCATTTCATCATTATAGCTTCGGTTTGACTTGTTACGATGATAAACTCTCGCCACGGGTAATGTCTAAAGACGACCTGCTCAATACTGACGAGTAATCCCTCGGTCACTCTCATTTGCCTCATTCGCCTCATTTGTAATACGCTGGAAATATTAGTCATGAACCTGTTTGGATTTTTATCAAATAATATCGCAATCGACCTCGGTACTGCGAACACCCTTATTTTTATTCCTGGTAAAGGCGTGGTGCTCGATGAGCCTACGGTGGTCGCTTTAAGAAGCAATCGCACACAGAACCCTACCGTTGCTGCTGTTGGTATTGATGCCAAGCAGATGCTGGGTCGTACGCCTGCCAATATTACGGCTATCCGCCCTTTAAAAGACGGCGTAATTGCTGACTTTGAAGTGACGCAAAAAATGCTTAAGCATTTTATCGCCAAGGTAAAAGCTAAGCGTTTTATGGCACAGCCTAATGTGGTGGTTTGCGTGCCTTGCAAGTCTACCCTTGTCGAGCGAAAAGCGATTCGTGAAGCGGTATCGTCAGCTGGCGCCAGCAAAGTATTGTTACTAGAAGAGCCAATGGCAGCAGCGATTGGCGCCGGCATGCCGGTTCATGAAGCCAGCGGTTCGATGGTCGTTGATATCGGCGGTGGTACCACTGAGATTGCCGTTATCGCTTTGTCAGGTTGTGTCTATGCTGAGTCTATCCGTATCGGTGGCGATATGTTTGATGATGCCATTATTACCCATGTGCGTCGTATTCATGGCTGCGTGATTGGTGAAACTACTGCTGAGCGTATCAAACAAGAAGTTGGCTCTGCGCTAAATGAAGACAGCCAGTTAGAAGTAGAAGTACGCGGACGTAGCATGGCAGAAGGCGTACCAAAAACCTTCACGGTCAACTCAGAAGAAGTGCAGAAAGCTTTGAGTGATCCGTTAAGTGGTATCGTCAGCGCGGTAAAAGCAGCACTTGAGCAGACGCCACCAGAGTTGTCATCAGATATCGCTGAACGCGGTATTGTCTTGACCGGTGGCGGCGCACTATTACGTGACCTAGATAAGCTCATCTCAAGAGAGACAGGCTTACCAGTTACAGTCGCTGAAGATCCATTAACTTGCGTGAGCCGTGGTGGCGGTATTGCGCTTGATTTTATCAATAACAAAAGCCTAAATATGATTTTTGTATAAATCACTGTTTATCAAGCATTGTCATACTAGCAATGTTAGACAAGGCTGAAGTTAACGATAAATAAGCATGAGAAAGGTTGGATAAATAACATTGAAGGTAGCCAAAAAGGTTGCCTTTAATATTATCAATAAAGGCAATCAATATCTGATAGATACTGAGCTTTTCTTTAATATCCACTGCCTTTTATATAGTGCTATTCAGTGCTGGCTAATGCCCACATTAAAACCTCTACATTAGACGAACTATGACTCCAAGTATTTTTGCTCGCCAGCCACTCGCGCTTCGTATGACTGCTGTTTTATTAATAGTGGCATTGATATTGATGTGGTTTGATAGCAAAAATCCAGAATGGTTCAAGCCTATACGCTCAACGAGCCATGCCGCAATGCAGCCTATTTACGAGCTATCATTATTACCCAGTTATGCACAACACTGGTCAAGCGGTAGCCTACAATCAAAAGAAACGCTGCGCCGCGAAAACATGCAGCTCAGATCTCAACTTATTCATGCGCAAGCTAAGTTGCAGCAGCAAGATTATATCTTGGCGCAAAACGCTCGCCTGCAAGGTATTCTATCGACCACACGCCCTGAACAATTTGATTTAAATTTGGCACAGGTAATTGGTACTGACACCAATCTACTGCGTCAAATTGTGGTGTTGAATAAAGGGGAGCAAGATGGGGTACAAGTTGGGCAAACGGTCATTGATGAAAACGGCATTTTAGGGCAGATTATCAATGTCTATCCTAATACCAGCCGTTTATTGCTTATTACTGATGAACAGCAGTCCGTTGCTGTTACTGTCAAGCGGACAGGTCAGCGCGCTATTGTCACCGGTCAGGGTATACCTACTTCATTGAGCCTTGAGTATGTCTTTAAAACCTCAGATGTACGCGTCGGGGATGAGCTGGTCTCGTCTGGATTAGGTGGGCGTATCCCTACAGGCTACCGTGTTGGTCGTATCGCCCATATTGAAGACACGCAAGCGGATAATTTTAGAAGCATTGATGTCATACCTGCTGCAAACTTTGTCGATAATGCTTATGTGCTGATATTGCAAGACAAGCTGGCTAATAAAAACAATATTGGCATCAATGAGTCTTGATGGTCATTGTTAGAGATAATCATTGCCCGATAATCAGCCGCTATTCTATTTAAGTGCGCTGTTTTACTCCTCGTTTTTTATTCCCTGCAATGCTGAATTCATTATTAAGTAGCTGCTAAACATCCGCTAAAGGTACGTATTCATGGCATATCCTGATTCTGATCATGCAAATGGGCTGCTGCATGCCGTGATTGTACTGAGTTTTATTATTGCCTCATCGCTCAGTGTTTATCCATTAAGTCCTAGTATGGCCACATTGCGTCCTATGATCATGATCATGGTATTGATTTTTTGGTTATTGTTTCAGCCGCGTTATGTAGGCATTTCTAGCGCCTTTGCTATTGGCCTTATTGCTGATTTGCTGATGGATACTCATTTAGGACAGCAGGCTTTTTCTGCTGTGGCAGTGGCGCTTATGATAAAGGTGACCAGTATCTATATCAGACAGCTAAATACGATTAGTGCATGCATAATAGCGAGTTTGGGATTATTTGTATTTCAAGCGAGTCTGTGGATGCTACAGATGTTTGTACAAGATGTCTTTGTTGCCCAATCTACTTTCTCTTTGTTGATGAGTATTATTAGCTGGCCATTGGTACTATTGACGTTACGAAAATTTGTGCGTTAATCAGATTGATTATTACATCGATTATCAATACAAGTATTTTCATCACACATGGTCTTTACAAGCATCTACGATAGACGACCCTCGTTTATTTATGACTAAACCTATCAATATCAAGTTTCTACATAATATAGAGAGTAGTGATGGATATTATCTTAGCATCCGGCTCGCCGCGTCGTCGCGAGTTACTAAGTAGAGTGCAACTAGAATTTACGGTCATCAGCGTGGATATCGATGAAACGCCTTATCAAGATGAGTCGCCCAAAGATTATATTGTCCGTATGGTCGCCGCCAAAGCAGAGGCAGCAACCGCGCAGCTAAATAGACAGTTAAAGAATAACGACGCTCACTTATATCAATCACTCTTGTCGAAGCCCATTATTTTATTGACCTCTGATACCATTGGGGTATTGCCAGATGGCAAAACAGTCTTGGTCAAACCAAATAATCGCGAAGATGCTTATCGTATGTGGCAGCAAATGTCTGATAGTACTCATGAAGTATGGACGGCGGTACAGGCAACGCAACTCTCATTACAGCCTAAACGTTCTGATGGGTTCGATAATGAGCAAGTATGGCAAATCATCAATCAGCAACAAATCATTGAACGCACAGAGGTCACCTTTGTAGCGCTTACCCTAGAGATGATGAGTGATTATTGGGACAGCGGCGAGCCTGTAGACAAGGCAGGTGGCTATGGTATTCAAGGTTTGGGTGCGGCTTGGGTTAGCCGTATCAATGGCAGCTATACCAATGTGGTAGGCTTACCGCTTGCCCAAACGCTGGCATTGATTAAAGAGATGAATGACACTGATACGCTTTAAAATTTTGATGCCTAAATAGATAATACCTAATAAAGCTTACATGCTCAAAACGTTTAGAGCAGGGGTATGGATTCAGCAGTGCTTTAAGATGAAGCTTGATATTAAGCCATCTGCACATAATGACACGCTTGTGTCATGGGCAAAAGCAAGTGGCATTTGTTACACTGTTAGGCTACCAAACTATGAATGCTTCACCAGAAAGCTAAGTGATAAGAGAAAATACTATGTCCGAAGAGCTGCTGATTAATATTAGTCCCATGGAGTCCCGTGTTGCCGTACTAGATAACGGTATCTTGGGCGAGATTTATATTGAGCGTCATCATAAACTGGGTTTGGTTGGTAACATTTACTTGGGTACAGTGGTACGCGTTCTGCCGGGTATGCAGGCAGCCTTTGTCGATATTGGTCAGTCACGTACTGCATTCTTACACGTTAATGATATGCAGCGTGAACCTCGTCCAGCTGCCAAAAGCAGTAAAGTCGAAAAGACTGATGATGAGCGCACTATTGTAGAGGTAACCGCTGACGATTTAGCCATTACGCCGCCTGTAATAAGTACGCAGAACACAGAAGTTGTACCAGTTTCGAAAACTCTCATCCAGCATCGCCTACACGAGAGCCAACGTATCTTAGTTCAAGTCACTAAAGATCAGCTGGGCAGTAAAGGCGCGCGCTTAACCACCAATATATCACTGCCATCTCGCTATCTGGTCTACTTGCCATCGAGTGAGCATATCGGTATTTCGCAGCGTATTGATGGTGAAGAAGAGCGTACCCGTCTCAAGACTGAGCTTACTAGCCTGATGCAAACCGTCAATCTCAAGGGCGGTCTTATTGCACGTACAGCGGCAGAGCGTGTCCCCGTTGATAAACTTGAAGAAGACATCTACTATCTCTTGCAACTATGGCGAACGATATGTGCTCGTCGTCAAGAAATGAAGCCTAATCAAAGTTCAGAGCTTATTTATCAAGAATTATCGTTACCACTGCGTTCTATCCGCGATTTGGTACACGCTGGTACCGAAAAAGTCGTAATTGATAATTCACAGATATATGAGCAAGTTAGATACTTTGCCAAAGAATTTGTGCCTTTTGTCTATGATCGCATAGTACATTATACCGCTGAGCAGTCGCTGTTTGATGTGCACCGCGTCGAAGATGATTTACGTGATGCGCTCAAACGCCGCGTTGATTTAAAGTCGGGCGGCTATCTGATTATTGACCAAACCGAAGCGATGACCACCATTGATGTCAATACTGGCTCATTCGTTGGTGGGCGTTCATTAGAAGATACCGTCTACAAAACAAATCTAGAGGCAACACACGCGATAGCCCGTCAGCTGCGCTTACGTAATCTAGGCGGTATTATTATCCTAGACTTCATCGATATGCTTGAGCAGCAGCACAAGGATGATATCTTAGAGAGCTTGCAGTCACAGCTAGTACAAGATTATGCCAAGACCAAAATCACTCAAGTCAGTGAGCTTGGTTTGGTTGAGATGACCCGTAAGCGTACCCGTGAATCGCTTGGTCAGCAACTATGTGAGCCTTGCTCGACCTGTCAAGGGCGCGGCTTTGTCAAAACTGCTGAAACGGTCTGCTTTGAGATATTTCGTGAAATCATGCGCTGTGCTCGTACTTATAACTCTCCAAAGAAGTTTACGGTGGTTGCCCATGCGGCAGTGATTGATTTATTACTGACGTCAGAATCGGATACCGTGGCAGATTTAGAGTATTTGCTTGGTAGAGTGATTACCTTTGATGTTGAGAATTTATATACCCAAGAACAATACGATATAGTATTAGATTGAACGTCAAGGCGGGATCTGAATAGTAAGTATTACCGTCAAATGTTGAAAACTTAGGGCATTTAATGGGACGGTTTAGCTTTGATGCTTAGTAAGCAATTGGTTAAAAGTTAAGAGAATCTGTTTTAAAAACCAATATTTATATCAAACAGTTGTGTATATCATTGTAAATAAGCCCCTTGCAATCATCTGATTATTATGTATAATACAGACCACTGAATTATATATGCGCAGCCAATCAAACAGCTGGCGCTATGACAGCTAGAGCATCGTTTCTAGCACTATTTCATTATGCCTTTGCTGACATCCTACAATGGAAGGGTCGGCGGGGCTTTAAACTATTTTGCTTTTGGCACGCTATAAGTTCGGATAAAGAACTCATTCTGGTTTAGAACAGAAGGCCGCTTTAAGTGAATATTTAACCAAACGGCTTTTGCTCATATCCTTGCAAAGCAAGAATGACAAAAGCACATATTAGGAGCTTGCTGGCATGGCTAACCAGAGAATCCGTATCCGTCTTAAGTCTTTTGATCATCGTCTGATTGATCAATCTGCACAAGAGATTGTTGATACTGCAAAGCGCACCGGTGCGCAAGTTTGTGGTCCTGTACCGTTGCCGACTCGCATTGAGCGCTTCAACGTTCTAACTTCACCACACGTAAACAAAGACGCTCGTGATCAGTACGAAATCCGTACTCATAAGCGTATGGTTGACATTGTTCAACCTACCGATAAAACTGTGGATGCGCTAATGAAGCTTGACTTAGCGGCGGGTGTTGACGTTCAAATTGCTTTGGGTTAATGCACATAAACACCCAACCCATTAATATAAGATATAAAGAGGTCTAAAATGGCGATCGGTTTAGTCGGTAAAAAATGCGGCATGACCCGTGTCTTCACTGAAGCAGGCGCATCTATCCCTGTAACAGTGGTTGAGATCAGTGCTAACCGCATTACTCAAGTAAAAAATACTGATGTAGATGGCTATCAAGCCATCCAAGTTACCACAGGCACCCGTCGTGACAGCCGCGTAACAGCAGCTCAAAAAGGTCACTTCGCTAAAGCCGGCGTTGCCGCTGGTCGTGGTGTTTGGGAATTTCGTGCCAATGACAGCGATCTTGAAGGTCGTGAGATTGGTGGTGAGATCCTAGCTGACTTGTTCGAACAAGGTCAGATGGTTGATGTCACAGGAAACAGTAAAGGTAAAGGCTTTCAAGGCGGCGTGAAGCGTCACAACTTCAGCATGCAAGATGCCACTCATGGTAACTCAGTATCTCACCGTGCCATTGGTTCAACTGGTCAAAACCAGTCACCAGGTAAAGTCTTCAAAGGCAAAAAAATGCCAGGTCAGATGGGTAACAAACGCGTTACCGTTCAAGGCCTAGAAGTGATATCGGTTGATGTTGAAAATGGGTTACTTGTCATCAAGGGTGCTATCCCAGGTGCCACCGGTGGCGATGTCATCGTACGTCCGTCAGTCAAAGCCTAAGCAAGGGGATTAACGTGGATTTAAAAACAGTTACAGGGGCGGCAGTTGAGCTTTCTGATACGGCTTTCGGTCGTGAATTCAACGAAGCATTAGTGCATCAAGTCGTCACCGCATATCTTGCTGGTGCTCGTCAAGGTACACGCGCTCAAAAGACCCGTGCCGAAGTTTCTGGTGGTGGCATTAAGCCATGGCGCCAAAAAGGTACTGGTCGCGCTCGTGCAGGTTCTATTCGTAGCCCAATCTGGCGTGGGGGCGGTCGTGCATTCGCGGCTAAGCCACAAGATTGGTCACAGAAAGTTAACCGTAAGATGTATCGCGGTGCTATGCAGTGCATCCTAGCCGAATTGATTCGCCAAGAGCGTCTGATTTTGGTTGAAGAGATAAGCGTTTCTGGTCCTAAGACCAAAGAGCTGATCGCAAAGTTAGGTGAGTTAAATGCATCACGTGCATTGATCGTCACCAAAGAAGTTGACGAAAACTTATACTTAGCTGCTCGCAACATCCCACATGTCAATGTACTTGATACAAGTGAAGTGGATCCAGTGAGCTTGATCGCTTTTGATAAAGTGATCATGACAGTCGAAGCTGCGAAACAATTTGAGGAAGCACTAGCATGAATAACGCAAGACTTTATCAGATCCTAAGAGGACCTGTATTCTCAGAGAAATCTCAAATGCTTGGCGACTCACTTGGTGTGCAGGTATTTAAAATTGACTCTAAGGCTACTAAGCTTGAAGTTAAAAAAGCAGTTGAGATGATGTTTGAAGGTGTTGAAGTTTTAAAAGTAAACACATTGAACGTTAAAGGTAAGACAAAGCGTTTTGGTAAAAGTATCGGCCGTCGTAATGACTATAAAAAAGCCTATGTTACCTTAAAAGCTGGTCAAGATGTACAAATGGCTGATGCTGGTGAAGAGGTCGCAAATACGACTGCTTCTACTAGTGAAACAGCGAATAACGAATAAGGATTACACTCATGCCTATCGTAAGAGCAAAGCCAACATCACCAGGCCGTCGTTTTGTTGAAAAAGTAGTGCATCCACACCTTTATAAAGGTCGTCCGTTTGCAGCGCTTCTAGAATCAAAAAGCAAGACCGGTGGTCGTAACAATAATGGCCGTATTACTACTCGTCACATCGGCGGTGGTCATAAGCAACATTATCGTATTATCGATTTTAAACGTACTAAAGACAATATCCCAGCTACAGTAGAGCGTATTGAATACGATCCTAACCGTACTGCGCATATTGCTTTACTTAAGTACGCTGACGGCGAACGTCGTTATATTATCGCTGCTAAAAAGCAAGCAGTTGGCGATACTGTAATGTCAGGTGAATTATCACCAATTCGTCCAGGTAACTGTTTACCGCTAAAAAACATACCACTAGGTACTGTGATCCATAATATCGAACTTAAAATCGGTAAAGGCGCACAGATGGCTCGTGCTGCGGGTGCTAGCGTTCAGCTACTAGGTCGTGACGGTATTTATGCAATTCTTCGTTTGCGTTCTGGCGAAACTCGCCGTGTACACGTAAATTGCCGTGCTGTTATCGGTGAAGTTTCTAATACTGAAAACAACTTGAAATCACTTGGTAAAGCTGGTGCTTCACGTTGGAGAGGTATTCGTCCTTCTGTTCGTGGTGTCGCTATGAACCCGGTTGATCACCCACATGGTGGTGGTGAAGGTCGTAACAAAGGTCGCCATCCTACTAGCCCTTGGGGTCAGAAGTCTAAAGGACTTAAAACGCGTCACAATAAGCGTACTGACAACATGATCATCCGCCGTCGCGCCAAGAAGAAATAAAGGAAGAATTTCATGCCTCGTTCATTGAAAAAAGGTCCATTCATAGACGCGCATTTATTTGCTAAAGTTGAAACTGCATTAGAAACCAACTCACGCAAACCAATTAAAACTTGGTCGCGCCGTTCAATGATTCTGCCACAAATGGTTGGCCTAACTTTATCTGTTCACAATGGCCGTACTCATGTACCGGTTATCGTAAGTGAACAGATGGTTGGTCATAAACTAGGTGAATTTGCCCCGACTCGTACATATCGTGGTCACGGCATTGACAAGAAAGCTAAGAGATAAGGTGCTTACCATGGAAGTAACTGCAAAATTACGCGGTGCCGCCATATCGGCACAAAAAGTTAGACTCGTTGCTGATGAAGTTCGTGGCAAATCTATTGAGCGTGCTTTGGATATCCTAACGTATAGCAATAAAAAAGGCGCGGTTTTTGTTAAGAAATGTCTTAACTCTGCCATCGCCAATGCTGAAAACAACAACGGTTTAGATATCGATACTCTCAAAGTATCAACCATCTACGTTGATGAAGGCATTACGCTAAAACGTATCCTACCACGTGCTAAAGGTCGCGCTGATCGTATCAGTAAGCGTACCTGTCACATCACTATAAAGGTAGGGGAATAAGTTATGGGACAAAAAGTACATCCAATCGGAATTCGTCTTGGTGTTGTAAAAAAGCATAACGCAAACTGGTATGCTAGCCCTAAACAATACTCAGAATACCTAATTAACGACATTCAGGTTCGTGAATATCTGCGCAAGAAACTTGATAGTGCTATGATTAGCAAGATCATGATTGAGCGTCCTACTGGTGCTGCTAAGATTACCATCGCCACTGCGCGTCCTGGTATTGTTATCGGTAAGAAAGGCGAAGATATTGAAAGACTTCAAAAAGAATTGACCAAAATTATGGGCGTACCTGCTCAGGTTAACATTGAAGAAATCACCTCGCCTGATCTTGATGCTCATTTGGTAGCGGAAGGCATCGCAAGTCAGCTTGAGCGTCGTGTTATGTTCCGCCGTGCTATGAAGCGTGCGGTACAGAACAGCATGCGTTCTGGTGCTAAAGGTATTAAAGTTGAGCTGTCTGGCCGTCTTGGCGGTGCTGAGATTGCTCGTACTGAATGGTACCGTGAAGGTCGTGTGCCACTGCATACACTACGCGCTGATATCGACTATTCGTCAGTACGTGCGGAAACCACTTACGGCACCATCGGTGTAAAAGTTTGGATCTTCCGTGGCGAAATCCTTGACGGTATGAACAGTGTATACAATCCCGTTAAAGAAGAGCAGACTCGTGCGCCAAAACGCCGTGGTCGTGGAAACGGAAACCGTCGAAACACAGACAGAGGTTAAACTATGTTACAGCCAAAACGTACCAAGTTTCGTAAAATGCACAAAGGTCGTAACACTGGGCTAGCTCATCGTGGAAGCACCGTTGCATTCGGACAAATTGGTCTAAAATCTTTGACTCGTGGTCGTATGACTGCCCGTCAAATTGAAGCAGCACGCCGTACCATCACTCGTAAAATTAAGCGTGGCGGTAAGATTTGGATTCGCGTTTTCCCAGACAAACCAATTACCAATAAACCATTAGAAGTACGTATGGGTAAAGGTAAAGGTCCTGTAGAATATTGGGTATGCGAAATCAAACCTGGTAAAATACTATATGAACTTGAAGGGATTTCAGAAGAGCTTGCTCGCGAAGCGTTAACGCTTGCTGCAGCTAAACTGCCCTTTAAAACTACCATTGTTAAGCGGACGATAATGTAATGAAGATCAGTGAATTACGTGATAAATCATTAGAAGAACTGACCCAGTTACTTGATGAAAAGCAACTTGATGCTTTCCGTATTCGTATGGCTAAAGCAACTGGTCAGTTGGGGAATACCCATGAAGTACGTGTCAATCGTCGTGCGATTGCTCAGCTTCAGACTTTGATTAACGAGAAACAACGAGGCGACTCATGAGCGATAACAATCAAGCAACGACCAATGCTAGTGTTCTGACAGGACGAGTTGTCAGTGACAAGATGGACAAGTCCATCACGGTTTTGATTGAGCGTCTGGTTCGTCATCCTTTATATGGCAAGCAGCTTCGTCGTTCTACTAAAATCAAAGCACATGATGAGAATAATGTTTGCCAACAAGGCGATCTTGTCCGCATCAAAGAAACGCGTCCAATCTCAAAAACCAAGTCTTGGACTTTGGTTGATGTGGTTGAAAAAGTAGAAAAAATCTAAGTAAATTGCATTAAAAGCCAGAAGCTGTTAAAATAGCTGCCTTTTTAAGGATACTGATTGCGCCGAGCGTATATCACTCACATTAAGAGTAGCAGCGGTTATTAATATTAAAATGCCGACTACTCATACTGTGCTAGCGGCAGCAACTGGTTTTTATTGCTCATACGTGTGGAGTAACGCTATGATTCAGGTTGAATCTATGCTGGAAGTTGCAGATAATAGCGGTGCAAGACGAGTTCAGTGCATTAAAGTACTGGGTGGCTCTCATCGTCGTTATGCATCAGTTGGCGACATTATTAAAGTAACGGTTAAAGAAGCCATTCCTCGCGGTCGTGTTAAAAAAGGCGACGTGATGAATGCGGTAGTTGTACGTACCAAAAAAGGCGTTCGTCGTCCTGATGGTTCGGTATTACGTTTTGACGACAATGCTGCGGTATTGTTGAACCAAAACAAAGCGCCGATTGCAACTCGTATTTTTGGACCGGTAACTCGTGAACTACGTGGTGATCAGTTTATGAAAATTGTATCACTAGCACCAGAAGTATTGTGAGGTAATCCATGTCAAAATTACGTAAAGGCGATACAGTTATCGTGATTGCTGGGAAAGACAAAGGCAAGCAAGGTACTGTACAAGCTGTAAAAAACGATCGTATTAAAGTTGAAGGCATTAACATTGTCACTAAACATCAGAAGCCAAATCAGGCAACTGGCGTTGAAGGCGGCATTCTTAAGCAAGAAGCTTTTCTGCATATCTCAAATGTCGCAATCTTAAATGCGCAAACCCAAAAAGCTGATCGTATTACTTATCAGTTCGGCGAAGACGGCAAGAAACAACGCCTGTATCGTTCGAACGGTGAAGTAGTGGCGACTGCGTAAGACACTAAGGGTGTAATGGTAATGGCAAGATTAAAATCTTTATATAACGAAGAATTAAAACAGCAAATCAAAGAAGAACTTGGTTTGGCGAATGTGATGCAAGTGCCAAAAATCACTAAAATCACACTAAATATGGGTGTAGGCGGCGCGTCTCAAGACAAGAAATTGCTTGAAGGTGCTGTGGCTGATATGACTGCTATTGCTGGTCAAAAACCTGTAGTCACCAAAGCGCGTAAATCAGTTGCTGGCTTTAAAATTCGTGAAGAATGGCCAATTGGCTGTAAAGTAACGCTACGCGGTGAGCAAATGTACGAATTTTTAGATCGTCTCATTGCCATTGCAATTCCTCGTATTCGTGATTTCCGTGGTTTTTCTCCTAAAGCCTTTGACGGACGTGGTAACTACTCATTGGGTATCAAAGAACAAATCGTATTCCCAGAAGTAGACTTTGACAAGATTGATCGTATCCGTGGTATGGATGTGACAATTACTACGTCAGCTCAATCTGATGAAGAAGGTCGTGCGTTGCTTAAAGCTTTCGGCTTCCCATTTAAATAAGGTAAAGACGTTATGGCAAAGAAGAGCATGATTAACCGCGAATTAAAGCGCGAAAAAATGGTTGCTAAGTACGCTGATAAGCGTATCAAGCTAAAAGAAACTATCAGTGATATGACTGCAAGTGACGAAACTCGTATGGAAGCGATGCTAGAGCTACAAGCTTTACCACGTAACGCATCACCAGTACGTCTGCGCAATCGTTGTGCTATCACGGGTCGTCCTCACGGTTACTTCCGCAAGTTTGGCTTATCACGCAATATGCTGCGTGAGCGTGTCATGCAAGGCGATGTGCCTGGTGTTCGTAAAGCAAGCTGGTAAGGGGTAACTATATGAGTATGCAAGATACCGTTGGGGATATGCTAACCCGTATTCGTAACGCACAAATGGCTAATAAAGTATCGGTAGCAATGCCGAACTCTAAGCTACGCAAATCAATCGCTGATTTGTTGGTTAACGAAGGTTATGTTGCTAGCGCTGTTGTTACTGAAGAAAACAACAACAAAGCAACTTTGACCATCGTATTAAAATACTTCGAAGGCAAAGCTGTCATCGAGACGATTCAACGTTTTAGCCGTCCTGGTTTACGCCAGCATCGTGGTAAAGACGCTATCCCTACTGTTAAGCAAGGTATGGGTGTTGCTATTGTATCAACTAGCCAAGGCATCATGACTGATCGTGCTGCACGCGCTGCTGGTATCGGTGGTGAAGTCGTCGCATTTGTAGCGTAAGCTACACGACGATAAAGTCTATTTGACGCTGTTAGGCTTCTCTCAATGTGGTAGTGATAAATTATTTAACATTGTTAGGTGTCTAACGCGATCAACTATGCTAAACTAACACGCTTTTTAGCCTGTTAGTTTTTTCGCTAATATAAAGAAGTTAATTTTCTAAGGAATATTCCTATGTCTCGTGTGGCTAAAGCCCCAGTGACGCTGCCAAACGGCGTAAGCGTTACTTTGAACGATCGGCAGGTCGAAGTTAAAGGCAAGAACGGCAATATGTCTTTACGCCTGCATGAATTGGTCGAGCTGAAACAGGAAGATGATGCAATCATTTTCTCACCTACAGTCGATTCAAAAGAAGCGATGATGCATACTGGCACCATGCGCTCTTTACTAAATAATTTAGTAATAGGCGTTAACGAAGGCTTTGAAAAACGTCTTCAGTTGATTGGTGTTGGTTACCGTGCTCAAGCTGCTGGTAATAAAGTAACCCTAAACGTTGGTTACTCACATCCAGTAGAATATACGTTACCTGAAGGTGTATCAGCTGAAACCCCAACGCAAACTGAAATCGTTTTAAAATCAAACGATAAGCAGCAGCTTGGTCAAGCAGCAGCCGATATCCGCGGTTTCCGCCCACCTGAGCCTTACAAAGGTAAAGGTATTCGTTATAGTGACGAGCATGTGATTCGCAAAGAAGCCAAGAAAAAATAAGGTGAGTTGAAATGTTTGATAAAAAAGCAGCTCGTCTACGTCGAGCTAAGAAAACCCGCGCACATATCCGTTTTTTGGGCGTTCATCGTCTAACGGTTAATCGTACGCCAAGACACATCTATGCCCAGATTATCTCTCCGAACGGTGGTGAAGTGATTGCTCAGGCATCTACCTTAGACAGCAGCTTGCGTTCAGGCGCGACTGGTAACGCTGATGCAGCGACGTCTGTAGGCCAAATGATCGCAGAACGCGCAAAAGCAGCTGGCATTACTAAAGTTGCATTTGACCGTAGTGGTTTTAAATATCATGGTCGAGTAAAAGCTTTAGCTGAAGCTGCTCGCGAAAACGGATTGGAGTTTTAATCATGGCTAGAAATGATAAAAATGATAAAAATGAACAGACTGACGGTCTAGTAGAACGCTTAGTTACCGTTGATCGCGTTGCAAAAGTTGTTAAAGGTGGTCGTATTTTCTCTTTCACTGCGTTGACCGTAGTGGGTGATGGTAATGGTCGCGTTGGTTTTGGTCGCGGTAAAGCACGTGAAGTGCCAGCTGCTATTCAAAAAGCACTAGAAGCTGCCAAACGTAATATGATTACTGTTGAGCTAAATGATGCAACTTTGTATCATCCGATCAAAGCACGTCATGGTGCTAGTAAAGTCTATATGCAACCTGCATCTGAAGGTACTGGCGTAATCGCTGGTGGCGCAATGCGTGCTGTATTAGAAGTTGCTGGTGTCAAAGATGTTTTGACTAAATGTTATGGTTCTACCAACACTGCTAACGTTGTTCGTGCAACGTTTAACGGTTTACGTGATATGTCAACTCCAGAAAAGATGGCAGCAAAACGTGGTAAATCTGTAGACGAAATCTTGGGTTAACTTAGACTAGGTGAGTTACGATGAAAAAAATGAAAGTCACTCAATTCAAATCGGGTGCCCATCGCCTCAAGAGCCACAAAGCATGCTTGAAAGGATTGGGTTTACGCCGTATTAATCATTCTGTTGTAGTAGAAGATACTCCTTCAACTCGTGGTATGGTCAATCGCGTTAACTACTTGGTAAAAGTGGAGGAAGCGTAATGGGTCTTAGATTAAATGAATTATCACCAGGTGTTGGCGCAAAGAAAACTGCCCAACGTCGTGGTCGTGGTATCGGTTCAGGCCTTGGTAAAACTGGTGGTCGTGGTGTAAAAGGTCAGAAGTCTCGTTCAGGTTCTAGCATACGCTCAGGATTTGAAGGTGGTCAAATGCCTTTATATCGTCGTCTACCAAAATTTGGTTTTACCAGTAAAATGGCTATGACGACTGCTGAAGTTCGTCTGTCTGAACTGAGCCAAATTGAAGGCGATGTCGTTAGTATTGAAACTTTGAAAGCTGCTAACCTTATCCGTCGTGACATGAAGCGTGCGCGCGTTATGTTGTCGGGTGAAGTCACTAAAGCTTATACTTTTAAAGGTATCAAAGTGACTAAAGGCGCTAAGCAAGCAATCGAAGCTGCTGGTGGTAGCATCGAGGAGTAGTAACGTGTCAAAGCAATCAATGTCATCGACTGGTATACCGCTTAATCCTTTTGCCTTTATACGTAAGTATGATGAGCTATGGACGCGTTTGTTATTCTTAATCGGCGCATTGATTGTTTATCGTTTTGGGTCGCATATCCCGGTACCGGGTATCAATCCGGTTAATTTGGCTGATCTGTTTTCGCGCAACGAAAATACCATCCTGAGCATGTTTAATATGTTCTCAGGTGGTGCACTAGAGCGTATGTCCATCATGGCACTTGGTATTATGCCATATATCTCAGCATCGATTATTGTACAGATGATGTCTGCGGTATTGCCATCGCTTGAAGCTCTTAAAAAAGAGGGCGAAGCGGGACGACGTAAGCTAAACAAGTATACCCGTCAAGGGACACTTGCATTAGCTCTAGTACAGTCATTAGGGATGTGTGCTGGCTTAATCAGTCAAAATCTTACTTTATCTTCTGGTCTGACTTTCTATATTCCAGCGGTTACTTCATTGGTAGCTGGTGCTATGTTCTTAATGTGGCTTGGTGAGCAGATTACAGAGCGCGGCGTAGGTAATGGTATCTCAATGCTCATTTTTGCGAGTATTGTGGCTGGTACGCCAGGTATGATTTCGCAGTCTATTGAACAGGTCAACCAAGGTCAAATGAACTTGATTGTCCTCTTTATCTTTGCACTGTTAGGTGTCGCGGTTACTGCGGGTATCGTCTATATTGAACGTGCTCAGCGCCGTGTTCCTGTCAATTATGCGCAAAAACAACAGCAAGGTCGCAAGATTTACGCTCAGCAGCAATCACATTTGCCGTTGAAGCTAAATATGGCAGGGGTTATTCCTGCTATTTTTGCTAGTTCATTGCTATTGTTTCCTGCAAGTTTAGGGCAGTGGGTTGGTCAATCGCCTGATCCTACCTTGACGCAAAAGATATTGCAAAATATGGCATTGGTGTTGTCCCCAGGACAGCCGCTGTATCTCGTTCTATTTGGTGCAATGATTATCTTTTTCTGTTACTTCTACACGGCATTGGTATTTAGTCCGCGTGAAGTGGCTGAAAACCTTAAACGTAGTGGTGCGTATATCCCAGGTATTCGCCCAGGACAACAAACTCAGCGTTACCTCGATCATGTATTAAACCGATTGACCTTTATTGGCGCGATGTATATGACGGTTATTTGTTTAATGCCAATGGTCGTGCAGTCATCGTTTGGTGTGCCGTTTCAACTTGGTGGTACGTCGTTACTGATTATGGTGGTTGTGGTAATGGACTTCATCTCGCAGATTCAAGCGCATTTGATGACCCATCAATATCATGATCAGACGTTAATTCAATCGCCCACTCAACCTTAAATGAGCGGTACGATATCTCAAAGGAGTATGCTATGAAAGTTCAAGCATCAGTTAAAAAGATTTGTGGTAGCTGTAAAGTTGTGCGCCGTAAAGGCCGTGTACATATCATTTGTACCGCAGAACCTCGCCACAAGCAACGCCAAGGTTAATAATTTAAGCAAGTCAGTTTTAAGTGATTGGCTTGCTTATTAAATTAATACTTGAAAAATGACGGCGGATGCGATATCATCCGCCACTTGCCGTAGTTTATGCAAAATCTTTTATGAAATGATCAATGAATAGATTGGTTTACCAACTCGAAGCAGCGATAATAATTATAAAAGCTTTAGTATTGACAGCAACAAATCTGAAAAATAACACTTTATTTTAATCAATAAGGGTATTTTTCTTTAATGGAGAGAAATCAATGGCTCGTATTGCCGGCGTAAACATTCCGGATAATAAGCATGCTGTTATTTCACTAACTTACATCTTTGGTGTAGGTCGTACCACTGCTCAGAAAATCTTAGAAGCAGTTGGCATTGCCCCTAGTACTAAAGTCAGTCAGTTAGATGATACACAGTTAGATGCTATCCGTGCACAAGTTGCAGAATACATGACTGAAGGTGATCTTCGTCGTGAAGTGTCAATGAATATCAAGCGCTTGGTTGATCTTGGTTGTTACCGTGGCATCCGCCATCGTCGTAACTTACCAGTTAGAGGTCAAAACACCAAGAACAACGCTCGTACTCGTAAGGGTCCGACACGCCCTCTCAAAAGATAATTAACTTAGGAAGCTAAAAGATGGCAAAAGACACTCGCAGTCGCAAAAAGGTGGCTCGTCGTTCAGTATCGGAGGGCATTGCCCATATCCATGCGTCTTTTAATAACACCATTGTTACGATTACCGATCGTCAAGGTAATGCATTGGCTTGGGCCACTTCAGGTGGACAAGGCTTCCGTGGTTCACGTAAATCTACACCATTTGCAGCTCAGGTTGCAGCTGAAGTCGCTGGTAAAGCGGCTCAAGAATATGGTGTTAAGAACATCGATGTTTTGGTCAAAGGACCAGGACCGGGTCGTGAGTCTGCGGTAAGAGCACTAGGTGCATTGGGTTATAAAGTTAACAGCATCTCTGATGTAACCCCAATCCCACACAATGGTTGCCGTGCGCCGAAAAAGCGCCGCGTCTAATATTAAAGACGAAGCTTTTTATAATAGAAGCTTATAGGAGACATAACAATGGCCCGTTATATTGGACCAAAACTCAAATTATCACGTCGTGAAGGCACTGACTTAGGTCTTAAGTCTGGTGTTAAACCATACGACGTAAAAACGAAAAAATCGGCTCGTCCACCTGGTCAACATGGTGTTAGCCGTAACAAAAGCTCAGAGTACTCTCTACAGTTACGTGAAAAACAAAAAGTTAAGCGTATCTACGGTGTATTAGAGCGTCAGTTTGCCAACTACTACAAAGAAGCTGCTCGTAAGCGTGGCGCTACTGGTGAAAACTTGTTAGCAATGCTTGAGAGCCGTCTTGATAACGTAGTATATCGTATGGGCTTTGGCTCTACGCGCGCTGAAGCACGTCAGTTAGTTAGCCATCGTACTGTTATGGTGAAAAAAGCTGGCCGTGATGAGTTTATTCGTGTGAATATTCCATCAATTCAGTTGCAAGATGGTGATGTCATCGCTATCCAAGAGAAGTCTCGCGAGCAATTACGTATTAAAAACGCAATTGAGCTGGCTACCCAACGTGGTATTCCAGAATGGCTAGATGTTGATCACAGCAAACTACAGGGCACGTTCAAAAAAGCGCCTGATCGTATTGATCTACCTGCTGAAATCAACGAAAGCTTAATCGTTGAGCTATACTCTAAGTAAGTAACGTACTGCTCGATGCTGTTCACATGGCATTGAGCAATTAACGTTAATTAAACCAGTTTAATAAATCGAGGTGACATCATGATGCTAAATGCAACTGAGTTTCTAACGCCGAACGCCATCAACGTGGATACGGTTAATGAAACGATTGCGAAAGTCACGCTCGAACCGTTAGAACGCGGCTTTGGGCATACCTTGGGTAATGCCTTACGTCGCATCTTGTTATCTTCATTACCTGGTGCTGCAGTCATTGAAGCTGAGATTGATGGTGTTGACCATGAGTACTCAACGCTTGAAGGACTACAAGAAGATGTGCTTGATTTGCTTTTGAACTTAAAAGGCTTAGCAATCACCCTTCATGACCAAAATGAAGTATTTTTGACCTTGGATAAACAAGGTCCAGGCACTATTACTGCTGCAGACATCACGTTACCGCACAATGTAGACATCATCAATCCAGAATTGGTATTGGGTACATTGAGTGACCGTGGTCATCTAAAGATGCGTTTGCGCGTAGTGATGGGTCGTGGATATGAGCCAGCAAACCAGCGCCGTGAAGATGGTGATACTAAAGCAATTGGACGCTTGAAGCTTGATGCAAGTTTTAGTCCTGTGCTTCGTGTTGCTTATCAGGTTGAGAACGCACGTGTAGAACAACGTACCGATCTTGATCGTCTTATCATTGAGCTTGAAACAAATGGCACTATAGATCCAGAAGAAGCAATTCGTAAAGCAGCCACTATATTACAACAACAGATTTCTATCTTTGTTGACCTAGAAGCTGAAGAAGCGCCTGAGCCTGTGAAAGAAAAAGAAGAGGTTGATCCGGTGCTATTACGCCCTGTGGACGATCTTGAACTAACGGTTCGCTCAGCCAACTGCTTAAAAGCTGAAAACATTTACTATATCGGTGATTTGGTACAGCGTTCAGAGACTGAACTTCTAAAAACCCCAAATCTTGGTAAGAAATCATTGACAGAAATCAAAGACGTACTAGCGTCTAAAGATTTGGAGCTTGGTATGCGCCTAGATAACTGGCCACCAGCTGATTTACGTGTTGATGATCGCTTTTCTTATCGTAGCCGTTAAACTTTAAGGATTTTTGACTATGCGCCATCGTAAGAGTGGAGTCAAGCTGGGTCGTACCGGCAGTCATCGTAAGGCAATGTTTCAGAACATGACCAACTCATTATTTGAGCATGAACTGATCAAAACAACTTTACCAAAAGCAAAAGAGTTACGTCGCGTTGCTGAGCCATTGATCACTATGGCTAAAGAAGACAGCGTTGCTAACCGTCGCTTGGCATTTAGCCGTATGCGTAGCAAAGCTATGGTAGGCAAATTATTTGGTACTCTTGGTCCTCGTTACCAAGCTCGTCCAGGTGGTTATTTGCGTATCGTAAAATGTGGTTACCGTGATGGTGACAATGCGCCTATGGCTTATGTAGAATTGGTTGATCGCGACTAATTTTACAATAACCAAAATATGTACATAAAAAAGCTCCAATTGAATTGGAGCTTTTTTTCGTTTAAATTTTTGTATGATCGTTAGGGAAGTGCATATTTAAATACTTACAGTATGTCTATATCTACAGCAATGAGCTTACATCAGCAGCACCTTGCCGAATGATTTCTGGCTGGCTACTAGTCATATCGACGATGGTCGTGAGTTTGGTGGTTTTAATGCCAGCATTAATGAGCCCATCTATCTGATTGCCTAATAATTCTTCGATCTCGAAAGGGTCATCTAATATATCATCACGATTCGGTAGTATTAATGAGCTGGTCAAAATAGGTTCATCCATCGCTTCTAATAAAGCTTGGGCAATAGCATTACTTGGAACACGAATACCAATGGTTTTTTTCTTTGCATGTGCCAGCTTCTTAGGTACATCTTTGGTGGCGTTTAAAATAAAGGTAATTGGTGCTGGTGTATGCGCTTTAAGCTGTTTAAATTGTACATTGTCTACTGCAGCATAATTCGCAATCTCACTTAGATCACGGCAAAGTAGGGTGAATTGATGTTTATCATCAAGTGCGCGTATTTTTTTTAGTTTCTCCAAGGCATCTTTTGCGCCCAAGCGACAGCCGAAAGCGTAACTGGTATCAGTCGGATAAATAATCAATTGATCTTTACGTAATAAATCCGCTACTTGCTCAATCAGCCGTGGCTGTGGATTTTCTGGATGAATATAAAATACTTGCATAATAATTCCTTATTTTATAATTATTAGAATTTGATTGATGAACTTTGCTTTTTGTACTAAAGATTAAAATACGGCTTTATTAAGTAGTATAGCGTAAAGTAAATATAAGTTTATGGGCAAGGCGTTAACGTAAGTATAAAATCGTTAACAATAGCCAGTCGTGTAATGAGTTTTGATGACAATAATAAAACTCTTACATTGTAGGTTTAGCTAAGATATGGCGCAGATAGTGAGTAAAGCTTGTAGCAAGGTTTTAGCATCAGATGGTAAGGTATCTGGTTTAGTAATATATGTTTGAACTTGTTGATAAACATCTTGAGCAAAAGTACTACCACTGGTATCAAAATCTGCAAATAAATTGTCTTGTGATACTTGAAAAGGTCGTCCACAAGCTAAGGTAAACAAACACTCTATAGCTTGTGGCTTAACCTCAACACGTTCGAATGCCTGCTGCTGAGCCGCTGAGCGTCCGTCAGGTGCATACCAGTAGCCAAAGTCAGGTAGTTGTCTACGTCGTTCACCTGCCATACAAAAATGGCTTATTTCATGCAATGCACTAGCAAAAAATCCATGAGCAAACTCAATTCTTGCGGGTTGATTGCTCTGGGCAGGAAAGTATTCGGGCTCGCCAGTACTACGAACCAAGATAACCTGTTTGCTGATAAATAAATGATTAAATAGATCAATAAGCCAATCAGTCAGTGCTCGCTCAATACCTTCAAACGATAATTCATTTTGTAAATTAAGATCGGTTAAACTATTTTGAATAAATTCGCATACTTTGATAGGCTCAATGATCTCTTTAGCAGAATGAATCAAATAGTTATTAGCCAAATATTGCCACTGTAATGACAGTTTTTTTAATGAGGCATCTTCCTCAAGATTGATACTATGTTCAGTAGGATTTGTTTTCTGACTTTGCAATTCATTCAAACGGTGTAATAAATTTTTGGCATCAATAGTAGATAATAAATTGGAAAAATCAGGAGAAACGGTAGGCGATATCATAAATAAAACTTTAACCAAGTAAAGGATGATAGAGCAGGATGTCCTATCTCTTTAGGTAAACAATGACAAGGAAATTGCCAAAAAATATTAACATACTAGCGCTAGCGCAACAGGGCGCTTTCCGTTAGTATGGCAGGCAATATTATACACCGTTTTTGATCAATGAGGCCGCGTATGTCAAGCACCCAAGATAACAAGCCGTCAGCGCTTCATGCTAGTAACGTACAAGTGCCTACGTCAACCAGCATGCCTGATAACATCTCTTTAAATAAGTGGGAAGACACTGGCTTTGAATGGGCAGGTGAAGAAGCTCCCAGCTCTTTTGAGCGTCTTGCGACTATTTTAGCTAGCGAGCATGAACAATCAAATATTGTGCTAAATACCACTCTGTATCGTCGTAACAATGTACTGCATTTGGCTTTCACATTGACTGGTGAAGTCTGGCTGACTTGCCAGCGCTGTCTGCAACCGATTGCTATTGATTTGAGTGATGAGTATGATATTGCGCTTCTTGATAATGAAAGCCAAATACGCCTAGTTAATGAAGAGCAAGATTATTTATTGTTAGACGAAATTGTCACTGAGCAATCGCCAGAGCGACTATTACCATTTAAAAAATTGGTAGAAGATGAAATTTTGCTCAAAACGCCAATGGCGCCAAAACATGATGACTGTGAAATGAGTGTTGAGCAGTTTGGTGAAATACCTGAAGAAGAAGAAACCGAAAATCCTTTTGCTGCTTTAGCATCTTTGAAAGGTAACTTATAACGCTATAAACGGCATTTATAAAAGATATGTTCTATTATATTTTTGCCCGCTTTATGCAGAAGAGTGAAAAGCAGGGCTTTATTAATCCGTTAAACATGCGTATAATGTCCCGTTTATTGCATTCTAGCAATCTGCCATTGGCAGAGAGAAGCTAACCTTGCAGACTAACTATAGATTTTAGACGTAATCAACACTTTAATACGTGGCAATCTATTTAACTAATGATGCGTAAGACTTAGGTTGTTGTGATTATATAGCCTCTGTCAGTGTCGATTAAAGCTGAATTTCAAGCTTATCCCTTTTAAGTATAGGAGCTATATCATGGCCGTTCAAAAAAGTCGTAAAAGTCGTTCACGTCGTGACATGCGCCGTTCACATCATCGTATGGAAATCGCTGAAATAAGCGTTGATGCTACTACTGGTGAAAAACATCGTCGTCATCACATGACCAAAGATGGCTTTTATCGTGGTCGTCAGTTGTTTAAAGTAAGTCAAGACGCTTAATTTATTGTTATTTGATGGCTGCTAAAGATGATGATGGTTTTCATGACTGTCGATGTTCTTTATAAGGCTATTATTCAGCAATTGGTTTGAGCTAATGAAAGCCAAGTTATTTCGCTATCATATATTATGTGGCTAGATAACTTGGCTTTTTGCTATGGGTTTTTTAGTAATAGTTTTCATTATTAGTTTTTAGTACTATTTATTGACTGTTAGCTGTTGACGGCCGTTTTAACGCATCAGTTATGAAGAATTAGCTATCTAGTATAAGTCATATCAAAGGATTTATCGAAGCGAGACAAACAATTAACTTTTTAGCAGCTTTGTTAATTACCGATGTCAGTGTATAGTTTCATAAGAGTATGCTGTCTTAAAGGACTAGTGACAGTAACTGCTCTATAAAATTACTATCCTATTATAGTCTTTAACTCTACGATTAGCCCCATTCACGCTAGGGGTGTTTCCAATCAAATAAGGAATATTGGTTATGGGCTCTGTACCCGATATGATAAAAAAACAACCAACCCGTATTGCAATACTGTTTCCTGGGCAAGGCTCACAAGTCGTCGGTATGACAAGCGAGCTTGCTGATACCTATCCTGAAATTCTTGAAACCTTTACTGAAGCAAGTGCGGCATTAGGCGAAGATTTGTGGGCAATCTGTCAAGATGAAGAAAAACTTAATCAAACGCACTATACACAGCCTGCCTTATTGACCGCTAGTATCGCTATTTGGCGCATCTTACAACAAAAAATAAAGGATAAGCCTTGTTACCTAGCTGGTCATTCCCTTGGCGAATATAGCGCCCTTTGCGCAGCTAACGTGCTGTCACTTGCTGATGCCGTGAAACTGGTACATAAGCGTGGTCAATTGATGCAAGACGCTGTAGTGGGTATTGATACGGCTATGGCAGCAGTACTAGGTTTGGAAGATCACCGAGTCGAAAATCTGTGTGAGCAAGCAACCGAGCATGTAGATGATGCGATTGTTGGCGCAGCAAATTTTAATAGCCCAGGGCAAGTTGTGGTTTCTGGTAATGCTGCAGGCGTTAATGCAGTCATTGATAAAGTACAAAATACTGGCAAAAAAGCCATTCCATTAAAGGTAAGTGTGCCGTCACATTGCGCTTTGATGGAGCCGGCCAGTAAAGCGTTGGCAGCAGAACTTGCCGCGATTAAGTTTGATCAAGCAACGATTCCTGTGATTCAAAATCGTCATGCACGTGTTGAAACAAGTGCGGCAGGTATCAAAGAGGCATTAACCGAACAATTAAGTCAGCCAGTACTGTGGTCAAAAACCATGCAAGAGCTGGCAGATAAACAAATTAATATTTTAATTGAGTGTGGTAGTGGTAACGTCTTGAGTAATTTGGCGAAGCGTCAAGCGCATCCAATTATGAGCTATCCGACTGACAAGCCCGCTCGTCTAGATAAACTGCTGGAGGTATTATCATGAGCCGTACGATCACATTAGTCACAGGCGCAAGCCGCGGTATCGGCAAAGCCGTCGCCAAACGCTTTGCTAAAGAAGGACATTTTGTCATTGGGACAGCCACCACCGAGAAAGGGGCTGCACAGATTGATGACTATCTAAATGATAGTGGCGGTATTGGTCGTGTTTTAGATGTACGCGATACTGCGCAGATTGACAAGCTGTTTGAAGAGATAGAAAGCGTTTATGGTGCTGTTCAAGTATTGGTAAATAATGCTGGTATCACTCAAGATGGCTTATTGATGCGTATGAAAGATGAAGATTGGGACAATGTGATAGATACCAATCTAACTTCTGTCTATCGTATGAGCAAACGTGCTATCCGCGGCATGATGAAAGCACGCCGTGGTCGTATTATCAATATTACCTCTGTGGTTGCTCAAATGGGCAATGCTGGTCAATCTAACTATGCGGCGACTAAAGCTGGCGTAGAGGGTTTTAGCCGTACGCTCGCGCGCGAAATTGGTTCACGTCAAGTAACCATTAACTGCGTCGCGCCAGGTTTGATTGAAACAGACATGACTGATGAGCTTGATGAGCGTTTATTGAACTCGATGTTAGATGCTGTACCTATCAGCCGTTTAGGTCAACCAGAAGATATCGCTGCTGCTGTACTGTTTTTAGCCAGTGACGAAGCCAGTTATATCACAGGTGCTGTTTTGCCGGTCAATGGCGGTATGTATATGTAGCAGTTTGCTGTCGCATTTTTCCTACATGCGATAGCAATTAGTGCTGAATCCCAAGCGTTACATACTTATAATAAAAAACTGTGTGAACGAGTGTAAACTATAATAAAGGGTGCTATAATGTCGAATACTTTTAAGTCAAAGCCATGTATGATAGCAAGGCTTTACTAGATATTAGTACAGAATGTATAACTTGTTATAGTACACTCAGATGGCTATATGGATCTGAAAATCCCATTTATATACAATACTATAGTGGCTAACCACGTGATTATAGTAGTTTGTCAAAATAATAGATCAAAAAGGAGAAATCTACATGAGTAATGATACCGAGCAAAGAGTTAAAGCTGCTGTAGCTGAGCAACTAGGTATGAATGTTGAAGACATCAACAATGATGCTTCATTTATGGAAGACTTAGGCGCTGATTCACTGGATTTAGTTGAGTTGGTTATGTCATTTGAAAGCGATTTTGGCATCACGATTCCTGACGAAGATTCAGCAGAATTAACGACTGTTCAAAAAGCAATCGACTACGTACAAGCACAGCTATAATTAGCGACTTGCTCAATAGGTTCGATATGACCGCTTATCTTAATAGATAGGCGGTTTTTTTATGTTTGTCATTTCTCTTTATTGTTATTACACTTATAACAACTGATTTAATATTAGCGTTAACATTGGCTACGCCAAATCAACATTACTCAACATACTCTTACTGTTTATCGCTCATGCCTTTGCTTATACTCATAATGGTAAGCAAAAAAGGGTGATAACCGATATGCGTTATCATCGAAACAACAATGATGCATAATAATTAATAATATTTTAAGGAGCAGTTATATGGGTATGTTCAGTTTTGCAAAAGACATTGGTGATAAAATCTTTAATCGTGATGACGCCAAGCATGACGCTAAAGTAGAAACCAAAGCAGACGCTAATACACCAGTACAGAGTACTGAGCCTTCAGCGCAATCAGTAGCCAATATTTTACTTCGTCGTATTCAGCAGCAAAATCTAAATATTAGTGATTTAAAGATTAAGTATAATGGGTCAACCGATACTGCAGAAATTAGCGGTAAAGCTAAGACTCAAGCTGATCGCGAAAAAGCTATTATTGCCATCGGTAATGTACAAAACGTGGCTAAAGTCATTGATAATATCGATATTGAAGAGCAGTCACCTGAGTCGACTATGTACACTGTAAAATCTGGTGATAGCTTATCTAAAATTGCAAAAGATGTTTATGGTTCAACTGGTGATTATATGAAGATATTTGAAGCCAATAAGCCGATGTTGTCTGACCCAGACAAGATTTATCCTGGTCAAGTACTACGTATTCCTAAATAGTTATCATTTTTTAAGTCGTTATAAGTATCGAAACACTCATAGTATTTTGGATACTTAGAATTTGGCTGTATAAAGACACCTCAAAATATGAGGTGTTTTTTTATGTATAAAATATAGAGTTAAAAATTAGGCTTCTAATTATTAATAAGTAAGATATCCAATTTATGACGCTGTTCAGCGATCGCCCAATCTATATGTTCGTCAAGCATCGTGTTATGTAGCCCCAGTTTTGCTTGTAATGCTTCGATGATTTCTTGATTACCAGTGGCATTGCCAAGACCGATAGCGATATTACGCAGAAAATTCACATAACCGGTGCGTCTAAGTGGGCTACCTTCGGTCTTTTTCATAAACTCTGCTTCTTGCCATTGCCACAATTCCAGCAAACTGCTGCTATCAAGGCGATGCCTTGGCGCAAAATCCTCTACGGGCGTCAGATTGGCATAACGGTTCCATGGGCAAATCAGCTGACAATCATCACAGCCAAAGATACGATTACCAATAGCGCGGCGGTATTTTTCATCGATAATACCGTCATGTTCAATCGTAAGATAAGAGATGCAAGCTGATGCATTAAGCTCATAAGGGGCGACAATGGCTTGAGTGGGACAGATATCAATACAGGCGCTGCAACTGCCGCAATGCTCTTTAACTGGCTCATCGTCAGGTAGTTCAAGGCTCATAAACAGCTCTCCGAGCACAAAGAACGAGCCGGCTTGTTTGTTTATGAGTAATGTATGCTTGCCAGTCCAGCCAAGACCCGCAGCATCAGCAATCGGTCGCTCAAAGATAGGAGCTGAGTCACTAAAAGGTCTAAAAATAAAATCTGTGTCAGCGCCAATATCTAGATGTTGCCATTCAGGAAGCATTGCCTCGATTTTTAACGCCAGCTGCTTAAGGCGACTGCGCATGGTTTTATGATAGTCGCGCCCTCTGGCATAACGCGCAATGATACCTTGGTTAGGATAATCATTGTCAGTCACAGTACGTGGTGTTGGGGTTTGAGTAAGATAGTCCATACGTACACTGATAATAGTTTTTGCGCCTTCTACCAGTTGCTCAGGGTGTGCACGCAGATGATGATTGCTGTGCATAAACTGTAATTGTGCTTCATAGCCTTTGGCCAACCACTGTTTTAACTGTTCAGTCTGCTTAACAAACAGAGGGTGATGTACCGATAAAAAGCCGCAATCTGCAAACCCTAACGATTGCGCTGTCTCTTTAATCCAGTGTTTAATATCTGATGTAGTAGTAAAATCATGCGTATTATTGATAGCAATCTTTTTAGCAGTGACGCTAGTAGGCAATGATGGCATCTGCGTTTGAGAGTTTGTTTGAGATTTATTGCTCATATCTGATGATCAATGATAATGTGAATATGGATATGATAAGCCAGTGAGCGAAGAGCGCAAGTATCAAAGTGAATAAATCCATATAAATATAGATTTATATGGATTAAACCTAATTAATTGACCTTAAAGTCAATAGCAGCAAATACATACATCAATTTTGGTTTGTATCGATAATAAGTTATAAACTCAGCCAAATCTTATAAGAGTAATCGAGGGTTAGTCATGCCAACGTCAAATGAATTGTCATCGAAAACTACCATGCCTGTCGCTCTATATAGCAGCAAGCAGCTCTATGCGATGGAACAAGCATGGTTTGCACAAGGCAATAACAGCTTTGCTTTAATGCAACAAGCGGCTTGGCAAATGGTGAAGCATATTGAGATACTTTATGAAGAAAAATGTTTGAATGAGCAATTAGCAAAGCAGGGCATTGCCTCTCGTCCTGTTAATCGTCCGTGCCGTGTCAGTGTTTGGGTCGGAAAAGGTAATAATGGTGGCGATGGGTGGCTTGTTGCGTATTATTTACAGCAGAGAGGCTGGCAAGTACAAGTCATTACGGTTGGCTTTGAGAAACAAGATTTTGTTATAAAAGATAATATAGAAAGTTCTAATGAAGATAATAAAAACCCAATTGCTGATGCGACAAAGGCGTTACAGCTGGCACTATCTGCTGATTGTAAATATCAATGCTTTGAAAATATCGATGATAGAAGCATGAGCGCTTTGCCGGCGGATGTTTATATCGATGCGATATTTGGTATTGGATTCAATCGTGCAGCGAGCGCTATTTATCAGCAAGCAATTTGCGCTTTCAACGAAGTAACAGAGCATGTTAAAGCATTGGTCATCGCGGTTGATATCCCAAGTGGCTTGGTTGCCTCTACTGGTCAGGTATTTGAGCGTGTTGCGATAGCCGCAGATGTGACCTTATGTCTGATCGCACGTAAATTTGGTCTGCATACCAAAGACGGGCTCGATTATAGCGGCGCCGTGATTGATATACCGCTGATACCTCATCTAGCAAATAATAACGCGCTTATTCCTATCGCCACCCTTATTAATTCGCCTTATCGATTAAAGCCACGCAGACAAAACAGCCATAAAGGCAGCTATGGGCATGTATTAATCATTGGCGGCAATCGTATTGATAACTCACAAGGCATGGGCGGAGCAGCCATATTATCGGCATCGAGCGCGATGGCGACGGGCAGTGGTAAAATAACAGTTGCCTGCCATAAGGCTTACCATGGGGCTTTATTAACCTCGCTACCAGATGCAATGAGCATGGATTTGCATGATACCAAAGGAGTAAAACGCCTAATTAAAGAGGCCGGTGTGATTGCTATTGGTATGGGCCTGGGGCGTGATGAAAAAGCAAAATTGCTATTTACTGAATATCTGCAGGCTGCGGTAGCCGAAGGTAAGCCTATAATCATTGATGCCGATGGTCTTTATCATTTGGCTTCATTGCATCGGGAAAACCATATGCTGATAGCCGAGCTAAAAACACATAGTAAAAATTATCAAGTGTGTTTAACGCCACATAGTGGGGAAGCTGCTAGATTATTAAATAAAAAGGTAAATGAGATAGAAAATGATAGATTGGCTGCAATAACAGAGTGTGCAGCAATTTATGGCGGTGATTGGGTGTTAAAGGGAGCAGGGTCGTTAATTCTGGAGCAGCAATCAGCTCAACCGCAGGTTTATGTATGCGGTGTGGGCAATGCTGGCATGGCGACCGCTGGTATGGGTGATGTACTTGCAGGTGTCATTACTGGACTATGGGCACAAGATGATTTAAAACATGAACTACGCAGTTTGCACCAAGCAGTCATTATCCATGGATTAGCAGGCGATGTTCTAGTCAACCAGTCGAGAAATAACGATGATAATTTATTATTGGTGGGGCAGCGAGGTCTGCAAGCTCAAGATATGCCAGCAGCTATCCGTCATGTGATGCATCTCATAATAGATAGCCTTTAACGATTTAATGTCACCTTAGCTAAATGTGTTTAAACATCAAATTGAAGATTAGCCACAATACTGGGTAATGGCTTGTTGGACACGTTCACGCTTAAGCTCAATCTCACGACCATCTAGATATTGACGTTTGCCATTGGCATCCATCTCATAAATACGTCCGCCCACATTTAGATTGGTTAAATTATTGCGTAACGATTGACAACGCTGGGCATTCGCTTGGGCTTCTTGCTCTTTGATGCGTGCTTCTAATTGGGCAACGCGCTGTTCTTCTGTGCTTTGCGGCGCACTCTGATTGGCTTGGGTTTTACCTGCCAGCTGTCCAGCATTGCTCTGTCTACCGTCACTACGAAACTCGATAACTTCGATATTCCTACCATTTTGCGGCGCATATTGGCTGTATTTGACTTCGCCATGTGCGCCAATAGATTTGTATACCTGAATGGCATGAGTGGCGCTCATTGGTAGCATGAACATACACGCAGTGCTGACACTGATAAGTAGTTTGGTAGCAGTGCTTATCGTAGACGCTTGTGCCATAGTAACAGCCCTCTTAATGGGTAAAAAATACAGCTATCGTTCAGTTAAGCATAAGGGTTAATAGAATCGATAACAATATAAATACATAATGGCTTGATTCTAGCAAATAATACTTATGAATGTACATTGTTTAATAACCAATAGTTGGGGATAGGGTTTAGAAGTTTTTCTTGACAATAGCTCACAAACCATCGAATATAATAGCAGTTGATTGGTCAGTGAGCGGCTTTTATGATATTGCCGTGGCACTTGAAAATAAGGACTACGGGTTGCTTATCGGTAGCTTGCTTAGCCTTATTATCTTTGTGACAATGATATAAAATAAATAGCGCTTGTAATAATGCTATTCAAATCTATATTTATTGTCTCCGGACTTATCTGTCTACAATGACTAAGATAAACTTATTATTACTGTGTCTCGTAAGATTTTGCTGTTGCAAAAATAGAGTGTCATGTGTGTTTTTAACATCTCCTCATCAAACAGGTTATAAGATTTCGTAATCATATAACATGATATAAGCTATAAAATATAAGCTTTGAGATTTGTTCTATCATTCTGTATCCGTCTATTTGTCATTAGCGCAACCTTATATGCACTACAAATAATAAGCTTCTTTTATAGATGCACTCGCATCTTGTCACTGTATATCGATAAAATCCTGTCGCAAAGCTGACCTTAAATATATTGCTATGTTTGAGTAGTATGCTGTCTTATAACACAGCGTAACTTAGACGTAGCGGGCACATATTCTTGCCACAAAAAAAGGTGACGACAGTGACGCAAACCACGCAAAGTCCGAATATGACTGGACATACCCAAACGGGTCATGCTGCCAAGAATTTCCCTGAAAAGCAGCAACGCCTTGCCGAAGGAAGCAATGAGCCTGTCATGCTATCTGGCGCTGAGATGTTGGTGCAAGCACTAACGGATGAGGGCGTCAAATACATTTTTGGTTATCCAGGCGGTGCGGTTCTTCATATCTATGACGCCTTATTTCAACAAGACAATGTTGAGCATATTCTGGTACGTCATGAACAAGCCGCAGGTCACATGGCAGATGCTTATTCAAGAGTAACTGGCAACACGGGTGTGGTGCTAGCGACTTCAGGTCCTGGTGCGACCAATACAGTGACAGCTATTGCCACTGCTTTTATGGATTCTGTACCGATGGTGATCATCGCAGGTCAGGTGCCTAGTAGTCTGATCGGTGAAGATGCTTTCCAAGAAACCGATATGATTGGTGTGTCACGTCCAATCGTGAAGCATAGCTTTCAAGTTCGCCATGCTAGCGAAATCCCAATGATTGTCAAAAAAGCCTTTTATATTGCACAGTCTGGACGTCCGGGTCCTGTTGTCATCGATGTGCCAAAAGACATGACTGCGCCTAGCGAAAAATTTGCTTATGAATATCCAAAAGAGGTATTTATACGCTCATATCAGCCGTCATTAAAAGGTCATAGTGGTCAAATCAAAAAGGCGGTTGAAACCTTACTTGCGGCTAAGCGCCCGATTATCTATTCTGGTGGCGGTGTGGTTTTAGGTAATGCCTATAAAGAATTAACGGCGCTTGCCCATCGTTTAAACCTACCAGTCACCAATACCTTAATGGGTTTGGGTGCTTTTCCTGGCTCTGATGAGCAGTTCTTGGGTATGCTTGGTATGCATGGCACTTATGAAGCCAATATGACCATGCATCATTCTGACGTTATATTGGCAGTTGGGGCACGCTTTGATGATCGCGTGACCAATAACGTCAAAAAATTCTGTCCAAATGCGACGATTATTCATATTGATATTGACCCAACGTCTATCTCAAAAACGATCTTTGCTCATATTCCTATCGTTGGCGATGTGAAATCAGTGCTTACTGACATGATAGACATTATTGGCGAAGATAAAGAGTTAGACCAACCGGCGTTATTGGATTGGTGGTCACAGATTAATGAGTGGCGCAAGCGTCATGGTTTGCGTTATGACACCAGTACCGATAATGGTATTAAGCCACAAGCGGTCGTTCAAGCTTTAGATAAAGTGACTAATAGTAATGCGATTATCACGAGTGACGTGGGTCAACATCAGATGTTTGCCGCGCTTTATTATACCTATAATGAGCCACGTCAATGGCTGAACTCAGGTGGTCTTGGTACTATGGGCGTTGGCTTGCCATATGCGATGGCAGCCAAACTTGCTAATCCTGAGCGTGATGTGGTTTGTATTACCGGTGAAGGCTCTATTCAGATGAATATCCAAGAACTGTCTACCTGTTTGCAGTATGATTTGCCAGTTAAAATCCTAAACTTGAATAATGCACAGTTGGGTATGGTAAAACAGTGGCAAGATATGCTGTATGAAGGTCGTCACGCACACTCTTACATGAATTCTTTACCAGACTTTGTCAAGCTTGCTGAAAGCTATGGTCACGTCGGTATCAAGATTACTGATCCTGCGACCATGGAAGCACAATTGGCTGAAGCCATGGCAATAAAAGACAGGTTGGTATTTATCGATGTTTACGTCGATCGTAATGAGCATGTATATCCGATGCAAATCGCTGGGCAAACGATGCGTGATATGTGGTTAACAAAAGGGGAGCGTACCTAATGCAACAACAACATCTGATTTCGGTATTGATGGAAAACGAAGCGGGTTCGTTGTCGCGTTTAGTCGGCTTGTTCTCACAACGTGGCTACAATATCGAAACACTAAACGTCGCGCCTACTGATGATCCAAGTATTTCACGTCTGACAGTAACGACAGTCACGTCACCTGAAAAAATAGAACAAATCACCAAGCAATTGCATAAATTGATCGAAGTGGTTAAAGTGCTTAATCTCTCAGATACCGTACACGTCGAACGTGAGTTGATGCTAATAAAAGTACGTGCGACGGGCGGTGTACGTGAAGAGATCAAACGCAGTGCCGATATTTTTCGTGCACAGATCGTTGACGTCAACGCGAACTTATATACGATTCAAATCGTCGGCGATAAAGCTAAGCTCGATGGTTTTATTGATGTTATTGGTCGCGAACGTATCATGGAAGTAGTACGTTCAGGCGTCATTGGTATTGCTCGTGGTGACAAAACGCTAAGCCTATAATCAGCGTTTATGATCTTCAAAATATAGTATTTCAAACTTATTTATTCAACATCAACATAGCGCTTATCTCACCAATCACTTCGATAAGGTGACTATAATTTAAGTGTTTATTTATCCATGGTACGCCATGATTTAGGAAAAGGACTCTGTTTATGAACGTTTATTATGATAAAGATTGTGATCTATCAATCGTCCAAGGTAAAAAAGTTGCCATTATTGGTTATGGTTCACAAGGTCATGCGCACGCGCTTAACCTACAAGATTCAAACGTCGATGTGACGGTCGGTCTACGTGCAGACTCAGGCTCATGGAAGAAAGCAGAAAATGCTGGCTTAAAAGTTGCTGAAGTAGAAGAGGCGGTAAAAGCGGCTGACATCATCATGATTTTGACGCCTGATGAGTTCCAAAAAGAGCTTTATAACGATGTGATTGAGCCAAACATCAAGCAGGGCGCGACACTGGCCTTTGCTCATGGTTTTGCGATTCATTATAACCAAGTTATACCACGTAGCGATCTTGACGTCATCATGGTGGCACCAAAAGCACCAGGTCATACCGTTCGTTCAGAATTCGCCAAAGGCGGTGGTATCCCAGATCTTATCGCTATCTATCAAGATGCGTCAGGTCAAGCCAAGCAATTAGCACTATCTTATGCTGCTGGTGTTGGTGGTGGACGTTCAGGTATTATCGAAACGACCTTTAAAGATGAAACTGAAACTGACCTATTTGGTGAGCAAGCGGTTCTTTGTGGTGGCGCAGTAGAGCTAGTAAAAATGGGCTTTGAAACCCTAACTGAAGCTGGCTATGCACCAGAAATGGCTTACTTTGAGTGCTTACATGAGCTAAAGCTTATTGTCGACTTGATGTATGAAGGCGGTATCGCTGACATGAACTACTCAATCAGTAACAACGCTGAATATGGCGAATATGTGACTGGTCCTGAAGTGATCAATGAGCAATCACGTGAAGCCATGCGTAATGCGCTAAAACGCATTCAATCTGGCGAATACGCAAAAATGTTCATCAGTGAAGGCGCAACCAACTATCCATCAATGACGGCTCGTCGTCGTAACAATGCAGAGCATCAAATTGAAATCACGGGCGCTAAGCTACGTGGTATGATGCCTTGGATCGGTGGCAATAAAATCATCGATAAAGACAAAAACTAATTTGCTATTGATGAATTAGTAAAGAAATCAGTCTAAAGAAGCCCATGTTATCAGTGATAGCATGGGCTTCTTATTTTTAGTAGGCGGTGTTTTATAAAGTATTTTTATCATCGCCAGTCTGTACTGGTTGAAAATCTGACTTCGCTGCCTAATATAGGCAAGCATTATCATATCTATTAACGGCTTACTCGGTTAAATAGGTATCGCTATTTTTATTCTTGCAATATAAATGCCAAGGATTCTTTTATTCTATAAATTACAGGTTGTCTGTTGTGCAAATATCTTATCCTGATTGGCTAACACCGCAATTCATATACATTACTCTGAGCGCTGTCGTTGCCGTTTTGATTTGGATCGAAGGGGAAATGCTCAAAAAAACCGGCGGCAAACTACCCAACTCTAAGTTCTTTCAAATCAGCTCAATTCTAGATACCTCATGGTTTTTCATCTCAGTAGTGATGCTATATACGATTGATTTGACACCACTAGCCGTTGCTGTACCAGCGGCTTACGGTCTTTATACGACCTTTGGCTGGATCTATGGCGCACGTTTATTGAAGCGTAAAGGCATTCCTGACTCTCCGAAAGACTTGGTCATACCTGCTAAATATATCGCTTATAGTCAGTCATTTTCGCTGATATTTTTTGCGCTATGTTTATTGGTATTGAGCTCACCGTGGTTGCCGATTGCTGTATAGTTTGCTTTTAATAAAGTAGCAAATATAATTCCTATCACTGGGATTTGTCGAAAGCGATATCTAAGTCCATAGTAAATCTCGAAAGGTAAATGGTAAAAAAACATTCTATATCAAAGTATTAAGTCTCAATTAATTAATAGTAATAATTATTTAAAATTGACTTAAATAGGTTACAAAAATCATCAATTTAAGCTGTTGCGCTTAAAAAAAGCTGTTATAATCAGCTTGTACTCAAAGGATTTCGGGTAAAAATATTAAGATCTCTATTAGAGGTTTCAATTATTTCATCCACGCATTCTGCAAGAAAAACTTAGGTATATATCAATTAATCGGTGATGACACACGTCTCGCCAACAGTTAAAGAGTTAGGAAAATTTATGTCAGATAAAGTTGAAGGCACTGTAAAGTGGTTTAATGAAGCTAAAGGTTTTGGTTTTATCGCGCAAGACAACGGCGGACAAGACGTATTCGCTCACTACAGCGCTATCCAAGGCGGTGGTTTCAAAACTCTAGCCGAAGGCCAAAAAGTGTCTTTCATCTTAGGTGATGGCAAGAAAGGCCCACAAGCTGAGCAAATCGAAGCTATCTAATCTCATTTGACATTGAGTAAGCTGTTCTTCAGCGCGCTTAATGAAAGTAAGATTATCAATATGCATTGATGCCTTTGTTTGTTAAAACAATAAAAATACTGTTTAGACTTTAAAAAAGAGCAACCTCTGATCAGGTTGCTTTTTTTATGATCTTTTTTTGATTCAATTCTTATAATAACGAGATAGTATTGGTTTATATTAACGGTTATAAACGACTTAGATAGCTTGTAAAAGTCAGAAAAGAATAAGAATAATGATAAGAAAATGGTGTGACTAGGCGCTTATAAACTGTTTATTGTAGAATGGTGACAAATTTATGACGCATTATTCACGGCGTTGTCTTGACCTTAGGGCTGAGCTCACGCAAGATACATAGGTCTGATAATAACGGTTGGCTTAGCTTTGGCAGATTTTATAGATAGAGAGTGTGATGCCAGTATATTGTTTATGGTCTGATATTTTTTATTACATTATAGATGCTGACGCAGCAATCAACCTTGAGTACTATTTCGAACGACGATTTTAAAAAAATGAACCTTTGGTTCTTAACTGGCAATTTTAATTCATAACATTAATAAACGAGGAACGTATGAAAGCATTAGTAGCGGTCAAGCGTGTCATTGATTACAACGTAAAAGTTCGTGTAAAAGCTGATAATTCTAGCGTAGATTTATCTAACACTAAAATGTCAATCAACCCTTTTGATGAAATTGCAGTAGAAGAAGCGGTTCGTCTTAAAGAAGCGGGTGTGATTGATGAAATCATCGTTGCCTCAATTGGTCCAAAAGAGTCACAAGAGCAGATTCGTGCCGCTTTAGCACTGGGTGCTGATCGTGGCATCTTGGTAGTAACTGATGCAAAACCTTATCCTCTACAAATCGCTAAAATCCTGAAAAATATCGCTGAATCTGAAGCTACCGATATTATTCTACTAGGTAAGCAAGCGATTGATGATGATAATAACCAAACGGGCCAAATGCTAGCTGCATTGATGGGTATCGGTCAGGGTACATTTGCATCAGAAGTAAAGGTTGAAGGCGATAAAGTTAATGTAACGCGTGAAATCGATGGTGGTTTGCAAACGGTTGCGCTTGATTTGCCAGCGGTTATTACCACTGATTTACGTTTGAATGAGCCACGTTATGCAAAATTGCCTAACATCATGAAAGCGAAGAAAAAGCAGCTTGATGAAAAAACACCTGCTGATTTTGGTGTTGATATGGCATCTAAGCAAGAAATCATTAAAGTTGTACCACCTGCTGAGCGTAAAGCTGGTATCAAAGTGGGTTCAGTTGATGAGTTGGTCGATAAGCTAAGAAACGAAGCAAAAGTCATTTAATACTTTGCTAGTGCCTATCTACTGCAAAGCCATGACGTCCTAAATAAGTTTTATTGAACTTGGACATAATAGGGCTTTGTGTACCAACAACCTCATGAATAGATGATACGAATAAATAAAGGACAAAAACAATGGCAATTTTGGTATATGCAGAACACGACAATGCCAGTCTAAAAAAGGCAACTTTGAATACGATCGCTGCTGCTCAGCAAATTGGCGGTGATATTCATGTATTGATAGCTGGTAGTGGTGCGCAAGCAGCAGCTGACGAAGCAGCAAAAGCAGCAGGCGTTAGCAAAGTATTACTAGCAGACAACGCAGCTTATGAGCATCAATTGGCAGGTAACTTAGCGCTATTGGTCGCTGATATTGCTGGTGAGTACAGTCATATTCTTGCACCTGCTACAACCACTGGTAAAAATTTCTTACCACGCGTTGCCGCATTACTTGATGTGAGCATGTTATCAGAAATCTCTGCTGTGGTAGATGCACAAACGTTTGATCGTCCTATCTATGCTGGTAACGCAACAGCAACGGTTAAGACGTCAGAAGATAAAGTGGTATTAACCGTACGTACTACTGCTTTTGATCCAGTAGCAAGTGAAGGTGGTTCAGCCGCTGTTGAAACTCTTGACAATGTGCAAGAGCTTGGCAAATCAAGCTTTGTTAATGAAGAGATGGCTAAGTCTGACCGTCCAGAATTGACGTCAGCCAGCATCGTGGTTTCTGGCGGTCGTGCCCTAGCAAATGGTGAAAACTTTACTAAATATATCGAGCCATTGGCTGATAAGCTTGGCGCTGCTGTTGGTGCATCACGTGCCGCAGTTGACGCAGGCTATGTACCAAACGATATGCAGGTTGGTCAAACGGGTAAAATCGTTGCACCAGACTTATATATCGCAGCTGGTATTTCAGGCGCTATTCAGCATTTAGCGGGTATGAAAGATTCTAAAGTCATCGTTGCTATCAATAATGACCCAGAATCACCTATCGCTAGCGTTGCCGATTACTTTTTAGAAGCTGATTTATTTGCAGCCTTACCTGAACTGACCAGTAAAATCTAAGTACTTGTTAGTGAAAGTAAAATAAAAAACCCGCTATCATTGATTGCGGGTTTTTTTATATTCGACTTAAAAATCGTCTTGCTGATTCAGTTAAATGATATTAGCTATAACTTCTTTGACGTAATGTCTCATACAAACATAGTGAGCCTGCAATCGCAACATTGAGGCTTTCTTGCCCATTGGGCTGTGGTAGAGCGATAGGGGTTGCGCACTGCATCAGCTCGTCACAAACCCCTTGACCTTCATGTCCCATAATCCAAGCGATTGGTTTTTTTAAATTATGCTGATAGATGACGGTATCAGTGTGCGAGCTGGTGGCAAATAGAGGGGTTTGTACATGGTCTAAAACCTCTTGTACACTTAATCCCTCATATATATTTAAGGCAAACTGGGCACCCATTCCTGCCCGTAATGTTTTTGGTGACCAAGCTTGCGCAGTAGCGCTGGTGCAAAGTATGTTTTTGATTCCAACAGCTGCTGCGGTGCGCAGTAATGTGCCGACATTACCACTATCTTGAACGTCATTGAGAATCAAGCAGTCATCATGAATCATAGATAGGCTAGGGGTTGGCATCTTAATCACTGCCATAATATCAATCCCAGTACCTAAGCTACGAATACTTTCATAAAGCGCATCCGACAAGGTTAAGATAGGCGTATAAGTGGGCAAGCGAGTGAGAACTTGCTGCACCTCAGGATGGTGATGTGCAGACTCTGCTAGCAATATTTGCACAAATGGATAATCACTACGAAGGGCAGCATCAATAAGATGAATACCTTCAATGACAGTTTGTCCATGTTTGTTACGTTGGCGAGCTTGCGTCAATAACGCCTTTACTAGCTTGACCGTTGTATTCTTATCTGAGGTAATAAGCTCGGTGGGGTTTGCTACCATAATAGATCGCTTAGAGAAAAAGTATAAAATATAGACAGCGCCTATAAATTGATGAGTGATATGGCTTTATAGGTGCTGTCAAAATGTTCTTGATTAGCTTACTTATCACTGTAGTTTAAATGCAACTCTTTAATATAGTCGACTTCATTTTTACTGCCAAGCACTACAGGCACGCGTTGATGAATGTCAATCGGCTCTATATCTAAAATGCGATTGACTGCATCTGTTGCCCCGCCGCTAGCACGTTCAATTAATAAACTCATGGGATTGGCTTCATACATGAGACGTAATTTGCCTGCTTTATTGGCGTATTTGGTATCAAATGGATATGTGAATAAACCACCGCGGCATAGAATGCGATGAACATCACCAACCATGGCGGCAACCCAGCGCGTATTAAAATCGCGACCACGTACGCCTGTCTCGCCAGCGATAAGCTCATCGATATATTGCTGCATTGGCGCGCGCCAGTAACGGTAGTTTGAGGCATTGATAGCATATTCGCTAGTATCGGCATCGATGGTGACATTTTCTTCTATTAATACATAGTCATTAGTATCTGGATCTAGGCTAAACATGACTACATTATCTGTGATAGTCAGCGCAAGAACGGTAGAGGTGCCATATAGTAAGTAACCGGCTGCTAGCTGCTGATTACCCGCTTGTAAAAAGTCGCTATTTTTACTAACTTGACCTTGACGCTGGTACGGTAAAATCGAGAATATGGTGCCGACAGCCATATTGATGTCGATATTAGACGAGCCATCGAGTGGGTCAAACAATACCAATAAACTGCCATCAACATTGGCAGGAGTAGCGTCATCAAGCTCTTCTGAAGCAACACCAGCACAATGGCTGTTTTGTGCCAATGCATCTAACAATAAATCATTGGCCAATACATCTAACTTCTTCTGGTCTTCACCTTGCACGTTTTGATTACCCGCTTCACCAAGGATGTCTGCTAAAGCGCCTTTTCTTAAGAGCTGTGAGATGGTCTTGCCGACGTCAGTAACGGTAGTGATAACGTCATTGAGGGCAGGAGTGGTGGCATTAGTGTTCAAATACTGTACTAAGGTTGTCATAGTGTTTCCTAATGAATAATTCTGATAAAGAGTGGTATAAGCTAAGCATGGAATGCGTGTTTAAGAATTGATTACGTTATATTGATATGAGAGATATTGTTAAATACTGACTAAGGCGTCTTTGTCCTGACCTGAAAATCAGCTACACTAACACTATTATTATTCAATTATGGTTTAAGAGGCTGTCTTTTGATACGGTTGCCAAATGATGTGCTGCTATTCTCTAAAATGAGAGCCGCATCTATTTTAGTATTGTCTATATCACTGCGGTAAATTGTAGCAAATAAGCAGCAAAATGTCCTTGTCTGTATGCATGTCTGCCGTATTATCGAGTCAAAACCGTTAAAAAAACGAATGATAACTTATTATAAAATCATACAAACCCTTAATGAAGACGTGTCCTTATGTCAAATTCTATCGATAGCCAATCACTACCTACCGTTTCGCCGACAGACTACGCAAGATTTGATCCTGATACGATTCATGAAAAACTTGATGCGTCATTGAGTCGTCCGCAGCTCAATACTGATGGTAGTATTCGTCATTTTTTAGGTATCGAAGGTCTTAATAAAGCCCAGCTGCAGGCGATTATCGCTAAAGCTGAGTCATTTTTTGATGATAAGGGACAGCTGATTAACCGTCCTGAGCTTGAAGGCTATACGGTGATGAATCTGTTTTTTGAGCCATCGACGCGCACACGTACCACGTTTGAAGTAGCAGAAAAACGTTTAGGTGCTAATGTATTAAATATCGATATCGAACGCTCTAGTGCCAAGAAGGGAGAGAGCTTACGCGATACGTTATGGAATCTGCAAGCGATGACGGCAGATATCTTTGTGGTACGTCATTCAGCATCAGGTGCGGCACATTTTATGGCGACTGAAGTGACGCCAGATATTGCCATTATCAATGGTGGTGATGGCTGGCATGCGCATCCAACGCAAGGCATGCTTGATATGCTGACTATTCACCGTGAGGCACCGCGTCCTTTTGAAGAGCTGTCGGTTGCAATCGTTGGCGATATCAAACACTCGCGAGTAGCACGCTCTGACATCAGTGCGCTACAAACATTGGGTGTAAAAGACATTCGCGTCTGCGCACCTCGTACGTTATTACCAAAAGGGATTGAGCGTTTTGGTGTGCAAGTATATGAGAATATGAATGAATGCGTGACAGACTGTGATGTCATCATGGGCTTGAGAATTCAAAATGAGCGTATCGGCTCACCGCTACTCGCCTCATCGAGTGAATACTATAAGCACTATGGTATTACTCCTGAGCGCGTGGCACTGGCTAAGCCTGATGCTCTAGTGATGCACCCAGGACCGATGAACCGCGGTGTTGAGATTGCCTCAAGCGTTGCAGATGGTGCGCAATCTGTGATTTTAAAACAGGTTAATAACGGCATTGCTATTCGTATGGCGGTATTGTCGCTTGCGATGGAAGGTCAGCGTGCGCATCAAGCGGCTGGTCATTAATATTTAGCTCGCCTGTTTTATTCTTATTTATCCCATTTTATTGATACGGTAATAACGCTCATGGTTCACATTACGAATTCAGATGTTCATATGCACGACTTACTTCCAAAAGTATTTAAAGAATCACTGTCACAAATCGCCACTGCTCAGTTAGCAAAGCTGACGAGCGAGCGCGAGACATGGATATTACCACCGTTGGTTGATCTATGTGCCCGCTTGCGGGAGCCGGGTCAACAGCAGCATGGCACGTTAGAGTCAGAAGGGCGTGCAGCACATGCCAATGGTTTTTTGCATGTGGTGATTCCGCCCGATACCAATCCTATTTTAGAGAACGGTTCATTGTTAAAAGGCTTGCGCGAGCGTGCACTCGATGATGGCGGCATCTATTTGCATATTTTGGGTGCGTTGACTGCTGGCTTAGAGGGTGAACGTCCGTCTAATATTGCAGGACTTAAAAAAGGCGGCTGTATTGCTGTCTCCAATGCTCGCAGACCCTTTCAAAACGATTTAGTGCTCTTACGTACACTCGAGTATGCGGCGACGTTTGGCATGAAAGTATTCTTTTATCCTGATGAGCCTAGTCTATCTGGTGATGGCGTTGCACATGAAGGCTATATCGCTTCTTATCACGGTCTGCAAGGTATTCCTTGGATTGCAGAAACCGTCGCTTTATCAACGCAGTTACTTATGGTGGAAGAAACGGGTATAGCTGCTCACTTTAGCCAATTATCTTGTAAGTCGTCAATTGAGCTGATGCGCTGGGCGAAAGATAAAGGTTTACCAGTTACTTGTGATGTGGCAATGCATCAGTTGTATTTAACCGATGATAATCTGGAAGGCTTTAATGCTCAAGCATATGTATTACCCCCTTTGCGTAGTAATACTGATCAGCAAGCGATTCGCCGTGGTCTAAAAGATGGCACAATTGATGCAATTTGTAGTCATCATGAGCCGTTAAACAGTACCGCGAAGAAAGCTCCATTTGCAGAAAGTACGCCCGGCATCTCAAATTTTGATACCTTTATGGCGCTGGCGTGCCAGCTGGTAAAAGATGAGGTGTTAACACTTGAGCAGCTAGTCGATAAAATCTGCTTAAATCCTGCGAAAATTGCGGGTATCAGCGAGCAATATGAGACTATCGGGGGCGCAGTACTGGTTGATCCCAATCTTGAATGGCAGGTGACTAGCGAATCCATGTTATCAAACGGCAAAAATACGCCATTCTTTAACCAAATACTGCAAGGGCGCGTTGTGGAGACTTTCTTTGGCTAATTTGCCTAGGCAGGATGATAGTCTAGAGTCTTCGTCAGAGGGCAATTCATCAAAAGATAACCATCCGTCTTTAGACCCACGACAAAATGAGCCTCGCACGACGTCAAGCGAATCTATCAAAGCAGTAGCAATCTATGAAGTCGTAAAGGGTATTGGCGCACTACTAGGTGCATTGGCTTTATGGTCGTGGCATACCGACCTTGAGCATTGGCTCATTACAGCGACGGCTTCTTGGCAACAAGTATTTGGTCAGTTATTAGCGCCGCAAGTTGACAGTGCGGTACGTATTGCACAGATGGCAAGCAAAAACTGGTCGGTATTCTTATTATTGATTTTTGCTTATGCCAGTTTGCGTTTTGTCGAGGCATATGGCTTATGGCAAGATAAAACATGGGCTTACTGGTTTGGGGTACTGGGTTATGGAATATTTATTCCTATTGAACTCTACTATCTGATTGTGAGTCCGTTTGATTGGTTCAAACTTACCATATTGGTGTCGAATATTATTATTGTGATTGTGGTTTATCGTAATATGAAACGAAAGGGTTTAATCTAATCAGGTTTCCTTAGGCTCAAATGACAATTTAGAAAGCCAGCTTAAGATATTTATCTTAAACTGGCTTTTTTATAAATAACGTAATCTAAGATTTATATATCGGCTGTTTTTTTATCAGTACGAATGCTTTTGGCAACTTTGCCTACACTTAACCCTTGTACCAGTATAGAGAATATAACGACTGCATAAGTTAGGGCCAGTAGTATATCGCGTTCAGATCCTGTTGGGAGTTGCAATACTAAAGCAACTGAAATACCACCTCGTAGTCCACCCCATGTTAGCACCTTCCAAGCCCCTGCTGGCAAGTCAAGTTGTCGATGAAAGGTTTTGGTGGTCATGCCGACCACAATAAATCGAGCAAGTAAGGCAATCACAATCGTTAAGGCGCCAGCGATAAATAAATTGGCTGAATAAGCAATCATCACCACTTCAAGACCGATTAATACAAATAAAATTGCGTTCAAAATCTCATCGATCAATTCCCAAAACAAATCAACATAATGGCGCGTTTTATCACTCATCGCTAGTGCTCGTCCGCGATTACCAAGCATCAGCCCCATCATTACCATTGCTAGTGGTCCCGATAAATGCCAATGACTGGCCAGCGCATAGCCGCCTATGACACCAGCAAGGGTCAGTAGAACCTCTTCTTGATAGCTATCGATGCTTTTGAGCATGTAATATAAAATCGCGCCAAGTACTAAGCCAAAAATAATACCGCCACCAGCCTCGACTGCCAAGGTGTGCACCACATAATTGGCGGTTGGGATATCACCGCTCGATAAAATACCGAGCAGCAGTACAAAGATGACGACGCCGATACCATCGTTAAATAGCGATTCGCCCGCGATGACCGTCTCTATGCTTTTTGGGGCGCCAGCAGAGGCTAAAATACCCATCACTGCAATAGGGTCGGTTGGAGATATCAAAGCGCCAAATAGTAAGCACCATAAAAAAGACAGCTCGAAACCAAACAGCGGCAACATTAGATATAGAGCACCTGCAATCAGCAGTGCTGATACTAAAGTACCTATGAAAGCTAGAATACCAATAGGCAGCTTATAACGTTTTAGATCACCAATATTGACGTGCAAAGCGGCAGCAAATAAAAGCATAGACAGCATGCCATCAAGTAAGACTTCAGTGAAATCAAGCTGGCCTAATAGACTGACTTCATAATCAATAAGCTGATCAAACCCTAAAAATCCTAAAAATATCGCCCCGATCGACAATAATATCGAGATAACCATTACACCGATAGTTGTTGGTAGGCCAATAAATCGATGGTTAACGTAAGTTAATAGGGCAGTGATAGATAAAAATATCGCGCTAATTTCGAGTATGGTCAGGCTGCTCGTAGGGTCCATAAAAAAGTCTCAAGTGGGTAATAAGAGGTGTCAACTATGCTCTAACTTGTTTCGATTGGGTTTGTAGTGCCTGACGAATATGGGCATCAAAATCACTGACATAATGGAAATAGTGATGCTGGGCGTTTTCACTCATAATAAATTTCTCTGCTTGTTGGCACATTGCGGTCAAATCATCAGCGAGTTGATGGTAATTTAAATTATCCGCGCCGGCACGCTCAATCAATTTTATCTCATGTATGAGCGTTTGCTGCTGCGCCTCATTAACCCTAGCATAATTCAAGTCAATCATTGCCTGACATAGCGCCTTTAATACCATCAAATCTGCTGCTGCATAACGCCGTATCTCACCAAGTGAGCTATCAATAAAATCTGATATTTTAGGGATACGTGTAACAACGGCAAGGATGGCTGACGGCTGATGGCTGATAGTATCTGGTGTATCTGTCTCATCTAACGGTTTATAAAAATGATACGGCGTCGGCGGTTGACAGCGCATCATAATGCTCAGACAGCTGGTCAGCGATTGAACACAGTTAACCGCTGTTTTTGGGTCATTGATACCTGGTGACAATGCGCGGACAGCAATTTCAGTCATTTGCCCTAAGCTATAGGCAATATCATTAGATTGCGTCAAGCGCTGTTCAAGGCGTATACAACCAGCAAAACGTTGCCAAAACAGCCCATCAGGCGAACGTGGCACAAGCGCCAAATGCGGCGTTTTTGTTTTTTGTAGGTTAGTTGGATGGTCTGCCGGACGCTGATAAAAATAGCCAATCACATTTTTATCGGTGACAAAGTGACCGAGACTGCTATTTATTTCTACCACGCCGCCATAATCTTGCGATAGGGTAATGAGCGATTCAAAATAAATCTGCTGCAAATAGCCCGAGTACGGTGGATAAATAGGCGTCGCAGACCAGTGATGAAATTGTTCGATATCATGATGCTCGATATTACGTTGGTGCTCGATATCGCAGCGGTCGCTATACCAATAATGAATGTTTTTAATTGCCTCATTGCTGGCACCTTCAATCACATGCGATGCCTGAATGGCATGTACCATATGCTGTACAAAATAGACCAGTAGAAGGGCACAAATAATCGCCATAATAATGGCAAAGGTCACCGACAATTGCGGCACACCAAAACCAACATCGTATTTATGAATGGCTTTTAACACCAGCAAGCTATAGCTAAACGTACCGATGAACGCGCCCAAAACGAACTGATTGGGCGTATCAGTCAAAAAGTTACGGAGTAATCTAGGACCAAATTGTGAAGATGCCATTGATAATACAGCAATGGTAATCGAGAAAGTCGTGCCTGCCACGCCAAGTACTGCACCAGCAATGGTGGTCATAATAGCGCGCGCGGCGTCATCATCGCCAGTGAAGGCAAAGGTAATCTCTCTGACCATGTCGCGATCAAAATGCTCATCGATCGTTACAAGGATAGGAGCGAGCAAGATGCCTACCAGCACACAGGCAGTCGGTATAAACCAGTAAGAGCCAATCAGCTGTTGCCACAAATTCGTTAGGCGATCGGGTAAATTGGTAAGCGTTTTTAGCGACCATAACTGAAAAAACTGCCGCAGTCTTTTGAGACTTGACGTTGATAGACGCTTAAATAAGTTGTCTTCAGCATGTTTAGTCAACGTGAGCAGCTCCAAAAATGATCGTAGTATTTCTTTTGTTGTCAGCAGTTCTATAGAATCAGACTGCTGACAACAAAAGCTCTTAAAAACAAATTACCTGATTCACTGCAAATAATCCATTAAAAACAGGATAAAAAAATAAGCCTCATTGAGACTTATTTTTCAGTATTGGTTATTTTTATACCCATGAGCGTTATTGTGTATTCATGCTATGAATGATTAACTTTAAAGCATCACTAATAGTGGGCACTATTAAATTTGAATTTTACTGCATTGAAGCTCATTTCTGATTACCGCCACCATTATCGTTGACAGTCATTAAATCTCATATTAACTGAACAAATCATCAAGAAACGTGCTTATCGCGGTGCCTACTTTTGCTAGTACTGAAGGATCTTCTTTGCTATCCACATTCAATGACTGAACTTGCCTACTGTTCTTCATTGCTGTCTGTTTCTGTAGGCTCTTCACAATTAATGGCAGATTGTTACCAACTGTGGCTAAGATAAAGCTTGGATTTTTAGTCAGTATCGTCCATTTTTGATTACCGCCACCGTTGCAACCATAACGAATTAAGCGTGCGCGATTATCTTTTAAGTAACCACCTTCTAAATCAAAACATTGATTTCCTTGCTTAATTTCTTTAGTGCTAGTAACCATTTCCCAGTGCTGCGCATCAATATTAAGACTACAAGCTGCCAAATTAACCACACCACCTTGAGTTGTTAGACACTGATCCATCGCCATTTTGCTATGAATTTTACCCTTCGTATCTTGAATCCATTGCTCAGAGTCATCACCGGTACAGGCACTTGGACCACTAATAAAGGCATTTAACTTACTATCTTCTAACTTTTCTACTTTAAGGCAGTTTTTACCGTTAAGCAGGGGAGTGGCGTTTTCTAGAGGCCTGTCATCCTCTAGTCCTAACGCTTTAACAAACTTTTGAAATTCGGTAAGGGCTTCAGGCTCGTTTTTAATTAAATCAGTACGATATACATTGACCCAACGATTTAAGCGGTACATGGTTTGTTGTTGCTGCTCATAACGCTCTAATGTTTGGAATGCGAGAGGGCTAAGCTCATTAATGAGCTCGTCACGATACATTTTATAAGAATCATATAACAACTGACTATTAATATCTAAGCTCACCGTCGAGTTTTCAGCTTGAGCAAGGAGTTTCTGCTCTAAGATTGGTAATTCAACTTTTCTAAGTGCTGTATAGCCATACTCTTTACCAAAGGTAACAGCGGGCTTAATCGTATCGCTATATTGACGAATATCAATGGTTGAGAGCTGTACTTGTGCTTCATTGGTCTTTTTACAATACAAATCTACTTTTTTTGGATTTTCAGCAATGGCTAAATTAACATGGAATTTATTGGCATTGCCATTCATTCGATTAGGCGCCAGAGCAATAGTATTAACCGCGTTATTACTGTAAGTAACGCTCAACCAGCAGCTTGCTGCTTCAAGAGAATTATTTGGTTTCGGTAAATCAAAGACGTTACCCCAGTTACCGCGTGCCTCAGGATAAATGATGCCTTTTTGTGTTACAGGGTCATAACCACCTAAAATAGTAAAAACAGGCACACCTTGTAAACGTGGTTTTAAGTAATTACCGTCGGCACTGTTGTACCAAACGTTTTTAGAACCTTGCCATACTTTAGGCTGGATGACTTCCATCTTTCTAAGTTCAGCATTCCATTTCTTATAGCCAGTTGGTGAATCAGCGTCAAATACTGCTTTATCAAATGCTGGCTGTATCTTAATTTTTGTACTATAACCCGTGTAATGAGTGTAGCTTGAATAAGCGCCGCTATGAGAGCCACCAGACATCGCATCACGACCGTAACCATAGGTGGCTAAGAAAAGCGGTTTGCCATTAAGACCATCACCTTCGACTTGTCGTGGCCAGTCTAAGTTACTGCGCATTTTATTTCGAACACCGTTATAGCCCCAACCACTATTGGCATGATGCTCTGCCCAAAAGTTATCTCCGTTTACTGCGCCAGGATAATGCCCTAAGCCATAATGATGACCGATTTCGTGACTGAACTCATTACCTTGAGAGTCAATTAAGGTCAGCATGCCATTACCACCGCTTAAGCCGTGATTATGTTCGCCATTAGTATATTTGCCGCGGGCATGATGCGCATTGACGTTTTGGGTCAATTGTGGCTGCTCTTGGCTTTGCATTGAGGCACTGGTGACACCCCAGTTTGCTAAGTTAATGCCGACACCAAAGGTTGATTTACCAGTGTTTTCGCGCATATCGCCATCATAAACGCCACCATTTGAGTGACTCACCGAATCATAAATAGTGCCATTGGCAACCATTACTCGATCAAGCTTGAGGTCATCATATTTAGCAACGGTCATTTGTGCCGCTGGAATGGTTTGGAAGTAGTCTGAGCCAGCCCTTTCTGGGTCGCGTAACATGTAATGCCCCCAAGATTGAGGTGCATCCGTTAGCATACCCAGACGGATATTGGTCAATACCAGCTCGCCTGGTGCAGCAAAGTCTATTTTATCTTCTAACAGTTCACCGCTACGATTTTTGTCATCCATAATCCGGATTTTGAGACCACCTTGTACCTCATCCCAATTGAGCTTGGTTGACCATCCACGGTTACTATAAGAAACGCGAGGACGTTGGTCAGCATTGGTCTGATCCGTATCTGGAATTTGAGTAGGATCGACTAAATTGATAGCTCGCAATAAAACCCCATCTTTATAAATTTCAGCCACTAATGTAGTAATGTCACCCATTTCAAGAGTAGGCGTCACTAACAACAGAGCTTCTTTTTCTGCCGTCAGGCGCGGCATATTTTTTGCTTCGTTACTTTGTGGATCAACCACATGGTTCTGTCCAAACTGAACCATTGCTTGGAAATCACCAACCAAGTCTGGACGAATCGTACGAATTTCACCCGCTCTACCATCATGATCAAAAAACCCTAACAAATAAAAATCAGCAATATCCTTTTTTGGTTCTGGATATTTGACTGGCGTACTTGGCTCAAGCGGCGTAGCAGGAATACTGGTTACTGGCGGCTTAATAGGGGTACTTGGCTCAAGTGGTTTAACAGGAATACTGGTTACTGGCGGTTTAATAGGCGTACTTGGCTCAAGTGGTGTAACAGGAATACTGGTTACTGGCGGTTTAATAGGCGTACTTGGCTCAAGCGGCGTAGCAGGAATACTGGTTACTGGCGGCTTAATAGGCGTACTTGGCTCAAGCGGCGTAGCAGGAATATTGGTTACTGGCGGCTTATTAGAAGGCGGAGTTATTGCTGGAGGGTTTACTGTTGTTTGTGTGTTTGCATCACCTTCACCACAAGCAGCAAGTATAATAGAAAAAATACCGATACTTAATGCTTTTAGTGGAAATATTATTGTAGCTTTCAATGAAATATCCTCATTTTTATGATGAGGATAATATAACAGCTATGTTAATATAATGTACGACATTTGTTCAATAGATAAGTATTATTATTACTTTAGCATTTCATTGAAAGATTTTTGTTATGTTTCGACAAAAAGGTAGTATATCTTTTATGCTTAGACACTCAAATCGATCTTGGGTTATCGGCTTCAGTAATAATATCGCGTTTAGCATTAGAAAAATTAGCGTTTATTTGATTTTTATCGTCAATGCTGTCTTGTGGAATAAGAATTTCACGATTGTGCTCGTCACGCTCTATGTCGCTATCCTTATCATAAGCGACTGGTTCAAACTTCGGCATATCATCCTTACTATCTAGAGGCTCTTGTAATAAATGACTGGAGGTAGCTGCGCTAGATTTCCTAAAAAACTCATTTTTCTCTTTTTGAAGCTTTTCGTTTTTATGGTTAGTGGATTTGTCATCAGAGGTTTTCTTACGTGGTTCACTATGGGCAAAAATAGCACCGAGCGGCACATTCAATTGTGCTTTGGCATAGGCTTCGGTATTTTCAAAGCGATTAACCAATAAGCTAAGCCAAGGTTTTTGGTCTTCTAGGCTCATCTCATCAAGTTCATCTTTGATAGGCAATGGATACGGCAGGGTACGATAAAAATCCCACAAGGTCATTTTGCTCAAATCTCTTTTGAGTACATAGTGCTCATCTTCTGTCATGGTAATCAAGTTGCTGTCTTGCAGATAATTGATATAGGTATACCATTTTGGCAGCTCTTTACGTCCGAGGACATTGCGTAGCGCTTGTTCGCTCACCGCTTCGCCTTTTAAGTGATGGGTATAAACGAGATTTAACATATCAAGCAAGCTTAAAAATGGATGGCGCGGATAAACCTCTTTTGTCTCAAATATCGTTAGGGTATAGCTGATCTCAACCCCTAATAAAATCAGATTCCATGACAGATATATCCATAATAAGAAAATCGGCAGCGCAGCAAATGCGCCATAGATCGCTTCATAACTGGTAAAGTTCGCCATCACTGTACCAAATAGATGTTTCATCAGCTCAAAGACAATCGCTACAAAGACACCTGCAATCGCAGCATTTTTTGCTGGTACTCGCGCTTTTGGAATAAACCAATACATACTGATAAAACCAGCGATCGTAACTGCAATGGATACTATCTGTACCCAAAACGACCAATCAATACCATAGCCGCCAATTTGTCTATTTAACAAACTCAGGCTTTGTACAGCACTTGAGGCGATGAATGCCGTACCCAATACCAAGGGTCCTAACGTGACGATGGTCCAATAGCGCAGCATACTTCTCATGCCGCCAGAACGATCTTCTACGCGCCATATTTGGTTGAAAGCGCGCTCAATGGTGGTCAAAGTCATGATGGTAGTAAAAAGTAAGAACATCGCTCCAATGATGGTGAGGTTTGATGATTTTTCAGCGAAGTTATTGATATATTTACTGACTTGCAAGCTCGATTGTGGCAGCAAGTTGCTATAAATGACTTCATAAATCTGCGCCCTAACTGAAGCAAGTGCTGGTACTGAAGACAAAATCATCAGCAGTACGGTTAATATAGGCACAATCGACAACAAAGTCGTATAGGTTAATGATGCAGCTTTTTGCTGACAGTTATCCTCAAAAAAGTGCCGCGTCAAAAAACGTAGGAACTGAAACCAACGTTGGTGTAAAAAAGGTATTTTTTTTAATAGATTTTCCATAACGACCATCTAACAAGGATAATAGAGTGCGGATAGTGTAACAAACATGCTCTGTCTGAATCTGCGCGTTAATTGTGTCAATATGCATTAGATTGTATTGAGTCGTTAAGTAAAGTACTGCAGATGATTTGCTTGGCTGCTAGGTTAAGTATGCTGCCAAGTAGCAGGGTTTGTTTGCATGTCAGTGAATGACTCGGGCATAATGGGCAATATCTATATTACTGTTAACGATTTTATAAGGAAGTTTTGCTAATGAGTCAGACCGCCCCTTATGTTTTGGTACTCTATTATTCAAATTATGGTACGACTAAGACATTAGCCTATGCTATCGCTCAGGGTATCGAAGAGGCGGGCATGACCGTGCGTATCCGTACGGTGCCTACTGTTGCACCTGAAACCACGGTAAGCAAGCCTGCGATACCGGACGACGGTGATTTGTATTGCACGATGGAAGATCTAAAAAATTGCAGCGGTCTGGCACTTGGTAGCCCAACCCATTTTGGTAATATGGCCGCGCCCATGAAGTATTTTTGGGACAATACCGTCACTATTTGGCTGGCAGGCAATCTACAGAACAAGCCAGCGTCAGTATTTACCGCAACAGGCTCTATGCATGGCGGTCAAGAGACGACGCTACTGACGATGATGTTACCACTGTTACATCATGGCATGATGATTGTGGGCGTGCCTTATGCTGAACCTGCTTTAAACCGTACCACGCGTGGCGGTTCACCTTATGGTGCCAGTCATGTGAGCGGCGCCTCCCATGATCAGCCTGTATCTGCTGATGAACGCGAGCTTGGCATCGCTCAAGGGCGTCGTTTAGCGATTACGGCATCTGCATTAGCGCAAGCTAACTGGAGCCGTTAATGCACTCATCTATTACTGTTTGGCATGAACAATTAGGAAATACATACCTCTAATGGCTACTAACCTTTCTCATGATGACAGTCAACAGCAAATATCCGAAACAAGCAGTCAATCAACCCAGCTGTTGAAACCGATTATGCCTGTTCGTCAGCGCCTGATGGTGACATGGCTGGTTTGGTTAACCTTTCGATTGCTCGCTTTGCCTCTTTTGATCAATATCTTTAATCCTAGTCACCCTGATATTATCGGCGGTATTGCATGGCAAGCGCTATGGTTAGTACCAGCATTTGTCTTAACACCATCGATACTACGCGGGCGCTCGCCTTATGCGCTATTAATAGACAGTATGTTTACTTTGGTATATTTAGGGGCAAGTGGGGTTGTATTGTTCACACGTGCTTATGGCAGTAGTTGGGCAGAAATCGCTGTTTATTTCATTGATTTCGTCCTACTATTTGCGATTAATATCTGGCTGTTTATCTTATTAAAGCGCCTACCTTCGATGAATAATGTGGTTAAACAGCCACGCTCATAAGTCATTGATATCTATTCAAATGCTATTTTTCTGTAGTGCTTAATAAAAAATTTACATTAAAAAATCGGCATGCTATTTAGCATGCCGATTTTTTAATGTTTTAAGCCGTAGAGTTTAGGCTCTTAGTTCACTTTAGACAATTCTAAATCCATCTTCTTACCATCATTAATCTGGCTTACTTTTACCGGTAAGTAATCTAAGCTTGGTGCCAACCAAAAACTGGTCGAACGGCTATTGTCATCATGGATACGGTCGACACGCACCGTATCAAAGGTACCAGCAGGGACCGTTATCTTGGTATTACCAGATTTTTTAAACGGCGTTTTTTCGATTTTGTCATGTTTTGCCATGTAGTAATTGCCAGAGAATTTACTATTTAACAAGTCTTGGCGAATTTGCACCTCAAGGCTCAAATCATCAAAGGCTTGCTGCGCCATATTTAACGTAGTCGACTTGCCTCTATAATTACTCACGACTTTTTTACTACGGGAATTAAAATCGAGTTTATGCGTACGACCGATACCCAGTAGTTTATAAGTGGTACTGGCTTGTGTTGGAACAACCGCATTACCGTTGATAGTAAATGTACTATGTTGCGCAGCACTTGCGATACCGGCAACCCGTGCATCGACATTATATTTCCATGTGTTGCCTGACTTATCTAAAGCACGAGTGGCAGTACCTTTATACTTGTCTTCAATCGTAAACGTATAGTCGGCGCTCGACGGTTGAATGTCTTTTGCACTGGCAATCGTTGGTGCAGCCATACTTAAAGCGCTGATAGCCGCTATGCTCGCTCCAGTAGTCAACGCAGTTAAGAATTTAACCTTACCGTTATTTTTGTCATTGTAATCGGTTATGGATGGTTTTTTATTGGTAAATGAAAAACTCATGAACAGTCCTTAATAGATTGATATCAAATAACTTATTTAAGTCGATTCGACCTTACTGTTAACTAATATTATATTTTCAATGCTTATAATGGTCATAATCTGTTACATTTTCAAGAGGGAGAACTTACGCTGACGTTTGGCTCTTGTAGTTGATGTTACTATCTTAAGTAATGCCGCTCCTATGAGTAACTTGCTGTAAATTTAGTAAGAATAGGCGTATAGAATACTGGTATTTTCTACTGGATTATTACTCACTTAATGCCTTTATTGCATAATACTCCCAGAGATTCAGTATTGCTTATCGACAAACACCCCTCTAATTAAGAAATTCTTGTAAATTTTTGGTCTTTACACTTGAAGCTACCTCGCTATGCCCCCACTTTTTGAAACAAGCTCAAGGCTTATCTTAATAAAAGCATTTTTATAAGATGGCTTTTGAAGATAGGATGTTGAGACTAACAAACCAAATAAATTTTTAACTTAAACAACCAATTATTGGAGACATATTGATGAATATTCGTCCTTTACATGATCGTATTGTTGTCCGCCGCATAGAAGAAGAAACAAAAACGGCTGGTGGTATCTTGCTTCCTGGTTCAGCGCAAGAAAAGCCTTCACAAGGTGAAGTGCTAGCAACTGGTAACGGTCAGATTCGTGACAACGGTGAAACTCGCGCGTTAGATGTAAAAGCTGGCGACAAAGTATTGTTCGGTCAATATGCTGGCCAAACCGTGAAAGTTGACGGCGAAGAACTATTGATTATGAAAGAATCTGATGTATTGGGTGTGTTAGAAGGCTAGTCCTTTTTGAGTATTTTTATACTCAGCGCATTTTGACAATATCATTGAAATATTTAATTGCATTCTCATACTTATAATAGTGGAGTAATTTAACATGGCAAAAGACGTAAAATTCGGCATTGATGCCCGTAAACAAATGATGGACGGCGTAAACGTTCTAGCAAACGCAGTACGAGTAACACTAGGCCCTAAAGGTCGTAACGTGGTTATCGATAAGTCATTTGGCGCACCTACCATCACTAAAGATGGTGTTTCAGTTGCTAAAGAAATCGAGCTTGAAAACAAATTTGAAAACATGGGCGCTCAATTGGTCCGTGAAGTCGCTAGCCGTACCAACGATGTTGCTGGTGATGGTACAACGACTGCGACGGTATTGGCTCAGTCAATCTTGCAAGAAGGCATGAAATCAGTTGCCGCTGGCATGAACCCAATGGATCTAAAACGCGGTATCGATAAAGCGGTACGTGCGGCTGTTGAGCAAATTCATTTGCTATCTACTCCAGCTGATGATTCAAAAGCGATTGCCCAAGTTGGTTCTATCTCTGCTAACTCAGACACCAAAATCGGTGAATTGATTGCGCAAGCGATGGAAAAAGTCGGTAAGCAAGGCGTTATCACTGTTGAAGAAGGTTCAAGCTTTGAAGATACCTTAGAAGTTGTCGAAGGTATGCAGTTTGACCGTGGTTATATCAGCCCGTACTTTGCGAACAAGCAAGACAGCTTGACCGCTGAATTTGAAAATCCATATATCTTGCTCGTTGACAAAAAAATCAGCAACATTCGCGAAATCGTGCCATTACTTGAGCAAGTTATGCAGCAAAGCAAGCCATTGCTAATCATCGCTGAAGACGTAGAAAACGAAGCATTGGCGACATTGGTTGTCAACAACATGCGTGGCGGCTTAAAAACTTGTGCCGTTAAAGCACCCGGTTTTGGCGATCGTCGTAAAGCGATGTTAGAAGATATCGCAACGCTAACTGGCGGTACGGTTATCTCTGAAGAGATTGGTCTAAGTTTAGAGACTGCTACTTTAGAGCAACTTGGTACGGCTAAAAAAGTCACTGTCGGTAAAGAAAACACCGTTATCGTTGATGGCGCTGGCAACTCTGCGGATATCGAAAACCGTGTTGAATCTATCAAACGTCAAGTAGAAGAATCAACGTCTGACTACGACAAAGAAAAGCTTCAAGAGCGTATGGCTAAACTGGCTGGCGGCGTTGCCGTTATCAAAGTTGGCGCTGCGACTGAAACTGAAATGAAAGAGAAGAAAGACCGTGTTGATGATGCGTTACATGCCACTCGTGCAGCGGTTGAAGAAGGCGTTGTCCCTGGTGGCGGTGTTGCGCTAGTTCGTGCCATGAATGCATTGTCTGAGCTACGCGGTGATAATGACGACCAAAACGCTGGTATCAATATCTTACGTCGCGCGATGGAAGCACCATTACGTCAAATCGTGACCAACTCTGGCGAAGAAGCTTCAGTGGTAGTAAACGAAGTGAAGAGCGGTACTGGTAACTACGGTTACAACGCAGCTTCTGGCGAATATGGCGATATGCTAGAGATGGGTATTCTTGATCCAGCCAAAGTAGCACGTTCAGCGCTAGAAAACGCAGCATCTGTTGCCGGTCTAATGCTAACCACTGAAGTCATGATTACTGATTTACCGCAAGGCGATGACGGTATGGCTGGCATGGGCGGTGCTGGTGGAATGGGCGGTATGGGTGGAATGGGCGGTATGATGTAATTTTACTTCTACTACAAAGCGATTTCTCTTTGTCAGACGTGCTCAATGTACAATAGGTACTATTTTCGCGCGTCTTCCTCGACAAATCGATTTTTGCTAGAAGTATGACTTTGTCATAACGTACTTGTTAAACCTAGTTCAAATAAAACCCCGGTAGGCTGAGCTTATCGGGGTTTTTTATGTGTATCATAAAAGCATTAAATATTACTGATTCACTTCATCCCGTCTAAACGTCCACGTCTTATCATCAGAACCGGTTTCACAGTAATAATATCCCGCTAAATCAAATTGCTTTAGCTGTTCAGCATTGGTCAGTTTATTATCCGCAGCATATTTCACCATCAGTCCACGTGCTTTTTTAGCATAGAAGCTAATCACTTTATATTGCCCATTCTTTTCATCTTCAAATCTTGGCGTGATAATTTCCGCATTCAGCACTTTCTTTTTTATCACTTTAAAATATTCATTAGAAGCTAAGTTAACCAAAACTTTGTCATCGCTATCAGACATGCGCTTATTAATAATCTCAGTGATTTCTTCGCCCCAAAACTCGTATAAATTATCGCCACGCTCATTTTTCAGCTTGGTGCCCATCTCTAAGCGATACGGCTGAATAAAATCCAGTGGCTTTAGCACGCCATAAAGACCGGACAAGATACCCAAATGTTCATTGACGTAAATGGCGGTGTCTTTATCCATGTTATACATATCAAGTCCAGTATAAACATCGCCATCGAACAAATAACCAGCTGGTTTGGCATTGTCATCCGTAAACAGTTCGTTATCACTCCAAGCCCAATCTTGATTGCGTTTAGCATTTAGCTGCGACAAATCATCAGAGATACTCATAAGCTCTTGTAAATCGATCGGCTCCTTCGACTTCAGTATTTTCATCAATGCTTGCGAGTGTTCGATTAGCTCAGGCTGACTATAGTAGCTGCTAATATCCACTGGGGCAGTATCTGTTTCATTCAAAGATTTGGCAGGAGAGAGTAAAAAATACATAATTATTCCTTATTATAGTGAAGTGATAGACACTCCATTAACGTTTCAAGCTTTTTCATTATACGATACCTACAGGTTTAACTTGACTTACGCGTGGCTGTTTTGTACTTTTAAGCCTCATCATGGACATATATCAACTATTATAGGCATTGTGATAACTCGTGTAAGCCAATAGCCTAAAGGCTTCAAGCTACTTAAGAATAAATAAAATTTTTTAATATAACAACAAAAGTTATGATAATGTTATAAATAGCTAACTTTTATTTTACTTGCGGGTCATCATTAGACAATGAAAGTTGGCAGACGATATATCTATAATAAAACGGCATGATGGCAAACGAGCTATCATTTATTAAATTGATAATCTTTGGTTTTAAGTATTAAGCTAACCCTGACCAAAGATTTTTTTGTCCCCTGTGCTTTTTAGAGGTGCGTTAGGGTATTAAAAGTAGTCATTAGACGTAAGGAGACGGTATGAAAATTGGTGTTATTAGTGCAGAGAGCGCAAGCGAGAGTCGGGTGGCATTAACCCCAGACGCGGTAAAAAAGTTACGCAAACTTGGGTTTGAGGTTGTCATCCAGTCAGGTGCAGGTCAAGCGTCTTATTATGCGGATGAATTATATCAGGCTGCGGGTGCTGATATTGCCAATAGTAGCATTGACGTCGTCACACAGTCTCAGATTATTACTACCGTCAATGATTTGCCGACGTCAACGACTGCTAGTTTAACGTCTGGTCAAATTATTATCGGCATGCTTGATCCCTATCGTAATACCCAAATGGATACTTATGCTGCTAAAGGGGCTACCGCCTTTGCCATGGAGCTATTGCCACGCACCTTATCACGCGCACAGAATATGGACGTCTTGTCTTCACAAGCCAACCTTGCCGGTTACAAAGCGGTGTTACTCGCTGCCAATGAATATTCGCGTCCGTTTCCGATGTTTATGACCTCAGCTGGTACGGTTAAGCCTGCCAAAGTCGTTATTCTAGGTGTTGGGGTTGCGGGTTTACAAGCGATTGCGACGGCGAAGCGTTTAGGTGCTGTCGTTGAAGCCAGTGATTTACGTCCGACCGCTCGCGAGCAAGTGGAGTCATTAGGTGGTAAATGGCTTGATGTCCCGATGAGTGCGGAGGAGGCTGAGACAGCTAAATCTACAGGCGGCTATGCGTGGACGCCATCTGAGCAATATATCAAAGACCAAGCTGCTATTGTTGATAAAGCCTTGAGCAATGCTGACATCGTCATTACGACTGCACAGATTCCGGGTCGTCAAGCGCCGCGTTTGGTACACCAATCAACCATTGCTAAGATGAAAGCTGGTTCGGTACTGATCGATATGGCTGCTGGCACTGGTGGAAACGTTGAAGGCAGTGTCCCTGATGAAACGATTACGACGTCAAATGGCGTGCGTATTGTCGGTGCAGCTAATATTCCCTCACAGTTGGCGGCGCAATCATCAGACTTGTATGCCAATAACCTCGTTAATTTTATCACCACTTTAATTGCGCCTGCCGCTACAGATGACGCTACAGCAAACACAATGGCACTCAACTTAGACATGGAAGATGAGATTCAAGGCGCATTAGCGGTAACGCATGAGAATCAAGTACGTCTTGCTAAACGCTAAGTGCTAAATTTCAGGTCTTGATACTTTCATTATCGTACATTTGCCAGACACGAACAAATTTTAGGAGGATAAGATGATTGCCACTATTTTAGCGGCAGCGCCAGCCGGTGCGGCCATGAGTAGCACGCCATTCGTAGCGATTTTTACCGTATTTGTACTGGCTATCTTTGTCGGATACTACGTTGTTTGGGGTGTAACCCCTGCACTGCATACGCCTTTAATGGCTGTAACCAACGCTTTATCAAGTATTGTTATTGTCGGTGCAATGCTACAGACCGTCACTATTGATAATTCGATATTTACGCCGACCAGTTTACTTGGGGCTTTTGCGGTATTTTTAGCCAGTATCAATATTTTTGGTGGTTTCGCCGTGACTGAGCGTATGCTGTCGATGTTTAAGCCAAAAGTGAAAAAAGTAGTAGTAACAACGGATACTGGGGGTGACGCATGAGTGACTTATCAAATATGATTGCGGCTAATGCGGACTGGTTTTATCTGGTCGGTGCCATTCTTTTTGTTTTGACGTTACGGGGTTTATCTAGCCCAAAAACGGCGATTCGTGGTAATCGATTGGGTATGGTTGCCATGGCGATTGCCGTTGTAACAACGTTCTTCCTAGCAGAAGGTCCAGTGCTTTGGTTAATCATCGGTGCGATGGTATTGGGTGCTATCGTCGGTATGTGGAAAGCAAAGACGGTCGCCATGACCCAAATGCCAGAAACCGTGGCTTTGATGCACTCGTTTGTTGGTTTGGCAGCGGTGGCGATTGCATTAGCAACGGTACTGCATACTGAACAACAGCATGGCGCGGTTGCTCGTGTTGAATTGTTTATTGGTTGTTTCATCGGTGCGATTACTTTCTCAGCATCTGTCTTTGCCTTTGGTAAATTGGCAGCTAAGAGCTGGGCTAAAACCTTGGTTGGTAGTTGGGTCAAACCAGTACAAGCACTACTATTTATTGCAATGATTGCTTTTGGTGGCGTGTACTTCGTTACTGATTCATTACCCGCCTTCTATGCGATGGCAGTAATTGCGGTCATCTTTGGCTGGATGTGGATTGCCCCAATCGGTGGCGGTGATATGCCAGTGGTTGTGTCTCTACTGAACTCATTTTCAGGGTGGGCAGCAGCAGGTATTGGTTTTACCCTTGGCAACTCGATGTTGATTATCGCAGGTTCATTAGTTGGTTCGTCAGGTGCGATTCTATCTTATATCATGTGTAAAGCCATGAACCGCTCATTGCTTAACGTGCTATTTGGTGGTATGGGTACATCAGCGGTCGCAGCTGGCGGCGATGATGGCGCGCCGAAAAATTACAAAGCAGGATCAGCAGAAGATGCTGGCTTCCTTATGGCAAATGCTAGTAGTGTGGTGATTGTCCCAGGTTACGGTATGGCGCAAGGTCGTGCACAAAACGCTGTAAAAGAATTGTATGAGCTGTTAAAAGAAGAAGGCGTTAATGTTCGTTTTGCCATTCATCCAGTTGCCGGTCGTATGCCAGGACATATGAACGTCCTATTGGCAGAAGCCGATGTGCCTTATGATGATATTTTAGAGATGGATGAGATTAACTCGGACTTCGCGAGTACGGATGTGGTATTAGTTATCGGTGCCAATGACGTGGTAAACCCATCTGCGAAAGATGATCCGACATCGCCAATCTTTGGTATGCCAATTCTAGAAGTGACTAAAGCCCAAACGGTTATGGTTATCAAGCGTTCTATGAGTACAGGTTATGCCGGTCTAGATAACAGCTTATTCTATATGGACAAGACCATGATGATCTTTGGTGATGCGAAGAAGATGGTCGAAGAGATGGTACGTAGTATCAACGGCGCTGGTCATTAATCTTTAAAATAGGTCTTACACATCATTTTTTAAACAGAAGCTTTCACATAAAAAAGTCACTGAGGTGGCTTTTTTTGCGTTAGAGTATTGCCCATCTAAAGCTATCTACAATGTATTTTCTCATTATCAATATTATAAAATAAGAAGGTTTCTTATGAATATGCTGCTGCGTTTCTTTATTATGGTAAGCCTACTCAAACAACAACTTAAGCAGCAATCGACAAGCAATCACCTGAGTATTGAGACATTGACAGCACCAACTGTGCGTCAGTATCGGGTATTACCACATGACATGGGTTTTCGCGATCATCTGCCTAATTATCGATATTTATCTTTTATTGAGCTAAATATCACCAAATGGCTTATGTCATGCTGTCATCAAAAAGGGATTAAAAATCTCGGCTGGATTATCGCTATGCAGGAGATGGTCTATCTTAAACAAATTAAGTTTCTAGATAAGATAACAGTCAATAGTATGCTTGTCGGTTGGGATAAAAAATATGTCTATTTTGAGCATCGATTTTTTGTTAAAAACCAGCTGATGGCAGTGGGTATGACCAAGTTTGTTTTAACCAATAAGCAAGGTAAGTGCGCAACTGGGGTGCTAGATATGACGAGTGAGCAGCTGACAGAAGTTATTGAGTCATGGAATCAGCATCAAGTGGCGATTAAAGCTGCTCAATCTACTGAGTTGACTAAATCAACAAAGGCTGCGTAACCAACTTGCCTATAATCCTATGATGAATTTTGGTAGGATAGCGCATATATATTTTATAATGCTATTTTATAAAAATAATTGAAAACATAAGGAGCTACTATGACCCCGCAGAAGTTAAAATGGACAGACAGCTTAGATATCGCTATTGAGCTTTATGAAAAATTCCCAGAGACCGATCCGCAGTATATTCGCTTTACGGATTTGCATCGCTGGGTGACGGAGCTTGAAGGCTTTGACGATGATCCCCAACGCTCCAATGAAGGTATCTTAGAAGCGATACAGATGAATTGGATCGACGAAGCTGACTAGATTGATCTTTTGACTATTTTTTAGTAATTAGCATAGCCTTAATAACAAACATAGCTTTAATAAACATAATCTCAAATGAAAACAGGACATATTGTCTCATGACTGCACCAATCCAAGAACTAACCGACGTACAAACTTGCACAGGCATCAGCGTACGTACCACCAACACCGATGAAATCAGCCATGAAACGGCAAAGTTAGGCAAGCTATGGCAAAGTTTTTACAAGAATCACGTGAGCCAACTTGAAAAGGGTCAGGATATCTATGGTATCTATCATAACTATGAGAGTGATGATGTAGGCGCTTTTGATGTGGTTGCGAGTTGGAAGGTGGAAAGTCATCAAAAACAGTCAGACAATGACGATACGACCAATACTGTCAAAGCTACTAAGAATAAAAATACAAGCAACCTAACAACGGTCACTATTCCTGCAGGAAAATACATGGTGTTTTCTGAATACGGTAACATGCCTAATACCGTGATGAATGCATGGGAAAAAGCGTGGACGTATTTCAATGATCCAAGCTGTGAGCATACTCGAACTTATAACGTTGACTTTGAGCGTTACGTTGAGGGTAAGTTAGAATATGGTCAAGTCGAGCTGTATATTGGTATTGAGTAAGTAATTAATATCTATAATAAAAAAGCGCCATCCGTATGAGATGGCGCTTTTTTTACTATTGCTTATTAATCTAATAGTAAATTCTCTAAAATCCCTTCATAAATCTGCGCCAATTTCCCTAAGTCATCTACTTCAACTTTTTCATCAACCTGATGAATAGTGGCATTACGCACGCCAAGTTCGACCACTTGCGCACCCGTTGGTGCAATAAAGCGTCCATCTGATGTGCCGCCAGAAGTTGATAATGTCGTATCGGTTCCAGTCACAGATTTAATCGCTTGCTGGCATGCTGAGACCAATTTACCTTCAGGCGTCAAAAAAGGCTGACCAGATAATTTCCAATGAATATCATAAGCTGCTTTGCTATCAGCGAAATATCTATCAAAGATAGCGTGGGTTTTTGCTTTTAGTTCATCTTCAGACGTTTCTGTTGAAAAGCGGAAGTTAAATACAGCTTCTAAGGTTTCAGGAATGACGTTGGTCGCGCCCGTTCCACTATTGATATTAGATATTTGTAGTGAAGTCGCAGGGAAGTAATCATTGCCATTATCCCAAGTAGCATTGGTCAGTTCTGTGAGTGCCGACATAGCCGCATGAATGGGATTTGAGGCAAGGTGCGGGTAGGCAACATGACCTTGTTTACCAGTGACGGTAAGTACTGCGCCGAGTGAGCCACGACGACCATTCTTGATGATATCGCCTAATGTATCCGTGCTTGATGGTTCACCAACCAAGCAGTACGTAATTTTCTCATTGCGCGCTTCTAGCGCTTCTACTACCTTGACTGTGCCGTTAATAGAAGGGCCTTCTTCATCTGAGGTGATTAAAAAAGCAATAGAGCCATTGTGCTCAGGATGATTGGCAACGAAACGCTCAGCAGCGACGGTAAAAGCGGCAATGCCAGTTTTCATATCCGCAGCACCGCGTGCCCATAAATAGCCATCTGCAATAGTTGGCGTAAATGGCGGATAAGTCCAGTTTTTTTCATCGCCTGTTGGGACGACGTCAGTATGACCGGCAAAGCAAATCACAGGATTGGTAGTACCACGGCGCGCCCATAAATTTTTAACCTCAGCGTGTTCGCCTTTTGCCTGTCTATCACCGTAATACATAAATTCACATTCAAAGCCTGCTTGTGTCAGCCGTTCAGACAATATGTCTTGGCAGCCATCATCATCTGGGGTGACAGAAGGACGTTCAAGTAAGGCGATACTTAAGTCCAATGTTGCTTGTTGATGAGTTGCTTGCTGATGAGATTGAGAAGTTAAGTTTTTATCAAAATCTGACATGGGAAGCCTTTTTTATTATAGAGGGATAGATAGTATGGTTAGATGTAGCTGGCAAGAGAGTCTTTATGAATATTACAGTACTTAAATAACGTCTTCAATAAAAGGTACTAAGCCATCACGGCGCATCCAAGTCGCGATAGAGTAGCGCTGACGATGGGCGATTTGCACTTGATGTTGTAAGTCACTATCAAATATTACAAGCCTATTAGCGACAGGCATTACATTATGATGGACACCATGTTTATCAACGATTTCTAGCGCGCCGCCGTCATTCGCTGTCCAGTCATCATTAAGATAAAACACTGCCGAGATAACGCGTTCATTACGTCCATCCGGATTATCACTATGCCATAGATAGCCAAAACCTACTGGATAACAAGCATAATGCGCCTCGCTATGGCGAATACCAGCGTACAAGCTTTGATTGAATAAAGCAGCAAGCGCATTGATACTGTGTAGATAATGAAATCCTGCAAAAAAGTCTTTGGTAATCCAGCGTATTTTATCACCGCGAATATCACTGATACGAATACCGGCAGTCAACTGGGCATCACGATAGTCAATAAAGCCACTTTCCGCTTGCAGTGCTAATAAGGCTTTTCGTGCAAAGACATCGTCAATAATGAGCCAACCATCATCAACAAACGTATCCAACTGTTTATCTGTCAGCTTGTGTTCCCAATTAACCGCAAAATCAGAGGATTGTAATAAATGTTGGGTGGGCGGCGCCTGATTATTATAGTTAGTAGGATGTACAGATAACAGTGGCGGATTCTCCTTACTTATTGGATTATCAACCACCAACGTTGTCACATCAAGATTGCTAATAATCTTCGTCATTTTGTCTCGCTATCGTCCATTATCTGTCATTACACTGTCAATCTATACCTTTACCCGATCAATCTATGCCTTTTTACCAAAACCATCGTTATCTTTTAGCCATCCTATGCTACCATAGATGCAATTTTTCTTATTTAAACTTTTGAACTTATGAATTATAAACACGCCTATCATGCTGGTAACTTTGCCGATGTTGTTAAACACATTCTATTGGTACAACTACTGAATCAAATGGGGCAAAAAAACAAACCTTTTTATGTGCTTGATGCTTATGGCGGTCGTGGACTGTATTCGCTCGGCAGTGAAGAGGCGCGCAAGACTGGTGAAGCCAAAGGCGGTATCCAAGCTTTGGTAAAAGCCGATGTCGAAAAAGCACCAGCTGCCATCAAAGACTATATGGAAGGCATTAAGCAAGCCCGTTTTACCTATGACAAAAAAGTCTATCCGGGTTCGCCATGGTGGATTGCCCATCATGTTGAAAAAAATCCAGATGCTGGCGTGCGCGGTGAAGCGTTTGAAGCCAAAGCCAGTGAATATGATGCACTGAACTATCAGCTACATAAATTGCCAATCGGTATTCATCATCGCAATGCTTTTGAAGGTATCGCTGCCGTGATTCCGCCAAAAGAAAAGCGCGGCTTGATATTTTTAGATCCTCCTTACGAGCAGGAGCATAAAGACTTCACGCGTCTAATCGATTTGTTGGTGCATTCTTATAACAAGTGGCCACAAGGCACTTATGCATTATGGTTCCCAATCAAGAACATCGATGCGGTTGAGCTGTTCTATAAAAAGCTCAAGCGTACTGAGATGAGACGTCAGCTGGTTTGTGAGCTAAATATTTATCCTAAAGATATCGCTGTCGGTCTAAACGGTACAGGGCTACTTGTGATCAATCCGCCATGGCAGTTCGATAACCAAGCGCGTGAGATACTACGTTTCTTACAGCCTGTATTAAAAGTTGCTGATGCACCAGATTTAACACCTGATAGTGCAACCACCGTCCGCTGGTTGGTTGGCGAATAAGGATATTGTTATGACGACTGATCAATCATCACGTAGCCTTGAAAAAAATAGTCTTGCAAAGGGTAGTCTGGTCACTGATAAAGTGATGAATGACGGTTTGATTAAAGAGCCCTTATTACAAGATAGCGCTGCCACTCAACCGCCTTTTATGGATGAGCATGATTTCGATATTCGCTTGGCGGATAATGAGAACTATGATGGGCTGACGTTCGAGGTGATTGAAGCAGAAGTCGCTGAAGGTAAGCGGGTGGTCAGTCGCGGTGTTTATTTAGCACCCAACTTAATCACCACTTTATCGCTGCTGTCAGGCTTTTATTCTATTTTAGCCAGTACCCAAGGTGAGTTTTATAAAGCCTCTTTAGCGATTTTCTTATCGGCTATTTTGGATGGCGCAGATGGCAGGGTAGCGCGTATGCTTAATGCGCAAAGCCCCTTTGGTGAGCAGTATGATTCGCTTGCCGATATGTTAGCCTTCGGTGTTGCACCGGCAATCTTAATTTATAGCTTTGCTTTGCAGCCATTAGGTCGTATTGGGCTTGGCTGTGCGTTTGTCTTTACTGCCTGTGCCGCCTTCCGTCTAGCGCGTTTTAACGTTCAGATTGGTGAGGTCGATAAAAAATACTTTGTTGGTTTGGCCAGTCCGCTTGCCGCTATTTTGGTCACAGCGGCTGTTATGGTTGCCGTTGATCACAATCAATGGATCGGACAATACGATACGCTTGTGATGTTTTTATTTGCTGCTTGGGTCGTTATTTGCGGTTTGCTGATGGTTAGCAACGTCAAATACTATAGTTTTAAAGAGTTTGATAAGAAGAAAGTCCCTTTTGTGGTGCTTATCGTTGGTGTATTGGTCATGAGTATCGTGTTATATGATATTCCAGTCGGCATTTTAGCGATTGGTGTTATTTATGCCTTGTCAGGTATTTTTAGCACCTTACAAGCCAAAGCGACCAGTTAATACTATAGCTTTTTATAGTAAATATTAACTTAAGACACGCAAACAAAAACCGCTTATTTTTTAATAGGCGGTTTTTGTTTGCGTATTAGTTTTCGAATCTATTGGGCACTGAAATATAGCTCTGATAGAGATAACCACAACAATAGAAAAGTTAAAATAAAACACTACAAATAGCTATTGATTGGGTGCAATATTAAAGCCTTATCCAATGCTATTGTCTGTAATCTATATAAAGTTTATACGATGAGCCTTCCTATAACGCCATTTGATAACTAAGCTGAGGTTATTATGCTGAACTTACCTATTTTTAATCGCCTATTACCTGCTTCAAGGACCTCAAACAATTTGTTAAGAGGTTTGATGGCAAGCGCTTTATTTTCGTTGTCATTTATTTCAGTTTCTACATATGCCACTACTAGTAATTCAGTAAGTACAATATCTCGCGCTGAAGCTGCCAATCCAGCTAATTTTAAGCATTTAAACATCAATGGTAATGCAGTAACTTCCGCATCAGCACCATGCTCTATTAAAAAAGGGCTGATTGCTTGTGGTCTTGAAAAGCTTAAGCTAATCAATAGTAGTATTAACGAGATAGATGCGGATTATGATTTGGCACAAGCTTTTTACTATCCATCAAAATCGCAGCCTAAGACAGCGGTTGTTGTCATTACCCGTTCTGGTCTCATGGATGATAGTGTGAGTGCAGAACGTTACCGTATTAGTTTTACCTTAAAAGGCAAGCCGTCTGATTTAAATTGGCAATGGGTACAGTATGGGGTGCAATATCAATGTGTTCGCGGTAATAAAGTAGGGAAATGGACGAAAAGTCTTTGTTCTTAATGGAATCTTGCATTGAATGCCAAGCCTAGTGTTTTCAACCAAGTAAAAATAAACCCTAATAATCCCTTGACCCTCTACTAAAACAGCGTATACTGCCACCCAGTCGGAGAGGAAGGCGGGTTGGAGTGGTTTACCGCTTAGACAATTTAGCCAACCGGAAAAATTACTTTTAAGTTAACTCAAATTAAAATAATTTACTTCTTGACTTACTAATTAAAGCGTCTATAATACGCACCTCATTAAGACGAACCGGAATCAGCTACTGTGTGATTACACAATAACTAACCAGTTAACTTAAAGAAACAAATTAAGAAAAGAAGTTGACAGACTATTAAAACATGATATGATGGTCAGCTCGCTAAATAGGATAAGCCAGATTGGTTTAGCACATTTAGTCAGAATACTCTTACTGGACGACAGTAGAGACATTATTTAAAAGCATAACTAAAGAACAACTTGTGTGGATTTTTGCTGATTCAGAATGCTAAAAAATAAAGTTGGTTGACTATCTTTTCGATAGGATTCTAACTATAAAAATTATCATTTAAGACAGTAAAAAAACTCAAAGTTAATTCATTACGAACATAATTTTTAGCGATTTTGCCAGATTAGATGAGCCAAGTTTAGAAGTCTCTTTAAAGGACTTCATAGCAAGATTAAACTGAAGAGTTTGATCATGGCTCAGATTGAACGCTGGCGGCAGGCTTAACACATGCAAGTCGAGCGGAAACGATGATAGCTTGCTATCAGGCGTCGAGCGGCGGACGGGTGAGTAATACTTAGGAATCTACCTAGTAGTGGGGGATAGCACGGGGAAACTCGTATTAATACCGCATACGACCTACGGGAGAAAGGGGGCAGTTTACTGCTCTCGCTATTAGATGAGCCTAAGTCGGATTAGCTAGATGGTGGGGTAAAGGCCTACCATGGCGACGATCTGTAGCTGGTCTGAGAGGATGATCAGCCACACCGGGACTGAGACACGGCCCGGACTCCTACGGGAGGCAGCAGTGGGGAATATTGGACAATGGGGGAAACCCTGATCCAGCCATGCCGCGTGTGTGAAGAAGGCCTTTTGGTTGTAAAGCACTTTAAGCAGTGAAGAAGACTCTTCGGTTAATACCCGGAGACGATGACATTAGCTGCAGAATAAGCACCGGCTAACTCTGTGCCAGCAGCCGCGGTAATACAGAGGGTGCAAGCGTTAATCGGAATTACTGGGCGTAAAGGGAGCGTAGGTGGCTCGATAAGTCAGATGTGAAATCCCCGGGCTCAACCTGGGAACTGCATCTGATACTGTTGAGCTAGAGTATGTGAGAGGAAGGTAGAATTCCAGGTGTAGCGGTGAAATGCGTAGAGATCTGGAGGAATACCGATGGCGAAGGCAGCCTTCTGGCATAATACTGACACTGAGGCTCGAAAGCGTGGGTAGCAAACAGGATTAGATACCCTGGTAGTCCACGCCGTAAACGATGTCTACTAGTCGTTGGGTCCCTTGAGGACTTAGTGACGCAGCTAACGCAATAAGTAGACCGCCTGGGGAGTACGGCCGCAAGGTTAAAACTCAAATGAATTGACGGGGGCCCGCACAAGCGGTGGAGCATGTGGTTTAATTCGATGCAACGCGAAGAACCTTACCTGGTCTTGACATATCTAGAATCCTGCAGAGATGCGGGAGTGCCTTCGGGAATTAGAATACAGGTGCTGCATGGCTGTCGTCAGCTCGTGTCGTGAGATGTTGGGTTAAGTCCCGCAACGAGCGCAACCCTTGTCCTTAGTTACCAGCGGGTTAAGCCGGGAACTCTAAGGATACTGCCAGTGACAAACTGGAGGAAGGCGGGGACGACGTCAAGTCATCATGGCCCTTACGACCAGGGCTACACACGTGCTACAATGGTAGGTACAGAGGGCAGCTACACAGCGATGTGATGCGAATCTCAAAAAGCCTATCGTAGTCCAGATTGGAGTCTGCAACTCGACTCCATGAAGTAGGAATCGCTAGTAATCGCGGATCAGAATGCCGCGGTGAATACGTTCCCGGGCCTTGTACACACCGCCCGTCACACCATGGGAGTTGATTGCACCAGAAGTGGATAGCTTAACCTTCGGGGGAGCGTTCACCACGGTGTGGTTGATGACTGGGGTGAAGTCGTAACAAGGTAGCCGTAGGGGAACCTGCGGCTGGATCACCTCCTTATAGATGGCATTCGGTCAGCAAGAATTCACAACAAGTTGTTCTTTAGTTTAAGCTAGTTTATTAGCTAGAGGTATATGCCTCGTACAGGCCTGTAGCTCAGCTGGTTAGAGCACCGTGTTGATAACGCGGGGGTCGGCAGTTCAAGTCTGCCCAGGCCTACCATTATTAGGGGCCATAGCTCAGTTGGTAGAGCGCCTGCCTTGCACGCAGGAGGTCAACGGTTCGACTCCGTTTGGCTCCACCACATAATAAACTATTCTTTAGATGCTAATAAATAAATAGGTATCAAATAGAAACAAGTGATTCGTCTTAGTAAAGACAAGATTACTTCTTTCTGTTTTATACAGAATCTGTGACTCGACGAGAGCACAGAGACTATTTAAAAACATAGATATGAGTCTGGGTTAGGAACACGTGTTCACGCGTTGTTTCTAACCTTAATAACTCACTACTTAACGACATCAGTTGTTATCCCAGTGGTGAGTTATTAAAAAAGTAAAGAGAACTGAATCAAGCGTATAAAATTAGGTGATATCGTTATCATAATTAGACTTATATAGCACTTAGAAATCTAACTCCTATCTTTAGTAATAAAGGTTAGAGAAAGACTACTTGGGGTTGTATGGTCAAGTAATGAAGCGCACATGGTGGATGCCTTGGCAGTCAGAGGCGATGAAAGACGTGACAGCCTGCGATAAGCTTCGGGGAGGCGGCAATATCCTGTGATCCGGAGATTTCTGAATGGGGAAACCCACCTACCATAAGGTAGGTATCTTGTACTTGTACAAGAGGCAAACGAGGGGAAGTGAAACATCTCAGTACCCTTAGGAAAAGACATCAAATGAGATTCCCCAAGTAGCGGCGAGCGAACGGGGAGAAGCCGATTAATGCTAATGTAGAAGAACAGCGTGGGAAAGCTGACCGTAGTAGGTGATAGTCCTGTATTCGAAACATTAGCGTTAACATATTAAGTAGGGCGGGACACGAGAAATCCTGTTTGAAGATGGGGGGACCATCCTCCAAGGCTAAATACTCCTGACTGACCGATAGTGAACCAGTACCGTGAGGGAAAGGCGAAAAGAACCCCTGTGAGGGGAGTGAAATAGAACCTGAAACCGTGTGCGTACAAGCAGTGGGAGCCTTAATTTATTAGGGTGACCGCGTACCTTTTGTATAATGGGTCAGCGACTTATGTTCTGTAGCAAGGTTAACCGTTTAGGGGAGCCGTAGGGAAACCGAGTCTTAATAGGGCGTTTAGTTGCAGGGCATAGACCCGAAACCGAGTGATCTATCCATGAGCAGGTTGAAAGTGCCGTAACAGGCACCGGAGGACCGAACCCACTATCGTTGAAAAGCTAGGGGATGACTTGTGGATAGGGGTGAAAGGCTAATCAAACTCGGTGATAGCTGGTTCTCCCCGAAAGCTATTTAGGTAGCGCCTCGGACGAACACCATTGGGGGTAGAGCACTGTTTCGGCTAGGGGGTCATACCGACTTACCAAACCGATGCAAACTCCGAATACCGATGAGTGATATCCGGGAGACACACAGTGGGTGCTAACGTCCATTGTGGAGAGGGAAACAACCCAGACCGCCAGCTAAGGCCCCAAATTCCTAGTTAAGTGGGAAACGAGGTGGGAAGGCATAGACAGCTAGGAGGTTGGCTTAGAAGCAGCCATCCTTTAAAGAAAGCGTAATAGCTCACTAGTCGAGTCGGCCCGCGCGGAAGATGTAACGGGGCTCAAACTAGGAGCCGAAGCTGCGGATTTGAATTTGTTTTCAAGTGGTAGGGGAGCGTTGTGTAAGCCTGTGAAGGTGTGTCGTAAGGCATGCTGGAGGTATCACAAGAGCGAATGCTGACGTGAGTAACGATAATGCGAGTGAAAAGCTCGCACGCCGGAAGATCAAGGGTTCCAGTCCAACGTTAATCGGGGCTGGGTGAGTCGACCCCTAAGGCGAGGCCGAAAGGCGTAGTCGATGGGAAATCGGTTAATATTCCGATACTTGTTTATAATGCGATGGAGGGACGGAGTAGGTTATGTCAGCCTGGCGTTGGTTGTCCAGGTGAAAGGATGTAGGCAGACAGTTTAGGCAAATCCGGACTGTCATTATGCTGAGATCTGATAGCAAGCTGTACTTGTACAGCGAAGTGGCAAATACCATGCTTCCAGGAAAAGCTTCTAAGCAATAGTTATAAACGAATCGTACCCTAAACCGACACAGGTGATCAGGTAGAGAATACCAAGGCGCTTGAGAGAACTCTGCTGAAGGAACTAGGCAAAATGGTACCGTAACTTCGGGAGAAGGTACGCTGCCGATGGTGATAGGACTTGCTCCTTGAGCTGTTGGCAGTCGCAGATACCAGGCTGCTGCAACTGTTTATTAAAAACACAGCACTCTGCAAACACGAAAGTGGACGTATAGGGTGTGATGTCTGCCCGGTGCTGGAAGGTTAATTGATGGGGTTAGCGTAAGCGAAGCTCTTGATCGAAGCCCCAGTAAACGGCGGCCGTAACTATAACGGTCCTAAGGTAGCGAAATTCCTTGTCGGGTAAGTTCCGACCTGCACGAATGACATAATGATGGCAGCGCTGTCTCCAGCAGAGACTCAGTGAAATCGAAATCGCAGTGAAGATGCTGTGTACCCGCGGCTAGACGGAAAGACCCCGTGAACCTTTACTACAGCTTTACATTGAACTTTGACCTGACTTGTGCAGGATAGGTGGGAGGCTTTGAAGCAGACACGCTAGTGTTTGTGGAGCCAATCTTGAAATACCACCCTGGTCATGTTGGGGTTCTAACTCAGGTATAACAATACCGAGGACAATGTATGGTGGGTAGTTTGACTGGGGCGGTCTCCTCCTAAAGAGTAACGGAGGAGTACGAAGGTGCGCTCAGACCGGTCGGAAATCGGTCGTAGAGTATAAAGGCAAAAGCGCGCTTAACTGCGAGACCCACAAGTCGAGCAGGTACGAAAGTAGGTCTTAGTGATCCGGTGGTTCTGTATGGAAGGGCCATCGCTCAACGGATAAAAGGTACTCTGGGGATAACAGGCTGATACCGCCCAAGAGTTCATATCGACGGCGGTGTTTGGCACCTCGATGTCGGCTCATCTCATCCTAGGGCTGAAGCAGGTCCTAAGGGTATGGCTGTTCGCCATTTAAAGAGGTACGCGAGCTGGGTTTAGAACGTCGTGAGACAGTTCGGTCCCTATCTACCGTGGGCGTTGGAAATTTGAGAGGATCTGCTCCTAGTACGAGAGGACCAGAGTGGACGAACCTCTGGTGTTCGGGTTGTCACGCCAGTGGCATTGCCCGGTAGCTACGTTCGGATGGGATAATCGCTGAAAGCATCTAAGCGAGAAGCCCACCTCAAGATTAGATTTCCCTAAAGAGCCGTTGAAGACTACGACGTTGATAGGCAGGGTGTGGAAGCACAGCGATGTGTGTAGCTAACCTGTACTAATTGCTCGTTTGGCTTGACCATACAACACCCAAGTGGTTTGTATGAAAGCTCTAATTAATCTATCTTGTATAGCCTAGGCTATAGAATATATAATTTCGATATCACCTTTAACCTTGATTCAGTTAGGTTACAAGTTGGTCGACCAATAGATAATATCTTGACGTCAAAACAATAATAACAGACTCATATCTAACCCCCTTTGCTGACGACAATAGCACGATGGAACCACCTGATCCCTTCCCGAACTCAGAAGTGAAACATCGTCGCGCCAATGGTAGTGTGGTTCGCCCATGTGAGAGTAGGTCATCGTCAGCTCTCTATTCCTAGATAAACCCCCAACGTTAATTCGTTGGGGGTTTTCTTTTGCCTGACGTTTGGAAAGGGTGGTGAAAATACGTGGGTTTTACAATTGGTTTGAAAGGTTAAAAACTTAGAAGCTATGGATTAAAGACTTGTTTGCTAACTTCCACTAACGGAGTTACGAGGACTAGCAATGACTTATGCAAGAGGTCTAATAATTATCCTTAATACAATATTAAAGCTTCTTTATCGGTCAAAATGCCAACAAGTGTGGAATAGTGTATGATATGAATTATTCTATTTTTAGCTGGGAAAATTTATGGCTGCTAAATCAAATTTGGTAAATCTTGATGCAATGATCAAAAGAGCTGATTTTGCACATAGGCAAGATGAAAACTCATCCTTTGAAACGTTCAATAGCATTCCTGCAAGAGAGTTAGCTACAGGAAGTCCAATAGTGGCTTTGCTTAGGAAGCCTGATTTCCAAAGGGAAACTAATCATTGGACGCCAAATCAGGTTGTATCTTTGCTTGAATGTTATATTAATGGTGATCTAATACCTTCGGTAATTTTATGGATGTCGCCTTCATATTTATTTGTGATTGATGGTGGTCATAGATTGAGTGTTATTCGTGCTTGGATGGAAGACGATTACGGAGATGGCTATATATCACACAAACTATTTGGTCATGATATTTCGATTGAACAAAAGAAAGCTGCAGACAAGACTAGAAAGTTAGTAAAAGAACAGATAGGGACCTGGAATTACTATAAAAGTCTTTTAGATGACAATGACAATGATGATATAACGCCCGAACAAAGAAGAAAACTTACTACTTTAACCGCTCGTGGATTACCCGTTCAATGGGTTAAGGGTGATACTAACAAAGCTGAAACATCATTTTTTAATATTAATATGAAAGGAACTCCATTAGATACACTTGAAGAGCTGCTATTAAGAAATCGTAAAAAACCTGTTCCTATAGCTGCTAGAGCAATAATTAGAGCAGGCAAAGGACATCGTTATTGGTCTCTATTCGATCAAGAAAAAGCAGAAAAAATAGAGGAGCAGTCGCTTAAGTTACATAGACTTTTATTTGATCCTGAAATTAAGAAACCTATTAAAACACTAGATCTTCCTCTCAGTGGCTCAAAGGGTATACGAACTGCACTCCAAATACTTATTGAGTTTATTGCTATATCAAATTCAAACCAACAAGACGGTATAACTAAGTTGGAAGACCATCCAGACGATATTAATGGAGATGGGACTCTAAACGTATTGAAAAAGACAATAAGTTTAGCTTCTAGGATAACGGGAAATGATCGTGGTAGCTTGGGCCTTCATCCTGCAATCTATTTCTATGGCCCTACAGGTCGTCATTCAAGTGCTATGTTTCTTGGGGCAGCATCTCTTTTTAATGAAAAACTAGATGTCGATAAATCTGTATCTTATGATCATATTAAAAGAGTTAGAGAAGGTGGTGATGGTCGTTCTGAGAATGTACAACTTACGCATCCATATTGCAATCAGTCTATTAAACAATAAATAGTTTATATGACACCTTCGTTGCACCCTACTTAAACATTGCACATTGCACATTGCACATTGAATATTTATATAGAAGTCCCCGCGTTTAAACTTTCAAGTTTTGACTAAAATATCTATAGTAATTACTATATATCAAAGAGTTATTCAAAAATATTTAAAGAGTTAATAATCCAACAATAATAACTATCAAAGAGAACCCCATGACAACTTCAAAAGTAACCTATCAAGGCAATTTACGTACCCAAGCCATTCATCTACAGTCAAATAATGAAATCATTACCGACGCGCCTACTGACAATCAGGGTAAAGGCGAAGCGTTTTCACCGACTGATTTATTGGCGACCAGCTTAGCCAGTTGTATGCTCACTATTATTGGTATCAAAGCTCGTGATATGGAGATTGATATCGCAGGCACTACCGCTGAAGTAACGAAAGTAATGGCAGCTGACCCAAGACGCGTTAGTGAAGTGCATATTGCCATTACTTTTAATCAACAATTAGATGACAAGACGCAAAAGATATTCTATAACACTGCGCTCACTTGTCCGGTTGCGAAAAGTATTCATCCTGATATTATGCAAAAGGTGACTATTAATTCTAAGAGCTATTGATTCCAAGAACTACTAATTCAAAAACCTAGTAACCTCTATAATGGTGATTAATATGGCTAGCAAAACCTTGCTTATCGTCGCTCATGCGCCATCGCCTAATACCAAAAAATTGGCACAAGCGGCTTACGATGGTGCCAATCATCCCGATATAGATATTAATGTCATATTGAAGTCGCCACAAGATACCCAGCCTGATGATGTGCTGGCAGCTGATGCGCTGTTATTAGGGACGACTGAGAACTTGGCTTATATGGCAGGACTGACCAAGGACTTCTTTGATCGCTGTTACTATCCTGTGTTAGAGAAGAAACAGGGTATGCCATTTGCGTTATATATTCGTGCAGGACATGATGGTACGGGCACCAAACTTGCGATGAAGACGATTACCACTGGACTGCGTTGGGAATGGATTCAAGAAGCGCTGATTTTACAAGGCGATTGGCAAGAGGCATTTACTGAGCAAGTCGAAGAGTTAGCGATGACGCTGGCAGCTGGAATAGAGGCAGGTATTTATTAGTTTTTTTAATGCTTTGCTTGTAGTCATTATTTCTATCAAAGCTGTGATAACGAAGGCATATAAGGATATTAGCAGTGTTTAATAATGATTTAGATAATAGCCAATCTATTGCTCCTGTTGGTATGCCGTTTTCTCAAGCCTGTGAAAATAATAAGCAGCCAATTTTAGAAATTTTACAGCAGGAATTGCAAGATTTTAATCATGTATTGGAAGTGGGTTCAGGAACAGGACAGCATAGTGTGTATTTTGCACCGAGATTGGCGCATTTAACATGGCAGACTAGTGATGTGTCAGCGCATCATGCCACTATCAGTGCTTGGCATACTGCTTATCCTGTGCCCAATTTATATGCACCACTGGCTTTTGATTTGGCAGTGGATTCACTACCGATGAGTCTTGCTAGCAATCAGCCCTATGATGCGGTATTTACTGCTAACACTCTGCATATCATCTCATGGTTGCTGGTTGAGCAATTATTTAAGTTAGTAGGTGAGGCTTTACCTATAAATGGAAAGTTAATCGTATATGGACCATTTAATGAAAACGGACATTATACCAGCGCGGGTAATCAGCAGTTTGATAGCAGCCTCAGACAACGCGATCCAAAGAGCGGCATTCGTCATTTAGAAGACATAATAGCTTTGGCAAAGACATATCATCTAAACCTATCTGATAAATATGCGATGCCCGCTAATAACCAGCTATTGGTATTTCAAAAAATTGGATAATGAAGCTTTGGCATAAAAAGACCTCTTAATCGATCGTTATAAGATCTTGATTGAGAAGTCTTTTTTTTATATCTATAATTGATCCCAAATAAAAAAGATGCGTTATATTGCAACGCGGAACAGGTACAAATATTTCTGGCGTGCTGTGCCTACGCCGACAGAGCCTACGAAAAATTTATTCCCATTCCGCTGTATCGTTTTAATACTGAATTTACTATATTTAAATTATATACAGTCAAATTATTTATAGGCTTCTGCTAAAAAATCTAAATAACGTTTCCAAGAACGCTCATCAGCACGGGCATCATATCTATCGCTTCCGAACACACTAAAGGCATGTGGCGCACCACTATAGGTTAGCATCTCATGTGGCACTTTTGCCGCTTCTAACGTCTTACCCAAAGTGGCAAAGCTTTCAAGGGAGACGGATTCATCCGCAGAGCCATGAAATACCAATATCTCGCCAGTCGTCTTATCATAACTTTGACCTATTGGGGTGTCAAAGGCACCATGGAAAGGGACAAACGCTTTTTGTGGGAATCCTGAGCGTGCTAGCTCTAAAGCAACCGTACCGCCAAAACAATAGCCCATCGTTACACCTGTGCGTGCATCATTGCCTTGCTCTTGGCCAGCGTTCAATGCGCCTTGAAGTAGGCGGCGCATTTTGCTGCGATCGTCATATAGTGCACCGGTTAAGCGTTTATTGTCTTCAATAGTTGACGGGCGGATACCTTTCCCAAACATATCAGCAGCCAGTACGTTATAGCCCTCACTTGCCAACATATCAGCGCGCTTGCGCTCATAATCTGTTAGCCCATCCCAATCATGAATCAGTAATATAAATGGCGCATTGGGTTTATCTGCTTTGGCGTAATAGCCCTCATAGGGTTGATTATCTACTGTATAAGTGACATTTTTAGTGGTAATCGCTGCTGCTGTTTGGCTAAGTAGTAGTGCTGTTAAGCCTAGAGAGGCGCTGTACAATAACTTTTCGCCGTAGCGCTTAGATGATTTGGGAGAAGTGGATGTCAATGTGAATGTCATGAGTAGCCTCATTATGTTAGTTAAAAAATGTCAATGAAAAATAGCGTATTTCAAAACCGATCCACCCTTTTAACCCTAATGAGCAGACACCTTTTACAGGATAGCGTAAAGAATAACGACATAACAACGCTATATTGTTAAAAATAATAGACGTTATCATTGTTTGTAAGCTTAACTAATGCCTGATTTTCTTAACCAAATATCAACACGCTTAACCATATAGTTGACATACCTAAGCAAAATTTTTGAGTAAGATAATTGTTGAGCTCAGCATTGCTATCTCAAGAGTGCTTGAATCAGTTTTTATCTTTAACCGTGCTACAACACAGAAAATAAACGGACATTTGAAGTCGCCACTATTGCTACGGATATAAAAACTGTGTTAGCGCTTATTAAATGGTCTAGTTATAGTCCATTTTTACTCATCAGCTAGCTAGGATATTTTATGAATAAGAATATTGATCATACCGACCCCGCTAAAGACATGAATATGGAACGTGGCAATGGTGGTGAAACCCATCAACGTGCAGGTGATGACACCAAAGTACTCACCACCCAACAGGGTGTACCAATTTCGGACAATCAAAACTCACTCAAAGCAGGACCGCGCGGTCCAACGCTATTAGAGGATTTTGTCTTACGTGAAAAGATCCATCACTTTGACCATGAGCGTATTCCTGAGCGTATTGTGCATGCGCGTGGTAGTGCCGCACACGGTTATTTTGAGCTGACCGAATCATTAGAAGAATATACCACGGCTAAAATTTTGACTGAAACGGGTAAGCAAACGCCACTATTTACGCGTTTTTCAACTGTTGCCGGTAGCAAAGGCTCAAAAGATACACCGCGTGATGTACGTGGCTTTTCAGTCAAAGTTTATACCGAAGAAGGCAACTGGGATTTGGTCGGTAATGACATGCCGATTTTCTTCATCCAAGATGCAATGAAATTCCCAGACCTTGTCCATGCAGTCAAACCTGAGCCGGATCGTGGTTTTCCGCAAGCAGCGTCCGCTCATGATACGTTTTGGGATTTTGTCTCATTAAGTCCTGAAACCATGCACAACGTCATTTGGTTGATGAGTGATCGCGGGATACCACGTAGCTTACGCATGATTGAAGGTTTTGGTATTCATAGTTATCGCCTAATTAATAAAGAAGGCAAAAGTACCTTTATGAGTTTCCACTGGAAACCAGTGCTTGGTGTACAATCAACGACATGGGATGAAGCGGTAAAAATCTCTGGTGCCGATCCTGATTATCATCGCCGCGATTTGTTTGAATCGATTAATAACGGTGATTTCCCTGAATGGGAATTTGGCGTGCAATTATTCACGGAAGAAGAAGCCAATGACTTTCCGTTCGATCATTTAGATGCGACCAAGCTGATTCCAGAAGAAATGGTGCCCGTCAAAATCGTTGGTAAAATGGTACTAAATCGTTATCCTGATAATTTCTTTGCTGAAACAGAACAAGTGGCTTTCTGTCCATCGCATGTACCACCGGGTATCGATTTTAGTAATGATCCCTTATTACAAGGTCGTCTGTTCAGCTACTTGGACACTCAGTTATCGCGCTTAGGCTCACCAAATTTTGCACAAATTCCAATCAATGCACCAAAATGTCCGTTTGCTAATAATCAGCAAGATGGTCATATGCAGATGCAAGTACCAAAAACGCGCGTGCTTTATGAGCCACAAAGTCTTGATCCTACCAGACCACGTGAGAGTGTGAAGAAAGGCTTTGCGTCTTTTGCTGAGACGCTAGATGATGGTGTTAAAGGTCGCGTGCGCGCTGAGAGCTTCGCGGATCATTATAGTCAGCCACGTATGTTCTATCGCAGCCAAACGACAGTTGAACAAGCACACATTGCCTCAGCCTATGCTTTTGAGCTAGGTAAAGTAGATACAGCGCATGTCCGTAGTCGTACGCTTAGTCATCTACGTAATATCGATGAAGATTTGGCAAGTCGCGTAGCAAAAGCGTTGGGTATGGAGCTGCCGGAAGCTGCTGAATCTGCCGCACCTATTCAAGATATGGAAATCTCTCCAGCCGTAAGAACGATTGGTCTGTCACCTAAGAGCTTAAAGGGTCGCATGATTGGTATTTTGGTAGCGGAAGGCTCAAAGCATAGTGAAATAGAGAAGTATGAGAAGGCAGCGCAAGCACAAGGTGCCAGTGTCAAAATTATTGCACCGAATAAAGAAGTCAAATTGGACGATGATACCATCATACAAGCTGATGAGCGTGTAGCAGGGGGTCCATCCGTGATGTTTGATGCCGTGGTTAGTATCATCATGCCTGACCAAGCTAAGAAGTTGGCTAAAGACAGTGCTACGTTAGATTGGTTCACCGACGCTTATGTACACTGTAAAGCGATTTCTTATTGCGGGGCAACGGACGAGTTTATCTTAAGTAAACTACCGATTGAAAAAGATGCCTTTGTCACGCCACTATCTGATATAGACGTCTTTATTGAAAATGCCAAATCGCGCTTATGGGAACGTGAGCCAAAGGTTCGTGACTTAGCTTAATTTGGCTTAATATATTCGTATGTAAATCTCCAACAATGAACTCAGCCACTGTGCTGGGTTTTTTTATGAGAATTTTTTATTCTTCAGCCTAAATAATTTTTAGTCACAAGCGTTCACTGAATATTACTTCTAAACCGTTATTGAACGTTATAATCATTAATCATATTGTTTAATAACATCAAGAATACGGCAATGAATAAGCTGGTTAAATATAGCCTTTGCTTTCATATATGGATATTTAAATGGCTAATATAAGCGTTATATTAGATAAAGGGATATTATGAGTTTAGTAGATATCGTTGCGATAGAGGGATATATTCAGACAACGTATATGGCGGTTTATCCTGACAAGTTATTATTGTTAGATTCAGGGTGTCGATGTGATGTCGATAAGATTTTAGCGTATATTACCGACACTCTAAAACGTCCAGTTGAGCAACTTAAGACCGTCATGGTCACGCATATGCATCCCGATCATGCGGGCGGCGCTAAGCTGTTGCAGCAAAAAACCGGCTGTCAGATAGTTACCGCAATGTCCGAAAAGCCTTGGTACCATGGTGTTTTGGGTAGAATTGCCCATCTGAATGATTTGGGATTGACTTATTATGTCGCCAGTCGCCAAGGTAAGTCCATGACCAACGTCTGGTACCACCCCATTTTAAAAGCGGATATCACTGTTGAAGATGGCGACCGTGTGCCAAATTTTGACGATTGGATCGTCTTGGAGACGCCAGGGCATACCGATCGGGACTTGTCTTTATGGCATCCGCAAAGCAAGCAGGCGTATACCGCCGATCTGATATTAATTATCAAAAATAGATTTGTCTCGCCTTACTTAATTACTTTACCTGACGCTTACCGCGCGTCATTGGACAAGGTAAAAGCACTACAACCAGATACTTTATTACTGGCGCATGATAAAAGAGTTAAGCTTAGCGATAAAGACTTTGAAAAATTGATAGAACGGGCACCGAATGAACTACGCAAAACAACGTTACAAAATGGTTTTAAGCTCATGCTTGCACAAGTTAAATTTGCTCGTAAAAGAGTAGATACCCCTTAATCAAATAATACAAACAAAAAAAAGCCCAATCATTAAATGATTGGGCTTTCCTAAATATGGTGGGCCGACCGCGACTCGAACGCGGGACCAATTGATTAAAAGTCAACTGCTCTACCAACTGAGCTATCGGCCCTGAGAAGCGTTAAAAAATTGTATGACAATTTTAGCTTCGCAAGATAAATTTCCTTAAAGGGAAATTTATTAAAACTAGACATCAAAAAGGATGTCTTTAAACTTATTACATCACTACCGGATAGGGTAGCATACATAAGAAGGGTAATACTAAAGATGGTGGGCCGACCGCGACTCGAACGCGGGACCAATTGATTAAAAGTCAACTGCTCTACCAACTGAGCTATCGGCCCTAAAGAGTATAAAAAAAGCACTGCTTTTTTGACTCTACAAGTGAAAATTCTTTTAAGGGAATTTTCGGTAAGTTTAAGGTCTTTCTTTATTGACTGCTCAATATCAAAAGAGGCATCAAACTTGTTTCATATTTAGATAATTTGTATCTCTAAACGTGAGAGCACATTATATATATAATTAAGACAAATACAACCCCGAATCAGCAAAAAAGTTAAAAATCTTAGATAATAATGAATGTTTTTTAACTTTGACTCTTATTTGGCTATCGAGTCACCTATTATCGCGGATAGTTTGTTATTTTAAAAATGATGTTTGAAAATTTTTGCTTAAAATCTTACTAATCTCTAGAGAGCGCTTCAACAGGATCCAATTTGGCGGCATTACGGGCAGGCAAGAATCCAAATACCACGCCAATAAGTGTCGAACAAACAAAGGCGGCAATAATGGAGGTCGAAGAATAAATGACTTTAAAACTATCACCACCAACACGGTTAATCAGCTCACCAATAGCAAACGCCATACCAATACCTAATAGACCACCTAATATACAGACCAAAATGGCTTCAATCAAAAACTGCTGCATGATATCGCTTTGACGAGCACCGACTGCCATACGTACGCCAATCTCATTGGTGCGCTCGGTCACGGATACCAGCATGATATTCATGACGCCAATACCGCCGACAATCAGAGAGATAATGGCGATAGAGGATATCAGCAAGGTCAATGCTGCCGTTGTAGATTCAATGGTTTGACGGATAGAGTCGGAGTTACGTATGCGAAAATCATCGGTACCGTGACGGCTTTTCATCAGATCTGAGATGGCAGACTCAGCGGCAGAAGAGGAGATGTTATTATCAATCAGCGCAATAAAACTCTCGATATAGGCGCTGCCTATGAGCCGTGACATCATGGTGGTATAGGGCATATATAAAGTAGGGGTGTCGACGCTTCTACTAAATCCGCCTTCGTTTGGCTCCAGTACCCCAATCACGCGTCCAGGAACACTACCTATCAATAGTACCTCACCGATAGGGTTTGCTATAGTAGGAAAGAAGGTTTTATGTGCATTGCTGTCGATAATAATATCTTGGGTGCGGCGTAAGATGCTTTGTTCATCAAAGCCTTGACCCATTGCCAATGTTTCACCACTGACATCGAGATAATCTTTACCTACTCCGCTGATACTGGCGGCTTCTTGGACATTACGATAGCGGACGCTCATATTGCTATTCAGCTGTGGACTGACACTAAGTACATAAGGCTGATCTGCAACCGCTTGGGCATCCTGTGGGGTCAAGTTATCATCATTATACTGACGTCTAGGATCGCCGTAAGGGTAGCCGTCGGTGACGGTGATGGTATTGGTACCTAGTGAGCTGATATTAGACAATATCTGCTCTTGTGAGCCTTTACCGAGCCCGACAACCGATACCACAGAGGCAATACCAATGATGATACCTAGCATTGTCAGCAGAGTACGCATTTTATGCGCCCGCATAGCAAGTAAAGACATTTTAAACGATTCAAGCAAGCGGTCGATAAAGCTGCCAAACGCGCTCTTACGGTGTTTGTCTATTATCGACGCAGGTTGTGCTGCTGGACGCTGATAGTCTTCGTTTTTATAATCGGCAATGATATAACCGTCTTTGATTTCAATCACGCGCTCAGCTTGAGCAGCAAGACTGGGGTCATGCGTTACCATAATAATGGTATGACCTTGCGCATTTAAGTCTTTCAAGATTTGTACGACATCTTTGCCTGACTTGCTATCTAGCGCGCCTGTCGGCTCATCCGCTAAGATAATATCACCGCCGTTCATCAATGCCCTTGCGATAGACACACGCTGCTGCTGACCACCCGATAACTGGCTTGGGCGATTATTGACTTTGTCCGCCAGTCCCAAATCTGATAAGAGCTTCTCGGCACGCTCATTGCGCGCTTGCCCATCCATCCCTGCATAGACGGCAGGCACAGAGACATTGTCACGGGCACTGATGTCACCCAATAGATGGTAACGCTGAAAAATAAAACCAAAGTGTTCACGGCGCAGCTTTGCCAGTTCATCAGGGGCTAAACGATTAACGGATTGACCAAATACTTGATAATCGCCGGCAGTCGCTTGATCCAAGCAGCCCAAAATATTCATCAAGGTTGATTTGCCTGAGCCTGATTGTCCAATAATAGCCACCATCTCGCCTTGATGGATGGTTAGATTGATATCGTGCAATACACGAATGGTCTGCTCGCCGGCTTTAAACTCTCTAATCAAGCCTTTGACTTGCATCAAAGGCTTATCAGTAACGGCGTTAGCATAAAGATCTTGGCTGCTCATTTACTATCCTGCTTATCTTAATCAATATCAAAGCTGATTTGTCGCTCGTTTGAATGTCATTTAAATCTTGTTCTATCTGATTTTGGAGTTAAGGCTAAAACGGTCTGCCGCCTCTGCCACCACTGCCTTTGCTGCCACTATCTGGTCCCTCTTCGCTTAAGATAACCTCGTCACCTTTTTTAAGACCACTCAATATCTCCGCATTGACGCGGTTATTGATACCAACTGTGACAGCTTGTTCAACCACTGTGCCATCAGCTTTAAGAACGCGTACATTTGCCATAGTCGCCGTAGAATCACTGTCAGCATTCGCCGTAGTATTCTTAGTAGTCAGATTTTTTGAATTTTTAGATTTCCCAGTTTTACTGGCAGGTTGCAGTGCGGCAGAAGGGATAAGCAGCGCGTCTTTTGCTTGGTTAATGATGATATAAACTTGCGCGGTCATATCGATACGAAAGCGGCGCTCGGTATTGGGCACTTCGATATAACCAACGTAATAAATGGCGGCATCGGTCGAGCTGGTATCACTGATTTTCTCAGGAGCCGGTTCAATCGCTTTAAGGATCGAATCATATTTTTGGTCGGGATTACCGATGATATTAAAATAAACAGGCAAGCCCGCTTTGACATTAATGACGTCAGCTTCAGAGATTTGAGCATTGATGCGTACGGTAGATAAATCAGCTAAGGTAACAATGGTCGGTGCACTTTGATTGGCATTGACCGTTGTCCCTTGCTCAGTCGTTACCGATACTACAGTACCTGACATCGGCGCGCGAATGGTGGTGTAGCTTAAATCTTCTTGCGCGGTGCTGACGTTGGTTTGAGATTTACGTAATGCTGCCTGCTGGCTGTTAATATTCGCTGCAGTAGTGGCAATAGCGGCTTTAGCCGTATCGATAGAGGCACGCGCATTGGCGACTGCTGCCTGCGCAGTTTGTACCTTTGTCCCTTGAGTATCATAATCCTGCTGTGATATCGCGTCGATAGCGAGTAAGCCTTGCAAGCGTGAAAAATCTGCTTGCGCTTGTCTTAACTCAGCTTGGCGGCTGGCAAGATCTGCCTGCACACTTTTTAAACCTGCTTGACGACTTAACGACTCAGCTCGTGCACTTTGTAGCGCCGCTTCACTTTGCTCAAGGCTTGCTTGCTCATTGCTTAGACTGTTCTTCTGCGTTACTTGGTCAATCTGCGCAATCAAATCGCCTTTTTGCACTTCATCACCGACTTCAACGAATAGTCGCGTCACTTCACCAGATACTTGCGCACCAACATCGACGGTATTTAAAGCTTTAACTTTACCCGATGCCATAACGTTGTTTTCGATATCGCCAATCTCAGCGGTCGCTGTTAGATAGTTGGGTGTTACTTCTTTTGGTTTTAAGGTTTTGTAGGCTAAAACCCCTAAAGCGATGATGACGAGGGCAATAATGCCCCATTTAATAGCAGAGTTTTTGCTAATTTTGCGCATGACGACAATCCAATAACAAGAAAATCAAATGTAACTATAAATGTCACTATAATAGAGGCTCGACGGACAAAAGGGAATGGGAGTTAGTTTGCGAAAGGTTAAGAAGAGATATTGAGGCAGGTTTTGCAGAGGAGATTTGGATTTGTGCAGGAAGTTTATCGTTGAAAAAGCAGGTTAAGAAATAATATCGTTCTTATAGGTATTATTGGTTACTGACTGATAAATAACTAAGAATTCATCACTCTGGTCATTTAGTAGGGAACAAACGTTTTCCTGATAATTCTAACGCAGCTTGTAGTAATAGCTCCCATGCTGGCTGGATAATAAGACCTTTGATTGCCTGATCACAGCGATAAAGCAGAGCAGGCCACGCGGCTGATTGCGCTTTTGACTGACGACGACAGGCTTGCTGATATAAGCCTTGTTTACTGCGCCAAATACCTAGGGCTTGCGGATCTTGACCATCCATCAGTTGCATGATTTGTCGCATGTCTTTACTGATTGCCCATAATACTAAGGTTGTTGGCTCATCCGTGGCTTTGAGCTGAAATATGATTTTAGCGACTTGGGCACTATTGCCAGCAAGCATCGCATCGGACAAATCAAACACGCTAAACTGCGCATCGCTGACCAATGCCGCTTGTAAGTCATTAATATCTAGTGCGACCTGTGATAGGTGCGGGCTAGAGTTTGTAGTTTCTTGAATGGCAGCATCATTATTTGCCATGAGTTGTGGGGCAAACAAATAGGATAAACGCCATAAGGTTTGATAGGCACTGAGCAAATGATGTTCAGTATGTGACATGAGTAGCTGCCACGCTTCTTGCGATAGCTTTAAGCCAAACTGCTGCGCTTGTATCTGCAATAACTGCTGACGCTGCTGCTCATTATACAAATTACAGTCGATGACGTGACCATATTGCGCAAATGGCGTGAACCACTTGCTGCTCTGAGCGCGTTTGTCTTGTTTTGGGGTCAACCATAATAAGCTATGACTGTGGCTGCCTGCTTGAGCGTCCTGTGCAAAGCGTTCAAGTTCTGTAATGACTGCCTTATCAGGTTTATGGTTGCCTGTGACAATCAAGGCACTGGCATCATCAAATAAAGACTGGCTGCCAAGCTCTGTCAATACTTCTTGCCAGCTCTTAACTGATACCAGCTCAATACGCTTAATGGCGTAATTCTGCGCGCGCCAATGTGGACGCAGCGCATCGATGAGCCATTGACTTAATAATGGCTCGTCACCATGTGCTAGCCACAAGCCTGCTACAGCAAATGAGGATCGCTGTAGTTTTGGATAAGCTTGTATAAAAGTATCTTGCATAAAAGGCTAACGCACACAAAGTTGTGAATAAAAAAGCAAAGCCAAAAAATTGCTAAGCTACATTTGAGCCATATTAAGGTTTGGGTACAAGAATCGCCGTAGCGCCTGTACCTTTACCGATTTGCGCAGAAGTAGTGGCGCTGGCAGGTGTCACCTTTGGCAATGCAATCGCGACATATTGATCGGTGATACGTCTTGCTAAACTGTCATAGAGCCATTCACGAATTTGATCACCTTGCTGATCGTCGGTGCTCACTGACGCTTCGTTATACTGATAGCTACGTTCAACTTGAATCGGATTACTGAGCGTTATAGGCTTACCATTATCTATGCTTTGATAGCTAACATCGGCTGATATCACTAAACGAATTTCTGTTAATACGCCGACCAATTCATAACGCTTAAAACGTACGTTATTGACAGTAATCGCAGCGATGGTTTCAGCGCCTACGTTTTGATTGTTACTAGCGACATCAGTCAATGTCATGTTAGTAATGACATCAACGCCCAATGCCTCAAGGCGCTTTGTGAGCGGCAGCTTCAGTGGGAATGCAGTGCGATTGTCTTCGATAATTACCGCGGTCTTCGCCACATCAAACAGCATGGGCGCATCATAACCGCGTAGTTGAAAGCCGCAGCCACTAAGACTGGCAGTCGCCCCAACGATGGCAAGCATTGGCAGAGATGCAAGTAATGCGGTCGCTAGTTTCTGTCTATTCGACTTATTAGGCATGGGCTTTTTCCCTTACATGTTGTTTGATATGACGACATAGCATGGTGCTTATCCGTCATAATTGCTATTCTTATTATGATAAGAAAACCTAAAACATCTGCGTTTAATTATCTCTAGCCAGCAACCACGATATTAACCAGTTTATTCGGTACAACGATCTCTTTTTTGATATCACCGGTCAGGAACTTTGCCACACCTTCAATCGCGCGTGCCTGTGCTTTTAGCTGCTCAGGGTCGCTATTAGGTGCCACATCCATTTTGCCGCGCATTTTTCCATTGACCTGAATCACCATGGTAATCATATCTTGTACCAGTGCGCGCTCGTCTACCGCAGGGTAATTTAGGGTGACGGTATCAAGCCCTAATTCCTCAAGTAAATGCTCGCCAATGTGTGGCGCATATACCGACAGCATAATCAATAAATCAGTCAAGGCTTCGTGCTGTACTTGCAGCTCTTGCTCGCTATTAGCTTTAAAGTTACTCAGCTCATTAGCAAGCTCCATTAGGCTAGAAACTGGCGTATTGAGTGCTAGACGTTTACCCAAGTCACTATCAATCTTGCCAATGGTTTCATGCGTCTTACGGCGCAAGGTTTTAGCTTCTTTGCTTAAGCTATCCGTATTTAAAGCATCACTATTGAGCGATTCAAGACTTAAGTTGGTATCAGTTAACGCTTGGATATGCTCAGAAGCAATGCGCCATACTTTTTTAACAAAATTATAAGGGCCTTTTAGCGCATCATCTGACCATTCAAGCGTTTGATCGGCAGGGGCTGTAAACAAAGTATATAGACGAACGGTATCCGCGCCATATTTATCAATGGTAAGCTGCGGGTCGACACCATTATTTTTTGACTTTGACATTTTTTCGATTTTGCCAATCGTTACCGGCTGTCCATCTGATTTTAGGATGGCTTTAATCGGCTGACCGCGCTCGTTAAAGTCAATATCGATGTCTTCGGTAAAGTAATAAGTGGTACTGCCATCGCTATTCACGCGGTAGAAAGTACCCGCAAGTACCATTCCTTGAGTCATCAAATTGGCAAATGGCTCATCGCCTGATACTAAGTTTTCATCACGCATGAGCTTGTGGAAGAAGCGCGCATAAAGCAGATGCATCACCGCGTGCTCGACACCGCCGATATATTGGTCAACTGGCAACCATTTATTGGCGGCAGATTTATTGACCATGTTGGTCGTATCATTTGGGCTGGCAAAGCGCGCGTAATACCAGCTCGATTCAACAAAAGTATCAAAGGTATCGGTTTCGCGCTCAGCAGGATTGCCACATTTAGGGCAAGTGGTATTCACAAATTCTGGAATATTTTTTAGTGGATTACCGCGACCGTCAGGGACGACGTCAGTTGGCAAGACAACCGGCAAGTCTTGTTCTTCAACTGGCACGGTACCGCAATGTTCACAGTTGACCATTGGGATAGGGCAACCCCAATAACGCTGGCGTGAAACACCCCAATCACGGAGACGGTATTGAATTTTTTTCTTAGCAAGCTCCTTAGGCTCAAGCTTAGCAAGCATCGCTTCAAACGCTTGCTCAAAATCCATGCCATCAAACTCGCCTGAGTTGACTAGAGTATTGCGTTCGGTATAAGCACGATTGTCATTACTTTCTTCTACATCATCAAAGTACCCTGCAGGAATCTCAATCACTTGTTTGATAGGCAGGCTGTACTTAGTAGCAAACTCATAGTCGCGCTCATCGTGAGCAGGTACTGCCATGACCGCACCTGAGCCATAGCTCATAAGTACATAATTGGCAACCCAAACAGGCACTTCTTCGCCAGTCAATGGATGGGTCACGGTTAGACCTGTATCCATACCAATTTTTTCGGCTTTAGCAAGGTCTGCCTCAGCGACTGAGCCTTTCTTACAAAGGGCACAAAACTCTGCAATCGCTTTATTATTCTCGGAGGCATATTGGGCTAGCGGGTGCTCTGCGGCCACTGCCACATAAGTGACACCCATCAAAGTATCAGGACGAGTAGTAAAGACGTCTAAGCTATTGCTTTGACCAGCCAGCTCATAAGGGAAATGCACTTCCATACCTGAGCTACGACCGATCCAATTGCGCTGCATGGTAATCACTTCAGATGGCCAGTGACCCTCTAGCTGATCCAAATCATCAAGCAACTCATCAGCATAATCAGTGATATTAAAATAATACATCGGAATATCGCGCTTTTCGACCATAGCGCCACTGCGCCAGCCTTTACCATCGATGACTTGCTCGTTGGCTAATACAGTATTGTCGATTGGATCCCAGTTGACGGTCGCAAGCTTTTTATAGACCAAGCCTTTTTTGTATAACTGCAAAAACAACCACTGCTCCCACTGATAATATTCAGGGCTACAAGTGGCAAATTCACGTGACCAGTCAATAGACAAGCCAAGCAATTTTAGCTGGGCGCGCATGCTGTCAATATTCTCAAACGTCCATTTAGCAGGCGGCGTCTGATTGGCAATCGCGGCGTTTTCTGCTGGCAAGCCAAAACCATCCCAGCCCATTGGCTGCATGACTTCATAACCTTTGAGACGATAATAACGGCTTAATACATCAGAGATAGTATAGTTGCGCACGTGACCCATATGCAGCTTACCACTTGGGTACGGGAACATTGACAGCATATAACGGCTTGGTTTAGCACTTGGCTCATTGCTCACTTCAAAGCGCTTATCTGTTGCCCATTTGGCTTGCTGCTGCGCTTCGATAAGTTGCGGCTGATATTGGGTCTTGTCGCTAGAAGTATTATTAGTATGGTTAGTATTAGCAGTTTCTGCTGTTACGGCGTTGGTCATAGTTGGCTCGGAATCGGTTATTACAGATAAATGGGGTGAAATTTTATAATGCCATAGCATAGCGTAATTTGGCGAAAATTGCGACGATAGGATGTCGCCTTTCATTGATTACCTAGTGGCTTTTCGGCTTGCATTCGCTGCTTTCCGATATCCACATTTGCCATGTGCCAGCTTCGAGCATTATTTGAGTATAATAAACAGTAACGTTCATTGACAAGGAGACATTATGACCATCACCATTTACGGTATAAAATCTTGTAGCACCATGAAAAAAGCCTTTACCAAGCTTGATGAGTTGGGCGTTAGCTATAACTTTCATGATTATAAAAAACAGGGTATTGATAAAGAAACGATACAGCGCTGGGTGGATAGCCTAGGTATTGATAAAGTATTAAACAAGCGCGGAACGACATGGCGTAAGCTAGAAGATGCTCAAAAGCAAGCTGCGGATAGCGATGTGGATAAATCCATTGATTTACTTATTGAAAATACAAGTATGATTAAGCGTCCGATAGTTGAAGGCGCGCGGGTAGATAAAAATCAGCCAATATTATTATGCGGCTTTAGTGAAGCTGAGTTTGATAAAGTTTTTTCGTAAAAGCATACTGCTACCATTAATAAAGCCCGAGCTAAGAACCTCTTAGCTCGGGCTTTATAACACCTAAAATAAACCAAATCACACTTGCGAGCCATATAAGCAAGACGTAAAAGCGAATTTGTTCGGCATTCCAATCTAGTGCAAACCACTCAATGAGGAAAAATGACTTCCACCCTTCTATCCATTTTGCGCCACCATAGCCAATAATCCACCAGCAGTACAGGCTTTCCAAGATAAAAAGTAGACACCAAAGCCACAATGCCATGATTCACTCCTGTTATTCGGCCAATGATTAGCCTAGATCTCGACTGATTAGTGTACCAACACCTTCGTTGGTAAAAATCTCTAACAACGTCGCATGCGGTACGCGGCCATCGACGATAACGGCACTTTTTACGCCACTACGAACCGCATCAAGCGCACACTGAATTTTAGGAATCATGCCGCCTGAAATCGTACCATCTTCAATTAGGCTATCCACAGTCTTAGGCGTCAAACCAGTCACGACTTCGCCATCACGACCCAATACCCCTTTGATATTGGTTAATAGCATGAGTTTCTCTGCCTGCAAGAATTCGGCGACTTTACCAGCGACCAAATCGGCGTTGATATTATAAGTATTGCCTTCTTCGTCGACGCCAAGCGGGGCGATGACAGGAATAAAGTCGGAAGCAATCAGCATGTTAATCACGTCTTTATTAACACTCACTACGTCCCCGACAAAGCCTAAATCTATTGGTACAGCAACACCATCTGCTCCAATCTTTTCCATTATCAGTTTTTTAGCTAAGATTAAATTGGCGTCTTTACCCGTCAAACCGATGGCGCAGCCGCCATGTTTATTGATCAAGCTCACAATCGATTTATTAACATTGCCGCCAAGTACCATCTCGACGATATCCATGGTGTCCTTGTCAGTAACGCGCATCCCATCGATACGGTCTGAGTGCCGCCCAAGCTCTTTTAATAAATTATCCACTTGTGGACCGCCACCATGTACGACCACAGGATGCATACCAACAGTTTTGAGTAGGACGATATCTCGGGCAAATGAGCTTTCAAGCGCAGGATCGGTCATGGCATTGCCGCCGTATTTGACCACAATGATTTTATCGACGAAGCGTTGAATATAGGGCAGGGCGGTGGTCAAGACTTCAGCAGTAATTTTGGCTTCATCTAAATTCAAGGTCATTATAAACTCCTACAATACGGTGTTAAGCGGTTGGTTGTTGTTATAAAAAGTCATAAATAACAAAGTTACATTTGTGATAAAAAATAGTTTTGATAACTGACTACTGAGGGGAAATAGCTACAATCTGCGCAGCTAGATTTTCATCAAAAGGAAAACATAGCGCGGCAAATTTTGCTTGAATATCTTGTAGGTGTGCCATGCTGTCTCCTGCAAAGCGCGCGGTTAAATTGTGACTGGTATTAGATTGACGTATGACCCCAAAACCATGGGCGAAATCTAGACGCACGCCATCAATACAGCTCAGAGTTGTACCTATTGGCAATAAGTCTTTGGCTTGCTCTATGCTAATAGGGAGGTTTTTTATAGAGCAACTACAAAGCGTCCGCTGACAAGTACTGAGTACTTGATATTCAGCCTGAGTAGGCAGTGGAGCAATTACTTTTATGAGTTGTTGTAAGTACACGCATAGTCGAGTTAGCTGCTCAATGATTGAGCAATCGGTTGACACACTTACTGGCAGCGGTAAATAATGATCGGCAGTACTGACAATGTTTGGTAATTGATAGATGATATTAGCAAGATTTGTTGTAGGATTTAGACTATTTGAGTTATCAGCTGCCAGCCAATGCAACAGTCTTAAAGCTGCATATATGGCATCATCATAGACAATAAAGCGACTGTCGTTAAAGATAAAATGCCCCGATAACTCTCCAGCAAATACGATTTGCCCCGCAGAGTCCTGCATCTGTTGGCGCATTAGACTACTGCCAGTTTTGCTGATGATAGGTTCTGCGCCAAGCTCAGTCAGTAGCTTCGGCAAATGATGCGAACATTTAATATCAAAGAGAATTTGTGGCGGAGATTGCAACTGGGTACAAGCGACTGGACGCTCAGTCAATATCACCCTTGCTAATAAGTAGAGCAAGTGATCGGGTGTGACTACCTTACCTGTATTATCGACGATCATTAGTCGGTCGCCATCACCGTCAAAGGCGATACCTATATCTGCCTGATGATTAACGACGCTTTGCTGCAACTGTGTGAGCCGATTTGGCTCGGTAGGATCGGGATTGCCAGCAGGAAAATCTCCGTTTGGGACGTTATTAAGCATGATGACATTTTGGCAATATCGCTCAAATAATTGCTGAGCGATATGACTGGTCGCACCATGCATACAATCGATAACAACCACCAAATCTACCTTAGTAAGAAATGATTGGTTATCATGTGGATAGAGTGCTTTAAACACTTGCACAATAGCATCGATATAATGCGCTGCTACTTGCTCAGGCGATAAAGACATTTGCTGATTGCTAATAGGGTTATCCACTACATGTCGTGGAGTGCTTGACGCTTTATAGCCTTTTTGATTGTCTTTTTTAACGATCACTTTTTGAAAATCAGTGATTTCAAAACCAGTTTCTTGCAGACCATCTTTAGGCAAACCACTTTTTTCAAGCATGCTGTTGTCTAAAGAACGTACAGTTAACTGCTGCTGAGTGACTTGCTGGTAAAGCGTCTGAATGTCTTCAACACTAGGAGATTGATGGTTGACCAACCACTTAACACCCAAAATATCTTTGGCCGAATGACTGGCAGTTACGATAATACCGTGTCCCTGATATTGCTCTGCCCAAAATACCATCATAGGCGTGGTAATCAGTCCCAATTGGATAACTTGTAGACCGCATTCGCTCAATATAGTAGCAAGGTTTTGAGCAATAACGTCACTATCACGACGTACATCATAGCCAATCACGACGATATTTTTTTTGTTATCACTGTCTTGTTGAACGTGATAAAGATGCGCCAAGGCATACCCTAAAGCTTGAACAAAGTCAGTGGTAAAATGCTGGCGTGAACCGCGAATATCATAAGCACGAAATAAAGAGTGCTGCGCAGCAAAAAACGGCATCTTTTACTTCCTTATTATCGTGATAAATATGAATAATAAATAAATCGCTGATAGTTTTTTATACAGCTTAGGTTATGCGATTTAGACTATATAATTTAGAGCAAATGATAATGACTACTGACGACCGGAGTGTCCAAAACCACCAGCACCACGTGCGCTGGTATCACTAAATTCTGTCACGACTTCAAATTCAGGACGGGCAACAGGGACAACCACATATTGTGCCATGCGTTCTGCAGGACTCAATACAAAGTCTTCCTGACTACGATTCCAAATACTGACCATCAGCTCACCTTGATAATCAGCATCGATAAGTCCAACCAAGTTACCCAAAACAATACCATGCTTATGTCCAAGACCTGAACGCGGTAAAATCATACCTGCAAAGTTAGGATCTTGTATATAAACCGCCAAACCAGTACCAATCAAATGGGTAGCACCCGCTTTAATCGTTAAAGGCTCATCAATACAAGCGCGCAAATCAATACCTGCGCTGCCGTCAGTGGCACGAGTAGGCAAAGAAAACGCTTTATCTTCAGTGATTTTAGGGTTTAAGACTTTAACTTGTACAGCTTGCATAACGCACTCACTTAACGATTTAATGGTTTTATAAACAGAATGAATTTAGGGCGGGCCCTAATTTTTAAATTTAATTGCTTAACAACAACTATTTTTATAAATAGCTGATGATTTTTAACTTTTGGTTTCTAAATTTTAATAAGCGATTGATTAAAGAATCAGTATACTTGCTAGGCCCAAAAACGACATAAAGCCAACAATGTCCGTTACCGTGGTGAGGATAACAGAGGCAGACAACGCCGGATCAATATTCATGCGCTTTAGCATCAGTGGAATACTAATGCCCGAGACATTAGCAGCGGTCATATTAATCGCAATCGCTAGACCGATAACCGCGCTGATTTTAATGTTATGAAACCACAATTGCGCAATAAACGCCATAATTATCGCCCATATGATACCGTTTATCGCCCCAACCCACAGCTCTTTATTTAATAACCATACGCGGTTAGAGCCACCGATTTGTCCCATTGCCATACCGCGAATGACGACGGTAAGCGTCTGCGAGCCTGCAATACCGCCCATACTGGCAACTACGGGCATAAGAATCGCCAGTGCCACCACTTTTGCTAATACGGCTTCAAACTGTCCAATTACAGCAGCGGCTAATAGTGCCGTACATAAATTGATACCAAGCCAAATACTACGGCTTTTTGCACTGGTCAAAATAGGTGCGAACAGCTCTTCGTCTTGACTGACACCAGCAAGGTTTTTCATGGTGCTATCGACATCATCTTGGATAATCTCCATGATGTCCTCACCGTTTAGTTGGCCAACCAGTTCGCCATGACTGTTAATCACTGGGGCAAAACGAATGTCTTCTGAGCGAAAAATCGCCGCCGCATCCTGAATGTCCAAGCGATCATTGATGGTAATAGCGCTATCAATCAAATCAGCAACTAAGGTACTTTGGTCATGCTTAATCAAATCAGCCAGACTTAATAAGCCAAGCAGTTGCTGGCTTTGATCGACAACCAATAGCTCTTGGCTTTCATCATCAAGCAGCTCAATATCTTCTCGCAGCCAGTTTTGAACATCAGCCAGCGTCATGTCTTCTTGGACTTGAATAAGCTCAGGATCCATATAGCTGCCAACTTCCCAGTCGGCATAGGTATCGAGTTTATTGACCTGAATGCGTATGTCTTCATCCAAAGTCGCCATCACCGAAGTACGCACGCTTTCGGTAACGGTGTCTAAAATCTCTGAGATATCTTGTGCATCAAGATCTTGAGTAAACAGCGATATCTCTTTTGACGAGATATTTTCCATCAATGGCTGGCGTGTATCAAACTCTAGCTCAGCTAATACTTCACCTTTGATATTTTCTGGTACTTGTGCCCAAATCAGTAGTCGGCTCTGAGTCGGGAACGACTCTAGTAAGTTGGCAATCTCATATTCTGACTGCTTCCCTAAAAACTCAGTAATCGCCTCATACGCCTTGTCCGCAACCAACTCTTGCAAATAGAGTAATTTATACTCAGCGTTAGATTCAGCCGGATTATAATCTCCCTGTCGTGTTGATGGTCGTGCAGAATTCGGCGTAGGAGCGGGCATAAAAGTTCCAAGTTTTCAAAATGTATAAATAATAATGACTAAGATCTAAGCTTAACGTTCAATAAGTGAGTTATATTTGTTAGCTTTTTTAATGATTAAACATTATCGATTGCCCAATAAAGCCCGAATATTAGCCAAGTATTCATCAGCAACTGCTGCAGGATCTTTGGTGGCTTTTTGTTTTTTTGCTTTGGCAGGCCAATCGATATGATCCTCTGGCAACTCATCTAAAAATCGTGATTCAGAAGTGACGCGCATTTGACCACCAGCGCGGCGCTGAGTGGCTAGTGTCAAAGTTAGCTCGCGACGCGCGCGAGTAATGCCCACATACATCAAGCGCCGTTCCTCTTCGACCGTCTCGCTTAGGATAGAGTTGCGATGTGGTAGCATCTCTTCCTCAAGCCCCATGATATAAACAAAATCAAACTCCAAACCTTTTGCCGCATGTAAGGTCATTAGATTAACTTTATTGGTATTTTCTTCTTCCTGCTGCTGCTCCAGCATATCAAGCAATACCAGCTTACGAATGATGGTATCAATAGTACGGTCTTCGTCTTCTTCGGCGCGATTAATCAGCGATTGAATACTGGTATAAAGCATATCGATATTATCGATACGGTTTTTTTCTTGTTGCGGCGTTTTTGAGTCGCTACGAACAAAGTCAATATAGCCGGTTTCATCAATCATTTGACGGACGATTGGCACAGGGTCAGGATGTTGATCAAGCTCACGAGTATAATGTTCAATAAAGTCGCCAAACTCCTTTAAAGTACTATAAGATTTCGACGGTAAAACGTGGGCCAGACCGGCATGCGTACAAGAAGCCAGTAGCGAGATGCTATGTTCTTGTGAAAATAAGCCAAGCTTCTCAAGCGTGGCTGGTCCCATACCGCGCTTGGGCGTATTAATCACGCGCAAAAATGCACTGTCATCTTCTGGGTTTAAAATCAGACGTAAGTAGCTCATAACGTCTTTGATCTCACTACGGGCAAAGAACGACTGACCACCCGATAATTTATAAGGCACTTGCAGTTGACGCAACTGTGCCTCTAGCATCCGCGCCTGAAAGTTACTGCGATAAAGAACGGCATATTGTTCCCACTCATTACCAAAGCGCAGCTTGTGAGTGACGATTTCTTTGGCGACGCGCTCAGATTCATCGTCATCATTACGACAGTTAATAATGCGAATTTTTTCGCCTTGACCTTTATCTGACCAGAGTTTTTTTTCAAATAAATGCTCATTGTTGGTAATAACCGCATTTGCAGAGGTCAAAATACGGGTAGTTGAGCGATAGTTTTGCTCAAGCATGACGATTTTTAATTTTGGGAAATCCTCTTTAAGTAATCCCATGTTTTCAGGTTTAGCACCGCGCCATGCATAAATAGATTGGTCATCATCACCAACGACCGTAAAGCGCCCTTGCGGTCCGACTAAGTATTTAATCATCTCATACTGAGCGGTATTGGTATCTTGATATTCATCGACCAGCAAATAGCGAATACGGTTTTGCCATTTATCACGTAGCTCTCGATTTTCACGCAGTATTTTGGTCGGTAATACAATCAAATCATCAAAATCAACCGCGTTATAAGCCCGTAGATTGCGCTCATATAAAGCATAAAGCGTCGCAAAAATCATATCTTCTGGATCGTCTAAGGTTTCCATCGCCTTATCCGGCTCAATCAAATCATTTTTCCAATCAGAAATCATCTTGATTGCTTTACCAACCAACTCACGACTCTCAGCGCCGCTTAAGTTATCACGCATCATAAGCTCCATTAGCAAACGCTTGCTATCGTCGCTGTCCATAATGGAGAAATTGCCTTTCAATGGCGTATGAAGCAGCTCATATCGCAGAAACTGGAGCCCAAATTGGTGAAAGGTTGAAACCGTTAGACCACGGGTCTTTTCACTCGGTAGTAGCTTACTGACTCGAGCTTTCATTTCACGCGCCGCTTTATTAGTAAAGGTCACCGCCGTGATACGCTCAGCAGGCATGTTGCATTCTTCGATCAGATAAGCAATCTTGCGGGTAATCACTGACGTCTTACCGGAGCCGGCACCTGCTAACACCAGTAGCGGACCAGATACGTAGAGCATGGCTTCTTGTTGTTTGGGATTAAGTTGACTCATAACGTGACCTGTAAGACAAAAGCAAAAAGAGGGTAGCAGTAAATCGTAAAATGCCACTAGCTGCCATCAAGCGAAAAATACATTCGTTAAAATAGAGGGCATATTGGCATTTTAAATAGAGTAACTCACAGAATAATTTTAAAGTTTTAGGCAATCTGCGAGCAAAATTAGGTGAGTTATTATAAAGCAAAACTAAGGCTTTTGGGCAGGAGTTAGTAGCGTGGAATATATAAGATTATGAGGTATATATAAGGTAAGTCTTAAAAAATGACATAGAGAAACATTTTGTTTCAATGGAAACCGTCGAAAATTTGGCTAATACAAGCTCATTTCCTGTGAATAAAAATAAGGAGGTAGACTTAAGTCTTATCCATTACGGAAGTGAAAGTGAAATAATTACAAGCTGTGACTAACTGCGCGTTTTATATAGATTTTTCATCTTAGTTAGCAGTCAATTAATAATACATTCTTTAAACTTTTAGAAGCTTTTTAGAGAAGGATGATGAATAATCTATAGCATAGTTTGCGGATAAAAAAACCTATTTTTTTTGCCGATAAAGTGACCGCTCAATGCAGTTAAAAACTAGCTTTTGATTACCGATATGCGTATAGTACGTAAATAATTTATGCCAGTTGTCACGTCATTGTTGACCACGTGTAATGAGCTATTAAATCAATTAAATAAATTATCGAATATGACATTGATTTAATACGTTGATCTTACGTTGTTAGAAGATGCGTTGGGCGACCAGCCTTTATCCGCATATAGAGCGGACACTCTACAGTTGGTCAGATCTGACATCGTCGTCAATAAGCTTGATAATTGGTTGTTACCAGTACAGAACCTAACATGTGACTCAATGACAGTTACTTAAATACAGTGACAGTTGCTTTGTGTTTTCGTCTGCGTTATGCCTGTTGCTTGACGACCTTAATATGTGGGTCGGTGCTTGCGCGGCGTGTAACACTCGATTGGGTGAGGAGCACGTATTATCATGTCTGCTTTTAATTGGTCAGCCATTGCTTTTATTTTAGCCGCCATTGGGCTAGTTGTGTTTATGTTGGTTGTCCCGCGTCTACTTGGCGGTCGCTCACATGGCTCACAAAAAGAAGAGATATTTGAAGCGGGTGTTGTCGGATCTGGCAACGCCCGTATTCGTTTGTCTGCCAAATTCTATTTGGTGGCGATCTTCTTTGTTATTTTTGATCTAGAAGCCCTCTACTTATATGCTTATGCAGTCTCAGTTCGTGAAGCTGGCTGGCTTGGTTTTGCTGCGGCCGCCATATTTATCACCATCTTGATCATTGGCTTGGTATACGAGTTGAGTCTGGGTGCGATGAACTGGGCACCGGCTGATAAGCTACGCAAAAAAGCGCGCCTATATGCTGTACCCGCAGGCTTTAGTTTAGCTGATATCACCAAGTTCGATGGTGTTGATGAACTTATGGTCGATCCTACGGGCAAGATACCTGCGCAGTCCTCCGGTCAGATTAATGTCTCAAACAATATTGAGACCAACCGTCGTCACTTACAAAACATTGATCATATTAATACCACGGGTAATGTCACTTCTGTGGACTTTGCGACGTCTGCACAAACAGATAAAATGACGCGTTAATGAATAACAGTGCGTGTTAATTAGTGAATAACAAAATTATTTAATAATGAAGTTAAGGCAGTAGTGAGGGCAAATCATTGCCGCACTTTGTTTAACATAAAGGTTGTATGTTATGAAATACACATTAACAAAAGCCAACCCTGATGCAGATGTCTATCCTGCTCAGACAAGCCAAACTGTCAACGATCCAATGGAAGATGAAGTCAACAAAAACGTCTTTATGGGTCGTCTAGAAGATCTTGTGCATTCAACAGCAAACTGGGGGCGCAAGCACTCACTGTGGCCATTTAACTTTGGTACCTCATGTTGTTATGTCGAATATGCGACTACTTTAACGGCGGTTCACGATTTGTCACGCTTTGGTGCCGAAGTTATTCGCGCCTCGCCACGTCAGGCAGATGTGATGATTGTTGCTGGTACTTGCTTTGTTAAAATGGCACCCGTTATTCAACGTCTATACGAGCAAATGCTTGAGCCAAAATGGGTCATCTCGATGGGTGCTTGTGCCAACTCGGGAGGTATGTATGACATCTATTCAGTCGTGCAAGGCGTGGATAAAATTATCCCTGTCGATGTCTATGTGCCCGGTTGTCCGCCACGTCCAGAAGCATTGATTCAAGGCTTGATGTTATTACAAGAATCTATCACTAAAGAACGTCGTCCGCTGGGTATCCATGTCAATGATCAGGGTGTCTATCAGCCGCAGATGACGCCTGAGCGTGACCGTAAGCAAGCAGATCGTATCGCTGTGAAAAACTTACGTAGCCCAGATAGTATTTAGTTAAGCAGTTTGGCGTAGTTATTAATAATTGTTAGAAGTGCGCGTACGCTCATCATAGTTTGGTTATGATTATCATCTTTTATTATGGTTGTCATGGTTCAGTTATGATTAATGAAGGAAGACATCATTCATGGTCACGGTAGTCGAAAATACAGATCCTAAGATCAAGCCTGTCCCAGCAGTTATCAAAGAGCTGGAAGAAAAATATGCTGGTAAGTTCGTTGTACAGCACACGGTTGACGACATTCCAACGGTTTGGGTGGCACGCGCTGATTTATTAGACGTTCTCTTATTCTTACGCAAATTGCCAAAACCTTATGTCATGTTATTTGACTTGTCAGCGATAGATGAGCGTCTACGTCAGCATCGTCAAGGTTTACCTGACAGTGATTTTACGGTGTTTTATCACTTGATGTCGCTTGAGCGTAATAGTGATGTACGTATCAAAGTCGCGCTCAGTGAAGAAGATTTAAACGTTCCAAGTGCGACACAGATTTGGCCCAATGCCAACTGGTATGAGCGCGAAGTCTGGGATATGTTCGGTATTGTCTTTACTGGTCATCCGCATTTAACGCGTATCTTATTGCCAAAATACTGGGAAGGTCATCCACTGCGCAAAGAATATCATGCGCGGGCAACTGAGTTTACTCCGTATTTCTTGAATACCGCCAAACAACAATACGAGCAAGAAAACTTGCGCTTTGTCCCTGAAGAGTGGGGCATGAAGCGTTCAGGTCGTGATGAAGACTTTATGTTCTTGAACATCGGTCCTAACCATCCATCGGCTCACGGTGCATTCCGTTTGGTACTACAGCTTGATGGCGAAGAAGTTGTCGATTGTATCCCTGATATTGGTTATCACCATCGCGGCGCAGAAAAGATGGCTGAGCGTCAAACCTGGCACTCATTTATTCCTTATACCGACCGTATCGACTATCTCGGCGGCGTAATGAATGAGCTACCGTATATCATGTCAGTTGAAAAGCTTGCTGGTATTACTATTCCGCCGCGTGCTGAAACCATCCGCGTGATGATGAGTGAGTTTTTCCGTATTACCAATAACTTGCTGTTCGTCGGTACCTTTATCCAAGATGCCGGTGGTATGACGCCAGTATTCTATATGTTTACCGATCGCCAAAAAGCCTATGACGTCATCGAAGCCGTAACCGGTTACCGTATGCACCCAGCATGGTTCCGTATTGGCGGTACAGCGCACGATTTACCGCGTGGCTGGCAGCGTTTGGTACGTGAGTTCTTAGATTGGATGCCAAAACGCTTGGATGAGTATGTCAAAGCAGCATTGCAAAACAGTGTGCTTAAAGGTCGTACTCAAGGCGTTGCCCAATATAATACTAAGCAAGCACTGGCATGGGGCGTTACTGGCGCAGGTTTGCGTGCAACAGGTTTGGATTTTGATTTGCGTAAAGCGCGTCCGTACATGGGCTACGAGAATTACGACTTTGAAGTTCCAGTCGGCTATAACGGCGATGCTTATGATCGCTGTATGGTAAAAGTTGAAGAAATGCGCCAGTCGCTACGTATTATCCGTCAATGTATGGATAATATGCCGCAAGGTCCTTATAAGGCGGATCATCCATTGGCAGTACCGCCACCAAAAGACCGTACCTTGAATGACATCGAAACCTTGATTAATCACTTTATCTCTGTTTCTTGGGGTCCTGTGATGCCAGCGGGTGAGTGCACCACGATTGTGGAAGCGACTAAAGGTCTAAACAGCTATTACATCACCTCGGATAAAGCGACGATGAGCTATCGTACCCGTATTCGTACGCCGACATTCGCGCATTTGCAGCAGATGCCATCAGTCATTAATGGTTCATTGGTATCCGATGCCATTATGTATCTGGCGTCAATTGATATTGTGATGGCGGATTGTGACCGTTAGAGCGTCTGTGGTTATACGTTTATCATTATCGTTTATATATTAAAAGTACGACGCGTTCATTAACATATTATCGCCAAACTGGCACACCAAAACACTGTCATTGCGCCGTGAGCGTAATACAAACAGTGGGCTGAGTGAGGAAAGAAAAAGATTATGAAAATTGTTTCCGATAAAATGCCAAAAGTAGATGTGGCAAGTATCCTAACTGCAGAAGAAATTGCGGCTATCCATGAGTTTATGCATCATTATCCCCATCCACGAGCAGCGTCTTTAGATTCGCTGAAAATCGTGCAAAAGCGTAACGGCTGGGTTGATGATGCACAAGTGAATGCGATTGCTAATATTTTAAATGTACCTATGACCGATATGGATGGGGTAGCAACCTTCTTTAACCGTATCTATCGTCAGCCAGTTGGTCGTCATGTCATCCTTGTTTGTGATTCGGTCGCTTGTTATTTAACAGGCTATGAAGCACTAGCAGCTGAATTAAAGTCGCAGCTGGGTATCAACTATGGTCAAACCACTGATGATGGTCGTTTTACGCTATTGCCGATTTGCTGTTTAGGTAACTGTGACAAAGGTCCTGCGGTATTGATTGATGAAGATACCTATGGTCCTGTCCAGCCTGAAGAAGTCGCCCAATTGTTGGAGCTATACGCATGAGATTAACTGTTTCAGAGCAGATTGCTCTTCGTAATCAAGGCAAAGCGCCAAGCCAACTTAATGAACAGCGTATTCCTATCTATGGCGATAGAGCGACTGCTACCAGTGAAACCAAACCACTGACATGGCGCTTAGCGCATCATGATGCTGTGCTTGATTTGGCCACTTATGAATCATTACGTGGTTTTGAAGCGTTAAAGATAGCGTTAAACCAATCGCCAGATGATACGTTAAATACTATCAAAGAAGCGGTGGTAAAAGGTCGCGGAGGTGCAGGTTTTCCAGCAGGTATTAAATGGTCGCTAATGGCACCACCTGATGGCGGTCCACGCTATCTAGTCTGTAATGCTGACGAGATGGAGCCGGGTACGTTTAAAGACCGTTTGCTCATGGAGCGTTTGCCACTTCAGCTTATTGAAGGCATGCTTATTTCTGCCTATGCGATTGGTGCAACAGCCGGTTATATCTTTATCCGTGGTGAATACATCTTAGCGGCAGAGCGTTTAAGTACAGCGATTGAAGAATTGCGTGCCAATAACTTAATTGGCGATAATATTTTAGGCTCAGATTTTAGTTTTGATTTACATGTGCATACGGGTGCTGGTCGTTATATCTGCGGTGAAGAAACGGCATTGATTAACTGCTTAGAAGGTCGTCGTGCTAATCCGCGTACCAAACCACCATTTCCACAGGTAGCTGGTGCATGGGGTCGACCAACCGTGGTTAATAACGTTGAAACTTTACATAATGTTTCAGCGATTATTTTGCATGGTAGCAAGTGGTATCAAGATTTACCAAAAGCCAAAGGTGTGGTCGAGACCCCCGGTACAAAGCTATTTGGCTGTTCTGGTTTGGTCAATGACCCCGGTCTTTGGGAATTACCATTTGGTTATACGGCGCGCGAAATCATCGAAGATTTCGCCGGTGGTATGCAGGAAGGTCGCACACTTAAGGCTTGGTTACCAGGCGGCGCATCAACGGATTTTTTAACCGCTGAGCATTTAGATACTGTCGTTGATTTTGACACCATTCAAAAAGCGGGTAGCCGTATGGGTACGGGTTTACTTATGGTCGTTGACGAAGAACAAGATATGGTGCCATTGGTACGTAATCTTGAGATTTTCTTTCAGCGCGAATCGTGTGGTTGGTGTACGCCATGCCGTGATGGTTTACCGTGGGGCGTCAAAATCCTTACCGCTATCAATGATGGCGAAGGGCAGATTGGCGATATTGAAAAGTTAGAAGGTTTAACCCGTGACTTATGGATCGGTAAAACCTTTTGCGCGCACGCCCCTGGTGCGATGGAACCACTGATGAGTGCAATTAAATATTTCCGTCCTGAGTTTGATCAAAAGATTGCGCAGGCGGTTGGTGAAGATGTCATTGAGGCTGCAGCCAATCAACAGCTAGATGTGAAATAAGGAGAGCGGCATGGCAGTCATACATATTGATGGAACCACTGTCGAAGTAGATAGCGCGGACAATTTGCTACAAGCATGCTTGTCCCTCGGCATTGATGTGCCGTATTTTTGTTATCACCCAGCCCTTGGTTCAGTAGGCTCTTGCCGTCAGTGCGCGGTTAAGCAATATATGACCAAAGAAGATATGGAAGCAGGTCGCGGTCGCCTTGTGATGTCCTGTATGGTCGCCCCAGGCGATGATATGTACATCTCAGTGACTGATGATGAAGCGAAGGCGTTCCGTAAGTCGATGGTTGAGCTGTTGATGATTAACCATCCGCATGACTGCCCAACCTGTGAAGAAGGTGGACACTGTCATTTACAAGATATGACCTATATGTCAGGTCATCATCGTCGTCGCTACCGCTTTACTAAGCGCACTCACCATAACCAAGAACTTGGTCCGTTTATCGCGCATGAGATGAACCGCTGTATCGCTTGCTATCGCTGTGTCCGTTTTTATAAAGACTATGCAGGCGGCGAAGATTTGGGTGTTTATGGCTCAAATGAACGCGTTTATTTTGGTCGTGATAAAGATGGTCAGTTTGAAAGTGAGTTTTCAGGTAACCTAACGGAAGTCTGTCCAACGGGTGTATTTACCGATAAGACACATTCGGATCGTTATAACCGTAAGTGGGATATGCAGTATGCACCAAGCATCTGTCATGGCTGCTCAGCAGGTTGTAATATTTCTGCTGGTGAGCGCTACGGTGAATTGCGCCGTATCGAAAACCGCTATAACGGTGAAGTAAATCGTTATTTCTTATGTGACCGTGGTCGTTTTGGTTATGGCTATGTCAATCGTGAAGACCGCCCAACCCAAGCGCTTGAACGTATCAATGATAAACACGTCAAAATCAATATTGACTATGCTCTTGATGAAACTATTAAGCGTATTAAAGACAAAAAAGTCATTGGTATTGGTTCGCCACGTGCCAGTTTAGAGACCAACTTTGCGCTTAAAAACCTCGTTGGTTTTGATAATTTTTCAACGGGTCTTAATCATCAGCAGCAAGCATTGGTCAATAAATGTATTGAAGTCTTGAGTACTGAGGGTATTTATAACCCAGGTATGACCGATATTGAAAGCCACGATGCGGTACTGATTTTGGGTGAAGATATCACTCAAACGTCATCACGTGTGGCACTCTCTATCCGTCAAGCGGCGAAAAATGAAGCCATAAAAATGGCGGCTGCTACCAAAACGCAATCGTGGTTGGCTGAGCCAGTCAAACGTATTGCTCAAGGTGCACAAAGCCCAGTATATGTCATTGATGTGACTCAAACCAAACTTGAAGATATCAGTAAAGTTAGTGTCGTAGCGACTCCTAAAGACATCACTAAACTTGGTTTTAAAGTTGCGGATGAAATTGCTAAATTTGCTGATAATTTAGCAAAAATAGTCGACCCGCAAAGCAATGAGAAAGAGGCTAATGCCAATATTGGCGCTGATCCTATGCAAGCGCTGGTACAGCAAATCGCTTATGACTTGATCCAAGCGGACAAGCCGTTGGTTGTCTCTGGTAGCAGCTTATCGTCTATTGCTTTGATAGAAGCAGCAGCGCAAATCACGCAAGCATTAAGCCAAAAGCGTGCAGCGATCAAAGCAACTGAGCAGTATGAAGTTGAGACACATAATGCCAAAGTTGCAGCAGCTGAAGCGCAAGCACAAACAACAACGGCGCAGCAAACAGAAGATAAAGATCTGTCTGCCAAGCCAAATAAGCCTGAAACGGGCGTTAATACTGAAGCACAAGACGATGTTGAACGTCAGCCTGCAACCAAACTTGAGCTAAAAGAAGTCAATAAAAAGTATCATGCTCAAGCGGGTATCTATTTAGCAGTGACAGATGCTAATAGTATCGGTGTTTGTTTACTCGGCGGTCATTCAGTTGAAGAATTGCTGGCGACTGATTTTGATGTGGTGCTAGTCGCTGAAAATCAGCTGACTGATGCTATTGATGCGAATAAATTAACACAGCTATTGACTGATAAAACCGTCATTGCGTTAGATCATCAATTGCTGGATTGGCACAAAGACGTCGATATTGTATTGCCAGCAGCCACTTTTGCTGAAGCAGACGGCACGCTTATTTCTGCCGAAGGTCGTGCGCAGCGCTTCTTCCAAGTTTATGATAATGACTATTATCATCCGCTTAGTAGTATTAAAGAAGGTTGGCGCTGGTTGCATGCCGTACATAGCAGCTTAGAAGGTCGCGATGTTGATTGGACGCAGCTTGACGATGTTATCAATGCTTTGATAGCGACCCATCCTAAGCTTGCTGGTATCAAAGAAGCTGCACCCGATGCTGATTACCGTATGACGGGTCTAAAAATTGCCCGTCAGCCACGTCGTTACTCAGGTCGTACTTCTATGCGCGCGCCTGTCTCTGTCCATGAGCCAATGCAGCCAAAAGATTTGGATACCGGTTTAACCTTTTCAATGGAAGGCTATAGCGGTAAGCAAACCCCAAGCGCGATGATTCCTTTTGCGCAATCTGCCGGTTGGAACTCACCGCAAGCTTGGAACAAATACCAAGATAAAGTGGGTGGTAGTCTTAGAAATGGTGATCCGGGTGTGCGTTTGTTCGATCAGTTAGAGCGTTTAGCTACGCGCCAATATGTTGCGCCAGAAGTTAGCTCAGTAGCTACGACGGATATGCATCAAGGGCAAGCCAAATTGGTGCCTATTTATAACATTTATGCCAGCTCAATGATGGCATCGCGTAGCCCAGTCGTTGCTGAACAATTACCAGTAGCTGCATGGCGTATAGGGATTGATGACGCAAAAGATTGGAATATCGTGGCTGGTGATTATCTAGCGATTGAGATTGATAAACAGCAAATCACGCTGCCAGTAGAGCTTGTTGGTTATTTAGCCGAAGGTTGTATCGGTTATCCTGTCGGTCAGGTGAGCATTATTCATCCATCGATGCCAGCGTCAGTACGTAAAGTCGATGCACCTATTACGATGATGGGCGGCTTGGCTAATGACGCTATTGGCAATTCTGAAAATGGCAGTGCTTTAAACAGCTTTGAAGATAACAATAACCGCGCCGCGCCAGTAAGCACAGCGCCGACCACCACATAGGAGGTGTAATATGCAAGTCACTCGTATTATCCCTGATGTGCCAAGTTTTTTGGCGAGTATGATGACCTTTGATACTTGGTCCATACTTTTTATGGTCGTACAATCGCTGGTCATCTTTTTGGTAGTGGTCATTGTAGCGGCAATGATGATTATCTATGAGCGCCGGATGCTAGCACTCTGGCAAGACCGTTATGGTCCAAACCGTGTCGGTCCGTTCGGTTCGTTGCAATTAGTCGCCGATATGCTCAAAATCTTCTTTAAAGAAGATTGGACGCCAAATTTTACCGATAAGTTTATGTTTACTCTGGCGCCTGCGGTTGCCATGTTTACCGCTCTGGCTTCATTTGCCATTATTCCTATCTCACCAACCCTTGGCGTTGCTGATTGGGATATTGGTATTTTATTCTTTTTTGCCATGGCTGGTATTGCAGTCTATGCAGTGCTGTTCGGTGGTTGGGCATCAGCCAATAAATTCTCATTACTGGGCGGCTTACGTTCAGCCGCGCAAACCATCAGTTATGAAGTGTTCTTAGGCTTGTCGTTGATGGGCGTTGTTGCCTTGACTGGCTCATTTAACTTACGTGCCATTGTTGAAGCGCAGGCTGATGGTTGGTATATCATTCCACAGTTCTTTGGCTTTTTAACCTTTGTCGTTGCTGGTGTTGCGGTCACGCATAGACATCCATTTGACCAACCAGAAGCTGAGCAAGAGCTGGCAGAAGGGTATCACGTTGAATATTCTGGCATGAAGTTCGGTATGTTCTTTATTGGCGAATACGTCAATGTTGTATTGATTTCTGCTTTGATGACCTGCTTATTCTTTGGTGGTTGGTTGGCACCTTTTAATTTAGATATTCCGTTTATTCCACCAGCTTTTTGGTTCATGATTAAGACGCTTTTCTTTATGACTATGTTTGTTTTAGCTCGAGGCTCACTCATGCGTCCGCGCTATGATCAGGTGATGAACTTTGGCTGGAAAGTCTGCCTGCCCGTAACCTTGATTAATCTATTGGTTACTGCTGCAGTCATTTTGATTTTTTCCCCAACGTTGTAATCATCACTAGCCATCACTGATGAACTAGGGTAAAGCTGAGAAGGATAATAATCCCATGTTTACTACGATAAAAAAGACCGTCATTGGACTATTTACCATTGTCCGCAGCATGTGGATGGTCAATAGTCATGCGCTCAGACCACGCGACACCATTCTTTATCCTGAGGTGCCAGTACCAGTGCCGCCACGTTTTCGTGGACGTATTATATTGTCGCGTGACCCTGACGGCGATGAGCGCTGCGTGGCTTGTAACTTGTGCGCTGTGGCATGTCCAGTTGGTTGTATCTCACTGCAAAAAGCGGAACGTGAAGATGGACGCTGGTATCCAGAGTTCTTCCGTATTAACTTTTCACGTTGTATTTTTTGTGGCTTGTGTGAAGAAGCTTGTCCTACGACAGCTATTCAGATGACTCCTGATTTTGAGATGGGCGAATACGTCCGTCAAGACTTGGTTTATGAAAAAGAGCATTTGCTGATTTCAGGACCGGGTAAATATCCCGATTATAACTATTATCGCGTGACGGGTATGGCGGTAGCAGATAAACCAAAAGGCGCGGCGCAAAATGAAGCGGCACCGATTGATCTAAGGAGCTTGCTACCATGATGAATATTTTAAATAATCCTGAATTGGCAGGGTTTTACTCATTAGCAGCGGTAGCAATATTTGCCAGTTTGCGCGTGGTAACCCAAGCCAATCCAGTGCATGCTATTTTATCAATGATTGTGTCATTACTGGCAATCGCTGGCATATTTTTTGTGATAGGTGCGCCGTTTGCTGGAGCACTTGAAATTGTCGTTTACGCGGGTGCCATTATGGTGCTGTTCGTCTTCGTGATTATGATGCTGAATTTAGGCATGCGTAATGATGAGCGGGAAGAGCGTTGGCTTGATGCCGGTACTTGGGCGATACCGACGGGCTTGACAATTATTATTGCGGTTGTGCTGTATGCAATGATTGGTCTCAATCATAACGAAGCTGCTGTAATTGGCGGTACTACGATTTCAGCCAAAGCAGTGGGTACGGTGTTATTTACCAAATATATTATGTTGATAGAAGTAGCCGCATTGCTACTACTCGCGGCCTTAGTTGCGGCTTATCATTTAGGCAAAGAAGCTATCGATGACGAGATTATCGGTAATGATAGTCTAGTAGCCAGTCCAAATGTCGGTAGTATTGAGCTGTACGAAAACGACAGCATGCACACCAATAACGATGTAGTAAAGATGGCAAAACCATACGAATATAAAGATGTCGACCCGCATGATTATGTGGGCATGAAGGTCGGCATGAAAGCAGGTACGCAGAACGGTATGAAGAAAGTCACGCGCAAGGAGTCAGACTGATGGTACTAGCAGCAAGCGTGGCACAAGATATTGCCAATGTGCCGTTTGCCCATGAAGTAGCAGGCTTAGTGCAGCCGGTTGCTGAGGCGCAAAATGTACTGGGTCTGATACCCATGAGCCATGGATTAATCTTGGCGGGTATTTTATTTGCGATTGGTCTGTGCGGTGTTATGGTACGGCGTAATTTTCTATTTATGCTAATGAGCCTTGAGATCATGATGAATGCGGCGGCACTAGCATTTGTGGTAGCAGGTAGTCGTTGGGTCGATCCAGATGGACAGATTATGTTTATCTTTATCTTGACCTTAGCAGCAGCAGAGGCCGCTATTGGTTTAGCAATATTATTGCGTTTTTATCATCAGCGTGGGCATCTCGATGTCGACAGCGCCAATGAGATGAAAGGATGATGTCATGAGTTTATTACCATTAACCTTTATATTCCCGCTCGTTGGCTTTTTGATTCTAGCCTTTATGCGCGATAAATTAAGCGAGCAGGTGGCAGCGATTGTTGGTGTCGGTAGTATGCTGCTATCAGCGCTCTGTACGCTGATCGTCAGCTATACCTTTTTAACAAGCAACCCTGCCGGTACGGTTATCGAGATTCCGCTATGGACTTGGTTCCAAGTCGGGGATTTTGCGCCAAATTTTGGCTTAAGCTTTGATGGCTTAGCATTAACGATGACGGGTGTTATTACCGGTATCGGCTTTTTGATTCATCTGTTTGCCGCATGGTATATGAAAGGTGAAACAGGCTTTGCGCGCTTCTTTAGCTATATGAACTTATTCGTCGCCAGTATGTTATTACTGGTGTTAGCGGATAACTTGTTCTTGCTATATCTTGGCTGGGAAGGCGTCGGTATCTGTTCTTACTTGCTAATTGGTTTTTACTATCATGACCGCGCTAATGGTCGAGCAGCGATAAAAGCCTTTACCGTGACCCGTGTTGGTGATGTGTTCTTAGCATTTGGTTTGTTTTTATTATTCCGCGAATTTGGCACGCTTAATATTCAAGAGATTATTACCCGTGCCCCGGAAGTATTTGATATCAATAATCCAACCATGATTCTAACTACCATGATGTTGGTTGGTGGGGCGATGGGGAAATCAGCGCAGCTACCATTACATACATGGCTGGCTGATGCAATGGCAGGTCCAACGCCAGTATCGGCATTGATTCACGCAGCGACGATGGTTACCGCTGGTGTTTATCTGATTGCCCGTCTACATCCGTTATTTATATTAACACCTGGTGTACTATTGTACTGGGTTGGGGCAGTGGGCGCATTAACGCTGGTTATTGCAGGATTCTGTGCGTTGGCACAAACGGACATCAAGCGTATCCTTGCTTATTCGACTATGAGCCAAATTGGCTATATGTTCTTAGCACTCGGTGTTGGCGCATGGCAAGGTGCTATCTTCCATTTGATGACCCATGCTTTCTTTAAAGCGTTGTTATTCTTATCATCAGGTGCAGTCATCCTTTCGGTACATCATGAGCAAAATATCTTTAAGATGGGCGGCTTACGTAAAAAGATTCCATTGGTTTTTTGGTGCTATATCGTCGGTGGCGGTGCACTTGCCGCGATACCTTGGGTCACCGTTGGTTTTTACTCTAAAGAAGCCATTCTTTGGGAGAGTTATGCAACTGGTCATATGGTCTTATTCTATATGGGCGTATTCGGTGCTTTCTTAACCGCGCTTTATACCTTCCGTATGATTTGGATTATCTTCTTTGGTGAAGAGAAAACGCATGCCCATAAACTATCTGGTGTGTCATATTGGCTGCCGCTTAGTGTGTTGCTCGTATTATCTACGGCAGTGGGTGCATTTATTACCCCGCCATTGCAAGGCGTATTGCCAGAAAGTGTTGGGCATTTATTAGAAGTTGCTGGTCAAGCACATGGTAAGCATACGGCTGAGTTTATCGCGATGGGTGCGATGGCAGCAGGCTTGATATTGGCGGCGCTATTATATGTCGTTAATAAAGGTCGACTGCTGACCAGCTTTAAGCGCACGCGTATCGGTGGGGCGCTGTATCATTGGTGCTATCACGGTATGGGCTTTGACGCGCTATACGATATAGTTTTTGTAAAACCCTTTTTGTTCATCGGCCGCTTATTTAAAGCCGACCCTATCGATAAAACGTGGCTGTTATTACCTAAGCTGGCATCAGCGGGTAATAAGGTATTGTCTGCGACGCAAACAGGGTCACTTCGAGGTTATGCTGCAAGCTTTGGCTTGGGTATGGCTGTATTGCTAGTGCTGGTAATGATGACGGTGGTATAAGATGATTGAGTTACAACAAACGTGGATGCTACCAGCATTAATCGCCATTCCTTTTATTGCAGGATTGCTATGTTGGCTGGTTGAACGCTTTAATAAACGCTTGCCGCGCTGGATTGCCTTAATTGGTATGACGTTGACCTTTGTGTTGTCAATGGTACTGTGGCAATACGGTGATTTTTCTGGCATGAGTCAGCAAGTCATTGCGCCAGATGCAAATGTGCCTTGGGTGGCTGAATTTAGTGTGCCTTGGATACCTAGTTTCGGTATCAGTTTTCATTTGGCGTTAGATGGTTTATCGCTAATGATGGTTGCATTAACTGGTCTGCTCGGTGTTGCCGCAGTTGCCTGTTCGTGGAATGAGATTCAGCGTCGAGTCGGCTTTTTCCATCTCAACCTTTTGTGGAGTTTGGGCGGCGTCATCGGTGTTTTCTTAGCCATTGATATGTTCCTATTCTTCTTCTTTTGGGAGATGATGCTGGTTCCTATCTACTTCTTGATCGCTATTTGGGGTCATGACGTCGTTGGTAAAACCAAAGAATACGCAGCAACTAAGTTCTTTATATACACCCAAGCTTCTGGGCTAATCATGCTCGTCGGCATTTTGATATTGGTCATTATCAGCTACGCCCAAAAAGGCGTGGTCAGCTTTAACTATAATGATTTACTCGGTACGTCACTTGGCGGCTGGGAATATCCGATCATGCTGTGCTTCTTTATTGGCTTTGCGGTGAAGCTGCCAATTATTCCCTTCCACGGTTGGTTGCCAGATGCCCATGCGCAAGCACCAACGGCCGGTTCGGTGGATTTGGCAGGGGTTTTGATTAAGACCGCTGCTTATGGTTTGATTCGTTTTGTCCTGCCATTGTTCCCAGCTGCATCACAAGATTTTGCTCCGATTGCTATGACCTTGGGTACGATTGGTATCTTCTATGGCGCGTGGCTTGCCTTTATGCAAACCGATATGAAGCGTCTGCTTGCTTATACCAGTATCTCGCACATGGGCTTTGTAGTTTTGGCAATTTATGCCGGAACCTTACTTAGCTTACAAGGTTTGATGATTCAAATGCTTGCACATGGTCTAAGCTCCGCAGCGCTGTTTATTATGGCAGGGCAGTTGTATGAGCGCTTACATACGCGCGATTTGACCCTGATGGGCGGTATGTGGGGTCAGTTCCGTTATTACGCACCAATATTAATGTTCTTCTGTGCCGCCTTACTTGGTATTCCGGGTACAGGTAACTTTATCGGTGAATTCTTGATCTTGTTTGGTGCCTTTGCTCAGTATCCTGTGTTTGTGGTCTTAGCAACCTTTAGCCTAGTATTGGCAGGTTTATACTCACTTATATTAATTCATAAAGCGCTATTTGGTATCAACAACATTAAAGAAGTGGCATTAAAAGAAACCAAATCGCATGGTCTGCCGACGCGTCCGTTAAAAGATTTGGGTAAGCGTGAGCTATCGTTGCTGTTAATGCTAGCGGCAGGCTTGGTCTGGCTCGGACTATATCCACAGCCTTTCCTTGATACCTCAAGTCATGCGATGCAATGGATTAATAACGCTTATATATATAGTCAAGTAACACAAGTAGATGCCTCGCAGCTGCTTGATGCAATGGAGGCACGTTAAGTCATGAACGATTTTACGATGAATGATTTGATGGGGCTATTGCCTTATGCACCAATCATTGCGGTAGTCATTACGGTATTGGCGGTGATGATTGCCATCACGATGAAGCGCTCACATATGGTGACCGGTACAATTTCGGTCATCGGTCTCAATATCGGTCTGTTTATTTTGCTTGGGCAAATGGCAGGTATAGTCGATAGTGGAACGCTTGTGCCAGCGGCTGAGCAGTTATTTGTGATTGATAATTTTGCTCAGTTTAACATGGTGATTATTTTTATCTGTGCATTGGCTTGTTGTACGTTGTCTTATGCGTATTTAGCAAACCTCAAAGATAATAAAGAAGAGCTGTATTTGCTTATGTTGTTATCGACGATTGGTGCACTGCTTATGGTTTGCGCCCAGCATTTGGCATCATTCTTTATGAGCCTTGAGATGCTATCGATACCGCTATATGGCATGTTGTCCTATACCTATATGCGCACCCGCTCGCTTGAGTCAGGGCTGAAATACTTAGTCCTATCAGCGACTGCATCAGCAACGCTGCTGATGGGTATGGCATTTATCTATGCAGAAGTTGGCTCACTGGCATTTAAGCCTATTAGTTTAACTTTGGCTGATACGTTTGAATCGCCGCTGTTAATCTTAGGTGCAGCGATGATGATGTTTGGTATTGCCTTTAAACTTTCTGCTGCGCCCTTTCATATCTGGACACCTGATGTCTATGAAGGCGCCCCTGCACCTATCGCGACTTATCTGGCCTCGGTATCAAAAGTAGCGATGATGGCATTGGCAGTACGATTTTTAATTGATACCTCATTATTGGCATTGCCATCGGTACAGATGCTGTTGATGGTGATGGCAACTTTATCTATTTTGCTAGGTAACTTACTTGCGGTACGCCAAACCAGTCTCAAACGCTTGCTTGGTTATTCATCGATTGCCCATATGGGTTATGTGTTAATCGTAATTGTGAGCATTGGCTCTGCTGCTGATAGTATCTCTAGTATGTATATGGCAATTTATGCCTTTACCTCTATCGGTGCCTTTGGTGTCGTGACCTTGATGTCTAGCCCTTATCGCTTATCTGGTGAAGCCGATCAATTGATTCATTATCAAGGGCTGTTTTGGCGTCGTCCGGTATTGACTGGTGTCATGACTATCATGATGCTATCTCTAGCGGGTATTCCATTAACCGCAGGCTTTATCACGAAGCTATTTGCGATTCTTGCTGCAGTACAAGGTACCAACTGGTTCTTGGCAGCGATGATTATCCTCGGCAGTGCGATTGGCTTGTTCTATTACTTGCGCGTCTTGCTCACGCTATTTAAACGTCCAAAACAATTTATTGAATTTGACGTCTCGAAACAGTGGGGTCTACGTACTGGTGGTATCATGGTCATTGCAGTCACGGCGATCATCTTGTTCTTTGGCGTATTACCAAACAGTATGATTGAATGGGCAAGTTTGGCTCGTATTTGGTAAGCCTAAAAAATAGGGATACAAAGCTGAAATAAGTAGCGCTATATCCATACTACTACTTATTGATTGTTACGGTTCGAAAAACAAGATGCGCCCGCTTTATGATAAGCTTGGCGCATCTTTTTTTCGTGTTGTTTAAATTTTATAAAAATAAATGTTAATAAAATATAAGTGATTTATGACTATGAGCGACAATATTCAAACCTTAACAGTGCTAAGCAAAACCACTTGGACGCCAAATTTATTTAGCTTTACCGTCAGCCGTCCGGATAGCTTTAAATTTACGGCTGGGCAATTTGTACGTTTGGGTGTTAATCCCAGTCATTTAAACTACTATAAGCAGCAAGGCGAAGCAGGCAATGATGTCTCTAATGACGCACTAAACGAAGATATTTTTCGCGCTTATTCGATTGTATCTTCACCCTTTGATGAAGTATTAGAGTTTTTCTCTATTGTCATTCCTAATGGGGCATTTACCTCACAGTTGCAGCACTTAGAAGTAGGCGATGAGCTGCTGCTTAATACGATGCCTTTTGGCTTTTTAACATTGGCGCGTTATCAAAAGCCATTACCAAAAGATTTATGGTTGCTGGCTACGGGCACTGGTCTTGCGCCTTTCTTATCGATGCTGCAAGATTTAAAGACTTGGGAAGATTACGAGCATATTATCCTCGCATATAGCGCGCGCTCGATAGAAGAGTTGGCGTACGTTGATAAGATAAAAAGTCTGCAAGAAGACTTTGGCTCCTTGGTTGATAATCCTGCAAAATTAATCTTTATACCTGTTGTTACTCGTGAGCCTATCGAAGGTGCACTGACAGAGCGCCTGCCAAAATTGCTACTAGATGGAACGCTACAAGAGCGCGCAGGCATTGCTCTAGATGTCGATAGCACGCACATTATGCTATGTGGCAACCCAGATATGGTAGAAGATACCAAAGAGACGTTAAAGAGCTTAGGACTGGTGATGAATCGCCGCGGAGAAGGCAACATTGCGGTAGAAAATTACTGGTAATGAATGTCATAAAGTGTGATCGAGTTGCATTCTTTTAAAATTTTTAGCAAAAGAAAAATGCTGTATCTTGAAGACTCTCGTCTGGCAAGATACAGCATTTTTTTATAATAGTTGACAGTTATCAGATAGCAAAGTAATAAGAGCTAAGAGGTTATGATATTCTAAACTTGGCTTGCTACATTTTCTGTATCTAGTGGATGGACAGGACCTTGTACTTGTACTGGCTCGTCTTTTTCGCTGATAATATCTTCATTGCTATTTGAGGATAATAAATCACGATAATTAATCTGCGCTTTCAAAATCAATTGTTCTTCTTCAAGCTCACCATAGTTAACTTGTGCCTTATGTAACATGCCGATAATTTTCTTATTACTCTTCAGCCAACGATTAATATCAATATAAATAATCTCATTTTTGGCGCGTGCAATATCGATATAAGATAGGATAAAGCCCAACGGGTCTTTTTTCAGGATACGGTGGTAAAACCAAATAAATAGTTTGATACCTTGACGTTTAAGATAGGACTCACAGCGCAGATTTAGGATATCGGTATAGGTCAGTTGCCCAAAGACAAAGCGCTGTACATTGCGATCGAGCTGAGCATGTACCAGACGAAAGTTACTCGCCACCTCTGCATAAATGCCACCGGCATCGACCGTGCAATACAAGCGAAACCAGTCTTCATGTATCTCAACACGCAGCTCTAAGATGGCTTTGACATTATCCGTGACATAAGTTTTTAGCGCATCATTGACGTAGGCTTGTGTCAGCGGTAGCGCCAGCTCATCTTCTAGCTTATCGGTTGTACGGTTGTATAAGTCTTTAATAGATTGGGTCAGGCGATCCCAACCATCGCTGAATGATTCATCAAAGCGGTAGCCGAGATTCTCGAAAAAGTCATCAAAGTTGTCTGAATGATCGACATTATCACTCATGTTATTAAAGCTACTCAAACTTATTATCCTTATCATTATAAAAGCGTGACCGATATCAAACAGTATATATCAAAAACGAGGCGGGCAAAATGAACGTCTATTACTCATCAGCATACCTTTATTTTCGATATCAAATGCGCTGGGCTTATGCGATGAGTACAAGTTAGAACATACCTCTCACTGTAAGCAATGATAAATTGTTGAGAAGTTACTGTGAATTTACGGTATACGGTTGTGCTAGCGAGACAATTCTATGTCATGTTATGATGGCGCCGGCATGGGCAATAGATATGGATATTAACACGTTTATTGATGACCGCCTTTATATTCATAAGCTGAGACTGACTGCGGTGTATATTAAAGACTCACAAAGCTACCATTTTTCAGCGCAAGCACCAAAACGTGATATCAGCTTGCCGATGGCGATTGTTATTGCCATTAGCGTGCATGCGTTGATTATTTTCGGTATCAGTTTTTCGATGGGGCAAGACCCTGCCGGATTGATGCAAGACGTTGCTAAAGCCCTAACGGATAATAAGCAGCCAAATGAAGATGCGCAATTTATTGCTAATGCTTCGCAACAAGGCGGCGGTACAGTAAAAGAGCAATTGCGTCAAGAAACCGACCAAAGCAGCCCGTTATCCGCTGATCAAATGAGTGAGACGCAAGACGTGATTCGCTTGCAGCGGCAAGTACGCCAGCAGCATTATCAAGAAAGCTACCTGCGTACCACGCTAAGCTGGCGTCATGCAAGCGTAGAGTCTGACAATGATAGTAAGCAAGCGCAAGATGATATGAGGGTGCAAGAAGAGCGCCTACGTAAGCAGATTGCTACCTTAGAGGCGCAACTGTCTCAGCGTCAGCAGACTTATGCCACCAAGTCAAAAGTGGTGACCATGGACAGTAACTCAACGACCCATGGCGCGGCGGCCGATTATATCAATACCTTTCGTGAACACGTTGAGCGCGTTGGTAATCTGCAATATCCTGCCCAAGCACGGGCACAAGGTATCACGGGCGAAGTGCGTTTAATGGTCATTATCGCCAATAACGGTAATATCAAAGCCATTCGTTTGCTTGAGAGCTCAAATTCAACTATCTTAGATGAGGCGGCCAAACAATCAGTCAGGCAAGCCGCGCCATTTGGCAAATTTACCGCCGACATGAAAGACATCGTTGAGCTGCGTCTGATACGTACCTATCGTTATAGTGATACGGTAGAGGTGACGTATTAGCACCAGTAGCCCTGTATCTTAAAGTATTAAACAGATGAAACCCTGATATAGAATAAAGAGTTTATATGGAATTTTTAGGTTTTACCCTTGATATTGCTACCTTAACCAATAACGCTTTGAGTATTGCGGCCAAGGTTGCGCTAGCGCTGCTGATATTTGTGATAGGGCGCTGGCTTGCCAAAAAAGCCGTCACCTTTGCTCACGGTATGATGTTACGTGGTCGTTTAGATGAGACGGTCGCTAGCTTTTTAGGCCGCTTGATTTATGGTGTGCTATTGGTTGTGGTCGTTTTGGCAGCCTTGAGTAAAGTTGGCGTGCAGACCACCTCTGTCGTTGCTATCCTAGGCGGTGCAGCGGTTGCAATAGGTTTGTCGCTTAAAGATCAGCTGTCAAACTTTGCAGCGGGCATTATGATTGTCACTTTTCGCCCGTTTGTGCGCGGCGACTATGTGCAGATCAGCAGTTATACCGGTACCGTGACAGAGATTACTTTGGTAAATACCCATCTAACGACGATTAACAATCACGATGTCATCATTCCCAATAGCGATATCACCACTTCAGCAGTTACCAATTATACCTCATTGCCCAACCGCCGCGTCGATATCACCGTTGGTATCGGTTATGATGCTGATATCAAGACTGCCAAGGATGTCATGCTAAATTTGGCAATCAGTAATCCGAAGGCGTTTACTGATCCTGCACCGGTTATCCGCGTCACCAACTTGGGCGATAACTCCGTTGATTTAACTTTAAACGTTTGGACGACTAATGACGACTGGTGGTCAATGCAGTGCGATCTATTGGAACAGTTTAAATACGCGCTGGATGATAATAAAATTGATATTCCCTTCCCGCAGCGTAATGTCCATGTTAAAGGGCTTGACCAGATGATTAATCAGATGGACCAAGCACAAAAACTATTAACTAAAAAAGATTAGTTATAAGGGTTTGGGATATTGAGCCCTGCCAAAATTTCAATCTCAAAGCGCTCCATCTCATCTTGCTCGGCTTGGCCGAGCTCATGATCGAAACCGAGCAAATGCAGTATGCCATGAATTAATAAGTGGCTAATATGCTGCACAACTTCTTTGTTTTGCTCTGCTGCTTCACGTATCATCACCGCATGGCAAATGATTAGCTCTCCAAGCGGTAGCGTTGGCATCAGTCCAATAATTGCTGCTGGCAGGTCGCTTGGATAAGAGAGGATATTGGTTGCATAATCCTTTTGACGGGCTTCTAAATTCAGCTCGCGACCTTCATCTTCATCCGTAATATAAATATCGAGCACCTTAATCTTCTCTTGCCACTGCTCAGCATCGATATCGTCAAAGTATGGCAGTATCAGACCACCTTTTACCTGCTCATCAATATAGTTAAGTGTCGCCGCCATTACAGACAGCATCTGCTCCCGACTGTAAAAACTATCAAGTGTCTGGTCATCGATAAGCTCACTGGCACTAATATCAAGCGCGTCTAAGCTATTGTTCTCATTAGAATTATCATTAATGTTGTTGCTATCATCACTATTGCTGTCTTGGCTCATACCCTAATCCTTTTTATATCAATTAAAAAATATCTAACAGTAAAAAACCGGATATAAAATCCGGTTTCTTTCTAATATAGGCTTATCAAGATAGATTAGAATTTGGCTGCTGCATCAGCAACTATCTGTTTGCGCTCTTGCTCTTTGATACGTTCAAACTTGCGCTTTTCCTGCAAGGCAAACTGCTCGTCATCATAGACATCATAAGCTTCAACGATTTTCTGTACCAATTGATGACGTACGACGTCTTTTGAATCAAACTTAGTGATATGAATCTCTTCAATACCACTTAAGATTTCCATCGCTTGTGCCAAGCCTGACTTGCTGCCACGTGGCAAATCTACCTGTGTGATGTCACCGGTAATGACCGCGCGCGAACCAAAACCTAAGCGCGTCAAAAACATCTTCATTTGCTCAGGTGTGGTGTTCTGCGCCTCATCCAAGATCACAAACGAGTTATTTAAAGTACGACCACGCATATAGGCAAGTGGGGCAATTTCAATGATTTGCTTTTCAATCATCTTACCGACTTTCTCAAACCCAATCATCTCATATAGCGCATCGTATAAAGGACGCAAGTATGGATCGATTTTTTGCGTCAAATCACCCGGCAAAAAGCCCAGTTTTTCGCCAGCCTCTACCGCAGGACGTACGAGCAAAATTCGTTCAATCTCATTGCGCTCAATCATATCAACTGCACAAGCAACCGCGAGATAGGTTTTACCAGTACCGGCAGGTCCAATACCAAAGGACACATCAGACGATAAAATATCTCTGACATAACGCTGCTGATTGCCACCGCGTGGAATGATTTTGCCATTACGGGTACGCAAGCTGATAGGCGTAAATTCGCTTGGGGCGTCTAAGTCTTCATCATTATCCTCTAGCTGTGCTGCATCTTCTTCAATATCTTCATCGCGCGCGAAGCTTGATTGAATGATGAGATGCAATTCTTCGGCGCTGATGTCTTTGGTGTTTTGTGCTTCATCGACCATTTTATAAATAATACGTTCGCCGCGCTCGACACCCAATATATCGCCGCTTAGACAAAAGTCGCCTTGGCGTTGGCTGATTTTAATATCGAGGCGTTGTTGAATGTATTTCATGTGATTGTTGTATTCACCAAGCACGGTTTTGAGCTGTGCTGGGGTCAAGGATTCAAATTTTATACGGCGGCTCATGGAGTCAGTCAAGCGATTATCCTTGTGTTGGTTGCCCGCTGCTATGTATTGCTTCTATGCTGCATAGTCAGACGAACTTCAGAGATAAAATAGTTAGTCGTGCTTTATGTTCTTTGGTTTAGAGCTTTTAGCGTACGGCTTTTAGATAATAGAAAATGACGGCAAAGTAGCTGTTAGTTTAATGAATAGTAAGTTTGATGAATGATAAATAAATTTCCTGCCTTCATTATGGTAGATAGAATTTAAATTTCAAGCTATATAGATGTATGCATGGCTTTGTTTTTGTATGGCGATTGCAACGATAGATAAAAGCATTCAGCAGTCACACTGAAAGAATTTTTTATAGCTGCTACAGATACCGTCAAGACCACAGAATAATAGGCAATTTGTGGTAATCTATTGTTTAGGCGATAACGCTATAGTCAGTTTTAAATGAAAAAAATACAAACATTATAACGTGCTACTGGAATTAATTTTTCTTGCTTGCTGTACCTAGGCAGACAGAGGCTGCGAATAATTAATTCCAGTAGAACTGTATTCTTTTAAAGGTGCATCTACTATATTAGAAATTTTTTAATATGTTCAAAGAACAATAGGTTTTTCAATAAAATAAAATTTTGAGTGAATAATAATCACGTATAAATGCGTGCTAAATCGGCAATGATAGGAATAATAATGATGCAAACTACTGAAGAAAATCTGTCAAAATCTAACAATATTAAACACACTGCTATGACTGAGCAGCAGGTACTTATCGCTGGTGGCGGTCATGTCGGTTTGTCGTTTGCGTTGCTACTAGCAAACCATGGTATCGCCAGTACGTTGCTAGAGAAAAACAGCTATCCAACCATCAGCCCAAATGATGATAGCAATCGCAGCCACTATTTAGACAGCCGTAATACGGCATTGTCACGGCGTACAGTACAGATTTATCAAGAGATCGGGCTGTGGGATGAACTACAAAGCCATGCCTGCCGTATCGATGCTGTACAGATTAGTGAACAAGGTAGCTTTGGACGCGCGCAACTCAATAAAAAGGATGAACAAGTTGAGTCGTTTGGACAAGTGATGGAAAATGCGTGGCTTGGGCGTAAGTTGCTCCTTGCTGCTCAGCAAGACCCACTGATTACGCTCATTGATAATGCAAATGTAATAGCCGTTGACCAGAAAAGTGATAGTGTAACCCTAAGTTTTAGCTATTATGGTGAAGAAGAGCATGAGCAGCAATTGCAGGGTAGTGTGTTGGTCGCCTGTGATGGGCGCGACTCTACCGTGCGTCAGTTATTAGATATCGGTACGACTACTTATGACTATAAGCAAACGGCTATCGTCGGCGTGGTAGAAACGGACAAACCACATGAGCATAATGCGATTGAACGTTTTAGTCCTGCCGGACCACTGGCAGTGTTGCCATTAACGGATCCAGAAGGCGACGGTAATGACGAATATCAGACTGGCTATAGACGTTCAGTCGTTTGGGTTTGCCGAACCGGAGAAGAGACGCAATACTTAGAGGATGACGCGCATTTCTTAGCGACTTTGCAGCAAGCTTTTGGTCAGCGTGCAGGCACGTTTAAAACTGCTGGTCGCCGTGGTGCATATCCATTGACACGGGTGCTGGCAGATAAACAAGTGGATGGTCGCTGCGTTATCATGGGTAATGCAGCGCACACCCTGCATCCAGTAGCAGGACAAGGGTTTAACCTATGTATGCGTGACGCTCATGTACTGGCACAAATGATGAGCGCGCAAGTACTAAAAGGCGAAGACATCGGTAATCCTACATTACTAAAGCGTTATGAGAAAGCCCGTCAAACTGACCAAAAACGTGTCATACGCTTTTGTGATGCAGTGGTACATGGCTTTACGCATCCAAATCCAGCAGTCAAGCTGGCACGTAATGTCGCTTTGGTTGCCTTTGATAAGTTACCGAATATTAAGCCATTAATTGCCAATTATGCGATGGGTCTAAAGTCTTAGTATTGGTAAGCCATTAAAAAAATTCAAAAATCTAACTGCTGCTAATTATTAAAAATATCAGCGGATAATTCAAATAGCGACACAAAGGATATTTTATGAAAAATAACCATACGCTGATTATCGGCGGCGGTATCGTCGGTGCAACGCTTGCGCTCAAGCTGGCACAAGACAATAAGCCGGTGACACTCATTGATGCGCGCCCAAAGCGTGACAAGGAAGATTGGCAGCAAGTACTGGGTCAACGCGATGCCCGTGTTTATGCATTGAGCCTTGCCAGTATCGAATTATTAAAAGAGGTTGGCGCTTGGCAAAAGATAGCAGCGTCAAGTCGCACAGCCGATTACTCACAAATGCAAGTCTGGCAACTAAACGGTAGAGGCGAGCTACTGTTCGGCGATAGTACTAATAATAGTAATGACACTAATCAAAATTCCGAGCCGAAAATACTTGGTAGTATGGTTGAGCCTGCTGTCATTGAATATGCATTATGGCAGCGTTTATTAGCGCCTGATGTCAGTCAATATCTAACCGTCATCGATGGGCAGAAGGTCGTTGATATGGACTGGCTAGGAAGCACACAAGGCTACCGTGTGACGTTAGATAACGGAAGCGTGATTGACGCGCGTTTATTGGTCGGTGCTGACGGTCGTGGCTCATTCGTGCGCAAGCAAGCAGGTATTGAGCTTGATATTCTTGATTATAATCAAACCGCGATCTGTTGTGCGATTCAAACTGAAAAGCCACATCAAGAAACCGCCCGCCAAGCCATGCTGCCGACTGGTACATTGGCATTATTGCCGCTCGCTGATATCACCGATGAAGACAAAGCCAATCCACAACATTGGCAGTCGATTGTATGGACATTACCACGTAATCAAGCATTGGCATTGATAGAAGAACACGCGCGCTATATCGCTGATAAATTGGCTACTGCCAGTCATTATGAGCTTGGTGCTATCCATAAAATTGAATCAATCGCCAGTTTTCCGCTAGCGGCGCAGCAAGCAAAGACTTATGTTGCGGATAATTTAGTATTGATCGGTGATGCCGCACATGGGGTGCATCCACTTGCTGGGCAAGGGCTCAATCTTGGGATGCTCGATGTAAAAGCATTAAGCAAACAATTGGCGCATGATTATAATCGTAGTGGCGGTACGCTTTGGGGTACCAATCAAACCTTACGTAGCTATGAGCGTTTGCGTCGTCCGCATAATAGTCTGATGATGCACAGCTTCTCTGCGCTTAATTGGCTTTTTGCAGGCTCGCTTGCTCAACTGCGTCCGATTCAACAACTTCGTAATGAAGGTATGTATCGCGTGGGCAAAATTAAACCGCTGATGCGCCTGTTTGCCAAGCAGGCGAGTGGGGTTTAGGGTTTTAGACTTAAGGAAGAGTAGAGTATGAACGTTAAATTATGGACAATAGCGCCGATGATGATAGGCGCTTTAGCTCTGACAGGTTGTCAAACGGCTGATCTGCCTAAGCAAATAAGTCAAACTATCAACATGCCAACGGTTGTAGTTAATTTGGATAGCGACAGTGATGGTGTGCTTGATGAGTTAGATGAATGTCCAGGCACACCATATAACATAGTTATAGATAAAAGGGGCTGTCCGCATTCCTTACTTTTTGGTGAGAACGAATTTATGATGGAAGCTAGAGCCTACTATGATGAAAATAGTAGTGAGATAAAAAGTGAGTATTATGAACAGCTAGATAACGCAGGCAAAAAAATGCAAGATCATTTGGACGCTGTCATGCATATCGAAGGGCATATATCCAAGCGTGAAGACAATAGTGACAATCAAACACTATCAAGATACCGGGTGGAAGGGATTAAAAATTATATGACCACGACCTCTGCACACGACAAAAAAACAAAAAAGTCTGTTAAAGCAAAGGCATAATAGTAATTTTTAAGACGAATCAGACCATGCCAAACTTTAACAGACTTAGTGAAACTTTAACCCAAAACCTGAGTATGAACAAGGCAAGAATCACATGTTTGAGCCTAATGATAATAGCCCTGATTACTGCTCAAAGCAGTAATCTTAAAAAAAATAGCAAGACACCTTCCTAAGGGTGGCAAGACCGACAGTCACTATCGCAGACTACAGCGATTTTTTGCCGAAGCGAGGATAGACTACGATCAACTGGCTTTGATGATATATCGACTATTTGGGCTAGGCAAAGTCACCTTAACCATTGACCGCACCAACTGGAAATGGGGTAAAAGTAACCTCAACATCTTTATGCTAGGGGTGGTATATAAAGGGATAGCCATCCCCTTATACTGGCACATGCTAGATAAGCGAGGTAATACAAACCATCTTGAACGCTGTGAACTTATTGAGCGGTTTATCAAACAATTTGGCAAAGATAACCTTGAGATGATAGTAGCAGACAGAGAGTTTGTTGGCGAAAAATGGTTTAACTGGCTCACCAATAATCACATACCCTTTGCCATACGGATTAAGAAGAACAGTAAAGTTAAGAATCATCATGGCAAGTTGGTACAGATTAAAGAGTTATTACGCCATGTTAGCCATCAAGAAACATATCGACATGGGCGAATACTGACTGTCGATGGTTGTTTGGTTCGAGTATTTGCCAAGCGTGATAAAGACTACGGTTTAGTGATTGTGGCCACCAATCAACTAGAAACAGTGGATGCGATGACAAGCTATGCTAAGCGTTGGGAGATTGAGACTTTATTTGCTTGTCTAAAGGGCCGTGGCTTTAATCTTGAAGATACCCACTTAACCCATCTTGATCGGGTCAGTAAATTAGTCGCAGTGAACGCCTTAGCATTTTGTTGGGCTTATCATGTCGGTATTTATAAAGACAAAGATAAGCCGTTAAAGCGCAAGTTAAAGTCAAACGCTCGACCTCAAGCCAGTTTGTTTGCGCTTGGCCTGGATGTGTTGATTGAGGGCCTTCACTTGGTGTTCTTTAACAATGATAAGACTGTATTTCGACAGTTAGTTAGCTTTTTAACCCCTAAACCTATGAAAATCGGGTGGGGATGATTTTTTTGTCGTGTGCAGAGGACCACGACATATAATATTGATCCTGATCGTATTAAGACCTTTTACTATGGATCAGAACGTCCAATTGCGCTAAGTGATGCCGAAAACAGTTGGCTCAACCAGCGTATTTATGCACTTATTAGCAATGTTAAGTAATATATTGAACGTTTCAAAAAATCGAAAATGATGGCAAATAAAGCTGTAAGTGATTCTTAATGAAGAGAATAACAATGACAAATAGAAACTACAGAAATTTATTGCTATTAGCATTATCTATAACGCTAGCTGGCTGTCAGACTATCGAAATTGTACCGTCAAAAACCACACCTCAATATGAAAACATCAGGACGATGCAAGCGGATAGCGATTTAGATGGCGATGGTGTTTCGGACAAATTGGATTATTGCCCAAACACACCTCCAAACGTTATGATAGATGAAAATGGCTGCCCACCTTCATTAGAAATTACTGACAAGAATTTCATAAAAGGAGAAGTTAGAGTCTATTATGATGAAAATAGTAGTGAGATAGATAGCAAGTATTTTGAAGAGTTAGATAGAGTCGGTGCGCTAATGCAAAAGCGCTTAGATATAGTGATAGTTATTGAGGCCCATATAAGTGCACGTGAAGAAAAGAGAGGTTATCAAACCCTTGCCAACAATCGTGCCGAAAGGTTTAAAAACTTTTTGATTTCTAAATATCGAGTCAATTGTAATCGCATTAAAACTTATGGTTATGGGGCAGAGCAACCTGTTGCTTCTTCTGATATTGAAGAAACTGACCGATACAACCGTCGCCTATATGCAGTGTTCATTGACACCAAAAATAATGTTGAAAACTTCAATAATAGTAATGGAGAAAGCTGTCAGTTATTTTGAATGTAGTGACTTATGAAAGTTGTAAGCAATCACCTCAAAGACGAAAACAATACCATTAGCACGGGCGCGACAATATTAATAATAAAACCAAAGCTAATCGCCAATGGCACCACTTTTAGACCGCCCGATTGCTGAATGATTGGCAAAGTAAAGTCTAAACTGGTCGCACCGCCAAGTCCAACCGATGCAGACGGATATTTACGCATAAAAACGGGGATAAATATCAACGCAAAGAACTCACGTATCAAGTCGTTAAATAACGCCACACTGCCCCAAATCGCCCCATAAGCATCGGTCATCACAATCGCAGATAGCGAATACCAACCAAATCCTGACGCTAGTGCTAAGCCCTTCGTCCAAGAGACATCGCTAAATATCAGCGCAAAGATAAGTCCGCCAACCAATACCGCTATCGTAAAGATAATACTCATCTCGACACCGCGTTTATTAAGCAGCACTTCTTTTAGAGTAATACCCGAGCCTTTTAGTCCAATACCAACCAGCAAGATTAATATCATTAGCATGACCGTCATGGTGTTTTCAGGCGGTATATAGTTGGCTGGCAAGAGATAACCGATCACAAAACCTATTACTACACAGATGACTTGGGTAAGGCTACCGCGAATACTAACGCGATGCTCTTTAGATTTAACACTGGGTTTTTTGGCATGCCACGGGCGCAAACGGTCAAACAGCATTAGCCCAAATAATCCAGTTCCAATTGTCAGTATTGATAATATCGTGACGTACAGTGCGATTTCACCTACCTGACTGCCAAGTCCTTCGACTTGTGCTAGCTCAATACCAATCAAGCCTAAAATAATAAAGACCAAATAAGACAAGCCTTTATCGGCAATTTTGGTCAGGGTTGGATTGGATGGAATGGCAAAGCCAATAAACATTGGCATTAAAACCAAGACAAGGGTAACTAAGCTTTGCATGGTAAAGGGCTCGCGGCATTTTTAAAAGGCGTTTTAACAAATTGTTTTTAGGAAGGGTTTTTTAATAAGGCAAGGATTGTAACATATTAGTATAATAATACTGACATGAGCAGACAAAATTCATTGAATTGCTGCTGGTCAAAGCTTTTTTTATGAGCTTCTCTATATGCTAGACCAGCAGTGCCGCATTGATTGAATATAAAGCCACTATACTGCTTGTTCGGATTGGACAGATTTATGATGTTTCTGAATTTCTGAAATGGGATTATTGATACCAATTATTGGGCGAATAGCTTGATTTGATAATGGCTCAATCACACTAATGCGAGCAGTGGCTGCTAGGTTGGGATAGTCTTTACGATAGTGTCCGCCACGACTTTCAAGGCGCTGCCAAGCAGACTGAACGATTAAAGTCGCTAATTGTAACTGTCTTGCTAATTGAAAGTGTGCAAGTTTATCAGTGGTCATAGCGTCGTCTGAAGCATTTATATTGGGCTGACTTAACTCAGATTTTTCAAGCCACTGTTGCCATTGCTGTGTCTGTATCAATATTTGCTCTAATGATTCGGCAGTGCGAGTAATACCCATATATGAGGTCATTAAAAATTTTAATTCTGTAATGATTTTGCTAGCCTGATTATTAGTATCTATATTGCTATCAGTGTCCTCGTAATCAGCTGAAGTCAATGGACGTGTAATAAAAGAAGAGAGCGTAATGGCTTGAATATCTTTGAGTGTTGGTGGTGTCCAAATGGTAGATGTTGGTAAATATGAGCGCTCATAAATGGCAGCAGTATCTAAATTCTCTAATGTTTTTAAATAGCGAGGCAAGTTAGCGGCGATATTACGCCCAACCACCACGCATTCCAATAATGAATTACTTGCCAAGCGATTTGCCCCATGTAAGCCTGTATAAGCGACTTCACCAGCGGCATAAAGACCTTCTACATCGGTTACGCCATTAGCATCAGTGATCACGCCGCCACAGCTATAATGGGCGGTTGGGGCAACCGGAATTGGCTCTTTAGTTATATCAATATCAAGTGCTAATAGTGTTTGATAAATCTGAGGGAAATGCTCTTGCAAAAATTCCGCTGGTAAGTGACTGACGTCAAGATGAACGTAGCCAAGTCCATTCTTATTAATCTGCTCAGCGATGGCACGGGCGACGATATCTCGCGGTGCTAACTCTGCACGTGCGTCAATCTCTAGCATAAAGCGTGTGCCAGTTTTTGGACAATATAAGCGTCCACCTTCACCGCGTAAAGCTTCAGAAATCAAAAAACTGCTATCTCCTAGTGCTAGACCAGTCGGATGAAATTGGATGAATTCTAAATTTGCCAAACGGCAGCCTGCTTGCCATGCCATCATAACGCCATCACCGACACAGACGTTGGGCGCGCTGGCTCGTTGAAATAATTGCCCTAAACCACCACTGGCTAAGACAACGGCGCGACTATGAAAGGTGATTTGGCGCTGAATAGTATGATCAAAAACTTGTGCCCCTTGGCAACGGTTATCACTGTTGTCAGTTAATAAATACAGTGCTTCATGGTAGGGCAACATAGTGATATTGGAAGCGGCTTGCACTTTTATAGTCAAGGCCTCCATGATATGTCGACCCGTTGCATCATCAGCATGGGCAACGCGTCTGCAGCCATGACCGCCTTCCTTGGTTAGATGTAAGTCGGCAGTTTGCAATTTAGTGAAGACTTTTTGCTCAGTATTGTATTTTTTGTTAGCTTGAGGAATCTGAGTAAAGGGTACGCCTTGTTCACATAGCCATTGAACCGCTTGTTGTCCAGCGCTGAGGATGTTTGTCGTATTATCCGCTGCACATAATCCTGCACCAGCGATTAGCGTATCGGCGATATGGTCAGCTACCGAATCATTTTTGTCCAAGCTTGCGGCGATACCGCCTTGGGCGTAATGGCTTGAGCAAACTTCCAATGCAGCTTTGCTTAATATGGTAATGCTCAGCGACTCTGGTAAAGCAAGCGCAGTGCTTAATCCTGCAAGCCCAGCACCAACGATAAGTACATCCGTTATCACGACAGCATCAGGGATCTGATGCACATTACAGTTATTTAACCAGCTCGCGCTCATATTATGCTGCTCCAACATTTGCAAACAATGCACGGTCTTTGACGATATCGCCGCTTGCTGTCACGCGTTGCTTCTGCGACTCAGCAAAATCGAGCATACGTTGTAATGGCTTTCTAGCTGCCGCTGCGAGCTCAGCCGTCATTAATACTTCACCGCTATTATTAATCAAGCATTGCTCGATACCTTGTAGACCATTCATCGCCATCCATGGACAAAACGCACAGCTCTTGCAGCTTGCACTTTCGCCCGCAGTCGGTGCAGCCAAGAAGCGCTTGTTTGGCGAGCGCTTTTGCATCTCATGCAAGATACCCAAGTCAGTTGCGACGATAAAGGTATCAGCATCCATCTCATAGGTGGATTGCAATAGCTTACTGGTCGAGCCAACCACGTCGGCAAGCGCCACGACACTATCTGGAGATTCAGGATGTACCAAGACTTTCGCTGTCGGATGTTCAGCTTTTAATTGTTCAAGCTCAGTGGCTTTAAACTCATTATGCACCATACATGAACCTTGCCATAGCAGCATATCTGCCCCAGTCTCACGGGCAATGTATTTACCTAAGTGTCTATCCGGACCCCAAATGATAGGCTCGCCTTGTTCATGCAAATGACGAATGATATCGATACCAACTGACGAAGTTACTACCCAATCAGCCCGTGCTTTTACTGCCGCACTGGTATTGGCGTAGACCACTACGGTACGCTCAGGATACGCATCACAAAAGGCAGAAAATTCGTCGGCAGGACAGCCCAAATCAAGCGAGCATTCTGCTTCTAAGTCTGGCATCAGTACTGTTTTTTCCATACTGAGTATCTTTGCCGACTCACCCATAAAGCGTACACCTGCAACTACCAGTGTTTGTGCACTATGCGCCTGACCAAAACGCGCCATCTCAAGCGAATCACCAACACAACCGCCCGTTGCCAATGCCAAATCCTGAATAAAAGGATCGACATAATAATGCGCGACTAAGACGGCGTTATGCTCTTTTAACAACTGCTTAATATTTTCTTCAACTTGCAGTCGCTCACTACGCGGCAAGTCTGCGGGCATTTTTGCTTTGGCATATTCGATATTCATTTGCGTGGCAATGCGATTATCGGCACTCATAATCGGTGCGTCATACGGATACGTTTTCATAAGTGCAAACCTTTCATGCAATAACGACACGTCAATTGCCGTTAAAAGTGGGTCAAGTAAATAGCGCTAAAAAATACACTGGTTTAATTATGCTCATTTTGAGCATAAACACAAGAAATTTTTTATACGTTTATTATTTATGCAGGACTCATTTTGTATAATTACAACCACAAGCTATGATAAGCATCGATTCAAGCTGTCAAAAAGCGAAAGAGTACTCCAACCGAGCTAGGGTGAATTTCGTATTTGTTTTTAGCCTTGTTGATTTTGAATATACTGCTTAATAACCTCCAATGACGCCCCACCACAAGACCCTGCAAAATATGAGCGAGACCAAAGTACAGGCTTGGAATAAGCCCTTCTTAAATCCAAAAATTCACCCCTCATTCGTCTACTTGTGACTGACTTCAGGTTATTAACCAACCTGCTCAATTGCACGGTTGGTGGGTACTGAATAAGCATGTGAATATGATCAGCCTCGCCATTACACTCCTTTAGTTCGGCATCGAATTTTTTGCATATCTCGGTGACACACTCATGGAAATAATTGTGATGTACCTCGCCAAGCACCTTCTTTCGATACTTGATAATAAAAATCAAGTGAACATGAAGATTGAAGGCAGCATGGCGATTTTTGTATATCTCACTCATTGCAATAAAAACTCTTAAATGCTAGCATTATATTGATAATATCAAATACATACTCATTAATAAAGAGAGTATTTATGAAGATCAACAAGGCGTACAAATTTAGGCTTGAGCCTAATGCGGAGCAACAGGTTATTCTAAATAACCTTGTTGGCTCTGCGCGTTTTGTTTGGAATCAAATGCTGGCAATCTCGCTTGAGATGTTTGCTAAAAATGAGTTTATTAATGCGACCAATCTCGTTAATAAAATCATGGAGGTTAAGAATAATCCTGATTTTGAGTTCTTAAAAACCCACTCAAATGCGGTATCCTTACAGCAAAAGATTCGTGATCTAGCATCGGCTTGGTCGCGTTTCTTTGATCCTAAAGTTCATATTAGGTTAAAAGAAAATAAGAAGAAACCTAAGAAAGCCAAGTTCTTTAAATTAGCTGATGGCACAGAAATTCAGCTACGCCCGTTGATGCCAAGATTTAAGCGCAAATCCGATGGCCGAGATTCAATCAGATTGGTACAGTTTGATAAATACTGCCGCATTGAGGGCAATCGTATCAAACTGCCTAATGGCATTGGTTTGGTGAAATTTAGAAAGTCGCAAGATATTATCGGCACCATCAAAAACGTTACCATTAGCAAGAAATCGGGGCACTGGTACGTATCGTTTGGCACTGAAAGCGAGGTTGAAAATCCACGACACCCTGCTACCAGCGCACTAGGTTTGGATTTGGGCATCACAAAGCTGATCACCACCTCAAACGGTGCGACCATCAAACCAAAGAATAGCTTCAAAGCCAATCAAGTGAAACTTGCTAGATTGCAGCGCCAGCTGGCAAAGAAAGTGAAATTCAGTGAAAACTGGAAAAAGCAAAATGGTAAGATTCAAAAATTGCATCATCATATCGCCAATGTTCGCCATGACTACTTGCATAAAATCACAACCACACTCAGCAAAAGCCAAGCCATGATTGTCGTTGAAGATTTAAAAGTCAGTAATATGTCGAAATCAGCCAGCGGGTCGATGGAAAACAAAGGACGTAATGTCAAAGCCAAGGCGGGATTGAATAAATCAATTTTGGATCAAGGTTGGGGCATGGCGCTTGATATGCTTGAGTATAAACAGCATTGGCGCGGTGGGTTGCTGATCAAAGTAAGCTCAAGATTTACCAGCCAAACCTGCTTTGAGTGCCAACATGTTGCTAAAGAAAACAGACAAACTCAGTCAAGATTTGAGTGCGTCAAATGTGGTTATATTGCGAACGCAGATTTCAATGCTGCGCGTAATATATTAGCGGCAGGACATGCCGCTTTGTCTGTGGAGGGAGGATGCAGTAAAGGTCGCCCGATGAAACAGAAAACTTGTGACACTCGTGAGAAAGTCACCTAAGAGCTAACGCTTTTAGAATCCCATACTTGAGCTTTTCGAAAGTGGCGGGAGTATGTCAAACTGAGCATATGGTCAATGGCTTAGCAGTTGAGCTATATTTCATAATTAAAATAAAAGGTAATCATTAACGTCATGACGTTGTCTTATTCACACGCCCATCAACAAGGTAGCGGTACGACTGAGGTTGTCGCAGTGCTGGTCGCGATTACCGAGCACACGGCGCGCGTTTTAACTGTTGATCAAGGCAAGCTATTGCCCAATGGTCCCCTCATGCCATTACATCGCTCGTTGCAAGCAGGTGTGCGCCAATGGGTTGAAGAGCAAACGCAGCAGCCACTTGGTTATTTGGAACAGCTATATACCTTTGTCGATACCAATAGACGCAATGATGATGGTCATGCGCTGGTTTACGTCAGCTATTTGGGTTTGGTGCAAGAGACGCAGACGCAATTACAAAGCCAAGCATTATGGCGTGATTGGTATGATTATTTCCCATGGGAAAATCACTTAGATGGTATGCCAGCTATCATTATGGACTATATCGTACCGGCATTATTACGTTGGGCAGATGCTGCAAAAAAGGTGGAGATTCAGCAGCGCCGGCGTCAGCGTATTGGTCTGTGTTGGGGCGTCAGTGAGACGATTCTAAATAATTGCTCTAAAAATAAAAGCGCGCATTCAAATGCAGAGAGCAACGATCAGCTGATAAATGACAAAGAATACGAGAATAGGGAATGGATTGCAGAACATGTCCTTCTGCGTTATGAGATGTTGTATGAAGCAGGTCTTATTGCAGAAGCACCGACCTATCCACCAAGCTATTTGTCTAATGCTCAATCTGATAATGTGTCTAAATTACCTGATAACTGGTCACAGCTTATAGGGTCGCCTATGTACTATGACCATCGCCGAGTAATTGCGACTGCTATCTCAAGGTTGCGCGCAAAAATTGAATATCGACCGCTTATCTTTGGTTTGATGCCAGATAAATTCACCTTGTCGCAGTTGCAGCAGAGTGTCGAAGCACTATCGGGTGTGCGCTTACATAAGCAAAACTTCCGCCGGCTGCTAGAATCGCAAAATCTTGTGCTAGAAACAGGGCAGAGTAGTAGCGCCCAGCGTGGTCGTCCCGCTAAACTTTATCGTTTTCGCCATGATATTGAATTGCAAAGTTTGCTGATGGATAGCAAATTGCCAAAACGTAAATAGTCGCCCAATCGTTATCAGCCTCTATCATTGCCAAACCCAATAAATTTATCGAAAATTTTAATTTAGGATATTTTCTTGCGAGACAATAAACTTTGCGTTATATTTATGCTCATTTTGAGTTTAAATAATATATATTCAGAATATAAGCATAATAAGGGCTAAAAATGACAGTTAAACGAGAGCCAGCACTGGCTGAATTATTGCTTAAACCGTTGGTTGAAACGGCATTAACAGAAGATTTGGGCAGACGTGGTGATGTCACTTCACAAGCGACCATTCCAGCCGATATGCAAGCGCAATTACAGATTAAGGCAAGGCAAGCAGGCGTGATATGTGGTATGGATTTAGCACGCTTATCTTTTGCTTTGATTGATGAGCAGATAGAATTCGTTGCTCAAGTCCATGATGGTGAAACGGTCGAAGCTGGCGCGGTATTAGCAACTGTGCGCGGCAATGCGCGTAATTTGCTGACAGCAGAGCGTACGGCACTTAACTTTATGACTCATCTTAGCGGTATTGCGACAGATACTAAGAAGATTGTTGATAGCGTGGCAGTATATCCAGCGCAAATTACTTGTACGCGTAAAACCATTCCAGGTTTACGTATTGTACAAAAATATGCGGTACGCTGCGGCGGCGGGCGCAATCATCGTTTAGGATTGGACGATGCGATTTTAATTAAAGACAACCATATTGCCATCGCAGGTGATATTAAAACAGCGATTGCGCAAGCGCAAGAATTTGCTGGGCATCTGATTCCAATCGAAGTGGAAGTCGATACATTAGCACAGTTAGAGCAAGCACTAGAGGCTGGTGTGAGCTTAGTGCTATTAGATAATATGGCGCCTGAGATATTGTCGCAGGCAGTCGCTATGTGTAAAGGTCGCGCTAAAACCGAAGCATCAGGTGGTATCACCCCTGAAACAGTGCAAGCCGTCGCAAAAACGGGTGTTGATTTTATCGCGATGGGTTATTTGACCCACAGCACGACTGCATTAGATATTGGTTTGGATTTTAGCGTTTAGCTTTAACGCTTGGTCTAAGTATAGTGAGTCCCAAACAGAAGAAGTGCAAATGTTATAAAGCACTGCTGGGGTTACTTTTTCTTGCTTGCTGTGTCTGCGCAGACAGAGGCTGCGAATAATTAACTCCAGCAGTGCTGTACTCTTTTAAAAATGGATCAACTATATAGACTTGTTTTAATGAAGTTTAATAGAGAATTAACCTTCTATTAAAAGGGCAGATTTGTATCGATATCCTATGGATTTGGTAAGGTGTAGGAATTAAGCGAAGTTAATGATTTAATAGGCTTATCTGCCTATGCTACAATGCCGCTGCTACCGACTATTAGGTCATTGATGCACTTGCACGATGGCCTTGTTTTTTGCCCGATTTGACTAATAGACAAGCGAGCGCTCAGTGAATACTGAAATTATTAAGATAATCCTAGCCTTTATGGTGTTGATTAACCCCTTTAGCGCATTGACATTGTTTTTAGATTCAACGCGTGGTTATTCAATGAATAATCGACGTAAAGTAGCGCGTGTTGCTTGTCTGACCATTTTTATTACTATCAGTTTCTTCACCTTAGCAGGCGAAACGCTCCTCAAAGTCTTGGGTATTTCAATCGGCTCGTTTCAGTTAGCAGGTGGTATCTTAGTGTTTCTAATCGCTCTCAATATGATGAATGGCGATGGTAATCCGGTTAAGCCTGATCAAGAAAACTTCGATGTTGACCATCTCCAAGGTGCGCCGCCAACGATGGCAGCCGCGGTTGTGCCGATTGCTATTCCTATGATGATTGGACCGGGTGGTATTTCAACCGTTATTATCTACTCATCACAAGTTTCCGGCATCTTGCAAATATCTGCCATTTTGATTGCGGGTTTGTTTATCAGTTTATTTTGTTATTTGGCATTGATGGCAGCTGGTCGTATCAGTCGCTTATTGGGTGATACAGGGCTTAATATTATGAGTCGAATCATGGGTATGCTATTGGCGGCAGTTGCTATCGAAATTATCGTTAACGGGCTACGTACACTATTTCCTGATTTGATTTAGTTTTTTAGTCTATAAAAGCGATTTAATAGCTCAAAAAACCAAATACTTTTTTAACAGTATTTGGTTTTTCTGTTTTTTAAGCGGTGTATTTTTTTTGGATAAAGGCTCTTGAGTAGAAAGCTCTGTTTTAGCTTTGGTATAAATGCCAAGCCAAATATAGCATCAATACGCCGACTAAGGCGTCAAGGATATTCCACGCTTTTGGTTTGGCAAATAAAGGTTTGAGTAACCGTGCGCCATAGCCGAGTGCAAAGAAGAAGCAGAATGAAGCGCTGACCGCTCCTACTGCAAAGGCAAGCTTACTACTGGCTCCTGTTGAAACCATACCGACCAGCACCAAGGTATCTAAATAGACGTGTGGATTGAGCCATGTAAAACCAAAGCATAGTAATAATGCCTTTTTTAGGCTGGTGACGACTTGTCCATCGACGGTAAGTGCGTGTGATAAGCGCATACTGGCATACAAGCTTTGCAGTCCATAACCTAATAAGAATATGACGCCCGCGACCTTGGCAATATTGACCACTTGCGGGTAGCGTGCCGTTACCGCGCCAAAACCGCCAACGCCAGCTGAAATCAACAACGCATCACTGACGGCGCAGAACAGACATACAAAAAATATGTGCTCGCGTTTCAGTCCTTGTTTTAGAACAAAGGCATTTTGTGAACCAATAGCGATAATCAGGGATAAGCCAAGCAAAAAACCAGAACTGTAATCGGTGATATTCATGATGGCTGTCTTATCCTTTAAAAATGCTGACGTTTGCTTACTGGTAGTATGGCAAAAAGCTGTTAAGATAAGGGATTGAATGGTCAAATGCAATCAGTAAATGGGCGAGGAGCAGGGTAAGTTATGGTCATAAGTTTGACAAGAATGCTACAGTCATTTGGGCAAGCACACGATGACCTGCCAACCGCCGCTGCTAAAAATGCTCAGCAAGCGGCTGCCAATAAACTTACTAATAATAAAAATGATACTGCCCATCGTAATAGTGGTGATAAGCAAGAAGATGGCAATAATTCACCGCCTAATGCTTCACCGCCTAATGCTTCACCGCTTACTGAGCCGCAGCGTACCGAACGTATTTGTGATGCTTTAGCGCAAGTGTCTGATATTCGTGCACCGACGCCATTGACCGATCGTTATTTGTCCAATCGTGCTCAAATGCGACCGAGTAATAGACCACCTTTTGACCCAGATACCTTATGGTTTCTTAAACATGGACGCTGTCCAATTATGACTGAGCTTGTGAATGTGGTCGATGCAGCCACACTAAATGCCATGCCGATTGAAGCAGTTGCTATATTAGATAGAATTAATAGCAAACTAAAACGCTATCGCGAGTGGAGTAGTGAGCTCAATGAAGAGCAAAAGCAGCAACATAATGAGCGGCAATTTGTCATTGATAAGCTGATATCTGAAAGTATTCCAGAAGCCTTGCGTCATTATGAGCAGCTTCAGCGCTTTAGCCCACATCGTACGAAGAATAATGTAGTACAGGGTAAAATGACCGCAGGCGATATGCTGACGGATTTGTTTTTAGAGATTGATTATGAGCTTGATGAATTGTTAGAGGAGCTGCATCAAACGGTGATGAATCGTCTGGCTTCAACCCATCGTTATGTCAAAAGCCGTACGCAAAATTAGGCGCCAGTTTCTTGTTCTGCTAAAAAATAAGCATCAGCAAACACAAACAACTCAATGCATAACAATATAGGGCTTTAATAGAGCCTTATTTTTTTGTTTAATAAAATCATTAAACACTATATTCAGTCTTAAATAAGAGAAATATGAATATTATAAAGTGCTACTAGGATTAATTTTCGCAGCCTCTGTCTGCGTAGGCACAGTAAGCAAGAAAATTGATCATAGTAGCGCTGTGTTATTGCAAAAGTGGAGCAACCATATCAAGAATAATAATAAATTTGCCAATTAATACTATTAAATAATAAGGATAATTTTATGACTCAAATCACTGCGATACTTGTCATGTTTGTTTTATATGGAGTGCTACCCGCAGCAGGTCTGTATTTAGGCTATCGTGGTATCAAAAAGGTGACAGCACCCAAAATGCTAGCGTATAAAGCAATGCCGCAATTGGGTTATATTCCTGAGAAAAGCTTACCAGTTGATGTTAAAGCTGCATTGACCCAAATTAATGAAAAAGGTGAAAAGCTGAGACTTATTTATGGTGATACCAATAATGATGGCAAAATAGATGATAGCGATGCAGTTAACGAAACTTATATTACCATTCAAAATCTGATGGATAAACATGTACCACAAGCAGTAGCAGATTATCGCCGTTTGCATGACTTAGATGTGGGGGATGGCGCACTTGCTGATAATACTAAAATTAAGCATTCTGATGTCACTGGTAAAGAAGCGCTGTTGGATATATTGGGAACTATTAACACCCAGTTTGATGAACTGCTTAATGCATCTTATCATCAAGATGGACAAAAACTGCTAGTAACCAATCGATATTTACAACAGCGTTTTGATAATCCTAATGTAGATATAGATACGCAGTTGTTTGACCATGCTGATGAAGTAGAGACGATCAAAAAACTTGCGGACGATACTGTTAGTAAGGATATGAGATAGAGAGTAGTAAATAGTTAAGAGAATCAATGACGGTTGAACGATTACGAGTAAATGGCTATGAGTGTATTAATAGGCGTTGGTGTCATAACGACAATGAGCCTCTTCTATCTAAGTAGAAAAGGCTGGCATGCTTTTCATAAAGCGGTTGGTATTACGCCAGGTGTACTTATTTATCAAAATGCTAATGCACCATTATCGTTATCTAATATAAGCTGGCAACAATTAAATCTTAATAAAAAGCATCTTAAAGCTTTAGCAGATAATCAGCTAAGCCAGCTACAACATATTGATGAAAAGGTAGCCAGTTATTATGACTATCAGGTAGAGCTAAAGTCACAAGAAAAGATGCCTGAAATCACTGAGGCACAGTTCGTATTGCATAAGATACTGCATACACGTTTACCTAAACTACTCAGTAGTTATTATCAACTGACGATTATTAAATCAAATGCTAAAAGCATTAATAATCAATCACGAGATGAAGCTGGCAAGTTGCTTCAAGACGTATTAGATAATATAGAACAACGCTTAGATAGCTTATTAGAACAAATGGAGCAGCAGCAATTACAGGATATGCGGGTAATGAAAAGCTATATTGATAGTCATAATCACTAATATGTCAGTGGCTAGAGAATACTTATTAATGCCACGTACAAAAAAGCTGCCAATGATTATGTATCATTGGCAGCTTTTTATTAATTATGCTAAATCTAAAACATATTAGCGTTTATCGTTGCGGTCACGGGTATTACGGGTGCCGCGACTGGCAGGACTTGCACTGCTTTTTGGTTTTACGCTACTAGTACTGTTGCGATTGTCGCCACGAGTGTCAGTACGACGTGCTTTCAGCGGTTTATTTCTGATACGCTCTTGCTTTTCTTTAGCAGCACCATGGAGACCTGTACCATAACGCGGGCGTAAGCTCACTAGGTCTGTTAACGTATTAATATCTTTTCTATCCAGCTCTAAGAAGCGACCTGTACGCAGCTCTTTCGGCAACGCAATATTACCGTAGCTCGTACGTAATAGACGACTGACTTTAAGACCTTGGGATTCAAATAGGCGGCGTACTTCACGGTTACGACCTTCTTTAAGCTGCACATGATGCCACTTGTTGACGCCTTCACCGCCGCCTTCTTTGATGTCTTCAAACTTAGCCAAGCCATCTTCTAACATGACACCTGTTGTCATCGCTCGTGCCATATCTGGGGTAACATCGCCCAGTACACGTACGGCATATTCGCGGGTCACTTCGCTAGAAGGATGCATCAAACGATGCGCCATTTCACCATCGTTAGTAAATAATAATAGACCAGTTGAGTTGATATCCAAGCGACCTACCATAACCCAACGATCATGAGTCAGCTTTGGCAAACGTTCAAATACGGTAGGACGACCTTCTGGATCATTGGCTGAGCACACTTCGCCTTCAGGCTTGTAATAAGCTAAAACGCGGCGACGTTTCTCATTTTCGGCAGTATATTTAATCTGACGACCATCAACGCGAATCTCATCACCTTGTTCAACACGATCACCAATGGTTGCCGGACCATTATTAACAGTTACACGACCTGCTTTAATGACTTCTTCCATCTGACGACGTGAACCAAGTCCCATACGGGCAAGTGCTTTCTGTAATTTTTCATCTTTCATAACGATTTCCTAGAATCGGTGGGTTTACATTTCTCAATGTATAAATTTGGACTGCATATTATACGCTATTTCTAAGGGTTATAGATATTATGTTTAATAATTTTCCACTTTAATATCTGAATAAGGTAAATAATTTTCATATCATTTGTCGGTTTAAATTGGTTAGTTAAATAAATGAGAAAAGATTTTTTATAATTTATATGAGCAATAACTATACGATAATTTTTGCTAAATATTAGGATTTTTCCATATAACCCATTTTCTGATAAATCGTAATTTCCATCAAAAATACATGATTATGGTTCAAAATTTAACCACCTATGTTATTATGGTTTTGTTTTTTTGCACATAATGCAACGCTTTGATATGGCTGTCTGATGTTTTAATGCTAGACGCTACTTATATCTATGATTTACAAAGGTCTTTTTATGTTTTTTAATTCATCAAAGTTACTAGGTATAACGTGTCTGTTGATAGTGGGTATGGTTTCAGGTTGCTCTAGTATCAATGCAGGTCTTCAAGCAGGTGAGCTGCCACCAAGTGGCGCATTCATCGCTGAAAACGGCCTTCATTTTAATATTCAACCGCTAAACCTAGCGACATTACCACCAAAACAAGCAGCCCTTCCAAACAGCAACTTAAGTCAGTTAATAAGAAACTCCGGTCGAGCAGAATATCGTATTTCTGAAGGAGATATCTTAAGTATTGTACTTACAGGCTATCCTAATATAACTCCTTTACCAGCTGGAGATGTTACTAATCCTTATGCAGCAGGTTTTCCTGTTGATCAGCAGGGGTTTGTTCAGTTTCCACTTGTTGGACGTATCAAAGCCAGTAATATGAGTGTGACGCAGTTCACCGCTAATTTACAGAAACAGCTACAGCGTTATCTTAAATATTCAGACCCGCAGGTTAAAATTGTTAACTACCGTGGTAATAAGTTTTTTATTGATGGTGAAGTTAAACAGCCTGGCGAATTTGCGATTAATGATTCACCAGTCTCGCTATACACTGCGATTTCTATGGCCGGTGGTGCAACGCCTGCAGGTGATTCAAACAATATCGTGTTCAATCGTAAAGGCGTCAACTACAATATTGGACTTCAATCCTTACGCCAGCTAGGGGCTTCTGCCAATCAAATCTATCTTCAAGATGGCGATTCTATCCACGTTAATAGTCAAGACCGTAATAAAGTATATGTTCTAGGAGAATTTGGACGTGTAGAACCTGTACCTATCAGAGAACAAGGCATCAGTTTGGCACAAGTATTAGGTGAATCAAAGGGTCTTGATTCTAATACTGCTAATGCTGCTAAGATATATGTCGTCCGCGACAACCTTAATACAAAAACGACAGATATTTATTATGTTGATATGCAGACAATTACCAGTTTTGCGCTTGCCAATCGTTTTGAGATGCGTGCCAATGATATCGTATACGTCGATCCTACTGGCTTAACGCGTTGGAATCGTGTCATTAGTGCACTACTACCATCTACCTCAGCAATCAGCGTTCTTTCTGGTCTATAAATAATAGGTAATAGTTATCATGGCATTTGATCATATTCTAGTTGTGTGTGTGGGTAATATTTGTCGTAGTCCAATGGCAGAAGCACTGCTAAAGCAGCGTTTTCCTAATAAAATTATTGACTCTGCAGGTGTGGGTGCTTTGGTTGGTCATCCTGCTGATCCTGCTGCCCTAGAGATTATGTCAAAACAGCAGATTGATATTACCAGTCATATTGCTAAGCAAATTGATGAGCAGTTAGCAAAAAAAGTGGATCTTATTTTCACTATGTCAGACGGTCAAACTAAGTGGATTGAAGAACGCTGGCCTTTTTGCCGTGGTAAAACCTTTAAACTAGGTCATTGGATAAATAAAGACATTGCTGATCCTTATAAGCATGAGATAAGTGCATTCGAGACTGCACATCAAGACATTGTTGAAGGTATAAAGCAATGGGCCGATAAAGTTAGCTAAGTGGCTATTGTGAATAAATAATTATTATAAAAGACTAATACTAAACGATTACCTCAAGTGATGAACCTACCGTTATGAATACAGATTCGAAGAATGTATCAAACTCTGCCTCTAAAGAAGACAATGACGAAATCGACTTAATGGCGCTACTTTTTGCCATTTTACGTGGCTGGAAAACCATTGTATTTTTTGCTGTTTTGGGTTTGATAGTCGGTATCTTGTATAGTCGGTATGTAAACCCTACTTTTCAATCAGATGCATTGATCCAGATAGATGAGCAGTCAAAGGGTATTTCTGCATTAGGTTCGGATATCTCTGAGCTGATAGGATCAGAAGCTAGTAAGGCTCAAACAGAGGCAGAGCTCATTAGATCTCGTATGATATTAGAGCCTGTTGTGAATTTACTGCATCTGCGTATAAAGCTTACTGATCCTACTATCGGCTATGTTGATAGAATAAAAAATGCTGTTACGCCTACTCAAATCAATAAACCTGAAGGCGTTTCACTTAAAACACAGGATGGTGAAGTACAAGTCAGTCAATTTAATGTCTCACCAGACTACCTAAATCAAACATTTACTTTGACACGATCTGCAACAGGGTTTGTATTAAGCAATGGTTTTGATGATTTTAAAGGTCAGATTGGTCAAGCGCATCAGTTTAGAGGCACAGAAGGTCAGATTCACATTACAGTAAATAGCCTCCCAGCTGATGGCTACCCTATTAATATTACTAAGCAGTCATTACATAATACAACAAATGATATTAATAATGTGCTTTCTGTAGTTGAAAAAGGCAAGCAAACAGGCATCATTGAGATGTCGATGACAGGCCCTAATCAACAACAGGTTACATCGATATTAAAACAAATTATTGTATCCTATGTAGATCAAAATCAATCACGCGGCTCTGAGGAAACTACTCAAACTATTAATTTCATGGAAACTCAGATTCCAACATTAAAGAAAAAATTGGAAGAGTCTGAAGAAGTATTTAATAGATTCCGTAAAAAGTATGGCACGATTGATGTTAGTAAAGAAGCTGAGCTGTTGTTAACAGAGAACTCGCAAATTGATGTCCAGCTTAATGAGCTTAAGCTTAAGAAAGCTGATTTGACTACATACTATACAGAAGAGCATCCATTAGTCATTCAAATCAATGAACAGCTCAAAGTGCTCAATAGTAGAAAGCAAGACATAGATAATACCATTTTAGGGTTGCCTGAAATACAAAGAGAGTTTTTACAACTCTCTGCTGATACCGCTATTAATAGAGAAATATATTTAACTTTACTAAAAAATTACGAACAGTTAAAAATCGTTAGAGCTGGACAAATTGGTTATGCACGTATTATCGATCTACCGATTAATACTTTTAAAGCGATTGCACCGAAAAAACTGTTGATTTGGGTATTGGCTACTTTACTAGGTACTATGCTTGGTACGATGTTAGTGCTTGTTAAAAACATGCTCAGAAACGTGGTCAAAGATCCTGAGCGTCTTGAAGCTAAGACAGGCGTACCTGTTATTGCTACAATTCCACGTTCACCAATATTGACTAGGCTGGGTAGAAAAAAATCACCCAATCGACTACTTGCCTATGCAGATAATAACAGCTTAAGTTACGAAGCCATTAAAAGCTTACGTACCAACCTTATGTTTGGGATGCCAACCCAAGGAAGAGCTGGTCAGCGTGCCAAAGTTATCTTAATTACTGGTGAAAGTCCGGGAGTAGGTAAGTCTTTTATCTCCTCTAACCTGACAGAAGTATTTGCTCAATTGGATAAAAAAACCTTAATTATAGATGCAGATATGCGTTTGGGCGAATTGCATAAAGTGTTTAATATGGACCAACATAATGGTCTGGCGGATTATTTAACGCAAGATACGACACATTTATCAAGAGATAAAACTCAGCTAGTAAAAATTGATGCTGTTCAAGAATCTAGTCATTTAGCAAGCTTTATCCATTCAACAGGTATTGATAATATTGATTTTATGCCACGGGGCGAACATCCTCGCAATCCGGCGTCGCTATTAGCTAATGGTAGCTTCGATCACTTGATGACTGAGTTAAATCTTCATTATGATTATATTATTATCGACTCACCACCGATATTGGCAGCTTCTGACGCTATGATATTAGCGCAGCATGCTGACAAAGTACTGATGGTGACACGATACGATGATTCTATAGAAGGACAATTGGTCTACGCTGTAAATCAGATGAATAAAGCTAATATAAAAGTAGATGGTATTATCTTAAATGATGTACAACAAGGCATTTTGAGCAAATATAGTTATCATTATAATTATGCTTATGGCAATAATAACTGATGTATTTTGATCATCTTGTATTGCCTTGCTTGTTAGTATTTAAACAAAATAGTTGCCTGTTATGTCAATAGATCCGAAAACAATCTCGAAAGAAGATAAGATCTCTTTTATACAGTCTAATAGTTTCGCTGAACGTACTGCTAGTATATTGTTGAGCCTACCTCGAGGCATTAAGCGTAGTATTTTGATGTTTGCTGATTTTATCATGTCAGTAGTTTGTCTTTTCTTGGCCGTTGCTGCGCGCTATGGATATCTAGACCATCATGTAAGTTTGTGGCTATTAAGCGTCAGTGCATTAATTCCAGTATTATGCCTATATGCTATTGGATTTTATAATGGCGTGGCACGTGGGTTCTTTGATGCGATGATGGGTAGCGTATTACAACTTTTCTTTGTACTCATCATTGTCGCCCAAACCGTTTTATATTTTAAATTACTACCAGGTATCCCTCGTGCAGTACCTATCTTATATCTGTTTCTATTTTTTATATGGCTATGGAATAGCCGCTTAACAATTAGAGAATTATTAGCAAGATGGCAAGGGCAAAGGCCGCAATATAAGTATGATGACTATGATAACGTTGTTATTTATGGAGCAGGAGAGGCAGGTAAAGAGCTTTTAGAAGGTTTGAAAAACTCTCATAAATATAATGTAGTGGCCTATATTGATGATGATCCGCAGCTCACTGGTGCTTATTTACTTGGTAAAAAGATTTATCCTGCTCATAGGTTGGTAAGTTTGGTCGATGAACTTGAGATTGCGCAGGTTTTCTTGGCTATTCCTTCTATAAGCCGTGGGCAAAAAAGGCAGATTATAGATAAATTATCTGGCATTGCTATCAAAATAAAAGAGCTACCAAGCTTAGAAGAAATCGCCGACGAAAAAGTCACTGTCAGCAGTATGCGTAAAGTTGATATTCTAGACGTACTAGATCGGCAGACTGTCGAGCCAGATGCGAAGCTATTGCAGTTGAATATTAAAGATAAGTGCATACTAGTGACGGGTGCTGGTGGATCTATCGGTAGCGAATTATGTCGCCAAGTGATTAAAAATCAGCCAAAATGTATTGTACTCTATGAGCTATCTGAATTCGCACTGTATAGTATTCATCAGGAACTAATAGCGAAACAAGCTAATGATTCTATTTATCAAGATATTGAAGTCGTCGCTGTCATCGGTAGTGTAACAAATGAAGACAATTTGCTGAGAATATTTAAGCTATACAGCATACAGACAGTCTATCATGCGGCTGCTTATAAACACGTTCCTATGGTAGAGCACAATCCTTTTGAAGGCGTTATCAACAATACTAAAGGCACTTATCATTGTGCGCGCGCTGCTATTAAAGCGAATGTTGAGACATTTGTACTTATCTCTACAGATAAAGCCGTGCGACCGACCAATGTGATGGGTGCTTCTAAGCGTTTAGCAGAGTTGGTCTGCCAAGCTTTAAGTCAGATAGATAGCCAGACCTGTATCAGTATGGTGCGCTTTGGCAATGTATTGGGTTCATCTGGTTCTGTCGTACCAGTGTTTACTAAGCAAATCCAAAAAGGTCTTCCTATCACCGTGACCCATCCTGATGTTACACGTTATTTTATGACCATTCCAGAAGCTGCAAATTTGGTGATTCAAGCAGGCGCGATGGCATTGGGCGGTGAAGTCTTTGTACTAGATATGGGTGAGCCAGTTAAGATTGTTGACCTCGCGCATAGAATGATACATTTAAGTGGCTTTGATGTTAAGGATGCCGCGCATCCAAATGGTGATATTGAAGTGATTTTTACTGGACTACGTGCAGGGGAAAAGTTGTATGAAGAGCTGATCATTGGTGAAGATAATGTTGAATCAACTAACCATCCTCTCATTATGCAAGCAATAGAGCATAGCTTCCCATTAGCTGATATTGAAAAAGTACTATTTGAGCTTACTGAAAAGCAAAAGCAATTTGATGTCCCTTGGCTAAAGCTGCAGTTTAAGCAGTTTGTAGCGGGCTATAAAGTAAATACATAGGCAACAAGATAAAGCCATTTAGAAAAATGATTTTAGATATTAAGCAACAAACATATAAAAGCGATTAATGTATTTTTGAATATAAAAAAATAGGTTTTTTCATGAAAATATTGGTTACAGGTGGCGCAGGCTTTATTGGTTCTGCAGTGATACGTCATATTATTAGTAATACTCAAGATAGTGTCATTAATCTTGATAAGCTCACTTACGCCGGTAACCTTGAGTCGCTTATCAGTGTAAGCGATAATGAGCGTTATGCTTTTGAGCAAGTAGATATCTGTGATGTAAATGAACTTAACCATGTTTTCGCTGAGCATCAACCTGATATTGTGATGCACCTCGCTGCTGAATCACATGTCGATCGTTCTATTGACGGGCCTGATGAATTTATCCATACTAATATAGTTGGTACTTACAATTTACTAGAAGTCGCCCGTGATTACTGGAGTACACTTCCAGAAACTCGCAAACAAGCTTTTCGATTTCATCATATATCAACTGATGAGGTGTATGGCGATTTAGAAGGCACGACTGATTTATTTACTGAAACTACGCCTTATGCTCCAAGTTCACCTTATTCTGCGTCTAAAGCCAGCTCAGACCATCTAGTTCGCGCCTGGCATCGTACCTATGGTTTCCCTATATTAGTCACTAACTGCTCTAATAATTACGGTCCTTACCATTTCCCTGAAAAGCTTATTCCGTTGGTTATCTTAAATGCTTTAGATGGTAAAGCTTTGCCTATATATGGTAAAGGCAATCAAATACGGGATTGGTTATTTGTAGAAGATCATGCACGTGCATTATATAAAGTGGTCACTGAAGGTGAAGTGGGTGAAACTTATAATATCGGCGGGCATAACGAAAAGCAAAATATTGAAGTGGTGAAAACAATCTGTCGCATCTTGGATGAATTACAGCCTCGGGCTGATGGTACTCAATATGAGTCATTAATCACATTCGTAAAAGACCGCCCAGGGCATGACCTGCGTTATGCCATTGATGCAAGCAAAATTGCCAACGAATTAAATTGGACGCCGACCGAAACGTTTGATAGCGGTATCAGAAAAACAGTCGAATGGTATTTGAACAATATGGACTGGTGTAGTCGCGTTCAAGATGGCAGCTACCAACGTGAAAGACTAGGAGCAGGTGAGTAATGAATACAAAAGGTATTATTTTAGCAGGCGGCTCAGGTACGCGTCTTTATCCCATTACCAAGGGTATTTCTAAGCAGCTGTTACCTATCTATGATAAACCGATGATTTATTATCCGTTATCGGTATTGATGCTCGCAGGTATTCGTGAGGTGCTTATTATCAGCACACCAGATGACATAGATGGTTTTAAGCGTCTACTTGGAGATGGTCAAGAGCTTGGCATCGATATCAGCTATGCCATTCAGCCAAGTCCAGATGGTTTGGCGCAAGCGTTTATTATCGGTGAAGACTTTATTGGTGATAGTAATGTCTGCTTAGTGCTTGGGGATAATATCTTTTATGGTCAAGGATTTACTCCATTGCTCCGTCAAGCGGTTAATCGTCAAAAAGGCGCAACCGTCTTTGGCTATCAAGTTAAAGATCCAGAGCGTTTTGGCGTCGTGGCATTTGATGAAGATAAGCGCGCGATTTCAATAGAAGAAAAGCCTGTCAAGCCTAAATCTAATTATGCAGTAACTGGTTTATATTTCTATGATAACGATGTCATAGAGATTGCGAAGAAGGTAAAGCCTTCTGAACGAGGCGAAGTCGAGATTACTACGGTCAATCAGATGTATATGGAACGTGGTGATCTAAGTGTGGAACTACTAGGTCGTGGATTTGCTTGGCTAGATACGGGTACACATGAGAGTTTGCTAGAAGCTGCGCAGTTTGTGGAGACTATCGAAAAGCGTCAAGGCTATAAGGTTGCTTGCTTAGAAGAAATTGCCCTCAATAACGGCTGGCTGACCAAACAGCAGGTTTCCGATATTGGTCAATCGATGAGCAAAAATGCGTATGGTCAGTACCTAATCTCTTTAGCAGAGGATAAGTGATGAGCCTAATAGAATGGGTTGAGCTACCAAATCTGGGAGATGATCGAGGTTCGCTCATAGTAGCTGAATCTAATAAAAACGTCCCTTTTGAGGTTAAAAGGTTTTATTACATATTAGATGCCAAACCTGATGTTCCCCGTGGATTTCATGCCCATAAAGAACTTATGCAGTTAGCTTTTTGTATAAAAGGTAGCTGCAATATGATAATGGATAATGGCGTAGAAAAGCAGCAAGTGCGCATTGATAAATCTAATGTGGGTTTAATGATTCCACCCATGATTTGGCATGAAATGCATGACTTTAGCGAAGATTGCGTGATGTTGGTATTGGCAAGTGCACAGTATGATGAAGCGGATTATATTCGTGATTATGATGAGTTTATGAATGAAGTTAATAAGCCTTTCATACATCCATTGTCTGATGTTATGTCAACTACGATAGGTCAAAAAACTAAAATCTGGCAGTATAGTGTTATTCTTCCTAAAGCAGTTATTGGAGAAAACTGTAATATTTGTGCGCATACCTTGATTGAAAATGATGTTGTAATCGGGAATAACGTGACGGTTAAATCAGGCGTCTATATATGGGACGGTATTACTTTAAAAGATGATGTTTTTATTGGTCCTTGTGTCACTTTTACGAATGATAAGAAGCCGCGCTCAAAGCAATATCCAGATGAATTTCCAAAAACCATTGTAGAGGAAGGAGCAAGCATTGGCGCTAATGCCACTCTTTTACCTGGTATTACCATTGGAAAAAATGCATTGGTGGGTGCTGGGGCCGTTGTGACTAAGAATGTTCCAGAAAACGCAATTATGGTAGGCAACCCTGCCGTTATTAAAGGATATGTATAAATGATCCCTTTTCTTGATCTAAAAGCAATTAACGCCCAGTATCGTGATGAGCTTGTAGATGCTTGTACTCGTGTTATTGACTCAGGCTGGTATATCGGCGGTAGTGAGCTCGAACAATTTGAGCAGCAATTTGCTAATTACTGCGGGACAAAACATGCAATAGGTGTGGCCAACGGTTTAGATGCGCTTATTCTTACTCTTCGTGCTTGGAAAGAATTAGGTAAGCTCAAAGAGGGTGATGAAGTTATCGTACCGTCTAATACTTATATAGCCAGCATATTAGCGATTAGTGCTAATAATCTAACGCCTATTTTAGTTGAGCCGTGTATAGACAGCTTCAATATCGATCCTAAAAAAATTGAAACGGCTATTACTAGCAGAACAAAAGCTATACTTCCTGTGCATTTATATGGTCAGTTAGCAGATATGCCAGCTATTATGGATATTGCTAAACGTCATGAGTTGTTGGTTTTAGAAGACTCTGCGCAAGCACATGGCGCCTCTATTGATGGTAAGAGAGCAGGGAGTTGGGGAGATGCATCAGGTTTTAGTTTTTACCCCGGCAAAAACCTTGGTGCATTAGGTGATGCGGGTGCAATCACGACGAATGATGAAGAGCTGGCTAATACTTTGCGTGCGTTACGTAATTATGGCTCACATGAAAAATATAAAAACCTTTTTCAAGGTGTCAATAGTCGGTTAGATGAGATCCAAGCCGCGATGCTTAATGTGAAACTAAACCATTTAGATAATGAGATTGCCCATCGTCGTAAAGTCGCGAATGAATATCTCAAAGGTATTAATAATAAAACAATTATATTGCCTACTAAAGAAAATGATAGCGCTCATGTTTGGCATGTCTTTGTTATTCGCTGTGAGCGTAGAGATGAATTGCAGAAATACTTAGCTGATAATGGCGTTCAGACACTCATTCATTATCCAGTGCCACCGCATCAACAGCCTGCATATAAAGAATGGAATGAGATGAATTATCCTATTTCTGAAGGCTTTCATGCAGAGGTATTGAGTTTGCCTATTGGACCTACCATGACTATGGAAGACGTAAACATAGTCATTCAAAAATGTAGTGAGTTCCAGTTATAAATGAATTTACTCAAAACTAGTGCCCTTAATGGTATAGCGGTCCTTATTAAGACCGTTACTATGTTTATTTTAAATAAAGTACTTGCGGTATATGTCGGCCCTTCTGGTTATGCCGTTATAGGTCAATTTCAAAACTTTATTCAGATAGTGACAAGCTTTGCTGGTGGAGCGATAAACACAGCGGTTATCAAATATACAGCACAATATTATGAAAATGAGAACCGACAGAGAGCTATTTGGCGAACTGCAGGAAGTATCGTACTGCTATTTAGTATAATGATTGCTTTTCTTATACTAATATTACAAAAGCAACTGTCTATTTATATATTTCAAACAGCTGAATTTCAATCTGTATTCGTATGGTTTGCAGTTTTCTTACTATTCTTTAATTTTAATGCGCTATTTCTGGCGATATTAAATGGTAAAAAAGAAATACTTAAACTTGTTATTGCTAATATTATTGGTAGTTTATTCTCTCTAGTTATAACGGGTGTTTTAGCATTTAAGTTTGGCTTATATGGAGCACTAATAGCATTGTCGATATATCAATCGACAGCATTTCTAGTGACTTTAGTATTATGCTATAAAGCTGACTGGTTCAAATTTAAATATCTGTTTGGCAAGATAGACCCAGATATTACGAGAAAGTTTGCAGGCTTTGCACTCATGGCATTAACCAGTGCACTTTGCGTCCCTCTATCGCAAATTGCCATTCGTACCTATATGACAGGTGAGTTTGGTATAGAGTATGCTGGTTATTGGGAAGCTATGATTCGTCTTAGTGGGGCTTATTTAATGCTGGTGACTACTACTTTAGGAGTTTATTATTTACCAAGATTGTCAGAATTATCAGCCATAAGTGATATTAAAAAAGAAGTGTATCTAGGATATAAAGTCATTTTCCCAGTTGCTTTGTTAGGAGGAGTACTGGTTTATCTATTAAGAGATTGGATAATTGGGTTGTTGTTTACCGATGCCTTTTTACCTATGCGTGACTTATTCTTATGGCAGATGATTGGTGATTCTCTTAAGATTGGTAGTTGGATACTAGCTTACCTGATGCTAAGTAAAGCAATGACTAAGTTATTTATCGTCACCGAAATCATATTTTCGGTTTCGTTAGTGATTTTAACTTATTTATGTACTACGATTTTTGGTTTTGAAGGCGTATCAATAGCATACTTAGTAAATTATGCATTTTATTGGCTAGTGATGGGTTTATTCGTGTTTAAAGCACTAAAAAGCGCTTAATTTTCTCTGATTATATAGAAATCATTATATATATTTAAATATAATAATACTTATTAAGATTTTCTATACTTTTATGAATTATTTATGTGTAAAATATTTAAATTTGAAATGGCAAAATAAATTATGAATATCTCAATTGCTGTTATTACGTATAATTCATCAGACACTATTATAGAAACTCTCAACAGTATCTTGAATCAGGATTATGGTGTTCAAAATATAGAACTAATTATTTCAGACGATGCTTCAAAAGATAACACTGTTAGAATCATTGAAGAGTGGCTAGATGTAAACGAAGAATCCTTTTTTAAAGTGGATTTTATTAAAAACTTAGTGAATATGGGTGTGACAGAAAATTGTAATACAGTATGGAAATCTTCTAACTCTGAATGGATAAAGACAATTGCTGGTGATGACATACTTGAAACTTACTGTATTAATGCCAATATTAAGTATATAAATACACATCCAGAATGCAAAGTTCTTTTTTCTAAAATGAGATGGTTTGGTAATATTGATAAAGTCACACCTAGTCCACATGATATTAATTTTTTCAAAAAGGATAGCGCAGAACAAAATAATTTGTTAAAAGTATTTAGCTTTAATATAGCGCCCACATCATTTATTAATAGAAATGCTTTAATCGATGTAGGATATGCTGACAAGCGTTATAAAACAATAGAAGACCTACCTCTTTGGCTAAAATTTACAGATAGTGGATACAAACTATATTTTTTAAATTCTATAACAGTTAATTACAGGACTTCCGAGTCAATATCTATGTCAGAATATAGATATGCTAATATCGATTTAATAAACAACTTGATTGCCATAAATAAAAATCACGTTATATCATTTATTAATCATCCAATTATTCAGTTATTAAGAATAGAGCAGCTTTTATCTCTTTATTTAACTGTTCTTATAAGTTTTATCTTCAAGAACAAAAAGACTAAAACAGCAATTTTATTGGGTAGAGTAATGTGGATATTTAGACCTATCCACTTTATAAGAAAAGTGGCAGTAGAAATTTACAATAGTATTTATTTATATTGGAAAAAATCATAATTAATTTATATAAATCTTTATAATCAGTTTAAATAGCTTTTTTTAAAAGATTAAAATAAAAATAATCTTTGAGTCTTTAAGTGAAAGTAGAAATTTTTTCTTAATATATTGCAGTATTCAATTTAAAATTCATTATAGTTAAGATCTTTTAATCTTAAAGATGCTATATTTGTTATTTAAATCTTCTCGATAATAGTCAGACATATACTAATTTTTGATATCAAAGCAAGATCTAGAATAATCTCGCTTTAATTTTTCAGGATATTTTTTGCTTTTTTTCATATTAGCTATCTGAAATTATTTTCACAAATGGTTAATAATAACTAAATTTAGTTTAAAAAATATAATTAAAAGTTTATATGAGAATGTAATAATATTATTTATATTTTGCTTATAATTAAAACGTTACTTTGTATATAGAAAATTATTGTCATTAAAAAAATTCTGCTTATTTAATTTATATTTCTTAAAAAATATTATATAGCTTTAAAAGAAGGTTTTATTATTAGAGAGTCTGTCAAGATATATAACTTAATCTGGCATTATATATAATTTAATTTATGTTCTGCTGCCTAAAAAGATTCTAACATAGGATATACTAAAAAAATTATTTAGGTAGTCAGGGTTGATTAAAAAATTTCAAAAAGTATCTAAATGATTATATCTATGATGTTAAGAGCTTTTGAACTATAGTAAGCTGGATTTCAAGTATAAAAGTATCTTTTCCTCACTTATAAAAAATATCTAAAATTAAGTATGATTAAAAAATTTAAATATTATCAAATGATTTATGTGGATGAGAGTGATTGTGAGGAGGAAAATATTAAGGCTATGTCCATAAAGCTATTGGTAGACCTTGCGTTTATTGGAAGTATATCTATTATAACTCTTACAAAAGCTATAGACTGACCTCGAAATTAACTAACTCTACAAAAAGCTTTATTCTCAAATTGTAACGCTGACGACGATTGCAGTAACGTTTAGCAACGATTTTGAACAGCTTAATCAGGCCTATTCTTTGCTCAACCAGAATACGACACTTAGCTAAATACTGTCTCACTTGTTTACATCATTCTAATAAATCACACCTTTTAGTTTTTTAAAAGTATAATCATGAAGCTTTGCGATACCTCGATAGCCACTGTTTACAGGTAGCCAATCAGGACGGGGTTTTTTATAAAGCTTAAAGTCATGCACAGACCCTTTGATAGTTTATACGTTGAGTATCAGACCCGTCTGCCAGTGCACTATAACTTGCGCTTTTAAGGTGTGTTGTTTTCTTTTGACGCTGTAGTAGTCGCTTTGGCTTTTTTTCGGACGCTCAATTAGGGTTTTAGTGGCATCGATAATGACCGCTGACCAGTGAATATCATCCACATCGTCTCGAGGTATTTTTTTAGGTGAGTAAAATTAACCGGATTTAATAAGAATATCTTCTACTTTACGAACGATACGACTGGCAGAGGATTCATAAATACCAAAGTCGATAGCAATATAATAAAGAGTTCGATATTCATGCCAATAGATCAGTGTTAGCGGTATCTGCGCTTCTAAGCTTGCTTGGAAGATCTGATTTGGTCTTGGCTGCTTCATATTTTTGCATAGATTTTAACATGGTATTAAAGATGGTTTTGTGAATACCAGAGTAGCGTTTAAAGCCTGCGTAGTTTTGCGTAAGTAGTTTTTTTATATTGGGCATGACAATCATCTGATTGAAAGTGATGCGGTTATTCTAAATCATGAAGCTGATTTTGCAAGAAGTCTATTGAAAAATAACAATGTTATTGTTGGTTCGTAATAAAAGATACTTAGTAGGTATTAATATCTTTTTTATTTATAATAAACTGAAATTTTAATCAACAAGATAGACCAAAATTTTATATAAGTAAGTTTCTTGTGTTAAGGTTAGATAGACAATATAGACAATTCAATTTAAAAAGAATACAGTACTGCTGGAATAAATTTTGCGAAGCCTCTGGAGTGCAAAGCGCACAGCAAGCAAGAGAAATTTACACCAGAATAATGCTATTCTGAACGTAACTCTTTTATATTAAACTCACTATAATATGACTAAGCTATTTTAGAAAATAAACTGGTATAATTTTAATTTTTAATTAACCATGTATTTAAGAACGTTATTCATTGGTTTAGCATAATGAACGTTCAAAGTTATAATAAACTCATTTATCCTAGAACAATTAGATAAATCTTATAAGATAAATAATAGTATGTTATTTAAAAATATATCTACTATTATTAATGACTTAAAGTTAGTATCTAATTTTTATTATTTTTTAAGTTATTATGTATACCATTATCTTTTATAATATCTCAAGTGGAATAAGAATGAAAAGTATATGTTTTTTAATAGGTGATTTTAATAACTCCGGAGGTACCGAAAGAGTAACAGCACTTATTTCTAATGAATTAGTTAGATATGGCTATGAGGTCAATATATTGAGTATCTTCAATGGGTATGATCCTTTTTTTGAAATAAGTGATGCTGTTAAAATACATTCTTTATATTCAAAAGAAGTTTCTTTCAAAATTAATTTTTTGAAAACTATTATAAAGACAAGAGCTTTTTTAAAGGCCGAGAAAATAGATACACTTATAGTGGTAGATAGCATATCTTGTATTTTTACAATACCTGCTGTATTTAATTTAAATACTAAGCATATTTGTTGGGAGCACTTTAATTTCAATGATAATAATGGTGTAAAAATACGTGATATATCAAGATTATTGTCAGCACGTTACTGTGATTATGTAGTTACTCTTACTACAAAAGATACAGAACTATGGAGAAAAGGGTTAAAAAAGATTAATGCAAAAATTAAGTCTATTCCAAATCCTTCATCTTATGAAAATATAAAACATGAACCAAGTTTGGATTTTAAAGTAGCTTTAGCTGTTGGACGCCTGACATATGTAAAAGGTTTTGATATGTTAATTAATGCGTGGGCAATATTTTGTCAAGATAATTCAGAATGGAAACTACGTATAGTTGGCAGTGGTGAAGAGGAAAGAAGTTTGAAACTGCAAGCTAGTATATTAGGTATTTCTAAACGTATAGATTTTATACCTGTTACGAAAAATATTCAAAAATACTATGAAACGAGTTCTTATTATTGTTTGAGTTCTCGTTTCGAGGGGTTTGGGTTAGTGATGGTCGAAGCGCAATCTTTCGGTTTACCAGTTGTTGCGTTTAACTGTGATGTAGGACCTTCAGATATTATTGAGAATGGTATAAACGGTTATTTAGTTGAAAAAAATGATGTTAGTGCTCTAGCATGCCATTTTATTTATTTTAGTAAAATAGAAAAATCAAATTATGACATTCTATCTATAAATTCTAAAGCTAAAAACGAAAAATATTCTATTGGAAATATTATACAAGAATGGGTGGATATAATATGAGTAAGCTTCTACTTATTCTAAGTATGATTATACTCTTGTTTTTTTCTATCTTGAGCTTATATATTTATAATAGTTATTGGATAGCAGTAATACTGCTATTAGTAAACTTCACAGTAACTTTCTTTATTGTAAATAAAAACAATAAATTTAATAATATAATTAATTTGCAGTCTTACTTTTTATTAGGTTTTTTTGTTTTCTTTTTAGGTCGTTTTCTCTCTCTTTTCATTGACAAGAGTCTTTATAGTAGTATTTTTTGTATTAATTTTATTTTTAGCTACTGTGAAGATATGCCAAATATTATATATTTAATATTTATATTAAATTTGATATTAATTTTCTATTCATTAGCGTTTGTAAATAAACGTCAGAAAATTTTTTCTTTAGTTCCTGAGAAGATAATACCTAAAAAGAGAATTTTAGTTATATATTTTCTTACTATAATTAGCATAATGCTAGTGCTTTATAACACTGTTAGCGCGATTACAACAGCTATATCGCAAGGGTATCTAGCCTTATATGCTAATCAAGCGGAATCTTATCAAACGCCTTATGCTCTATTGATAAGTACGTTTTCTGTTGCATGTGTTGCAACTATATATAGTGTTAGAAACGAAATAAAACCGATCTTATTTAAATTAATTTTTTTGGCTTTCTCATTTACAATGGTAATTAATATTTTAACAGGATCTAGAGCAGCTTTCATCTCAGTTTTATTATTGTTATTGTGGCATTTCTACGGGAGTAAGAGTATAGCTGCAATTAAGTATTTAATATTATTAGCTTTTTCTTTTTTAGTTATCTATACAGTTGATATTGTAGCTTCGATAAGCGGAGCACGTCCCGTTCAAGTAAATACAGGAATTATCCAAAGTATATCTGATAATCTATATAGTCAAAGCACTACTCTCATGGTATTTAATAGTAGTATTCATGTCGAAGGATATCCTACATTAGGTTATGTTAAAACCTTACTGCCAGGTATACAAATCTTATTTCCATTGTTCGGATTTACAGAACGTCGCGAATTTGATTGGACTTCTTATATGACATACCATGAAAATAAAGTAGCGTATAATGAAGGTCTAGGCTTAGGTTGGTCCATTTTCAGTGATTTCTATGTTATGAGCTTTAGTTTTTTACCGATTTTTTGTTTGTTTGTATATTTTTTCGGGAAGTTTACTATATATGTCAGTGATGCTGATAATAAATTTAAAACCGGACTTCTGTTTATTTGTATAACATCATTCTTTGGTTTGTCAAGATCTTCTATTTCACCTTTGATTTTCGTTATTATTGTCTATGCTATTCTCTCATTATATTTAGGCTCATTACGAATTAAAAAACGGACGGTATTATGAAAATACTTTATGTAATAACAGGTTTAGGTCTAGGTGGTGCAGAAAAGATTGTGGCTGACCTTGCTGACCAAATGGTCAAATTGGGGCATAATGTAAAAATTGCTTATTTAACAGGTGAAGTATTAGTCAAGCCAATTTCTCTAAATGTAGAAATTGTTGCCTTACATTTGAATTCAGCAAAAGACTTTCTATCAGCATCGAGGAAGTATCAAAAATTGGTTAAGCATTTTTGTCCTGATGTAGTCCATGCGCATATGGTTCATGCTAATATATTTGCTCGTCTAAATCGTACACTTTGTCCAGTTCCGAAACTTATTTGTACTGCTCACAATTCCAATGAGGGCGGTAAAGTGCGTATGATTACTTACCGATTAACAAACTATTTATCAGATATTAATACCAATGTCAGTCAAGAAGCAACTGAAGCACTTATCACTAAAGGTGCTTTCTCTAAAAATGATATAATAACTGTATATAATGGTATTAATCTTAGGAAGTTTGAAAAAACTTACGATAGTATTAGTTTGAATAAGGATGTATTAAATTTTATTACTGTAGGTCGATTCAATGATCAGAAGGATTATCCTAATTTGATTAATGCTTTTGCGATATTGAAAAATCGGCATAAGAGCAATATTAAACTAACTATAGTAGGTGACGGTAAGCTTAGACCTAATATTGAAACTTTGATCAAAGAATTAGCCTTAGACAAAGATATAACATTATTGGGTAGGCGTTCTGATATTACAGAATTATTAAATGCAGCTGATATTTTTGTCCTAGCATCTAAACATGAAGGTCTACCTACAGTCGTTATTGAAGCAATGGCTTGCGAATGTTATGTAGTTGCAACAGATTGTGGAGGAAGTGCTGAGATATTAGGTGATACTGGTAAGTTAGTTCCCATACAAGACAGTCAAGAATTAGCTAAGGCGTTAGAAAATGCTATAAATTTAGACGTTGAAAAGAGGTTGCAGAACAATAAAAAAGCAAGACAAAGAGTCGAGCAACTCTTTTCTTTAGAAAGCTCTGTGAAGAAATGGATGGCTTTATATGAAGCATAATAAAAAAGTTATTATAATAGGAACAGTGGCTAGCAGTGTTTTGAGTTTCCGTGCTGATTTAATAAAAGCTTTATTAGAGCAGAAAAATAAGGTTTATACCTTTGTATCTGAATATAGCCAAGATGAGCTAAATGATATAAAAGCATTGGGTGCGATACCTATAACTTACGAATCAAATCGTGGAGGAATGAACCCTTTAGCTGATGCTAAAGCAACCTACGCCTTATTTAAAAAAATCAAAGAAATAGCTCCAGACTTAGTTTTTTCCTACTTTTCTAAGCCAGTTATCTTTGGTACTTTAGCAGCAACACTTGCTAAAGTGCCACGAGTGATTGGTATGCTAGAAGGTCTAGGTTATGCATTTACAGAACAACCAGAAGGACTGAGTAAAAAAGCACAGTTAATCAAAAGCATTCAAGTTCTTCTTTATAAAATAGCTTTACCAAAACTTGATAACATCGTATTTCTAAATCCAGATGATCCAAAGGATTTATTAGAGGCTTATCATATAAAAGTGAAGCAAGTAGACATATTGGGTGGAATAGGTTTGGATTTAGATAAGTACAGCCATCACCCTATAGAAAATATTGAATCATCTATTAACTTTTTATTTATTGGGCGAATGTTGAAAGAGAAAGGAATACATGATTTTATAGCAGCAGCAAAAATCGTTAAGCAAATTTATCCAGAAGTACAGTTTACGGTATTAGGAGCCATCGACTCTGCCAATCCTGGTGCTCTACAACAGTTAGAACTCGATAGACTAATATCTTTAAATATTATCAATTACCCTGGTCAGGTCGATAACGTTCAAAAATGGATTGCAGACAGCCATGTGTTTGTACTTCCTTCATACCGGGAAGGCGTACCGCGCAGTACTCAAGAAGCGATGGCTATTGGACGTGCTGTAATCACTACCGATGTACCGGGTTGTCGCGAAACAGTGATTGATGGCGTTAATGGCTTCTTAGTAGAGAAATGGAATCCGCAAGCGCTAGCAGAAAAGATGATTTATTTTATAGAGCACCCTGAACAGATTAAGAAAATGGGATATGAAAGTTATAAAATAGCGCAGGAAAAATTCGATGTCGATAAAGTAAATAAACGATTAATAGATATGTTGGGTTTATAAATGATAAAACGCCTTTTTGATATCACTGTGGCTACTACTGCTTTAGTAGCCTTATCTCCGGTATATGCCATTACTGCTTATAAAGTCAAAAAGAACTTAGGCTCGCCAGTGCTATTTCGTCAAACACGTCCGGGTTTGGACGATAAGCCGTTCGAGATGATTAAATTTCGTACGATGAAAGATGGTATAGATAGTGATGGCAATCCTTTGCCTGATAGTGAGCGCTTGACTGATTTTGGTAAAGCACTACGCAATAGTAGTTTGGATGAGCTGCCTGAGCTGTGGAATGTTGTCAAAGGTGATATGAGCTTAGTCGGACCACGCCCATTGTTGATGGAATACCTGCCACTATATAGTAAAGAACAAGCGCGTCGTCATGATGTACGCCCTGGTATTACGGGTTATGCGCAAGTGAATGGTCGTAATGCCATCGGTTGGGATAAGAAATTTGCGCTAGATACTTGGTATGTAGATAACCAATCATTATGGTTAGATATTAAGATATTGCTTAAGACGGTAAAAAAAGTGGTTATTAAAGACGGTATTAGCGCTGACGGTGAAGTAACGATGAGTAAGTTTATGGGTAATCAAAACCAGTCCGCTTTAGAAGGTACCTATGAGTAAAGTATTTGCCGTCTATGGTGCCTCAGGCTGTGGTCGTAGCCTAATGCCGGTAGCCGTCGATCAGTTGCGGAGATTAGATGGTGAAGTGAATAGCCAAATCGTATTTATTGATGATGCCTTGGATGATGATACTACTGTCAACGGCTATACTGCGATGAATTATGCAAAATTTAAGAGTATAGATAGTGATGATAAATTTGTCCTGATTGCCATTGCTAATAGCAGTATTCGTCAAAAAATTGCAGATAAATTGGTTAAAGAGGGTATTTCACTGTGGACAGTGCAGGGAGTAGCGACCACCTTAATTATGGATGAAGTCAGTATCGCTGCCGGTGCTGCGCTCAGTCCATTCGTCACTATTGGTGCTAATGTCACAATCGGGAAGTGCTTCCATGCCAATCTATATAGCTATGTGGAACACGATTGCGTGATTGGCGACTATGTCACCTTTGCCCCACGTGTCAGTTGCAATGGCAATATTCATATTCATGACCATGCCTATATCGGCACAGGGGCAGTTATCAAGCAAGGTACACCTGATAAGCCATTAATTATTGGTAAAGGTGCCATTGTTGGGATGGGTGCGGTTGTTACCAAAGATGTCCCAGCTGGGGCAGTCGTGATTGGTAATCCTGCAAGACCCCTCAATAAATAAAGAGTATAAATAAAAAATTAGAATCAAATATTGCGTTATAAGTTATTAATTTTTAATAATGAATCATCAATTATAAATAAGCACCATCGAGGCAACTATGTTAAACACCCCATTTTCACCTTGGCCAAGCTTTACTCAAATCGAGGCTGATGCTGTTAGTCAAGTATTATTATCCAACAAGGTAAATTACTGGACAGGGCAAGAGTGTCGTCAGTTTGAGACGGAGTTCGCTAAATGGGCTGATAGCAAGTATGCCATTGCGATGGGTAATGGTACGTTGGCATTAGACGTTGCCTTACAAGCGTTAGATATCGGCGCAGGCGATGAAGTAATCGTCACGCCGCGTACCTTTATTGCGAGTATCTCATCAGTGGTTAATGCGGGAGCAACCCCTGTTTTTGCTGATGTCGATGAGGCAACTGGTAATATCACGCCTGAGTCAATCGCGGCGGTATTGACGGCTAAGACCAAAGCTATCGTCTGCGTGCATTTGGCAGGCTGGCCTTGTGATATGGATGGCATCATGGCGTTGGCGGATAAGCATAATCTATACGTAATTGAGGACTGTGCGCAGGCTCACGGTGCACGTTATAAAGGTCGTAGCGTTGGTAGTATCGGCCATATCGGTGCGTGGAGCTTTTGCCAAGATAAAGTGATGACCACAGGCGGTGAAGGCGGTATGGTCACCACCAATGATGAGCAATTATGGCGCAAGATGTGGGCTTATAAAGACCATGGTAAAAGCTATGCAGCGGTCTATGAGACCCAGCATCCACCAGGTTATCGCTGGCTGCATGAAAGCTTTGGTACCAATTGGCGCATGACTGAAATGCAAGCGGTGCTTGGTCGTATTCAATTAACGAGAATGCCTGATTGGACAGCCAAACGTACGGTTAATGCTCAAGCTATCTTAGATGCCTGTGCTCAATGGGAAGCAAAAGGCTACCTTTCTCTACCAAGATTAGAAGAGTCGCCGCAGTTTGCAGATTCGACCCACGCCTATTATAAGCTATACGTCTATGTGCAGTCAGACAACCTACCGAAAGAGTGGTCGCGAGATCGTATCATTCAAGAGATCAATGAATTAGGGGTGCCTTGTTTTTCAGGATCGGCTTCTGAAGTGTATCTTGAGAAAGCATTTGATAATACAGGGTTACGTCCTGAAAGCAGATTGCCAATGGCAAAACAATTGGGTGAAACCAGCTTGATGTTCTTAGTGCATCCTACGCTAACGGAAGAAGAGATTAAGCAAACAGTAAAGGCGATTGATAACGTATTTGCTAACATATACTAAGCCCAGTATAAAAACGATACAGCGGGACTGGAATGAATTTTTTGCAGCCTCTGTCTGCGCAGGCACAGCACGCCAGAAAAATTTATACCAGTCCTGCATCAAAACATGATGTATTTACTTTATTTAGAATCAACTGTGCATGACCAATAATATATTAGTGGTTGAATTCAGTGACGTTAATGCAGATTACTGTTTGACCCCTAGCATTTATAAACCATTAGCTTTTATAATAAACCCTTTATAACCGAAGAGTATGTGACCATGGACAAGAAGCTAAGCATTTTATTGGGTTTGAGTGTCTTATCCTCAGTGTCGATGTTGGCATCGGCACAAAATCTGTATATGAATGATCTTAAACTCAAGGCAGACCTTGACTGGCTCAATACTCAAGGGGTCGCGCAGATTAGCACCAGTACTTGGCCGCTGACCGCTAATGAGATCAAACGCGCTTTAAATAGCGCTAATGCCCAGACGCCAGCGCAGCAGCAGATCCTGCAGTCGGTACAAACGCGATTGAATCAAAACCGCGACTCAGTAGTAAAAGGCTCGGCAGCACTGCATATACAAACCGATAGAGATCAGCTACCACAAAAATTTGCTGATGATCAACTTGCTGGTCAACAAGCAAGCGTTGGCGTGTCGCTTAGCGAAGCGGAGTGGGAATTTAATCTACAAGCCAATTTAAAAAATGACAAAATTATCGATGACAGCTCAGATGTTAGCTTTGAGGGCTCGTACCTTGCTGGTACTGCTGCCAATCAGTGGTTGATCGCGGGTAAAATTCCAACGTGGTGGGGACCTGGGCATGATGGTAGCCTTATTCGAGGCGATGCAAGCTTACCAGTGACAGGTTTCACCATGCAGCGAGATCAGCAAACTGCGCCGACATCCCCATATTTATCGTGGGTCGGACCTTGGCAGTATCAGCTATTTGCCGGTCAGCTAGAGGATTATGAAGCGATTCCTGATGCTAAGCTATTTGGCGCAAGGCTGACGGCTAGTCCTTGGGAATGGTTAGAAGTTGGTGCTTCACGTACCTTTATGTGGGGCGGTGAAGGTCGTCCACAGAGCTTTAGCTCCTTTACTGATGCTCTCTTAGGAACTAGAGATAATGGAGATACAGGTAAAGAAGACCCTGCTAATCAGTTAGGCGGTTTTGATGCGCGCTTAAATTTAGCGCCATTGGTGAATGTGCCTGCTGGCGTTTATGCTCAATATATCGGTGAAGATGAAGCAGGCGGCTTGCCAGCGAAAAACATGTATTTAGCCGGTGTTGATTATGCGTCTGCTGCTTACGGCAAACCTTATCAGCTTTATGCTGAGTATACAGATACCCGTACTAGCGGTGAAGTTAGAGGGGTTTCTTATGATCATGGTACTTATAAAGATGGCTATTATCAGCAAGGCTTCCCATTAGGCTATGCGTTAGGCGGCGATGCGGAAAGTATCGCGCTTGGTGGTCGCTTATGGCTCGATAACCGTAATTTTATTAATGCAAAAGTACAGCATGCTAAGGTAAATCAAGCCGATGAAGCCATTAATCAAGCATTCCCAACGACTGATAAGTTGACTGGTATTGATGTGGCTTGGGAGCATCAATACAATCCCAAAGCACTTATCTCTAGCCGAATTTGGGCCGTAGATTCAGATATCCAGTCCACTGATGTTGGCGTAGGTATAGGTATTGAGCTGCAGACTTATTAAATGCTTGCTTAATCAATGCACGACAGTGCTTGAAAACAAAAAGTCGGTCTATTAATATTTAATAGATCGACTTTTTTATGGTCACGTTATTGTTTTTTAATTATGGCTTTTTAATATAGTGAGTTCAATATAAAGGAGTTATGCTTAGAATAGCATTACACTGGGATAAATTTCTCTCGCTTGCTGTGCGCTTCGCACTCCAGAGGCTTCGTAAAATTTATCCCAGCAGTACGGTGTTCTTTTTAAATTGAATCGAATATAGGGTGCTAGGATTTTTTGGCTCAGGCAGGTACAATATGAGTATCAATCATACCTTGATCAAGGATAAGACAGGCATGCAAGCAATTGCGGCGCTGTCTTTACTTTTTTTATCGCACCCTCTATTGGAGTTACTATGTCAATTGCGTCTATTACGTCAACTGCCCAAGGATCTGCTACCGTTTTGGACGGTAAAGCACTTGCTAAACAAATAGAACAGCAACTGAGTACGCGTGTAGACGCTATTAAAGCTAAGACAGGACGTACACCAAGCTTAGCGACGATATTGGTCGGCGATGATCCGGCTTCTGCGACCTATGTACGTATGAAAGGCAATGCTTGTAAACGTGTCGGTATGGATTCTATTAGGGTTGAGATGCCAAGTGCGACAACGACTGCAGAGCTGATAGCAAAAATAGACGAGCTGAATAGCAGTCCAGATGTTCATGGTATTTTGCTGCAGCACCCAGTACCGGCTCATATTGATGAGCGTGCTTGCTTTGAGCAGATTGACTTGGCAAAAGACGTCGATGGTGTGACCTGTCTTGGCTTTGGTCGTATGGCAATGCAGCAGTCCGCTTATGGCTCATGTACCCCGCAAGGTATCATGCATTTACTAGAGCAGCATAATATTGAGCTGGCTGGTTTGGAGGCCGTGGTAGTAGGTCGTAGTGCCATTTTAGGTAAACCAATGGCGATGATGCTATTAAATGCCAACTGTACAGTAACAATCTGCCATTCAAGAACGCAAGATTTAGAGTCTCATATTAAGCGTGCTGATATCGTAGTTGGTGCAGTCGGCGTACCTGAATTGATTAAAGCAGAGTGGATTAAAGCGGGTGCTGTGGTCATTGATGCAGGCTTTCATCCAACGGATAATGGCGGCGTCGGCGATATCGAATTGCAAGGTGTAGAAAATATCGCTAGTGCTTATACGCCTGTACCAGGTGGCGTTGGGCCTATGACGATTAATACCCTTATTCGCCAGACCGTTGATGCTGCTGAAAAAGCTGCCGGTTTAGACAATAGTTAATCAGTTAATCAGTTAATGAGTTAATGAGTTAATGAGTTAATGAGTTAAGCATAAGAGCACCGATTGCCGATAGATAAGGAGCCTGAGACTTCACAGTAGACAGCACAAAGACTCAGGCTAAATCAACCCCTTTACCGTTGATAGGATCTAACATGGCTAAAAATAACGTGGATATTCATGAGCGATTACAAGGTATTGGTAGAGAGTTCGTCGATGTCTCTCATTACATAATCTTATTTTTAATCAGTGTAGTGGTGGTTTGGACAGCGGGCAAAGAATTCTTTGTCATCTTTCAAAAAGGTTCAGCGGATTTGAAAGACATCTTATTACTCTTTATTTATCTAGAGCTGTTAGCGATGATAGGGATCTATTTTAAGACTCATCGTTTGCCAGTGCAGTTCTTGATATTTATTGCGATTACGGCGTTATCGCGACATTTAGTCGTCGATGTACAGGCGGTATCAGATAACTTTCACTTATGGCTGTTAGCAACGATTTCCTTTGCCATTATGGTGCTGAGTGCGTCAATTGTTATATTAACTTGGACGGCTAAGATGTTTGGGCGACCAGAAGATTATTTGAAAGACCATCAAGTGACCAGTACTGAGCATCATTTGCCTTGTGTTGATAATAAGCAGTCTCTTAAATAATTTTTATCGATAAAGGGATGATAGGTGTCGATGAGTTACTAACGATAGTTAATATCTGTTAATAAAAAAAGGGCTTCCATATATATATGGCAGCCCTTTTTTCATCTAAAACACTATCTTATAACCAGCCTAAGCGCTTAAAGTTAAGGTATAAAAAGCTACATAGTGAAATGATAACCGCCATGATGATAAAGTAAGAATATTGCCAGTGTAGCTCAGGCATAAAGTCGAAGTTCATCCCATAGATACCCGCAATCGCCGTCGGTACTGCCAAAATACCTGCCCAAGCAGCAAGCTTGCGAACCACCTCATTCTGTCCCATATTTACCATAGCAAGATAGGTATTCATCACCACACTGAGCATCTCATTTAAACCATTGATGGCATCTAAAGAATGCAGTAAATGGTCATTCACATCTCGAAAGTAGGGTTTTGCAGCATGCGAAAATGGTGAGACCAGATCGCTTTTTTGATGGTTTATAAAAAAGCTACAGATATCCTGCACTGGTAAAATTACTGCACGCATATGCACCAATTGTGATTTTAATTCATATAGATTTCTAAGCGTTTCTTTATTAAATTCATAAGTAAAAATATTACGCTCTTGCTCACGTAAATAGCTGCCTAAGCGGTCGGTCACTGGCATATAGTTATCGACGATAAAATCAATAACAGCGTGCAAGACAAATATAGGTCCCATACGAAGTTTTTCAGGGCGGCGATTACAGTGCTCACGTACCGGCGCATAGGAGTTAGAAGGACCATTACGAATCGTAATCAGATAGTTTTTACCCATAAATATCGCGGTAGTCCCATAGCGGATGACATTACCTTCAAGCTTAGCAGTACGCAATACCACAAATATCGTATCATTATCATAGCTTTCAACTTTGGCGCGCTGATGATCGGCAAAGGCATCTTCGATTGAAAGCTCATGCAGATCAAAGGCTTCTTTTACCTCGGATATTGTCTGTAAGCTAGGCTCATAAAGACCTAACCAGATAAACTGACCGCTATTGCTCAAGGCGCGACTGACATCCCTGAGCGCTATTTTATTAAGCTGCTCACCGGTTTTACGGGAATAAGCATAACAATTGACCACTTCATTAGCACTGAGTGGCTCAATATCCTCATAGCGTTCAGAGTCTGGATCATAGACGGTCATGGTCTCAATAGTGTCCTCGACCGTTGCATCAGAATCGCCATAGATATAGCTGTCATAATTGTCTAAATAGGAGTGCTCGTCTATGATAGTGGCGTCAATAAGACTGACATTAGACTCAGGTGTGATACGCGTTGCCGTTTTGACAATCAGGTCATCATCTTGATTCATACCTACTCCTTCTGTCTAAGTATAAAAATAAATATAAAATAACTTCTGCAACTGATGCGGATTACAAGGCAAAGCGTTTTAGCGTCTCAATATCGACCAAATTTAATAAGCTCTCATGACATGCTTCAAGCTTGATTTGTGGTGCCATGCCTAAATCGAGTGCTTCAACCCAACGTAGCGCACAAATACACCAGTAGTCACCTGGTTGTAGACCGGCGAAACCATACTCGGGCAATGGCGTAATCAAATCGTTACCGCGACTGGCTGAAAAGTTTAAAAACTCGCTGGTCATTTTGGCGCAAACGGTATGTTGACCAACATCATGGTTGCCCGTATGACAAAAGCCATTACGATAATAACCGGTAAGCGGATCAAAACAACAGCTGGCTAGGGCAGTGCCAAGCACATTGGCTTGGTTGGTAGCAGGATTTGGATGATAATCAGATGACATAAGGCTTCCAAAATAAAAATATAGGCTAGTGTAACATGAGTGCACATCTAAGACGTTATTCAACGATAGATGCAACAGATAGTTAAAGGAAATATTGCGCCGTTAACACTATATTGTCTCTATAGAAATACGGTATTTATGATGATAAATCTGTCATAAAAAAGACAGTTTTTAAGGTTAATAGAATAAATTAGATGGCGATTGCCGTTAATTGTCACTAGGCGAAGCTTAGCTGCTATGCTAAACTAAAGCATAAAGTGCCTTGATTATTTATCATAGTTTTCTATCACATAAATTTTAGCGCATAAAGATACTCGTCTTATCATCCCAACTAATACTATTACTCACCCTTTTGCGGTTACCTAGTTTGCTTATCAATAATTGGGTCAGTGATGTTGCGCGTGAAAAATAAAAAACGCCTGATATCTATGCAATTGGAAATATAACCTTTAAGTACCGCATCTTTACCGCGCTTTTGGTAAGCGATACGCCAAACAAGGATTTATTGTGTCTGCCAGTCCTGATTCTGCAAAACCTGCCCTGCAAAATACCCTCAAGCAAGCGGCTACTCAGCCCGCTGATAATACTGCCGCACCCAACCGTTTACCTTATTTAAGCAATCTTGCCAGCGATGTTGCTAATAGCTGGTTGCTGCCTGATGGGGTGGTTGATGTGTTGTTTGAAGACGCCCATAAACAAGAAGTGCTTAGACATCAATTGATCCAGCAACTTATCAGCCATGGCTATCAGTTGGTCAATCCGCCAATGATTGAGTTTACCGAATCACTACTGAGCGGTGCCTCAGAAGATCTAAAGCGTCAAACCTTTAAGATTATCGATCAGCTAACTGGTCGCTTAATGGGTATACGCGCGGATATCACGCCGCAGATTCTACGTATTGATGCACATCATGGCGGTGATGGAATCGCGCGTTATTGCTATGCAGGCGATGTCATTCATACCTTGCCATCGGGGCTTTTTGGTTCACGTACACCGTTGCAATTAGGCGCTGAGATATTTGGTTGTGAGTACATTGCAGCAGATATTGAGCTGATTGATGTCTTATTTAGCATGCTCAATAGCCTAGAGATGAGCGCAGCATTACACGTTGATTTGGGTCATGTAGCGATATTTAAGCGCTTGGCAGAATTGGCAGTATTATCAGAAAGTGATACTGAGCAATTGATGCAGCTTTATGCCAATAAGAACTTGCCAGAGCTTAAGCAGGTTTGCCAAGCGCTACCGCTGGGTAGCGATTTTTATACCTTGGCGCGCTTTGGTCATGACATTGCAAATCTGCTTGGAAGATTGTCAGAGAATGCGCAACAAGACGCTCAAATTGTCACAGCTATTGATGAGCTGCAACGTCTAAAAGCGCACTTGCAAGTACAGTGGCAGTGTGCGGTCAGTATCGATGTGACCGAGCTATCAGGCTATCATTATCATACGGGCATTGTGTTCAATGGTTATATCAATAGTGAAACTCAGCCACTGGTACGTGGCGGGCGCTTTGATGGTATGAAAAGTAATCAATTAGCCACGAATCAGCCACGTCAAGCGACCGGCTTTAGTATGGATGTCAGCCGTTTGCTCGCGCATACTCAGCTTGATGCACCTGTTATTGTGCTGGTCGATTATGACGCTTTCAAGGATTTGGGTAGTGAGCAGCTGCAGCTATTATTACAGCAAGTGGCAAGCTTACGTCAGCAGGGCTATCGCGTGACCATGCCATTAACGGCAAAAGATATTCCAGTGGGTATGACTCATCGTTTAAGCCTTGTCGATAACCAATGGCAGCTACACGCGGTTTAACTTTGAAAATATTTAACATTTATGAATGCTATAAAAAAAGCGTTTGCTATAAAAAGATATTTAGTGATTAAGTCGTTAAAAATATACTTTGTTTAAAGTATCGTTTTTAGCATTACTTTCGTTTTGATAGGTAGTTTTAAACACTTATTGCACACACCTCAATATATTAAGGTAAGGATTTATCATGGGTAAGAATGTCGTAGTTTTAGGTAGCCAATGGGGCGATGAAGGTAAAGGTAAAATCGTCGATTTACTAACCGAAAAAGCCTCAGCAGTTGCACGCTTCCAAGGCGGACATAACGCTGGACATACGTTAGTTGTAGATGGTAAAACCACCGTCTTACACCTAATCCCATCTGGTATTTTGCGTGAAGACGTTACCTGCTTTATCGGTAATGGCGTGGTATTAGCACCTGATGCACTACTTAAAGAGATGAAAGGTTTAGAAGAGAATGGCGTACCAGTACGTGAGCGTCTGCGTATTTCTCCTAACTGCCCATTAATCATGCCATATCATGTTGCCCTTGATCAAGCGCGTGAAGCCAAGCGCGGTAGTGGTAAAATCGGTACGACTGGTCGTGGTATTGGACCAGCTTATGAAGATAAAGTTGCGCGCCGTGCCATCAAGCTTGCTGATTTGTTCCGTGATGACTTAGAAGAAAAACTACGTAACTTAATCGAATATCATAACTTCCAACTGACTCAGTATTATAAAGTTGAAGCGATTGATTTTGATGAGACGCTTAAGCTTTGTAAAGAGTGGAAAGAAGAAATCAGAGGCATGGTAACTGATGTCACTGAAGATTTGAACCAATTGCGTCTTGCTGGCAAGAACCTAATGTTTGAAGGCGCGCAAGGTACATTACTTGATATCGATCACGGTACTTATCCGTTTGTAACCAGCTCAAGCGTGACTGCTGGTGGTGTATCTACAGGTACGGGTATCGGTCCATTATATTTAGATTATGTCCTTGGTATCACGAAAGCCTATACCACCCGTGTTGGTAGCGGTCCATTCCCAACTGAATTGTTTGATGATGTTGGTGCACATTTAGCCAAAGTCGGTCATGAGTTTGGCGCCACGACTGGTCGCGCGCGTCGCTGTGGTTGGTTCGATGCTGAAGCATTACGCCGTGCAGTGGTACTTAACTCTATGTCAGGTATCTGCCTAACCAAGCTTGACGTGTTAGATGGTCTAGAAGAATTGCTAATCGGTGTGGGTTATAACTTACCTGAGACTGAGTGTGCAGGCGCGCATGATGCAGAGTTCTACGAAGCGGTAACGCCAAAGTATGAAACGCTACAAGGCTGGAGCGAATCAACGGTTGGTATCACTAACTACGATGAGCTGCCTGAAAATGCCAAAATATATATCAAACGTATTGAAGCATTGATTGGTTGCCCAGTTGATATCATCTCAACCGGTCCTGATCGTGAAGAGACGATTGTATTACGTGACCCGTATGATGCTTAATTGGTTATAACGCTATTATATGTTTAATTCACAAAACCCTAATGCTAAACATTGGGGTTTTGTTTTTGATAAATCAAAGATTGATGAGCAGTAAAAGCTTATCCAATTTACTTTTGTGCAAGTTACAACCGTAAATTAATCCTATCATTTACAGTCTTAATCATTATAATAGGCAGCAATCATTCGCTGAGCATCGTATTGCGTATCCGCATTGGACATTCATAAATGAATTCGCTCAGCGCAATGATCACAGACAATGTAAATTATTTAACTTCTCACTTATTTATTAGGAGCTTTTCATGGCTAACGAACGTACTCTATCTATCATCAAACCTGACGCAGTCGCTGGCAACAACATCGGCGCTATCTACGATCGTTTTGAAAAATCAGGTCTAAAAATTGTTGCTGCTAAAATGATGCAACTTGATGATAAAAAAGCGGGCGGTTTTTACGCTGAGCACGCTGAGCGTCCATTCTACAACGACCTAGTATCATTTATGACGTCAGGTCCAGTACTGGTATCAGTATTAGAAGGCGAAAATGCGATCGCTACGCATCGTGATATCATGGGCGCGACTAACCCAAAAGACGCAGCTGAAGGCACTATCCGTGCTGATTTCGCTAGCAGTATCGATGAAAATGCGGTTCATGGTTCAGATTCAGCTGAATCAGCAGCACGTGAAATCAGCTACTTTTTCAATGAAGAAGAAGTGTGTGCACGTACGCGTTAATAGCAGTTTTTATTGATAGCCGCTTTTATGCATAATAGCTGTTATGCATAATAACAGTGCTAATTAATAATTAGTGTAGCGAAACGGCTTATATCTTTTGGTATAAGCCGTTTTAGCTATTATAATAGTCTGACTATATATTGAAATTTTAACTTTTCTCCCTCATTATTAGTTTTATATAGCGTTATCAATCCTTTATCAGCATATTGCTTTCAGTTTTTGGTAAAAAATGCGCTCATAACGGATTGCTCATGCACTCATATATTGAGTACGTCTAGCAACACCCATCTCAACAATTGCATCGCTCATACCAGTAGATGCAAAAAGGTTATTTATTATGTCAACTGCTCAAAGCCCTATTCAAACTGACGTCCAACATGTACCTGCTAAAACTACTAAGAGTATAAAACTGGTAGATGAAGCGCAGGCGAAAACCAATCTACTAGGTATGACACAAGCGCAACTGGCGGATTACTTTAAGAGTATTGGCGAAAAGCCGTTTCGCTCGACGCAAGTCATCAAGTGGATATATCAGCAGGGTGTCACTGATTTTGAGCAAATGACCAATCTGAGTAAATCTTTGCGTGATAAATTATCAGCCAATGCCTGTGTCATTCCGCCAAAAGTGATTCATCGTCAATATAGTGATGACGGCACGCGTAAATGGGTATTTGAAGTCACTGGCGGTTCATTGGTTGAGACCGTATTGATTCCCGCAGATGATAGCAAATTAAACGGTCGTAAAACCTTGTGTGTCTCTTCGCAAGTGGGCTGTGCACTTGACTGTAGTTTTTGTAGTACGGGTAAGCAGGGCTTTGAGCGCGATTTGACGGCGGCTGAGATTCTTGGACAATTATGGGTGGCAAATGCCTCTTATATGACTGATGAAAATGATAGTTTAGAAAATGTTGACCATAGCTTGTGGGAAAACAACGTCACCAACGTCGTCATGATGGGTATGGGTGAGCCGTTACTAAACTACCGTCCTGTTGTCAGCTCGATGGAATTGATGCTCAGTGACCATGCTTATGGTTTATCAAAGCGCCGTGTTACTTTGTCGACTTCAGGTGTGGTGCCAAAAATGTACGAGTTGGCACAGGAGCTTGACGTGGCTTTAGCGATTTCATTACATGCGCCAAATGACGAGCTGCGTAATGAATTAGTGCCGATTAATAAAAAATATCCATTAGAGCAGCTCATGGCAGCGGCGAGAAATTACGTTTTTGATGTGAACCCACGCCACAAGAAACACGTGACTATTGAATATGTGATGCTAGATGGTGTCAATGATAGTAATGAGCATGCTGAGCAATTGGTCACATTGTTGGGTGATTTACCCAGTAAGATTAACCTGATACCGTTTAACCCGTTCCCACATGCAAATTATGATAAGTCGAGTAATAATCGTATTCATGCTTTTAGTAATATATTAAGTGAAGCAGGTTTTGTTTGTACGATTCGTCAAACGCGTGGCGATGATATTGACGCCGCTTGTGGGCAATTGGTTGGGCAAGTCGCTGATAGAACGCGTCGTTCAGCCGCATGGCAGCAAAGCATCAAGGATCGCGAGAATATCTGATGACATAGTGAGACTGACTGCGCAATTTTTTTCTGGAATATAGATGTTGAGCTGTCTTTTTTGCATCACAACGGTAATAAAATGTAGTCGCCAATGCTGACGCTAAGGGAACAAGACAATTAATGACAACTAAATTGTACTTATGGAGGCTAAATCTATTAAACTGATTCCTCTATGATCGAACGCATTAATTCAGCGCATTGAATCACAGTTTTATGATGGCGGCTATAATGACTTCTAAAAATTCTTGTCAGTTCAAGTATCAAACATCTATTTCTCATGCAGCGAGACAGTTGGGCGCTACAGTTTTTGTTAGAAAAAGCGCTCATCGTGTATTGCTTGCTGGCACGCTAAGCGCTTTATTGGTTTCTGGTTGTCAAAGCACGCCAACCAACGATCTAATAACGGGCACGCCTTATCAAACCTCAACGCAACCCAATGACAACCGTAAATTGGATCAGCAAGAAATTGCTCGCGTTCGAACGAAACTTGCTGCACAATATATCCGCAAAAACGAGCTTGATGCTGCCCAAAGACAGCTCGAAAAAGCCTTTGCTGCCGATAGCCGTCATGCGCCCGCCTATGATATGATGGGCGTTTTGTTGCAGCAAGAAGGCAGCCGTCTTAATCTTGAAAAAGCGGATCAATACTTTAAAAAAGCCATTGCGCTCGATAAAGATTTTGACCAAGCTCACAATAATTATGGCGTGTATTTATCGCAGATGAAGCGTTATAAAGAGGCAGCTGAGCAGTTTGAAATCGCTGGTGCTGCCCTTGGTTACGAAGGTCGTATTGGCGCATTAGAGAACTTAGGTCGTACCTACCTTCAGCTCAATGATCATCCTGCAGCGGCAAAGGCTTTTTTACGTGCTCTAGATGGCAACCGAAATAGTGTTATTGCGCATATTGAACTGGTTGATTTATTACTTGAGCAGCAGCGTATTGAGCAGGCACAAAGGCTCTATGATGAGACCTTGATATTGGTACAAGGGCAGGGCGCTAGTCCGCGCTTGCTCCTACAAGGCATCAAATTGGCGGCAGCGCAAAAAAACATCAAGACACGCCAACAATTGGCACAGCAACTTTTATCTGCTTATCCATTAAGTGATGAAGCAAAACAACTAAAGACTTGGCTTAACAATCCAGAGGCACCATGGAAATGACCACCCCATCATCAAACACAAACTTTAACGCTCAGGGATCATTTGGTGCCATGTTGCAGCAAGCTCGCAAAGCTAAGCAAGTAAGCTTGGACGACGCGGCAAATGAATTGTTTATTTTAAAACGTCACCTGCAAGCGTTAGAAAATGAAGATTTCGCAGATTTACCGCAAGTGGCGTTCGCGCGCGGTTTTGCGATCAACTATGCCAAATATTTGGGTCTCGACCCAGTCAGAATAGCCAGTAGCTTTGATGCCGCTTACCCAAATGAGCTAAAATCGCGTTCGGCTAATAATACTCAGTCGCCACTGCAGCCTATGGGTACGCTACAGCGCGATACACACAATCGTATTCGCTTTAATCCGCTACTAATTATCGCAGTGATCGGTGTCATTATTTTAGCGATTTTCCTATTCCGTATGGTTAGTAATGCCAGCAAGGAAAATACCGAGCAGCCTATATCTAACTCTGAAGATATCTCAGCAGTAGAACAAGCACAAGGCGCAGCTATTAATACCGATGTTACAGGTGTTAGCGCTTCAGGTTCAGCACTAAACTTAGGCGGTGGCGACGTTGCTCCTGCCACTTTGGATGTTAAGCTGACGGATGCTGCTGTCGTCACTATTACGGATGCTACTGGTAGCAGCTTGATCGCGGGCTCTCAGAATGCAGGTGATTATCAGTTATCAGGTATGCCACCTTTTAACGTACAGATTGATAATATTAATAACGTGCGCTTGATGCTTAATCAGCAATCTGTCGCTTTAAACAGCTATGCAAATGGTAGCCAAGCCAGTTTTGAATTGGCACCTTAATTTATTGATTGGTTCAGTTTTTAAAGTAAATAGTATTACCTTGGTTTTATTGTTATTCTCGTTTTTACTGCTTTCATGAAAGGGTTTGTCTATGTCAACGTCAGCGCCTATTAACCGTCGTCTTACGAAGAAAATATATGTCGGTGATGTCGCGATTGGTGGTGATGCGCCGATTAGTGTGCAAAGTATGACCAATACCGATACCTGCGATGTGGCAGCAACGGTTGCCCAAATTGAGCGCTGTGTTGAAGCAGGCGCTGATTTGATGCGAGTTTCTACTCCGACGATGGATACCGTTAAAGCGTTTGGTGAAATTCGCAAGTTGGTCAGCGTACCCTTGATAGCAGATGTGCATTTTGACCACAAAATTGCTTTAGCCGTTGCGGCAGCGGGCGCAGATTGTTTACGTATTAACCCGGGCAATATCGGTAGTGACGCCAAAGTGCGCGAAGTAGTCGCCTGTGCCAAGCACTACAATATTCCTATTCGTATTGGCGTCAATGCTGGCTCTTTAGAAAAAGACATTCAGCGTAAGTATAAAGAGCCAAATGGCGCAGCGATGCTCGAATCGGCAATGCGTCATATTGATATATTAGAACGTCTTAATTTTGATCAATATAAAGTATCGGTTAAAGCCAGCAACGTATTTTTGACCATGGATGCCTATCGTCTGATTTCAGCACAAATTGATAATCCTCTGCATTTAGGTGTGACTGAAGCTGGTGTTTATCGTACCGGTTCGGTCAAATCTGCTATCGCGCTGGGCGGTTTATTATTGGACGGTATTGGTGATACGATTCGTATCTCGTTAGCTGCAGAGCCAGAAGAAGAAATTAAGATTGGCTTTGATATCTTAAAATCGCTCAATATTCGCTCTAATGGTGTCAATTTCATTGCTTGTCCAAGCTGCTCACGTCAAGAGTTCGACGTGATTAGAGTGATGACCGCGTTAGAGTCGCGCTTAGAAGACATTCGTGAGCCGATGAATTTGTCAGTGATTGGCTGTAAGGTAAATGGTCCAGGTGAAGCGAAAGAAGCCGATATCGGTATTGTTGGCGCAGCACCAAAATCATTAGTTTATCGTATGGGCGAAAAAAGTCATCTGATTGATACAGATAATCTGGTTGATGAGATAGAAGGTATGGTACGCGCCCATGCAGAAGAATTGGCAAAAAAACGCGAAAACGAGATTATACGTGTTAGATAATAAAGCGTTTTATTAATAAAAATTATAGAGCCGTTTGTTAAAACTTAAAGGACATAACCGTACCATGATTAAAGCGATTAAAGGGTTTAATGATATTTTGCCTGCACAGTCTGCAAAATGGCTGTATCTAGAGTCTATATTGGCTAATGTGCTAGGCAGATACGGTTATGAGCATATTCGCTTGCCTATCGTTGAGCAAACCGATTTGTTTGCTCGCGCGATCGGCGGTGCTACGGATATCGTTGAAAAAGAGATGTATAGCTTTACCGATAAATCTGATCCACCAACGCCGCTTACCTTGCGTCCTGAAGGCACGGCAGGGGCAGTACGAGCAGTAAATGAGCATAATCTACTACGCGGTGATACGCCTAAGCTTTGGTATATTGGTCCAATGTTCCGCTATGAACGCCCACAAAAGGGTCGCTATCGTCAATTTCATCAAATAGGTGTTGAAAGCTTTGGTAGTGCCTTACCGGACGCTGATGCCGAGCTGATTGCGATGACTCATTTGATGTGGCAAGAGCTGGGTCTAAAAGATGAGATGCGTTTAGAGCTAAACAGTCTGGGCGAAATTGATGAGCGTCATGCTTATCGTGAAGCGTTGGTCACCTATCTGACCGATAAGCAAGAGCAGTTAGATGAGGATAGTAAGCGCCGCCTGACGACCAATCCGCTACGTATCTTAGACAGCAAAGAAGCCAGCACCCAAGCCCTATTGGTAGACGCGCCGAAGCTTGCTGACTTTTTAGGTGAAGAAAGCGTGGCGCATTTTGAGCAAGTACAAGCCTATTTAACAGAGCTTGGTATCAACTTTGAAATCAACCCGCATCTGGTGCGTGGTCTTGATTACTATAATAAAACTGTTTTTGAGTGGGTGACTGACAAGCTTGGTAGCCAAGCGACTGTCTGTGCCGGCGGTCGTTATGATGGCTTGGTTGGGCAGCTAAAATCTGCTGATAACCGTGATGGTAAAGGCGATAATAAACCGGTTAAATCTGAACCTGCAGTTGGTTTTGCCATGGGACTTGAGCGTTTATTACTTCTTATGGAAGTTGTCGCGCCTATTGCTGATATGCCTGCTTGTGATGTCTTTGTGGTCGCTCATCCTGAGGTTTATAGTGCAGGTATTAGTTATGCGCAAAACCTGCGTTATAGCCGTCCAGATTTGCGCGTCAAAATGGCAAGTGCCACCAGCTTAAAAGCACAAATGAAAAAGGCGGATAAGTCAGGTGCTGCATTGACCGTTATTATCGCCCAGCAAGAGCTGGATGATAAAACCATTAGCATCAAAGATATGCAAACTGGCGAACAAAAAACAGCAGCGCAAGATTGGCTGTCGGATAAAGATAACTTTTCTCGCCATAAATAGTAGTGAGCGTAGCATTAGCACTTTAATATAAATTGATCAGGTAAAAGTATATGGCTCTGACCCCTAATTCGCCGAATGCAGACAACTCAATGCAAACGTTAAAGCAGTATGGCAGCTATATTGTCACCGCGATTTTATTGGCGTTAGCCGCTTATTTTGGCTGGACTTATTGGCAGGATAATCATGCACGTGTCGATACCGTTGCAGCCGATCAATATGCGGATATTCAACGTCTTAATGAAGAAGTTAGCTTGGCATCGCAAAATCCTGATCTAGAAGCGGAAGCAAAAGCATCGTTAGAGAAGAGTCGTACTCAGCTAATTAAGAACATCGATACTTTAGTTGGCACTCATGGAGAATCGGTCTATGCTTGGCAGGCTTTAATGATTAAAGCGCGTCAGCAAGTTGACAATGATGATTTTAAGGCAGCAGGCGCTACCTTTAAAAAAGCATTGGCGATTGATTTGGGTGATGCAGGTCTAGAGGCAATTACCCGTTTGCGCTATGCGACCACGCTTTTGGCAGCAGGCGATGCAAAAGCAGCATTGACAGAAGCCAGTCGTGATATGCCAAGCTCATTTGAAGCCAGTCAGCAAGAATTACTGGGTGATATTTATTTGGCACAAGACAATTCAGATTCAGCGATTAAATCCTATAATAATGCTTGGAGCTTATTACGTGAGCGTCAAGAAACTCGCGCAGTATTGGCATTGAAAATGGAAAGTTTGGGTATCGTCCCTGAGCCTATCGCTGAACAAACTGGTCTTATTCAAGAGTCTACGGCCACATCGCAAGCACCAGTGAGTGAAGATTCAGTAGCAGCCAATACTGGTGCTGGTGCATAAAATAGTAGTACTAAATATTCGGCAATAAAGACTTAGTATTAAAAAATTGAGTACTAATTTCGATAGAATAGACATGGTAATACCTCAAACCGTTCTACAAAGGAAGTAGCCTAATCAGTCGGAAGTAATATGGTGGTAACTAATACTTATTTGTACTAAGTTATTATCGTTTTTTATCACTGATTAAATGCTAATTTATTAATGATTAATTTATTTGTAGTGAGACCTATAATGACTCAAGCTATTCGCTTTAACAAAACCATCAAAGCCAAGACCATGCGCTCAACGGCCATGCATGTAGCCGTAATTGCAGTGATGGCAACTGCGGTCATTGGGTGTAATCGAGGTATCAAGCCAGTCGTCAACGACCCTGTAAAATTGGTACAAATCGTACAACCTGTTAGCGTATTGCAGCCGGTTTTTAGTACCGACCTTGGTAATAAAAACGTCAGTAAAAAAGATCCGCTTACTTTACAAGTCGGCTATGCAAATTCGCAAATCGTTACTGCCTCGCGCGGTGGTGATTTGGTGGGTTTTGACAAAGCTGGTCAGCGTTTATGGTCGGTAAATGTTGGCGACCAGATTACAGGTGGTGTTGCGATAGATGAGCTAAGCCAAACTGCTATTATTAGTACTCGTGGCGGTCTGGTTATGGCATTTGATAGCGTAACAGGTGCAAAACGCTGGCAGCAACAGCTGACTGGTTCAGTGCTAACGCCAGCGCTCATTAGCAATAACCGCGTTATCTTATCAGCCAATGATGGTTTTCTACATGGCTTATCGCTGCAGACTGGTCAGTCAGTTTGGCAGTTTGCTACCCAAGTTCCAGCGATTAGTGTACGCGGTAGCGCTGCACCAACGTTATTAGATGCTAAGACGGCGTTGTTAGCGACTGCAGATGGACGCTTGCATGCTGTCACGGTAGATAATGGTTTGCCACTATGGTCAAGACGCGTTGGTGTGGGTACAGGCAGCAGCGAAGTTGAACGCATGAGCGATGTTGATGGTATGCCAATTGTAGATAACAATCAGTTATTTGCCATTAGTTATAGTGGTCAGTTACTTGGTATTGATTTGGCATCGCGCCAAGTGATGTTTGTTAATGAGCTTGCCAGTTTAAAAGCGCTTGCAGTCAACAATCAGCAAGTGGTTGCGACAAGCTTAGAGGGTAAAGTGGTTGCTTATAATCGTAGTAATGGTGCTGTTCTCTGGGAAAGTGAAGAATTGGCCTATCGTCATTTGACCAATCCTGTGATGATTGGCAATTATATTGCAGTAGGCGATTTTGATGGGGTTGTGCATTTATTTGACCCAGCCACGGGTAAGATTGTCAGCCGTGTACAGACCAAAGGCGCATTGACCAATTTGCAAGTGCAAGACAGCCGCTTAATGACCCAAAGCACCTCAGGTCAAGTAGCGATTTGGCAGTTGGCACGCTAATCTTAATTACTTGCAGTCCTATTTAATGAGCATTTTTCGATATTGCTCATTAAATAGGTCATCTAATAATAAGTCACCTAATAGTAAAATGAACAGAAAACGCTGCATAGTCAGTGTTTAATGCCTTGTAAAATTGCTTGTTTACATATCGGCTTTCGCGTACGCTATGCGACCGGTGCATTATTGGCGTTATCTATATATAATAGCGACAGATAATATCCATGTATGATGCATTCCTCTGAATATCATTTATTCATTGTAAGATAGCCAAGAACTATTTTCTGGCTATCGTTTTATCTTATCATTCATTTAAATTTGCGGTCAACGGCTGCTACTTTTTGCTTTTTTATAACGGTAAATTTACGTTGTAAAAGAGATTGTATCTAAGTAGTTGCATTGTCCGTCATTGTGCCTTTCACTGAGAGTAACCCATGAGTATCAAGCCTGTGGTCGCCTTAATTGGTCGTCCAAACGTCGGTAAATCCACCTTATTTAATCAGTTCACTAAAAGTCGGCAGGCATTGGTTGCTGATTTGTCAGGATTGACTCGTGACCGTCAATACGGTGATGCGACCTACGAAGACAAAGCTTTTATTGTCGTTGATACCGGTGGTATTGGTGAAGCGGACGATGGCAGAGGCGATATTGATGATTATATGTCTGAGCAGTCGTATACTGCCATTCATGAAGCCGATATCATTGTATTTGTGGTTGATGCACGCGCAGGGATGATTGGTGCCGATGCTGAGATTGGTAAGTTTTTACACACCCTTGGCAAGCCTGTATATGTCGTTGCCAACAAAGTCGATGGTGTGCATGATTCGGCGCCTGCTGAATTTTATGCATTAGGTCTAGGCGAACCATATCCAATGGCGGCAAGTCACGGTCGCGGGGTCGGCAATCTGCTCGAAGTATTAACCGCTGATATGCCTAGTCAAGAAAATGTGGTTGAGCCAAGAGGTTTGAAACTTGCTATTATCGGTCGTCCAAACGTTGGTAAATCGACGCTAGTCAACCGTTTGCTTGGTGAAGACCGCGTTGTCGTCTTTGATATGCCGGGTACCACTCGTGATAGTATCTATATCCCATATACGCGTGAAGGTAAAGATTATGTATTGATTGATACGGCTGGTGTTCGTCGCCGTGGTAAAATCGATGAAAAAGTTGAGAAATTCTCAGTTATCAAAACCTTACAAGCGATTGAAGACTCTAACGTAACCGTTATTGTTATTGATGCTCATGAAGGTATTGTCGATCAAGATTTGCATATGATTGGCTATGCGTTGGATGCAGGTCGTGCGCTAGTGGTTGCAATTAATAAGTGGGATGGTCTGACTGCTGATCAAAAGAACTATATCAAGATTGAGATGGATCGCCGTTTTAACTTTATCCCTTACGTAAAAGTTCATCAAATCTCAGCATTGCATGGTACAGGCGTGGGTAATTTATATCCGTCTATTTTGCGTGCTTATCAATCGTCAATGTTTGAGGTATCAACCAACCGTTTGACGCAGATTTTGCAAGATGCTGTTACTGCCAATCCACCGCCAACGGTCGCTGGTCGCCGTATTAAGTTGCGTTATGCGCATATCGGTGGACACAATCCGCCCGTTATCGTCATTCATGGCAATCAAACTGGTTCGTTACCTAAGAGCTATCAGCGCTATCTTGAAAATCAATTCCGTCAGGTATTTAAGTTAGAAGGCACGCCACTAAACGTGGTCTTTAAACTGAATGAAAACCCGTATGCTAATAAAAGCGATACGCCAACCAAAGCCAAAACCCAACAGTTACGTCAACGTGAACGTAATCGTGCGCAGAAATTTACCACCAAAGATAAGCCGAGATTTACCAACAAAGATAAAAAGCGTTAATGCAATCATATTTGCGCTTTTGGCGAGTAGTAGCTAGCCGATAAAAATCCTTTGATACTATCTATCAGGCTTTTTAAATGTGCTTCGTCATGACGGCTGCATCAGTTGTCATGGCATTTTGCAATTTAGGGCACTATTTATTAATTGCCTTAAAATATCAATTTTCACTTATAACCGCTATAAAATACCTGTACTATAATCAAAAGTTGTCTAACTCAGTTGAGTGATATGAACAACCGCCCGCATCAAACACTTCCTACGCTTATCTGGCACTCTATCATGCAGACCATGGTTTTGGCTGTTTTAGCAGGTCTATTAGTGTCTTTTATTTATGGCTTTGTTCACTATTACAAAGATACGCGCCAGCATATTCAGGATTTAGCGACATTACTGACCATCAGCGCATCGATAGCAGATTCCACCGATATCGTCGATGAACAAATACGTTTTTTATTAGAAAAAGAACAAGGCATTGAGAGTATTTTATTTTATACCACCTCTCAGCCTATTGTTGAAGCCAATCAATTAAGAGATGATTGGAAAAATGCATTATTTGCTAATACAGTTAGCTTTAACTATCCAGTCGTTGGCGATCCTACTAATAAAATTATTTCACCTAAAGAAGATGCTTTGGTTGGTTATCTGAATATCACTTTAGATGTGGCGACGCTGCGTGAAAATTGGATTAAAAAGAACCTACTGCTATGGCTTATGACAACGCTATTGGCGATTATTTGGGCGTTGTTTATCCTGCGTAAGCTGAATTGGCCGTCAAAAGATATCGCCAATCTGACGGCAGCTTGCGATATAGTTATAAAAAATCCAGATATTGAGCAGTTACCTCTGATTCAGCAGCGTTTTGAGTTTCAGGAGTTGGTACAGATTAAACAGGCTTTTATTACCCTATTTGATCGCCTACAAATCGCAAAGCAAGATTATGAGGCACTTGCGGCTTTCGAGCAACAACTGCATCATAAAGATGTGTCGCTTGATGTGCAGCTACATAATTTTCAAAGTATGATTACCCATGAGCTAAAAACTTCACTAAATGCGATCGTTGGCGGCTTACAGCTACTAGATGATGAAAAGTTAAATCACGAGCAAAGAGACGCGGTTGATATTATTCGAGAGGGTAGTGAAAAGCTGGTCTTAACCTTAGATCAAATTATTCAGTTAAATCAAATCCAGAAAGGTCAAATCAGCCTACATGTGCACGAATTTAATCCATTGCAACTAATCGCTGACTTATTGGCAGAGTTTGAGCCAGCTATTAAGAAAAAGGGCTTAACGTTAATCAGTCATATCCATCATAACGATTATATCCTCGAAGGCGATGCTGAAAGAATACAGCAAATTTTAGCGATACTGGTCAGTAACGCCATGAAGTTCACACCAGCAGGTCAAATCACCATTACGTCGCAACTGACTCATTTTGATAACAGCAATCGCTGGCAGATTGGCGTAAAGGACACTGGTATCGGGATTGATAGCAGTTTTATTGAAGATATTTTTAATCCGTTTTTTCAGGTAGATTCATCGCAAACTCGTCAATACGAAGGGTCGGGAATTGGTCTACCAGTGGTTAAGCAAATGGCTCAGCTGATGGGGGCTAGCATTGAAGTGGATAGCACTTTAGGTATTGGTACGAATTTTATAGTTACTATTCCTATGTCTAATCAACACCATTCTCAACAACAGCAACATCTGCGCGGCTTAAAAATTATTTATTACTACTATCATGAAAAAGGGTTGTTGGTAGATCAATTACAGCATTTGGGTGCTGATGTAGCCTGCTATCAACATGAACAGCTGGTCATAGATGAGGTACATGCAAAGAAATTTGACATGCTGATGTTTGCAGAAGATGTGTTCCCCAGAAAAGCAGCCTCATTAGCGAGTCATATTCGTGCGGCTGAGACAGAATATCGAACGTTACTGGTGTTTTGGTATCCACAGCAGCAAGCAAAATATTTAGCCGATTTTGAGTTTGGTCTAAAGGCTGCAGGTATAGACTACTGCGAAGTTGCCAAATACGAAGATAAAGCGTTAAGTGATTTACTAAAAAGCTGGCTGACATGGTCATAAAAATAGCTAGAAATATAAAATTTTAGACATAAAAAAGACGCCTCGATATGAGACGTCTTTTTTATGTTGAACTTCATGATAAAAGCATTATTTCAAAATGCTATCATTGCGCTTAAAATAAGTTCTGCGTCCAACGAGAAAAGCGTTGCCAGATACGGCTCATAAATCCTGATTGCTCAATATCGCTTGTCGCAATCACAGGCACAGAAGCCACTGCTTTGCCATCTATCACAGCCATCATTTTACCGATTTCTTGACCCTTTTTAATAGGCGCTTCTAAGCTTTCAGGAATATCAACCACAGTAGTGATTTTATTCTTTTGAGTTTTAGTGGTCAAAATCTGCAAATTATCACCAGTCGCTACTTCTATCTCTTTTGCTTCACCAAACCAGACAGGAACTTTGCTGACAAACTGCCCAGCAGGTGCTTGAGTAACCGTTGTGAAGTGACCAAAACCCCAATTGAGCAATTCACGCGACTGATCAGCACGTGCTTGCTGACTTTCAGTGCCCATAATGACAGAGATTAGGCGCATACCTTCACGGTTGCTCGAGGCTGCTAAGCAATACCCAGCTGCATCCGTATGTCCTGTTTTTAGACCATCAACAGTAGGGTCGGTAGCCAGTAGGGCATTACGATTACCTTGAGTAATACCGTTATAGGTAAACTCTTTTTCTGAATAAATGCTGTAGTAATCGCCGCTGTTTTTGATAATGGCGCGTGATAGCTTGGCCAAATCTAGAGCAGATGCTTGGTGACCCTCATCAGGCATACCAGTAGAGTTAACGAAATGGGTATTCTTCATACCAATCTTTTGCGCTTGCTCATTCATCAAGATAGCAAACGATGCTTCGCTACCAGCTATATGCTCAGCCATTGCTTTTGAGGCGTCATTACCTGATTGGATAATAATACCGCGTAGCATATCTATAACACTCGCGCTCTTATTCACCGGTACATACATGCACGATTGGCTACTACTGCCGCGGCACCAAGCATTTGGACTCATCAATACCTGATCGGTTTCTTTGAGATCGCCTGAAGCTAAGCGCTGTTCAATGATGTAACTGGTCATCATTTTGGTCAAAGATGCTGGCGGCAAGGCTTGATTGGCATTTTTCTGTGCCAAAATTTCACCCGTGTTATAGTCCATTAATACATACGCAGTATTTGCCATCTCAGGCGGCTGTATGGCTGCACTTGCCATCACTGCACCCATAGAAATACTGACACCCACTACCAGCTGCACCAGCTGTTTTTTCACACGCTTTACTGTCATAGATTGTTACACCGCATCATAAAACCAAATGTATCGGTCGCTTTTCCCCAACACCACTACCTTTACACAATCTTTGGCAGACTATGTTAAATCTCAAGTTAAACCATGGATTTTTTGAGAGTAGAGGAGACTAAAGCAACGGACATAAAATTAACGCCTTATCTTAGCAAAATGCCGCCCGATGGGGAAACGATAAATACAATAAAATAAGACGTTATTAAAAATAAAGCGAATAATTTTATAAACTTCACTCATAAAAAAGCTTGCTGCTATCCTTATTAAATAATAGGGATGGCAGCAAGCTTTTTGTAGCGAGTCATCTAAATAAATAAGCATTTAGAACTGGCTTATATAATACTTATTTGACCACTTTATACAGATGTTAAAGAGATAAGAAAGTAGATTGTTATCGTTAATTATGGCGATCTTTACCTATTTAATCTCTTAATATGGCTTAAAAACGTATTTCGATAACATAGCGTATCAATAAAGGGCTACTACTGATATTCAGCATTCGCTAAATCTTCACACAATGCTTTATTGTCTTGCTTAGAAAACCCCATCGTCCAGCTACGAATACCTTGCAGAATTTGACGATAATCTTGCTGAGTAGATAAGTACTGGATAGCTGCTTTTGGGTCTTCTAATGACGGCATCAACTCGTGAAGCTGCACATTATAAGACTTATAAAAACGCTGCTTTTGCTTACCATTTAGCATCGGTGGGCATATCTCTGACAGCACTTGCATAACCGCAATTTCATGTTTTGTGATATTGATACCAGATAAATCTAAAGGTATGGTCGTCGCAGAATTGGGTGCAGCATTTGTGGCTTGAGACAGCATCGCAATAGATGTTATCAATGCTGCTAGCCCGACTTTTGAGGCACTTCTTGCCAACACAGAAGTCATAGATAATATCGATTGATTTTTCATTCAGTATCACACTCGCTTATCTTTATTTAATGGTGCTATGTTAATGGGTAAAAAAACAAATGTCACATAAAATATTGATTTATGTGTAGAGATATTGTGAGCTAAATCAGGTCTCCAGCAACATAGCCGTATTATAAACCGGTAAGTTACCTCAACATAAAAGTATAAGTTGTAAATGTTGTGGGTTGTAGCCTACTGTAACCTCAGCGCAGGTTTCTAATGCTGAAAAATAGGGGTCTTGCTATGGGAAAATCATTCAAAAAGCTAAGTTATTATGCAAATTATGTATAAAGAGTGGGTTCGTCTCAATAGACTATTGGGGTATAATCGCCCGAAATAATCATAGCTATTTACTATGCGAACAAACATAAATGGACGGTATCAGTAACTGATATAGCTTTAAGTATCATACTTTTAAATAGAATGATATTAGTGCCAATAACGGTGATTATAGCAACTTTACGTGAATAACGTAGATAAGCGGATGAACGGTCATTCATAAATAGATTGAGTAAATATGAAGATTTTAATGAGCAATGACGATGGTGTTTATGCATTAGGTCTGCTGGCACTATATGAGGCATTATCTACTATTGCCGAGGTCATGGTGGTTGCGCCAAATAGTGAGCAAAGTGGCTGCGCCAGTGCCTTAAGTATCATCACACCCTTATATACGCATCAATTGCCTTCTGGTTTTATCGCTGTCAATGGCACACCAGCTGACTGTATTTATCTGGCATTAAACGAAATATATTCTGACACAGATTTTGATTGTGTGATTACGGGCATCAATTCAGGTGCCAATCTTGGTCAAGACGTTTTGTTTTCAGGCACTTTTGGGGCGGCACTAACTGCTCAGTTATTTGGCATACCCGCTATTGCGACCTCATTGGTAGGCGGTGGGGCAAAAAGCAGTGAGCAGGAATGTGAGCGTCATTATCAAATGGCAGCAAGTGAGATTGTGAAATTATTGAGAGATACGCCAATATTGGATATTTGCAAAAATTTGCCCTATCACGTATTAAACGTTAATATTCCTGATGTGAGTAATGCTGATGAGACTAACGGTCGCAAAATCACAGCTTTGGGGCATAGGAAAATAGCGCGTCCTGTCCATCATGTGGTAGATCCACGTGGGCGAGATGCATATTGGCTATCACTACGCAAGCGTCAGGATACATTGGCAGATAATACTGATCATGATTCGTTTGGTACTACTATGACTGATGATCAAGCGGTTGCCGCAGGTTACATCAGTCTATCGCCTGTACGTTTGCACCATACGCCAGCCGCCACACTCGATATGCTATCAGCGTTAATGCTGTAATATGAATCGAATATTGATGATGGCAGCTAAAGTAGCTAAACACTTAAACGGTATAACAGTTAGCAAAATGCTTGTGAGTCACACAAGGAGTTTGTACGTAACATAAAGAATAGGAAATCTTGTATGAAGAAGCTTATTGCTGGATCGCGATTTATCACAGTGGCATTGCTGGGCACGATGGCTGCTGCCACGGTAACGATGGTAGGCTGTGCTACCAAGCCCACTTACCAATCAGCCAACCAAGCGGGACCGAAGATTATTACCAATAATCAAGGGGTTCCTAACTATCATCGTGTGCAGCGCGGCGATACGGTCAGTCAAGTGGCGGCGCGCTATAATCTCAATTACCGTCAAATTGGTTCACTGAATGGCTTAGACAGTAAATACACCATTTATAGTGGTCAGTGGCTCAAACTATGGCAAGGTGAGCCGGCAAGTGCCAATAATAGTAATCGCTACAATACTCAATCTGCACCAGTACAACCTACTTATACACCGCCTGTGACCAGCACGCCTAACTATTCACAACCGCCCGTCTATGAAGTGACTGCCAATGCAACGTCAGGCTATGAGTATCCGACCCGCAACCAAATAACCCGCAACTTCGATGCAGCATCTAGCACGATGGGCATGTGGTTTGCTGGTAACGTGGGTGATCCGGTGCAAGCAAGCCAAGCAGGTACGGTTCTTTATTCGGGTAATGGTCTGCCAGAGTATGGCAACTTGATTATGATTCGTCATAGTGACAACTATATCACTGCTTATGCCCATAACAGCCAGCTGTTAGTGAAAGAGGGCGATAACGTTCAGCGCGGTCAACGTATCGCAAATATGGGTAATAGTGGTCAGACTAATCAAGTGGGTTTAGAGTTCCAAGTACGCTTAAATGGCAACCCTATCGATCCACGAGCGGTACTAGGGCGTTAAATTTCTTATTGTTTGGCGATTAAATGGAATTATCTAAGCCACATTGCAATTTACTTACGGATACTTGAGACCTCTTATGCGATTAAATAAACACTACCTTGCCTTTTTCCCTGCTCTAGTCATGGTCGGCTGTACCAGTCAGCAGGCGATGCAGCAACCTAATAAGCCAGTGCGTCAAGGTAATGTGCAAATTACCCAGACTCAAACCATTCAAGTGAAGCCGACTCCAGCACCGGTCATTAAACCAACACCCGCAAAGCCAAGCTACAATAGTTTTTCTGATTGGAAGTCTGATTTTTCTATGCGTGCCATTTCATCAGGTCATGATGCTGCTACGGTTCGTCGTCTGCTCGATTCTGCGTATTTAAATCAACAAGTCATCTCGCTTGATTCAGGACAGCCAGAGTTTTCAAAAATGCCATGGGAGTATGTCGATTCTGCGGTATCAGATGGTCGCGTCAGTACTGGTAAGCGTAAGTTCGCTGAGCAACGCACGTATTTATCGCAGTTACAGTCGCAATATGGCGTCAATGCAGAAATCATTGCAGCGATTTGGGGCATGGAGTCGTCATACGGCGTAGTAACGGGCAATAGTAGTATTCCAAGCTCGCTAGCTAGCCTTGCTTATGATGGGCGCCGTCAAGAATTTGCCGAAACTCAGCTATTATCACTAGCGACACTATTACAGCGCGGCGATGTATCTTGGTCACAGCTCGATGGCTCCTGGGCAGGCGGTATGGGGCAGACGCAGTTTATCCCTGATACGTGGCTTAAGCATGGGGTTGACGGTGATGGTAACGGTCACCGTAACCCATGGTCGACGGGCGACGCCTTGGCGTCTACTGCTAATTATCTGAGCAATTCAGGTTGGGTACGTGGTTTGGCACCATTTTATGAAGCAACCATTCCGTCATCATTTGATTACACACTGGTTGGTACTAAGCAGCCTGCTGCTAGATGGGCGTCGATGGGCGTCGATACCATAGCCGATGTGTCCTTGGATGGTAACACTCAAATGGAGTTGTGGCTGCCAGCGGGGAAAGACGGTCCAGTACTGCTACTCAGTCCAAATTTTGATGTCATAAAAGTCTATAACAATTCATCAAGCTATGCCCTTGGTGTCAGCTTATTAGGTAAAGCACTTATCGGACAAGGCGGTTTACAAAAGTCATGGCCACGTTATGAGCGTCCGTTATCGACATCGCAAGTACGCAATTTACAGCAGCGTTTGACGAGCTTGGGCTATGATACCAAAGGTGCTGACGGTATCGTGGGGACCAATACTCGTAATGCGTTCCAGCGCTGGCAAGCTGCCAACGGTCAGACGCCAGATGGTTTTATTACTCAGCGTAGCGCGTCTTCACTGGCGGGGTGGTGAGATAGGTTGAAATCACTATTTTTGGATAATGGTTGTTTTCAAAGGTTGTTTAAAAATAACGATGTTAATAAATAAAAAAACTCCGTTTTATAACGGAGTTTTTCATTGTATAAGGATAACAGCAGCAGTTTTGATGTTTAGGTATTTAAATAGTAATGGTAAATTCAAACAATTCAAACTCTGCACTATCAGCCATAATACCTTCATCTACGCTTGCTGTAATTGCACCAATCACGGCACTCACTTTTTGCTGGCGCTTGTCCTTATTTAACAATCGCCAATCACCAAGTACATAGCGAGTTTTACCCTCATTACTTTGGTGGATTTCAGGACGATGGGTATGACCATGTAGTAGGGCGTCAAAGCGATAAATAGCTTTATTCACTGCTGCTTCATTAACATCCATGATATGCGCCGCTTTATTGGCATTATTTTGCTGACTTTTCTGCCGCATATTATCAGCAATCGCCAAGCGCTTCTCTAACGATTTATTAAGCAAATACCACTGCGTCAAACGATTACGCATTACTTTACGAAAAAACTGATACTTTTTATCATCAACGCATAGTGCATCACCGTGTTCTAAGCGATAGTTTTGCTGTCCAACGGTTAAGGTATACGGCTCATAAATAAGCTCGCCACCGAATATATTACAAAAAGGCTGCCCTAACAAAAAATCGCGATTGCCGTGCATGACCAAAATCTCGCAGCCAGCTATGCGCAGTTTCTTTAATTTAATGATAAGTGGTGTGAGCCAATGTATTTGTCGTTCCTCTTCGGATAAAGACAAATAAAAATCATCCCCAAGCCAGACTTCAAACCAGTCACCTAACATAAATAGGCGTTTAAGGGTAGGCAGGGCAAGGCAATCATCAAGCAGCGCCAAAAAAGCCTGCACTAAGGCAGGCTCTTCAGGCGATAAATGCAAATCGCTAATCAATACTTGTCGCACCTCATGAGGGCGGGTGGTAATTAGGTGGCTGAAACTTTGCATTTATCCTTATCCTCATAACTTTAAACAGTAACGACTCATAAGCTTTCACTGATTCATCGCTACTAAGTAATAACTATTGAAGAATGATTACTGAGTGATGATGGTGGCTGAATTGATAACCACTGGCTCTTTTGGTACATCAGCATGCATACCGAAACGACCAGTTGGGACGCCACGCATTTTTTCGATGACGTCCATACCGCTTGTTACTTTACCAAATACGGTATAACCCCAACCTTGCATGTTTTTGCCAGAATGGTTTAAGAAATCGTTGTCTTTTACGTTGACAAAAAATTGGCTAGTCGCTGAATGTGGATCTTGCGTACGCGCCATAGCAATCGTGCCAGCGTCGTTCTTTAGACCGTTGTCTGCTTCGTTTTCTACTGGTTTGTTGGTGGCTTTTTCATTCATCTCAGCGTCCATTCCACCGCCTTGAATCATAAAGCCGTCAATGATGCGATGGAAAATCGTGCCATCATAATGACCAGATTTTACGTAGTTTAAAAAGTTTTCAACGGTTTTTGGTGCTTTTTCTTCATTGAGTTCGATAACGATCGCACCCATACTGGTGTCAAGTTCTACTACTGGTGGCATGTCTACCATGGGATATTCCTCTTTATTGCAGCGCCTAAAATGACGCTGTTAAGTGGTGGATAAAAAGTTGGCGGATAAAAAGTTATGGCTAGTCTAACGGCTTTTTTATCCCGTGTCATGTATCAGGCTGTTAATGCGTTTGCAAAAGCTGATAGAATAACGCAACTTTACCCATTTCTAAACGATTTTGACAAAAAGTCATCATAGCTTGGTGTTTATAACACACTGTTTTTATAACCCAAATTTTTGTAAATTGGCTTAAATTTAATGGCTGAGGCTTGTTTTACGATATCGTTTTACTTTATCAAATATTTTGAATTTTCCATGAGGCGTGATGGCACGTCGCATGAATTGACCATTTGCGTTAGGAGCAATGCCCGATGAGTGAGCACTCAAGCAATAATGCACAAAAAGACGAACACAAAAACGACTTTATTCGTAATATTATTCGTGATGATGTTAATGCGCAGAAATACCAACAGATTGTCACCCGTTTCCCACCTGAGCCCAATGGTTACTTGCACTTGGGGCACGTGAAATCCATTTGCCTAAACTTTGGTGTGGCTGAGGAGTTTGGCGGTATCTGCAACCTGCGCTTTGATGACACCAACCCAACCGCAGAAAAGCAAGACTTCATTGATAACATCGAGAATGATGTAAAATGGTTGGGCTTTGAGTGGGCAGGAGAGGCGTACCATGCCTCAGGATATTTCGACCAACTTCATGCTTGGGCGATTCAGCTGATCAAGCAAGGCGATGCTTATGTAGATTTGCAATCGCCTGAGCAAATCAAAGAAAATCGTGGCTCATTTAATGAAGCAGGGACAGCGTCCCCACATCGTAATGCCAGTGTTGAAGAAAATTTGCAACTCTTTGATGATATGAAAGAGAGCAAATATGCTGAAGGTACAGCAGTGCTACGTGCCAAGATTGATATGGCAAGCCCTAATATGAATATGCGTGATCCTGTTATCTATCGAATTATGCATCAAGCACATCACCAAACGGGGGATAAATGGTGCATTTATCCGATGTATGACTTTGCTCACCCGTTATCTGATGCGCTCGAAGGCATTACCCATTCATTATGTACGTTAGAGTTTGAAGACCATCGTCCATTTTATGACTGGGCAATAGAAAAAGTTGGCTTTGAGCAACCGCCGCATCAGTATGAGTTCTCTCGTCTAAATGTCGACCATACATTGACCAGTAAGCGCAAATTAAAGCAGCTGGTTGATGAAAATATCGTTAGCGGTTGGGACGATCCACGTATGCCGACGATTGCTGGCATGCGTCGCCGTGGCTATACACCAGAAGGCTTACGTGATTTCTGTGAGCGTGTTGGCGTGACCAAAGTAGACAGTGTTGTAGACTTTCGCTTATTAGAATTTAGTATTCGTCAGTCACTAGAGACGACAACTGGTCGTGGTATGGCGGTACTTAAGCCATTAAAAGTGACCATTACCAACTTTAGCGATGCTGTTAGCAGTTGGGATTTGCAAAAGGCTGACACCGTTCAAGCTCGTTTTGACGATGCCTCGCAGACTTTATGGTTAACTCAGCCCAATCATCCCAATGTCGATATGGGTGAACGTGAAATTCCATTTACTGAGACCATTTATATTGACCAAGGCGATTATGAAATTGAGCCGCCAGCAGGTTATAAGCGTTTATCACCAGAGAAGAATGAGATTCGTCTGCGTAATACCTATGTATTGGCCGTGACGGAGCATATTTTAGATGATAGCGGTAACGTGATTGAGCTTAAAGCAACGATTGATCCGGCGACTTTGGGCAACAATCCTGAAGGTCGTAAGGTTAAAGGCGTGATTCATTGGGTATCGGCTAGCCAAGGCGTTCCAGCAACGGTGCGCATGTATGAGCAGCTATTTAGTGTTGAAGACCCAAGTGGCGTCGCTGACGTCCATCAAGCCTTGAACCCTAACTCATTGACTGAGCTAAATGCTGTGGTTGAGCCATCATTGGTCAATGCAGACGCTGGCACGCGCTTCCAGTTTGAGCGTGAAGGTTACTTTATCTCTGATAGCGAAGATCATAGCAGTGACAAGCCTGTCTTTAACCAAATCGTGAGCTTACGTGATAGTTATAAACCCGCTTAATTTATCATTAGCGCAGTTTATATTTATTGTAAGAAAATACTGAACAATAGTGGTTTGCAATGTTGCCCATTTCTAGTACGCTAGGGATGGGCTTTTTTGTGAATAAGTATAAATTTTAATCGTAGATGGTGAGGGTATTGAAATGGCAAAATTTTTAAACAGCAGTGGCACGACTTATCATTTAGAAGAGTTGATTAAAAATGCGTCTGATAGATTGATTATTATTAGCCCCTATCTAAAGCTTAATGAGCGTATCAAAGAGCTGTTAGAAGATCGTAATCGTCTCAAAATTGATATCCGTATCGTTTATGGTAAGAATGATTTACACCCTGAAGAAATAAACTGGCTCAAAAATCTGACTTTTATTCGCACCAGCTTTTGTAAAAACTTGCATGCAAAGTGTTACCTGAACGAAAATGAGTGCATTATTACGAGCTTAAACCTTTATGAATTCAGCCAAGTCAATAATAATGAAATGGGCGTACTGATTTACCGTAATGAAGATGCGAAACTCTATGCCGATACTTATGAAGAGGCCCAGCGCATTATCCGTATCAGTGACGAAGTCAGAATGTCACTTGAAAAAATAATTGAGCCTAGTAGTAGCGTTGATAACAACCTTAGTTCTGAGAGTGCTTCTCAAGTCCCTACTGAAACTCATTCTGCTAAACCTACAGAAGTAGCAACACCTAATTATTCTAAGTTAACGACGGCAAAGCTTGCCAAAGAACTGGGCTTTAAAACCCAAGAATTAAACGATAAATTACTGACAGCGGGGTATTTGCAAGAGCAAGAAGGTGAGTTGTTATTAACAGATGCTGGGCGTGCCGCAGGTGGTACGAGTAAGCGTGGAAAGTTTGGTGAGTTTTGTCTGTGGGATTCAGGGATGGTGATATAAAAGTCTATTTAACTTCTCGGTTTTTAACTCATTACTTTGTTTTCAAAGAATAATTTTGCTACATTCGTGTTAGTAATAAAAGGAATAACCGCATTACAATCCGTCACAAGACATTCATAACCAGTTTGTTAAGATAAAGTCAGTTTTTTTGTTGAGATGCTTGGTAGATATTTTAATCGCTGAGTATGTCGTTGATAATAAGAGAGCGCGTAGATAGCATTCGATAATAGCGCTCGTCACAATCATAAATAAGGAATCAAGCATGGCACATTTACGTTTAGGCGATACCGCACCAAATTTTGATGCAACCACCACCGATGGTGAAATCAATTTTCATGAATGGGCGGGCGATAATTGGGTAGTTTTCTTCTCACATCCAGCCGATTTTACCCCAGTATGTACCACTGAGCTTGGTCGTGCTGCTGCGCTAAATGGCGAATTTCAAAAGCGCGGCGTGAAGCCAATTTGTATCTCTGTTGACGGTATCGATGACCATCATGCCTGGGCAAAAGATATTGGTGAAACTCAAGGCACTGAACTGAACTTCCCAATCATCGCTGATCCTAATAAAGAAGTGGCTGAGCTGTATGACATGATGCATCCAAATGCAGACAGCACGCATACCGTACGTAGCGTCTTTATTATTGACCCAAGCAAAAAGATTCGACTAACATTGACCTATCCTGCTAGCTGTGGTCGTAACTTTGACGAGATCCTTCGTGTGATTGACGCACTGCAATTGTCTGATGAATACAACATCGCAACGCCAGTAGACTGGAAAGATGGTGATGACGTTATCATTCCGCCAAGTGTTAAAAACGAAGATATCGCTGCCAAATATCCAAAAGGTCACACAGAAATTAAGCCGTATCTACGTACCACTCCTGCACCTAATAAATAATAAGCTGGAGCATGTGAGCTTGATGAAGATATGATTTAAAAAGCCCCATAATGCAAAATTGTGGGGCTTTCTGTTATTCAGCTTAACATCAGAAGCATCAGCTAAATAAGGCTTTGCTATGATGAACAGAGTACGCTATAACTAGTAAATCAAGTATGCATGATTTAGAGATGAATCGTTATCGTTAATACTTGAGTTAATAGTGCATTTGATACTTGATGACACAACAATCATAATAAAATATAGCAGCGCTAAGCCGCTTTTAAGCCCACCTTACAAGGAGTTTTTATGAAAAAATTATATGTCACCCGTACTGCACCTAATCCACGGAAAGCACTTATTTTGCTAGCATCAAAAGGTATCGATATTGATGATATGGACGACCTCGATGTGATTGATATCGATTTTGCTGCCAACGAGCAAATGTCAGAGGCATTTACCAAAATAAATCCCATGCAAACCGTACCTGTTTTGACATTAGATGATGGTACTGTACTCAATGACTCGCAGGCAGTGTGCGAATATCTCGACCGTGTTTATGGTGAGCGCTCGGTGATGGGCAATGATGTGGTACAGCGTGCGCAAGTATGCTCTATGCGCCGTATCGCCGAATTTGAGGTGCTATATAACTTTATGCTCGCCTTTCAGCATAGCCACCCATCAAAAGCCCAGCGTGTTGAGCAAGTACCAGAGTTTGTCGCGCCATCTATCGCACGTGCTGTCAAAGCATTAGTATATTTTGAAACCCTGTTGGAGGGTCATGAGTATCTGGTCGGTGACCAGCTGAGCTTTGCTGATATTGTGCTGTATTTGGGTTTAGATTTTGGCAAAGTCCTTCAAGTCAATCCCAACGAACAAGGCGACAATCTTGCCCGTTTTTACCAAATGATGAACGAGCGTTTTAGCATCAAAAACATGGCAAAAGCCAAACCTGTTCATGAAGAAGATTAAAGTAGTAAATTTTTTAAAAATGTAATGATAAGCAGCAACAGCTTTGCGTAACGAGGATAATTCCTAACGACGCAGGGCTGTTTTGCTATGGTTAACATTAAAAATAGGATCAGCATATATGTGAAATTTACTATGAATCTATAAAATTAAACACTTCGTTACACCCATATCACTTATGAGCGCTATAGTGGTCAGATTATTACCCTTTTATAAGCATCTTTTTAAATGCCCTTTGAATAATTTGACTAATATCCCTCTTATAATTGTGACAGTCAGATTTTGTAGATTAAATGGGTCAAAAAGTTGAATTAAAAAGTATAACTGCAAGGTATGATCTTCATGACACTATCTTTTAAATCCGCCCTATTGCCAAGTATGCTAGCGATAAGTCTGGCATTAAGTGCTTGCCAAGATGCTTCTGTTCCAACGGATGCAAATCTCGAGTCAGCTGATACCAATGTTAGCAATGCAGATGCTGATATAGCGAATAATAATACCACGTTAGCTAAGGCAAGCGAGATGAGTGCTGAAGAACAAATGATTGAAAATCTTGCGCGTTATCGTTGGACACTACTTGATATCGATGATAAAAGTGGTGGACCTGTCATAACGACGCTTGTAGATATTAAGAACCAAGTAATGCTGTCGTTTAAACAAAACCAAGGTCATAATACCCTGAATTATGGTGTAGGTTGTAACACTATGAGTGCAGGTTATGAGTTAAAAGGTCATACGTTAACGACAGAAGACAGCATGAGTACCAAAATGCTATGCGAAAATCTAAACAAGGCAGAAAATCGTTTAGATACCTTGATGCAAGGTACTAGTGAGCTAAGTGTCACTGAAGGTGATAACCCAGTCCTAACGCAAGTGACCAGCAATGCGGTTACTTTGACTTGGAAAGGTAGGTTGACGTCACAAGCTAAGTACAATAGTAAAGGTGAGACTGTATTTTGGGCCGTAAATGCTAATGAAACAGTGTGCTCTGATAATAGCTTAGAGATGTGTTTGCAAGTGAAACCAGTCACTTATAATGATCAAGGTATTAAAGTCAGTGAAGGCAAGTGGGCTGCATTTAATGGTGAGATTGATGGCTATGAGCATGATGGTAAGCATGATGAAGTGTTACGCCTACAACGTTATCAATTAGACAGCGATAAGGTATCAGAAGGTGAAGAGTATGCCTATGTATTGGACGCTGTTATTGAAAGCTCAGTAGTACAATAGGGCTGATTGGTTATAATTAACTACCGATGTTCAATAGTGGTATTAGATAAGTCATAAAAAACACGCGTCCGAAAAGGTGCGTGTTTTTTATGACTTATCTAATGAGCTTTTTAACGCAAATTGCCTAAATCTTCTTCAGTTAAACGCCAGCGCCCTTTTTTCTTAGAAGCACCGCGCCCACGCATGGCACTATTTAATATGAGTTTGTTCATTGAATGGCTTGAGTGTGCATGACAGATGGCGCAGGCAAGACCGTCTGCCGCATCTTGTTGTGGTACAAAATCCAGAGTCAGTATCCGGCACACCATTTCTTGTACTTGCTCTTTTGCTGCTGCGCCATAGCCGCAAACGGCTTGTTTGATTTGGCGTGCAGTATATTCTGAAACTTCCAAATCCAGGGCTACCATCGCTGCAATGGCTGCGCCACGTGCTTGCCCAAGCTTAAGCGCTGAATCAGGGTTTTCTGCCATAAATACTTGTTCAATTGCCGTATAAATAGGCTCATCTGCATATTTTAGATGATGCTGAGTAATACGCGTCAAGCCATTAAAAATGCGTTTTAGGCGTTCAGGCATCTCTTTAGTATCTGTACGAATGGTGCCTGAATCAATATAGGTGAGCTTATCGCCCGTTTGTTGAAGGATGCCATAGCCGGTCATGCGTGAACCTGGATCAATCCCAATAATAATTGCCATAGTGTTCCGTCTTACTTACATTTTGTTTTATGGCTTAAAAATTAGCCGTAAGTTTGATAGTATAGCAATCAATCCCCATATACATCATATGTTAGCCATTTTAATTTGCATGGCGCTCAATTTATTGGTTTTTATTTTATAGGACGACACTTTATGGGTCAGATAGTTGGTATTGCCATCGTATGGTTTATTATCGAGATGCTGCTTTGGTATTTGCTTGCTCAATTTACGAGTGGCTGGTTGGTGTTTATTTGGTTTATTATCGCCGCCGTCATCGGTATTTCGCTCCTGCGCAAAGGCATGGCAGCTCTCAACCCAATGGCCCAGCAGATGAAAGCAGGCGGTATGATGAATCCGTCGATGCGTCCGCAAGAGTCAACCATGATCAAAAGTGTGGCTATGGCAGCGGCTGGTATTTTACTGCTCATTCCCGGTGTGCTGAGTGACTTGCTAGCCTTGCTGGTTATATTGCCACCCGTGCAGAAAAAACTTAAAGACTTTGCCAATAATTACGTCATGAACAATCAACAAAAAATGATGGAGATGATGGCCAAGCAGATGGGTGGACAAATGGGCGGCGGACAAAACCCATTCGGTGGTGCTGGCGACATGGGTGGTCAAAACCCGTTTGGCGGTGCAGGTGGTATGAATAATCAGAACCCGTTTGGTCAACAGCAAAACCCGTTTGGTGATGTGTTTAAGCAGCATACAACGATTGATGGGACAGCAAAAACCATTCCTAAAGACGTGAAAAAAATCACTAAATCTGCTAATGACGAATAGTTGAATTAATAGACAAGCATAGAAAAAGCCCCTTTCGTCAATGACAAAAGGGGCTTTTTAGTAGCTGTAATTCATTCTTTATAAATATAGTGCTTATAAATAAAAAAACTACTAGCCGAATATAACAACCGAAGTGCCGCCGCAAGATGGTGACCCATGAACCGTGAAGTTCAGGGCGGATGCGTCACTGCCTCGGCAGGTTTCCTGATACACCGCAAGCGGTGCAGGCATACACAATGAAGCAATAGGTACCACATCCTGGTAAAGCATTATCGGCTCAGGGAATAAACATCTGCTAGCCAACACTTCAGAATATAATTATCTTAACCAATGGTTTGAGTGATTGCAAGTACGATTTACAGATTGCTACGTGAGTTTGATAATTAGCATGATTATCATTAGATCATTATTAAATCCTAATCTATTCATATAGTAATCAATTGTTGACTTAGAAGCTCACTTTTCAGCTATTTCAAGATGTGTGCTAATATAGACAACTTTAGACATCCTAATACAGCATTATAGGCGTTCATTCACTTGAGGAGCGGTAATCCATGACCAATACCCAGCAACAATCAGAATCTATCGACGATAATCAGGCACAATTAAGCAAGCAGCAAGATAGTGATAATAATAAGAAAGTGCCGCGTGTATTAATGATATTAGATGGGTTTGGGCATCGTGAAGACGATAAAGACAATGCCATTGCTGCCGCTAATATGCCAAATTTAGATAATATTTATGAGCAATATCCGCATGGATTGATATCAGCGTCAGGAGAAGATGTTGGTTTGCCAGATGGTCAGTTTGGTAATTCAGAAGTTGGGCATATGAATTTGGGCGCTGGGCGCGTGCTATATCAAGATTCAACTCGTATCTCAAGTGAAGTTGCCAGTCGTGATTTTTATAAAAATGAAGCCTTGGTCGATGCAGTAAAAGCCGCCAATATATTGGGCGGCAATGTGCATATTATGGGCTTGCTGTCAGATGGTGGCGTCCATTCTCATCAAGACCATATTGAAGCAATGTGCCATTCCGCATTGGTACATGGTGCCAAAAACGTCTTTGTGCATTGCTTTTTAGATGGACGTGACACGCCGCCTAAGTCTGCTGATAAATATATCAATCGTCTTCGTGATCATATCGCAAAGCTGAATGCGCATTATGAGAGTGGTCGTGTACAGATTGCGACTATTATTGGGCGTTACTATGCGATGGATCGTGACAATCGCTGGGATCGCGTGCAAAAAGCTTATGAGCTGATTACTGAAGGTAAAGCGGATCGTTTAGCAACTCGTGCTGATGGGGCAGTGCAAGCTGCGTACAAAGCACGTGAAACCGACGAATTCATTAATCCAACGGTCGTGATTGGGCGTGACGAAGTGCCTTATACCGTTGATGACAATGATGCCCTTATTTTTATGAATTTCCGTGCTGACCGTGCTCGTGAGCTTGCGCAAGCTTTCGTATTACCGGACCATGAGTTCTCAGGATTTGCCCGCAATAAGCAGCCAAAACTTGCGGCATTTGTGATGTTGACCAAGTATTCTGATGTGTTAGCAGATAATCCTAAAACCAGCATCGCTTATTATCCAACCTCATTGACCAATACACTTGGCGAATATTTGCAAGATAAGGGTAAAACCCAGCTGCGTATTGCTGAAACTGAAAAATACGCGCATGTGACGTTCTTTTTTAGTGGTGGGCGTGAAGATGAATATAAAGGAGAGACACGCATCTTAGTGCCATCGCCAGATGTTGCTACTTATGACTTGCAGCCTGAGATGAGCGCGCCTGAAGTGACAGATAGATTGGTGGAAGCGATTGAATCTGGTAAATATGACGTGCTAGTTGTCAATTATGCTAATGGTGATATGGTCGGTCACACTGGTATTTTTGATGCTGCGGTGCAAGCAGTAGAAGCGTTAGATATCTGCGTTGGGCGCGTGGCAGAAGCAGTACGTGCGGCAGGTGGCGATATGCTGATTACAGCAGATCATGGCAACTGTGAGCAGATGCAAGACTATGAGAGTGGTCAAGTCCATACTCAGCATACTACTGAACACGTGCCACTGATTTATGTCGGTGAGAAAAAAGTACAAGTCCGTAGCGGCGGTAAGCTTAGTGATGTTGCACCTACTATTCTGGCCTTAATGGATATCGAAGCGCCGAAAGAGATGACAGGCGAAAGTCTGTTGGTTGTCGCTCAATAATCCAATTATAGTAAGGCGCTAGAAATTTATACTAGTAGCGTTACATTACTTTCAAAGTAAATTGATATTAAAAGGGAGAGCTATTGATCAGCTCTCCCTTTTTTGTTGCTACATTTTGTCTAACATTTCACCTAAGTTACTTGCAATACTCTCCTATTCTTATAAGGGTGCTTGATGCTATCTTATGGGCTATTATTCAATAATAACCATATAACAATCCTATAATAATGATGGCTTAACTTTGGACAAATTTTCAGGTGATTTTTATGCATTTTAACAATCCTATCAGTCGTACATTTCCATTGACCTCTAAAAGACTCGAGCAGTCAATGAGTACGATATCTAGCTACACTAACGTCTTAAAGCCGACGCTTATCGTGGGTTTTCTGGGCTTAAGTATGATTGCTATACCAGCGCAAGCGGCTGTCAAAGATACTGCTGCAGGGCGCAACGCAAGTCGTACGGCAAGCTTACAACTCATCAGTTTAAATGCTAATAATGTACCATTAGATAACGGCGCAGATGATTTATCAGATATTGCTGATATGCTTGAATCTGCTGATCAAGCTGACGATTTAATTGATAGTGTGGCGGATGAAAGTGTGCTGAACAATGAATCGCCTATTATTAATACCGACATTCCTGCTGAAGTCGCTCAAGTGTCATTAAATGCTATTTCTCCTGAAACGTTAAAGACCTTTGTGGCTTTGATTGATTTGGTGCGTCGTGAATATGTCGATACGGTTAATGATGAAGAACTGTTTAATAATGCTATGAGCGGTATGTTAACCAAGCTCGATAGTCATGCGGAATTTCTGGACGCTGAAGCCTATGAAAATCTGCGTGCTTTTACAGAAGGCGATGTCGGCGATATTGGTATCAAGGTTGAGTATCAATCAGCCTTGGGCTATTGGGTCATCACTGAGGTACTTGATGATTCACCTGCCGATAAAAAGGGTATCGCAGTTGGCGATTATCTACACCAAGTCGATGAATTTAAGCTTGGCGAAGATGAAGAAAGTAACGATATCGAGCAGCTTTTGACAGGCATTGCCGGTACGCAAGTAGATGTGGTGACGTCCAAGGCAGGACGCCGTAAACATGTCACCACTTTACAACGTAATAATAGCCATCCTCAAATTATCGAAACTCGTTTTGTAGATGGTATGGCCATTATTAGGTTACCAGCATTTCAAAATAATAGCCGTGAAAAACTGCTACAAAGTTTGATCGATTTAGATAAGCCTGTCACAGGAATACTACTAGATTTACGTGATAATCCAGGTGGCGTATTGGCATCCGCTGTGAGCGTTGCTAGCCTATTTATGACAGATACGGATGTGGTACAGATAAAGAGTCGCCAAGCAGATTCCCGTACATTGTCGACTAGAGGTGCAGCATTGCTTGAGGCATTACCGGTAGTGGTGTTGCAAAATCGCTACTCGGCGTCAGCGGCAGAAGTGTTGACCAGTAGCTTACAAGCGCAAAAGCGTGGCACTGTCTTAGGTGAGGTCAGTTACGGCAAAGGCTCTGTACAATCGGTGATACCGCTTAACGATGAGCAAGCGGTCAAGCTTACGGTTGCCAACTACATGACTGCTTCAGGTAAAAAGATAGATGGTATTGGGGTAGAGCCTGATATCGCTCTATCGGGCAGTGAAAGCACGTGGGAGCAGCAAGCGCTTGATTTATTACGAAAGAAAGCACTTACTTCAGGTATTCGATTTGTACGTTCTGAGAAAAAGCCAGATCCTAAAAACAGTATTATCAAAAACAATACAGCTATAAAGAATGTTATTGAAAAACCAACATCTAAGGAAAAGCTCTAATCTAGTTGCAATTCTATATCAAGGTCCCTTATTCAGCTCGATCTTCTGCAATCTCAAGTTTGGTCATACGATAGCGTAAGGATCGAAAAGTGGTTCCTAATAGTTCAGCGGCTTGGGTTTTATTCCAGCCAGTTTGCTTAAGCGCAGTGATAATAAGTTGTCTTTCTTGCTCTTGGAGATAGTGCTCTAACCCTTGTGCTGGTAGCTGACCACTGACGCTGCTTTTTATCGCGATACTGTTTAATATATCAATATTGCCATCAATACCACTGTCGATATTGGCTACAGAATCGGTCTTATCACTATTTGCATCCTTGTTTACTGATTCAGCGCGCTCCGCCATTGCTGTCACTGATTGCTGCTCTATTCCTATTGCGGAAGACGATGAGTCAGATATCGTACCGGATATCGAAGGCTGCTTCACTGCAGCATAGTGATGAGTCATCGTACGATAAGGATGCAGATTAGCTGTTGCTTGCTGCGTCGAGACACTTTTGATAGATGATGGTTCACTATCGTCTTTATCTATATTTTCTATTGAATCAGATGTGTTATTTTCATTGATTTTTTGAGGCATATGAGCCTGTTGATGGGCATCTAAGTCAGATAAGCCGAGATGGCTTATATCAATAGTTGAGGTTTCAGCCAAAGTAACGGCACGTTCAAGTACATTACGCAGCTCACGAACGTTACCCGCAAAATCATGCTGCTGTAAACGCAGGCACGCCTCTGCAGTTAATAAAGGCTGCGAATCCAACTGCCACTCTTCAGCAATCAGCGCTAAAAAATGCGTGGCTAATACCGGTATGTCATCGCGCCGTGCATTCAATGTTGGTAATTTAAGCTCAATCACGTTAATGCGGTAATATAAATCCTGACGGAACAACCCTGTCTGTACCAGCTGGTTTAAATCTTTATGCGTGGCTGACAAGATACGAATATCGACAGGCACTTCTTTGGTATCGCCAATCGCGCGTACAGTTTTCTCTTGAATAGCCCGCAGCAACTTCACTTGCATAGCCAAAGGCAGGTCTGCTACCTCATCTAAAAACAAAGTACCGCCATTGGCTTGCTGAAATAAACCTTGCTTATCCGCAACGGCACCTGTAAAGCTGCCTTTTTTATGACCAAAAAACTCTGATTCCATCAGCTCTGAAGGTATTGCCCCGCAATTGACTGGCACAAAACTGCCGTCACGTCGCGGGCTTAAGTCATGAATGAGCCGCGCAACGACTTCTTTACCTGTACCTGACGCCCCTGACAAAAATACCGGCGCTTGTGAGCGAGCCAATTTTAAAATCGTGTTTTTTAAAGGATGCATTACCGCCGAATCACCAATCAGGCGCTCATCAAGCATCTGCTGTTCAGGTGAGCGTTGCGGTGTGGACTTGGCATTCAAATCTTGTTGTATTACCTTTAGCGCGTTTTCAACCAATTGCCGTAAGCGTGGTAGCTCAAGCGGTTTATTGACGAAATCAAAAGCCCCAAGTTTTAGTGCTTCAATCGCTAAATCCATACTACCATGCGCTGTAATCACCGCAATGGGCTTACTAGAGCTGGCACTGATATGTTTGACCAACTCTAATCCCGAACCATCAGGGAGTTTTAAATCGGTTAGACAAAAATCATAGTCATTGTCTTGCCAGTACGATTTCGCTTGCGACAATGTATAGGCAACATCACTTTTGATACCCATTTTGGTCAGGGTGATTTGCATCAAACGGCATAAATCTACTTCGTCATCAACGACTAGCGCGGTGGTTGTCATACATCATCTCATTGTTTTCAAGTGCTACAAAAGTATATAAAATAACTCTCTAAGGGTTTATCAGTCTTAATAACTGCATTGGTTACAGGTATTTTTTAATGAACAATATAAAGCCTTTTGTTTTACATTTTCTTTGAGAAGTAGTTCTTTCTTCTTTAGATAAAAGTTGGACTAACGATGTCATTATGAACAGCAGGAAAAATTAGCCTAAAGCAGGTTTTTTGATGCTCAGGCACATACAGTAAGCGTGCCTGATTGGCTTCACAAAAGGCTTGTGATAAATATAGCCCAAGCCCTGTGCCTGATTGTTCGGTGGTAAAAAATGGATTAAATAAAGCGCTTAAATCATCTGCATTAACACCAGTACCGCCATCCAAAACATCGATTATAACATCGTTATCGGCACAATAAATTTCGATTTCCACAAAGGCATGAGGGTGGGCGTAACTACTATAGCGTAAACCATTATTGATTAAATTGATGAGTACCTGCTCTAACTGATGAATATCAAAAGAGATGGTAGGCTGGGTAAGAACATGTAAAAAGACATCATGTCCTTTAAAGTAATTGTCTAAAAATACAGGCATCCAATCAGCAAGGATAATGGTTTGTTGATTGGCCGTTTGCTGGCGCGACAGTTTTAATACGTCTTCGATAATGCGATTAACGCGTTTTGTTTGCGAAAATATCATTTTATAAAGCTCATGGTTGCCAGTCATCTGACTATTTATATCATTATTAGCGAAAGGATTTAGGGCATTGTCATTGTCCATCTCGCTTTCTATAACATCTTCTATTAGCAACTGGCTAGCTTGCGAAATAGCTGCCAAAGGGTTTCTGATTTCATGAGCGATACTGGCGGTCAACTGTCCAAGTGAGGCGAGCTTTAATTGTTGCGCACTGGCTTGTTCACGGCGTAAATCCTCTAGTATAATGAGTTTACTATCGTCTTTTAACGGAATAATATCGACACGTAGCTTGCCAATGATAGAAGAGTTGGCAACAGCAGGCAGCTCATAAATGAAAGTACGCGTTAGTCCTGCGGCTACCGATAAGCAAGCATTAAACAATTGCAGATGTTGTTGACCAAGTTGCTGCTCAAAAGCGGCTACTGGTTTTGACTTATTGTCATGACGGCTTGGGATGCTAAGTAGTTGATAAGCCGCAAGGTTGGCTAAGACCACTTGCTTGTTATCAATGACGATGACACCATTGACCATTTGAGAGATGACTTCTTGATTGATACTATTTAAACGCTCGACTTCTTTGGCATGGCGAACCGCCACTTTTTCAAGCTGTACTAAGCGCTGCGATATCGACCAGCTTAGACCGCCTACTGCCAAAAAGCTGGCTGACATGAGTAGGGCATTGCCTAAATTTGCCAAACTCATACTATTGGCAATGGCATAAAAAAACTGCTGATAAATCACAAAAATAATGGCAAGCAAAGTAATAATCAATGCTTGTGAGCCATGTAATAACATAAAGCTTGCTGCTACTACCACCATATATAGCATGGTCAGCTGCAAATCAGGTGCGCCAGAGGTATAGAGCAGTAAGCTTAGGATAATGACATCTAGCGCCAACCCAAAAGCCAGCTGTCGGCGTATATGCTTACCAACGGTATAAAATAATCCTAGCAAGATTAAACTCAGCAAAACGTAAAAACTGAGCACAGTTTGCTGTAAGAAACTTGGCAATGATGGGTTGCCATCCGTGCGAACCGTAATATACACAATCAGCATAAAAAACAAGCTGACGATAAAGCGATAACTGCTATAAATCATCCCCAGTTTGCGTAACTGCGGCACAGGCAAAATATCATCTCGCTCTAGATAGTCAGTAATAACAGCAATAAGCTTGGAGGCAGATTTGGCAGGATTCATGGATTAATAACTAATGTTCTTAATGAGAGAGACTTGATAATTAAGGCTGAATAAGACCATGACGAATCGCTAAATGCGTCAATTTCACATCACTATCGACATTTACTTTTTCATAAATGCGATAGCGATAGGTGTTGATGGTCTTCACACTGACAAATAACTGGTCTGCAATTTGTTGAGGGCTTTGACAGTTGACCACCATCATTGCTACTTGCTTCTCACGATCACTGAGCAAATCAAAAGGGGAATTGGCATTATCAGATAATAGTACGTCAGCTAATTGTTCAGCGACGTCTTGGCTAAAATAGCGTCCACCTTGATAGATTTTTTTGACAGCTCGTATCATCTCATCAAGCGGTGTGCCTTTAGTAATATAGCCATTGACGCCCGCTTTAATCAACATTGAGGGATAAGGTTGAGCTGACATACTACTAACCGCCAAAATTTTGATACCCATATCCAGCTGAATCAAGCGTTTGGTTGCTTCCAAACCGCCGATATTGGGCATATTTACATCCAGTAATATGACATCAGGACGCAGCTGTTTTGCCATCTTTATCGCCATATCACCGCTGTCTGCCTCACCGACGACTTCGATATCTGCACTATCTGCCAGCATACGGCTAATACCCATCCGCACCAAATCATGATCATCTACTACTAATACTCGAATCATTGTTATACTCTTTTCTATCTATCAGAATAAAGGGTGCACTGCTAAATTTAAGTCATCTTAATCAATCTATTTGACCAATAACACTCATTTACGCATAAAAAAGCCAATATTAATTGCTTTATTTGGACAGTAGAGACGCAATAAGGCGTCTACTAGCATTAATGTAATGCTATATTGCGCTAATGTTAACTAATATTGCTGTAACATCAAGTAAGTGTAGTAAAATTTGAATGTGGCACTGAAATGCCATCTAATTGATTTAGTACATTAAACTTAAATGCAAACCATGATACACTAAAAATACAAAAACTCTATGTGAGTATCTACAAACACACCTATAAACGCTACGTACGTAGTTGGCGTCAGTCAGTATGTCCAGTATGTCACTGATGACAGCACGTAAGCAGGAGGCAGAATGAAGCAACTACCATTAACCAAACAGCAATTAATCGCTGCTATGATTTCATTGAGTTTGGGCAGTGTCGCACAAGCCGCACTTACAATTAATGGTAGCGCCAGCTCTGAGTCTAGTGCTCGCCTGAGCTGGGGCGGTGCCGATAGCTTGTCTGAAGCGCGCAGTATCATGTCTAGGTCTGGCAATAGCTCTACGATTAAAAAAATAGATAACGGTTCTGGTACAACCAGTATTACCAATACGACCAGTTTTGGTAGTAGTAATAACAACAGTTATAATAATGCCAATAGCTACAACACCACGTATCGCGGTAGTTTTGGCAATAGTAATATGATTCCGATCAGCACCGATTCGCGCAGTGTCGCGGTTATTGATGCAGAAACCGGTGAGTCAATTTATCAAAAAGATGCGGATATCGCGCGTCCAATGGCCAGTATTACCAAGGTAATGACGGCTATCGTGGTACTTGATGCCGGCTTAGATATGCGTGAAGAGCTAACACTTGATCCAGAAGATTTCGTTGGTCCAAAGCGTGCCAGCTCTAACCTAAAGTCAGGCGATCGTCTCAATCGTGCTGAGATGCTATTAATGGCATTAATGAAATCAGAAAATCCTGCAGCAAAAAGTCTTGCCCGTAATTATCCGGGTGGCTATAGCGCCTTTATACGTGCGATGAACCGTAAAGCACAAGAGCTTGGCATGAGTACCGCTTTCTTTGGTGACCCAACTGGTCTGGATAAGCGCAACGTTGCTTCCTCAAATGACTTGGTTAAAATGGTTCGTGCGGCTGGTAACTATGACGTGATTCGTCGTTTCTCAACCACTAAGAGCTATGATTTTTTTGTCTCTAACTTCTCAAGTGGTAACCGCACTTACAAAGCCAATAACACCAGCAGCTTAGTTCGTGATGGCAGCTATCCTATCGGTATCTCAAAGACAGGTTTTATCAATGAAGCAGGGCGTTGTGTTGTTATGGAGACGCGCGTCAATAATCGTCCTGCTATTATCGTAATTTTGGGTGCCAATAGCTCAGCGACGCGCTGGGGTGATGCCAAAAATATCTTAAATAGCTTGGCAACACGCCGCACGGTATAAGATTACAGCGTTAAATGAGCAGTATCAAAAGACATTTATAATAAAAAGGCTGTTATGCGATATAACAGCCTTTTTATTATGTCAAAAACGTGTTGATATTAAGGAGTATTACATGATTCAGCCATCAGTCTCTACGGTTTCTCATACTATACCTAAGCTATATTTGCTGACTAATGATGATGAGTTTAGCCTTTTATATCAAAAGTTAGAAGCCGCTTTAGCAACAGGATTGATTGCTCTTTTACAAATACGCCGTAAGCAGATATTGGCATTGCCTGACGGTGAGTCTCTTCTTTATGAAGAAGCGCTACAAATCGTTAATTTGGCTAAAACCTATAATGTGCCAGTATTGATAAATGACAATATTGCTTTGGCCGAAAAACTTGGTATCGGCGTGCATTTGGGACAGCAAGATGGTGATCTTAGTGAGGCAGCACAATCTTTAGCCCCGAATCAAATCATTGGCCGCACTTGTCATGGCGATATAACGCTAGTCAAAGCTGCGAAAAATGAAGGCGCAAGCTATGCCGCCATGGGTGCAATCTTTGTTTCAACAACCAAGCCCAATGCTGCCACTATCTCGCGGCAGCAACTGATAGAAGGCTGCCAGCAAGATATAAAAATATGCGTGATAGGCGGTTTAACGGCAGAAAACATCTCAGAGCTGGCAGGGTTACCTATTGCTTATATAGCAATCGTTGGCGATATCATGGATTTACCTGTCCATCAAATCGCGATGCGTTGTCAACAGTGGCAGCAAGTATTTAATAAGTGGAATGTGCCTTCTGAATGAATACTATTTTAAAATATAAGCACGAATTTATTCAGCGTGCTGCATACATAAAGTTGCATAAGGCAATGCTTGCAAGCGCTGTGCTTCGATAGGCTCAGCGCATACCTCACATTCTCCATAGCTGCCACTTTCGATACGGCTTAAAGCGTGGTCTACAAAACCTAAGCTTTGCTGTGCCTCAACCATTAAGTTCTTGCGCATGTCATTCTGACGATAAGCAATCGCTTGATCTTCCCAGTGTTCATTGAGATCATCTTGCGGATTTTGGATATGGTCCTCAATATCAGCAATCCGAGTTTGGTACTCTTGTTTTAGTTGTAATAGGTTTTGTTTGGCAGCTTCAAAGTCGATACTCATTTATTTCTCCTAATGATTTATTGTTATGGCACAAGTACGCTATTGATCATAGATAGCTAAACGACTCAGTACCACCACAAAATGTTAATGAGGGTGTTATTAGTTTGAGAAGATAAATTTGCTTATCGCTAAATTTATCTTAGGTGACATATAAGTACAGACTATAAAACTGTTAGAATACACCGCCTTAAATGCTTGCTAGGACAGTTTTCTAAAAATGCCAGCAATAGGATTTGATGAAATAAATTTGCTAAAAAGTATCCAATAAACCGTTGGCGAACCGTCATACAGATTGATAACAGATGATATATAGGAGCAGGTAATGAATTTTTTGCGTATGAGCGAGCTGAGTTTGACCGATAAAGTAGTGTTGATTCGTGAAGACCTTAATGTCCCTATTAAAGCGGGTAAAGTGGCTAGTGATGCACGCCTGCAAGCAAGTTTGCCGACGATTAAGATGGCGCTAGAAAAGGGTGCAGCAGTGATAGTCTGCTCGCATTTAGGACGCCCGACAGAAGGCAATCCTGAAGCCATCTATTCGTTAGCACCCGTTGCTGACTATTTAAGCGATAAACTATCCGCGCCTGTTACGCTGAATAGTGACTACCTCACTCAAGGCGTCGCTATCGAAGCAGGTGAAGTCGTACTGCTAGAGAACGTACGTTTTAATGAAGGCGAAAAGAAGAATGATGCAGCGCTTGCACAAAAATATGCTGATTTGTGCGATATATTTGTGATGGACGCTTTTGGCACAGCACATCGTGCCCAAGCATCAACAGAAGGCGTGACCCAAGCGATGCATAAAGCTGGTAAGACCGCCTGTGCTGGACCTTTATTGGCAGCAGAGCTTGATGCTTTAAGCCTAGCACTTGAAACGCCAGCACAACCTATGCTCGCTATCGTTGGCGGCTCAAAGGTTTCTACCAAATTAGAGGTTTTACATAGTTTGGCTGAGCTTTGCTCACAGATTATCGTTGGTGGCGGGATTGCCAATACCTTCTTAGCCGCGCAAGGTCATAGTGTTGGTGCGTCACTTTATGAAGCAGATCTGCTCGATACAGCTCGTGAAATCATGGGTAAAACTGAGATTTTATTGCCTGAATATGTCGTCGTTGCTGATAAAAATGAGATTGATTTTGCTGACTTCACTGGCTCATTACAACAAGCCACTGCGACCATCAAATCTGTCGACACGATTGGCGAAAATGACATGATATTAGATATCGCACCAGATAGTGCTATAAAATTGGCAGAGGCAATTACCAAGGCGAAAACTATTTTATGGAATGGTCCAGTCGGCGTTTTTGAAGTGGATGCGTTTGGTCAGGGTACTCATATAGTGGCAGAAGCGGTTAAAAATAGCCAAGGTTTCTCGATTGCAGGTGGCGGTGATACACTCGCTGCGATTGATAAATATCAAGTGGCTGATGGCGTCAGCTACATGTCAACGGGTGGCGGTGCGTTCTTGGAGTTTGTAGAAGGTAAAATCTTGCCAGCGGTTGCTGCTTTACAAATTAATGCATAACCTCTTAACGATACTTCAGCAGATGAGTAACATTAGCCGTACAACTTAGCCGCAGTATCTAAGGTACGCTGTACGGATAATATTTTGGCTACTATTCATATCTTATTGTTTTCAAGGCAATAAGTTCGAATTGTCATCGATTATTATTAAGTGGTAATTATTTGTTTCTATACTGAAAATTATTATTGCATGTCCAATTTGCACTCTATAAAATAGCGCAAACCATGTATTTGACATGCTTTATTTATGAGGGATTTGTTATGTTAAAACGTCATTTATTACTTGCTAGTGTTCTTGCTGGTACTTTTGCAATCACTGCATGTAGCCAAGAAACACAAGATAAAACCGATGCTGCTGCTGAGTCAGCTGGCGAAGATGCTGCTGCTAACACAGAAGAAGCTGCTGCGAATACAGAAGCTGCTGCTGCTGAAGCTGAAGTAGCTGCCCAAGAAGCTGGCGCTGAAGCTGCAGAAAATGCTGAAGTTGCTGGTGCTGCTGCCACTAATGCACTAGAAGAAACTGGCGATGCTATTGCTGAAGGCACAAGCAAAGTCGTTGAAGGTACTGCATCAGCCGTTGCTGACGGTGCTAACGCAGTTGCTGACGGCGCAAATGATGTCGCTGTTGATGCAGAACAACAGTACTAAGTCGTATAAAGGCTAAGTCATTTAAAATCAAGCAACATAAAGCGCAGTCTATTCATTAATATAATAGTGGAAGACTATTGGCTGATAAGTTGTTTTATAAGTCTATAAAATATATAAAAGCTTTGGTAATTGCCAAGGCTTTTTTTATGGATAAAAATAATCAATTTGATCCATAAAAAGCAGGTCATGAATTTTTTATAGACGAAATCAACCATCTAACTGTGCAAACAAGGCATAAAAACCAAACACACAAACAAATAGTCAGTTAAGCGCTACGAAGCGCTGGTAATTTTTGCTATAATCACGGCGTGATAATGACGAGCAGAAAGCAGTGGTTTTTGTTGGCTTATAATGGAATACCCATTGCAAAGCTAGGTCGCAGTGCAAACGTGACAACGTCTTATTGTTAAAAATGATGTTTTAATATCATCTTCAAAATACTATTTTTAGAATATAACCAGAGAGCGTTTTATGGCCTTAATATCGTTACGTCAACTTTTGGATCATGCTGCTGAACACGGCTATGGTGTTCCTGCTTACAATGTTAATAATTTAGAGCAGATGCGTGCCATTATGATGGCGGCTGACGCCTGTGACTCTCCTGTGATTGTACAAGCCAGTGCCGGTGCCCGTAGTTATGCAGGCTCTGCGTTTTTGCGTCATCTGATTATTGCTGCTATCGAAGAGTGGCCACATATTCCAGTTGTTATGCACCAAGATCACGGTATGTCACCTGCTATTTGCCAACGCTCAATTCAGCTTGGCTTCTCATCAGTGATGATGGACGGCTCGCTTGGTACAGACGGTAAAACGCCGATGGATTATGATTATAACGCCAGCGTGACTCGCGAAGTGGTCAAAATGGCTCATGCATGCGGTGTTTCAGTCGAAGGAGAGATTGGTTGCTTAGGTAGTCTTGAAACTGGCATGGCAGGCGAAGAAGATGGCTCTGGCGCAGAAGGCGTGTTGGATCATGAGCAGCTATTGACCAGTGCTGATGAAGCAGAGCAGTTCGTTAAAGACACCAATGTCGATGCGTTAGCGATTGCTATCGGTACCAGTCATGGTGCTTATAAGTTTACGCGTCCACCGACAGGCGATATCTTATCGATTGAGCGCGTAAAAGAGATTCATGCCCGTATTCCTAACACTCACCTAGTCATGCATGGCTCATCATCAGTACCACAAGAATGGCTAAAAGTCATCAATGAAAACGGCGGTAATATTGGTGAGACTTATGGTGTACCGGTTGAGCAAATCGTTGAAGCGATTAAGCATGGTGTGCGTAAAGTAAATATCGATACCGATTTACGTTTGGCATCAACAGGCGCTATCCGTAAATTCCTTGCAGAAAACCCTAGCGAATTTGATCCACGTAAATACTTTAAAGCCTCTATGGTTGCGATGTCAGATATCTGTACCAATCGTTTTGAAGCCTTTGGTTCAGCGGGTCAAGCGCATAAGATTCGTCCAATCAGTCTTGAAGGTATGGTTAATTTTTACTAGTAAGCTGACATAGTAAAAGAGACTGATTGATAGTTAGGTGATGGTTTAGCTCATTTTTATAATAGTCTATATAAGAGATCGTGGATTATGATTGGATTGATTAATGGACAGGTGCAATACTTAATGGCACCGACTGCCTGTATCATGACCACCTCTGGTGTTGGCTATGATATTGAGCTACCATTGCCGTCATTTTGCCAATTGCGTCTTAACGAGCAGGCGAGCATTTGGACGCATTTCCATGTGCGCGAAGATGCGCAGCTGCTCTATGGTTTTATTGATCGTAAAGAGCGTGACGTCTTTCGCCAGCTGATTAAAATCAACGGTGTTGGGGCAAAAATGGCATTAGCAATGCTATCTGCAATGTCAGCTGCTGAGCTGAAAATGCATGTCGAGCAAGATTCAGAATCAGCATTGACACGTATCCCAGGTATCGGAAAAAAGACAGCGCAGCGCTTATTGATTGAGCTAAAAGATAAGCTTAAGAATATCGAAGTCGACAGCAGCAATTTAGAATTTGCTATGCAGCCGGTACCAATCTCTGCTGAAGGAAGTATCATTGCTGAAGTTGAAGGCGCATTGATTAGCTTGGGCTACAAAGAAAAAGAAGCTCAGCAAGCCATTAAGGCGGCAAAAAGTAATGGCGAGACATTTGTAGATACACAGAGTTTGTTAAAAGCTACCTTGCAGCAATTTCAAAGTTTTAAATAAGAGTATCTTTCAACACAACATTAATTAAAAAAACAGCGATTGAAAATAAGCGACATTAGATGTCGCTTATTTTCGTTTTAGCACCTGCTTTATCATGTTTCGCATGACTTATGAGCAGCGTTTGGTTATGCTATTTATTACCTAATCTTTTAAAAATAATGCTTTAAGCATAATGGCAAAAACTATGATGCAAGATCGTTTGATTAATCCGCTAGAAGGGGCGTCAGATGCCCCTGATGCCAATATTCGACCAGCATTATTGGCGGAATATATCGGTCAGCCCGTCGTACGCGAGCAGATGGAAGTCTTTATTCAAGCGGCACGGGCGCGTGATGAAGCGTTGGATCATACGCTCATCTTTGGACCACCAGGCTTAGGAAAAACGACCCTTGCCAATATTATTGCTCGCGAGATGGGTGGCAATCTACGTTCTACTTCAGGGCCTGTCCTTGAGCGCGCTGGCGATTTGGCAGCGATGCTGACCAATTTGGAAGCTGGTGATGTCCTATTTATTGATGAGATTCACCGCTTAAGTCCGGTAATTGAAGAAATTCTTTATCCAGCGATGGAGGATTTTCAGCTGGATATCATGATCGGTGAAGGACCAGCAGCACGCTCTATTAAGCTTGATTTGCCGCCATTTACGTTAGTTGCAGCAACCACCCGAGCCGGATTATTAACATCACCACTGAGAGATCGCTTTGGTATCGTGCAGCGACTAGAGTTTTATAATATTGCTGATTTAACCACTATTGTCAGTCGCGCCGCGCGGTTGATGCGCGTGCCAATGAGTGAGGATGGTGCTGTTGAAATTGCGCGCCGTGCACGTGGTACGCCAAGGATTGCCAACCGTCTATTACGACGTGTACGTGATTATGCTCAGGTCAGAGGCGATGGCAGTATCAATGGGGCGATTGCTGGTAGTGCGCTCGATATGCTCGCAGTCGATAGACGTGGTCTCGATCATTTGGATAGACGTTATATTGAGATATTGCACGAGCGTTTTGATGGTGGACCTGCCGGCGTTGAAGCGGTGGCAGCAGCGATGGCTGAAGACCGCGGTACGTTAGAGGATGTGATTGAGCCATACCTTATCCAACAAGGCTATGTACTTCGGACTGCACGTGGTCGAGTATTAACGCAGATGGCGATTGATCAGATGCTATAAAGTTAGCCCAAAAAAATGTGCCTATATTTAATATTCTAATTAAATGTAGGCACATTTTTTTTGCTTTATTTTTTTATAGTATCTATTAAATAGTGGATGAAGGCTCAAGCCAAACGCTTATGCCTATCTATTTTTAATAAATACTTGTTATTGTCAGAAGTCTTTTAGTCAAAGCTATTAACGGTTTAGGCTAAGATACGCCACACGACTGCCAAAATCGCTAAGAGGTAAAAAATAGGTGATAGCCAACCGATAACTTGTGTTGCAAGGGCTATGAAAATAGCAAAGCCCGCCAGCGCCAACCAATCTCGGCGACGGTCGTTTAGCATATCGGCACGGATTTGTTGAATCTCACGCAGTTGACTGTCTTGACGTGATCCTTGTGAAGCAAGGCTCTGTAACCCTTGATCTAGCAGTCTTGGGATATCAGTGGTCGATAATAAAATCTCAGGCAACTGCTGACGTAGCTGTTGTAAATTACGCATCGGATCGAGCTGCTCCTTAATCCAACTGCTTAAGATTGGCTTGGCAAGCGACCAGATATCAAGATTAGGATACAAGTCGCGACCAAGTCCTTCGACATGCACTAAAGTTTTGAGCAGTAGCATCAGCTGCGGTGGAATACTCATATGATGGCGGCGGGCGATATCTAATATTTGCATTAATACACCGGCAAAGTCGATATCGTTAATGGATTTTTGTAACATCGGACCGACAGTGCGTTTCATATCACGCATCAACGCATGCTTATCAGCACTTGGCGGTATCCAGCCAGCTCGGCTGACGATATCAACCATCGCTGTAAAGTTGTTATTCATCACGGACAATAACATTCGCGCGACGATAAGCTGATCGTCCTTTGATAAGGTGCCCATGATGGCGCAATCAAGCCCGATATAACGCGGCTCATGTCCTAAGTCCACGGCGGCCATATTTGCAGTCAAGGTATTGACTGGCGGCGTCTCGACAAAAACATTGCCGGGGTGCATGTCGGCATGGAAGAAGTTATCACGGAATACTTGGGTAAAAAATATCGTTAAGCCTTTTTCTGCCAGTGCTGCACGGTCATAGCCTAATTGATCAAATACCTCAATTTGTGAGATTGGAACGCCTTGTATGCGCTCCATGACCATGACGTTTTTATTGGCATCATAGACTTCTGGCACATACATCAATGCCGAGCCCAAAAAGTTGTTGCGCATCTGCGTTGTATTGTCTGCCTCTAATGTCAAATCTAACTCGTTGAGCATGACTTGACGGTAGTCTTCAACAATATCGATGATGTGTATTGCACGAGCTGCTTCGATACGCGCCGATGCCCAATTGGCGAGTTCTCGTAGCAATTCAAAATCTGCAATAATGGTCGTGCGAATATCAGGACGAACCACTTTGACCACCACTTCACGCCCATCATGCAGCGCAGCGGTATGTACTTGGGCAATAGAAGCAGCTGCTAGAGGCTTGACGTCAAAACGCGCAAATAAAGAGCCAATAGATTGACCGAGACCGTGTTTAGGGTCTTGGATTTGCGCAATTGCGATATCAGAATCGAAAGATTTAACTTTATCTTGCAGTTGAATAAGTTGCGCAATAATCTCAGGTGGCACGAGGTCACGGCGGGTCGAGAGTAATTGTCCAAGCTTTAAAAATAGAGTCCCCATATCTTCAAGCGCGTATTTAATCGCATTAGGCTGATGCTTTTTACCCCACGCAGCTGGATGCATACGGATTAAACGTACCAAAGGCTGTAGTTGCGGCGCCTCTTCGACAGAAAAATGGGTGTCAATACGATAGGTGGCGGCAATGCGCCATAGCTCAAGTAAACGGGCGCGATGGGATAATAGCATGAGATATAAATACTCTAGATAAAGTCAAAAATAAGGTAGGCGTTGTAGAAAAGGCGATTATCTACTATGAGTTAAACGTGCTTGCTCATCTTTGATAGCGGCTAGTTTGGCTTCTTCACGTTCAACATCAGCACGCAGTTTCAGTAGTTGCTGCTTAAGCGCATTTACTTCAGTTACATCTATTGGGTCAGGTGCACTATTACCTGCCACATCGTTTGCCCAATCGCTAACATCGTTAAAAGCACGCTTGGCACTATGACGCCAGCTGCCTTTAAGCTGCGATATCAGGAGGTGCAACTGGCTCGCCATCGATTTACCAATAAATGGTTCAAGTTGTCCCGCGACATCAGGATCAAAGCCTGCAACCAATTGATTGAGTTGCATAAGTACTTTGTAATCGCCCTCAATAGGCAAGTTGCCTTCTGTACTGCGCATGAGATTCAGTAGCTGGGCAGGGTTATCGACGGTAATAATACAATCTGGGCGGCTATGACCAAGACGCGCACGATCCATACTGGCTTTTTGACGCTCATTCATAGCGCCACTTTGCTCAAACACACTTTCAGTCGTCACTGGCTCAAAACGCAAGCGCTCTTCAGTGAATAGCACATCTAAATTCACCTCAGGCGTGCCCATGTTGAGACGCAGTACTTTGCCAGCAAGTGGCGCTAAACCCGCTTTGGTAATTTCATCACTGGCAATAGCCATATTAATCAGCTTTTCAGCACCGGCCAAAAGTAGAACAGTCAGCATAAGGCTCTCGCATAGTCAGTTGAGCGCCTTAAAAGAGCGCATTATTTATAAATATAAGTTGCCATCATTTTACATAATGGCATTTTTATCGCTATGTATTGTAATTTAAAACTTAATCTTATGCTTTAAAGCCGCGATGTACCGCGACGATACCAGCTGTCAGATTATGATAATCACAATTTTCAAAGCCTGCTTGCTCCATCATCTGCTTTAGCGTCTGCTGATCAGGGTGCATACGAATCGATTCAGCTAAATATTTATAGCTTTCGGAATCGTTAGCAACCAGCTTACCCATCATCGGTAGCGCTGTGAATGAATATAAATCATAGGCTTTTGATAATGGCTCAAAAATAGGTTTTGAGAACTCTAGTATTAATAAGCGACCACCTGGCTTAAGCACACGGTACATCGATTTTAACGCAGCATCTTTATCTGTGACGTTACGTAGACCAAAGCTGATTGTCAGCAGATCAAAGCTATTATCATCAAATGGCGCTAGGGTTTCAGCGTTCGCCAAAACAAAATCGACATTATTACAGCCAGCATTAATCAAGCGCTCACGACCAACTTCTAGCATGGCCGCATTGATATCAGACAACACGACTTTACCGTTGCGACCGACTTCACGGCTAAAGACCTTGGCTAAATCACCCGTACCGCCAGCGATATCTAATACATGTTGACCAGCACGCACGCCAGATAAGCTGATGGCATAACGCTTCCACAAGCGATGAATACCAAATGACATTAAGTCATTCATGATGTCGTATTTTTTGGCGACAGAGGTAAATACGTCAGCCACACGCGCTTGTTTTTCTGCTTTATTAACGGTCTTATAGCCAAAATGGGTTTCTTCATGACCATCAGTATCAGACGTATGTGGATTATTGATATCGTCACGCTGGTTAAAAAGCGTTTGCTTAGGGGCTTGAGTATTTGTCTGTGCAGCGTCATTTACAGTGCTATTTTGGGCGTGGTTTTCAGTATTGGCATTTGGCATAGTGGTTTGTTGCCCTTGTGGCGTTCCTATGGGTAAATCTTCAACATGAGTAAAGTCATTATTAATAACGTTATTAACACTTGTAGCGGTATTTTGACGTGCTTTTACTTGAGCGGTAATATTTTGGTTATGAGTGATACTGTCTTGAACCAATTTATCTTGTATACGGCCATTAGTCGTCGTTTTATTATTTACATGATCAGTCATCGCGGTGTCCTATGATTTATTTTTATGCTTGTTTTTAGTCAGATAAAATACTAATAGTTGTTGAGACAATAGCGCTTATCATACACCAAACGCAGCGGGCTTACCGTCATTATCCATGGCATGGACTTCATCAATAACTTCAAGCTCGCGCGCGCAAAACGGTTCAATAAAGCTGCTCACACTTTTTAATGGTTTCATGGCTTTAAAGCCTGAATCGATAAAATCATAAAGCGGCTGAAAGTTATAGCGATATGCGGTGCCTTTAGCCATCGCAAAAGCTTTTTTGAGCATAAATGAATTTAAGTCTTTGTCAGTACGATAGCAAACGTCTTTTAAGTTATTAATCTGTACACGGCGTTCATCAGCTTCATCAACCGTACGGTAAGCGAGTAGCATATTTTCTTCATTCACTGCTAACTCTTGTTCGAGTAACCACTGCGCCAAATGCAAGTCGAGCTCAATAGCCAATATTGACGCTTGAATGCCCATACTTCCAGCTTCTAAAGATGACTCTTTGGCAAGACGCTCAAGTTTCTTGGCTTTCGGGAGAATGCGTCCTAATTGTTCTGCCAATACTTTAAATTCATCACCACCATACAGCTGCGTTAAAAAATAATCTGCCATTAGCTGGTTTTTTGGTTGCTCAAACAGCGTGCTATGCGTACGCTTGATACGGGCTTGTTGCCATGATTGCACTTCATTAAGCTTCTTATTCAATGCAGCGTCTTCATGATGTGGCAGCGCCCAAAAGCGGTCAAGGTGCTGTTGTAAGTTGGCTAAAGCAGACATGGCAAGTCATCCTATAAAAATAATAATAGTCATCAGATTGATAATAAAAGCTGGATAATAAGGGGGCTGGTTAGCGCTAAGTTTTCTACTTATAGGCAGCTATTAAACCATGCTCTCAAGATTTTGTTCACCTTAAAAGAAAATAAGACAGAATACAAATGCCAAACTGTTACATATAAAGATTGCACAGCGCTTTCAGGTAGTCAATTTATAAGACTTTATAACACAAATTACATAGCCACGTTATTTACTAAAAGAGCGCAGTGCTATGATAAAACAACTTAGCTATTTTAGACGATTATTTTAAACCAATTATTTGATAAGACTATAGCGAGCATAAACATGAGCAAAAAAAAGAATAAAACAGATAAGTCAGCAGAAGATGTGAGCGCGCCATTTAACGAGCAAGTCGTCGAGCAGCGTCTTATGCCCAATCCTTTGAGCAAATTTTCAATGGATGAAGATGCGCTGCGATTGGCATTGGTTACAGCCCAGTTCGCTCTGCGTGCGACGCGCCAGCCAGAATCACCGAGTACTGATAAAGCCATTGGGCTATTAGTATTAGTCAATGGTATGGAGCAGGCAGGTAAGGGGACAGCGGTAACGCAATTGCGCCAGTGGGTCGATCCGCGCCTGCTTAAGGTAGAAGCGACCATTGGTTATTGTCCTTTAGCACACCAACCGATTTGGCAGACGCATACCAAAGCCATGCCGCGCCACGGTGATGTGATGGTATATTTTGGCAACTGGTATGCAGATTTACTTTATAACGTGATGCGCATGGCAAGTGCAGAGAGCGAAAAGTCAGAAAAAAATAAGAAGAATAGGGATATTGAAGCGTTACCAATTGGTCAATGGCAAGACTATTTACGCCAGCAGCTAACGGAATTGCAAGCTTTTGAGCAAGACCTTGTGGCAAATCAAACGCAGCTACTAAAGTGCTGGTTTCATGTCGATATCGAGACTTTGCAGGCGAGGCTTAATGATGACGAGCCAGATCCGAAATTTCTATACCAAATTGATTGGCATGATATGACGATAGTGGCTAAGTTCAATGAAGTTGCTGCCGAATTATTACGCCAGCAAGGCGATTGGATTATCATCGATGGCGCAGATAAATCGCAAGCAGCCATACATTTTTGTCATGAAGTCTTACATGCGATGCAAAAAGCCTTAGTTAGCAGCCGAGGAGAAAACAGTGCAGAATCAGATCAAGCACAAGATTCAAAGGATACTCATAATAACCAAGTAGAGTATCAGTCAATAAAGTTTGAGCGAGTAAAAATACCTAAGGTACTTACTGATATCGAAGATTCAGATATTGATAAATCTGACTACAATGATGCATTGGCTAAGAAGCAGGCGCGCTTGGCAGAACTGTTACGTGCGCGTCAAGGTCAACATGTGGTATTTGCCTTTGAAGGTATGGATGCAGCAGGAAAGGGCGGCGCTATCAAAAGACTGGTGGCACCACTTGATCCACGTGAATATCAAATTTATAATATTGGCGCGCCCATGTTATATGAGCTACAGCATCCTTATTTGTGGCGTTTTTGGCAAAAGCTTCCGAACGAGCAGACAGACCGCATCAGCCGTGTTGGTATTTTTGATCGTACTTGGTATGGGCGTGTCTTGGTAGAGCGTATTGAAGGCTTTGCGAAGGATGATGAGTGGCAGCGCGCTTATGATGAAATCAATCGCTTTGAAGCTGCCTTGGCAGCATCAGGTACTTTGGTAATCAAGTACTGGCTGGCAATCGATAAAAAACAGCAGCTTAAGCGTTTTGAGGAACGTGAAGAAACTGCATACAAACAATTTAAATTGACCGACGACGATTGGCGTAACCGTGATAAATGGTCAGATTATGTACAATCGGCGGCTGATATGCTGGCACGTACGGATACTAAGAACGCCCCTTGGTGTGTGATCGCTAATAATGACAAGCGCCAAGCACGTTTAGAGGTGTTAGACCACGCTATCGAGCAGCTATCCGCGTTGCTTGCTGCCAGCTAAGTCATAATGTGCTACATAGATAAATTTTCTTAAAGTCTTGGAATGCGTAGCAAATGCTAAGCGGAAATTATTTATCTTATAGAGGTACTTTTAATCCTATTCTTAAGCAGCTACCTATTTATTTATAACTATTAATTTTCCACTGTTATCACTTGAATTGACTATGGCAATTCAAGTGTATGTTGGCTAAAAATAACCCGATAACGTCTGATCTAAAGTGTATATTTCTTAAATCTTATATTCACAGTTACAAATCTTGTAATATCATCATGCATTATGCGTCTATATTTAATATAATAGGCGCGTAATGAGCGTTGCTATCTATTAAAATAGCTTGGTCTTCTGTTTATTTGTCTTTAATATCAATGTATTATTCACAATAAATAGCTTGTATAGAAGAACGCTATTATCATAAAAACGTAAGCCGCAAGATGCTTTAATCAGACGATTTGGCAATACCACTTGCGGCTTTATGACATTTTACTTAGACGTTTTATCTTAGTTTCTGATTGTCGTTAAGCTCAATTGCTTATTTGCAAATGGCTATAACCGCTAAGATAAGATAATAAGGAGGGTGTCAAAGCGTTGAGGCAGCTGTCTCAACACAGTATTCTAAAATTGTATTTCAAATAACCACGTTGCGCGCATGTTATTGTATTTTTGGGTGGTAATAATCACATCATTAATAGCCGCGTAATGTCATCATTTGTCAATAATTTCAATCAGCTTACGCAGGACGTATCAACGTATGGGTATTAGCAGTAGCTCTACAGGACCAACAAAATCAGTCGGCTCTATGAAAATTAACCTACTTTTTGCCATTTTAATGATTGGAATGACCGCCTACTTTTTGTGGTGGGGTCTAGATTACACCATGCATCAGCAGACAACGCTATTTATTGTCGCCACTGCTTTTGGTGTTTTCATGGCATTCAATATCGGCGGTAATGACGTTGCCAATTCATTTGGCACCTCAGTCGGTGCAGGGACGTTAACGATTCCACAAGCCCTAGGTGTGGCAGCGATATTTGAAGTATCAGGGGCGGTACTTGCTGGTGGTGAAGTGACCGATACCGTTCGGAGCGGCATTGTCAATTTAGATGGGTTGTCAGTAACACCCAATCAGTTCATTTATGTCATGCTTTCAGCACTCATTGCTGCTGCATTTTGGCTGTTGTTTGCCACCAAAAAAGGTTTGCCGGTTTCGACCACACATGCGATTATTGGTGGCATAGTGGGTAGCTCTATTGTATTGGGTATCACCTTAGGTGGTACTGAAATGGCGTTATCAACAGTGAATTGGGACAAGATTGGCATGATTGCCATCTCTTGGATTATATCACCGCTATTAGGCGGCATTTTTTCTTATCTGTTATATGGACAGATTAAGAAAAACATCATTGAGTATAACGATAAAACAGAGGCGCATATTGCTACTCTGAAAGATAGTAAAAAGACGCTAAAACTGACGCATAAAGCGTATTTGGATGGTCTAACCGAATCTGAGCAGTTGGCTTATACGTCAGCGTTGTTACGTGATCAAGAAATATATAAAGATGATGATTGCGTCGTTGAAGATTTAGAGACGAATTATTACAAAGAACTTTATGAGATTGAAAACGAGCGCAGCAACCTCGATACCTTAAAAGCACTCAAGCAATGGGCGCCTATTATGGCGGCTGCAGGCGGCGCAGTCATGGCCTCTTTGGTCATCTTCAAAGGTCTGAAAAACGTCAATAATGGTATGACGACGTTGCAAGGCTTTTTAATCATGGGGATGATAGCAGCGCTAGTATGGCTTGCGACTTATATTTATACTAAGAGTATCCGCGGTAAGCACAAAGAGGATTTGACCAAAGCCACGTTTATTATGTTTAGCTGGATGCAAGTCTTTACTGCATCAGCATTTGCTTTTAGTCATGGCTCGAACGATATTGCTAATGCTGTTGGTCCATTTGCAGCGATTATGGATGTTATCCGTACCAATAGTATTTCAACAGAAGCAGCAGTACCACCTGCTGTGATGTTAACTTTTGGTGTAGCATTGATTGTCGGTCTTTGGTTCATCGGTAAAGAAGTGATTCAAACTGTCGGTACCAATTTGGCAAAAATGCATCCTGCTTCTGGTTTCTCAGCTGAATTGGCTGCGGCTGCGGTTGTGATGGGTGCATCGACGATGGGTATACCAGTATCGAGCACGCATATCTTGGTCGGTGCTGTACTTGGCATTGGTATCGTCAATAGAGACACTAACTGGGCACTGATGAAACCAATTGGTTTGGCATGGATTATTACCCTTCCTGCAGCAGCAAGTATGTCTGCAATCAGTTATATAGTGCTGATAAATATCTTTTAAAAGTTGAAATCAAAGTCATTTAATTTTTGATTAATACAAATAAAAAACGCTTATCGATATCATATCGGTAAGCGTTTTTTTATAGAAAAATATAGGTGTCATCTATATATTAGTCAATACCAAACTGCTTACGCTTCTTAGCAAAGAAGCGGTCTAAGCGATCCATAGCGTCTTCTAAGTCGTGTAAGTTGGGTAAAAACACCAAGCGGAAATGGTCATTTTTATCCCAGTTAAATCCTGTGCCTTGTACCATCAATACGTTTTCTTCTAACAATAAATCCATCATAAACTGCATGTCATCTTTGATAGGGTAAATCTCAGGATCCATCTTTGGAAAGCAGTAAAACGCGCCTTGTGGCATGGTACAAGAGATACCTTTAATCGCATTAAGACGGGTCACTGCCAACTCGCGCTGCTTGTACAAGCGCCCTTTTTTAGACGTTAGGTCCTTCATGCTTTGATAGCCACCCATCGCTGTCTGAATCGCATATTGTCCTTGAACGTTAGAACACAGACGCATAGATGCAAGCATATCTAAACCTTCGATAAAGTCAGCCGCATGTTCTTTACGACCTGAAACCATCATCCAACCAGCACGAAAGCCTGCGATACGATGTGATTTTGATAAACCATTATAGGACAACACCAGTACTTCATCGGTCAAAGTGCTCATCGGCGTATGTTCCATATCATCATAGAGAATACGGTCATAAATCTCATCCGCCATGATGATTAAGTCATGCTCTTTTGCGACCTCGACGATTTGCAGTAGTACTTCATCACTGTACAGCGCGCCTGTCGGATTATTGGGATTAATAACTACGATGCCTTTGGTTTTGCTGGTGATTTTAGATTTGATGTCTTCAATATCAGGATGCCAGTTATCTTCTTCATTACAGCGATAATGTACCGCTGTACCGCCTGCGAGATTGGCAGCTGCCGTCCACAGTGGGTAGTCTGGCATCGGAACCAGCACTTCATCGCCATCATTCATCAGCGCTTGCATGGTCATGACAATCAGCTCAGAGACGCCATTACCTAGATAGACATCACGAACATCAACTGCCGATAGCAGTCCCTTTGATTGGTAATATTGCAATACCGCTTTACGCGCTGAAAAAATCCCTTGCGAGTCTGAGTAGCCCGTCGCTTCCGGCAGATTCATCGCCACATCACGCAAAATCTCATGCGGTGCTTCTAAACCAAAAGGAGCAGGGTTGCCGATATTTAGCTTTAAGATACGCTTGCCTTCGGCTTCCATTTTATTGGCAGTTTGCAGCAGAGGACCGCGAATGTCGTAACAGACGTTTTGTAATTTATCGGATTTTTTTATTGAGTTCATAGAGTGACCACTCATCAGGTTATTTGGTGAATTTTTGCGGGGAGTAGAAGAGGTAGTTGTTGTTGGTGTATTTTGAATAGTGCTATGAGGTTGCTCGCCTGCATCGACAGCTTTATCATTATCAGACGATATACTGTCAGAATCGTCATCTGATTTGCTGTCACTTTCAAGCTCACCGCGCAACAAATACCCTTCGCTACAACCTAAGAGTCGCGCAAGGGTAGGTAGCTTAGATGAGACAATCCCATTGGTCCCACGCTCCCAATTAGAGATAGCACCGCGGCTGACTTTAGCGCCAGCAGCAGTCATCGCTTGTGCCAGCTGCTCTGCCGTCATGCCTTTGTCACGGCGCAGCTGTACCAGTCGTTCAGCCTGTGTGCTTTTAGTTTTGTCATCAGCCGTCATTATGTAAGCCTTTTTTATTTTATGAATCTGTCATTAATCAGGTAACGAAATTAACTCTCTTGGATAAGTATTAAGCTAATGCTTTAAAAGAGAAATACTTTTAATTAACTGTTAATGCAAGATATTATTGCATATCAAAATTAAATGCAAGTTATTTGTATATTGTAGATTTTCACTATGTAAGAAAATCTTGCATTGCAGAGATTTATAATGCATTGAGAGACTTCAGCTCAATAAGAAACGATCTAACTTGTGATTTTTCGATATCAAATTGCCTACAATATCTGGCACTACCATTCCATGCAGTGAGTATTCTTGTTATAAACATCTTGAATAATAAGACGCTCGCCAACAGATAAAGCCTATCGTTTTTATATAAAATAGCGATAAAGCCTCGATAAACCATTACTCACGATAGAGTAGACAATCAGTCATTCCATAAGGATACGTTATGCAAGACAATCAACTGAGCAAAGAAGAAATCAGCCAATTGACCGAGGCTGACTGGAAAGAGCGCTTAAGTGCTGAGGAGTATCATGTGCTGCGCGAGAAGGGCACAGAGCGACCATTTACGGGCATTTATAACGATATTAATGATAAGGGCATTTATCGCTGTAAAGGATGCGGTGCTAACTTGTTTGAATCAGACAATAAGTTTGATGCAGGGTGCGGTTGGCCAAGCTTTGATCAAGGTATCCATAATAGCGCCATCGATGAGCATGTCGATGATTCGCTAGGCATGCGCCGTACTGAAGTGACTTGCAGCAATTGCGGCGCGCATTTGGGCCATGTATTCCCTGACGGTCCAAGTGAGACCACTGGCATGCGCTATTGCATCAACTCGTTGTCTATCGATTTAGATAAGTCTGAAGAATAGTGACAGCGGCGTGTAAGCTAATGAGGTAGTAGTAAAAAGAGTAGGGAGTATTGATATCTCCCTACTTATTATTAATATCACTAAGCTTATTAACCACAATGTCTAATGCTTGATAGCAAACAAATAACTCATTTAAGGATGAATAATGACTACTATTTATGATTTTAGTGCTGAGCGTATCGACGGAACGACGCAAAATTTCTCTAAATATAAAGATCAAGTGTTGCTAATTGTTAATACCGCAAGCAAGTGTGGCTTTACGCCGCAGTTTGAGGGCTTAGAAGCACTGTTTCAGCAATATAAAGACCAAGGTTTAATGGTTATCGGTTTTCCCTGTAATCAATTCGGCAACCAAGATCCTGCTAATAATGATGAAATTGGCGCATTTTGCCAAAAGAACTATGGTGTCAGCTTTCCAATGATGGCAAAAGTCGACGTCAATGGCAGTGATGCTCATCCTGTGTTTGAATGGCTAAAAAATCAAAAAGGCGGGCTTCTCACAGACGGTATCAAATGGAATTTCACCAAGTTTTTAATTGATAGTAAAGGGCAGGTAATTGCTCGTTATGCACCAACGACCAAACCTGAAGCGCTCAAGGCTGATATAGAACAAGCGCTGGCGGCAAAGTAAGTACTAGAGTGAAAAAGATTAACTATTCTGCGAAATTATAAAATCAATTAAAACAGATGCTTATAAATTTAATCAAGAAAATAAGCAAAAATCTGTGATAAATATCAAAATAGTGTTTGACAGGCATGTGTAAATCTATATAATACACACCCACAGCAGCAGAGCTTAGTGACAAACTTAGAGCTCAGTTGATGTTGAATAAATTGCCTAGCAATTGTTCGAAGGGTGATTAGCTCAGTTGGTAGAGCGTCTGCCTTACACGCAGAATGTCGGCGGTTCGAATCCGTCATCACCCACCACTATTTAGTATAGCGTTACTCTTAAGTAGTAGGCTAAGTGGTTAAATAAACTAAGTACGACCTAAGCAGCGGTAGTTCAGTTGGTTAGAATACCGGCCTGTCACGCCGGGGGTCGCGGGTTCGAGTCCCGTCCGCTGCGCCATATTTAAAACGAATTTAAACTCTCGGGTTTAAGCAAGTTTCGCCTCAAGTATTCGTTTACTTGAGGTTTTTTTGTGTCTGTAATTCTCCTTAAAGCCTTTATCCGTAAGGGTTGGTTATTCTGTCTTTATTAACTCTTAAGAAGCAATCTACTCTTTAATAATATATTCTCTATAAGTCTGCGTGCATGTACTTTACCTTTTGAAAATCGGTGGCCAAGTGCTCGGTGACCAAACGGTGACCATTTTGTGACCAAGGTTGTTGAAAGTTGCTGACGGTAACTGATCCCCAATTTTTTATGCTTATCGATAAGTTCGGGAGCTTAAAGGATTAGCCTCAAACTAATTTTGAGATAAAGACTACAGTGTTGAATAGACGTTTTTTTAGGAGCTAGCAGCTATGCTTGCCCCTATCTGGTTCACGTTTGATATGAACTTATCATCAAATATATTCTGATTTTCTAAAGGTTGCCACGGCAGCACAATGACAAATGGCGCACCGTGTGGTTATACGTTGCTCGTGCTTAGCATGCCGCGTAAATGACTGACTAGATCTTCTATTGAGCGCTAGTCCTAATCCTGTTGGATTACTTTCACTATCATCGCCGGTACAACGTTCAGCTCCCAGTTTTGACAATATCACCTGAGTAAAGCACACCATGCAAGGAAGGTTGTTAAGACTATATTATGTATACCTCTGGCAACCTTTTGCACCAATATCAGAATTGAGTTGCTAATAATATTTAGAGGCTAAATTGATATTTACATTACCGTATTAATAAAATAATCGACGTCTAAGAGATTATAATCTAGCCTACGAATGAGTTGATGACAACGTCAGAAGCTTAATATTAATAGCCCTCAAGTCATTGTTAACACAACTCGGATTTTTGAAGGTGGATAGAATATTATTCTAGGTTTTGCGCATCTTCCTGCTTCTCAATTTTATGCTCATCCTCTGTACGCTCTACTTTCCAGTAGCTAGATATATATAAATGCGTTTTAGCTATGGACCGGTTGAATTTAAAATAGTCACGCAGTACACTCATACTATGGAATTCACAAGCAGCCCAAACAGCAGGTTGCCCTTCAAGCCAAGTAATGGTTTTAACATACTCAAGTAAAGGGCTGCTTGCGGAGTTTGGAGTAGGGTTAATAACCCAGTAAATGTCAATGTTCTTAGGTTTTTTAAGATTTTGTCGATCTGCCTCGCTGCTGATCTCAAGAATGGCATAGCCGCGTGCATCGTCAGGTAATTGTGCAAGATTGACAGTAATCGCAGGTAGTGCAGTCATATCACCTATTAATAAGAACCAATCTGCATCGCGGTTGATGAGCTTTTTTGGTCCTGGTCCGCCGACTAAAATCTGATCACCAACCTGAGTGTTTTTTGCCCACATTGATGCAGGGCCTTCAGCGTCGTGCAAGGCAAAATCGACGTCTATTTCATCCTCACGTTGACCACTGATGGTATAGGTGCGCATTAGTGGTCGAGCCCCATGGCCTTGAGGAAATATGAGTTTAATATAAGTGCTTTCTTGATCTGTTGGAAAGTCAATCAAGCCAGCACCGCCAAGCGTGACGCGGCACATATGTGGCGTGATGTATTTGGTACAAATAACATCCAGTATTCTTGGAGCAGGTTTTGCCATTTTATAAAGTGCCTTATTTTGTAGCGGTAAAGATAGTTGCTAATCAAGTCAGGATTGATACTGTCATCTTTGATTTTAGCAAAAATAAAAGATTAAGGAGCAGGCTGAATGTCTATTTTAAATTCCCATGAGGTCGCAGTCGTCGCTGAGCTATCAGGATATTTGATTTTATCCAAACGCACGCGTGCATAGCTATTGCCTTCAGCAGATCTAATGAGCGCGCCTTGTGCGCTGTCAACTGGTTTGGCATTAAGCTGATGGGTCATGCCATTGTAGGTATACCAGCCAAAGTCTAAGTTCGGGAAACTGCCGGTATAAGCAGGATTGAGATCTGAGCCTTTACTGTCAATAACCCAGCTTCTAGCACTCAGCGGTTTATCATATACAGCGGTGTTGGTAAGGTCGGCTAAAGTAGCCGCGCTACCATCGCTGGTAAATTGACTGGTAATCGGTTTACCTTGCGCATCATAATATCCGGCTGGTGTGGCGGCAAGATAACCCCCAGTTTTACCACTGCCCGAATCCCCACCATTTAAAATCACATCATTACGCTTAAAGCCAATCTGCCAAGTGCTATTTTTATCGCTACTACTTTTTCCTGTAGCTAAATCAAAATAGACCCAATTATTATTGTTTGAGGCATCGATGGTTTTCGTCTGTACCTTATTTGGTAGGGCCGTATCAAACCAGCGCAGAGTAGGGTAGCCAGAGGTGCCTGCATCATTATAGTAGTTTGTGATTTGCATGGCATAAATAGGCTGCTGTACGCTGCTGTCTGTCATGGCGCTGCTATTATCTGTGGTTACAAGATAGACGCGATTGTTCGGGTAGAGCTGATGGTTGCCTTTTAAATTGTATTCAAACCAAGGCTGTGCATCAAATATACCGCCACTACGGTCTTCATTGTAGTGCATGGTAATATCACGTTTGGTATCAGGGTCTTGAGTTGCATTGCTATAACGGCTCAAATCTGACCAGTCGATCAAACCAAAAACGCCGCCCAAACCTGCGCCAGAATCACCGCTATTTGACCAAAGCTTAACCGAACGCGCTTGGTTATCAAACTTAATATCCCATTTATCTTCAGCACACGAGCTTTCAGCTTTGGCGTCAAAGTCATAACAGGTAGCGGCCACAGGCGCTATATTGGTGACTTGCCAAGTGGCCGTTTCGCTAAAGCTGGCAGTGCTAACAGGCGGCGTGTTACCGCCATTACCAATATTGCCGTTACTGTCACTGCTTGTACCATCACTGCTGCCACCGCAACCGGTCATGCTGAGGGCTAACAGGCTGCTACTGAAAAGTAATGCCAATTTGGTCGGCTTGGTGTTAACTAATGGGATAATTGGGGTCATATCAGCTTCCTTGGTGGTTGTCGTTTTATATAAAAGGTGAAAAACAGCACTACAAATACAACTGCTTTAGAATGGTTGTGAATCAAAGGTTTACCAATGGTAGCTGGCGCCAAGTAACCACTCACGATTATCAATGGGACGATAGTCACTGGTATCAGTGACATCACGCTGCACATCAAAGATATTATTAATCGCTGCATATAAGCTCAAGTTTGCAGTTGCGTCATAATTGAGCTTGCTATCGAGTGTCCACCAAGACGGTGAATACGCCTGCTCGCTGGTACTAATCAGCTGTTTGGATTCATAGTTAAGGCGCGGGATCAGCTGTAATTTGTCATTGATTTGATAGTCTAGTGCGAGCATCGCTTTGTGATTGGGTTTATAAGTCAGCTCGGTATCCGTTACATTGTTATGCGTTTTTAAATAAGCATAGCTGGCTTGCAGTTTGGCGCGCTTATCTACTTGCCAATCAATGCCAATATCGCCGCCATAAGTTTTGGCGCTATCGACATTCATGTATTTATAAATGGCGATGTTACCGTCGAAGGTAGCGTTGTCCTCGTCGGTTTGGATCAGATCGTTCACTTCATTATAAAAACCATTGACAGTCAAATTCAGGGTGTCGCTCAGTTGACCTTGATAGCCGATCTGGTAACTGGTTGAGTTTTCAGGCTGCAAGTCGGGATTGCCCATGACTTTATAACCCAAATTGCTGTGGTCAAAGACGTAGTAGCGTTCTTTCAGGTTGGGCACGCGATAACCACCGCCAATACTGCTACGAAAGACATGGTCACGACCGCTGGCATCCAAATGATTGTATTTGAGTGATACCTTTGGCGCCGTATGGCCACCAAAGTCCTCATCGTTCTGATAGCGAATACCGCTCAACACCTCCCAGTTATCACCAATCAGCCAATCATCTTGTATATACAGCTCACCGACATCGCGGCTGACGTTATCGCTGATAAGCTCGCTGAATTTATTTTTCGTTTGGCTTAACTTGTCTTGCTGAACCTGACCGCCAACTTGGATAAGATGAATGTGTTTATCGGATAGCATTAACTCAGGTAGGTCGAGCTGCGCTTGCGCCAGTGTGGTACTGATGTCTGTGTCACGGGCGCTGGTGATGGTTTGCTGTGTTTTAGTATTGGATTCGCTTTGATATTCCTCATGCAGTGCTTGTGCGGACAACCGATACGTTTTGCTGCGATTATCCGCATGTGGCGTGATATCAGCGCGCGCACCAACACTAAAGCGCTGCTTAGTAATGTGCTCATCTCGTTGCTGGGCCAAATATCGCGGTGCCACATAATAATTAAAACGGCTAACATCGTCTTCTTTATAGTGGCTGGCCTCTAGCCAATACTGAGCATTTTTGACCATTCGGCTATCGTTTCTACTATCGTCATTGTCTGATATGCCTTTACCGTCCGGGCGGTAGCTAAATCGGGCACTGACTTGTGATTGTTCGCTGGCATCTTTTAATCTGGGCCATGCTTCATGGTCTAAGCTCAAACCATTATTATCCAGATACGAGCCTGATAGACGCGCATGAAAGCGCTGGTTTTTATCTAACACCCCTTCCACGCTGGCTTCTACATAGCGTTTGTTAGAATCTAACTTTTTACCAGATGGATTTTGCCGACCATTGCTGGCAATATCGGTAGTGATATGTCCTGTTGCCGCGCCAATGGGTTTGGTGATGATATTGATAACGCCGCCCATCGCCGCGCTACCAAACTGCGCTGACGCCGCTCCCTGAACCACTTCTATTTGTTCAATATCCATATTCATATATTGATTCAAATTTACCGTCGAGCCAGTGCTGGCGGTAATGGGTAAGCCATCAATTAACACTAATACTTGATCACCGGTAAAGCCTTGCATGCTGACCTCGTAACCTGTTTTGCCATGGATTTCACGTAAGTACACATTGGGCAGCAAGGTTAGCGCTTCTTTTAAAGTATGAGCATGATTATCATCGAGCTGTTGGCGACTAAGTAATTGCAGGGCAACTGGTGTATCACTTAATGCACGCTCAGAGCGAGTAGCGGTTACTACGATAGGGTCTAAACGTATGCTTGGCATGGATGCATCGCTTGTAATGTCAATATTAGACTCTGCAAGAGGCGGCGCTGCTTGGACTGAAAAAGGAGCCAATGAAGAGACAGCTAGGGCGATACTTATGGCTAATTTACTACGGCACAGCTGTGGTGGATGGGTGTGTAATTTTGTATGAGTCAAAAGGGGTTGAGACGCTAAAATCGACATAAATAAAACAACCATCGTAAAAGTAGAAAGTAAGAAAGTCGCGTTGCTTAAAGATCTTTTGCTGCAAAAAGAGCAATCTAAAGCGACCGTGTCATAGTTTTAATTGTTAAGGATTTTGTTACTTGATTCACTATCGTCAGCAACAAAGCTCAGACATCATATTTCAAAAGATAATAATTATCAATATGCAAATGATAATTATTACTATTTACAAAGTGAAAAAATGTTGCCATAATAATTTTCGTTCAACATCACCTAGCAGGAATAATAAACGGCAGTTACGAAAAAGACGTGATGACTAATACGTTATGAAAAAAGCAGTCTCTTGATCACGTTTTGACAAGCACTGATTTTTCAAACGTCTGTCATATACTTTATCCCTGCTATTCTTAATACATTCATATTTAAGCTGACAACGCCAAGGTGATTGGGTTTTTTTTATCATCGACTATTTTATGGAGCGCACTATGAGTCACCCGTTATCGTTAAGCAAAAAAAATACTGAGCTGTGGCAACAATACCAGGCATTAAAAGTAAAAATACCGATGCTTTTTCCCACAGAAGGGGCGACTGCGCTAGGTGTCAGCGAGTTTGAGCTCATGCTTGCATCTCCTTATAGTCAGTATATTGGAGATCAGTGCAAAGCCGTTTTAAAGCAGTTTGAGACGTTTGGTGACATGGAAAGCATCGTCAGAAACGAGCTGGCAGTGCATGAAAAAACGGCGCCGTATCACAATCTTAAGCTTGGCGAAAAGATGGGATTGGCACTCAATGTTGGTGGTCTAGATTTGCGATTCTTTATGTGGCAATGGCAGCATATGTTAGCGGTAACGGATACCAGCCGCGCCGATAAACCGTCTTATAGTATTCAGTTTTATAACGTCCAAGGTGCTGCTATCGACAAAGTGTATCTACGAGAGCTAAGCGATGAGAATATCAGCCGTTGGCAAGCGATGATTAAGGAGCAGCAGCAAACGGTGAGTAATGAGACGCTAGCATTAGGGGCACAGGAGCCGCTAAATGACTGGCGTTACAAGGCATTAAGTGAAGAAGAGCGTGCGCAGCTACAACAAGGCTGGCAGGCGATGACAGATGTGCATCAGTTTCATTCATTATTAAAAAATCTCGGTATCGATCGTGCTAGCAGTTACCGTCAAGCACCAGAACAGATGACGCAGCAGCTTGAGATTAGCGCTGTCGAAGCGGTTTTTGAGCAAGCGCGCGATGCCAAATGCCCAATCATGATATTTGTCGGTAATAGTGGACTCGTACAGATTCAGACAGGAACGGTACAGACACTCAAGCGTATGGGTGATTGGTTTAATATTTTAGACAAAGACTATAATGACTTTACGCTACATTTAAAAGACAAAGCATTGGCGCAAGTATGGAGCGTTAAGCGTCCAACCAAAGACGGTATCGTGACTTGTATCGAAGGTTTTGATGGTCACGGCGTCAGTATCTTTAGTGTGTTTGGTCAGCGTATTGAAGGCACGCCTGAGCTTGAAGAATGGCAGCAGATCGTTGCCAAAGTTACCGAATCCCATTCGTATGCGGACATGATGCATGAAAAGACAGCAACACAAGTACTAACGACTGACGACATGGCATAAATTTAACGTTGGATATGAATAATTATGACTGGCACTAGAGGCGTCTATCATTTATATAAGCCTTTACGTGACAGTCGTTTTAATCATAAATAATTTGTCAATCGACAACCGTTATAAGAAATCCTTCAAAATTATGACCAAGGAACCGTTATGTTCTCTCAGCTATTAAAACAAAACAAAAAAAACTTAAAATTCGAAAAACTATCAACGATACATATATCTTTTAGAAGAAGTGCCATAAGTATATCTACCATTATTGGAACATTTGCCGTGCCTTCGCTTTCTGCCCAAGCTTATGAACGTATCGTTGCGATGAGCCCAGATGTGGCAGATGTGGTCGTGGCCCTAGGAGCGACCAATAAGTTGGTTGGTAAAGATGCGACCAATAATAATCCAGCGTTAAAGAATGTGCCAGCCGTGGGTATGCATCGTAATATCACCGCCGAGTCAGTGTTGGCCGTCAAGCCAGATTTGGTGCTCGGCAGTTATATGGTACAGCCGGTGAGCATTTATCAGCGCTTAAATGGTCTAAAGGTTAAAGCCGTCAATGTAGCGCCTAAAGAAGAAGTAAATACCTTTGCCCATAGTATTAAAACAATTGGCAGTTACGTGGATAAAAAACCTGAAGGGTCGCAGCTTGCTAAGCGTTGGAATGCAGGGATGATCCCAATGGCAAAAACCGGTAAGCGCTATTTATTAAGTTACGATGGTCGTATCGTTGCAGGTAAGGGCACGGTAGGCGATGAGCTGATTCGCCGTGCTGGTGGAATCAATGCGGCAAACGTATTGGGGTTAAAACCCATGTCACGTGAAGGCTGGCTGGCAGCCAAGCCCGATGTCATCATTATTGCTGATCATAATCAGGCAGTGGTTGGCGGGGTCAGTAAATTTAGCAAACGTCAAGAGATTGCGGCAAGTGTTGCTGGTAAAAATGGTGGCATCCACTTTTGGCCAGCCGATGACTTTTTACGTTATGGCCTGAACTCACCACAAGTCTTAAAAAAGCTGAATGCTGTAGCAAAATAGCTCAAGCAATATATAGCATAACCTCTTTTATATTCAATAAAATGATATCTCACATGGCAAATACGATTTCCGCTTCTATCCCTATACAAACTGGAAGACACAAACATAGCATCTATTATGTTGCCGCCACTTTCGCATCTGTGCTGCTAATTTGGTTGGCGCTTGGTATTGGCTTTGGCGAATGGTCAAGTCCCAATTATCTTGATGATACCATCTGGCAGCTGCGTTATCCGCGCGTGGTGACGGCATTACTGGTTGGTATGGCGTTGTCAGTTAGTGGTGCAGCATTACAGGCTTTATTTGAGAATCCTTTAGCTGACCCAAGTTTAATCGGTACATCAGGTGGCGCGGCGCTTGGTGTTGTTTTGGTTCTGGCATTGGGGTTTGGGGGCATTGGGATACCGCTTGCTGCGTTTACTGGAAGCGTGCTGGCCTGTTTATTTATTCTCGCTTGTCATCGGTTTTTAGGTGGCGGGCAGATGGGCTTGCTGATATTAGGATTTGTCATCAGTGCTTTTTGTGCTGCGGTGGTCAGCCTGATTTTATTCATGTCTGATGACATGGTGCTGCGCTCGGCGACCATTTGGCTGTCAGGCAGTATGGCAGAAGCGGGCTTTGTGCCGCTGCGTTATTCGATTGTCTCTATGTTATTGGGGTTGGCAATTTTATTGCCATTAGGTCGGCAGTTGGACGGGTTGATGTTAGGTGAGGCAGCCGCTAAATCCTTAGGTATCAAGGTGGGTGTGGTTCGTTGTTTGGTGGTGATTGCTTCGGCATTATTGACAGGGGCAGCGGTGTCTTTAGCAGGCGTCATTGGTTTTATTGGCATGATGGTGCCAAACCTGCTGGCCATTCTGTTTGGTGGCGGACGTATGCGCCTCATGATTTGGTCTGGCTGGCTTGGGGCGATATTATTACTCGTCATTGATGGCACGGCGCGGCATGTCGCTTATCCAGTGGATGTACCCGTTGGCATTGTTTTAGCGTTGCTTGGCGGTCCATTCTTTATTTGGCTGTTTGTGCGTAGTAGCCGCCGTTAATCAAAGAGAGTGTTTATGTTTCATTCATTTTTTACGGATATATCAAAGACATCGCTAGTAAATCGAGAAAGCAATATAGATAGTAGTAATATCAATAGTAGTAATGCAGGGGAGCTGTTGTCGATGCAAGATATTCATATCTCGCACGGTCATAAAACATTGTTAAGAATAGACAAGCTAACAGTGCCAAGCCAAAAGCTGGTCGCCTTTATCGGACCAAACGGCGCAGGTAAAAGCACGTTGCTGCACACGGTTTTGGGTCAACACACAGGAACCGCGCTTAAAACAGATGGCCACATTACGATTTACGGTCAGCCGGTCAACGAGGTCATGAATCATGGACATATCGCTTGGGTTGGACAACATGAGCGTTTTGAGCTGCCGTTAACGGTACTGGATTATGCGCTATTGGGCGTTTCACCTAATCTTGCATGGTATCAGCGCCCAAATAGCCATCATGTTGAGCGCGCACAAAATTTACTACAGGATTTTGAATTATTAAGTTTGGTCAGTGCTCGCGTGCAAACCTTATCAGGCGGTGAAAAACAGCGTTTGGCTATCGTACGGGCGCTGATGCAAGATACCGATATTATGATGTTTGATGAGCCGACCAATCATCTTGATATTCGTCATCAGCGTTTCTTACTTAATTACTTGCATAATCTGGTGCAACAGCAACGCAAAAGTATCTTGGTTGTCCTCCATGACTTAACCCATGCACATCGCTATACTGATGAAGTGGTATTATTAAATGGGGGAGAAGTTGTTGCGCAAGGAACGCCCAGTGAAGTGATGACACGCCCGCAATTAAGCGATGTTTATGATGTTGATATAAAGGTGCATCAAACTGAAGATGGCTTGGTGTTTGTATAAAATTTCCAGTAGAATTATTCGTTTATTTTTTATAAGAATTTAAGAGACTGTTCTACATAACTAGGACATATCATTAAACCCTAACAATATCATCTAAAATTAGCTTAAGTTATAGTTTGCACAATATAGTCTGCAAACACTTTAATGATTAAATGGCATTAATATTTTACTCATAGTTACTGATAAATTATAATGTTTATAGCACTCTGATAGCAGGCGAGTCGACACTTAGTGTTTCAGTATCTAACACGTTAATATTGTATTATTCCTATTGGTTCAGCTAGATATCTGGAACTTTTAATAAATATAATCGGGTCAAGAACTACCTAAAGAAAGCATTGGTCTAACTGTTTAAGTAGGATTCTTTATGCTGATTCCAAAGCCTGATTACAAGCCTCAGCCAAATAAGGATCAAACCCCGACTTTCACAAAGCCACCTGGCAAATCTCATTATTAGTAATTTGTATTGGAAGCATTGTGAGTACTGACTTAGAGGTTTTATCAGTATAGTGTGTTCATATTTTGGCTGATAATCTATATCTATAAATGATATCTGTAGACCCGTAATATTGTAGGTAATGGTATCTAGTAATACTTAACTCATAGATATGAATTAATTCTGTAGAAGCTTATTATTTCAAAACAACTTTGCCAGCTGCACTATCCATTCGATAGTTTTTAATGTTCCCAGCGATAACCAAGTTAATTGCTTTTTCGATCTCATGAAGGGGGGGGATATTGAACCATTCTGTCGCCTGAGATATCAATTACGTCGAGTCGTTAGAAAAATCTGCTGCTTCTCAAAAAAGCTTGATAACAACATTAAAACGTTCGACTTGGTGTTCTTTTATATCAATTATGGCTATGTCTGATGACAGCATGCTTTTTAGAACACCACCAGATTTTTTAATGATACGACTTATGATTACTCACTCTAACATGGCGATGGCGTCCGCACTAGCGCGCTTGCGTTCTTCTGCATTTAACTCAGTCAGTTTTCCTTCTTTCATCATCAGCAGACGGTCAGCATGCTCGAAATAACCGTCATCATGACTGATAATAAACAGCGTTTTACCCATAGATCTTAATTCAGGAATCAGCGTTTGATAGAACACTCGGCGAAAAGCGGGGTCTTGGTCAGCGGCCCATTCATCGAGTAGTAAGAAGTCCTTTTGTTCGGCGACAGCGAGCAGCATGGCCAAGCGTTTGCGTTGTCCTTGTGACAGCTTGTCGGTAGACAATCGATGGTCAGTTACAGTCAATTTATCTTGTAAATTTAATTTACGCAGCCACTCAGTTACTAAAGACATATCAGGGTCATTGTCTTGACTGCCGATTAATTGTTTAAAAAGATATTGATCACTAAAAATGGCAGAAAATAGTTGTCGATAATTGGTAGTGTTATCCGAATCAATCGTCTGTTCATCTACTTTTATAGCGCCTGTCGTAGATGTAAAAATGCCAGTAATTATTTTTGCAAGGGTGGACTTGCCGCTGCCATTAGACCCTATCAAAAACACCACTTCGCCACGCCTCAAGGTTAAATTGACTCCTTTTAAAATGTCATCAGTAAGCGTGTCATTTTCAGCCACAACTTCTGGTGTATCGTGCTTTACACCTTGATAGCGATAACTTACATTGTCCAACGTGATGGTCTGCCAATCATTTGCTGCTACATTGGTTAAAAACGCTGGCTGATAATCAGTAAGCGCCAAAGTCTGTATTTTATCTAACGCGACTTGCGCCGTTTGTAAAGTTGGATAAGCGCCAACGGCTTGTAGTAGCGGCGATTGCATAAATAGAATGGTTAAAGAAAAAGTAGTGGCAACGCTCATGGGTATATTGAGATAGTTTGAGACCGCAAAGACGACGCCAATCGCTGCAAACATCATAATGTTCGACCAATTCACTGCTGATAAGTGAAAGGTATCCGCTTTAATGACACGCTTTTTATAAGACTGGGCGTGGCTCAAAAAATCGTTAGTATATAGTTTTTGCGCGCGGTGCTGATTGAGCGCAAGCTCTTTTCGACCTTCAATAATAGATTGATAATCTTGATACAAAAGATCATTGATCTCCCTTAATTCTGTTAAATGACTGTAAACATGCTTTACCAAAATGGTGCTTATCCGAATCGTCATCACAATCCAAACCATGATGATCAGCAATAATGGCAATGACAACCAACCTAAATATAAGGCGACTGCACTAGATAAAATAACCCCTTGAACCAATTCTGGCATACGAACAAAGGCCACGGTGATCGATTGGATATCGGTAGATAAACTGGCGAGTAGTTGGGCGTTTCCTAACTGGTCAATTTGCGGAACGTTGGTATCGATGATTTGTTTTACCAGCTTGGTTCTTAGCTCATAAACAAATCTATGACCCAAGCGGGTTAGGGCATACTGTGATAAAAAAGTCGTGACTAATAGTAGTATGACTAGGCCTGAAAAATAACCGAGGCTTAGCCATGATAAGGTATTAAAAACAGGCTGACTGATAAAAGTGTGGTTAATATAAGCAATAATACCCACACTAACAGCGGCATTGACTAAGTTAAGCAAGATGACTTTGAGAAAAGGCAGGCGATAATGCGACCAGATCATATGATATAAAGAAGCTGTAGCGCGAGAGGACATAGTGACTCAATAATAAAATGAATTTTGCATATTTCTAAATAGCATAAAAGGGAGTAGGTGTTGCCTAATCCCTTTTGTTTAAATTTTATAACTATAGTTTAATTTGCGTGGTTTAGAAATCAAACGTCGCTGAAACTTTTAACGCAGTGAGTTCGCCTGCATTTAAATAACCAGCATCTGCATAGCCACCTACTGATTGCCAATAATCTTCGCCCGTGACATTGGTTACCATTCCTTTTAAAGTGACATTTTGTCCTGCTAGCATAGTTTTATAGCGAGCACCAAGATCTAACGTCGTATAACCGTCAACTTTTAAGGTGTTGGCATTATCAGCATAACGTGGGCCTGTATGAATGATGTCACCTGTTAAGGTGAATCCTTCAAGTGCCGCAACATCATATTCTAGATTAACGTTACTTTGTAAGGTAGGAAGACCGATGACTTTATTACCATCTAGTGCCGCATTACCGGTGTCTTTTTGTTTGGCACTTAAATAACTCACGCCAGCATTTAGGCGCATATTTTCGCTAGGGCTACCAAATACGGTCAGTTCTACGCCTTGGTGACGGTTTTTACCAACAGATATAAAGGTGTTTGAATCATCGATATAGTCACGAGCGGCATCAGTGCGGTACACAGATAAACTACTGCCAATAAGCCCGTTGTCATATTTCACGCCAATTTCGGTTTGTTCACTCACGTAAGGGTCCAAAGCTTGACCCGCATTGGTGACAGGGGCATTGTTATTTGTCTGAGGGGCTGTTTTCCCTGGTGCTAAGCTTTCGATATAGTTACCGTAGAACGACCAGTCCATGCTCGGTTGATAGACAATACCGATACTTGGTGTCCACTCACTTTTATCGTAATGACCAGTTTCCGCCTGGGTATTGGCATCATAGCTAGTCGTTTTTATATTTTGATGACGCACCCCTAACGTGGTTTTAAGCTTGTCATCAAACAGTGATATGGTGTCTGCTAGTGCAAAGCTTTGAAACTGCTTTTTGTTGGTTAATTTTGGATCGTCTAAGTTACCACCGAAGGTGGCTGTACTTGTAAAAGGAACCTCAGTGTAGTCGGTAGGACGGTACAAATTGGTCGTAGGTTGATTGCCAAAATCAAACGCGAATGCACCTTTTTCTTCTTGATCATACAGGTTTGCTGCCAATACCAAATTATGAGCCACTTCACCCGTTTGTAATTTACCACGTAGACCAAGTTCGGCACTTTGTACCAAATCTTTTCTAGAATTATCAAAACGATAAATCGTGCCCGCACCATCAGCATTGTTGACGGTTAAGGTGGCTAATGAATTTTCTTCCTCGCTATTTCGTACGCCGTAGGCGCCATAAGCGGTGAGATTATCATTAAAATCATATTCTCCTCGAATGGTACCAAAGACATCTTTTTCATCTGAATACGTCCAAGGCTGCGCCCAGTTTTTTGAGCCGTCTGGCGCTTTTGGTATGCTAGAAACACCACCAAGATTGACACTAGGGCGAGTTTCTTTAAGTTTGTTATCTTGCCAGCCCAAATCTGCTGATAATCGGTATTGCTCGCCTTTATAATCTAGCCCAAGCGCTGCTAAACCTAATGTTGAAGATTCATCATCGATGGCACTATCACCATCTTGATAAGCGGCATTAAAGCGAACGCCAAAAGCATCCTCCGTACCGAAGCGATCACTGACGTCTATCGCCACTTTACCTTGATTACCTTGACCATAACCCAAAGTCAATTGACGCAGTGGATCATTACTAGCGCGCTTGGGTAATAGGTTAATCGTACCACCAGCATTGCCACCACTGGGCGCAGCACCATTTAGCATGGCAGAAGCGCCACGTTGAACTTCCACACGCTCGAATAATTCGGTGGCGATATACTGTCTAGGCAGTATACCGTATAGACCGTTAAACATCGTATCATCTGATGTGGTGATAAAGCCACGCATAAAGTAAGCTTCTTGGAAGTTACCAAAACCCCTTGCCACGCGTACGGTTGGGTCTTTTTTAAGCAGGTCGCCCACACTCTGTGCTTGTTGATTGGCGATATATTCGTTGGTGTATGACGTTGTAGAGAATGGCGTATCCATAATATCTTGATTGCCTAAAATTCCCACACGGCTTCCCGTCGCGACTTGACCACCTTCATAAGCATCTGGCAATCCATCCGCTGACGCATCAGCACTACTGGTCACCACAATAGTATCAAGCACCACGCTTGGAGTATCAGATTGAGCGTCGACACTTAAATCCGTTTGTGCCCATGCTGCTTGGCTTGCACCCAGTATGATGACTGAGGTAGACAAACAAGAGTAATATACGGATTTTACTGAAAGCGGATGACGCGCTCTGTTAGATGCTTTGAGGCAAAATAGGGCAGAATATAAGCGAGACAGTTGCATGGATGTTACCAATATGTAAGTTAAATAACTATTATAATGATAAGCATTTTCATTAACAATAGTGGCGCGATATTAATTTTAAATATTTTTAAAGCCCTAAATAGCGATAATGATTTCATGTCGTTATTGAAGTATTAACCATATAGTTTAAGCTCTAATACGCCGCATCAAATATAGAAAATATGCCCCGCCAATAATGGCAGCGATGGTGCCAGCAGGTATCTCATAGGGAAATATGAGATAGCGCCCGATCCAGTCTGCTATAACCATTAAGCCTGCGCCTAAGATGGCGGATAATTGAATTTGCCGTTTGAGTTGTACTGCGCCTAAGGTGGTCGCAAGGTGAGGTATCATTAGCCCCACGAAACTGAGCGGACCCACTGCCAACGTTGATATCGTACTAAGTAATGCTACAAGAATAAGTATCAAGGTTTGAAACAATCTCAAAGATACCCCAAGCTCACGGGCAATCCCACTACCTAGGCTCAATATCTCTAATGGCTTTATGACCATAAAGCTTAATAGGAAAAGTATAAAAGCCAATCCTACTAAAATCCATGCCGTTTCTGGACTGGCAAGATACGTAGAGCCTGATAGCCAGCTGAGAACCGCTTGTAGCCGTTGATCGCCAGATAGTTTTACCAGACTTAATAAACCGCCCATCAAGGCGGCAATGGCCACACCAACTAATAATAAATAAGCCGGATTTATACGACGAGCAAGCCATAAGATCAAACTGAGCACGATAGAAGCGCCCAATAATCCTGATAATACAATACCTGTGTAGCCAAAACTGGGTAGGAAAATAAAGGCTAGTACCACGCCTATTGCTGAACCTGAGCTAATACCCAATACTTCAGGGCTGGCCATAGGATTGCGAGTCAAGGTTTGTAGCAGCACGCCGGCAGTGGCTAACATCACGCCAGTGGCAGCAGCACTTAAAGTGCGAGGTAATCTAAAATCAATAATTAATTGCCCTAGCGTACTGAGCTGCCAGCCATTTGAAGTAGCCGTAAAGACTAGCACACCTACTATCAACATTATTAAGGCGATTCCCCAACCCATGAAGTGAATGTCACGGCGTTCTGAAACCAAGGTCGGGATAACCTCATCGGTATGTTGACGACTTTGGCTCACGATTAACCATATTACCAATGGCGCACCAAGTATGGCCGTCATTGCATCAGCAGGAATATTCAGGTTCAGATAATGTTGTAATAGCGTCGTGGCATTACTGGTAATCCATAATAAAAGCGCCCCAAATCCATACCCTAACAGTAGGCGGTAACCAATACGCCGTACCGAAAACACATTAACGAGTGTGGCAGCACCCAAACCAATAAAACCAATAGGACCCACACGACTGACGACTAGGGCAGTCAGTAGAGCCACTAATCCCACCACCAACCCACGAATTAGATTGATAGGCACGCCCAAACTTTTGGCTTGCCTATCGTCTAAGCTCATTATTTCTAGTGGTTTTAATAAAGGGAGTAAGCTGAAAAAAGCAACCACACTAGCGATGATTAATATGACAGATACTTGCCAGTTATTCTGAGTGAGACTACCCGCCGCCCACACCATGACGTTTAAGGATTCTTCAGCATAATAGATCAATAATAAAGCGGTAATAGCGCCCAATAAAATATTAGTGACAAGTCCACCAAGTACTAATACCAAAGGATTCATGCGGCTAGGCGCAGCTAGAAGAAAAACAATCGCCATACTACCAAGCGCGCCAACAAAGGCAACCCAAAAACTTCCCCCTAACGCCAAACTAGGCAGGAATAACGTGACAATCAACAGTGCCATGTTTGCACCGCTACTGACTGCCAATGTCGTGTCTGAGGCCAGCGTGTTTTTCACTAGCTGTTGTAATAGAACACTGACCAATCCTAAAAGACCACCAGCAGTCGAGGCTACTAACATAGTCGGTAGGATTTGTAGCTGGATACTCATGTCCGAAAGTGATAGCTCAAATGAGAGTGTGAACAATTCTAAAAAAGCGAGAGGCCATAGCTGATGTACGACTGCATAACTGCTTACTACTGCTATCAGTATTAAAAAAACAACCATCATATAAATGCGGTTAGCAGACAGAAAATTATTTTTATTCATCATAAATCGGTATTGCCTACAAAAGTGACATTCGTTAAGCGCTCGGCCAAGACATTCATAGAAGCCACGCCACTATTGTTCCATGTCGCAGGCAGTAAGGTAACGCAGCGACCTTCACCGGCAGATTTATGCTGTTGATCAAAGGAATAGCCCAAGCGCTGCCACACTAAGCTGTTTTCTAATTCAAGTTTGAGAAGGTCACTAAGAGGTTCAACGACCACAAGGCAAGTATCTTCATCAAGCTGTGCTAAGTCTCCTAGCATAATGGGCGTAAACCCCCATTCATTGCCCTCTGCCAACGCCACTAGCTGCAATCCCATCGTCTCTAAAGCAGGTTGAAATAAACTGTTATACGAAAACATACGCAAATTATTGGTATCGGCAAATTGCACGACAGCCAATTTTTTGATATGAGGATAACGCGCATGAAAATTCTGTCCCGCTTGTATGATTTGTTTCTTACTGGTGTCTAAATAATCTTGCGCGGCTTGGGGTTTATTGATAGATCGGCCCAATTCTAACGTGGGTTCTATAAAGTCCTCCCACTTTGCAATTTTGTTAGGACTGGTCAATTCAATAGAATGAATAGGCAAATCGCCGTACATAGGACGCAGGTGCGCATAAAAAGCGTTGTCTATTACCAAATCTAAGTCTAGCTGAGAGAACATTTCAGGGTTGGGTTGATAGCGTGTTCCTACGTCGAGAGTCATATCGGGTATAAGAGGCTTACCGACCCATTCTCTATAGAAAGGTTTATCGCCCATAGCAACTGGTGGGTATCCCATGGCAGTCAGCGTCGCCGCAATACCCCAATCGGGCGTCATGACTTTAGGCGTTTTTTGATTTTCTTGAGGCGACACTGCTTGTGGTGCTTGTGGTGCTTGTGAGGTGGCGTCAGACGACTGGCAACTGCTTAATAATAAACTTGAGCATAATACCGCACAGAGCCCAATCGGAAAAGTGAACGCTTTCATATAACCGCTACTTTATGGCTGGTGATAGGGTGGTCTAATAGAGTGAATTTCACGTCAAATATTGAGCGTAACACCTCTTTCTCCATGGTGTTTTTGACATCATTCATATGGCAAAGTTGACCTTGTTTTAAAGCAATAAACTCATCACAAAATCTTGCCGCTAGATTTAGGTCATGCAGGATAATCACAACACCTAGGCCTTGCTCGTCAACCAATTGACGAATCAGTTTCAACACTTCTATTTGATAGACTACATCGAGCGCCGCTAGTGGCTCATCTAATAGCAGATACTTTGTCTGCTGGGCAAGGCACATTGCCAACCAGACGCGCGCACGTTCACCACCTGACAACGTCGATACTTGACGATTTCTAAAAGCGTCAACTTGAGTGAGGGAGATGGCTTTTTCTACTTGTTGATGATCATCAGCAGTTGGTTTTTGCAGCCACTTTTGATGAGGGTATCTGCCCAACATCACAAGCTCATAGACTGTAAAAGCGCCCGCATCAGGTAGGTTTTGCGGTAAATAGGCAAGATGCGTGGCCAGTCTTTTAGCAGAAAAACTTCGCAAATCTTTACTTTCTATTTCAATGCCACCTTGCGTGGGTGTCATTTCTCCTGCCATGGCTTTTATAAGGCTGGATTTACCTGAACCATTATGCCCAATGAGCGCATAAAGTTTATTTGGTTCGATGATAAAAGAAGTAGGATGAAGCAAAACTTTTTTTTGACGTATTAAGCTTAAATTATTGATGTGCATCATAGTGAGCAGTCGAAAGTAAATGGGGCATTTTAAAGAAAAGTAGCTGGTTAATGCAAATGATTTTCATTTTATCTGTGAATATGCAGCAATTATTGAGCACGCCAATAGACTTTTATGACCATATCTTGACGGGATAGCCCAAGGGTTGCTTTTAATTGTTGTCTTAATGATTTAATGTCTGCCGCTTCAAGCGCACCCCATACCTTGCCAATCTTAAGAGGCAATGTCATTAATCTTGCATGTAATAAGCTTATGATTTGTTCAGAAATTTCGGTTGTTGGCGTTTTAATGATATGAAGTAGATTATCTTGTAGAAAACGCTCATCATGACCTAAGTGCTGACAAAGATTTAGAGTGTGTAAATAAGTGATGTCTTTTGGATCTTCGGTGATAGCAATGACAAGGGGCGGCAAAGGATTTTGCCAGTTCTCTAATAGATTGGCGACTGTAGGTAGAGAGGTTTCATCGCAAATTAATAAGCATTGACCCTCAAAGAGGTGTTCTATTTTTTCTGGATAGTCGCGCGCCGTTTTTATTGGCGTGCCGCAGACGAGAGAACGGGCCCAGTTGCCACCTGGCGTGTCGCCATGGATATAAACATCTATCCAAGCTTGAATAGACGAGCTGATTGGATCTCGCCATGCTTTTCGCAGGGTATAGTAGCGCTGTAAAGGCTTATCGTTATTTTCTGACTCCTTATTTAGGGTAGATAAAACATCAGAATTTAACTCAAATAAATAAGCGTAGCCGGGATGATTGAGTGGAATGTTATCAGGAGCAGTCACCACCAGTCGATACATATTAGGACTGACATAGTAACCATCAGTCACGCTAAAGTGCTGTTCTTGAAGTTTGATCGTACGCTTACCAAGCTTAGTAGCCGATGACTGTAATAACGCTATATATTGTTCATGTAGTGTCTCAGCGTCGCTAATAGGCACAAAAAAGTTGATAAAGTATTGATGATTAATACTAGAAATATTTTCAGCGAGGCTGTTATTAATAGGGCTGCTATCTTTTAATGCATTAAAATCATTTTGATAACGATTCATCGTGATAACGTCTAGCAGAAGGCCGTCAGGATACAGTTCTGTTATTGATACTATATCGTACTCGCCGACTGAAGCAGAGGTAAAGGCATTGATAAACATCGCAAGTTCATCTTGATGCTCTTCATTGAGATGATGAATGAACATAGCTTTATCAGCAATGGCTAATGGGATTTTATCTGTATCATAACGAGTAAGCGTTTCAGCCATAAAGGGTCATCCAAGCCAAAAAATCATATAACGGTTACTTCATATAACCGTCAAATAGATGGCATCTGAAAATATAAGGTAGCAGAAAATATAAACAAAAACAGCAAAGATTTAATTGATGAGTATCAGTAGTTGAGTAAGATGATAGAAATATATAAATCAGTATACAAATTGAAAATATAAGTATGTTACTGATAATCATTAACATCTAGATTATTATTACGTTAATTTGATTGTATGTCAATGTATTTATAATTATAAGCGGATTATTGTCATAGGATTCTTGATATTTTCCTTTCGATGATATAGTGTATCTTATATAAAACCGCTACAATATTTATAACTAATTCATTTAATGAAATAAACGATGACCTATTCAATCGACTTTCGCAAACAAGTACTGCGTAACATTAAAGACGGAATGACCATTCGAGAAGCTGCTAACTTTTATCAGCTTAGCACAAGCTCGATTCACAGCTGGCAGCAGAGCTTAACTCCTAAAACAACTAGAAATAAAGCACCGACTAAAATATCAAATGAAGCGCTATTAAAAGATGTTGAACAGCATCCAGACGATTATATGTACGAGCGAGCACAGCGTTTAGGCTGCAGTAAATCAGGTATAGAAGCCGCATTAAAACGCCTAGGTATCAGTCAAAAAAAAGACCTTAGAACATCCAAAAGTATGCCTGATAAAAAGAGCGGCTTATCAGAGTAAACTTAATAGTTTTATACAGCAAGGCTATCCCATTGTTTATATGGATGAGAGCGGATTTGAGGCTGAAACTATCAGACCTTACGGCTATGCACCGATAGGAAAGCCCTGTATCGACAGCTACAACTGGCAAGGTGAAAAGCGAACCAACGTTATTGGTGCTCTCTATGAAAAGATGCTGTTTGCCCTAGATTACTTTGAGCAAAATATTAATGGTCACGTATTTTACGACTGGTGCAAACACACATTAATGCCAAGCCTTAAAACTAAATGCGTGATTGTTATGGATAATGCTCGATTTCATAAACATAGACGCATTCAAAAGCTACTGAACAGGCATGGTCATCGTATTTTGTGGCTACCACCGTACAGCCCTGATTTAAACCCCATTAAAAAGAAGTGGGCACAAGCTAAGTTTTTACGACAAGGGTGGATGGAGAATAATCTACCTAAACTCTTCAATGATATGGGCTGTTCCAGTTTTATTGTGGATTGACTATATTTGATTTGAGAGAAATGCGAAAAATAGCAAAGCTACTAATTGACGAAGGTGCAAATCCTAGCTCAAAATATGACTGGCATGGCATCGACGGGTACACTCCATTCTTACTAGCCTGTGAGATTAATGAAGCTGAACTGGTCTCTTATATATTGGATAACGCTACTGAGTACTCAAAATATGACATTATTAATACGGCATATAGAGATCGTAGAGATGGTCAAGCAGTTGGCTATGAGAAAATTTGCAAGCACTTTAAGGCTGACAATGTACTGGAGGTTATAGACAGGCATTCAACTTTAGAGATTAGTGATAGTATAAGTTAAACAGCTTTTTAGCCTCAGGTTTTCGATTTACTTGAGGCTTCTTACGTATATAGTCTAATTACATAAATGTGAAAAACTCTCGAAGAGCTTGGTTTTATTTATTCACAATAACATTCAGGTCTATATTAGCAGTCTCTTTCAAATATTTTTCAGTGACTGCTAATAATCTTAGAGTATCCTCAGGTGGATTATCAATAGAAAGACTAGGTTGTACAATAAAAATCTCAAACTTTATGGGCTTTCTGTTAGCCATACTCATTAAACTTTCAAGCTTTTCAACACTGCCTTTTTCAATCCTACTTCTCGATTGACCTAGACGTACTTTTGTCTGCCTGCGTAATAGATGATTAAAAAAGTCGCTACCCTTTTTTTGTCTCCAAATAACTGACTTCTGTGCTTGCCCGCAAACCTCGTAAAAATTATCAATACGTGCGCTAATACGACCATCTTTAGCATATTTCAGATGATGTAATTGAATATAAATTCTTGACTCCTCATCTCTAATAGCAACAACATCCGCAATTTCACCTGACCCGTCATCATCGTAAATAATATCAAAATCTTTAGCCTTCAAATCGTTGATCACTTTATATTGAATAGAATCAATTATTAGTGGCTCAACGTGTTGCGACTCTTTGCCTATATCTACACCTGCCCAGTCTCGCGCTATTAACTTTTCGACTGGATATGGTGTCATAATTTGTTCTATGGTCGTGTACTCATTACCAGTTAGACGTGATCCGTCAGCGTACCAAACTGCAGGTGGACTAGCATTGAAATAAGATGCTAAATCTACTTTTTTTGTTTTGAGCTTAAAATGTGCTTGATTAGTAGATATCTTAGTAATCAGATATCTTGATTGCGTTTGTTCGTCTAATTCCTCAACTATAATAGTTTGTTTAAACTTAACGTTATGGCTAGGTGTCTCAATTTCAAAAAGTATCTCGTTATTGCTACAATTGCCTAAATTAATTGAGCATTCAGATAAGTTAATACTTTGATTGTCAATCTCTAAGTAAACATGCGACTCAGAGTAATCCGTATAAATTTCTTCATCCCAATCAATCATGATTGGTACATTATCAGGTAAGCTATTAATCTCTTTGGGTTGTAACGTGGCTTTTAGAACCTGATTCGGATCAATGCTTTCGTCGTTTAAGCTGTTACTCATTTCTTCACACCATGTAACGAAATTTTTTATATTACCTCGGCGTTTACTCCATATTCTGCCTTTAAATGAACAACCGATAGTTACCTTATCACCTTCCTTATAACCAGTACCTGATACGAATGACTTTTCAGTGCTTCTTAGTGTTGAATCAGCTATAGCTTCTTCAATGTCTGAGCCGGAACGCATTGTAAACCTGATACTTTTGCTTAAAAATTCTTTTAACCCTACGTTTTGTAATTGTAATCTATTGATACCATCTAAAACTCTAAAGACATCTATCTTCTTTATATGAAGTGGTGCGACTAAGATTGCTTCAGCCAATTTATCAAAGTTGTCGTCTCTATTTGAATCATGTATAAACAAAAGCTTTTCTTCTACGTTGTAATGCAATACCATTAAACGCCAATTTAAACCATAGATGTCTTTGTAGTTCACCCAGTCAATATTAACTTTATCAGCAGTGATAATTACTAAGGTTTGATTTGCTTCATTGTAGTCGCTAAAGTGATATTCGCATTCTTTGAATCTTTGTAAACCTTGTTCAAACCTATCAAAATAAGCTATGCTATTTTCACTTATATTTCGATATACCATAGCGCTCATAGCAAAACGGATGTTTTGGAATGGTATTTGACTGTTAGCTAAGTCTCTAAACTCATGTATAAATTCGTAAAACTCCATCTCCTCTGATGTGGCATCTGTACTATATGCAGCAAGTAGGCTGTTCCAATTTGCATCTCTAGCGTACAGATCGCTTAATTCCTCTTCAACAGTCACATCAGCAATATTTGCTACAAAGCTAGCGGTTCCTAGCTGATTGTCTAAAGAACTTCTTGTAAACCTGCCCGCAAACTGTAATGTAATAGGTAAACTTTTTCTAATATCATGAAACGCTGCTATTTTAAGATGAGGTAAGTCAAACCCTTCTCCTAGCATATTGACAGCAACTATTACCTTATGTTCAAGATTAATGATGGCGTTTAAAATAGCTTTTTTATCTCGTATTGATGAATGAACTAAAATGGGGTTTAAATCAGTGAATTCAGCATAGATTCTAAACACCTCTTCAGCTTTGCTTTTAGTCGCACACCTTGCCATTAAAATATGATTATGACCATTGGCCATATCTTTACGTAATCTTGCCATAGCCGTGTGTGCAATAACTTTATCAGCTTTTCTAAGGTTATATTCTCGAATAGGTAAAAAGTCGATAGGCTTAAAATAACCTTGGTCTTGAGCCATTTTTAGGCTGAAATTAAAGATGACTTTGCCATTAAGCGCTTTGCCATCCTGTCGAAAAGGGGTCGCCGTAAATTGCACAACTTTGGCTTTATTAAATTTACTTAATACTCGCTCCCACGAGGTTGCTTTGGCATGATGTGCTTCATCCACGAATACATGTGTAAAACGCTCAGCAATTTGTAATAAATCATCTGAATTATAACCATCCATGATACTCATGGTAGTGACAATCACATTAGAGTTATCAATAATATCGAATAAGTCATTAAGCGCTGATACGCCTTGATTGAGAATGCCTACTATAGGATTTAATACATCCTTATCAAGAATGCCAAATGCTTTTAGCAATCCGAACGTTATAAACTTCTCTGCTAATTGGTTGCGCAGTGCGTCCGATGGCACGATAACCAGTAACTTTTCACATCTTTCGACAGCCAATACAGACAGCATGGTTTCTGTTTTACCTGTACCCGTTGGCATAACAACGGTAGCCATCTGGCTTGATACTTTTATATGACTTAAAATGGCATATAAGGCTGATATTTGCGGTATTCTTAGGCCCAAAATTTTATTTGACGTATCTTCTTCTTTAAAGTGGAATTTGTTTCGCCAAGACTCTCTTACTTCCGCTGGCGTGTGATGAATTTTATTGGGGTGCTTTAGCCACTCTTTTAATTTAACACTATCGAAAGAGTTAACCGTTAACGGTTTATCACAATGGATAACGTATTCAAAGCCTTCAGGAACTCTGTTGTTATTTCTAACGAAACAATATTGAACTTCACCATCATGTATAAGGCTATAACCTTTATCCTCAATAATCTCGTCAAAATTTATAATTTTTCTCGGTTCAATGGACAAGTGGTAACTATTCTTACTTCCGACTTGTTTTGTGGATAGACTTAGTTCTGGTAAGGTTAGTTCCATCAGTATAATTCCGCTTGGATAGAGTTGACGTGGATCTATATTCTTAAGTGATCTATATTCTTAAGTGATCTATGTTTTTTGATATATACATTTCAACTCAAATATACCAACACCCCACAAAAATTGATAGGTACAGAGCATTTGCATACGACAAACAATGTCGCAACGACTCAAATCAGCCCTGAAAAATATCCAACAATAGCTTAAAGTAGCTCTGCCAAAGCAAATGCCTAAGATATCATATTACAGGTCGATATCTGGTGAGAGCAAACGGGTTATATGATAAATTACCACTCAGAATATTAAGCACTAAACATGCCAGCCATTTACAGCTGAAAATAAAGAAGGAAGTGAGGCGATATGCCTATATTGAATTGGTTGAATAAAGAGCAAGCGTTGACTACAGCGCGTGACTGTCCGTATCGTTTGGTAGAGCTAGTGCCAGAATTATCGTATGGCGAGTCAGATACTGACAATATGCTCATTCAAGGCGATAACCTTGATGCATTGAAAGCACTCATTCCTACGCATTCAGGAAAGGTAAAGTGCATCTTTATTGACCCACCTTATAACACCAAAAGTGCCTTTGAACACTATGACGATAATTTAGAGCACAGCAAATGGCTGTCGATGATCTATCCACGCTTAGAGCTATTGCATCAGCTACTATCTGAAGACGGTTCTATTTGGATTACACTCGACGATTCTGAATCACACTATTTAAAAGTGATGTGTGATGAAATTTTTGGAAGGAAAAACTTTGTCGCTAATAGTGTTTGGCAGAAAAAATATACAATCGCTAATGATGCCAAGTGGTTATCAGATAGTCATGATCATTTATTAATCTATGCCAAAAACAAAGAAGAATGGAGACCTTATCCCTTAGAAAGAACTGAGGCTATGAATAATAGATATAAAAATCCTGATAATCACCCTAAAGGCGTTTGGAAATCAACTCCTTTATATGCAAAAAGAAAAGGATCTGAAAAAGAAGCAGCGTTTTCATATACTTTTAAAAACGGATACATATGGACTCCACCAGCTGGGACATCACCGAGGTTTCCAGAATCGACTCTGAAAAAAATGGACGAAAACGATGAAATATGGTTTGGAGTAAAAAGTGATGCAGCTCCATCCAGAAAAACTTTCTTGAGCGAACTTAAAAGTTCAGGTACACCCTCATCTACCATTTGGTTACATAGCGATGCAGGTCATAATCATGAAGCGCGAGAAGAGGTGAAAGTGTTTGATAAGGAGGATGCTTTTACAACTCCAAAACCTGAAAGATTGATAAAAAGAGTTTTAGATCTCGCCACAAAGCCTAATGATCTTATTTTAGATTCATTCCTTGGATCTGGCACAACTGCCGCTGTTGCTATGAAAATGAACCGTAAGTTCATTGGTATTGAGCTTGGGGATCATGCAGTCACTCATTGCCAACCAAGGCTAAAAAAAGTAGTCGATGGTGAGCAAGGTGGTATTTCAGAAGACGTCAACTGGACAGGTGGTAGTGGCTTCAAATTCTACCGCTTAGGTGAAGTCATCTTTAATGAAAACGGCTCTTTAAGAGAAGGTATCAGCTTTGATGCGCTGGCTTCCCACATTTGGTATGGTGATACTAGGCAATCGCTACAGCAGTCTACCAAGTCACCGTTACTTGGTGTGCATAATGGTATTGACCCCTGCCGTCAAATCCGTACAATTAAACTTGGGAAATTTAATTACGCAGCTTGACGATAATAATCAAACCACACCTGTCTTGGCGATTTATGGCCCAAGCTCTTTTGAATCCTAGTTTGGTTGTAGTACAACTCAATATATCCAATGATATCGCTGATAGCTGCAAATCTTGTTTTATAGTCTTGGTGATATACTAATTCATTCTTTAATACGCCCCAGAAACTCTCTATAGGTGCGTTATCAAAGCAGTTACCTTTAGCGCTCATTGAGCCTGCAAACTGATGTCGCTTGATGATCTTGTGGTAGGCATGACTGCAATATTGGCTGCCTCTGTCAGAGTGAACTATTAGCCCTTTGCTAGGTCGTTTGTTCTTGATTGCCATATTGAGTGCACGGCATACTAGATCTGCTGTCATTCGCTTATTGATCGCATACCCGACCAGCTCTTTGGTGTACAAATCTTTGACTCCAGCTAAATACAACCAGCCCTCATTGGTCCAGATATACGTAATGTCACTGACCCAAGACTCATTAGGACGATTGGCATCAAACTTCTGATCCAGCACGTTTGGATAAACCAGCTTGTTGTGATTAGAGTCGGTGGTCACTTTAAAGCGCTTGTGGCGACGGCATTTAATGCCATGTTCTTCTTTAATGCTTCTGACCATATACAGGCTAATGTTGTGGCCTTGCTCGCTTAGATGAGCATGCAGTCGATCTACGCCATAACGTTCTTTCGTTTCACTGTGAGCCGCTTTAACCAGTAATTCAGACTGGTTGCGATGTATCTGCTGATCACTGATGTCACGACTAATCCAGTCATAGTAGCTCGATGGCTTAATCTTTAATACACGGCACATAGTAGTGATGCTAAATATCTGCTGATTGTCTTTGATAAAGGCGTACTTTACGGTCTGTTTTTCGCGAAGTACGCCGTCGCCTTTTTTAGTATCTCTCGTTCCTCTTCGGCAACTTTGATCTGCCGCTTGAGCTGCTTTATTTCTTGAAGAGCACTCATAAGATCAGGATCATATTGCTCTGTGCCGACAAGCTTGCCTTGATTGGCTTTGTTATGCCAATTAGATAAGGTTTGCATGGCGATGCCAAGCTGCTTTGCGGTCGATGAGATGTTGCCGTTATTGTCTGCTATCTTCTTAACGGCTTCAGCTTTAAATTCTGTGCTATAAGTTCTGATTTTTTTGGTCATGGTAAACTCCGATTAATATGCTTAGTTTACCAAGTTTAGTTATACGGTTTCTTCAGCATAGCTCAGCTTGCTACCCTACGAATCAGCTCAAGCTGCTAGCATCGTCAATCATTTCGAAACGAATCTTGCATACAAGAAAATATATGCTTTGGCAGGAATAGCAGGCCACGCTACCCCTAGTACAACATTTTCATCATATGTACATTTTACGGACATTCAGGTGGGATTATTATTATGGCAGACCAATTTCAAGCTAGCTATGAAGCACAATCAGATACTAAAAATACCGAGAAGACAAAAATTTGAAACTGAAAATATGCATTTAAGACTAAATGAATATCTCATTGATAAGCTTAAACTGCCTTATTTTCCGAAACCTATGCACAGTAAAATACTTAATGATGATTTTGATGAAAAAATTGTAAAAGTTAAGAAATATTCTTTCGATGAAGTACATCAAGTTCTTGAAGCTTATACTCAGAAAGGTGATTATGAGAATCTCATGCATATCTATGATGTCAGTCAAGAAACTGTTGAAACATGGCATCATAATGCAAAGCGACTAAGAGACGATTTAGATTTTCAAACTAGGAAAGGTAACCCTAGGTTATTTGATATCAATAATAAAGGAGGCTTATTACCTGTTAAGGATAGATATGATGATGATAGAAGAATCATGATGCAAATGACGGAAAAATTTCGTAGCCTTTACTTAGAGAGTGAGGACAAAAAACATATCCATCAATTTATATATCATACACTTACTTACTCTCAATATAATAAAAACTTTATTATATTTAACTGCGCAGTAGACCTCTATAACTATCTTCAAGTTATTCGTAAACTAGTCTATAAAAAAGATATTCGACTGAGATACTACAACTATGCGCAAGCTGCCGAACAAGATCAGGATGCTTGGGACAATGCTTTAAAAGATATACCTATTTCGCAGAGAATAAATATGGATAATGAGCAAGAAGAAAGCTTTTGTCAAAATCAAAAACAGATCCGAGTAGAGCTATCACTCGCTAGTCAAACCGAAGTTACAAGAATTAAAAATAGAGCAAACTCTGTTATACCTATAAGGCAGTGGAATGTTAGGACAATACAAATATTTAGCCACTATGTATTTATTATGATGGGTGACAGAATTAATAAGGAAGTAGCGTAATATGAAACTATCTGCTAAAACAATTAGTTTAAATAGCAACTCAACCGTAAAACTCCATCCTTTAGCCAGTAGGCTTCATCAAGTACTGATCAAAGCCTATATTAGTAGTGATAAGAGTACATACCTCAAAAACGTACCTAACTATTTTGGCAGCAGAGTTGACATACCTATTCATAATATTTCTGTCATATTTAAAGACGGTTTATACGAAATCATCGGGGGCTGTTTTTCTCCTATATTTGATCTAAATGACATTTCTAATGAAAATACTGTGATTCTAAGTTATACAACATCTCAAGGTCATGATACAAAGAATAAAACTGATGAACAGATAAACAGAGTAAAAAAAAGAATTCAAGATAAGTTTGACCAAGACGTAATAGACTTTATATATATGGATTATATTAGGGCGATTTCTATTCTTTCACTTTCAAAACCAGGTGTCATGTATTCAGAAATTAGAGAGTTATCACAGGCTAAAGGCAAATATAGTAGCGCTATTTGGAACGAAATATTTGGTAATGAAGATGAATCGCCAATAAACTATCTTAGTCAGAAAGATTTTTCAATGCTTATCGATAAGACTCGAGGTACTGTGAATAATCATAACAAACTTAAAGGTTTCACATACCAAGCAAAGGATTCCTGAATTACTGCCAGATGTATTATTAATGGATACATTGCTACAATCTTTAGTAATATTAAAATAATGAGGTCTTTTGAACATGCCTAAGTTCAGGTTAGAACAGAGCTATCAGATGAATCGTTATTGATCAAATGGACAATTTAAAGATAAAGAAGGTCACTTTTAAAATGTATTTTTGTGTTCCACTTTATGAGTTAACGAACGATATACATTGAATATAAAATGATTTTTTATCAGTGCATAACTGGTGTCCCTTGCGTATTAAAAGCAAAAGCTTTATTACTAAAATTACCAATCATTACCGCCTCAATCACTGGTTTAACCGTATCATCTAAAGCTTCAACCTCAATGATAAAGTCTGCACCAGGACCCCCTTTATTTTCTTCTTTTTCAACGATATAGTTGAGGGTTGCCATAGGTGGTAGCTTAATTGAGTTCTTGATATAGGACTTTATTAGCTCTCCATTAGTACCGTAGTAATCAATTTTATTGATATATAGTGATTTTTCTAATGTGGTATTACGAATACTCAAAGTCGCCGATAGCAATACTTTTTCATTGTACCTATCAATATAAATGTCTGAATAAATGGGCACATAAAAGGTTTGTTTATAATTTAACTGACGGGAATCGACGGTAGAGGTTGTTTCAAGCTCTTTAATAGGATCTTTATTATCTTCTGAAAATACTATATTGGGATCTTTTATTGATTTATCACAACCTGATAACAGCATCAATATAGCAATGGCTATGGCGGACATACTGAGCTTGTTCATGATGTTTCCCTCTTTTTTTGCATCTTACCATCAGCTTAATATTCTAGTTAGGAGACTAAATACATTCATGTATTGTCAGTCTTTAGGGATATGTAGCTTGTAGCCGACACCGATTTCGGTTAAGAAGAAATTTGGTCGAGAAGGATTATCTTCTATTTTCTGGCGTAAATTTGACATAAATATGCGAACATAATGTTCTTGATGATTATGACCTTTACCCCAAACTTCATTAAGCAGTTGTTTATGGGTCAGTACTTTTTCCGCATAACGGATCAGGACAGTCAGCAAGCGATACTCAATAGGTGTTAAATGGACGTCTTTACCATTTTTCTTGACTTGTCTCTGCGTCAGATCGATGCTGACATTGCCAAGCTCTATCTGACTAGGTGCTTCGTAGCCAACCTGCCAGCGGCGCATATGTGCATTAACACGCGCAACCAATTCGCCCATACTAAAAGGTTTCACTAAATAATCATCTGCACCTAAATTGAGCGCTTTTATTTTATCCTGTTCATCACTGCGAGCTGATAATACTAAAATAGGTAATGAGGACCACGTCCTAATATCTGCAATGACGTCACAGCCATCACCGTCAGGTAAGCCAAGATCTAATATAAGTAAATCAGGACGGCGCGTTGCAGCTTCTATTAAGCCCCTGTGCGAGCTATCAGCGATATAAACTTGATAGCCTTCTTGCTCCATCGCTGTTTTAATAAATCGCGCAATATGGGCTTCATCTTCGATAATTAGTATGGTCTTCATTAGTGTGTTTTTCGCTATTAGTATTAACCTTATGATATAGCACTTATCGTGCTAAGTTTGCTGAATCAATGTTTGGGCTGCTTGCTATAAAGTCGTTACTCAATAAATCTTGTTCAGGCAAAGGTTGCCAAGGTAGCGTTATAATAAATTGTGCACCGTGAGGTTGTATATTATTAGCGCTTAACGTGCCACCCAGATGCTCAACTAAATCTCTACTCAAAGCTAAGCCTAAACCCAATCCCGTTGTAGTACCTTCCGAATTCCCTCGAGTAAAGCGCTCAAATATTTGCGTCTCCATACCTACAGGTAGACCTTCTCCTGTGTCTGTCACCGTTATCAGGTATTGCCGATTATTATCAAGCATTGCTTTGATGCAAATACAGGCATTGTCTAGGGTATAATTGATTGCATTGGTTATTAAGTTATTTAAAATACGCGACAAAATCAATTCGTCGGTATAAATAAAGTCAATATTATGGGGAATGTCTATTTCTATCTGGCGCTCTTTTAAAGAGTGCTCAAGCTGACGGATATTACTACCAACGATTTCTTCTAAGCTCACCCATTGCTTGTTTAGTTTCATGCCGCCAGACTGTAGCGAGACGTAATCTAAAATATTAATGACTAAACGCTGAATGACGTTTGCTTGCTGCTCAATATCGACTGCCAGTTGCTTCTGCTCACTTGCCGTTAAACTCTGGATAGCAAGAGAAGACGCTAAACCAGATAATACCGTTATTGGCGTTCGGATATCATGAGACAGGGCCGATAATAAAGTCCCACGCAGCCGCTCTGATTCTACCTTTATGAGCGCGGTTTGAGCCACTTTTGCGTAATATACCCGCTCTAAGGCTAGCGTTATTTGGGCAATGGCCATATCAAGGGTTCTTTGTTGTTCGGGTTGATTGAAACTCTCACTATCTGTAGGCATCAGTGCTAAAACACCGAGCACCTGATTTGATGTAGCGAGTGCCCGATAGTGCATCGTATTGGCGGTAAGCGTATTAGTTCCTAGTCCCGCGCTTTCGTTATGATCAAATACCCATCGGGTGACAACCCAATTGAATTCTGCAGGTATCGTACAATCCGTCATAACGATCAGCTTATTGTTCGAGTCGGGCATTACTACGATTGCGGTGCTAGCAATATGCTGCGTTAGCCATGCTGCAGCTTGGCTGATGATGTCATCGTTTTTACGAGCCGCGCTCAGACTTTGAGCAAGATAGCTCATGGATATGGCCTGTTGTTCACGTTTACGGGCAGCTTGTGCCTGAAATCGCAGGCCAACTGCTAGGTTGTTAATGATTAAAGAGACGATAAGCATAACGGCAAAGGTGACTAAGTATTGGACATCACTGACATTAAATGACAGCTTAGGTTCAACAAAAAATAAATCAAAACTTAACACACTTAAAAAAGCAGCCAATATGCCAGGCGCGCGTCCAAAGCGTACTGAGATAAAGACTATCACTAATAAGTACAGCATGACAACGTTGGCTAAATCAAACCAGCGCGTGAGGGCAACTAGGGTAACGGTTACCAATCCGCATCCCAAAACTGCCATAAGATAGCCATTACGGTTATCTACCGATGATAATTCTGCCACGTTCCAAGATGGGAATTGACGCTCATTAGTGGTTTTGCTTAACTGCTTAGTTTGATTAACCAATATCAAATCTAAATTAACGTCTTGCTGTGAGATGCGCTTTACCAGCGACTGACCCCAGTGATACGGTCTAGAACGGTTAGCATGGTTTTGTCCAATAATAATACGGCCAATATTGAATTGATGGGCATAGCTGGTCAAACCCTCTGCCACGGTAATGGCACTAATCACTTCGGTTTTTGCACCCAAATCATCCGCTAAACGCAATGCCTCCAAAACTTTCTGCTTATTATTAACTGAACGATTTAAACCGCGTGGTGTATCGACATGCACCACATACCACTGTGAATGTAGACTACTGGCCAGCCTAGCAGCATGACGAATGAGGCGTTCGCTGTGCGCCCCCGTACTGATTCCTACCAATAGCTGATCTGCGGTATTCCAAATAGGTGAAATTCGAGCTTGGTTACGATAATCTTGCATATCTGCATCGACCAAGTCTGCGGTTCGGCGTAATGCCAGCTCTCGCAGCGCGATCAAATTACCTTTACGAAAGAAGTTATTAATAGCGTGTTTGGCTTGGCTTGGAATGTATACTTTACCTTCGTGAAGACGCGCCAATAATTCATCTGCCGGTAAATCAACCAATACCACTTCATTTGCCTGATCAAAAAACCAGTCGGGCAAGGTTTCTTGAACCACCACTCCGGTAATTTGATTGACAACATCATTTAAGCTTTCTAAATGCTGAACGTTTAGGGTCGTGTAAACACTGATACCTGCTTTTAGTAACTCTTCAACATCATGCCAACGTTTAGGATGGCGAGATCTTGGAATATTACTATGTGCCAGCTCATCAACCAGCAAGATATCTGGATGACTGGCGAGAGCGGCATCAATGTCAAACTCTTGTAGCATCTGTCCACGATATTCAATCTCGCGTCGCGGCAATACTGATAGCCCTTGTACCAGTGCTGCTGTCTCACTGCGACCATGTGTCTCTACAATACCAACCAATACATTACGTCCATGCGATTGTGCTTGGTGTGCAGAGGTCAGCATGTCATACGTTTTACCAACCCCGGCCGACGCTCCAAAAAATATCTTTAATTTACCTCTATTGACCGTATACTCTTGCTGCTTGATTTGCTGCAATAACGCATCTGGGCTAGGGCGGTTAATATTCATTATGACCCTCGATAGCTCTTAAATAAAAGTAAATTAAAGTGGCGGCTTTTGGTTAATCCGGTAGTATTGTTTAATACTGTCTTACTATTTAACTGGGAGAGTAGATATCTGGTCTAAAGCTAAGTTAACGGCCAGCACATTGACACGCGGCTCTCCAAAGATATTAAACTGCTTACTATCGGTATTATCGTCGATTGCTTTTTGTACTTGTTCAGCACTTATTCCGCGTATGTTTGCCACTCTATTTGCTTGCCACTGGGCAGCCGCAGGTGAGATATGTGGATCCAAGCCACTTCCCGACATGGTTACCAAATCAATCGGAATCGGCGCTTTATTCTGTGGATCAGCAGCCTTAAGCTTTTGCACTTGCGCCTCAACATTGCTGGCAAGTTCAGGATTTAAAGGTCCCAAATTACTACCTGAAGATTGGGTAGCATCATAACCGTCACCAGCAGCAGAAGGTCGTGTCCATATATATTGTGGTTGATCAAACTGTTGGCCGATAAGCGCAGAGCCAACTAATTGTCCCTCTTTTTCTATTAAGCTACCATTTGCCTGATTGGGCATAGTCACTTGCCCGACGCCCGTCATTAGTAATGGATAGCATAAACCTAAAATGATACCTAATAATATAAATAGCAATATAGCAGGTTTGAGCATTGGCATATGAGTAGCAGCGTCATCTAATGTGTTGCTGCTATCTTTTGCATCTTGCACTGATGGCTTAGTGTTGGTATCTGGGTGAGAATGAGTGTGCATAGTAATATTCCTTGTGAATGGTTAGACCAGGTGCAATACGTTAATGAGCATATCGATAAGTTTAATACCCACAAACGGTAGCAGTAGTCCGCCCAATCCATATATCAAGAGGTTCCGGCGCAATAGGTTAATAGCAGAGTCTGGACGATACTTTACCCCTCGCAGCGATAGTGGAATTAGAAATACAATGATTAAAGCATTAAAAATAACCGCTGATAAAATAGCGCTCTTTGGGCTGCCCAAATGCATAATATTTAAGACGTTTAGAGCAGGGTAAGTACCCGCAAAGGCCGCTGGAATAATCGCAAAGTATTTGGCGACGTCATTGGCCAAACTAAAAGTCGTCAGCGCCCCGCGGGTCATCAACATCTGCTTGCCGGTTTGCACCACTTCAATAAGCTTGGTCGGATTTGAGTCCAAATCCACCATGTTTGCCGCTTCTTTGGCCGCTTGAGTACCACTATTCATAGCAACGGCAACATCAGCCTGGGCAAGTGCTGGCGCGTCATTGGTACCATCACCAGTCATTGCCACCAGCTTACCTTGGCGCTGATAACTACGAATCAATTCAAGTTTTTGTTCTGGGGTAGCCTCCGCCATAAAGTCATCAACCCCAGCTTCAGCAGCGATAGCAGCAGCCGTTAAAGGGTTGTCACCAGTAATCATCACGGTAGTAATACCGATTTTTCGCAATTCAGCAAAGCGCTCTTTGATACCAGATTTGACCACGTCTTTGAGCTCGATAACGCCTAATATCTGCTGACCATCTGCAACTAATAATGGTGTACTACCACGGCGCGCCACTTCCTCTACTTGTTGTTCTAAATTACTCGGTAGCGCACCGCCTTGTTCTGTCACCCAATTTACAATGGCATCATAAGCGCCCTTACGGATGCGGCGTTGCTCAATATCGGTACCACTCATGCGAGTTTGTGCGGTAAATTCGATAGTTTTAAATGGCTTTGATTTCCAGACATTCTCATCGATATCAAAACGGCTTTGGGCCAGTTTGACGATACTGCGACCTTCGGGCGTCTCATCGGTTAGCGAGCTAATCAATGCCACTTCAGCTAGCAAGTTCTCGTTAATACCGTTAGAAGGCAGAAATAAAGAAGCTTGGCGGTTACCATAAGTAATAGTGCCGGTCTTATCGAGCAATAGTACATCGACGTCGCCAGCAGCTTCTACCGCACGTCCAGAGGTCGCAATGACATTGGCTTGCATCATACGGCTCATACCTGCTACGCCAATAGCCGATAATAAACCGCCAATCGTTGTTGGAATAAGGCAGACCAGTAATGCGACTAAAATAACAATAGAGATGGGTTCGCCTTGACCTGATGCGAGCACTGCAAACTGAGAGAATGGCAACAGGGTGACGCAAACCATTAGAAATATCAGGGTTAATGCAATAAGCAAAATAGTCAGTGCAATCTCATTGGGCGTTTTAGTACGTTTGGCACCTTCTACCAAGGCAATCATACGATCCAAAAATCCTTGCCCCGGCGCTTGGGTGATACGAATAATCAGCCAGTCAGACAAGACCTTAGTACCGCCAGTGACTGCGTTAAAATCACCGCCACTTTCACGGATTACAGGAGCGGATTCACCAGTAATGGCTGATTCATCGACTGAAGCAAGACCTTCTATCACCTCACCATCCGCTGGAATGATTTCTCCCATTTGCACTAATACAATATCATCTTGATTAAGCTCAGTCGCCTGCACTATAGTAGCTGCGGATAATCGCTCGCTACTAGCAAGCTTACGCGCTTGCACATCTTGACGTGCCTGCTTAAGACTCGATGCTTGCGCTTTACTGCGACCTTCTGCCAAGGCTTCAGCAAAGTTGGCAAACAATAAGGTAAACCATAGCCAAAAGGTAATTAACAAAGTAAAGAGTAGTCCCGTTTGACCTTGGATTAACATGTTAATGGCTAATATGGTCGTCAACCATGAGCCGATATAAACGACGAACATCACGGGATTACGCCACTGAACGCGAGGATCAAGCTTGAGTAGCGCATCTTTTAGCGCCGGTTTAATCAACGCCGGATCTAGGAGGCCTTGGGAAGGTTTTTCGGGTAAATCAGAGTTATCAGGCTCTTGCTGAGGGGGCACATCTAAGTCTTTATTATTAGCATCTATTGAAACATTCATGGTCTTTATTCCTAACATAATCATAAAAAGGGAGCAATTCACCACTAAAAAGGTAAGTGCCTATTTATCAAATTATCAAATCTATCGACTTTGGCAAATTTGCTGAAGTCTAGACAAATAGGCAGCGGCTAACCTTTCATCATCCATATATGCTCTACAATAGGTCCAAGCGCTAACGCAGGAATGAAAGTCAATGCGCCAATCATCAGCACAGTTCCGACTAATAGACCCACAAATAATGGCGTGGTCGTCGGTAAAGTACCGCTATTGACTTCAAGTCTTGGTTTTTTCGCCAACGATCCTGCCAAAGCCAGTACTGGAATGATGACCCCAAAACGCCCAACCACCATCGCAAGCCCAAGCATGGAGTTATAAAAGACCGAATTGGCCCCCAACCCTGCAAAAGCAGAACCATTATTATTGGCAGCAGAGCTAAAGGCATACAGCACTTCACTGAAACCATGGGCGCTAGGATTAAAAATCCCTGCTTGACCATTCGTAGTCATCACACTAATCGCCGTTCCCATTAGCACCATAGTGGGTGCTGCAAGTAATGCTAATACAACCATTTTCATCTCAAATGGTTCAATCTTTTTACCAAGATATTCTGGTGTCCGTCCAATCATGAGCCCTGATACGAATACCGCCAATATTGCAAAGAGCAACATGCCGTACAGTCCGGCTCCGACACCGCCAAATACCACTTCGCCTAATTGCATCTGCAGCATCAAACCAAAGCCACCCATAGGCGTAAATGAGTCATGCATCGCATTTACCGCACCACATGATGCCGCAGTAGTGATGGTGGCAAATAACGATGAAGCCACAATACCAAAGCGCACTTCTTTACCTTCCATATTGCCACTGACATCAGCAGCGGTTAGCCCTGACACTTGTGATGTCAACCAAGGGTTACCAGCAAGTTCACTACTCACAGTTAATGAATACATACCGACAAACAATACGGTCATGGCTGCTAATATCGCCACCCCTTGCTTCAGGTTGCCACTCATCTTACCGAGACAAAAACACAGTGAAGTAGGAATAAGAAAAATAGCGAGCATCTGAATTAAATTAGAAAAAGGCGTAGGGTTCTCAAATGGATGAGCAGAGTTGGCGTTAAAGAAACCACCACCATTAGTGCCTAACATTTTAATCGCTTCTTGTGACGCGACTGGTCCTAAGGCGATGGTTTGGGTATCACCTTGTAGAGTTTGCACGTCCATATAGGTCGATAGGGTTTGTACAACACCTTGACTCATTAATAGAAGCGCGATGATTGTCGCTATCGGTAATAGAATATAAATATTACAGCGCCATAAATCGACCCACGCATTACCAAGGTGAGCGCTTTTCTTAAATATCAAGCCACGCATCAAGGCAAAAGCGACGGCAATACCTGTTGCTGCTGACAAAAAGTTTTGTAGCGACATACCCATCATTTGGGTGAGATAACTCATGGTGCTTTCGCCACCATAAGCCTGCCAGTTGGTATTGGTCATAAAACTGATGGCCGTATTCATGCCCAAGTCCCAAGTAACTCCGGTCATCGCTTGCGGATTGAGCGGTAGATTGCCTTGCACCAGTTGCAATATAAATAGCGCCAAAAAGCCAATGATGTTAAATAAGACAATAGCGAGTGCATACTGTTTCCAGTTCATCCCCGACGCAACATTACCTTTGCTATCTCGTCCAAGCATACCGAGTGCAGTAAAACCGCGTGATTCAAGACGGGATATCGGTGCCTGCATACGCTGCATGATATAACCGGATAAAAAATAGCCCAAAGTAAATAAAATGAGAAGATAAATAATCAACTGAGATAAAGCCTGGATGGTCATTAGAACGCCTCCGGTTTAATCAGTACGTATAGCAAATAGACAAATAAACCTAGGGCGATAAGCCCTGAAAATACTTCCATAGCACTCTCCTAACACCAAGATCAGTCAATTAATTGCCGCAAGATTACTAAGACCTTGCTGCTCATTGGATAATGTCATTAGTATGCTGAGAGAAGTATAAAAGTGTTATTAAGATAAATAGGCAGGATATAAAGAAAGTATAAAGATGAGAGTTAGCTAGTAGATAGGCAGATATTAAGTGTGGATAACTGTCTTGCTTTAGCTATGAACACTGAAGAGGTAACGACTAAAGACAACACTTATTTACTGGCAATGGAGGAGACTTCTTTTTCTTGGGATGCGGATACAGAGATTCTGACCTTTGAAGAAAAACCGTATAAAATCGGAGATGAGCTTTATCTTGGCGGTACTGTATTTACTTATCCTAACGCGAATATTACCGATCAGATAAAGGTAAAATGGATAGATTATGGTTTGGATAAAGGGTAGCTTGGTGGTTGAACTGGATAGACCATTCCTTAAACTTTAGACGCTAATTTTCCAGATATATCTAATAGATAATAATCTAAAAACGTTAATCTAAATAATAAACGCAAAAAAAACATGTATAATTACTATGCTTTTTTCGAATTCTAATGTGCAATAATTAAACATTTTTTTGACCAAAATATGGAATATAGCTCATGTAAAATGTCTTAAATTGCGCCAAACGTCATAGCTATTTATTGACTTAAGATATTGATATGTATGTTTTTATAGGTTAATATAACTTAATAACGATTTATAAAGTTTAGTGGTTCTAGCCTGTCACGCCGGGGGTCGCGGGTTCGAGTCCCGTCCGCTGCGCCATATTTAAAACGAATTTAAACTGTTAAGTTTAAGCAAGTTTCGCCTCAAATATTAGATTGTTTGAGGTTTTTTTGTGTTTGGATTTCTCTTTAAACCCTTTATTTTTATGAACTTGCCATTTTATTTTTTGTCACTTTTCTTGAAACAGCTTACTCTCTAATAAAAAAATACCTGCATGAATGCAGGTATTTTTTTATTAGAGAGCTTTATAATATTTACATACATCATTGTCTATTCAAGCTCTTCGATCAGCGCTTGCATCTCAGCGATTTCACGCTTTTGCGCTTTAATAATATCGTCAGCGAGCTGTTGCACTCTAGGATCTTCGATATCTGCTCTTGAGCTGGTCAAAATAGCAATCGAGTGATGTGGTATCATCGCTTGCATCCAATCGACCTGATCGACCGTTGATTGAGAGCGCACGCCCCATATCCCAACGGCAAACATCAACACACTCAGTCCATAAACCATCAAATTAACTTTGGTTTTTTTGTACATATTACCCATAAAGGCGAGCATAATGACGGCCATACCCGCACCCATGTAGAGCGCCATATAAGCTCGGGTTTCACTAAAGTAAACATGACTCCATTCATAAGTATTGAAATACATCATGATGTACATCACAATCGTAGACGTCACAATCATCAGGGTGAACTTGATATAAGGGTTCATGCCCTGTTGATGATTCATGTTGTTTTGATCTGAAGCATTCATAGTATATCTCCTATTACATTAATAATATTAGAACCAGAATTTAACCCCCGCAGTCAAACTACTGCTATCAACCGATTCATTATGTTGACGACGCTGATCTCGAGCACTACCAAGCGCTGTCTCATAACTCACACCCACATAAGGCGCAAGTTGGCGACTGAATGTCTCATAAGTGAGCCTCACTTCAGCATCCATCTCGTTAAAACCTTTGGTAATATGATTGTCGCTGTCTTTTTTACTAAAGGCTGTTAGTCCTACTTCCGGTATCACAACCCAGTGCTGGCTCAAACGCCACTCGTATTCTGCGCCAAGGTCCAATCGAACTTGTCCATCAGAATACAGATAAGCTCTGGCATCGGTTTCAATAAAGTAAGGCATAGTACCGACAATACCCGCCATAATGGCAGGTTTGTCATTTTCGGTATCATAAGCAACACCGGCCTCGCCATTCCAGAAGATACTTAGCGGCTTCCAGTAAGATAGTGAGGTCAGACTATCAATTTCTTTATCACCTTCGGTCTTAATACTACCTTCACTGCGTAAAGAGAGACGGCGCTCATCTAGGCCATACCAAGCACCAACCTCATAATTAATCTGATCGTCGTCAAACTGATAACCTAAATCATCTACAGAAACGCCCCATAATGGCATATCACCCATCATCATAGGCTTACCATACTGTCCATAGGGAACGCCGTTTGAATAGTCGGAACTGCGCGCATCAGCTGGCGCTTTACCACCTTGCATACCTGACATATCCATACTGCCATGGTCCATGCCTGACATATCCATGCCACTGTGATCCATATCCGACATGTCCATACCAGACATATCCATTTTGCTATGATCCATATCCGACATATCCATACCAGACATGTCCATACCGCTATGATCCATATCCGACATGTCCATATCTGACATATCCATATCTGACATATCCATGCCGCTGTGATCCATATCTGACATGTCCATACTACTATGATCCATGCCTGACATCATCATGTCTTTTTTAGCAGTGGACGGGTCAGCAGCATTAGCAAATGATGATGCTAGTAATACCAATGATGATACCCCAGCGAACCGTAAACCCACTTTATGTATTTTCATCTCATCTCTCACCTATCAACCAAAGATTTGCTTAAACGACCGCCACTTCTCTGAACATACCGGCTTCCATATGATAGAGCAGATGACAATGCCATGCCCATCGACCAGCTTCTCCTGTGACATCAAAGCTAATTTTTTGAGCTGGTTGCACCATCATAGTATGCTTGCGCACCTGAAACTCACCGTTAGGCATGCGCAAATCGCTCCACATGCCGTGTAAATGCATCGGATGGTTCATCATCGTGTCATTGACTAAGGTAATGCGCACGCGCTCACCCGGCTTAATATTAACCGGTGTCGCTTCACTGAACTTAACCCCATCAAACGCCCAGATATAGCGCTCCATGTTACCAGTTAAATGTAACTCGATCTCTCGGGTAGGCTTGCGCTGCTCTGCAAATATTGCCTCATCGACAGAGCGCAGCTGGCTATAGTTCAGCACCTTTCTATCAATGTTACGCAGGTTAATACCGGGATCATCAAGGTTCATACGTGGACTGTCCACACGCATGTCAGATTTGAAGTCATACTCAGTTTTGGCATGCTTGGCTTTATAACCATCAGCACCCATAGCGCCCATCATATCTGCCATGGTGAGCCATTCGATTTTGTCCATAGCAGGCGTTGCCGCACGAGCGCCTTCTTTGGTGGCAAGCGTCGCAGCGACATAGCCTGAACGGTCTATGTTTTGGGCAAATATGGTATGGGCATCTTTGGTTGGGGTGACAATGACATCATAGGTCTCAGCCACGCCAATACGAAAATCATCAATCGCAACGGGTGCGACATCAATACCATCGGTTGCCACCACAGTCATTTTGAGACCGGGTATGCGCACATCAAAGATGGTTTGCGCTGAAGCATTGATAAAGCGTAATTTAACGCGCTGTCCTGCTTTGACGATTTGTGCCCAATTAGCTGCGGTGGTTTTGCCATTGATAAGGTAGGTAAATGTGTTTTCACCCGACAAGTCAGTAAAATCAGTGGGCATCATGCGCATCTGATTCCACATTTTACGCTTATCAAACGCGGTTTTCATATCTGTTTCGGCAATATCAGACAGTAGCTTCTTGAAGTCTGGCAGATGATAGTTATCAAAATCTGCGCGCTGTTTGAGCAGTTTTAAGAGATTATGCGGGTTGCGGCTGGTCCAATCACTGAGCACGAGCACGTGGTCTTCTTCGATAGGATGACGCTCACGACCTTTAGGTTCAATCACAATGGCACCCAGCATACCGGTTTGTTCTTGGAACCCACTGTGTGAGTGATACCAATAGGTGCCTGATTGTTTTAATTTGAATTTATAAGTAAAGGTGCTGTTTGCAGGAATGCCATCAAAGCTAATACCCGGCACCCCATCCATCTCAAACGGTACTAGTAGTCCATGCCAATGGATAGAGGTTGATTCATCCATCTGATTATGAACACGTATCACCACCGTATCGCCTTCACGCATCTTTAGCGTCGGTGCTGGTAATGAATTATTGATCAGCGTTGCCATGCTCTTTTTACCGTTGACAATAGCGGACTGTTTACTGACGTATAAATCAAACTCTTTACCGGTCAATATAGGCACTTTATGAGTGTTTTGGTCACTATTGATAGTAGCACCCTGACTGCCCGAACGACTTGAGTGTCCCAATGCACTACTGGCCATGGTCGGTATCAAGGAGGCGCCAAGGACAGCGGAGGATCCGGTTAAAAAACGTCGGCGGTTCAATATGTTCTGTTTATTCATAATGATGACCTAATTTAATTTGAGAGATGGTGGTTAAGCTTATGGTTATAATATTTAACGATACGTCAATTACGATTGGGAATCTTATTAAGCCGCTTTTGATGCTACTCACATTCAATTTATCCAGATCTCAGCCAAAACAACCATCAAAATTATAGTTGCTGCTGAGGAGAATCAATAGCGGCATAAACTTCTGTGGTGCCGTCTTTATTAAGCTGCATTACTTTATAAGGCATGAATTTATCTTGATATTCCATACCGGGGCTGCCAACTGGCATACTAGGTACGGCAAGACCAATGGCTTGTATAGGAGGATTTTCTAAGAACTGAGCCATGTGTTTAGCAGGGACATGTCCTTCAAAGACGAAACCGTCGGTAGTAACGGTGGTATGGCAAGAGCGCATTTGCTGTGGTACGCCATAGCGATCCTTGAATAAAGAGACATCTGCCACATCTTGCGCGGTTGCACTTAATCCATTGTCTTTTGCATAGCCTACCCATTCTTTACAGCAGCCACAGTTGGCATCTTTATAGACGGTCGCTGAGACGTTTTTGAGTAATGATGATGGGTCGATTGCAGGAGCATCTGCCGGAGCCGAACTTTCGTTTAGTACTTGTGCCTTCTGAGTAGCAGACTGTTCAACCTTTACTGGTTGAGAATCAGGGACACTGGTAGTAGATTGGCTACAAGCGGCTAGTGTAAGGGGTAGTGCCGATACCGCCATCAATAAAAGGACACGACCGGATAACCAGTGATGTCCATTAGGAAACCCGTGTATGTAATGTCTCATCAAATCACCTTTAAGTGTCTATTATTATGCTCGATACTCTAAAAACTGGACCCTATATTTGTGGTCTTAACTAAAAACGTTAAATGCAGCACCGTTCAGTACTGCATTATTAATAACGATAACATTTAATGATGATGCTTCTATATACAGATAGGGTTAATGCTGCATTCCAGAACCATCTTCCGACATCTCCATACCCATACCATCATCCGACATATTCATATCACCATCAAATGACATGTCCATCATATCGCCATCTATCCGAGTGGTTAGCATCGTGTACTGAGCTTCATCTAATTCAGGTAGCGATCTGATAAAAGCGACCATTGCCCACATTCTATCGTCATCATGGGAGGCGCCCCATGCAGGCATTCCCGAAGCCATAATGCCATGTTTGATGGCCCAAAAGCTTTGCTTTGCACCGTCCTCAGTTTGATAACGTTTGACGATATCAGCCTTGGTAAAGTTGGGCGGCTTCGGATATAAGCTTTCGCTAAAGTCAGTTTGTGCCACTCCCGGAGACAAGTGACAGCCTGCACACATATCTTTATAGTCCGCGCCACCAGAGCTGATCATGTCAACCTTCTCTAAGTCTGGTACCACAATATCTTTACTGGCAGTTTGTATAGAACGATTGCGCGCAGTTTCTAAAAAGCTATACATCATTGGGCTATGCTCTTGGTCTGCACCCACGTTGACAACGCCACTGCTGACAACCGCAAACATCCCAACGATTGCCACAAATAAAGTAAAGAGCACACCCAATAAAAACTTCATATATTTTCCTAAAAACTTATTTCCGTTAATTTCTCTCTGCTATTAGAGAGGAGCTGTGAGTTAACAGAGCTGAAATTTTTAAGATTTACTGTCAGTAGTCACACAATGTTTTTGGTACATTTGCTTCATTTTGCTCATATTGGCCATCATGGCTTTCATAGCAGGGTCATTCATGTCCATCTTGCTATGATCCATTTTTCCCATCATTTGCATATGCTTTTGCATTTTTTCACAGTTCATTTGATCTTTTTCAGCATGCATTTTAGGGTCATGCGCTAGAGCTGAGGTTGATACAACAAGAGCGATGGCAGTAATGGCGATTGATTTAGTCAGTGCTTTAAATTGCGACATAATTAATTCCTATTGATTGGATTAAGATCTATTGAGGGTAAAGCAGTTAGACCAGCCTCAATGATACATTATTCGTTCTGACTGGCACATGACATTAAGATTACAATATTGTCATCTTCACATATTGGGATTTCAATATCCCAAGTAATCTTTTAGTATTACTTCTCGCTATTATAATTTTTCACAAAATATTTTTCAGATTGCAAGTGTTGATCCTGATGCTGAACCTGACACGCGACTCTCGCATCGACATAACCTTTCATTTGCGCGCTAGAAATTTGTGCATCGTTATGATCTGCGTTCTTTGCAAAACTAGTAACCGCATCACAACTACTAAGAATAGAAGCATCTAAGTTCGTGGTGTGAGCATTGGCCGCTGACATACCAACTAACATTGATACTGAAAGTAAAGCTGCTTTTTTTAATGTACTATATTTTTTCATTTAAAACCCTTTGAATTCAAATAATAAATCATTTAAGTAAGATAATCGCCTAACTCATAGAAGCGGTCTAAATCAGAGACAAGCTTTTATGTGGCGTTGATTTAGAATACTAAATAGAGGCTGACAGCTAGATGACACGGACATGACGTTTTTGTTAGAAACAAAACAATACTGTCATCTACTTGTCATTAGAACCAAATGTCATTATCCGCTTTTATCCGTAGAGCGCCGTTATAACAAGGACTTTTGATAAATATATAGATGATAATCTAACAACGTTAGTGATACGCTGTTGACAAATATAATGATATGAAGGTAAGCGACGATGAAAGTACTGTTAGTAGAAGATGAGCAAAAACTTGGAGAATATATTAAGAAAGGCTTAACTGAGGCCGGCTTCATCGTGGATCATTATATGACTGGTCTAGATGGCTATCATGCGCTAATGACTGAAGAATTTAGTGTGGTGCTGATGGATGTGATGCTACCTGACGTCAGTGGCTTTGAGCTGATACAGCGCTACCGTGCCGCTGGAAAGCATACGCCTGTTTTATTTTTAACCGCTAAAGATGATTTAAGTGATCGAATCAAAGGTATTGAAATTGGTGGCGATGATTATCTGACCAAGCCTTTTGCTTTTGCTGAGCTGATTGTTAGAATAAAAAGTTTGCTGCGACGTGCCAACCAATCGGACTATAAAAGCACAGTCATCCATACCGCTGATCTGAAAATGGATATTGCCAAACGCACTGTATACAGAGGCGACACCCTTATCAAACTGACTGCCAAAGAGTTTGCTCTATTACAGTTTTTCCTAGAACGTCAAGGTGAAGTACTGCCACGTACTGTGATTGCCTCGCAAGTATGGGATATAAATTTTGACAGCGATACGAATGTCATTGACGTGGCTATAAGGCGCTTGCGGATAAAAATTGATGATGGATTTGATATAAAGCTGATTCATACGGTACGCGGAATGGGCTACAAGTTAGAGCCACTGGCTGTCGACGTGGATAGTGGCATGGGCGACGATAGTATTAATAAAGACAGTCTGACATCAAATGAGAGATAAATCTAAGAATCGGCGTTGGCCGCTGTTATGGCGCACTGTTTTTTTACTGACCATATTTGTTGTCATCTCTCAAGTCATTATTTATATATGGGTTCAGCGCTCTGTTAACGAGCACTTTGAGCAAATGGACTCAGAGATCATTACTCATGCCGCGTTTAATTTGCGCAAACGTATGGTTGCCTTGGGCGAAGAAGTAGAGCCATTAACAGCTTCAAAGTCCCAATCACTCATTGATGACAATCACCTACATTCTTCTTGGCTAGATTATGATTTAAAAACGCTAATATCAGATAAAAACGGCAAATTATTATCCAGCGATCCCAGTAATTTCATCAATGATCTACCGGCAGATTTTAGCTTGTTACAACTATTGCAGGACTATCGCGATCAGCAGTTTATGATCAAGATAAATAATAGGCATTACCGAGCCATTATCATTACACATCAAGAGGTTTTGGCATTTATTGCTCTACCTATCGATGTGCATCATCAATATCTTATCCAGTTTAATCGCCAGCTGAGCTTGATACTTATCGCCATTACCTTATTATTGGTTTCAGTAGCAGCACTAAGTGTACACTGGGGTTTTGCTCCCCTAGCTACTATCGTACAAAAGATGAAGGGTATTAATCCTGAGCAGTTACATGAAAGGGTGGTGGTCAGTAATATGCCCTTAGAGCTACGACCATTGGCTGAGTCTTATAACTTAATGATGGAAAAGCTGGAAAGTAATTTTGAATCGTTATCACGCTTTTCAGATAATATTGCCCATGAGCTACGTACTCCGCTGGCGACGCTTGGCACTCAAACCCAAGTGATGTTAAGTAAGCCTAGAGCAAGCCATGAATATGTTGAGCAGCTGCACCATCAGCATGACACCCTTGAGCAGTTATCTACGCTGATTAATAATATGCTGCTGCTAGCAAAGACACAAAAAGGGCTGTCTAACTCACAGCTCAATCAGATTGATACCGAGTCAATGTTCACTAAGCTTATTGATTACTATGAGCTAATCGCAGAAGATCGGAATATCTCTTTTGAAAAGACGGGCAACTTTCAAGCTGTGCTAGGAGACGAAAGCTTATTACAAAGACTGTTCGCCAATCTCATGTCAAATGCCATTTATTATGCTGCTAGTGACAGTGTGATCATTATTGAAGCCTCTAGTATTGAGATCCCGACTGTGCCTCATACTGTCACGAGTGATAAGCAAGATATGTGGTTATCTATATTAAATCCTGCATCTTTCAAGGTAGTGATCACCAATCGATTGGATCAACCATTGACTCAAGTAGAGGCTGATAAGCTGTTTGAGCGCTTTTACCGTCATGATAAAACGAATATGATGCATTCGGGAACAGGCTTAGGCTTATCTATCGTGCAAGCTATCGCCAATGCCCATAATGGCAAGGTCAGTATTACTATAAAAGATGAGTCTTACTTTCAAGTCAATGTTGAGTTGATGATGGCTAGATAAATAAGTATCAAATAAGAAAATTCGAGCTTCTCGTCCCACTTAGCCAAATAATTAAGACTGTATTTAGATGTTATTGTTTAAGCAAATGTCGCCTCGATTATTTACATAATTGAGGCTTTTTTCTGTCTAGAAATTCTCCAAGTATTTCAGCAGCAGATTATTGACCACAGTAACAATATTTCTTCCTCCTTTACAAAATTAATATTCCTGACCATTTAGTTAGTTATTTTAATAAAATCATAAACTTAGATGATATCAATAACTTAGAGTACGTTTTTTACTGATATTTGGCGCTAAAATGCAGTTGTCAGCCCTTATAAAACATGCTTAACTGTTTCAAAGTGTTAATAATTGCTGCCAAAATTGGAATTACTGAAATAAGTTATTAAGAAAATTTTTGTAGTTCCAGCAGCATTGATGCTTTTTTTGATGACGTTTTATTTTTATTGAAAGCTAATAGCCTTTTTCCCTCTAGCAGTACGGGTGCGCTTTAACAGGAAGTTAAACCCCGTTTATAGCCATGATAACCATGATAACCATGATGGCAATGTTGCTAGGCACCAACGACTGTAAATAAAGGAATACTACTGTGCGTGATCATTCATCTATAAGCCTATCATTAATCACTAATAAGCTAACCTATGCGCTTGTTGCTATTGCTGCTTTAGGCGCTATGAGCAGCGCTCAAGCAAAAGTGCTCTTCACTGATACCAGTATCTCAGCGCTTTACGGTACTGATTATGAGCTAGTGCCTCAAGAAACCTTAACCACCGTTACTTTAGAGCATGCCTCGACCCATACATGGGGTGGTGTATTTTTCTTTGTCGATCGCCATCAAGGTAAAGAAAATGCAGCAGGTAAAGAGTTTAAGGAAACCTATGGTGAGCTTGCGCCCAAACTTAAGCTGGCAAAGTTTGATAACAGCTTTATCAAACAAGTCAATTTAGCGGGGCAGTACGAGTTTGGCTCAAACAGTAATGGTTTTAGTCAAGATAACTATTTGGTAGGCGTTGGCGCGGATTTAAATGTCCCTATTCCGGGTATGAAATATGCATCGGCATCGTTATATCATGCGTTTAATGATAAGGACAATGCTGATGATCAACAGATTACCTTAACCTATGGCTGGGAGAAAAATAACTTTGTCATAGATGGTTATGTTGACTATGCATTTAACAGCGAAGATGATTCTGTGAAAGATAATATCCATATCAATCCGCAATTAAAATACAACTTACAAGAAGTGTTGGGCATTGATAACCGCTTAGAAGTCGGTATGGAATATAGCTACTGGAAGAATAAATTTGGTAGTGACAAAACACAGAATGCCGCGAGCGCTTTAGTGAAGTTCCATTTTTAAACAGTTATGAATTTTTAAATATGATTAATAAAGCCCTCATGCTAACTTTATCGGTTGGATGAGGGTTTTTTGTTGTGTATGCAAAAAAATCGAAAGTCAGATAGGCTTAAGAAGAAAATAAAGGTGCTAAAAAACCGCATAAATTTTAAATTTGACTCATGCGCTTATGGGCGCTGATAGACTCGACTGACACTTGCAATCAGCGCCACCATGACCATACCCATTATGATAAGAATAGCAGACATCATGTGTGCTGCCTCGTAATTCAATGCTTCTACTTGTTCATAGATAGCAATGGAGACCACTTTGGTTTCCCCCGAAATACTGCCACCAATCATCAATACCACGCCAAACTCGCCAATGGTATGCGCAAAGCTGATTAAGCTGCCGAGGATGATACCGATTCGAGCTTGCGGTAATGCTACCCGTATAAAGCGTCTGAAACGGCTAGGTTCCAGTAAGCTTGCAACCTCCATGACACTGGTTGGAATGCGTAAAAATTGCGCATAGACAGGCTGAACAAAAAAAGGCAACGAGTAAATAATAGAGCCAATGACCAGTCCTTCAAAGGTAAATACAAAGGCACTGATATTGTATTGCAACAGCCACTTACCGATACCAAAATTGGGGCTTAACAGTAATAACAAATAGAAACCAATCACAGTAGGCGGCAAGACCAGCGGCATCGCAATCACGCCCATGAGCATAATTTTGATGCGCCCAATAATCTGACCACGACTCGGCTTTGCCAGCCAATAGGCTAATGGGGTTGCGAACACCAGCAAGCATAAGGTAGTGACACCAGCAAGCTTGATGCTTACCCACACAGGAAGCAGCATATCTGAGATAAGGGCAGGAGACATCATAACGTTACTGTTTATTTACCTTTTATCTAATAGCGCACTTGCACCATGTTATATAGAGCATCAATTATAAAGTACCATTTATCGTATTCTTTTTTTCAAATATCATGGTAAGAAAACACATTTATAATGATATTTAAAGCCTTATGATAAGCGTGCTCACTGACAAAAGACAGTATAAAACAGCTAGGATGGCTTTTTATGCATAGCGGCTATAGATAAATTACCGAACTGCTAAATAACCAGCTCTAGAGAAGTAAGCTTGTCCTGTAGGAGAACGTAGATAATCCGTGAAATCTGCTGCATTTGCTTCATTAGTAATGAGTATGCCGTCTTGTAAGATAGCAGGATAAGATGTTGATGGTAAGAGGTAGAAATGCTCAGGTGTTGCTTTCATTGCTATGACTTGTGAGTGCGCAACAAAGCCATAGTCGACACTACCAGTATGGGCATATTGGAACGCTTGACCGATATTTTCCGCTTGGATAAGACGGTCTTGTGCTATTAGCACGTCATATAGATTTTGCGTTTGTAGATAGGATTTTGCAGATGCACCATAAGGCGCAAGCTCAGGATTGGCAATGGTGATTTTGCTTTTATCATTGCTATTAAGCAGCTCAGTCAATGTGTTTTGATCGAATACACCGACAGCTTTGGTGGCACTATAAATGGACAGTTGCCCTTGGGTATAAGTAAAAGGCGTATGATTTGCATCACCTTTAAAAACCTCATTTAGCAGCTGCGCGGGGAAGTCTTGGTTGGCTGCTAAAAAGATATCATATGGTGCACCTGAGATAATTTGAGAATAAAGCTTACCTGACGAGGCAAAAGTGACTTCTATTTCTTGGTCAGGTAAACCCTTATCAGTTTTGTAGCCCTCGATAACTTCAGGCAATACGTCCGATAAATTGGCAGCTGCAGCGATACGGAGTATTTGAGTTGGCTCAGCGGTGTTGTTGATCTCAGCTGGCAAGTCAGTACCTTTTTCTTTAGTACAAGCCGTTAGCATCAAGGCTAAGCACACTGCTGACACTGTTATATTCTTACCCATTATTGCTAAGCCATTTTGAAGAGTCATCTTGGTAGTATTCTTGCTTCCAAACGGGAATGTCCGCTTTTATCGTATCTAATATCCAGCGGCAGGCATCAAAAGCAGGATAACGATGGGCAGAAACGACCCCAACCCAAACGGCCACATCACCAATCTCTAAAGCCCCGATACGATGAATGGCAATAGCGTGAGTAATTTCAAAGCGCTTTTTGGCTTCTTCGATAATGGCACGCCCTTGATTGAGTGCAAGTTCCTCGTAGCCATAGTAGGTTAAGCGGTTGACGCTACTGGCATTATTGTGATTACGTACACGACCTTCAAAGCATACGAAAGCGCCGCAACTGTCATCATCAAGGGTTTTCTTTAGTCGATTTTCATCAATGTCTGAATCTAGTAGCGCAAAGCCATCACGTTCAGCGATGAGATAAGCCTCATCGATGCTACGCTTAATGCTCATCGACTGCCCATGTACTTGGTCTGCCATATATTGTCTCTATTTATTATTCTTAAAATTTTTAGCGATACACATAAGCGTCTAAATACTATTAACCGCCTGCTACTGGAGTAATGAAGACCACGCTATCGCCATGATTAATCTCATCTGTCCACTTGGCAAAGTAATCGTTTACTGCCACACGCAGCTCTGACTGTGGACGGCTAAAACGATGCTTTTGGCGCAGTTGCTCGTATAACTCGGTTAATGACGTAGACTGTGGCACGTTTACTTTTTCTTCATGACAATTGGCTTCATCGGCTAAGCTGGCAAAGTATAAAACGGTGATATTCATCGTCGTATTTATATCGTCACTGCTTTCTACTAAACTGCTCATAGAAGTCTCCATTATTTATTAATTGCCAAGCTTTATATCTATCATATCGCTATGGCGTATTTACGCATGTTGATAGTCAGATTTGCCGCCCGTCTTATTCATCAGATGGACGTTATTGATGATGATGTCGTGAGAGATGGCTTTGGTCATATCATAGATAGTTAGGCAAGCGACGCTGACGGCTGTCAGTGCTTCCATTTCTACGCCGGTTTTATGCGTAACTTTGACAGTAGCAGTGACAGTAATACTATTTTGACTATCGTCGTATTCAAAATTTAAACCAATCTTATCTAATGGCAAGGGGTGACAAAGTGGAATCAGGTCATGGGTACGTTTTGCAGCCATGATACCTGCGATATGAGCGGTCTGCGTGATACTGCCTTTTTTGGTCATACCATCAGCAGCTTTGATTTGCTCATAAATTATCGCAGGGAAGATCACTTGCCCCTGCGCACGTGCTTCTCTTGTCGTCGCTATTTTGCCACTCACATCGACCATGGTGATATCACCGTCGCTGTCTAAATGGGATAAGGCAGTTTGAATGGTTTTTTGACTGCTGATATTCATTTATCATTTCTCTTAAATGGCTAGTTTCTCTCAGTAAATCTTATTACAGGTGACGTAAAGCAATACAGGCATGCTCAAAATCTTTAGGCGTATTGAAATTGGTAAGACATTGCCAATCCTCTGAAAACGTTACAGGCTGCACAATTGGCTGAATAAATTTCATTACTTGGCGCTGCCCATGGTCAATATAATGCTTTAAATCCGGCTCAATACTTAAGCGATAAATACCTAACAATGGATATAAATGATGCTCATCGGTGAGACAAATGACCGACTTATCTACAGCTTGTGTTATATAACGTTGCAGTTTTTTCCATAAATCGCTTGCAGCAATCAAGCTATCACAGCTGATAACCATCAGCCAAGAGCTAGGCGCATTTGATATAGTGGCTAATGTCGTTGACGAAATCAAATATTGTAATGCCGCCTCTATGGCGACCAATGCGCCGCCAGTTTCGATCTGTTCATTGTCATTACTAGCAAAATCGTCAACCGAAAAGTAATCAGTGATATGAATGATGGGCACTTGCGGGTTATTCAAAATCAAATCTGGATTGATACAAAAACCACGACCGTTATCTGCAATCATAATAGGCGCATTATAAGTAGTTGCTGCGCTTAGTTTAAGCGCTTGCCTGACATGATAATCAAGCAATTGCTCATTGGTTGGTAGCATCAACTCAGCTTTAGGAGAACCCATACGTTTGGATGCACCGCCTGCTAAGATGATGATACCTGCTAAGCGATTCAAGTGATCTATATCGCATGAGCTATTTACACTTTTTAAGGTATTTACAGCATCTGTCATGATTAATCGTGACCGGGGTTGGTAAGCATAAAGTGCGGGACAAAATTGCATGGGCGCGTACGGCTATCGAGCTGTTCTTGTAAGATGCCTTCCCAAGCAGTGCGGCAAGCACCTGATGAGCCAGGTAAGCAAAAAATGCCTGTACCATTTGCCATACCAGCTACAGCGCGAGATTGGATGGTAGACATGCCGATATCGTCTTTTGATATTAAGCGGAACATCTCGCCAAAACCATCTATTGACTTGTCAAACAAGACGCTGACTGCCTCTGGAATGCTGTCTCTAATATAAAACCCCGTACCGCCAGTGGTAATCACTGCATGAACATTTGGGTCCGCAATCCAGCCGCTGACAACGGCTCTAATCTTATAGATATCGTCGGTAATCAGTTGACGATCAGCAAGCTGATGCCCTGCTGCGGTCAATTGGTCGACCAGATACTGTCCTGAGCTGTCTTCTGCCATCGTACGACTATCAGAAACGGTTAGTATCGCGAGATTAAGTGGGGTAAAAGGTGCTTGCAGCTTGCTCATGAATGTTCCTTGATAAATATGCTTATTATGAAAAATATTGCTGATAAATTAACCACCAATCATCGACAAGTTATTCATAATGCCACTGTTCGAGTCATGAAGATGATGGTGCTCAGGTTTAATGGGCATAAAACTATGTAAAGTACTGACCAGTCCTGCAACATCATCTTGCTTCAAATGCTCACGAATGTCGTAATTGCCTTGATCAAATAAGCACAGATGCACCTTGCCTTGACTGCTAACCCGTAGGCGATTACAGCTGTCACAAAAATGGGCTGCATATGGGGCAATCAGTCCGATACGCCCTTTATAATCAGGATGACTGTATTCAATTGCTGGACCGTCGTTACTGCCGCGTTCATGGGTTTGCCAGCCGTCTTCTATCAGATAATTGGTAATGATGTCGGTTTGCGCATGCTGAGCAAAAAATAAATCGCTGTTGTCACTGGTCTGCATAAATTCAATAAAGCGATAAGTGACTGCTCTATCTTTGACATAATCAATGGCATTCATTAAGTTTTCAAAAGCAGTTTCTGCCATCAGAATGCTATTTATTTTAAGCTTAATATCGGTGGTTGCCAGCAAGGTATCCATATCAGCCAAAAGTTGCGGCAACATATCAAAGCCAGTCATCTTATGGAAAGTAGCGGCATCAAAGCTGTCCATACTGATATTAAGCTGATTTAGTCCGGCTGCCTGCCAACTAGCTAAGTGCTTACTAAGCTTATACCCATTACTGGTCATGGCAACGGTTTCAATGCCTTCAGTGTTTTTGATTGTTTTAATAATGTCTACCACATCACGGCGTATAGAAGGCTCACCGCCCGTAATCCTGACTTTTTTGGTGCCAACTTGAGCAAAACCGCGGATTAACGTAGCAATTTCAGCGACACTAAGCTCATCTTGGGGAGGTTTGCCTTGATAGCCATTGGGCAAGCAATACTCACAGCGAAAATTACAGAAATCAGTAATCGATAAACGCAAATAGGTCAGACGTCGTGCAAAGCCATCTGTTAATGGTTGAGCTAGGTTAACTGCAGAATCAGTAGACAAAACTGCCAATTTCGATGGTAAATGATCATCAAAAAAACTAGATGCAGCAGTAGGCGAATACAGTTGAGCATTTCCTACGGTGGGGGCAAGATGGTTCATAGATGATTACCATTAATATAAAATATAGTGTGTACTTTTAAGCGTTGCCTCAGGTTGTGAGTGAAATAGGCTATTCAGGTATAAATATGACCGATTAACTACAAATAACGATCAACCGTCATTCAATTAGTGACTAACACCAGAGTAGCAGTTAGATAATAAATGTTAAGTTTCACACGGTCTATAGCATAGAGGTTTATTCACTGTATCATTTTTAAGCGACATTCACTATATCCAAGGGAAAGGTTGCACTTGTACGCTTTCGCCAGCGGCTACATTGCCAGAATCTTGTGCCAATACAATAAAGCAGTTGGCATGGCTCAGCTGCTTGATACGGTGTGATTGTTGTTTGGTAAAGCTTTCAACATAAAAACTGCCTGCTTCATCTTGGGTTAAAACGCCTCTTTGGAAGTCCTTACGACCCGCTGATTTTTTAACATCGTTTTTAAGTGTTGCCATGACTGTTAATTGCATAGGTCGCTCTGAATGAGACGCGCCTGCCATTTGCCACAAAGCAGGAATCACAAACTGTAGCGTACCAACGACCGTCGATAGTGGATTACCAGGCAAACCAAAATATAAGACAGGCTTGGCAAGGTTTTGCGTCAGCTCACCAAAGACAAACGGTTTACCAGGTTTCATCGCGACTTTGTAGTGGTTAATCTTGCCCAATTGCTCAATGACGGTGGTCAAAAAATCATAATCACCAACGGATACACCAGCGGTAGAGATCAGTACGTCACACTCTTGCATGGCTTGAGTGACAGCAGCCGTCGTTTTGTCTAAATCATCAGGGATAATCCCATAATCTTGAAGAGCTATTGGTAAATCAGAGAGCAGGCTTTTAAGAGTGGGGGTATTAGAATTATAGATTTGCGCCAAACTTTTAAGCTCATTGCCAATCGCCACTAGCTCATCGCCTGTCGCGAATACACCAACAATTAAAGGCTGATAGACGTTGACTTTATCCAAACCCAAATTCGCCAGTAAGCTGATATCAGCAGGATTCAGCCGCTTACCTTTAAATAAAACGGCTTCTCCCGCTACAATTTCTTCGCCTTGTTTGCGAATATGATCATCAGACTGAGCCGTTTGGCTAAGGATGATTGAGTATGGCTTTGATTTATCAATGCTACCTTTTATCGCGACAAAATTGGTGTTTTCTTGCATGATAACGGTATCACATTCATCAGGTACGACCGCACCAGTAAAAATGCGTACTCCTTGACCTGACTGGATATCACCACTATAAGGGCTACCAGCTTGCGATTCTCCGATGATGGTGATGGTAGTATTTATTGCAAGCTTAGTCCCTTTAGCAATCGCATAACCATCCATCGCGGATAGGTTCTGTCTTGGTACCGAAAAAGGCGAGACGATATCTTCAGCCAGTATGTGATGACAGCTGTCTAATAAATCGTAGTTAGCGACGGCTCTTTTATTAAGCGGATAGTCGTTATTATTATAATTCTCTACGCGCTGCTGTATCTCAGCTACAAGCCCTTCAACCGTAATCATAACCTTGTACTCATCTTATTAATGTTGAGCTATATATAGCATGAGACATACTTTATACCATAAGAATGACATGGCTGACAGGGATTTCATAAGCGGAGTTGTAAGATATGATTGAGGTTATGCGTTAGAAAATAAATAAAAATAGAGCAGATTTTAATATCAATTTACCGAGATAGTTTTTTATCGCTTGCCCGAAGAAAACGATGCAGAAGCTTCAAAAAACCATCCCAGTAATGCTATTTTGTCATTAACAATTGCTTATAACCTTAAGCCAGCTCTATACTCATTTTAGGACCAAAGGGTTCATAATGAATGTTATCAAGGACATGGTCAAGGATGATCAGGCTATCAATAATGCTTTCCATAAAAGGCATGGAACCACAAACATAAATATCAGCAAGTTTAGGCAAATTGCTAAGCCAAGCTTCATTAAGAATCTGCCCAGACTCAAAGTAAAAAATGTGCTTTTCTACGTTTATCGCAGTAGCCAACAGTTTATTAACTTCACTATCAAAAGCATGATGCTCTTGGTTTTGGCAAGCATAAACCCAAACGATAGGACGTTTTGGATTAGCGGTAACTTGAGCTTCTAACATGGATAAAATAGGTGTCACGCCAACGCCAGCACTGATCAGTACCAAGGGAATATCATTTTGCTGCATCAACTCCTGATTCAGCTCAAAATTACCAGCCGGTGCCGACAATAGAACCGTGGCACCGACGGTTAGATGATCATGTAAATAATTAGACACTAGACCATTATGCTCATTGCGATTGTCACGTCTAACTGCAAACTGGATACCTTGATCGCTATTGGCTGAGTATAAAGAGTAATGACGCAGAGCGATATGATCGCTGTCTGCTGGGTCTGTTTTTACAGTAATGTATTGACCAGCAGATAATTTAATCTTGCTTAAATCGATAGTCTGATTGTTTACTGAATGGTCATTTACCGGGACGACGGTAAAGGCGGCGATATCAGTCGCTGCTTCTGCTTTTGCCGTTACTATAAACGGTGCAAAGCCTTGCCATATTGCCTGCTCATACATACCGTGCTCGATTTGGATAAATATCGAGGCAATCTCATCATAAGCTTCTGCCCAAGCCGTAAGGATATCGTCAGTTGCTGCATCACCCAATACTTCCTTGATGGCAGCAAGCAGATGCTTGCCAACGATAGGGTAGTGCTCTGGTAGGATTTGTAAGGCGCGATGCTTATGGCTGATTTGCGTCACTTGCGGTAATAACGTCGCTAAGTTTTCTAGATGTTTAGCCGCTGCCAAAACTGTCATTGCCAGTGCAGTCTGTTGAAGACCAAGCTTTTGGTTGGTTTCATTAAAAATATCAAGTAGCTCAGGATGCTCATGAAACATATTCTTATAAAATACAGTAGTAATCGCGGTTCCATGCTCTTCGAGTACCGGTACCGTTGCTTTGACGATTGCTAATGTTTGTAGTGAAGCCATTGTGGATCCTTTAGTGAATATTCACATTGATAATATTTAGTGCTTGAAGGTTAAGGTTAAGGTTAAGGAACGAAATTAATAACGATAATCAAAATTCTGAACCGCCGAATGAGCCAATAAAACGCAATGACTCAACATTTAAAAGTCAAATCGTTAACCGAAATTATAAGATTCATTTTAAATGAATCTTATAATATATTATCTCTGTTCTAATATCAATGATGCAATACTATTGTACTGATTCCTTTTGGCAACATTTCTGTATCACAATCTAATTTTACTTTGCAGGCAAAGGGGTTCATTTATGCAAAGTCCACATACATAAATCATTAGCTTTAAAACGCTACGGTTCATTACATAGGTGGCACAAAAAAGCCCTGTTAGGTACAGGGCTTTTTTTATTAAGCGATAGGTAACTTCTTTATTTAAAATAGTAATTTAGACATTTTTGCCGTGTTGCTTTTGCTGAATGTCTTTAGCTAAGTTGTAGCATTCATTGATATGGTCAGTAGCAATCTTCTTAAAGATCATATAGCCCATAGTACCTGCGACCAGTTGACCACCAAGTGGGATAAATTTGGTTACTTGCTTAGCAGCGATACGACCACCAAAGCCTTGCACTGTCTTTTTAACGATACCACGAGTTGCCATTAAGCCTGCAAAGTCAACGGTACGATCTTTTAGCGCACTCCAGTGAATAGCGCGTGACTCTAAATCTACCGCTGCTTGGCGATCCTCGAGTAAACCAAAGCGCTCACTGATTTCAGGTAACAGCATCGTGAGCATGCTCGCATCAATTGCCACATCAAAAAATGGTACCGGAACGATAGCAACACCAGCAGAGATTCTGGCGCGCTTTTTGACCATGGCGATACATTCTTTTTTGACTTGTTCAAGATTTAAGTTTGGATCAATCGTATTCGGTAGTTTTTCAGCTAAAGGGGTCGTTTTCATGAAATATCCTTAAAATAGATAAAAATAGCAATTAAAAGAAAAAATAGAATAAATAACAAGCAACTGCAGTGTTTATAAGATGCCTACCATTTTATGTATTTATAAACGCCATACAATCGCTGCTTTGTAGCAAAATGCTGAAAAATAGGGGTAATCTGCACCGTTTTTGTAAATGAAGCCACACTCTAAAAATATAAGTTTAGAAATAAATACATTGTCTAGGTGCGCTAAAATTATTCTATAAGTTACGTGATGATGGATGTATAAGCAATCTTTAACCTTGCACCGACATGCCAAAAATTACCTCTAAATTAATATTGTGAGCACTTACTAAAGCCAGTAGAATAGCTTCATGCTAAATTTAACTCCCCGTTATACCAGCACTCGCATTGACGAGTTGCCCGCCGCGTTGCAACCACTTGCCGCTCAATCATTGACGCTTGCTCGCCTATATGCCGCTCGCGGTATTATGCAGCCAGATGAGCTTGAGACTCAGCTGGCTGGTTTGCTGCCTGCTGAAAAGCTAAAAGGTATCATTGAAGCGGTAGATCTATTAGATATCGCTATTGATGACGGTCAGCGTATTCTGATCGTTGGTGACTTTGACTGTGATGGCGCAACCAGTACGGCGTTAATGATGCGCGCCCTGACTGCCATGGGTGCCAAGGTTGATTTTCTAGTCCCTGACCGTTTTAAATATGGTTATGGGTTGACGCCAGAGATTGTCGAATTGGGTATTAAAACTTATCAACCGCAAATGATCGTCACGGTAGATAATGGTATCTCAAGCCATGAAGGCGTGGCGCGCGCGCAGGCTGATGGCATTACTGTCATTATTACAGACCATCATCTCACCACCAAAGAGACACCGCCTGCTGAAGCAGTAGTCAATCCCAATCAACTTGATTGCACTTTTGCTAGTAAAGCTTTGGTAGGTGTTGGGGTAGCGTTTTACGTGCTCGGACGACTGGCAAAGCTGCGCCGCGATGCTGGAAAATCTACCGTACAAGTCAGTCAATATTTGGATTTAGTGGCGCTTGGTACGATTGCTGATGTGGGCGTACTTGATAAAAACAATCGTATTTTGGTCCATCATGGCTTAGCGGCTATTCGTCAAGGACGTGGCTCTCTTGGCATACTAGCGTTACTCGAGCAAGCGGGTCGAGATCCCAAAAAACTACAGGCGCAAGATTTTGGTTTTGTCTTGGGTCCACGTATTAATGCGGCTGGGCGTATGGATAATATGCGCATCGGTATTGAGTGCTTACTAGCAGATGATTGGGCAACGGCGAAGCGATTGGCACAAGAGCTTGAGCAGCTGAATCGTACGCGTCGCCAAGTAGAAGGTGAGATGCGTACGCAAGCGGATAATATCGTCCAAGCATTAGCTGCTGCTGATACAGGTATTGAAGCGGATGTTGAAGAAAGCGATGATATTATCGTTCAGCATAGGCTTGAGAAGAAGAGCACTAATACCCGTAGTATTGTGTTATATCAAGATGACTGGCATCAAGGTGTTATCGGTATCGTCGCAGGACGTTTGAAAGAAAGCCATTATCTGCCAAGCATTGTCTTTGCGCCAGCGAATACTGAACGTACAAGTGCTGAAGATGCCATCAAAGGCTCAGCACGTTCTATTGCTGGCGTGCATATTCGTGATGCCATTGAACAAGTTGCCGAGAGCCATCCTGATTTAATCAGTCATTTTGGCGGTCATGCCATGGCAGCAGGACTGACATTGAAACGAGGCAATTTTGATGCCTTTGTGACAGCATTTAACGCGGTGCTGGCACAGATGGAGGATGAGGTATTCGCTGAGCAAAAATTCACCGATGGTGCTTTGCAAGCAAGTGATTTTAGCTTATGGTTTGCTGAGCATCTTGCAGAGTCTAGTATTTGGGGACATGGGTTTGCGCCGCCAGTATTCGATGGGGTGTTTGAAGTGTTAAGTTTTAAAGTATTAAAGGATAAGCATCTTAAACTGTCGCTACGTTATCCTGATGTACAGTATCCGATTGAGGCGATTCAATTTAATTTTGATAGCAGTGCTTGGGATTACCGTGCCGAAAAAGTACATATATTGTTTGAGCTGGACATCAATGAATGGAATGGTAAACAAAGCTTGCAGTTAATGATAAAAGATTTGGCGCTGGTAAAAGAGACGGTCGAAGCGAACTAGAGGCTTAACGGTACAGATAGTAACTGCGCTAATAGTCGCTAAGCGTCAATATTTCTATGCTTTAATATTTCCATTCAATGGTCGGAAACTGCCAATCATAGCGAATAGCAAGCATGCGTAAGGTAAAAATCGTTGCCATTGCTGAGATATCAGCAATCCAAGCGGTCACGCCAATATGGTGTAGCGCAAAGTAAAGGATACCACCTGTTAAAGCGGCGGTGATATAGATCTCTTGCTGTAGCACCAGCGGAATTTCATTGCAGATCATATCGCGGATGATACCGCCGACAATAATCGTAATAACCCCGAGTAATAGCGCCACCGGCATATTTGCGCCCATACTATCAGCCACCTTTATACCGATTAAGGTGAAGGCTGACAGACCAATAGTGTCAGAGAGTTTAAGAAATGTATCAACGCGTCTAGAATTGGGGTGAAAGAATATCTGCATCACCAGTGAAGAGATGGTAATAACTGTCAAATAGCTCATATCTACCATCCAAAACAGTGGGTGACGATCCAAAATCACATCGCGCACCGTACCTCCGCCGATAGCCGTCACAATCGATACCAGCAAGCAGCCGAACACGTCGAAATTTTTATGCTTAGCTAATATCGTCCCTGAGATACTACAAGCGACAATACCAATCATATCGAACAAATAAATCAGTGAGCGCGGATTAAAAGTAGTAATCAAATCCGAATCTAAGGCAATAATGGGCATGAGTTATTCTCATTAAAGCACTGAGATTACAGTGCTACTAGTTTCTTCGCTCATCGTAAAAACTGGCTAATCTGTTAATCGATCAAACGAATGGAAGGCAAGTGCCAATCGAATTTTAATGCCAGCATACGTATGGCAAAGATGATAAATAGCATTATAAATTCGTTTATTGTCGCGTCTAGCCCCCAGTAGTCGAGCACCAAATACGCCAATGAGCCTGCAATACTGGCAGTGATATAAATCTCACGCTGTAGTACGAGCGGAATCTCATTACAAATGATATCACGCAATAAACCACCAATAATGGCTGTCCAAACCCCCATCATAATAGCAATCATTGGCGCTATATCTTGCGTCAATCCCACTTTAAAGCCAATCACACTGAAGGCTGCTAGACCAATAGCATCAAAGAACTTAAGCGCGTTATCAATTTTATGATACAGATGAAAAAACATTTGCAAGATAAGAGAGGTAGCAGTAATCACGATGACGTAATTGAGATCTGTCATCCAAAATAAGGGGTGGCGATCAAGTGCCATATCCCGTAGTGTACCACCGCCGATAGCATTGACCAGTGCAACTAATATGCAGCCTGCAATATCAAAACCTTTATGCTGCGCGAGCAATGTGCCAGCGATAGCACAGGCGATGATCCCAACCATATCCAACACATACAGCAGGATATCGGGGAAAATAAAGTTATTTATCATCGCTATATTTGAGCCTTAACCATCTTTGGCAAATAATATCAGTCCCAGAATGATGAGCGCAATACCCACCAAGCCCAGTGTAGAAGGAAGGGCATTATTCAGTAATAACATGCCGCCAATTAAAGCAAATATTACTTCACTGGCCTGGGTAGAATCTACGCCTGCCACCTCACTCGATGTCACCGCTTGCTCACGGGCATATAAAAATATACTCGTCGCCGCCACACCTGCGAGTACTGCTACCAGTAACGTATTAAAAACCTGTGTGGTCGCCGGTTGCTCAGGACGTATGATTAAGCCTAATAATAACCAAAACGGCAAACTACCGAGGGTCATTAACCAGACTTTATTAAAGGCATTTTGTAATAAGGTTGTTTCAATCGCAGGAATGCGCGCGATGAGATTTTGTAAGCGTGACGCAGCTTGTCTATCGATAGGTAGGATAGGGGCTTCGGTAATGATGCGTTGGGTATGAGTGTCAATGTTATCATCAGTGTCATTTGGCTGAAGATTATCACGAGCCTGTTGCTGCTCAGCACTGTGTTTGCGCGAATTATGAGACACTTGCCAAACCAGCTGATTGCCAATCGGATAACTGAATGCTGCAATCAGTGCAGGCAGCGCGCCATATAGCAGCATATCAGCCATAGGTACGGTATCAGCGAGAGTGGATGCATGTAAGCCTTCACTGACATTGACCATCACTACGCCGATAAAGACGAGTAGCGCATAAATGATAAATTTCTTATCAAATCTTTGCCCAAATGCTACCAATACCAATAAACTTGTCACGACCGTAAACATAAAGGTTGCTGCAACCACCCAGCCTGCAACGTGGTCGCCAGCATAGCAAATACCCGTATAAAATACGCCAAAGCCAATACTGCCGGTGATACACCAAAATCGCCAATGCTGAAAGAAGATAGCGCTCAATTCTCTAATACGTCCAAAACCATGCTGCATCGCAATCAGGACAGTAATGATGAGCCACATAAATAAATAGCGTAGGCTAGCTGACCAAAACCAGTGCCCACCAGCACTGCTCATCATCTCATTTAATATAAAAGTGGAGCTAAAAAACGCGCCCGCTAATAAGCCCAATAAAATGAGTTTGACCATAGCTATCCCTTTCTTCCTTGGCTTGCTATTTATTTGAGAATCCATTCAGATTTTAGAGACTATTTGCCCTTGGCATCTGCCCAAATAATCTTATGTAGTTGCAATTGAAAACGTACGGGTAGGGCGTCGGTTAACATCCATTCGGCAAGCTCACGTGCGAGTACTGGCACTTCTGGGCTATTATCATTTGCCGTATCTTCATGTGTCACATTAAACATCGGTGAAAACCATACCGTACCGACCAAGTCATCTAGCTTATAGTCGATAAGTTTGGCTTTTGCCCAGTCATAATCGGTGCGATTCATGATGACAAATTTTATTTGGTCATGTTGAGTGAGGTAATCGAGGTTTGACCAAAGATTCTTATCAACTTCACCTGAGCTTGGGGTTTTCAAATCCATCACTTTGCTGACCGCTGGTGGAACATTTTCGACCGTCAGTGCTCCTGCCGTTTCAAGAGAAATCTCATAACCCTCATTGAGCAGACGCTTCATCAATTCAATAGCGTTAGGCTGGGCTAAAGGCTCACCACCGGTTAAGCAAATACGCTTACAAGGGAAGCTGGCAATAGTCGCCATAATAGTCTCAAGCGACTGACGTTCGCCGCCACTAAAGGCATATTCGGTATCGCAGTAAACGCAACGTAGCGGGCAGCCGGTCAAGCGTACAAATATCGTCGGCAACCCTGAAGTCAGTGCCTCACCTTGCAAAGAATAAAAAATCTCCGTCAAACGTAACCCTGCTTCAGGGTCAGTGACAGGGATGGCAGCGGTGCGTAAAGATAACTCACTCATAATATTTCAAATACAGTTAAGGATTGATTGTGCCATCGAGCACATATCAAATAAAAAAGGTTTAAGAATCTGTTTAATGCTCGGAAGTTCAGCGCCCAAACAAGACAAAGATTATAACGTAAAGTCCTCTATTAAGCTGCTATCTAACAACAAAAAAGATGCTGGAGCACAAAGCTTCAGCATCTTTTTTTATTTAAAACAATCACTATCGTGATTAAGTATTTAAGCTAAACGTAATAACTCATTTACGGATGTTTTAGCGCGGGTTTGCGCATCGACTTTTTTCACGATGATAGCTGCATACAAGCTATGCGTACCATCTTCAGAAGGCAAGCTGCCTGGCACAACAACTGAGCCTGCTGGTACGCGACCACGATGAATCTCGCCAGTTTCGCGATCATAAATACGAGTAGATTGACCAATATAGACGCCCATAGAGATCACTGCGCCTTCTTCTACGATAACGCCTTCAACGATTTCAGAGCGCGCACCGATAAAGCAGTTATCTTCAATGATAGTCGGGTTAGCTTGTAATGGCTCTAGAACACCACCGATACCGACGCCGCCTGATAGATGGACATTTTTACCGATTTGAGCACATGAACCAACGGTCGCCCAGGTATCTACCATAGCGCCTTGATCGACATAAGCACCGATATTGACATACGATGGCATCAATACGGCGCCTGGCGCGATATAAGAGCCTTTACGCGCAACGGCTGGTGGTACAACACGCACGCCAGCTTCTTTAAACTGCGCTTCTGTCCAATCTGCAAATTTGGTTGGTACCTTGTCATAAAACTGGACATGCTCGCCCGCTGCTTGAACGTAGTTGTCATTTAAGCGGAACGATAGCAAGACGGCTTTTTTTGCCCACTGATTGACGACCCATTCGCCATCCTTTTTTTCTGCAACGCGCAAAGTGCCGTTATCTAGCTGCTCAAGTACTTGATTGATGGCATCACGGACATCTTGTGGCATGGTTGCTGGGCTATATTCATTGCGGTTCTCAAAAGCTTGTTCGATGGTTTGTTGTAATGACATAAACATTCCTAGAATTGATGAAGGTAAATAAAAAACTTGCCGTATTGTCGCTAATTTGGCGACTTTTAGCAAACGTGATAGACGATACTATAATTTCGGGATTTTATGGGCTTAAGTATTGCTATTTATCCAGCCTAAGATGTCTTGATAAACCTGCTCTTTATTCTGTTCATGGAGCGGCTCATGGCGCATATGAGGGTAGAGCTGCACAGAGACATGATCAAAATGTTGTCTGTCTAAGCGATTGGCAATGTTGCGAATACCGCGACCCATATCACCGATTGGGTCATTTTCTCCGCTGATTAATAACATTGGAAAATCTTTGGCAATCGTCATTGCCCAGTTTTTATGCAAGCCTGCATTCATCAGTGTAAAGAGGGTCATAAAGCCGTTATTAGTAAAGTCAAAACCCGTCAATGGATCGGCTTCATAAGCTTCAACAGCGACAGGATTTTCGCTTAACCAAGCAAACTTTGATGAAGAAATACGATTATTAAGCTTGCTATTAAGTACTTTATTCATCACGTTAGCAAATAGGGCGTTTGGCTTTTTAGGCGCCGCTTTTGTCAGTAACTTATTGACCGGCAATAATACTTTGATCAATGGATTGGCATCCGCTGTGCCCATTAAAATAGCACCGGTAAAGTTACGCGCATGGTGTTTAAGGACGTTACGGACGATAAACGAGCCCATCGAATGACCCATGACGAAATGTGGTACATTCGGATGACGCGCTTTTAAGCTGTCCGCCATGACGATGACATCTTTTAATAATGACTGCACAGGATGCTCTTCACCAAAAAACCCCAAGTCCTTGGCTGATTTAACAGTTTTTCCATGACCAAGCTGGTCATAAGTGGCGACCGCAATACCGTGATCGGCTAAAAATTGCGCCACGTCTGCATAACGCCCGCTGTGCTCTGCCATGCCGTGTACAATCAGCAAGGTTGCACTAATGACAGTATCACTATGGCTCGGCTCAAAAAAGGTATGATGCAGATAATGGGTATTGTCAGAGGAAGTTATTTGTTCATTATTACTCATAAAAATCCAGTCCTTGAATGGTTAAGGGTATGATGAGATAGATTATATATTTTTTAGGGCTTTATTATAGGGATAAGTTATTGCTACAACCAATCTAATTGCGAAATTTGGCAACATTAGTATGTTATTTGGTTTTTAGTGAGCGTTATGGTCTAGTCATTTAAACAGCAGCTACAAAAATATCGACCATAAAAAAACCCCCATCAAAGTGATGAGGGTCTTGGCAAATGCCATAATCGAATCAAATATGACTCAAAAAATTTACTACTAAAATATGGCTCTCCAACCTGGGCTCGAACCAGGGACACACGGATTAACAGTCCGTTGCTCTACCAACTGAGCTATTGGAGAATAAGCGGTAAGTGTTTAATGACTTACTGCGAGCTTAGAAAGTCTCTAACGAGTTCTTGCTAAGTGGGGCGTATTCTAGCAAAGATAAAAAATACGTCAAGCTTTTTTTGCATGTTTTTATACATTAAAGATATTAACGCTAGCGCAAAGGTTGTTGTCGAGCCAATTTGCGTCATATCTTAGATATCACTCTGTTTGCGAAGTAACAACAAATAAAGCAACTTGCTTATACTATAATTATTTAGATTTGATAAATAAAAGACTGCATTGGTTAATAAAATAATGCTAATGAAATTACATTGTTAATAGCTATAAAGCTGCTAAAGGCTTATAAGATAAAGATTTATCAAAGCCAAACCAAGAATAAGATAGCAAACGACGAAAAGGATATTTGCGATGACAGACACTGCTAAGAAACAACATATTGTGATTACGGGTGCGACCTCTGGGATTGGTTATCAGCTGGCAAAAGACTATCTGCGAGAAGGACAGCATGTCTATGCCGTCGGTCGCGATGAGGAAGCCTTATCTGAGCTCAAATCATTAGGAGCAGAAACTATCGATTTAGATCTAATGGATCGAGATAAGGTGATTGCTGCTTTTGATAAAATTAATGAGATTGATTTGGCGATTTGCGGCGCTGGCATGTGTGAGTATCTAGATATGCCAAACTTTGATAGTGCGGCGTTTATGAAAGTGCTGTCGGTGAATATGGGTACGTTATCGCATGCCATTGAAGCAGTACTGCCAAAGCTGATTGCTTCAAAAGGACGCTTAGTTGGTATTGGCTCGGCGTCGGCTTACGTGCCTTTTGCTCGTGCAGAGGCTTATGGCAGCTCAAAAGCAGCTATTCACTATTTAATGAAAACTTTACAGATTAGCCTTGCACCGCAAGGCGTGTCAGTGAGCTTAGTAGTTCCCGGCTTTGTAGAGACGCCAATGACCAAACAAAACGATTTTCCGATGCCGTTTTTACAGACTACACAGCAGGCAAGTCAAGCGATTCGTGATGGTATAAAAAGTGGCAATGACGTTATTGAGTTTCCCAAAAAACTGACGTTGCCATTAAAAGTATTAGGGACATTACCTGATATGGTTTGGCAACAGGTCAGTACAAAAATCAATAAAAAATAGCCAGTTTTACTATTTTTGAACACCTATAAAGAAAATAACTAGGAATATTTTATGCCGTTTTTGCGCCGTAAATCTAAGCAGCTGTCTAATCAAGTAGAAGCCGTTGTTAAGGCTACAAGCCGTCATTCAGAGGATAAGAAGGATGCACAAGTCAGAAAAAATGTCGCTATTATTGGCTCAGGGGTATCAGGTTTAACTTGTGCTCATTACTTGGCAACGCAATTTGACGTCACCGTATTTGAAGCCAGTGATTATATCGGTGGACACGTAAATACCATTGATGTGACGCTACAAGACGGTAAAAAAGCCAAGCCTAATAAGGTTGAAAAAAGTGCCATAGATACCGGCTTTATTGTCTTTAATGAGCGTACTTATCCTAACTTCTTTCGCTTACTTCATGAGCTGCAAGTACCATTTCAAGCAACAGATATGAGTTTCTCAGTCAAAAATACTGCACACAACTTCGAATATAACGGCCATACGCTCAATACCTTGTTATCACAGCGCAAGAATCTTCTGAATCCGAAGTTTTGGGGATTTATTAATGATATCTGGCAGTTTAATAAACAGGTGCGTCAGCTGCGCCAAGATTATGATAAGGCGCGTGAGCAGGGGCAGGATATTGCTGTTTTTACCAAGCAAACGCTAGGCGAATATCTAGATACTAAAAAGTATGGTGATTTATTCACCGATAATTATCTATTGCCCATGGTATCTGCGATTTGGTCGACCAGTCTACGCGACGTACGAGATTTCCCCTTGGTATTTTTCGCTCAATTCTTCGATAATCATGGTTTGCTTGATGTGGTCAATCGTCCGCAGTGGTTTACGATAAAAGGCGGTTCTAAGCATTATGTAAATAAGCTGATCAAACGTTTTGTGAAGGCAGGTGGCAGCGTTCGCGTGAACAGTCCCGTGCAATCAGTTACTCGCAAAGATAATAAGGTAATATTGAGCGTTACAGATACAACAGATAATAAGACGCAAGGTCTTGTGTTTGATGAAGTCATCTTTGCCTGTCATGCAGATACAGCGCTCAAAATATTACAAGATGCCAATCTTACCGAGCAAGAAGTACTGAGTCATTTTACCTTTACCGATAACACTGCTGTTTTACATACCGATACTTCAGTCTTACCCAAAAAACCACTGGCGTGGGCAAGCTGGAACTATTTAATCGATGATAAAAATGCTATTAAAAAAGATAAAGCATCGCTGCAAACTGCTACAAAGCCCGTATTGACCTATCATATGAATATTTTGCAGCGCTTGACTAAAAAGTATAATTACTTAGTGACTCTCAATCATGAGGTGGATGAGAGCCAAGTCATCAAGCGTATCGACTATAGCCATCCAGTATTTAACAATGAAATGATTGCCGCGCAAGCACAGTGGTCAAATATCTCTGGTAGTAGCGATTCACACACCCATTTTTGCGGTGCTTATTGGTTCAACGGCTTCCATGAGGATGGCGTAAGAAGCGCGCTACGTGTCTGTCAGGCATTGGGATGCAACATCGATATTAAGGATAGCGTTGACCCAAGCCATTTACCTGATGCTGAAAGCGCACATACGCCGTTCCGCTATAAAGATTTACCAGTAAAAGCAGACAAACAATTACGCAAACTTAAGAAACGTCAGCTAGTCACTGCCACGACCAATCAAGAGTTGGTTCAATACATTGCAATGTTGGCGCCCGCGGCTAAAGCGTTTAAAAAGAAAAAACTGGGATTTTTTGCTGCTCGTAAAGATAAGCACTCGTAGCAGTTAAATACAGCATGACCAATTAAGGTTATTAAGTATGGTAGAAGCAGAACAGCCTAACAGTATAAGCGTAGAGCCTACCTTGGCAGATGATACTAAGCGCTTGCCACACCAAATATTTCACGGAATAACTTGGCACAGCCGGTTGCTACCGAGTGTGCATAAATTTGCCTATCCTTATCGTTATTGGGGTGTCAACATTACTGCATTAGCAGCAGGGAAAACATTGCCAGAAGTGGATATCAGTTCATTTAGCGGTAATAAAATCCTAAAAAAGTTGCCATTTAATAAGCAATTACTCTTCTCTGGAACAAAAAAAGCCTTACAACAGTTTAATCCTGAGGATTACTTACAAGGATTGAGCACACAAGATAGAAATAGCCTAGATAAAAGCAAAGTTGCTGACGATAAAGGAGGGTATTTATCAGATGTTCAATCACTAGAACAACGTTTAATTCAAGCATTTACAGAACGGACGGGTAGTGCACCAACAGGGGATATGATTGGGATGGTCGTTTGCCGTAATGCAGGGATATATTTTAGCCCAGTAAATTTTTATTTGGGTTTTGATAAAGAGCAAAAACCCAGCCATCTGTTGGCAGAAGTATCTAATACGCCATGGGATAAACACCATTACTATGGGTTTTTATTAGATGGCGCAAACACTGAGTTGTGTCACGATAAAGATTTCCATGTCTCACCTTTTAATCCTATTGACCAGCAGTATCAGTGGCAAGTAACGATTAAAAGGGCAATAAAAAATACTGTCATTAATGAAATGAAAGGTGAGATAGAAGAGCAGTCTAATCAATGCTTAGACGTTCGTATCGCTATCAATATCAGCGATAAGCGCGGTGAAGTACTAAAAACAGGTATTAAAATGTCTGGCGTACCAATGACGGCATCGACGATTTATGAGAGCTTGCGCAAAAATCCACTGATGAATATAACGTCTTTAATGCGTATTTATGGGCAGGCTTTTAAACTCTATGCTATCAAAAAAGTACCCTATATTAATTACGATGAAACATTAGCCGATAGCAAGCAGCAGAATGGCAATAATAATCATGAGCAGTGACAGTAACTATTATGCCAAAACTTCAAAACTTTAAAGGTTCAAAGACTCAAGAATTTAACGCAGAGCTTTTACTATCGAATAATTATACAAGGATGGATAAATGATGTCAGCAAGACTAGCAAGCAAGGCACCCGTATCAACATTAGGAAAAATCACTGCTCACATCAATCAAACGGTTAACGATAGTGCTATTTTGCAGCCAGTTAGTAATAGCGTGAATTATCTGGCGCGAAAAGCCATATTCCGAGCTTTGAAGCACATTCAATTTGGTAGTATTACTATCATTGAGGAGTTTGTTGGGCAGGATGCTAAGCCGCATTGTTTTGGCACAGCTGCTTCTAGCAACATAAGTAGCTCAGCTATCGGTCGTCATACATTGGATGTGACGCTGACCATTCATGATAGCAGCGTCTATCGTCAGTTATTATTTGGTGGTTCTATTGCGCTAGCGGACAGCTATATCAATGGCGAATGGGATACGGATGATTTAACGGGTTTGATTCGACTGGCAGCGCGTAATTTGGCGGTACTTAATCAGTTAGAAAATCGTTTTGCGGTTATTAGTAAAACCTTTGAGCGAGCCAATCATAAATTACGCAGTAATGATAAGTCGGGTTCAAAGTCTAATATTTTGGCACATTACGACTTAGGTAATGACATGTACCAGCGTTTTTTAGACGATACGATGATGTACTCATCAGCAGTCTATAAAAAAGTAGATACGACATTGGCTGAGGCGCAGCAGCATAAACTCGCTTTGATTTGTGAGCGTTTACAACTAAAACCTGAAGATACTGTGATAGAAATTGGGACTGGGTGGGGCGGTTTTGCTATTTATGCAGCAACGCATTATGGTTGTCATATAACGACGACCACTATCTCGGATGCGCAATATGAAGAGGCGCAGCGCCGTGTCGAAGCGGCTGGACTGTCGGATAAAATTACTTTACTGAAGCAAGACTATCGCGAACTGACAGGACAGTATGATAAATTGGTCAGTATTGAGATGATTGAAGCGGTTGGACATGAGTATTTACCGACGTTTTTTGCGAAATGTAATAGCCTGCTGAAGCCAACGGGTTTGATGGTATTACAAGCCATTACCTTTAATGATCAAAACTATCAAGACTATATAAAGTCGGTCGATTTTATTCAGACGCACATTTTCCCTGGTGGTTGCTTACTATCTAATCAAGAATTGACGACGCAGTTTACTGAGCAGACCGATATGGTCATCAAGCAATTGCATGATTATGGCTTTGATTATGCGTACACGCTACGGGATTGGCGTACTGCGTTTATGGCACAACGTGAGGAGATAAAAGCACTCGGTTATGATGAAGCGTTTATTCGCTTATGGGAGTTTTATTTCTGCTACTGCGAAGGGGGGTTTTTGGAACGTACGATTGGAGTCGTGCAAGTCACCGCCGTTAAGCCAAACAACATTGATGCATGGCATTCATAGGCTGCATTTTAGTCCCTATTATAAAAGGATCTTACTATGGGTTATATTTATATCTATCTTGCTTCTCTTGTCATATTTTTGGGCATTGATGCGGTTTGGCTGAAGACCATGACCGGTCTGTTTTATGAAAAGCGTATCGGACACTTACTTGCCGAACAGCCAAATATGACTGCTGCTGGGGTGTTTTATCTGTTTTACCTATTGGCGCTGTGTATTATTATTTTATACCCACAAATCAGATCAAATGCGCCGATTCACCATATCTTCTTATTGGGCGCTTTGATAGGACTGATGGCTTACGGTACTTATGATTTTACCAGCTTAGCGTTATATAAAGGTTTTACTCTGGACACCGCTTTGGTTGATTTTGCTTGGGGTGGTATTTTAACAGGTTCAGTGAGTGCTATCGTGGCTTGGCTTGCTTATCGTTTTCATTGGTTAAGCTAATCTAGTAGTTAAGTTAAATCGACTATATTTGCGCTGTCGGAATTGCTACTGTATAAATAACACTTTAAATAGATTCTACCCCCGTTAAGGAACATTATGACGCAATATAACACCAGCTCTACCGCCAAAACAGTCCCATTAAACCATGAGCTGTATATGTCAGTGCTTATGACGCCAGATATGGCCAATTTTATTGGTAACGTTCATGGTGGGGATTTGCTCAAGATGCTGGACCAAGTCGCTTATGCCTGTGCCAGTCGCTATAGCGGTAGTTATGTGGTGACACTGTCAGTCGATCAAGTGATGTTCCGTGAGCCTATTCATGTTGGAGAGTTGGTAACGTTTGCAGCTAGTGTCAATTACGTTGGTAAGACTTCAATGGAAGTCGGCATTCGAGTAGAGGCAGAAGATGTACGTGCACGTACCGTTCGCCATACCAACAGCTGCTACTTTACCATGGTGGCGATTGATGAAAATCGTAAGCCCACGCTAATCCCTGAGCTTGAGATTAAAGATGCCTTGCAACAATGTCGATTTGACGCAGGCTTAGAGCGCAGAAAGCTGCGTATGGAAGGCTCGCAACGTATCAGCTGTGACATCAGTAAATTGACTAATAAAGTAGCAAGCGTATAATCTGCTCATTAATGCAGACAATAAACATACTCTCACCAAAAAATTACTGATAAGAACAGATTTTTTGACTACAGTAAATGGAATCTAAAGTAACTAATAGATCAGCTAGTGTTTATATATAACTAGTCTGGTTTTATACCTTAAACCATCCATTTATTGAGACTCAGATGAGTTTAAAACCGCCAGAATCCAACCCAAAAGATGAGCCAATGTCGCGCGCTGATACGCACGGCATTGGTCGCTCTCGCGCTCGAAATCCTTTTAATGCTTCAGATAGCACCAATTCTGACCACTCTAAATCTGTGCCAAGCCATGATGACAAAAAATCGAGCTCATTAATAACGGTTTTGATTGCAGTTGGTGCCAATCTTATTATTGCAATTGCTAAAACAGTAGCAGCGTTTATGACGGGTTCCGCTTCCATGATAGCGGAATCAGCGCATTCTTGGGCAGACGCGGGCAATGGCACCTTATTGATCGTTGCAGAGAAAAAGTCGGTCAAACCTGCTGACAAAAGCCATCCACTCGGCTACGGTAAAGAGTCGTATGTATGGTCAATGATTGCCGCGTTTGGCGTCTTTATGGCAGGTTCAGTAGTGTCTATTTATACTGGCATTACTGAGTGGAATGCAGCTGAAACTGAAACCAACTATACCATCGGTTTTATTATCTTGGCAGTCGCCTTTGTGCTTGAAGGATTTTCTTTAACACAAGCTTATTTGCAAAGTAAAAAACATGGCGAAGCGATTAATGTCAGTGCCATCGGCTATGTGATGGACACCTCTAATCCCACCTTGCGCGGTGTGTTCTTTGAAGATTTGGCGGCAGTAGTAGGTTTGGTTGTGGCGGCAGCTGCTATGGCAATGCATGCCTATACTGGCGAACCATTTTGGGATGCGCTTGGGTCTATCATTGTCGGTATATTGCTGGCCGTAGTGGCAGTCTTTTTAATCAGTCGTAATCGTGATTTTTTGGTTGGCTATAGAGTCTCAGAAAAAATGCACGATTATATTTTATCAGAGCTTATCAAGCATCCAGATATTGATAGTGTTTCTTACTTGCATTTGGAGTGGGTAGGTCCCAAAAAAATATTTATGGTCGCGGCGGTCGATATTGCTGGAAATCAACATGAACATGAGATTGCGCACAAATTTGAAAGTATAGAAAATCAGTTTCGCAGTCAGTCATTGTTTCAAGAAGCTATCTTAACTTTATCTGTCCCTAACGCTGAAATCTTACGCTTACCTGATAATGAACATTCATAATCTATAATAAGAATGAGAACATAATATGAAAAGTCCTTTAAAACCGTTAACAAAACATCCTAATCGCCATACACAGATAGTATCACCGTTGCTGGCATTAGTAGTAGTGACTTTAATGTCAGCTACTGCTGTACAAGCCAATGCAGAATTAATCGTACACAGTGATGCCAATCGAATTCAACAATCAAAAACGGTCACATCAGCACCCTATAACGTCCGTAAGATCGATGATCCACAGAGTGTCAACCGCCCGTTACCTACCGATATCTCTATTATTAAACTGATGCAAGTCATGCATATTGATGAGCAAATCCAATCTATCGTCGATGGCAAGCAAGCGGCTATCAATGCAATCAATACGCAAACTCAGAATCAACAGGTGACTGATGAACCGTTGAATAAACGTCAACGTGAGCTACAAAATCAGATCCAAAGCGTGTTAGGGCAATATGCCAAAATTATGACCAATGGGATGGGCAATACGGCAGATATTCAAACCTTAACGCAAGCTTATATCAGTGCAGCAAAAACTTACTATACGCAAGCGGAAGTGGATGCCCAAATCAAATTTTACGACACTGCTGTCGGTCAAAATATCTTAGCAAAACAGCCACAAATTACTGCCGCTTTTTTAAAGCAATCTTTACCGCAAGATACCTCAGAGACTGAAAACCAATTAAGTGAGCTGTTACCGCAGATGAAGCAAATTGTGAAAGGTGTTTTTTAAAGTGTGTGTTAGAAATATAGTTAAAGTCCCTACAATATCTATGGTAGTGCTGGTATAAATTTTTTGCAGCCTCTGTCTGCGTAGGCACAGCAAGCAAGAAAAATTAATACCAGTAATATACGATTCATCGGTATTGATGTTTAATGATTCTAGTCAAAATCGTCAAACATAAAAAAGGTCACCATTGAGGTGACCTTTTTCTATTTAGCAAATAAGTTAATCTTATATTGAGACGTGCTTATTTTTTAGACGTATCTTTTTTCGGGGCGTTTGCACCGATAAACCAAGCATCTTTATCAACAGTACGACTCACTTCAGTCAATAAGTCAGCGGTATCTTCATCACCAGCATCGCCAGCGGCATCAATCCCTTCACGCAAAGATGCAGCAATGGTCTTATAGCGATTGGTCAACTCACGAACATGCTGGTCAACGTCAGTGATATCAGTCGGGTAAGTCTCTAAGATAGAGTCCTCAACGACACGTTTAGAGATACCATTGGCTTTACCACCAAGGATAACAATGCGCTCAGCGACTGTATCATAAGCTTCTGTTAAGCGCCCATAAGTGTCATCCAATAACTGATGTACACCAATGAAACCAGTACCTTGAAGATTCCAATGACATTGCTTGCTATCCATACTCAAATCAATCAGATTTGCTAAATTCGCATTCAACAGATCGATCATTTTTTTTGCAGTTGCGTCATCTATTCCACTTGCGTAACGTTCTCTCATATTCTGCTCCATTATTCTATTTTAATAAATCTAAGTTTCTAATTATCAACAGCTCTTTAAATTTTTATTTATTAAGGTGTTGCTGACTGCTTATAAATTCATTATCGATAATAACAGCTTAAATAATAGATGGAACCCCAACATTTAGGCTTTATACAAGGGTCGTGTAATGAGTTTGTTAATCATGAAAACCTTTGTAAATTTAACCGCTAAAATAGACGCTTTGATAACAATCCGTGCACACGCCAGCATATTCAATCGTATTAAAATTTGATTTAATTGACGTTAAGTTAAGAATAGTCATACGCATTTTAAGCCTTATAAATATTTAGTCCTTTGGTCTAATGCCTTTCTCTGCGAATTTATCAAACAGCTGTTGCTGAGTTAAGTTGACTGTGTCATTAGCAAATTCATAATAATCGGGTTTTCTATCAATGAAAATCTGGCTCTCAAAAGTAAGGTTTGGATTCTCTTGAAATAGTCCTAGTGACAGGACATAAGTTTCAGAGCTAAGCTGATGATAATAGAGATTGGTGCCGCATTTATGGCAAAACGCACGCTCCGCCCATGCTGAAGAGGGGTAAATAGTCATTGATTCTTCACCTTTAATATCAGGTTTTGAGTGGCTATGTATCGCCATTAGTGGTCCGCTGCCCCAACGACGACACATCGTACAATGGCACGCCTCAAAGGTATTGATATCTTCTAATTCTATGGTGACGTTACCGCACAGACAGTGACCTTTCATAACTCGTTCCTTGATTAATGGTCATTGAACTATACCTGAGTTTCTATGCTTTTTATTGAGTGTTTGTGCATCCATTTGTGGGCGTTTTGCGCAATAAATGACCTTTAAAAATAAAGGTTTAACCCCATATTGTTATAAACCTAACCTCTTATAACTTTTTATAAATATCAGGAAAATAACCATTATGCGAATGCCTGAACCGCGCTCGTCGCGTCAGCTAAACCAATTGGCCACTCAGCTGCAAGGCGAAGCTGAAATTAGTGGTGTCAACGCGTCTGGTACGCAAATATCAAGTCGCGCCTTTGAGATGGTCACCGAGTTTGAGCCAGCAGGCGATCAGCCGCAAGCGATAAAGAAACTGGTTAATGGTATTAATGCTGGCATGGATGAGCAGCTATTACTGGGTGTGACGGGTTCTGGTAAGACCTATACCATGGCAAAGGTCATCTCTGAGACGCAACGTCCAACTATTATCATGGCGCATAATAAGACGCTTGCCGCCCAGTTATATGGTGAGTTTAAGTCGTTTTTCCCCAATAACGCGGTTGAATACTTCGTTAGTTATTACGACTACTATCAGCCGGAAGCCTATGTCGCAGCGAGCGATACCTTTATCGAAAAAGACAGCGCCATTAATGATCATATTGATCAAATGCGCCTATCAGCGACGCGTGCACTACTTGAGCGTCGTGATGCAATTATCGTCGCCTCAGTATCCTGTATCTATGGTCTAGGTGATCCAGAAAGTTATCTAAAAATGCTGCTACACGTCGTCGTTGGTGACAAAATCGATCGCACTGCTACCATTAAACGTCTTGTTGAAATGCAATATACGCGTAACGAACTGGACTTTGGGCGTGGTACTTATCGTCTTCGCGGTGAGCTATTAGATATTTATCCTGCTGAGTCTGAGCAGCTAGCGGTGCGTGTGCACTTGTTTGATAATGAAGTGGAAAAAATCACGTGGTTTGATCCTTTAACAGGGAAGACCGTGCGTACAGTGCCGCGTATTACTATTTATCCAAAATCACATTATGTGACGCCGCGCAATAAATTGGAGGCTGCTAGTCATACCATCCGCGCTGAGCTTGAGCCTCGGCTAGAGTATTTCCGTGAAAATAACAAGCTGATTGAGGCACAGCGTCTTAAAGAGCGTACTCAGTATGATCTTGAGATGATTCAACAGCTCGGCTACTGTAACGGTATCGAAAACTACTCGCAGCATCTCTCTGGTCGTCCATCAGGGGAAGCACCACCGACTTTGTTTGATTACATTCCAGAGGATGCGTTATTATTTCTTGATGAGTCGCACGTGACAGTGTCGCAGATTGGTGCAATGTATAAAGGTGATAGATCACGTAAAGAGAACCTCGTCAATTATGGCTTTCGTCTACCAAGTGCCATGAATAACCGTCCGATGAAGTTTGAAGAATGGGAGCGTATTAAACCAAAGACCATTTATGTTAGCGCCACGCCTGCATTGTATGAACTGGAACATAGTGAGCAAGTGGTCGAGCAAGTCGTACGTCCAACGGGTTTGATTGACCCTGAGATTGAGATTCGTCCTGTATTGACGCAAGTCGATGATGTGCTGTCTGAGATTACCAAGCGCCGAGAAAAAGACGAGCGCGTGTTAATCACAACCTTGACCAAGCGTATGTCAGAGGATTTGACCAGCTATCTCAAAGAATATGATGTCAAAGTTGCTTACCTACACTCGGATATCGATACCCTTGAGCGTATGCAGATTATCCATGAGCTGCGTACGGGCGTGCATGATGTGCTGGTCGGCATTAATCTATTGCGTGAAGGGTTAGATATGCCAGAGGTGTCATTGGTCGCGATATTTGATGCGGACAAAGAGGGCTTTTTGCGCTCTGAACGTGCTCTGATTCAGACCATTGGTCGGGCGGCGCGTCATATTAATGGTAAAGCCATTCTCTATGCTGACCGTATTACCAACAGTATGCAAAAAGCGATTGATGAGACCGATCGTCGCCGCGAAAAGCAAGTGGCATTTAACCTTGAGCATAACATCACACCAACAGGCGCACGCCGTAGTATCACGGATAAAATCGATACAGGTGATGACCATGATGCCAATGATAATCAGATGATTCCAATTAAGAGCAATCTGCCTGATGTCGATATCAGTATCTTACGCAGTCCTGATTTGCTCGCGAAAGAAATCAACCGTCTTGAAAAGCTTATGAAGCAGATGTCGCGTGACTTGAAGTTTGAAGATGCAGCAAAAACGCGTGATAAGGTACTAGAGTTAAAGGCGCATTTATTGTAAAGAGTAAAACTATAATTTCAAAATAGTAATAAAAAGGTGAGTTGACAACGGCGCAGCTCACCTTTTTTATGGTCTTCTTATAACCAAAATAACCTCGCTTTTGCCCGAGGTTATTAATAACCAATAATTGGTAATGACAAAACTTGTGTTTATACCAAATGCCAACTAATATGATATCAATGAGCAATATGAACTTATAACAACGGACGTTGAGGCACATAATACATCATGCAAAATAATAAATGCTTAGAATTAAATGCGAATGAAAACTCACTAGGCATGTCAGCTTCTGCCAAACAAGCCATTACAGACTCTTTAGGTGCAGGCTTCCGTTATCCAGATAATCCACGTGCGGCACTCATTAGCAAAATTGCCACCATCCATGGCGTGGCAGAAAACCAAATCTCATTAGGCAATGGCTCAACTGAAAATATTCGAGCTACCTTACAAATGCTGCAATATAAAGCTCTAAAAGAGGGCAGGCAGTTTCAAATGGTAATCCCTGTTCCCACTTTTGATTGTGCAGAGATGTATGCAAATGCCATTGGCGTGCCTGTGGTCAAGATACCGTTAACCGCTGAAAACTATGATTATGATTTTGACGAACTACAAAAAGCAGCTGACGATTTTGATGGCATCAGCCTACTTTATATTTGTAATCCAAACAACCCAACTGGCATCATTACATCAACTTCAAGGCTTAAAGCCTGGATAAGTAAGGCGCCAGACAACCATTACTTTTTATTAGATCAAGCGTACTTGGAATACGTGTCAGACCCAAGTTTTGAGAGTGGGATTGAATGGGTAAAACAAGGGTTATCAGACAAGCTTATTGTTATCCATACTTTCTCAAAGTTATGTGCTTTAGCTGGTATGCGAGTGGGCTACGCGATTTCTAACCCGCAAGCTATTGAGACTGTCGAAGCATTTATGTCTATGGATAATACCAACTTGTCAGGTGCGGTTGCTGCTATTGCGACGTTAAATGATGCAGAGTTTTTAGCGCTAAGTTTGCGCAATACCAATCAGTCGCGTCAGATGATTGAAACAGTCTTAGACGATCTGGGACTGCGTTATTTACCTTCACAGACCAACTTTATTTTTCATGAAATAAAAGGTGATTTAAAAACATATATCGACAGAATGCGAGACCATGGCATCAAGGTTGGTCGCGAGTTCCCACCTGTTATAGGCTTCAACCGCTTGACACTTGGTACGCCCGATGAGATGGCAGCATTTATCAAAGTATTAAAGTTATTTCGTGAAAAGGACTGGGTATGAGTGAGATAAATCATATGTCTTAACCAACCTCAAACGCAGTTTTACATATCCCACCTTAAAAAACATCACTTTATCTTATAAGATTGGTCAGTTAAGCACACTCTTTTAGATTGCTAGCTTTCAAGTTGCTAGATAAATTTAAGTCGCTGGATAAACGCTGAGCGATAGCTAAAGTTAAGTGTGCTAACGTCAATTATAATTATAAGGTTAAAGATATATTCATGTTTGATATCAAATCATTTTTTAAACGAGAAGTAGAAAAAAAGCTCATCAATTTAGACGATTATATTTTTATGCCTGAGCGTGTAGAGACGGCGCTAGAAGGCGGATTATTAAATTGTGTACTCAATAGTGATGGTCGAGTGGATGTTTTTTATACCAAGGATGGCGTGACAGAAGTAAGTTCCGCATCACGTAAGCATCCATTTACTGCGTTTGAGACCGAGCTATATCATGGGGTTTATGATGATATTATTCATGATTTGACTAAAGAGGTGAGTAAGATACTTGAGCGTCGGTCAAAATACTTTCGCCAGAACAAGACATTGCATCCTACAGCGTCTCTAATGTCTCAGCCACATTACAACAAGTAAGCTATAAGGTGATTTGAACTATTGTAGGTTTAGAAGAAGTAAAGGCAATTGGTAAGAAAAAGGGTGCGTTATATTTAAATGACGCGCCCTTTTTCTTACCTTGTATTTTGGTGTCAGCTTGAAACAGTTATTACTGATGCTTAGTTTTTCATACCAACTGATTTATCTTTGGCAGCTAACTCAGATGATTTAGTAATAGGAATAGATTGTGCGCCTTCAACTAAATGATTGGTCTTGGTTTGTGTGACCAAGCCTTTGGCAAAACGAGTACTGTCGTCACGTATTTTTAAAGTATTGGTAAAATACCATTCACACTGAAAAGCGTGTTCATTGATATCAACAGGGCGTTCTGCGGTTGATGATGGATCGCGATCTATTGTTGATAATCTATACGAATAGGCTGGGTTAAGCAATCGCCAACCCAGCCTAATTATTTATAATGACTGATATTATTAATAAACTATTTATTTAACGATAGTGGAATAACAGCTCTGCAATGATTTTGCCACGACTCTAGCCACTAATTGCACACGATATTGTGGGTCTATGGCTGCATTACCCAATTCGACGATGCTGACTTGTTGCGGTGCTTGCTCACTAACGCAACCACAAACTCTGCCTTTTACCGCTTCTTCTTGCGCTTCAGTCATAGCGACACTGGCAATACGCCACGCGTTTTGCTGTTCGATCTGACTGCGACATTGATTGTCGATAGCTGCTTTAAAAACGCTCATACCGATCTCGTTTGCAGTACCCATTGCTGTTCCTGCATTGGTATTGCCGCCCGTTGAGGCACATCCCGCTAGTGCCAATGTTGCTAGTAATGCTGTTGATGCGAATAATTTTTTCATCAAATTTCCTTTCAGATTGATCAGTATTATGAGGGGGTATTCTTAAAGTTTTATATCGTGCTGAGCAGATGTACCAAAACCTATAATCTGCTTTTTACTATCTATACCTTGTGATATTGGCATGATATACATCAGCACAAATAAAAAGTCATCTTACTAGAACTCAATATTGATGACAAAGGAAATATAAACGTGCTATCAGAATATCTATTAACAATTGTTTTTTATACCAAGTTATGTCGTAGAAAAAATGATGATAAATATTCTAGGAGTAGTTCATCTTTATGGACTTAAAGGTTTACAAGGCGGTTAAAGTTTGTTTAAATAACTTACAATATGAAACTTAGTATCGCTTAGCGAAACAAGAAAGCGGTATTTAGTGAATAATAGCGCTTAACTTTCAATAAATCTCGATTTATAGTCAGGATAAGGGTTAGTGAGAAAAACAATATAGCAATATAAAGTCTCTCATGTTTTAATTAGATAGACTGTTTTTTTATGGCGCTCTTATGATAACAGAGTGAGTAAAAAGCCATTCAAAGTAGCACGTTGCTAGTGTGACGGATATGGATAGTACCATTATATCTGAGTCATACTTTTATAAGTCCATTTGCTTTATTTTATCAAGGAAGAAAATAATGAAGTCCATTTATAAACTGCCTTTACTTGCGGCAATGATTGCAGCCAGTATGACAATGGTTGCCTGTTCAGACAAAGCGGCTACTGATAGCGCAGCTACTGACAGTGCTACTGCTGAAACCACCACAGATACCGCTGCCACATCAAATGACAAGCTTGAAACCAAATTTGTCACCATTGCTACAGGGGGCGCCTCCGGTCCTTACAATATTATTGGGACGTCTTTAGCAGAGATTTATGCAAAGACTTTTGGCGTTAATGCTAAGACCCAAACGACAGGTGCTTCAGTAGAAAACGTCAATCTGTTGACGCAAGGTAAAGTAGATATGGTGCTGGCGCTCAGTGATGTCGTTACTGATGCAGTCGAAGGTAAAAATGACTTTAAGGCACCTATCGCCAATATTCAGCAAATTGCTGTTCTGTATCCCAACGTCATTCAGCTAGTTGCTTCAGAGAAATCTGGCATCAAAAACATTGAAGATTTAAAAGGCAAACGTATTGCGGTTGGCGATCAAGGCTCGGGTACAGAGGTTAATGCTCGCACCCTGTTAGAAGGTTTTGGTATTACCTATGATGATGTCAAGGTCGATTATCTAGGTTTTGCAGATGCTGCAGATGCGATGAAAGCTGGAAAAATTGAAGCGGCGTTTTTTAGTAGTGGCTTACCAAACTCTTCATTATTAGAGCTAGAGCAAGGTATCAAGTTGCAGTTGGTGACCATCAATCAAGATAAGCTGAAAAAAATTATTGAGACCAAGCCTTACTTTAAGACTTTTGAGATTCCTGCTGGTACCTATGGTAATGCTGCTGCTATCCCAACCACAGCCGTCATGAATGCTTTATTGGTACGTTCTGATATCTCTGAAGAAGATGGTTATAAGCTGACCAAAGCATTGTTTGAAAACTTAGATGGTCTAAAAAATGCTCACCAAGCGGCGAATGATATCAGTTTAGAGACTGCCCAAGTCGGTATGGTTGCTCCTATTCATCCTGGTGCCAAAAAATACTATGATGAGAAAGCAGCTAAATAAGCAAGTATGGTGGTTTGCTGGCGTAGCATCTATTGCTGCGCTGGTTTTATTTATACTATGGGCGATTTTTAGCCGCCAAACAGTCATTGAAATACGAGTAGCGGGCGTTGCTGGTAACAATAACAATAGTGCCAGCCTAGTCTGCTATTTTGTTGAGCCCAATTTTCAATTGCGCTGGATTCACTCGGTAGAAAAGCAATGGTGGGAGGAGCATTATCTTCGTGAAGAAGAGGGCTTACTATTAACCACTACCTACTTTCAAGCGTTTGGTGCTGGTACGCCGTCTACTGAAAATGTCGCTCCTATACAAAAAGAGGGCTATGTCGGGTATCAAATCAACCAAAGGTTTCCCCATCTCAACTGGGTTGTATCAAGACTGACAAAAGGTGAGATTAATTATGCCGGTCAGCGCATTCTTATTCATCAACTGGTACCAGATTATTCAGAAGTAACTATCATGCCCAAAGCATATAGTCCAATCGATAGATTCAATAAGGATTTTTGTCATGAACTCCCAAGTGATGGATCACAGTAGCGATAAGCCTCATGTCAGTGATGATGCTAAGTTGGCAAATCAGCCAAATGCGCCTGAAGATACTGATAATTACGATGACGTTGATCCTAGTGTCACACAGGCAATATTAGAAAAATACGATCGAGAATCTATTACGCGTCATATCACCCAAGGTCCAGTGAAGTATATTATCGCTGCGATCTGTATTTTCTACTCCATTTTTCATTTATACATTACTTTTAATCCAATGCCATCGTTACTACAGCGCTCTGTGCATGTGGGCGTTGGCTTCGCTTTGATTTTTTTGATTTTCCCTGCCAGTAAAAAAAGCAGCCGTAAGAAAGTGGCATGGTATGACTGGATTTGGTTTATCTTTTCCTTATCTGGGATGACGTATCTCATTTATGAGTATCAAGATATTGTCACCAGTCGCGGCGGTATGGCAAATTCGGTCGATGTGATCTTTTCTATTATTACGGTTATCTGCGTCCTTGAAGGCAGTCGGCGTATTACTGGCTGGATCTTGCCCATATTAGCCTCTATATTTTTGCTATATCCCTTTATCAGTCATTTGGACTTTATGCCGGATAGGCTGCTGACCAGACCTTATGATTTGGGCGATATTTTTGGTCAATTATTCTTAAAGACTGAAGGCTTATATTCGGTTGCAATTGGTGCCTCAGTCACTTTTATCTTCTTATTCATTCTATTTGGGGCATTTTTAGCGCGTTCTGGAATGGGTCAGCTGTTTAATGATTTGGCATTGGCGCTGGCAGGCGATAAAAAAGGTGGACCTGCTAAAGTCGCTGTCATATCAAGCGGCTTTATGGGTAGTATCAATGGTTCAGCCTTATCGAACGTGGTCAGTACGGGCGCGTTTACCATCCCATTGATGAAAAAGGTTGGTTATCATAAAGACTTTGCAGGAGCCGTAGAGGCAAGTGCGTCGGTCGGTGGTCAAATATTGCCACCTATTATGGGTGCCAGTGCTTTTATTATGGCAGAGACGACAGGTCTACCGTATAGCACTATTGCTTTGGCAGCGTTATTACCTGCTATTCTCTATTATCTAGGCGTTATCGCACAGGTACATTTTCGTGCCGGTCGCCGAGACTTAAAAGGCATGGCAAAAGAGAGTTTGCCGCAGGTAAAAGAGGTATTAAAAGCACGCGGTCATATGTTGTTGCCGATTGTATTCTTGATTTATTTATTAATACAAAATGTTCCTGTAGGTTATGCCGCGGCTTATACCATTGGCTTTACTGTTGTCATCAGTATGCTACGCAAAGAAACCCGCATGGGCTTCAAGGATATTTTAGGCGCTCTAGAAGATGGTGCACGCCAGTCATTAGCAGTGATGGCAGCTTGTGCGGTTGTAGGTATCATCATTGGGGTCGTTAGTTTGACCAGCTTTGGTACAGTAATGACCTCTTCAATTGTCACCTTGGGTGCAGGGTCGTTATTGCTCACATTGATTTTGACCATGCTAGCGTCTATGGTCTTGGGTATGGGATTGCCTTCTATCCCTGCTTATATCATTACCGCAACCATGGCAGCGCCTGCTTTAGCAGGATTTGATATTCCTATTTTATCAGCGCACATGTTTGTTTTCTATTTTGGTGTGTTTGCAAATATTACCCCGCCCGTCTGTCTGGCAGCTTTTGCTGGTGCTGGTATCTCTGGCGGTGATCCGATGAAAACAGGGTATTTGTCATTAAAGTTAGCGTTAGCAGGTTTTATCGTCCCCTTTATGTTTATTTATAATCCTGCAATGTTGATGATTGACCCAACAGATCTTGCGGTTACGGCGAAAGAATTTCCATTGCCGCCGGTCATCGATATTATTATTGCTGTTGTGACATCGGTCATTGGTGTGATTGGACTTAGTGCCGCGTTAGAGGGTTATTTTAAAAGTGATATAAATCTCGCTACGCGCTTAATATTAGCATTAGGCGCATTGCTACTGATTTATCCTGGGCTGATCACAGGTGCAATAGGTGGCGTAATAGTACTAGGTATTGCGGCATTCAATATAAAAGGTAGTAAGGCGCCAACCGCTTTAAGTGTTTAACATTGAAGCGCTGCTATTTTAAGTGAGACAGAAAAGTTAGAAGCATAGAAAAGGTCGAATAGCAGATATCTGCTATTCGACCTTTTTGTATTTTAAGACTCATCACGTTACGTTGATATAGTGACGACTCTCACTTAACAGCCAAGTTTCCCTTCTGCTGCTAATGCTTTTTTGCTACGGATAGGTGCTGGGCAATCTTCACCATAGTACTGACGATCAGCAAAATAGCTTGAGCGCACCATAGGACCTGCCCAAATATTAAAGAAGCCAATCTTTTTGCCATAGTCCATATAACGCTGGAACTCATCTGGATGCACATAGCGATCGACTGGCGCATGGTCTTTACTGGGTTGTAAATACTGACCAACGGTAATCATATCGACGTTATGCGCCTTTAGATCATCAAGCAGCTTATAGATTTCTTCTTCAGTTTCACCAAGTCCAACCATAAAGCCGCATTTGGTCGCAATATCAGGTCGACGTTCTTTATAAATCTTTAGCAAGTCTAATGAATGCTGATAATCTGAACCTGGACGGAAAGCTTTATATAAACGAGGCACGGTTTCGATATTGTGGTTAAAAACATCAGGCGCCGTTTCAGTCAATAAGTCCAATGCGATATCCATACGACCACGGAAATCTGGTACCAAAATCTCGATCAAGCAATTTGGGCTCAGCGCACGCGATTCATTCAATACTTCAACGAAATGCATCGCGCCGCCATCTTTTAAATCATCACGGTCAACCGAGGTAATGACGGCATATTTAAGACCTAAACCTTGGATGGTCTCGGCAGTATGACGCGGCTCATCTTTATCAAGCTCATTTGGACGACCATGTCCGACATCACAGAACGGGCATCGACGTGTACAGATATCACCCATAATCATAAAGGTAGCGGTACCATCGGCAAAGCACTGTGGAAGGTTAGGGCAGGCAGCTTCTTCACAAACGGTATAGAGTTTCTGTTCACGTAAGGTGGACTTGATACGTGCGACTTCCGCAGGTGAAGACAGTTTTACCCGAATCCAATCTGGCTTTTTCTTAGCCTCGACAGTCGGGATAATTTTAATTGGGATACGAGCAACTTTATCGTAGCCACGGAGTTTTTCGCCTTGGATGGCTTTTTTGGGTTTTGCGCGGGCAGCAGGCGTGTGCGTTTGTACGGCGTTTGTCATAATCGAATGTTCTCTTAACCCTTGATAGAACAAGGGTTTATGGAATTATTAGAATGCTTTATGAATAGAGCTATTATAGCAGATATTTGGTCAAGGTTTTTTAGGCAATCGTATGAAATTCAGTTTATCAAGGCTACTATAAATAAGCGATTTAGCATAGTTTCATTTATTGATATCAATGTTCATGTCATTTAGTACGTCTATGGCAGCGCGAAACGCTTCTTGAGTGGCAGGTGCGCCGCAATAAGGCAGGCTGTGCATCAAGACTTCTCGAATCTCAGCGACACTTGCGCCATTATTGATGGCACCTCGGATATGTCCCTTTAGCTCGTTTGGGCTTTTTTGTGCAATCAAAAAACCAATCGTGATAAGCGAGCGATATTTGCGCGGTAGTACCGAGTCATCTTGCCATGTACTGCCCCAAGCGTGCTCGATAATCCAATCTTGTAATGGCTGAGTAAATGGCGTTGCTGAGTCAAGTGAGCGTTTGACATGTGCTGCACCCATCACCTCGGTACGAACTTTTAGACCGTTTTCATAATTGGCGTTTTGACTGGTGCCTTGATTGGCATTGTGACTCATACTGTGAGTAGTATTGCGATCTTCATTTTCTTTATTAGCCATTGTCATCCTTGATTTTATGATTAAATCCTTTGCATTTAATCGGTATATTCTTATCAAACATTATAACAGTCGAGTAGGTTTTATTTAACCGTTAATCGAGATATAGTTGATTCCATTTAACAATAACAACGTATAACAATAACGAGATACTAAGACAGTAGCGGTATATCTTTTTAAGTGAATAGATAGTTGCAACCGCAATTTACTACCAATATATTGTGAATGTTAAAAAACAAAATAGGCCCTCAGTTTGAAAAATTTAGAATTTATGATATAGGCACCATTAGTCATATTATTTATGGCACTATTTATATAATAAATGTTCAATATGCCCCCTTTATGACCGCTTTATGAGCCTTTTAAAGGCTGAGCCATTAACATTTAGGGCGTTTTAAGCTATGATTGCACGGATAATTATTCCATCTAGTATATAGACGCAGGCGGTCATGCTGACTACCCACGTAATGTGCTAATACTCCCAACTGACGAGGACGACTATTGTGTTAGAAGCTTATCGTAAACATGTCGAAGAACGTGCTGAGCTAGGAACGGTTCCGCTACCACTGAACGAAAAACAAGTAGCAGAGTTGGTTGAACTACTAAAGAATCCACCAGCGGGCGAAGATGCGTTCTTGATGGACTTGCTCGAAAATCGTATTCCTGCCGGTGTTGACCAAGCTGCTTACGTTAAAGCGGCATTTTTAGCAGCGATCCTTAAGGGTGAAGCGACCTCTTCACTAGTAAGTAAGAAAAAAGCGGTTCAAATCTTGGGTACGATGCAAGGTGGTTACAACGTTCAACCGCTAGTTGCTGCTCTTGATGATGCGGAAGTCGCGCAAGAAGCTGCCGATGCGTTGAAAAAAACCTTGCTAGTATTTGACGCATTCAATGATGTGACCGAAAAAGCAGAAGCGGGCAATACTATTGCTAAAGAAGTCGTTCAATCTTGGGCTGACGCTGAGTGGTTCTTGAGCCGTGACGCTGTACCAGCAAAGACGACTTACACGACATTTAAAATCACTGGCGAAACCAATACCGATGATTTGTCTCCTGCACAAGATGCGTGGAGCCGACCTGATATCCCATTACATTCATTAGCAATGCATAAAAACTCTCGCGATGGCATTACTGCTGACGAAGAGGGCGTTATCGGTCCGATGAAACAGATCGAAGCGTTAAAAGAAAAAGGTCATCCATTAGCCTATGTTGGCGACGTGGTAGGTACGGGTTCTAGCCGTAAATCTGCGACCAACTCAGTACTGTGGTTGATGGGTGATGATATCCCTAACGTGCCAAACAAACGTGGCGGCGGTCTAGTACTAGGTAATAATATTGCACCTATCTTCTTTAATACTATGGAAGATTCTGGCGCATTACCAATCGAAAAAGTAGCCGTTGATAACCTAAACATGGGCGATGTCTTTGACATCTATCCGTATGATGGCAAAATCACTAAGCATGATTCTGATGAAGTACTGTCAACCTTTAAGCTAAACTCGCCAACTTTGCTTGACGAAGTTCGTGCGGGTGGTCGTATTCCGTTAATCGTTGGTCGTGGTCTGACCAATCGTGCTCGTGAATATATGGGTCTTGGTCATTCAGACGTATTTGCTAAGCCAGAAGAGCCAGTTGATACCGGCAAAGGCTTTACACTAGCGCAGAAAATGGTTGGTAAAGCTTGTGGCCTGCCAGGCGTTCGTCCTGGTATGTACTGTGAACCAAAAATCACTACTGTCGGCAGTCAAGATACCACTGGTCCGATGACCCGTGATGAGCTAAAAGACTTAGCCTGCCTAGGTTTCCAAGCAGACTTAGTGATGCAGTCATTCTGTCACACGGCTGCTTATCCAAAGCCAGTTGACATCGAAACTCAGCATACACTACCTGACTTTATTATGAACCGAGGCGGCGTGAGCTTACGTCCAGGTGATGGTATTATTCACTCGTGGCTGAACCGTATGCTACTTCCGGATACCGTTGGTACTGGTGGTGACTCGCATACGCGTTTCCCAATCGGTATCTCATTTCCAGCCGGTTCTGGTCTAGTAGCGTTTGCTGCTGCGACTGGTGTTATGCCACTTGATATGCCTGAATCTGTCCGTGTCCGTTTCATCGGTGAGCGTCAAGCCGGTATCACCTTACGTGACTTAGTCCATGCAATTCCTTATCAAGCGATTAAAGAAGGTCTGTTAACCGTTGATAAGAAGGGTAAAATCAACGAGTTTAACGGTCGTATTTTAGAAATCGAAGGTTTAGAAGATTTAACCGCTGAACAAGCGTTTGAATTGTCTGATGCTTCAGCTGAGCGTAGTGCTGCTGGTTGTACGATTACTCTATCTGAAAAGTCAGTTGCCGAGTATCTAACGTCGAACATCACATTATTAAAATGGATGATCTCAGAAGGTTACGGCGATGCACGTACGATTAGCCGTCGTATCGAAGGTATGCAAGAGTGGTTGGCTAATCCAAGCCTGATGCGTGCTGATGAAGATGCAGAATATACCATCGATATGGTTATCGATATGTCTGAAATCAAAGAGCCGATTCTTTGCTGCCCGAACGATCCAGATGATGCAAAAACATTGGCTGATGTCGCTGGTGACACCATTGATGAAGTATTCATTGGTTCATGTATGACTAACATCGGTCATTTCCGCGCTGCCGGCAAATTGCTAAAAGATGTCCCAGCAGGTAGCTTGCAAACACGTCTATGGATTGCGCCGCCAACCAAAATGGACGCGCGTCAGTTGATGGAAGAAGGTTATTATAATATTTATGCACAAGCCGGCGCTCGTACAGAGATGCCAGGTTGTTCATTATGTATGGGTAACCAAGCACGTATTGCACCGAATTCTACTGCCGTTTCGACTTCTACCCGTAACTTCCCGAACCGTTTAGGTCAAGGTGCTAACGTATATCTAGCATCAGCTGAATTGGCTTCTGTTGCTGCGGTACTTGGTAAATTACCAACCAACGAAGAGTATCAGCAGTACGCTGGCATGCTTGACAGTATGGGCGAAGAGGTGTATCAATACATGAACTTCGACCGTATGGAAGACTATACTGAAGAAGCTGATAAGATCAACGTTGCTCAGTTGAGCTAATTTTGGTCAAATCTTAAATGCTTTGAAGTTTTCAAAAACCCTGTATCGTCATGATGCGGGGTTTTTTGCTGTGAGCAATGGCTGGTTTCTCTTATTATCTTATGTATAATATGGGAGCAGGCGGAAACCGTGGCTCTGTATGTTATTTCTCCTTTTCTATCTCGGGACGGACCGATACTTTGATAGGCACTTTTTGTTTGCAATCAAGTGCTTTGGAGTTTTGGTTGATTACTTTATCCCCCATCAAACGTCGCATCTTCTATGTGACTGTCTTTGAAATCATTGCTATCATTTCATCTACCTTGGTTCTTATGCTGTTGAGTAACAGCAGCGCCGCAGAATCTCTACCAGTTGCCGTGATGGTCTCATTGGCAGCGGTGATTTGGAATTTTATTTACAATACGGCATTTGAAAACTGGGAACGTCGTAAGCAGGTGCCGCAGCGCACGTTATTGGTACGTAGTGCCCATGCGATAGGTTTTGAAGGCGGCTTGGTTTTGATTTGCCTGCCGGTGTATATGATTTGGTACGATGTTGGTTTTATCAAAGCCTTTATGATGGAAGCCGTGCTACTGCTGTTTTTCTTGGTTTATACTTTTTTCTTTACCTTGGGTTTTGACAAAATATTTACCTTACCACATCACTATAAAAGTGCTTCTGCTTCTTGATAAATAAAGAGGTTAATGGAAATGGTTTTGTCCATTAATTATATAATTTATTCAAAAAAGGCTGCACCTTGGCAGCCTTTTTAATGATATTGCAAAGAACAATGTCATCAGCGTACTATTTACCTTGATAAACGGGCTTACGCTTTTCCATAAATGCGGTAATACCTTCTTTAAAATCATCGGTTTTAGCAAGCATCGTTTGTTGTTCTACTTCCATATCCAATGCTTCATTAAGATCCATATAGGCATGAGTATTAATCATGTGCTTCATCGATGCCAATGCTTTGCCGGGTAGATTACTCAGACGCGTTGCCAATGCCAGTACGCTCGCATCAAGCTCATCGTTACTAACCACATCGTTGACTAAGTTTAAGCGTGCCATATCTTCCGCTTTGAGCTTATCGCCAAGCATGACCATTTCAGTCGTTTTTGCGACGCCAATCAATTGATTCAATAAGTAAATACCACCAGCATCTGGAATCAGACCAATATTGACAAAAGCTTGTACAAATTTGGCATTTTCAGCGGCAATACGAAAGTCACAAGTCAGCGCCAAGTTCATGCCAGCACCAGCAACGGCACCTTCTAATTTGGCGATAATAGGCTTATGAATATTACGCAGCTTTAAGCTAATCTCAGCGACTTCACCAACCATAAAGTTCAGCTTATCCGATAATGCCTCGCTTTCCATACCGTTTTCTAACATCTCACCGATATGCCCGCCACTTGAAAAATTATTGCCAGCGCCCTGCAAAACGATGACTCGTACTTGCTCATCTTCATCGGCTTTGGTCAATGCTGCCATCATGGCGTCTTTGAGTACCGTGCTAAAGGCGTTCAAGGTTTTAGGATCGTTCATTGTGATGGTAGCGATATGGTTTTCGGCTTGGTATTCGACGAGAGCTTGTGACATTTTGGATATCCTTAAGATGATGTTCTAAATAATGATTGCAATAAAATACTGGTATAGTCATGTTTGAATAAAAGAAATATACATATTATAAAGCACTACTGAGGTTAATTTTTCTTGCTTTCTGTGCCTGCGCAGACAGAGGCTGCGAATAATTAATCTCAGTAGTGTTGTATTCTTTTAAAATTGGATCAACTATATCGGCAGTAAGTAAAACAAATAGGGCAATACTAATTACTATAGCAGTTTGAGCTTATTATAAAAGCGAGATTTGTGCGCGCTTAAGGCACGTTTTGAATAACATTTTTTGCTGCTATCACTATTGCCAAAGGTATAAAACCTATCATTCAAAAATAAGGCTACTATCTGTAAGAGGGTTGAATTATTCTAGAAGACAGATTTCAAAAGGTTTTATTTTTTATCACACTAACAAGGAAGTGGTTATGCCAATGATTCATGTCAATGATATCGATATTTATTATGAAGACAGCGCACCAAACGATAAGCAAAAGCCCATCATGGTATTCGCCCATGGTTTGCTATGGAATACGCGTATGTTTGACAAGCAAGTCGAGTATTTTAAAGCGGGTTATCGCTGTATTGCGTTTGATTTTCGGGGACAAGGTCAGTCTGAAATTACCAAATCTGGCTATGATATGGAAACCTTAACTGAAGATACGCTGGCGTTGTTAGATGCGCTAGATATTCAGCAGTGTCATTTTTTAGGACTATCAATGGGTGGATTTGTCGCCCAACGTATTGCGTTAAAGCGTCCTGAATTATTGCTATCACTGACGCTGCTTGAAACCTCTGCTGATCCTGAAGATCCTAAAAACGTGCCACAGTACCGCAAGCTGATTAAAGCCATTCGTTGGTTGGGCATGAAGCGTGTCAGCCAAAAAGTAATGCCCATTATGTTTGGTAGCAGTTTTTTAGCAGATAAATTGCGTAAAGCTGACCGTAGAGAGTGGTTGTCTATGTTGCAAAGCAATCGTAAGGGCGGGGTCATCAAGGCAACTACTGGCGTGATTGAGCGCTCTGCAACGTATGATCAGCTCAGTGATATCAAGACGCCGACGCTTATAATTGTTGGCGATGAAGATGTGGCAACACCGTATGCAAAAGCTGAGCGCATGCACTTTGCGATAGCAGGCTCTAAGCTGGTGGTGATTAAAGGTGCAGGGCATACGGCAACGGTTGAAGAGCCGGAGCAAGTTAATAAAGCTATTAATAAGTTTCTAGTAAACTTTATATAGTGTTCATTGCGGATCTATATACCTGATATAACAGCGTTTATTATCGCAAAAAATGTAGTAAAAAAGCCGTTATCATGAATTTGATAACGGCTTTTTTAACGCTTTAAAAGGAGTGTTTACAACTTATAAGCGCGCTGTATAGTCGTTATTGCCATCATTAATGGTGCCAAAAACGTTAGCTCTATTGACGATTTCGGTTGCCCAAGCACGATGGGTAGCAGGCTCTAGCATAGTATTATTATATTTAAAGACCGCTTTTGCCTCGCTATGTAATATCGCCTGTGCCTCATCTAAAGTGCTAAGCGGTACGCAGTATGCTTGCTGTACCAAAGCAATCTGACTTGGATGAATAACGGTTTTTCCGACCAACCCCAAGCTGACATCACGCGTCAACTCTTGCATAAATAACGTAGGCTCATCCAAATACTCAAACACTGGCGCCGACAGATAAAAGCCATGGGGTACAAAACAGCCAAGCAGCTGGTAGGCTAGTGTACCAACAGGTGTATCATAGACAAGGCTATTCTTAGGACGGCGCAAACGCAGTGCTGCAAATAAATCATTACCACCAATACGCAAAGCAAATACCGGCTGGCTAAAAGCTTCTTTAAAACCAATCGCCAGCTCTTGATTATGATGTGGATTAAACAACGCTGCCGTTTCAAGCGTCGGCATTAATAGCATGTCAGTACTAAGATTCTGGCATGCCATGCGCCAATTAGATAGACTGTACATATCGACTTTTGGCATCACAAAGCCATCAATCAAATCAATATGGGTAAAGCCCGATAACTGCTCTAACATGGCAGGATGGCGCGGACGTACAAATACCAACGGACGCGTTGGCTGCTCAGTCTGTATCTTGGTTTGTTGTGTTTCAGCTTGCTGTGTCGGCTCATTGATACTATCAACGTGCGTCGCCCACGTATACAGCAGCGTCTGCAAGCGCTCAAGTGCCAACTCAACATCATTGTGGCTGACCGCATCTTCTAGACAGATGATAATACTATTAATCGTCGGTAATTTATCACGCTTGATCACTTGCCAGATATCTTGGCGCGTCGCTGGCATATATAAGCTCGCTCCCAACTGATACGGATGATGCATGTTAGGCTTGAGCATAGCATGACGCTCAGTAATCAGATGCGCGTAAGACTGGGTGTTTTGATAAAGGTGGGACTCGTTTTTTGGCATATCTGACATAATGGGCATCGTAAATAGTGGTAAATGAATGGGTCTAAAAGTATAGTTTCAAGATTAGGTAGAAAGATAAGGAGTTATTAATCGTCTGTAGCGCGCTGCTTAATAAGGGTAATCGCTTGATAAGGCAGTATTTTATCACCTAGTACGCTAATAGCGATATGTCGCTGTGTACATAAATGCCTTAATAATATAGTGTCGGGGTGCTCAGCGCTCGCTAACAAAATACGTTCAGGGTCGCGGCGTAGTATCGCGCGTGTCGCCTCAGCAATGGTCGGCTTAATACGATTGCGGTTGCTAATACCATACTCAGCAGCCAAGCTATCGACTAATTCGGCCGTTTGATAGCGAGGTTGCTTATGTGTTGGCAAGCATTTCAAAGGCGTGTTTAATATACGCCTTGTCGCATCGATACAATCAATAAAGGCCAGACTATGATCTGCACTGATCAAATTATCATAAAAGACACTGCGATGCAGCCCCAATTCCGGCTCAGTATATAAACTGCGTGATATAAGCCCTGATACAGTACTATTTAATAAACCTGACGGAATCAACCAGTCATCGATACTAGCAGCCAGCCAAGCAACACCAGCCGGATCAGCAAGGGTCAGTAGCGGTATAACATCCTGATCTTGATGGAAAATATTGGCAAAGTTAGGGTGGTTAGGATCGGCAAAGGCTTTTAGACTATGCGCCAGTTCTTGATAAATCGCCCCTTTACCCGTCCAACCATCGACAAATACAATCGGGCTATGAGGATGATTATTTAATATCATTTTTAATGCAACTGGATCAAGACCACGATCTCGTATAATACTGACGCCATAATGCACACTTGGTAGAGAGTAGCTGCTATCGGCAGTTGCTAATGCGCGTTGTAACAGCACGCCTATTGGTAAACCGGCACGCACAAGACTGACTAATATTAACGGGCGCTCATTATTGACGTTTGGCTGAAAAACTTGCTGTAGCGTATAGGCCAAATTGGTAATATCAGTCGCTGCTCTTACTTTTCCCTGCTCTAACGCCTCGATATATAGCTGCTCATGCATGGCACTTGGCGCGTCTTCCAAGGTCAGCATATCAGAGTAATGACGCTGCCCACTTTGAATCAGTGCTTCTTTTTGACTGACAGGCACATCAGCAACGGCATCTTTATCAACGATATTGAGCAGCACAGTGACATCGCTAGCAAGATAGCTGCCTGAGCCATATTGTGATAAATCGGCTGTTTTAATATTAGAATGGATTGAGGTCATAGTAGAAATAGTTGTACTCGTTTGATGACGGTTTAATAATAGATTAATAGCAGAATATCATTTAATAAAAGGTAGCGCTCATCATTTAGCTGCAAATTTCTCATGTAGCTGTCCATGATTGGGCATGCCGTACCAGTCAAGTAATTGCAGAAATGGCAGATCTGCCAGACTGTCACCAAAACCGAAGCTTGGGCGCTGATGATCCAAATGCTGTTCCAATAAAAATTGTACCGCATGACGTTTATGAATAGCATGCGGCAATATTGCTAAATTATTAGCATTCACATGCACATAAAAAATCTCATCAAAATCTGGTATGAGCGTTGGTAATTGTGTGGCTAACTCTGCCAATGCTTTATGGTCTTTTTGTCTGTGTTTGATCGCTATATAAATGGTCATCTCGCTATCGATAAAAGTATCGGTATGCGGGGTTAACTTTAAATCGTTATGAGTACTATCGCTTTCTGGTCTATAACTATTGACCAATTCAGTCAGCTGACTGAGCTTATCTTGTACTGGAGCAAGCGCGTTATACATATGCTGCTGCCACGTGCTTAGTAGCTCACCATCAGACGCTAAAATGACCGCGCCATGGGTCAATACTTGCCAGCTATTAAAAGGCAGTTTGACGCGTTTAATTTCTTGACGATCACGTGCTGTGACAGCTATCAATTCAGTACTGGCAAATAGCCAATTAAAAAAGACCGCTTGGCGCTGACTCATAAAGCTTAACGGCTCACCTTGTTTATTGATGGTGGCGCAAACCAAATTTTCAGGTTCAGTAGTGGGTAATTCCCATGCATCAATTTTACGCTGAGTTTGAAAGAGCGTATCGTCCAAATCCATTAGCGCATATGGCTTTACAATGTTTGGACTAGACTGGAAAAATGGGAAGGTCATTATGTTTTCCAAAGATAAAATGATGATAAGACTGTTTATAGATGGCTTGGATACGAATTTGTAAAGGAGGTGCAGCGCTGATTTTTAAAACTGAGCATTACCTATTTATCAGACTTTAGCCAAATGCAGACAGTATAACGATAATCATAAAAAAGGTCAGAATAAATCGGTAATAAAAGTGCAGAATTATCGCAAGAGGATTGGCTTTAACCAATTTTGGATTGGATAGATAAGCTTAAATGACAGAGTTTAAAAATGGCTTGTGGCTGATTATAACCATCGATTTAATAAACTCAGAAAATTCAGTGTGAAATTTTCCGAGTTTATTAAAGTGAGGTTTCTTGAATAATAGGACGGTATTAAACTGATAGAGTCGATTCCAAATAAAATAGATACGCTATATTGCAACGCGGAACTGGTATGAATTTTTCTGGCGTGCTGTGCCTACGCCGACAGAGGCTGCGTAAAATTTATTCCAGTCCCGCTGTATCGTTTTAATACTGAATTCACTATAGAGACAATAGTTATGAAGTCAGCACCCAATTATCCATATATTTCTTCTAACCTTAGGCAAGAGACTAATCGTCCTTCCCATTCACGTAGCTCAGGTTCAATTTCGCTACATATTGGTTTGGCATAGGGGCAGCGTTTATGAAGTGCGCAGCCACTTGGAGGGTTAAGCGGACTAGGTAATTCGCCTTGTAGAGTCAGCTCTTTTTTATGACCCGTCACTGAGGGCGCTGCTGAGAGTAAAGCGATGGTATAAGGGTGTTTAGGATCATTATAAATAGCATCTTTAGCACCGTGCTCAACGGCTTTGCCTAAATACATGACCATCACGTCATCTGCTACGTGGCGTACGACAGAAAGGTTGTGCGAGATAAAGACATAGGCAGTATGATATTCATCTTGCAAATCCATAAATAGATTCAGTACTTGCGCCTGAATAGAGACGTCGAGTGCTGACGTCGGCTCATCAGCGACGACAATTTTAGGATTAAGCATCATGGCACGGGCAAGAGCAATACGTTGGCGCTGACCGCCAGAAAACATATGCGGATAGCGCCCCGTATGCTCAGGACGCAAACCAACGTGCTTCATCATTGCATGGACTTTGGTGCGTTTTTCATCTTTACTCAGCGTGGTATGAATGTCTAACGGTTCGGTGAGCTGAAAACCAATGGTATGACGTGGGTTGAGACTGCCATAAGGGTTTTGGAACACCATCTGAATCTCAGTACGCAAGTTCTTAAGCGCACTTCTGCTATAACTAGTAGTTGCCTCATTGTTAATAAACAACTCGCCACTGGTAGGTTCTTCTATTAAAGTCAGCTGACGAGCTAAAGTAGACTTTCCACATCCTGACTCACCAACGACTGCGAGAGTTTTCCCTGCTTCTAGCTCAAATGAGATGCCATTTAGCGCCTTGACGAATGCTTTACCTTTCCCTAAGCCTAGAGACACCTGATAGTGTTTATGTAGATTATCTGCCTTTAAGACAATTTTATTACTCATGTTGCAGACTCCAGCGTAGCGGTTTGAGCAGTCCGAGTAGGATGTTCAGGAAGGGTGGCGTGAATACAGCGGACTTCGCCATTTGGGGTTGCTAAAATGGGTGGTGGCACCTCACAAGCAGGCTCTTTGTATGGGCAACGTGGTGAGAGCAGACAGCCTGTAGGCCTGTCATATTGGCTTGGCACCACACCTGGTAAGCTATTTAATCTATCTTGTCCAACAGCCAGTTCAGGAATCGCCTGTAGTAGCGCTTCGGTATAAGGGTGCGCAGGTTTTTGGAATATCTCTGGCACTGTACTGGTCTCGACCACTTGACCGGCATACATGACAGCGACATCACGAGCGTTTTGTGCGACTAAGCCCAAGTCATGAGTGATGAGCACCATTGCCATTCGCTTTTCACGTTGTAAGCGACTGAGTAAATCCATGATTTGAGCCTGAACGGTAACGTCGAGAGCGGTCGTCGGTTCATCAGCGATAAGCAGTTTTGGCTCGCAAGCCAGTGCCATCGCAATCATGACCCGTTGACTCATACCACCTGAGAGTTGGTGCGGATAGACCCGTAGGCGATTCTTAGCATCTGGCATCTCAACCAGCTCTAATAATTCTAAAAGACGCTGCCGTACTGCTGCTCCGCGCAAGCCAAGATGGGTGGTCAATACCTCGCCCATTTGCATCTCGACCGTAAAGCTTGGATTCAGGCATGACATGGCATTTTGAAATATCATCGAGATATCTTTACCGATAATCTTGCGCTTTTGTTTTGCTGGCATAGTGAGGAGTTCTTTACCATCAAAGTTAAGACGATCAGCAACGACAGTGGCAGAAGAGGGTAATAAACCCATCAGTGCCATCATAGTGACCGATTTACCAGAGCCTGATTCACCGACAACCGCGACGACTTCTCCTTGTTTTATTTTTAAAGAGACATCATCGACCGCACGGAATGCTCGTGCTCCTTCTCCAAAAGTCACCGATAGATGCTCAATATCGAGCAGTAATGAATTATCTGTGGCAAGGCTATTCGCTATTGAGCTATTCACGTCAGAGCTATTTACTTGAAAATCGTTCATTAGGACACCTGCTTCAATTTTGGATCTAAGGCATCACGCAGACCATCACCCGTTAGATTGATGGACAATGCGGCTAAGAAAATCGCCACACCCGGCCAAATCGCTAACCATACATTACTCTGGATATATTGACGAGCAGTACCTAACATCGCGCCCCACTCAGCATCAGGTGGCTGAACACCGAAACCTAAGAAACCAATCGCGCCCGCTTCCAAGATAGCAGTAGAGAAAATCATGGTCGCTTGGACGATTAATGGCGCCATACAGTTGGGTAATATCGTGATAAATAATAATCTTAAGACGCCTGCGCCCATGACTTGTGAGGCAATAAAATACTCACGTTGTAGCTCAACCATTGCCGTCGCGCGAGTCAACCTGATAAAAGGCGGTGTACATACCAAGGCAATGGTAATGATGGTGTTGGTCATCGAAGGCCCTAAGATAGCGGCAATGATGATAGCAAGCAGTAAACTTGGGTAAGACATCAAGATATCATTTACTAGCATGACCGCTTTGCCCCAAACCTTAGGCCAAAAGGCAGCACTTAGCCCTAAAGATACGCCTACAATCATCGCTATCGAAGTAGCACTGATGCCAATAAATAATGAATAACGTGCGCCGTGCATGACGCGCGAGAGCGTATCACGACCGGCATCATCGGTGCCCAAAAAGAACATCGAATCACCGCCACTAAAGAAGGAGGGCGGCAACTGCTCTTTACCGGTGAATAATTCATAAGGGTCATAAGGGGCAATGGTAGGGGCCAAGATTGCGACGATGACCATCAGCATCAAGACTATAAAACCCAGTACCGCGCCTTTATTTCGGCAAAAGGTGTATAAAAACAGCTGCCAAGAAGTCGGCGGCTTAGGCGCAACCGGAGCAATGTCAGAAGGAACTACAGAAGGCTTCATTGGATATTCCTTTAGTGAATCAGACCTTGTTTTACTCCACTGGCTTGCTTACTTTATTAGGATAAGTCGCTTATGGTTTCAGCTAACTTAGCATGCGCTTATCTTCTGTAAGCTGAGTAATACAAACTTAGGGATACAAGATCTTTATGAGCACTATGGGTAATTATTAAAAACTATAAATAGCAATTGTCGATGCAATAACAATGCATCAAATGGGCTTCACCCTAACAATAGACTATGAAGAATGGCGAATTCTAGGATTAATAAATCCATATAAAATATCGATCATTAAGCTCACCAGAATCAGAGCAGTAGCGACCAATAAAATACCATTTTGTACAATGGGATAATCACGTGTAAAGAAGCCATCTAATAACCAGTTGCCGACACCCGGCCAACTAAAGATAGTCTCAGTGATAATGGCACCAGCCAGCAATGTTGCCATCTGTAATCCCACTACGGTTACTACGGTAATGAGCGCATTACGCATCACGTGAATTAAAATCACACGTTTTGGTGACAGACCTTTGGCTCTTGCAGTACGCACATAATCTTCATCCAATACTTCAAGTATCGCTGAGCGTGTCATACGAGCAATCATCGCTAAAGGAATGGTAGATAGGGCAACCGAGGGCAGGATGAAATGTTTGACAACGTTCCAAAAGGCGCCGGGCTCACCAGAGCTTAAAGAACCTAGTAGCCAAGACCCGTATAAAGGTTTGACGTCTAGGAACTGCGCGACAGAGATAACGCCAGAGACCGGTAGTAGACCTAGATAGTGGGCGAAAATACCCGTTAGGATAGGACCAAGTAAGTAGATCGGCATAGAGTAGCCGGCAAGTGCGCCAGACATTAAGGTATAGTCTAGCCAAGTACCACGGCGTAAGGCAGCCAAAATACCCAGACTAATACCAACGATACTCGCTATCGTAATCGCGCAAAGCGCCAGCTCTAATGTCGGCACAAAATGCGCAAAAAAATCCTGCAATATAGGCGTACGGGTGCGAAAGGATTCACCAAAGTTACCTTGCAGTATCCCAGTGAGATAATCCCAGTATTGTACGGGTAAGGGTTTGTCCAAACCAAGGCGGGCTAAAGCCTGCGCATGTAGCTCAGGATCAACCATGCGCTCTCCCATCATAATCTCAACTGCATCGCCAGGTACGAGGCGAATAAGAATAAAAGTCGATAGGGTTAAGCCGATATAGACGGGAACTAAGATTAAAATCCGGCGTAGAATATAAAGTAGCATAGCTCGGCTCGTTTTTATAGAAGTGGCTTTTACTAGCTATAGCTCAGGCTCAGACAAATACGGCTGGAACAGAATCTCTGAACCAGCCGCAAACGTATATAAAGCAATGACTATAGAATAAAAGGCGTCACTAGGGTTTGTTAGGTACTGGTATTGAATCTAATACCAGTACCTCATGAGATATTGGTATTAGCTAAGGCTATTTAATACAGCTATTCAATATCAACGCCATCAAAGCGAATGGAGCCGAGTGGGCTAATTTTGTAGTCTTTTACATTAGGGGTCGTTAATACCGTCACGACTGAGTTAGCAACTGTGGTCCAAGGTAGTTGGTCTTTAAAGATAACCTGAGCCTGCTTGTAATTGGCAATACGCTCATCTTGGTTGGTATTTGCACGCGCATCCATGACCAGCTTATCAAAGTCTTTATTACACCAGCGCGAGTAGTTGTTACCGTTAACCGCATCACAAGATAATAGAACGCCTAACCAGTTATCAGGATCGCCATTATCGCCTGTCCAACCGGCTAGGATCGCTTCAGGCTCGCCTTTACCCGCACGCTTTAGGTACTCGCCCCACTCATAAGTCACAAGCTTGGCTTTAACGCCAATTTTAGCCCAATCTGATTGAATCATTTCAGCCATTAGCTTGGCATTAGGGTTATAAGGGCGCTGAACGGGCATATACCATAAGTCGATTTCTAAATCTTTAGCACCTGCTTCAGCCAGTAGGGCTTTGGCTTTTTCAATATCGTAAGGCGCATCTTTGATCTCATCGTTATAGCCCCACTGCGTTGGTGGCATTGGGTTGCTTGCTTTGATACCAGAACCTTGATATACCGCATTGATGATGGCGTCTTTATTGATTGCCATATCAAGAGCGCGGCGAACATTGACATCTTTTAGGTCTGGTTTTTCAGTGTTATAGCCTAAGTAACCAACGTTAAATCCAGCATCATCCAGTACGTTTGCTTTGCCAGATTTTTTGGCAGAATCAACTTCAGATGGGTTGGCATAAGCGGAGACATTACATTCGCCTGCTTGTACCTTCTGTGCGCGAACCGCAGAATCTTTAGTGATGACAAAGACGAGGTTATCGATATGAATGTTGTCTTTGTTCCAATAGTCAGGATTTTTGGTATAACGAATCTGCGCATCTTTTTGATACGAAGTAAAGACGAAAGGTCCGGTACCGACTGGTTTGGTATTTAGATCAGCGGCATTGCCAGCGTCTTGTAACTGCTTAGCATACTCTGCAGAATGCACATAGGCGAACGGCATTGCTAGGTTTTGTAGGAATGGCGCGTTGGTCTCAGTCAGAGTGATTTTGACCGTATAATCATCGACTTTTTCTACTTTGTCGATAATATCAGGCAAACCCATACCTACTGAATACGGGAATTCAGCTGGATAGTCTTTATTAAAAGCAAAGCCTGTATCGGTGAGACGTTCGATAGTAAAGATAATGTCATCAGCGTTGAAGTCACGAGTTGGGGTGAAGTAATCGGTCTTGCCGAATTTGACGCCTTTACGTAGATTGAGTGTATAAGTCTTACCGTCTTCACTGATTTCCCAACTTTCGGCTAAGCCTGGCTCAATTTCGGTTTCGCCACGTTTAAACTGTACGATACCATTAAAAATAGGATAAGCACTGGCATCAAAGTCAGTACCTGCCGTATATTGCGCAGGGTCAAAGCCAGCAGGGCTACCTTCTGAACAGTAAATTAAGGTCTTAGCGGCTTTGGCATCGCTACCGGCATCTGCCGTTTTATCCGCAGTTTTATTGTCGCCGCTACAGGCGCTGACGCCTAGCGTTAAGGCTGCTAATAAGGTGAGCTTGAAAAATGGAGTTTGCACTGTGATTACATCCTGTATAAATCGTTAGATAATTATCGATTGATAGCACGACAACGACGTTAGACGCCGTTGATATCGAACTCTAATCGATAAACCTTTAATTCCTTTTAAAGTATTTATCAATTCAAATTATTTCAGGTCATGACAAATTATCAGAATTTGAGACACCCCAAAATGGTGTATCTCAAGTGTTTGGTCTTCTAATAGTTGATATGTTGACACTGAATAAGTAAATGAATAGACCGAATATATAGGTAAATATGAGGTTGTGCAAGGTGTCTACAGCGCAAATATGAATTTTTTTATGCTATGGACATCTTTTTTGTTATTGATGAGGTATTTAACCTCCGTAAAATCACAGGCATGTATGAGTAAACTTTGTTTTAGAAAGATATAATAAATATTCTGAAGATGTTCATATTACGGCTATGACAATCCATTATCAGTAGCTCGTAATATGCATGTTAAATGCACGTCTATTTAGGACTCACCACCAACACATTATCCAAACCTTTCCACATGGTATCCACACTATCAGCCGACGTTTCCACACATAATACAATCAAATCCCACTCATTTGGCTCAACGTTATAAGCAAAATTGGTCATACCAAGGCCATAATTATCACGAAAGCTTAACATCGTGCCAATACCGCTACCAAGTGCAATCGGCGAGCGGGTTAATGCGCTAAAATTCACCGTATTATTGCTGTTATCTAAATTCGTCTGTGTCTCAAGCCATTCCGCCAATAAAAATGGCAACCAGACAAATTCATTACTGCCCAATACCAATATTTTTTGTGGCAATTGAGCGTTATTAAATGCGTTTTGACCATCAAAACTTGCAAATGCAGTTTGGAAACTTGCTAGATAATCCGCAAAGCCATTCGTGCTATCTAGCGTTGGAAAGCGTCCCCAGTTACCGGTATTGCCCAAAGGTTGACTACCAGCTTCGGTCGTATCAACCGATGGCATAATGATAGGCTCAGGGTTGGGCGCATCAGTCCATTTCCAAGCGCCAGATAGTAAATGATGGCGGTGAAAATCAATATTTGGCAGGCGGGTGGCAATCGTATCATCGGCGTTAGCATCAGACTCATTTTGATTCTGATCTAGAGACCAATCAACCAAGGTTGTGAGATGCACTTGCTCTAGTTGGGCCAACCCAGCTTCACGTAATGCTGTGACGACATTAACGCAAGTATTACCCGTTGATGCTTCATCATCGACCATAATCAGCGTTTTACTAGCAAGTAGTTGCGCTTGCGTCATTTTATTGGCACTTTGATAAATCAGATGCTGACTGGCATGACTGTGGTCTTCGCTAAAAGTGGTCAATAAAGAATCGCTACTGTTGTCATCATGCTGGGCATGACGAGTAGAATTTAGCAGCAACGCTTGCGGATAGCGCGTTTGTAGCGCTTGGTGCACACCAGCAGATAATCCAACCGCCGTCTCTGCCATACCGATGACCAAAATCGGCTCAGGCAAATCATCAGGTATTAAGTTTGCCAAATCAGTAAAGGCATCACGCATGATGCTTGGTGCCACCGGAATATGACGACCTAACACTTTTGAGACAAACAAAAACGCCCGTTTTGGATTGATACGTTGAGCAAAATCAAGCAAATCTTCTAGCTGATAATGGCTGCTTTCTTTAAGGTCGTTGTTACCACTAGCAGCGTTGGTCTGATAGGTCAGATCAAGCGTACCGCGAGGTAAGGTGATGGTCGTGTTGTGTTGCTTATTTGGCATTCATATTCCTTCAGTCTTTCAATTTTTTATATCGTTAGTTTCACTTATTCAGCAGTATCTTCTTCAATTTTTACACTCACCATAATAGAACGTACTTGGCACGGTATAATTTGCTGTGCGATATCTGCCAGTTTCGGCTTCTTACTTAAACCGAGCCAATAAGCAAAACCAACTTGAGTTATATCTACACCGCTATGAGTGGTGTAATCAATACCACCAGAGGGGCGACTATTAATCTCAAGCACACGATGCTGACCATTATCATCCGCTTTAGTCTGGACACTAACGACACCATCACAGCCGAACGTTTTTATCAGTGGAATGACCACATCCATGACCGATTGCTCATAACCAATATGCTGAATTTTCCCCGTTTTATAACGAGTAATAGCAGCCAACACTTCGCCGTATTCACAGACGACATCGATAGAGTATTCTTGTCCTGATAAATAAGGCATCAGCAACATGGGAATCGGGCGCTCATGCACCATGAGACTGTTGGTATAAGCATTGATAAATTGTGCGGTATTGATTTTTTTCTCTTCGGTAAAGTATAGATGCTCAAAACTGTCGTATTGCTCACTTTCTTCTTTACCTGTCTCTTTAACTTTACCTAAGCGCCAAAATCCTTGGGCAAAAATCCCCGTCACTGGTTTGACACATAAAGGCTGATGACCATGGGTGGCAAGTAACGCTTCAAGCTCTGCGACAGTATCAAAGCGCCATGCATCTGCGACAGGGATATCATGCTCATGGCACTGCTGCATAAAGGCAAACTTATCATCGATGGATTCCAGTGCTGCAACGCTGGTCGCACCTGTCAATAAACGGATACCTGCTGCTGCAAATTTTTCGCGATGAGCTTCATAATCAATGCCATTGCGTCCAGTGAGTAACACTTTCACGTTGTTTTTCTGAGCTTGTTCTAACACAAATTGCCAACGTGGCATCAATGGCTCAACAGATTCAAGCATTGCTTGCTCATTGTTATCTGCGGTGCTAATAGAAGGCTCGCGGTAAACGCTATCGGCAAATTCAAAAATCTCAGGCCTATTATGACGATGTGAGGCAACGACATGAAAGGGCATGCTAGATTGAGCTTTTAGGGTTTGCAGGCTAGCTAACATATCACGCTGGCTTGACTGACCTTCAGCCAACCAAGCAGCGCTTAACTTTGTATGATGACTATTGTTAACAGGGTTATCCATAATTCTCTTTGCACTCTCTTAAATAATAGGGTTGTGGATCACTCGATATCGTCATCATAAAGTGATTAGCAATTTAATATATGATCGAATAATTTCAGACATGGCATTTATACATAACGGGCTCTATTATATACAAATGCTAGATGTTATAAATGTTTCCAATTAAATAGCATCAAGGATTTTTACTTTTTTTATGATGTTTTATAAGATGCTGGTTCTGATTAAGGTTGTAATGCCATCCATGCTACTATATGGCGATAGTTAACCTCACTCATATAAGTAAATAATAAATAACGTAAAGGATAAATGATGAGTCAACCTCAAGCTTTAATTGCAGGTGCTAACGCGCCGCTGCCAACGGATAATATTAGCATTCGTATTTTAAGCCAAAGCGCCATCGATTGCGCTGCATATCGCCTGACGACTGAAGGTAAAGTGCGCGGCGATGGCGATATGATATTTTATGGGCAGACGCGTAGCGATGATGGTAGCGTGAGCTTTCGCGGTCATGACAGTGATGGATTTTTTGATATCAATCTACCTGCGCAGCCAGCAAGTATTGAAAAGATTGCGTTAGCGTTTTCTAGTGCGCAGACGTTGGCTCAAGTCGGCGATGTAGATATTCAAGTACTACAAGGCAGTCAAGTGCTGATAACTTGTCAATTATCTGCTGCTGGGCGTAATGAAAAAGCGATCATCTTAGCGGAATGTTATCGTCGGCAGGGCAATTGGAAGTTTCGTTTTATCGCTCAAGGTTTTGAAGGTGGCTTAAAACCTTTATCTGAGCATTTCGGTGTAGAGATTGCCGATGAAGCACCAGCTCAAAGCCCTGTACAAAATCAGTCACAAGGGCAAACTCAGCCTATTAATACGCAGCGACCAATCAATACGCAAAAAGCTAGTAGTGCACCTCAGACAACTACGCCACCGCCGATTCCTGCTGGCTCTACCAATCCTTCAATCAACCTAAGTAAAATTACTTTAACCAAAAATCAATCTAGTATCAATCTCAAGAAACGTGATGATTTTGGCAAAATATCGGTTAACCTAGACTGGAACCAACGTCCAGATGTCAGCAAGCAAGCACCCAAAAAAGGGCTGCTCGGCGATTTATTTAAGCAGCATAAAGCTGATGGAATTGATCTCGATGTTGGTGCGATGATTCATCTGAAAAATGGTGAAAAAACGCTTATTCAAGCGTTGGGAAGTCGTTTTGGTAGCCTACAATCAGCGCCATACGTTTTATTGCGTGCCGATGATAGAACAGGACAGGTAAGCGGCGGTGAATGGCTAGATATCAATGGTCAGCAGTGGTCACAGATTGAAGAAGTATTTATCTTTGCTTTCATTTACGAAGGTGCACCAAATTGGGCGCAAACTGATGGGGTAGTGACTATTCATGTACCCGACCAGCCACCGATTGAAACGCGTTTGACAGAAGGTACAGGTAACTTACCGATGTGCGCCATTGCGCGTCTGGTCAATCAGCAAGGCAGTATCAACGTTGAACGTATCAACCAATACTTCAAAGGACATCAAGAGATGGACAAAGCCTTTAATTGGGGATTTAGCTGGAAACGTGGCAGTAAGTAATAGCTCTAAGGGTATTGTTAGCACACGTAAAAAAACAGCCTATCTAATAATAGATGGGCTGTTTTTCTATGAATCATTTTTATAAATGATAAAGCGGGACATTATTTCAAAAACGACACTTATGGATATTAAGCATGCGGGGTGATAGCAGGCATTAAGTCATGGAAAGTGCGACCAGTCGCCGTTTCACCGATGGCATGCATCTTCCACTCATTATTATGGCGATATACTTTTGCCATAATCATCGCCGTATGCGTACCTTGTGAGGACAGATTATAGCGTGCTACTTCAGTATTGTTATTGGCATTGACGATACGGCAAAACGCATTTTCTACTGTCTCAAACGTCTGACCAGTAAAGCTGTTGACGGTAAATACCAAGGATACTACGTTAGCTGGAACTTTTGATAAATCAACATTGATTACTTCATCATCACCATCGCCGTCACCGGTGCGATTATCACCAGTGTGCACGATACTGCCGTCTTTTGATTTTAATTGGCTAAACCAAATGGCATCAACTGGCTGTTTGTTGCTATCGAACATAATGCATGATGCATCTAAATCGATAGAATCGCCGCCACTACCACCACCGAATAATTTACCTAAGAATCCACCTTTTTTATCTTGTGGACCTTGGGCAACGTCCCAGCCTAAACCCAATTTTACTTGAGTAAGCTCGCCGCCTGCTTCTTTGCTTAGGGAGATTTTTTGACCCTTTTGTAAACTAACTGCCATGTGATAATCCTTATAATAGTTGTATGAGAAATTGCTATAAAATATTGCCAAGTAATCCGCTATTGCCGCCACGACCACCTGAACTGGTGCCCAAGATGCTTTGTAGCCATCCTTGATAGCTGTCACGATTGCGTGAGCAAATAATAACTTTGCCTGAGCCTGAAAAGTTGAGTACCATTCCTTCGCCACTGGTGACTGAATTGATAATATTGCTCATAATGCCTTTTTTCTTACTGGTCGATACAGAGAGCTTATAATCAAGCGTTGAATCCCAGCAGACCACATGACCATTATCGATGATGACGTCTTTATCTGGCGTCACATCAATCTCAAATAATGAACCGAAACCCGATACCACTACCTGACCTTGACCTTGTGTCTGCATGACCATAAAGCCGCCAGTATCACCAAAGACTGCGCCACCTAGATTACGTTGAATATTGGCTCTGATATCGACACCGATTTGTGCCGCGACAAAAGCACCATCGCTCAAGGTATATTGATGTTTGCCGCAATCAATGATTTGCATATCGCCATCGAGCGTTGGTGCCAGCAAGCAATCACCTTCACCGTTTACCGCTTCGATTTGCTGTTGAAAAAGTGACTCATCGTTAGCAAAACGGCGCATCAATGACTGCATCAGTCCACCTTGCAATTTACCTTTTAGCTCAAGGTTTGATTCCATCATCACCATGGCGTTGGCTTCGCAATAGATTGAGTCGCCTTTTTTAAGATTACAATGTAAAAAAGGTTCAATAGTACCAATTAAGCTAAACGTTGCAGCCATAGGTCAAAAGTCCTTGTTCTAATATTTTCATGAGTCCATCTGTAGAGGATATAGCAAATAACTTCTGTCAATATCGTTTAGACATTAAATTCATATCCACTTAAATTTAAAGCCATCAAATGTCTTAAATAACACACTTGATGGCTTATAGATCTCGTAAGTAGCTTGTAAATAAATAGTTACTTACGATAGTTGGCTTGCGACACGATTAAGTCAATTAGACGATTAAACGTTGACGCCATAAGAGGCCGCTAATGGTCCAAGACCACCGCTAAAGCCTTGACCAACCGCGCGGAATTTCCAGTCGCCGCTATGACGATATAACTCACCAAAAATCATCGCTGTTTCAGTACTACCGTCTTCTGATAGGTCATAACGAGCGATTTCAGCATCGCCATTGTCGTTCAAAATACGGATATAAGCGTCGCCCACTTGACCGAAGTTTTGGTTACGAGCTTGACCTTCATAAATGATGGCACAGATAGCAACTTTGCTCACGTCAGCTGGAATGCTTGCAAGGTTGATTTTGATTTTTTCATCATCGCCATCACCTTCACCAGTACGGTTATCGCCTGTATGTTCAACCGCGCCATTGTCTGACTTTAAGTTGTTAAAGAAGATAAAATCTTGATCGTTACGTACTTGACCCGCTTCATTGACCAAAAAGCCAATCGCATCTAAGTCAAATTCTTGACCGTCAGTGGCGCGTGGATCCCAGCCTAGACCGACCGTAATATTGGTTAAACCTGGCGCTTCTTTTGATAAGTTTACGTTGCCGCCTTTTGTTAAGCTAATAGCCATGTAAATATCCTTTGGATTAATAATTAAGTGGATTGATTGATAAAAAATGAACTCAAATAGTGCAGTGATCGATATATAGACGTTATGAGAAAAAAATATCTGTACGCCATGTCCTGCATATCATTACGTTTTACTATACTAAGCGTTTGCTTACTAAGCAAGGCGTATTTTGTGCGCTGATGTTATGTTTACTAACAGATATAGCAATTGTGCAAATCTGATACTTTCTAACCGTCCCGATAACAATCATTAAGATATTGTTATCAAAAATGAATTTTTTAGATACTGAAGTTGGTATTAAGGTTGCAATATCGAACCTACCAATGAAACAAAACCTTATGATATGAATTACTCATAAAGTAAAAAAGGTATAAAAAACAGGTCATACCAATCGCTTGATATAACCTGGCATGACTACGATTTTCTACCAAAGCGCTTTTTCTTAATTTGAACGTAGCGTTTAAACGTAAGCTAAAATCAACACTAAGTCATCGCCTTCGCTTGTTGCTTGCGATGCTTAAGTGAAGCAAGCAATGCCCAACCAATAAAGGCAATACCAATCAAACCAGTAATAATCTCTGGTACATGGAATTTCACTGATAGCAGCATAATAATTGCCAAAGCACCAATGGCATAATGCGCACCATGTTCTAGATAGATGAACTCATCAAGTGTGCCTTTGTCTACCAAGAAAATGGTCATCGAACGCACAAACATGGCACCAATCGCCAGACCTAACATAATCACGATAACGTCATTGGTGATTGCAAAGGCGCCAATCACACCATCGAAACTGAATGAAGCATCAAGAACTTCTAAGTATAAGAAACCAATAATACCGCCCTTCATAATCGCGCTGGTCGCTGCGGCGCCTGAACCCTTCTCTTCATTTTCTAAGTCTTCTTCAAGGTCACCCTCGAGCATACCAGAGATAACTTGGACACCAAGATAGACCAAGATACCCCAAACACCCGCAATCAGTACGGCAGAAGCTTGTTCCGCACTTGCCCAAGATACAGCAAACATCAGGACAATAAGTGCAACAAACACGCTCATGGCATCGACTTTGCCAAGCTTTGCTAAGCGGCTCTCAAGCCAGTTAAACCAATGCACTTCTTTATCATCAAAGATAAAGTTTAAGAAGACGAGTAACAAGAAGATACCACCAAAGGCTGAGATTTCAGCATGATGCGCCATCAGTCTTGCTGAGTATTCTTTAGGGTCGTTCAATGCCAGATCTATCACTTGCATCATGCCAAGGTCTGCGGTAACCGCAACGATGACAATTGGGAATACCAAGCGCATACCGAATACAGCAATTAAAATACCAACGGTTAAAAATATCTTTTTCCAAAACTCGTCCCAGCCTTTAAGGACTGAGGCGTTGACCACCGCATTATCAAAGGACAATGAAATCTCCATGACGGCCAAAATAGCAGTAATAGAAAGGGTGGTTATCAAACCGCCCATACCGCCATGTGAATATCCCCACCATGCAGCTACCATCAATGCGATAGCTGTGAAGATGAAGTCTAAATAAAAATGTCTCATGACACATCCTGTCTGGTTGCGTAAAGCTAAGGTTGTCTATTATAGACGCAGCATAAAAAAAGTGGCTATCGCTAGCCACTTTTCCATGTGTGATTTTTAATGAAATATAAAGTATTATCAGTCATTTGGCTATTAAAGATTGTGACTATTTTGCAACCATATTTTACAGCCAATAGTGAGGCATAATGGCTTTAGGTTTTGCACCTACTTATCATCTAATGGATGGTTTTAGCACGGGCTAAATATCGATTTAGATAGTAGTTAACTAACAGTTTAAATAACGACACCATATTGCTGGCACATCGCTTGTAAGCCACCAGAGTAACCTTGACCAACGGCGCGGAATTTCCATTCTGCATTGTGGCGATAGACTTCTCCAAATACCATTGCTGTCTCAACAGAGTAGTCTTCTGCTAAATCAAAACGGACCACTTCAGCACCCGTTTCTTCATTCACAACGCGAATAAAGGCATTAGCAACTTGACCGAAGTTTTGGCTACGAGCCGCTGCATCATGAATAGTGACTGTCACAACGATTTTATCGACATCGGCAGGTACTTGCGTTAGGTTGACTTTGACGACTTCGTCATCACCGTCGCCTTCGCCTGTACGGTTATCACCAGTATGCTCTACTGCGCCATTATCAGACTTGAGTTGGTTGTAAAAGATAAAGTCATGGTCGCCACGTACTTTGCCAGCTGCATTTAATAAGAATACGCTTGCATCAAGATCAAATTCGGCACCAGAAGTTGCACGCTCATCCCAACCAAGACCAATAAGCAGCTTAGTTAAGTTTGGATCCGTTTTGGTTAGCGATAAATTACCGCCTTTGTTTAGAGATAATGCCATGGAATGGTCCTTGTTATTTATTGGAGTAGGGTGGACTGCACGTTCACAACGGTAAAAGTAATAACTGTTTTAAGACCGTCAGTTCAAAATAGTGCTGTGTCGCTTTTGAATGATATTTACCATACCAGCGATAATGGGATTCAATAACGATAAAACGATCACTAGTAGCTCTCTATCATACCAACAAAAAATGACCCAATCAAAGCTGATTGGGTCATTGTTATGTTTTATAGCCAGTTAGGCGTCAAAGCTAAGATTTAGTGTTTGTTATAGACTCTAACGATGACGAATCTCAAAGCTTTGATGAATCGGTTTTTTGATATCAAAATCAAAACCAATGGTTTTTTGGGTGATATCAACGATGTCATAACGTTCAGTTAGCTGCTCATCCAGCTCAAAGCGGGTAAAGTTATTAGAGAAGTATAAAATACCATCTGCTGTTAAGCGGTTCATTGCGCGGTTAATCAGTGCGGCATGATCACGCTGGACATCAAAGGTACCCTGAAACTTTTTAGAGTTTGAAAAGGTTGGCGGATCAATAAAGATAATATCGAATTGTTCCGTATTGTCTTTGATCCACTCAAAAATATCGGCAGCAACGAATTGATATTTATTACCACTGACATTTAACCCATTTAAAGCAAAGTTTTGTTTGCCCCAATCCAGATAGTTCTGTGATAAATCAACGCTGGTGACTTTTTTAGCACCTGCCAATGCCGCATGCACACTCGCCGTACAAGTATAAGCAAATAAGTTCAATACCGATTTATTACGACTGTTGTCTTTGATACGCGCACGCATATTGCGATGGTCAATAAATAGACCCGTATCGAGGTAATCGGTGAAATTGACATAAAGATAAGCACCATCTTCGCGGGCAATATAAAACTTGCCACGCTTTTCGGTATTGCCTTGTTTGCTATATTGATCATTACCAGATTGACGAGCACGGGTTTTAATAAAGATTTGTTCGCGGTTAATACCGAATACTTCACGAATACCCATTAGCGCCAAATTAAAGCGTTTTTTGGCGGTTTCTGGTGGAATAGTTTTCGGCGGCGCGTACTCTTGTACATGGGCATAATCACCATATAAGTCGATTGCCACTTTGAAATCAGGTAAGTCAGCGTTATAAACACGGATATTACTCACGTTGTCTTTTTTAGCCAATTTCTTTAGTCGGGTCAGGTTTTTTTGCAAACGATTGATAAAATCTTGACCGTCTTCAACCTCAATTTCACGTTTCTCAAAACGGCTAACAAGATTCCCTGTCTGACCAGCAATCAAGGTGCCATAGCGGAAATACACGGTAATGGCGCCATTATGACACCGTAACGTTTTTGGCTCTCTAATTGGCAAAATATCGACTTGCTCAACGTGAGATGCCAATATACCAAGCATCGGGTCAATACCACTACCGGCAAAGCTGTCTTGTAAGATAAGCCCAATCGATTGATATAACGGCTTAATCATTTCTTCATCACCCAGACGCTCACCATAAGGTGGGTTGGTGATAATTAAAGGGTTGCTCAAACGACCGTCAGCAACCAAAGGTTTTAAGAGCGTGCTTAGCTGATCAAGGGCGCGCGTTTCGATATCGAGTAGCGGTAACAGGTCTTGTAAACCAGCAGCAATCAGATTCTTTTCTGTGGCAATGATAGCGCCATTATCGGCATCAAATCCAAAGATAAGCGGTAATGTATCTGGCTGCTCATTAGCAATCTCTAAGGCTGCACGGAAACGCGTTTGTGCATCATCAATCATTTCTTGCCATAAAATCTTGTCATGATGCTGCCATTCATAAAAACCAAACTGATTGGCGGCTTTATCGATACCGACGGCATAATCGCAGTGCATGAGGAGCGCTTCAATGATAAAGGTACCAGAGCCACACATAGGATCGATTAGCGCATTATAAAAAGGCGCATCACCTGCTTCGTTTTTCTTATGCCAGCCTGCGCTATAAAGTAGCGCCGCTGCTAAGTTTTCTTTTAGTGGTGCTTCTGTCATTGCAACGCGATAGCCACGGCGATGCAAGCTGGTACCTGACAAATCCAAATATAACTCAGCTTGCTTGTCATTGACGGTCGCAAAAACAGAAAAGTCTGGGTTTTTACTATCGACGTTAGGGCGGCTCTCATACACTTCGTTAAAGGTATCCGCAATCGCATCTTTAATACGTAGCATGGCAAACTGTTGGCTGACAGCCACACGTTTATCAACAGAAAGACGAATCGCAAAGGTTTGCTCTAGGCTAAATTGCTCTGTCCAATTGACCGATTTCGCCAAACCATACAGCTGCTCAGCCACATCATATTCGGCATTGATATTTTTGCGTTTAATCAGCATTAATACGCGCGATGCCACGCGCGACCAAAGACAGATCTTATATAAATCACGCAAGGTACCCGTAACAGCAAGGCGACCGGTACTCTTTATCTCACTTGCAATACCAAAACTGGTCAGCTCAGTCTGTAGCGGTGCTTCTAACCCATCGGCGCAGGTGATGATAAGGTCAAGCGACAATACCTGTGAAGATGCTTGTGAAGATGGTTGCGAAGACGCTGTGGATGAGGCGAGCGCGGTTGTTTCGGTCATACGGATACCTGTGGGCTAAATTGATAAATAGTGCACATCATAAAATAAGATGTTTAACCGCTAATTTTACCATAATTCTATAGCGGATGGTTTAAAGCGCTGATGTTTAAGAAAGCGATGGTTAAAAGATTTCTATTTGAAAGTACTTTTTATGGCATATAAATGCTAAATAAGTTGCAAGGATATTAATGCTGGTCTTTGTTCAGCGCTAATGACTCTGAAACAGTTTGCGCGGTCGTTGCCAATGGCTTGGGTTTGGTCACAATCGGATAGACGTCTTCTCTTGGCATAAGTAAGCGCATATGAGGATAAGGGGTCGAGATATCAGCGGCATCAAAAGCGCGTTTGATATTCTCTCGTAAATCTTCTTTGATTTTGGGCATACGAGCAACTGCCGCTGGTTTGACCCAAAAGCGTACAATAAAATATACGCCATACTCGCCAATCTCTGCCACAGTCGCAGAAGATTCAGGTCGGTTGAGGACAGCCTCACTATCAGACAGTACCTGCAAAATCTCATCACGTGCTTTATCAATATCATCTTCAAAAGCAATACGCATCTGAATATCAAAGCGTATAAAATTTTTGGAGGTCAGGTTGGTAACGACAGAGGAGGCCACATTCGAATTGGGTATGATGACCGTAATATTGTCACGAGTTAAGACGTGGGTCGTACGTAAGGCAATCACCACCACGCGCCCTTCATTGTCATTGATATTGACCCAGTCACCAACTTGAAAGGACTGCTCAAGCAAAATGGTAATACCTGCGATAAAATTGGCAAGCGTTGACTGCGCGGCAAAGCCGACCGCCAAACCAGCAATACCCAAACCTGCCACCAGAGATACAATATCAAAGCCGAACTGAGCCATGACACTGGCAAGCCCTAAGACTAATAGCAGCACAGATAAGATATTTTTAAGCAGCTGCTCAATAGAAGCGTTTAAACCGTAGTGCTGTAGTATTTTATGGACAATTTGTCCCGATGATGTCCATAGCACGTAATATATTCCCGCCCATGTACTGGCTTTGGCAGTGGCTTTAATGGTATCGGGCTCAAAATTCAGCTGACTCATAATAGCAATGACACTGGTCACAGCCCATACATAACGCAAGATTGAGCGGGCAATTTTAGCGCGGCGCTCATTCAGACGAATGCGTGCTTTGCTTTTTTTTAGTACATAAATAGCAAGCCAATACATAAACCCCGATATCGCAAGCAGTATTAGAATTTTGATGCCAGTGCTTACCAGTTCTACTGATTTAGACGACCAATCTAAGGTGCCTTCCTCGATAGAGCCACCAATCGCAAGAAAAAGGCTGGTATGTAGGTCACGAGCAATCTCTTGAAAAAATTCAGTAATACTAGCGATTGCCATTATCTTATCCATGAAAGGTGTGGTTCTAAAAATGTATTACTTTGCACTAATAAGACGTTAACAACATGATTTAAGCGACTTTAACCGTCATCTAATGATATCAATATCAGTATTGAATCAGCTTAAATCATCGCTACAAATCTCACTGACGTTGGCGACAGTCCATATATTTCATTATTTTAAAAAACAGCGTTTTAATAGGCATTTAAGAGTTATTTTTTTGGGTATCAAGCGACTGATACGGTATTTCCATCAAATCCTGAACATCACGCAAGGCGGTACGCAAGCCTTCTAGGATAGTAGGATGGTAAAAAGGCATATCAAGCATGTCTTTAATACTCAAGTCATTAGTAATTGCCATTGCTAAGATATGCCCGATGTATTCTGCATCTGGACCAACCATACTTGCACCTAAGATTCTGTCTGTTTTTTTGCAGCCATAAATATGCAATAGACCACAGTTAACACCCATGACGCGGCTACGACCTTGATTGTCGAAGCTGACTTTCCCAATCACATGCTCAAGTGTTGAATCTTCTTGGATTTCCGGTAAAGACATACCAACATTGACGATTTGTGGTGAGCTAAATACGATGGAAAATGGCGTGGCAGGCGGACGAATATAAGCGTCTTTTTTATTGTCACAGACCATACTGCCGGCGCTAAAACCTTCATCGCTTGCTACATGCAGCAAGGGAATATTAGCATTGGCATCACCAACGATATAAACGTCTAAATCACCGATTTTACCAGTTTTTTTGTCCAGCTGTTGTGGGCGATTTTTTTCATCAAGTTCAACGCCTAGGTTTTCAACACCCAATGCCTCTATATTATTACGTCGACCAGTCGCGACTAGTACGTAATCACCTTGCCATTGTTGCACTTCGCCAGCGCTGTCTTCATAATCAATAAAGGCAACAGTGCTGTTTTTATTTATGCTTTTATCGCTATTTTCATCTGATTTTTGACCGACATCAGTAATTTTGCTGCCCAAGTGCATGGTCAGCTCACGACTTAAGCAATCAATAGCTTTGTTATTGATGTCTTCGTCTTTTAGACCAGCAACGCGTTTGGCGCGATTAAATACCGTTACCTTGACACCCAATCGTGTGAAAGCTTGGGCAAGTTCTAAACCTATCGCACCTGCGCCAATCACAGCCATAGATTTTGGCAAGTCGGCTAACTCAAAGACAGCATCTGAGGTCAGCATAGTATCACCAAGCTTATCTTCCCAGCCATCTGGAATAAAGGTCGAGCTACCAGTGGCGACAATGATTTTATCTGCTTTGATCAATTGATCATTGACCTCAATCAAGCCTTGCTTATTAATATAAGCCCGTCCCGCTATCTTACTATCCTCAGGCCAGCTATCGACTTGTTTTTCGATGTAGCTGGCAAAATGATCACGCTCAGCGCGCACCCGTTCCATCACTTGTTTGCCATCTATGCGAGCAGTGGCATGTACGCCAAACTCAGCAGAATGATTGGCATCATGAGCGCGGTCAGCAGCTGCAATGAGTAGCTTGCTTGGCATGCAACCTACCGCAATACAGGTAGTCGTCCAAAAGCCATCATTGATAATAATGACATCTTCTAAGAATTTTTTTGCTTGGCGAAAAGCGTTTTGTCCGGCAGTCCCAGCACCAATGACCGCAACAGATACCTTGCGAGTCACGTTTTGATGATTGCTATGATCAAAGGGAGCAGAAGAATCAGAGGCGGTATCAGGCTGTTTATTCATAGTATTCTCAAATAAAAATAGTTTTAAGGTTTATCGTAAGATCGATTAGAAGACTAAGGTGCAAGTGTAGTTAATAAACGCTCAGTATAATCCTTTGCTTTAAGGTTACGCTGTGCATGAGTGAGCGTACCATTTTTATCAAAGACAAACGCCGAACGTACAAGACCTAGAGTAATATTGCCATACATGTTCTTTTCTTTAATCACATCAAAATAGTGGCAGAGTTTTTCATCGGCATCACTAATAAGTGGAATATGTAGATTATATTTGCTAATAAAGTTTTCGTGTGATTCAACGCTATCACGTGAGACGCCAATAATGTCGTAACCTAAATCATCAAATTCGTTAAGATGGGCGGTAAACTCAGTTGCTTGTGTGGTACAGCCAGGTGTATTGTCTTTTGGGTAAAAATAAAGGATAAGTCCTTTGCTGGTGTTGGCGACCAGCTCTTTTAGGCTAATATCATCATGAATGAAATGACCATCTAACTCACGTACGATAGTGACTGGAAAATCAGGTAGAGTAATGGTTTCTGTGGTTGGCTTTGCCATCATAAAATCCTTATTTATTTTGATTGCGGTTATATTATTATTGGTCATCCCATTATAGGCAGATTCATAGAAATAAATCCTCGATTTTACACATCACTTATGGATGAGCAACAAAAAAGACTGGCAATGGCCAGTCTTTTATATATCTAAAAATTTGAGGATTAAGCAGGTTTTTGTGGCTGTTTTAAGTCCAAACCAACGGTACACTGTTGCAAATCTTTTTGCATTTTTTTCACATACGAGAGGCTTGATGGGTCTTTTTTACTTTGCGCATAGCTCTCAATCTCCCACATCTGACCAATGGTCATATTGCTACGGACACCGATCGTGCAATCACAAAGCTTGGTTGCAGTGCTCTTGTCAGCGACTTTATATTTGACCGCGCCGTTGACGCAAGTATTGATATTATTCTGCTTAATATCAACAGCGTTCGCTTGTGGCATGGCAAATAGTGCAGCAAGAGCTAGAGGTAGTACTGGCAAAAATTTCATAAATATCCTTTTACATGTGACTGCGATAACTTGAATTTTTTATAAATGAATTAGATTTTGTACAAATGATAAAATATTACTTCTAATAAAATGTTGCTACTTTGATGAGCATTTATATCTTGTGGTAGAGAAAGTGGTTCATACCATAGCAATGATTGTATTTAAAATACAACGGCAGCGTGCTGTGTTAATGCAAGCGAATGTTTCGCCAATGTTTAATTGCCTTTATTTTAAGACCGTTTATTCATTTTCCAAGGCGAAACTTCTAAAATTATTACTGATAATGGGTAGGGTCGGCAACGCCTGCCTGAGCGAACCCTTGACGACGCAGCGCGCAACTGTCACAAACGCCGCAGGCAAGACCATTGGCATCTGCTTGATAACAAGAAATTGTTTGTCCGTAATCAACCCCTAGCGACAGACCCAGCTCGATGGTTTTGGCTTTCGATAATTGTTGTAGCGGGGTTTGAATCGATAAATGATGACCGGTAACGCCCGCTTTGGTAGCAAGATTTGCCATATGTTGGAAAGCGGCAATATACTCAGGACGGCAATCAGGATATCCTGAATAATCGACTGAACTGACACCAATGACGATATGGTTTGAATCGGTTACTTCAGCAACTGCTAGGGCATAAGATAAGAAGATAGTATTGCGCGCTGGCACATAAGTGTTTGGAATCGCGTCATTATCAATCTCATCACGCTTTTTGTCTGGGAATTTATCCGTATCACCATCAGGCACAATCATACTGTGATCCGTTAGTGATGAGCCACCCAGTTGGGCGATATCGATATCAATAATTCGGTGATTAACGCCTGCAGTTTCAGCGATTGCTTTGGCAGCGACCAGCTCACTATTATGACGTTGACCATAATCAAAGCTGACTGCAGTTACTGACGCATAACGGGCCTTTGCCCAATATAAACAAGTCACTGAATCAAGCCCACCTGATAGCAGTACGACCGCATTTTGGCTTTTATGCAGCTCATTTAATTGGGTATCGTTTTCTTGATCAGCAGAAGAGGTTGGCAGAGCAGTATTTGTCATAATGGCATCTATTATTGGTTAGCGAAAAACGCCTATTTTAGCAAAAATTCTACCATTACAGAACCTTGAAAGCAGCATTAAAACATCATGCAAGTAATAGGATAAAGTTTAGGAAATCGATAATTAGTAGCTTTAGATAAGCAGTCACATTTAAGACGATAATTTAATGTCATCTTTTCAATCTGTTAGCAAATTTTGTTATAATCGCTGCTGTTTTAAATCATGTTTGAAGCGTTGCCTTATGAAGCATCATTGTTAGCCATACGCAGATAGCTTTTATTGCAGCCTTTTGAATAAATCGATTGATTATCTCTTTTGAAGTAACGCCATTCTTGTCAAGATATTGAGTAACTTATGACTGCAGCAACCTTATTTACACCATCAATCACGCCTCAGTTTGACAAGGCTTCTATCGATACTAATGTGAATCATCATGATAAAACAACTGATATCGAACAGATGTTATATGATGATGTCGATGACAGAAATGATGATTTTATGGATGAGCAAGCAGATAACATATTGGCTGATACGCAATCACTGACCGAGTCGGCTCACTTTCGGAAATTGCAAAAGAAGCTTCGTCGTCAAGTATCATGGGCGATTCGTGACTTTAATATGATTGAAGATGGCGATGTGGTGATGGTCTGCGTATCAGGCGGTAAAGACAGCTATACGTTGCTCGATATCTTGCTGCTATTAAAACGTATCGCCCCGATTCATTTTGATATCGTTGCCGTCAATCTTGACCAAAAGCAGCCCGGCTATCCAGAAGAAGTACTACCTGCCTATCTAAACGAGCAGGGCATCGCTCATTATATTCTGGAAAAAGATACTTATAGTATTGTCAAAAGTGTGGTGCCAGAAGGGAAAACTTATTGCTCGGCGTGTTCACGTCTGCATCGTGGCTCACTGTATGGTTTCGCTAAACAAATCGGTGCGACCAAGATTGCGCTTGGGCACCATCGCGATGATATGTTGGCGACTTTCTTTTTGAACTTATTCCATGGCGGCGCGTTGAAATCGATGCCGCCCAAATTACTCAGTGATGACAAGCAAAACATGCTCATCCGTCCACTGGCTTATGTGGAAGAAAAAGATATCATTGAATATGCGAACCTAAAAGAATTCCCGATTATTCCGTGTAATCTCTGTGGCAGCCAAACCAATCTGCAACGTGCCATTATCAATGACATGTTACGAGAATGGGACGATGCCCATCCCCAGCGCCTAGCGTCTATTTTTAAAGCGATGCAAAATGTTGCGCCCTCGCAATTGGCAGATAGAGAGCTGTTTGATTTTGAGACATTAAGTCTGGATCGTGACGATAACGAGCGTTTATTTGAAGGCGATAATATCCAAGCGGGGCAAATAGAGAGTCTGGCTGAGATTGGTTTGCCAGTATCACCAGAAACGCAGATATTCAATCCAGACTTTGCTAATGCAGAAAAGGGCAGCCGTGCGCCGAAAAAAATCCCAACGATCAATCCAGTGATTTGATGATTTAATAATTTAATGATCTAATACTGTTTACGCTCTTCAAATAATAAAAACCAGCTCATGATAGGTTCATGGCTGGTTTTTTATTTTAATCATACTTTGAACAGTTTAGCTTTCGCCAAATACTGGTAGAGGATCAAAGCTAACCTCTGATCGTGGTAACTTGGCAACATCTTGCATGCGCCAATCGTCTTTACCTTTATGACTTACTTGTAAATAATATTTTGCTTTAAGAGGATCGATATCTACTTGGGCGCTATATTTATTGCCTTCTAGATGCTTTAACACCGCATCACGGTCTTTTTTAATGTCAGTGGCATGAGATATAGACAAATCCAGTGTTTCAGGATAACTAAGTGGACTGCCATTAATCAGTTTGCCTGACTGCAAACTTTGCTCAGGATAATTCAGATAAAACACAACATCGCCATTATCTGCAAATTGCATTTGTCCATGCAAGTCTAAATCATAGGTCAACTTGTCACGCGACACATCATGATAAAGGGTTTTACCATCCATATACCAGTCGTCGCGTACCACGCTATCACGAATCTGATAAGAGTAATAAACAAACCAGATGCAAGCAATGACGACAAAAGCTGGCATACCAATGACAAAGATAACCACCATGTAGTTTTTGTACCATGGCTGGCTGTCTTGATGCTTAAAATTTGGGGCTGGACTGGACATAACATACCTATTAATCAGATATCTAGTAACCGTATCAACGGATAAAGCTGACAGCCAAAAGCTGCCAAGGTAAGGTAACTCAATAACCAGTGAGCTATCAAGCGCTAACTCACTGGTAGGTATCATTTAACAATGAATGTTAATATTTACTGACCTTGAGTGGTAAAAACATTTTGCTTACTAACATGATATTTGCCGTCTTCACTACTGACATTCAAAGTCACGGGTGTTTGACCAAATTCAATCATATCAGGGTCGCCATAGATACTAACTGGCATATCAAAGCTTTCACCGGCATCTAACGGCACATCGTTAAAGCGAATCTCCAAGCTCAAACCCTCTTGCGGTGCGAGCGTTATTTTATAAGTATGGGCATCTTGGGTTTTATTGGTCAGCTTAACGATATAACTGTTTTCAATCATGCCTTGCTGATTCAATGAAGACAACTGATTGCGGTCACGCCGTATATCAATCTCTAATGGCACACGGTCATTCAAAGCGTATAAAACACCGCCACAAAGTATCGTGAGAAGTGCTAAGTAAGCGAAGAAACGAGGGCGAAAGACACGGCTCTTCTCTTTTTCAGCCAATTGACGCTCTGTGGTATAACGGATAAGTCCGCGTGGATAGCCCACTTTATCCATTATCTCATTACAAGCATCCACACAGGCGGCGCACTGAATACAAGCTACTTGTAATCCATCACGAATATCAATCCCAGTAGGGCAGACCTGTACACACATCTGACACTCGATACAGTCGCCTAAATTATCAGGGTTGGTGCCTTTTTTGCGAGCACCGCGAGGCTCGCCGCGCTCATAATCATAAGAAACCACTAAGGTATCTTTATCAAACATCACACTTTGAAAACGACCATAAGGGCAGATTTGGATACACATCTGCTCGCGCATATAACCTGCATTGACGTAGGTCGAAAACGCAAAAATAAATACTGATACCCAAATCCACGTCGCCCAATCAGGGAAGGGGATAAAACCAATCATCTGCCAGCTATTGTATAGAGCATCTGTACCGGATACATAACTTACAAAGGTCGTGGCGGTAATCATGGAAAACACAAACCAGATGAAATATATCAAGAAGCGTTTAAACACCTTGGTTGCGCTCATTGGTTCTTTATCAAACTTAATGCGTTTATTACGATCGCCAATCACCCATTTTTCTACATATTGAAATAAATGCGTCCAAATGGTCTGGGGACAAGCATAGCCACACCAAACTCGCCCTGCATAGACTGTTACCATAAATAAGGCGAAGGCTGCAATGATAGCAAAGGCGGCAATAAAATAAAAATCCTGCGTCAAAAATGTCATGCCAAAAATATAATAATGCTGGGATGGCACATCAAACCAAATAGCTTGTCGTCCGTTATAGCGTAACCAGGGCAACAGCAAAAACGCCGCTAAAAGTGCATACATCGTAATAACACGAATGTTTTGATAGAAACCAGTCACAAATCGTGGATGGACACGATGCTTGGTAGCATCAAGATCTACTTGCTGTACAGGGATTTTATTAGATTGTGGTGCTGACATAAACGTGCCTCTTTAAAAAAAGAATCAGTCTGCTGGCATGGGTAACAAACATCTATTATAAAAATAAGATAGGTGGATGTGCGGTGTTATCAATGTCAGTAAGTAGAGAGATAAAAATTAAAATGCCTTTAATTCGTCTACCAAATGAGGGATGATCAATAATTGGCAAAAAAGCTGAAATGGCTCTGTCACCAATGTCTTATGGTCTAACTATTTTAACATTCTCCCTACTATAAATGGGGTGAGAGTGTTAAAAAGCAATATCTATATGAGGGCTATTACGCTACAAATAGTAGTACTGCTAAAAGCCATAATTGATGACAAAGCTTAAATATTTTTAATAAAAAAGAGAGGACTGTAATGACAGACCTCCCTTTATCTAAATCTACTCGTCAATGAGATAGCTGCTAACCAAGTAACTATAGTTAAAATTAACCGTATTAGTTAACCGTCTTCTCTGTACTTACCACTTGTTTTGGCATTGCAGCAGCAACAGAAGTTGCCTTAGCAGCAGGTTGAACAGTTCTATCTGATAATGAATATACGTAGGCCGCAAGCAACATAATACGTTCATTACCTAGCTTGGTTTCCCACTCAGGCATCACACCTGCACGACCATAACGTAATGTTTCTCGAATAGTCTCGCGATCGCCACCATATAACCAGATATTATCTGTTAAGTTTGGCGCACCCGCTGAAATCATACCTTTACCCTCTGGACCATGACAAAGCACACAGTTGGTAGGTTCTTTAAAGATAGCTTCACCTTGAGCAACTTGGGCTTTATCAAGCTCGTAACCGGGTTGGTTACCAGATAGTGACAACACATATTCAGAAACAGCACGAATACCATCTTCACCAAGTTGATCACGCCATGCAGCCATACCGCCGACGCGACCATTATGTAACGTCGTTAAGATGTTTGACGCTTCGCCGCCATATAACCAATCATTATCGGTTAGATTTGGATAACCTGTAGCACCTTTGGCGTTTGAGCCATGACAGACCGCACAGTTCTGTAAGAACAAGCGACTACCGACTTTTAACGCATTCGGGTTTTCAGATAACTTTTCTACATAAGGTGACAGTTCTGCAATTTTCTCATCAATTTGAGCTTGCAGATCTGCAGGCGGCTTTTCACTACGACGCATAGTCGCTTGCATCTCAGACAAGCTGGCTAGGGTCTTAGTAGCACCGCTGGCATCTGCTTTTGCCAAAATGTTTTTCTCAAAGTTATCCGTAAATACTTTGTTGTTACTCTCAAGCTCACTGTAAAGCTCGTTTTTAGAAGTCCATGGCAAAGTTTTGCCATCGACTTCTACGGTTGTGATGCCTTCCCATTTTGAGGGGAAAATACCTGGAAAGAACACCCAGTAAGCAACACCCCAAATGATTGATCCAAAAAATATCACTAGCCACCATTTAGGCAGCGCTTTATCATATTCTCGAATACCGTCGTATTCATGCCCTGTGGTACCATCGTCTTCTACTTCTGGTTTGAATTTTAAGACCATTAGTAAAATACCGAGGATAAACGCCCAGCACATGATACTTAGTATAGTTATCCAAGAACTCCAAAAGAATGTCATCATTTATCCTTATCGCGCTGCTCGTCAGACAGAGATTTGATATCCTCGTCATCAAGCGCAAGTTGTGCATCTTCTTCGAAGCGTTTTTTGTTTTTTGGCGAATACGCCCACCATGCAACACCTACGAAGGCAATAAAGGCAGAAACGGTCGCAATTGTTTGTAATTCACCAATACCCATTAGCGCTGTCCTTCCATTGCGGTACCTAACTGCTGAAGGTAGGCAACCAAAGCATCAAGCTCAGTAGCACCAAGCACAGCATCTGGAGCGCCTTCGATATCTTCTTCAGTATAAGGCACACCGAAGCGATCACGGAAGAGACGCATTTTGGCTTGAACATTAGAACCATTCACTTCATTGGTCGCAAGCCATGGGAAACCAGGCATGACTGATTCAGGCACTAATGAACGTGGATCAATCAGATGTTGTCTTTGCCAATCTTCAGAATAACGTCCGCCCACACGTGCTAAATCAGGACCAGTACGTTTTGAGCCCCAAAGAAAAGGGTGATCCCACGTTGATTCGGCAGCACGTGAATATGGTCCATAACGCTCAACTTCAGCACGTAATGGACGTACCATTTGGGTGTGGCAGACATGACAACCTTCACGAATGTAGATGTCACGACCTTCAAATTCAAGCGCAGTCCAAGGCTCCATAGAAGGGAGAGGAGTGTTCACACCACCTTCTTCAGCACCTCTATAATCGTATATCAGCGGTACAATCTCAACGAGCGTTGCAAAGCTAATAGCGATAACGATACCGATGACCAACAAGCCTGTATTTTTTTCAATAATTTCATGCGGTGTACCAGCCATGATCGCTCCTTATACTTTAGCTGTCGAGATTTGATCGACACTAGGTTCATGATCAGTCGGATCAGCAATGTCTACTGGCTTACCTTCTGGCATCTTGATTGTTCTATAGACATTATATGCCATTACAAACATACCAGATACATACAGAAGACCACCAAACGCACGACCAATATATGGGAAATGCGAGAACTCAACGGTATCAACAAAGCTGTATACCAAAGTACCATCAGGGTTGGTCGCAAGCCACATCATGCCTTGGCCAATACCTGAAATCCACATAGATACGATATAGAAGATGGTACCTGCTGTTGCTAGCCAGAAATGCGTTGTGATCAAGCTGATAGAATACATTTTTGGCTTGTTATAAATACGTGGTAACAGTACATATAGCGAACCAATGGTAATCATACCAACCCAGCCAAGCGCACCTGAGTGTACGTGACCAACTGTCCAATCCGTATTATGCGATAGCGCATTGACTGTTTTAATAGACATCATTGGACCTTCAAACGTCGACATGGCATAGAATGACAAAGCGACAATCATAAAGCGAATGATCGGATCGGTACGTAGCTTATCCCAACTACCTGAAAGCGTTAGTACACCGTTAATCATACCACCCCAAGATGGAGCAAATAGAATAATAGAGAATACCATTGCTAATGACTGCGTCCAATCTGGAAGCGCTGAATAATGCAAATGGTGACCACCAGCCCACATGTATGAAGCAATCAATGCCCAAAAGTGAACGATAGACAAACGGTAAGAATAAATTGGGCGACCAATCTGTACTGGCACGAAATAATACATCATGCCTAAGAAAGCAGCCGTCAGATAGAAGCCTACCGCATTATGCCCATACCACCACTGCACCATGGCATCGGTTGCACCGCCAAATAGCGAGTAAGACTTAAATGCACTAACAGGAATCGCCATGCTATTTACAATATGCAGTAGCGCAATCGTAATAATAAAGGCAGCAAAGAACCAGTTAGCCACATAGATATGTGACGTTTTACGCTTAATTAGTGTACCGAAGAAGACAATAGCATAAGATATCCATACCAATGCGATAAGGATGTCAATCGGCCATTCAAGCTCAGCGTATTCTTTAGCCGAGGTTAAACCTAATGGTAAGGTGATAACAGCCGATACGATAACCGTCTGCCAACCCCAAAAGGTAAACCAAGCTAAGTAAGGCGCAAATAATCTTGTCTTACAAGTACGCTGAACGATGTAATAAGACGTTGCGAACAAGGCTGAGCCACCGAACGCAAAAATAACCGCATTGGTGTGCAGTGGTCTTAAACGACTAAAAGTCAGCCATGGAATGTCAAAATTGAGTGCTGGCCATGCTAACTGAGAAGCAATGAACACACCAATACTCATGCCGACGATGCCCCATACCACGGCCATAACCGTAAAGAATCTTACGATAGTAATTTCATATTCACGGTCAATGGGGGCGAGTGCTGTGTTTTGTAAACTCATTGGATGATTCCTTTACAGCCCGAATTATCAACAGAATTAACTAACATGCCATGTCATCTAGATCATGATAAAGATCATAACCAAACAATGGCTTTGGTAAAGGCTGTTTTCACTCGTCTTATCAGGCTGACGGTATTAACTATCAAGCTAAGCATGGCCTAGATATCAGTGATTGCTGATGGGTAGAGAGCAGTACTAAAGCGGACTGCCCGCGAAGCTGATTGATAGTAGGATTGTTAATATATTGTCAGGTTTAATAAGAAAATGTGCCGTTCTCGAGCATCAAACATCTATTGAGGCTGAGTATTTATCTTAATTGTCACTGCTAAAAGCCGTACAAACCAAGATAAATACTGATGTTCAACCGGTGATAAGAAGGTATCGACCGTCAATGTATGCTAGCGATAGCTGACAAAAAAACATATTTACGTAATGTTTAGTTAAAACTCCCGACTCTGTTTAAGGGTATTGTAACGCAAACCTAATCAAATATCATCAGAACTATGCGCCAAAATACAAACTCTTTAGTAAAATCTTAGCAAGCAACTTATCACTGCTACGCTATCCGCTTATTTTATACCCAATTTCATGACTATTCTATAGATGAAAAAAGATAGTATTCACAAGTTTGTATGGACCAACTATGAACAAGGTTTTGTAACAATTTTATTATTTGTTCTACAAATAAGTTTTACTTATTGTAAAGTCGCATCTTATAATGCCACTGAGCAGCATCCATAATAAAGTGCTTATTATATAAAATAGTCACCTTGTAGTAGTAAGTTTTTTGGCATTTAACTGGCTGTTAGGTTGGAGCACGAAGGGTGCTGACCTAGCACTGATTAACAACAATAGGTATTAAGGATAATAATATGGCAGTTTTTTTGACAGATGAATGGTTTGAGCAAGTTGAGCAAATGGGTCAAGAAGCAGGTGAGCTTAATTTGCCGCCTGCACTTGCGAATATGATCGTCAATCTAAAAGTATCTGATAGCGATCAAGACATCGAAGCCAACTTTGCAAACGGTCTATTACATCGCGGCTTAAACGATGGAGCGACCACCACGTTATTGCTTGATCGTAGTATCCTACAATCCATCATCACTGATTTCGATACCAATGAAATCATGGGCGCCTTTATGGGTGGCAAAATTCGTGTCGAAGGCGATATGTCACAGTTGATGGCAGTACAGACGGCTCGTCCAAGTGCTGAGCAAAAAGCGCTTTATAGCAATATTAAGTCAATGACTACAATGGCTTAGAGTCATTATTAATTTAATCGTATTTAGACAAATAAAAAGCCCCTAAAATCAATTAGGGGCTTTTTATTTGTCTAAAATAATCTAAATCTGACTAGCTGGCTTTCGATTGTACTACTTGCTGATTTTCTTTATAAATGGCAGCTTGTAGCCATACGTTTGCTTGTACGTAATCATGAACGTTAATAGAGGCAGTATCAGGTGTTTTTAGCGCCCCAATACGCATCACAAACGGATCAGCATCTTGTTCGCGCAGTACCACCACATCAAACAGAATAATCGTTTTACCATTAAATAAGGTTTCTTGCTTGCCCAGTACTTGACCTTGACACCACGCTTCGTCTTCCTGCCCTAACGTATCGCCAAACAAATAAGCACACATATGACCCAGATTGATCTCGACCGGCGCCATTTGTTCTTTGGTTTCTGGTTGCCATGCTTTGATTTGTTCTTGTAGGTCATCCGGCATCTTTCCATCGTTTGCCGCGACGATATCATTGAAAGCACGGTGATAGCGTATCGCTTCTTGGTCTTCTACTTTGATGACTTCATTTTGTTCACTGATTTTGATCTCATGTGCCCATGCGCTAAAGTTCACAAAATAGCTGGTATCACGTTGGTATAAATGACGATTAGCAGTATATAGCTGATCAAAAGCATAGATGATGCTGCCATCAGTGGTACGTAAGCGTAATACGGCATCGTGTGAGTTGTCATTGACAATCATACGCTCGATTTTACAGCTCAATCCATATGGGCTGTCGACACAAGGATAGGCATTGATAAAGCATTCAGGCTTGCCACCCTTCATTGCCAGTACTTGATTGATATGACAAGGCTGGTTCTCAGATAGCAATAAACAGCTGTCTTTGGCACTGACATCGGTATTAAGGCCTTTAGGCATCGCTGCTTTTTCAATCATCTGTTGTAACCATTCAGGTACATCATGACTCATGTCATCAGTCAGAATACGCCAATGGTCACCGTGACCAGCTGATTGCTCATCAGTTAAGGTGATTTTGGTAGGAGATTGGATGTTTTTATATTGATAATTAATGGTCATGAAAATACTCAAACTTAAGTCAGCCATGAGGTTTGGGTCTGAAACTGTGATCGCTGAGTACCATGTGCCACTTTAAAAGAGGGGTTTATGATGGTCAGCAATGCCGTCAGTAAAGAGGCAACAAACAACAATGAGGGGTTAATGACAATTGTCCTTAGCATACAATATATAGGTATAGACACAGAGAATAGCAAGTCTGTTATAAAAAATAATCATAAAACCGCATTTTTTATTATAAAATCTGGACAGTTTTCGGTAATGACTGGCACCTGTTAGCCAAATTGTGTCAAACTAGCTCCCTTTTGACAGCCACATTTGGCTTGTCTTACACCCTGTTTTTGTGTTCGATTGATATGTTTTTGTGGCAGCTGCAAAAGTGTGATGCAATTGCCGCTATTTGTTTTGTAACCTACATAAAGTCGCACGTAGATAAGATAAAGAGTTTGAATATGTTTCGTCCTTTAGCGTTATTTATCGGCTTACGGTATACCCGAGCAGAACGTAGTAATGGTTTTATCTCTTTTATATCACTGATCTCAATGATTGGTCTGACGCTTGGCGTGGCAGTATTGATTACCGTACTGTCGGTCATGAACGGCTTCGATCGTGAGCTAAAAACGCGTATTTTGGGTATGGTACCGCAAGCGACTGTCACATCAACCGAGATTATCGGTGATTGGAAACAAGTCGCTGATAAGATTAAAGAAGATCCGGAAGTGGTTGCAGTTGCGCCTTTTATCCAGTTGCAAGGTATGTTGACCTCGAATGGTCAGGTAGCTGGCATCATGGTGACAGGTGTTGATCCTGAGTATGAGAAAAACGTTTCTATCATCAATGAGCATATGGTAGAAGGCAATATTGATACGCTAAAGAATGGCGAGTTCGGTATTGTGCTTGGTGAAGGTATGGTGCAATCACTAGGACTGCAATTGGGTGACAAAGTCACTCTCGTGCTGCCAGAAGCATCACCATCACCTGCTGGCGTGATACCACGCTTTAAACGCTTTACCTTGACTGGTATATTCTCTATCAGTCCAGAAGTGGACAGTCTCATGGCATTTATTCCAATGGGCGATGCGGCAAAATTACTGCGTTTACCAGAGGGCGCCCAAGGTATCCGTATGAAGCTTCATGATATCTTTACAGCGCCAATGGCAGCACAAAAAGCGGCTGCGATTGCGCCAGAGCAATTATATCCTAGTGATTGGACCCAGACGCATGGCAATCTATTTGGTGCTATCCAAATGGAAAAAGCCATGGTTGGCTTGCTACTGTTCTTAATTATCCTCGTGGCAGCTTTTAATATTGTTTCAAGTTTAGTGATGCTAGTCACAGATAAAAAAGCAGACATCGCTATCTTAAAAACTTTTGGCGCCTCTCCGCGTCTGATTACCCAAGTTTTTATGGTACAAGGTGTAGTGATTGGTTTTATTGGTACCATTGCAGGTACGATATTGGGCGTGATATTTGCATTAACGGTCAGTGATATTTTGGGCTTTATCAATAATAGCTTTGGTCTAAATTTATTTGATGCCTATTTTGTGAACTATCTACCATCGCAGCTGCGTTTGGCAGATGTGGTATTGATTACCAGTGCGTCATTTATATTGAGCTTTTTGGCGACCATTTATCCAGCACGCCGAGCGGCTAAAATTCAGCCTGCACAAACGCTGCGTTACGAGTAATTTACAGGCGTTAATGCCGTTATAAATAAAATAAAGGAAGCATTATGTCTGCTATCTTAAAAGCGACCAATATTAATAAGATATACGATGAAGGCGCTGTGAGCACCCAAGTCTTGACCGGTTTGGATTTGACTGTCACCGCCGGTGAGCGTATCGCTATCGTTGGTACCAGTGGCTCAGGAAAGAGTACTTTGCTCCATCTGCTTGGCGGACTTGATACGCCAACCAGCGGTGAAGTTTGGTTGCATGGTCAGTTGTTAAACAGTATGAATGAGACCGAACGCGGTGCGATGCGTAATAAGCATTTGGGATTTATTTATCAGTTTCATCATCTATTGGCTGAATTTACTGCCATTGAAAACGTTGCCATGCCACTATTGATGCGCCCAGAAGTATCGACGGCTGAAGCGCGTCAGCAAGCCATCGATATTTTAAACAGTGTTGGTCTTGAGCATCGTTTGGCTCATAGACCGGGTGAGTTGTCGGGTGGTGAGCGTCAGCGCGTGGCGATTGCGCGTGCTTTAGTCACCAAACCGTCGCTTATCTTGGCAGATGAGCCAACAGGTAACCTAGATTATGATAACGCACAAAGCGTTTTTGGATTATTATCAGAGCTGCAAAGTACGATGCAAACGGCACTATTGATGGTCACTCATGATCGAAATCTAGCGGCGCTTGCTGATCGTCAGCTGCTTTTACGTAATGGTCATTGGGAAAATTATTAAAATATAATAGGAAAGGACTGCAAGATAGCAGTCTATTGATTGAGTAAGGATAAATATAATGGATAAAGATAACGACCCGATTGCTGCTTTTGGCAGTATTGAAGAAGGCGATGAGCCACTAAACCTTTATATGGATACCGCGTTATTTGATACGCTCGATAAACAAGGTCAAATAGATTTACTGACGCCCGTTTTCGATCGTATTACTTTGGCAGGTGTTGATTTTGATTTAAAGGTTCAAGACAGTGCGACAGGTAAGCGTTATGTATTGCTCAAAAACGAAGAAGTGGTTGAAGTTTTTGTGATGGATAATAAGCTCACTGACAACATCCTTAATGCTATTGAAGCAAATAGAGATGAGGATTAATAGCATTTATTAAAGTTCGGGCGGCTTATCTAAAGAGCTAAGCTGCCTTTTTTGCCAACTCGTGACAGTCTTATAGCGCCAAATGGCTTTAAACGCTAAGCCGCAGACGATGCTTGTAATAATGGCTAAGATAGTCAGACCTAGGCAAAATGCGGTCAAGGACACAGTGCCTTTATAAGTAATAAAGGGGTTGGCGCCGTCCGATATAATCCATAAACTTAAGTCAGAGATCATCCTGCCGATCGTGCGCAAGCTAATCATCGGCAAATCGAGTATTTCGGCACCGATATAGTATCCAGCGTAAAATACCGGTAAGGTGGTGAGTGGATTGGTAATCCATGTTAAGCCCAGTGCCATAGGGACATTGGCACGGAAAATAAGCGCACCAATCAATGCTAATAACATCTGTCCTGGCAATGGAAAAAAGGCACTCAGCACGCCGATATAGACGGCTTTATTTAAGCTATGGCGATTAAAATGCCACAATCGTGGGTCAGAAAGTTGCGGCGCAAACAGTTTTAATGTGCGACTTTCTAACACTTTCTCAGGGGTAGGTAATAAGTCTTTTAAACGTTTTTTTGGCACAGATTTGCCTTTACTCATTGTCCGCAGCCCGCTCAATCATAATAATAGGCAGATAGGCAGTCATGTTATTGATAAAAGTATAGATAAGAATTCTATCAGAAAAACGTAAAAAGAACGTTAGACAATCACCATCCTAGTGTGTGCAATTAGTATAGGATAATATCCGGATAAATACCATGGCTTGATGTAGTGGTATTTAGCGCCAAGGTAATAGAGCAAGCACATTACGGTTTTTTAGTGGATGCTATATATTATTTCAAATATCACGCAAGGAGCACTGGTGTATTGGTTAATAGGTAGCTTTATCATCCTTGCTATGATGGGTGTTTTGGCGGTTGCTGATAGCACGCCTATACTAATAATGCCGCTATTTATGGATAGCGCCAGCACTCCTGTTCTGACTATTTCATTCGTACTTCTTACCTTTATTTTAATTTTGATAAGCCAGTTTACTATCCCGTCAGTTAATCCTATCAATTCTGTAAAAAATACGTCTCATCACTCTAGGTTTGCTTCTCGTATTCTCTATTTTATATCAATCGCTATACTAGTAAGCACTTTGGTTATTGGTAGTGGTTTGAAGGCACTAGTAAGTCACCAACAAGCAGACGATCAAAAAATTACTGAGCCAATGCGTGTGCAGGCTTTGGTTCATATAGAGGGAATAAGCGATAGTGTGTATGATGCTGGTACCGATACTGGCTATCGGCAAGTGGCGATCATCAGTCAAATATTGCCATTGGTTTCTGAGCTGACAGCGCAAGACTTAGATAAAGTGACAGCAGAATATGGAGCAGGGCTAAATAATAGCTTAAGCGGCGATGATATCAAGTATGAATCTTCAAATGCCATATCTTCACATCAAAACACACTCGCTGAAAACGCTGTTCAAGATAAGGTATACCGCGTCCTACTCAATGCTTACCCAAAAAAGCCAGCCAAACAGTCATCTAAGACTAACTCTCAGAAAAAATCTAAAAAAACAAAAAAACAAAGTCAGATTGCTGACTTAAATCATTTGCAGCCGGGTGATAGATTGTTTATGACCTTGAAGCTGGCACCGCTTGCTACTTCTGAGCAAGTATCAAATAACCCATCAGGGTTTGATAGTTATCGCTGGCTACGTAGTCGGCACATTGACGGCGTTGCCAATATACTGGCTACCAGCAGCGCAATTTTGCCATCCAGTCACCCACAGATACAGTCACATTCAAATTCAAATTCGCATTTACTCTCTTCTGATTCTTATTTAACACGGTTGCGTACTGCTATTGACCAAGGGCGTTGGCAATTACGTCAGCACTTTTATAAAGATTGGGCTACAAATACTGCTGCAGAGCAACAAGCAAAAGCGGTCACATTAAGCTTGCTGACCGGTGATCGCAGTTTAATTAATCGTGAGACCAAAGATCTATATCAGTTGGCTGGCATTTCACATTTATTAGCAATATCGGGTACACATGTTTTGTTTTTAGCGATTGTGCTGGCTGGTATAGTTATCCTATTGATTAATCGTCTGTATCCCGCTCTATATCGCTATATTCCGCGCTGGCACGTACGTTGGTGGGTGATGATTAGCGCCGCATTTATTTATGCATTGTTTACAGGGTTTGATGTGCCCGCTGCACGTACCGCATGGATGCTACTGGCAATTGGTCTGACAAGACTAACTTTATTGCCCGTCAGTACCATGCGCGTATTACTTGCTCTGGCAGTACTGATGGCATGGCATGACCCTTATGTATTATGGCAAGCAGGTTATTGGCTGTCCTTTATTGCCGTGGCGTTATTGCTTAAATATGAAGATACCTCACAAAATCAGCCATTAACATCAAACCAACCCTCTACTTCTTATGACAAATTACTCAGACGTTTATGGCTAAGTTTTAAGCGCTTATTTAAGTTACAGTGTTGGCTATTTCTAGCTCTTTTACCTGTAACTTTGTTGCTCTTTGGCAAAGCGTCATTATGGGGATTAATCGTAAATCTTTTTGCTATTGGCTTATTTGGTTGGATTATTGTACCGCTGAATTTATTGGCTGGGCTTTGCTATCTTATATTGCCGTCTGTAGCCAATATTATTTGGATGTTAGTTACTGTGATTGTCAGTAACCTACAGGAACTGATAGCATGGCTAACGGCAATGCCTGTGCTATCAGATGCGTGGCTTTATACGCCCGTTAATGCCGCTATTTTGCTCATGGCATTATTAACCCTGTTACCTTGGTTGCTACCTCGCGGTCTGATCAGTCGTTGGTTAGTATTGCCACCGCTCAGTCTTTTGGTAATGACGGTATATGCCAATCAGCAGTCACTGACTACGACACCCACTCTATATATATTGCCAACGGGTGATCATTATATAAGTGCCACTTTATTACAATATCCTGGCGTCAATGATAAAGATGCCAAAAATACCAGCTGGCTGTTTTTGGCAGATCATAGACCCAGTAACACTAAAATTAAGACCATGCCCAGCAATCTGACGGCAGATAAATTCTCTGCCATGTTAGCGCAGCAATTGGGCAGCTTATCTGTCAATAAGCTAGAGGGCATCGTCGTACAAAGCAGTAGTAGTGGCGTGACTGATTCACGCGTTTACGATAAAAAGAGCAGCGCAGTGAGTCCTAATGATTCAGAACTCTTACCCATGATAGTCGCTCAGCTCAGTCAGAGATTGCCTGTGAGCCAATACTGGCAAGCAGGACGTAGTGAGCGTTGGTCTGCGCTGCATCAAGCTTATAAAGTTACTACGGACTCTCAAAAGACGGCAACTATCAGCGCCCAACGTTGCGAATCCGGTAAAATATGGCAGCTGCCAAATGGCAACTTAACGTTGCAAGCAATCACAGGTTGGAGCAAGCTAGAGGACGCCAGTGTTTGGGATTGTACTGTGGCTATTGATAGCAGCACGCCCATACGAGTGCTCAAGTATCAAGCAAATGATCCTCTCAAGTCATTACCTGCTAACTCACAAACACCTATGTCAAAAAGCCAACCACTATCTAACCAAGCAAATATGTCGCAATCGCGGCTAATTTTGAATGCAGATACGCATGAGCGAACTTGGCAAATGTGGTCGTTGCTATGCTCGGCTGATTTAACCAATAGCAATATAGCCATGAATCATACGACATGGCTGGGTCACAGTACCTCACATATCTCGAATGAGGTAATCACCCAGCAACAAATAGATGAGATAATAACCTATGATAATAAACCGTTAGAAGTGGCTTTATCTTCTGATGCGCTATTCAAAGAGGGTGATTAGGAATTGTTCCAATATCAATAATGTTGCAGATGTTATTGGGAACTCCTAATATCTAGTGATAGTGTTTTATTTGTGATATCACATTTATAAAATACACGTATTTCACAGAGATGCTATTGAACCACGAGTAAAATGGCACCATACTTAACCACCTATTCATACAGAAAACTTAAACAGTAAGAATCTCGAATTTTCTGTCGTAAGTTTATATAATCTGTCTTTTATCGTTTTACATTGTTTCTACTTAGGAAGTTATATGCCCAACTGGCCGCCAGACCCTAACAAACGTCCTGATAATTCGGCAAATCAGCCAGCACCGATGCAGCAGTCAAACCAGCCGAGCGGGCAAGAATGGCGACTGATTGAAAATACTTTATTAGCAAGCGTGGTCGAGCAACGCCGTGCTCGTCGTTGGAGTATTTTCTTTAAGCTACTGACCTTTGGCTATATTTTATTGATATTTTTGACGATTGGTCGTAGCTGTAGTACTGAAGCACCCACTGGTCTTGATGGTATCGATACCAGTAAGCCGCATTTGGCAGTGGTTGAGCTTCAAGGAACTATTAGCAGTGGTGATGTCGCTAATGCTTATGATGTCAATGATGCGCTCACACGCGCCTTTAAAAACAGTAACTCAAAGGCAGTGGCGCTCGATATCAACTCACCGGGTGGCTCGCCTGTGCAGTCAGATGAAATCTGGCAGACTATGATGGATTTGCGTAAAGAATATCCAGATAAAAAGCTTTATGCAGTGATTGGTGATATGGGGGCTTCTGGCGCGTATTATATCGCATCAGCGGCTGATGAGATTTATGTCAACCCATCAAGCCTAGTCGGTTCGATCGGCGTCATTATGCCAAGTTATAATGTAAAAGGCTTGATGGACAAGGTCGGCGTAGAAGATCGCACCATTACAGCAGGTGAATATAAAGATATCTTGAGTTTATCACGTCCCCTAACGGATTATGAAGAAAAGCATGTTGAAAAAGTGCTAGACAATACTCATAAGCACTTTATTAATGCCGTAAAAGAAGGTCGTGGCGATCGTCTAAAAAATCCTGAACAAAATAAGCTGTTTTCGGGACTGTTTTGGACAGGTGAGCAATCTATCGAGCTTGGCTTGGCGGACAAAAAAGGCAGTATCTCAAGTTTAGAGAAGCAGCTTAAATTAAATAACGTGGTTAATTATACGCCAAGTGATCCGTTCCAATTATTTATGGATCGCTTCGCCGTCAAATTGGGCGCAGGTGTGGGTTCAAGTATCAATCTTGATCTCTTGCCATCAGAAGAAGGCAACGCGCAGATGCGTTAATAGACTTTAATTTTTAGCGTTACCGTGTATGATTGTTAAGGCTGAGCGTATGATTACGCTCAGCCTTATTTATGTGTCGCTATCTAGCATTTAAAACCATAAATACAATACAAACCACTATAACAACTATAACAACTATAACAACTAATGAGAATGTGTCATGAGTGAAGTCAATTTGCAGTCTTTTGCGTCCTTACCGATATCGAAAATAACCCAAAAACCAGTCATCCATTTTGCTCATGCCAATGGAATGCCAAGTCCTGTCTATGAGCCGTTTTTTGAGAAATTGGCTGAATTTTTTACTATTGAATATATCTCCATGTTAGGCGATACGCCTGATTATCCGGTCGATAACCAATGGCGAAGTCTCACGCAGCAGATTGTCGATAGCGTCAAGGATACCTGTAAAAAACATGGCGTTAAGCAAGTCGTAGCCGTCGGGCATTCGCTTGGTGCCATGTGTACCTTGCAAGCGTTGTACCGTGCACCTGAGTACTTTTCGCAAGCCGTTCTGATGGATCCACCATGGATTTATGGCAAAGTTAGCTTGCTATGGCATCTTGCCAAGACAGCAGATCGATTGCCATTGATGAATAATCGTTTGATGGATAAGCTATCGCCAGCTGGCGTGTCTAAGCATCGCCGTGACGTATGGGATAGCCGAGAAGATGCGTATGACAAACTGCGCCATAAAGGATTTTTTAAAGATTTTACTGAGCGCAGTTTTCAAGGTTATATTGAGCATGGTCTGCATGAGCGTGCCGATGGTAAAGTTACCTTGGCGATTCCAAAAGCCAGTGAAGTCGCCGTCTTTCGCACCAACCCTTCTTGGTATTGGTTGACCCCAAATCGAGCCCCTAAAGTGCCAGTTACCTTGATTATTGGTGAGGACAGTATCTTTTTAAAACGTCGATTCCCGCAACAAATAAAGTCGCGCTTACGTATTCCTTATATTACTCATGCGGGCGGTCATATGTTTCCACTTGAGCATCCAGAGTCTGTGTCAGAGCAGGTATTAGCATTGATTGAAAAACAGTTATCTGCCAAATAACAACAGACTTTGTTTTTAATCAATTTCCTTACGCTAAACTGATTGTCTTTGTGAGCAGTTTTTAAGCAATGCTTCAGTATCTTTTCGAGTAAACCTATTATGTCAATGCGAATGCCAAATAAGAGCACCGCTGAAAACAACAAAGTTGTCATACATCCTCAGCCTTTATTCACATGCTTAGGCACTTTATTGCTTATCATAGGCATGGTGGTTTTTTTCTTTATCAGTCAATTGATCGGGATTTACATCGCTGGCAAACTGGTATTACCAACTGCCAAAAGCGCAACGGTCGGCGATATTTTCTTTTTTGGCAGCAATGATGGAACGGTTGTCAGTATTTCTATCATGATAGGCTGCGTGTTATTAGTGGCAATCAGTGCGTTGGTTATACGCGTGAGAGGCGGCAATTTAAAGCAGTATTTGGCATTAAGACCGTTCTCATTGGCGGTCGGTATGGGCATGATAGGGCTGCTGTTAATATTTATGATTGGCAGTCAGGCATTGACGTATATGCTTGATAAATCACCGTTGGCGTTTGTAGATCCTTTATATCAGTCTGTCAGCTCAGTATGGCTACTTATTTTTGCGATGGTTATCGTCGCGCCCATTTATGAAGAACTCATATTTCGTGGCATATTGTGGTCGGCGATTGCAGAGCAATTCACCTCGCCACCTGATACAGAATATCGCGGGGCAATCGTAGCAAGTCTAGTGACCAGTTTGATATTTGCGGTCATTCATTTGCAATATGGAATTTACGAGATCAGTACCATCGTGGTGTTAGCATTACTATTTTGCTATGCGCGTATCAAATCAGGCTCGCTGATATTGCCCATGTTATTACATATTATAAATAACGGCGCGGCTATGTGGCAGTATTTGGCGCAAGTAGCATAAAGAATAACAGTGAATATCTGATAATTAATACTTACGCCGTATGCATTGTTATTTAATAGTAGGTTTCATCAGGCATCAGGCATCAGGCATCAGGCATCAGGCATCAGGCATCAGGGTTAAGGGCTAATACTTCAGTCGCCGCGTGCTTGATATCATCGATGGTCAATTGAGGCTTACCGCTCAATGCTTGACGCCATTTTCGAGCACCCACTAATCCTTGGAATAACCCTAAATAGTGCCGAGTCATCGTTGGAAGTGCTTCACCTTTAGCTATTTGCTCTTCTAAATAAGGATACAGCTGAGCTAGTATAACTGAACGCTTCGGGACAGGGGTGTCCCACAAGCTATTGGCTTCGGCTAACAAATACGGGTTGTGATAAAAGGCGCGCCCAATCATAACGCCATCGATATGCTCAAGATGCGCCTCAATATCAGCGACGGTCTCAATCCCACCATTTATCTCAATATCAAGGGTAGGAAAGTCCTGCTTTAAACGATATACATCTTCATAACGTAGTGGCGGTATCTCACGATTTTGCTTTGGGCTCAAGCCTTGTAGCCACGCCGTACGCGCATGAACGATAAAGCGTGTACAACCACCTGCTGCTACCTTTTGTACAAAATCCGCCATAAATTCATAACTGTCAAAGTCATCAATGCCAATACGATGCTTGACCGTGACTGGAATATCGACTGCCGCTTGCATATGCTTGACCAAGTCTGCAACGGTATTGGGTTCTGCCATCAAGCAAGCACCGATTTTATTGTGCTGTACACGATCAGAGGGGCAGCCCACATTAATATTAACCTCATCATAACCATGCTGCTGAGCAAATTCTGCACACTGCGTCATCTCAGCGATATCTGCGCCGCCAAGTTGCAATACCAGCGGATGTTCAAGAGTATCAAAGCGTAAATGCCGTGCACGATTGCCATGTATCAGCGCGCCCGTACTGATCATCTCGGTATACAAATAGACATGTGGGTTAAAAAGACGGGCAAAATAACGATAATCCGTCGTTGTCCAATCAATCATGGGTGCAACCGAAAGACGTTTATTGGTCATATCAACCATAGTGGTTAAGCCTTAATTTTTTAGAAATTTTTGAAGATGTATATGCTAAATGCTGATGGTATATGTGTCAGTTTACGTATCACTTGCGATGGCTTGTAAAGCTACAATGAATAGGCTGATAAAAGATCAGCCTATTTGGATAAAATAACACTATATAACTTGATCGATTTTTTTGAGTTCAGGCAGATTATAAAAATAAATCCCCATAATTATGGCAATAAAACCGATAAAGACGATATAGAGTGCAGGAGAAAAGCTCACATATAAAGTGGCGTAGCCAAGCCCGAACGGTATCAATACCCCAACAATACCATAAGTGACATTGTAGCAAAAAGCCATTCCGGTGAGTCGCACATTGGTAGGAAATAGTTGAATCAAGATGGCAGGTATCATGCCGATAACACCTGCACAAAAGCCTAAAAGTGCATACATAATAAGGATATAGTCGCCACTTGCCTCTAAATGATAGAAGAAAGCAAGCATTTGAGCGATTAAGATAATAGAGCCTATCGCCAAAATTTTGCCAAAGTTTTGATGGTTAGAGATGATGCCATAAAAGACACAACCAAAAATCATAAAGACGATGCCAAGACTGTGCGAGAATCCAAACAAGTCAGTATCAAGTGTAAAGCGTAATTCAATCAAATCAGGCAGTAAAATAACAACGACTGTGGTAATACTTGAGGCAATTAAAGTGAGAACCAGACCAATAAAGATAGCATGTTTACAATGCTTAAATAGGGTTGTAAAAGGCTTAGCAACATAATCACTGGGTCTTGAACTTTTCATCTGAGTGAAAAACGGTGTTTCTTCTATCCATCGCCAGGCAAGGAGCGGTAAGACCGTCAGGATAGCTGCGATAAAGAAGGGCAAACGCCAGCCATAATCTGCCAATTGCTCAGTGGTCAACGTACTGTTTAACCAGAGAAAAAAAGCATTAGAAAATAAAACGCCCACAAAAAAGCTTGCAGTAACGTAGCTACAGCCTACAGACAGATATTGGCGCGGCACGTGCTCTGCGACAAACACCCAAGAAAGTGGCACATAAAGACCGTATGCCATGCCATGTATGATTCGCAAGACGATAAACAATGCTGGCGCTGCCAAACCCCACTGTGCATAAGTAGGCAAACATCCCATCGCCAATAAGCTTGCTGCCGTAATCAAGATACTGATTAGTAATAACGGTTTACGACCTTTTATATCGCCATAACGTCCAAAGATAACACCGCCAATTGGGCGTGCCACATAACCAATTGCAAATAATGACAGCCCCTGTATCTTCATAAGATTGGGATCTGAGCTAACAGGAAATAAAGTCGCTGCCAACATATCTGCAAGATATAGGTATATTAAAAAGTCGAAAAACGCTATTGCACTGCTATAGCAAGTAAACAGTACCGTATTTTTATCTTTAGAAGACATAAGTGCATATTGAGAACGAGAAGGCATATTAGGTCACGCATCCAGACATTAAGGTATTCGTTAAGGCAGTCATTATCTAAATAACTGCCTATAATAAAAAACGATAAATTATCATTGCTAATGATTTATCGTCAAAATAAGACGTTTATGTCAAATATGATTATATGAAACAGAATTAAGCCAAGAGCATTCAACTTCAGTTTCTTTTATATTGAGCCAACTATAATAGCCAATCAATAGGTAACCATGACATGATGGTTAGCCAAACATGGTCACTGACATCGACGCGCGGCTCTGAATCATAAATGACTTTCTTATCTTTTTCCATGGTATGCCATTGTAAATCACCGTTTTCTAGTAACTTCACTTCATACGCTTGGTTTAGTAAGTCATCGCTCAATGCACCATGCAACTGAGTCGCAAGCTCATCATCATTGATAATCACGCCCATCTCAGTATTAATATTAGCCGAGCGCGGGTCAACATTATATGAGCCAATGAATACTTGATAGTCATCAACGGCGAAAGCTTTTGCATGTAAACTGGTTGAAGATTGGCTACGCGCTTTCCAAAGTTTGTTTTCACGCTTTTCTTCAGAAGCGGTTGATTTTAGCTCATAAATCTTGACTCCCGCGCGCAGTAAACTAGGACGCCATTGGCTATAGCCAGAATGTACCGCTGTTACGTCGGTTGCATCAAATGAATTGGTGAGAATTTTGATTTCGATACCAGATTCTGCTAATGCGACCAACGTATTAACACCGTCTTTGGTCGGTACAAAGTAGGAGGAGATAATAGTCAGTTTCTTTGATGGACTACCGAGCAAAGTGCGCAGCTGATGCACCAAATTGGTGTCTGCTGGCACAGTTTTAGTCAATTTACCGACGTCATCACTTAAGAATTGCATGTCCGTCCAGCGAAACGGCACGCGTTTATTAATCAAATCCGTATCGATAGAGGAGTCTTCTATGGCTGCTTTATACACTGATAAGCTGCCACTGCTACTACTTTTCTCATCGGCTTTTAACTTATCGAGCCCTTGTACGAAGTCAGTCGTCTCTCCTTTATCAAGGGTCGCTAAGGTTTGAATATCGAATGATATTGGTGCTGACCAGTAGCTGGCAAAGCTATTATCAATATCTGCCACCACTTTACCAATCAATAGTACATCCAAATCTGCGAACTGACTGCTTTTGTCATTGCTTAGGTATTCATCACCGATATTACGACCACCAATAATGGTGATTTGCTTATCAAAAATCATGCTTTTATTGTGCATGCGTCTATTGATACGTGGCAGACCGGTGACAAAATTTAAAGTCTGAAATTTACGATGCATAAGTGGATTGATGATACGCACAGCAATATTAGGGTGACTGGCAAAACGCAGTAAATGCTGATCAAACTTAGCATTATTATTAAAATCATCGAGCAGTAAACGTACGATCACGCCGCGCTCTGCCGCATCCCATAAGTCTTTGAGCATCAGCTGACCGGCTTGATCATCGTGCCAAATATAGTACTGGGCATCGATATTTCGCGTTGCCATACCTGTCAATATACTGCGTGAGGCAAAAGCATTGGCGCCCGTCACAATTGGATGATAGCCTGATAAATCAGGGTGAATTTCACTCTGTTGACTGATGGCAGCAACCAAATCAAGACTATCCGTGTTTGGGGTAGCAAGGTCTGTGCTGACAGTCGTAGTATTTATAGGATCGCCCTCTTTTTGGGCATCTTTTTCTATTTCAGCTTGTTTGCTGATGTCCGATTGGTATAAAGCATTGACCCGTGCGGATAGTGCTTGGCTTTCAGGCAAGTGCGGCTGCTTGGGTAAGCTTTGGCATCCACTAAGACCTAAGGTGAGACCGAGTGTCAGGCTCAACGATAAGTTGCTGGGTTCTATACTGAACATCGACATAAATAAATTACCTTAGTGAGCCTTTATATAATGGAGAAGTTGCCAAAAAATATGTATGGATTTCTTGGTGGTTTTGCAGATAATAACACTGATTATAAGGCATATGATAATATCGCCTAAGGCAAAGTTTAAATCGCCGCTAAGCTTATCAGGTGTCGGCATCTGTGCCTATTATAAATACGTTACTTTTATAAAATATTGCCTGTATTAGATATTGTTCTTATTGGATCTAGGTAGCACAATTTTTGCTTCTTATTTCTAATAAGTGATAGGTTAGGCAAAATAATAGACAGTCAGCGCTGAAAACTGCTGCTTTGAAGCTGCTGCTTGGAATAATTTATCATGATATGATAACGCGAATACGTGAAGTTTATAATCAAAAATAAACGCTATTGTAAATAACAATCAAGGCAATGGAAACTTTATGAGTCAACCGCAAAATAAAGACAATATAAACGGCTTGGATGCAAACTGGTGCAATGATGCACTGGATTTAGAACTCGATTATGGTATGCAAACCATTGCAGTACGTGCAGGTCAGCATCGTACCGATGAGGGCGAACATTCAGAAGCTATTTTTACAACCAGCTCCTATGTATATAGCTCAGCAGCTGATGCTGCCGGTCATTTTGATGGCACTAAAACGGGCAATGTCTACTCACGTCATACCAATCCAAGCGTACGTACCTTTGAGCGCCGTTTAGCAGCACTTGAAAACGGTGAGCGTGCAGTCGCAACAGCCTCTGGCATGGGTGCGATTTTGACCATGTGTTTGGCGTACTTAAAAGCCGGTGACCATTTACTTGCTGCTAATCAGCTATTTGGCTCCTCTATTGGTCTGTTTAATAACTATATGGCAAAGTTTGGTGTAGAAGTCAGTTACGTTGATTGTTTCGACAATGACGCATGGGCAAATGCTGTTCAACCAAATACTAAGGTGATTTATTGCGAAAGCCCCAGTAATCCATTGGCACAGATTTGTGATATTGGCTTTTTAAGCCAGCTATGTAAAGCCAATGATATACTCTTGGTCGTTGACAACTGCTTTGCCACCCCAGCTTTGCAACGTCCGCTTGATTTGGGTGCCGATGTGGTGATTCATTCTGCAACCAAATACTTAGACGGTCAGGGTCGAGTACTTGGTGGCGCGTTAGTCGGTAGCGATAAGCTGATGCAAGAAGCGTTTACCGTCATACGTTCAGGCGGTATCAGCATGAGCCCTTTTAATGCTTGGGTGTTTACCAAGGGACTTGAAACGCTTAAATTACGTATGCAAGCGCATTGTAGTAATGCCAATCAAGTGGCAAAGTTTTTGGTTAATCATCCCAATGTCAGCACCGTACACTTTTCAGGCTTGAGCGACCATCCATCGCATGAGTTGACCAAACGTCAGCATCATATAAAAGACGGCTTTGGAGCAATTATGGGTTTTGAAGTGCAGCCATCAGAGACGCGTGATTCCAAATCTGCCGCATGGCATGTCATTGATTCAACTCAAATGGTCTCTATCACCAATAATTTGGGTGATGCGAAAACAACGATTACCCATCCTGCAACAACGACCCATTTTCGTTTGAGCGCCCAAGAGCGCGCAGAAGCAGGCGTAAAAGACGGTCTGATTCGTCTGTCGGTCGGTCTAGAAGATGTGGAAGATATCATCAAAGATTTGGCGCGTGGTTTAGACAGTTTGTAAAGATAACGGTATAATTGCTATTAGTATTTTATTTTTTATTATCAAAACCCCCATTATTTATTATTAAAAAACCAAGAGGCAACTATGAATATCCAAGCATTGATGCAACAAGCACAAACCATGCAAAAGAAAGTCGAAGCAAACGTCGAAAATGCTAAAAAAGAGCTTGGCAGTAAAGAAGTGCATGCAGAAGCGGGCAGTGGTCTGGTAAAAGTAACCATGACAGGTCGTCATGTGGTTAAGCGCTTGACCATTGATCCAAGCTTATTAGAAGATGAGCCAGATATGATCGAAGATCTTATCGCTGCTGCTATCAATGATGCGGTGCGCCAAGCAGATGCGCTATATGAAGAAACCATGGCTGGCGCGACCTCAGGTATGGGCTTGCCACCAGGTATGCAAGGTATGTTCTAAGTAGCTGGTTCTTAAACGCTAAAGGCGACATATTAAAGAAAATGGGGTTGTTATCGACATGATACGACCCCATTTTCATAGCTATGATTTATAAACAAAGGACATCACTTTGCTGACAGCCAAATTTGATCAGCTGGTCAAACAGTTGCGTATCTTGCCGGGCGTTGGTCAAAAAAGCGCTCAACGTATGGCGCTGCATCTACTCACCAAAAAACGCCCACAAGGCATGGCACTTGCTCAAGCGCTTGATGAAGCGATGCGTGATATCGTCGAATGTCAGCGCTGCCATAGCTTTAGCGATGAGGCTGTTTGCCCATTATGCCAAGATCCTAGGCGTGATGATGCATTGCTATGCGTGGTTGAGACAGCAGCTGACGTGATGGCGATAGAGCAGACGGCAGGCTATCGTGGGCGTTATTTTGTGTTAGGTGGTCACTTATCACCGATTGATGGCATTAGTGCTGATGATTTAAATATTGAGCAACTGGTCTGGCGCGTCAAGCAAGAGCCTGTTGAAGAGCTGATATTGGCGACCGGTACGACGGTTGAAGGGCAAACGACCGCGCACTTTATCAGTGAGGCAGTCAGTCGTCATGTCAATAAAGTCACGCGTCTGGCGCAAGGCGTACCGATGGGCGGTGAGCTTGAATATCTTGACAGCATGACCCTTGGACAAGCGATGCAAAACCGCTCCTTTTTATAGCCTTCTTATCTTTATCAGATTAAAATCTTGCGCATTTTATTCAATGATGTGGTTATAATTGCTTATATTATTTTATCGCTTTCTCTTTTAATTTTATTAAGACGTGCTTTAGCGTTTTATTCTCTCTTATCAATGCAGGTATCTGCCCGTGTCTAACACTGCTCCAACCGAATCAAACCTTCAAAATACATTTTCGGCTGACGAATTACACCATTCAATCAATCCAGCCAAATTAGTAGACCTGCCAGTAGAGCCGGATATTGACGCATTATTAGATATTGCTGATGAGGTTACCGTCACTTGGGTGCGTAAGCAAAGCCAGTTGGATGAAGTGATTGAGGCATTGGCCACTTGCGGGCGTGTGGCATTAGATACCGAGTTTATCAAGCGCGATACCTATTATCCACGCTTAGCACTGATACAGCTGAATACTGGCAATCATGTATATTTATTAGATGCGCCGCAGTTACAGCTGAGTGAGCTATGGCAAGCACTTATGAAAGTTGATGTGGCTATCTGGCATGCTTGTGGTGAAGATTTAGGTATATTTTATCTATTGTCCGGCTGCCCGCCGCTGACCAATATTTTTGATACGCAAATTGCCTTGTCCTACTTAACAGGTCAATTACAGATGGGCTACCAGCAAGCGCTTGATGAGCAGCTCGATATGCATATTGATAAGGAACAAAGCCAGTCAGATTGGTTACAGCGTCCATTATCAGATGAGCAAGAGCAGTATGCGATTGATGACGTGCGCTTTTTACCTGCGTTATATTTGAGTCTTGAATACGCCCTAAAATCTCAAGGTCTCTATGAGTATGTCTGGGAAGACTGTCAGCTTTACGCCAACGACTTATATGATGCTCAAAATGTTGCAGACGAGCAGATGTATCTAACCATGGCAGATTATCGCTATACCTCTGAGCAAATGGCCATATTGCAGGCGGTAGCCACATGGCGTGAAGAGCTGGCGCGCTCAACCAATCAGCCACGTACTTTTGTCATAAAAAAACAAGCGGTGCGTGAGATTATCACTGAAAAACCAAACACGATGCGTGAGCTTGCGCATAAGACAACGATACATCGCAGTATGTTGCGACTGTATGGTGAAGAATTACTCAAAGTGATAAAGGAAGCAAAAAATCTGCATCCTGCAGAATATCCAGATTCTCTATTGCCGCCGTATCGCTCAAAGAATAAAGTACTCTCAAAAGCGGTACAAAAAACGATAGATGATCAAGCAAGAGTTACCGGCGTACCTGCCAATGTCTTGATGCGTAAAAAATGGCTTGGGCAATTATATGAAGTGATTGCTTTTGATCAAGATATCAGCGAGTTGCCGCAAGGGTTGAAAGGCTGGCGTCATGATTGGGTAATGCACACCTTTATTCCCGTTATCGAAGCGCATAAAACCGAGCTACAGCAAGGCATGGGTATCAATGTATAGGGTTTAACGCCTGATACTTATCTGCGTTCAAATTGACCGTACTGTAAAAAATATCCTGTCTGCTTGGCAACGTTAGTATCAATCAACATGCCGGTATGCGATACAGGCAGGATTAAATGGTCAGCCGCTGCTTCAAGTTTGGTCTCTTTTAAATAGACGGTGCCATCATGCACCAGATGTTCATCAAGCAATGGGTTATGAGCTTGGCGTAATTTGCGATTATGATATTGCAGAAATATCTGACCCAAACCGTATGGACGATTCCCAGCAATCACGCCAAGGGTAATATGCTCAGGTAATGGCCCAACGGTGCCATCTAATGCATCGATATAGGATTGCCCAACGATAGCAGGGCTCAGCCGCCAAATATAATTCGCACAAATACTGCCCATATGCGGTGTCCCAAGGGTCACGCAGCGACCAATTTGCCACTTAGGATACTGAGTAACAAAATCACGAATAATCAAACCGCCCAAGCTATGACCGACCAAATGTATCGGCTCATCAGGATGATGATTTTTTTCAAGCCACTTATTAAGCCGTTGGCTATTGGTTTGAATACCATCGCGCATACTACGATAGCCAAATTGATGAGTTTTAAACCCTGCTGCTTGTAAGCGTTTGGCAAGTGGTCGCATAATCCAAGCCGTTTGGTGCAGACCATGGATAAGAATGACAAGATTATTTTTCTGCATATGTGATTCTAACCAAGTGGATGATATGAATAGATTAATAGCCATTTTATTATAGCGCTAAATGTTAGTAGTAAAATAAAAACCTCCAAATCAGCTGCTGACTTGGAGGTTTATTTTTATCTTTTATAAAGTATCAAAACTAAGACTATATAAAACTGGGATTACATATAGTTCTCGATACTTGGGCACGAACACATGAGGTTTTTGTCACCATAGGCGTCATCGACACGTGCCACACTTGGCCAGAATTTATTGGTGCGGATATAAGGCAGTGGGAATGCTGCTGTCTCACGGCTGTATGGATAGGTCCATTCGCCGTCAATTACCATAGCAGCTGTATGCGGGGCATTGACCAATGGATTGTTCTCTAACGTCCAGTTGTCTTCGCCCGCTTTGGCTTTCAGCGCTTCCGCTTTAATAGATTTTAGAGCACTGATAAAGCGATCAAGCTCTTCTTTTGACTCTGATTCTGTCGGCTCAATCATCAAGGTGCCCGCTACTGGGAAACTCATGGTTGGTGAGTGGAAACCATAATCCATCAAGCGTTTCGCGATATCGCTTTCACTGATGCCCGTCTCTTCTTTTAAAGGACGAATATCGATGATACATTCGTGAGCAACGCGACCGTTTTTACCCGTATATAGCACAGGGTAATGGTCTTTTAATTCAGCGGCAACATAGTTGGCATTCAGTAGCGCAAGCTCGGTCGCTTTTAATAAACCATCGCGTCCCATCATGGCAATGTACATCCATGAAATAGGCAAAATGCTCGCTGAGCCATAAGGGGCTGCTGATACTGCTGAGCAGTCTTTTTGTGCATTGTGCACAGGGCTTAAAGTATGGTTAGCCATAAATGGCGCCAGATGCGCCTTCATACCGATAGGACCCATACCAGGACCACCGCCGCCATGTGGGATACAGAAGGTTTTATGCAAGTTCATGTGCAGTACATCAGCACCAACGTCAGCTGGCTGCATCATGCCAACCTGCGCATTCATATTAGCGCCATCCATATAAACTTGACCGCCATGTTTATGAATGAGGTCACAGATTTTACGGATACCTTCTTCAAACACACCATGCGTCGATGGGTAGGTGATCATCAATGCACCTAGACGCGCGCTATGCTCTTCAGATTTAGCAGTTAGGTCATCGATATCAACGTTGCCATTGTCATCAGTTTTGACCACAACCACTTTCATGCCCATCATCATAGCAGTCGCAGGGTTAGTACCATGCGCTGACATAGGGATCAAGCAAACATCACGGTCAGTCTCACCGAGTGATTCATGATAACGACGAATCGCTAGCAAGCCTGCATATTCACCTGAAGCGCCAGAGTTTGGCTGCATAGAGACATCATCAAAACCGGTAATGGCTTTTAATTGCTCTTGCAAGCTATCAATCATAGCAACGTAGCCTGTGACTTGGTCACGCGGTGCAAAAGGATGCACATTGGCAAATTCAGGCCAAGTGATCGGTAGCATCTCACTGGTGGCATTCAATTTCATGGTGCAGCTACCGAGTGAAATCATGCTGCGGTTCATCGCCAAATCTTTGTCTTCAAGCGATTTTAAATAGCGCAGCATTTCATGCTCGGTATGATGCGAGTTGAATACTGGATGCGATAAGATAGCATCAGTACGTAAATGAGCACTATCAAGAGAGACACGAGCGTCTTCTGGTAGATCATGTGCTTTAGTAACGAACAGCTGAGTTAGGACATTAAAGTCTTTCTGATCGCTGGTTTCACTGAATGCAACGCTTAATTTGGTCTCACCAAGACGCCATAAGTTATAACCAACATTGTCAGCATTTTGAAAGATTTGGCTAGCAAGTTTTTCTGAGCCACAATCAACCACAACGCTATCAAAGAATTGATCATGGACAACATTTAAATTACTATCGTTGGCGTTTTTGATGACGTCAGCGAAGGCAGTCGCAAATGCATGGATACGAGTAGCGATACGCTTTACACCACCTGGACCATGATAAACGGCATACATACCAGCTAGGTTTGCCAATAGTACTTGTGAGGTACAGATGTTTGAGTTGGCTTTTTCACGGCGGATATGCTGCTCACGAGTCTGTAGCGCCATACGTAGGGCAGTATTGCCTTGTGAGTCTTTTGATACCCCGATGATACGACCAGGTGCTGAGCGCTTGGCTTTATCAGAGAACGCAAAGTAGGCGGCATGTGGACCACCAAAGCCCATTGGAATACCAAAACGCTGCGTGCTACCCAATGCCACGTCTGCGCCCATGTCCGCTGGTGATTTTAGTAACACCAAACTCATGATGTCACTGACGACACTCACATAAGTTTTATTTTTCTTAACGGCAGCGATAACGTCGGTTAGGTCTTTAATATCGCCTTCAACACCGACATATTGGAATAATGCACCAAAATAGTCGCCTGATTTAGCCAGTTCAAAATCACCAACAACCACTTCCCAACCAAAATATTTGGCACGAGTATTAATAACATCTAGCGTTTGCGGATAGACGCGGTCATCAACGAAAAACTGCATAGACTTGCTTTTGCTGACACGTTTTGACATTGCCATCGCTTCAGCAGCAGCCGTTGCTTCATCAAGCAGTGAGGCGCCAGCAAGCTCAAGACCAGTCAGGTCGATACAAACTTGTTGGAAGTTAAGCAAGGCTTCTAGGCGACCTTGAGCGATTTCTGCCTGATAAGGCGTGTAAGCGGTATACCAACCTGGATTTTCAAGGACGTTGCGCTGAATAACTGCTGGCATACGCACAGGCGAGTAACCTTGACCGATATAGCTCTTATTAACAGTGATGTCATCTGCCATGGTACGCAATTTGGCAAGCGCTGCGTGCTCACTCATCGCCACTGGCAAATCTAATTCTTTATGCAGACGTACTGGTTCAGGCACGGTATCATTGATAAAGCTTGCCATGTCGCTATAACCAATAGCGCTGAGCAGGTCAGCTTGTTTGGCATCATTTGAGCCAAGATGACGATAAACAAATTCGGCTTCATTGAACAAGCCTTCAAACGTATCAAGAGTTGGGTTTTGAGAGATAGTCATGGTGATCCTTGGTAAATATAGGAATAAAGGAGATGGCTATAATAAAAATAGGGTAGTAGCAGGTTATACGTAATATACAAATTGGTCTTGTTCAAAGCGGAACTGGGTATTGTAAACGCCATTATCAGCACGCTCCCCAGCACCAATCATCATAACGATATGATGATTATCACTCAGTTTTAATAAGCGCTTCATAGCAGGCTCATCGAAACCGCCCATCGGGCAGCTATCAAATCCATGCGCGCGTAAGGCAAGCATCAGGTTTCCAGCCGCTAATGCGGTGTTATTGGTTGCCCAATTTTTGGTATCTTCAAAGGTATAATAAGGCGATTTTATAGGACCCTTTATACGTCTGACTACTTGAATGGCGCCCCATTTGGCTACTGATACCACGTTAGCAGGTCCACGCAAAAAATCTAAGGCAACGACTTTGTTGTAGTAGTCTTTGACTTTTTTTGGCACCGGCATATCAGGGTATTCACGCAATATTTGCTTTGCATGGTCATGCCAAACGTCAGTACGAGCAACGACAGCGATTAAACGTGCTGAGGTTTTTGCTGCGTTTTGATTCATACAGTTTTTGACCGCGCGCTTACGCTTACCAGCATCATCAATAACATAAAATTCCCATGGCTGAAGATTGCTTGAGTTTGGGGCAAGCATCGCCAAACGCAGGCAGTCTGCTAATACATCGTCAGGTATCGGCGCATCTGTAAATCGGCGTACCGAACGGCGCGACTCTACCACCTCACAAAATGCTTGCAGCTGCGGGGTGTGACTAGGCGTCGCAAGAATGTCTTTATTGCCAGTATTAGAATTCATAGTAGGATCCATGCTGAGGAATGAGTAATCAGCTTCAGGCATTATCGATTGCATATCTTCAATAATGTCTGACGAGTGATTAATATGAATAAATCAGATAGCAGTTGGGCGTCATAAATTGAGTGCTGATTGTCTTGAAAATACTGCATTGAAAACACGGTCTTGCCATTATTGTCTTAAAAGTAAAGCGCACAGATACCAGCGCTTGCCAGTATCTGTCGAGTTGCTTCTTTTAATCAGTAAACATTTTATAAATAACAATCTTATCAAAGACTGTCTTATCAATAAAAATATTAAAAGCAGCAATACTAAAGTTAAATGCTGCTTTTAAGAGAGCATAAGACTGATATTACAGCTCGTTTTCGTACTCATCAGCCGTTAGCAGTGCTTCATAGTCAGCGATATTGTCAGGCTTCATTCTGAAGAACCAACCTTCACCATATGGATCAGAGTTGATGATTTCTGGATCATCTTCTAAGGCCTCATTGATAGCAACCACTTCACCTGAAATAGGCGCGTAAACGTCAGATGCGGCTTTTACTGATTCAACAACAGAGATTTCGTCATCGACAGCGATGATGTCACCTACGTCTGGCAATTCAACAAATACTACGTCACCCAATAGGTCTTGAGCATGATCAGTGATACCAACCGTGATAGTACCGTCGTCTTCTAAGCGTAACCACTCGTGGCTGGCGATGTATTTTAGTTCTGCTGGGATATTACTCATGGTTTCTCTCCTAGGTGATAGAGGTTAATTAATAAAAAAGAAAGCTAATAATAGATTTTCTGTTGCCTACGAGTCAAACTGCTGCTTGCCATTACGGACAAACGGTAGTTTAAGCACGCGTACATCGACGAACTTACCTTTACCGCGCAGATCAATTTGCACATTGTCATCTTCTGCTAGGGTAGCAGGAACACGGGCGATGGCGATAGAATTTTTGAGGCTAGGAGAGAAAGTACCACTAGTAATGATACCTTTTTGCTCTTTATCAGTGCCTTGATTAATGGTCACTTCCATACCTTCACGTAATACGCCACGGCTAGTCATTAATAAGCCCACTTGCTTCATAGCAGTATTGTCATCTTTTGACTGTTTGCGTTTACTGACCATAGCATCGCGACCAATAAAGTCACGATCGTCTTTTAGCGCCAGTGTCCAGCCCATGTTGCACTCATAAGGGCTAACATCTTCATTCATATCATGACCATAGAGGTTCATGCCAGCTTCCATACGCAATGTATCACGAGCGCCAAGACCGGCAGGCTTTATACCATTGGCTTTTAATTGCTCAAAGAACGCCGGCGCATCATCGCCATGCATAATGACTTCGACGCCATCTTCACCGGTGTAGCCCGTACGAGCGACGAACCAATCTGTACCTTCGATGTCTGTTAAATCAGCACCAACGAAAGGCTTAAGACCAGCTAAGGTATCTGCCCAGCTAGGTTTGGTTTGCGCCAGTTTTTCAACGGCGTTTGGTCCTTGCACGGCAATCATGGCAAGCTCTGGCCGCTCAGTGATGCTGATGTCAAAACCTTCAGCGACTTTGTCAAATTGCGCCATGTCTTTATCGCGAGTAGCAGCGTTTGAGACGATACGGTATTCAGTAGCGTTTTCGTTCATCAGGTAAACGATTAAGTCATCGATGACGCCACCTTGCTCGTTGAGCATGCCAGAATATAGCGCTTTACCGACGGTTTTGAGTTTATCGACATCATTAGCCAGTAGCTTTTGTAGCCATGCTTTGCTGTCAGCACCTGTGACATCAGCGACGACCATATGTGAGACATCAAACATACCAGCATCAGTACGCACCGCTTCGTGCTCTTCGATTTGTGAGCCATAATGGATTGGCAATTCCCAACCAGAAAAATCCACCAGTTTGCCATCACTCTCGACATGAGACTGATAAAGGGGTGTGCGTTGAGGAGCTTGGCTGTTAGTATTTTGAGTATCGGTCATAACAAATCCTTATGTGGACATTAGCTATACTTAGTAAAAGTATTAGAGCTGATGTACATGATCATAGTAGCGAGAAGCAATATTGCAGGGTACAAGCATTGCAACCAAGGGTAGTACAGAAATAAGATAAAACTATCCGCCAAACAAACGCTTAACGTCAGTTTAGAGGGAAGCCCTATCTGTCCTGTGACCTGAGATTTTCAACACGATCCATCATCGTAATTCTTCAACAGAGCAATGATGTCGCGTTTTCTCCCCTTCGGTGGGTAAGACGTCGTCCGTCCTTACCGCTCTCCAGATTTGTTATGCCTAAGGTTTGAAGAACAATACGCCAATCAGCGTGATGCAAATAAACCGTTATGACATGTGTTTTTCAGTCCTTTTACCTGAGCGATTAGCAGGGTGGATGCGCCTTCGGTGGTCATGTAGCGGCTGTCAGTACAAACTCGTTAATATGAGCATTACTAACATTAGGCTAAAGACTCTCTCCTGAAAAACGCTTTTATTATGAAAGGTTCACAGCTTTTTTACAACCCATCATATAAATTATAGTGAATAATTTTAGCAAACATGCTTTTTTATACGGACAATACATCGAACGACAGCAAAATAGAGTACATGTGTTTCTGTAAAATTACATAGCGCCAATATAAAATAAAGCTGAAGCATTTATTATCAAAATTTAAAAGTATAAAATTTATCTATGAGCATCATGCCTGACCGTACAAGGGATACAGAGTGCTCATATGAAGATGTTCCTTACTTTCTCTTAAGCTAAGTTGCGATAGTATTTGGGATGCTTTACCTTATCTGAACGTAAAGTCACTACTGATAATGGCTTGAAATATGCTAATCTATGACGATAGTTTCTGATAGGTTGTTTTTATGCATTGCGATATTTATAAATTCCTTAAACATGATGATATGTATATCTATATTGCCCGTCCTGATTATCCGAATGATACGGATGAGATCAAGGATTGGCTGGGTGTGTTACCCAAAGACTTTCGTGCAGGCTTAGGTCGTAGCAAGTTTGTCATGCATCTGGATTTGGGTACAACGCCTACACTTGCTAGAGTGGACAAAGAAGAAGTGCTAGAAAAGCTAGCGTCGCAAGGGTATTTTGTACAATTACCACCACAAGATGTCATGCGCCGCCAAGCAGAATTGCGTGCCCGTGAATCTCAAGACAGTATTTATAATACGTAATAGTTATAAAATTATATTTTAACAAGGTTTACGTCGATATTTTGCAGCTCATTTTATCAAGTCTAATTTTTTAGCTGGCTTTTTTGAACAGAGTATATAGATACAGATGAAATGTCGAAATATCAAAATATATAGTGTCATGCATTTTGGTGAATAGTCATGATAAACTAGCAGTTTATTAATATAATCACTATTCCGCACTATTTACGAACGCAGGTAATAAAACACGCATGGACTGGTTAAAAAATATCTTACACAGCTTACCACTAGAAGCCATCAGCGATATTCTCGGTGAGATTGCTATTTGGTGGGGGCAGCTGGTAAAAGACGTGCCGGTAGCAGATTTACCAATGTATGCTTATCTTGGTGGCGTCATTATCGTGTTAGTACTTTGGCTACTGGTCGCGCGCATACTACCACGTCCATTAGGCGGCATGAGTTGGATGATACTGTTTGCTGTATTGTTAGCACCAGGTACAGCACTGGGTGACCCAAGCGTAATTGCACCTGCCAGTATCAGCGTGGTCTATGCGATTATGATGAAGGACACGACTGGGGCGATTGCCAATATGCTGCCCATCATGGTGGTATTATTTGTTGGTTTATTTGTTGGTTTTGTTTGGCAGCTTATTCGCGGTGCCTTTGAATCAAGCTTAGATAAAGCTCGCAGTCGTACTGCACAGGACACGCAAGCAAATATGCAGCTAGCTTCTGGCAATTATTTGGCGACAGAATCTGATGAAGTGGGGGCAGTTAAAGATATTGATCCAGCAATTAATCTAAAAAAGGATACGCCTGTATCTAAAAATAATGATTAGTCTGAATGCGATTGCTTTAACGCTATAACCTTTTAAAGTATTTCCTTTCTAGTTGACAGTGTTGATTCCTGATTCCTGATTCATGATTCATGATTCATGATTCATGCATTTTTTCTAATGATTATAAAAGACACCATGCGTGTCTTTTTTTATATGATAAATATCTGCGAACGCATGAGTATTTTGGCAATCAATAAGGCTGTGCTAATCTAAATGACAATTTATTAACGCTCTTAAAACCTTTTAACGATAACAATAAATGAGATTGTATTATGACCGATAAAAAAACCAAATTTACGGGTACGCAAAGCTATATCGCTACTGATGATCTGCAATTGGCAGTCAATGCGGCAATGACGCTACAAAAACCGCTACTTATCAAAGGTGAGCCGGGTACAGGCAAGACTTTACTAGCAGAAGAGGTTGCTGAAAGTTTAGGTATGCCACTGATTACGTGGCATATCAAGTCGACGACTAAGGCAGAGCAGGGTTTGTACGAGTATGATGCGGTATCGCGTCTGCGTGATTCGCAAATGGGTGACGATAAAGTCTATGAGATTGGCAATTATATCAAGCCGGGTAAATTGTGGGATGCCTTTACCAGCAAAGAGCGTAGTGTATTATTGATTGATGAAATTGATAAAGCAGATATTGAATTCCCAAATGACTTGTTGCACGAGCTTGATAAGATGTCTTTTTATGTTTATGAGACGGGCGAAACCATCACAGCGGCGCAGCGTCCCGTGGTTATTATCACCTCAAACAATGAAAAAGAGCTACCGGATGCGTTTTTGCGTCGTTGCTTCTTTCACTATATTGATTTCCCTGAAGAGGAAACCATGCGCCAAATTGTTGAGGTGCATTTTCCCAATATTCAAGAAAAGCTGGTCAATGACGCGCTTGATATCTTTTATAAACTACGTAACGTTCAAGGACTCAAAAAGCCGCCATCAACGTCTGAGTTGGTCGATTGGTTGACGCTATTATTGGCGGATGATATGGCTCAAGCAGAGTTAGAAGAAAACTTGCGCGGTGAAAAGTCTATTCCGCCACTATATGGTGCCCTGCTGAAAAACGAAGCCGATGTGAGTTTGTTGCAGCGTTTTGCTAATATGATGCGTCGTTAATATTTGTAGCTTGCATTGATTTTAACATCAGATATCAAAGTCAATGCCAGCGCTTAGCCTATGACTGTATCAATTAATGATATCAGCAATATCACCAGATAATAATATCAGCCAATAAGTGATACGACTCTTATGTTTATCAAACTATTTTACACCTTGCGTACTTATGGCGTGCCAGTCAGTACCCGCGAGCTGCTCGATTTAAATGCTGCGTTAGAGCAAGGGCTGATGATGCAGCCGCACCCTGAAGATCCAGCATTGACTACTTTCGCCAGTCGTGAAGACATGTATCGTCTGATTCGGCTATGTATGGTCAAAGACGAGCGCCATTTTGATAAGTTTGATCGTGCCATGGCAGATTATTTCGAAGGCGTCGATAGTTTAGACATGGATGAGCTGTTGGCCAAGCTAACGGACGTGCCCAAAGAATGGCTCGATTTAAAGCTCGATCCAAAGAACCTGACCGATGAGCAAAGACGTCTGCTAAAAAAGTACGGCTCGCTTGAGGAGTTGATGAAGGCGTTGGAAGAGCGGTTAAAAGAGCAAAAAGAGCGTCATGAAGGTGGTAGTAAATGGGTCGGTACTGGTGGCACCTCACCGTTTGGCGCTTATGGTGACCATCCTGAGGGCGTGCGTGTCAGCGGTGAGTCACGCAAGCGTAGCGCGGCAAAAGTTTGGGAGCAGCGCAAATATCGCAATCTTGATGACGATAATCAGCTCGGTACTCGTCAAATTCAAATGGCGCTACGCAATCTGCGCCAGTTTGCACGGACCGGTAGTGCTGATGAGCTCGATATTCATGAGACAATTAAGCGCACGGCAAAAAAGGGTGTGCTCGATATTCATATGCAAGCAGAGCGCCGTAACCGTGTCAAAGTACTGATGTTATTTGATGTGGGCGGCAGTATGGATGTTCATGTCGAAGCGCTTGAAAAACTGTTTTCTGCGGCGAAAAATGAATTTAAAACCTTAGAGTTTTTTTACTTTCATAACTGTCTATATGATTATGTCTGGAAGGATAATAACCGTCGCCATAGCGCGCCTATGCCAACCTTTGAATTGCTTAATAAGTATGGGCGAGAGTATCGTGTTATCTTCGTGGGTGATGCGTCGATGTCACCGTATGAGCTGATGACGGTAGGCGGTAGCGTTGAGTATATGAATAATGAAGCAGGCATTGTTTGGTTAAAGAGGGTGCTCGCGCACTTTGATAAAGTTGCTTGGCTCAATCCTGAGACTCCAACCTATTGGCAATATACCCAAACCATCGTTGAGATTAAAAAACTGTTTGATAATAAGATGTATCCGATGACGTTACATGGCGTGGAAGATATGACCAATTATATGGCGCGCTAATATTATATTAGATTTAGAGTAATTGAATGTTAGCATTGCAGTCAGTTTTTAGATGATATAAATCAGAATAAAGAAACAGCTTCTATTATTTAATAGAAGCTGTTTCTTTATAACATTTTAATTGTTTACGATAAGCAATCATTGCCTCATCATTAATAATTAAATAATAGGACGATTCCACGCATCACGTACGGCAAATCTAGCATCTGACCATTCTAAGCGTGAGTTGCCACGTGAATTTAACCAATCTCTCTGCAAGTCTTGCTCTACCAGCTCAAACGTTTGATCGTTACCATACTGCTTGCGCTGCGCATAACCATAACCATAGGCATTACGATAATCGGTATCGTAGTCATATTGCGGGTTATAGTAGTCAGTCGTCGCATGCTGAGTACGCCAGTAAGTGTCTTCTTCCATATTGCCTTCAAAGGCATTGGCAACAGCGTTACCAGCTGTTGCACCGACGACTGCACCAACGGCACCGCCTACGACTGAACCTACTGGACCACCTACTGCACCGATAGCTGCGCCTGCTGCTGCACCCCCGACCATACCTGTACCACTACTAACAGGATTGGCTTCTCGTTGTACTTCATTTTGATCAGTAGGATTAACGGCTTCACCAACTTCTTGGCCGCCAGCACCACCAGCAACTGCGCCTGCTAAGCCGCCGATTACTGTACCGACTGGACCACCAACTGCTGTACCTACAGCAGCGCCTGCTGCTGCACCGCCTAGTGCACCAGTACCACTAGCAATAGGATGCGGCTTCTCATGAGCTTCTAAGCTATCGGTAGGATTGACCATCTCGCCTGCTTCATGTCCAACTTTGCTACCTGCGATGGCCCCAACAGCGCCACCAACTAAGGTGCCAACTGGACCTCCAACTGCTGTGCCTACGGCTGCACCTGCTGCTGCGCCACTAAGTGCGCCAGTACCAGTCGCCACTGGATGCGGCTTATCTTCACCATGATGGATCGGCTCAATAGGCTCTCTATGACCTGCATAATGGACGTACTCTTTTGGCTCATAGTTTTCACCATTCATACGAGCATGGGTCTTATCCCAACCATCGCGTACCATGTCTTTTGCTTGTAGCCAAGTCATGCGTGAATCGCCTTTTACCTCATACCAGCGCTGTTCAAGTTCAGCTTCAACTTCCTCAAAGCGCGTAGCATTCGGATAATGTGCACGGGTTGCATAACCTACTGCATAGGCTGGATGATAATCGGTATCGTAATCATAATCTTCGTGATAATAAGGGCGCGTGGTATGAGTTTCTTGCCAGTATTCATATTCTACCGTTGGATCTAGCATCTCACCGACTGAGCTACCTGCGACGCCGCCGACGATAGCGCCAATAGCGCCACCAATCAGCATACCTAGTGGACCACCAATAGCGCCAATAGCTGCGCCTGCTGCTGCACCGCCTGTACCACCAAGAGCCGTACCAATTGGATGTGAACCTGGCTCACCTGTGATAGGGTCAGCGTTGTCATTGATTACTACTGTACGATTGATATTATCCATGAGCCATTATCCTTTTTTACTATTATTGTTAAATTATTAAGAATGATATAAATAGCCTAAAATCTAAATGACATTAAAATAAAAGTCATTTTTGACATCCAATCTTAGCTTGTCCTCTAAACCAGTATGCTAGCTATTAACGCTTGCTAGCAATCGTTGTGTAGCTGTTCAAATTTCTAATACTTATTTCAATACTTCGCACCTAAATCACCTTTGGAAAAGCTGGCGATCCCTGCTTGCTCAGTAATATAGCCCAAGGATGAGGGGCTAGTCTGTAGTACATATCTGCTACCTGTATAGCAGTTCAGTAAACGATACTTCCATAATGAGCATTATTGTTAACCAATGATTATCAAAGCGTACAAAAGTAAATAGAATGTAAGTTGAGCTTATTGGAATCGCTATTTCCCAGTTATTGATGTTATGAAAAGGATTAAGTAAGCACAAAAAAGGCACTATTATTAAGAGTAATAGTGCCTTCATTTTTATTAATAAATACTTAATGTGGCTCAGTGAGTCTAAAAAGATGCAGTCTCAGTAGATATGGTATTACTGATGATGAATTGGTGGAATGTAAGTAACCATACTATGGTCTATTGTGTTGACTCAACCAGTCCAATCATCACGCCCATCTCTTTTTTATCGTGCTTATCTATCGTGGGTGCGTATAAAGCGGATGCAATACCGCCATCTAAAAATAAAGCATTTGGACACTTCAATTCGTTTTTAAATAGTGAGGCAAACTGATAAAAGGTCACGGGTGCTTCGCTATTGACAAATTGTAGACTGCCATCGCTACACACGCCTATACCGTTGCGAATTTTAGCTGAGGTGCCATCAGGGTCAAACTGCGGATGGATAGCGTCGTTAATAACCAGCATAGGACCTGATTGGGTGGCATACAATGGCTTTGCAGTGCTGTTTTTTAGCTGCTCGGCTAAGGCATTGCTTTCAGTGATTTGTACCTTGCCAGACTTATCCCACCACAGTACACCATTTGGCAAGAGGTGAAAATTGCCGCCGCCTTCTTTCAGGTTTAATGCACGTATCTCTTCAGATTTGATGACGGTATAGCCAATGGGTGCATAATTTTCATTGTACATGCCCGCATTCATGGCAAACTTCAAAGATTGCGATGGGGGCAGTGTGCTCAAGAGATTATCGAAAGTCAGTAGCGGTTGACGACTGTCAGATTGTTGCCAAAACAACTGTAATGAATAGCGCTTATCTGTCAACAAATCAGACTGAATATGACAAGTGCTATAAGCAAACGGTGTGTTGTGTGATTGACATGACCAATCAGTAGAAGCAGTGTCCGCCTGATTACTATCAGTTGGTTGGCAAGCACTTATACCAACAGTCATAAGCGCCATAAGCGCCATAAGCATCATTGGCAGTACATGAAGAAGTTTTTTGAAAACAGTGTTTGGCATCAATCATCTATCTTTTATAAGGAAATAAATTGCGTGATTGTCACAGCCAAACACTGTTAAATGGTTAAACAGTTGGCGGTATAAAATCGCGGACGGTATTATTGACATTGCCAATCATTTTACCACCATCAATATTGACGTCTACCTCTCCAACCGTTTTTTCTGTTGGCGCACCTGTTTCTTTACCAATATCGCGCGAGTCTTTATTATAAGCAATCAGCGCATCATTATTGGCTAAAAAGCTCGACGAATCTGCCATTACCCACATCTGATTAAAGACCTCTGATCGCGCATTATGATCAAGTAAGGCGCCTTTATCGGTGAAATAAAAGAACTTCGACAATAGCTTAATTTTTCCATCATCCAAACGGCGTGCAATGTGATAAGGCTGCAATTGACTTGGGTGCTGTAAGCCGACTGCGCCAACGATGCTGGCAAGCGATTTTAGGGTATTTTTATGATAACTGGCAACGCGTTCAGCCTTACTTGGTACATCAAGTGCTTTTTGACGATAAGGGTCTTGGGTTGCCACACCTGTCGGGCAGGTATTGGTATGGCAAGAGCGTGATTGGATACAGCCGACAGCAAACATAAAGCCACGTGCAGAGTTACACCAATCAGCGCCCAATGCCAATAGGCGGGCGATATCAAAACCTGAGACGATTTTGCCACTCACGCCAAGTTTGATTTGGTTGCGGATACCTGCCCCAACCAAGGTGTTGTGAACGAATAAAAAACCATCGATCAATGGCATGCCGACGCTATCCATAAACTCAACAGGTGCAGCACCCGTGCCGCCTTCAGCACCATCAATGACGATAAAATCAGGGTAGTTATCGGCTTCTATCATGGCTTTGACAATCGCCATAAACTGCCAAGGCTGACCAATACAAAGCTTAAAGCCAACTGGCTTGCCTTCTGATAAATCCCGTAGCTGCTGTAAAAACACAACCAATTCGCGAGGCGTACTAAAAGCAGAGTGCGAAGCAGGTGATACGCAGTCTTGACCCATCGGCACTTGACGGGTTTTAGCGATTTCTGGGGTGATTTTTTCTGCTGGCAACACGCCACCCTGACCGGGCTTAGCACCTTGTGATAGTTTGATTTCAATCATTTTGACTTGCGGGTCAACAGCTTTTTCGGCAAATGACAGTGGGTCAAAGTTGCCATTGTCATCGCGGCAACCGAAGTAACCTGTACCCAGCTCCCAAATCAAATCACCACCGAATTTACGATGATAAGGGCTGATAGCGCCTTCACCACTATCATGAGTGAAGCCGCCCATTTTTGCGCCTTGATTGAGCGCCATAATGGCATTAGCAGACAAACTGCCAAAGCTCATCGCTGAGATATTAAACACTGACATATCATGCGGCTGCTTACACCGCTCACCGCCCACAATGATGCGGAAGTCTTTATTCTTAATCGGCTCACTGACAGCAGATTGCAAAAACCATTCTTTACCATGAGCATATAAATTGTCCAAAGTGCCAAAAGCATTGGTATCGCTGACGTTTTTGGCGCGCTGATAGACCAAGGCCCGCTGCTGACGTGAGAACGGCACTTGCTCTTTATCGTCTTCTAGCAAATACTGGCGAATCTCAGGACGGAAATCCTCTAACACATAGCGGATGTGACCGGCGATAGGATAGTTGCTTAAGATAGAGTGCTTAGACTGCAATAAGTCATAAATACCTAGCCCAACGGCGAGTCCACCGATGATGATGAGTGCCCAGTTGACGAGGAGTAATCCTGCTAAAAACAGCAAGATTGCGGCGCCAAAGGTGCTGTAGCGTAGCAAAACACCGGTTAGGTAAGGGGAGTTGTGTTCAGGCTCAGGGTTCAAATTGGTTCTGGAATCGGGCATAACAAGGCTCAACTATAAAAAATAGGAATTAAAAAATGCGGCAGTAAGTTATTTGGTAACTTTGCCGCTATTCATGATTCAATATAGAAAGATTAAGTAAGAGTTTTAAAATGAGCGAAAGCGCTAAAAGCCAACATGTTAAAAGCAGGCCAAACGCCCTTAGGGGCTCAAATTTGTGGTGTGTATCATACGCCTATAATATCACGGCTCCATATCAATTAAGTAACGGCAGACCGATAAAGACCTTGCAATTGCTACTCTTAGGCTTTAATAATTCCAAAAAAAACCTTAAGCTTATGTTTTAATGACCGTTTGTCGCGTAGCTATGATTAAATCACCTATAATCAATGGCAGAAAATATTAAAAATAAAATTGAAACCGACTGTCAGTATCTGGTGGTAAGGTCTAAAAAGCACCTTGTAAGCTGTGACGAGGACGGCGCATGAAGGGTAAAAAAAGCAATTATTCAACAAGGTCAATTTGCCAGTTATTGGTTTGAATGACAATATTGATTTTGCGCAGTTTCATGGCGATGTCATCCGCTTGTCTTTATAAGCTTGCGACCGAGACCATGAGATTCCATTTAATCTCACGGTGGCTATAGCGATCCGCCTATGTATCAGTCGCTTCTATCAATAGCTTATGGCATATTACTTTTATTATTGGTATTTGCATTAAATTTTAACGTCTCTTACGCTTTAGCACAAAATACTTGCTACAAAGTGTATAGCACTTAGACCAAATCACTTTGTGATTGTATCGAAACGCTTTATTATCATTGGTAAACTAAGTTAAAACTTACCTGGCAACTCAATTAGTCTAAACCCCGCTGCCAATCCTTTCAGCCAACACTTGCAACTTAGGTACTATCATCGCCGCATAGTCTTTGCTTTCCCAGTTAGCACTTGGGACACTGGCATTGAGTGAATACGCATATTGCCCAGTCGCAACATCAAAGACACCAACGGCCACTGCTAATATGTCCGTAGAGAACTCACCATCCGATACGGTATAACCATGCATTTTATAATGGTCTGCAGCGTCAGATAAAGCACCCTGCGCATGGTTATAATCTTCTGCTGATAGCTGCTCTTGTAAATTACTACGAATAACAGCCTGTCTTATTTGCGAGCTAGCCGCATAAAAAGCACGTCCAATAGCAGTGCGGGCGACGGGAACGGCTGAGCCAACTTGCAAATTGACCGATAGGCGGGCAGGGCTACGACAGCAAGCGTGATAGCGCATTTCCCCTTCGACTTCGGTTGCTAAATTCACCGACACCTCGTTTTGACTGGCAAACTGCCGCAATAACGGTTCAGCTGCTGCCACTAAATCATGACGACTCCACGCTGTTGCACTTAATCGCACCGCACTACTACCCAATTGATACTGTCCATGTAGCGTCACGCGCAAAAATCCAAGCGTCATCAAGGTATGAATCAGACGAGTAATTGTCGCTTTTGGCAATTTTGTCATCTGGCATAACTGCTGATGGCTAAGCGCCTCCTCATGCTCAAAAGCTGCCAATATCATTAAGCCACGTCCAAGGGCAGTGACAAATTGCCTATCGTTGTCTTCTTTACCTTGGGTAAGGGAGCTATTTAATCGATCCAATAATGGTGCGGCTACCAGCATATTTTTTCTCATTTTATAACCATCTGAATGAATAAGGGTTTACAGGACGCTAAAATTTTGCTTAAATAGTTCATATTATGAAACTAAGTTTCGCATAGCGGAATTTTGAAGTCAATAGTAAATTTAGCCAAAGCATCATATTCACCATTAATCGTCGGTCAGGATGATTGACAACAAGGAGCACCACATGGCAACTTCTAGCAGCCCGCGTTTTGATTGGGAAGATCCATTTTTATTACGTGACCAGCTTACAGATGAAGAGCGCATGGTAACGGATAGTGCGCGTCAGTTTTTTCAAAAAGAGCTGATGCCGGGTATCATTCAGGCCAATCGTAATGAACATTTCGACCGCGATATCATGCGTCAGATGGGCGAGATGGGTCTTCTTGGTGTGACGATCGACGGTTATGGTTGTGCTGGCATGTCAAGCGTGGCTTATGGCTTGATTGCGAAAGAAGTGGAAGCGGTGGATTCGGGCTATCGTTCAGCGATGAGCGTGCAGTCAAGCTTGGTCATGCACCCGATACATGCCTATGGTACAGAAGAGCAGAAAGAAAAATATCTACCAAAACTGGCAACTGGGGAATATGTCGGCTGCTTTGGTCTGACAGAGCCGGATTCGGGTTCAGATCCTTCATCAATGTCAACGCGCGCGCGCGCAGTGGCAGGCGGTTATGAGCTGACTGGTAATAAAATGTGGATTACCAATAGCCCGATTTCTGATGTATTTGTCGTTTGGGCAAAAGATGATGCCGGTGACATTCGTGGTTTTATCTTAGATAAAGGTATGAAAGGGCTGTCCGCACCGAAAATCGAAGGCAAGTTCTCATTGCGTGCGTCTGTCACGGGTGAGATTGTTATGGACAAAGTGTTTGTCCCTGAAGCCAATGCTTTCCCAGATATTCGTGGTCTAAAAGGTCCGTTTGGTTGCCTAAATAAAGCCCGTTATGGTATCGCTTGGGGGTCAATGGGCGCCGCTGAATTCTGCTGGAAAGCGGCTCGTCAGTACACCCTTGACCGTAAACAATTTGGTCGTCCGCTAGCAGCGACACAGTTGGTACAGCTAAAACTTGCCAATATGCAAACGGAAATCACACTAGGTCTGCAAGCAGCATTGCGTGTTGGCCGTTTGATGGATGAGGACAATGCGGCGCCTGAAATGATTTCACTGATTAAGCGTAATAATTGCGGCAAAGCGCTAGAGATTGCCCGTATTGCCCGTGATATGCATGGCGGCAATGGTATCTCTGATGAGTTTCATATTATTCGTCATGTGATGAATTTAGAAGCGGTCAATACTTATGAAGGTACCCATGATATTCATGCGCTCATCTTAGGTCGTGCGCAGACTGGGATTCAGGCATTTTATTAAGCGTTGTTAGCTAATAAGTATTAGCTAATTTCCCGACCATTAACGTACGTTACTGTTGTGCTTCTTACGAAGCACTTGATAAGCAGTAGCGTGCGTTTTTTAGTTATTAGTCCTCATTTATATCTGGTTTAGCAGTAGTTCTAAAGAATTAGATAAATGAGGACTAGGCACTGTCTTATCATTTTTATCATTATAAAAAATACGTTATCAATAAGGGATTATTATGACTGTCACTACAACGACACAACAGCCTGAACAAGCCAACTTTACTAATAATGCTACCGCTGATATTGCGACTGATGCTGTATCACAAGGCGCATTATATGGTATCAAGGTGCTTGATTTGTCGCGGGTATTGGCAGGTCCTTCTTGCACTCAAGTGCTCGCCGACCTTGGTGCCGATGTGATCAAGGTTGAGCGTCCACATATCGGTGATGAAACCCGTCATTGGGCGCCGCCAAAATTCAGCGATGATACATCCGCTTATTACGCTACCATTAATCGCAATAAAAAATCCCTTACGGTCGATATCACCACGCCTGCTGGACAAACCATCATTAAGCAGCTCGCTGAAACAAGCGATATCGTGGTAGAAAACTTTAAAGTTGGCGGTCTGAAAAAATATGGTTTGGACTATGAGAGTCTAAAGCAAAGCAATCCACGTCTGATTTATGCCTCACTAACGGGCTTTGGGCAAACAGGTCCCGATGCTGAACTTCCGGGCTATGACTATATTATTCAAGGTTTGTCAGGGCTAATGAGCATCACTGGACCTACTGATGGCGAACCGCATAAAGTTGGCGTGGCAGTGGTAGATTTGTTTGCAGGTTTGCAGCTGACGATTGGTATTCAAGCGGCGTTAATAGCGCGCCAGCATACTGGAATGGGTCAACATGTCGATGTCGCGTTACTAGACAGTGCGCTGGCAATGCTCGCCAATGTTGGTATGAATCATTTGGCATCTGGTGAGGTACCGCCGAGACTGGGCAATGGTCACCCTAACATCGTTCCTTATCAAGTGTTTGCCGGTGCAGGGGAGGAGCATTTCATTTTAGCCTGCGGTAATGACAGTCAATTTGCCAGACTATGCCAGATGTTATCCGTAGAGTGGCATACTGACAGTCGTTTTGCGACCAACCCTCAACGCGTTGCCCATCGTGAGCTGATTTGTGAGTGGCTCATAAACGCATTTGCCGAGCATCCACGTGCATATTGGCTTACGCGCTTGCATGAGGCAGGTATTCCTTGCGGTCCTATTCATAATGTTGCAGAAGCTTTGGCTATGCCGCAGGCGATGGCACGAGGGATGATTGTTAATTTTGCCGCGCAAGGCAGTCCGGTAAGAGCACTTGGTAGCCCCATTAAACTCTCAGGCTCGCCTGTCACTTATCGTACACCGCCACCGCGTTTGAGCGAGCATACTGACAGCACGCTTAGTAATTTGGGCTATGACAGCGATATGATCGCCAAATTGAAAGCTGATGGGATTGTTTGATTAAACCCCTAATTGTCTTGGTCGAAGGCGGCTATTACCTGCAAAAGCTCAATGACAATTTGCAGGCGTTTTTGTCAGGGCTTATAGTCAGCCCTAAATAAAATAAGTACAAATATCATAAAGTGCTACTGGTATAAATTTTTCTTTCTTTAAACAAGGAAATAGTAGCGTTTAGGTTTTATTGCTAATCAATGAAACCTAAACGCTGTTCAATTTGCTTCGCCAATTCAATCAGTACAGCACTGACCTCAGCACGCTTGGACTCATATTCTGCTTGTAAAAAGCTGACTGCCATACCCGCAACCGCATTGCCCGACGCATTGCGTATGTAAGTCCCTAAGCAATACATACCATCACGCAATTGCCCATCATCCAGTGAAATACGGCTCTGCTGTATGGCAGCAATTTCATCCGCTAAAGTTTCAAAGTTGGTAACTCCGTTAGGTGTCATTGGCTCTGGAAAGATACCTTCATAAAGTGATTTGATATTATGCATGGGCAAGGTTGAAAGCATAGCTTTGCCCGTGGCAGAAAATACTGCTGGTACGCGCACACCAGCACGGAAAGTAAAACCAAGCGGAGCTGGTGCTTCATGACATGCTAAAAAAACCACTTCGCCCAAATCCATTTTGGACAGGGTGACGGTGTGCTGTAACAGGATAGGATATTGCATGATAAGGTCTTTAAATAACTGCACCACCCCTTGCTGCTGCTCGTATTTACCCGCCCAATATAGCAAGTAAGACCCTAAGTGAAAGCGCCCTTCGCTATCCTTATAGATGACATGCTTGGTAAGTAGGCTTTGCAAAATATTATGCGTTGAGCTACGTGGTAGCTTTAACTCTTTTGCAATATAAGCTGCCGTTAAGGGCTGCTGGCTTGCCGTGATTAAATCCAGAATTTGAAACGTTTTGTCTAGAGCAGGAACGGCGCTGGTACTCATAAGTTGCCTATTAAAATGTCAGTTGAAAAGTAAAAATAAAAAATATGTTCGAGAACTATCAAAATAACGGTTGCAAAGAGTATCGCATCGTTCTTATAATGATGTCTCATATATGGAATATCTGTTCAGTATATTGAACAGTGCATATATTATCAATCATTATTACTGACTGCTTACGTCAATTTTTCATTGGTTTAATAGCTGTTTAAAAAGACAAGCTTATGCCAACGTTAGATAGCTTTATAAATAATAAATAAGTAATAGCGACAAACATGGAGTGTTACGATGCTAAATACGACCCTAAATCTCTCAAACCCAGATTTGATCAAACAGCAGTGTCTTATCAAAGACGGATGGCACGGTGCCAATGATGATGCCACTATTGAAGTGAGCAATCCATTCAACGGCGATGTTATCGGTACGGTGCCAAGCTTGACGACCGCTGATGTCAATGATGCTGTTACTTACTCTCACGAAGCTCAAATCACTTGGGCCGCTAAAACCCCACAAGAACGCGCGCAGCTGCTGCAAAAATGGGCAGATCTTATCGATGCCAACAAAGAAGATTTGGCCATTATCATGACCGCCGAGCAGGGCAAGCCTTTGGCTGAATCACGCGGCGAGATTGGTTATGCCAATAGCTTTATCCGCTGGTTTGCAGAAGAAGGCAAGCGTGTTTATGGTGATGTCATTCCTGCAACCAACTCGCAATTACGCTATGTGGTATTAAAACAGCCCGTTGGCGTTTGTGCTGCCATCACGCCTTGGAACTTTCCAGCGGCGATGATCACGCGTAAAGCAGCTCCTGCACTAGCAGCAGGCTGTACCATCATTATCAAACCTGCGACTGAAACACCATTTTCTGCCTTAGCACTCGGTGCATTGGCTGAGCAAGCAGGTATTCCTGCAGGCGTTATCCAAGTTGTGACCGGCAAATCATCTGTTATCGGCGATATTCTTACCGGCGATGCTCGCATTCACAAGCTATCATTCACAGGCTCTACCGAAGTCGGTCGCACCTTAATGGCGCAGTGTGCTCCAACGATTAAAAAGCTGTCATTAGAGCTTGGCGGCAATGCACCGTTTATCGTTTTTGATGATGCCGATCTTGAAAAAGCTGCTGAAGGTCTAATCGCCTCTAAATACCGTAACGCCGGTCAAACCTGTGTGTGTGCCAACCGTGTTTATGTTCAAGACAGCATTAAAGATGAATTCTTAGATATCTTTATCAAAAAAGTCGCTGAGCTAAAAGTCGGTAATGGCATGGAAGAAGGGGTCAACGTTGGTCCTTTGATTAATGAAAAAGCCTTACAAAAAGTACAAGCGCTACTAAAAGATGCGCTAGACAAAGGCGCAACCCTGATTGCTGGTGGCAGTACGAACAATGCGTCAGCCCTTGCTTACAACCCAACTGTTATCACCGATATCAGCGCTGATATGGATATTGCCAGCGAAGAGATATTTGGTCCTATCGCGCCAGTCTTTACTTTCTCATCTGAAGAAGAAGTTATTCGCGCAGCCAACGACACTATCTACGGTCTAGCAGCTTATTTTTATAGTAGCGACTATGCGCGTGCTTGGCGCGTGACCGAAGGTCTTGAGTATGGCATGGTTGGACATAATACGGGCATGCTCTCAACAGAAGTAGCACCATTTGGCGGCGTCAAACAATCTGGTTTTGGTCGTGAAGGTTCAAAATACGGCATCGAAGAATATGTTGTGACCAAATACTGGTGTTCTGACGTCAGCTAAGCTTTTCAGTTTTATATTCTATTTTAATGGTCACATATTTAATTGTCACATAGCGCGAAACGGGGTTCAGTACTATGAATCCCAACTGTAATTTACTCTATAAACCGCCATCACTTCACTGGCATCTACGTAAAAAGAAAGAAAAGGACATTCTTATGACTACCAATCAATCATTACTTGCACGCCGTAAAGCGGTATTGCCAACCGGACTGGGTGTGGCTTTTCCTATCTTTGCCGAAAAAGCAAAAAACTCAGAAGTTTGGGATATTGAAGGCAATCGTTATATCGATTTCGTTGGCGGCATCTCAGTACTAAATACCGGTCACAGTCATCCAAAAATCACGCAGCGTGTGCACGAGCAGCTAGACAAATTCACCCATACTGCTGCGCAAATGATTAACTATGAATGCTATGTCGATCTTGCCGAAAAACTTTGCGAAAAAGTGCCTATCAGTGGCGACACCAAAGCGTTCTTCTTGACCACTGGTGCAGAAGCGGTTGAAAACTGTATCAAAATTGCTCGTGCAAAAACCCGTCGTCCAGGTGTGATTTCTTTCGTTGGCGGTTGGCATGGCCGCACGCTTATGTGCATGAGCTTGACTGGTAAAGTATTGCCATACAAAAAGAACTTTGGTCCGATGCCAGGGCCTGTATTCCATGCACTATTCCCATGCGATGAGCTGAATGTTACTGAAGAACAAGCATTGCATAGCCTTGAGATGATTTTCCAAGCGGATATCGATCCTAGTGAAGTGGCGGCGATGATTATCGAGCCAGTACAAGGTGAGGGTGGCTTCCATCAAGTCACGCCATCATTTGCTAAGTCTTTACGCGATATCTGTGATGAGCACGGCATCGTCCTAATCTTTGATGAAGTACAGTGTGGTTTTGCGCGTACGGGTACGTTGTTTGCCTGTGAACAATTGGGCGTTGAGCCAGATCTAATGACCAGTGCCAAGAGCTTGGCAGGTGGTTATCCTATTTCTGCCGTTATTGGTCGTGCCGATATTATGGATGCCCCGCAAGTAGGTGGCTTGGGTGGTACTTATGCTGGTAACCCACTTGCTTGTGTAGCCGCTTTAGCAGTCATCGAAGTCATCGAAGAGGAAAACCTACTTGAGCGTAGTATTGAAATTGGCGACAAAATTGAGTCATTTTTAAAGGGCTTAAACTTAAGTAGTATCGGACATATTCGCCATAAAGGCGCCATGCTCGCGTTTGAATTAATCGATAGTGATGGTAAGCCTGACGTTGAAGCGACGACTAACCTAAAAGCGAAATCATTTGAGCAAGGTTTATTACTAGCATCTTGCGGTATGCATGGCAATGCCATTCGTGTGATGGTGCCATTGACGGTTGAAGATGAAGTGCTACAAGAAGGTCTTGATATCATCAAAGGTATTTTGACTGCCTAAGTATTTGATAGCTTAAAGGATAACAAGTGCTAAAGGTTGGGCTGTGTTTATAGTCAAATCCTAAGCAGTGTTGGTACAACGGCGCCTTGCAAGTCAAGACGCCGTTGTTGTCTCCGCTATCGAGATATTAAAAATACTATCGAGCTTCTCGGCTGAGAAGTATGGAAAGATAAACATGAGGGGCAATGCCCTGTTAAATAAAACCCTGTTATATAAAATACAGTGTCACTCTAAGTGTAATGAAAAAAGATTCACACGGATGAAGCACGGACAAGGAGCAAGTTATGTCTGAATTAAAAAAATCGTTAGGGACGCTAGATGTTATCGCCTTAGCATTTGGTGCAATGGTCGGTTGGGGCTGGGTCGTCTTGGCGGGCGGTTGGATTTTATCTGCTGGTACTTGGGGTGCGATGTTGGCATTCTTTATAGGTGGGCTGGCAGTGATACTGATTGGTGTGACTTATGCTGAGCTTGCGGCATCGATGCCCATCACTGGTGGTGAGCATACTTATACCCATCGCGCGCTGGGAGTCAATGTCTCCTTTATCTGTTCATGGAGTATCCTATTTGGTTATTTCTCTGTGGTCGCCTTTGAGGCAGTTGCCTTGCCGACAGTCGTAGAATATTTTATTCCTAATTATAATCAAGGTTATCTCTGGACCATTGCTGGATGGGATGTTTATGCCACATGGGTAGGGGTTGGGATGCTGGGCTCCGTCATTGTAACGTGGCTAAACATACGCGGTATGGAAGTCAGTGCATGGTTCCAAAAAACTGCAGTACTAGGTATTTTATTCGTCGGAACCTTGCTATTTATTGGTGCAGTGCTTTATAACCCTGAAACCTCTACAGCAATACAATCGCCAGCCTTCATTGGTGGTGTCGGTGGCATGATGGCCGTCATTGTCATGGTGCCCTTTATGTTCGTGGGTTTTGACGTTATTCCACAAGCGGCAGAAGAGATTGATTTAACTCGTCCTAATATCGGTAAGTTTTTGATTATCTCTATCGTCGTTGCGGTGATGTGGTATGTGGGTATCGCTTGGAGCGTGGGCACGACGTTGCCACTGGTACAAGCAGAAAGCTCAACCTTAGCCACAGCTGATGCCATGACCAATGCTTGGCAAGGCAAATGGGCAGGTATTTTACTGGTTATCGGCGGTGTACTGGGTATTTTATCAAGCTGGAATGCGTTCTTAATTGGTGGTAGTCGTCTACTTTATGCGATGTCAAAAGCGCGCATGTTGCCAGCTTTTTTAGGTAAGTTACATCCAAAATACAATACACCTTCGAATGCGATTCTCCTCATTGGTGGTTTAGCAACGCTAGCACCTTTATTTGGTCGCAAGATGTTGGTTTGGATCGTTGATGCTGGTGGTTTTGGTATCGTCATTGCCTATACCTGTGTTGCTATTTCATTCTTGGTACTACGCTACCGCGAGCCTGATATGGTACGTCCCTTTAAGATACCAGCAGGTAAGCTTGTCGGTATGATAACGATTGCGCTTAGCTTTGGTTTATTGATGCTATATATGCCAGGTATGCCATCAGCACTGACTGCTGTTGAATGGTGGATTTTCTTTGGCTGGACCGTCTTAGGTATTGTGTTATATAGCTATGCAAGGATTAAATATCCAGGTATTAGTGAATCGATTATGGCAGAAGAGCTACGTGAATTAAAAATCGTCAATCAATTGTGGTTAAAAGATAACCCACCTAAGCGCTAAGTTTTTCGATAAGATATTTTTTCATCAATGATCATTCAACAAAAAGCCTAACATTAAATGTTAGGCTTTTTGTTTATCTAAGAAAAACACTATCGATTACGATTTGTCACGAATCAACTTATAGTTTAAAAATTCAGTGATACCAAGGGTACCAAGCTCGCGACCAAATCCAGAGCGTTTAACGCCGCCGAATGGGGTATTGGCCTCACTACCAGAAGGCGCGTTGATAGTCACCATACCGACATCTAATTGCTCAGCAATCTCTGCTGCCAATGCTGCGTCTTGAGTTTGAATGGAAGCACCTAGACCAAATGGTACATCATTGGCAATTTTGATTGCATGCGCAATGTCATTCGCTTTGTAGATAACGGCGACAGGACCGAATAGCTCCTGACGATAGACATCCATTGAGTCATCAACATCTGCCAATACCGCAGGGGCAAACCAAGCACCTGGCTTGTCTTTAACGATGCCACCCTCGACTAATACCGTTGCACCGGCTTTGACAGCACTGTCTAACTGCTCTTGCAAATTATTTGCTGCCGCCTTCGAAGACATAGGGCCAATGAAAGTATCTTCATTTTGTGGATCAGCTAGGGTCATGCCACGCACGGCGTCGGTAAAGCCTTTAACAAACTGGTCGTACACGCTTTCGACGATGATTAAGCGTTTAGCAGCATTACAAGCCTGTCCAGTGTTACCAAAACGACCTACGATTGCACCTTGTACGGCCTGCTCGATGTCAGCATCCGCTGCGACGATAAAGGCATCGGAGCCACCAAGCTCTAAAACGACCTTTTTGAGGGCGCCACCAGCTACTTTTGCAACTGCTTGTCCTGCACGTTCAGAACCTGTCAACGAGACGCCTTGCACTCTGGTGTCTTCAATAATAGTCGCTGCTTGATCGTTGGTAGCGAAGACATTGTTATACACGCCACTAGGTAAGCCGGCGTCTTTTAGAATATCAACGATAACTTCTGCGGTGTTAGGGCACTGCGGCGCATGTTTTAAGATAATGGTGTTACCTGCCATCACGTTTGGTGCCACAAAACGAGCCACCTGATAATGCGGGTAGTTCCATGGCATGATGCCAAGTAAAACGCCAACTGGGAGCTTTTCTACTGAGGCAGAACCTTGATCCACATCAATGGTATTTGGTGCTAATAGTTGCTCACCGTTATCTGCATAATAGCGATAAATTTGAGCAACCAGTTGGAGCTCACCCTTTGCTTGTGCGAGAGGCTTGCCCATTTCGTTGGCAACGATACGTGCTAGCTCATCTTGGCGCTCAATATAGATGTCAGCTATTTTATTTAATAATGCACTACGTTCGCTAAGCGAGGTCTTTTGCCAGTCTTGATAAGCATTATTTGCTTGTTCAATAGCGTTTTGGATATCTTGTTCAGTGGCGGTAGGGTAAGTGGCTTCTACTTCACCAGTGGCTGGGTTATTAACTTGATAATCGCTCATAGTTATGTCCTTTTTTAAAATATTATTGGGTTCAAAATCCATTTGGGTCTATATTTTTATGCGGCTGCTTTTAGTTAATACTTTTAGTTGCTGCTTTTAATTGATGATTTTGGTTGCTGCTGCGTAATGCAATGAATATTGCCGCCACCAAACACAATCTCTTTCGTTCGTACTCCCACTACCTGATGTTGAGGAAAGACTTTTTCAAGCTGCTCGATAGCGAGTGCATCATTTATATCATCATATTGCGGTACGATGACAGCGTCATTACAAATTAAAAAATTGGCATATGAGGCAATACAGACGTCACCCGTTAAGCGCGCCTTGGCATCATCAGATTGTTCAATATCATAATGTTCAGGCAAGGTGACAGAGTTTTTGGTACAGCAAAGCTTATGGACTTTTAAACGTCTGCCTTTTGCATCAGTCATATTTGAGAGCTGCTCATAGGCTTTTTGCGTGGCTTCATAAAACGGATGCTTAGGGTTGTCAGTAAACAAGCAAACCACTTCACCAGGGCGCGCAAAGCAAGCGATATCGTCAATGTGACCTGTAGTCTCATCAGGATCAATACCGTCATCAATCCACAGCACTTTTTGTACATTGAGATAGGCTTTTAGCTTGTCTTCAATTTGAGCTTCGGTTAGGTGCGGGTTGCGCCCTGGGCTTAGCAGACACATGCGCGTAGTCAGAACCGTGCCTTCACCATCGACATGAAATGCACCGCCTTCCATCACAAAGTCATCCGTTCGATAGCGTTTGGTATCTAAATGGTCACATAAGCGTTCAGCCAGCTTATCATCGTCATCCCACGGCGAGTATAGCCCGTCATAGTCGCCGCCCCATGCATTGAATGTCCAATCACAAGCGCGTAGCTCACCTGCTTCATTGATTAAAAATGTCGGGACAGTATCACGCGCCCAAGCATCGTTGCTGGGCATGGATATGACGTCGATATCAGCAGGTAGACTATCGCGGCATGATTGATAGTCATCAGGATTGACCAGTATGCCAATTTCACAAAATCTGTTAATTGCCAGTGCAACATTGGCATAAGCTTTCTGAGCAGGAAGTGCTTGCTGTCGCCAATTATCAGCACGGTAAGGCCATACCATCCATATTTTTTGTATCGGCTCAAATTCTGCTGGCATGTAAAAGCCGTCTTGTTGTGGTATTGAGCCAGTGATTAATCGGTTCGGTAATAATGACATATAGAGCACCTTATTTGACGACTTTTTTTAGCGATGAGTGGAAAGAGCCTAAAGCTCGAGTGGTGGTCACGCCAAAAGATTTGATAGAGCTGAGCGAGCCGAGCAGTAGAGTGTCTCTAAAGCAGGTATATAACTGTAGCACCACCAAGAATCTGGGTTTTTTGATCGAGACTTATCAGCCAAACAGCTCAACGGAAGAAAAAATTGCTCATGAAGGTGAAGAAATCGGTACCGTCATCGAAGGTAAAGTGTTGATTCGTATTGAAGAGACCACCTACTTATTAAATGAAGGTGACAGTTATGTGATCGATACGATTAAACCGCATACTTTTATCAATCCTACTGATGGCGTGACTCGTATCGTTAGTGCGCATACGCCAACGACGTACTGAACAAAAATCAGCACAAGCTTTTATACAGTGATAAGTCCATATATTAATGCATTTTCAAAAGCGTATGATTATTGAACATACAGGATTGCCTTTTACTCACGCTATTTTCTACTAGAAAGTAGCGTTTTTTATATGTGTCTTTGAAGCAAGCTGATAAGAGGAAAGTTAATAATAGATAGGCAAGAAGTCAAATTAGAAATGACGCCAATTAAGCATCGTTTGGCTCTTCTGTTACTTTAGTACTATAAGATGTGTTGGGTTTGTCTTTGACCAACCTGACTTTATTGGCTGTTTTTTTATTAATGATGGGCTCAGAAGTCACGCCAAAGACTTTTTTGTGTCTTCTTACGGCTAAAGCATCCGCTGCCGCTTTTTCTTCTGCTAATGCCTGCTCATGCAGATTTTTATAGACGCCTATTGTCTCATCAATCATCTCACGCATGGTAAATTTGTTGGTCATCTCAGGGCGAGTCACACTTTCTAACTGATTGCGCACCGCTTTGCACAGTGCGTTGGCATTGTATTTTCTGACCAAACCTTGCGGATAGAGTGGGCGCAGAATTTCACTAAATGCCGCTTGATCCCAGCCAATGACAGGCGTACCCAAATGAATGGCTTGTAAGGCATTAATGCCGATAGATTCAGGCTGATTGGCAAGTGCCATGACGACATTGGCCGCTGACAACCACTCACGCATATCATTACGTTTGCTGCCGACATAAGTGATACGATCGGCTAGTCCCAAAGTATTGCTGCGTTGACGAAAATCTTCATGGGCGACATCGCCTGCGCGATAATCATCATCCATAATAATGGCATGGATATTGGGGAACTGCTCTTGAAGATTGCCCAAGATATCAATCAGCCATTCTTGACCATATTCCTTACCGATAATGGTTGGAAATACTAGCCATTTTTTATTCTCAAGCTCAGGGTATTCAGCAAAAGTATGACGTAGCCAATATACTGATGGATTATGACGATAAGGATAACGCCGCGTATCAACACCGCGGTAGATACGTTTAATGACTCTGGGGTCCAGCTCCTCACGGCGCAGCCCTTTTTTTAAGTAATCAGTCACACTATCAGACACAGTAATAATGGTGTGAACATCAAGCAAGGCTTGTGAGTATTTATTAATAGGATAGAAGCCATACATGGTCGATACCAGTTTTGGTCGACGTTTTACCCGTGCACGGCGCAGCGCTAAATGCAGTACCCATGCTGGTGTCCGCGAATGCACATGGATGATATCAGGGTCATATTTTTCAATCAGGCGGCGCAGTGGCGCGACCTGTAACAAGGACAGCCAAGACTTTTTGTTCATATATAACTGATGATAATGGTTGCCATCACGCTTTAGGCGTCTGACCAAGTCATTGTCTTCATTAGCGCTAGAGATAATAATTGAGGTATGCTCGTTTTTAACCAAAGCACGCCCAAGATGAAAAATACCGCGCTCGGATTCATCATGCTTCAAAGACGACAGTAAACGCATAACTTTCATAATGGCGTGAGTCACTATTAGAGGATATCAAGCTGCTATTGTCAGTGAAAAGCGTCTAAAACTCAACCACCAAGATAAAAAGATAGCATGGGACGATGACTATTATTTGTCGTCAATAAATACAGATAATATAAATAACAGTAATCAAATATTTAGCGCTGTTTTTTGAGGTGCGGCGCATTTGGCAGGACTTGTTTTTCACTCAAGTATTTCCAATAGCGCTGCGGTAAATATTGCTTGTGCAAACGTGGATTTTTACGCTCTTTGATATTGACGTTGGTAAAATAGCCTTGCCAAAAACGCTGATAATGTTGCTCATCTTCGCTATGAATGCTGGCAGGATTGCGCAGTACTGCCTCATCAAGCTCAGTAATGGTTTGCAGGGCTGCGGGGCGCTTGGGCGTGCTTTGGCTTTTGTCATAATAAATACCATAGCCACGAGCCAAATCATAAATTGCCCAATGCTGATCTTGATAACGCTGACGAAAATGCTCTCCGATTAAAGGCAAAACATTAAAATCCGGCTCAACACGGGCAAAGTAAATGTCTTCAACTGTATGCTCAAAGCGTACAAAGGCTTCCATGCGGTGTTTTTCACGACCGACAGACTTGACCGTTTGCACGAGTTCTAAAACATTGAGATTACCCAAATCATCCATGATATGGCGACTTGGGTAGTTAATAGCATATTTCACTACTTGAAATAGAGTAGTGCCTATATTGTCTTTTTCTGACAAAAAACCCCAAAGTAAATTGCGCATACCCGAGCGACCTAGGAGTTGATTCAACTTCGTAAGTACTCGTTCGGCATGGTTGGCATTGGTCTCTACACTAATGGCGTGAGCGAGTAATGACGGCACATAACAGTCCTGCGCAATAAGCTGTAGCGATGTATCGTCCTGTAAGTGATTGGAATAGACGTAAAATACTGCACTGAGCCACCCCTCAAAACTTGGCTCATAAAGTACAATACTGGGCGTCAATTGACCCAGCTGGTAATTTTGGTTTTTGACAAGTTCTGATAGTGATTGCGACATTATTTGTCCTAAGATAACTTCATGATAGTGGCTAAATTATCAATAATTTTGATATTTAAAACAAAGCCAACTGTCCACTGCGTTGATCTTTAAATTTCGTCTGCGTTTGCGCCAGCACATATTGACGAAAGTTGTCACGGGTTAAGTGTGCGAGATGCTCGTTTTTACCAGTAGTTGCAATGAAGTATTTGGCGCGATTGACCGCCGCGCCCATTTTCTTCAAGTGATAAAGTGTGAGCTGATTAAACTTGCGGGCTTTGACTATTTTCTTAGCCGTTTTTGTACCGATACCGGGAATACGTACAATCATCTCATAACTTGCTGTTTGGATATTGACCGGAAAATGCTCACGGTGGCGGATTGCCCATGCTAACTTTGGGTCGCAGTCCAAATCTAAAAATGGCGAGTCCGGTTCAACGATTTCGTGCGCGCCAAAACCATAAAAACGCATCAGCCAATCCGCTTGATAGAGACGGTTTTCGCGTATCATTGGCACAGGCGTACCGATAGCTGGCAGGCGACTGTCAGATAGCATTGGCACATAGCCAGAATAGTAAACTCGTTTTAAATCATATTGTTTATAAAAATGACTCGATAGCTGAATCACTTGCAAGTCGGTCTCGTTACTTGCGCCAACAATCATCTGGCTAGTCTGACCTGCTGGCACAAATTTCGGCGCTTTTTTATGTGTTTTACGGCTCTCACGAATGGTGATGATTTCTTCTTTTACCGTTTCCATCGGTGCTTTTAATTGTTCGTGAGATTTTTCTGGTGCCAGTAACGCCAATCCTGATTTAGTTGGAATTTCGATATTGACGCTTAAGCGATCAGCATATAATCCAGCTTCTAACAATAATTCTTTTGAAGCTCCGGGAATGGTCTTTAGATGAATATAACCATTAAAACGCTCACGGGTACGTAATATCTTGGCGACCTCAACCAGTCGCTCCATCGTATAATCCCCACTTTTAAAGATACCTGAGCTAAGAAACAGTCCTTCGATATAGTTACGGCGGTAAAACTGCATGGTTAAATCAACGACTTCCTCAACACTAAAAGCAGCGCGCGGGGTGTCATTGCTTTTACGCGAGGTGCAATAAGCGCAATCATATATGCAATGATTGGTCAGCAGGATTTTCAGCAGGCTGACGCAGCGACCATCTTCGGTATAGCTGTGACAAATACCAGTTGCTGAGGCATCGCCAAGGCCACCGCCTTGGTTTTTGCGGGTACCAGCGGAGGATGAGCAAGAGACATCATACTTAGCAGCGTCCGCTAAAATATTGAGCTTACCTTGTAGTCGTTCATAATTGATGGTTGCCATAAGCGGTATTTACTATGTCAGTAATGAAAGACTATTTTAGCAAAATTAGCGTTAAGTCATTGTATTTATGAGTAAAATGGCAATGATAGACGACAACTGTTGTCGTCTATTCTGAGCTGCACTATACGATTATAAAAGCGATTAAATTTGAAGCAATATAGTCAGTGAAAAGTAATATCGATACATTGAGTACTGTTAGTATTAATTTTGCTTGCTTGCTTGCTTGCTTGCTTGCTTGCTTGCTTGCTGTGCCTAGGCAGACAGAGACTGCAAAAAATTTATACTAGCAGTACCGTAGCGTTTTTAAGGTATTTTACTATGGTTTATGAATAGCCACAAAAAAGGCCTTGCCGGCTAGAGAATTAGCAAACAAGACCTTTTATTAGTTTTAATATTTCTTAAGTTGTAATACTATAACTTCACTGCCGTATTTATTGAACTTTAGCGCGTATCACGACAGTCTGTGCAGCTTTAGGACTAAGATTTACCAAGTTCCATTTAAGACCTGAGTAATTTTCTTTTACCACCACTGTATTGCCAACTTGTTGGATAGTTTGATAGCTATCGCCACCAGTGGTCGCAAGCGTTGGTAGTGGACTGTTCAATGACACCATTCTGACGCCATTTGGCAAAGAAACCATGGCATTGATATCAGTCACTGGTTGCGCTGTGGTATTGGTATAAACGGTATAATACTCAATCACATCACCAGGCGCGATATGGTTGGCAGGTACTGCAACTTCACGTCCATCACTATTTTTCAAGATTTTCATAACTTTGGTTTGCGCGTTGACCACATCAGGCGTACTAAAAGTTGGTTTGAGCTGCAAGGCTTCTATAGAAGTAATTGTTGTCATAGGGGTAGTGATCACCGGTGCATTGATTACTGACGTATTTATGACTGGCAGCTGAGTTGCTGTGGTTACAGGCAGTATTTGAGTCGTCGGTAATACTTGAGTGACAGTACTGGTTGGCACTGCGATGACATCAACACGGCTGCTTTGATTGGTTATTTGGTTGGTCACCGGTACGCTAGTGACAGTCACACTACCTTGAGTAACGACAGTATTACTAACACCATTACTGGCTACTTGGCGAACCACGTAGCGCGGTACATTGGTAACCTGCGTCACAGCAAACGGCATGCCATCTTGCATACCAATACTATTAGGCGTAGCGGTAATGACAGCTGTTTTACCATCAGAATACTGCTCGACCACGGTGGTACTACCGCCCGTAGAAGGTAGAACGGTCACTTCAGTGGCGGCATTGGCAGCAGACATAGCCATAACAGTGCCTACCAACAGTGCGGATACTGCCGTGAATGTAGCTGTTTTTTGCATCACAACAAATGAGCGATCAATAGTGGTGGTCATAATAAAGTCCTTTAAAATGATAATAAGTAACACAAAAATAGAGAACACTTAAAGAAGAAAGCCCAGATAAGAAAACCCCCGTTAATTGACGCTGCAAGGGAGGTCAAATAACGGGGGCAGCATTACTGATAACAGTAGTAAATAGCCAGACGATAAAAGCTATCTGTCAAACCGTCCTATCAAACTATTGATTTATCCGTGATTATTTTAATTAGTTGCTAAGCATATACTTAGCAATCTCAACTCAACAATTATGCGCTAAAACGAGTTAGGTAGAAAAGCAGCGTTGTGTAACTGCTATCCTATAAACGATGACTTTTTGTGTGGTTTACTTTATCTAATTTCTTAAGAAAATTACTATTTGAATCATTACAAAAGACGACTATATTAATCGTAAATGACTTTCATAATTTCGTATTCAACCACACCTTTTGGGGTTTCAATACGCGCTTCATCGCCCTCAGATTTACCAATCAAACCACGCGCAATCGGTGAGTTAACAGAGATTTTACCGGCTTTGAAATCCGCTTCGTCGTCACCAACGATTTTGTACTGCTTTTCTTCTTCAGTGTCCATGTTTTCAATAACGACGCTGACGCCGAATATCACACGGCCATCTTTTGGTAACGTCGTAGGATCAATCACTTGCGCACCGCCAAGTTTGGCTTCGATGTCACGGATACGAGCTTCACAAAATCCCTGCTGTTCACGCGCTGCATGATATTCAGCATTTTCTTTCAAATCACCGTGTTCGCGCGCTTCAGCGATAGAGGCGGTGATGCGAGGACGGTCAATACTTTTTAACTGTTTTAATTCGGCTTCTAAAGCCGCATGTCCTTGCGGAGTCATGGGATAACGTTGCATGTTTTTTCCTTAAACCAATAACACGGGCACCATCTCCTACTCTTAGTGAATAGTGAGATGGTGTCAGAGTTGTTGCAATGGGTATAAAATAAAAAAAGAATAATGATGCAGACAGCGTAACCAGTCAGGTCGCTATCATTCATTGATATCAATTCAATAATCTGGGTGTTTAAGCTTACGTAATAAAAAGCATAGTCGCAGTTTAGCCACTATGCTTTTTAGGTCTATCATTTAAATTTTATTTCAAGCATGGTCTACATTATTAAACGCTACACTATGCTCAAATAAGCTCCTAGGCAAGCCTAACGGTTATGCTTAATCTACTGAAATTATTCAGCCAAGTCAATAGAGCTATACAATAGACTTTGCTTGCTCATGTAAATCTTGTAATTTATACACCTCAAAAGGTAGGTCAATCGCATAAGATTTACAAACGGCATCTGCTGCACCCAAAGTCGTGACGTAGAACACTTTGCCTTGTAGCGCGCTACGACGGATAGAGAAAGAATCCTCTTGTGCCTGCTTACCTTCAGTCGTGTTAATAATAATATCGATTTTGCCGTTTTTTAAGGCATCAACGATATGTGGGCGACCTTCGGTGACTTTGTTAATTTGCTTGCATTCAATACCATTGTCACTTAGTACTTTTTGCGTACCAGTAGTCGCTACAATGTTAAAGCCAAAGTCAATCAGCTGACGAGCGATAGGGGAAATTTGCTCTTTATCGCTATCACGTACTGAAATAAAGACGGTTTTGGTTTCACCTTCAGTTGGCAAACCGGGTAAACGCTCATTACTACCGATAACCGCTTTGTAGAATGCTTCGCCAAAGGTTTTACCCACGCCCATCACTTCGCCAGTCGATTTCATCTCAGGGCTCAAGATTGGGTCAACACCAGGAAATTTAGCGAATGGGAAGACGGCTTCTTTTACCGCAAAGAATGCAGGAACGATTTCTTTCGTAAAGCCTTGGTCTTTAAGCGACGTGCCAGCCATACAGCGTGCTGCGATTTGTGCTAAAGAAGTGCCGATACATTTAGAGACAAACGGTACGGTGCGCGCGGCACGTGGATTGACTTCTAAGATGTAAACCGTTTCACCTTTTACCGCAAACTGGACGTTCATTAAGCCGACAACACCAAGCTCTTTTGCCATGGCGACGGTTTGTGCGCGCATCACATCGCACAGCTCATCAGACAACGAGTAAGAAGGCAATGAACAGGCTGAGTCACCAGAGTGGACACCCGCTTGTTCGATATGCTGCATGATACCGCCAATCACCACATCTGTACCGTCGCTAACACAGTCGACATCGACTTCGATGGCATCATCTAAGAAGCGGTCTAATAGAACCGGCGCTTCATTTGATGCTTGTACCGCAGTGCGCAAGTAATGTCTTAATTCATCTTCGTTATAAACGATTTCCATCGCGCGACCACCGAGTACATAGGATGGGCGTACAACCAGCGGATAGCCAACATCTTTTGCTTTGACCAAACCGTCTTCTAAGCTCGTCGCCAAGGCATTGGTTGGTTGCACAAGATTCAACTGCTGAATCATATGTTGGAAGCGTTCGCGGTCTTCCGCACGGTCAATGGCATCAGGGCTGGTACCAATGATTTTAACGCCAGCAGCTTCAAGCGCGCGGGCGAGCTTCAATGGCGTTTGACCACCAAACTGTACAATCACGCCGTCAGGATTTTCGATACGGACGATTTCTAACACGTCTTCTAATGTGATTGGCTCAAAGTAGAGACGGTCAGAGGTGTCATAATCGGTAGAAACGGTTTCAGGGTTACAGTTGACCATGATGGTCTCGTAGCCGTCTTCGCGCATGGCAAGCGCCGCGTGTACGCAGCAATAGTCAAACTCGATACCTTGACCGATACGGTTAGGACCACCGCCGATAACCATGATTTTCTTGTTATCGGTAGGATTGGCTTCACATTCGCTATCGTATGTTGAGTACATATAAGCGGTGCTGGTAGCAAACTCTGCTGCACAAGTATCGACACGCTTATAAACTGGATAGACATTTAAGTCCCAACGTTTGGTACGTAGCTGCTTTTGTGAGACGCCAAGCAACTTAGCCAAACGCAAATCTGATAAGCCTTTACGCTTAAAGCTGCGTAAATTATGCTCAGTTAAGCCGCCAAAACCTAACGCTTTAACTTGTGCTTCGGTTTTTACGATATCTTCGATTTGTACCAAGAACCATGGGTCGATTTTGGTTAGTTTGAAAACGTCATCGACGCTCATGCCGATACGAAAAGCATCAGCAATATAGTAGATACGTTCAGGCGTTGGAATGGTTAAGCGGTTGGTGATTTCGCTACGCGCTTTTTCAATACTTACTTTTGATAAGTCAATTTGCTCATCAAAACCATCATTGCCAGTTTCCATACCGCGTAATGCTTTTTGCATCGACTCTTGGAAGTTACGACCAATCGCCATGACTTCACCAACTGACTTCATTTGCGTTGATAATACATTATCGGCTTGTGGGAATTTCTCAAAGTTAAAACGAGGAATCTTAGTGACGACATAATCAAGCGCAGGCTCAAAGCTGGCTGGGGTTTTGCCGCCCGTGATGTCATTTTGCAATTCATCTAGGGTATAGCCAATTGCTAATTTTGCCGCAATTTTTGCAATCGGGAAGCCCGTGGCTTTTGAGGCCAATGCTGATGAACGTGATACGCGTGGGTTCATTTCGATGACGACCATACGACCCGTTTCAGGGTTGATACCGAATTGCACGTTTGAGCCGCCCGTTTCGACACCAATCTCACGCAGTACTGCTAGTGAAGCATTACGCATGATTTGATATTCTTTATCGGTCAGCGTTTGTGCTGGAGCAACCGTGATTGAGTCGCCGGTATGTACGCCCATCGGGTCAAAGTTCTCAATCGCACAAATGATGATGCAGTTGTCGTTTTTGTCACGAACCACTTCCATCTCATATTCTTTCCAACCGATGAGCGACTCATCGATAAGCAATTGATGGTTTGGCGATAAGTCAAAGCCACGCTCGCAGATTTCAATGAACTCATCACGGTTATAAGCGATACCGCCGCCTGAGCCGCCCATCGTGAATGATGGACGAATGATGCACGGATAGCCCATTTTTTCTTGGGTCGCAAATGCTTCTTCCATGGTTTCAGCGGTTTCAGCACGTGGACACTCAAGACCAATACGCTTCATGGCTTTATCGAACAAGTTACGGTCTTCTGCCATCTCGATAGAGTCTTTGGTTGCCCCAATCAATTCGCAGTTATATTTGGTTAATACACCGTGCTTGTCTAACTCTAAGGCACAGTTTAGAGCGGTCTGACCACCCATCGTTGGCAAGATCGCGTCAGGACGCTCTTTAGCAATGATTTGCTCAACCGTCTGCCACGTAATCGGCTCGATATAGGTCGCATCCGCCATGGTTGGGTCAGTCATGATGGTCGCAGGGTTTGAGTTGACCAAGATGACGCGGTAGCCTTCTTCTTTTAGCGCTTTACACGCCTGCGCGCCTGAGTAGTCAAACTCACATGCTTGGCCGATGACGATAGGGCCTGCGCCAATGATAAGAATGCTTTTTATGTCGGTACGTTTTGGCATAGTTAGGGCTACCTTCGTTTGAGTGATATTTTGAGTAATCTGCATTTTAACGATATGTTCAATAACGCTTATCGTGTCTGGCATGGTGTAGCTTGAATCACCATCTGTGCTTCAAGCTTTATACTTATTATTTATGGCTAGGTATTAAGCTTTCGCTGCTGCCATCATATCGGCAAATTTATCGAACAGTGGCGCAGCATCATGCGGTCCAGGGCTGGCTTCTGGGTGACCTTGGAAACTAAAGACTGGCTTATTAGTCAGCTCAATCCCTTGGTTGGTACCGTCAAATAATGAGCGATGGGTCGATTTAACATTGGCAGGCAGCGTGTCTTCATCAACCGCAAAACCATGGTTTTGACTGGTAATCATAACCGTGCCAGTTGCCAAGTCTTGCACTGGATGGTTGGCACCGTGATGACCGGTTTTCATTTTGATGGTTTTTGCACCGCTGGCAAGACCAATCAGCTGATGACCTAAGCAGATACCAAAGGTTGGAATGTCAGTTTGTTCAATGATATGACGTACCGCATCGATAGCGTAATCACAGGCAGCTGGATCGCCAGGGCCATTTGATAAGAAGATACCATCTGGATTCATCGCGAGGACATCTGCGATAGGCGTTTGTGCTGGCACGACAGTGACATGACAACCGCGGTCAACGAGCATACGTAGGATATTGGTTTTGCTACCAAAGTCATAGGCGACAACGTTGTATTTTGCTTCGACGTGCGTGCCCAAATGCTTAAAGAAGCCGCCTGTACCGCTATCATGGCTACCAGCTACATCGCGGTTAAGTAAGGTGTCTGATAAATCCCAGCTACCAGCGGTCCATTCAAATGTCGTCGGTGTACAGCATTCTTTTGCCAAGTCCATGCCTTCGATACCAGCAAATTCTTGCGCCAGTTTGATGGCTTGCTGTTCATCTTCGCTGCTAATTGTTGTACCGTTAGAAGCGGTCATGATACAACCGTTTTGCGCGCCTTTATCACGTAGCAGGCGGGTCAATTGACGGGTATCAATATCAGCAATGGCGACGGTATTATGGCTCTGTAAATAATCAGTCAGTGACTCTGAGTTGCGGAAGTTTGAGGTCACCATGGTCGCATCGCGGATGATAAGACCTTCAGCCCATACTTGATGACCATTACCAGACTCGACATCTTCAGCGTTGGTGCCGGTATTGCCAATATGCGGATAAGTAAGCGTGACCAGCTGACGTGCGTAACTGGGGTCAGTAAGGATTTCTTGGTACCCTGTCATGGCTGTATTAAATACCACCTCACCGACACGATGACCAAGACTACCGATACTCAAACCGCGAAAAATCGTACCGTCTGCTAGTGCCAAAATTGCTTGTATTTCTGCCGATGAATTCAAGGGTTGCCTCCGCTGTTATTAGTGAGTGCTGTGCTGTTTTTTGGTTAAAATAAAGCGCTGCTTTTTTGATTATTGCTATTTAACTGCGGCTAAATAACCATAATAAAAGAGACAGCGCCAAAATTTTTCCACAAAAAAGCGAGAAGACATCATAGATGAAAAGGTACAGGATTCACTAGGTGGTGAATAAGTAACTTACATCATGTCCGCTCGCTTTGGCACAGATTTTGCGCATTATACTAGAGTTTTGCACTAAGGGCTAGCATCTTAAGCTGATGCTTGACTAATAAATTTAAGATGTTTCTTATTTAACCTTCAATCATGAGCAGCCATAGTAGATTTGGCTATAGGTAGTGACTAGGAGGTGATATAAATAGGTATATAGGTATATAGGTATATAGGTATATAGGTATGAAGATTAGGATTTATTGATCAAAAGTTATAATGTACTGATAAGCCATAATAATCTGGCGATAAGTTGGTGGCGATATGCAGCTGGTCATCTTGATAGCTTTTCGTCAGATACATACTGCTCGCCATACCTAAGGCAGCGCCTGCCAATACATCGACAGCATCATGCTCATCGGCTTCAATGCGGCTATAAGCCACAAAACCTGCGCCAATATAGGCAGGAACACTATATTTTAGTCCATAGCGTTTATGAATAAAACTGGCACCCTGAAAGGCTCTTGAGGTATGACCAGATGGATAAGAATCATCATCGCTGCCATCTGGGCGCTCTTTACTAATCACAGATTTTAGGGCATAAGTGGCTGCAACATTAGTTGCAAATGAATAATAAAATTGCTCTCGTCCCTCTTTATCATCCATATAATAAGTGCTACCGTAAGCAACGGCTGGTATAGCGAAAGATAGAATGTCACCCGCCTTGTCGATATTATCGCTACTACTGGCTTGAGCTGGCATAGCGACAAGCAAGCTGCTCGATAATAAAAAACTACTGGGTAATAAAATGATAGCGGAAGCGTTTTTGCTGATCATTGCGGCAATCCTAAAGAGGGTTTATAGGGCAGATGAAGGAAAACCGCATTATACTACAACTGCTTGCTCCTAAATTCAGCGCTCACATATTTACAGGTCAGTTTTATAGCCGATATCTGTCTCAACTACATTTATGAATAATAACAACTGAATAAAACCTATCAAGGATAGAGTATGATTTATCAATATTTAGACAAAGTGCCTACATTCGCTGTACCCTTTAATGGTTGGGTTGCAGACTCAGCATGCGTGATAGGCGACGTGTATTTGGGTCATCAGTCAAGCGTCTGGTTTGGGGCAGTGATTCGTGGCGACAATGAACGCATCCATATCGGTGACTATACTAACGTGCAAGAAAACAGTGTTATTCATACTGATGCTGGTATCGAGGTAAAAATCGGTAATCATGTCACCATTGGTCATTTAGCGATGCTGCATGGGTGCGAAGTCGGTGATAATAGCTTGATCGGCATTGGCGCGGTCATCTTGAATAATGCCAAAATCGGCAAAAACTGTATTATCGGTGCCAAAGCCTTGGTCACCGAAGGCAAAGAGATACCAGATAATTCTCTCGTTGTGGGCGCTCCTGCAACAGTGGTCAAAACTTTGACTGATGAACAGGCAGTCATGATGAAACTGTCAGCGCTACACTATAGCGATCGTTGTCAGAAGTTTAAAACGGGTCTTAGAGAGATTGAGCAACCAGAATAAATTGCTAATGAACAATCACTAATCAACAGTTACTAACGACCGATTACTATTAATTATTACTAATTGTCATTAATGAGTATTTTATTATGAGCACGCCAAGCATTGTCAGCCAGACTGTCTCACGCACGTTAGCGCTATTTGATTTAGACCATACTTTGCTCGATGTCGATAGCGACTACTTATGGGGCGAATATATCGTCAAGCATAATCTTGTCGACGAAGCCGAGTATCGCACTGCCAACCAGAAATTTTATAATGATTATATTGAAGGTACGCTTGATGCGACGGAATATAACGAGTTTGTGGCACAGTTTTTAAGCAGCTTACCAATGGATAGGTTGCATGAGCTGCGAGAAGATTATATTAAAAGTGAAATCGAGCCGCACATTCGCCCAAAAGCGATGGAAGTCCTGTGTCAACATGTTGAAGCAGGTCACGATGTGGTGATTATTTCAGCGACCAATGACTTTGTCGTTTCGGCGATTGCTAAGCGTTTTGGGATTGAAGACGGCAATGTGATCTCAACGCCTCTTGAGATAAAAGATGAGCGCTATACGGGTAAATTGACTGATAAGCCAAACTTTAAAGAAGGTAAAATTTATCATTTGGATAAATGGATTGGCAAACAGCAACTGGCAGGTATTAATTTTGACAAGACTTATGCTTATTCAGACTCCAAAAATGATATTCCTTTACTAGAGTGGGCAGATGTGGCGATTTGTGTATCGCCTGATGATGCGCTACATGCCCATGCGTTGGCACACCACTGGGCGGTTGAGGATTGGTCGATTTAAAAGATGAAAATAGCGGCTAAAATTAGCCAAACATTTCACCCAAATCTCATTTAAAATAGCGCCATCGTATTTTTAAAACAGACAGGAACCCTTATGGAAATCAATCCGTATCAAGAACGAATTAAAGATTTATCAGAGCGTGGGCAGGACTTGCGGAGGTATCTTTGACTTCGATGGTAAGCAAGAACGCTTAGAAGAAGTCAATTTAGAGTTAGAAAATCCCGAGCTATGGAATGATCCAGAACGTGCGACCAAGATTAATAAAGAAAAAAGTCAGCTTGATGGTGTGATTGATGTGGTGGTGTCGCTTGAAACCACATTAGAAGATGCATCTGCCATGCTGGAGCTGGCGGTAGAAGCAGAGGATGAATCCTTACTGGCGGATGTGCAAGCCGAATTAGACAACGCTGAAAAGCGCGTTGCCGATTTAGAGTTTCGCCGGATGTTTAGCGGTGAGATGGACCCAAATAATTGCTACTTGGACATCCAGTCAGGTAGTGGAGGTACAGAGGCGCAAGATTGGGCAGAAATGCTACTGCGTATGTATACGCGCTGGGCGGAAGCGCATGGCTTTAAAGTGGACGTTATTGAAGTATCATCAGGTAGTGTCGCTGGTATCAAGTCGGCCACGATTGAGATTAAAGGGGATTATGCCTTTGGTTGGTTACGTACCGAAATCGGCGTCCATCGCTTAGTGCGTAAGTCACCATTTGATAGTAATAACGGTCGTCATACTTCATTTGCTGCCGTTTTTGTGTCGCCTGAAATTGATGATAATATTGAAATTGATATCAATCCAGCAGATTTGCGTATCGATACCTATCGCTCATCTGGCGCAGGTGGTCAGCATGTGAACACGACCGATTCTGCGGTACGTATCACCCATGAGCCAAGTGGCGTGGTGGTCACTTGTCAGAACGAGCGTAGCCAACATGGTAATAAAGCGACGGCGATGAAAATGCTGCGTGCCAAGCTTTATGAGCTTGAGATGCAAAAACGAATGGAATCTCAGCAAGCGGTCGAAGACGGTAAGTCAGACGTCGGTTGGGGCAGTCAAATTCGCTCTTATGTGCTTGATGATTCACGTATCAAAGACTTGCGTACTGGCGTTGAAACCTTTAACACTGGTGCGGTACTCGATGGCGACCTCGATCAATTTATCGAAGCGAGCCTAAAAGCGGGTCTATAAAGCTGGACTGTAAAAATAGAGTATAAAGACAGATTTAAAATATCAACCAACACTTAATTAAGGAAAATTATGCCAAGCGTTAATAATTATTTTGAAAACAAAGTGACTTCTATCGCCTTTCAAACCGCAACTAAGCCTGCTACTGTCGGTGTAATGGAAATTGGTGAATACGAATTTGGCACCAGCGAATTTGAAACCATGTCAGTCGTTAGCGGTGCCTTGACGGTCAAGCTGCCAGAGAGTGATGAGTGGCAAACCTTTAATGCTGGCGAGCAATTTACCATTGACGCCAACCAAAAGTTTCAAGTAAAAGTGGAAGTTGAGTCTGCTTATTTATGTACTTACGGTAAATAGCCATTTCACATATGAGTACAGTCGTCAAAAAAACGCCAAGCATTAACTTGGCGTTTTTTTGACGACTGTACTTTATTCTCCGACTAATTTCAAAAAATAAAACAAGCTAATACAATCTATAAGTTCTTACGGTATTGCACCATATCTGTTTGAGTGGCGATTGTGTCATAGAGTTTGCGCGCTGTGGTGTTTCCCTCTTGGGTTGTCCAATAAACGCGGTTGCAGTTTTGCTGGCGGGCAAACTCATAAACCTGTTCAATCAATGCACGTCCTACGCCGTGCCCGCGCACAGATTGATCCACGTATAAATCCTCTAAGTAGCAGCATTCAGTGCTATTCCAAGTATTGGGGTGTAGCACCACATGCGTGATACCTACCAACTTGTCGTCTTGCCAAGCACCAAAACCATAAATCGGCACATTACTATCGAGCAAACTGTGCCACGTTGCATTCGTCGTTTCTAATGGCAAGCTGCTCTCATAAAACGTCAGATAGCTTTGCCAGAGGCTTAACCAAGCATCGTAATCACTTTTAGATAATGGCATTATTTTTAAAGAGCCATTAGTTGGCTTTATAGGAGTGGCGTTTGTCATATTGGTGGTGTCTTTAGTTAGTTTGTCTTAAATTATGCCTTAGCGCCCAAAATCTACAAGCCATTTATCGGTTTTATTTTACACAGCATTACACATTGTCCATGTCAAGTACACAGCAATGATAATGGCGATTAATTATGCTAAAACAACGATATTAGCAAATGAGTATTTTTTATGGCGAAGTCAAATCAACCAACCAATATACAAGATGTGCGCCATGATTATGAGCACTTGGCGAGCCTCGCAAACTTACGTTATGTCAGCGATACCGATCCTGGATATGGGCGTCGGCGTTCTGGGCGTGGCTTTACTTATCGAGATGCCACTGGCAAAACGGTCAAAGATAAAGCCTTGCGTCAGCGCTTTGATGCTTTAGTCATACCGCCGATGTGGTCAGAAGTTTGGATATGCCAAGATGATAAAGGCCATCTACAATCGACAGGTCGAGATGATAAAGCGCGTAAGCAGTATTTATATCATTCAGAGTGGGATCGGGTACGTGACCAAGCCAAGTTTAATGCCATGATAGGTTTTGCTGAAGCATTGCCCAATCTGCGTGCGCAAGTTGAAAAAGATTTAGAAGCCAAACCCTTATCACGTGACAATGTGTTGGCAGCAGTGGTCAAATTACTTGAGACCACTTTGATTCGTATCGGTAATAGTCGCTACGCCAAGCTCAATAAAAGTTATGGTTTGAGCACGTTACGCAGTAAGCATGTCAGCGAAACGGATACTGGACTGGCATTTGACTTTGTCGGTAAAAGTGCCAAAGAGCATCATATAGAATTGCAAGATGAGCGTTTGATTGACATCATCCAAGCGTGCTCTGAGCTGCCCGGTTATCAAGTATTCAAATACTTAGATGAAGAGGGCAATAAGCAAGTCGTTGATAGCGCTGATATCAATGATTATCTGCGTACGCATACCTGTGGTAACAAGTGTGAAAGTTATAGCGGCAATTTATACAGTGCAAAAGACTTTCGTACTTGGATGGCAAGTGTATTGGCAGCAAGCTACCTTTATGATGAGCTGCAAACCAAATCTGGTAAATTGATTTTAGCCAGTGCGCCTGATATTAAGGAGCGCCAGCAACTGGTGACCGATATGGTAAAAAGCGTCGCCGATGAGCTCGGCAATACCCCAACGGTCTGCCGATCCTCTTATATCAATCCTATTATTATTCAGCAGTTTTTAGCGGGGGAGTTTTTTGAGCCTTATAAACAAGCGCGCCGTGGACGTACCAAACGGCATCAAAGCTGTGAAGAGAAGGCGTTACTTGGGTTTTTGAGCGCGCTACAGTAAACCGTTACTAAGTAACTGTTTTTAGGGAATAATAAAAATGATACGTTATGTATTGAAATAAGTATAAAAATACGTTACTAATAGAGTATGTGCCATTTAAGATTTTTAAACAGTTGATCAAATATAGCTGTTTTACGATTTATTCTATTATTTCTAACTCTCTGATTTTGTCAGTGATTCTCGATTGCTAAAGGATTAGCTTATGAATACCTCTCCTTCAAGTACTACATCTTTAAACACCCCTTCAAATCATGCTGTAAATACCTCACAGGCGCTAACGAGTTATAGTGACTATTATCATAATTTTGATATGAATGCATTACTGACAGAGATATTTGGTAAAAATTTAGATGACCGTTTAAACGCCTATATGGCGTGCTGTGGTCGTCATGTACGTGACGGTCGCGGTGATAATATTGCGCTAGTTCATGAAGATACGGCTGGCAATGTCACGCGTATGAGCTTTGCTGAGCTTGATAAAGCAAGTGCACAGGTTGCCAGTTTACTACTTTCTTATGGCGTGCAAGCGGGTGACCAAGTGGCAACTATGTTACCGCGTACCCCTGAGTTACTCACCATTGTATTAGCCACTTGGCGGATTGGCGCAGTCTATCAACCGCTGTTTACCGCCTTTGGTTATGACTCGATTAAGTATCGAATGGACAAAGCCAATACTAAAGTTGTTTTTACCAATCAAGACAATCGTGGCAAGTTTGACGACTTGGCGAAGCAAACCAAAATGGTGCTGGTTGGTAGCAAAGTAGATGCGCAAAGCTGGGGTGATGATAGCTACGCTGAAAAGGTCGCAACGCAGTCGCAAACGGTAGACGCGGTTTCATTAAATACCGATGCACCCTTTCTGCAAATGTTTACCTCGGGTACGGTTGGTAAGTCAAAAGGCGTTAGTGTGCCACTAAGCGCACTTTCGGCTTTTTATCTGTATATGCGTTATGCAATTGACCTGCGCGCGGATGATAACTACTGGAATATGGCAGATCCAGGCTGGGCGTATGGGTTATATTACGCGATTACTGGGCCATTATTATTAGGTATTACTACCTATTTTAATGAAGCGGGCTTCGATGCTGCCAATACCCGCGACTTTATGGTACGCCATAAGATTAGCAATTTGGCGTCCTCGCCAACTGCATTTCGGATGATGAAATCGAGTGGCGTGTTTGAAGCTGCTCACAATGACAATAGTAATGATAATGAGGCTAAACTATCACTGCGCTGTGCCAATTCAGCAGGCGAGACCTTAAATACCGAAGTGGTCAACTGGGTTGAGACCTACTTAAACTGTAAAGTTTGTGATCAGTACGGACAGACAGAAACGGGTATGACCTGCTGTGAGCATCATGCGTTAGAGCATGAGTGCCCAGTTGGCTCGATGGGTATGGCGCTACCGGGGCATACACTCGTTGTGTTAGGTGATGATATGAACATATTACCTGACGGCGAGCAAGGACAGCTTGCCGTAGTGGTCAGTCAATCGCCCGCGTTTTATTTCCGTGGCTATAGCTGGAACGAAAAAGATGCCTTCGCTGATGACTATTATTTAACAGGTGACGTGGTCGAGCGTCATAGTGATGGCAGCTATTGGTTCTCAGGGCGTGATGATGACATTATCATTACCGCAGGTTACCGAGTTGGGCCAACCGATGTCGAAAACACAGTGCTTGAGCATGAGGCAGTCGCAGAGTCAGCGGCAGTTGGCGTGCCAGACGAAGTGCGTGGTCATACCATTAAGTCTTATGTGGTGCTAAAAGATGGTATCAAAGGCACAGACGAGATTGCTAAAGAGATTCAAGACTTGGTCCGCAGACGTCTATCAACTCACGCTTATCCACGTGAGGTTGAGTTTGTGAAAGAATTGCCAAAAACCCCAAGTGGTAAAATTCAGCGCTTTTTGCTGCGCAGTTTATCTGCGGCTTAATAAAGCAATGCATTTATATCGTCAGGTTAAGATAAAAATCGATAACTGATAAAAATAACAGTATAAATATTAATTAAAGGAAAAATTATGCAAATTGAACAACACAGCTTTTTGGTCACGGGCGGTGCGTCAGGTCTGGGTGAGTCGGTAGTGCGTGCTATCGTTGCTCAAGGCGGCAAGGTTGTCATTGCTGATCTTAATGAGTCGACGGGGCAAGCACTGGTTGATGAATTGGGTGACCATGCTCGTTTTGTACGCTGTGATGTGACCAGTGGCGACGAGGTACAAGCGGCTGTTGATATGGCTGAAAGCGAATTTGGTGGTCTGCAGGGGTCGATTAATTGTGCTGGTATCGCTGTCGTACAGAAGCTCTTAGACCGTGAAAACAATCCGGCAGATCTCGATACTTTTAGTCGCGGCGTCAATATTAATCTTGTCGGTTCTTTTAATGTTGCGCGTTTGGTGGCAGCCAGTATTGCGAAGCGTGTAGCTAATGCCAATAACGCAGACAGCTCCGTAGAGAAGAACGCTGACAACGGCATCATTATTAATACGGCTTCTATCGCTGCCTTTGATGGGCAAGTAGGGCAAGGGAGTTATGCTTCATCTAAAGCTGGCGTCGTTGGTATGATGTTGCCGCTCGCACGTGAGCTGACTCGTCATGGTATCCGTGTCATGACTATCGCGCCTGGGGTATTTGCAACGCCTATGATGCAAAGTCTGCCTGAAAAGGCGCGCGAGCAACTAGAGGCTGCGGTACCGTATCCTAAACGCTTGGGTAATCCTAACGAGTTTGCCAAATTGGTCATGCACATCATTGATAATGCCTATCTCAATGGCGAAGTGATTCGTTTGGATGGCGCGATTCGTATGGTGTAATAGAATTCTAAGAATTTAATGTCGCAGTTTTAAGTCTCATTCGTACAACTCGCACAACGCTTGGCATGGTTTTTTGCTATAGTTGATCCACTTTTAAAAGAGTACGGAACTACTGGGGTTCATTATTTGCAGCCTCTGTCTGCGTAGGCACAGCAAGCAAGAAAAATTAACCCCAGTAGTGATTGATAATATTTGTATTTCTTTTATTAAGGACTGATTATATCTTATAGATAATAATTTTATTTATTAATAATAAGAAGTAATACCATGCCATTTTTTCGTGCAGATTTTAGTCAGTATCTTGTTTGGTTAGTAAGCGCAATAAGTCTTAGCATTGTGACTCTCATGAGTACCAATGCCGCGTCAAACATACAAAATAATTCAAAATCTACCCCCTCTATTCCTGATACTGCCATTATCGACAAAGTCTTCGTTGATAAATCAGCGCGTGTTCTACAATTATTAAGTGGTGACACTGTTATCAAGTCTTATCATATAGCGCTTGGTGGCAATCCTATTGGTCACAAGCAGGAGCAGGGTGATAAGCGTACCCCGTCAAGTTCTTATACACTCGATTATAAGAATGAAAAATCCAAATTTTATCGCTCTATTCACATAAGTTATCCTAATGCGGTTGATAAGGCACATGCTAAGAAGATGGGCGTCAATCCGGGCGGTGATATTATGATTCATGGTCAAAAGAACGGTTCTGGACATCTGGCTTCGGTCAATCAATTACGCGATTGGACCGAGGGCTGTATTGCCGTCACTGATGAAGAGATGGACGAAATCATGGCGATGGTCAAGGTCGGTACCGCTATTGAAATCGTAGAATGAAAATCTTAAATAAGCGGTATCCGTAGATGCATTTTTTTCTAAAATTGAATGAATTATATATTGAGTGTAATCACGATTTAGTGACTTTATTTCAAGCAATTAATATCATTACTATTAATAAGGTTTTAGTGCTGAGTAGGTTGAAATTCCTCTCTATATACCGCATATATAAAGGCAGACGAAGGCAAGTAAACAGCATAAGTTTGCTGCCTGATGATATATAAATGATAAAAGGATACTACTATGAGATTTGAGAAATTTACCCAAAAACTGCAATCTGCCATTCAAGAAGCACAAAGTTTGGCGTTAGGGCGTGACCATACGGGAATAGACCCTGTGCATTTGCTAGCAGTCTTGCTACAAGATGAGTCTAATTTGTCTATCTGCCAACAAGCGGGCGCGTCTATCCCTGCGCTAAAAAATGGCGTGGCAAAGGCGCTGGACAACCAAGCAACGATTAGTGAGCCAACAGGAGACGTTAATCTAAACCCAAATTCAGTCAAAATTCTGAACTTGGCAGACCGCCAAGCACAAAAAGAAGGTGATGATTTTATCGCCACCGAATGGGTAATGTTGGCACTGGCTGAACAAGGCGATACCAAAAAGATATTTGAAAGTGCGGGCGTTACAGCCAATAAATTGAAAGCCGTGATTGAGCAATTACGCGGTGACGATACCGTGAATAATCAAAATGCTGAAGATCAGCGTGATGCCCTCAATAAATATACGATTAACTTAACGGAGCAAGCAGAGCTAGGTAAGCTTGATCCTGTGATTGGTCGTGATGAAGAGATTCGCCGTACCATTCAAGTACTGTCTCGACGTACCAAAAACAACCCTGTGCTCATTGGTGAGCCAGGTGTTGGTAAAACGGCCATTGTAGAAGGTTTGGCTCAAAAAATTATCAATGGTGATGTACCAGAAGGTTTACGTCGCAAAGAAGTGCTGTCGTTGGACTTGGGTGCGTTGATTGCTGGGGCAAAATTCCGTGGTGAGTTTGAAGAGCGACTTAAAGCGGTACTTAGCGACTTATCGAAGCAAGAAGGTAACGTCATCTTATTTATCGATGAGCTACATACCCTAGTCGGTGCGGGTAAAGCAGATGGCGCGATGGACGCTGGTAATATGCTCAAACCAGCGCTTGCTCGTGGTGAGTTGCACTGCGTCGGTGCCACGACTTTAGATGAATATCGTAAGTATATTGAAAAAGATGCGGCGCTTGAGCGTCGTTTCCAAAAAGTATTGGTTGATGAGCCAACGGTCGAAGACACCATTGCGATATTGCGTGGTCTCAAAGAGCGCTATGAGCTTCATCATGGGGTCGATATTCAAGACAGTGCCATCATCGCTGCTGCTCGTATGAGTCATCGTTATATCACTGATCGCAAGTTACCGGATAAGGCGATTGACTTGATTGATGAAGCTGCCAGTCGCTTACGTATGGAGATGGACAGCAAACCTGAATCGCTTGGCAAACTCGATAGTCGTCTGATTCAGCTAAAAATGCAGCGCGAAGTACTCAAAAATGAAGAAGATGCTGGCGCGCAAGCAGAGCGTAAAGTGCTTGATGCACAAATTGAAGAGTTAGAGAAAGAATACGCTGATCTTAATGAGATTTGGCAAGCAGAAAAAGCTTTGGTCAAAGGCAGTCAGCAGCTAAAAGACGAGCTGGACAAAGCGCGTATTGCTTATGATAAAGCCAGTCGTGAAGGCGATTATGAGACCATGAGTAAGCTACAATACGAGACGATTCCGCAGTTAGAGCGCCGTATCCATGAGTCTGACTTGGCAGAGCAAAAAGAGCAGACTGGTGAAAATAGTGGTGTAAAATTGCTGCGTAACAAAGTCACGGATAATGAAATCGCCGAAGTTGTTGCTGCAGCAACGGGTATTCCAGTCAGTAAAATGATGCAAGGCGAACGTGATAAGATGCTGGCAATGGAAGAAAAACTCCATGAGCGCGTTATCGGTCAAGATGAAGCAGTTGAAGCGGTAGCCAATGCAGTACGTCGTAGTCGTGCTGGCTTGTCAGATCCGAATCGTCCTTCTGGTTCATTCTTATTCTTAGGACCTACGGGTGTTGGTAAGACTGAGTTAACAAAGTCGTTAGCAAACTTCTTATTCGATAGTGAGGATGCAATTGTTCGTATCGACATGAGTGAGTATATGGAGAAGCACAGTGTCAGCCGCTTGGTTGGTGCGCCTCCAGGATACGTCGGTTACGAAGAAGGTGGTGCCTTGACTGAAGCGGTACGCCGTAAACCTTATAGTGTGATTTTGTTTGATGAAGTTGAAAAAGCGCATCCTGATGTGTTCAATATCTTGCTACAAGTGTTGGATGATGGTCGTTTGACCGATTCACAAGGTCGCGTGGTGGATTTTAAAAACACGGTCATCATTATGACCAGTAACTTGGGCTCGCATAAAATCCAAGAAATGGTCGGCGAGAGCTACGAGGATATCAAAGCAGAAGTGATGGATTCAGTTGGGCAGCATTTCCGTCCAGAGTTTGTCAACCGTATCGATGAGATCGTGGTATTCCATCCACTAGGTATGTCGCAGATGGCAGGTATTGCTGCGATTCAGTTAAACCGCTTACGTCAGCGTTTATATGAGCGTGAGTTAGATATCGAGTTATCAGCAGAAGCGATGAATAAGCTGGTTGCGGTTGGTTATGATCCTGTTTATGGCGCGCGTCCACTCAAGCGTGCCATTCAGCAAGAGATTGAAAACCCATTGTCATTGAAGCTGCTGGCGGGTGACTTTGTTGCTGGTGATATCATCAAAGTCGATGTCGGTGTGGATGATAAGCTGACATTTGATAAGCTTAGAATGAGCTAATCGTTCATTTTAGCCCTTGATCCGAAAATAAGCCCCTTATTTGCCCATTTTTTATACAGGCAAGTAAGGGGTTTTTACTTTGTGCGCCATCATTATTTTTACTCTTGCCCTACTTAGATTATGTTATAAATAATCTAAGCTCTAATTATATAAATATAAAATTTATGGAGATAAAAGAATGATAATAATAAATAGGCAGTATATGAGTAAACCATTAACGTTACCGATAATTATCACAGCATTACTGTTTAGTACTTCTGCTTGTTCCAATCAATCTGCCACTGATACCAATGCCGATCTGGCAAAATATCAAGAAGCTGAAACCTCAGTAGCAGATGTTGCAAGTACGGACAAACCTGCCTTTACCACAAAAGACGTTGCCACCTTTGATGAGCCATGGGCAATGACTGCATTACCAAAAGTTGATAATAAACCATTAAGACTACTCGTAACACAAAAGACAGGTGAGTTATTTATAGTCAATGCAGCGACTGGTGCTAAGACAGCCGTCGTGGGCATACCTAAAGTCGCTTATGGCGGGCAAGGCGGTCTTGGCGATATTATTCTTGCACCGGATTTTACCACTTCTAGCTATGTATATATCAGCTACGTAGAGGCAGGCAAAGGGGTTGATAATAATAAATTTGGTGCAAAAGTCATCAAAGCCAAGCTGTCAGGTTTGGATACTGATAAGCCAAGTTTGCGGGAGATTGCTCCAATTTGGCAGCAGATGCCAAAGGTAGACGGGCAAGGGCATTACAGTCATCGCTTAGTATTTTCTCCTGATGGGCAATATTTGTATATTAGCTCAGGCGAACGTCAAGAAAAAACCCCTGCTCAAGACATGACTGTCAATTTGGGCAAAATAATACGGTTAAATACTGACGGCTCGATGCCAATGGACAATCCATTTGTGAGTAATAATGACATCGCTGCTCAATTTTGGAGCATAGGACATCGTAATGTACTCGGGATGGCATTCGATAGTAAAGAGCAGTTGTGGGCGCATGAAATGGGTCCACGAGGTGGTGATGAGTTCAATCTGATTGAAAAAGGTAAGAATTACGGCTGGCCAATCGTATCAAATGGTCGCAATTATTCTGGTGTGGATATTCCTGATCACAGTACGCGTCCTGAGCTTGAAGCACCCAAAATCACATGGACACCAGTCATATCCCCTTCATCAATAAGTATGTATTCGACTGGTAAGCACAATGATTTTCCGGCGTGGCAAGGTAATGCGCTGATCAGTGGTTTATCCTCCAAAGCGCTGATAGTTGTTAATTTCGATGAAAATAATGGTGCGACTGAGCGCTATCGCTATGATATGGGCGAGCGTATTCGTAGTGTACTGGTTGCAGATGGGCAGGTTTGGGCGCTTGAAGATGGTAATGATGGGCGATTACTGAGACTATCGCCTAAGTAGGATCGTGCTAAAGTTGTTTTTATTTGTATAGTTATTTAGTTATTCTAAAAAAAATTATTAATTTATTTAGAAAAAATTAAGGGTTTTATCAAGTTTTAATTTGTAATTGATTGATACTTAAAGCCTATTTTGTTAAGGTGATGTTCCTTAAATTTTGAGACTTGCACATGGAAGAAGTAAAAGTAGGCAGATTAGGCCCTTTTCCACGGGTGAGTAAACCTGTGTTTATTACCTCAACACTGTTGATTGTTGGATTCATTATTTTCGGTGCACTTTTCACTGAAACAGCAGGGGCTCTCTTTAGTTTTTTACAAAATTTTATTACCGATAAATTCGGCTGGCTGTTTATTCTCTTAGTTAATGCGGCGCTTGCACTTTGTATTTACTTAGCAATGAGTCGCTATGGTGACATTCGGCTAGGCAATCAGACGGAGCGACCACAGTACAATCTGTTTTCGTGGATTGGCATGTTGTTTTCCGCAGGTATTGGTATTGGCCTAGTTTATTGGGGCACAGCGGAGCCGTTGTATCATTTCATGGCACCACCAATGAGCGATGCCGAAACGGTTGCAGCAGCAAAGCAAGCGATGAACATCTCATTTATGCATTGGGGTCTACACGCTTGGGCGATCTATACGATTGTGGCGCTATCTTTAGCGTATTTTCATTTCCGCCGCGGTCTGCCCTTATCGATTCGATCAACTCTATACCCTATACTCGGTAAACGAATCTATGGTCGATGGGGACATACTGTCGATATCTTGGCCGTATTTGGTACGATGTTTGGCGTGGTCACCTCACTAGGGCTAGGAGTGCTGCAGATCAACTCCGGACTCGAAAAGCTATTTGGTACACCTAATAGTCTCACTGTACAGTTTGGTTTGATTGCTTTCATCACAGGGCTTGCAGCCATTTCCGTTATGATGGGTTTAGATAAAGGTATTAAGCGACTTAGTGACATTAACATTGGATTCACGATCGTCTTATTGGCGTTTATGGTCATTTTAGGACCGACACTCTTTATCTTTGATAGCTTTATTGAAAACATCGGAAACTATCTGACCGTGATTGTGCCTCTAGGTACATGGGGCGAGTCTTATAGTGGGACAGATTGGCAGAGTAGTTGGACGATATTTTATTGGGCATGGTGGGTCAGTTGGGCACCATTCGTTGGTATCTTTATTGCCCGTATCTCTCGTGGTCGTACCATTCGTGAATTTACGCTTGGGGTATTACTGATCCCAATGCTTATTTTGTTCTTCTGGTTTACGACCTTTGGCGGCGTTGCTGTTCATATGGAACTTGCCTCTGCTGTGTCAGGTATTAGCCCAGGATTGGTTGAAGCGGTACAAGCAGATACCGGTAGTGCGATCTTTAAATTGGTTGAATACTATCCATTGGCAAAACCGATTACGCTACTGATCGTCGTTATGATTATGCTTTGGTTTGTGACGTCATCAGACTCGGCCAGTTTTGTTATCGATATGCTGACAGCTGGTGGTGATACCAATCCACCAAAAATTCAGCGTTTGTTTTGGGCAACTACAGAAGGCGTTATCGCTGCTATACTACTAGCGGCTGGTGGGCTGTCTGCTTTGCAGGCCGCTGCTATCGTAGCAGGACTACCGTTTGCCTTAGTGATTTTTGTCATGATGTACGCGTTGTTACGTGGTCTTAGCCGCGATCGTCTGATTCTATATCGAGCTCAGCAGAATTTTATTACTGATGAATCGGCAGATCACAACTCGGCTAATGAGTTCGTCGACGAGCATTTGTTGAAAGGCCCACCTAAAATTGTAAAGGGTGATTAATCAACGCGATGCTGATTAATAGTCATGAATTAGGGCTTAGATAAGCAACCTGTGATTAAGCGAAGAAAGATCAAGAGTGTGCTGACAGTCGTTTCAATCAATGATTGACAGCTCACTATATCTGTTTTTTATTTATTAAAAAACGATAAAATACTTGTAATATCAAATCCTAAGATGCATGGTTATCTTAGGATTTTTTTATTTGTTGACCAATAGCAAGGTTATAAAGTGTCTGATTCGATTTGATAGTTGTGTAATATCTTGTTAAGGTGAGCCCCTTCAAAAACTGAGACGACTAAATGGATCATGTAAAAGTTGGCCGCTTAGGCCCTTTTCCACGGGTAAGTAAACCTGTGTTCTTAACTTCAGCGCTATTGATTTTGGCATTTATTATATTTGGTACTTTTTTTAATGAGCAAGCTGAACTGGTATTTGGTCATGCCAAAGCATTCGTGTCTTTGCGCTTTGGCTGGTTCTTCATTGTGGTGGTCAATTTAACGCTGGTGATGAGTATTTACATGATATTCAGTCGCTATGGCGATATCAGACTTGGTCATCAGAACGAAAAACCCGAGTATAATATAGTCTCTTGGATTGGTATGCTGTTTTCAGCTGGCATCGGTATTGGACTGCTCTATTGGGGCACCGCTGAACCCTTGTATCATTTTATGGCGCCGCCATTGGGAGAGCCCGAAACGATCGCCGCCGCCAAGCAAGCGATGAATATCTCGTTCCTGCATTATGGCTTACATGTGTGGGCGCTCTACGGCATGGTTGCTTTGTCATTGGCTTATTTTCACTACCGAGTGGGCTTACCACTAGCAATCCGCTCGACACTTTATCCTATATTGGGTAAGAAAATCTATGGCGGTTGGGGTCATACGGTCGATACGCTAGCAGTGTTTGGGACGATGTTTGGGGTAGTGACAACGTTAGGTCTTGGGGTGTTACAGATTAACTCAGGTCTTGAGACGTTATTTGGTATTCCCAATAATATTACAGTGCAAATTATGTTGATTGCCTTTATCACTATGCTGGCAGGACTGTCTCTATTTATGGGACTCGATAAAGGGATTAAGCGCTTAAGCGATACCAATATATTATTTACTGTGATATTACTCAGTTTTGTGATTATTTTAGGACCGACTCAGTTTATCTTTAATAGTTTTGTAGAAAATATCGGTAATTACTTACATGAGATTGTACCACTAGGTCTTTGGACAGAATCTTATAACGGTGAAGAAAATTGGCAAGCCTCATGGACGATTTTCTATTGGGCATGGTGGATAAGTTGGTCGCCTTTTGTTGGGGTGTTCGTGGCTCGTATCTCTCGTGGTCGTACGATTCGTGAATTCATATTGGGAGTGTTGTTGATTCCTATTACCATATTGTTCTTATGGTTTACCGCTTTTGGTGGTTCAGCCGTTAATATGGAGCTAATGGCGGCGGCGGACCCCAATGTTATCAGTCCTGGCTTGATCGAGGCCGTCCAAGCAGATACTGGCAGTGCCATCTTTAAGTTGATGGAGTCTTATCCGCTAACATCGGCTATGAACTTGCTCATCGTGGTAATGATTGTTCTTTGGTTTGTCACGTCATCGGATTCAGCCAGTTTCGTCATTGATATGTTGACCTCAGGTGGCGATGCTAATCCACCGAAAATTCAGCGCTTATTTTGGGCGGGTACCGAAGGTATCATCGCAGCGGTACTATTGGCAGCAGGTGGCTTGAGTGCACTACAAGCGGCTTCCATTGTGTCAGGTTTTCCTTTTGCGATAGTGATAGTCGTAATGATGTATTCGCTACTACGTGGCTTAAGTCGTGACCGTTTGATATTGTATCGCAATCAGCAATGGTTTATCACCGAGGAATCTGCTGAGCACAATTCAGCCAATGAATTTCGTGATGAAGACTTGCTTACAGGTCCGCCTGATATTGAAAAGCCTGAAGGTTAAGAGTTTTTTAGACAATGTTTAAATAATACTTAAGCTGAAAAATAACTCAAAAAGCCCCAGCTTTATTATAAGTTGGGGCTTTTTCATTTCTACGGATATATCTATAGTCAATCCACTATGAATCAAACATAATGCTACTGGGATAAGTTTTGCGTCGCCTCTGTCTGCGCAGGCACAGCAAGCAAGAAAAATTTATACCAGTAGCGCGTTATAATATTTGTACTTATTTTATTTAGGACTGACTATATTATGATGAAAAGTATTTGATTAGAGTTACCAGAGGTAGGATGTAAACTACACACATTGTCCTTTTACATAACCGACTGCAGAGGTAGTACCACATGCTGAACAGGCGTTGCCCGCAGTACGATAACTGACACCTGATTGGTTTTTTACAGTGACACAGACAGGATCATACTGTGCGGTACACATGGTTTGCTCAGGATTAAAGGGTGGGCATTTATTGAAAGGATTGTTAATTGAGCCTTGATTACTGCTAGCACTGTGGTCTTTGTTGTTTTCAGTGCTATGAATAGGCGGCTCAGAATGGGTGCTGATTGGAAGATTATTACAACCAGATAATGTGATGGCTACTGAGAGCCCTAGTATTGACAGCCACGGTTTAGATAAATGATTCATAATGATGTTTCCTTATAAATAGCGCTCGATAACTTCCTGTTATCAACAGTCAACGACAACTATATCAGAAATAGAATGATACAAATGGATAGTAACTTATTTAGGGGAAGTCATCCACCACATCATATGATAAGTACAAAATAAAATCGAGAAAATTATACATGTATATATAGTCAGGGAAAAGTAATATCGATACATCAAGTACTGCTGATATTAATTTTTCTTGCTTGCTGTGCCTACGCAGACAGAGGCTGCAAAAAATTCATACCAGCAGCACTGTAGCGTTTTTGAGATATTTTAACTATAGCTATACTACTGCTATGAATTTTGCTCAATGCGTGAGAAAAGCTGCAAAAACTTCATAGCAATAGCATTGTTGGCTTTAATGGCTTTCTATCATTTACAAGCAAATAAAAACCCCAAGCTTAATAGTAAGCTTAGGGTTTTTATTTGCTCAAAGATAATTTCTGCCACTAAAGATGCCCAGATAAATATCTTTAACCAAGCATAACCGTTTTATTTAGCAGGCTTATCATCTTGATTAAGCTGAATGTATTTATCAAAGTTCTGCGCATAATCAGTCAAGTTGTCGCTCAGCATTTGGCGATATTGTTTGGTATAAAATTCGACAATATCATCCTTTTCTTTGGCAAAATCATCACCCTTTACAAAGCCGATCGAGGCGACCGATGCGCTATAACGTGCTGCGGCATAAAGCAGTGACGCACCTACTTGACCTGAGTGCGCCTCAGGACCTAATTGACTGTTTGCTACACCAATAATGGCATCAGCACGTTGATAAAACGATTGCATTTCAGGGGTGATTTCAAGACTTGCATCAATCTCATTGTTTTGAGCATTCTCTTGAGACATAAACGACTCCTAATAATGGTAGGTAAATTTAAATGTATCACAGCAGTCTAATAACTGGATAAGATAATAGGTACAAAAAGGGTTTTAGCAAAAATTTTATAAGCCAGCATCCGCTTTTAAAATCTCAGCTTTGTCAGTTTTTTCCCACGTAAAGGCGGTTTCAGAACCTTGGCGACCAAAATGTCCAAAACTAGCGGTTTGCTGATACATCGGCTGCAATAAATTCAGCATACGGGTGATACCATACGGACGTAGGTCAAAATGCGTACGAATCAAGCTAATGATTTCATCGTTGCTAATTTTGTTAGTACCAAAAGTGTTAATCGAAATAGAAGTCGGTTCAGCAACGCCAATGGCATAGCTTACTTGTACTTCACAGCGATCGGCAATACCAGCAGCGACGATGTTTTTAGCCACGTAACGCACCGCATAAGCCGCACTGCGATCGACTTTTGAGGGATCTTTACCACTAAATGCGCCGCCACCGTGACGCGCCATACCGCCATAAGTATCAACAATAATCTTACGACCGGTCAGTCCTGCATCACCAACAGGACCACCGATGACGAATTTGCCAGTCGGGTTGATATGATAACGTGTACCAGCATGTAGTAGCTCTGCTGGGAGTACTTGTTTGATAATTGACTCCATGATCGCTTCTTGTAAATCGGCTTGCGAGATACTTGGATCATGCTGCGTAGATAAGACGACCGCGTCAATAGCAACAGGTTTATTGCCATCATATTTAAGCGTGACTTGTGCTTTGGCATCCGGACGTAACCAAGGTAATTCGCCTGCACGGCGCAGCTCCGACTGACGCTCCATCAAGCGATGAGCATACTCGATAGGGGCGGGCATCAATACTTCAGTCTCATTGCTAGCATAACCAAACATCAAACCTTGGTCACCAGCGCCTTGTTCTTCAGGGTCAGCGCGGTCAACACCTTGGGCAATCTCAGGCGATTGTTTACCAAGCATATTAATAACCGCACATGTCTCGCCATCAAAACCCAAGTCTGAATGATGATAACCAATGCCATTAACCGTATCACGCACGATGCGCTCAACGTCGATATTTGCCGTGGTGGTTATTTCACCTGCCAATACGACAGCGCCAGTTTTGACTAGGGTCTCACATGCCACGCGTGCATGTAAATCTTGCCGTAAGATGGCATCAAGGATAGCGTCTGAGATTTGATCAGCCATTTTGTCAGGATGACCTTCGCTCACAGATTCTGAGGTAAATAAGTTGTATTCGCGCATAATAGGATCGCTTAATTGAATCAATAAAGATAGGAAAAAGCATAACGTCAGGGCGCTGCTTTAATTAGTATTGGCCAAACAATGTATTGCTTGGTGTTTAATTGGTACTACTTAATTCACTTATTCATAAATGCATGTGTTATATAAATTTACATAAGGCACAGATTTCTATAAATCATATGGGGTCAGGCTAAGAGAGCGATAGCTTTACGTTGTACTATATCGAATTATTAACTGACAACGTGCTTGAAGCTGTCGCCAATCATACGTCTATCACCTGATTATCAGCAGGATCAAAAATATGACGTACTTGCCTAAAAATACGCTTATTCTAACTCGAAACGCAATAAAACTCTAGTAAGCTGCACTCGTTCTATTATAAGTAATGCTCAATCATGACATTATTATAATTTAGCATAAGTATATTGATCGATAGGCTTTACGATCATTATCATCTGCTCACGTCACAACTCTAAAAATACTGCTTTATCTTTAAACATACATTCGTCATAAACAGGACAAGCGCCGCATTTTGGGGTACGAGCTTGACAAGTATAGCGCCCATGCAAAATCAAGTAATGATGAGCATCAACGATAAAGTCATCGGGGATACGTTCGACCAGTTTGTGCTCAACGATTAAGACATTTTTGCCAGTGGCAAGTCCCGTACGATTACCCACTCGAAAGATATGGGTATCGACCGCCATCGTCGGCTGTCCAAAGGCTGTATTTAGAACTACATTCGCCGTCTTGCGCCCGACACCCGCTAGAGACTCTAAGTCTTTTCGGTTATCAGGGACGGTGCTATTAAATTTCTCAATCAAGTCACGGCAAGTTTTGATAACGTTTTTAGCTTTGGCATTAAACAAGCCGATATTCTTAATATAGGATTTCAAACCTTCTTCGCCTAAAGCGAGTATTGCCTCAGGCGTATTCGCCACCGGATAGAGCTGATTGGTGGCAATATTGACGCTGACATCAGTCGCCTGTGCTGATAATATGACTGCGATAAGCAGCTCAAAGTTACTCTTATAATTGAGCTCAGTCACTGGCTTATCAATCGTCGCCGCCAATTTCTCAAAAAATGGACGCACATCACGGTTGGGCATGCGCCTCGATGGCGGAGTATCAGCTGTTTTATGTTTGACGGTTTTACTCATGGTATTTTTACCATTATTTTGTTCATTGGTTATTCAAAGTGGATATTGGCTATTAAAGTTGTGCAAGCTCAGCTTTTAATTCATTCAATTCTGCTTGTTTGCTTTCATTGGGACGTACGCTAAGCTGCTTTTCTAACTTCTTAATTTTACTGCGCAGCTTTGCCGCTGCAATAGTGTTTTTTGCTTGAGCTTCACTGATATTTAACGACTGACTGGCGGCATTATTCAGTTTTGCCTCCACCATGCTGACCACGGGTCTACTATTGCTGCTATCCGCAAGTTGCTTGCTCACACGATTTAAATGGGTATGATAACGCTGTCTCAAATCCTCTTGCTCAAGGGTGCGCTCAGGTGTCGAAAGCGTGCGCTCAACTGTGACCAAATCGATGCAGTCAACAGGGCAGGGCGCTATACATAATTCACAGCCCGTGCATAAATCTGTAAAAATAGTATGCATATGCTTGCCAGTACCAACGATGGCATCAACAGGGCAGGCGGGAATACATTTGGTACAGCCAATGCAATCATCTTCACGAATAACGGCGCGCACTTCAACAGGCCGCTGAGAAGTACCATCTAGTGGCCATTTTGAAGGTTCAGCGCTTAGTATTGGCATATCAGCATCGATAATCTGCGCGATAGTATCCGCCACTGGCTGACCACCCGGTACACACTTATTATGTGGCTCACCATCCATCACGATAGCAACTGCATAAGGTAAGCAACCATCAGCATGGTCGCATAGACCGCACTGTGTTTGCGGTAGGCTGCCATCAATGCGCGCAATTTTTTCCTGAACATCAGCAGGCAATGTTTCTATCTTCAGCGAATCGAATAAGATTGGCAAATTGGTTAAACGGATATGATTGCTGTTTTTATTCATGGTGCTTTGCATTTAATGTAAAACCTTTATATCAGTGCTAGATGCTGATATTAAAATAAATAGGATAATAGTAATATGGATGAAGGTTGAATGATGCATTGATATGATAGATTAAAGCAAAATACCTTGCTCATTGGCAATTTGTGCAATCAGCTCATAAGCAATGCTACCCTTAAAGGGAATTTTTGGCAGCTTTGATAGATCAAAAAAATCTGCATGTGATAGCTCATCTTCTTGTATAACGATATCGCCATCTGCATAAGATGCTCGAAAGCCCAGCATCAAATTAGACGGAAACGGCCATGGTTGACTGTTCACATAGCGAATATCGGACAAGCTAAGACCCACTTCTTCTGCCACTTCGCGTACCACAGCATGCTCTAGACTTTCACCTACTTCTACAAAGCCTGCAATCAAACCGTATAGTAACGGTTGGGGCGACTGTAATAAATGAGAGGCTGTTTTTTGCTGACCGTAACGATGATGATGAGCCAATAAAATTTGCATTTCACCCGTTTTCGGGTTGGGTCGAGTAATGGCGGTAATGACGCAGGGCTGTACACGCGGATACTGACGCAATCGACAAACGTCACAAACCATGGCACGCTCACCGCATTTGGCAGCTACAGTGCGTGCCGCGCAGCGACTACAAAACTGTGTATCTGCTTGCCAACGAAGTAGTTGTATGGCTTGGCTAAGCTGAGCAGCGAATGCTATGGGCAGGTGCGTGATAAGCTGTCGATAAGGTATAAAAGTGTTAATACTGTTCTCTACATGGCTAATAACGCTGCTATCCAAGTCACTACTTGTTAATTCATCACTGTCTAAAATACTGGGCAAGGCGATATTATGTGCTATTGCATAATCATAAGTGATAGAGCGGCTTGCTTGTACAGTGACAGCATTAGCGTTATCAGTATCATCTACATCACTCGGCAGCCAGCTATTGGGCGCTAAGCTATCAAATAATGTAACCTGTCCTAATTGATAAGCTTGCTCATTACTGATATTAAAGTGTGCTAGCTCAACCTGTAAAGGCCACCAGCCATTAGGCGTTTGACGACATAAGATCGTTTCATCAGATAGGACAAAGGCGCGGATCATCATATAGGTTTCCAAACGGTCAAAGACAAGCTCATATCAGCTTGTCTTTGTATAAAAATTTAAATAAATGATTAAGCGGCAAGCAATTGGCTTAAGCTATGCTGCCCAACATCCAATGCTTGTTTGCTGACAGGGCGATTGTTCTCGAAACCGTCTAGATGATGGTCAACTGCCATGATAACATCAGCAATATAAGATAAGGTGCCATCATCGATACGATTACCACTATTGATACGTTGCTGTAAATAATTTGCCAATTGACTGAGCATACTGGCAGGCGTTGGCAATTGCAAGAAGCGTACCGCACCGCTTACTTGACGTAGCATTTCAGGGGTATTTTGAATATTAAGAATATCGCGCTCAGGCTCCGCAAGGTAGTCATTGATTGCTTGTTCAGCACTGGCAATTGCCGTACGACTCTCTTCTATCAAGGTATCATAAGCGGTATTCAGCTGATGTAGTGAGATATGAGGATTGTTCAACGGCAGATAAATTGCACCTGGAGTATGCATCTCAGCCATGGCGATGGTCGCGTTTTCTGCATGCATGAGTGCCAATAATAAATGATCAAAATCTTCTGGAGTAGGCGAGCGCCATGTGCTGACGGCTTCTGACGCTTTAATCAGGCTATTGGCGGCATTAGATAGACCAAGAAGATGCAACGCAGAGCTTAAAGTAGTGAGTTCTTCAATAATTTGCGAGGTCTGCATATCGACTGGATTGATTGAGTCACCACGGGCATAGCTGTCGACATTTTCTTTAATCGTATTGATTTGAGTCTGGATAATGATATTCAAAGTATCCGTCAGCTCACGGTTTGGACCAAACAAGAAGCGCTCCATCTGCTGGCGCTGTGGATCTTCTAAACGGTTGGCGGCGTATTGATCGCGCAGCATTTTTGCCGCTTCAGTATCACGTTGTCCGGCAAAACTGACCAAATCAGCAAAACGCGTATCCATGACAGGCAAATAGCTTTGGAATTGCTGCTCAACATAAATAAGCGTGTGCTTTTGAGTGACATTAAGCGGCAGTATGGCTGCGATATCAGTGACCGCAGCGGACGCTGCTTGCCAAAATAGACTGCTGGTATTTTTCGCTATCAAAGCACATGCCGCTGACATAGCATCCAATTTTTGCTGATCATCTTGATTGATGTTGCCATCCCGATTGACCAAAGTAACGCCAAGCCCACTACGATAAGCATAGGTCAGTAGCTCTTGATCAAGGTTGAGCTCATTTAGCGGCTGAAAATTCTTTTCAGGATCGGCGATAATGACGCTACTATTACCAAAAGCAGAAAAATAATCAGCAGCAATAGGCGCTATTTGGCTATGAGCATTTAGCTTATTAATAATAGGTAGTAATAAAGTAGGCTCTACCGACTCAGTCAGCAGCACAAATTCAACATAACGATCAAGCGTCATGATCGCTTCGGACAGATCCATGATTAAGTCAATATCACTATTGTCGCCACTGTCATAAAGCTCCTGTAAACCGTGTACAATCGCATTATTGAGTGCCTCTGCACCCACCAAAGATATCAGCTCAAAAATACAAGAAAGCTGTTTTAATACAATAATAGAGTCTAATAATAATGGCGCTTGGCTATTGTCGTCATTAAATTCGCCCAAATGAATCTCAGTATCTTTGAGTATGACCTTGACCTCATCGTGCAATAAGTGCAGCGATGGCAAATTAAAGTCAGTAACACTAAGCGTTGGCGCGGTCAATTTTATTTGCGTAGAGTGGTTCATAATTATTTTTTCCATAAGATACTGACGAAAATAGCAAATAGTTAGAGAGTAAATTAAAAAATAGCGCTAGATAAGGTTTTACTTTTTATCGTTATAATAATCAAGACTATATTCTCTAATCGCCAATATAAGAAGCGATTTTAATGTCTGTTACATTTTGGCTTTCAGCTCAGGATAATCTTCTGCGAGCGATGCATACCAGCTTTTATTGGCGCCCTCATCAGTACTTGACTCAAGCAATAAAGTTGCTAAATTGGCAAAGCTAGCATGGGCTGTGTGTCCGCCATCCGCTTGCGCGTCATCCTCAATGCCTAGCGTTACTTGTCCGCCAGTCATCGCCAAATAGACTTCTGCTAAAATCTCTGAATCTAGTAATGCCCCGTGAAAGGTACGGTCTTGCTTGCCCACGTCTAAACGACGTACGAGAGCATCAAGAGTATTTTTCTGTCCAGGATACTGCTGCTTTGCCATGACCAGTGAGTCGGTCACTTTTACTCGCTCAGCAAAGTCATGCATGCCAACTTTGGCAAACTCCATATTTAAGAAGTTCATATCAAACGAGGCATTATGAGCGATGACTTCTGCACCATCCATAAAGTCATAGAGCGACTGCGCGACTTGGTCAAAGGTTGGTTTGTCCGTTAAAAACGCTTCAGAAATACCGTGAATTCGAATAACTTCTTCATCCATACCGCGCTGTGGGTTGATATAGACGTGGAGCTTTTCGCCGGTGAACTTACGTCCGATCATCTCTACAATACCGACTTCGATAATGCGATCGCCTTTTAGCGGATCAAGACCGGTGGTCTCAGTATCCATAATGAGCTGACGATCAGATTCATGACGATGGATTGGCTTGGGTAGCAGCGGTATAAAATACGGATTGGCACGGCTGGTATCACCATCGAATTTTGGCGTATCTGCTTCAACATTAGTAACCATGTTGGACGCATGGTTATTGATACTTGTGTCAATCAAAGGCGTCTGGGCGTCTGGCATTTCTATAGCACTCATTGAATTGGTGGCATTGTACGGACTAATATTTTCTTCAGCGAAAGCATGAGTATTTATTACATTGTCATTATAACTTTGATTCTCTAGTAGTTCGGCATCAAGCTCATCATCCATCATATCAAAACCTAATGGATCAAAATTTAGCCAATCATCGCTGCTTGATGGCTTTTTATCAGCTGTTATTTGCTCTTTTTTTTTAATGTTATCTTGAGTCTCTATTATCGAATATTCACTACGTGAGGTCACACCTAGGTTCGCAAGCTCATCCGCTTTTTCATTGCCAGCATGTCCAGCATGACCTTTTACCCAATGCCAATCAACATCGCGTCGCTGACAGAGCTCATCGAGTCGCTGCCATAGGTCTTGATTGGCGACGGGTTTTTTACTGGCCGTTTTCCAGCCTCTTTTTTTCCAACCTTCAATCCACTCAGTGATGCCTTTTTTGACATAACTTGAGTCTGTCCAAATCTCGAGTTTTTGCTCATGCGGGCTATAGGTCAATGCTTGTATCGCACCCATCAATTCCATACGATTATTGGTTGTTTCTTTATCACCGCCATAAAAATCCTGCGTCCGTCCGTCGCTAAATATCAGATGAGCGCCCCAGCCACCAGCACCAGGATTGCCTTTACACGCGCCATCTGTGTAAGCAACCGTAGTGTCTGCTTTGGCAGCCAATGGGTTTATGGCATTACTGGTGTTAAATGGCTGCGCTGCGCTGCGATTTTCTGACATAAAAATTTACTGACCTAATAGAGAATAAATACAGGATATAGCGAAGCGATTTCACTGATATATTGGAGGTTAATTCTAGCTACCTATGTTGGAATTGAGTATAACAAATCCAGCGTTAATAGGGGCAATTGCCATGCACAAAAAACCAAAAACAGATATCCTAATAGTAAGCTTATCGTTTTCTGTTAAAATAGAGCGGTTGTAAGGATATGTCTAGCCAGACATTAACTATAATTTGCTTAACTAAAGCTTTCAATGCTCGAATGCAGGATTACCCTATGATGTCCTTAGCCTCAAAACCTTCTTCTAAAAACCTCAGCCATTTGATGATTACGATGGCTGCGAGCAGTATGCTGCTTTTGAGCGCTTGTAATGATAGTAATACCCAAGCGGATACCAAAAAGGTTGAGAAGGTAGCAGATTTATCTATCTTTGAGGGCTGTTATACCGTCAGTCATGATGAGCCGGCGCAAATAAAAGTCAGCCAACAGGGCGGCGCATGGGTCATGCAGATGAAAGAGCCTGCAAGTGCCAAACGTGTTTGGGATGATGCTGAGCCGTTAGAGGTGATTGAAAATAGCGACATACCACAGTTTTTTTCTATTGATCCTGATAATGTCGATGCGGTGATTGGTCGTCCGGATAGAGTGTTGGTATTAGCTCATGTTAAGCCTGTTTATGCCAATATCGATCCGCTACTTGATAGTGAGTACTTGTCTTATATCTATAAAGGGGCAAACACTATTTATCGAGTCGAATGTGATGACGTTAATACTGATATTTTGGCCAATCCTCATGCCAATATTGTCATTGATAATGTTAAAGAGACTATTTAGTTAGGTATTATCAGTCAATATTACATATCTGTTATTTATGATAAAAAGTGCTTTTTTATCAATACAATTTTGTTATAAACCGTCGTATCATTAGAGTTAGGCAATATGAATTTTTTTAGTTATGTGGTGTTGGGTGGGTTTTCGTATGCGGCTGGTTGGGCGATACGAACCTATGTATTAAACAAAAAACCTGAACCTGAGCAGAATTATAATCTAAAGCATCCAGCTATCTTGGCGTATTTGGGCGGGTTCTTTATTATTATGTTGATTGTCTCATGGCTCATCGGTCGCTACGTGCTTGGGCACGCCAGCATTGATGTGCCATTTATTATCATAAACAGTCTGGTTGCAACCTTTGTCTATTCGTTCGGTCTCAATCCAGAAAAAGCCCGTTATGATGTGCCGGATTAATGGCTTTTTGCACAAGTAAAATTAATAGAGATATTGTTATTCTCATAAAAAGACACGGTCGATGAATACCTCATTGAACGTGTCTTTATAGCAAATACTATAGGAAGTTATGTTGGCTATGTTGCTTAACAAAGACTGCTAGGCAGCTATAACGACTTTTTAGTATCTACCTTATCATCTTCCGCTTTAGACTCTTCGTCTTTATCTGATTTTTCCGTACTTTTATCTTTGAGCTTTTTATTAGTAGGCTTTGAGTCTTTATCTTCAGATGTGCTTTGTTGATCTTTCCAAGTTTTGTACTTCCGCAAATCTTTTTCCATGAGCTTGAGACAAAATTTCAGTACCAAAGCATCATCGATTCGACCGATAAAAGGGATAAAGTCTGGAATAAGATCAATAGGGTTTATAACATAGAGCAGACCAACCACTGCCGCTGAAATAGTTTTATAAGGGATATTACGATAGTTACCTTGGTAGTAGTCTTTTACCAAGCTCATGAGCAATAGTAAATCCTTGGTATAACGCTCAAGACCGCGACCGTTTTCAAGTTGGTCTTTTATTTTGTCTTCTTTACCCAAGATGAGTCTAATGCTATCCATTAGGCTTTTATTGTCTTTCTCTTTGTCAGCCATACTTATATTCCTTATTTTTTGTTAAAGACTATTGAACGCCCTTTACTATAACAAGAGTCGTCACTTCATCCAAATAAGGCTGTGAGTGATTCTGTAGCGTTTTGTTGACTAGCATAACAATGGGTTGAGCTGCCCTAGACAATCTTAAACCAAATTGCCGTCCCAACTTCCGTTATAATGCAATGTTTCAAAGATAAAGGCTTAGCGCATATTAAATGAAATCGCGTGCATTTAAAGCATCAATGCTAAAGAAGTATCCTTGTTAAACAAGCATTAACTGAATAGTACAAAAAGGTAAAATAATGACCAAGATATCTTCTGGACTTAATCGTCGCCAATTTTTATGTCAAGTCGGAATCAGTGCAGGGGCAGGATTATTAGTAACCCAAAGCATGACTCAGGCGCTAGCCGCCAATGCTATTCAGCAAGATAAAAGTACGCAGCTTACCAAAGATGACCTGCCAACGGCGTTAACATCACAAGAAGCAGCGCCCGAAACATTGCAGGCGCAAACGAGTTGTATCACGCCGAATATTGAGACGCGGCTTTTTGCCAGCTCTAATGTCGGTGGTAGTGACGAGCGCAATCAATTGGCGTTAGATCGCATGGCTTGTGCAGGTTTTAAAGTCGATAATCCTACGATTACCACTCGGCAGTATTTGCGCTTTGCAGGTACGGATTCGCAAAGAGCAAGTGATCTGCAAAATATCGCCACGGGTGCGATCAAAGCGCCAAAGCTGCTACTTGGTGTACGCGGTGGCTATGGTGCTGTGCGTCTATTGCCGATGGTGGATTGGTCAACGCTGGGACGCATTATGAAGGAGCGTGGCACGATACTCGCAGGCTTTAGTGATGTAACCGCTATTCAGTGCGCACTATTGGCAAAAGGAGGCATGAGCTCGCTTGCCGCCCCGATGCTTTACAGTGAGTTTGGCAAAACCAAACCCGACCAAGTCAGCTGTCGACAATTTGCGGAAGCATTAACCAATCCTAATCTGGCTGTCAACATACCAGATGCCTCTTTAACCAGTCCAAATTTACCGAGCATCTTGGCAAGCTCTGAGCCGAAAACGATAACGGGCACTATTTGGGGTGGCAATCTGAGCGTGGTGTCAGCGCTGGCAGGCAGTGAGTATGTGCCACGAATTGCTGGCGGTATCGTATTTTTAGAAGATGTCGGCGAGCAAGCCTATCGTATTGAGCGCATGCTGTATGATTTGTATTTGGCAGGTGTGTTTAAAGATCAGCAAGCCATCGTGTTTGGCGCGTTATCAGGTGCAGGTGAGGACAGCTATGACAAGCGTTATGATGTCGCCACCGTGATTCGTCAATTGCATAAGCTGACAGGATTGACGATTTATAGCGGCATGCGCTTTGGTCATATTGGTCAGAAACACAGTTTTCCACTGGGGGCGACGTGCCAGCTTAGCGCCAATACAGTCGGTGGCTATCAATTGGCATTTAGCGATTATCCCACTATTAAGTCGGACGCCATTCATGTCGAAGGCTTGTGGCAATAAAATTTAGGTCTATAGTCGAATCCAAATAAATCAGTTACATGGCTATCAAGTTGCTCAATGAAAAGTTGTTTTTCTTGCGTGCTGTGCCTACGCCGATAGATGCTGCGCAAAACAACTTTTCGTCTCGCTGTATCGTTTTTATATCGAATTAACTACATAAAATTTTTGCTGTGATAAATTTGCTTCAGCAACGTATTACTTTGAAAAAATACACTATAAAGTTAAATCGCCAGTCTCGAAAATTTCTCCTGATATTCTTTCGGGGTCAGTTCAGTAGCGCGTTTAAAAAGCCTAGTGAATGAGGAAATATCATCGTAACCAACTTGCTCCGCTAACGATTTTATCGTCACATCGCCCAATTCCAGTAAGCGCTTTGCCTGCTCAATTCTGACTGCTTGAATATACTCAATCGGGCGCATCGCAACGCAGGATTGAAAGCGTCTATTTAACGTGCGTGGGGTGATATTTACCATAGCTGCCAAGCCGCTAACTTGAATAGATTGCTTGAAGTTTTCCTCGATAAACTCTTGTACTTGTTTAACCAGTTGATCTGAATGTGGTTTATGCAACGTCACATTGGTATAGCTGTTTTGATTGCCTCTTTTACTATCAATAATCTGGGTTTTTGCCACTTGGGTAGAAATCTCACGCCCACAATAACGCTCTATCAATAGCAATCCCAAGTCATAAAAGGCGCTACCACCTGCCGCACAAAATATATTGCCTGATTGGTGTGCTGAATCACTTTTTGGCTGGCTTTTTGATTGGTTCTTTGATGGATTCTTTGATTGAGTGACAAATTGATTCTCTTGCAAATCAACCAGTGGAAAATCTGCCTTAAACTTACTGGCATAGCCCCAATGAGTAGTCGCTACTTTGCCATCGAGCAAGCCTGCTTTTGCCAAAAAGAAAGCCCCGCTACAATTACTAGCGATATCCGCTTTGGTATTCGCCAGTCGCTTGATGTGCGGAATTAAATCGCTATTTTGGCTCAATACTTTATCGATTGAATCGCCAATGGTTGGAATTAATAGTAAGTCGCACTCTGCGACTTCCTGAATATCGCAATGCGCGCGCATGATTAAACGGTTGCTGCATCTAATATCCGCGCCACCTAAGCTTGCAATCTGCACGTCAAACCTTGGTTCTACTGCCTCATCCAAAAACCGTTGCCAGCTGACGCCAGTAAACGAAAATAAATCTAACGCCCCAGCGAGCACACTGCCGAGCACGCCATCGAAGCCAACGATAATCACTTTAAACGGTTTGAAGTAGGGCAAAATTTGGCTTCCTTTAAGTGTATGCAAATTTATGGCTGATATTCATCAGCCGCACGATACGTAATTTGAAATTCACTCACCATAGGTTAGAGAGAATGTCTTATTTGACCATAATTATGTCATAAATGACAATACGGCAAGGCGTTAAATTAGATTAATATCAATGAATCACCAAATTTAATGAGTTAATGAGAATACTATGGCAGCAGATACGCTTATCAATGACTTTGAGTTACCGTTCCAACTATATGATGTATTGGGTACTGAACATTTAACCGAGCATCCGAAGTTTGCAGAACACAGCCGCGAAACCTTCGATGCAGTATTAGACACTGCCAATAAAATCGCGACCAATTTATTCTTGCCCCATAACCATGTGGCAGATAAAAACGAGCCACAGTTCGATGGCAAAAAAGTCAGCATGATAAGTGACGTAAAAGTCGCCTTTGATGCGTTTCGTGAGTCGGGCTTCATCGCTGGTCGTTATAGCTTTGACGATGGCGGCATGCAATTACCCGAAACGGTTATGACCGCAGTGGCAGGCTATTTTATGGCGGCCAACCCATCAACGACGGCTTATCCATTTTTGACCACGGCGGCGATTAATGTCATCTCACATTTCGCCAGTGATGAGATTAAAAATGCCTTTATGCCGCGTATGCTAACGGGTGAATTTACCGGCACGATGGCATTAACTGAGCCACATGCTGGCTCATCGCTTGCCGATATCAAAACTACCGCCGTTAAACAAGACGACGGCAGCTATCGCGTCAAAGGCAGCAAGATTTATATCTCAGCAGGCGATCACGAATTGTCTGACAATATCGTGCATTTGGTATTAGCCAAAGTGCCGGGCGGTCCTGGTGGTGTCAAAGGTATCTCTTTATTTGCCGTACCCAAGTATCGACTCAATGACGATGCATCGGTTGGCGAGCGCAATGACGTGCATTTAACGGGACTTATTCATAAGCTGGGCTATCGAGGTGCGACTTCTACCGCATTAAGCTTTGGCGATGCAGGCGAGTGCTATGGCTATCTTATCGGCGAAGAGCATTTTGGTCTGCGTTACATGTTTAAAATGATGAATGAAGCACGTATCGCGGTTGGTTTTGGCGCGGCGATGATTGGCTATCGTGGTTATCAGTATTCGCTCGATTATGCCAAAGACAGAACGCAGGGCAGAATTGCACCGAATAATAAACCTGAAGATGCAGCAACGGCGATTATCCAGCATGGCGATGTGAAGCGTATGTTGCTTGCGCAAAAAGCCTATAGCGAGGGCGGCATTTCACTGTGTTTATATGGCTCAAACCTGATTGACCGTATCAATACTTGTGAAGATGCAACATTAAAAGCTGAGCTATCAGAACTGCTGGATTTATTAACCCCAGTATTAAAAGCATGGCCATCTGAATATGGGCCCAAAGCCAATGATTTAGGCATTCAAGTATTGGGCGGTGCAGGCTATACGCGCGAGTATCAAGCCGAGCAGTTTTGGCGTGACAATCGTCTCAATCCCATTCATGAAGGCACAAATGGTGTGCAAGCGTTAGATTTATCATTCCGTAAGTTATGGCAAAACAAGGGTCTTGGTATTCAAATTCTAAAACGTGAAATTACCCAAGACTTAGAAAGCATTACCACGCCCGAGACTGCCAAACTTGCCGGTAAATTGATGCCTTATATGGGTCATCTGCATGAAGTATTGGTGCATCTAAGCAAAATCCTGCAAACGGAAAAAGCACTAACGCTGACTGGTAACGCACAAGCATTGATGAATATCTTTGCCTCTATCGTGGTCAGCTGGATTTGGATTCGCCAAGCCAGTAAAGCTGAGCAATTGCTAAGCGAGACAACAGATATTGAAAAGCAGAATTTCTATCAAGGGAAAATACAAGCAGCCAAATACTTTATCGATTGGGAATTGCCGTTAATCAATCGCGACATCGAACTGTTAAATAATGACAATGCGGTATGTACCAATATGCAAGCAGAATGGTTTTAAGTGACTGTTTGGAATGTTTTCAACATAAGAACATGCCTGAACAATACGACTAATGTGATGCTGGGATGAATTTTTCGAAGTCTTTGGAGTGCAAAGCGCACAGCAAGCGAGAAAAATTTATCCCAGAAGAACGCTTTTTAATATATTTGGCTTATTTTTAATAAACTCTTTTTAAGCAAACGATACCAATGGCTTTTTATAAAAATTTAAAGGAATAAATAATGACAACAATGAATAAGCAGTGGCGCTTAAAAGAAAGACCTGTTGGCGCACCGAGTTCGCAGACTTGGGATTATACTGAGTCAGAACTACCGATTATCACAGACGGTCAGTTACTGATAAAAATTGAATATATTTCGATGGATCCAGCGATGCGTGGCTGGTTAAACGATGCCAAATCTTATATCGAACCAGTACAGATTGGTGATGTCATGCGCGCGGGTACCGTGGGCGAAGTCATTGAAAGTAAGCATGAGAAGTTTGCCGTCGGCGATTATGTCTGTGGTCACAATGGCGTGCAGTCATATGCGGTCAGTGATGGTAATGGGTTATACAAAGTCGATCCAAACCTTGCACCCTTATCTTATTACTTAGGCGTGCTCGGTATGCCAGGTATGACTGGCTACTTTGGCTTATTAAAAACTGGTGAGCCAAAAGCTGGCGAGACGGTGGTCGTCTCTGGTGCTGCGGGTGCCGTTGGTGGCTTGGTTGGACAGATTGCCAAACTAAAAGGCTGCCGTGTCGTTGGTATCGCAGGCGGTGCTGAGAAATGTAAATTCTTAGTTGATGAGCTAGGTTTCGATGCTGCAGTAGATTATAAAAATGAGGATGTCAAAAAAGGCTTAAAGCAAGCTTGTCCAAACGGTGTCGATGTCTTCTTTGATAACGTAGGCGGCGATATCTTAAATGACGTCCTCACGCAAATTAATCTGCGCGCGCGTATCGTGATTTGCGGTGCGATTAGCCAATATAACAACACCACAGCGGTAAAAGGGCCGTCAAATTATTTATCCTTATTGGTCAATCGTGCCCGTATGGAAGGCATCGTTGTCTTTGATAATATTAAAGAGTATCCAATCGCGATGAAAGAGATTGCTGGCTGGATTCAGTCAGGTGATATGAAAGTAAAAGATCATATCGTTGAAGGTATCGAGACTTTCCCAGATACCCTGATGATGCTTTTTAAAGGTGAAAACTTCGGCAAACTGGTACTTAAGGTAGAGGGATAGATCATGACACTGAATACAAACGGAATTTCATCAGATGTAACGGGCAAAAGAATTTTGATCACGGGCGGTGCGTCTGGCATCGGTGCGGTTAGCGCGTTATTGCTAGCCAGTCGCGGCGCAAAAGTTGTGATCGGTGATATGGCCGAAGAGATGGGCGCTGCGGTTGCTAAGCAAGGTCAAGACGCTGGCAATAGTATCGTCTTTAAAAAGGTCGATGTGACGAGTGGCGACGAAGTACGCGCGTTGTTTGCCTTTGCCATGGAAACGTTGGGTGGTCTTGATGTCGTGGTAAATAATGCGGGCATCGACCATCAGCCTGCACCGATGCATGAGCTAAGCGATGAGGACTTTGACCGTAATATTGCCGTTAATCTAAAAGGCGTCTGGCATTGCATGCGTGCGGCTGTTACTTGTATGGCAGCCAATGGTGGCGGTCACGTGATTAATGTGGCATCCATCGCAGGGCTGCGTTCTGCGCCGTTATTGTCAGCATATAGCGCCGCTAAACATGGCGTGATGGGACTGACCAAGTCTGCTGCTCATGAATATGCGCGCGTCAATATTCGCTTTAACGCCGTCTGTCCAAGCTTTATTGACACCCCTATGGTGCAAAATACCATGGCGAAGATGGGCGAGCGCGCGCAAAAAGCAACAATTAATGCCAGCCCGCTACGTCGTTTAGGGACAGTTGATGAAGTATCCGGCGCGATTGCATGGCTCGCGAGCGATGAAAGCAGCTTTATGAATGGTCATGCGTTTACCCTTGATGGTGGCATGTTGGCTTAGCTGACTTAATGCAATTTCTTAAAACGATTGGTATGAAATTTCTAAGCTAAGTATCTCAGAGCTGGTAAAAATTTTCTTGCTTGCTGTGTGCGTTGCACTCCAGAGGCTGCAAAAATTTCTTCCAGCTCTGCTACACATTTAAAATGTATAAATAATATATTTAAAAATATAAGGAATAATAATGAAAGATTTATTTGATTTAACGGGTAAGATTGCTTTGGTCACAGGTGCTAGTCGTGGTATTGGCGAATCTATTGCACGCTTATTAGCTTCTAGAGGCGCGCACGTCATTGTCTCTAGCCGTAAAATTGATGCTTGCCAAGCGGTCGCTGATAGCATTGTCGCTGATGGTCACAAAGCCAGTGCCTTTGCGTGCCATGTCGGAAATATGGATCAGATTGATGCTATTTTTGAGCACATCAAAAGTGAGTTCGGTCAAATCGATATTTTAGTCAATAATGCCGCTGCAAACCCTTATTATGGTCATATCTTAGATACGGACTTAGCCGCTTTTGATAAGACCGTTGAAGTCAATATTCGTGGTTATTTCTTTATGTCGACAGCTGCTGGTAAGATGATGCGCGAGCAGGGCGGCGGGGTTATCTTAAATACCGCTTCGGTCAATGGCTTAGTCGCAGGTGACAAGCAAGGCATCTATTCAATCACCAAAGCTGCTGTGATTAGCATGACTAAAGCGTTTGCAAAAGAGTGTGGCCCATTGAACATTCGTGTCAACGCGTTGTTGCCTGGTTTAACCGATACTAAGTTTGCCTCAGCGTTAACGACTAATGATAAAGTCTTAAAAATGGCGCTACATGCAATTCCATTAGGACGCGTAGCAGATCCAGATGAGATGGCTGGCACGGTATTATATCTAGTGTCTGATGCGTCAAGCTATACGACGGGCGCAACGATCGTTGTTGATGGTGGGATGTTGGCTTAGTTAGCCGTTCGCCCTCTAAAAGTAGAGCCATTTTTAAAACCGTATGCTGATAAATGGCATACGGTTTTTTATTTGGTTATAGTAAGTACTAATATTTTAAGTAACAGTGTTTGAAATAATAGTGTTTGAAGTAATAATATTTAAGGAAGGAGTAAAGCATGCAAGCATCTATTGTTAAAAAATTTTCCAATATCAAAACATGGTTATTCGTTCCAGCCACTCGCATAGATAGAGTGGAAAAAGCCTTTGCCAGTGGGACAGATGCAGTGATTGTGGATTTAGAAGATGCGGTTGCTACAACGGACAAGGTGCGAGCTCGCAAAGATTTACAAGTCTATTATAATAGTCAGGCTTATCAGCCGATTTGGGTACGCATCAATAAAACAGGTAGTGAGGAGTTTTTCAAAGACGTAGTGCTCTGTCAGAAAATGCCTAATTTGGCTGGCGTGTTACTAGCCAAAGCTGAGCAAGCATCAGATATTGAAAGTGTGCATCAACTTACGGATTTGCCTGTCATTGCGTTAATAGAGACAGCGCTTGGTTTATATCAAATTGATAGTATGGCAAAATCCGCTGGACTGCTTGCATTTAGCTATGGGTTTTTAGATTTATGCAATGATTTACAGGTGCACGTAGGTACAGCGGCAGCAGATGTTATTGCCAATCAAATTCGTTATCAGCTTTTACTCACATCAAAAGCACATCAATTATTAGCGCCTATTGACACGGTTTATACTGATTTTAACGATGGTAAGGGGCTTGGGCAGCGAGTGCAATTATGGTCACAAATGGGCATGTCCGGAATGCTTTGTATCCATCCAAAGCAAGTAGCAACTGTTAAGCAATCTCTGCAACCGACTGACGCCGATATTGAGTTTGCAAGACGTGTGATAGAAGAATACGAGCGGAGCGCGCAGGCGATATTTAAAATAGCAGGTCAAATGGTCGACGCGCCCGTGATTGAGCGCTGCCGTCAGTTGCTGAGTTTATAAAAGGTGTTTAATAGATTACGCCCTAGCAAACTAAAACAGCAAAAAAGGCGCGGTACGACTGGCTTTTGATTTCGCAACCTCTGCTGGTGTGCCTTCTGCCACAATAAGACCGCCCTCATCACCAGCGCCCGGCCCAATATCGATAATCCAATCACTGTTACTAGCGACTTGCATGTCATGCTCAACCATAATCACAGTGTTACCAGCGTCAACGAGTCCGTTCAATTGTGCCATCAATAGCGACACATCCGAAGGATGCAGGCCAGTTGTAGGTTCATCAAGGATATAAAGCGTGTCTCCTCGTTGTGTTCGTTGCAGTTCGGTGGCAAGCTTAATACGTTGTGCTTCGCCACCCGAAAGCTCGGTTGCGGGCTGACCAAGGCGTAAGTAGCCAAGCCCGACTTTTAGCAACGCGTCTAATGCTCGTAGGATGGGTGCTTCTTCCACAAAGAATTCATAAGCAGATTCAACAGTGAGATCAAGGATCTCAGCGATATTTTTGCCTCGATAAGTGATCTCAAGGGTTTCATCATTGTAGCGTTGCCCATGACACACTTGGCACGGCGAGTAAACGCTCGGCAGAAATAGCAGTTCAACACTCACAAAACCAACACCTTCGCAATTTGGACAGCGGCCTTTCTTAACGTTAAAGGAGAATCGACCGGCATCGTAACGTCTAGCCTTTGCTTCTGGCGTTGCGGCAAATAATTTGCGCACATGATCGAACAGGCCGGTATAAGTAGCAAGGTTTGAGCGCGGCGTACGACCGATGGCTTTTTGATCGACGGTCACCAATCGACTTACGTGCTCCATCCCATCAGCAATCTTACCGCTGGTCTGAGTTTCTAGCTCTTGCTCTAGTAAATCAGCTTCGCCAGTCGGTGCTTCGATGATTGTCTTCTGCCCTAATTCGCTATAAATGAGATCGACCAGCGCTTGACTGACTAGGCTTGATTTGCCCGAACCTGATACGCCCGTCACCGTTGTCATCACCCCCAATGGAAACGCTACATCTAGCCTTTGCAAGTTGTTGCGTTCGATATTGACCAACTGTAGCGAGGATTTCGCTTTTCTTGGGGTATGCTCAACCGCCCCTTCAGTCTCAAAAAGATACTGTCCTGTGCGTGATTGCGCAACGTCCCGCAAGCCTGCTACAGGGCCACTATAAATAACTTCGCCGCCATGGGTTCCAGCCTTTGGCCCCACATCGACAATCCAATCGGCGTGCCGAATCACGCTGACATCATGCTCAACAATAAATAACGAGTTACCAGCCGCGGTCAGCTCATCCAATGCGCCCAATAGCGCTTGAGTATCAGCAGGATGTAATCCAGCAGACGGCTCGTCAAGCACATAGACCACACCAAACAGTTTAGAGCGAATTTGGGTAGCGAGTCTTAGGCGTTGTAATTCACCCGGAGACAAAGTAGGTGTAGTGCGTTCAAGTGAAAGATACCCTAAGCCTAGCGTGGTCAGAGCCTCAACTCGAGACAGAATGTCACTGGCAATACGTTGAGCAACAATGGCCTTTTCTCGGTTTGGCATATTATCAGTTGGTTTGGTCTTGGCCGCATCCTGAAGTTTGAGTGCCATTTCAGTCAGGGTTAATTGAGACAGTTCACCAATATCAAGACCCGCGAACTTCACCGATAGCGATTCTTTTTTGAGTTTTTTGCCATGGCATTCTGGACATTCAGAAATTTGCATAAACTGGGAAACGCGCTTTTTGGTACGCGGACTTTGAGTGCTAGCAAAAGAGTGCAAGACGAAATTCTTTGCACTGGTAAAAGTCCCTTTATAATTGGGCTTTTCGCCTTTTTTAATCGCCTCGCGTACTTGTTCAATGTTGTATTCTGGATAAACAGGGACTTCTGGGGTGTCGTCGGTAAAGAGAATCCAATCGCGGGTTTTTTGGGGCAGGGTATTCCACGGCTTATCGATATCGTAGCCAAGTGAGGTCAGGATACGGCTTAGGTTTTGCCCTTGCCATGCAGGCGGCCAAGCGGCAATGGCGCGTTCGCGAATGGTTTTGGTATTGTCAGGAACTAGCAATTCTTCTGTCACCTCAAACACGCGGCCAATACCGGAGCAAGTAGGGCAAGCGCCATCTGGCGTGTTTGGAGAGAATGCGTCAGCGTAGAGTATGTCTTGACCAGCAGGGTATTCGCCCGCTCGCGAGTAGAGCATGCGTAAGCCATTCGAAATCGTCGTGACACTACCAACCGATGAGCGCACAGACGGCGTGCCTCGTTGTTGTTGGAGAGCAACGGCAGGTGGTAAGCCTTCTATCGAATCGACATCAGGCTGATCTACTTGATCGATTAAGCGTCTGGCATAAGGCGATACTGAGTCAAGATAGCGGTGTTGTGACTCAGCAAAAAGAGTACCAAATGCCAGCGAAGATTTGCCTGACCCTGATATACCCGTGAATACCACAAGGGCATTACGTGGCAAATCAACATCGACGTTTTTTAGATTATGAACCCTTGCGCCTCTGACTTGGATGCTGTGAGCTGGGTCGCAAGCGATATTTTTAGTGGCATTGTCATCAACTTTTGCAGTGGATTTTACTTTTTTATTTTTAGTGGTCATAAAACAGTTATTCCTATCAAATCGTATTTTTAGCTTTAGTGTGCAGAAGGCGGGTAAAGTTTTGGCTAAGAAACTGCTTGCTAAATAATTAGCTAATTAAGCAATGTCTTGGTTTAAGCAGTATCTTGGCAATCTAAAACCATCCTAGCATGTCAATATCGAATCCTTAGATAGGCTTACGCTTTACAGACAGATGACAGACATAGCAATGCCAAACAATAACATTTATGAGGTTTCATCTCTGAATTGCAGCTTATAAGTCTTGAAAAACTGCTTTTAAGACATGCGGATTTTTGAAGTGGGTGAGCTGGCAAGTAGCGAGGTAGCTGATAATGGTTTATCATTAATCATAACTATCAATTATTTATAAAAGCATCCTATGATTTTTATCAGCAATACCATTAGTTTAAATGACAGTGATATCGAGATTAGCGCTATACGTGCGCAAGGCGCAGGTGGGCAAAACGTCAATAAAGTCTCCTCTGCGATTCATTTGCGTTTTGATATCCATGCCTCAAGCTTGAGTGATGTCATTAAGCAGCGTTTGCTTGATAGTAAAGACAGCCGAATTACCAAAGAAGGTGTGCTCATTATTAAGGCGCAGCAATTTCGTACCCAAGAACGTAATAAAATTGATGCGTTTGAGCGCTTACAAAGCTTTATCACCAAAGCTACTTACGTCAATAAAACACGCAGGCCGACCAAACCGAGCAGAAATGCTAAGCGTAAACGTGTCGATCAAAAAACTCAGCGCGGTAAAACAAAAGTATTACGCGGTAAGGTGGATTTTTAGATAGACTGATTTGAAGGTGGATTTTCACCATTAACCAAAAAGCAAAATGCCAGCCCATTTAAGTGGCTGGCATTTTTTTGTGCGCTGAATGAACTTTGGTTAATCTGCCCTTAGCTAACCAAGTCTTCTGCTTAATTCAGGAAAACGCTTTATCATAAACAACATTAGGAGTAATGCGGCACTGGCGATTGCCGCGCCAACATAGCCCACGCTTGATAACGAGAGATGAGTCACAGCATAACCTCCGAACAGTGCGCCCGTCCCAATGCCTAAATTGATAATCCCTGAAAACATCGACATCAGCATATCCTGTGCATTGACATCGACCATGATGACCTTGGCTTGCATAGAGACAATCAATAGCATGAGCGCCGCGCCCCAGAGTAGGGCAATCAAGCTGAGCGCCCATATTGAGGTCACCGCAAATAACAGCATGAGCATAGATAATAGTATCAGTATCGTCGATATCAGCATCAACCTAGTATTAAAATTATCCCCCCAGCGACTGAATATTACACTACCCGCAATCCCTGCGACACCGAACAATAGCAGCACAATAGTCGCAGCGTTTTCGCTGATTGAGCCGACTTGACGCATAAAAGGCTCGATATACGAGTAAGCCGTATAGTGCGCGGTAAAGACCAGTAAAATTAGCAGATATAGGCAGACCAATAAAGGGTTTTTGAGTAATTCTGGAATCTTTCTAAAAGACCCTTCAAACATACTAGGCAGCGTGGGCAACAGTCTCATTTGCAGAATGAATACGATAAGGGCAAGCCCGCCAATACCACCAAAAGTCGCGCGCCAGCCAAACCATTGACCGACCACGCGTCCTAGAGGCACACCCAACACCATCGCTAATGACGTACCGGTCGCAAGCACGCTAAGTGCCAAAGCCTTTTTGCCTTCCGGTGCCACGCGTATCGCAATCGCTGCGGTGATTGACCAAAATATCGCATGCGTGAGCGCAATGCCAACTCGGCTGATGAGCAGCACTTCAAAGCTCCAAGCAAATACTGACAACATATGACTGGCAATAAATACCGCAAATAACGCCAACAGCAAACGCTTGCGCTCAAAGCGACTGGTCAGCAGCATTAATGGCAATGACATGGCCGCGACAATCCACGCATACAGCGTCAACATCCAGCCCGTCTCTGCCGTGGTGATAGAGAAATCTTGGGCAATGTCGCTTAATAGGGCAACAGGGACGAATTCGGTGGTATTCATAATAAAGGCGCTGACGCCCATTAGGAATACTTGAAAATACTGAGTGCGGCGAGCATTTGCGCTCACCTCAAGGTTATGTTTCATATGATCCAACGGTCAGAAAGAATGCTAAAAAATTAGCGTAAAAACGGGGCAGAAAGTGAGATGTTCACAGAAAAGGTAAGCAAGATAGCAAGTCAATGGCTTTAGTTAAAGGGGTTTTTTGCTAATATCATTAATGCTTAGCCTTTTAATGATAAATACTGACTTCGACAATAAGTTTATCTGGTTTGTCAAAATAGATAAATCAGAGGATAATTCCAAGCAATATCATACTTATTTAGAAGTTATATTATGCTCATCAATGCAGACTTTTCATGCCGTGCTGCCTTAGCACCTGAACACTATCAGTGGGTCCAATCACCACAAAACGGCGTCGAGCGCGTGATGCTTGACCGAGTTGGCGCCGAAAAAGCACGTGCTACCAGTATCGTACGCTATGCCCCTGAGTCAAATTTTCCGCATCATCTGCACCCAGGAGGTGAAGAGATTTTGGTATTGTCAGGCACTTTTTCTGCAGATAACAACGATTATCCTACTGGTTGGTATCTACGCAATCCACCGACTTCAGGGCATCAGCCTTATAGTCATGAGGGGGCTGTTATTTTTGTCAAACTTTGGCAGATGACAGTCGACGAGACCCGTCATGTCGCTATCGATACCAACGATGCTGACAACTGGCAAGAACAAGGCGGCCGTGAGGTTTGCCATTTATACTCGGATGCAAAGGAGCAAGTGATCTTGCAACGTATCAATGCAGGTGAGGCATTGTTTACAGGTATCATCGTAGGAGGTGCTGAGCTATTGGTGCTAGAGGGCACGTTGATAGAAGCGGGACAGAGTTATCAGCGCGGTGGTTGGATACGTCTGCCTGTCGATGCGATATCGCAAATAACAGCAGGAGGGAATGGCGCCACGGTTTATCTAAAAACTGGACATTTATCACAAATCATCGGTATCGATGTTCACTGAGTTTATAAGTACTGTTGAGAAAAATAATATGAAAAAAGCATCGGTAGCGATTATTGGCGGCGGTCTAAGCGGCTTGTATGCGGCTTATTTATTGGAGAAAAAAGGCATCGATTATGTGCTGTTAGAGGCGCGTCCGACGCTAGGTGGTCGTATCGTTACTGCAAAATTTTCGAGAGATAATAAAAATATAGATAGCTTTGATTTGGGGCCTTCTTGGTTTTGGCCAGACTATCAGCAGCAGTTGGCGCATCTTATTGCAGAACTGCAATTAGAGACCGTAACGCAGTTTGAAGACGGCGATATGATGGTCGAGCGCTCGCCTGATGCGCCTGCTGTTCGTACGCAAGGCTATAAGAGTTCACCACCTTCTATGCGACTTAAAGGCGGTATGGCAGCATTGATAGAGGCTTTGTATCTTCACTTAGATGCATCACGTATTTTGACTGGTCAAATCGTATATCAACTTAATCATGTTGGTCAATATATTGAGATTGCTAGTAAAGATATATCTGAGCAAGTAGTGACTTGGCAAGCACAACATGTGCTGCTAGCGCTACCGCCACGTTTGGTACAAGAAAGCATTACGTTTCAACCTGCTTTACCTTACAATCTAGCTGTGCAGTGGCAGCAGACAGCCACTTGGATGGCGCCACATGCAAAATATGTGGCGGTTTATGACACGCCTTTTTGGCAAAAACAGGGTCTTTCTGGAGCGGCGAGAAGCGCCCAAGGTCCTATGGTTGAGATTCATGATGCTTCGGTGACAGACGGTAGTGGTGCGCTGTTTGGTTTTATAGGTGTACCTGCAGAAATACGTCAAAATATTTCTGAAGCCCAATTAAAAATCCATTGCCGTGCACAGTTGGTAAGACTGTTTGGCGTAGAGGCAGAGAACCCTAAAAGAGAATATCTTAAAGACTGGGCGCAAGAACCGTTTACAGCGAATGCTACTGACGCGAGTGGCAATGGTCAACATGCGTCAGCACCTGTATCTAAAGCAATATCTGGCGTATGGGAAAATTGTCTGACGGGTATTGGCAGTGAATGGTCAATACAATTCCCAGGTTACCTTGCTGGGGCGATTGATGCCGCTAGCATAGGGACGCTAAACCTTCCTGAGTCAGTCTTGACTTAATTAATCCTGCTTATACCAATATAAAGAACCGCCTCTAAACAGTCGTTTTTGGATCTGCTCTTTCCTTACTATACGGGCGTTTCACTCTTTATAGTAAGGAAAGGTTTGAGCTCAATGTAAAGTGCGGCGTGTCAAGTAAAGCCATATTATCAGTCCGCCTTGCCCCCATAATTCCATCTAGCCTTATCTCATCTAAAATAAACAAAATACATATTAACCCTTCACATTGCTAGATTATTTCTATAAAATACCGACCGTGTGGTTTCTTTAATGTATATACATTATTAATATGTGCTCAATTTGAGACAGGTATCCTAATTATGAGTCCTACCACGATTGCTTACGGTTACCTTGCCATTGCTATCATGTGTGAAGTCATTGGCACCACCTTTTTAGCTAAGTCAGAGCAGTTTACGCGTTTGGTGCCGACAGTGATTATGGGTGTGCTCTACGCCATCTCGTTTTACTTATTGACACAGACTATCAAGACCATACCGCTTGGTATCGCTTATGCGTTGTGGGCTGGACTTGGGATTGTATTGACCTCATTGGTAAGCTTGGTGTTTTTTAAGCAAACACTGGATACAGCAGCGGTGGTTGGTATTGCGATGATTGTGGGCGGTGTCGTCGTGATGAATTTACTATCTAATTCTGTCGGGCATTAATCGTGTATCTGGAGATAAAAATGGAAGCTGAAAACGCGCATAAGCGCAAAAAACAACCAGAAGTAGTACGTCGGGCATTACTTGACCAAGCGGCACGCATTACTTTAGAGCAAGGTTTGGCCAAGGTGACCTTCCAAGCGGTTGCTGATGCAGTTGGGGTAACCAAAGGTGGCGTGATGCATCATTTCACCACCAAAAACGCCTTGGTGATGGAAGTATTTCATGACGCCATGAAAAAGTTTGAGCTAGAGGTTGACGCGGCTATGGCAAAAGACCCTGTACGTTTTGGCTCTTTTACCCGTGCTTATATCAATGCCACGATTAGCTTGGGCGAAAAAGGGCAGCATGAGTTCAATAGCCAAGCGACACTATATGCATTGATGCTAGGCGATAGTGAGCTACGTGACTTATGGGCAGAGTGGGCAAATGCACAATTAAAGAAACATGAAGCAACCGACAATACCGAAACACTATGTATGGTGCGTTTAGTCGCTGATGGTATTTGGCTCTCTGATTTTTCAGGAATCAATATCTCAGATAAAACATCCATTCATAAACGCTTGATAAGTATGATTCAATCTGAGAAAGAGTAAGACGCTGCTCTCAACTGATTTATCGAAGAAGCGTTTTTTATTATAGAAGCATTGAACGAACAGCTTATAGAAATAGACGATATAAATTTATTTTAAACATTTAACCCATGACGACATCATTCGGTATTAACTTTTTTATAAAGCTTTTGCCAGTCGTCAATAGGAGCACTGCATGACAGCTACTAATATAAACTCAAACAACTTAACAGACATCATTGATTTAGAACAAATACAAACTGCTTATATTAACGGCCGTTATTTGGCGGTAAATGAAACGCTGACGACTTTTGAAGATATTAATCCAGCGACGGGTGAAGTGCTAGCGACGATTCAGCAAACGACCAATGAGCAAATCGACGACGCTGTTAAAGCCGCACAAAAAGGTCAAAAAGTTTGGGCAGCACTGACAGCAGTTGAGCGTGGTCGAATCCTATCAAAGGCCGTTGAGATATTACGCGAGCGCAATGACGTACTGGCATTACTCGAAACGAAAGACACAGGTAAAGCTTACTCTGAAACTAAGTATGTCGATATCGTCACTGGTGCGGATGTCGTTGAATATTATGCGGGTCTGGCACCGATGATTGAAGGTCGTCAGATTCCACTACGTGATACCAGTTTTGTCTATACTCGCCGTGAGCCACTTGGCGTGGTCGCTGGTATTGGTGCATGGAACTATCCGATTCAAATCGCGATGTGGAAGGCAGCACCAGCACTAGCTGCTGGTAACGCGATGATCTTTAAGCCATCAGAAGTGACACCGTTGACTGCGTTGAAACTGGCAGAAATTTTGACAGAAGCAGGATTACCAGATGGCGTATTTAACGTCGTCCAAGGCAATTATAAAGTGGGTGAGGCCTTAACTCAGCATCCTGATATCGCCAAAGTATCGTTTACCGGTGGCGTACCGACGGGTAAAAAAGTCATGTCGAGTGCGGCATCATCGTCTCTTAAAGACGTGACATTAGAGTTGGGTGGCAAGTCACCATTGATCATCTTTGATGATGCAGACATCGATACGGCTGCGGACATCGCGATGATGGCGAACTTCTATAGCAGTGGTCAGGTATGTACCAATGGTACGCGTGTGTTTATTCCTAAAGCCATGCAAGCTAAGTTCGAGCAAGCTATTTCAACGCGTGTTGAGCGTATTAAGTTGGGTGATCCGATGGATGAAAGCATCAACATGGGCCCACTAGTCAGCTTCCCGCATATGGAAAGAGTGCTTGGCTATATCGAGCAAGGTAAGGCTAGCGGTGCACGACTGCTAACAGGTGGTGACCGTGTGACGACAGGCGAATTGGCAAATGGCGCATTCGTCGCACCGACGGTATTTACTGACTGTACTGATGAAATGACTATTGTACGTGAAGAAATATTTGGCCCAGTCATGTCGATATTGACTTATGAGACTGAAGAAGAAGTTATTCGCCGTGCCAATGATACCGAATATGGATTGGCAGCTGGCGTCGTGACTGCTGACTTGACCCGAGCACATCGAGTCATTGCTCAAATCGAAGCGGGTATCTGCTGGTTAAATACATGGGGCGAATCAGCCGCTCAAATGCCAGTCGGCGGTTACAAGCATTCAGGTATTGGCCGCGAAAACGGCATTGAAGCCCTTGAGTATTATACGCAGACCAAATCTATCCAAGTAGAATTGGGTAAGTTTGAATCTGTATTTTAATCATTTGTATTGAGAAAATTCTTAATCAGTAAAGTGGTTCAGTAGTAGAGCTAATTTGTTCTTTGTTCGACTTTACTGATAGTAAATGATTTATTTTTCAATATTATGGAGCGTTTTATGACATCGACCACACCTGAGTATGACTACATTATCATTGGTGCAGGATCAGCAGGCAATGTGCTGGCCACGCGTTTGACCGAAGATGCCAACATTAAGGTGCTGCTACTAGAAGCGGGTCGTCCAGACCATCGCTTAGACTTTCGTACTCAGATGCCAGCGGCGCTCGCTATGCCGTTGCAAGGTACTACTTATAACTGGGGTTATAAAACCGATCCTGAGCCCTATATGAATAACCGCGTCATGGATTGCGGTCGTGGTAAAGGGTTAGGTGGCTCGTCTCTGATTAATGGGATGTGTTATATCCGTGGTAATGCACTAGATTTTGATGATTGGTCTGAGATTAAAGGCTTAGAAGATTGGACGTATCTTGATTGCCTGCCTTATTTTAAAAAGTTAGAAAACCGTGATGCTGGCGAGAATGACTATCATGGTGTGGGTGGTCCTGTTGAGATGACCACCTCAAAACCAGGGGTCAATCCACTGTTTCAGGCGATGATTGAAGCAGGCGTGCAAGCTGGCTATCCAAGTACTGACGATTTAAACGGTTATCAGCAAGAAGGCTTTGGGCCAATGGATCGTTTCGTGACGCCTAATGGTCGCCGTGCTTCAACGTCCCGTGGCTATCTGGACCGTGCTAAACCGCGCAGCAATATTACGATTTTGACGGGTGCATTGACCGATGTAATCTTGTTTGATGGTAAGCGTGCCATCGGTGTCAAAGTCGAGCATCAAGGTCAAACCAAGAACTTTCATGCCTCTCGTGAAGTGATTGTCTCATCAGGTGCAATTGCTTCGCCACAATTATTGCAGCGTTCTGGTATTGGCCCTGGTCAATGGTTAAAAGATCTAGGTGTTAATGAGATTATAGATTTGCCAGGCGTCGGTAATAACCTGCAAGATCATTTAGAGCTGTATATGCAGTATGAATGTAAGCTGCCAGTGTCGATTGCACCTGCCAATAAATGGTGGAACAAGCCCGCCATCGGTGCTGAGTGGTTATTCAATGGTACGGGTCTTGGCGCGTCAAACCAGTTCGAAGGTGGCGGTTTTATTCGTACCGATGAAAAATTCACCCATCCTAATATTCAGTACCATTTCTTACCATTAGCGGTACGTTATGATGGTCGAAGTGCGGTTAAATCGCATAGTTTCCAAGCACACGTGGGCTCATTACGCTCGCCAAGTCGTGGTCGTGTCAAGCTGACCTCAAAAGATCCAAGTGCTCATCCGAGTATCTTGTTTAACTATATGTCTCATGATCAAGACTGGCAGGAGTTCCGTGCTGCTATGCGTATCACGCGTGAGATCATGCATCAGCCAGCACTTGATCCTTATCGTGGCCGCTCGATTGCACCAACGGATGATTTAGTGACTGATGCGCAGTTGGACGAGTATGTCCGTAACCACAGTGAGACGGCTTATCATCCATCTTGTACCTGTGCGATGGGCGAAGACAATGATTCGGTCGTAAATGGCGAAGGGCTGGTACATGGTATCGATGGCTTGCGCGTCGTTGATGCGTCAATTATGCCAAATATCATCAGTGGTAATCTAAACGCGACCACCATTATGCTGGCAGAAAAAATCGTCGATAAAATGCGCGGTGTGCAGTTGCCACGTTCGACGGTAGATTATTATGTCGCTAATGGTGCACCGCTCAGAGCAGAGCCGATGCGGAGTTATAGTTCTATGGTATAAGCGGTTGAATCATCAATCATATAAGACAGTTTTAATAAGAAGGCCTTTTACAGTAAAGGTCTTTTTTATCAGCGCTAAAGTTTAAGAAGATGAGTGCCGTTATGGCTGCCTCTGTTTATCGTTTGCTTTGCTATTTTTTCACATTGTTGATTTAGCAAATTTCATTTATTGGTACTGCTTTGTGCGTCATGCAGTTATTTGTATGTCATGCGGTTATCAGCCATAAGATTATGACGGACAAAGCAATATCAGACCCTGTTTAATTTACCTATTGAGGTCTTTTATGTACAGCTCGCCATCAAAAGATGCGACGAAACCCCTGACTCTAAATAAGACGGTTTTTTTAGGCTCAGCTATTATTTCTATTTTATTGATAATCTGGACGATTGCGTTTCCAGATTATAGTGAGGCATTATTAAGTTCAAGTATGGCATGGGTATCAGAGAGTTTTGGCTGGTATTACATGCTGGTGGTTGCCGCGTATAGTATATTCGCCTTGTTTGTTGGCTTTTCTAAGTATGGCGATATTAAGCTTGGTCAAGATCATGAAAAGGCGCAATTTCCTTTCCTAGCATGGGCCGCGATGCTGTTCTCTGCGGGTATCGGTATTGATTTATTGTTCTTTGGTGCGTCTGAGCCGTTGATGCATTATCTGACGCCGCATACGGGGCTCGAGCCTGCCAGTGAGGCGGCCATGCGTGAAGCACTTGCACAGACCTTTTTACATTGGGGTCTACATGGCTGGGGCATTTATGCTTTAATCGGGATGGCATTGGCGTACTTTGCTTATCGTAAAAACATGCCACTTGCGTTACGTTCGCCACTGACGCCTATCTTTGGCGAGCGTTTAATCAAAGGCTGGCTTGGTGATGGTATTGATACCTTTGGTGTGGTTTGTACCTTGATGGGTATCGCGACCAGTTTGGGTATTGGTGTATTGCAAGCCAATGCTGGTTTGACTCATGTTTTTGGGATTGAATCCAGCAAAATGGTTCAAACCTTTATCATCATAGGTGTTGTCGCTGCCGCGGCGATCTCTGCGATGACTGGTGTAGAAAGAGGCGTCCGCCGTTTATCCGAATTTAATATGCTATCTTCGATATTGCTATTAATCGCGATATTGGTGATGGGTAATACGGTTTATTTGCTGAATACCTTTACCCAAAATATTGGTCAATACTTCCAAACCATCGTTTTCAAAACTTTTGATGTTTATGCTTATGATGGTCAAGCTGGCGCTGACTGGAAATCAGGCTGGACGATATTTTTCTGGGCATGGTGGGTCGCTTGGGCACCGTTTGTAGGCCTATTTATTGCGCGTATTAGCCGTGGTCGTACCCTGCGTGAGTTCGTATTTGGTGTGATGTTTATCCCACTTGGATTCATCTTTGCTTGGTTCTCTATCTTTGGTAACTCAGCGATAGATTTGGTTGCCAATGGTGCCACTGAACTTGGTGAAATCGCAGTCAATGATGCGGCAATGGGCATGTTTGCCTTGTTTGAGTATTTTCCTTACAGCGAAGTGCTATCATTTGCAGGTGTTGTGATTGGGCTAGTATTCTTTGTGACTTCAGCTGACTCAGGCGCGTTAGTATTAGCAAACTTGAGCTCACGCGGCATGACCAATGATACGGATGCACCTGTTTGGTTACGCTTATTTTGGGCAGCAGCGACCGGTCTTATTACCTTAGGATTATTGTTTGCTGGTGGTTTTGCCTCATTACAGTCCGTATCCGTCATTGCAGGCTTACCGTTCTCTCTCATCCTTGTACTCTATATGATGTCGATGTGGAAGTCGCTCAAAGAGGAAGGTAATAAGCGTAAAGCCAGTACGATTGGTACGGCTAATGTGCTTGATAGTGGTAAAAGCTGGAAAGCACGCTTGCAACGTATTGTGAGTTTCCCAAGCCATGCACAAGTTGAACGGTTTTTACAAAATGTGGTCAGACCTGCCATGACGGAAGTTGAAAAAGAGTTTGCCGCAGGCGGTCTAAAGACGTCTTTGGATATCCGTAACCCTGAACATATCGGACAAGATATAGATGAAGGTATGGATGAGAGTAGCGGTCAAATAGATGGTCTGAAATTACGGGTTGGACACGGTGATGAAGACGACTTTATTTATGAAGTTAATTTGATCAAAGCGGAGCGTCCTAACTTTACATTGAGCACATCAACTAAGAATGCAGAGTACTATTATCGTGCGGAAGTGTTCTTGAGTGAAGGCTCGCAAGAGTATGACTTGGTAGGTTACTCTAAAGAGCAAGTATTGGTCGATATCTTAAACCAGTACGAGCGCCATTTGCAGTATTTACATTTAGAGCGTTAATAGCTAAGTAATATACTCGATTTTACACTGACCCCATAAGTTGGATTCAACTTATGGGGTTTTTTAAATGTCAGTGTTATAGTCGATTCACTCTAAAAGGAATAGGATATATACTGCTACGTTTTATAATGAAGATTAACAGTATTACCATTATCTGATGTGCTATCATTATTAAAAATGGTCATTCAGACCTATCGTGGGTTTAATGGTTTCGTAGCTTTCACTTGCCATTGTGAATCAATCAATGACAGCGCTACAAGCCTTGCAACTTCCAGCACGATATAAAATAACTCTGGTAAAGCGCATGAGCCTTTTCTCCGACAAAGTCATCCATGCCTTATTTGATTTGCCGAATTTGGCTTATTATTATACTTTTATTGTCGGAGTTATAGGAGTCTCACTTGTTTAATCTTCCTGCTACTCATTCCAAATACACCCGCTATTATAGACCGCAGCATTCTTTGGCGCGCCGTATCATTACTCAAATCGATACGTGTGAGCGCCGTCCCCAAGATATTACCAGAGCCATGGGCTATCCGCTTAAGCATACTATTCCTGCCTGTGATCGTTTGCGTCACGTACTGTCTAGCGAAAAATTGGGCTTGGATGGCAGTTATATCGATGCTTATTTTACTCCTGAGCAATTCTTAGAAAAGCTGGTTTCAGTACTTGATATGCAGGATGAGGCGTTTGGAGAAGACATCGCTCAAATCAAGTATGATTTGGCGCATTATGCGTATCCTTTGCCTAAATATCGGTTAAGAGCAGATGTTGATTTTGAGTTTACTGCCGGCGCAAATTGGATGTCCCGTGGCGGTGCGGCTCAATTGGCTCATGCTCACTTGCCTGAAAATATTGCTCGAATGACTGAGACAGAACGTGAGTTCATCGTACAAAAGTGTATTGATGAGCATTACAAAAACTACAATGGCAATTTGCCATATGGCGGCATGATTAAAGGCTACTGGCTAACGATTGAGCAGCATGGTGAGGTTATTAGCAAAGTGGAATACGGACTGCCCGTTAAATCATGATAGTACTCATAACGACGTAAGAAAAAATCTTAAAAAGCCTATTTAAAATCCATCTCAATAGAAAACCGCCAAGCACTTTTTAGCGTTTGGCGGTTTTTTTGAGCTTCAATATATAAACTATCAGCAACTAAGCTTGATTCAAACCGTTTAGTAAGTGCTGCTAAGACCGACAAACAAACTCGTTGATTTGTCATCATCACCTTGCGAGTGCGTAACACCAGCATTGGCATTTAATTGACCAAAGCTTTTGGATACACCAAGCGTCATGCCAAAATTATCATCGTCGGTCTGTACCATTGGCGTATCAAAGCTGACATTTGCTATGGTGTTAAGACGCGCAGAAGCCGCTTCACGATTGTCACTCAACTGCTTTTGATAATGAACATCCCCGAATACATTAAGTGAATCGCCTAGATTATGGTTGGCTTTCACGCCAAGTTTGCCATAAGTGGTAGTATATTTTTGCTCATCAAACTGCATGGCGATACCAGACATTTCTTGCTCTTTTAGCGCGTCCAATCTCACACGGCTAGCCGTTGCACCGATATATGGCGTGATAGCAAGGCTGCTGAACTGCATCGGATATCCTGCCTGCAAGTTAGCATAGTAACGTTTACCATCAGCATTAGAGTTAAACTCTTGTTTATTGCCACCAAGTGTGACCGCACGTGTGACATCAACGTCTAGATTACCAAAGCCAACCGCGCCATTAAGCTGCACGCCGCCAAGCTTATCTAGCGTATTGCTATGATAGACACCAAAGCCTACTTCTTCTAAGTCGATATTGCTTAAGCCAGTGCGAACCCCTGAGTTCTCAAAATCTTTTTGAGTGATATTGCCATACAAGCCTGTTACCGCATGTGCTGAGTTAGGATGAGCAAAATCTACACCTAATAATACTTGGGTATTACTATCGCCTTCAAACCTTGCAATATCTTGATTTTCAAACTCACCGGTTGCCCATAACTTACGGGCAGGTTTTTGTTCACTACTTTGGATTTTATTGATGTGAGATTGCAAGCGCTCGCTAGTTGCTAGCCCTGCTGTCGTCGCAATGTGCGGCAACACGCCAATAAGACTAGGAGCGGTAACGACGGCACTGGCGTAATCTGCAATCATTTGATGCGCACGTCCCGACGGATGGATACCATCAGCAAAGAAATAGCTTTCATTGGCACCTGGCGCGACTAAATTACTTGATCCACATAAAAGCGAGCTTGAAGTGTTGCAAGCTTTTTGAGTCATATTTGTAAAGCCATAAGCCGTAGGGTTGGCAGCGACTTGTTGTAATAAGCTAAAAGTATCGAGCGGTATGATATTAGCACCCGTAGCTACTGCGCCACTATACATAGTTTGATTATATAAATTTGCTAACATCGTACCAGACGATTGAAACCCTGCTCCTGCAGCGATAGCAGTAGGTGTTAGACCTATATCAGGGATATTAGGTACTAAAATATAGTTCGCACCATTATCTTTGAGCGCTTTAATAGCGGCGACTTGGCTGCCAGCCGCTGATGAAATCGTATTTATCGCATTAGCAGGATTTGCAGCTGCCGCAAGTAAATCGTTTGCGCCTCCCCACACCACATACATACCATTAGGATCAACTTTTTTATTAGCCAGATAACCAGTTACTTGAGTGTTCACAGACGCAACAGGAACGTTAACGCCAAAGTCCGTATTAACGATATCCTTGCCTGCTCTTGCACCACCAATAGCATAGTTATTACCAGCTTGATTTCCAAGATAAACGATGGGAACAGCTGTTGTACCTAGCTGCTCAGCGAATGACGTTGCCCATACGTTATCAGGATTGGTCGTAAATTGACCTGACTCTTTAATACCGAGCTTGCCTTGGGTAATGGGACTAAAATAACCGCCATCGGTCAAGCTATCACCAAAAAATGTCACACTGCTATAAAGCTCAGCATGCGCTAGACCTGCCATTGATAGCGAGATGGCAAGTATACTTTTGGTCAATGTTTTAAGGGTGGTAGGGTTAACAATAGCGTGAGAGATATTACGAGGCATATCGACTTCCTTGTCGTGAATGTAGCGGTTTATTAAGGAAGTGTAACTGCTTTAGAAAATCCTATCAATCGAATTTATCGTAAATCCCAATATAAGTTGAATAAGCTAACAAGTATAAAACTTTTAACCATGGTGCTGTAAATATCGTTCTAAACTAATGCTCTATCTTCTAAATTATCCAGACCATCATAACAATGCAATTACTTGCATTGTTATGATGTGCAAATGAAGGTATCGTCCCTAGTATTTTTAAAATGATGAAACACCCTAGTAATGATCAACCTCCGCGTCTAAACTTATTAGTCTCAATTCAACTACGAACCCTACCTATGACTTCCTCTTATCATTGCCTGTATTCTTTTCGTCGCTGCCCTTATGCCATGCGCGCCCGTCTCGGCATACTGTTTGCCGAGCTACAGGTAGAGCTGCGCGAAATAACACTGAAAAATAAGCCGTCGCAGATGCTAGCCATTAGCCCAAAAGGTACGGTGCCTGTTTTACAACTTGTAGATGGGACGGTGATTGAAGAGAGTACAGAGATAATGATATGGGCGCTTGAGCAGCAAGATCCGCAAGGGCTTTTGGATGCAGAGGTTTTGCAGCAGGCAAATGCTTTGATTGATAAAAACGACAACGAATTTAAATATTGGCTCGATCGCTATAAATATGCCGATCGTCATACAGACATGACCCAGACAGAGTATCGACAGAAGGGTGAAATATTTTTACAAGTGTTAGAGGAATTGCTGACTAAAAATCCTTATTTGCTAGGGAAAACTGTAACGATTGCCGATATTGGTATTATGCCTTTTGTCCGTCAATTCGCTCATGTCGATCGTAATGTTTTTTATAGCCTGCCTTATCCAAATCTACAGCGATGGTTACAAGATTGGCTGCAGCATCCGTTTTTTTTGCAAACGATGACCAAATTTCAGCCGTGGCAGGATGGGATGAAGCAGTAATTTTTTGCTGAGACGCTCTCTAAAATATTTAACAAGTGTTAATACTTTGAAATTTTCGTCTCATGTTTGTTAAGGTTACTACCCTCTAGCTATCTATCTTATTGAATTACTACAAGATTCACAGTACGGATTAACTAAAAATAGGATTGAGCTGCCATAATTTTTACCAATGTGTAAAGAAATAATTTGACAATTATGTACGGTTGGCTTATAAGAGATAAACAGTATGGCTGTTTGCCCATAAGTGCTTTTTTATAGCGCCTATTTGCATTAATTAAGCTCATACACATATCAAGGGAAGCATCTTCTACCCTGATGGTACATCGCAATTTATCTGAACTACTCGTTTTATGGTTTTTAGGCAATCATTGCCCAACTGATGACATTCGATGACAGCTACTAGGCTGCCACTGCCACTGCCACTGCCACTGCCACTGTCACTCTAACCTCACCCACGCACGTGAATGTATTTTCTCATTTTGCTATTGTCAGCCAATTTGCTGACGATTCAGCGATGTATGTCGCGCTGGGCCTATAAAAAAGGTTTCCAATCGCATGACGATTTTATCTTCTATGCCTGTGCATCCGCAGCCAATCATAGATTCTGGGCATCGTTTTGATGCCAGCCGCCATTGGCCAGCCTCATTAACTCTGGGGTTTGCAGCCTATCCTGAAGCGGACACTCGCATTACCCGCATGAATGTCGCACGTCACTATGGTCCACTACGGGTACAGCGCGCTTTTTACCCTGAAGGTCGTGATGGCTGCTGTCATGTGTATCTTTTACATCCACCCGGCGGTATTGCCAGCGGTGATTCTTTAACCATCGATGTTACGGTGTCTGAAAACGCTCACGCTTTATTAACCACACCAGCTGCCAACAAACTGTATCGAGCCGATAGTAATAACGTCGCTTGGACACAACACACTCATCTTAAAATCGAAGACGGTGCCACACTTGAATGGCTGCCACAAGAAACGCTGGCTTTTGATGGGTCACGCGGTGAGCAAACGGTGATTATTGATTTGGCTGAAACGGCTAAATGCTTGGGCTGGGAGATTATAGGCCTTGGTCGCCCAGCCAGCGACTTACCTTATGTCAGTGGCATCATTGAACAGCGCTTTCAGCTTAGCCGAAAAGGTCGGCCACTATGGTTAGAGCGCCAAGCTATTGACCCAATACATCCTCGCTTTTTAGGTAAATGGGGACAAGGCGGCGCTACGGTTCACGCTACCCTTTGGGCTGTCGGACTGAGTGACCCTGCTGACACCATTACCGAACTACGCGACAAAATACCTGCCAACCACAATTGGGCGGTGACTTATCGCCGCGGTGTGCTTTTACTTCGCTATTTGGGCATGGAGCGCAATGAGGCATGGGATTTATTGCAACAAGCGAGGGAAATTCTGCGCCCAAGACTGATGGATGTTGAGGCAGTGACGCCGCGCATTTGGTTAACCTAATAATTTTTATGCGTATTTTTTTTCGATTACACATAAAAGCAAGTCGCAGATCAATCGGTTTTCAGCACAACAATATTAATAATAATGGAGACAATAATGGAACTAACCCCCAGAGACAAAGACAAATTAATGCTTTTTACTGCTGGGCTTTTGGCCGAGCGCCGTAAGGCAAAAGGGCTGAAGCTTAATTATCCAGAAGCGATTGCTCTGATAAGTTGTGAGATTATGGAAGGCGCACGAGAAGGGCGCACGGTGGCAGAAATGATGGGCGCCGGTCGCGAAATTTTAACTCGTGACGATGTGATGGAAGGTGTACCTGAGATGATTGAAAGTATTCAGGTCGAAGCGACTTTTCCTGATGGCACCAAACTGGTGACTGTTCACAGTCCTATTATCTAATAAGAGCATAAAGCTTAAGGAGAGCATGATGATTCCAGGTGAATATCAATTAAAGAAAGGTGATATTGAACTGTGCGTAGGTCGAGACAGCTTTGTGATTGAAGTGGCCAATACCGGCGATCGCCCTATACAAGTGGGCTCTCACTATCACTTTGCTGAAACCAATAGTGCACTGAGCTTTGATCGCAAAAAAGCCTATGGCCATCGCCTAGCGATACCTGCTGGCACCGCTACGCGCTTTGAGCCAGGTCAAAAACGTGAGGTGTCGTTACTGCCTTATGCCGGACTGCGCCGAATCTTTGGTTTTAGAGGTGAGGTAATGGGTGCGCTAGATGACAATTCAGATTCAGGAGAAACACGATGAAAATATCTCGCGACGCCTATGCCAATATGTATGGTCCGACCATTGGCGATCGCATCCGTTTGGGTGATACCGAGCTTTGGATCGAGATTGAAAAGGACCATACCCATTATGGTGAAGAGGTAGTATTCGGTGGCGGTAAAGTGATTCGTGATGGTATGGGACAAAGCCAATTGTGCTCAGACTCAGTGATGGATACTGTGATTACCAACGTGATTATTATTGATTGGTGGGGCATCGTAAAAGCCGATGTTGGCTTAAAAGACGGGCGCATTGTCGCTATTGGTAAAGCCGGCAACCCTGATACGCAGCCGGATGTTGATATTATCATTGGCGCAGGTACTGAGATTATCGCTGGTGAAAACCAAATATTGACCGCAGGCGCGGTAGATACTCACGTTCACTATATCTGCCCGCAGCAAGTAGATGAGGCGTTAATGAGCGGTCTTACCACTATGATTGGTGGCGGTACTGGCCCTGCAACTGGCTCAGTCGCTACCACCAACACGCCTGGACCGTGGCACATTGGCAAAATGATGCAAGCCGTGGATGACCTGCCTATTAACATCGGATTTTTGGGTAAAGGCAGTGCCAGTACGCCTGCAGCACTTGAAGAGCAAGTCAAAGCTGGCGTTATGAGTTTAAAAGTTCATGAAGATTGGGCGGCAACGCCAGCAACGATTAGTAATGCGCTTGATGTTGCTGACCGTTACGATATTCAGGTAGCGCTACATGCTGATAGTTTAAATGAGTCAGGCTTTGTTAAAGATACGCTAGAGGCCTTTAAAGATCGCTGTATCCATTCGTATCATACTGAAGGTGCGGGTGGTGGTCATGCGCCAGATATTATTGTCGCTTGTGGTCAGCCAAATGTTTTACCGTCATCGACCAATCCAACACGCCCGTACACCATCAACACTGTTGACGAGCATCTAGACATGCTGATGGAGTGTCATCACTTAGACCCAAATATTCCTGAAGATGTGGCCTTTGCTGATTCGCGTATCCGCCGTGAGACCATTGCTGCAGAAGATATTTTGCATGATCTTGGTGCCATTTCAATGATTTCATCGGACTCTCAAGCCATGGGCCGTATTGGTGAAGTGGTCTGCCGTACGTGGCAAACCGCGCACAAAATGCGCCTGCAACGTGGTCTGCTACCAGAAGATCAAGAGCGCGGTACTGATAACTTCCGAGTCAAACGTTATATTGCCAAATACACCATCAATCCTGCCATCACCCATGGTGTATCACATGAAGTGGGCTCGGTAGAGATTGGCAAAATGGCAGACTTGGTACTATGGCGTCCTAAGTTTTTTGGTGTTAAGCCCTCCATTATCTTAAAAGGCGGCATGATTGCTGGTGCTGCAATGGGTGATCCTAACGCAGCGATTTCGACCCCGCAGCCAGTGCATTACCGCCGCATGTTTGGCGCGCTAGGACGTGCAGTTTCTGCTACACGTGTTACTTTCGTTAGCCAAGCTGCGATGAACACGGGACTCGAAGAAAAACTGGGGCTAAAAAGCCGATTGGTCGCGTGTAAAAACGTTCGTAGCATGCGCAAAAAAGACATGAAGCTGAATGATTACTGCCCGAACATCACGGTAGATCCAGAAACTTATGAAGTTCATGTAGACGGTGTGCTCTTAACTTGCGAGCCGCTCTCTGAATTGCCATTAGCTCAGCTTTATCATTTGTTTTAAGCCATCTGTTTTAAATCGTTTGTAAGGATAATAATATGCTTGAATTAATAAAAAGAATGGATGCTAATGCTTCGGTCGATATTTATGACACCTTGACCTTGCCTTATGAGCTGCGTATCCGTGGCCGTCTAAAAGCAGTCAGTGATAATGACCGTGACGTGGGTTTATTTCTTGACCGAGGTCCTGTGCTTCGTCATGGTGATTTGCTACAAGCCAATAGTGGTGAGGTGATTCAGGTTCTTGCAGCTGATGAGCCAGTAGCTACTGCTTATATCGAAAGCGGTTTACCACTCGCGAGACTGTGTTATCACTTAGGTAATCGACATGTGTCACTTGCCCTTGGTAGCGATGAAGATGGGCGCCATTGGGTGCGTTTTCCTCCAGATCATGTGCTTGAGGAGCTAGCAGTACTATTGGGAGCAGACTTAAGGCATCACGACGCACCATTTGATCCTGAATCTGGTGCTTATGCGCAGGCTGGTCGCGAGCACTCGCACTCAAATAGTCATGCGCATTCTCACTCTCATTCTCATGACCACGACCATTCTGAACACGACGGTCATAACCATGCGCATTGATGAGCCGTCAAATGCTGTGAGCGATCTGGCATTGTTAGGTTTGATGCAATTAATTAGCCCAGCATTACCTATTGGTGCTTTTGCTTGGTCACAAGGTTTGGAAAGTGCGTTTGAGCTGGGTTGGGTCAATAATGAAGCTCAACTGGGCGAATGGTTGGAAGGCGTTTTAGGTGACGGTTTGACGCGTTGTGAACTGCCTGTCTTAGCACGTTTACAGAGATGTTGGGCAAATAATGACAGTGATGGTTTGGCTTTTTGGAATGATTGGCTACACGCCAATCGGGAAACGGCTGAGCTGAGCGATGAAGATACACGTTTGGGTCAAGCATTGATACGCCTACTAAACAGTTTGGATTTGCAGCCACAGACAGCGTTAGGTCATGCCGAGCTACCAAAGGAACCGGGCTATGTCACTGTCTTTGCGTGGACGGCTCATCAAAGGCAGGTGCCTGTACGTCAAGCTCTACTAGGATTTGCTTGGGGCTGGCTAGAAAATCAGCTTGCAGCTGCCTGTAAAGCCCTGCCACTCGGTCATACCGCTGCACAACGTTTGAACGAGACGTTACGTCCGCAACTGGTAGCGGCAGTTGATAAAGCTTTAACCTTAACTGATGAGCAGTTGGGTCCGATTTTACCCGGCTTAGCACTGGGTAGTGCTCAACATGAAACTCAATATTCACGATTATTTCGAAGCTAAATTAATACTTCGTTTTTAGATAAGGAAAATATACATGAAACATTGTTTAAGAGTAGGTGTTGGTGGTCCGGTTGGTTCTGGAAAAACAGCTCTATTACGTCAGTTATGTAGTGCGCTAAAAGATCACTATGATATCGCTGTGGTTACTAACGACATCTATACGCGTGAAGATGCTGATTTTTTGTTAAAGCACGACGCCTTGCCTGCTGACCGTATTCTTGGCGTAGAAACTGGCGGCTGTCCACATACTGCTATCCGCGAAGATGCCTCGATGAATCTGGCCGCAATTGATGATTTGCAAACGCGCCATCCTAACCTAGAGCTGGTGTTAGTAGAGTCTGGCGGCGATAACCTTGCGGCTACCTTTAGCCCAGAGCTTTCTGATTTGACCTTATATGTCATTGACGTCGCTGCTGGTGACAAAATTCCTCGTAAAGGTGGCCCAGGTATAACTAAGTCAGACCTGCTGATTATTAATAAAATTGACATCGCCAAATACGTACATGCTTCGCTAGATATCATGGAGCGTGACTCAAAGAAAATGCGCGGAGAACGTCCTTTTATATTCACTAATCTGTATGACGGCGTGGGCGTAGAAGAAATTATTAGCTTTATCTTAAAGCAAGGTATGTTACCTGAGCGTCGTCCTGGAAAGCTAAGCGCCAATGCTTAATGCTTAATTGCTCGCATTTAATAATCATGGTCAGTCCTAAATAAAAAAATGCAAATATTATCAATCACTACTGGGGTTAATTTTTCTTGCTTGCTGTGGCTACGCAGACAGAGGCTGCGAATAATCAACCCCAGTAGTTCTGTACTCTTTTAAAAGTGGATCAACTATAAGTATACGGACAGTATTTTAAAACATTATCTAGAGCAATTATTCAAATAATAGAAAACAAGAAAATAGGAGAGAAAGATGAATAAAATGACTAAATTGCTGCTGACAGTAGGGCTAATGATGACTGCTACTTTGGCGATGGCCCACCCTGGTCATGGCGAGCACGTGACCAACGGTTTCCTTAGCGGCTTACTGCATCCGATGATGGGCCTTGACCACTTATTGGCTATGGGCGCGATTGGTTTTTGGAGTATTCGCCAAAACACTACGATGAAACGTGGCACGCCGTTATTTGTCGTAGGCGGCATGATAGCTGGCGCAGGCCTTGCTTGGGCGGGTGTCAGTTTGGCTGGGGTAGAGACCGGCATCGCCATGTCAGTATTGCTAGTCGGTGTACTAATCGCCACGTTAGCAAAACTGCCGACTGCTGTTGGTGGCACCTTGGTTGCGCTGTTCATGGTCGCCCATGGTTATGCTCATGGTATTGAAATGACACAAGGTTCAAGCTTATTGCTTTATATGGCTGGCTTCGTTGTCGCCACCTTAGCGATTACCTTTATCGGTCGTGGTCTAGGTACCATGATGCTCAAAGCCGATAATCGTATTACCCGTGCATTAGGCGGCGTGGTTGCTATCATCGGTGGCGTATTAGCTGCGGGCTAATATGTATTAATCAAAAAAAATTTCGTCTCGCATCAAGCTAAGAAGCCGTAGGGACTTCCTACGGTTTTTTAGTTTCTCATATTCCTTTTCGCATCTACTAAAGATCTTAAAGCGACGACAGTGGGCTAGATGCCTGCTTCATTAATAAATATATCAACCAGCTTAGTAATTAAGCCTATCAAAAAGGGACTATCACGATATGAATGATACCATCATAAAATTATCTAGAAACACGAACCGTGCGCCGATTAGCGCAACCTCAACTCAGAGCGTTGCTTTTTCTCATTACAATAACGTTTCAGCACAATTACCAATCGATCCTAAGACTGGAGCATTAGCCTCTGCTGACATCACAGCACAAGCCAAACAGTGCTTAGATAATATCAAAGTGATTGTAGAAAGTACTGATCATCTCATGGATGATGTGATTAAAATCACTGTATTTTTAAAAGATATTACAGATATGACGGTAGTAGATACTGTCTATCGTACCTTCTTTAGCGACTATCTGCCAACACGTAACGTAGTGATGGTTGCAGAGCTGCCTATGGACGGTGCCTTAGTACAAATGGATGCATTACTTTCAAATGGCGAAGGTACTCACCCGCAAGCACCTTGCGAGCTCGTAAAAGTGGCAAAAAACACCGATAATGCGCCAATCGACTCTTTATCTACCCAGACAGTTGCTTTTTCTCATTACAATAACGTTTCAGCACAATTACCAATCGATCCTACTTCAGGGCAACTAGTAGCAGGCGATATAGCAGAGCAGACGGCGCAATGCCTAACCAATCTTAAGTCGATTTTGAATAGTATCGATGTCGGTATTGATGATATTGTCAAAATAAACATTAGTCTAACCAACCTTACTGATATCACAGCCGTCGATGACGTTTATAGCACTTTTTTTCCAGATACTGCTATTGCCAGAGCCGTCAATTATCTACCAGCGCGCACAGTGACTATGGTTTCAGGGCTACCTATGGCTGCTTTGGTACAAGTTGAAGCCGTGGTATCACATGGAGATGGCACACCGCCACAAGCCGTTGAAGATCGACATGGCATTGTGATCAAAGCCAATAATACTGAGCAAGCACCAAAGCACTCGTTAAGCACGCAGATGGTTGCTTTTTCTCACTATAATCATCTTTCGGGTCAATTGCCTATCAATCCTGAAATAGGTAAGCTCATCAATGGTGATATAAAGGCGCAGACTCAGCAGTGCTTAGATAATATCAAAGCCATTGCCAAGAGTATCGATCATAAAATGGATGACATCGTTAAAGTAACTATCCAACTCAAAGACATTAGCGATATTGACACGGTCAATGATATTTACACCACGTTTTTTGACGGTGAACTGCCTGCCAGAACAGTGTTTGGCGTATCAGCAATCCCTATGGATGCATTGATACAAATCGATGCCGTACTCTCTAATGCTGAAGGTACGCCACCTGTAAGATAGTGGTCATTCAGATTTTGCCATAACAATTGGTTTGACGCACGTTTTCTAGAGCGTCATAATCAATTGATGATTCATCACCTAAATAAAATAAAAAGGCTTTCAACTATTTGGAAGCCTTTTTATATGTGGAAGATATAATTAAACAGGTAAGAGTAGGCAGAAACAGTAAGGTCTAAATAAAAAAGAATCATTCATAGCAGTACCGTAGTGTTTTTAGAGTACTTTGACTATAGTTAGCTAATAATAGCACTTAAGGAAAATTTATATAAACAAGGAAGTGATAAAATGAAAGGGATTACCCGTTTTTCGAATAGTTTGATGGAGAAGTATTTACCGGATCCATTTTTGTTCGTTATTATCTTAACAGTGGTTATTTTTGTACTGGGTTTAGGATTAACTGATTCTTCACCGGTACAAATGGTGGCGTTTTGGGGTGAAGGTTTTTGGGCATTACTCGCATTCTCAATGCAGATGGTGTTGGTATTAGTCACAGGTTTTGTATTGGCAAGCAGCCCAATATTTAAAAAAGGTTTAGGAAAGCTTGCAAGTTTAGCAAAATCGCCGGGCAGTGCCATTATCTTGGTAACTTTAGTATCCCTTGCGGCAAGTTGGATTAACTGGGGATTTGGGTTGGTGATTGGGGCATTATTCGCCAAAGAATTGGCAAAGCGTGTAGAGAATGTCGATTACCGTTTATTGATTGCCAGTGCTTATTCTGGTTTTATTATTTGGCATGCTGGTTTTTCGGGCTCCATTCCTTTATCTATTGCCACAGAAGGGCATCCTTTCGCTGATAAGATTGGTATTATTCCGACCAGTGCAACCATTTTTGCCAGCTATAACTTAATAATCGTTGTAGCATTGATTGTCATCGTTCCTTTACTCAACCGTTTGATGATGCCGAAAAAAGAAGATACGGTGACGGTAGATCCGAGACTTCTGGTTGAACCAATTGATGAAGTGCTGCCAGAAAAATCGGACATGACACCAGCAGAGCGTTTGGAAAATAGCTGGATTTTATCCATGATCATTGGCGCATTAGGTATTGCTTTTATCGTCTATTATTTTGTACAAAATGGCTTTGCCTTGACGCTTGATTTGGTCAACTTTATGTTTTTGTTCCTTGGGATTATCTTTCACGGAACGCCTCGTAAGTATTTGATTGCCGTTCAAGAAGCGGTCAAAGGTGCTGGTGCTATTATTGTCCAGTTTCCGTTTTATGCAGGAATCATGGGTATGATGACAGCGTCAGGCTTGGCAGGCGTGATGTCAGAAGCATTCGTCAATATCTCGTCAGCTGAGACATTGCCACTTTTTGCCTTCTTAAGTGCAGGACTCGTCAATTTCTTTGTCCCTTCAGGTGGTGGGCAATGGGCAGTGCAAGCACCCATTATGTTAGAGGCGGCAGAGATGCTGGGCAGCGATCCTGCAAAGGTTGCTATGGCAGTTGCATGGGGTGACGCATGGACAAATATGATTCAGCCGTTTTGGGCATTGCCAGCCTTGGCAATTGCGGGGCTAAAAGCCAAAGATATCATGGGTTTTTGTGTCATCGTCCTGATTGTTAGTGGTGTTGTGATTGGTTTAGGGCTATTGTTTTTATAATTAACACCTAGCGTTTTTGGTACGGCTTAGCGTTTAGACCTTGCCTATTTGATGGGTAAGGTCTTTTTTTATGAGAATAATTCAAGGGGTATGTCTATCGCTGTCTATCTAAAATTGTCCAAATAAGCGACAATACCCGCATAAATTTTAAGCGTATATTAAGAGCGATATATCCGCTTAGAGACTCTCATTTTTTTGATAGTAGACATCTATTAAATCTAACACACATAAAAGGCCGTCCCAAATGACCAATGATAACCCATATGATTTTTTACCATTACAGCCTACTGGTAGAAACGAGACTGATACTGCCAATACTTACGCGCCCGAAGACATGATCAAGATATACGAGCAGCAATTTCTCATACCAGTCCCTGAAGAGCAGCTAACTGAATTTTTACCTGCGCTAAAAAGCTTCTATGATATTGATAATCATACTCTAGATGTTAGCGCCATTATCTTCGAAGCAATCGCGGATGCGAGTATTATTTACAATCACAAAATAAAAGCAGGGCGCTACCAACTCCTAGAGGGCTTGGTAAAAGAAGAGCTTGAACATGATGAAGACGACAAAAATGATGCAGGTATTGATGGCGTTGACAGCAATGACAGTGAAGAAGCGCAAGCCTATACCCTAGAGTGTAAGCGTACCTTTTTTATTAATGATATAGAGATGCCCTATTATTTTAATTTATTTATTCAGGGCGATAGCTATTCAACATTAACCAAACAAGACACCTTGCTAGAGCAGATGTATTGGTTCGCGAGTGACGGTACCGATGACAACGAACGCTTAGAGGCTATCAATGCGCAGTTAGCGAGCTTAGGTATTCGTGCAATGGATTTGGCGACGCTCTATCAGATAGTGGATTATGTAGAAGACCACATCATAGACGATGCCATGATAGAAACCCTTAATAAATTATTAGATGATGCTGAATAGTAAGTGAAAATAATACTAAACAGCCAATCAAATTTTGTATGTGACTTTAAGTTATAACACTTTCTCTTTATACGGTCTGCCAAGGAGAGTGACACGTGGTACATCATAATAACGCCAATATTGAAAGCAAATCAGCATGGGCTGTTTTTCTTATCTTCCTTAGATTGGGGTTGACCTCATTTGGTGGCCCTGTCGCTCATTTGGGCTATTTCCGTGATGAGTTTGTAATACGCCGTAAGTGGCTGACTGAGAACAGCTATGCCGATTTAATCGCGCTCTGTCAGTTTTTACCAGGACCTGCCAGCAGCCAAGTTGGCATTGCTATCGGGTTATCTCGAGCAGGATATGCTGGCGCGCTTGCTGCTTGGACGGGTTTTACCTTACCCTCTGCCATAGTGCTTATGTTGTTTGCCATAGGTATTAGCCGTTATGGGGATATTGTTCCACTTGGTGTATTGCATGGTTTAAAGGTCGCGGCAGTGGCTGTGGTTGCGCAAGCGGTATGGGGTATGGGGAAAAATCTCTGCACCGATGTTGCGCGAATCTCTATCATGGCGCTGGCTGCTTGTTTTGTACTTTTGGTGCCTTCTGCATTAGCTCAAGTGAGCGTTATTGCTATTGCTGCCATCATTGGACTGCTATGGTTCAAGCCTGATAAAGTAATGGCTCATGACCCTTTACCTATTACTATTAGACGTCCAGCTGCTCTTTTTTGGTTGTTCTTGTTTTTTTCATTGCTCATCGGCTTACCGCTGCTGACTGCATTGTATCCAAGCCAAACCCTATCTATGGTAGATACCTTTTTTCGTGCAGGATCACTTGTATTTGGTGGCGGACACGTAGTATTGCCATTATTACAGGCTGAGATTGTTCCCGCAGGCTGGATAAGTAACGATACTTTCTTAGCAGGTTACGGAGCTACGCAAGCAGTGCCAGGACCTTTATTTACCTTTGCAGCATTTCTAGGTAGCTCGATGAATCAAGCTCCTAGTGGCTGGCTAGGAGGGATGATTTGCTTGATAGCAATCTTTGCGCCGTCATTTTTATTGGTTATGGGCGCACTGCCATTTTGGGAGAGTCTACGCCAAAATCTGCGCACAAGAGCCGCACTATCTGGTATCAATGCAGCGGTCGTTGGTTTGTTATTGGCAGCGCTTTATCAGCCTGTATGGACAAGCGCTATCATTGAAGCAAAAGATTTTGGTCTGGCATTGGTCGCGCTCATTGCTTTGATGTTCTGGAAATTCCCTGCTTGGCTGGTAGTGATTGGCTGCGGAGCCGCTGGATGGTTACTAACACTATAAGGTGGCAATTGAGGTGGTACTAATGACAGACAACTATTTGTATAACGAGCAAATACATTAAGAAATTGCTAATTTTAAAAATTGCTCATTATTAAGCAGTTTTTTCTAATTTTGGAAGGTTTAACTCTCTCAAGAGTCACCACATCAAGTTACGTTTCAACATCCACCTCAAACGCTAAAGCTGAAATTCACCAAATTTATCTTTACCGTTTATGCAGCATAGCTCAAGGTTATTGATAACGCTAAAATAGAGCAGGATAAATGACCCATAATAAGATAAACTGCCCCGCGAGCGCTGATTGGATTCGATATATTTCGGACTGGACAGACGCACTTAATCAGTTATAAAAGATTATTTATAAAAGAACATTGTTATAAGGTACATCATTATGGAACAAGCACAAAACGCGGTAGAAAAAAGACCTGTATTCATGCCTAGAGTCAACAGTGACAATCTGGTAAAAACAGATATGGTTCGGTTTGAGCGCCATGTGGGGTTTGCGAGTCGGCAAAAGAAAAAATCTATCAATGATATGCATCAAGTTATTCGCAAAAAATATGGATTTAATCACGTTTTAGAGCTGTCGAGTAAATCGGGTAATAAGTTGAGTTTTTTACTCAGCCCTTTGAGCCTAAAGCTAACTAATGAGAATGGTGGCGAGCAGTATAGTGTCGAAAACGCCTTTCAAAGCAGTATGGTTTTTGAGGATGGTGGCCCCTATATCGACTTGCTAAGTGCACCGCCCAGACAAGCCAAAAAAGATGAGCGATTAATAACCTCGGGTGAACTCATTGGCTATAATTATTTCGGTATGGAGTGGAGTGTAGAGCCATTAACGACGTTTTATGATTGGCTATATGTGAATGCGCTAAAGCAAAACCCTCAGCTGCATGAAGAGGTCATGCAATATCAAGCCTTTACTGATATGGAGTTTAATCCAAAGAAATCTATCCATGGTGCAGCTTATGCACTGGCTATGTTTGTGGCGCTCCATAAACGAGAGCTACTGGATAATGTTGAAGATCCAGCGGTATTTTTTAACTTATATCATGACTTTAAAGTGAGTAACACCGAGGAGCTTTTGGAAGCGGGCTGGATCTGATCACTAGACCAGCGCTCAATTTAGTATAAGAAATTGGTGAACCAATTTTCTTGCTAGGCTGTAGTGGAATAATAACCTTAGACTGTGCTTAAAAGAAGCGATGTGATACGAAGTACCACATCTATTATCATGGAAGAAAATAAAAACAGACTATGAAAACTGATACCAATCCTTCGCTTGCGTTTAGAAGATACCCTTCGACGACTGCGCTGCAATGCTTCGAGACAGCGGCTCGTCACCTAAGCTTTACTAATGCTGCCTTAGAGCTGCATATGACGCAAAGTGCGATAAGCAAGCAAGTGGCGCAGTTAGAAGAGATGCTGAATATATCTTTGTTTTATCGTACCTCGCAGCGTATTTCGTTAACGCCTGCCGGCAAATCTTATTATATTGATGTACTAAGTATTCTTAAGCATATTGAGACTGCGACGACCAATTTGATGTCGCATAGCAGTAATTTGGAGGTGCTAAAAATGGTCTCGCATCCCACCTTTTGTGCACGTTGGCTGATTCCTGCGCTTCACGGCTTTAGTCAGGAAAACCCTTTAATTAGGCTGGATATTAAAGAGCAGGTAGGTCCATTTTTCTCCGAAGAGCATGATATCGATATTGCGTTCTTATACGGAGAAGGGACGTGGTCGGGAATGCAAAACGTTAAATTGTTTGATGAGTACTGTGTGGCGGTTTGTCGCCCTGATTATTTGCAAGGTAAAGACTTGCAACCGCAGCAGTCGGACAGCTATGTGCTGCTACAGCTGAGCTCACGGCCTAGCGCATGGTACGAGTACTTTAAGCAGCAGCAGATTAGCTTGGATGGTACGTTTGTAGGTCCACGTTTTGATACGTTTCATGCTTGCATTTCGGCAGCATTAACCGGTTATGGCGTTGCCTTGGTGCCGTTACGTTTGGTGGCTCCCGAGCTGCAATCGGGTCAGCTGGTGATGGCTTGGCATTATGCGGCCAAGGGGAGAGGGGCTTACTATATGTCTTATCCTTTATCGCTTGGCAACTCGCACAAGACCAAAGTGATGCAAGAGTGGATTGCACGCTACTTAGAGACGTCCAGTCAGAGTCAGGTGGAGTTAGCCAGTTTGCTTGGCATCACTTGTACGAGTGTCAGCCATGGATAACGACAGTAATGTGATTAACTGCTAAAAGCCAGTGGTGAAAAAAACAATCGCTTCAATCAGACACGATGACAAAAAGGAATGCCCGCCCAACTATTATTCGTTTGCCCAAATCCTAGGTTTTTGTTGAAATGAGCGTCTAACTCAAGGAAGATGAGAGACGTTCATGGATTCGTTGTATAACGTTACCGATGCATTCACCATGGTGCATCCAGTGACCCTTAGCAAAGGTAAAAATGCGCACGTTTGGGATACGAATGGCAAGCGCTATATTGATTTCGTCGGTGGTATCGGCGTATTAAATTTTGGTCATTGTCATCCGCATATCGTGGACGCTATCATCGATCAATCACAAAACCTCATTCACTACGCCTACAATGCGGCAGGTCACCTGCCTTACCAAAAGCTCATGCCGAGACTTTGCGATTTAGTTCCCATTGCAGGCGAGCTTGCAGGCATGTTGACCAATTGCGGCGCCGAAGCGACCGAAAATGCGATCAAAATTGCTCGTATGAAGACCGGTCGTGTCGGTGTGATTGCTTTTGATGGGGGCTTTCATGGCCGTACCCTCGCAGCTGTCAACCTCAATGGTAAAGTTGCCCCGTATAAACGCGGTCTTGGCCCTCTTGCCGGCAGTGTCTATCATATTCCATTCCCAAGCCCTGACAATAATATCAGTGACGAGCAAGCCATTGATGCTTTGCTGCGCCTGTTCGAAGTCGAAACTGATATTAGTAACATCGGCGCTATCATTGCAGAACCGGTTCAAGGCGAAGGCGGTTTTCAATTAATGTCACCAAAATTTGCTCAATACCTACGTAAGTTCTGTGATGATAATGCCATCTTACTCATTATGGATGAGATTCAGTCAGGCTTTGGGCGTACGGGTACACCGTTTGCTTTCAGCCATCTAGGTATCGAGCCCGATATGGTATTGCTGGGTAAAAGTATCGCCGGAGGTCTACCATTAGGGGCAGTCATTGGTAAAGGCACTGTGATGAACGACTTACCAAAGGGCAGCTTGGGCGGTACTTATTCTGGCAACCCAGTAGCATGTGCTGCTGCCAATGCCACGCTCGATATCATGGCAGAAGATGCCGTATGGGACTCAGCAAAACACTATCAGCAGACTATAGAATCGACGATAGTACAGTGGCAACAAGAGGGTCTAACGCCTTGGTTGTATGGACTAACGGGTATCGGCGCTATGCGCGGTATTGAACTGCGTCATCCATCTCATGGTACGCACCCAAGCGTGATGACTTATATTTTAGCGGAAGCTCGCAAGCAAGGATTGTTGTTGATGCCTAGTGGTAAATACCGCCATATCATTCGCTTATTACCGCCATTAACGATTGAGCCTGAAACCCTACAAGAAGGCCTCGATATCTTAAAAGGCATCCTAGCATCTATCCCAAATGAGCTGCCGATTCAATGAGTATTTTTGCTTGTAGCTTCTATTTGGCTACATAAAGCAGCCATCATTTTTAACTATTATTCATCTGTCATCATAACCAGTTTAAGGAGAATAACCGTGAGTTCAGAGCATCTAATCTCAAACCAAAAAAATATGAGCAGTGACGATACCCGTCATCGTTTTTCGCTCGCTATGTCAAATATGTATCAAAAAGAAGTGCCGCTGTATACTGATCTTATGAATCTGGTCGCTGAGGTTAATCAGGATGTATTGGACAAGCAGCCTGAGATTTCTGAACAGCTTAAGAATACTAATGAAATCGATAGACTCAGCATGGAGCGCCATGGAGCGATTCGATTGGGTGCTGCGGCAGAGCTTACGATGATGCGTCGTTTGTTCGCAGTTATGGGCATGTATCCGGTCGGGTACTATGATCTAGCGCCTGCTGGCGTGCCAGTGCATTCTACAGCGTTTCGCGCGATTGATACGGCATCGCTCAATAATAGCCCGTTTCGCGTATTTACCTCATTGTTGCGTTTAGATTTGATTGGCGATGAGACGCTCAAGCAACAAGCCCAAGCGGCACTGGATGCACGCTGTATCTTTACCGATGACGCGATCAAACTGATTAAAATTTATGAAAACGAGGGCGGTCTAACGAATGAGCAGGGTGAGCAATTTGTCCAAGAAGCGTTAGAGACTTTCCGCTGGCATGAGCAGTCGCCTATCTCGAAAGATGTATATGAGCAGTTGGCAGGTCAGCATCAACTGATTGCCGATGTGGTTGGGTTTAAAGGACCACATATCAATCATTTGACCCCAAGGACGCTAGATATCGATGCCGTCCAGCAAGGTATGCAGCGCCGCGGGATTACACCAAAAGCGATCATTGAGGGACCGCCACGCCGTCACTGTCCTATTCTTTTGCGCCAGACCAGCTTTAAGGCATTAATAGAGCCAGTGAGTTTTAAAGGTGCTGACGGTCAGTATGAATCCGGTCAGCATACCGCTCGCTTTGGTGAGATTGAGCAGCGCGGTGTAGCCCTGACCCCAAAAGGCCGTGCCCTTTACGACCAATTGCTAACCGAAGCTCGTAAAAAGTTGGGTACGACCCCAAATGAAGACAATGCTGAGCAATATTATCGATTATTAAGCGAATCTTTTGTCGCTTTTCCAGACGATTATAAGACACTGCATCATGAGCAGCTTGCTTATTTCCTTTATCAAGTAGCTGATAAAGAGGCTTTTGCAAACCACATTATAGATTCACCGTCAAACGAGCTCTCTGCTGCCGATCTGCAAAGCCTGATTGAGCAAGATATCATTCTTATTGAGCCGATTGTTTATGAAGACTTTTTGCCTGTGAGTGCAGCCGGTATCTTCCAGTCCAATCTTCATAGTAATAGCGAGAACAGCTATGACGGTCAGTCCAATAAGCAAGAATTTGAGCAAGCCTTAGGCATGCGTGTGCAAGATGAATTGGCATTATATGCGCAGCGGCAGAATGAGAGTCTACAGGTATGTTTGGCCTTGCTACGACAAGTGGCTTAAAGCAATTTATGGTTAAAAGACAAAACAGTGGCGCTGTGAAAAACATTTTTTTAGAGCAGTCAGGTTTAATCCGCTTTAATACAGTGAGGATGATATCAGTCAATATATTGATTCAGTAAGATTTTATCCACTAAGTTTAAAATGCCATTCCAAAAATGAATGACAGCAAGAAATTTATTATTTTGCAACTTAAGCGACGGCAGGGTAGTTTATAGATCTGCACGGACGTAACGAAATACTATACAAAGGAGTCAGTATGATTAAGCAATACATGTCAGCCATGGGCGTCGACGAAAGCCAGTACCAAGCAGGCGATTTCGCAGTCTATAGTCCTATCGATGGTGAAGTCATCGGTAAGGTCGCTTTGCATCAAGTGAACGATGTCGACACACAAATACAAGATGCTAAAAAAGCCTTCAAAGAATGGCGTACAGTGCCTGCTCCTAAGCGTGGCGAATTGGTCCGTATTTTAGGCGAAGTGCTCCGTGAGCACAAAGAAGATCTAGGCGCGCTAGTTTCTCTAGAAGCCGGTAAAATCAAAGAAGAAGGTCTAGGCGAAGTCCAAGAGATGATCGATATCTGCGACTTTGCAGTAGGTCTGTCTCGTCAGCTTTATGGTTTGACTATCGCCTCAGAGCGTCCTGGTCACCACATGCGCGAAACTTGGCAGCCATTAGGCGTCATCGCGGTCATCTCAGCTTTTAACTTTCCCGTTGCTGTTTGGTCATGGAACACGGCGCTAGCCTTGGTCTGTGGTAATCCTGTGATCTGGAAACCTTCAGAAAAAACCCCTTTAACTGCCATCGCTTGCCAAGCGCTGTTTGAGAAAGCCCTAGCCAAATTTGGCGATGCGCCTGCCAATCTATCTCAGCTCCTATTGGGTGAAGCCGATGTCGGTAATGCGTTGGTTGAGCATAAAGATGTGGCTCTCGTCAGTGCTACGGGCAGCACACGTATGGGCAGAATCGTAGGGCCAAAAGTCGCTGAGCGTTTCGGTAAGTCTTTACTAGAGCTTGGTGGCAACAACGCCATGATTCTAACGCCAAGTGCTGATTTAGACCTAGCCTTACGTGGCATTCTGTTCTCAGCTGTTGGTACGGCAGGTCAGCGCTGTACCTCGCTACGCCGTCTATTTGTTCACGAATCTGTAAAAGACGATATCTTACCACGCGTAAAATCTGCTTATTCAACAGTGAGTATCGGACATCCACTAGAAGGCAACTTGGTCGGTCCACTCATTGACCAAGATAGCTTTAATAATATGCAAGATGCCTTGACCAAAGCCCGTGCAGCCGGCGGTACAGTGACTGGTGGTGAGCGTGTTTTACAAGATAAGTATCCAAACGCTTACTACGTGACGCCTGCTATTGTTGAGATGGATGCGCAAAATGATGTCGTCCGTCATGAGACTTTCGCGCCTATCTTATATGTCATGACCTATACAGACTTCGACGAAGCTTTAGAGCTACAAAATGACGTACCACAAGGCTTATCTTCTTGCGTCTTTACCAATGACTTGCGTGAAGCTGAGCTGTTCTTAAGTGCCCGCGGTAGTGACTGTGGTATTGCCAACGTCAACATCGGTACCAGCGGTGCTGAGATTGGTGGCGCATTCGGCGGTGAAAAAGAAACCGGCGGTGGTCGTGAGTCAGGCTCTGATGCCTGGAAAAACTACATGCGTCGTCAGACCAATACGGTCAACTACTCAACTGAGCTACCACTAGCACAGGGTATTAATTTCGGTTAATGCAAGCCATAGTTGCTAATGTAAAAGTGTGTTTTTAGCCAGTTAAGCGCGCGTTATGTGCGCTTAACTGCCCTTAGCATTACTTGTATCCTTTTAAATTCTGCTTTGAATCTTAAAACCGTCAATAAGCCGCAAAATAGCGGATAGCCGTTTTAATTAAGATTACTGTTTAACGCTCTATTTTTTAAACCCTTTTAATGATTCATGAATATCTTTCAAATATTTATTTTGATTGATGGCAATACTTTATTCTTTAACATTATTATTAAGTTATTGTTTTAATTGATTATTTAATATAAATGCATTTAGAGAAGTGACTTAGGTCACTAGATTGGTTTGCATCTGACCAATGAGCAACACCGTACGATGACTATATACCAATGGATTTGGTTTTAACTACTAGGATAGGTAGATATATTATGATTGCAGATAAACCTCACAAACCGCATGACCCTGATATCGAAGGTTATGATCCTTCTTCTAGCTTCCTGCTAGATATTGCCCCACTGATATTGACTGCCATTATTCTAATGGTGCAATTTTTTGTCTTTAAAGATTTTACTCCGCATATTCCGCTAGCATGTGGCATCTTGATTACCGGTCTGTTCATGAAGTTACGTGGGCGCAGCTGGGACGGTATGGAAGAGCGTTTCTTAAAGGTTGTGAAAATTGGTCTGCCTGCCATGATCATCTTGATGGGTGTAGGGATGCTCATCGGTGCTTGGATTATCGCTGGTACCGTACCCACTATTTTATACTACGGCTTTAGCGTTTTTTCTCCCTCCTCATTCCTAGTCTCTGTTTGTCTTATTTGTGCCATTATTTCAGTAGCAACGGGTACCTCGTGGGGCACGGTTGGTACAGTCGGTTTAGCTATGATGGGTATCGGTCTGGGATTAGGTATTCCTCCTTCACTCACAGGTGGTGCCATCGTCTCTGGTGCTTTTTTTGGCGACAAAATGTCTCCGTTGTCTGACACCACGAACTTAACACCAGCTGCTGCCGGCGTGGATCTTTGGGACCATATCCGTGGCATGTTGCCGACGACTGTACCTGCCATGGTGACTGCTCTGATTCTCTATGCTTGGATTGGTATGAGCTACGGCGCAGACAATGTCGATCTCACTTCAATCAAAGAAATACAAACCTCATTAGCAGCGAACTATAACCTGAGCATTATTACTTTATTACCTGCTGTCGTCGTCGTCATTGCAGCTGTTATGAAAATGCCAGCCATTCCAACGGTATTGTCAGGTGTGGTAGTCGCAGGTCTTGTCGCATTTTTTATGCAAGGCGTTGGTGTCCATGACATCTTTAACGTCCTACAAAATGGCTTTAAAAGTGAGACCGGCTTTGCTGTGGTTGATCAACTGTTGTCTAAAGGTGGCGTGATGTCCATGACTTGGGTCGTGACCTTAACTATCTTTGCACTAGCTTTTGTCGGTTCAATTGAGCATTACGGTACATTAAAAGCCATCATGGCCAAAATCAACAACATGGTGAAGTCGAGATTTGGTTTAGTGATTACGACTTATGCCAGTACCATCGGTGTTGGTACGCTTATCGGTGATGTCTATACCACGCTAGTCTTACCGGGTCGTCTGCTCAAAGATAAGTATAAAGAGATGGGTTACAAGCGCACGACGCTTACTCGCTCTATCGAAGATACGGGTACGCTGTTATCGCCACTTATTCCTTGGAACATGGGCGGTAGCTTTGTCGCGGCAACCCTAGGTATTGCGACCTTAACTTACGCGCCATTCGCCTTTGCCTGCTGGTTATCACCATTGTTTGGCTTGCTATGGGTCGTCTTAAATAAATTTATTCCTCGTGAAGAACCGACTGTCATCGATAACACAAGCACGCTCTCTACCGTAGAAAACGTATAATTTAGAAGGAACTTGAGATGTTGCAAGAGCAATGTTTGTGGAGCGTCACTGCGCCCAAAACTCACCACTACGATACCCTAACGAGCGAAACGCAAACACGAGTTTGTATCATCGGCGGTGGTTATACTGGACTGTCTGCTGCGATCCATCTGGCAGAGCAAGGAGTGGCGGTGGTGTTACTAGAGAGTAAGATCATCGGTAGCGGCGGCTCAGGACGCAATGTGGGTTTTGTGAATGCCGGTACTTGGGCCCGTCCTGATGACCTCAATAAAATCATGGGAGAAGAGGTTGGTGAACGTTTAGGGACTGCGCTCGGTCATGCGCCAAGTCTCGTGTTTGACATCATCGATCGCCATCATATTGATGCAAAGGATACGCGTACGGGCAATATCCATATGGCACACAATGCCAAGGGTGAAGCCGATGTAGATATCCGCTACGATCAGTTGATACGTCGCGGTGTTCATGCCGAGGTATTGACCGGTGCGCGCTGTCATGAATACTGCGGGACAACCAGTATCAATAAGGCGCTGCTCGATCATCGTGCGGGCACTATTAACCCATCTGCATACGTCAATGGCTTAGCGGCAGCCGCGACTAAACTGGGCGTACGTATCTATGAGCACTCGGCGGTAACTTCAGTTGAGAAGTCTGATGGTAATTGGTATGTGCGTACGGCTGATGCGGCGGTGAAAGCTGAAAAAGTTATTATCGCGACCAATGCTTATACCGAAGGCGAATGGACAGATATTAAAAAGACGTTCTATTTGGTCGATTACTATCAGATTGCCTCCGAGCCATTGACCGGTGAAGCGGCAAATCGAATATTGCCTTATAAAACGGGCGCTTGGGATACGCGATTGGCATTGTCCAGTATTCGCCGTGATAACGAGGGTCGTCTGCTCCTTGGCACGGTCGGTGGCAAAGCCATGAAGTCCAAAACCTTCTATCAAAACTGGGCGAATGTCGTACAAAAGAGCTATTTCCCAGATCTGCCTAAATTTAAGTGGCAGTATGAGTGGTACGGTCACTTTGGCTTTACGCAAGACCATATCATGCGTATCTTTGAGCCAGAAGACGGTATCCTTGCCGCGACTGCATACAATGGGCGTGGGATTACCACAGGTACTATGATTGGTAAATGCTTTGCCGATTATATTATCTCAGGTGACCGCGACGTCTTGCCATTACCCTTTAAGACGATTAAAGAAGCTAAGGTGAGCATGTCTGGACTGCGTTCGGGCTATACGGAGATGGGGCTGACTTTGTATCATATGGGTCAATGTCTCAAAATCATAGCCTAGTTTTTTGACGCAGGGCGTTGTGTTTATTTATTGCCGCCGCTGATTTGGCGGAGAGATTAAGTGAACGGCACACTGCTTTTATTTATTTGGAGTGTATATTGTGACTGATTTTTCAGCACTGCCTACTTTAGAAGCTGCGCATATAGAAGCTATACATACAGAATCTGGGTATGCTTCAACCGTGCTAGCATTAACTCAGCAACTATTGTCTATACTGCAAGAGCAGCATGGTTATGATATATCACAGATTAAGACAGATGCCGTGAGCTTAGAGCATTGGGGTAAAGACTGGACCAAACATTTTGCGCCAGCACCCTCTGCGATCGTATTTCCGAAATCTACTGAGCAAGTCCAAGCCTTAGTAAAGCTGGCAAATGAGCACAATATTGTCATCACACCGAGTGGTGGTCGTACCGGGCTATCCGCAGGTGCAGTCGCTAGCAATGGTGAGATAGTTGTCAGCCTAGATAAGATGAATAAAATTGGTCAGTTCTATCCGGCTGATCGTTTGGTAGAGGTGGAGGCCGGTGTGATTACTGAGCAGCTACAGCAGTTTGCTGAAGCGCAGGATTTGTATTATCCGGTCGATTTTGCCTCAGCAGGTTCAAGTCAGATCGGTGGTAATATTGGTACCAATGCGGGCGGGATTAAAGTGATTCGCTATGGCATGACACGTCAATGGGTAATGGGTCTAACTGTCGTGACGGGCAAAGGTGATATCCTTAAGCTGAATCGAGGCATGGTTAAAAACGCTACTGGCTATGATTTACGTCAATTATTTATTGGCGCTGAAGGCACATTAGGTATCGTCACCGAGGCACAAATGAAGCTTGACCGTCCACCCCAAGATTTGACCGTGATGGTGCTCGGCATGGATGAATTTGACCATGTGATGCAGGTGTTAGCGGCTTTTCAGGCACAAATTGATTTGACTGCGTTTGAGTTCTTTGATGAGGTGGCGATTGAGAAATTAATGGCGACTGGGCATGTGCAAGAGCCGTTTGAAGCTCGAACGAAATACTACGTTTTATTAGAATTCGAAGCGCCGTATGAGCCGATTATGGATAAGGCAATGGCTATCTTTGAAGACTGTATGGAGAATGGTTGGATAGTCGATGGGGTAATGAGTCAGAGTATGGCTCAGGCGATGGACTTGTGGAAGCTGCGCGAGTATATCTCTGAGACGATTTCAGTATTCACGCCGTATAAAAATGACATATCAGTACTCATCAGCCATGTGCCAAACTTTATCCATGATATAGAAACGATCGTAAACGCCAAATATCCAGATTTTGAGATTTGCTGGTTTGGACATATCGGCGATGGCAACTTGCATCTCAATATTTTAAAACCCAAGAATTTATCAAAAGACGAGTTCTTTGAGCAATGCCAAACGGTGAATGATTCTATCTTTGAGGTAGTGCAGCAGTATGGTGGTTCGGTCTCAGCAGAACATGGCGTGGGTATGACTAAAAAGCCTTATCTACACTATAGCCGTAGCGAAACCGAGATTGATTATTTGCGTGAGATTAAGAAAGTGCTCGATCCCAATGGTATTATGAATCGCGGCAAGATTTTTGATCTTTAGTTGAGTGATATCGTAATCAACTAAGACTTATTCTCAATAAAAACTATAAGGAAGCCTCATGAATATTTTAGACAGCAAAACGGTAAAGAGTCAATTGACCATGACCATGGCTATCGACTCAATCGAGCAGCTGTTGATCCTACAAGCGCAGCATCCAGAGTGGATTAAGTGCCCTGAGCGCTTGGTCATTCCGACTTTCACTGCCAGTGATAAAAGCAGTGGCTCACATCTATCGATGCCTTCAGTATTGTTCGATGGGCATGAAGAATTTGCTATCGTTAAACTGGTCACCATTTGTCCAGATAATCCAAAGCGCAATCTACCGACGACTACCGCTGTGGTAAGTGTCTCAAACAATGATACTGGTGAAATCCTTGCCTTCATGGATGGTGTTTATGTCACTCAAGTACGTACGGCAGCGCTATCAGGTATCGCGAGCAAGTATTTAGCAAAGCCAGATAGCCAGCAAGTGTCAGTCATCGGCTGTGGTGGTATGGCATATGAGCAGCTGAATGCTGTGCTCACTGTGTGTCCAAAGATCAAAAAGGTAACGCTATGGAATCGAACTGCTAAGGGTGCAAATACCTTTAAAACACAGTTTTCTGAACAGTATCCAGAATGGTCGGTCACCATCGAAGTCTGCGAAGATATCGCGAGCGCTGTAAAAGATGCCGATGTGATTAACTTGGCGACACGTGCAACCGAAGGCTTGTTTGAGATAAACCAAATTAAAGCCGATGTACATATTAATGCGGTAGGTGCTTATCAACCTGAGATGAAAGAAGTCAGTGATTCCGTCATTGAAGGCTGCTCACATGTCTTTATTGATGATATCGCGGGCGGACGTCATGAAGCGGGCGATTTGATTCAGGCGGATGCTGCTGAGGGTTGCAGTTGGACTTGGGAGGATTTAAGTGGCGATTTAGCTGACTTGGTCACAAAAAATATTACTATCAATCAAGATAAAAAAGGCGTCACGTTATTTAAGTCGGTCGGTGCGGCCAGCTTTGACGCGGCAGTCGCTTTGAAAGTTGCTCAAAAAGCTAAAGACGAAGGTCTGGGTCAGCTGATTACTTGGGGGTAGTGATATGCGCTATGACGTTATTGTAATTGGTGCCGGCATAGTAGGAACCTCTATCGCTTGGCATCTGCAGAAAAACAATGCTCAAGTTCTCTTGTTAGATAAAAAATGCCCAGGAGAAGAAACTTCCTATGGTAATGCAGGTATTATTACAAGAGAGGCGGTAAATACAAAACCGTTCCCTAGAAGCTTTAAGGAGATATCTAGAATATTACCCAATAAAAGTGCTGATATTCGATACCGTTGGTCTGCAATATATCGTCTTCAGCGCCCATTATTACAGTATTGGATTCACTCAAGTCCAAAAAACGTTGAAGAGATCGATGACGAGTGGGCTACGCTCATTCAGCATTGCACAGACGAGCATGAGCCTATGATTAGAGCGTCAGGCGCTGATGAACTGGTCAGTAAAATAGGTTGGATTGAGCTTCATCGTAAATTAAGCAATTTTGAAAAATCAATTAATAAAGCGGTAAAAGCGGCGGATAAAGGCGTGGAGTATCAGGTTCTATCGCTAGCAGAGCTCCAAGCGCTAGAGCCAAATGTGAACTTTACAGATTATGTCGGTGGTATACGCTGGAAAAACTCTTGGCAGATAAAAAATCCCGGCAGTCTTGTGAAAGCATATGCTAAAAATTTTGAAGCAATGGCAGGAGAGATAAAACAATCCACCGTAAAAAATATGATACAGACAGAAGAGGGCTGGCAGGTCATTACCGATAGCGAAACCTATTTATGTCAGAATTTGGTCATTGCTGCTGGTCCTTGGTCAGCTGATCTTATTAAACCATTGGGTTATAAAATTCCTCTATTTCCTATGCGTGGTTATCATCAACACTTTAAAAGCACCGACCAAAACGCATTTTCTCATAGCTTGTTTGATGTAGATAAAGGGTTTGTGATGGGCACAATGGATCAAGGCGTGAGAATCACGACTGGCGCTGAAATGGCATTGTTAGATGATCCAAAAGACTTTAATCAGTTAGAGACTGTACTGACTTTTGCAAAAAAAGTGTTGCCGCTTGATGCTGCTGTTGAATCTGAAGCATGGTGTGGGACAAGACCATGTATGCCAGACATGAAGCCAGTTATTGGGCCTGCATCAAAACACGATAATTTATGGTTTGCTTTTGGTCATGCTCATCAAGGTCTGACACTTGGACCGGTGACAGGACGTCTCATTGAGGAGATGATTCACGGTAAGCCATTATTTATTGATGCTCAGCCATTTAGTAGTAGACGCTTCGATTCCAATCTTTAATAAACATAGGTCTTAATAAACGTATCTTTTAACCCCGCTAGACCACCTTTTTAACGTCCTTTACAGGCTTAATATTTATTAAGTCTGTCGTCAAAACATCCCTTACTCCCTCCTTTTTCTACTATAAAACTAGCAACATGAATTTTACTCATCTTTAATTTAAATAGTATCATTTTTATTCATGTTTTGGTTCGGGTATGATTCATCTCATACACAAATTCGGTTTTATCTCAAATACTGAGATTAGATTAAGGTAGCGAATTATCATGAGTAAACAATTTATATATTCCATCTCGAGCATTCGTTTTGATGAAAATTATCAGCCTGCAGACAGCACCCGTCTGACGACTAACTTTGCGAATTTGGCTCGTGGCGAGAGTCGTCAAGAGAACTTACGCAAAACGCTGACTATGATAAACAATCGTTTCAACGATCTAGCACATTGGGACAATCCGACAGCCGACCGTTATTCTGTTGAAGTTGATATAATTTCTGCCGACTTGGATATTGAAGGCAATGGTCATACATTCCCAGTCATCGAAACGCTAAAAACAACGATTATTGATCATAAAGAGAACAAACGTATTGATGGTATGATTGGCAACAGCTTCTCATCTTATGTGCGCGATTATGATTTTAGCATCGTATTGCCAGCACATTTCGATAACCATCCTGCATCGCCACCACCAGCCGATTTTGGCGATTTACATGGCAAACTGTTTCAACATTTATTAAATTCAGGTGCCTATAAAGCCAATTTTAATAAACAACCGGTGATTTGCCTAAGCGTTTCAAGTAGTAAAACCTATCATCGTACGGGCAATCAGCATCCTGTATTAGGGACTGAATATAGACAAGATGGCTGCGCTTTGAACAAAGGATCATTGACCGATGAGTACTTTTCCAAAATGGGCTTGACGGTGCGCTATTTTATGCCTGCCAACAGTGCTGCACCTTTAGCATTTTATTTTTCTGGTGACTTATTGAGTGATTACACCGATCTTGAGCTAATCAGTGCGATCAGTACCATGGAGACCTTCCAAAAGATTTATCGACCTGAAATTTACAATGCCAACTCGACCGCCGCTCAAATATATCAACCCAGCTTGAAGTACCAAGATTATTCACTGACGCAAATTGTGTATGATCGCGCGGAGCGCAGCCAGATGGCAGTAACACAAGGTAAATTTACGGAAGACGAGTTCATTAATCCTTACCAAGACATTCTTGAAGAATGGGCGGCAAGCTATGATGTTGCAAGCGAGACCGTTCAAAGAGAAGCGGCTCAAAAAGAAATGGCTAAAAAACAGGCAGCTTAAGCAATCTAACTATAGCCAAAATATAAAATACGAATGAATAAGAAGATGAATCCCATGACAATATTATTACCGACACAAAAATTATTACCAACATCAACAGCGGGCAGTTTACCAAAACCTTCTTGGCTTGCCGAACCTGAGAAAATCTGGTCACCTTGGGCATTAGAAGGCGAGCAATTGCTCGAAGCCAAACAAGATGCGCTACGTTTAACATTGCAAGAACAGCGACATGCAGGGATTGATATTGTCAGTGATGGCGAGCAGACGCGTCAGCATTTTGTCACCACCTTTATTGAACATCTTGATGGCGTCGATTTTGAGAATCGAAAAACCGTTAAAATTCGTGATCGTTATGATGCCAGTGTGCCGTCTGTCGTTGGCGCGGTAAGCCGTCAAAAGCCAGTATTCGTTGAAGATGCGAAGTTTTTACGTCAGCAAACCGATCAGCCGATCAAATGGGCGCTGCCCGGTCCGATGACGATGATTGATACCTTATATGATGGTCATTATAAAAGCCGTGAAAAATTGGCGTGGGAATTTGCTAAAATCTTAAATCAAGAAGCCAGAGAATTAGAAGCGGCGGGTGTAGATATCATCCAGTTTGACGAACCTGCTTTTAACGTGTTCTTTGATGACGTCAACGACTGGGGCATCGCTACTTTAGAGCGCGCCATAGAAGGTCTAAAGTGTGAGACGGCGGTGCATATTTGCTACGGCTACGGCATCAAAGCCAATACCGATTGGAAAAAGACACTGGGTTCAGAGTGGCGTCAATATGAGCAAGCCTTTCCTAAATTGCAGCAGTCTAATATCGATATTGTCTCGTTAGAGTGTCAAAACTCACATGTACCGATGGATTTGATAGAACTCATTCGCGGTAAAAAAGTGATGATTGGTGCCATTGATGTGGCAACCAATACCATTGAAACCCCTGAAGAGGTTGCTGATACACTACGCAAAGCCCTGCAATTCGTCGATGCGGACAAACTTTACCCGTCCACCAACTGCGGCATGGCACCGTTGTCGCGCCAAGTTGCCCGCGGTAAATTGAACGCTCTAAGCGAAGGCGCGGCAATCGTGCGTCAAGAGCTGACAGCTTAGGATTTACCGACTAAACTTATGCAAAATTTAGCTTTTATAGGTTGGGTCTTTAACTCCGCCTATAAAAGCTTGTTTAAACTCATGAGTGACCTCAGTTATCAATGTACTTACTGATTTAACATTTAGGATTGCAGCAATGAGTAAAGATGTGATTGAAGCAACCGACTTTAGAGATGCCATGTCTTTGTTGACGACCGCCGTCAATGTAGTCACCACCAAAGGGCAATCTGGTCTGCATGGGTTTACTGCCTCGGCGGTATGTAGCGTCACCGATACACCGCCAACCTTGCTGGTCTGTATGAATCAAACGTCTCGCTCACATGCCCATTTTCTTGAAAATAAAACCTTAAGTGTCAATGTGTTGGGCGCACAGCATGAGCCTATATCTAATGCCTTTGCTTCTAAATTGTGCTCAGAAGAGCGCTTTGGGCATGGTGCTTGGACGCAATTAGCGACAGGTGCGCCTATTTTAGAAGATGCATTGGTCAGTTTTGACTGTGAGATTGAGGATATTCAGCAAGTTGGTACGCACAGTGTCTTTATGTGCCGAGTTGTCGCCATCAAACAAGGCTATCAACAAAGCAGTGCTGATGAAAGCTTGGTGTATTTTAACCGTGCTTACCATCAAGTAGGTCAGGTAGAAATCGTTTAAGCTGACTTTCTGACATTGATTATCTAATTGTCATCTAACTATAGTCAGCTCAATATCAAGAAGATACAGTGAAACTGGAATGGATTTTTTTTAGCCTCTGTCGGCGTAGGCACAGCAAGCTAGAAAAATTCGTACCAGTTTCACCTTGTCAGATAACGTATTCATGTTATTTTGTATCGACTATAAAACTATCATTTAACCGAGAAGTAACTATCCTGTGGAACTAATCATTTTTTTAATAATAGGCGCTCTAGCAGGATTTGCTGCGGGGCTTTTTGGTGTGGGCGGCGGCACGATTATCGTACCACTGTTATTTATCGTCTTTACCCAAATGGATTACAGTCCTGACAGTATCATGCATTTGGCGTTAGGTACGTCGCTGGCGACCATCATTGTTACCTCTATCAGCTCGCTCATGGCGCACAATAAAAAGGGCGCCGTCATGTGGCCTGTTTTTAAAAACCTAGCACCCGGTTTAGCGATTGGCTGTTTTTTAGGGGCAGGGATTGCAGGACAGATATCTGGGCTGTATCTTCAGCTTATCGTTGGGGTGTTTTTGCTGTGGGTCGCTTATAAGATGTTTTTCGATGGCAAAAAACAAGTCGTTAGTCATGCTGATGATGTCGCTGGCGTTAATACAGAACTGCCTTCAAAACCTAAGCAACTAGCAGCAGGCGGGGTGATCGGTATCGCTTCTGCCATTTTTGGTATTGGCGGCGGCAGCTTAACGGTGCCTTATTTAACTCGTTACGGTGTGGTCATGCAAAAAGCCGTTGGCACGTCAGCAGCGTGTGGCTTGCCCATTGCCATTGCTGGAGCGTTAGGCTTTATGTTCTTTGGGATGCAGCAACAAGTTGATGTGCCCAATACCATTGGCTTTGTGCACATTTATGCCTTTTTAGGGATTAGTATCATGAGCTTTTTCACTGCGAAGCTAGGTGCAAAAGTCGCCCATATACTATCACCAGAGCTTTTAAAGAAATGCTTTGCGGTATTATTAACCGTGGTTGGGTGTTATTTCCTTTTAAAAGGGCTGCTTTAGGTGTTCATAGCCGTTCCTCTAAAAGGCAAAGCTTGCAAACTGAGCTACCCAAAAAGCACATAGCGAAACGCATTATCATGATCTAAATAATCCAAAGCATGACAATTTAGAAAACAGTCTAGAAAACAATATTGAGACAGTAGCCTAGTCGTGCTTGGGCGGTACAGAATATGTGCCAACAACATGCGCGACCAAGTCGCTAGAGCCTTCTGAGTATAAGGAAACCTCACCTACAATGAGCGTACGCCCTACCTTTAGCAAGGTGCACTCAGCAATAATACGCGCTTCTGCTGATGGTTTACGCAGAAAATTGATGGTAAGGCTTGTTGTTACTGTCAACGCTACAATGCCAATCTTACCAAGTATCGCCACATAGAGTGCGACATCAGCAATGCTCATCAATACAGGGCCAGAGACCGTACCACCAGGACGTAGCTCATCTATACCGATATCATGCGATAAGGTCGAACTATCATCGCCTACTGCTTCAACTTTGCACTTGGTTTGAGGGAATTCTAATGCCATAAAGGCTGCTATTTCTTCTTTGGTCGCTGACATACATACTCCTGTGGTTTAATTATTCTTGTTGTTAACTATCTTTTCTTCGCACTCAAGTTCATTGGTTCGATTAACACAACTAGAATCGATAAAATTGGTATCGATTCTAGTTTCTTACTATAAATGGGTAGTAGATAGATATATTTTTGATACTGACTCAATATTTTCAGTTGCGTATTCTTAAATTAAGGTGTACCAGCGTGACCCACTTTAACTGGTGTAGATAGCATACGCCCTTTAGTTTCAGCGGTGCGTAACGCTTCATCCCAATCAGGTGCTGCACACATAAACAATGTTTTGCCATCTTGTCCGCCAAGAGCGACCGCAAAAATGCCGTCAGGTGCCGTATCAACGGTTTCTAAGATTTCTCCCCCTTCTTTAATACGAACAGCACGTTGGTTCAAGGTATCTGCAATCCAAACAGCGCCCTCGCTATCTAAGGCAAGACCATCAGGTAAGATGCTGGCGTTCTCTATACGTGCCCCTAAATTTGGCTCGTCTCCTAACTCTCCAAAGTTAGCAAAATCACGTTTTTCTCCTAAAGTGCCGTCTTTATTAATATCGAACTGTGATACTTTATTACCAAATAGCTCATTAACGATTAATGTCTTTTCATCCGCAGAAATGACCATGCCATTTGGAAAGGCCAAACCTTCTGCCACAACCTGAGAGGTACCATCAGGTCTCACCAATACAAGACCAGTGTGTTTATGATCAGCACCACCCATCAGATCAAAACCGAAGTTTCCAACATAAGCGTTGCCATTAGGCGCAACGACCATATCGTTAGCATGCCCCTCACAATGCTTCCAAATATCAGCGTGAACAACTAATTCGCCATTGTCCTCTAAACATAACACTTTACGATCTTTCATAGAGACAACGAGCATACGGCCGTCAGGAAGCCAGCCTAGGCCAGATGGCTGCTGTTCTACATGCACAATTTTTTCTGCAACGCCTTCATCATTAACACGATAAACGCCTTTGGTATAAAAATCGACAAACCATAAAGCGTTTTTGTACCAACGCGGTCCTTCTAGGTAATGGAATCCATCAACTACCACGTCTAACTCATATTTTGACATAACTATCTTCCTTGATTTATAGACAAAATTATTTAAGAAATTTGCTGCTTATTAGAGTATTTCTTGGTAGATCATTTTTACTTCCTCTAAAGACATATCCATTGGATTGGTTTCAATGAGACGAGCATAGGTATTAATGACCATATCAGCTAACGCGGGGATATCCTGTCCCGTTATATCTAGCTCATTTAAGCGATATTTTAGACCACTTGTTTTCAAGAAGTCCTTTAGTTGATTAATAAATTGATGGGCAGCCTCTATGTCAGTCATGCCCGAAGTGTCGATAGGCATCACTGCACGCGCGAGTTCTGCATAAAGAGGTGCTGCTACTGGTAAGTTGAAAGTAAATACACTGCACATCACGAGCGCATTAGCATGCCCATGCGGCACATGGAAGTTAATGCTAAGTGGGTAGGAGAGTCCATGTACAGCTGCTACGGAAGCATTGACAAAAGCGATACCAGCTAGCGTTGAACCCAATAACATATCAGCACGAGCATCAATATCATCGCCGTGATGGAGCACTGTATAAAAGTTACTCCATAGCATTTGCAAACCTTTAACAGCCAACGCATCTGAAATGGGGTTCTTTTTGGTGCGGCTTGTGTAAGCTTCAATGCAGTGAACCATCGCATCTAAGGCAGTGGCAGCAGTAATATGGCGAGGAAGCTTGAGAGTTAGCGTCGCATCTAAAATCGCGACATCAGGTAGGATTTTAGGCGTGTATATGGCTTTCTTGCTGCCATCCTTTGCTGTGATTACAGATACAAAGGTAGCCTCTGCGCCAGTACCTGCAGTGGTGGGGATCGCAAACAACGGCATTTTTTTGAAACCACTAATATCTGCCTCTAAGAGCTCATTAACCGACTGAAAGTCATTGGAATATAGCGCGACAATTTTCGCGGTATCGATAGGGCTGCCGCCTCCTAAACCGATGACCAGATTACACTGGTTCGCCCTGGCAAGTTCAATAGCTTCTTCGACGACTTCAATAGGGGGATCAGCAACAACCCTGTCGAAAATAACAACATTAATACCAGCCTGCTCTAAAGACTCTTGTGCGATATCGACGTATCCTAAATCAGAGATGCCAGCGTCTGTAATAATAATGGCAGATGTCGCGTCGTACTGTTTTGCTAAATCCCCTAGCTTCTGGCGCATACTGTCAGCTTCGCTAACGATGTGTCCATTAGTATAAAACTCCATCCCTGTCATTCTATTCTTCCTTGTGTAGATGAGCGATCATTTTTGTGTATTTATAGCCTTTAGATAAATCGCATGTATAAAGTCTTAGTATTAACTCAATCACGCTACAGTGTATATCTATTAATTGGCACTTTTTGTAAGAATATTTCTTTATTAAAAGCATTAAATTCTATCGAGATATTACTCGCTATTCCTTTAGCTTTTTGAACCTTTGACATCATTAATAAGCTTTATCGAAGCTATCGCAATCTATATGACTCTGGATATATTTCTAGGTTTCTTCCCATCTCTACTGAAATGGGCACTGAATTTCCTATATAATACGAGCCATCTCGTTGTTGATGATCCATTCAATTTAGGCTTTTTTCTGAACAAGAAAGGCTTTTTATTAGGTAAAAACGGTGCTTTATGTTTAACGCTTCCTCGACTCGTTTAAATAAATACATCAGTGAAAGCGGTATTTGCTCCAGGCGAGACGCTGACCGCTTTATTGAACAAGGTAATGTATACCTCAATGGCAAGCGTGCTGCAGTAGGCGCGCAAGTGGTTGCTGGAGATACGGTGAAAGTCAACGGGCAGCTCATTGAGCCGAAAGAAGCTGATGACTTTGTTTTTATTGTCTTGAATAAGCCAGTCGGCATTGTGAGCACCACGGAAAGCTCCGAGAAAAACAACATTGTTGATTTTGTGAGACATAGCGTACGTATTTTCCCTATTGGGCGTTTGGATAAAGATTCTCAGGGCTTAATCTTCTTGACCAGTAATGGCGATCTAGTCAACAAGGTATTGCGTGCTGGTAATAACCATGAAAAAGAATATTTGGTGACGGTGAATAAACCGATAACGGATAATTTTATCGAAGGTTTGGCTGGTGGCGTGCCGATGTTAGGTAAGATGACGAAAAAATGCCCTGTCACTAAGGTGTCGCCTAACGTGTTTAACATCACGCTAGTGCAAGGTTTGAACCGTCAAATTCGCCGTATGTGTGAGCATTTTGGCTATGAAGTCGTCAAGCTTGAGCGTACACGGATTATGAATGTCAGTCTTAAAGGTACGCCCGTTGGAGACTGGCGAGATTTGACGCCAAAAGAGCTGTCTGTTTTACTTAAGTCTGTAGAAGATTCTTCTTCGCAAGACAGTAAACCGGCTAAGAAATCTAGTAATGCACCACGAAAAAACCCTCGTGCCGATGACTCGTCAAAAGCAAAGTCGTCTTCGAAACCAGCGGGTGCGGCAAAGGGAAATAAAAAACACTCCAAGGATGATGCTAGAAAACCAGCGGGTTCTAAAGGTAGAGATGGGCGTCCTGCTGGTCGTGGTAAGCCGTCAGGGGGTAATGGTAAGTCTGGAGGCAATGGCAAACCTGCTACAAATGGCAAGCGCCCTTCAAAAGGTCGCGGTTCTTCGCGATAGTAAGTTTTCACAGTGTGACTGCTTTGTTTATTTCTGAAATGGCAGTAAGCTAAAGAACTTTAGTCTTAACGAGATAATATTATGTTTAAAATAAAAGTAGAGCGCATTGTCAAAAAACCGATTGATAAGGTATTTGAAGCACTGAGTGACCATGCCAGTTATGGCTCATTTAAAGCGGTAGGTGTAGCTAAGTTGGTGACGGAAGGTGACGAGGAGCGCAATGGCGTTGGGGCTTTACGTACCATTCAAACGGGACCTGTTAAGTTTTGGGAGCGAATTACGGCGTTTGAGCGTCCTACTCACATGCAATACCAAATCGAAAAATCTAGACCTATAAAAATGCAACATGATAAAGGCGTCATTGATTTAAAAGACTTGGGCGATGGCACCACACACGTGACTTGGGTATCTGAGGGTCGATTGACTGTACCACTGCCATTAATCGGTCGCCTATTTGACCGTCAAATGCAAAAACAAGGAACCGTAGGATTTAGTAGCATACTTAAATCTATAGAAAGCCGCTAATCTAGCGGCAATATCGGCCTTTTTAATATAACTATTTAGTAGTGGCTTATTTTATTAGAGCCACTGCTATCCGTCCTAATCTGTTTTATTTTTGGCAGCTTCAACCTCGTTAAAGCGTGCTAATTGCTCTGGTGTTGCTTTTTGTTGATGCTTCTCTTTCCACTCAGCATAAGGCATACCATAAACAAGCTCGCGCGCATCCTCGTATTCGATCTCAATACCACGCTCTTCACCAGCAGCTTTATACCATTTCGATAAACAGTTACGACAAAAGTCTGCAAGGTTCATAAGATCAATATTCTGTACGTCTTTACGCTCGTCTAAATGGGCTAATAAATGACGAAATGCTGCAGCTTCTAATTCAATGTTGGATTCCAATTTTGCCATAAGATTTTCCTAATCGTTAATGCGTATTTGTTCGTTATTATACATGAGACCTTAAAAGTGTTGATGACCCATTGTTTTATTATTTACTAGATGTCTGTCTGCCCGTCATCTATCTACCAAAGCTCTTTACCTTTTAATTATAATATTAAACCATTTCTCACTTCTATCGGGTCTTTGATCACTAGTATAGAGTCTGTTGAACATTGGGAATAAATCAGTAGAAAAAAATAGCAAAGCAGTAATCTTTAAGTTCTTATATAAAAAAGATACCGTTCGCTATACCTCGCACAATGCTCACGAATGAGAACTGGGCAAGACTAAGATTTATATTACTAGAACTTAACATCTATGACAAAAGAAATCTTAGACAAACGGTCGAAGATGTACTGTGTTGGTTGTCCTCGGCGTGATCTACCCGCTAGCAACCATGCAACATAGCCAAATGACCAATAGTGACATGATTGCCAGTCCTGATTCCAGTACCCTTATCAGCATGAATGACAGTCTTTTCTTGAACATTGCTATATTTGCTAATATGGATGTGCTCAATGTCTCCAAGAACCACTGCATCGAACCAAACACTAGCTTGATGACCTAAATAAACATCACCAATGACACTTGCAAAATTAGCTACCCAACCGTTAAAAGCGTTAGCAAATTTAGGACTTTTATCTAAATATTTATAAATCATAGCCTACCCTTAGTTATTTTTAATAAATGGTTGTTAATAATTAATAATTTAAGAACCCTATTCTGATTGTCTAAGATTTACTAACAGTTCAAAGTTAGCGTTAGATGAGCTATACATGTCAGAGTTATAATCAGTTCTCCGATTTTTAAGATGGTAGCTGACTCAAACATTTACTTTGGTTAAATTTTTATGTGAATCAGATAGCTTTTAGTCCTAGCAGCATATCTTTAATCATACTGTCTAAATCTTTCATGGTTTGCTTAACGTTTGGTTGCGTGCTCAGTGTCATAACCGCTCCTACTAGTAATCCATAAATCAAACTAACTGCAACGTTAGTAGCATAAGGCTTCATCTGACCACTGTTTTGTAGTTGTGAGACGATACTTTCAATGTGTCTAATGGTATGGCTACTATCGATTTTTTGCCATTGCTCCCATCCTAATACTGTAATAACCTCTTGTAGAGGAATCGTATTTGACCCATGAGCAAGAATAAAATTTAAAAAAGCATGACACTGATTGAATGCGGTCTGCCAGTCATTATCACCATTAGGAGCTGCTGCTATCGCCTCAGAAACCTGACGCGCCTGTTGCTCGAAGCAAGCCTCAAACACTGCCTGCTTATCTTTGAAATGATGATAAATCGCTCCTTTTGTTACCTGTGCTTGTGCCGCTATAGTATCAATTGATGTTCCAGCAAAGCTATCACGGCAAAATAACGCCTGTGCTGAATTAAGAATAGCTTCGCGAGTTTCCTCTGCATAAAGCTGTCGTCGAGAAATACCTTTCATAACACATCCAATTGGTTATTAAATTTGCTATTATACTAACATACTAATAGTATGTTAAATACCATAGGTATTTATCAAGAATATAAAAGACAAGGGGTCAGAATTTAAACAACTAAGGATGATCGTAATGAAGACTTTTACAGATATACAAGCAAAAACTCAGCATCTTGAGACTCAAGACGGTTATCCACTTTTGGCAACCTTATATCAATCATCGACTCCCAGTAGCGTGATTATCATTGCGCCGGCTGTCGCTGTGCCACAAGCATATTATCAATCTTTCGCAGAATACTTTGCAGGTCGAGGAATCGACTGTATTACCTTCGACTATCGGGGTACTGGACAGTCTTTAGCTAAGGATTCACCTTATCAGATTCGCTTGGAGGATTGGGGCATACAAGATATTGAAGCGGTTATTCAATTTACTCAGAACAATTATAGCGATAACTTTCCCATTCACTTTTTAGGACACAGCATAGGTGGACAACTCATGGGGTTAGCTCCATCATCGAAAGTTCTCAATCGTATTGTTCATATTGCTGTATCCGCACCTTATTGGCGACGCTGGCCGCTGAAAATAGGACTAAATATACATGCTTTTACTAAGCTGGTGATTCCCCTATTTTCAGCGCGGCGAGAGCAATTTCCTTCGAAAAAAGTAGGGCTTGGCAAAATGAGTGTGCCCTCAAGTGCTATTAGACAGTGGGGCGCTTGGATGAGTAAAAAGAAATATTTATTTGACCCAGTTTTCAAGCTTGAACTTAGTGGTTATAAAAATCTTAGTCAGCCATTATTGGCGCTTGGGTTTAGCGATGACGAGCTAGCGCCAGAGGTGAATATCAATGTATTACTAGGCTATTTTTGCAATGCTTACATTACTCACGAATTTATCAATGTTTCTGAGCTTGGACTTGGAACAGTAGGTCATGCTGGCTTCTTCAAACCTCGATTTGAAGATACGCTGTGGTCTAAGGTAGCTGATTGGTTGAATGAATAAATAGTGTCCAATCAGAGCTTGTAAGAACAAGCTTGATATACAAATAACTAATAGGAGAAGTAAATGTTAAAAATGAAATCGAACTGCGAGAAATGCAATTTAGATACAGGGCTTACTGCTGTAGCGTATATATGCTCATATGAGTGTACCTTCTGCGAAGCATGCAGCAAGAATATGGACTGCATCTGTCCAAACTGTCAAGGTAATTTAGTTCTTAGACCTATTAGAACCAAAAGTCCTAGGGAAGCTCTTATGTCTAGGATTAAGAAAAAAGTATTTGGTTTATAAATTTTTCTAAAATCAGAGAGTGTTTTTGGAAGTGAAACGTTTTAAAAAAATAAGTCCGACTTTCTTTTCCTAAAAACCTCATCACTATGAACACCAGACTCAATAGCCACATTCACAAGTGCCCTCAGAATAGCTCAGGGCACGGTTTGGGCACCAAATGGGCACCGCACCGAAAATGAGCTTTTTGATTGAGTAGCTAAACTTAATTGGATTAGAAAAGATATTTTGAAATATTCTCTACAAGCTTTGAAAATTAGACAAAAAAAAGTCTCACTGTTAAGTGAGGCTTTTTAAGTATTTGGAGCGGGAAAAGAGATTCGAACTCTCGACCCCAACCTTGGCAAGGTTATGCTCTACCACTGAGCTATTCCCGCTAATTATCAATTAACTATCGTCAGTTGATGATGGCGTATTATACGCAGTTTTTTGAGCGTGTCAACAGCTAGTATGAAAAAAAGCAAAAGATAGTAAATTGGCATATTATCGCATCGTCTATCTATGTTATAACAGATTGTTATAATCTATATTCCAAAAGCTTTGCTTTCTATAAATAGGCTGGAATGCAGTTTTATAATTACTTTTATCATATTTATGATTAATAAACATAACACTTAAGGATAAGTAGTATGAGTCAACAATATACCATCGCTGATTATTTGTTTGATCGTGTCGCAGAAGCAGGTGCGTCAGAGGTATTTGGCGTACCGGGTGATTTTAATCTAACGTTTTTAGATAATGTACTTGCCTCAGATAAATTACGCTGGGTAGGTAATACCAATGAGTTAAATGCTGGTTACGCAGCAGATGGCTATGCACGTGAGCGTGGGTTTGCGGCGATGGTGACGACCTTTGGAGTGGGTGAGCTGTCCGCTATCAATGCCACCGCAGGCTCGTTTGCGGAGTATGCGCCAGTGCTCCATATCGTAGGCGCGCCAAGTACAGCATTACAAGATTCAAAGCGTCGCATCCATCACTCACTTGGTGATGGCGTGTTCAATCATTTTATCAAAATGGTAGAACCGGTTACGGTAGCACGGGCGCAAATTACGCCTGAAAATGCTGCCTCAGAGATTGACCGCGTGATTCGCTTGATTCTCAAAAAGCATCGCCCAGGCTATTTATTACTATCACCAGATGTAGCAAAAACGCCAATTTATCCACCGACGACCAAACTTATCGATAGTGAGGAAGATATTACTAGCCAAGCGGCGTTGGCAGACTTTAAACAGGCGCTGATAGAATTTTTACCCAATAAAACCACGACGCTCATGGCAGATTTGATGGTGCATCGTTTGGGTCTGCAAAATCAGCTTAAGGCTTTGATTGCCGATACTGACATTCCTTATACAACGTTATCGTGGGGCAAAACTTTGCTTGATGAAAATAGTGAGCGTTGGGCAGGCACCTATGCAGGCGTGGCATCGCGTCCTGTCGTTAAGGATATGGTCGAAAACTGTGAGTGTTTGATAAAAATTGGTGTGCAATATACTGATACTACTACTGCAGGTTTTAGCCAAGATATTGATGAAAACGTGGTGGTTGACCTGCATTATGAGCGTGCGAGTATCGCAGGCAAAAACTTTGCGCCCATTGCCCTAAAAGATGCTCTAAAAACACTGCATGAGGTAATGACCTCAGATATTAATATTGTACCGAAGCAGTTCTGTGAAGAGGTAAAGCCGCATGAGCAACATGGCAAGGATGATGAGGCTATCCGTCAAGATGATTTATGGCATATCATTGCCGATGCGCTCGATGATAAAAACTTGGTGTTTTCAGAACAAGGTACTGCCTATTTTGGTATCAGTGATGTGCGTCTGCCAGAAGGCGTGACGTCTTATGGACAGCCGATGTGGGGTTCTATTGGTTATACTTTGCCTGCGAGTTTAGGTGGTGCCATTGCTTCACCGCATAAGCGTAGTATTTTACTCATTGGTGATGGTTCTGCTTTATTAACCATCCAAGAAATTGCGGTAATGATTCAAGAACGCATCAACCCGGTGATTGTACTGATTAACAATGATGGCTATACCGTTGAGCGCGCGATTCATGGTGAAAACCAGTACTATAACGACATTCCTAAATGTGACTGGCAGTTGATGCCAAAAGCGTTTGGTGCCAATGATGATAATAGTCTGCTACTAAAAGCAGAGACAGCAGGCGAGTTAAAAGATGCTCTCAAGCAAGCGGCGGCTGCAAAAGATAAGCTGGTTATGTTGGAGGTTATCGCTGGCAAGCATGATATCCCGCCACTATTAGCCGATATCAGTGCCGCGCTTAAGCCAAAAAATGATTAATTAGTTCGCAAATAGCATCAACAATTATCAGTCATAGCCCCATTTAGCAGCATTGCTAGATGGGGTTTTTTTGAGCCTTTTTATGGTGTAAGTCAATTAAGCTGTTGTTCCTCTTATATCGCTTTGCAGACTTTAGTATCATGGTGGATTGGGCTATGTTCAGCCCTTAGCATTCAACAGGAGATGATCCCGTCGTGATTTGGTTAAAAATGCTTATTGGCGCTCTAATGGTACTGGCGATTCAATTATTTGCGCAAACTCGATTTTTTTATTTGGCGGCACTTGCGCCACTTTTCCCCACCTTTACATTAATCAGTCACTTCATCGTCGGTACTGAGCGTAGCCCTGCTGATTTAAGGGTTGCACTGATATTTAGTATGCTCGGCGTCATCCCACATCTTATTTATACCTGCGTGGTCTTTTTTAGCATCAGCTATGTCAGCTTATATAAGGCACTTTTATTGGGCACCGTCGCTTGGACAGTGGCAGCGGCCATTTTAGTGATTACGTGGCAATACATTCATGCTTAGTAGTCACTAAACAAGCAGCTTAAACGATGCAAAAGAGCGGTTTATCAACTGAATATATAGGCTAAGGTGACTATTTCTAAAGATAATTTTTATAGATTCCGTTGTAGATGTTATGCTTAAGGACGATTTTATCGTGTTACCTGCAACAAACTCATAACCAGACTATATCGATAACTCCATTCGTCATCACTGATAAAATAGGGCTTAAAAAAAGATGGATACCTTAAATATCCTATACCTTGTAGGGGCATTGTTAATTTTCGCCAGTATCATGGCAAGCACGTTATCAGCACGTTTGGGCGTTCCATTATTGCTGTTGTTTTTAATGGTAGGAATGCTGGCTGGTGAAGAGGGTATCTTAGGTATCGAGTTTTCCCAATATGCTATTGCTAATTTTGTTGGGCAAGCCGCTTTGGCTTGTATCTTGTTAGATGGTGGTCTACGTACCTCTTTTAAATCGTTTCGGGTTGGTCTTAAGCCTGCCGTTACACTCGCTACTTGGGGTGTCCTCGCTACTGTCATGATACTGGGCGTATTCGTGACTTGGCTACTCGATGTCGATTGGCGCTTTGGGCTATTGATGGCAGCTATCGTTGGCTCAACCGATGCGGCAGCGGTATTTTCACTATTGCGTAATGGCGGTGTCAAGCTCAATGATCGCGTTCAAGCTACATTGGAGCTAGAGTCAGGCGCCAACGATCCTTTGGCTATTTTGCTTGTGACAGGATTGATTGCTTTAAATGTCGATCCCGCTGGGCAAACAGTACTGGGCTTCTTAGGGTTGCTATTACAGCAGCTTAGCTTCGGTTTGGGCATGGGTTTGTTGTTTGGTTATTTATTGGCAAGACTATTACCCAAAATCCACTTGGCAGAAGGTATGTATGCCATTTTGATCATGTCTGCTGGCTTGGCAGTCTTTGCCGCGACCAATCTTATTGGCGGTAGTGGGTTTTTGGCGATCTATCTCACCGGTGTGCTGATTGGCAATCATAAAGTACGCTCAACCGAGCATGTCATGCGGGTGATGGATAGCTTTGCTTGGTTATCACAAGCGGTGCTTTTTGTGGTGCTAGGTTTACTCGTGACGCCATCGAACGTTATCGATGTTTGGTATTATTCAGTGGCGATTGCCGCCTTTATGATTTTAGTTGCTCGTCCTATCGCGGTCTATACTAGCGTTAAACCTTTTAAATTCAAAGACAGAGAAATCGGTTTTATCTCTTGGGTTGGCTTGCGTGGTGCGGTCCCTATCACCCTTGCGATATTGCCAGTCATGGCAGGGATAGATGGTGCCTTTATGCTATTCGATATTGCCTTTGGTGTGGTGGTCTTGTCTTTGATTTTGCAAGGCACGACCATTCCTATTATGGCAAATTTGTTTAAAGTACGTATTCCGAATAATAAAGACCCAGAAGAAGAACATGAAGTTTGGGTATCTGATAAAGCGAGCATTACCTTATATGAATTTGAAGTAAAGTCTGGTGCATTTGCGATTGACCGTCATCCGATGGGCATCTCTAACCGTGTCAGCCCTGATGAGATTAGCATCTTTGCTTTGGTACGTCGGCAACACATTGTGATGGTTGAAGAGACGACCAAGCTCAAATGTGGGGATAGAGTCTGGTATGCGATGAGAGGTAATCATGCCAGTCAAATTGCCAAGATTTTCAATGATACGACACTCGATCGTAAAGCCATTGATGACTTTTATGGCGATTGGTTACTGTCACCTAGTGTGAAGCTTGGAGATTTGCCTTTTTTTACCGACATCATGGCGTCTGAGTCTCTTGTAGATAAGCTAAAGGCAAAACCTGAAAATACTTCAAAAATTATGTGGGAGCAGACGGTCGCTGAGTATGTCATAGACAATTTGGATCTGAAGCCAGTATCAGGCGATACGGTTGATATCAGTGATGAGTGGTCATTGGTCATCAAAGAAGTGGACGATAAAGGAAAGCTAAGAACGATTGGTTTAAAGCACTTGGAGTTTGCTAAGGCGATTTGATTTTTTGCTATATAGTGACTTCGGTATTAAAACGATACAGCGGGACTGGGATGACTATTAAAAAAGCGCTATTGATAATCAATAGCACTTTTTCAATAGTATTATCTACAGCAGTGATTACCACATCAAGTCATCTGGAATCACATAAGCGGCATATGGATCGTCTTCTGCCAGCTCATCTTCTGCAGTATCGTTTGATACCACCATAAAGCCTGTCATCTTTGAATCGATACGATCAGCAAGTGGGCGCGGTAGTAGGGCATAGCTGTTATCTAAACGGGCGATGACCACATGACCTGCTACAATTTGATCATATAGCTTTTGAGTGATAGAGATTTTTTTGACTTTGGCATCGTCGACAAACTGATAGCTGATATCGCCGTTTGTTTCGGTCAGTTGATGCTGCTTAATCATTTGAATGATATTGGCTTTTAGCATCTTTTCTTCTAAGATGCGCTGCTTTTCTTGATTGAGCTTTTGGTCTTTTTCTAGCTTCTTAGCTTGAGCATCTGCCAAGGCTTTTTTAGCTTCGATATTCGATGCATCGCCAGTGCGCTTAGCGTGCTGCGTCTGTTTGCTTATTTTGTTGGCTTTCTTACTATCAACCAAGCCTGCTTTTAGAAGTTGAGCCTGTAGGGCGTTTTTTGCCATATCTGCATTACCTAAATGAAACTAACTAAGTGAAATGATCTAAATTGTCTTCAGTCATGGTAACAAATTCTGCCAAGAGATGTCATCAAATACGGCAATCCCAAAGTTTTTATTGAAAAATCGTTTGTCAGATAATTGAGTCACATACCTTTTTAGAATAATTGCTGTAGATTCTTGTTCACCCGCTCAAGAGCTTTGATGGTTAATAATGTGTTCAGCGAGGGTGATGAAGTCTGAAGCGATAAAGTCGGGTTTTGGTACATTGGGTGCCGAAAGTAGCGCGTTATAAGGTCGAGTGATAAAAGCCCCTTGGCAGCCAGCAGCTTGAGCACCGATAACATCCCAGAGGTGACAGGCGACAAGACATAGCTCTGAGGTCTCAACGGACAGCTCGCGAGCGACCATCTGATATGTCGCCGGTGCAGGTTTAAATTGGCTGACGTTTGCAACACTAAAATTCCGCTCAAAGAATTCACTCAGTCCTGCTTTTTCAAGCGGTGTCGGAGAAGCGCTAGGTGCTGAGTTGGTCAAAGTCACCAATCTAAATCCTGCATCACGTAGTTTGGTCAAAGCAGGGATAGCATCAGGGTGAGCTGGCATCTGACTCATACGCTGCTTAAACTCCTGAACATCTTCTTCGGTTAGGGTAACGGCATGAATATCTGCGGTCATTTGTAAAGCACCGACGCCAAGCTCGCCAAAAGGTGTGTAGAGACCAGATAAAGTCATGGTTTGCGAATAAAGTACCAATTGCGCGAACCACTCTCTGAGTCTGTTATTATCCCCAAATAAACGCGTGAATAAGGGCGTGAGCGTATCGATATCGAGTAAGGTTTCGTTGACATCGAATACGATAATCGGAGCTGAGTAGATATAGGACATAAAAGTTCCTTTTGCAATAAAAGTAAGCCTTACTAGTGAGGTTTGATAATATAATAAAGACATTCGGTAAACTTACTTTAGCTGGACTTGAGTAATCATTCAAGATAAAATTGAGTAGTCACTCAAATTGTATAACCATGTTTACTTTATTGTCTAAAATCATGGGATAAAAATTGGAATATTATGTCACGTACCACATTATATAATCGTCATGAAGCATTAGAGCGGGCCATACAGCTGTTTTGGCAAAAAGGCTTTCATGCAACCTCTTTAAAGGATATCGAGCAAGCGCTTGATATGCGACCGGGCAGTATTTATGCCGCTTTTGGTAATAAAGATGGATTGTTTCAAGAAGCGCTTGATTACTATGCGCAGGCAGGGCTAAAGGAGCTTGAGCGTACATTAAGCAGCTATGAAACCCCTTTATTAGGATTGGCAGCTTACATGCGTCAGCTTGGCGGTATCCGCGAAAAAAATCTGCCCAGTCGGGCATGTATGTTGGTCAAGAGCTTACTTGAGCTTGGTGCCCGTGAACAGTTAGCGCTAGAGAAAGTTGAAAAATTACTAGCCGGTATGGAGGCGCGTTTTGCCGCATGTTTTGTGGAGGCGCAGCAGCTAGGAGAGTTGGATAACACGCTCGATCCACTGAGGTTGGCCCGTCGATTACAAGCCGAGGTTATGGGGTTACGTGCTTTTGCTCAGCGCGATGTTGACAGTGCAGCGGTTCATGCGCTTGCAGAGGATATGGCGTATTCTATAGAAAGCTTGCGCAATAATGAGTCTGTTGGTTAAAACGATGCTTAGTGGCCAAGCGTACGTTCGCTAGTATGATGGTCATTTAAGCTAAAAATCGAACATGAGTATGGATATTAACGTTCATTTATATGATAGCAGGTGTAAAAAAAGGCTACTTGAAAGATTAAGTAGCCTTTTTAGTTTTAAATTTTGCAGTGTGTTTCTATTATTAATTAGAGATACATCTATTGTGGCATGTCCGCTAATTGCTGCAAAATACTTTTGAAATTCTCAACCCCTTGAGCACCGCTAACCAGATGCTTTTGGTTAAAGATAACAGAAGGTACGCTTTGAATACCTTGCTGCCTCCACTGTTGCTGAGCACGGCGGACGTCTTCAGCAAAGCGCTCGTCTGCTAATACCGCTAGCGCCTCACTACGATCTAAACCAATCTCTGCTATGATATCGGCTAAGACTTCTTTGTTAGAGATATCTCTAGCGTGAGTAAAGTGAGCCGCGAACAAGGCTTGCTTTAAATCATGCGCGTACCCTTGCTGATCGGCCCAGTGCAGTAGTTGATGCATAGCAAAGGTATTATAAGTGCGACTCTCTTCAGTAAAGTTAAATGCAAAGCCTACCTCACGACCAGCCTCAGTCATTCTAGCGCGGCTGGCATCAGATTCCTCCCGACTTGAGCCGTATTTCTTAGCGATATGCTCACGATAGTTTCGTCCTTCGTGCGGCGTATCAGGATTAAGCTCAAACGGATGCCAATGAATCTCATACTCAGTATTGGTTTGTTTGAGTGCTTCGGCCAACTGTCCATAGCCTATAGCGCACCAAGGGCAAACCACGTCCGATACAATATCGATGCGCAGTGGGGCTATTATACTCATCACAATATCTCCTTCGATTTTATACGAAAAGCTTTGCTCAACTAGTCTGTGCTGTTAATCAGCCTTATGCCATTCAAATTTTTGAAAAGGCTTATCGATTGGTGTATTAGCGAGATGGTTGGTGTAGTTACTCATTACTTTCTGTGCTGTTGCTAATACCACTTCTAGCACTTGACGCTTAGTGAATCCTGCGTCTAAAAACGTTTGTACAGTGTCATCATTGACGTTGCCACGATCACGAACCACAGATAGAGTAAAGTCACGTAAAGCTTCTAGTTTTGCAGTTGGTAGTGGCGTCTCGTCACGTAATGCATCAGTGATAGCATCATCGACTTTCATGCTTTTGGCAATACCAGTATGAGCTGGCACACAATAATGACATTCATGCTCGACGTTGATGGTTTGCCATACTACCGTAGTCTCTTCGTCATCAAAGCTGCTGTCTAAGAACAATTGATGTAGACGTTGGTAGCCTTCAAGCAATCCAGGCGCTTCAGCCATTACGGCATGTAAGTTTGGAACCATACCAAATGCATTGATTGAGACATCAAGTAATGCTGTGCTTTCTGCTGGCGCGCTTTGTTTGTCATGTAATGTAAAGTCAGTCATATATAATTCCTATTTGGTATTAGTAACAGTATTAAAATTTTATTCAATCATTCAGGTTGAAAAATAACGATAATATGTGGTTAAAGTTAGAGCTCGTTATCGTAAAGGTATCACCTTCTACTTGATAACTGACACCACTATAAATTATTTTGAGCAATCACTCAAATATAAATTGAATGATTGCTCAAATATTTGTAACGCTGGTTAACAATTAAAGGTTTTGCTAGCAATTAATGGTCCGTATTACCCGCTTAGTGATGGTTAGATGCTGCATCTATTTTTGATTGGATTGATTTATAGAAGGTTTATTTTTAAAAGGCATGAGCAACAACCCCCATAGCGAGGCATTTTGCTTGGCATCGGGATACTCTTTTAAACCAATATCTAATGCTTGGTCAGGTTTTGATCCTTGACTTTTATAACTACCAAAAAGCCAATCCCACCAAGTCACACTAAAACCATAATTAGAATTGGTCTCACTGGCCCGTTGGCTGTGATGAATACGGTGTAAGACTTGCGTGACTAGAATCATGCGTAAAGGCTTCTCAATCACTGGCGGCAGACGAATATTGGCATGATTAAACATAGCCAACCCATTTAAGGCAATCTCGAATATAAGTACCACGATAGCAGGGACACCAAGCACACTAATGACAACGAGCTTAAGCAATATGCTTAAGACAATTTCGATAGGATGAAATCTAAGCCCGGTGCTGGCATCGATATGCGCATCAGCGTGATGGACACGGTGCAAGCGCCAGAGAAGCGGCACTCGATGAAACAAGCGATGTTGCCAGTAGATAACAATATCAAGCAACAATAAGCTTAAAATAATCGCCGCGATATTCGGTATCTCAACTAGATTAAATAAACCGATACCGTTTTTTTGATTATAAATGGCGACCGTTGTCAGCCCAATGGGCACTGCCAAACGGGCAACAAAAGAAGAGGCAAATACTAGCCCAAGGTTGGCAAACCAACGCTTGCTACTCTTAATCGGTGATTGCCGTGCGGGATGCCTATGCTCAATGAGCATCATAATGACCAATATGCTAAAGAAAAAGCCCAAACGCCACCACATCTCATTCGCCATTATTGACCTCCTTAATGGGCTTATGTATATCGGTTTCGAGCCGTTTAAGCGTATGATAACCGCCATATATACGAGTCATAATAGTAACCGCACACGCCGCTGCAAAAATACTAGCTAATACCACAAAGTGCTGTGGCCAAATACAAAAGGCGATAAACAAAACAATGGTTTCAGTACCCTCAGTGAGACCATTTAGGTAATAAAAGCTCTTATATTTAAATTGTGGCTTATCTAATTGGAATTTTTCAGCTGCAATAGCAAAGGCCAAAAAGCTAGAGCCCGTGCCAATAAAGGCGGCTAATAACAATGCGCCTGCAATGGCGTTTTGCTCGGGATTAACCAATACAAAGCCGAGTGGCACCGCTGCATAGAATAAAAAATCTAGAGTAATGTCTAGATAGCCGCCAGCACTTGAGCTTTGGCCAGCATAACGTGCCAGTGCACCATCTAATCCATCAAAAACACGGTTTAATATAATAGCAATTAGTGCTGCATACCACAGCTCAAAAGCAATCAATGGCAACGCCAACATACCAATGAGAAAACCAGTGACAGTCAACTGATCTGCGGTAACACCGCCCTTATAAAATAGCACGACCAATGGCTCTAATAGAGGCTTGATGATGGGTGTAATAAACTTATCGAGCATATTTCTGCCTTTTGTATCGTCATTCTTTTAGAAGCAAGCAGTCGAACTTTTTATACTGGTTTCTAAATATGGTTTATCAAGCTTTTTATTTTATCAAAAGCTAAAGGCTGTTTATCAGGCAAACGCTTTCTTATCAAAGGCGAACTATTTTGCCATTTGCCGCTTCAGCATCGCTATGGTCATGGGTAACCATGATAGTAGGTAACTTATGCTGACGGATTTGACTGAATACCAATTGTTGGGTTTCCGCTCTAAGCTGGCTATCAAGTTTGCTAAAAGGCTCGTCTAATAATATCGCCTTAGGCTGGCTTAACAGAGTACGCAGCAGCGCAACACGGGCTTGCTGACCCCCAGATAAGCTATCGGGATGTCGATTTTCCATACCTGCCAAACCGACTTGTTCAAGTGTGTCTGCTATTTGCTCAAAGCGCTGCTTTTTATTGCCTTTAGGCATCGCAAAAGCAATATTGCCTGCAACCGATAAATGCGAGAATAAGAGTGCATCTTGATATAAAACGCCAATATGGCGTAAATGCGCGGGTAGGTGACTGATGTTTTGACCATGTAGCCAAACCTCGCCCGTAGCACTTAAGCCGCTCGGCAAGGTGCCGGTCATCCAATTTAATAAACTTGATTTGCCACTACCAGATGGACCCATGATAGTGAGAATGTCACCACCCTCAATCTGCTCATCTAACTGAAGGAGCAATTTATCTTCTCGAAAGAGCTGTAGATTTTTTATCTCTAAAGATGATTGCATTAAAGACCCTTTATATAATCAGTTAAAAATATAGCCAGTTCAAAATAAGAGAGATGTCAATGAAGCTTAAAAAACTTTTTATGATTGAACATTCTAACGCACGCCACTCTTAAAGAAATACTTTGGTAGCAGCCATGCCACCATAAAGCCAATCAGTGGCAATACCATTTGTATAATGGCATAGACAGCACTGGTCCGACGGCTGGCGCCATTAGCAAGCGTTACCGCTTCAGTCGTAATAGTGGCAATACGTCCGCCGCCCGTGAGTAACGTTGGCAGATATTGTCCGAAGCTCACTGCAAGTCCTAGTGCCATTGCGATGAGTAGCGGTGCAAATAACTGCGGTAACTTAACTTGGAAGAATATTCTCATCGGCGGCGCTCCAAGACTGGCTGCTACAATGGCAAAGCGCTTATCTAACCTTCTATAGCTGCTGGCAAGGGATAAAAAGACATAGGGCAGTACAAATAAGACGTGGGTAAAAGCGACGTTAAAAAATGCCGCTTGGTTATGGGCAAGTTGCTGTAACCATACCAAGCCAAATAAGAAAGCAATGCTCGGCACCAGAAGTGGCAGGTAAATAATCAAGCTGGTGAAATTCGAGATGGGTTTATTGCTTAACTGCTCTGCCTCTAAGCACAATAAAGTGATGCCAATAGCAAAAAGCGTTGAGACGATACCAAGGGTGAGCGTGTTAAATAATGGCGTGCTTATTTGCATCAAGGCACTTTGAAAGTGTGACAGTACGAGCTGCTCTGGCAAGGCGGCAGGGAAGCGCCAATAGCCAGCTAAAGACCACATCAGCAGACCAATGAGCGATAGGGCTATAAACCCTATGATGAATACCGTGGCGCTTGCAGTGAGTTTCTGCCAAATAACATCCTTATACTGGCGTTTTCCATTGACCAGTGCTTCGCTACATAGTGCTTTGACCATACGCTCACCGCCCAGCCATAATGCAATTAAGCTGCCTGTCAGTAGTAGATGTAATATTGCCCCAGCCGAGGCTTTGATACGTAAGTTTAAATCAACATCATTGAACCACTGCATGATAGTGACAGCAAGCGTGGGCGGAGTGTTGGGTCCTAAAATTAATGGCATCTCAACACTGGCACTGGCGTAAGCAAGTACTGCCAAAATAGGCAAACGCAAGAAGGGGTACAGTATAGGAAATACTGCTTTAAAAAAGGCAGTGATGGGATAGTAGCCTAAGTTTAGGGCAACTTGATATTGTTGGCGCAGCTTCTTACCAAGCTCAGGCTGTGCGAATACGCCAAGTGCCATTAACAATAGAAAAGGCAGCTCTTTGAGTACTAGACCTAAGATGATACTAATACCATAAGGGTCATGCGGTAGTATCCCCTGTGGTGCCAGCTCCCAACCACTGAGCCATGGCGATATCATTCGTGCAATCATGCCAGAGGGTGCAATTAAAAACCCAACGGCAATCGCCGCTGCGGCATGCGGGATTACTAAAATAGGGCTAAGCAAACGTTCAATACGTGTGAGCCAAATACTATTAAAAAACGTTGCCAATATCATAATCGCAATGACAAAGGCGAGTAGGGTACTGAGAAATCCGGTCGCTACACTGAGCGCAACCATTTGCTTAAGTCCTAGAGTTTGACCCAGCGCTTTAAATCCTTGTAGACCAAATGTCGTTGTTTCTAGAGCAGGCACCCAGCCAAACGCTGGCAGGATGACGCTTATCAAACCTCCTAATACAGGCAAAATAAGGAGTATTAGTAAAAGACTGGGGCTTAGGGTCACTAAACGCGTAAAAAGGTCAGTTTTACAAGTCGCGGCTATTTGATTGCTTAAATTAGAACCTACGATAACAGCATTGAGAGTATCAGTATTCGCGCCATCAGCATTGCTGTTATTAGTATCAGCCTTGTTTTTCTCGATAGGTTTTTTCATTCACTAACCCCGTAGCGCGCTTGCCAACCTTGCATAATGGCGTCGACCCAGCTGGGATGTGGTTCACTGACGGTTCGTTTAATGGCATCAAAAGGTAGGGCGCTTGCATGCGGTTTATTGGTTTTAAATAATGCTTTTTGCTCGGCGCTCAGTGTTGATTGAACCAGCACTGTTTTATCTCCCCAGACAGCTGGGTTTTGTTTATGGGCCTGTGCTTCTGGGCTCAATAAAAAGTTTGCTACCAATTGGGCTGCTGCTGCATGGCTTGCATTGTAAGGAATAGCAACAAAGTGAGTATTGCTCAAACTGCCATCTGTCATGGCATAACTGCGAATACTGGGCGGCAAGTCATAGCGCTGAACGGCGGCTGGTATTTCGGGTCCTGAAAAGGTAAAGGCCAAGCTGAGCTCGGTATCATCGACCAAACGGCGCATTTGTGCGCCGCTTTGCAGGAATTGCTCACCTTTTCGCCATAGCCTGGGATGTAGCTCATCCAAAAAGTCCCACAGCGGATCAAGTATCAAATCTTTGTTTTGTGCATCTACTGGCTGGTTAAGCTCTGCTCTGAGAGTGGTTCCATTCTTACTATCATTTTGCTCATGCAGCATGACCAAAGCATACTTCAAAAAACTCATACCCAAAAAATCAGGTGGCTTTGGGTAGCCAAAACGTCCGGGGTTCTGCTGTGCCCAAGCGCTTAATTGCTGTAAGGTGGCAGGCGGCTTATCTATCGCTAAGTTATCATAATAAAAGGTCAATGACGCCTGTCCCCATGGCGATTCCATACCATTAGTAGGTATACCGAAATCAAGCGTGACAGAGGGGTTGTTATCAGGATCAGTCAGAGCAAAGTTTGGCAGAGTAGATGCCCAGTCCTTTAACAGTAATTTATTCTCACTCATAGCGGCAAAGTTTGCACCGTTGATCCAAATTAAATCAACGCTACCTTTATCGTTATTATTGGCAGATTTTTCTGCAAGGACACGGCTGACAGCTTCACTGGTGTCGCTTAATTTGACATGAACCAAGTTAATATTATATTTTTTATCGACCGCTTTTGCAGCCCACTGAATATAGGCATTAATTTGTGGATCCCCGCCCCAAGTATGAAAGTAAACATCTTGATTTTCACCAGCTTGTACCGTCTGCTGCCACTGCAAGGTACTTTTATTATCTATAGCAGTGGGAGTCGAAGCGGTACTTGCAGAGATGCCAACACAGACACCAAGCACTATGACAAAGGCGCTATAGCGGCGCAGTTTTTTTGGTATTGTCAAAGCTGCTGGCAAGCTAGTAGGGTGCATGAATTAACCTCGACGCCAAGTATGATACTTCTCAAGCAACTGTAGCGCTTTTGTAGGGGCATGATTGCGTTTCCATTCGCCAGCTGCATACTTATTGCCTTCCGCCCATGTTGGATAGATATGAATGGTGCCCAGTATTTTATTCAGCCCTAGATTGTGTTTCATGGCTAGTACAAACTCAGCCATCAGGTCACCGGCATGTTCAGCGACGATAGTCACACCCAATATCTTATCTTTGCCCTTTGGGGTAATCACCTTGATAAAGCCATGATTGGCGCTTTCGGTTACCGCCCGATCTAAGTCTTTAAAGTTATAACGTGTGACTTCAAAGTCGATACCTTTATCAATTGCTTCTTGCTCATTTAAGCCCACTCGTGCTACTTCTGGGTCAATAAACGTCGTCCATGGAATCACCCGATAATCTACTTTGAATTTTTTAAGATGACCAAATAAGCCATTGACCGCAGCGTACCATGCTTGATGGGAAGCGACATGGGTGAATTGATAGGGACCTACGATATCACCTGCCGCATAGATATTGGGGTAAAGGGTCTCAAGATACTCATCTGTACTGATGGTGCGCTCAGTATCGATGCCCAAGGTGTCAAGCCCGTAACCTTCTAGGCGCGCACTACGACCGACTGCACAAATCAACTCGTCATACTCAATGGCAGTTTCTTGTTGATCATCAGTGCTGCCTTTTGGTGCAACGATAATATGTTTTTTGCCATCACGAGTTTCACAGCGAATTGCTTGCTGTGAGGTTAAGATAGTAACGCCACTCTCAGTCAGTGATTCTTGCGCAAATACAGAAACCTCGACATCCTCTTTTTTCATCAATCGCGTGCCTCTTTCGATTTGGGTCACAGCAGAACCTAAACGAGCAAAGGCTTGTGCCAGCTCACAGCCAATGGGTCCGCCGCCAAGTACGACCAGCTTGCTCGGCGCTTTATCAAGTTTTGCAAATTTATCCCAAAGAGTGTCGCTGGTCACAAAACCTGTCTCCTCTAAACCCGGTAGGTCTGGGACAAAGGGGCGTGCGCCCGTCGCGATAACGATAGAGCACGCGGTTAATGTCTGAGTGCCGCCATCATTGAGGGCAATCTCAACCGTCCATGGATCAATGAGTTTTGCATAGCCTTTTAATACCTCGACACCCAAATCTGTATAACGCTCAACACTGTCATTGGGAGCGATCTCAGCAATGACTTTATGAATGCGAGCCATGATGTTCTTGAATGCAAAATCCGGTTGGCTATTATTGAGTCCATAACGTTCGCCATGGCGTATCTGCTCAACCACTTTTGCGCTTTTTATCAGCGCTTTACTGGGGACGCAGCCATAGTTTAAGCAGTCGCCGCCCATTTCACCTGCCTCAATCAATGTGACTTTTGCTTTGACGGTCGCAGCAATATAGCTGGTAACAAGCCCGCCAGCACCAGCACCAATCACAATCATATTCCGGTCGAATTTTTTTGGTTTATTATAGTTCTTATAGACACGGCGTTTTTTTAGTGTCGTTAATATGCCTTTCGCTATTAGCGGAAATAATCCTAATAATGCAAATGAAGCCAGTAGATTAAAAGACAAAATGCCAGATAACTGCTCAATTTGTGCCAACTGCGTACCAGCATTCACAAATACAAAGGTGCCGGCAAGCATACCGATTTGGCTGATCCAATAAAAGGTCCTTGCTTTGATAGCAGTCAAACCCATCAATAGGTTGATAAGGAAAAAGGGGAATATCGGCACCAAACGTAGCGTAAATAAGTAAAATCCGCCTTCTTTTTTTACCCCTGCATCAATAGAGGCAAGACGATCAGGAAAACGCTGTTTAATGGTATCGCGTAACAAATAACGCGAAGTCAAAAAGGCGAGGGTGGCACCGATACTGGAGGCAAATGAGGCGACCAATACACCTTGTACTAAACCAAATAAAGCACCGGCTGCCAAAGTTAAAATAGCGGCGCCGGGTAAAGATAATGCCGTGGCTAAGATGTAGACCAAAAAAAAGCCGCCGATGACTAACCATGGCGACTGTGTTTTATATTGCTCAAACTGATCCATCGAGCCTTTTAAGCCCTCAAGTGTTAATAATTCATTGAGGTCAAAATAAAAAAAGCCAATGACGCCAATCAAGACCGCGAATATCAAAACTATTTTTTTAATCATGGATTATCCAGATAAATAATATAAAACATCATGTAATAAAGAATCACTTAGCAAAGAATAACGCTGTATTCCTACTATAAGCTAGTTTTTCATATAGTTATGTTATAAATGACAGTTCAAAATTTAGTCATAGATATACGTAAAATATGACATTTATCCATTGTAATCGTTATTGAGCGATTGTTCAAATATAATATTGTGGATGGCTTGAGACAAATTTTAAAGTGATATAGAAGAAGGTAGTGATAGTTGTCCTCTGCTTATATCAGTATTATAAAAAACCGCCAAATACACTCATTATTTGGCGGTTCTAAAATACAATAGCTAATGTCCTAATTACGAAGAGAGTTATAAAGAGATATGCTGAGCTTCACCTTTTTCAAGAGCAAGTTTAGCGGCAGCAGAGGCTACTGCTAAATCCTGTAAACCAACACCCGTACCATCAAACAAGGTAATTTCATCATCTGAGCTGCGACCTGGGTGATCTCCATTAATAACATCACCAAGTGTGGTAATATCACTCTCTTTGATAGCACCAGATTTAATCGCATGCTGGGCTTCACCAAGACTGATTGATTGTGCGACTTCATCGGTAAATACGGTGGCAGACGCTAAAAGGTCAGCATCAACTTCTTGCTTACCAACGGTATCGGTACCCATACAGGCGATATGTGTGCCCGGTTTGATCCACGCTTTCATCAATAATGGCTCAAACGCTGAAGTAATGGTAATAATCACATCCGCCTCGCTACATAACTGCTCACGCTCAACTGCTTCAAATGGTATGCCTAATTCCTCAGCGACAGCTTGTAAGTTCTTGAGACGATCTTTATTTTTATTCCAAGCGACTACTTTTTCGAAATTGCGTTGCTCAAGAGCGGCACGCAGCTGAAAAGTAGACTGATGACCGGCGCCGACCATACCAAGTACTTTGCTGTCTTTACGTGCTAGATGGGAGATTGATACGGCAGATGCGGCGGCGGTACGTACGGCAGTTAAATAGTTGCCGCCGACCAGTGCACGCAATTTACCATTATCTGGATTGAATAAGAAAATCGTGGATTGATGATTGGTCAAGCCTTTAGCCGCATTACCTGGCCAGTAGCCACCTGATTTTAGACCTAGTGATTTTCCTGCACGGTCAAAACCTGATTTAAAGCCGTATAACGCATCAGCATAGCCAATGGCTTCGCGGATAACAGGGAAGTTATAGGCGTCCCCTCGTGACATTGACGCGAAAACATTTTCAACGGCGATAAATGCAGAAGGGCGATCAATCACCGATTTGCAAGCGTCTTCTGATACGATCAATAAACCTTCGTCACTATTAACACTATTTGCTTCACTCATTATAAATTCCTTTTTATGCTTTTTAATTTGTAATTCTTGAATACTTTAAATAAATAAGGGCTGCTGTAGGCTAAAGCTACAACAGCCCATCTAAACTAAACGGATAGAATCATACTAATTTAGCTTATAGTTCCTAATCTAGTTCTTAGTACATTTTACCGCGTGCAGATACTGGCCATACGGTTTCAACTTTACCGTTACGCACACCAATATAGAAATCATGAACGTTACAAGTAGGATCACAATGACCAGGTACCAGTTTTAGTTTTTCATTGATTTCCAGTACGCCGTTTGGATCGCTGACTACGCCATGCTCGTCTGAACATTTAACATATTCAACATCGTCACGACCATAGATGAACGGTAGGCCACTATCAACTGACTGAGCTTTTAGACCAGCATCAACGATGGCTTTGTCGGTTTTGGCATGGCTCATCACAGACGTTAGGATGAATAAGGCGTTTTCCCACTCGCCAGCATCGATGCGGTTGCCGTCTTCATCTAGAATACGACCGTAATCGGCATCCATAAACGCGTAAGAGCCACACTGTAATTCGTTGAAAACACCTGAATTACTTTCGAAGTAATAACTACCTGTACCGCCACCCGACACGAATTCTGGTTTTAGCCCGATTTCAGTTAATGCATCGATTGCTTCTTGTACTTGATCGATAGCGATTTGTGTTTTCGCTTTGCGATCGCTAAAGCTGTCCATGTGTTGCATCGCACCTTGATAAGCTTGGATACCAGTGAATTTTAGATTTTCAGCGGCATCAATTGCTTTGGCAATCTCAACAACCGCTTCAGTGGTCGTTACACCACAACGTCCAGCGCCGCAGTCGATTTCGATATAGCAGTTCAGCTCGGTGTCTGCTTTGGTCGCAGCAGCTGATAGCTCAGCGACGTTATCGACATCATCGACACAAACGGTGATGGTTGCACCCAACTTAGGTAGATTCGCTAAACGCTCAATTTTAGCTGGATTACGGACTTGGTTTGATACCAATACGTCTTTAATGCCACCACGTACGAATACTTCTGCTTCAGAGACCTTTTGACAGCAAACACCAATAGCGCCGCCAAGCTCTTCTTGTAAATTTTGTACGTCAACTGATTTGTGCATTTTACCGTGGCTACGGTGACGCATATTATGCGCTTTAGCATAATCGCCCATTTTTTTGACGTTACGCTCAAGGGCGTCAAGATCCAAGATCAAACAAGGGGTTTGAATGTCAGCTTCGTCCATACCAACAGTGGCGGGTACGTTGTAACCTACTTCTAATTCGGCAGTCATTGTCATTTTAATTCTTCCATGTTATTAGTTAGTGTTATAAAAAGCCGTTTAAACTTGCGCATTACTGGCGCTTAGTTAACGCTCCATTTGTAATCAGTTATTGATACCTAATTACTGATATTTAGTTGCCGATCGTTAATTCCAAGGCAACTTGTCAAGATCAACGTTACCACCAGTGATGATGACACCAACCTTTTTACCGGCAAAAACGTCTTTGTTCTTCAAGATAACAGCAAGCGGCACGGCACAGCTTGGTTCAATGACGATCTTCATATGCGTCCAAGTCAGTTTCATCGCTTCAACGATTTCTTCTTCAGTCGCGGTCAAAATATCAGTCACATAATTGCTAACAAAATGCCAAGTCAAATCTTTAAGCGGTACTTTTAAGCCATCAGCAACCGTTTCAGGCGCATCATCAGCGATAATATGACCGGCTTTAAAGGAGCGCGCAGCGTCATCAGCGTTTAATGGCTCTGCTGCGTAGATTTTGACATCTGGTGCTAGGTTCGCCAACGTCAAACAAGTACCTGAAATCATACCGCCACCACCAATGGGTGCTACAACCATATCAGGTTTTTCACCAATCTCTTCCATTTGTTCTAAAAACTCACGTGAGCAAGTGGCTTGTCCAGCGATAACGCGTGGATCATTGTACGGATGGACAAAGTCGCCGCCTGTTTCTGCTTGAACTTTGGCAAAGACTTCTTCACGTGATGTGGTTGATGGCTGGCATTCGGTGATGATACCCCCATAGCCACGTACCGCGGCTTTTTTAGCTTCAGGCGCGCTATGCGGCATGACGACATTACAAGGTATACCACGCTGGCCTGCCGCATAAGATAAAGATAAGGCATGGTTACCTGAGCTGTGTGTACAGACGCCATTTTTGGCATCTTCGTCAGAGAGACCAAACACTGCATTTGAGGCGCCACGTACTTTAAATGCACCCGCTTTTTGAAAGTTCTCACATTTAAAGAACATCTCACAGCCAGCCAGCTCATTTAAAAAGCGAGAGGTCAGAACAGGAGTGCGATGGATATATGGTTTGATGCGCTCATGCGCTTCTAACATATCATCAAGGGTTGGAATCACTAATCCATTATCATTTGTTATCATAAAAAATAGTCCTTCATCTTTTGTTTAACTCTTGTTATTTAATAGCTTGTTATCTAATAAATTTTATTTAGTTGGTGCGCTGTTGCGATAATACTCTTGTGCAGCCGCAACGCCTTGTCCGAGTTTAATAGGGTAGCCTAAATCAACCATTGCCATCTCAATCGTTGCAAGCCCTGCTAGTACCATAACTTCAGTTAATGAACCTAGATGACCGATTCTAAATGCTTTACCATTCATCTCGCCCAAACCAATACCAAATGAGATACCATATTTATTAAAAGCATGATCGGTCAGCTTGTTACTGTCAAAGCCTTCAGGAACAAAGATGGCGCTGACGGTATTAGAATAAAGGTCAGGTGTTTTTGCACACAGTTTCATACCCCAAGCGCTAACCGCTTGTCGTACGCCTTCGGCTAGACGGTAATGACGTGCATAGACATTATCAAGACCTTCATCAAACAACATCTCAAGACTTTCTCTTAGGCCATAGATGAGATTTAATGGTGGCGTATAAGGGAAGCCGCCGTTGGCATTGGCATTTAACATATCACGAAAAGCAAAATAAGTACGTGGAAGCTTTGCCTCATCCATATGACTCAAAGCTTTTTGACTGACGCCCAATATTGCCATACCCGTTGCGAGCATAAAGCCTTTTTGTGAGCCGGCAACAGCAACGTCTACGCCCCAAGCATCCATCTCAAAAGGGACACAAGCAATTGAGCTAACACCATCTACGAATAATAAAGCAGGGTGGTCACTGCTATCCATAGCTTTGCGAACGGCGCCAATATCACTTAAAACACCTGTTGCTGTTTCGTTATGGGTGACCATGACGGCTTTGATTTCGTGTGCGGTGTCTTCGTTTAAAATTGCTTGGAATTTATCAGCAGGTGCGCCTGTTCCCCAATCGCATTCTACAACTTGCACATCAAGTCCGTGGCGCTGACACATATCGATCCAGCGATGCGAGAACATACCATAGCGTGCAATCAGAACTTTATCACCAGGTGACAAGGTATTGCTAATAGCAGCTTCCCAGCCACCTGTGCCGCTAGAGGTAAATAGAATGATTTCGCCATCTTGGGTGCCAAATACTTTTTTACAATCAGCAAGCACCGGTAAGAACGTGTCTGAGAAATCAGGCGCACGGTGATCTTGCGTCGGCACGTTCATTGCGCGACGTAATCTGTCAGGAATATTGGTAGGGCCAGGAATAAAAATTGGGTTTTGTAGCGACATGATTGACATCCTTGTAAGTGCATATAAAGGGGCACGATTGTTGTATAAGCAGGGGTTCATGCGAATTTAATGCAAGAGTCTTCCTGACTCATACAGTTTAGGTTTTGTGTTTTTAAGATTTAAAAAATTAACCATGTCAAAGAAAGGAGTTGCAGGTGATTGGTCACTTTACTACTTACTGCGTTCTTTTTATGGTGTTCTTGCGGTAACGATTTTTACGAAGGATAAAATAAGAGGTTTTGGTTGAAAAAGTGTAGATACTCATCAACTGGTTAAAATATAGCACTAATAGTAAGTTGTAACAAGGTGTTTTTAAATAACCTTTGTGCTAGACTTCTCAAGACTATTACAGTGACTGTTTTGCGTAAATAGCCGACATTAGTCCTATTTATTCTTTTATGCTTTGATCGAAATAATTCATGATTGCTATTTCAGTTGTATGATGTCTTCAAGAGCTGCTATAACTTCAGTATAATAGGGATTCTTGCCGACAACTTTGCCTTGATTGGTTATATCAATTGGATAACGTTTGTATCGCTATTCTTGATTACTAAGCCATCGCACTTAAGTTATCTGTTAGATAGCCTCTGCTTTACATTCTGTACTATATCTCTGCAATTTTTTGGTCATGGTAAGCGCCTCGTCCAGTGGTTAGTTTACTAAGTTTATCTTTACAGTTTCTTCGGCATCGCTCAATTTCTAACTTGCTAAAAACAACTTATTCAATTAAGAAAATATAATAAAAAACCCTTCATTATCAATGTTGAGGGTTTACAAAAGACATTGTATTTATTATAGATATCAATTCTTTAAGAATGTCAGCTTGAACGAATTTGAGCAAGCTAGAGCAAACCATAAATTTAAATAATTTCATTTGTTTAATGAATCGATAAAAATACTTAACCCATTAACCTTGTACCACCCCATACTTTCAATAAGAAGATTTTATCATGTTAAACCAACGTCCGTTATATATCCCCTTTGCAGGTCCTGCACTATTAGAAACCCCTTTATTGAATAAGGGCAGTGCTTTTTCATCAGAGGAGCGCGATAGCTTTAATTTAACCGGTTTGCTACCTCATAATATTGAGACGATTGAAGAGCAGTCATCACGTGCTTATCTTCAACTACGCTCATTTACCAGTGATATGGATAAGCATATTTATTTGCGTAATATACAAGACACTAATGAGACATTATTTCACCATTTGATTGAGCAGCATATTGAAGAAGTCATGCCGCTTATCTATACCCCTACGGTTGGGCAAGCGTGTGAAAAATTCTCTCAAATTTATCGCCGTAAACGTGGTTTATTTATCTCTTATCCTGAACGTCATAAAATCGATGACATGTTGCAAAACGCCACCAAACAAAACGTAAAAGTTATCGTGGTCACTGATGGTGAACGTATCTTGGGCTTAGGTGACCAAGGTATTGGCGGTATGGGAATTCCAATTGGTAAATTGGCTTTATACACCGCTTGTGGTGGTATTAGCCCAGCTTACTGCTTACCTATTTTGTTAGATGTCGGTACCAATAATCAGCAGTTGCTTGACGATCCTATGTATATGGGCTGGAGAAATCCACGCATCTCTGGCGATGAGTATAATGAATTTGTAGACTTATTTATTCAGGCTGTTAAGCGTCGTTGGCCCGAGGTGTTATTGCAATTTGAAGATTTTGCACAGGAAAATGCGACCCCATTATTGAATAAATATCGTGATCAGCTATGTTGCTTTAACGATGATATCCAAGGAACTGCTGCTGTTTCAGTCGGTACATTGATTGCAGCATGTTTAAATAAAAGCCAGAAACTTAGTCAACAAAATATTGCTTTCTTGGGTGCAGGATCTGCAGGTTGCGGTATCGCTGAGCACATTATTCGTCAGATGCAGCGTGAAGGGTTAACAGAAGAGCAGGCTCGCAGACAGGTATTTATGGTTGACCGTTATGGTCTGCTAACCGATAGCATGACAGAGCTACAAAAATTCCAAACACCGTTAGTGCAAAAAGAATCAGACATTGAACATTGGGATAAGAGTCAAAAACTTGGGTTAGCACAAGTGGTTAAACAAGCAAGAATAACTGTCTTGTTTGGCGTAAGCGGACAAAAAGGTCTCTTTACGCAAGAGGTCGTCGAAGCTTTATGTGCTAATACTGAACATCCTATTGTATTGCCGCTATCAAATCCAACGTCTCGTGTTGAAGCAACACCGCAAGAAGTGACTAACTGGAGTCGTGGTAAGGCCATTGTTGCAACGGGCAGTCCTTTTCCCAATACCACTTTTGAAGGTCAGTCTTTTGAAGTCTCTCAGTGTAATAACAGCTATATATTCCCTGGTATTGGCCTAGGTGTATTAGCAGCACGTGCGACGGGTATCAGCGATAATATGCTGACGGCGGCAAGCCAAGCACTTGCAGATATCTCAGTAGAATATGAAAAAGCGCCAGGTGCCATATTGCCGCCCATTAAATTCATTAGAGAAATCAGTGAAAAAATAGCCTATGCAGTTGCCCTGCAAGCAATTGAAGATAAATTAGCATTACCAGTCACGGCAGAAAACTTAGAACGTCGATTAAAAGCTAACTTCTGGTTACCTAAATACCGCGACTATCGCCGTACTTCTTTCTAACGGTTAGAAAATCCGACTAAAAAGCTGAATGCTACGATTAAAAGTAGCATTCGGCTTTTTTAATGATAACAATGCTAATCCACTAGCCGTTGACGTTTTGCTGGTGAAATTTTTCCGTATAATGAATTCAGTATTAAAGCGAGACGGTAGGACTGGGATGAATTTTACGCAGCCTCTGTCGGCGTAGGCACCGCATGCTAAAAAAATTTATACCAGTACTGCGTTGGAACATAACGTATCTGTTTTATTTGGAATTGACTATATCATGGATTGTGAGGTTTTTATGGTCATGATAAATCCTTAATGTGTAAGCCAATCGATATGATCACTGTCTGATAACCCGCTTATCATTCAGTAGTTCACAGAACACCTATTTATGCCATAGCATATGGCATTATAGGCACGGTCTTACGCTATGCTTATCATGCCTTTATCAAGGATAAAAGCAACGATGTCATCAACGCCTTCACCCGTTTTCATGTTGCTAAAGACCACAGGCTTATCGCCGCGCATTTTTTTGGCATCACGTGCCATCACCTCAAGTGACGCGCCTACGAGAGGGGCAAGATCGGTTTTATTGATGATGAGTAAGTCTGATTTCATGATACCAGGGCCGCCTTTACGAGGGATTTTGTCGCCTGCCGAGACATCAATGACATATAGCGTCAAGTCGGATAATTCAGGGCTAAAAGTTGCTGCCAAATTATCACCACCAGACTCGATGATAATAAGCTCAAGACCTGCAAACTGCTGCTGTAATTCGGCGATGGCAGATAGGTTAATCGAGGCATCTTCACGGATGGCAGTATGCGGGCAGCCACCCGTTTCGACACCGCGAATGCGCTCGGCTGGCATGGCCTCATTGCGGGTTAAAAATTCAGAATCTTCTTTGGTATAAATATCATTGGTTACCACTGCCATATTGACATCATCACGTAGGCGTTGACACAATCTCAGCGTTAATGCCGTTTTTCCTGAGCCTACAGGGCCACCAATACCTAAGCGTAATGGCGATAATGTCGTGTCTGAATGTTTGTTTTCGACTTTAGGAGTTAGTGCCATAAATAAAGTTCCTTAATAAGTGTTAGGGTTTTCAGCCATTAAGAGCGAAATAAGCGGCTATATTGCCTTTCATGCTGGCAAGACAGGAGCGCTAAATTTGGTAAGTTAGCTGATATTTGTAGCTGTTGATAAAGTAGATTTAGCTTTGATATCGCTATGTCAGAGCTATCTGCCATTAACGGCAGCCTTTGAGCGTACAAAAAGCTTTGCTCGACGCGAGCAGCCAGTGGCTGTACTTGTTGGCTTAGTAGCTGTTGCAGCTGCCAAATGATTCGCTGTCCTGCCATTTGTCCAAGTGGTACGGTCTTGACCGCAGCCAGCACCATGTTTTCGATTTGACCAAAAGCGTAAGTGGTCATGGCTTGTACAGGGTTAAATTGCCAGTGCGAGCTAATATGGGCATACAGTGGCAAAAACCCATGGGCGAGTAAGCGATCAGGCACATTGAGCTCAAGGACATTATCAAGCCATGCGGATAAAGACAGAGCCAATTGACTTGACTCATAGACGAACTCTTTGGTTTCGCGGCTAGCGTGGTAATCTGCACCTAAAGCATCAGCAAGTGCGACGTCCTCAATCATAAGTGCCTCTATCATCAGCGCTAGTAGCGGTAGCTCATAACGACATAATGCCAGCTCCAGATAATCACTCATAAAGTCCATACTACTGCTTTCATCATAAATAAGCCCTGACTCAATAGCAGGTTCTATACCTTGCGAGTAGGTATAACTACCAATAGGTAAGTTGCTTGACGCCAGCATGAGCAAACGTCCGGTCACATCTGCATGATTCAGATCATTTATACCTTGTGCGGTACTGGCAGGATGCTGGGAGTGCGTGGCATGATTAGTCATGAGAGTTGCCGTGGGTGTGTGAATGGTCATGGCCGTGATCGTGATGACTATGATTGTGATTATGATTATGACCATGAGAGTGAGAATGTCCGCCTTGATTGCCTTTATAAGCACCCGTTTCTGGCTCAAACGGCGCTTGTACGGCTTGGATATGTAGGCCAAGTTGATGTAACATCGCTTCTAAAACATGGTCAGGCTCAAAGTAGAGGGCAGTAGGGGTCAGCATTAAAGGCACATGGCGGTTGCCTAAATGGTAAGCGCCTTTCATAAGGTCAAAGTTATTATCTGCAGTCACTTCTATCAAGGCTTGCTTGGCGGCCATAATCTGTATCAAATTGCCTTGATGGTCTGCTAGCACACTGCCATTCTTAATGGTTTCCGTACGTGGCAAATCAATACCAATGGATTCTTGATGCTGTGTTTCTGCTTTAAAACGGCTACGCTGACGAGTGTCGAAATCTAAATATAAAAAGTTTTCTGCCTGTTTTTGCCTATCAATAATCGCTTGTTGTTCAGGGTTGAGGGTTGATAGATCAAGGCGTTGCGTATAAATGTTCATAATTATGTTTATAGTCCGTTAAAATAGATTATTCACAGCTGATGGGGGATTATCAGCACGACAATAAAAAGCAGCTAGAATAAAAAGTAGCGCTGTGCCATTGGTAGATAGTCGGCAGGCTCACAGGTCAGCAGCTCGCCATCGGCATATACTTCATAAGTCTCAGGGTTGACCTCCATCTGAGGACAGTAGCTGTTAAACTTCATGTCTTGTTTGCGTACCTTGCGAATGTTGTGTACCGCTTTGATGACCTTTTCTAATCCTAATTGCCTATCAACCCCCTTATCAATAGCCGCACTTGACATAAAGGTGATGCAAGTCTGCGCTACTGTCTTGGGGAAGCTGCCAAACATGCTGCGATAGTGCACAGGCTGCGGGGTAGAGATAGAAGCATTGGGGTCACCCATAGGTGCCGCTGCAATCAAGCCGCCTTTAATGATAAGGTCGGGCTTTACACCAAAAAATGCAGGCGACCACAACACTAAATCTGCCCATTTTCCCAACTCAAGTGATCCCACTTCATCACTAATGCCATGGGTAATAGCGGGATTGATGGTGTATTTTGCGAGATAGCGTTTGATACGAAAGTTGTCGTTGCTGCTATCAGAATCCGTAGGACTTAGCATGATATTGTCTAAGGATTGCTCGGTTTTAGCTGATTGATCAGGAGCAAGGTGACCACGCTGGGCTTTCATCTTATCAGCCGTTTGCCATGTGCGAATAATGACTTCTCCCACGCGTCCCATCGCTTGCGAATCACTACTCATCATGGAGATAGCGCCCATATCTTGTAAAATATCTTCGGCGGCAATGGTTTCTTTACGAATACGGCTTTCTGCAAAAGCCACATCTTCAGCAATGGCTGGGCTTAAGTGGTGACAAACCATGAGCATGTCGAGATGCTCGTCAATAGTATTAATGGTGAAAGGGCGCGTTGGATTGGTTGATGAGGGTAAAACATTGGTTTCGCCAATAGCTTTTAAGATATCTGGAGCATGACCACCGCCAGCGCCTTCGGTATGAAAGGTGTGAATACAGCGGTCTTTAAATGCGCCTAGAGTGCTATCTAAATAGCCGCTTTCATTTAACGTATCAGTATGAATAGCCACTTGCACATCATATTCTTCAGCCACGCTAAGGCAGTTATCAATGGCTTTGGGCGTGGAGCCCCAGTCTTCATGAAGTTTAAGCCCGATAGCTCCTGCTTCAATCTGCTCTACAATGGGAACAGGTAGACTAACATTGCCTTTACCTAAGAATCCGATATTCATCGGAATAGCATCAGTGGCTTTTAGCATGCTGTGAATATGATAAGCACCAGGAGTACAAGTGGTGGCAAGAGTACCTTCAGCAGGTCCCGTACCACCGCCTAACATCGTGGTTACACCAGACACCAATGCCGTCTCACACTGCTGCGGTGCAATGAAGTGAATATGGCTATCGATCCCGCCAGCAGTTAAGATTTTACCTTCTCCTGCGATAATTTCGGTAGCAGCGCCAATAGGTAACGTCACGTTAGGCTGAATATCAGGATTGCCAGCTTTCCCGATGCCACTGATACGACCCTCTTTGATAGCGACATCTGCCTTATAGATACCGCTGTAGTCCACAATCAGAGCATTGGTAATAATAGTATCGGCAACTTGCTCACCCAGCAGCTGTGACTGACCCATGCCATCGCGGATAACCTTGCCGCCGCCAAATTTAACCTCTTCACCAATGCTAACACTATCAATATCAGGCTGGTGATCAATATGACTAGTCAAATCATACTCAACCTCAAGCCATAAATTTGTATCTGCCAAGCGTACCTTATCCCCTGTGGTAGGGCCAAAATGTTCGGCATAAATACGTCGGTCAATGCGTTTTTTCGAGGTGTTTTGAGAGGTTTTAGGGTCTACAACGCCCATAACTTTGCCCGAAAAACCGTAGATATGCTGTCTACCTGAGATGGCAACCAGTTCCACTTCGCGCGCTTGTCCCGGCTCAAAGCGTACCGCAGTGCCAGATAGGATATTGAGTCGATAGCCAAGCGTCGACTCTCGATCGAAGCTCAGTGCTGCATTTACCTCAAAGAAGTGATAGTGAGAACCGATTTGAATAGGGCGATCACCTGTATTGATTACTGCTATGGTTTGAACGCAGCGACCAGCATTCAAAGCCATATCGCCTGCTTTAATCTTATATTCGCCTGCTTTCATCGTCATTTTTATTATCCTTAGTCGTCTTACGGCAATGGCTCTAGTTCAATATCGTTGTATACGGCTTTATAGCAAGCAAGCTATACAATGGGGTTATGTACCGTCACCAGCTTAGTGCCATCGGGGAAAGTGGCTTCAACTTGGACATCGTGTATCATCTCTGCAATGCCTTCCATGACGTCATCGGCAGAGAGATAAGTGGCTCCTTCACTCATCAGTTGCGCCACGGTTTTGCCATCACGCGCGCCTTCCATTAGTAACATGCTAATGTAAGCGATAGACTCAGGATAATTGAGTTTTACACCGCGGTTTTTACGACGTTCCGCCACCATACCGGCTGTAAATAATAAGAGTTTATCTTTTTCTGTAGGATTTAATTGCATAAAGCTTCCTTAATAATTATTGTGCTTTAAAGACTATGATTCGTTTTTAATCTTCATAAAGTAAATGTGCTAAGTTAAATGTACTAAGTAGAGTCATTCTGGTTTGATTAAGCATTGTTTAAAGATGAGAGTATGCAGGAGCACATGATATTAAGTATCCCAAATCCTTGGTCGATGAGGCTCAAGCTTGTACCATCTAGACCGTATAAGCTCGCGAATTTGGTAAAAGGCCTCAAAGCAGGCACGCACATCTGCTCCTAAATAACGGCAATTGATACCTTGAAAATTGTGAGTACAGTGAATGGGTAATGACTGCGTATCAATGAGATTGCGTATCTCGGTAATAGTGGCATCTAAATATTGACCAAGCTTGAGCGGATTATTCTGTAACTCAGGCGCAATGACCTCTGTGCTAGGTATTGCCCAAAAAGAGCCATGCACATGTTGATTGTTCAGTCCTAATGGTGAGGTAAACCAGCGGGTATTGGCTTGCTGGGAGGTGCACTCACTGACCAATAAATCACTCTCACGCCATATCTCTAAGCGGTTGGCATAATGACCATTAGCAAACGTCTCTTGATACGCTTGACGTCCGAACACAGCAATATCCCAAGTCAATAAACTTGCCGTTTTAGCCAAATAAAAGCGGTTATTGGCAGTAGAGATAGAATGATCGTAATAGATACTTTCTTGTGGTAGCCATTCAAGAATAGCGTGGTCATCGAGGCGGGCGTTGATATGCTGTTCTGCGCTGACAACATCATTGAAACAGTCGTTAGAAGTGTTGCTATGTGCCGATTGAGTACCGTTGTTAAATTTTGATGAATCGCTGGGTCTAGAGAATCGTAATGATTTGCGCTGCCCGTACCATTTGCCGGCTCCAGGAGTGGTAATCACCGCATGGCTATTAGAGTGTAGGTTAAATTCCAATGTTAAGCGGTCATCATCGGCGATACCAGCAGGAGGATACAACACATAAATATGGCAAATTCCTGCTTGGCTACTATCAGTACTATCAGTACTATCAGGCTCAGGATACAGCGCGCGCTGCACCATGAGTGCGCCAGTATGGGCACGATGACACAGCCGAGTTTTTGCAGTATTAGAGGCGCAGTCGAAATGAAGCTGTAGTGAGGATTGCCAAGTCAAAATTGTGTTCCCTTTTAGAAAGTGTCCTTTTAGATTGCCACCAACTCTTGAATGTTGTTTTTTGCCATGTCACATCCAACCCCTTGAGCTACCACTTGTCCTCTAGAGAGCACGGTATAGTTATCGGCAAGCTCTTCTGCAAACTCATAAAATTGCTCGACCAGTATAATGGCCATTTCACCTTGATAACCCAAATCCCTAATGACCCGCCCGATGTCCTTGATGATAGAGGGCTGAATACCTTCAGTCGGCTCATCAAGTACCAGCACAGATGGCTCGGAGGCAAGCGCACGAGCAATAGCGAGCTGCTGCTGCTGACCGCCAGATAGATCGCCACCGCGCCGATGCTTCATCTCGTCCAGCACTGGAAATATATCATACAAGTGTTTGGGTACTTTGCTTGCTTTTCGTTGAGAGAATTTCGCCATGCCAATCAGAATGTTTTCTTCAACGGTCAAGGTGGAAAATATATCACGTCCTTGAGGTACATAAGCGAGTCCTGCGCGTACACGCTGCTCAGGCGTCATCTGACTAATGTCCTTACCGTCTAATAAAATTTCACCTGATTTTATTGGTAGGATGCCCATCAAGCATTTAAGCAAGGTGGTTTTACCGACGCCATTACGACCCAGCACCACGCTACATTCTCCTACAGGGGCGGCGAGGGTGACATCACGTAAAATGTGACTGCCACCATAATATTGATTTATGGCATTAATTTCTAACATATAAGTACCTCTATTTTTTAGGTCTATTTCTAAGCACTACTATCAATTATCGACCCAAGTAAGTCTCAATAACGGCTTCATTATTCTGTACTTCACTCAACGTGCCTTCAGCCAAAATAGCACCATTTGCTAAGACCGTTACTTTCTCACTTATGGCATCAATAAAGGTCATGTCATGCTCAACCACGATTAAAGTATGATTCTTTTTGAGGCGCAGACATAACTCAGCGGTATGTTCGGTTTCGGCATCTGTCATGCCTGCTACTGGTTCATCAAGCAAAATAAGCTTTGGTCTTTGCATCAATAACATCCCAATCTCTAGCCACTGTTTTTGACCATGAGATAACAGTCCTGCTGGCTTGTTAATCAGCTCTTTTAGGCGTATTTGATCAAGCGTTGAGTCAAGGGTATCTTGGATTTCTGCATCAATACGAGTAAGCCAGCTTTTTGACACTCGCTTATCCTTTGGCGCGGCCAGCATTAAGTTATCGAGTACGGTAAATTTCTCAAACACGGTAGGTTTTTGAAACTTACGGCCAATGCCTGCTTCCGCGATTTCTTCGGTAGATAGTTTGGCTAAATTATGTACTTGACCGAAAAATGCACTGCCTTTAGTGGGACGCGTTTTTCCAGTGATGACATCCATTAATGTCGTCTTACCTGCGCCATTAGGGCCGATGATGCAGCGTAGCTCGCCTGCCTCAATGTATAAAGATAAATCATTGAGTGCACGGAATGAGTCAAACCACACGCTAACGCCTTCTAAATACAGCGCAATACCATGTCTCATATCCGGCCCTGATTTGGGAACAGGATGCGCTAAACCACCGCTATCTCCGTAATCTTCAGCCAAAGTAGTGACTGGTCGGGTAGGCGTGTTTTCTGCGACCGTTATGTGTGGTGTATTTTTAGAGTTTTTCATTGGATTATTGATACTAGGATTGTTTTTAACAAGCGCATCGTTAGTAACTTTTTGGGAGGTAGCAGCATTAGTTAGTAACATTATTCTTTTTCCTTTTTAAAACGATCAAGTACGCCAATGATGCCGTTAGGGAGAAATAAAGTAACCACCACAAATAATCCACCGAGGATAAGCAACCAAAACTCAGGGTAGGCAACGGTAAAATAAGTCTTAATTGCATTGATTGCACCTGCGCCTACGATAGCACCAATGAGTGAACCTCTTCCTCCCGCAGCCACCCATACTGCCATCTCGATAGAGTTGACGGGGTTCATCTCGCCCGGATTAATGATGCCAACTTGCGGTACATATAGAGCACCAGCGATACCAGCAATAACTGCAGACAATACCCAAGCAGAAAGCTTGTACCAAAGCGTGCGATAGCCTAAATACTGCAATCGATTTTCACTATCACGGATGGCACCGAGCACGCGCCCATAAGGCTGGCTCATCAGATAGCGTAGTCCAAGATAGGACAGTAGCAGCGCCAAAGCAGTCGTAAAACACAGCACAGCCCTTGTTGAAGAGGCAGTGATGTCATAGCCCAATAACGTGGTAAAACCTGTGAAGCCATTGTTACCACCAAAGCCTGTTTCGTTACGGAAGAATAATAAGGCTGCCGCATAGGTCATGGCTTGAGTAATAATCGAAAAATAAACCCCTTTGATCTTGGAGCGAAAAGCAAAATAGCCAAAGATAAAAGCGACCAGACCGGGAACTAATACCACTAGAGCCATCGCCCACCAAAAGTGTTGAGTGCCTGCCCAATACCACGGCAGCTCGGTCCAACTTAAGAAACGCATAAAGTCTGGCAAGCCTGTGCCAGCCGTTTCTCGCGTTAAATACATACCAAAAGCATAACCTCCTAGCGCAAAATAAAGACCATGACCTAAGCTTAGTATGCCAGCATAGCCCCAGACCAAGTCTAAAGCCAGTGCTACCATGGCGAGCGCCATTATTTTGCCAATCAAAGTTATCCAGTAAGCAGACAGGTGAAAACTAGAGGTTTCAGGTAATAGATGGAGCCAAGGCAATATCAGTAGCACTAAAAAACACAAACCAATCAAAATGGCATTACGTGGGGAATCAGATAATAATTGAGTCAAACGCATGAGGTTCTCCTTAATCCACAAAACGGCCTTTGAGGGCAAATAAACCTTGTGGACGTTTTTGAATAAACAAAATCACAAGAACCAGTAATACAATCTTAGCCATCACAGCACCAATGCCAATTTCAAGCACCGTACCACTGACACCAAGACCTAAAGATGCCAATACCGCGCCCCATACTTGCCCAACACCGCCAACCACGACGACTAAGAACGCATCAATGATATAAGTCTGACCTAAGTCGGGTCCGACATTGCCTACTTGCGCTAAGGCACAGCCAGCGAGACCTGCGAGACCCGAGCCAAGTCCAAAAGCCAACATATCGATGCGAGCAGATGAGATACCCACTGCACGTGCCATTTGCCGGTTTTGAGTGACAGCGCGCACAAATAGCCCGAAACGAGTCTTATTAAGTAAGTACACCAGTAACATAAGAATAATGATGGTAAAGCCGATAATAGCGATACGGTTGAAGGGAAGCACAAGGCTCGAGGACACTTGATAGGCACCGCTCAACCAGTCGACATTGCTGACTTCGACGTTTTGCGCGCCAAATATCATCCGAACCAACTGCATAAGAATCAAACTGACACCGAAAGTTGCCAGTAAGGTTTCAAGCTCACGACCGTAAAGCGGGCGAATAATGATTCGTTCGATAATCATGCCGATAATGGCACTGACTAAGAAAGCGACGGGTATAGCAGCAACCAGATACCATCCAGTCATACTAGGAAAATACGCTTGAAAGAGATTTTGCACCATATAAGTGGCGTAAGCACCAATCATAATGAGCTCACCGTGGGCCATATTGATGACCCCAAGCAGCCCAAAAGTAATGGCCAGCCCTAATGCCGCGAGTAGTAAGATACTTGCCGTACTAAGCCCCGTGAACAGATGACCTATCCAAGTACTGATGGTAATGCGCTGCTCAATACTATCCTCAGCGTCTAACAGCGCAGATTTGAGTACAGGATCGATATCATCTGCCGCCAATGCTTTTTTGACATCAACTAAGACTTGTGGACTATCGCTATCAGCAAGCACGCTAAGCGCGGCAATTTGGGTAGTAACGTCGCCATCTCTAAAATCAATCCTCGCTTGTAAAGTACTCAACGCCGTTTTGACATCATCGTCTTCCTCATTAGTGGCAGCAGTACTTATGAGTGCTGGATCTAGCTGTTCGATATTGTCCGCTAAGATGGCAACTGCCTGCACACGTTGCGTAGGATCGTTTGACTCAAGCTTAACCTTGGCTTGTCCAAAGACTAAGGCTGAGCGTAGCGTATTGGTCAAAGTCACTTGCGCCAAGTCGCTAGGCCACTCAGTGGTCAGCTGCTTAGCAGGATAAGTAAATAGTTCATCTTCGCTGTTAAGTAGGTAGGTTTGCCCACCATTACCTTGATATAGCTCATCGTTTTTTATCAGCTCAACTAAAGTATCCAAACTCTCAACTGACCCCGGCCACTGATTGAGCATGGTTTGGCGCATGGTGAAGTCAGCAGCAACGAACTGCTCGATAGCATCCCCTTTACTTACCGCAAGATTAGCAGGCGTAGTCAGAGACTGCTTGTTTTGAGCAAGTAAGGTATCGTCTTGAGCAAGTAAGATCTCTTCACTTACAGCATTGGATGTCGCTGCCACAGTATTAGTCGATAGTTTCTCGCCATGGCTGTGTGCTATTGGCGTCTCGTGAGCATGAGCAGCTGATGTGATAGCAATGAGGAGTAAAGATAGTAAGGCGATGACAAAAGTCTTATTAGAATAATTGGCTTGCGCGTCACTTTTATAATAGGAAGGAGAATGTGACATGATGGTTCCTTTTTTGCAGTCAACACTCCTCTAACCTCTACTGAAAACTGTTTTATCAGTAGAGGAGCTAAAGGGTTGCTGGTATTGATACCATTAAGGGGCTAAGGATTAGGGACTAAGGCTTGGGTGACCATAACCTTATTTAGGAATGTACTGACTCCATGGCTCAGCACGAATGACTTTTGGCGTTTTGCTGATCACATCGAACTGACCATCGGCACGGATTTGACCGATCATGACAGGCTTCCATAAGTGATGGTTTTCCTCATCCATTTTTAATGTATACCCTGATGGCGCGTCAAAAGTCTGACCTCCCATACTAATACGCACTTTGTCGACATTAGTGGTACCTGCTTTTTCGACTGCTTGTTTCCACATATTGATACCCACGTAGGTGGCTTCCATAGGATCATTGGTCACGACCTTTTCAGCATTCGGTAGCTTATGATCTAGCGCATATTTCTTATACTTTTTAGTGAAGCCGCTGTTGACAGGATTTTTAACCGACATAAAGTAGTTCCATGACGCCAAATGCCCTTGCAATAAGCTGGTATCGATACCGCGAAGCTCTTCTTCTCCTACTGAGAATGCCATGACTGGGATGTCAGAGGCTTTAATACCTTGGTTGGCAAGCTCGCGATAAAAGGGTACATTTGAGTCCCCATTAATGGTAGAGATAACTGCCGTCTTTTTACCGGTCGAGAAGCTTTTAATATTACCCACGATGGTCTGATAGTTGCTAAAACCGAAAGGGGTATACTCTTCCATGATGTCTGTTTCAGCGACGCCTTTAGACTTCAAAAAAGCCCGCAGTATCTGGTTAGTAGTTCGAGGATAAACATAATCTGTCCCAAGTAAAACGAAGCGTTCTGCACTACCGCCCTCTGGACTCATTAAGTATTCAACGGCAGGAATAGCTTGCTGATTGGGAGCTGCTCCAGTGTAGAAAATGTTCTCTGACTGCTCTTGACCCTCGTACTGCACGGGGTAAAACATGAGACCATTTAACTCTTCAACGACAGGCAGCACTGACTTACGTGATACCGACGTCCAACCACCAAATATGACATCCACTTTGTCTTGAGTTAACAGCTGACGCGCTTTTTCAGCGAATAACGGCCAATCAGAAGCGGGATCTACGACGATTGGCTCTAGCTGCTTACCCAACACACCGCCATTGGCATTAATTTCATCAATGGTCATGAGAGCCGTATCTTTTAATGATGTTTCAGAGATGGCCATCGTTCCAGATAAAGAATGCAAGATGCCAACTTTGATGGTGTCACCATCTGCCGCAGGGGTAGTAGCGGTCTCGGCCGTTTCGGTTTTTGTGGCTGTAGAATTGGTCTCAGCGCTAGTTTCTGCAGGTTTTTGACAACCTATAAGACTTAAGCTACCTACGACGGCTACTGCTAGTAGAGACAAACGTGATGTGAGTTTTGAGTCGATACGATAATTTGTACTTATAGGAGTAGCAGTGATAAGCGTTGGCAATAAAGACATATATTTCTCCAAAAAGATAAAGTAGCAGCTTGGTAGGCCGAGTTAACAAACCATTCCTAACTGCTATTAATACTTCAATATTTATGCCATTCCAAAATACACAATAAACGCACCAATATCGGTCTTTTTAGGAGATATTGCACTTTTTTCGCACCATGATGGTTTTTATGATTTTCTATGCACCATCTGTGTCTATTCTAAGAGGATTAAAACGATTACATTGAAAGCGGTGTGCTGCTAAGTTCAGAAAGCATAAACAAGGGTGCTTGCAAAGCAAACCCCGATATTAATTAAGCCAATTGAGTACTCATAAAAGCAGTAAGGACTTGCTAAGACATGCCAGCATGTAGTGGAATAATAAATTCGGACAGCTGCTAAGAGGTCATACTAAACAAAAGACGGAACATAGTATGACCAACAAACGCAATCAATATACCTGATAATTCAAATTAGAAGCCATCAGCTTAGTCGTTGAACACAAACGTAAAGTACCTGACGGTGCTGATTCATTGAGGATAGGCAAATCCACCCTCAGAGGTTTATCGCACACTTTAACAAGCCAGCTAAAAACACTAGACAACAAAAAACCCCATAAACATTGCGTTTACGGGGTTTGAATTTGGTGGGCCCAGTAGGACTTGAACCTACGACCAAAGGATTATGAGTCCTCTGCTCTAACCAACTGAGCTATGGGCCCTTTAGACGCACAATGATACCTGATTTTTATATATTTTCAAGTAAAAGTTAGCAGATAGGGCATACTATTTGATGAATTATCACTAATTACCACCAGCCAGCGTCAAACTTCGGCCTCCATCTACGGTTATTATTTCACCCGTCACATAACTGGCATTCGCCAAGTAGAGCACGCTATGCGCAATGTCAGCAGGGATGCCTATTCGCTGCATAGGAATGGAGCTTATAATCTTACTTTGCTGCTCGCTATCAATCGCTTGATCGCTATCTGCATCGGGTAAAATATTGACCCCAGGCGCGACCCCATTCACGCGTACATCAGGCGCCATATCCAGTGCTAAAGACTGCACCATCATCCGATGCGCCGCTTTTGCCATATTGTAAACCGTATAATTGGCGAACGGCTTATCCTGCGCATGAATATCAAGCAGACTAATAATACAACCTTGTTGTTGCTTAAGATAAGGTAGTAGTGCTTGGCTTAACAACAAAGGCGCTTTGGCATTGGTCAACAGCAGCTCATCCCACTGGTCATAATTAATACTGCCAAGGGGAGTAGAGTAAAAGCGAGAGGCATTATGTACCAGTACGTTTAGTTGCCCAAATGCCTGTATGATAGTTTGGGTCAGGTGCTTGAGAGTGTCTGCCTGATTTACCACTGCCAAATCCGCGACAATAACCACAGCACTATGAGCGCAAGTATCATTCAGCGCGTCTGCTAATGCATGTGCCTCTTGCTCACTATGATGACAATGGATAATGACGCGATAGCCTTGCTTGTGAGCCGCACGAACAATTGCAGCACCGATACGCTTAGCGCTACCAGTCACAAGCATAACAGGGGCATGAGTATCAATTGGCTGAGAAGTTTTAGTTTTTTGATTCATAGTAGCGTTTTAATCAGGATATATTTTTAAGTTTTAAAAGGTCATTTACTCTATTTTTAGTCAGGCTGTTTGCGTTTGTAAATGCTCAATTCTGCATTGACGCAAGGCTTTACCAATCGCTGGACCTTTGAGACTTTGATCAATATCATTCATACCAATACTGTGAAAGCTATTTAATGCCAACATCATCTGACGGTGCTGTATAGATAACTGCAATACTTGGCTTGTGACCAAGAGCTGCGAGAGTTTTTCAGGCTCTTTATGGGCGCTGCAGGCTTGAATAAGATCAATTTTCTCGGCAGCACTGAGTTGGGTTATAACGCTTAATTTATCAGCTTGTTGTACGAATAAACCAGCAAATTGTGTTTGTGCCTTTGGTACTTTAGCCATATTACCTATATCGTTAATACTTTTGACAGCTGTTATGGCTTCAGTAGGCTTAGTCTGAAATAACGATGGCTTAAGGCTAACCATTAATAGCGCCCAACGCTGTGATAGATTCAATTGCATCTGACCGGCGAAATATAGCGATGTTTGCACTGTCTCTCGTATCTGATCATCATTCCAAGCCTGATGTAACGGTGCAAAGTACTCTGCAAGGGCGCCGATATCAAATAGCTGTTGCCAGTATACCTGGGGGGAGAGCTGCATCATTGCACGGCTCGACTCTTGCCAAATACGCTCGCTATTTAAATGGGTAAGCTCTCCTGAAGCAACCAACTCACGCATCAAGACTAACGTGTCATCAGCGATAGTAAAGCCCAAATCGTAATAGCGGCTATAAAAGCGCGCCGTTCTCAGCACCCGTAAAGGGTCTTCGTTAAAGGCACTTGAGACATGACGTAGGGTTTTATTTTCAATATCCTGCAATCCGCCGTAGTAATCAATCACGTCACCACTTATCGGCGTATCGTCGGTTAAGCTAGTAACCTCTATGGCCATGGCATTGATCGTCAAGTCGCGCCGCTGCAAATCGTCTTTTAAACTAACGTCAATACTGGTATGTACGCTAAAGCCCTGATAGCCCAGACCTTGCTTACGCTCAGTTCGTGCGAGGGCATATTCTTCACGGCTTACCGGATGCAAAAATACAGGGAAATCTGCGCCTACTTGCTGAAAACCTGCGTCAAGCATCTCATTAACGGTTGCCCCAACGACAACGAAGTCTTTATCTTTAATAGGGCGCCCTAATAGCTGATCACGTACTGCACCGCCGACGAGATACACTTGCATAATATTCTCTTTATATTTACTACCAATTAACCTAAATTTTGTCAAAAAAAACCAGCCAATACTTTAAGCGTTGGCTGGTTTTAGTATAGCAGACGGTCTCTATAAAAAATGCAAAAGACCGTCTTAATTGCGCACTTTAACTTTGAAGAGCTTAATCGATTACTGCTTCTCGTTGTCTAAATCCTGAGCTTCAGTGACCGCAAGTGCCGTCATATTAACCACACGGCGCGCTGTGGCTGATGGCGTTAGAATATGTACAGGTTTGCTTGCACCTAACAAAATAGGACCGATAGACGCGCTACCGGTTGCCGTCTTAAGCAGGTTAAAAGCAATGTTCGACGCATCTAACGTTGGCAAGATAAGTAGATTTGCTGAACCTTTAAGGTTGCTCGAAGGCAAGTCATTGGCACGGATATGTTCGTCAAGTGCAGCATCACCTTGCATTTCACCGTCAAACTCAAAATCGACATTCATCTCGGTCAGCAGTTGATGTACTTTACGCATTTTGACGGCGCTGGCACGATCAGAAGTTCCGAAGTTTGAATGCGACACCAAAGCCACACGTGGGGTAATGCTAAAGCGGCACAATTGCTCAGCTGCCAATACAGTCATCTCAGCCAATTGCTCAGCCGTTGGATCTTCATGGATATAGGTATCAGCAATAAAAATATTACGATCCTGCATAAGCACCGCATTCATCGCATAAAAATCATTAATACCTTCTTTTTTGTTGATTACTCTGCCAACATATTTTAAATGCAGCTGATAGTGACCGAATGTGCCACAAATCATACCATCGGCATCGCCATTTTCAACCAAAAGAGCACCAATTAAAGAGGTCTTGCGGCGCACATCACGGCGAGCAAGCTCGATACTGACACCAGTACGTTTGTTTTTCTCGTAGTAGCCTTTCCAGTAATCGTTATAGCGCGGATCATCATCAACATTGACGATAGTAATGTTCACGCCATCTTTCAAGCGTAATGCTAGCTTTGCGATATTATTTTCGATCACTGAAGGACGACCGACCAAGATTGGATAAGCCAACTGCTCATCGACGACTACTTGTACTGCTAATAGTACGTTGCTGTCTTCGCCTTCACAGTAAACGATACGTTTTGGATCTGCTTTTGCACGAGCAAAAATAGGCTTCATTACAAACGCTGAGTTATAGACAAACTCAGACAGACGCTGACGATAGGCTTTCATATCTGCGATAGGAAGCGTTGCAACGCCTGAATCCATAGCTGCTTTTGCGACTGCAGAGGCGATTTCAATGATTAGGTTTGGCTCAAGTGGTCCTGGGATCAGGTAATCACGACCAAAGCTTGGCGTACTTTCAACGTTTTTGACGTTGCTAATTGGCGTCGCTTCAACATGTGCCATAGCAGCAATGGCGCGTACGCATGCAATTTTCATTTCTTCGTTGACAGTCGTTGCGCCTACATCTAATGCACCGCGGAAGATATAAGGGAAACACAATGCGTTGTTTACTTGGTTCGGATAATCAGAGCGACCGGTTGCCATAATAACGTCTGGACGGACGGCATGGGCGATTTCTGGCATGATCTCAGGCGTTGGGTTAGCAAGCGCAAAGATGATAGGGTCTTTTGCCATACGGCGAACCATGTCTTCTGTCAATGTACCCGGCATAGATAAGCCTAGGAACATGTCGACATCATCCATCAGCTCTTCAATAGTCGTAGCAGTGGTTTCACGAGCATAGCGCTGTTTGGTTTCATCAAGGTTTTCACGGGTAGTAGAGATAATACCACGTGAGTCTGATACGTAGATATTGTTTTTATTCACACCAAGGGCGCAAATGATGTCCAAGCAAGAAATCGCTGCAGCACCAGCACCAGAACAAATGATTTTAATATCTTCAATTTTTTTGTTCGTGATGATTAATGCATTAAGCATCGCCGCCGCAACAATGATTGACGTGCCATGTTGGTCATCATGGAATACTGGAATGTTCATACGCTTACGCAATTCGCGCTCGATTTTGAAACACTCTGGTGCTTTGATATCTTCTAAATTAATCCCACCAAACGTAGGCTCTAAAGAAGCAACTGCCTCAATGAATTTGTCCGGATCGTTTTGTGCAATTTCAATATCAAAAACGTCGATACCAGCGAACTTTTTGAATAGAACCCCTTTGCCTTCCATAACAGGCTTTGATGCCAATGGACCGATATTTCCCAAACCTAACACCGCTGTACCATTGGTAATAACACCAACTAAGTTGCTACGTGCGGTATATTTTGCCGCAAGAGATGGGTCTCTTTGAATCTCAAGACAAGGTACTGCCACGCCTGGTGAATAGGCGAGCGCCAGATCACGTTGGTTTGCCAATTGCTTGATAGGAGTAACTGAGATTTTACCAGGGCGAGGGAACTCATGGTAATGTAAGGCAGCTTGTTCAAACTGCTCTTTTTCCGTACTAGGGGTGTCCGTATTCAAAGTGATATCGTCATTCATAATAATTGCCATGGTTAGGATAAATTGGAATAAATTAAATGGTGATAAAAACTAATGCCTAATTCTCAATAACCATTGAATATGATCATGAGTGTACATTGATTGTTAAAGGGTACTATGCGGCGCTTAAACATCAACAAAAAACAACAATAGTGCAAAATAGATAGTCTACATTATCGCCAATAATTTGCCTAGCTAAGGACTATGAACTGCGCACACAATATAATAAATTGATATTCATTATTTAGCTAGTTGATAATGCCAAAAAAATGACCCAAATATCAACCCTAAATGCAAAATATTTCAAAATATTACAGAATAAATATATATTAAGATGAACAGCTGATTGGCATTTGCGGTGCATGAGGCGCAGGCGGTAAGGTATCAAGGTCAATGGCGCTATCATGTAGCGTATAAGGGCTAGCAAGCAGCTCAAATATTCTATTTAGTTCTTTAAACTGTCCTTGCTCTGCGGCAACGATAACACGCTGAGCCATGCTGTTACGCAATACATAAATAGGATTGCTGGCTTGCATATCCTCAATTGCTTGAGTAATCGATACCTGCTTTACTTGTGCCAGATAACGGATCGACCATGCTTGCCAGACTTGCTGTGCTTCAGGATTCAGCTCGGCCGTCAGGGTTGCAAGCAACTGCTGCTCATAATGATGCTCATTAGGTGCGATTAATCCTAATAACGCTCGGAAACTATTGGTATAGTCGAGTAGATTATCCTCTAGTAGTGTCAACCATTCAAACGCTAAGCTTAAACTTTCACGCTGATGCGGCAACCCAAGCTTACGGCATAGCCCTTGCTGATAATGCTGCATAAAGGTCGCCTCATAAGGTGCTAGACAATCTGCTAACGTCTCGCGCGTCACACCGTCTAAACGCATAAAGTGCGGCAACCAAATATTTAGATTCCAATGTCCAATAGCAGGTTGATTTTGATAGGCGTAGCGTCCGCTATGATCAGAGTGATTGTTGATCCAAGCAGGGTTAAAACGCTCCATAAAGCCAAACGGACCAAAATCTAGAGTACTGCCGGTAATAGACAAGTTATCAGTATTCATAACACCATGCGCAAATCCAATCAGTTGCCAATCAGCTATCATCCGTGCGGTACGTTCAACCACCGCCTGCAAAAATGCTAAGACTGGTTTATCACTATCACGGCACTCAGGGTAGTAGGTATCAATCATATAGTCGGTAAATTCAGCGAGTAAGTCGGGCGCAAAGCTGGCAATCCACTCAACATGACCTAAGCGAATATGACTGTCAGCGACTCGCATTAAGGCAGCTCCTGCTTCTATTCGTTCACGGCGCACTTTGGTATCTGATACCACAAATCCCAAGGCGTTAGAGGAGGCGATACCAAGCTGAGTCAACGCATGACCACATAAATACTCACGAATGGTACTGCGTAATACCGCACGCCCATCGCCCATGCGTGAGTAGGGAGTCAAGCCTGCACCCTTTAGATGCATATCTTGTAGTTGATTGTTTTTATCGAGTACTTGCGCCATCAATAAGCCGCGACCATCGCCCAATTGCCCCGCCCATTGCCCAAACTGGTGACCAGCATACGCCATTGATAAAGGCTGAAATTCAGCTGGCACATACTGTCCACCAAGTATTTCAACCCAACGAGTCATCAAATCTGTATCTTCCGTCCAGCCCAGCTGCTCAGCAACTTGAATATTAAAATGACCGACACGAGGATTGTCTAATGGGTTTGGCAGTTGCTCATTATAAAGACGGGTGTCCAATTGAGCATAGGTGTTTTGATAGCGCATAAGAGCCGTTCCAATTTAAAGATAAAAGCTGGGAGAAGAGATTTAAGATATGAATAGAGTAAACTCACTATAACATAGCCTTGATATAGCAGCATTGCACTCTGTCCGTCTCTTGTAAATCATGATTAATTATCACATCATTGTTTATCACATTACTATTTATCAATAGACATGAGATTTAATACCGCACGAAAAAATCCCCCTATCTTTTACAGATAGAGGGAAGGAGAAACGTCACAATAAAATACTAAATAATCAACCAGTTATCAATACTTAAGCCGCTTTTGCGCTTTCACCGATAGAGCGAAATGCTGTTTTTAGGTTGCTGTTATGCGCCAATATTTTTTGTTCAATCTTGGCATAATCTTGCTTTAACTCATCTTCAACTTCATGCAAGCGATCAGCAAACTCGGTCTTTTTCAGCTCAATGGTTTTTGCTTTTAATGCTTGCCATTCTTCAACCGTTTGCGTAAAGGCATCGTATTCAAATTTAATACGATCTTGGAAGCTTTTCATTGCATGAGGAATATCAATACCGCTTGATGTGACCGTATCAATCTGCTGCTGCGCTGCTTTAAATTGCATTTGTACTTCAGCATGCTTGATAGTGGTGTCATCAACAGTACGTAGCTCAGTAGTCAAGCCCAGCTTCGATAAACCAGCGATGAGCCATTTGGTTGGATCATACTGCCACCATTTTACGCCATTACGATAATCGTACTGGAAGAAGTGATGATAGTTATGATAACCCTCACCCCACGTAAATAGAGCCAAGAAGAAGTTATCACGGGCAGTGTTGGTATCGGTATAAGGACGCGACCCAAACATATGACATAGCGAATTGATAAAGAAGGTAAAGTGATGCGTCAGTACCAGACGTAGCAAACCGACGATGACCAAAGTACCCCAAACATCACCCAATAACCAACCGATCGCGGCGACTGCACCGATGTTCAATGCAGCAACCCATAAACCGTAATATTTATGCTGAATTTGCAGCGTTCTATCTTTGGTCAGGTCAGGGATATTTTTATAGTCAAATTTTCCGCTAGGATAATTGCGTAGCATCCAGCCCATATGACTAAAGAAAAAGCCACGTTTCGCTGAGTACGGGTCTTCTAAGCGATCATCGACATGACGATGATGCGTACGGTGACCAGAAACCCAATCAAACGCTGAACCCTGTACCGCAAAGGTAGAACCTAGCAATAAAAAGTTTTTGACGATTGGATGCGCTTTATAAGCACGATGCGATAGTAAACGGTGATAACCAGCTGTGATACTGATACCCGTCCAAACCATAAACGCCCCAAATACGCCCCAAACCGGTGCACTGACTTGATGGGTGAACAGATACCATGGCGTAATAATTGCTGCAGCAATAGGCGTGGCTACCAGAATAGTCGCTGGAATCCAGTTAATCGGTGCTTTGGTAAACTCAAATTCACGCATATCGATATTGTCTACATCGGTAGGCAGTTCAGTCTGCTCAGAGGCGCTTGCATAGTTGCGTTTGGCAACAGGCATCTCATCGAGTGAGTTTTTTGCTTTATTCTCATCAAAACGTGTTTTAAAACGTGTGACTTGAATGCTGGCATTTTTGACAAGTGTGTCACCAGATTTGATAGCGAAACGTAAGCCTTTAAGCGGTAAGCCAAGTGCTTTTTTTGCAATCATATAATATCCCTAACGGTATTAATTTAAGCGTCTATATTACCTTAAATACTTAGTAAAGTGAACACTTATACACTATAAAAATATTGCTAAATAACAATAACTTGTATGGATTATAGTAGGTGTTATGGCAAATAAGCCGTGACTTATCAGCTATAAGGTAAAAATGTAAGTAAAACAATAAATATGTACACCACAAAAGCGAGTTTAGAAATAGGAGTAATGCGTTAAGGCAGTAATAAATAGCTTGGATAATCGGTAATAATCACATCAACTTGCCAGTTTATAAGCTGCTTAATAGTCTCAATATCATTGACCGTCCATGCACTTACGGGTAAGTCATAGCGATGACAATGCTGTATGACTTCACGATTCAAAAGCGGATAGTGGATACCTAATTGCTTACAGCCAAGTTGTAAGGCAGTATTGGGAGCCTGTTTCAATAGTTCAGGCTCTCGAATAAGCAGCCCACGTGGTATATGCCTCATGAAAGTACTGCGTTGTAAGCGGGCATGCAGCTCAACATCAAAGCTGGTTAGTACAATCGGTAGGCTAGCAAGTGGGCTATCAATGAGGTCACGCATCAAGGCTTTTACGAGTTTGGCATAATCAGTGCGACTATGGGTTTTAACCTCAAGCTCAATATAAGTATAGGTATTTAGAGCAGAAGCAATGTCAGGCAACGTGATAATTGGCTGACCAAACTGATGATGACGCTGTATTTCGTTCACATTTAGTTGATCTAGACGCGACTGCTGCGCGCACATGCGCTCAAGCGTTTCATCATGAAAGACGATGAGCTGTCCATCTCGGCTAAGTTGTACATCGAACTCTACACCTGCCAAACCAGAGCTTTGCAAATTTTGCGCATATTCAAAACCTGATAAGGTATTTTCTAATGCTTCACCGCGCGCGCCGCGATGACCAAGTAGCAAGGTGTTCTTAAGATCTATCATAACCAGTAACCATCACATATTTTGAGCATTATAATGGAAATATTATATCGTCTGTTATTAACTGCATCCAACGTTATCACGTATCAAAGCGTATTGAATAAAGCATTTATAAAAATTTTATGCTGATAAAACTTTCTGTCATCATCTTAATATTTGTTTAGGTGAATATATATTTGTAGCTTTTTTGCAACTAAAGCTAGATTTCGGACACAATGTTGAACGTTATTTGTACATCAGTAGGCTACATGGATGACCATCTCCTGCAAACACCGTATAATAATGTGGTTTTCAAATCTATCGCAATGCCGGTTTCTGCTAGATTTGAGTTTTATAGTGTAAATGTCAAATACTGTCCGTGAGCGACGGTACGAATCAGTAAATTGGAGCAAAAGAGATATGAGCGTAGCAAATAAAAGTGTGAGCAAATGGTATAAAGTTGCTGGTATCGGCATGGTATGTGGTTTAGCGCTTGCTGGTTGTGATCGCTCAGAAAAAGACGATGCCGAAATGGTAGAAGTGACTGAGCAAGAAACACAGGTTAGTGAAAACGCTGCTGCCACGGCAGTGAGCTGTGATGATCCTATGGTACAAGACCGCCTCAAATCCGCTTTGAAAAATACGCTCAATCAACAAGCCCAAACTTTAGCCGTCAGTTATGCCAACGATGCAGAGATTGGCTTAGGCAGCGGTGTGGTTTCTACTAAAGCAAATGGTATTATCATCGATGTACAGAATGCTGCCGTGTTGCAAGCAACCAATGAAAATGGTCTGACAACCTGTCAGGCAAGCGTCAGCATGACTTTGCCAAGTGAAGACTTATATCAAGCCAGCCAAGTGCAAGCCGCTAATAATCAGCCAAGTTTGCAATCACGCTTAGCCAATGACAATATTCGTATCAATAACAATATGCTCATTGATGATGCTTTTACCTATGTTGTTGGTACGCAAGGTGGTCAAGTACGTACACGTATCGCAGGACAGCCAGCATTATTAACAGTGGTATCAGAAGTGGTCGCCAGCTCAACGCTCCAGTCAGCAATGGAAGAGCAGCGCGCCCAACGTGGCACTCAGCAACCTGAACGCCGCCGTGAACCAGCACAGAATACACAGAGCAATAATAATACTAGCCAGCCAAGAGCGGTAACGCCAGCTGCGCCTGTGCGTCCAGCACAACCTGCTAAGCCACCAGTTGTTAATCAAAACAGTAGTCAAAATACAAAGACGCCAAGTAGCACTCCGTCAGCGCCAACACCTAGCACTACTGCGCCTAGTACAGTAACTCCTACACCTGCTGCTCCAGAAGCACCAAAAGCAACGCCTAAAGATGAAAGCATTGATATGGTCATTATTGAAGATAAAGAAGCAACTTATTAATCTTATTGCTATTAAATATCGATAAGCATCGTTTCAGTATTTCAATAAAAAAACGCCTGCAACATATTTATTGCAGGCGTTTTTTTATGGTTCATTAAATGGCTCAACTATCAGCGAATTTTTGTAATACTTGGCTGTCCCACAAGACTTCAGAGACCTGTTCAGGGTCTGTGCAAAAACGTGCGGCGACAAAGAGCCAATCAGACAAACGGTTGATAAAGCTGACCGCTGTCGGTCGAATGGCTTGTGGCTGCGCTTGTCTTAGTAATACTGCTTGGCGCTCAGCGCGGCGACAAACAGTACGTGCCACATGCAACTGGCTGACCAATAATGAGCCTGTTGGTAAGATAAAGTCTTTTAGCGGTGGTAACGTTGTATTCATCGCATCGATCTGCTGCTCAAGCCAATCAATATGAATCGTATTTACGCCTTCATATTCTGGCATAGCAAGCTCACCACCGATATTAAATAATAAATGTTGAATAATCACTAAAGCTTGGGCAAAGTCGACTTCTTGCTTTGTTTGCAAGCGTTCAGGTAGCTGTTGGCTGTGACTTGAATTATTGGTTTGCGCACTTAACGCTTGAGTAAGCTGTGCACGTACCAAGCCAATGTGCGAGTTGAGCTCATCAATATCACCCATCACACTAAATAGGATGTCCGCCTTACTGACGCGACTACCATCTGCCATGCCGGTACTGCCATCATCGCCAGTACGCGTATAAATTTTGCTCAAACGATTGCCCATATTTTTATCCTTAACTATCAATGTTTTTATCATTACAGAGTCTTACTTGCGCGCTCATTGTAGTATTTTACGAGCATTTTCGCTAAGATAATGGGTTAAGTTTTATATTGATGTTCTCTTTACCCTTGATTTATGCATGATTTGCTTATGTAAGCGCTTTTTTATTGGCTAAGCGTACATGATTGCTAGGCTTGTTTTCTCTTATACTTTTAATTTAAAGGCTTTATGACTATGACCACACCTCTTGCAGACGCGATGTCTCAGCTCGTCATCTATGACTCACTTACTGGACGCAAGCAAGCATTCAAGCCGCTTGCCACGGGCAAAGTTGGCATGTATGTGTGTGGCATGACGGTTTATGATTATTGTCATATCGGTCACGCTCGAGTGATGGTTGGCTTTGATATGGCAGTACGTTGGCTAGCACAATTGGGCTATGACGTAAATTACGTGCGTAATATTACTGATATTGATGACAAAATCATCACTCGTGCTGCCGAAAATGGTGAAGAGATTGGCACATTGACCCAACGTTTTATTACTGCCATGCATGAAGATGCGACAGCACTTGGCTGCTTGTCCCCTGATGCAGAACCGCGTGCGACCGATCATATCGATGAGATGCAGCAGATGATTGAGACGCTGGTTAGTAATGACTATGCCTACGCGGGTGATAATGGTGATGTCTACTATGCAGTCGATAGCTTCGCAGATTATGGCAAATTGTCAAAACGTAACCTTGATGATATGCAGGCAGGATCACGGGTTGAAGTCGAAAATGACAAGCGCAATCCATTTGATTTTGTGTTATGGAAAGCGGCGAAACCGGATGAGCCGCAATGGGCATCAGCGTGGGGTCAAGGGCGTCCAGGCTGGCATATTGAATGCTCAGCGATGTCGACCAAATGCCTTGGTAATACCTTTGACATCCATGGCGGAGGTCATGATTTGCAGTTCCCGCATCATGAAAACGAGATTGCCCAATCTGAAGCAGCAACCGGCTGTGAATACGCGCGTAACTGGATGCACGTTGGTTTTATCAATGTTGATGGCGAAAAAATGTCCAAGTCATTGGGGAATTTCTTTACCATTCGTGATGTCATGGCAAAATACTTACCAGAAACGGTTCGTTTCTTCTTATTGTCGAGTCATTATCGCAGTCAAGTAAACTTCTCTGATAGTGCCTTGGACGAATCGCATAATAGCCTAAGCAGGTTGTATCAAGCATTAAAAGTTGCTGAACAACAAAAAGGTGAAGTACTTATTATCGATGAAGCCTTGATTAATAATGCCTACGCCAGTGCAGTGGGACAAGACTTTATCAAAGCCATGAATGACGACTTTAATAGCTCAACGGCTATCAGTGTACTATTTGGATTGGCGCGTGATATCAATAAAGCGAGTAAAGCAGAAGATGTAGAGACTGCATGGCAATTAGCGCAGCACTTAAAAGCTTTGGCGCAAACGCTTAATATTTTACAGCAGCCTGTGCAGCAGTTCTTGCAAGCCGTCATTGGTGAAGTAGCTGAAGATAGTTTAACCGACGAAGCCATTGATGGGCTAATCATCGAGCGCGCTGATGCCAAAACCAATAAAGACTTTGCGCGTGCTGATGAGATTCGTGTGCAGTTGAAAGAGGCTGGTATTGAGCTTGAAGACAGTCGTGCGGGCACCACTTGGCGCCGTGCTTAATGTAAGCATTGGTTTTTTGCGCTTGTTCATTCACAAACAATAATAAATTAAGCCAGCTATCTGCTGGCTTTTTTGTGTCTTCTGCATTAGCTTAATATCATACTTATTAGCAAGAGTTTTTGTATGCAAACTCCTTTCGGATTTCTCAGGACTCACTCTCTACAGTCTCATGCCCAATTTTTACCGCGACTGCTCTTTATAATTGGCAGCTTATTTATCCTATTAAATATGGCGTGCATTTCTGCTTATGCAGCAAGCAGTACTGAGGAAATAGACAGTCAAAATATTGAAGAGACAGTTACTACAAAACCAGAAAATTTGGTGGAGTATGCTGCGCAAAGAATCGATAAGTTAAAAGAAGAAGGAGTGACTGTTTCTGCCGTTGCAGCAGAGGTAATTAGCCCGCTAGAAAAAAGGACAGTGCAGCAAGCAGGTGTGCTACAAGGAGACTCTGGTCTCACTGGTGATTACAACGAAAACTACTATACGTTAGATAAGCTTAATGCAGGTTTGCCGCCCTTGTCTGAGCCGCCAAACTTGTCAACCCCACTTGCCACATTAGAGTTTTTCCAATCGGCAGTCATGAATCAGCAATATGATTTGGCAGCTTATGCACTAAATATGAACTTGATTGATAGTGAATCACAGTCGAATCAAGCAATGGATTTGGTCAAACAGCTTGATTTTCTGTTGATTGAAAAAAAGCTCTATGTTTTTGATGAATTGCCAGATCGTCCTGACGGTTTGATTGAGCCACCGCTTGGTAGCACGAACAGTATTCAAGGCATTCCTAGACGTTCGATTCAGCTGGGTTATATTGATTATCGCGAGCGCCGAGTACCCTTGCATCTAGAGCGTGTACGTATTGATGATAGTGCGCCTTTTTGGGTATTTTCAGCGCAGACGGTGGCAAATATTGATAAGCTTTATGAGCAATATCATCCGGCAAAGTTTGAGCGCTATCTGCCTAGTTGGACCAAGCTAAAGCTTTTTAATATTGCTATCTGGGAGTTTTTAGCGTTATTTATATTCTTCTCCTTTACCATGGGCATTGGCTGGCTGCTAAGTACTGCCGCTGGCAAGCTCCTCAATTGGTATGTCATGGATAAAGAAGGCAACCGTCTTGGCACCCTTCATCACAACGGTGTAGAGGATTTGGTCAATAAGCTGACAGTACCGCTAACCTTTACCATCAGCTTCTCATCGGTATTTACCTTGGTATCGGGCGGCTTCCCTTACTTGGATGCAGTCGCTTCCTCGACACGTCCGATTATTTGGATTGGATTGGTCTTTAGCGCCATGTGGCTCGGTATACGTGTTATCAATTTTTTTGCCAACCGCTATCAAGATATGCAGATTGAAAATCTAGGAGAGGAGCAGTTTGACAAAGTGCGCCGTCGTCGAACTTACGTATCGATATTTCGCCGCGTCTTCGTATTTGTCATGGTGTTGGGCAGTATTTGGATAGGTCTGAGTGAGTTTGCCAACATGGAAGGCTTTGGCAAAACCTTACTGACTTCGGCTGGCATTGCTGGCGTGGTCATTGGTATCGCCGCTCAACCAATACTGGGTAACATCATTGCTGGAGTACAGGTAGCAGTGACCCAGCCCGTACGAATTGGCGACAGTGTGATAATGGATGGCAACTTTAGTACCGTTGAAGACCTGCGTTATACTTATGCGGTACTAAAAACATGGGATGAACGTCGATTAATCGTGCCGATGCGCGAATTGATCACCGAAATGGTAGAGAACTGGTCGCATACAGAAGTGCATCAGACCTGTCCTGTGTTCTTATATATCGATTACGGCGCAGATATTGACGCCATTCGGCAGCAGTTTATTTCGGTAGTGAAAGACAATAAGCTTTGGGATAATAAAACTGAGCCTGAAATATTTGTCGTTGAGGTAACTGAAAAGACCATTCAACTGCGCGGCGCTGTTTCAGCGGTAGGCCCTGTAGAAGCATGGACACTGGCCTGTGAGATACGTGAGCAGATGCTTGATTATTTGTACCGTGAACAAAAGCATTATCTACCAGCTGAGCACCTTGTATTGAGACAAAAATAGTCAATGTCTATTGGTTTGGCGCTTAAAAAAATTGAATGTACAGCGTCACTATCGATAGACAGCTTTGGGTAAAACCTATTGACAAATATAGCATGCGATTTGCTTGCTTATTTGTTATAATATGGCGTTATTTTTAAGGGATAATTCAGTTGTTAAGCATTGTATAGTTAGATTTTGGGGCAGGTAAAGGGTGCTGTATTAGCCAGTCTGCTGAGCCAATGATTTAATGAGCAATGATAAATTGATGATGTGCCGAACGAATGTTTGTATTTAGTATTTGTTCCCCACGGTCTTATTATTCTCTGCTAGGTTTTGATAGCCTGAAGATTTTGATAAAACGTTCGTTGATTGTCTTGATGCTGTATTGCCCACCCATCAAAATAACCACTAATAGGGGTCTGTATGTTGCGAATTGTCGATGAAGCCTTAACCTTTGATGACGTTTTATTATTGCCAGCTTATTCAGAAATACTGCCAAAAGCTGCTAATCTAACGACCCGCCTAACAAAAAGTATCACACTAAATTTACCGCTAATTTCTGCTGCTATGGATACAGTCACTGAGTCTGAGATGGCCATTACCATGGCACAACTTGGTGGTTTAGGTATTTTGCATAAGAGTATGGATATCGATAAGCAGGCAATGCAAGTGCGCCGCGTCAAGAAATTCGAAGCTGGTACTGTGGTTGATCCTATTACTGTGCATCCAGAGATGACCATCGGTGAGTTATTAAGACTGACCCAAGACAATAACATCTCAGGCGTGCCAGTGGTTGAAAAGGGCACTGATAAAGTAGTTGGTATCGTTACTCATCGTGACTGGCGCTTTGAGACCAATCTGTCGTTACCAGTTAGCCATATCATGACGCCGAAAGAGCAGCTCGTCACCGTTAAAGAAGGTGAGAGCAACGAAAACATCAAAAGACTGCTACACGAGCACCGTATCGAAAAAGTTATTGTTATCAATGATGATTTCCGTTTGCGTGGTCTGATTACAGTCAATGACTTTGCTAAAGCTGAAAACAATCCAAATGCTTGTAAAGATGAGCAAGGTCGCCTGCGTGTGGGCGCAGCAGTTGGTACGGGCGCTGATACTCAAGCACGCGTTGAAGCATTGATTGCAGCTGACGTCGATATCATCGTTGTTGATACCGCGCATGGTCACTCAAAAGGCGTTATTGATAAAGTATCTTGGATTAAAAAACACTTCCCACATGTACAAGTGATTGGCGGAAATATCGCGACAGGTGATGCTGCAAAAGCCTTACGTGATGCTGGTGCAGATGCGGTCAAAGTTGGTATTGGTCCAGGATCTATCTGTACCACACGTATCATCGCTGGTATCGGTGTGCCGCAAATCTCGGCGATTGATAGTGTTGCAAGCGCTTTGCAAGACAGTATTCCATTGATTGCTGATGGTGGTATTCGCTATTCAGGTGATATGGCAAAAGCCATTGCTGCTGGTGCGTCATGCATCATGGTTGGCTCACTTATGGCAGGTACAGAAGAAGCGCCAGGTGAAGTTGAGTTGTTCCAAGGTCGCTATTATAAAGCTTACCGCGGTATGGGTAGCTTGGGCGCGATGTCAGGTCAAAACGGCTCATCAGATCGCTACTTCCAAGATGCCAAAGACGGTGTGGAAAAATTGGTGCCAGAAGGTATCGAAGGTCGTGTACCTTATAAAGGTCCAGTCGCTGGTATCGTCAACCAATTGGTAGGTGGCTTGCGCTCATCTATGGGTTATACCGGCTGTGCCACGATTGAAGATATGCGCAGCAAACCACAGTTCATCAAAGTTACCTCAGCGGGTATGAAAGAATCGCATGTGCATGATGTGCAAATCACCAAAGAAGCACCTAACTATCGAGTCGACTAATTATATCTTTGCCGCTATAGGATGCGATGACTCGCAGCTGTACAGTGTCAAGCGACGTTAAGATACAAACAGCCAACAATGCCTTGTTATTGTTGGCTGTTTTTTTTGTAAAATACAATCATAGATTATTCTAATAATTGATAACTGTTTGTCTTATCAAAACCATTGATGACAGTGAATGATTGAAGCTACTGAGCTTGCTTCCACGTAGGGGCTTTTACTTTTAGACTTAAGGAAAAATAATAATGAGCTACTTTGGCACTGATGGTATTCGCGGTAAATTTGGTGAGCTGCCAATTACGCCAGACTTTATCTTAAAGCTCGGTTATGTCACAGGATTGGTGCTGATAGAAAACAATCAAAATTCGCCGCGTAAGCCAAGTGTTGTGATCGGTAAAGACACGCGGTTGTCAGGCTATGTGATCGAAGGCGCACTACAAGCCGGCTTTAATGCCGCTGGCGTCGATGTATATATGTTAGGGCCATTGCCCACACCTGCTATCGCACATTTAACCCGTAGCTTTAATGCCGATGCAGGCGTGGTTATTTCTGCTTCACACAATCCATACTATGATAATGGCATCAAATTCTTCTCAGCCGACGGCAAAAAATTAACTGATGCAATGCAAAATGCTATCAATGATAAGTTGGACGCTATTATGGCGGCTGACGGTAATAACGATGCCGTAATGCCTATTCTTGATCCGGCACAATTGGGTAAAAATAACCGTATCGATGATGCGAAAGGTCGCTATATTGAATTCTGTAAAGGCAGCTTTCCCTATCAATATGATTTAGATCATCTGACTGTGGTCGTCGACTGTGCAAATGGTGCAGGCTATAGCGTGGCGCCTCGTGTCATGCGTGAGCTGGGCGCCAATGTCATAGCCATTAATAATAAGCCTGACGGCATCAATATCAATGCTGATTGTGGCTCAACCCATCCTGAAGGTCTGCAAGAAGCAGTGCTAAAATACGAAGCCGATGTGGGCATTGCTTTAGATGGTGATGGCGACCGTATTGTGATGGTTGATGAAGCCGGCAATTTGGTTGACGGCGATGGTATCTTGTATGTGCTCGCTACTCAAGGTCAAACAAAGGTGGCAGGTGTCGTTGGCACCCTAATGAGCAATATGGGTTTAGAGTTGGCGTTAGAAGCGGCTGATATTGAGTTTACGCGTGCAAAAGTAGGCGATCGTTATGTGATGCAAGAGCTTGAGGCCAACGGTTGGATATTGGGCGGTGAGCCGTCAGGTCATATCTTATGCTTGGATAAAAGCCGGACTGGCGACGCTATTATTGCAAGTTTGCAGATACTTGCAGTCATGCAAGCAAGAGGCAAAGCACTAAGTGATTTAACTGAAGGCTTTGAAGTATTGCCACAAAAACTGGTCAATGTACGCTTGTCTCAAATGCAAGATCCGTTTGAGCATGAAGAGCTAGTGGTTGCTTTTGATAAAGCTCGTGCTACTTTAGAAGGTCGCGGTCGCTTGCTTATTCGTCAATCGGGTACAGAGCCGATGATTCGAGTCATGGTTGAATCAGATGATGAGATAGAGTGTGATGTAATGGCGAATGATTTGGCAGATAAAATAAAAGCTATATTAGGTTAATAGTCTTTGATATAAACACACTAGAATAGCAAAATAAGGGACAATCATGAGTATGGATTTTAGCGATCAGCGTTTGTCATATGAAAAAGGTCAACTAGACCAACAGTCAGTACCAGCATCACCATTTGAGCTATTAAATGCTTGGATGCAGCAGGCTATAGAAGAAAACGTACAAGAGCCGTATGCTATGAGCTTGGCAACATGCGGGGCGGACAATAAACCCAGCGTGCGTATTGTTCTATTGCGTGAAATTACAGATAAAGGCATCGTTTTTTATACCAATTATGAAAGTGCCAAGGGTCAAGATATCGCTGAAAACCCCAATGCCGAAGCGCTGTTTTTTTGGCACAAGCTTGAGCGTCAGATTCGTATCAGCGGCAGTATTGCTAAAATTGATGCTGATAAATCTGCTGCTTACTTTCAAAAACGCCCGCACGATAGCCAAGTAGGCGCATGGGTTAGCCAACCACAAAGCGGTGAAGTTGCTAATCGCGATGTGATGGAGCAGACGTTTGAGCAATTGAAAACAGACTATCCAGAAGGTGCAGCCGTACCAACGCCTGAGTTTTGGGGTGGTTACGAGATTACTGTCAATGAGATTGAGTTTTGGCAAGGTCGCGCCAATCGAATGCATGACCGTATTGTCTATCATAAAGAGGCGGATGGTAGTTTTAGCACCAAACGCTTATTGCCTTAAACGTAATCAATAGCGCATGATATGGGCTTAGAAGAAGTTCATGTTTATAAAAAAGCCACTTTACCTGTCGTATTCATATGGCAAAAAAAGTGGCTTTTTTTATTTCTTTAATAGTGGAGCTATTTGGTATCAACATCTACCGAAACAGACATACCAGGACGTAGGCGGGCAAGGTCTGGCTGGTTAGAGTCTAAGTCGATGCGTACCGGAATACGCTGAGCAATTTTAATATAGTTACCTGTCGCAGGATTGGCAGCGCCAGCACTGAATTCACTGCCTGTTGCGGGTGATATATTGCTGACCCGTCCGCTAAACCGTGTACCACCTAAGGCATCCACATGAATAGTGGCCGCTTCACCAATGGTCATATTTGCCACTTGCGTCTCTTTAAAGTTGGCAATAATCCATACGCCTTTTGGTACGATATACATAAGCTGCGTACCAGCAGTGACATATTGTCCTGTTTTAACGCTCAACTGACTCAGTTGTCCCGATTCAGGAGCACGGATTATGGTGTTGTCCAAGTTAATCTGTGCTTGTTTTGCGGCAGCTTCAGCATTTTTGATATTGGCATCCAATGAAGAGCGGCTAGCCGTCGTTTTTTTGCTGCCCTCGACTGCCACTTGTAAATTGGCTTCCGCTTGTTGGACACCAGCTTGTGCTTTTGCTAATTGAGCTTCAGCATGGGCAACATCTGCACTTGATACTGCACCAATGGCAATCAAGCCCTGATAACGGTTGACGTCCTCTCGGGCACTGTCGACACTCACTTTGGCGCTATAAACATCTGCCTCACGTGCCTGAATCTGTGCTTGGCTGGTGCCAGTATCTTGCGCATTACTAGAGCGATTGGTTAACGCAATATCGATATTCGCCTGCGCTTGTTCGAGCTGCTGCTGAAAAGTACGGTCATCTATTTTTACCAATAAGTCACCAGCTGCAACATTCGCAAAATCTTCTACTGCTACTTCTGTCACATAACCTGACACTTGCGGACTGATAATGGTGGTTTGTCCTTTAACAAAAGCATTATTGGTTTGCTGCATGGTTGGGGTAAAAGGTGGCAGTTTCCACGCATAGAGAATGAGTGCCACACCAATAACAATCAGTGCAATCAGTAAGGCTAAATTAAAAAACGACTTCTTTTTGGGCGACCAACCTGCTGGCGCAGGAATAGATTCAGTAGGTGGCATCGGTGTATCATCTTTGCCATCGCCTGCCTCAGTGCTGTCTATTTTATTTGTATCAGCGGCGTCTATAGGCTCATTGGTATTCGTAGGTAAGTCATCAGAAGGGTCGGTTTGAATCCGAGTTGCAGGCATAGTCGGTTCAGGTTGAATGGCTGCTATATTGGTATTTGTGTCATTATTGGAAGCCACGTATGACTGTGATGGTGTATCCACAACCGCTTGATTTGATAATGATTCACTAGCTTGAGCATTTTCAACAGTTTTAGCTGTTTTGTTAGGGGTGCTTGCGTCATCAACGCGGTTCGGTTTGTCTTCGTTCATGACACGCTCCTAAAGGATTTAATAAGCATAATAGATAACGTTACAATAATAATAAGAGAGAATAGGCGCTATAGAATACACAATAGCATTTGCACTATCTGCTATTTTTTGCCCATCATTTCTGCTAACGCGGCAAGCTCTTTACCAAGAGGATTGCGCTTATGATACAAATAATAGAAATACACCATTAATAAATAGATCGCGGTAATCGTAGCGCTCACTGCCATTAAAAAGAATAAATCATCATAAGCGGCAACGGTCGCTTGGCGCTGAATCCCTTGCAGCATTTGGGTCATTTGAGCAGGGTTGCCAGCAGTCATCGAGCTGACCATATCTGCATAGTGCATCTGCGTGCGAATAGTGGTAAAGGCTTGAATACCGGCGGCACCTGCTAAACCGCCAACCGTTTGTGAAATACCAAAAATCACCGAAAAGCTAATAATATAGGCAGGTCCATTGGCAATGGCACGAAACATCCCTTCAAATACCATCGGTCCCATAAAGTATACGGCAGCAAACGCAATGATAAACTGGCTAAAATAAAACATGACAGGTGTAGAGTTCAGTGACACACCCGTATCTATCCATGCACCAATCGCAATCAATGCCACGGCAAAAATCACCGGTCGACGTAGGTCCAGCGCATTGGTCGTAAAAATACTAAGCACCAATGCCAGCGCACTGGCCGCCAAAATAATGGCATAGAACACAATCAGCTGATCATTGCCATAACCGAGGTTAGCCAACAATCCTGCCGCACCAACGCTTTGTTCAGACAGCAAAATACGCATCACAGCGCCCGTTATCATAAAGGCGATAATCGTACGGCTGCGCATCCAACGTACTTGTAGCATCGGGTTTTTACGGTGGGTTTCAATCCACAATGCAATAGCAATGGTCACGACAGCGATGATAAGTGGATAGCTGAGCCAAGGCGTTGTCCACCATAAAATACGACCTTGTACCAAAAAAACTGCCAATGCTGCAAGACCAGTCGCAAAAAAAACAAAGCTGACAATATCCAGCTTTTCAAAGACTTTTTCCATATTACCGCGTGGCAGCTCAAGAAGGTTAATTAAGCCAAAGCATATCAAAGCTAAGCCTACTTGGAATAAAAACAAGCCTTCAAGTTGACCATCGGCGGCAAGATAAGGCGAGATGATGCGAGATAAAGGCACCCCAAACTGTACCAATCCAAAGCCCAAAATCAGCCCACTAATACGCCGAGCTGCTGGCATGCCTTGCAAACAATAAAAGATAGACAATACCGTCATGGCACTCGCAACCACGCCGCTAAAGCCACGGGCAATCAGCTCTAAATAATAAGGATCAATGCTAATTCCGGTGGTTGAGCTCAATAGATGACTACTGACTAACCACTGCATACTGGTCGCTGAGAGCAAAAAGAATAGTGTGATTTTGCTAAATAACGACATACCAAACTGTTGGCGAATTTTATAGAGCAGTACCGTGATACAGGCATTGGTCATATGGTAAGCGACTGATATCCAGCCACCCTCAACAGGGGTTAAGCCCATCTCGCCTTGGATTTGAGAGAGGTTGGCGACTAATAGACCGTTTTGAAAACTGGCAGTAATACCGATAAAAATACCGATCAGTAAGTAAAATACTTTTCGATAAGTAGGATGATCGGGTGTGGCAGGAGAGCCCAGCATAAACGGCTGTTCATGAGGTTTAAACTGATAGTCGGTACTCATGGGCTATCTATCATCGGTAACGACGGATAATGTAAATTCATGATAACGCTCCCAAGTATCAGGCGGTGTCTGATCAGCGCTAATAAGCGTGGTCGGTGCTCATCATACGGTTTTATTATTAGCGCTTATTCATTTAAAGGGCTATAAAAAATAGGTCACAGAACAATAAAAGCATAAAGATATAAAAACTCTAATACTTAATAATGCTGTATAAGAAAAAATAGCCCAAGAAGAGCTTGAGCTATTTTATCATAGTTTTTGATTATCGTTCGCATCTACGCGATTAACCGTGGGATTTATGTCAGAGTAGTCATATCATAATTTGCTTCCAAACGCATGGCGCGCTGATAGCTATCAAGGCTTGCCAGTTGTAGCGCGTATTCTTTAATATGAGGATAATCCTCTAACGCCTCACGCTTGAGAAGCATAATCAAATCAAACGACAGCATAAAATCTGCACCGCTTAGCTTGTTACCCACGATAAAGGATTTGCCTGCCACCTCGTCATTTAGATAGCTCAGTAGCCTGTGTTTTTCTTGAGCGATATACCCTTTTAAAAATGCATTATCACCAGCACCTGCTTTATTGGTAAATAATTCAAGCAAAAGCGGCAGCATCAGCGAGCTTTCAGCAAAGTTAATCCACTGTAAGTAATGACCATAATCTGCGCTATCGATAGCAGGGCGAAGATTATCAGGTGCAAACCGCTCAATCAACAGCTCAGTAATCGCACCTGACTCTGCATAAAGCTCGCCATCCATCTCAATAACCGGAGACTTACCAAGAGGATGTACCGCTTTTAGGCTATCTGGTGCTAGATGCGTTTTGGCATCACGCTGGTGGCTAATAATTTCATAAGGTTGTCCCAATTCTTCTAAAAGCCATAACGTCCGTAATGAGCGTGATTGATTGAGGTGATGTAAGCGAATCATTTAGTTAGCCTTTTTGCAGTGGATTTGATGCTATTAAGCCTGTATTTTAGCCATTAAACGCTTGGCGGCTTCTTCTGACGACGCCGGATTTTGACCCGTGATCAGCAAACCATCTTCGACCACAAACGATTCCCAATCAGAGCTTTTTTCATAGTTTCCGCCATTGGCTTTTAGCACATCTTCTAATAAGAAAGGCACGACGTCAGTGAGCTGAACCGCTTCTTCTTCGGTATTACTAAAGCCTGTGACCGTTTTGCCTTTGACCAGATACTCGCTATCGATTTTAACGTTTTTGAGCGCGGCAGGAGAATGGCAGACAAAAGCAACTGGCTTATCTTGTTTGATAAACGTCTCAATTAATTCAATCGAGTTTTTATCAACGGCTAAATCCCACATTGGACCATGACCACCAGGATAGAATACTGAATCAAAATCTTCCGCTTTCATATCTGCCAATTTTTTAGTCGTTGCTAGGCGTTCTTGGGCTTCAGAATCTTCTTTAAAACGTTTGGTATCTTTAGTTTGAGCATCCGGCGTGTCACTACTTGGGTCAAGTGGTGGTTGACCGCCTGCAGGAGAGGCAATCGTGATATTGACACCGGCATCTAAAAAAGCATAATAAGGTGCGGCAAATTCTTCTAGCCAAAAACCTGTCTTCTTACCAGTATCGCCCAATTTATCGTGTGAAGTTAGTACCATTAAAATATTCATAATTGTCCCTGTTTATTGTTGAAAGTTATTATTGAGGTTTATTATTAAAGCCTATCAGTACTGTGTTGCAGTCGGTATTGAAAGTTATTAACGCTATCAAAAACTAATAACGCTAAAAAACCGACTTCTGACAGTATTCATCTTTTAAGAATGACTTTCAGTAGCTGTCTTAACAAGTTATGTTGTTAACTGGTTATTTTCATGATTTTTTATGTTAGTTATTGAACGTCAGCCACTTTAATCACGGTTTTACCAAAGTTTTTGCCATCAAGCATGTCAAAGAAAGCTTGTGGCGCTTGTGCTAAACCATCAACTTGATGCTCTTTGGTTTTAACATCACCTGATTCAAGCCATTTGCTCATCGTAGCTAAGAATTCTGGAAAGTGATCGCCGTATTCTTCAAAGATAATAAAGCCTTTTATGGTTAGACGTTTACTGAGAATATTACCCATCAGGACACCCAAACGGTCTTTACCGTCCGGCAATTCAGTGGCGTTATATTGTGATATCAAGCCACATACTGGAATACGTGCGTGGGCGTTTAATAGTGGCAATACGCCATCAAAGACTTTACCACCGACGTTTTCGTAATAAATGTCGATACCATCTGGGCAAGCGATTGCTAGTTGTTCAGCAAAGTCATCGGCTTTATGATCAAGACAAACATCAAAGCCTAATTCGTCAACCGCGTAAGCACACTTCTCAGCACCGCCAGCGACGCCAACAGTACGTAAGCCTAACTGATTACCGACTTGTCCAACAGTTGCGCCAACAGGACCCGTTGCCGCCGCGACGACTAAGGTTTCGCCTTTTTTTGGTTTACCGATATCAGTCAAACCCATGTAGCCTGTGAAGCCGGGCATACCAAGCACACCCAAGCCATAAGAAGGGTTTGCCATATTTTTATCGAGCTTTAGTACGCCTTCGCCATCGCTGACACTATAGTCCTGCCAGCCCGAGTTCGATACTACCAAATCACCGACTGTAAATGTATCGATATTAGATTCGATAACTTGGGCAACCGTTCCACCTAGCATGACATCGCCAATTTCTAATGGGTCAGCGTAGCTTGCGGCATCACTCATACGTCCGCGCATATAAGGGTCAAGCGATAAATATACAGTGCGTAATAGCATCTCGCTTTGATTGGGTTTTGGAATCTCGCCAGTAGCCAATTCAAAATTATCGGCAGTTGGTGCGCCATGTGGGCGGCTGGCAAGTTTGATTTGACGGTTTTGTTGTTGATTTTGTTGTTCGTTAAAGCTCATGATAAAGCGCCTTATTTTATTTATTTTTGATTTTAAAGTTACCTGCCACTCTGAAGTGACAGGCTAGTGGTTTCTATAACGACAATATAACTATAGATAATTACTCAGAGAGTTAAGCGTTGCTAGTAATGGCACGCTCTAGAATACGACGTGATACTGCCAAGTCGTTTTTACCATGCTCACCCAATTTCACCATACCATGTACTTCTAATTGCTTGATAATAGGATCAATGGCAGCAGCATCTAACTCGACATCTGCTAAGCTGACCGGCAGTCCAAGCTCGCGGAAGAAGTTTTCAGTCTGTTTGATAGCCGCTTCAATGATGGCATCATCATTTAATTCAGTACCATTATCGTCAGCTTTAATGTTCCAAACGTTGCGTGCATATTGAAGCAATTTGTCTTTTTTACTGTCTTTAAGCTCACGCATGACTGATGGCAATACGATGGTCAGCGTGCGAGCATGGTCAATCGCGTGTAATGAGGTCAACTCATGACCAATCATATGCGTCGTCCAGTCTTGCGGTACACCAGTACCGATCAGACCATTTAGCGCCATAGTTGCCGTCCACATGATGTTTTTGCGAGTCTCTAAATTCTCTGGATCGGCTTTTACCGCTGCGCCTTCCTCAATCAGAATCTTTAATAAGCTCTCAGCAAAGGCATCTTGAACTTTCGCGTTGACCGGATAGGTCAGGTACTGTTCCATCACATGAACAAAGGCATCAGCCACACCATTCATTACTTGGCGTTCAGGTAAAGTCATGGTTTTGGTTGGATCTAAAATTGAAAATTTAGGGAAGGCAAGTGCATTACCAAACGGCAGTTTTGCTTGGCGTTCACTATAGTTAATCACGCCGCCTGAATTCATCTCAGAGCCAGTTGCTGGAATGGTTAATACCGCGCCCAAATCAACTGCTGAATCGATATCTCTGCAATAACTGGTGAGCGCATCCCATGCTTTATCGCGTGATACCGTACCGTCTTCTTCAGTCAATGACGATACCAGTGCGACAAACTTACTGCCGTCAAGCACAGAGCCACCACCAACGGCTAATAAGAAGTTGATATCGTGCTCATTGACCATATCAGCCGCTTTTAATAGCGTCGTAAATTCTGGATTGGCTTCGATACCACCAAATTCGAATATTTCGCGATTGCCACTGGCAGCTAATGCCGTTTTAACTTCATCTAACGTACCTGTACGCTGTGCTGAACTGCCACCATAGGTAATCAGTACGCGGGCATCTGTTGGTACAAGCTCAGCCAACTTCTCGATTTGACCTTCACCAAAGACGATACGGACGGGATTGTAATATTGAAAGTTATTCATAAGATTCCTAATATGTTTTCTGAGTATGAAAAAGGGATTTAAAAACTGAAAATAAAGTCTGCAACTTATTTGCATCTGTCTGCATTATATATTAATTAGACCGGTCGTCTAGTGATTATAGTAAATAGTTACAAAACTATCGTATAAGCATTTCAGCCGATATTAAGTTAATCGAATTATTCAGTTGGACTTTTAATAGTAGTAATTAATATTTTCTTCAAACAAAATATTAATAAGATATCCTTGTTCAACACTAGTTCATGGTAAGTTAAACAAGGAGGAGTAAGACGGAAGGATAGACAAAACGAGAGCTACAGAATGTAAATAGATCGTTTGTAAAATGAAAAAACTAGCGACCCATAGCGGTAGTAGTCATCAGCCATACTTCTGCTAATGGGGTATCCGTTTGACTAATTTTGGTCACTAAGCTGGCACCAAGCCATGCAAAATACCAACGTTTTGCCATACTCTCAGCCGCTACGTTAGCGGGATGAGGGACAGAACCGTCCGCCCAGCCGGCTTTAATTTGAGTTGCAAGCCATGTAATCGTTTGCTGATAGCCCGCATATAGGACTTTACGCATTGGCTCGGACATATCTGACACTTCAGCGCTAAGCTTTACTACCAAACATTTCTCATGAGCGCAGCCGCTTTGCTGTGTGTCATACCAGTTTTGGAAATAGTCATACAATTTCTGCTGGGCACTAACATCTTGTGAACCAATAGTATCAAGGCGCTGCTTATACTGGGTAAAGTAGTGGCTGATAATCGCCTCACCAAAGGCTTCTTTTGACGCAAAATAATGATAAAAAGAACCTTTGGGCACGCCTGCCGTATCTAATATTTGTTTAATGCCAACAGCGGTAAAGCCTTTTTGTGCGATGAGCTTATAGCCCGTCGTTAACAGATGGTCTCTGGTGTTCGATAATGCAATATTAGATAGCGAACTGTCTGGTTGAGTATGTTTTATAGCATTGGGTATAGACATGTGACTTATGTTCTCCTTAGAGAGACTAATTATTTAAGATGGTTTAACAAATTTATAAGTATTAATTGGCAAGTTACGTTTGTTCAACAAACAATAGGTTTAAAAGATTCTAATCTTTATAGCGTTTATGTTAGCATTAGACCAGTCGTCTAGCAAGTTACGTTTGTTATCGTATGCTGCTATTGCTTATTAAACATGTTACGGAATCTGATAGACGGCCATGATACGTTATAGCCACACTCTAATAATATTATTAAATAAAAAATAGGAACAATTATGTCAACAGAAACTAAAAATACGCAGGTAAATGTTTATACAGATTTTCATTTGCAATATATATCAGGCGAATGGAAAAAAGGTGATGACGATAGTATTAATACCAATACCAATCCGTTTAATGGTGAAACCTTGGTTGAGATTCAACAAGCAACGGATAAACAACTTGATGAAGCTTATCAAGCGGCGAGCGAAGCTCAAAAACAATGGGCAAAGCAAACTCCGAACGAACGTGCTGCTATCCTTTATAAAGTAGTCAGTATCTTTGATCAGCGTCAAGATGAGATTGTTGATTGGCTAATCAAAGAGTCGGGCAGTACCCGTATTAAGGCGATGGTCGAGTTTAGCAGTGCGCGGGCGATTACCCTTGAAGCCGCAAGCTTTCCCAATCGCGTCCATGGTGAGATTCGCCCGTCGAACACACCGGGTAAAGAAAACTTTATCTATCGTGAACCGATGGGTGTGATTGCCGTGATTAGCCCATGGAACTTCCCACTACATCTAACCCAGCGCTCTATTGCGCCAGCATTAGCACTAGGGAATGCCGTAGTGTTAAAGCCTGCTAGTGATACACCGATTACCGGTGGGTTGCTGCTTGCAAAAATATTCGAAGAAGCCGGTTTGCCAAAAGGATTATTAAACGTTGTCGTTGGTAGCGGCAGTGAAATAGGCGATGCGATGGTCACCCATCATGTTCCGAGTTTGGTTTCCTTCACCGGTTCGACCTCTGTAGGTAAGCATATCGGTGAGTTGGCAAATGGCGGCGACTATATCAAGCAAGTGGCGTTAGAGCTTGGTGGTAATAGCCCGTTTGTCGTGCTAAAAGACGCTGATATTGAGCAAGCCGTAAAAGCCGCTGCCTTTGGTAAATTCTTACATCAAGGTCAGATCTGTATTGCGATTAACCGTATCATTGTCGAAGATGAGATTTATGACGATTTCGTTACGCGTTTTGTGTCACACGTTAAGACCTTGAATTTTGGCGATCCTAGCAAAATTGATACGGCAGTCGGTCCGATTATCAATGAAAAACAAGTTGAGTCGCTAAAAGAAAAAATCGCTAAAGCGCAAGATGAAGGCGCAAAAATGCTATTAAGTGGTGAGATAAAAGGTCAAGTGGTACCACCGCATGTCTTTAGCGACGTAACACGTGAGATGGACTTGTCTTGTAATGAAGTATTCGGTCCTTTGGTTGGTATTATTCGTGCCAAAGATGAAGACGATGCGCTGTCGATTGCTAATGATTCTATGTACGGCTTATCGAGTGCAGTGTTTACCCAAGATATGGCAACAGGTTTGCGCTTTGCCCGCGGTATCAAAGCTGGCATGACCCATATTAATGATATCTCAGTGAATGATGAAAGCAACGCGCCATTTGGCGGTGAGAAAAACTCGGGTATCGGACGCTTTAATGGTGAATGGATACTAGAAGAGTTTACTACCTTGCATTGGATTTCAGTGCAGCATACGCCGCGTGATTATCCTTTTTAAGCATTTATTATTAAAGCTCTAATTTGATGTGTTAATAAAAAAGACTGCCTATAGGGCAGTCTTTTTTGTGCAGTCATAAGAATCTTATTTTCTCATTTAGCATGAAAGCCTAATAACCCTTGTATTTCTTCGATAGTCATATGTCTGATAAGCGCTTGTTCCTCAACGGTTAGGCGATTCGTATGTTCTTTTAACATGCTATAAAGACTGCGTGCAATCTCAGATGTCGTGGCGTAATACATCTGCGGTTCTTCTTTGGTCAGTTTTATCAAAAATTTATCAATTAATTTACGTTTGTGAGTAGCAGCGTTTTCTTCGGTTTTTTCAGTCATGATATTCTCCTAGGGATAAATCATTTAAGCAGTCGGCTTACTTATAGTCAATGAGTGTATTGAAAGTGGTGAAGCGTCAAGTAGGGTTGAACCTATCTGTAAGCTGCCCTAGATCGTCTTACTTATCTAAGACAGCCCCTAAAATTATTATCTTACTTTATAATGAATGGCACGCTAAACCATATCAAAGGTAATATCCTATAATGACCACGACCATTTTTGCTACCCACCATTATAATTATCCGCAAAATTTTATCGAGATGAAACCCAAGATTGCGCGGCTTGAGCAGGCGATTAAAAAACTCGAAGCCAATCTGATCACTGCGGATACTGAGGTATTAGAGCAAAGGCTTGCCAGTCATTTAGGGTTGCAAGTAGATTATGCCAGTGAGCTTAATGGCAATCAGCTATTGGCCGCCACGACTATTGAGGGCAAGGTATTGGTGATAGCCGGTGCCGGTTCTGGCAAAACCAAGACTTTGACCTATAGAACCAGTTACTTGATAGAAAACGGCGTGTCGCCAAAAGAGATTTTACTATTAACCTTTACTCGTAAAGCAGCCAACGAAATCAAAGGTCGTGCTAGAGCTTTGCTAGCAAGCACACCATCTTTTGCCCAAAGGTTAAATAAGGATTTGGTAGAAGATAAATTGCCAAAAAATAAAACCCTGAATGACATTACCAGTGGCACCTTCCATTCTTTTTGTAATATGCTATTGCGTCAATACTCAGGTCTGCTTGGTATTAATCCGAGATTTACCATTCTAGATACAGGCGACAGTGAAGACGCCATCGATTTAATTCATAAGGAAAAAAAGTATCCGACCAAAATAACCAATCAGGCATTTCCGCGCAAAAAAACGTTGCAAAACATCTTTTCAACCTCTAGAAATCGCCGTATTCATATCCGCGATTTAATCGAAAACAGCTATCCTGATATTGCCGTGCATATTCCTGTTATTGAGCAATTGGCCATTGACTTTCATGAGTACAAGCGTGCCAATCATTTATACGATTTTGATGACATCATTAGCCAAGTGGTGCGTCATTTAAAGCATAATGATACCTTTCGCCAACTGCTACAAAAGCAATATCGTTATGTCATGGTCGATGAATATCAAGACACCAATATTCCGCAAAAAGAGCTGATTGATCTCATCTGTGCGCCTACGTCGGTGTCGCTGATGGTCGTCGGTGATGACAACCAAAGTATTTATGCCTTTCGCGGCGCCAATTATGAAAATATCTTATTATTTGGAGAGGGTTACCCTGAAGCTAAGCTGATTAAACTTGAGCAAAACTATCGTAGTACGCCAGCAGTGCTTGATTATATCAATGCTCTGTCTGCTCAGATCACCTTGGGTTACCAAAAGCAGCTGTACTCTGGTGTTTCTATAGAAGGTGTAAAACCAATATTTCGCCGACTTAGCGATGAGAGCAAAGAAGCAAAGTATATTGCTGATAGAATTATCGAATTAAAATCAGACTATGATTATCAAGACTTTGCGGTATTGTGCCGAACCTCCTTTCAATCTAACTACGTCCAGCTAGAATTTATGGAACGTAATATCCCGTTTATTGTCGTTGGTGGGATTCGTTTTATTGAAAGACGCCACATTAAAGACGTCTTAGCATTTGTTAAGATACTTTATAACCCGAATGATACCATTGCATGGCACCGTATTTTGACCTTATTTAAAGGCGTGGGGTCGGTGACTGCCACGCGCTTAACCCAAGCGATTAATGCTGACAATAACTCTTTTGAGCCGTTATTAACAACAAAGTTTGCCAAAAAAAGCACGCAACTTGAGCCGCTGTATAAAATGCTAAGTCAAGCCAGTCAAGCAGAGTCGGTCGAAGCCATTATCGAGCTGATTCTAGATTTTTATATGCCCGTTTTAAAAATCAATGAAGACAATTGGCGTGAGCGTAGCGAAGACTTCCGTGTGCTCAAAAATCTAGCGTTAGAGCATGATAGCCTAGATAAATTTTTAGAAAATCTGGCACTCGATCCACCTAATGACTCGGTTGCCACCGCAGGTGAGCCTGAAAAAGGCGAAGAAGGTATCGACAAAAACAGGGACAAAGTGACCATTTCGACCATTCATAGTGCCAAAGGACTTGAATGGTCAGTGGTATTTGTTAATTCATTGGTAGATGGTATGACGCCGCATTACCGCTCACTAAGCGATTTTGAGGAGTTAGAAGAGGAGCGTAAGCTGTTTTATGTTGCCTGTAGTCGTGCAAAAAGCAGGCTGTTTCTAACTGCGCCCGATTATTTTTCGAGCTATTCAGGCTATTTTGATAAAGTGTCACGGTTTATCGCTGAAGTACCTGCTGATAAGATAACGGTGCTAACGGTAAAACAGCCTTTAGAAGAGAGTGATGATCCAGTTTGGTGGTGATAAAAAATGCTATAAACGTTGGAAAATAGCTTAAAAAATGACTTTTGTTTTTCATTAGGTTGTCACTATTCCTATCAAAAATACCTTGCATAAAAACATATAACCAAAAGTGTTTATTCGTAAAAATATTTAACAGATAAGGGTTTAAAAAATCTTTCAATGCGTTACTATGACCACCTTACCCGTTATATTCATCTATTTAACACTCTGTATCAAAGCCATAAAAAGGGATATGTTATGCGTCATGAAGTTATCGTTATCGGTGCAGGTATGGTTGGCACCTCGGTTGCTTGGCATCTACAAAAAAACAATGCTGAAGTTTTACTTATAGACAAAAAGCTACCGGGCTCAGAGACTTCATACGGCAATGCTGGCTTGATTCAGCGTGAGGCGATTCATACGCATCCGTTTCCGCGCCAGCTGACTGAAATGATACGTGTATTGCCAAACCAAGGTACTGATATCCGCTATCGCATACCAGCTATTCTTCGTTATCATCAGGCACTATTGCAATACTGGAAATACTCTACACCTGCCTCAGTTAAAAAAATCGAAGGCGAGTGGCAAACACTGATTGAGCATTGCACAAGCGAACATCAAACCATGATTAGCGCCTCTGGTGCAGATGAGCTGATTACCCGCGATGGTTGGTTGCAATTACATCGCTCTGAAGACACTTTTAAAGAAGCCATTGCGCTAGCTATCGATGCTCGCAATCAAGGTGTTGAGCACAAGGTATTGACGGTTGAAGAGTTAAGAGTCATGGAGCCTAGTGCCAATTTTGATGAGTTTGTCGGCGCAATTCATTGGCTCAACTCTTGGCAGGTCTCAAACCCAAGCTTTCTAGTTAAAGCCTATGCAAAAAACTTCCAAGAAATGGGCGGGACAATTAAAGAGACTGGCGTTCAAGAGATCGTACAAGAAGATGGCGGCTGGAAGATTGTTACCGATACCGAGACTTTCTATAGTGATAAATTAGTCATCGCAGCAGGACCTTGGTCTAATGATCTCATCAAGCCGCTTGGTTATGACTTGCCATTATTCCCGATGCGTGGCTATCATCAGCATTTTAAAGTCAACGAAAAGAACACCATCCATCATAGTATGTTTGATATGGATAAAGGTTTTGTCATGGGACCGATGCAGCAAGGTATCCGTATTACCACTGGTGCTGAGATGACGACCATGAATGCGCCAAAGAATTTTGGACAATTGAAAACTGTGCTTAAACTGGCGCGAAAAATATTGCCATTAGAAGATGCAGTTGAGAGTGAAGCATGGGCAGGCTCGCGTCCTTGTATGCCAGATATGAAGCCAGTTATCGGTCCTGCAAGTAACCATGAAAAATTATGGTTTGCCTTTGGTCACAGTCATCAAGGTTTCACATTAGGACCAATGACCGGTCGTCTCGTTGAAGAGATGATTCATGAAAAACCGCTATTGGTCGATATCAAGCCATTTAGCGCTGATCGCTTTTCTCGCTAAGTAAGATTTCATAAAACTTGAGTCATTTATACATTTTAAAGCATTAAAAATTAAGGATAATAATCCATGCAAAAGCTCCATAGTAATCAACGTATGAGTAAAATTGTGGTTCATAACCAGACTGTTTATCTATGTGGTCAAGTAGGTAACGCTGAAGATGACATCAAAGCCCAAACATTGACTTGTTTAGAAAAGATACAAGCCTTGTTAGAAGAAGTTGGTAGCGATAAATCAAAGCTACTGTCAGTGACTGTCTGGATAAAAGATATGTCAGATTTTGCCGCCATGAATGAAGTATGGGACAAGTGGTTTGAAGGCGTACAGCCGCCAGCTCGTGCTTGTGGCGAGTCGGCATTGGCACGTCCTGAGCTATTGGTTGAGATGATTGCCATCGCTGCTGAGTAAATATCAGTATCTGCTGCTTAAAACTGAATAATGATGAGAGGGCGTGATATGACTATCACGCCCTTTTTGATGAGTAACGTATGCAAATAGTCTATAATTAACCTCGTTGACAGTATTGACAGTTATCTGATGAGCAGCAAAAAAAGGTTATATAAAAATGATTAATAATAAAATCTATCACTCAATTTATGTGTTGGCAGAAAAGCTATTAGAAGCGGACAGTGCCAATGATAAAGAGACATTTGATACGCTGTATGTACAGCTAAAAGACTTGTGCATTGAAAATGAGAAAGGCAATAAGGATCATCCTGAGCAGTGGGAGACATTGGCAGATTTTACGGAAGATTTGGATGAGGCATTAGTTATTTACCAAAAAGCCTTGGATAAAGCCGCAGCGATTCAATCAAAAGAGCATTTATCATCGATTGCCTTTTCAATGGCTGAATTACAGAGCGAGCTTGGACAGACAGAGGCAGCGATTCAAAGCTTACAGAGTGCTAAAATTACTGCCAGTAAGCTCGACGATAAAGCATTCAAAAGTGAGATAAATAAGATGCTTGCAAAATTACTAGCTGAGTAATCTTAATTATTGCCATCTCTTATTTAAAAAACGCCTTTGTTATTTAAAAAAGTGGCGCTGCCAACGCCAACAGAGACATTTTGCATTATAGAATAACTCTATTGTTCTTATCGTCCTGTCCATATGGCAGAACGCTTTTCGATAAAGGCGTCAATCCCTTCACTCACATCATCCGCCATCATATTGCAGCTCATCACCTCGCTGGCATACTCGTAAGCATCTGCCAATTCCATATCCAGTTGCTTATAAAACATGGTTTTGCCAGTTTTAAGAGCGACTGAAGATTTATTAGTAATAGCGTCTATCAGAGACTGTAGCATCTGGTCTAATTGCTCAGCGCTTGCCACACGATTGATCAGTCCCTGCTGTAGTGCAGTGTGGGCATCTATAAATTCACCAGTAATCAGCATCTCAAATGCTTGCTTGCGAGATAGGTTGCGACTGACTGCTACTGCAGGGGTAGAACAAAATAGTCCTACATTGATACCAGAGGTGGCAAATTTGGCATTGTCTGAGGCAACAGCTAAATCACAGGCTGCGACCAGTTGACAACCAGCAGCGGTAGCGATGCCTTGTACTTTGGCAATGACAACTTGCGGCATTTGATTGATGGTGAGCATCATCTGACTACATTGCTCAAATAAAGCGCGCTGAAATGCTTCATCTGGATTGGCGCGCATCTCTTTTAGATTATGTCCAGCACAAAATGCCTTGCCATTTGCGGCAATCACCAGCACTTGTATGGTTTTGTCTTGGGCAATATTATCCAGCTCCGCTTGCATGGCAGCTAACAACTCAACAGATAAAGCATTGAATTGTTTGGAACTGTTAAGTGTCAACGTTACAACACTGCCTGAATTTTTTCTAATAACCAATGGCTCATTGGTGTTGGTCGAAGGAGTCACTGATTGAATTGGGTTAAACTGGCTCATTTATCGTCCTTGATAATGGGTATTTAAACTTAGTGTAAAAGTGTAGAAGCTATTTAAATAATAACCCAAATAGTAGCATGCTTAATTAGTTAAGCAATATCTCTGTGATACTGAATATAGCCCATATAAAAATAGCACTCTTATATGATAAGAGCGCTATTTTTATGTTTTAAAGGCAATCGTTTCAAAGCGTTAATTACTGTTAGCGCCCTTTAGTAAGCGCCTTCACTGTAAATCAGCTCATAGCTATGGCTGTATATCTCAACGATATTGCCAAACGGATCTTCCATATAAATCATACGATATGGCTTTTCTCCAGGGTAGTAATAACGAGGTTTTTCCATCCGTTTTTTACCACCTGCGGCAACCATACGCTCGGCAAGCTCTTCAACATTCGGATCTTGAACACAGAAATGAAAAATACCAGTTTTCCAGTATTCAAAGTTATTGTCAGGGTCTTCTTGATTTTTGAATTCAAAAATTTCCACACCAATACGGTCGCCAGTCGATAAGTGAGCAATACGAAAACTGCCCCAACCTGCACCAAAGACTTCTGTACACATCTTACCAATAGCACTGTCATCTTCAGTGATTTCGGTCGGCTCCATGATGGTATACCAACCCATCACCTCAGTATAAAATTTGACAGCGGCATCGAGGTCAGGTACTGAAAGACCAATATGTGAAAAGCTTCTTGGATAAACGTTATTCATGGTTTGTACTCCTTTTTGATATGGGAGTAGTTTACAAAGTTATATGTATTACGTAAAATTATCATTTATTATAAAGATAAGTATATATTGTAATGATAAATATCACATGGCTACGTACTTTTTGCACTTTGGTAGAAGTTGGGCATTTCACTCATACGGCTGAGCGTCTATATATGACGCAGTCAGGGGTTAGTCAGCATATACGTAAGCTTGAGAGTCAGTTGGATATTGACTTGCTTATTCGTCAAGGTAAGCAGTTTTCATTGACAGATGCAGGTGAGCAGCTTTATCGAGAGGCAGAAGACATCTTGCAGCGATTATCACGCTTAGAGCAGCGTATCGGTGACGATCCGTATAATGAGGGAATGGTGCGAATCATGTCGCCTGGCAGCGTCGGTTTAAAGCTCTATCCGCAGTTGTTAACATTACAAGAGCAGTATCCACAGCTGGTGATTGATTACCGTTTTGCCCCCAATACAGATATAGAGCAGGCGCTCTCCAAGCATGAGATTGATATAGGTTTTATGACAACTATCTCGGATGATGAGACGGTCAGCTGCAAGCCGGTGGCTCAAGAAGCGCTGCAACTGGTGACACCAGTCTCGACGATTGAGCCAAGCTGGGAAGCGCTTACCGAGCTTGGATTTATTGATCATCCTGATGGCGCACATCATGCCAGTTTGCTATTGAGCGCCAATTATCCTAAGTTCGAACACATCAATGGTTTTAATAAAAAAGGTTTTTCTAATCAGATAGGTATGATTTTAGAGCCAGTGAGTAGGGGGCTTGGATTTACCGTATTACCAGCGCACGCAGTTGCCGCGTATTCAAACCCGCAGCTGCTAAAAAGTCATCAGCTGCCAGTCTCAGTTAGTGAAACCCTGTACTTTGCTATACGCCGCCAGCAAGTACTACCAAATAGGATGCAAACCGTTATCAATGAGGTAAAAAAATGGCTATAACAGTGGCTAAAAGAGCGACTGAAATAGCCTCATAAAACCTACTTGATGCTTTGACCCAATTTTATTGCCGCAGCAATATTGGCAGCGGTAGTTTCAATATTATGATAAGCATTTTTAAAGATATTATCGATGGACTCTAGTTTTTGAATACTGGGCATAATAACGTCAAACTGACTAGTCTGAGCCGGTTTTAGTCCATCAACACTGCCACAAATCGCAATCACTGGCGTATGGCTCAGTCTGGCAATGTGGCTAATACCGCCAGCGACTTTACCCATGGCAGACTGAGCGTCAAGCTTGCCTTCACCAGTAATAACCAAATCTGCATCGGCAATGTGCTGTGATAAGTTGGTAACTTCTGCCACTGTATCAAAACCTGATTTTAGCTCAGCTTGGCAAAAGCTCATTAACGCATAGCCAAGACCACCTGCTGCGCCCGCACCCGCTATCTCTTGATAATCTTGGTAGCCATTCTGCTCGCATATACTCGCAAAGTGGTTTAACGCTTGGTCCAAATCATTAACTTGCTGTGGACTAGCGCCTTTTTGAGGACCAAATATCGCGCTGGCACCCAACTCGCCACATAAAGGGTTGGTGACATCACAAGCTACTTCAAATACTGTCTCTAACACGCTGGCATGAAAGCTTGTCGCGTCTAATCGTTGTAAGTTGGCAAGCGCGCCGCCGCCTTGGGCTAATGTATTGTCATCACTATCATGAAACGTCATACCAAGTGAGGTTAGCATACCAAGTCCCGCATCATTGGTGGCACTACCACCAAGACCGATAATAATACGTTTGACACCTTCCCTTAAAGCATCTGCAATCAGCTCGCCAACGCCATAGCTGCTGGCGATGACTGGATTGCGCTCTGCCACAGTCAAGAGATGTAAACCGCAAGCTTGAGCAACTTCGATGACCGCAGTTGCATCAGGCAGTAATAAGTATTTTGCGCTAATCGGTCGCATTAAAGGGTCATGGACGTGCACTTCTTTCCAGCGACCACCTAGCACGTAAGACAATACTGCAGAAGTCCCTTCACCGCCATCTGCCATGGGTAGCAGTTTATAGTCAGCATCTGGAAACACTTGGCTGAAGCCAGATTGAATGGCGCGGCAAACATCTAGTGCTTCTAAGCTTTCTTTAAATGAGTCGGGAGCAATTAAAATTTTCATGAATGTCTCTTTGAATCTCTTTAAATAAATACCAAGGTTAATAACCAAATAAAGATGATACTGGTCACGCCCTGAATACCAGTCGCCATAGAATGGGCTTTATAAGCCTGTGCCACACTCATACGACTAAACTGGCTAACAATCCAAAAAAAGCTGTCATTAGCGTGCGAGATAGTCATCGCGCCTGCACCAATTGCCATCACACAAAATACGCGACCAAGCTCACTATCGAGACCTATTTGACCCAATAGTGGTGCGACCATCGCAGAGGTGGTCACCAAGGCAACAGTAGTTGAGCCTTGTGCTGTTTTTAGTGCAGCAGAAACGATAAATGGCATAAAAATACCAAGCCCCAAGGCAGATAAAGTCGTACCCAAATAATCGCCAATTGGTGTGACCTTTAGCATAGCGCCAAACGCGCCGCCAGCACCAGTGATTAAGAGAATAGGCGCTGCGACCACCAAGCCTTGAGAGATGCTATCGCTGATTTGCTGCGTTTTTTGTTCAGTATTGATGAGTAAAAATGATAAAAACAAACCAATCAGTAGGGCTGTCAATGGATTGCCAATAAATATCAAGATATCTGTTATGGTACTTGTACCAAATGGCGTACTAGGTAAGTTAGCAACAGACGATAAGCAAATCAAGACGATAGGCACGATAATAGGTAAAAATGCCATGGTCGCTGACGGTAGCTTACTATAGTCGTCGCGAGTTTTCATATTATTTGGCACATTCGAAGCTGGCGCGTCGAGTGCATCAATATTGTCAGGAGTGGCATTCAGGAAGCGATTGGACCATAACCAACCGGCAAGTACTGCAACAGTTGTCACAACCACACCGACCATGATGACCAAGCCCAAATTTGACTCAAGTCCCAAGTTTCCTGCTGCTGCAATTGGACCGGGTGTCGGTGGTACAAAGGTATGAGTGGCATATAAGCCAGTTGCTAAGGCAATACTCATCGCCACGCTTGATACTTTTAAGCGCTCAGCCAAAGACTCTTTTAACGAGTTTAAAATAATATAGCCTGAATCGCAAAACACTGGTACAGATACCACGGCACCTACGATAGACATCGTCAAAGTAGGGAAGCGTGGTCCCAAGACTTTAATGACTGTCTCTGCCATCACAATGGCGGCACCTGTTTTTTCAAGGATTAAGCCGATAATGGTACCAAATACAATGACCAGACCGATATACCCTAAGATACCGCCAAAGCCATCAGAGATAGTTTTGGCGACCGTATTAAGCGGTACTTGGTAAAACAGTGCGACCAAGAAGGCAGATAATATCAATACTAAAAAAGGATGCCACTTGAGTTTTGCGGTGGCAAAAATAATAAAAAGAATGGTCAGCACCAGCCAAAATACGATCATCACTATCTCTATATAGTTGTTAATGTCTTATGAAAAATTATGAGGCTCATGCAGCGTGCACTTCATAAAGCATCAATAGTCATATGAATTTTTAAAGGGGCATATTCTATAGTAAATCTACGTTGCTAGGAAATCTATTCGGCTCATATTTGATTTTATTCATGGTAAAGCTTGGATACTCTGCTAGTATGTGGGTTTTGTTTGACATGTACCAGATTTAGGATACTTCCTTTGAACATATTTAATGCCCCGATAATTCCCAATATCGAAAATAATGCACTACGCCAGCAGCTAGAGCAAATCATTGACCAGAAGACCAAACCAATTGGCGCACTTGGACGTTTAGAGACGCTCGCTCTGCAGTTAGGTATGATTCAAGGCACAATTATGCCAAAGATTGAGCAACCTCAAATTCGAGTATTTGCCGCCGATCATGGTTTAACCAAGCATGGCACGTCTGCGTATCCTAGTGCAGTCACTGCACAGATGGTTTATAACTTTTTGCAAGGCGGCGCTGCCATCAATGTCTTAGCACGTCAGCATAATATTGAGCTAAAAGTAGTCGATGCTGGGGTAGAAGCGGATTTTGGCAACTCTCCTTTTAAAGACCATCCGCAACTGCTAGATTATAAAATTCGACATGGTAGCCGCGACGCGCTGACAGAACCTGCTATGACACAAGTAGAATGCTTGGCTGCATTAGAGAGTGGTATGAGCGTGGTTAAGAACATGGTAGGTAATCTATTGATTGTCGGTGAAATGGGCGTCGGTAATACGTCAGCGGCAAGTCTATTGCTGGCGAGACTTGGCGACTTGAGCATTGCCGACTGTATCGGTCGCGGTACAGGACTCGATGATGCAGGCTTGCAGCATAAGGCAAATATCTTAACGCAAGTATTAGAGCGTCACCGTGAAGTACAAGCGCCGCTCGATGTGCTTGCTGCATTAGGTGGGCTTGAGATTGCTATGATGGCGGGGGCGCTTATTCAGGCCAGCAGTGAGCGTCGTATTTTATTAATTGATGGCTTTATCGCCAGTAGTGCTTTGCTTGTCGCCGAGCGCTTAGCACCGGGTGTTGCTCAATATGCTATCTTTGCTCATCACTCAGTTGAACCAGGGCATGCGCATTTATTAAAACTGCTGAATGCTAAGCCATTACTTGATATGGGTATGCGCTTAGGCGAGGGCAGTGGTGCGGCATTAGCGTATCCATTATTGCAATCCGCTTGCGCGATTATCAATGAGATGGCAAGTTTTAGTGATGCTGGTATCAGTGAGCAAAGCAAGTGATGCCAAGCTCATCCTCCAAGCTGTCTGTATTGCAGCGCCTTCGTTATGAAGCCCGATTGATATTGGTTGCTGTTCAGTTTTTAACCCGTATATCCGTCCCGTCTTTTAACTATTATGATCCGCAGTGGCTGCACCAAAGCAGCCGTTATTTTCCAGCGGTAGGCTTACTGATAGGTTTGCTTTGTGCTGGCGTGTTTTGGCTTAGCAGTCTCTTATTCATACCGCTAGTTGCGGCAGTGATAAGTACGGCTTTTGGTATCAAGTTAACAGGTGCTTTTCATGAAGATGGACTTGCCGATAGTTGCGATGGGCTAGGTGGCGGACTCACTCGCGAGCGCACTTTAGAGATTATGAAAGACTCACGCTTAGGCACGTATGGCGTATTAGGTTTGGTCTCAGCGCTATTGCTTAAAATCAGCTTACTTACTGCGATGCCAACACCCGTTGCTATCGTTGCACTCATTATTGGGCATACTGCGTCACGTTTATTTTGTATTAGCTTACTGACGCTATTGCCTTATGGCGGAGAGATTGAACATGCCAAAGCAAAACCGATGGCACAGCAGCTGACACCATTACAAGCTATATATAGCAGTGGTTGGCTAATATTGGCTATTACTTTGGTCACACTGGTTTTCCCTTATACCATGCGACAGATTGGTATTTGGCAATGGTTATTGGCTTTATTGCTAGGCATAGGCGCGACAGATTATATGCGGCGCTTATTGCGTAGACGTTTAGATGGCTATACGGGTGATGGCTTAGGAGCCACGCAGCAGCTTAGTGAAATTGCTATTTACATTGGACTGGCCGCTTCATTGCCCTTAATTTAAGCCAAAGCGTTAAAAATGATGCTAAGAAAGGATACTCGCACTCATGATTCTGTATATTTGGCGTCATCCAAAACCTGTTACGGCTGGTGGTCTTTGTATCGGACAGACAGATGTAGAGGTCGATAAACGTAAACTAAAACGCCTTGCTAATAAAATACAGCGCTTTGTACGTCTACAACAATTACCAAAAGTGATTTGGGTTAGCCCCTTACAGCGTTCACTAAAGGTTGGGGAAATATTGGCACAGCGCGGTTTTGAGTGTCGAGTCGCACCTGAATTGGCTGAGATTCATTTCGGTGATTGGGATGGTCAGTCTTGGAAACAGATTGAGAAACAACAAATTGATGAATGGTGCAATAATTTTGCCCACTTTGCGCCTGATCATGGTGAAAATTTGCAACAGCTGTTTAATCGAGCGGAGAGCTGGTTGGATAAAATTGCAGTTGAGCAAAAAGATCATCCAGTATTAGCCATCGGTCATGCTGGTTGGATCAATGCCGCTAAGATGATCGCGACTGGTCAAGAGGTACCAAACCTTGCAATTAACTGGCCACACTCTGTAGGATATTTATCCTGTAGTCGTATTGATATTTAACCAAAAAAATGGTCATTATAATGACCGTTTTTAATATTTAATTATAGTTTAAAAGTGTTGAAATGCTACTGACAGTCATTTGATAGATCATTAATCTTCTCAAAACATGCTCTCTCAGTTTCTGCTATAGCCGAATCAAAGCTCACATAAATGCCTTTGTCATCTAAGGTCGCATACCAATGGTCAGTATTATTATCGGTTAATATTTGGAAGTATTTATTATTAACGATTCTACCAACCTTATAAGTTTTGCCTTCGGTATAAAAGTCATTGCCTTGAGTACATCGTAAAGTGTCATCAGTATTTATCATGGTATCCTAGATTTCATTCATAAAATATATATCGTCAGCATAGTGACTAGTAGGATTAGAATACAACAGACGTTATCAATAGTCTTTTGTCATTGCGTATACAGTGTTTATTGTCTGTATCAGTACTAATACAAATAACGAAGTCCAAATCCAACACAAAAAAAACCAGCAACCTAAAGTTGCTGGTTTTTTATTGCGACTAAAACTTAGTATGCTAAAGATTACTCTTCAGAATAGTCTTCGTTTTCGTCTGCAGCATTGTCTTCGTCTAAATCTTCGTTGTCGCCATCTTCAGAAAGAATGGTAACTAGAATAGTAGCCGTAACGTCATGATGTAGTTGAATATCAACATTATATTCACCAATTTGACGCAAAGTGCCTTCAGGTAGCTTGATTTCAGCACGGTCAACTTCTAGACCTGAGTTAGTCAATGCTTCAGCGATATCGCGTGTACCGATAGAGCCGAATAGCTTGCCTTCGTCACCTGATTTAGCGCGCATGATAACATTAACGTCAGTTAATGCGTCAGCACGTTCTTGAGCAACCGCTACTTCTTTTGCTTCTTCAGCTTCAAGTTCAGCACGACGTGCTTCGAACTTTTCAATGTTAGCTTTAGTAGCAGGTAGTGCTTTACCCAAAGGGATAAGAAAGTTACGTCCGTAACCTGGTTTTACATCGACAGTTTCACCGAGTTTGCCAAGGTTGACGATACGCTGTAACAAAATAATTTGCATGAGTCATTCCTAGTTAACGGTTAACCCTGATGGTTATCAGTGTATGGAAGTAGCGATAAATAACGAGCTTGCTTGATAGCAGTCGCTAGTTGACGCTGATATTTAGTAGACGTACCGGTAATACGGCTTGGTACGATTTTGCCATTATCACTGATATACTGTTTTAGCAATTCAACATCTTTATAATCGATGTGAGTGATACCTTCAGCAGTGAAACGGCAGAATTTGCGACGGCGATAAAAACGTGCCATGATTATGCTCCTTTAATTAGTCATCACTGTGGTTGTCGTTGTCATCATTACTGTCTGGACGACGAGTAGTAGCTTTGCGTGCGCGTTTTTCATCGGCATTCTTGGCTAACTGCGACTCTTCAGTGACAGCATCATCACGGCGCATAACTAGACTACGAATGATCGCGTCGTTATAACGGAATAATTCTTCAAGTTCAGCTAAAGTCTCGCCGTCAGTTTCAATGTTGAAAAGAACGTAATGAGCTTTGTGAATCTTGTTAATTGGGTAAGCAAGTTGACGACGACCCCAATCTTCTAGACGATGGATAGTGCCGTTGTTGTCTTGAACTAACTTGATATAGCGTTCAACCATGCCGACCACTTGGTCGCTTTGGTCTGGGTGTACAAGTAACACCAGTTCGTAATGTCGCATTATGACTCCTTACGGATTAGTAGCTATTAACCCTATGTTAATAGCAAGGAGATTTATAAGGTAAGCTCAAATCCTACCCATTATTATAAATAATTAACAGAGAATAAGCTTAGTTTATAAAGCGCCGTATTATAACAGTAGTCACTGATGAACACAAAGGTTAATCAATGCGCAACTGTTAATAAAAATTATTAATCGAATACCTTGTTTCTTTATCAATAAAAAAGCAACGCTGATACGTCGCTTTTTATGACAAACATAAGAGATATTATGAATAATCAAAAATAGGATTATTTTATTTTTGGCTCTTTTATCAATTGACTACTATCTGCTTTAACTACCAAAGTTTTGGCCAATTTGTCGTGCCAACCAATGTTTTCAGGGCTTTTAGACGCCATATAATAATGAATAGCAATAAGGACAAAGCCTAAAAAGCTGGTAAACGAGAATAGTAAGTTATAAATGATAAACAGCAAAAAGGTACGCATACCAATAAGCTTTAAAAATGATGGTAGACGATGGGTGGTTTGATCAACCACACGAATACCCGTAATCATTTTGCCCAGCGATTGACCACGTAAAGTGATAAATAACAATTGCAAGGCAAACAAACCAAAGACCATGACCTGCGAGATCATCAACGTGCTGCTAGGCAAGCTTTCCATCAATGTCACTGAGTACTGATAAGCAGCGTCCATATCCTGAATATTTTGGAACTTGGTATAGTCGACATCCATCTTGGTCAATGCCATGACTAGTGGAAAAATAGCTAATAAATACAGTAAAGCATTCAGCGCCGTTGCCAATATCCGTGACATGATAGGAGCGAGTATCACATTACCCACTACTTTATCTTTCTCTGAAGCAGCTTTGGTCGCGTTAGATTTATTTAATGACACGTTGCTATTTGGCGTGTGATGACGATTGGTTGTCATATCTGCTTTGGTGTTTTTAGCCGTGTCTTTTGAACGTTCAGGCTTGCCATATAAACGATCTAGCGATACCGATTGTTTGTCTTTATTGGTATCTGCTGCATCGTCTTCTGGGAAGATAGTAACGTTGTTAATGATAGAATCATTAACCTCAGGCATCGCTACATGAGTTGGGCGATAAAAGGCTTGATTATTAGTTAAGTTACCCATGCGCTGCCACTGATCTAAGCCGTCATGCCAGACCAAATCATCTAATAGCACTTCACCAGAGGTGAGCATAATATTGAGCTGATCCAAAGTGTAGGGACCGGCTTGTACGTTATTTCGAGCAAGGAAAATCTGCATAATTGCCTGCATAGTTAGTCATGTCTTAAGTCACTGTTTTAAAAAACTGCTTTTCAGTCACTATTGATCATACATTATATTAGGGTCTATTTGAAAAAATCAAATAGACCCTAGTAATTGTATCTTAAATGACGGTGTGAATTAACGTTGTGACGTAACGTTACAGCTTATTTCGCTTCTTCACCCGCTAAGAAGAACCAAGTATCTAGTACTGAGTCAGGGTTCAATGATACTGAGCTGATGCCTTGCTCCATGAGCCATAAAGCTAGATCTGGATGGTCTGATGGACCTTGACCACAGATACCGACATATTTGTTTTGCTTACGGCAAGCATCAATTGCCATTGACAACAGCTTTTTAACCGCAGGGTCACGCTCATCAAATAGATGTGAGACGATACCTGAGTCACGGTCAAGACCTAGAGTCAACTGAGTCAAATCGTTTGAACCGATTGAGAAACCGTCAAAATGCTCTAGGAACTCTTCTGCTAGTAAGCAGTTGGTTGGTAGCTCACACATCATGATAATGCGTAGACCGTTTTCACCACGTTTTAGACCATTTTTCTCAAGCAATTCGATGACTTGTTTGGCTTCACCAACGGTACGGACGAATGGAATCATAATCTCGACGTTGGTCAAGCCCATCTCATCACGGACACGTTTCAGTGCTTTACACTCAAGCTCGAAGCAGTCACGGAAGTTATCAGACACGTAGCGGCTAGCACCACGGAAACCAAGCATTGGGTTTTCTTCTGATGGCTCGTATAATTTACCACCAAGCAAGTTAGCATATTCGTTTGATTTGAAATCTGACATACGAACGATAACCGGCTGATCCATAAAAGCAACGGCTAGGGTTGAGATACCTTCAACCAATTTATCCACATAGAAGTCAACGGGTGAGGCATAACCTGCGATACGCTCATTAATGGCTTGTGCAATTTCACGTGGCAAGCTGTTCATGTTCAGTAAGGCTTTTGGATGTACACCAATCATACGGTTGATGATGAACTCAAGACGTGCAAGACCGATACCTTCGTTTGGCATTTGGGTAAATGAGAAGGCACGATCTGGATTACCAACGTTCATCATTACTTTGAATGCAAGCTCAGGCATAGATTCTACAGAGTTGGTCTGTACTTCAAAATCAATCTGACTTTCATAAATGAAGCCAGTATCGCCTTCAGCACAAGAAGCAGTCACATCTTGACCATCAACCAACAGCTCAGTGGCATTACCACAACCAACGATAGCAGGGACGCCTAGCTCACGAGCGATAATCGCTGCGTGACAAGTACGACCACCACGGTTAGTAATGATAGCAGAAGCACGCTTCATGACTGGTTCCCAATCCGGATCCGTCATGTCTGATACCAATACATCGCCTTCTTGTACTTTATCCATCTCATTTAGGTTACTAACGATACGGACTTTACCTGAACCGATACGTTGACCAATTGAGCGACCTTCACACAATACTTTAGCGTTAGTCGTATCGATGATATAACGTTCCATGACATTGCTGTCTTGGCGACTCTTAACCGTTTCAGGACGAGCCTGAACGATAAAGATTTCATTGGTGTCGCCGTCTTTTGCCCACTCGATATCCATTGCTTGACCATAATGCTTTTCAATGGTCATCGCTTGCTTGGCAAGTGACGTCAGCTCTTCCGTAGACAAAGAGAACTGCATACGATCTTCTTTTTCAACATCAATGACTTTAACTGATTTGGTAGTACTACCTTCATCACCATAAATCATTTTCTTGTGCTTGCTACCTAAGTTGCGACGGATAATCGCAGGTTTGCCGTTAGCAAGTAATTGCTTTGATACATAGAATTCATCAGGGTTTACGGCGCCCTGTACAACCATTTCACCTAGACCATAGCTTGAAGTGATAAAGACCACTTGATCAAAACCACTTTCGGTATCTAGTGTGAACATAACGCCAGCAGCACCAGTTTCTGAGCGAACCATACGCTGTACAGCAGCAGACAATGCTACGCCTTCGTGCTCAAAACCTTTGTGCACACGATAAGAGATAGCACGGTCATTATAAAGAGAAGCAAAAACTTCTTTAATCGCGATTAGGACGTTATCAATGCCGCGAATGTTCAAGAACGTTTCTTGTTGACCGGCAAATGAGGCGTCTGGCAAATCTTCAGCAGTAGCAGAAGAACGTACCGCAACCGCGATTTCTTTACCATCGCTCATTGCTTCGAATGAATCACGAACCGCTTGCTCAAGATCTTTTGGCAGTTCTTGCTCAATAATCCAAGTACGGATTTTTTTGCCAGTTTCAGCCAGTTTATTGACATCATTAACATCAAGTGTTTTAAGCTCGTTGTTAATTTTGTCAAGTAAGCCTGTTTCTGTTAGAAACTGGTAAAAAGCATTTGAAGTTGTGGCAAAGCCGCCTGGAACACTAACGCCCAAATCAGATAGATGGCTGATCATTTCACCAAGTGAAGCGTTTTTGCCACCGACCATTTCAATGTCGTCTTTTCCTAACTGATCAAGGTTAATTACAAGTGCTGTAGATTGCGCTGCCATGATAACTCCAGAAAATAAGGTTATTTAGTAAAGATTATAATGGTCGATTATACCCCTATATTTTGAGAATTTCGAGAGCTTGAAGCAAAAAAAAGATGAAAAAGCTACAAATTGTGAGATTTGCTACATATTTATTAGGCTAGATCATAAATTTTGGCACGATAAATATCGATCTTACAGTGAGCTGAGTCTTAAAAATCTATCTAAGTCTAAGTGTACGCCTGTAACATTGATTACTATTAAGCGTCTATTATGCGTATAATAAAGGTGAAAATTTGAGACGCATATGACCAAATTATGAAGCGCTAGATGCTAAAAATGAAAGGCTGCTACTGAGGTTTCAACCAAGGATTTAAAAATAAGGTATCAACGTTATGTATGTAAATCATTCGTCACCACAACCCAATTCTACGATTCAAAATATGAAAGCACTAGAAGTTGATAACGCTCAGAACATAAGAACGGCGTTTTTTATCTCTGATGGCACGGCGATTACAGCAGAAACGCTTGGGCGTGCTATTTTAAGCCAATTTGCTTCAGTGCCTTTTGAGACTCGAGTATTGCCTTATGTGGATAATCTAGAACGTGCTGAAGATGCGGTTGTGCAAATCAATACCGCCTATCAGCGAGATGGCTTGTTGCCACTGGTGTTTGATACTATTGTTAGTCCTGAGATTCGTGAAAAAATTAATTCAGCGCACAGCTGTAATCTTGATATGTATGAAGGTCTCATCGGTCGCGTTGCAGAAGAGACGGGCGTGGAGCCAGATGGGCATTCAGGTCATGCCCATGATAACGTCGACTCTGAGACTTATAAAGAGCGTATTGATGCGGTGCATTTTGCTTTAGATAATGATGACGGCGCGCGTACCCGTCATTATCACGCAGCAGATATTATTCTGATTGGGGTATCACGCTCTGGTAAAACGCCAACCTCATTATATTTGGCACTACAATTTGGTATTCGAGCGGCCAATTATCCTTTAACCGAAGAAGATCTAAACGATAACCAGCTACCTAAAGCATTGCGTGAGCATAAACACAAGTTATTTGGTCTGATTATCGATACGGATCGCTTGGTGAAAATCCGCCAAGAGCGCCGCGCGGGTAGTCGCTACTCAAGCTATCAGCAATGTCAGCAAGAACAGCGCGCAATACAAGGAATTTATACCTCACAGGGGATTCCAAGTCTTGATGTGTCAGAGATGTCCGTTGAAGAGATTGCCACGCGTATATTACAGATGACTGGTCTCAAACGCCGTATTGGCTAATTGAGCTCGGTCTCTATTTTTCTGAAAAACAATACTTTTGAAAAAAACAGTTGTAGTGGTGGCTGTATTGCAAAATAACGTATCACCACGTATGGTGGACACACTTTAGCACCATGGATATTTTTATCTAGACATTTATAAAGATGAAGGCGTCCGCGAGCTAAAAAACAGATTCATAAATGAATAAAGAGGACACGATGGGAAGCAAAACGATAGGCGACGCGACCAATGATACTGGTAAAGATATTAAAACTGAGGTGTCTAATAAGGAAAGTGGTCGTGTGCCAAACCCCGAGCATACTGAGGGTAAAAATAAGAAAGAGAAAATCGAACAAACGCATGAGCAAGTTACTGAAGATATCATGCATCATCCAGATTTGGTCAATCCACTAGATGATACACGTATCGACGTAAAATCGGGCTTTACTAAGGATTCACAACGTCTAAAAAGCGATAAGCATGAGTTTGAATATGATGCGGTCGTATTAGGTGCAGGTCCTGCGGGTGAAGCTGCTGCCATGAAACTTGCCAAATCGGGTAAGAAGGTGGTAGTTATTGACCCGCGCGAGCAAGTAGGCGGTAACTGTACCCACGTTGGTACGATTCCAAGTAAAGCTTTGCGCCAGTCCGTTTTTAACTTGATTAACTTTCGCCGTGACCAGATGTTTACTAAGGCCATGGATTATCATCAAGTCCCGCTGAATATCGTGTTAGCTAAAGCTCGAAAAGTGATTTTGCAACAGGTTCAGACGCACACCAGATTCTATGAGCGCAACCAAATCGAAGTGATTCATGGTTGGGCAAATTTTATCGATAAAAACACGATACGTATCGAAATTGATGAAAATACCTTTGAAACGATTACCTTTAACAAAGCTATCATTACGGTCGGTAGCCGTCCATACCGCCCTGATATCTTAGACTTCAATCATCCACGCGTATTTGATTCTGATAAAATCCTACAGATGGATTATGTGGTTAAGAAAATCATTATTTATGGCGCTGGCGTGATTGGCTGTGAGTATGCGTCTATCTTCACCGGTCTTGGCTATAAAGTAGATTTGATTAATAACCAAAACCAACTGCTAAGCTATTTGGATAGTGAAATCAGTGACGCCATCGCTCATGACTTTCGTCAATTTGGCGTAGTTATCCGCAGCAATGAAGAGATTGACCATTTAGAAACGCACGATGACTGTGTGATTTTGCATCTAAAAAGTGGTAAGAAAATCAAGTCAGACGCTATTTTATGGTCGAATGGACGCTCAGGTAATACTGAAGGCTTAAATTTAGAATGCCTAGGTCTAGAAGCCAATAGCCGCGGTCAGCTGAAAGTTGATGATACTTACTGTACCGAAGTTGAAAACATCTATGCAGCGGGCGATGTTATCGGTTGGCCTTCATTAGCTTCTGCCGCTTACGACCAAGGGCGCTGTGCGGCGGCATTTATGGTCGGTGACCGTGATGCAGAGCCTGTATCGAGCGTACCAACAGGTATTTATACTATTCCTGAGATTTCATGTATCGGTAAAACGGAACAAGAATTAACCGATGCTAAAGTTCCTTATGAGGTCGGTCAGGCTTTCTTTAAGCATCTTGCACGCGCGCAAATCATTGGTGAGCGTTCAGGCGTTCTAAAAATCTTGTTCCACCGTGAGACGTTAGAGATTTTAGGGATTCATTGCTACGGCAATCATGCTTCAGAGATTATTCACATTGGGCAAGCCGTGATGAAATGTAATGCCACGCTTGAATACTTTGTAAATACCACCTTTAATTATCCAACGATGGCAGAAGCTTATCGCGTCGCGGCATTGAACGGTCTTAATCGTGTGTTCTAACGATTAATGATATTAAACTGAGTCAATAAAAAAGCGTCTGTAATTATACAGGCGCTTTTTTATCATGGTTAATATGTTATTAACTTTAATAAGCATTTTTACGTTCTGACGTTAACCAGCGGAATAGCAACAGTAGAATAAAGTAAAAAATCCACAATCCTGCCAACGCATAAAATCCTGTCGCTACTTGCGCGATACTGGCGCCCATTTGGTTAAGCTGCACGGAAGTATTGATACCTGGTGTCGTTGGCAATAACCAACGAATAATTTGCAAGAATTCAGGAAGCTGATGGGCAGGCCACGGATAGCCGCTGACAAAAAACATCGGTAACGAGCTAAAAATTAAAATTTGCATACTACGCTCGCGCTGGCGAAACCAAAGTCCAAGCACGCAACCAAGTGTGGCGACTGTCGGACAAAATAGCAGCAAGAATAATAAACTGCCGAGCATGTTTTGCCCGCGCGGATAGTCATGAAGCTCAAATGCCCAGCCATAATAGAAACAGCCAATCACAAAGCTAAACATACTTAGCGCGGCAATCCGCCCAAGCCAGCCACGAATGTTAGTTCTATGGCGTCGTTGCTCATAGCAAGTGCCGATTAACATCGCTGTTGACATCAAAAGCGTTTGCTGCAAGATAAGAATAGACACCGCTGGCACGACGTAAGCGCCATAACCTTCCGTTTGATTATATAAAGGGATAATCTTTAACGGTACGGCTTGGGTTTTAGCAGAAGCAGTCGCTAAGTACGCCCCTTGTGCCACGTTTTTCTTTACCTCAATGCCAGCTGAGACGGTACTAACTGCTTGCAAAAATCCCATTTGTACGTTTTTATTTAATAAAAAATAGCCGCCATTACCAAGCACGCTGACGCTAGCGGCTTTGCCTGACAACACTTGCTGTTCAAGTCCGCTTGGAATAATCATGTAGCCTGCGATGTCATCCGCCCACATGGCATCGATGGCTTGCTGCTCATTTAAAAAGCGTTTTGTATCTAATTGCGGGCTGGCACTGGCATAACGAACGATGGTTTGCGATAAAGGACTATTGTCTTTATCAACAATGCCAACAGGTACGTGGTTGACCACTTCGGTAGAATACGGCCAAGGATAGAAGAAACCATAGATAATCGGTGCAATCATCAATAGTAACAGCACACCTTTATCAGAAAACACGTCTTTTATGGTTTGTAAAAAGCTGCCAAAGAAGCTTGGCGATGCCAGAATTTCCTCTGATACTACTATTTTAGTAGACGATTTATGATTTGAATTGGATGACATCAGCGTGCTCCCCAGCGTTCAGGATGCGCTAATGCGCGTTTGCTTAGTAAAGCCGTTAAAGATAGCGTAACGAGTGTTGCTAGTGTCAGCCCGTAAACAATCGGTAAGGATATGATGACAGGCGCTTGCATCTGTAACTGTGCAATATGCAGCTTAAGATAATGGGTAAGCGGCAGCACATCTGACCAATGCTGGGCATTCTTACTGATAGCGACGTAAGGAAATGTCACTCCAGCGAATGCATAAGAAGGTGCTGAGATAAAACCCGTCGCCGATAAACCCATACGCAATGAGAAGGAGCCTAAGGTAAATATAGCGCCAAGCCAGAAAGATAACATCATTAATAATACAAGGCTTATATAGGTTACCATGAGCGCGCTAATAGCAATCGATTGTTGCGGCGCTGCCAGCCATAAAGCCAATATCGACCAAATACTATAAGCCAGTAGCGGCCAAAAGTACTTGCCCAATAAACCAAATACCAATACCGGTATACTTACTTCTTCTGATGCTTGGTTTTGACTGGCTGAGACATTATCTAATGGACTAGGTTGGCTGTCATTATTAGGTTGATCATCTTTAGGTGGTAATGTTAAATAAACATGACTGCCATTAATAAAGTGATACCAGCGTCCGATTCGCTTGTCACGCAATTCACGGCCGATCGTCGTTGCGCCAATCACCATTGCCAAAATATGCAGCAGAGCAGGAATGACTGTCGATGCCAAAAATTGCTGATAATCAGTCGCAGCATTAAACAAGCTAATACGTTGAATGCTAATAGGAGAGTAGGCAATCGCAGCTTGTGATGGAGCCATCCCTTGCTTGACCAAGCGCTTCATCTCAACGCCTGCGGATAAGGTACCGATGACAGACTGTACGCTGGTTTGGATAATACCAGAGTGGGTGCCATATTGGGCATTGACTTGGAGTACGATAGGAGCAGGCTTACTTAATAAGATATTACGAGAAAAATCTTCAGGGATAATGACGACTGCATAGATATCACGCTGCAAGATAGCAGCTTTTGCCGCAGCAGGCGTATGATATAGCTGCTTTACCGTCAAATTAGGATTGGCTTCCAAATACCGTAATGCCGTATTGGCAACAGGCCCCCGATCATTATCAATCACGCCAATAGGCAAATCAGTGATTTGTATTTGTGAAAAAATCCACCAAATTAATAGCACAGTAGCCAGCGGTATCCAGAACACCATCGCCAAGTCCCACGGATTTTTTACCAAAAAACGTCGCTCGTAAGCTGCACTGCGTACAAAAGCATCCTTTAGCTTCGTCAGGCGCATAGCTTACTCTTGGTTCTGATTAACGAGGGCAGGATTGAGACGTACAACTACGCTCATACCTGAGCGAATACGTCTATCAGGGTTAGTGGGTCGGGCTTTTACTTCAAAGGTACGAACATCAAAACCATCATCATTATTAGTCGGTCGCCAAGTGGCAAAGTCAGACAAGGTTGAAGTAGCATAAACAGTGAATTGCTTGGTATAAGGCTTTTCAGGTGATGATAAAGCGGGAATAGTACCCATGAACCGCTGACCAATCGCAAACTGATTTAAGTAGGTTTCCGTGACATTTAAGACGACCCATTGATCATTGGTATTGACTAAGGTTAGCAGCGGCACACCTTGACCGATCACTTCACCTGCATTGACGATGACATTATCGACGACACCAGAGATTGGGCTTTTTAAGTTGGCTTCTTCTTTCGCTACCAATGCTTCTTCTAATTGCGCATCGACTTGCGCAACTTGTGCAGTCGCCGCTGACTTATCTTCACTACGTGCGCCTTCCATCGCTAACTCATATTGTAAGCGTGCCGCTTCGGTTTGATCTTGAGTTGCCAAATATTGTGCATAGGCTTCATCACGCTTTTGCCGCGCCATCAGTCCTTCTTCATACAGACGATTAACGCGCTGATAAGTGTTTTCTGCCAAGTCGGATGCCGCTTTATGAGCTTGCCACGCTGCTTTTGCTTGAGCGATTTCTTGCGGACGCGCCCCATTTTCTGCTTTATCTAGCTGGCTTTGTGCCATCTGTTTGCCAGCACGTGCCTGATTGATTTTTGCATTAATCTCAGGCGAATCCATCTCTATTAGCTGTTGACCGACCGTTACTGCATCACCTTCTGTGACTAATATTTTTGCAATACGTCCCGGTACTTTTGCCGCGATAGACGTTTGTTGCATTTGCATTTGCCCTTGGAGGGTAATAATTTGCGGCTCGCTATGCTGATTGCTCTTGTATAAACCATAAGCAATCACACCCAAAATAACTAAAATCACCAGCGCCGAAATCGCCCTTTTAATCTTTGTTGATTTATTATCTTTTGCTGACTGGCGCTTATAGCTTGGCACCGTTTGCTCCGGCTCAATGCTAGTATCAGTATTGGTGTCCCTATCGGCATCAGTGCTGTTATTCATATTAGTCTTAGACGCATCAGCATCATTTGCATCGACCGTAGAATCCATGTTCGTGGGTTCTGGATTATTGTTAGTATTGGTCGATCCAGTCGATGAGTTTAAGGCACCTAGTTTGCGCGAGTCGCCTGATTCGTTGGTAGATTCAGTCATGACAGTGAGATTCCTAAAGCAATAAAGTCGGTAATAAGCAAAATAAATCGTTTGTCGTCTGATATTGCGAAGACGATAAATGGGTGATTTTATTTGTCATATAAAGTGGGTAGCCGAATATCGGCGGCATTGAGATAGGCATTAAAGGCAAGGGGCGTACCGCAGCTTTGCATAAGAGCAGCAAGTGATTGAACATAGCTATAAGCTGCTTGCGCTTGCTCCGTACGTGCTTTTAACGACTGCGTTTGCGCTTGGGCAATCTCGACTGGCGTATTCAAACCCTCTTGTAGTCCAAGCCTGCGCAAACGCAAGACTTCTGCCGCAAGCTCTACATTGCTTTGTAGAGCTTGATAGCGTGATTGGGCGTTATTCACATCATGCCAGTTTTTTTCAACCAGTAATAATAGGTTGTCACTGACTTCAATCTCAGACAAGTCAGCTTGGCGTATCTTGGCATTACTTGATGCCAGAGACGCAGTTTTATCCAGACCGCCCCATAACTTCCAACTTGCTGAGACGCCAGCGACCCAGCTTGGGTCTTTTTCAATTTGCCCGTAGCCATACAGCATGACAGTCGGCTTGTAACCAGTATCCGATAGCGCATGTAGCTGCTGCGCCTGAGCACGTTTGGCGGCGACTTTTTGTAGACCTGGGTGATTGGTCAGTGCCAAATCTTGAAAGTAGCTGACATCAGGTAAGGGTCGGCTTGAGACAAACAAAGGTGTGCGAGGTTTAATGCGATACTCAGTGCGCAATAGACGCTGTAAAGCTATCATTGCAAGACGTGCATCATTATTGGCATTGACAGATTCACTTTTGGCATCAGCAAGTGCCGATTGCGCTTCTAAGCGATCAACTCGCGATATAAAACCTTCTTCAAAAAGCCGCTGCGCCATATGGTCAGTCTGCTGCAAGGTATCATAGGCATCGTCGCGTAAATAGGCGGCAATGATTGCCAATTGCGCTTTAAAATAACGCTCAATTAAAGTGTTATAAAGCTCGTTTTTGTCCAATATACTGTCAGCTACGGCTTCTTGAGTACGAGCATTGGACGCGCCTGTCAGAGCGGCAGTACGTCCAGCGGTATAAATAGGCCATACTACCCCAAGTCCTGCGCCCGCCGTAGAGCCTGAGCGTTTTAACTCGTAGTTATCTGGGATACGCTCACCAACCAATTCACCAAAATTTGGCAAATCTGGAATGGGCGGAATAATGTCACCAACCCCATTATTAATATCATTGACGATGCCGTTTTTTAGCGACGATAGATCAATGTCCGCATCCAAATTGTAGGTAGTGGCTGAAACACGGGCAAATACAAGTGGGTGGTCGATAGTTTTGAGGGCATCCGTTTGATACTCGCTGGCAGCAATAGCGGCCTGATTGGCAGCGATTTTTGGGGATACTTGCAACAAAATATTTTGCGCTTGCTCAAGACTTAACAAGCTAGACACTTCTAACGGATAGCTGTTCTCTATGCTTTTATGGGTAATAGGATCGATAAGCGTGCTTAGAGCTGCTTGACGTCCAGAGACCTCGCTTGTACTGTCGACACGTATCGTCGCTGATTTTACAGAAACTTCGTTTATAGAAGATTTCTTTGCAGAAGCTGCATGCTTAGAGGATACCGTTTTAGAGGTGATATTTTGATTGACCATATCAAGTGCACTTAATGCATTGTTTTGATTGTCGGCGTCGATAATCTGTGTCACATTGACAGCTATCATCTCATTTTGTGACTCATTCATATGCTCACTAGCGCGTGCAGAGGCAGTCGCCGCTATACTCATGAGCGTAATCGTCATCACGGCAGTGGACAGAGTCGATAGAGCAAATTTCATAGGTCACGTAAGCCATTAATTAGAATACAAGGTACAAGTTAAAAGGTGTCTAGAATCACACGCAATGTATAAACAGTATTAGTCATGCTGAGTACTGTTTATGCTAGAGATAATCTAAGCTAAATATTATGCAAAATGTGCTGCTAAATAGACTAAATTATCAAATATAATTCGATCTAAAATTTGTCATGGATGACAAAGCGTACACTGTAGTGCCACAATAGTGACGGGTCAATGCTCACTATTTGCTTATTCTGCATTGTATCAACAAAGGGTTTATGGTAACGCTTTTAACTATAATGAATAATAGCATCATTTAATAAACAGCTGATATAGGCTAGTAACTTGTTTTTCCTCTGATTTTCCTAATTGCATAGGTTTAAATTTTTTGTAAGTACTATCTATAAAATGGATAGCAGTATCTATACTGAATTTTAGATTTTATAAATTTATAGTTAATAAATAATAATATTAGACTCAAATAAGATAAGACAAGATGGGATGTGAGTAATGGCAGGATATATTTTAGCGTTAGATCAAGGGACAACGTCAAGTCGGACTATATTGTACGATGATCATGCGCGCCCAATCAAAATGGCACAGCAGCCAACGGTCTTAAAGACACCGCAAGCCGGTTTTGTTGAGCAAGATGCCCAGCAAATTTGGCAGACGCAAATCAGCTGCGCTCATGACGTCATCAATCAGGCAGGGCTACTCGCCACCGATGTTAGCAGTATCGCTATTACCAATCAGCGTGAATCTATTGTCATGTGGGATAAGCAAACAGGTAAGCCACTTGCCCCCGCTATTATTTGGCAAGACAGGCGTACAGCGAGCTACTGTGAAGCGCTTGCTGCTGAGAACCTAACCGCCACGCCGCAAAGGGGTACGGTTAGTAATAATAGCCAAGGTGATATGGCAAGCGAAGTGCAACGTATTACAGGTCTGCGTTTAGATCCATATTTCAGTGCCAGTAAAATCGCTTGGTTACTAGATCAAAATCCTAAATTAAGTGTACGCGCCAGCAAAGGTGAGATAGCAGTTGGCACCATAGACAGCTGGCTGATATATAAGCTCACAGGTGGTGAGCATGTCATCGATGTCACCAATGCTTCTCGTACCTTGCTATACGATATCCATAAGCTGGCATGGTCGGAGGAGTTGTGCGCCCGATTTGGCATACCCATGAATATTTTGCCCAAAGTTCTGCCATCCGATGGCGACTTTGGCAAAACCAAAAAGGGATTATTTGCCAAACAAATCCCAATTCATGCAGTATTGGGTGACCAGCAAGCAGCACTTTTTGGTCAAGGCTGTCTTGAGACGGGCATGGCTAAAAATACTTATGGCACTGGTTGTTTTATGCTAATGAATATCGGTCAAAAGCCGCTGCTTAGTGAACATAAGCTACTCACAACTATTGCATGGCAACGAAAATCTGCACCAACTCGCCCAGACAATCTCTCGTTCGAACAAATCGTCCAATCTGGCAGACGCATGCTACAGCCTCCAGGTAGAGAAGTAACTTATGCGTTAGAGGGCAGTGTTTTTATGGCGGGTGCAATTGTACAGTGGCTGCGTGACAACCTAGGTATGTTTCAAAAAAGCGGCGAGGTAGAAGACTTGGCTCGGCAAGTTGAGAGCAGTGAAGAGGTGGTTTTGCTGCCAGCATTTACAGGATTAGGTGCCCCTTATTGGCGCTCAGATATCAGTGCCAGTATTACTGGTATGAGTCGCGGTACGACCAAAGCCCATATTGCAAGGGCAGCACTCGAGGCGGTTGCTTATCAAACATACGATGTGCTCATTGCCATGCAAAAAGACAGCCCGCATCCACTCACTGAATTAAGGGTAGATGGAGGCGCGGCAAACAATGATTTGTTGATGCAGTTCCAAGCAGATTTATTGAATGTGCCTGTACTGCGTCCAAGAGACACAGAGATTACCGCAAAAGGAGCCGCTCTACTTGCTGGCTTAAAAACAGGTTTATATGATGATACAACGATGAAGGTCTCATGGCAGGTAGATCGAGTTTTTGAGCCTAGCATGTCTATAGATGTTCGTGAAAAGCATCTGTATAAATGGCAACAAGCTATCAGTAGAGCATTAATAGTGCCTTGATTACCATGATAGATAGTGTTTTGCTTATTACTTAATAGCCGTTTTACAATATTATGTAATCGACTCACCTAGAAACTACGTCAGATGACAAAGTTTTGGTACAGATACAGACTGTAACGCAATATCATCGTGATTTTGACACAGTTTACATATTCGACCTATCTGTCTTTGAACTCAGTTCCTATACTTTAGAAGATTTAATAAAACGCTTAATCTAGCTTATATTGCTATTAAGTAGATTGATGATAAATAGAATATATAACAAATCAATTAAGGAAGATATTATGAATAACGATGGCCGTATTACAGACCCGAATAACCATGTGGTTACTGATGACTATCTTGAAGTTGGTGATAGAGAGCGTATTATCGATGACAATGAGCGCCGATTGACTGGTAATGATCAGACAATCAACAATACTGTTATTAGACATGAAAATGACAACATTATAGAGGATCATGATGCGATTGATCGTACTGCTGTCAAGCATATGTCGAAAGAAGCAAGAAGTGATCTGAATGCTGATCCAATCACAGGGGAGCCAGGCTCACACCCTGTAGGTACAGGTATTGGTGGTATTGGCGGCGCAGCAGCAGGTGCTGCTATTGGCACGATGGCAGGCCCATTAGGCACGCTTATTGGTGGAGCAATTGGTGCAATTGTCGGTGGCGGTGCAGGTCATGCAGCAGCCGAAGCGATTGATCCAACGCGTGAAGAAGCATATTGGCGTGCAGAGTATGCCAATGCCGATTACTATCAAGAAGGTCATGATTTCGATCGTGATTTGCATCCAGCTTACGCGGTAGGCTATGCTAACCGTGCACGTTATCCCGCTGATGCCCGCTTTGAAGATCATGAGTCAGATTTAGAGCGCTCATGGAACAATGTGAAAGGTGAATCACGTATGGAATGGAATGAGGCACGTAGAGCATCTCGTGATGCATGGAACCGCATTTCTTAATGTATTTATGCTGATTTTAATAAGGTATTAAGTACTTAGGTTAGATAGTCTATAAAAGTAGTCAGCGAATAATATGCAAGTGCTGCTAATAGTATACTTGCTTCAAGTAACCAAACACGACTAAAGCTTACTGTCTTATTACTGGGTTTAGTTCGATTGTAGACATTTTTTGTTAACAGACGCAATAATTTGAATTTATGCTATTTTAAAGCCTCCAAAGATTTCTTTGGAGGCTTTTTTACTGTATATTACTATGTATGAATATATAATATGCTTTATTGTTAAAATTAGCCAATAAGTAATAATTAGAAACCTTATGTAAAAAAATTATAGAATAATAGGCAGTTTATGACCAATAATAATGAAAGTAATCATAAGCAATTTTATATAGCAACTGCCAACCTGCTCAATTTTGCCAATCCCAATCGTCTCTATTATCCAAACGCACCTGCATATACTAATCACGAATACGAACATAAGTTACGCGGTATCACAGATCTACTGTCAAAGGCACATGCTGATATCATTGCGGTCCAGGAAGTATGGGACAGTGAAGCGCTCGAAGCTTTAGCAGTATCATTGGGCTTTAAGCCTGAACATGTCGTTATTCCGCTGGCCAGTAATGACAGCGTAAATTCATATACGCAAGGTAAAGGGGCGCAAAATACGCCTGCTGTCGGTATCATTAGTCGGTTTGCGCACTTAGAAACCAGTTTGCTTGAAGAGATTGCCTCAAAAGCGGTCATTGATATCCCTGATGTTGGTCCTTATCATCGCTTTAATCGTCCGCCCCTGGTATTGCGCGTAGATGCATTTGGTCAGCCGATAACGATTATTACCGCTCATCTAAAAAGTAAACGTGCTTTTTTCTTACGTGATGAGGCTGGTAATTTGTTAGAAGATATGGATGATCCAAACATTCGTATTCGTGCCAAGTTGCGTAGTTTGTGTATGCGTGCGGCAGAAGCGGCTTCTATCCGGCTTTCTATCATAGATAGGTTACAGCATACTCGTGAGCCCTTGATTTTGCTTGGTGATATGAATGATGTGACTGAAAGCGTGACCACCCAGCTGATGACTGAGACTGGCGAGGTCAACTATGACAAGAGCATGCGAGACGTCGCGCTGTTTGATGCTGCTCGTATTCAAGCCCGTTATGGTTGGATGAAAGATGTAGCATACACGCATATCTATCAAGGTATGCCAGAAGTGATTGATCAGTTATTTGTCTCTGAAGAATTTCTACCTGATAGTAAGTTTTCGCTCGGTCAGGTTGAACGGGTTGACTACTTTAATGACCATTTAAAGTGGGATTATGCAGATAGAGTGATCGACCACGGTATTATAAGAGCGAAAATAAAGCTTCACAATTAACACTATTTAATAATTAATTACTGAATTTTTTTTAACCTATTCTTGTTCCTTGCTTGATAGTGTACAAGCGTTTATTATGCCTCTTCGTTGAGTATAGTAGCGGTGTTATCAATCCATATGTGATTGATAGAAATGGTGCTTTGATTTAGGGCGCATACTATCCGATGAACACTATATTTTTAAAGATATGACATAACATTAAGAGATTTATCATGAGTGAAAATAAAGACGACAAAATTGAAGATGTACTAGTAGATTCGGAGTTGGCAAAAAAGCTGGTGCCGAATAAGTTTAAGTTTACTAGCCAGCAAGGACGCGCCCGCCGTCAAAAATTGTTGATGGGTGCTAAAAAGTTGAGTGAAACTCAATCTATCAATGATATTACGCTTGCCGCTGTCTGCGAAGAAGCGGGTATTCCACGGGCGTCTGCTTATCATTTCTTCCCTAATATTGAAGCCATATTTTTGGCGCTGCGTTTTTTAAATGCTATTGATATTTTAGATGTATTGAGAACCGTTGAGACGGTTAAATATGATAGATGGCAAGGGTATCTTACAGCGCTGATTGATCGCTGTGTACAAATTTTTGATGAAGATCAAACCAAAGCCAAATTAATTTATGATACCAATACACCTGATTTTGAAGGCGACAGTTTTGGCGAGCATATGGATCACCAAGTAGTAAAATTGGTCTATGATCGTTTGGCTGAACGCTATGAAGTGCCTAAGTTTGAAGATATTCAAGATGTATTATTGATTACCTTTAGTATCGTGAATGCGATCTTTACTGTTTCTTATCGTCGTCATGAACGTATTACCGATAAGTATCTGCAAGAAGCTAATACGGCATCTATCGCTTATCTGCGTTGTTACTTGCCAGAGAAGCTACCGCGTAAAGACCGTTAGTCTGTCTATTAAGTTTTAAAGACAGACATTAAAAAAATCCGACATTTATATGTCGGATTTTTTTGCTAAATTTTTATGTATAAGCTTTATAAAATACTTATAGTGAATAAAATTCCTACATTTGATCAAGTGTCGGCAATACTTGTCCATTACAGCGATCACCACTTGCATCGAAAGGCGAGTATTGCTCATAATAACGTACGATAAGCCCTTCTAATGCCACGTTTTCTTTAGAATTGTGAGCATTAACAAAAGCCTCACGTGCCTGCTCAAGCCAGCGGTCAGCCATGCGAAATTGACTACCTGCCTGCCGTGAATTATGTTCACATTGGTCGGTCGCTGCCCAGATTAATGCCACTTCACTAAATGCTATTTCACGGGGAGCGCTTGCAATACCATCGCTGTCTTTGAGGGCGCTTAACGTTGCCCATAAATCAGGTCGCATTAGCGCTGATGAGGCAGATATATCTTGGATAAGAACAAGATCGTTTTCTGAGCCTTTTTTTAATGCTTGCAAAATAGCTTCTGCAGATTTTGCCGCTTCTAATCCAGCAGGTGAGCGACTATTCATGCTGTCTTTATGGATGGCATAGTTGAGCCAAGCTTGGGCTTTATAAGCAAAGTACTGTTGCTGCGCAGTTTTATCTTTTTGCTGATAATGCTGTAGTTCTGCTAGCATACAGCTCATCGCCCGTTGCTGCGTATTTTGGTTTTTATATGTCGCTTTTAAATCCTGACTCTGGCAGTAATCAGAGGTGTCTACAGTAGTGATATTCCCACTTTTTTGAAGAGTCGTAGCTGCGGTTGATACACATGAAGTCGTTGATAATAGCAAAACAGCTGAAAACGCAGCACATATTGGATTTTTATAAGTAGCTACTTTAATAGTAGAGTAAAGCATAACGCGAAAACCTTGTAGTAAGCTGATAAGTATCGGTGCTGGCAATTTTGAGACTGATTTTATCGCTTATCAAATGCTATAGTCAATTTACTTCAAAAATATAGTGCTATTGGAATAAGATTTTGAAGTCTTTATCTTCCTTTAGTGCATGTGAATAAGGAAAAACGATTCCAGAAAAACGTCATTCAAGATGGTGCCTTTTTAATTGACCGTCTTATAATGTAGAGGATACAGGTGCTGCACGTTTATTTTTACGTGGGTCTTCACGCTTAAATAGATCTTCATCAAACTTGAAGCGTAGTCTAAAGTAAGCGCCCTCGATGGTAGTATAGTCATAAGCGATGTCTTCATCTTCAAAGCCCATGAAGTTATAACCAAGCGATAACCATAAATTGTTCATTGGACTATAGCCAACTTCAGCGCCAACTAAATAGGCTAGGTCATTTGCTTGCTTATTCCAATAAGTACCTGCTTGTAAACCAATATCCCAGCGCTCGCTAATATCATATAAGCCACGGGCATACAAAGCATGAGCGGTATTGTCACTTGCGATACCTTGAGCATCGTATTCGGTATATTTACCTGCATAGTGACCTGATAATGTTAATGGTCGCGTTGGATGGTAGTTACCGCTCCATGACCAGACAATAGCATCCTTTTGATAAGGGTCATCACCAGTGGCATTATCATCTAAGCGATATTCAAGCTTGGCCAGCATATCAAGCTGATTGCTATCGTAGTCGCGATAGGCAGCACCAAGTTGAAAGCGATTGATAGTCCGATGACCATCGTCATAATCAACTTTTGAATAAATATCTTTGGCTAATAAAGTCACTTCATCGTTATAGCGATAGGCAACGCCAGCACTACCTAATAAGGTGTCACTGGTATCGCCCCAGCGTTTTTCTAGGCGCCCTGATGCTTTGTAATTTTCGTTAGCAAGGTATTCAACGCCAAAACCTGCTGCAGTTGAGGTACTGTCTTTCTCACCCTCTAAAGATTCGACACGCTCGAGTAAAGTATTAAGCGTCAAACCTTTTTGCACATACCATTTATTCTTTAGACCAATGGCAGCTTCCGCTTCGCGAGCACTGATGGCATCACGCATACGGTATTCACTATAAACCTTGCCATCTTTCATATAAGTGGCATCAAAGCCGACAACAGTGCGTTGACGCTCCTCAGAATCGTCTAAACCATAGCTGCCAGACAAGCTATTGATTAAATCATGGCGAGCATAAAGTCGACCTAAATTACCCAGTGCTGTTTCACCGCCGATAGAGGTTGCGTTACGTGAGCTGTGTTCAATATCTTGCTCATACTCAGCAAATACCAATGAGTTATTTAGCTTTGGCAAACGCGCGGTTAGACGGGCGCGGGCAGTGGTGCCTTCGATATCTTTTTCAGTGTTGCTGACGTTGCTTAGCGCAGATTGATTAATGATGTCATCATTTGCAAAAGTATCATTAGTAATATCCACCACATCTGTTGCTGCTTGGATATTACGTGAGGCTGCTGCTTCTTGTTTATAGTAGCGTACACCAATTTCACCAACGATATTTTTGCTTAAACGCTGTTCGATACTGGCCTGTACGCCTTCAGTACTTGCATCAGTAATATGATCTTCTGTGCGTACGCCTTCAAGTTTAAGCGCAGTCTTTTTCTCGTTTAAAGTGTGGATGATTTCGATGCCAGATTCGGTACGACCAGCAGTTTGTGGTGACGCGCCAGTGACAAAACCGATATCGGTATCGTTATGATAGGCTTTTGCACGGGTATGTTTTTTATTATCATAGTCAAGCTCGATACGTAGAGCGTCACCCTCAGCATTATCGCCTGTTAGTTTGTCCGCATTGATCTGATTGCTTGGCTCGAAATTTGGATTCTCAGCTTTGTTTTTGGCATATTCTGCGACCAGTTTTAGCTTGTCATTAAGTTTAACCACAGTATTAACGCTAGCAAGCTCTTCTTTATTAAGTGGATCATCACTATTAATATAGCTGCCACCGATGGCAATTTTATCAGTCAATTGTCGTTTAGCAGCGACGCCACCTACCCAATATTTCTCACCACCTTCATCAACTTCGACAGTAACGCGTAAGTAGATAGGGTTGCCATCGATATCTTGGCTAGCAATCGGTGATTTTAGATATAAGCTACGGCTAATAGGATCAATTTCATAATCAGCAAAGCGCGTCAAGGTCTCACGGCGCACAATACGTCCAGGATTATTAGCATCACGGGTGATTACTTCTATAGTTTCTGAATTTTCTAATACTGCATCAAAATCATTAGCAAGCGGGTAAGGACCTGAAATGCCCAAACCACGAGTTTCATTGACACGCTGTGAGGTGCTTGTTTCAGCGGCAAAAGCAGTAATACGCGTGTTGCTATCTTCAAACTGGGCTTTGACACCAGTCAGTGTACGATTGTATTGACCGAGCTTAATACCTTCATCGTTGTCAATTTGAGTCTTTAAGTCGCCATACATGGCAAATGAGCGACCTTTATCTAGACGTACATATAGCTTGCTCGTCGATTGCGCATCAAAACCTTTGGCTGATGAGTCGCCATAAACGGGATAGTATTCGCCCGGCTCGATATCACGGAACAGGCGTTCGCCTTTTTTGTCGCTGTCATAAGCAAGCGTTAATAGATAATCACCGCGTACTTTGCCTTTTAAGAACATTGCCGCACGACCCGTCGCTGAGTAATCATCGTTACCGGCTATTTCGCGTAATTCTTTTTCAAATGCACCTTGTGCGTTAGTGATATTACTACCATCAAAGTCTTTGAGCGCTATCGCGCCTTCAACGATACCAACAGCTATTAATGGACGCAATTGAGCCGTAAACTGTAGCGGAATTACTTGCTTAGTACTGCCTGTATCGATGATCATCTCACCTTTACCGGGTACGCTTGGCGCAGTCACGGAGATCAACAGCTCACCACCATTGACAGTAACTTGCGTGCCGGCTTGGTCTTTACTGCTGTCTGCCAAGTTGATACGGCCAATATTGGTATCAAGCGTAAGCGAAGTAGAGCCAATATAGGGACGGTTGTCACGATCTTTTAAGCTAATAACGACTTGATATTCGCTGACGCCATCAGCAGGCACTAGCTGTTCTTGAGTACGATAATTAATAGCTTGCAAGCTATCAGGAGTTAAGACTTTAATCGTTTGCTCAGAGATTATTTTGTTATTCACGTCGGTTGCGACACCGCGTAAAGTATTAGTGCCACGCTTTAAATCGACTGCGTAATAATCAAATGCAGTAACATTTTGCTTTTCTTGTTCAGCGGTTTTACCTATTTGCTGTTCTGATACCGCTTTACCATTGGCATATAAAGTAAATATCGACCCGAGTGGTGCTTGTACCTGTACCATTTGCTTATAAGTAGTGAGCTGTTGACCTTCATCTAAATTAATAAAGGCGACGTTATTGTTAGCCACTTCTTTCAAGTATTCTTCTAACTCTTTTTCTACTGGCGGCGTTACCGTGGTGACGGCCATATCGATACGATTGGCTGCTGGATTGACTATTTCATTTACGATGGCTGAGTCGCATTGAATGCCTATATCTAATGAGTCATTAGATTTGCAGCCGCTGGCATTGATATTGTCTTTATTGTCACGGTTATAGTCAGGATCTAAAGTTAGCTCGCTTTTAACCGCTTGCTCTAAGCGATCGTTTTTGGCACCGATACTTTTGCTACGCGCTACAAGCTCTGCGTTTAAGCGTTCAGTACTATCCGCCATACCGCCAACGATACCGAAATCGGCACGATGCAGCTCGCCATATTTTAGGTCAACGAAACGGCTACCGGCATCACCAGCATTACGGTTGCTTTGGGTAACCAGTTCTGTGGCGTTTGGAATAGTCGTGCGGTCAACTTTTAGGACGTGGGTTTTAGCACTAATACCATAAAAGTTATATTTACCTTCAGGATCAGTGACAACAAAGTTGCCGTTTTCCATATAGAGTCGCACGCCAGCAACACCAAGCTCACCATCTTGTTTTTGTTGGATGCCATCGCGGTTGATATCGTGGTAGACCTTACCAACGATGATACCGTCAGTGTTCATGACGCCACGACCAACTTCGATTTTCCACTGTGCTTCTCTTGAGCCGACGCTTTGACCTTGGTCGTTATTAGCGACAGCAGTTGCACGGTTGATACCATCACCGCCTAATGATGAGGCACCAATCAACACGCGATAGGTAATCTTCTTACTTTCGCCAATTGCCATATTACCTAAATTTAATACCTGATATTTACCGTCTGCCTTGAACTCAGTGGTCTGTGCTTGATTGATATCAAGGTTAGTGGTTGGGCTAACACGCACACTGCTCTCGACGTAATCAAAACCACGTGGTAGAGCATCTTTTAGCTGTACATCGTAAGCAGTCGATTTGCCGCTGTTAGTGACATTGATGGTATAGCTGACATAATCACCGAGTTCCGCACTTTTGACATCGCTTTCTTTGGTGACAACCAAACTTGCACTCTCATCGATGATATTGATTTGCGTATTTAGATCATCGATACGGACGGTAAAGTCGCTATCTGTTGGTAGCTGATCAGCACCCGTGCCGACAGAAGGATCAATACAAGCGTCTAAACTGGCGGTCAAGGTATCGTTTACCAATGTCTGAATAAATTTATCATTGATAGCATTGGCATTATTTTGGGTCGGTGCAGACAGACGATATTTGCCTGTATTATTACCAGTCTCGATGCCTTTAAGAGAGTAGATGTCACCTGTCATCGGAGACTTAACCGTGATCCATACTTGATCTGGCTTATCAGATTGCACGTTACATTGAGCATAGCTTGCGTCAATATAAACGTTTTCATTGATTTGTGAAGTGGCCTTGGCTCCATTAAACTGAGGCGTGGTAAATTTGATGTTAGGCTCGATGATAACCAGTCTGTCTATGGCGTCAACTGCCGCGACTGATGGATCTTCTAATACAACCGCACCGATTTTTACATCAGCAGTATCACCATCGCTACCATTGATATCTGATAAAGCTTGCACGATAAGCTGAATGCTTTCACTCTGACCAAGCTTGATTTGAGTACTCAAGTTGTCCAGCATTATTTGTCTATCTGCTGAATCAACTTGGCCGTTTTTATTCAGGTCTTGATAGACTTTTAAGTTAGAGATGGTTGGTGATATTGCAAACGTTAGCTCAACTGTTTGATCACTGTAGCTTGTGTTGCTCAGTACATTGGTCCAGCTGACCTCTGTATTTGGCATGACAGTGCGCAGAGGCTGTTGATTCAAGCTGATGCCGTATTCAGGAAGTGTAGAAGCTTTAACTTGCACTTGGTTTGAAGCCGTGCTTATAGATACATCATTTTCGTTATCAACACTATAGCTGGCTTGAGCTGTGTTATTGATTAACTGTACCAGTACATCTGGCGCAGCAAAAACCATATTTGATTGCATAAGCAACATAGCAAGCGTCAGCGCAGAAACCTTAGCTGTACCTGATGTGAAGCATTTAGACGTATTGATTACACTGGAGGTCATAATAAGTCGCTTATCCAATAAAATATAAAGTGGCAATAGGGTGGAGCGTCTCTAGCTTGACTACTTAAAAGCAGGTAGTTCAAGCTAAAGATTTAATTTATAAGTATCATGAGACACTTATAAATCTATATAGAAAATTAACGAGCGTTTTTGATCTTAATTCTAAAGGTCAAGGTGCCAACGCCCTCAGGAACTAAGGTATAGTTGCTACCAAGAACTGCAGTACTACTAGTACTAGCTGTACCTGCAGTAGAGTTAGCAGTAGCAGAAGTAGCAGGTGAACCAGCTATCAAGTCTGCACCATCTGAGAAGTTAGATAACAAATCCGAGATGGTTAAGGCGGTAAGGTTAAAACCTAATGCCGCTGAAGACGTATTAGTTGCCTGAATACGATAGATGACACACTGATCAGGGGTTGCATTAATAGCAGTTTGAACAAACGCCCCTGCAGCAACCGTACCTGAACAAGTCGCATCTAAGGCTTGAGCCTTCACTAAAGCTAAGCCTCTAACATTAGTCGTATCGGTCACTGAAGTAGCAGCAGGTGGATTAGTACCAGCTGGGGTCAAAGTTACGATAGTCGTTTCAGTGCTACCAACAGCTGCCGCATCATCAGTAGTTGCAGGAGTAGTGACATTGCCTGAAGACACTTTGTAGTTAATCGCTAGTACGCCACCAGGTGCGATACCATTTGGAAATTGAGCTGTTGGCAGTGTAGTGCTATTAAGAGTGTACGTATTACCACCAGCAACAGTAGGTTGCAGCGTTATAGTAACTGTAGCTCCACCATTAGGCGGTGTATAAGTAACACTGATAGGACCAGTAACCGGTCTAACAGCATCATTGTTACCACCATCGGCAATAGTGAAGGTCAATGGATTAGTATTGGTACCTTCATTATCTTGACCGTTGTTAGTAATAGTATTCGTCTGTGTGACTTGACCATCAGTACCTGAGGCAGGGGCAATCTCTCTAGTCGATTGCGAACCCAATACAACCGCTCGTCTAGTGAAGTTAGTTACACCAGCGCTATCTACACCAGCGCCATTCGCTTGATCAGCAGCAGGAGGAACTCTAGTAACATCTAGATTGTTATTTGTACTATCTAAAATGTCATAGTCAGTACCAAGTATAGGAGCAGCAATTAACGGACTAACCGCACCGACGAACTTATCGTAGACTTCTACATTGTTAGTTACTGAACTATTAGCAGCTGTATATTGAGTTTTATCAACATTAACCGTAAAAGTAATCGTGCGACTTGCGCCAACAGCTAAGTTCGCTACGGCAACATTAATAGCTTGTCGAGTACCAACAGTAGAAATCGTAGCGGTACCAGCACCACCAGTTACCGTCACATCTGATGCTGTGCCGCTAGGCAAACTTAGACCTGCAGGAAGGACATCTCTGATAACAATATCAGTCGCATCAGCACTATAGCTAGTAGTCGGGTTAGTCACTACAATACTATAAGTAATCTGTGGGGTAGCTGCTGTCAGATCGACAGTACTCGTCGCTGCTTTTGCAATTTTAAAGGTAGGCAATCTTACAATAGTTTGGTTTTCGTTAACCAATGTCGCATTAGCTGGAGCATTATTTGTGAAGAAAGTACTCGTCGCAGTTAATGTGCCCACGCCTTTGTCATTACCATTACGAGCGGCGGGCGTAGCTGCCTCGTAGCTTAGATTAGCTCTAGTACCTGGCTGTAGTTTAATAGTACCACCATTAGCTATGGTACCTGTCTGTGCTTGACCATTCAATGCAGTCACTTGAGCAGGAGTTAAAGCAGTACCGTTTGCTTGTACAATAGTAAACGTAACAGGCGCAGTACCTAAAGCATAGTCTGGTGTTCCAGGAATAGTTACTAGTGGTGAGTCATTACCTGTGGTATTAACGGTATAAGTATCCGTCACATTACCCGTGTTGGTTAAATTATGAGTAAAGGTAGTCGTACCACCTGGCGTAGCAGTCTGATTGATAGCAGTATCGTCACCAATGCTACCATCATCAACAGTCGATACCAATGCAAAGTTAGCCGTTTCGCTAACGTTTACAGTCACTGTATTAGAAGTCACGTTTGGCTGAGCAATACCAGCAACGCTATAGTTTGCGGTTGCGACGTTATTGATGGCAGCAGCACCTGCACTAACACCACCAGTAGTATTAGGAGTAGCTGCATTAGCACCACTAGAGATACCCATAGCAGCAACAACACCGACAGCTAATAAGGTATAGTTAAAAGGGTTTGATTTCATGTATGACTCCAAAAGTAAGGTTTAAAGGTAAATCGGTTAGTAATGGGGCAATAAAAAGTGGCAAGTCTTTGTTACATCAGTCCACAATGGTGTTAAGTGAGACGGCAGCTGATTTCTGTGCGGGTAATAGCTTAATATTCCAACGCAGGGTACGGTATTCAGAAAACGGAATCTTGACCATCTTGCCATTGACTTTGCGCATCAGTGGCATGTCCATATAGTTCTTGCCATCGATGCTGGCCTGGGCACTGGCAGGGCTTGCCTCACCAGTAAATGTCATATTGGCAGGGATAGGCAGGACCACTGCTAAGTCTTGAATATCTTTATTGATGATATTGCTATAGGTGGCTTTATACTGAATAACAGTACCTGCTGGGGCAGTACGAACGGGCACATAGCTGGTTTTGCCCGCAGCGTTTTTAATGACTTGATTGGCGGTTAGATCCATTTTCAACGCATCATCGGCATGAGCGGTATTTAACAAACATACTGACGCTAAGCTAGCTAGTAATGTGTTGCGTAAAACATTAAAACCTTTCATATAGTATTCCTTGTTTACACTATTGCTATTAATGAGACTTAAATGTCATCTTATATGATTCAAAAATCGTAATCAGTAATCTATAAAAGCTTAGGTGATGTCAGATTTTTTATTAAAGCTATTGTCACAAACTAAATACAAAATTTCACTATAAATAAGACAAACGGCATTTTGAAGTGACTAAACGGTAGAAGCCCCATCTTTCAAGATAGGGCTTTTGTTGAAAAAGGCAGAATTTTCCGTATTGGGAATAATGCAAGAAAAAACGATGACTAAGGATTTCCGTTCGTTGTGCCGTACTTAGTATTAAAATAGAAGTCACGGCTTGTTCTTTGGTTTAAAGGAAAGGGGTTAGTTTTGACTAGACCGTTTTGACCAATAGGAACGCTATCAGAAGCATAATCAGTTGTACTAGCTACTGGATTAGCTAATATTGATGTGACCAAAGCACCATTTTGTCCTCTCTCTTGCAATCTATCTTGCACGACAGAATTGGTGATAGGTGTATTTGCACGATTGGTTGCTGTTATTCTATAGGCGATACACTGTCCAGGTACAATATTGCCGTTAATACCTTCTGTACTAAAGCCCGTTCTAGGATCGGAAGTAGTGGTGATACTATTGTAATTCAGCCCAGTAGAACAATCATTTACAAACTGAAACTTTCTAAGGACTAATGCTGCGTTTTCTGGGATGACTCTACCGAAATTCCTACTGGGATAATTATAAGTCGTAGTTGCAAATCCAGTATTGATATTGTCACTAGTGGTTCGAACAGGATAAGTAGTTCCTGTTCTACTCTCTATCAAGCATATACTTCTATTGGTACCAAACGTTGAGAGAGGTACGCTGAACTGATACTGACCAATGGTGGCACCCGTACCTGAGGGCTGCGTGGCATAGATGGTAGATGTATTTGAACAACTCACTAGTCTGACCGTACTCCCTGCAATACCGCTTTCAGGAGGCGTATTGAATACCCCATTGAAATAATTGGCGTTGTTGTAAGTACCAGTCGTAAAGTTAGGTTGATTAGCATTGGCTTGAGGAAGGGTTATACCACCATTGTCGTCAAATACTGTACCTGAGAAAATATACTGGGGGACGTAACAGTAGTTGTCTACTCGAATATCAATCTCTTGATTAGTCGCAGTTGGAAGAAAGCCCGTATTTGTATAACGAATTTTTACTGAAGTCACTGGTTGAGAAAACTGGATAGATCCTTGGCATTGGGTACCTAGATCTTTAGCTGGACAGTTAGGATCATTAACAGATCTAGTATATAAACCCTGTAGATTCTGATCGAAAATTATATTTGATCCCACTATCGGTTGAAAAGCTCCAGTAATAGTAGCGCCTGCTTCATTGACGCCTGTAATTTGAACAAGGTCATCAAAAGTATTGCCGTTGCTATTGGCGTAATCAATGTCAAATGCACTTAAAGCTACGTTAGTAAGAAAAATTGGCTGAGACGTTATGCTATTACGAAAATCAAGATTTATGTCTGTAAAAGCAGTGTTATTGGGAAATGTCCGTCTAACGTTAATAGCATTGAGACCACCTGCAGTAATGACGCCGAAGTTACTAAGTTGTGTATTAGTACTAGATTCAACCGTATTCATCCTGATCTGTAAAGGAATACTGCCTGCTGCATTGCCTGCAACCGTGACGTAATTATTGGTATTGACCGCAGATACCAAACTAGAGTAGTCAGCATTAGTCAAGCTGCTTTGAGAGAAGTTGGCAGGACAAGTAGCACCTGGATTAGTAGCAAGTGCAAATGATGAATTGCTGATCGCAAGAAAAATCATCGCTGTCATCAACGCCAATATTCGATATAGATATGTACCAAATAATTGTGAAGCTATTGCATTTACGAAGCGCTGAGTCTGATACATATTGCTATCCCTATAAACTGATATTCACTAACAATCATTTATGTAAATACGCACGATAAACATAATAAAAAATCTGTGAGTATTACGTAATTCATCATATTAAGCAATAATTTTGTAAATTTCCTAAAAAACGGATGAATGGCAGATTTAATATGACCAAATACATATATTTCTGTTAAATATTATATTTACCACTGATTACAAAGAATCTCCCAACAAACCTCCCAAATATCTCAAAAAACATAATCACTATTTATTTTAAAAATACTTGTCATATTGGCATTTCTTTATAGCTATAAACAATACGTGAATAAACCCCTATAATAGAGCGTCAATATCATTTGATGATGAAAGTCGCATATCGGCTGTCGTTTACTTTTACTACGATGTCTGTTTGAACCCCATGCCAAGCTACAGTTGCTGATTATTAGCACTGGTCTGTAATAGCCAAGACATATAATGGAATGACGAGATGCAGCAAGGAAGGCATTAGGTAAATCGTTTGCTTACGAAAATATGTATAACTCTGTGATTTAATAATACCCTGCCACCGTGTAGGGATGACTGATAAAAAAGGATTAGAAAAGATGAATTATTACAAGGATGCTGATAGCAGCGAAACGCAGGAATGGCTGCAAGCTTTTGAGTCTGTGATTAAGCATGCCGATAAAGATCGTGCGCAGTTCTTATTAAAAGCCTTATATAATATGGGGGTACAAGAAGGCCTGCCCTTTAACCGTTTAGATACGGCCTATATCAATACTATCGCCGTTGAAGATGAGCCGATGTACCCAGGTGACTTGACGATCGAGCGCAAGATTCGCGCCTTGATTCGCTACAATGCCTTGGCAATGGTGATGCGCGCCAATAAAAACGATGACGATTTGGGCGGTCATTTAGCCTCATTTGCTTCTAGTGCGACGCTATATGAAACTGGTTTTAACCATTTCTTCCGTGCTGCCAGCGATCATTTCGGCGGCGATATGATTTATTATCAAGGTCATTCAGCGCCAGGTATGTATGCACGTTCTTATCTAGAAGGTCGCTTGACTGAAGATCAGTTGGATAATTTCCGCCGTGAAGTCGGTGGTAAAGGGTTATCAAGCTATCCGCATCCTTATTTGATGCCGGACTATTGGCAGTTCCCAACGGTTTCGATGGGCTTAGGTCCTATCATGTCGATCTACCATGCCCATGTACATCGCTATATGGAAAACCGCAAACTGCTAGAGTCAGAAGGTCGTAAGATTTGGGCGTTCTTAGGTGATGGTGAAACAGATGAGCCAGAAAGCTTAGGTGCTATCTCTCTTGCTGGTCGTGAAAAGCTGGATAACCTGATTTGGGTCGTTAACTGTAACCTGCAGCGCCTCGATGGTCCTGTTCGTGGTAATGGTAAAATTATTCAAGAACTTGAATCCGTATTCCGCGGTGCTGGCTGGCGTGTGATTAAAGTGGTTTGGGGCGGTAATTGGGACAGTCTGCTTGCTAATGATGATACTGGTGTCCTTAAACACCGTATGGAAGAGACAGTCGACGGTGAGTATCAGCTATATGAAGCGCGCGATGCCAAATTTACCCGTGAGCATTTCTTTAATAAGTATCCTGAATTAAAAGAGATGGCAGATGCCTTAACGGATGAAGATATTTCACGTCTGAACCGTGGTGGTCATGATCCGATGAAGGTTTATGCCGCGTTTAGTGAAGCCATGAAAACCAAAGGTCAGCCGACGGTTATTTTAGTGAAGACCGTCAAAGGCTATGGTCTATCCACCACCCAAGCGGTTAACAAATCGCATCAAGTCAAGAAGCTTGATCAAGAAGCATTGGTGTACTTCCGTGACCGTTTTGATTTGCCATTTACCGATGAGCAGTTAGAGACGCTACCGTTCTATCGTCCAGCTGAAGATTCAGCAGAGATGAAGTATCTAAAAGGTCGCCGTGAAGCCTTGGGTGGCCATTTGCCAAATCGCCGTAGTGGTCATATTCCTTTGAATATCCCTGATTTATCTATCTTTGATCGTGTTTTAAAAGGTAGTAACGGTAAAGAGCAATCAACCACCATGGTGTTTGTGCGTCTATTATCAGCAATGCTAAAGAACAAAGACATCCAAGATCGCGTTGTACCTATCGTACCTGATGAAGCGCGTACCTTTGGTTTAGAAGGTATGTTCCGTCAATTGGGTATTTACTCTGCCGTTGGTCAAAAGTATACACCTGAAGACAGTGAAGCCTTGATGGGTTATAAAGAAGCCATCGATGGTCATATGTTAGAAGAAGGTATCAACGAAGCGGGTGCAATGAGTGCGTGGATTGCGCTGGCAACCAGTTATTCAGTGAATGCGCTACCGATGATTCCGATGTACATCTACTACTCTATGTTCGGTTTCCAACGCATTGGTGATTTGGCTTGGGCGGCTGGTGATTGTCAAGCACAGGGTTTCTTACTTGGTGCTACAGCAGGTCGCACGACGTTAAATGGTGAAGGCTTGCAACATCAAGATGGTCATTCGCAAATTTTATTCAACGTCGTTCCTAACTGTGTGAGCTATGATCCGTGCTTTGGTTATGAATTAGCAGTCATTATGCATGACGGTCTACGCCGCATGTATGCTGAAGGTGAGCGTATTTATTACTATCTCACCGTGATGAATGAGAACTATGAGCAACCTGCAATGCCAGAAGGTGTTGAAGAAGGCATCAAGCGTGGTATGTATCTGTTAGAAGATAATGGTTCTGCGCAAGTTCAGTTATTAGGTTCTGGTGTTATTTTACGTGAAGTGCAAAAAGCGGCACGTATTTTAAAAGATGAGTTTAATATCACATCGAACGTCTGGAGTGTGACCAGCTTTAATGAGTTGACACGTGATGGTATGGCGTGTGATGACTATAATCGTCTACATCCAATGGATGAAGAGCGCGTGCCATGGATTACTGAACAGCTTGCACCGCACGAAGGTGTGGTCGTTGCCGCAACGGATTATATGCGCAACTATTCAGAACAGATCCGTGCTTGGTTGCCAGATAGCCGTCCATACACCACACTAGGTACTGATGGTTATGGTCGCTCCGATACCCGCGAAAATCTCCGTAGCTTCTTTAACGTTGATGCCGCCCATATTGTTGTCGCTACTCTAAAACGCTTGGCTGATGAAGGCGAAGTAGAAATGCGTTTGGTTAAAGACGCGATCTCTAGCTTGAATATCGATATCGATCATCCGCCTGCATGGCAGCAACAGCCATATTATGACTATTCTCCAGACGCTCCAGCACCTGGCAACATCAATCCGATTCCTGTACCTGAGTTTGTCGCTGAAGATGATGATGAAATCAGCAGTGAAGGTCGCGCCGAAGATCAAGCCGATGCAACCTTACTTAATGATGATGATGTCGAAGAAAAATAACCATAAGACAAGGAAATGAAAAATGGACATTAAAGCCCCCGATTTGGGTGTCGATAGCGCCGAAGTCAGTGAAATTATGGTTGCAGTTGGTGATGTCATTGCAAAAGACGATAATATTATTTTACTTGAGTCAGATAAGGCTTCAGTTGAAGTGCCAAGCTCTGCTGCTGGTAAAGTGACTAAAATCAGTGTTGCGATTGGTGATCAAGTCAGTGAAGGTATGGTGCTAATCGAGCTTGAAAGCGAGACTGACAGTCAAGATGACAATCAAAGCCTAGAAACACCTGCTGCTGACACTCAAGAGAAACCTCTTGATGCTGAGCAAGAAGAACTGCAAAAGGAAGAGCAGAGCGATAAGGTAGCCGTTGAGTCAAATACCGATCAACCTGTTGAGCAAGAAGCAACAGCGACCACGCATGCGCTCCCAGATTTAGGCGTCGATGAAGCGCAAGTATCTGAGATTATGGTCAGTGTCGGCGATATGGTCACTGCTGATCAGTCTATCTTGCTGATCGAGTCAGATAAAGCGTCGGTTGAAGTGCCAGCGCCACAAGCCGGCAAAGTTGAGAAAATACTGATACAAGTAGGCGATATGGTTGCCAATGGTCAAGACTTTATAGTCATCATTGGTCAAAGCTCAGACAATGCTAATGCTACGAGTGAAGCCAAAGCACCAGTCGCTCAATTGCAAGATTCAAAACCAGCAGTGAGCGAGCAAAAGACTGATTCAAGTCAGGAAGCTGCTAAACAAGCCACGACTGCGCATAAACAAGTTGCTAGTACTACTGCAAAAAGCAGTACAGGTAATAAGCTGACTGAAGCACAAGTCAATGAAAAAATGGTTGATGTCTATGCTGGTCCCGCCGTGCGTAAACTTGCCCGTCAGTTGGGTGTGGATATTAGCCAAGTAACAGGTTCAGCACTGAATGCACGTATCTTAAAAGAAGATTTGTTTGCTCATGTGAAGCAAAGCTTGACGACAAAACAAGCTGCACCCGCTACTGGAGCCGGTGTATCTAGAGCCAGCTTACCAAGCTTACCTGATATGAGTAACGTTGAGATTTGGGGCGAAACAGAAACCCAAGACTTAACTCGCTTGCAAAAGGTGTCGATTCCACAGCTGAATTACAACACTTACTTGCCACAGGTGACGCAATTTGATTTGTCTGATATCACTGAGACAGAGCAGCTGCGTAGTGAGCTTAAAGGCAATATGAAAGCTGAAGGTGTTGGACTGACAATTTTAGCCTTTATTGTCAAAGCAACGGCTTATGCATTGACCCAGCATCCACGCTTTAACAGTCATCTAAGCGATGACAATACGCAAATTATTCTTCGTAAAAGCGTAAATATGGGGATTGCAGTAGCAACAGATGATGGCTTAATCGTGCCAGTGATTAAAAATGCTCACGAAAAAGGTATCAAGCAAATTGCGATTGAAATCGGCGAATTGGCCATCAAAGCCCGTGATAAAAAGCTAAGTACTAAAGACTTGCAAGGCGCAAGCTTTACCATCTCAAGTCAAGGCATCTTAGGTGGTACGGCGTTTACGCCATTGGTAAACTGGCCACAAGTTGGTATTTTAGGGGCATCAGAAGCGACGATGCAACCGAAATGGAATGCTGATAAGCAAACTTTTGAACCGCGCTTGATGTTGCCATTGTCATTATCATATGATCATCGTGTGATTAATGGGGCTGATGCGGCAGTATTCACGCGTTATGTTGCAACATTGCTTGCTGACCCGCGTCGTATCTTGCTATAGGTTTTATTCTTATTTAAATTTTATATAAAAGAAAGACTATCTTCGGATGGTCTTTTTTATAGCTGTTATTGCAACAAATGATAGATAAATAATAGACACAAAAAAGCCAGCAACTAAGCTGGCTTTTTCTATTTATGATATTAGCTCATAATTCTGCTAAATTAGAACTGTTTTACAAAGGCAACGCCATAAACCCAAGGACTGATATCGATTTTGCCAATGTCAGTACCGTTCAAAGTAGCGTCAGTTTTGATGTCCATATAACGGGCATCAATACGGAAAGACTCAGTGGCAGCAAATGGGATATCAAGACCGATATGACCAGCAACACCAACGCTATCATCAAGCTTTAATTCAGTACCTACAACATTTGCTTTTTCTTTAAAGAACATCGTGTAGTTTACACCAACACCCACAAACGGTTTTACATTCATAGGTAGGTTATAATCATCGAAGTGATATTGTAGAGAAAGCGTTGGTGGTAAATGCTGAGTTCTACCAGTGATCTCATTATTTAAGGCATCGGTTAAGGTAAAGTCATGATGAAATGGAATGGCAGCGAGTAGTTCAACACCAACGTTATTAGCGATAAAGTATTCACCACTGATGGTTGGACGGACATCGCCATCAACATCTACAGCATAGCTTGTGCCCCCTATAGTGACATCACCATTATCATTTTTAGGATCAACATAATGCGCACCAGCGGCAACTGTCCAAGTGCCTGCAGGTACAGCAAAAGCAGTGGTCATAGTAAGTGCAGTAGCAGCGGCTAAAACTAGGGATTGTAGTTTCATCGTTTAATTCCTCAACGTTTAGATAATGGTCGCTAGCTCATGAGGGATGTCATAAGTTAGCAACATATAATGTTAGGCTAGGGATTAACCTGTAACATCTGCTATCTATTATAGTACAAATACCTTACTAGTAGTAAGGTTTTAAGCGGAACGTTCAGATGTTTATGCGTAAAGTTACAATGAGAAAGGTTTGGATACGTTAAAGTTTATGGCATAACCTATTTTGATTGTAGGTTTTTGCTATTATTGATATGCCATTATTTTATAAAGGGATCGGTTATCTATTATGCTTGGCTACTGTAGTAATTCTCCACTGCGCTGTGACAACGCTCTCTCATTGATAGTGTTAGACCAAATAGATTCTTGTTGCCCGATCTGTGGCTTATCCTTGCTACCTGCCCAAAAACGTAGTCATGAGTGGCGCGCTGAAGAGCGGTTATTGCGCATAGCGTTTTTCGCCGTTGCTATCATATTGGTCTTGGTTGTCTACATTTATTATACAAAGTTAGTATAATCAGACTCTCATAACGGCTTTTTTGTTCATCCAAGCTCGGTGTTACACCGCATAGGGACGGCATGCTATTTCAATCTATACGGCGCTTGCGTCTTTTTGTCTATAATATTTTGCAAAACGATGAGCATGATACGCTCTTTAGTCGCTGTGTTGATTATTTCCTTATTTTTTTAATTATGGCAAATGTCACTGCGGTGATTGCAGAGTCTGTTGATACTTGGTACTACCCTTATCAAGAATACTTTACGTGGTTTGAAAATTTTTCTATTGTGATATTTTCTATTGAATATTTGCTTCGCATATGGAGCGTTGCTGAAGCCAAGCCAAGCAATACTACATGGCGACAGCGCTGGGATTGGCTAAGAAGTCCATCTGCATTGATTGATTTGATTGCCATTGCCCCTGCCTTTTTGAACTTCTTTGTCAGTATAGACTTGCGTTTCTTGCGTATTTTACGTTTGTTTCGTATTCTTAAATTGACTCGTTATTTTGCCTCATTGCGTATTTTGTTGGTGGTTATTAGTAAGGAAAAAGGCTCTTTCCAAGCGGTTATTTTTATCTTAATAATTATGATTGTGACCGCTTCTAGTGGTATCTATCTAGTAGAAAATCATGCACAGCCAGAAGAGTTTGAATCGATACCAAAAGCCATGTGGTGGGCGGTAGTTACTCTAACAACGGTAGGTTATGGCGATGTGACGCCGATTACCAATGCTGGCAAAATATTAGGCGCTATTATTACTATATTGGGCGTTGGTTTAGCAGCGTTACCTGCTGGTATTTTGGCAACCGGCTTGGCAAATGAGCTCAGTCAGCGCCGTGAAGAGCTTGAGCAGGATTTCAGGGGACAGCTGATTGATAGTGATTTTGATTTGGTTCAAAATCAGATGATGATTGAAAAAATCCGCCGCGAGCTGGGCTTAGATAAAGAACAAGCGCAGGATATTGTGCTGCAAGTGCTGCGTGAGCAAGAGCTTGAGCGCCGTGAAAGAGACGTGCAGCAAAAGAATTTTTGTCCACATTGCGGTGAGCGCTTATAGTAAAGGACTATAGTCAGGGAAAAGCAATATTGATACATCAAGTACTGCTGATATTAATTTTCCTTGCTTGCTGTGCCTACGCAGGCAAAGGCTGCAAAAAATTTATACCAGCAGTACTGTAGCGTTTTTAAGATATTTTAACTATGCCAGTTATCACGGGCTTTCTTCTGTATCGAATCGCCTATATAGAATTAAAAATGGTCAATGGCTTTGTATAGCGATTGACCATTTTTAATTAAGCGCGGCACATCCTTTTAGCTATATATGGCTTGCGGGATCGGTAGGGCACGAGCCAATTCATGCGCCACTTGTTGCGCCGCTATTGCCAAATCTGTTGCAGGGAGTGGCAGGTTCTGTAACGTTAGATGCCAGTCATCTACTTCTCGGCGCAAATGGGCAACCCACAGCGTCACGCAATCACGTGGCAGCTGCTTTAAATTGACCTCAAAAGAGCGGTTACCTTCATCATCGCTGAGATGAATCTCGCCTTTTTTAACTCTGGTAAAAGGTTGTCCGTAATAGGAGTTGGCAATCAAAGCAATATGCGTGATATGAGCAGGGATTTCATCCAGATATAGTCTGATTTGCTCTTGATCAAGCGGTGCAAGATACATCGCTTGGTCGCCGCGGTCTTTACCATTCAAACTATCGCCTTGATGGCATATCGATTCGGCTTTGTCGCGCAGCTGCTTAAACCAAACGATATCGCTGATGGTGCAGTTGTCATCATATAATACGCAAGCCAAATCAAGATCCATGGAGTTTGCATTTTTATTAAAACGCTTCTTTAATTTTTTAAATAAGCCTGTCTGCTCAACCTTGGTAAATTCATAATTGAGACCAAAAAACAAAGTTCCTGCGTCCAAACCCAACCCTCTTAAGCTGTCTGAAAGTAGTGGCGATGGGGTAGTGGTCGACATAATTATCCTTTTGATACTTGGTTTTTTTATGAGTGAATTAGGTAGATGTAGAAGCTATAAAAGTGCTTGTAAGAATGGCTTAAAAATTTAGATATCTTCCACTGCTTTATCTAATACCGCTTGATAAAGCAGCTCTGGTTTGGCATTCAGCAGCCCATTACCAAAACCTCGTAACCACCAAACCAGCTGAGAAGTTAGATTCACCGTTGCTTGTATGGTTAAGGTTTCATCGCTATTGATAATAACAATTTGGTCATCACTGAGCTTACTTTCTGTTAAGCTTTTGCCAGCTTGTTTGGTAAATTGTAGCTCAATCGCTGTATATTTGCCATGATTGGGTAGTTGGCGGAATAAGGGGTGGCTAAAGCCCATACCACCTGCATCCAGATAGTTATCCAACTGAAAATTATCAGGCGTTTTTGCTGCGCTCTCTAATATCTCAACACTGGCAAATCGATGTAGGGCAAAGGTGCGAATGATAGTTTCGCTATCATCAGTGCGGGTCGCGAGCAGATAAATAATCACCCCACGCTGAATAATAGCAATAGGGTTTAAGGTATATTCGCTGGCTTGGGATTTGTTGCTACGGGTATAGCTGGCTTTGATTTGTAATTGATAAAATAAAGCATGATAAATATTATCTTTACTGTCCAAATCAATGTGCGGCGCAATCAAAGGCTGGGTCGCGGGTTCAATACGAACCCTATCAATCCATGAATGGGTTACTTTGCTGTTTTTAAGTTGGCGACGTGCCAAATCAAACCAAGGAAATAACTCATCTAAAATAACTGGCGGTAGCAGCTGGCTTAGATTGGCTTCCACCATATTAAAGGCAACCGCTTGTGATAGATTCATATGCGGCAAGCTTTGTAGCGGCGCATCGTCTTCCCAGCGCCAACCTTGTGGATTGGCGTTATTTTTTTCGATAGGAAAGCGTTTGGCAAGGGCGTTTAAGTCGCGCTGTACTGTGCGCAAACTGATATCAAAACCTGCCAGTATCAGTTGCTCATAAACATGAGTGGTGCCGACCCAGCGATTACGTTGTAATTGCGACAACACTTGCCACTGCCGCGCTGTTGTCGCAGCGCCATGACGACTATCGGCTGCATCATCAGCGGCTTTATTGTCTGAAAGTGCAACAGCGTTTGCTTGCTCATCAGTAGCCTGTTGATTGTCGCGATTATCGTTGTCAGTATGAGCAATGTCGGTATGAGATACAGTCATGAAAAGATAACCTTTGTAATGTCACGATTATAAAGTCAGTGGGTTATTCACATTAGTATGAGCATGAAATGACATCAGCAGATGGTTATTATATAGCATTGCAGAGAGCACCCTAATATCTAGCGTGCTTCATCTATAATAACTTCTTCTACGATAGTGTCGTTATCCTCTTTAATAAGCTGTTCTTTAATAGCCTTTTCTTTGTTAGAGACTTTATTCTTATCTTCTTTTTTTTGGCGTTTGGCTTGGCGTTTCTTTTTGGCTTTCTTTTTTGATTTTTTATCGTCAATATCATCATCTGTGTTTTGGTTTTCATCCCATAGCATCAAACGACTTAAGACTTTACCAAACAACGTCTCTTTGCGGTAGCGACTTTTCTTATTCACTGTATCGACAGGTAATCCCGTCATTAATGTGAGCGCTTCACTGAGCGTGTGCACCCCATATATATGAAAGCTACCTGCTTTTACAGCGGTAATGATATCGTCGCGCAGCATAAGCTGTTTGACGTTTGCCATAGGAATGACCACGCCTTGCTGTCCAGTCAATTCTTGCTCGCGGCACGCATCAAAGAAACCTGCAATCTTGGAATTGATGCCGCCGACGGCTTGTACTTCACCAAGCTGATTCATAGAACCTGTAATCGCAAGAGATTGATTGATCGGTACGTTTGCTAAGGCAGATAATAGCGCACAGCCCTCACTGACAGTCGCGCTATCACCATCAATATGCGCATAGCTTTGCTCAAAAGCCAGTGAGGCACTAAAATTTAGCGCATGGTGCTGACTAAATAATGCTCTTAAGTAGCTGGTCATGATCAGCATACCTTTGGCGTGCAAGCTACCGCCCAAATCAACATCACGCTCGATATCTAGGATTTCACCCGTACCGATATTTGGCTGAATGACCGCTGTGAGACGGGCAGGCATGCCAAATTCACTATCGGCATAGCTTACCACTGTTAACGCGTTGACTTGCCCAACTGCCTCTCCTTGGGTTTGAATAAGCTGCTGACCGTTTTTGAGCTCATCCCAATAGAGGTCGCGCAAATATCCTGAGCGCTCATCCATATCTTCAATAGCTTGCACCACATGCTTGGCACTAACGATATCCTGTCCGCCTAAACGCGCATGGCGATTGGATTCATGCAACAGCTTAATAAGCAAATCACTGTGCAGACTTAGACGGTCTTGATCCTCTGCTTGCAGACTTAAATGCTCAAGTAGAGCAGCTTGTGCCCTTCTATCAAATGGATAAAGATTGGCGTAATCGATGATGTCTGCCATCTTTCCCACCAACGCGAGCTCGTGCTCATGAGTACGAACCACATCATCGTGGAAGTCAGCACGTACCTTAAATACCGCATCAAACTCCGGCTCAAGCTCCAGTAATTCGTAATACAAATCAGCTTCACCCAATAAAATGACCTTGATATTAAGATCAATGGGCGCAGGCGATAAGGATAAGCTACCTGTTAAGGTCAGCATTTGCTCAAGACTTGAGAGTTTGATTTTACGAGACTGTAGTGCACGCTTAAGACCTTGCCACGCATAAGGATGCTCAAGCAGATGACTGGCTTCAAGCAGTAAGTAACCTCCATTAGCACGATGTAAAGCGCCGGCACGAATCATGCTGACATCGGTCGTAACCGTACCTAATTGAGTGATCTGCTCTACATGACCTAATAAATTTAAGTGAGTAGGCAAGTCTTCAAAGATAACGGGCGCACCACTATCAGGCTCATGACTGCTAATAACATTGACCGCATATCTACTAGGCGTCGTGGCGAGCAATGCCGTTACAAACTCTTCATCATCTCCATTAACGATACGCTCGACATGAGTAACCATATCGGCAAAGACTACTTTCAGATACTCAACGACCAGTGGTTGAGCACTGAACTGCTCATAAATAGGGGTAAATAACGGCTGTAGTGCTCGCTTGGCAATATTGCGATGTAGCGACTCGATGGCATCATTGGCTTCATCTTCTAATTGCTCTAAAGCAATCGTCAGCTGACTCAGACGTTTTTGCATATGATTTTTTTGAGCAAAATTATTTAGCTCAGTTTCATATTCACTAACGTGTGCGTTATTGTCAGCCTTAATATCGCTCTCATCGGTGCTAGCGGTTGCCGCTTCCTTATTGTCATTGATAAGGGTATTGTTTTTATGACTATTAGAGAGTTTGTCTTCTTTATCATCCATATCGCTCGTTTCTGTTGCAAGCTGGCTTGGATGAACAAAAACGGCTTTATTATCAAACGGCCGAAACGTTAACGCTAGATCATACTGCTTGCCCTCAGCATTGAGCACATCATAGGCATGACTTTCCTTTTGATGCGTGTCATTTTTGATGGCTTCTATCTTACTTTGATATTGGTCGCTGCGAAAGCGCTGGCTTAGTCTTTTTTTGGCTTGTTGCCACAAAGTATTGACTTGATGTTGCAAGACTGCGGCCTGACCAGCAGGTAAGCGCAGTGCCAGTGGCGTCCGAGGATCAGTGAAGTTATGTACATATACCCAATCATCCGGCGTCGGTGCATCGGCTGCGATAAGACTGAGCAAGCGACTAATCACCGTGCGTTTACCCAAACCATTCTCGCCAGCCGCAAACACATGATAGCCACTAGCATGAATATCGAGTGCCGTATGCAATGCCTTAAGCGCCCGCTGTTGCCCAAAACCAATATCTAAATCTGGTGCGCTACGAGTATCGGCTGGCAGCAGACTGGGTTTACTATAGCGCTTAAGCTGGTTTGTCGCGACGAGGCAGCGCTGACTGACTTCTATGAATATAGGGTGAGGTGTAATAGGCGCATCAGTAGCGTTAGGGTTATTTTCTTTTTCTACCGACTTACGGACCGTTTTTTTACGTTTTAAGCTTTTATCCAATTTCTTTTTATCTAAGGAATTCTTATCCAATGATTCCTTATTGGCTGAGGGCTCTTTATGGGGATGCTTGTCACTTGAGTCACTAATAGGCATCATAGCCTCTGCGGTATTATCGCTAATGTCTTGTTGGTCTTTATTCAGGGGTATGTTTGTCTGTTCTGTCATAGGAATAGGGTCAGTCGCTTAAAAATATTAAATGGTGATTGATTTTGGTTTTTTTGATGGGGCAATGGATACATTAGCATTTATAGTAATAGAACATCTTACAAGATATCGCTGTTTTTTAAAGCAGTCATTGAGCGCAATTTTGTATCATGAGCGATTATGTCTTAGCGAATAAAAGTTTACTAATAGTAATTATAAAACAATAATAGTAGAACAGTTAAAGAAGAATAACAGCTCAATATAGGCGTAGATAGTATAAGATGACGCACATTGGCGCAATCTGCAACTATTCAATGAGCAGCCTGCATGATAAAATAGACGGTTCACATGTCAAAAACGGATAAACCCTTGTATGTCAGACTCCACTAAATCTTCTTTATCCTCTGCTAACATGGGTAATATTCATATTGATCCGACAGGCTTCGTAAAGCTTGGCGCACAATTACCGACATTGGCGAATATCTTAGCGCAAGCAATAGACGAGTTGGGTCTAACATTGAGTGCCCAGCAGCAGCGCAGCTTATTATTGTATTTAGACCAGCTTTTATTATGGAATAAAGCGTATAATCTGACCGCGATTACTGATCCGGTAGAAGCACTTATCAAACATATTATCGATTGTTTGGCTATTATAACCCATTTACCCTCGGGGTCGCTGCTCGATATTGGTACGGGCGCAGGTTTGCCGGCAGTGATTATTGCTATTTGTCAGCCTGAGCGCTCATGTACCGCGCTTGATAGCAATCAGAAAAAAATCCGCTTTATTAAGCAAGTGAGTAGTGAGCTTGGTTTGAGTAATATGCAGCCTATCGCATCGCGTATTGAAGCGCACGAGGCAAGCTATGATGTAGTTACTTCTCGAGCATTTGCCAGTTTGATAGATTTTGTTGCAGTTGCCGAGCCGCGATTGGCAGATAATGGCTATCTATGTGCGATGAAAGGCAAAGCGCCAAGTGAAGAAGAGTTAGACGCTTTAAGTAACGATTGGCAGTTTAAGACCATTAAATTAAACGTGCCACGTTTACATGATAGTCGTCATTTAATTGAATTGTCTTATAAAAATGTCTAAGCTATGAGCACAGCATTTACCATGAAACTATCTTTTTCATGGTAAATGCTGTGCTCATGTTTATGTTTTCAGTAAAAGCGCGTGTTAATAAAATTAGTAACAGATCCTAATTAAATTGAGTGAGTGTATGGAAATCATAGCGATTGCGAATCAAAAAGGCGGCGTGGGTAAGACCACAACGGCGGTAAATTTGACCGCCAGCTTGGCTGCCAAACGCAAGCACGTACTGCTCATTGACTTAGACCCACAGGGTAATGCGACCAGTGGTACGGGTGTGGATAAGAATGAGTTGGCACTGACGATAGCAGATGTGCTCCTTGATGGGGTGGCTTTATCTGACGCTATTGTTGGCAGTCCGGCAGGATTCGATGTCATCGGTGCCAATCGTGATTTGGCGGGTATGGACATCACTTTGATGAGCAAAACCAACAGCCATGAGTTATTTAAAACAGCAATGGCAGATTTAGTTGATGCGCAAATAGCGGCACAAAAACTTGCCTATGATTATGTGATTATAGACTGCGCGCCCAGCTTAAATTTATTGACAATTAATGCGTTGGTGGCGACTGATAGCGTTATTATTCCGATGCAATGCGAGTATTATGCGTTAGAAGGCTTGGCAGATTTGTCTCAAACGATAGAACGTTTAACAGAGTTGAACCCTAAGTTATATATTCGCGGTGTGGTCAGAACGCTATTTGATGCACGCAATACGCTCGCCCGTGATGTGTCTGCTGAGCTGGAAGCGCACTTTGGTGAGATCATGTATCAAACCATTATTCCAAGAAATATCCGTTTGGCTGAAGCGCCTGCGCATGGTCTACCGGTCATTGCTTATGAGAGATGGTCAAAGGGCGCACGTGCTTATCAGAAATTGGCCGCTGAAGTCATGAAACAAAGTCGATAGTTATGTGGTTATAAGAGAAAATGATCGATTATAAAAAATAATGGATCACTGGAGTAATCAGCCAGATAACAAAATTGTGCACATCGTATTTATTATTCAATTTAAAACATTTGGCTTTTATTTGAGCGTTAGAGGATAGGTAATCATGGCGAAGAAAAGAGGGTTGGCTGCCAATCGAGGTTTAGACGCCTTATTAGGGTCAATCAAAAAAGAAAAGCAAATCACCGCCTCTGCCTTGCAAGACGATATAGCTGTGCGCGAGCAGGCTTTACCCGCTGATCCAATAGAGACAAAAGCGACGGTCAAAACTACCGCTAATGCAAAATCTACTGCCGCTTCTGAGTCAAAAGATGCCAATCAACGTAAAGCTCGTACACCGCGCACAATAAATAAAAATACTGCCAATGGCAATCGTGTGAACGTGAGCGAAAGTAACGGATCTGAAGACCAAATCAGTTTGGTGCAAATCGATGTTACCCGTTTGCAGGCCGGTAAGTATCAACCGCGGCGCGACATGAGTGAAACGGCACTGGCAGAATTGGCATCTTCTATCGAACAGCATGGTGTCATGCAGCCGATTGTCATTCGTCCATTACTCGCCACAGAAGATAAAAGTGAAGCTTTTGTTACTCACGAGATCATCGCCGGTGAGCGCCGCTGGCGTGCGGCGAAAATGGCAGGCAAGTCAGTCATTCCAGCGATTGAGCGTGCTTTGTCAGATGAGCTTGCGATTGCCCTCGCATTAATTGAAAATATCCAGCGTGAAGATCTATCCGTGATTGAGCAAGCAGCAGCATTACAGCGTTTTCATACTGAATTTGGTATGAGTCACGCTATGATTGCTGAAGTCGTGGGTAAAGCACGTACTACCGTATCAAACCTTCTGCGCTTAAACCAGTTGCACGACACGGTCAAAGATCACCTAGCTACTAGCGCCTTAGATATGGGTCATGCGCGTACGCTTTTAGCGTTATCATCTGAGCAGCAGCCTATCATTGCTCAAAAGATTATCGATGGAGGTATGACCGTACGCGAAGCTGAAAAGCTTGTTAAATCTATTTTGCAGCCAGCGCCAAAAGCCAGTCGCACCGAACAAGTACAGTCTCGTGATGTTGAGCGTTTGACGCAAAGATTGACAGATATGCTCGGCGCTGAAGTGAAGCTTAAGCATAAAAAAGACGGGCAGGGTAGTGTTGAGATATTCTTCCACAGTCAAGATCAATTAGCCGCTTTAATTAAGCATATGGAAGCACAGGCTTAAAATATTGCGTGTGTATTTAATCTAATGCTTATTTAAATAATCTTGATGACCGCTATTTTTATCAAAATATAAAAGAGAGTTGATATGTGGGAGTTGGTAAAAGCGGGTGGTTGGCTGATGACACCTATTGTATTGTGCTCTATTTTAGCATTGGTGATTATTATTGAGCGTAGCCATACCTTACAGTTTAACAAGGTTGCCCCAAATAGATTGCGTGAGCAGCTGATTACTCGCCTTCGTGAAAATGGTGACATTGGTCGTACGCAGCTGATGAATGTCAAAGAAAAGACTGCGCTAGGTGATATCCTAGCAACGGGTTTGCTCTATCGTCAATACGGCTTAGAGTCGATGACGATGCATATGCAAAATCGTGCAAGCGTACAAGTACATCAATTAGAAAAAAACATCAATATGCTTGGTACTATCGGAGCGATTGCCCCTTTACTTGGCCTGTTGGGTACAGTACTGGGTATTATCTCATCGTTCTTAGCGATTACTGATGGTGCGATGCAAGACCCAACGATGCTTGCTGCAGGGGTGTCGCAAGCTCTGATTACGACTGCGGCCGGCATGATAGTTGCCATCCCAGCGTTGGTAGCCTATCGCTATTTTCAGCGCCGTATCATCGATATCAATGCGCAATTTGAAACCCAAGCAGGATTGATGGTTCAAGAGTTGTACGATTATCAACTGTTAGAAAACACCCATATTCCTAATACATCTAAGCAAGTTACTCATGCTGCAGTAGATGCTAGCATAAGAGATCAGCACTCAATTGACGGATTTGGTTTAGATAAAACGGCAACGGCTACTCTATAGTTGTATTTTTAGCAGCGCCATAATGGCATTGTGAAAACGCTATATTGGTCAGATTAGTATCGAATATCACGACTATTGAAGAGAGTGACATGCGCTTTAGAAAACCAACCGTTGAGCCGCTTGAAATTAATCTGACCCCAATGATTGATTGTTTATTATTTTTAATCGTGTTTTTGCTACTAGCAACCTCGTTCAATCACTTTAGCCGCTTAAATATTATTTTGCCTGAAGCGGAAGGTGTGGCACTGACTGAAGAGAAAAATAGTATCGAGGTAGCTGTACAAGAAGATGGCAGCTACTTGGTCAATGGTATTACCCTTGCCAGTAGCAATGAAGCGGAACTCACCAGTATGTTGCAGCAAGAGGCGGGCAGTAATCGTGATATGCTATTTGTGATTGCCGCTGATGCCAATGCCACACATCAATCAGTGGTAAGAGTGATGGATATCGCTGGCAAATTGGGCTTTTTAAATATAAACATCAGTACCGTTGTACCACTTGGTCAAGCGTTACCGCAATAAATCTGAATAAGCTTATAGCGTGTTCTCAGTATTAAGCACCATCACTCTTTTTTATGGCTATATACATCATTGCAAGTTACTGCTTTATCAATGCCATTTACTCTCGTTCTTATACCTATATTGAGGCTTTTATGAGCCAAGCTTACCAACCTGACTCTACAAAAACTTCTGCTAAAACACCAGTAGCACCAACAGTGGCGACGTTAAATCCGCCTAAACGCAAGACGCTCATGCGTTTACTGGCTTATTTAAAACCATACTGGTGGGCAATATTGCTCACTATCATCGGTTTTGCTATTAATGCCGCCACCGAGATTTGGATTGCCAAACTCTTGCAATACATCACCGATGCTATCAATCAGAACGATCAAAGTAAACAGGATTTATTTCCGTTTATTATTGTGATGTTGTTCTTTGTGCGCGGTGTGGGTAGCTTTTTGGGTAATTACTATACGGCATTGGTGTCACGAAATTTGGTCTATGAGCTGCGCGTAGAAGTGTTTAATAAGTTACTGCGTTTGCCAAGCTCATTCTATTTGGCCAATCCGGCAGGGACGATTTCATCTAAGCTTATTTTTGATGTTGAGCAGGTGACCGCTGCTAGCACCGATTCGATGAAAACGTTATTACGTGACGGTCTCACCGTGGTTGCCTTGATGGGTTTTTTGCTTTATAGCAACTGGCGTTTGACGCTGATTTTATTCGTTGTGCTGCCACCGATTTTATGGCTTATCCGTGTAGCGTCAAAGCGTTATTTGAAGCTTTCCAAAGGTATTCAAGAAACGATGGGTGATGTCAGTCATATCACCAATGAAGTCATCAATGGTTATCAAGTGGTCAAAAATTATGGTGGACAAGCATACGAGTCCAAGCGCTTCGATGTGACATCTAAGAAAAACCTACGCCAAGGCATGAAGGTTGTTGTGACCAATAGTATCAATACCCCAGCAGTACAGTTATTGATGGCAATGGCAATGGCAGTCGTGGTTTGGCTAGCGCTACGCCCTGCGGTGATAGACGATATCTCAGCAGGTCAGTTTATCTCTTATATCGCAGCAGCAGGTCTCTTAAGTAAGCCAGTACGCTCATTGACGGATGTCAATCAACAACTGCAGAGAGGGCTTGCAGCTGGTGAATCGATATTTGCTTTATTAGATGAGCCGGAAGAAGCAGATACTGGTGGGCTTAGTCCTGCCTTGGCAGGTGAGATTAAACTGGATAATGTCAGCTTGGTTTATCCAGATTCAACCGTGGCACTACACGACTTTAATTTGGATATACGTGCAGGCGAGACAGTAGCGCTCGTTGGACGTAGTGGCGCGGGTAAATCATCTTTAGTCAATTTACTCACACGTACGTTAACCACTTCTTCAGGGCAGATTACGCTAGACGGTATGCCCATTGAAGACATTAAGCTTGAAAGCTTACGTGCCCAGATTGCGATGGTCAATCAGCAAGTGGTACTGTTTAATACCACTGTGTTTAATAATATTGCTTATGGCAGTTTGGCTCATAAAACTCCAGCTGAAGTTGAGCAAGCAGCAAAAGATGCCTTTGCTCATGATTTCATTATGCAAATGCCAAATGGCTATCAAAGTGAAATCGGTGCTGAAGGTTTACAACTCTCTGGCGGTCAGCGTCAGCGTCTATCGATTGCACGTGCTCTGCTAAAAGATGCGCCAATTTTGATATTGGATGAAGCTACTAGTGCTTTAGATAATGAGTCAGAATATTATATACAAAAAGCGCTCGATAATATTATTAAGAATCGCACGACACTGGTTATTGCACATCGATTGACGACAATTGAGTCTGCTGATCGCATTGCTGTACTAGACGGTGGTCAGATTGTTGAGCTTGGCACCCATGCTGAGCTGATGCAATTGCATGGTCATTATGCGCAGATGTATGCGCGTGATTTTGAATAATTATGAATATTGAAACGATAATAACACGTGCATGGCAACGTAAAGCGGCTTGGCTTTGGCTACTGTTGCCAGTGAGTTGGCTGTATGCACTGTTGATGGTACTGCGCCGCCAAGCTTATAAAGTAGGTGTTTTTTCCAGTTACCGTGCGCCTATTCCAGTCATGGTCATCGGTAATATCACGGTGGGTGGTAGCGGAAAGACACCATTAATTATTGCTTTGGTTCGACATTTGCAGCAGCAAGGCATTAAAGTAGGGGTTATCAGTCGCGGTTATGGCGGTGATAGCAGCCAGATGCCATTATTGGTTAATACAGAGAGCGTCCCTAATGTCGTCGGTGATGAGCCATGTCTCATTGTTAATACGACAGGGCCAGCCATGGCCGTATCTCCTAACCGTCAGCAAGCGATTGCTATTTTGCTAGAGGCTTATCCAGATCTACAGCTTATTATAGCTGATGATGGCTTACAGCATTATGCGCTGCAACGTGATATTGAATGGGTTGTGGTAGATGCAGCGCGAGGGTTTGGGAATAAACAGTTGCTACCGACAGGATTTTTACGCGAACCCATTTCACGATTAAAGGGTGCTAATGTCATTTATCATCAAAAGGCAGCTACATCATCGATATACAATAAATCTGATCATAATACGCTTCTAACTGAGCATTTAACGATGCATTTACAAGCGGATGATTTGGAGCTGTTGTGGTCATCTAATAATCAGATAGATAATTTAGCCGTAGTAGCTATGGTACCTGAAAAAAGCAGCCAGGTACATGCGGTGAGCGGCATTGGGTATCCTCAGCGTTTTTTTGATACTTTAAATGCGCTTGGTTTTGAAGTGTTTCCGCATCCTTATCCTGACCATTATGATTTTAGTCTGGATGAACTGTTGCAGTATACTGACTATCCTATTATCGTGACCAGTAAAGATGCCGTGAAAATAAAAGCTTTGATAATGCAAGCCATTATTAATCATGCGCTGAGTGACGAGTATAAAGAGTTAGTCAGCAGATTATGGGTATTGCCAGTGACCGCAGTATTGTCAGAGAGTTGTTACGAGAGTTTACAACAGCAATTGCAAACCTTGGACATCGATATAAGCATGAGAAAGCAATAATATAGCGTTTATCATATAAAGATTTAAAAGGTTTTATAGGAACATATTATGTCATCAGCCCTTATGCCCGTCAAAACTCATATCGTCATTCCTGCGCGTCTAAAAAGTACACGTCTACCTAACAAGCCATTATTAACCATTCATGGCAAGCCCATGATAATTTGGGTAGCTGAAAAGGCACGATTGGCGGATTTTGCCGATGATATGTGTATTGCAACCGATGATGAGTCGATTGCAAAAGTTTGTCTAGATGCAGGTTTTGATGTAGTGATGACAAGCAGTGAACATGCTTCAGGTACGGACCGTTTGGCTGAAGTGGCTGCCATCAAAGGCTGGGCTGCCCATGATATAGTGGTTAATATGCAAGGTGACGAACCACTAGTGCCACCATTGTTACTAGAGCAAGTTAAAACATTATTGGTACAAGATGTAGAGAGCGTCATGGCAACTTTATGTGAGCCAATCGAGGACTATGATACCTTTATGCGCCCATCCGTCGTTAAAGTGGTCAGTCAGAAGTCCAATGACCAACAACGAGCGCTTTATTTTAGTCGCGCGCCGATTCCTTGTAATCGTGATGTTGTATTAACCAGTGAGAATAATAAACAGCCGCCAAAAAATGCCTATCGTCATCTAGGCTTATATGCTTATCGTGTCAGTTTGCTACAGCAATTTGTTCACTGGTCACAAACGCCGCTTGAAATACTAGAAAGCTTAGAGCAATTACGTGTGTTGGAAAATGGTGGACATATCGCCATTGCTAAAGCTGCCTGCTCATTACCTGCAGGTGTCGATACGCAAGAAGATTTGGATCGTTTAAATGCCATGAGTTTGACAGATTTCCAAGATTATTAATGTAGAATAGCCTAAGCAATAAAAATACAGTTTCTATTAAAATAGTTTTAATTAAATTTTATAGCATTATTTTTATTCCAAATTACTCTTAGAAATTATGCTCTAACACAGATTTTTAATTGAAAGATATTAAGTGAGTGCCATGAGTGAGCTGACAAATATGACAGATGATATGTATTTTGCGCCACTATTGCCATGGCAACACGAACTTTGGTCGCAGCTGACAATGCGGGTACTAGCGCCGCAGCAATCTCTACCTCATGCGCTGTTAGCAGCTGGTATGCAAGGCATGGGCAAGCGCGCTTTTGTATGGCGATTGGTGGCATGGTTATTATGCCGCGCGCGTGATGAGCATCCACTCGGCGCTTGCGGTCATTGTGAGAGCTGTCAATGGCTTAGATCAGGTACGCATCCAAGCTTACAAGTGCTACCGCTAGTCAGCCTGCCAGTCAATGCTGATAGCAGCGCTCAAAAAGAAGCGTTAGCTAATAGTACAAAAGATAAAAAATCTGCTAAGACAGCGAGTAACGCGTCATTAAAAATAAAGGTGGATGATATTCGTGCCTTGCAGCCTTTTATTTATCAAGGCGGGCAGGGAATGCGTATTTGCGTATTAGATCATGCTGAGAAAATGACCATTGCCGCCGCCAATGCGCTACTTAAAACCTTGGAAGAACCCCAAGCCCAAGTCCATTTATTTCTGATTAGTGATGCCCCTGCACAGTTGCTCCCAACGATTAAAAGCCGTGTTCAGCAATTGGCATTACAGACGATTGACCCTGCTGTCGCAGTGGATTATGTGACTAAAGCATTGGGCAGCAATATTCATCGTGAAGCGGTTGGTACAGATGCCATTGAGCAGCTTATCCAGTTAGCAAATGGTGCGCCTTTAGCAGCTGTGGCACTGGCTCAAGCGCCATGGTATAGCAAGCGCGCACTATGGCTGACAACATGGCAGGCATTACGTAGCGGTAAGCGCAGTAGCGTGGCGGCAAGTGACTATTGGCAAACCCAACTTGGTATTGTCGAATTTATCCAGCTGTCTGAACTCATGATAATCGATATCCGCCGTGTTGGTTTGGGCTTTGAAGCGCAGCAAAAAGACATTAATTTTTTAATCAATTTAAATGATTGTCAACCTATTGATAGTAGGTTAGAGGTGTTTGCGCATAGCTTACAACAGACAAAAATTGCGCTGCAACAAAACGTGCAAGAAAAATTCGCCTATGATAAGCTGATGCAAGATTTGGCTTGCTTGTAATAGACAACAAAGCCTAAAGATGCTCTCGCATATCAGTGCATGCCATTAAACTTATTATCAGTATTTATACTCTAATACTATACAAGATAACCCTGTGTGAAAAAATACTGTAAACCTCATTGATAAAGGAAGCTGACTATGGCAATGCCAGGACGTGGTGGGATTTTAACCTGTCATATTGAAAACATAGATATGCTATATGCAAGCTATCTGTCCTTTGTTACCAATGGGGCATTGTTCGTGCCGTCTGATCGAGCGCAAAAACTGGGTGACGAGGTTTTTATTGCTGTTACTTTGCCCAATTCTAGCGAGCGTTTGCCTATGAATGGCAAGGTAGTTTGGATTAATTCTAAAGCTCAAAGTGGTCGTCCAGTAGGTTTTGCAGTCCAAATGGGCACGGACATTACGGGATTAAGAATAAAGAACGAAGTTGAGCGTCTATTGGCAGGTAAGATCGACAGTTTGCAGGCTACTTATACTATGTAGTTTTAATATTTATCAGCAATTATAATGACTGTATAAAAAAAGCCTTATAACTCTTTATAAGGCTTTTTTATGAGCAATATTTTTTAGACAGTGTGAATGCTAATAATTAATAGCGCGGCGGCACATACATATCATCAGGAATAGGCTCGCGATAATATTCATCATCGCGCTTACGATCAGGTAGCTCCACCTCATCGCGTGGCACTTCTTTATAAGGAATTTGCTCAAGTAAATGGGCAATACAATTGAGCCTTGCACGTTTTTTATTATTGCCCTCAACCACCCACCAAGGCGCTTCAGGAATGTGCGTACGCTCAAACATCGTCTCTTTTGCTTTTGTATAATCTTCCCAGCGTCGCCGTGATTGCAAATCCATCGCTGACAGCTTCCACTGTTTCAGTGGGTCATGAATCCGGCTCATAAATCGAGAATGCTGTTCATCATCAGTAATTGAAAACCAATATTTTACCAAACGTATGCCCGAACGTACCAGCATACGCTCAAACTCTGGTACTGATTGAAAAAACTCTTCGTACTGCGCATCCGTACAAAACCCCATAACACGCTCGACGCCCACGCGGTTATACCAGCTACGATCGAATAAGACAATCTCGCCTGCAGCAGGTAAATGCGCCACATAACGCTGAAAATACCACTGTGATTGTTCACGTTCAGTAGGTGCAGGTAGCGCAGCCACTCGACAAACACGGGGGTTTAATCGTTGGGTGATACGTTTAATCGCCCCACCTTTACCCGCAGAATCACGTCCTTCGAATATCACCACAATGCGCTCACCGCGATCAACGACCCAATCTTGCAGTTTAATCAGCTCACGTTGTAAACGTACCAGCTCTTGAAAGTAGGTACGCCGATCTAACCGCTCTTGCTCACTCATCTCGCGACCATCAAACCGGAAATCGCGTACATAATCGTCTATTTCATTCTCAAGCTCTTCATCATAACTGTCAATTAAGTCTTGGTGCATCTTGCGTTTTAGCTCATCGTTCAAAAGATCTTTATCCATACGCTCTATGAATGTCACTTGCTCAGGTGTGGTTAATTTACTGCGTTCTTGCTCGGTTAAAGATGTCGGGTCAATTATTAAGGGTTTTTTACCCATGATGCGCTCCTGATAAATATTTTTATTATGCCGTTACTATCTTATAGTCCATTAAATCCAAAAGTACGTCGATATAAGTGTCGTTTTTACAAATATCTTTATTCTGTTTTATACCCATCTTTACTTTAGCATAGCACGCTCAATTCTATGAGTAGAGTAAGCTTCATTATTGTGTTAATAAAGTAGCCAATATTTATTTAGATAAAAAAATACCCTCTAATCTATTGATTAGAGGGTATTTTTAAAACTGCATTAGTCTTACACGTTGTATTTACATATCACTATTTTTCTAAGATACAGGTCACACCTTGACCGCCAGCGGCGCAAATAGAGATAAGCGCACGACCTGAGCCTTTTTGATCTAATAGTTTGGCAGCAGTGGCTAGGATACGACCACCGGTTGCAGCAAATGGATGACCTGCAGCAAGTGATGAGCCGTTGACGTTTAGCTTACTACGATCGATAGAGCCTAGTGGCGCGTCAAGACCTAGACGCTCTTCACAGAACTTCTCGTCTTCCCATGCAGCAAGCGTTGATAATACTTGTGAAGCAAAAGCTTCATGGATTTCATAAAAATCGAAATCTTGTAGCGTCAAACCAGCACGCTCAAGCATACGCGGTACGGCATAGGCCGGTGCCATGAGCAAGCCTTCTGTATCACCAGATTTACCGATGAAATCAACAGCCGCTGTTTCTTGATGGACGATATAAGCCAATGGTTTTAGACCATGTGCTGCCGCCCACTCATCAGTACCCAATAGGATACAAGATGCACCATCAGTCAATGGGGTAGAGTTAGCTGCAGTCATGGTTGGCTTAGCATTCTTCTTACCAAAAACAGGCTTGAGCTTAGCTAGCTTCTCTAAAGTGGTATCTGGACGCAAGTTGTTATCGCGGGTCAGACCTTTATATGGGGTAATTAAATCATCAAAGAAACCTTCGTCATAAGCGCGTGCTAGGTTTTGATGACTATTGAAGGCAAGCTCATCTTGCGCTTCACGGCTGATGTTCCATTCAAGCGTAGTGATCGCTTGATGGTCGCCCATAGATAAACCAGTACGTGGCTCACCATTTTGCGGCGTATCAAGTAAATCTTTCGGGTTTAGACCCATCAATGCTTTTAGGCGTTGTTTATTGTCTTTAGCTGCACCCAATTTAATCAATACTTTACGTAAGCCATCACCGACTGCGATAGGCGCATCAGAAGTAGTATCAACACCGCCAGTAATAGCTGAATCGATGATACCAAGCGCGATTTTATTGGCAGAAGCAAACGTCGCTTGCAAGCCAGTACCACAAGCTTGAGAGATATCATACGTTGGGGTATGTGGGTTAAGTGCAGTATTTAATGTCGCTTCACGAGTCAAGTTGATATCGCGGCTCAGTTTCATAACTGCACCAGCAACGACTTCGCCGATTTTTTCATCTTGTAAGTTAAAACGCTCGACCAAACCATCTAACGCAGCAGTGAGCATATCCGTGTTGCTAACATCAGCATATGAGCCGTTTGAGCGAGCAAATGGGATACGGTTGCCACCTAGGATAGCCACACGGTTCTGACCTGAGCTAAGCTTAGTCGTACTTGCTTTTTTAGCCACAGTATTTGTTTTCTTAGCAGGAGTCGCGTCAGCCTTTTTAGGTGCTTCTTTTTTATCGCTGTTACCTTTTGCTGCACTTTCTTTAGCTGCGTTATCCTCTTTCGTAGCAGTGGTTTTACTATCTTTTGCTACGGTTTCTTTTTTAGCGCTATCAGCTTTTGGTTCTGCTGCTTTGGCATCTGTTTTTTTAGCATCAGTGGTGTCTGATTTTACAGCAGTATCAGTGCTCTTAGCATCACTGGCTTTTACCACTGTGGTCTCAACAACAGGACTATCTGGGTGATTGCTTTTGTTACTCATAATATTATCCTTAAAAAATATGGGTAGAAATAGAAAAGGGAAGTTATCAAAAAAATATTTAAATAATAGAAGTCTTTATTCTAAAAACACCTAAAATACTTTAGATACGTATTACCATTTATTGCGATATATATTACACATTATTGTCATATAGCATAAGACGCTTTTTATAACCTTACTGTATATCTTTAGCAAACGATGTGACGCTTAACCATGGATATTGCAGTGTTTACAAGGATAAATACAAGCTTTATAAACTGGCTAGTACTGATTAAAAGCATTGCATAATCGTAGGTTTGATAATATATTGTTATCGATAAATGGATTTGCTATAACTTATAGGTCTTAGTTTAGCACAAACTAAAATCCTTTAACGGCAGAAAAATAGACCATCTTGTATACTGGCTTGTCTACATATTGCTATGGACATTAGTGGTTTTTGGACTTATTCGGTATGAATGTGTATAGTTAAGACCGTTTCTAACCTATTTAATAAGTACTTATTATTTATAAATGATGATGTTAATGTCGCTTTATACAGGTAGTTTTTATAATCAATGCACTTTAATAGCGCGCATTTCATCATAGATACATTTTATTCTTGTTTACTATTATCTTACTCATCAATTAAAGGATTATATTATGTCAGACCGTTATGGTGATTTTGTTCAGTCGTCTATTGGTAAAAAGGTTGCAAAGAATTTAGGCTTACCAATGCCAGTAGATCTTGACCGTTTTGATAGTGGTCAACCTTTGGTACGTGGCAGCGTGCTGGTTGGTCGTGCTAATGGTGGCAATAACGCAGTTAGTGCGTCAGTGGCTCGTATTTTGTCAGAGCTGCATACGGAAATCTTTGTAAATAGTGGTGATGACGTAAAAGATACCCTGTCGGATGCAGGCGTTAAAGCCAAAGCCAATACTGGCAGTGATGATAAGTTTAAAGTCTTATTGTTTGATGCCAGCAATATTAGCAATGCTGAAGAGCTCAAACAAGTGTACGAGTTCTTTCATAGCGTTGCGCGCCGTGTCGAAAAATCAGGTCGAGTGATCGTCATTGGTCGTCCACCAGAAGCGTTGACTGATATCGAAGCCGCATTGGCGCAGCGTGCCCTTGAAGGTTTTGTAAAATCAGTTGGTAAAGAGTTTAAACGTGGTATTACCGCACAGCTTATCTATGTTGAAGCAGGCGCAGAGCAGAATTTAGACTCAACGCTACGTTTTTTTACGTCAGCGCGTTCAGCTTATGTGTCAGGACAGGTCGTACGTGTCAGTAATGGTTCCAATGTCGATGTCGATTGGAACCAACCATTAGGTGGCAAAACCATGCTTGTCACTGGCGCAAGTCGCGGTATTGGTGAAGCAATTGCCCGTGTATTGGCTCGTGAAGGGGCGCATGTTATTTGTTTAGATGTACCACAGCAGCAAGCTGACTTGCAGAAAGTGGCAAGTGAAATTAGTGGTTCGGCTTTGACAGTGGATATTACCAGTGCTGATGCTGGTAAAGAAATCGCAGAAGCTGCACAAAAACGGGGTGGTTTGGATTCAGTGATTCATAATGCTGGTATCACCCGCGATAAAACACTAGCAAATATGGATGATAAACAGTGGGATATGGTGCTCAATATCAATTTGGGAAGTATCGCTAAGCTCAACCGTTATTTACTAGATAACGATGTATTAAAAGATGCTGCACGTATCGTCTGTGTGTCTTCAATCTCAGGTATCGCTGGCAACTTGGGCCAAACCAACTATGCGACCTCAAAAGCTGGTGTCATTGGTTTAGTCAATGCAACCGCCAAGCAGCTAGAAGACAATGCAAAAGGCATGACCATCAATGCAGTTGCGCCAGGATTTATCGAAACGCAAATGACTGAAGCGATTCCATTTGCTATCCGTGAAGCAGGTCGTCGTATGAACTCGATGAGCCAAGGCGGTTTACCAGTCGATGTTGCAGAAACCATCGCATGGTTTGCCTCACCTGCCTCTGGTGGTCTAAATGGCAACGTTATCCGCGTTTGCGGTCAAAGTTTATTAGGTGCATAATTGTCCTAATACCATATGGAAATGCAGATAATAACGAGGGCTATGTGAGCCATAAAGCTGGTCGCTGATTGCCTTTATTAAGCAAGGTGTTGATGTTACTTCACATATGCTTACGAAAAAACTGCTCATAAATTGTAATAAAGCTGCCCAAGGGTGGCTTTTTTATGATAAAAACAAAGTGACAATAAGCCAAACACCGTTGCGCCTATTTTAGGATTTCATCTTATATTTTAGTCATCGAATTCATAGCATATTAAATGCCATCAAAAAACTACTCAATCCCAACTTAGGATGTATTATGTCAGACAAACATTATGATGCGTTGCCCAAAGCGCATACTACCTATGCAAATATTGTCAAAAGCCTATTGCCTATCGGTAATAATGGTAAAGTCAGCCGCGATGAGTTGCCGCAAGCGACATATTTTGTAGATGATTTGCATATTGATCAAAGCAATCTAAATGATTATCGTAAAATTTGCGGCTTTGCAGACGATGGCAATGTGCCAATTACGTATTTTTCGGTGCTTTCACAGGCGTTACAGATGAATATGATGGTCAAAGAGCCATTTCCATTTGCTATGCTAGGACTGGTTCACGTCGATAACAGCGTGACCCAGTATCGTGCCATTAAGCAGAGTGAAACGGTTGCTATGTCAGTGATGTTTGATAATTTGCGTGACCATGCCCAAGGTCAGCAGTTTGATTTTGTCACCACGGTAAAGGCAGCAGAAGAAATCATTTGGGAAGGCACGTCGACTTATCTATCACGCAGCAAAAAACCTGCCAGCAGTAAGGACAAAAAGAGTACGCCGCGTCCAGTAGCCGTTAAGCCATCAATCAATGAAGAGGGTGTTCACAGTATTTTTGAAGTGCCAGAAGATATCGGTCGCCGTTATGCGTTTGTCTCTGGTGATTTTAACCTGATACATTTGCATCCATTATCAGCACGTGCCTTTGGTTTTCCAAAAGCTATTGCTCATGGTATGTGGTCAAAAGCTAAGTGTTTGGCAATGATGGGCGAGCTGCCTGATGCTTGTACGGTTGAGGTGTCATTTAAGCTGCCTATTTTCTTACCATCTGAAGTAGAGCTTATCGCTGATCCACTTGCTCAATTAGAAGGCGCAGAAGATACTTGCCAGTTTGGTTTGTTTAGTGCAAAAAATGACAAGCCGCATCTTGCTGGTGTGATTACCTTGCAGGATAAAGCGAAGTAAAATATAATTTTTATATCAAAAATCATTACTATTGAAAACATTTATCCTTATGACTTTACATGAAAATTCAAAAAGCACCGAATGCTCTGATCATTCAGCTGCGGTAGACAAAGCAGCAGTTGCTGATGCTAGCAGTGCCGACACTAGTAGCAACGATAATGGCATCCATCTTGCCACCATATTTGAGCCATATTTTCGTCCTGATGAAAATACCATCGTATGCGGTGCGCTTGATGATGAAAAGGTGGCCGCATTGGCAGCAGCTGGAGTTGAGTTGGTTATTAACTTGCAGCCTGATGAAGAGCTGAAATTCGATGAAAGTACAGCTGTAGAGCAAGCAGGTATGCAATACGAGCATTTACCTATCAATGGCACTGCTGACTTGAAACAGCTTAAAATACTGGCGTTTGATAACATACTACGTCAGCATCATGGCAAAAAAATTGCCATGCATTGTGGCTCTGGCAATCGTGTTGGCGCTGCCATAGCCTTACGAGCTGGTTGGTTACGTGGACGTAAAATGGATACGGCTATGGAGCGTGGGCGTAGTCATGGTTTGACTAAACTTGCAGAAGAGGTTCATAATCGATTGCTAGTACCGCGTTAAATCATAAATATCCCTAACAATAAAAAAGGCGACCTTAGGGTTGCCTTTTTTATTGTGTGATACATTATAAAAATATTTTGGAGGATAGAGATTTTTTATCCTGATAAGATGTATAACAGGCTTTAAACTGAATAACTTCATAAATATAAAATAGAACAGGGCACTTATGAAAAATAATAATGAAAGCATCTCTACGACTACCCATCAAAACGCTACCGTAGGTACATATACTGACAATCATATCCAACGTCGGCTTCAACAACTGCTAACAGATTTGCAGCTTGATGATGCGCCAGCAGGCGGCGCATTAGTGGTTTATAAAGCTGGCAAATGTATCGCACAGGCAAGTGTGGGGTTAGCACGTGCTGATTTATCATGGAATCCAGATACTTTATCATTGAACTTTTCGACTGGCAAAGGCATCTTGGCGACACTGGTTCATGTATTGGTATCACAGAAAAAACTGGATTATGATCTACCGATTGCCCATTACTGGTCAGCATTTGGCGTGCAAAATAAAGAGAAAATCACTTTACGCAGTGTGATGTCGCATCAAGCCAATCTTTTTTCGATTCAAAGTATTGACCTCGATAATGAAATCGTCCTTGATTGGAGTATGATGCTAGAGAAAATTGCAGCAATGCCTGTGACTGCCCCTGAGCAGGCGGAATTATACGACAGTGCTTACAGTGCCTTGGTCTATGGTTGGGTGCTGGGCGGCGTGATAGAAGCCGTTACTGCGATGCCACTGGCTCAAGCGTTACGCCATTATCTAACAGAGCCATTAGGTATTGCTAACAGCTGCTACTTTGGTATACCAGAAAATCAGGTCGACAAGGTTGCGCGATTGGTTAAAAACTTTGAGTCAGTAGAAGAAGTGTCAGAAAATGCACAAGAAAGCTCACAACCGCAGCCACGTTCCCGCCGTCATAAACCAGTTTTAAAACCAGATTCAGTAGATACCTTGCAAACTTATAGCAATTTACCGAGCTATGCCTGCTGGCAACAACAAGCAGCCAATCAGTATGCAATCCAATCAGTAACAGCTGATAATAAAGAGCAGATAGAGAAAGTACTGCCAACATTGGATACGGCACAAATCAACCGTCTATACTTTGATAACAGTCAGCTGAATCTTAAAAACTATAAAGCAGCCCTGTTACTTGCGAGCAAAGAACCGATTGACTATTATCATCCGCAGACTTTACAAGCTACTATCCCTGCTGCCAATGGCGTCGCATCAGCACATGCACTGGCGACGATTTATGCGATGTTGGCTAATGGTGGTATATGGCAAGGGAAAACACTCATTGATGAGGCAACCTTTAAGCAGCTATCAACGCCGCAAGTCACTGGTATGGATGCCGTTATGCCAGCCCATATGGATTGGCGCTTGGGTTATCATCGCCGCTTTAGTATTTGTAATAGCGATAATTTTGAGGTAAACACTCACAATACAAAATTTCATGCGCCACAAAGTTTTGGACACATGGGCTATAACGGTTCAGTTGCGTGGTGCGACCCTGAGCGGCAGCTATCGTTTGCCTTTGTCCATAATTTTGATGTGACCATGCTCAACGATATCCGCCAGTTTGCGCTGACGGAAGCAGTCTTGGATCTAATTAATACTGAAATTTAATCAGCGTTAGTGATTTATAAATAGCATTCTTTAGTTAAAGAAATACTGTTTATCTTATTATTGCGCTTTGTTTGGTGTCATTTTAAGCAGCTGTTTTGCTGTTAAACCATGTATAAAAATAGACGCCAAAATCACAATTGAGCACACTATCCAAAGTTTAAGGGCATCTTCATCATTAAAAAACCCTTGGTTGAGTGCATAAGATAAGTAGTACAGGGTACCGATGCCGCGGATACCTAGGGCTGATATGGCATATTTTTCAGTGCGCGGTAGATTCAGCCCTGATAAGGCAATAAAGCCGCCAAGCGGACGAATCAATAATAAAAAAGTAAAGCTGACGATATAGACGCGCCATGTTAGCTCAACGCCAGCTTGTAGACCTTGTCCAAGGAACATGCCAAAGATGACAAGCACCAGTGACATGAGTAAACCTTCTGATTGCTCAGCAAAATCATGCAATTTATGGTGGTAAGTGTGTTCAGATTCTGAACGACGGAACGCAAATGCCGCGACGAACACGGCAATAAAGCCATAACTATGGACGTATTCTGCCAATCCATATGCCACCAAAGTTAAGGCAATGACCACATAACCTTGAGACATAGTCGTCTCACGGCTATACTTTGAGAACACCAACTTTGCCATGACTTTGCCAACGAAGATGCCGACCAGTAACCCTGCGCCAATCTTCCACAATACATCATGGGTAAACCAAGACCACAGCATATCGCCCGTAAAACGCTCTCCTTCGCTATAGGCTTCTGCGATCTTAATCGCAAGATATACAAAAGGGAAGGCAAGCCCATCATTTAACCCTGCCTCTGAGGTTAAGGTAAAGCGTGGTGTATCTTCACCTCCGGTATTGGGCGGTCCAACTTGAATGCTAGAGGCCAATACCGGATCCGTTGGGGCAAGGACAGCGCCGAGTAAAATCGCAGCACCTATTGTCATACCAAAGGCATAGTAACCTAATACTGCCATCGCAAAGATACCGATGGGCATGGTAATCAGGAGTAGGCGCATCGTCGGACGCCATAATCGCCAAGACAGCTCAGTATCAATCTTGATACCCGCACCGACCAAAGAAACCAACACTACGATTTCAGTCAGTTTTTCGATAATCAGTCCATTATCGATAGGGTTCAAAAATGCCAAACTTGTCCAAAAATAGCCCATCATCAAACCAAAGCTTAATTGCAGCATGGGCAGGGAGATAGGCGTGCGTTTAAAGATAATCGGAAATAGCGCACCGAATACGAAGGCAATGCCGCAAACCAATAAGAATAAATTGTAATTTTCAATCATGAGGTTGGTGCACGCTGTTATATTTAATTTAAAGTTTAAAAAAGTCACACTTAGTAGCCGTTTATAATGACGGTAAAAACATCTAAATATCGCAAAAAATCGTTATCAGATAGTGATTAAATAGATAGATACGTTGTTTTTTGGTGAAAAAAAGCCTGCATTGCGCAGGCTTAATAAATTCAGTTCAAGAAGGGTACTTAAATATTATTGTCTAACGTTCAACTTGGCTGACGTCACGTACAGCGCCCGTATCGGCGCTGGTGGTCATTGCGGCATAGGCACGTAAAGCAGGAGAGACATGACGCTCACGGCTGACGGGTTTCCAAGCATCACGTCCACGACTTTCCATTTCTTCGCGGCGAGCAGCTAACTCTTCATCACTGACCTGCATATTGATGGTACGGTTTGGGATATCAATATAGATAGTATCGCCTTCTTGCACGAGGCCAATGGCGCCGCCTTCAGCGGCTTCTGGGCTGGCATGACCAATAGACAAGCCTGATGTCCCACCAGAGAAGCGACCATCTGTAAGCAGCGCACATTCTTTGCCTAGGCCTTTAGATTTTAGATAAGTCGTCGGGTAGAGCATCTCTTGCATACCAGGACCGCCTTTTGGACCCTCAAAACGGATGATAACCACATCGCCTGCGACGATTTGATCATCAAGCACCGCTGCTACTGCGTCATCTTGTGATTCAAAGATGCGTGCACGTCCGGTGAAAACCAAGATGCTGTCATCAACGCCGGCAGTTTTGACCACACAGCCACGCTCAGCAATATTTCCGTATAGAACGGCAAGACCGCCATCAGTCGAATAGGCATGTTGGGCACTTCGGATACAGCCGGATTCACGGTTTACATCCAGATTTGACCACTCTTTTGATTGTGAGAAAGCCTCAGTCGTCCGTACGCCACCAGGGGCTGCGATATAGCGTGCACGTGCTTCAAGATTGTCAGGATTCATAATATCCCATTTATCAATCGCTTCTTTCATCGTGGCACTATGGATAGTTGGCAAATCGGTATGCAGCAAACCAGCACGGTCAAGCTCGGCCAATAGCGCAAAGACACCGCCAGCACGATGTACATCTTCCATATGATACTTTTGTGAAGCAGGGGCAACTTTAGCCAAACAAGGTACACCACGACTTAAACGGTCAATATCGTGCATTTTGAAGTCGACTTCGGCTTCATGTGCAGCAGCGAGCAAATGCAAAATAGTATTGGTAGAGCCGCCCATGGCGATGTCTAAAGTCATGGCATTTTCAAACGCGGCTTTAGTGGCGATAGAGCGCGGTAGGACTGAATCATCATCTTGCTCGTAGCGACGTTTGGCTAGTGACACGATGGTACGACCAGCTTCTAGGAATAGCTCGCGACGTAGCGAATGGGTTGCCAATAGTGATCCATTACCCGGTAATGCCAATCCTAATGCTTCGGTCAAGCAATTCATCGAGTTGGCAGTGAACATGCCAGAGCACGACCCACAGGTAGGGCACGCTGAGGCTTCAATAGCAGCGACATCTTCATCACTAATGCTATCATCAGCCGCGTCCATCATCGCATCGACGAGGTCAAGCTTACGAATGGCATTACCTTTACTGTCAGTGCTATGGACGTCGCTACTACCATCATTATTATGACTGTGTGCGACTGTGCTGGCGATAATTTTACCCGCTTCCATTGGGCCACCTGAAATAAAGACGACGGGGATATTGAGGCGCATGGCTGCCATCAACATACCCGGAGTGATTTTATCGCAGTTAGAAATACATACTAGCGCATCGGCGCAGTGGGCATTGACCATATACTCGACAGAATCAGCAATCAAATCTCGACTCGGTAGTGAATACAACATACCGCTATGACCCATGGCAATACCATCATCAACAGCAATGGTATTAAATTCTTTTGCCACGCCACCCGCTTTTTCAATTTCGCGTGCAACCATTTGTCCCAAATCTTTTAAATGCACATGGCCGGGTACAAACTGGGTAAAAGAGTTGGCAATGGCAATAATAGGTTTGCCAAAGTCGCCATCAGTCATGCCAGTTGCGCGCCACAGGGCACGAGCACCTGCCATATTACGACCGCCGGTAGAGGTTTTTGAATTATAATCCATGTGGTATTCCTTACAAATGAGCGAGATTTATTAATATGTGCAGCATCCGCTGCAATGTTGATAGTGTGCTTTTTATACCGGGCGAGTACTAGTGAATAATACTAAGTCGTTACCATACCATTAGATATGAGTAACTGAAAATAATTAACCTATAACAAACAAGACTTAAGGGTCAATCATTTATGCAATGCGCTCCAAAATAGCGGTTTCAAACCAAGGGAGCTCAGCTTTATCTGCTTCTAGCTTGGCAATGACGACTAAGGCGTGAGTCGCTGGTAGGTATTGATACTCCATATTGGCTTCTATCGTCAATGGTAGCGGCTGATTGGTTTCTGTATCAATGCTCAGCTCGTCAATACTAATCAGTGCTTGTTTGTTGTTTTTATACAGGATATCAATACGACCAAAAAACTGCCATTCCTTAAAGGCTGCAATGATAGCATCATCTTTATCTTTAGTATAAATCTGCTGCGTCTCTTTACCAGTATTGGTCCAATGCAAACGGACAGCGAGTTGTAATGCTTCACTAAATACCACCAATGAGCCAATCACTTTGACATGCCACGGATTGGATATGAGTGCTTCATCGATACCAATTAGCTTGGCAGCTTCTTGCGCTGTCATCGGTGTATTAAACTGTGCCAGTAGCTTTGGGGTTAAAGGATGGGTCTGCTTAACGACATCGTCCAAACTGTCATAATGATATAAAAATGGCAGCGGTAAGTCTTGAGTGAGGGTCTTTTGACTGATTTTACAGTTATGAATACGCCAACTTATGGCTTTATCAGTCAATGCTTGCGCTAATATAATGGCATTTGGGTCAGTAGCTGGAAGGTTATTTGCCCCAAGCGTTTGCTTATGCTCACCATTATTTATGGTAGCGTCATTGATAGACTGCGTATGAGCGTCAGTATTATTAGATAATTGAGTTGGCAAGGCAGTCAAATCCATCATGGTAAGGTCATCGAGAGAGTAGATTAATATAACATTTATCGCGCATGGCTCGTCAATAATTTAATCATCAACGAAAGCAGCAAGTTAGTTCATGAAGATCAATCAGTGATTATCTGATACTTGTACTTAAGTGAGATTTCGTCCACTATATTTAATGGTGTAAGTATTCGTTTAATACTCGCTATCCAATCAATACTAACTTTGATTCAATAATAATACAGGTTAAAGGAATAAGATAATGAGCCAAGCCAATCCGCAAACTACTTATAAAGACGATAATATTTTTGCCAAAATGCTCGATGGCGATATCCCTTATCATAAAGTTTATGAAGATGATAAGACTCTTGCTTTTATGGATATCATGCCACAAGCAAAGGGGCATGTTTTAGTCATTCCTAAGCAAAAAGCGGTGGACTTAGCCGATCTTGAACCTGAATACGCGGCAGCTGTGTTGATGACGGCTAAAAAAGTCATGGAAGCCCAGCGTCAGGTATTTGATCGTGAAGGCATTATCCAAATGCAGCTAAATGGTGCAGAAGCAGGGCAAACGGTGTTTCATTATCATGTGCACCTGATTCCTTCTAGTATTCATGAGCTTGGTCACCATGCCGTCACACAAGCAGATCATGCCGAGCTTGCAAAAACAGCTGAACAACTGGCAGCGATTATTACTGCGTAATTTTAAAAACGTCTATCATTGTTCTGAGTTAAAAGAACAGATAGTACTTACTCTTTAGATAATAATAAAAGGGCAACTAACAAGTTGCCTTTTTTGTTTTTAGGTAATAGTGCTGTAACAATAGTTCAAGTAATGTGACAAATGGGCAGCAATACTGGGGTTAGTAATCGGTTTGTGGTAAACATTAAGTCTACTTGATCGTTAATATAAGAATCTGCTTATGAAGAACAAATCCTCCCGTTCTACTATCTTATTGCCCGTCTTCGTGCCGGCAGCAGCCATTATGCTGCTATTAGTGATTGGTACTGCCATTAATCCTGAGTCTGCTGGGGAACTATTTAGCACCGTTCTGAATTTTACCACCGAGACTTTCGGCTGGTTCTATATGCTAGCAGTCGCTATATTTTTGATGTTTATTATTGTCTTGGCGTTTTCGTCTTATGGCAGTATTAAACTGGGACCAGATCATGCTCAGGCTGAGTATAATTTTCTTGAATGGTTTGCCATGCTGTTTTCTGCAGGGTATGGGATTGCTTTATTATTCTATGGCGTAGCAGAGCCAGTCATACACTTTGCCAGTCCGCCGCTTTCAACGCCGCAGACTATTGAAGCTGCCAAAGAAGCGATGCAAATTGCCTATTTTCACTGGGGTTTTCATATTTGGGCGATCTATGGTGTGGTTGGTTTGTCACTGGCTTACTTCTCTTTTCGTCATGGCTTACCACTATCCATGCGCTCGACATTATATCCATTGATTGGTGATAAAATTTATGGTCCGATTGGACATACTGTTGATGTGTTTGCCATTGTGGGCACGATGTTCGGTATTGCGACCAGTTTGGGGATTTCTGTATCACAGATCAATGCCGGGTTAAATTATCTATTACCAAATACGATACCTGTTAGTATTACAGTTCAGGTGATTATCATTGCGCTGGTGACACTAGCAGCTTTGGCATCTGTTCTCGCTGGCATGGATAAAGGGGTAAAGCGACTCTCAATTTTGAACATGATGTTAGCAACGGGGCTGATGCTGTTTGTTTTTATCGTGGGTCCAACCATCTTTATTCTAAACGCCTTTATGGAAAACACGGGCAGCTATTTAGGCAATATTGTTGAGCGTACTTTTAGTTTACAGGCTTATCAATCGAGTGATTGGATCGGCAGTTGGACACTCTTTATCTTTGCATGGACGATTGCTTGGGCACCCTTTGTCGGATTGTTTATTGCCAAGATTAGTCGGGGTCGTACTATCCGTGAGTTTGTATTAGGCGTGATGTTAGTACCAACCTTCTTTACATTCTTCTGGTTCGCAGTTTTTGGCGATACAGCGCTCCATATGATTATGGTTGATGGCTATGATGCACTCATTACTGAAGTGCAGAACAACCAAGCAATTGCATTATTTAAATTATTAGAGAACTTACCTTTTACTCAGATAGTGTCGTCATTAACAGTACTATTAATTATTACCTTTTTTGTGACCTCATCGGATTCAGGGTCTTTGGTGATTGACTCGCTTGCAGCCGGTGGTCGTAGTGATACGCCATGGTGGCAACGTACATTTTGGGTAGTGACTGAAGGGGCAGTTGCTGCAGCGCTGCTGGTCGCTGGTGGACTAACAGCATTGCAGACTGCCGCTATTGTCAGCGCCTTACCCTTTGCCGTTATCATATTAATTTCGATATTTGGCATGTGGCGAGCGCTGCGTATTGAAGGTCATCGTAACCAGAGTTTAGGTAACGACAACCATTTGCCACCGCATCTACTGAAACTAGAGGCTTGGCGCGAGCGTATTGATTATATGACTGAGCAGCCAACACGCGATAAAGTGCTTAGTTATATCAGAGGAACGATTTTATCTTCTATGCACGAAGTGGCTGAGAAGTTCGCCGATACAGGTTGGTTGCCTGATGTGAATTATGATGAGATCAATAACCGCGCTGTATTAGAATTGAGAAGTGGCGATAATGTGGAGTTCTGGTACGAGGTTCGCTTATCAGAGCATGATATTCCTGATTATTATACGGAAGATATGGCAAACAAATTGCCGCAAGAGCACCATTACCGTGCTGAAGTGTATTTGCGCCGTGGTGGTCAGACCTATGATTTATATGGTTATGAATCAGTGTCGATTATTAATGACATTATCGATCAGTTTGAGAAGTATCTACACTTTGTCAATGTCTCACCAGATATTTTACCGTGGCGTATGCAAGAGCATGATGAAGATATAACGCTTGAGCAGGGCAGTGTGTTTGATAAATAGGTATATTAAACAGGACATTCAATGTTGATAAACTTTATGAGCTGAGCAAATGATTACGTAATCCCTTGCAATATGCGCACGAATCCTTAGAATAACGGCTTGTTTTCATTACCAATCAAGCCGTTTTTTATGTCTATTGATTCTCCAGTTTTACTTTCGTCTAATCCTACCTCAGACCATCCTTTATTGCAGCCACTCGTGATTGGCGGCTTGACGATTGAGAACCGTTTGATAGTTGCACCGATGGCTGGCGTGACAGACAATCCTTTTCGCAGATTGTGCAAATCTTTTGGTGCAGGTCATGCAGTCAGTGAAATGATTATCGCTGATACGGCATTGTATGCGCGCAAAAAATCGCTCTATCGTGCCAATTTTGATAATGAAATCGCGCCTATTTCGGCACAAATTGCTGGAGCTGAACCTGATAAATTGGCAGAAGCGGCGCGTTATCAGATTGATAATGGTGCACAAATTATTGATATTAATATGGGCTGCCCTGCCAAAAAGGTTTGCCGTAAATTGGCAGGCTCTGCACTATTGCAAGATGAAGACTTGGTTGCGCGCTTGCTAGATGCTGCGGTGAATGCCGTCGATGCGCCCGTTACTTTAAAAACGCGCTTGGGCTATGAGAATGGACGTGAAAATATTTTGCGCGTTGCAAAGCGAGCAGAGCAAGCGGGTATAGCTGCTATTGCCATCCATGGACGCACGCGTGAAGATATGTATACCGGAGAGGCGCGTTATGAGCTGATACGTGAGGTCAAAGAAAGTATTAGCATTCCAGTCATCGCAAATGGCGATATAGACAGCGCGCAAAAAGCGCAGCGTGTTTATGAGTTGACCGGCTGTGATGCGGTGATGATTGGACGCGCTGCCCAAGGACAACCATGGATATTTCGCGATATTGAGCATTTTTTGCGCACAGGTGAGACGCTGGCATCACCCAGTGTTAGCGAGATAAAAGGAATTGTACTGACACATTTAGAAGAGCTATACGGTTTTTATGGTGAATACTCAGGCTGCCGTATTGCTCGCAAGCACATTGCTTGGTATACCACCGGTATTCCGAACTCTAACGCCTTTAGGCAAGCCATGTATGGTGAGGAAAGTACCGCCGGACAGTTCCGTGTGGTAGAGGATTTTTTGAATGCTCATGAATAAACAATGAAGAGCATATGTCGAGCACAAAGTGATCCATACTTCATCTAGTAAGAATGTCTATCCAGTTAAACTGGCTTTATTGCTTATTTATTTCCTTTAACCTATATTTCTTTGTTATGATTTAGGTAAATATTAACGGAAGTCTAATTTTTAAAAGGATGTTTCATGGCTAACCCTTCAAAAAAAGCAATCGGTAAAGCAGTTCAAGACAAAAATATTATTATAACGGGGGCATCAAGCGGTATTGGTGAGCGTACTGCTTTTTTGCTTAGTGAATGCGGTGCTCATGTCATTTTGTTGGCACGTACTGAAGAGAAGCTAAAAGCGGTTAAAGAAAGTATCGAAGAGCTTGGTGGTAAGGCAAGTTATTATCCTTGTGATTTGACCAATATGGATGCCATTGAAAAAGTTAGCACGCAAATTTTGGCGGACTTTGGTCACGTTGATGTCTTGGTAAATAATGCCGGTCGCTCGATACGACGCTCGGTTCACGAATCCACTGAACGTTTCCATGATTTTGAGCGTACCATGGATATTAATTACTTTGGCGCAGTCAAAATCATTCTTGGGTTTTTGCCGACGATGATTGAACGTCAAACGGGTCAAATTGTGAATATTTCATCAATTGGTGTATTGGCAAACAGTCCGCGTTTTGCCGCGTATGTCGCCTCAAAATCGGCCTTGGATGCCTTTAGCCGTTGTCTAGCTGCAGAAGTCAAAGGCGATAATGTGACGATAACCAATATCTTTATGCCATTGGTACGCACGCCGATGATTGAGCCAACTAAGCTTTATCGTTATATGCCAGCGCTTATGCCAGATGAGGCCGCAATGATGGTCGCCAAAGCGATCGTTCATAAACCAAACAGTATTGCCAGCAACATGGGCAAGTTTGCGTCGGCTACTTATTCATTAGCACCAGCGATTAACGTTGGTATTCAATCGATGGGTTATCGCATTTTCCCGAGCACTCGCGCCGCTCAAACCACCGATAAAAAACCAAACCTTGCTCAACGTGCCTTTGCCAGAATCTTACCGGGTGAGCATCACTAGATTGTATTTATTATGTATAACCAAAAAAGGATACTTCGGTATCCTTTTTTAGTGCCTTAAAAGCATTGATAATGATACAGACGGGTAGGCAGCAGTGGATTTCTATTTAACATAAGGCTCGTTATGGGAAGAAGGACGGTTTTTCCTAATGAGAACTTAAGCCTTTTGTTACAAGAGATATGTTGATGAACTAACTCATTAAAAAAATGCAGATGTGCTCTTAAGCATATACGTAATGGAAATTAAGACATGCATCATGACTATCTTAATTCCTATTACTGTAAGCTTTATTCCTTGCTTCAATTCTTAGTATTTAGAAAATATTAGAGGGACTTGATATATGTAGTACCAACTTGGCATCAAGCGCTTACCAAGTTAGTACTATATTGATTTATATCTGCGCCTGCGGATTATTTTTGGCATAACGCCATGACATCAATCCAGTAATAATTAGCACTACTGCAATAAAGCCTAAAGAAGCTGCTATTGGAACGTGATAAAGATCAAGTAGAAGCATTTTTATACCAATAAATGTCATTATCACGCCTAGCCCATATGGTAAGTAGTGCATTGTGGCTGCTGCGCCTGCTAATAGGAAGAACATAGCACGCAGACCTAAAATAGCGAATAAGTTAGCACTTAATACAATGAATGGGTCGGTGGTAATGGCAAAAATAGCAGGAATAGAATCAACTGCAAAAATAACATCAGAGATTTCGACTAAAATTAATACTACCAACATGGGTGTCGCCCACAATAGACCGTTTTCACGCACTAAAAACTTTTCGCCTCGTAGCGTGGACGTAATGCGCATGTGTCTACGTAGCCATTTTAATAGCTTCATTTCCTCAAGGTCGACAGGTTCGTCGTGGCCACCTTTTAAAAATTTATAACCGGTATAAACCAAGAACGCACCAAAGATATAAAGTACCCATGAAAACTCTTGGATTAGCCATGCGCCTGCAAGAATAAAAATAGTACGTAAAACGATAGCGCCTATCACGCCATACAATAGTATACGGCGCTGTAACGCAGGTGGAACAGCAAACGCGCCAAAAATCATAAGCCAAACAAATACGTTATCAATGGCTAGTGATTTTTCGATTAAATAACCAGTCACAAACTCTAAGGTTTTTTGATTGGCAACTGCTACACCCAATTCTGCGTTTAAATACCACCATAATCCGCCTGCGAATATAGCAGATACACTGACCCAAGCAATACTCCATACCGCAGCCAATTTAATAGAAACAGGTTGGTTCTCTTGTACTGCGTTTACATCAGAACTCTCTGGCGTATGTTTGTGCTTAAAACCTAAAAAGTCGATCAGTAACATGACTGCGACTATTACAAAAAAAATGGCATATAGCCAAGGGGTGCCGATGGTTTCCACAATGTTCCTCAAGTATAATAATAGGGGTCGCTATGATATTTAGCTGCAATTGATATGCCGTTATATCAGTGCCAAAGCCCTAAGAAGAAAATCTAATATACAGATTTTATTTCTTTTCATCTACACCAATTTTAGTTTAGAAAAGCTAATGACATATTACTATTTGAACCTATTTAAATGATAAATAAATCACTAACAAGATAAGGTAAACCAATGCATCAAATGAGTGAATGGGTGCTAGTTATCATGGCAAAGTTTGGCTATCTTGGCATTATATTTGCCATGTTTGCTGAAAATGTTTTTCCACCTATACCTTCTGAGCTAATTATGCCAGCAGCAGGTTTTGCGTCAGCTAAAGGTGATTTAAATATACTATTGGTCATAGCAGCAGGTACATTTGGCAGCGTTTTAGGCGCTCTACCTCTCTACTATCTAGGATCTTTATTCAATGAAGAGCGACTAGTGATTTTTACTAAAAGGTACGGCAAATACGTGTTTATTAAGCCTGAGGATATTTTATCGTCCAATGTTTGGTTCGATAAACATGGTAAAAAAGCGGTTTTTTTTGGTCGCATGGTGCCTGGTATTCGTTCACTAATTTCCATTCCTGCAGGGATGAATAAAATGTCGCTGGTTTCTTTTGTAATATTAACGGCTTTAGGGGCAAGTATTTGGACGACAATATTGACTCTTTCAGGATTTTACTTGGGTAGAAACTATGAGGTCATTGCAGCTATGCTAGCGCCTTACTCTAAGGTTTTCTTATTACTTGCCATAGTCATGATTGTTGTTTGGCTTATTAGACGTCGACTATCTGATCAGCATAATAGTAAAACTGTTTAAAACAAAATCGATTTATGGGGAAAATGACGGTTCTTTACTTTACCGATAGATTCCTCAATATTTTATTTTAGGCATACCCCAAGGGAACCAACTGTTTCACCCTTCAAACCTATTAACAGACTACTTAAAACAGACTGCTATAATGGAACCACTTATAAAAGACTAGCCAAACACACGCCACATTATCCAAAATAACCCAGCCATAATGATAGCAATGATGAGTAGTCGCTTTGCCCAGTAGGGCAGTAGGGGTTTTTTATAGCCTAAATCATTGAGCTGACTGTCAACGCCTTCTTGTAGGCTTTGGAAGCTTTGCTCCGTTGGTGTGCTTTTTACTTTACTCTTAATCAAGCGCTCAGTATCATCTTCGACTGTTTCTCTATCAAAGTTCATGGCTTGACTAGGAATGCCTTGTTTATTAGCGATACTGTTTAATTTTTGCTGCTGCTGATTTTTGAGAGCAAGCTCGTATGCATCGATGCGAGATTTTGCAGCATCCATACTGATATTTTCGTCAGCGGCTAACGTCTTAATTGCCATGACCAGATTGCCTTTTTCGACCATCATGATAACCGTTTTCGGTAATTTTACTTTGGCAGGTTCTAAGCCTGAATCAGAATCAAACATGACTGTCCTTATTTGAGCATGATAATAAGTAGATTGGGGTATTATAACCTTGTTGTACAGTCAAAATTCAAGCAAAAAAATACCGCAGTTATCATCATATCTGCGGTACTGTTATCAATTTTATTTCATTTTAATTTATAGATCTTTCCAGCGTTGGATAGACTCTTTAATGACTTCTTTGGCTTCTTCTACGTTACCCCAAGATTCAACCACCGTTGTACCTGCTTTTTTGAGGTCTTTATAGTGACTGAAATGGAATTCTAGCTGATTGATCAGCTGCTTTGGTAAGTCCGCTAGACTGTTATAAGCGTTGCCTGTATCACGGTCGTCAGCAGGTACGACGACGATTTTGTCATCGACTTCGCCATCATCAACAAACTTCATCACACCGATGACTTTCGCTTTTAAGAAAATACCAGTCGGTAAAGGCTGTTCTGTGATGATAAGCGCATCTAACTCGTCGCCATCTTCATCAAGAGTTTGTGGGATAAAACCATAGTTGCAAGGCTTGGCAAAAATCTGTGGGTCAACACGATCAAGCTCAAATACGGCCAACTCGCGATTCCACTCAATTTTATGGCTACTACCAGCTGGGATTTCTACTACGACATTAATAATGCCGCCGTCAACATCGCCTGCGTCCAAAATTTTATTAAAATCTGCCATAAAATACTCCAATGTGCTTTTGTTATGAATGTTTGAATCGTAAAGGGTTAAAATCGGCGTCCAAGGTTCGTTACTGCGCCCAATTTGTGCCGTGTGCGATTATAACAAGTTTGAATCAAATTTTCTCACAATGCTTAAGTCTAAGCGCGCACGATATTATGCAAAAAAGGATTATACAAAAAATACCTATTTTGGCGCTAATTCACGCAATGGGATGTCTCCTGCATGACGTTTTGCGATATTGTCGATGAGCTGTTGCGTAAATTGCTCGTAGCTCAGGGTCTTTTGGTCATCGGTAAGCGGTAGGTTATTTGGCTGTATATTGGTCGCTTGGTTCATATTAACAAAATCCGCCAAACGCAACATTTGCATGCCAGCATAACCACAAGGGTTGATAGCATTAAATGCTGATAAATCACAATCTAAATTAATGGCAATACCATGGTAGCTAAAGCCATGCTTGATTTTAAAGCCAAGCGACGCGATTTTGCCAATCATAATGGTATTATCAACTTCTATCTCATCACTAGTAGGAGCGCTGTCCGTTTCTGTAGCCATATCAGCATATAGATAGACACCTGGGGCATCACGGCGGGCACGGGCGCTGATATGGTTGGTGTCAGTTGATGCTGTGCTCTTGAGACAGTCATTGACCACATCCTCAATCGCTTGCTCAGCGTGTGAGACCATATTGCGCACACTCCAGCTGATACTGTCCAAATCAAACAGCCAATACATAACCAGCTGACCATGTCCATGCCATGTTACCTGACCACCGCGATCCGTCTTAATGATAGGCGTATTAGTACGTTGCAGGATATGCTCTTCTTTACCTGCTTGCCCAAGAGTATAAACGTCATTGTGATCGACAATCCATAACTCGTCAGGCGTACGCAGTCCTTGCTCTTTTTTAAGAGCGATACGCTCTAACGTGCGTGATAACATGGCATCAAGAGTAGCCACATAATCAGCAGCAGTGAGTGACTTTGTGATGAGATTTTCATTAAGTGGTTGCGTATTAAGCGCCTGCATAGTATTTGGCATGAGAGTGGCTGTCTTATGTTTTTGTTATGTAAAATGGGCTATCTATTGTTAATATTACTGTCATTGAGTGTAGCAGTTTTCATATTGTCGCCCAAATTTTAATTTTAATTATATTGAACTGGAAAAATATAAAAGAATAAAATAGTCACAAAAGGCACCTTGTAGTGAGCAGATACGCATCGTATACAAACCCATGGGTGCATTAAAGATGCTGTTCATTCAGGAATCAATGGGCTACATTAAATGGTACTAAACAAAAGTAATATCTAAGAAAATGATGTTTTAGCCTTATTCACTATTAGGCTTTGTTGCATAGATAACACGTTTACAAGGATAATAGAGTGATATCAGTGATTTTTAGTGTCTAATAATAGCTATAGAGTCTTAAATTTGACAAAACGTGCTGACTCTCACGTATATGACAAGGAAGATATATGACAGACAGCGATCAAAACAATCAGGTTCAAGCGATGCATCCTCAATACGATGAGCACGAAGGGCTTAGTATTATCAAAACCGTGGCAGATATGCAGTCACAGTTTTCACGCATGCAAAATCTAAGCCGTACTCAGCCTATCAATGATTGGGCAACGCGTAGAGACCAACTCGATAATCTAGAGCTAATGCTGAGTGACAATCAACAGCTACTTGCTAATGCTATCAGTGCTGATTTTGGCTATCGTAGTGAATCAGAAACTCAATTTGCCGAGCTGTTTCCGAGCTTTACGGGTATCAGTCATGCCAAAAAGCACGGTAAGAGGTGGATGAAGGCGCAGCGAGTATCGATTTCAGCACTATATATGCCAGCCCATAATGAGATTTTGCCACAGCCATTAGGTGTGGTTGGTATCATGGTACCTTGGAACTATCCTTTATTCTTGGCGATAGGACCGATGATTGACGCGATTACCGCTGGTAACCGCATCATGGTTAAAATGAGTGAAGCGGCGCCGCAATTTGCGCAAACGTTTGCAGAAACCATTTCACGTTATTTTTCAGCAGATATGGTTTGTGTGGTCATCGGTGAAGTTGAGATTGCAGCGGCTTTTAGTGAGCTGCCTTTTGATCACCTGCTCTATACTGGCTCTACTGCTGTTGGTAAAAAGGTAATGGCAGCGGCAGCACCCAATCTAACACCGGTCACGCTTGAGCTTGGCGGTAAGTCGCCAGTCATAGTACTAGAGGGTGCTAACTTAGAAAATGCTGTCAATCGCGTGATGATGGGTAAGACCTTAAATGCTGGTCAAACGTGTATCGCGCCTGACTATGTACTGATTCAGCGCCAACATCATGATGAATTTGTGCGTCTGGCAAGAGAGTGGATGGAGAAACACTATCCCAATATTGAAAGCAATCCTGATTACTCACGCATTATTAATGTTCAGCAGTTCAAGCGTGTTAAAGGCTATTTAGAGAATTTATCCAGTGAAGGTGTCTATAGACTCACTGATGCGACGTCTAATCTTGAAACGCGTCTCATGCCACCGGTTATTGTCAGCGAGCCTGCGCCTGAGAGTGATTTGATGCAAAACGAGATATTTGCACCCGTTTTACCACTCATGCACTATGACACTCTTGATAATGCGATTGCATTTATTAACGCCCGTCCACGACCGTTAGCGCTATATGTCTTCGGTGATAATAGCCGTGATATCGATAAGGTACGCACCAATACGGTATCGGGCGGATTATGTATCAACGAGGTGATTATGCATGTAGCGCAGCATGACTTGCCGTTTGGCGGTGTTGGCGATTCAGGTACAGGCGCTTACCATGGTAAAGCTGGATTTGATCGTTTGAGTCATATGAAACCTATCTTTGTACAATCCAAATTGAATGGGCTAAATATATTGTTACCGCCCTATGGTGGCTTATTTAAAAAGGCAATGGCGCTGTTTTTGAAATAGCAGTTTAAAATAGTTGCCTTATTAAATAGATAGTATTTATTCACATTCCTCCATCAATAGCATCTACTACGGTAAGTGCTATTTTTTTGTCTAAAGAATCATTTGTTATCAGTGTTATAAATCGCTACACTTTGTGGTGACACTAAACGATAGTTTTGTTTGTTTTAGATAAAAATCAGTAGTAGATGATAGGCTTATTAATTGCTCAAATTAGGCTGATGACAGCTATTTTCATAGTAAAGACAATAAATAGGATAACGCCGTGCGCCAATGGATTGCATTTAGCTTATTGCTTATAAGCTCGCTCTTACTGTCTTTGCCAGTATCAGCTGCTGTGCCAACATGCCAAGCACCGATTAAATTTGGGGCATTGACATGGGAGAGTGGTCAGTTTACAAGCGGTGTTTTAAAATACATCATTGAGAGCGGCTATGGCTGTCAGGTAGAGGAGGTGCCGGGAGCAGGTCCTGCACTTGAAACAGCATTGTCGCAAGATGATATCCAAGTTATTGGAGAGCAGTGGATAGGGCGCTCACCCATCATGACACAAGCTATTGAGCAGAATAAAGTCGCTGTTATTGGTGACACGCTTAAGGGCGGTGCAACCCAAGGTTGGTATGTTCCTAAATATGTACTGGACGAAAACCCGGGTCTACGCCGTTATCAAGATCTGCCTAAATACGCTGAGCTGTTTAAAGACCCTGAAAACCCCAGCAAATCACGCTTTATGAACTGTCCATCTGGTTGGACATGTGAGATTTTTAATACGCGATTGCTGAAAAATACTGGCTTGGAGAGTGATTTTAATAATGCCCATCCCGGCACAGGTGCAGCCCTTGATGCTGAAATTGCTTCCGCTTTTGAGCAGCATAAGCCACTCTTATTTTATTACTGGCAGCCGACAGGTTTGATGGCAAAATACGATTTTGCCGCATTGGAATTTCCTGCCCATGATGATGCCTGCTGGCAAGACTTATTACTTGCTTATGGCACCGCTGATTGTGTGTCGGGATTCCCTGTATCGCCTTTAGGTATCGCTGTATCTACCCCGTTTATCGATGCCAATCCTGAGCTTGCAGATGTTTTCAAAAAAATCCAATTTAGCCCCGCTGAGCTTAATGGTGCTATTTTAGAGATGAGTGAAAGCAAACGTAGCGGGGAGGAGCAAGCCTTTGTTTTTCTGCGTGATAACCCCCAAGTTTGGCAGAAGTGGTTATCGGATGAGGCAGCTACCAACCTTGCAGCTAAATTAGGTATTAGCTTAACGGGTGCTGCTATCGTGACTGATAAAAAAGCATCTAGTACGAACCTAGCAGACCCATCATCTATCTTCCCTTCATGGTCACTTGAATCTCCACTGAATAACACCTTAGCCAGCGTCGTTCGCAATCATGGCGACGTATTCCGTACGATCAGTACCGTCGCCTTAACGTATTTATTGCTTCCTATTGAGCGCCTATTAACGCTTATCCCACCATGGCTAATTATTGCCCTTGTGACGGTATTGGCATGGTTTGCTGTACGTAAAATTTGGTTTGCCTTAGCATGCGGCGCTGGGTTGTTCTTAATTGGGGCATTTGGTTTATGGGGCGCGTTAATTGATACCTTGGCATTGCTCATCGTTTCAGTATGGGTGACGGTGGTTATTGGTATTCCTATCGGCATTGCCATGTCAGGAAGTAAGCTATTGCGTAAGATTGTGACGCCTATATTAGATGTGATGCAAACCATGCCAAGCTTTGTATATCTGATACCGGTACTGATGCTGTTTGGAATCGGTAAAGTGCCAGCGCTGTTTGCCACCATTATTTATGCATTACCGCCGCTTATTCGTCTGACGACCTTGGGTATTACTCAAGTGAATCATGAGATGGTAGAAGCAGGGCGCTCGTTTGGCAGTACGCATCTGCAATTGCTTATTTGGATTAAGCTACCGCAAGCACTGCCCAGTATCATGGCAGGGGTAAACCAAGCCGTCATGATGTCACTGTCTATGGTGGTATTGGCGTCCATGATCGGAGCGCCAGGTCTTGGTGAAGATGTATTGCAATCTATTCAAACGCTCAATATTGGTCAAGGCTTACAAGCAGGTACGGCGATTGTCATTGTGGCGATTATCATTGACCGCATTACTCAGGCGTTTGGGCAAGGTAAGCGTGCGCGCCAAAAAACCATTGAAGCTGGTAGACGCCCGATTGGTTAGCAGTTATTTGCAGACATAATAATGCCTTGTGTCGGTTTTAAAATAACTCAACTACATGAATCAATCTTAATAAATAACAACTCTAAAAATAAAAACAAAGAGAACGACAATGAATCATATTCAGCTAGAAAATATCAGTAAGATATATAACGCCAGTCACGCACAAGCAAAAATGGCATTGGCATTGCTGGCTGAGGGTATGGATAGTATTGCAGTAAAGAAACAAACCGGCTATTCGGTCGGGCTTTATGATATTAATTTAGCGGTCAAAGCAGGCGAGCTGCATTGTATTATGGGGTTGTCAGGCTCCGGCAAGTCAACCTTAATACGTCATATCAATCGTCTGATTGATCCAACCAGTGGCAAGATATTGGTAAACACGGCTATCAATGCTAAAGACTCTGTGACTAAGTTAGTATCTAACTCAGTAGTTACAAATAAAGATACCTTGCCAATAGAGAAAGGAGAACCCTCTTCTGCTGTTAATATCTTAGCGCTCAATGATCAAGAGCTTCAGCAATATCGTCAGCAAACAGTCAGTATGGTGTTTCAGCATTTTGGTCTGGTACCTCATATGACCGTCATTCAAAACGTCGCCTATGGCTTGCGGGTGCGAAAAATGAGTATCAAGGAGCGTCATGAGGTAGCTAGGCACTGGCTGAATGAAGTTGGTCTATCCAATCTAGAGAGTAGCTATCCCGATGAGCTGTCAGGAGGCATGCAGCAGCGCGTTGGGCTGGCACGTGCTTTGGCAATGGACAATCCTATATTGCTCATGGATGAAGCCTTTTCGGCGCTCGATCCTTTGATTCGCGCTCAACTACAGGATCAATTATTAGAGCTACAAGCGCGATTGAATAAGACGATCGTGTTTATCACCCATGATATTGACGAAGCCATCAAGGTAGGTCAGCGTATTAGTATTTTGAATGGTGGACGTTTGGTGCAAACAGGCACATCAAGCGACTTACGTCATAATCCCGCTGATGAGTATGTCGCTAGATTTATGGGTGCTAAGCAGTAGGTGTATATAGTCGATTCATTTTAAAAGCGATACAGGGCTATTGGCTATAATTTTTTCTTGGTTGCTGTTCGCAGGCGTGACAGAGGCTGCAAAAAATTTATAGCCAATAGCACGTTATTACAATCGTATCGCTTTTATTTTGAACTGACTATATAGCGACTTATGTTATCGTTATTATTTTCTAAAAGGTAGGTTTTTGCTAAAGTAATCTATCACTCTACTATTTCCATGCTGTTAAAAAAGTGTAGCAGCATCTCTTTTACTATTAAAAAAAACTCCATTATCAGTATATACTATTAAGATACTCTAATATGGAAGTCATACTTAAAGCATGTCATATCTTTATCTAAGCTAAAGCCACTACAGATACAGCATTAGGTTTCAACTCTAGCCTCACACTCTATTTATATTTTGTCTTATAGCTTTTACTAAGCCTGACTCACCCTTTTACAGTATGTTTATCGCTCCAAAACCTTTACTCATTTACTTTAACTAATAGCGCAAGAAGACCATAAGCTGCCCTACAGCATGTAGCTTATAGTCGTAAGACTTCGTCAAAAGGATATCTCATGCCACATAAGAAAGACCATCATGATGCGAATAATCATAACACTAATAGTCATGAAAATAAGAACGCTAATAATTCTGCGATAGCCCCACCGCAAGCTGCGTCACGTTGGTTAAAGAATATCAGTGCGTTTGGCGTCACGACGGTCTTGAGTGCTGGTATATTGGTAGCTTGTGGGCAGATGAGTAGTGCAGAGAATAACGTCAGTAGTAGTACAAGCAAGCAAAATAGTGGCGTGAAAAGCTCACGTGATATGTTGCCATCCGATATGCTCAAAACAATGCAAGCATTGCCGCAGTTGACCAAGGGTTTGGGTAAAAATGGCGCTGCTGTGATTGACCCTAGTAAACCCACCTTGGTTAAGTTTTGGGCGAGCTGGTGCCCATTATGCTTAGGGACGCTAGCAGAAACTGAAGAATGGCGCACTGATCCTAAATTTTCTGGTTTAAATGTCGTCACTGTGGCAAGTCCCGGTCATCTGAATGAAAAAGCCGATGGCGAATTCAGCACTTGGTATGCTGGCGTGCAAGCCGATTACCCTAAGCTTCCCGTATTGATTGATGCCTCAGGTGAGCTGATTAATACGCTTGGCGTACAGGTTTATCCAAGCTGGGCAATACTCGATAAAAACGGTAATTTGGTGCATTTGGTCAAAGGTAATATGTCAGCAGAGCAAGCCTACGCCCTTGCTGAAAATGCGAATAATGATTTTGCTGAACTCAAAGCTGGTAGTGCTAAGCCTGCAAATGTCCAAACATTAGATAACAACAGTAAAATTGAGACTATTAAGCAAAAAGATGGCGTTTATTATAATGACAAAGGTAAGGCGATTAACACCCGCTCAATCTACCTAGCAGGTGGCTGTTTCTGGGGCGTAGAAGCCTATATGGAGCGAGTCGATGGTGTCGTAGATGCTGTGTCAGGCTATGCCAATGGCGACACAGTCAACCCAAGCTATGAGCAAGTAATCCGTGGTTCAGGGCATGCCGAAGCAGTCAAAGTCACCTATGATGCTGATAAAACGGATCTGGATACGATTTTAAAGTATTATTTCCGCGTGGTTGATCCAACCAGTTTAAACAAGCAAGGTAATGATCGCGGCGTACAGTATCGTTCAGGGGTTTATTACACCGACAAAGCAGATAAAGCAGTAGTTGATGCTGCAATCAAGCGTGTGCAAAGTCAATATAAGCAAAAGATAGTCGTTGAAAACAAAATATTGGACAACTTTTACTTAGCTGAGATGTATCATCAAGATTACCTAGCGAAAAATCCGAATGGCTATTGTCATGTTGATTTAAGCCTTGCCGATGACAAGCCTGAAGACACGGTACGTACTAAGCTTGCATCAGTAACTACTGTCGCTGAGACGTTAGATCCTAAGCGTTATGCTGGGTTTGATAAAGGCGCGTTAAAAAACACTTTGACCAAAGCACAATATGATATCACTCAAGATGCAGGCACTGAGCGGGCATTCAGTCATGAATATGATAACTTGTTTGCACCCGGTGTCTATGTCGATGTGGTCAGCGGTGAGCCTTTATTCTTATCAACTGATAAATATGCCTCAGGCTGTGGTTGGCCAAGTTTTACCAAGCCAATTGATAAGCAAGTGATTACGCAACATGACGATATGGCATTTAACATGGTACGTACTGAGATTCGTTCACGAGTAGCGGATTCGCATCTGGGTCATGTGTTCCCTGATGGTCCAAAAGACCGTGGCGGTCTGCGTTATTGCATCAATGGCGGGGCATTGCAGTTTATCCCAGTCAATGTGATGCCTCAGTCAGGCTATGCGCCACTAGTGAAGTTGGTTAAACCTGCGAAACCTTAGTAAATAACATGGTTTAATAATTTTATAAAAAGACGTTAAGAATATTCTTGGCGTCTTTTTTATAGGTTATAGTCGGCTAATAATGTGATGAATACTGCTATGAATCGTAGTAATTTTGCTGCAATCCATAGTGAACTCTGAAAAATAATCTAAAGTTCGTTATACTCAAACGCTTATGATTGTTCTATCAGTAATATATATAGTCAAAATACTCTAGAAACGCTACGGTACTGCTGGTACAAATTTTTTGCAGCCTCTGTCTGCGTAGGCACAGCAAGCAAGAAAAATTGATATCAGCAGTACATAATGTGTCGATATTACTTTTCATTTACTATATCGTTATGTCCACCTATTTATCGCTTGCTTCGTTTAGCGATTTTTCATTTTTGTATTTAAGGCTGTAACATGACCGTTACCCATACTTCTACTACTTTTGAGCCTATTATTACCTCGTTACTTGATAACGACTTGTACAAATTTACTATGCTACAAGCCATGCTACATCAGTTTCCTCAAACCCATGGTGTCTACCGCTTTCGCTGCCGTAATAATAAAGATGCCGCTTATCCACTTTCTGATATCAAAGATGCCTTAGAGCAGCAACTAGACAGCTTATGTGAATTGCGATTTTTAGAAGATGAACTAGAATACTTACGTGGCTTGCGCTTTATGCGTTCAGACTTCGTTGATTACTTGGAATTGTTTAAATTAAAACGTCGTTTTATCACGGTGACTACCGATGACAAAGGTCGCCTATTTATCGATATCGAAGGTCCGATGATTCAGGCGATGTTCTTCGAAGTATTCGTACTAGCCATTGTCAATGAGCTATATTTTAAAGTATTAACGGATGCAAGTGTGCTTGAAGAAGGGCAGCGCCGCTTAGAGAAGAAAGTGGAGTTGTTACATCGTTATGCTGCCGAACAAGCAGGCAATAGCCGTGATATTCCTCCTTTTATCGTTGCTGATTTTGGTACACGTAGACGGTTTAATAAAGACTGGCAAGCTCATGTGGTTGAGACTTTGCACAAAGCTGAGCCAAACATAGTGGGCGGCACGTCCAACGTTTATTTGGCAAAAAAGCTTGGCATGACGCCCATTGGTACCATGGCACATGAGTTTATGCAGGCATTTCAGGCACTGGATGTGCGCCTACGTGATTCGCAAAAAGCGGCGCTTGAAGCTTGGGTACACGAGTATCGCGGTGATTTGGGTATTGCGCTGACTGACGTCGTCGGCATGGATGCGTTCTTACGCGATTTTGACTTGTATTTTGCTAAGCTTTTTGATGGTTTGCGTCATGATAGCGGCGACCCTTATCTTTGGGGTGATAAGGCGATTGCTCATTATCAAAAGCTAAAAATAGATCCAAGAACCAAAGTGTTAACCTTTAGTGATGGCTTGGATCTGAATAAGGCGTGGGATTTGCATCAGTATTTTAAAGGTCAAATCAAAACCAGCTTTGGTATTGGCACCAATCTCACCAACGATATGGGCATCACGCCATTGAATATTGTTCTGAAATTGGTTGAATGCAACGGTCAGCCGGTCGCTAAACTGTCTGATAGTCCAGGTAAGACAATGATCAATAATGACACCTATCTTGCCTATCTACGCCAAGTGTTTGAGGTTGACGAGCCTGAATAGCTTTCATTAAAAGCCATTTAGGCACGACAAAACGGCTATTTAGCTCTCGCTTGCAACCGTTTTGTTTTCTTCAGAGAACGCGGCATCTAAAGCTTGTTGTACTGCGTTAATACGAGTCTCGCAAATGCGATAAGCGGCAATCGATTCTTCAACAGTGGTCATGAGATTATCAATATCAGGCTCATCTTGTTGCTGCAATTCAGCAGCATTGGTTTTTAAGATATCGTAGGCCGCCTTAAAAGTTTTTGGGGCGGCTTTTTTGCGTTTGCGAGTAGGGGTGCTCATAATGTTTCCTAATAGTAAAAATCAAAATAGATAGATAAATAACGGTTGCGGATATTCTGTACTGCTAGACGATTAAGAGGATGCGTTTGCAGATTCTGGCGTTTTATCATCAACATAGACATCAATAATCTGTGCTTTTGCTTTACCGTCTTTTAGGACGATATGAATGGTCTGCTCCGGGTAAAGCTGGTTGCTACTGGTCAGTATTCGTTGGTCCTGTTCATCAGTCAGCATGCTATAGCCCTGCTTAAGTACGCGTGACGGTCGATGCAAGAGTACAATATCACGCAGATGTGCGCTATCACGCTTTGCTTGTATTAACTGCTGCTGAGCACTTTGCATAATAATTTTCTGATGATTTTTACTATAAGTAGAGGCGAGTGAAAGTTGTTGATAAGCAGAGGCTTGAGTCTGTATATGCAGCTGGCTTGCTTGTCTGGCAGCTTGTTTCACTTGACGATGTGCACTTTGTTGGATACTACGCCACGCATAAGCACTGTCTTTTTGTAGTGCCGTTAATTGACCAATGGTTTGCGATTGTATTTGGCTCAATTGGCGCGCAGTTTGTTGTTCAGCTGTATTTAATTGACGCTGAGCAGCTTGTTTGATCTGCATTTGATATTGCAGTGTCTGAGTGACCAGCTGTGCTAAATGCGCCATGATAGCCGCAATGACTTTTGATGGCGTATCAAAGCTGGTATGTGCCACTTCATCTAAGATAACTTTGTCACGCTCATGACCAATCCCAACCCAAACAGGGACAGGTTGCTCAGCGACTAAAGCAGCAAGCTCATAATCGTTAAGGTAAGCCAAATCACCAACAGCGCCACCACCACGGATAATTACTAATAAATCTGGCAGGCGCTGATAAGTATTTTCAAATTGCTGCTGAGCACTGATGATTGCTTGACGAATCTCTGCTGGGGCATGATTACCTTGAAAAGTGGCGTTATGATAATGGAAATGACAAGCGCCTGTACTCGCGAGTCTATTGGCGTCCGCTTGAAAATCGCCTAGCCCTGCGGCTTTTTCAGGAGCGATGACCAACACATGCTCGATATCAAACGGAGTTGGCAACTGCTGATTCAGGTTTAATAATCCTTCACCTGCCAAGCGGTCAACCATCTCAGCATATTGACGCGCTAAATCGCCTAACGTATAGCTTGGGTCAATATCTTCAATGGTGAGAGAGAAGCCGTATTGCGCATGGAAACCTGCCGATACCTTTAATAAAACCGTCAAATCACGGTCCAGTGGCATACCCGTTGCGCGCTCAAACTTGGCTAAAACCCGCGCCGCTTTAAAGCGCCATAGATTGCCACGGCAGCTGGCAATGACTTTACCGTCGTCATCTTTTTCTGCCAATTCAAAATAATAATGCCCACCTTTGCTAGATAAGTTTCGTATCTCAGCTTTGACCCAAACACGGTGATTAAAAGTTTGCTTGATCACCATATCGACCGCTGATAAGTAATCACTAAGGCGCAGGACAGTATCTTCTAAGTTACCCTCTAGACTGTTTTCTTGTTCTGCCAACTCCGCCTCCAAGGTCGCTAAATCTTTGGCAGGCGCTAATACTTTAGTGTGCTTGGTATTTGACAGGTTGGGTTTGCGCATAATAATAGACCAAAGATAGTGAGGGCTTAGAGACCAGCTAGGTGACGTAAAAGATAAGATAGGGTAGTTTAACCTAAAAGCCTCTACACAAAAAGCAAAGCCAACAAGCAGCGATTGATATTGTATCTTTATCGCAAGCTTATTGGCTCTAAGTTATCGCTAATACACTACATATATAACTACAGCTTTATGACATGACTTACTGACAGCGGAAACTGATCATATACTCATAGTCATCATCACGTGATAAATTTGGTGAGCCTGTGCCAAGGATGGTACCGAGCACGGCACTCGCTTGACCAATCATACGCCCTGTACTCTCATTTAAGATGCCATTATATTTCACTTGATCCTCAACGATAATCACCTGTTTGCCTCGGCAAGTAGTCTTAGCACTATCTAGTGCGTTTTGCTGAGCTTTTATCTTGGTCTTGGCAATACCAGTTGTTTCATAAATAGAGTTGGCACGTTGAATAACTGGCGATGAAGGCGTGGTTTGACAGGCACTCAAAGTGAGGGCCGCGACTAAGGTGGCTGCTAAAGTAGCCGTTTTATTAAAAGTCTTCATAAGTATTTCCTAATTCCGGTAAAGTAAAAATGAAAGCATGAACCTAAAAGTGACAGATATAGTTAAAATATCTCAAAAACGCTACAGTGCTGCTGGTATAAATTTTTTGCAGCCTCTGTCTGCATAGGCACAGCAAGCAAGAAAAATTAATATCAGCAGTACTTGATGTATCGATATTACTTTTCTCTGACTATAGATATGTTAAAGCTTTTATCAAACGATGAATTTACCCTATTGATATATTGAGTGTCTAGACGGTTATTGTGTTCGATATTGCGCTTGTATTACCTACCGAAATAGACAGCGATAAAGGTGCGCTAAGTTTGCCCAAAAGTCATAAGTAATGTCTGTCTGAAGCAATATCTGTCTGCTATATTTTTTGACAATTTTCTATGATTAATAGTAAAAATTCGACAGATAGCGGCAATACACAGCAAATCACTTGAAATATAAACCATATCTAGGATAATTGAGCTATTCATTCCTAACTAATAAGTATTATATGCAATTGATTCCCGCTCCTGCTGGCGTGTTAGAAGTTGACGCGCTTTGGCAACAAGACAATTCTAATAACCCAAATACGGATACCGTTGCGCTGCTTTGCCATCCCAATCCGTTGTTCGATGGCACGATGAATAATAAAGTGGTGACGACCATGTACCGCTTTGCTCGTGATAATGGTATGCACGTGGTACGTTTTAACTTTCGTGGTGTTGGACAATCGACCGGTGAGCATGATTATGCTGATGGGGAAGTAGTTGATGCAATGACCGTGCTACAATGGATTGCTGAGCAAACTCCGGCACGCAAATTGTGGCTTGGCGGCTTCTCCTTTGGTGGTTATGTGACGGCGCGTGTGGCTGAGCAAGTGCTAGTGTCGCCGCATATATGGGGACTGGATGATTTTGAGATATCTAAGATTGCTCTCATTGCTCCCTCAGTCGAAAAAAATGACAGCAGTGATATAGACTTACCCGCCGATAAAACCTTTGAGATTTATGGTAATGCAGATGAAGTCATCGACCCTGATAATATGCAAGAATTTGCTGATCGACTGGGCATTCCTGTGAGCGTTGTTGATGGCGCAGGACACTTTTTTCATGGGCGTTTGTCTGAGCTGAAAAAGCTTTTGGAGCAGCATACGTATAACGGCGACATATAGTATTAGCTACAGAGCGCTTAATACCCTTTAAGCTACCTAAAATAGCTTTGCGCTAATCAGTATTGTTAAGAGTTAACGGATTATTTTTACAACCTTAAGCTGTGTTAACCTAAAGAATGGTTGTGATAAGCCATTCTGATAAACCAGTTGCTACTATCTCAGTGTAAAAATCATAAGTTAGTAGCGATTGTCGGTATTAATACTTTATTCTGATATTTATTTTGTTTAATGATGAGTCGTATTATGAGTTTATCTCCCTTACAGCGTTATGAGCAAGCCATCAGCACGGATGAGTTTACTCGTGATGAGCAGCAGTATTTGGCGATGAGTTACTTGGATGGTCTTTACCATCAGCTCAATGATAACGCGGTACAGAAAAAAGGCTTTTTTAGTTTTTTAAAAGCAAAGCCTGTTGCACCCAAAGGTTTGTATATGTGGGGCGGGGTAGGACGTGGTAAAACATGGATGATGGACATGTTTTATGATTCATTGACCATTGAGCGCAAGATGCGTCAACATTTTCATCATTTTATGCAGCGGGTACATCAAGAGCTACATAAGCTCCAAGGCGAGAGTGATCCGTTAGAAAAAGTCGCTGATATCATCTATGCTGAAGCGGTGATTATCTGTTTTGATGAGTTTTTTGTCTCTAACGTCTCTGATGCGATGATTTTGGGTGATTTGTTCACCATGCTATTCAATCGCGGTATTACCTTGGTAGCGACATCAAATATTGAGCCATCTGGACTCTATAAAGATGGCTTGCACCGAGATCGCTTTATGCCAGCTATTGCCGAAGTTGAGAAGCATACCAGCGTTATGAATATCGACTCCGGTATTGATTATCGCTTGCGTGTGCTGCAACAAGCTGAGCTATACGAGTCGCCCATGACCAAAGCCAATCATCACTGGCCCGCCAACCGTTTTGCCAGCTTGTCTAACAATCAAAAATTCAGCAATGAGCCTATCACTGTTAATGGTCGTGAAATCAGGATTAATGCGCGTACCGATGACATCTTATTTTGCGACTTCCGTCATTTATGCATGGAGCCGCGGTCGGCATCTGATTTTATTGAAATCGCTAAGCAGTTCAGCACCGTACTTATCAATGCCGTACCAGCGCTCGATGATGATTTGCGGGATCCAACACGACGTTTTATTTATTTAGTTGATGAGTTTTATGATCGCCGTGTCAAATTATTGGTGCGCGCGCAACAGCCGATTCTTGAGTTATATCAAGGACAAAAACTGGCGTTCGAGATTGAACGTACACGTTCGCGCCTGCTTGAGATGCAGTCAGAAGATTATCTGAAAATGGAGCATCGTACTGAAGATTCGGATGCAGCATAGATTTTATTCAATTCTTTAAATATTAAAAACCAGTTGTTGTCCAATACTGTTGGCTACTCTATAACAATATAGCAGCAGCAGCTGGTTTGTTTCTACTTATATCCCATAAAACTATAATAATATTACCTATAACAGGCAAATGTGCCTAACTGCTAAACACTTATAATAATGAATAAGGATAGACCATGAGTACCTCTGAAAAGAGTCACGACCATAATAATGATGAGCCAAACAATACCGAAAGTCCGATAGTAACCAACTCACAAGTGACCGATGAACAACTGATCAATTGGATTAAATCGAGGCGCAGTATTGGTAATCTGAGTATCCCTGCACCGACAGAAAGCCAGATAAAAGCCGCTATCGATTGTGCAGTGACAGCCCCAGATCATAAGAAACTACAGCCGTGGCGCTTTATCGTCACACAGGGTAATGCTCGTCATGAGCTAGGTCGTGCATTTTTGGTGGCAGCTGAAGCCAAAGCAGCACAAGAAGGCGATACCCTATCTGAAAAAGAGCGACAAAAAACTTATAATATGCCATTACGTGCACCCGTTATTATTACTGTCGTCACACAAATGCAAGTGCATAAAAAAGTACCATCCTTTGAACAGATGCTTAGTGCGGGTGCGGCAGTTCAAAACCTCATCTTAGCGCTAAAGGCACAAGGTTTTAGTACGGTGTGGCGTACTGGACTACTTTGTAATGAGCCTGCTGTTAAAGCATATTTTGATGTAAGTGCAGATGATTATGTCACGGCTTTTGTTTATACCGGCAGCAGCCCTTGTGATATGCCAACGCGCAAGCCGATTGATATTGAACCACTGATGCGCTTTGATCAATAAAAGTCTTTATTGCATAATATAGTGGGCAACCAAGGGCATAGCTAAATAATGACTTAACGAGAATGGCTGTTTGGCTGAGCTAGTAGCCTAAAAAATACTGTTAATTTGTACAAATAATTGTTCATACATTTTGCTGCGCTCACTGTATACTCAGCATAAATGAATTTATCACAAAGTCAGTCAATTCGGATAAAACATATGATAAGCGCTAATGACAAAAGCACAGATACCAACGTAGACAGCACTCAAGCTGAGCAAAAAGTGGCTGAAAAACAAAATAAATTGTTGTCTGGTATCATTGATCGTGCCACCAAATCTAGTCTTGGACGTAAAAAATTAAATCCAAGTGTGGTGGAATCTGCCGTAGCAAAAAAAATGGAAGAGATACATAAAAATCCGACCAAGCTGCGTTTAGTGGTATTAGGCGGCGGTAGCTTTGGCACCGCCATGGCAAACTTAGCGGCACGCAATGGCTGCGATACCACGTTGTGGGTGCGCAACAAGCGTACGGTCAAAGCGATGGCAAAATCGCAAATGAATAAAAAATACCTGCCAGGCTATAAGCTTGATGACCGCCTAAAATACAGTCATGAGCTGCAAGCCGCAGTCAAAGATACGGATATTATCTTCATTGCCGTACCGGGATTGGCGTTTCGCGAAACGCTTAAAAGTATCGCCCCTTTTATTAGTGGGCAGTCTATTGTTTCTTTGACCAAAGGGATGGAAAAAGACACTTTTTCCCTGATGAGTGACATCATCAAAGACGAGCTACCTGAAGTAAATTTTGGCGTGATGTCTGGTCCAAATCTTGCTATAGAAATCATGAAAAATATGCCATCTGCTACGGTAATCGCTAGTGAATCTGAACCATTACGTCATGCCGTACAAGCGGCATTACATAGTGCATTCTTTAGAGTATTTGCTAGTGATGATATCCGCGGTGTTGAGCTTGGCGGCGCGCTAAAAAATATTTATGCCATTGCTATGGGTATGGCAGCTGCTTACGAGGTTGGTGAAAATACCAAAGCCATGATATTGACCCGTGGCTTAGCGGAAATGAGTCGCTTTGGTGTACATGCCGGTGCCAATCCGCTGACCTTTTTAGGGCTATCAGGTGTCGGGGATTTGTATGCCACTTGTAGCTCGGAGTTAAGTCGTAATTATCGTATCGGTAATATGCTTGGTCGCGGGATGACGATTGATGCAGCGGTCAAAAAATTGGGACAAACTGCTGAAGGGGTGAATACCATTCAGCAAGTACATGAAAAAGCCACTAAAGAAGGCATTTATATGCCTATTACTCATGCGTTACATGCCGTCATTTATGAAGACAAAGCGGCGCTTGGTGTTGCCCTGCATTTGATGGAAGCGGGTTTCCGTAGTGATGTTGAATTTGTCATGGAGCACGACCACAGTAATGCTTCGCTGACCGCGCAAATGCAAACTGCAAACAGTCAATCAAAAGAGGATAAAAGTAAGCAGGGTAATAAATAGTAAGAGGTTGTTAGCGCAATAGCAATAGTGTGTCATTAAAAGAGAGTTACTTATAATTTGAACTGGCGATATAACAACAATAAAAAAGGCTGATAACTTATGAAAATTGTTTTGATGCGCCATGGTCAAGCAGAAGACGAGACGCGTCCCGATAGCGCCCGCCAGCTGACGGATTTTGGTCAGCAGCAAGCAAAGCAGACCGCAAAATATATCACTACGCATTATCATCCCGATTATTTTTTGGTCAGTCCTTATGCGAGGGCACAGCAAACACTGGCAGAACTCCAGGCACAACTGCTTACTGTTCCATCGAGCATACAAGACAATCTCACGCCGTCTGACGATGCGCGTCAAGCGTTGAATGAGATTGCTGACATTGAAGCTAAGTGTCTGGTGGTGGTTTGTCATATGTCTATCGTTGCTTATATCGCAGGGTTACTAACCAATGACTATCCTGAGTCTTTTTCCTTGGCAGAAGCACGTGTGTTTGAGATGGATTTTGTGATGGCAGGTATGGCACGCGAGATTGCCCGCTTTGTACCGGATCAGCCTTATTAATCTAAGTTATTATTGATGGTTAATAATAGTGCTGCTGTTGATGGTCCTAAATAATCTGCATTTTAGCTAAACGATAGCTTTGATATATTATGGCTTTAATAATTGAGGACACATTTGGTGTTACATGTTTGGTTAAGAGCGCAGCACAGTCCACTAGCGGTCTGGCATGAAGACAGTCAACACTGGCAGTTGGTCGAGGGTTGGCAGCAGCTACAGGATATCTATAGTCGCTATAAAGCAAATAGCCAAAAAGCCATTTGTCTTTATTTTCCATCTACCCATATGCTACAAGTCGATACGGAGCTAAACAGCACTCAGCTTAAGCAGTTAGGCAGTAGTGGCAAACAGTACTTGTTTGAAGAGACGTCTTTAACGCCTGTTGAGCAATTGGCTATTCGGCAAATGAGTCATAACAACACGCATCATCTGTATGCGCTGGCACAAAGTGATATCGAGTTATGGCAACAAAGCGCAAAGCTTGCTGGCATGAATATCGTTGCTTTATTGCCTGATTTTCTATTACTGCCACTGCCAGAAGAAGGGGCTGGGCAGCAAATCACCCTATATCAAGACAAAGAAACCGTGTTGCTTCGCCAATCTTTATATCAAGGTATGGCAGTCAGCTATCTACCGTTAATCTTTGAGCGTTTTCCGCATTTAAGCGAGGTCTTGATAGTACCTGCCATTGATAACGCTGTTTACGTTACCAGCGACATTTCTGATGCCATTGCTACTGATATCATTATGACTGATAATGAGCTTGCTAATCGAACTGAGATTGAAAACTCTATAGTAGCAGGCAGCTTTACCGCGATTACAGCTGACATGATAGCTGAGCATCAACTGTTATTAACCACACTAGTGACGACGCCAAAACCACTTGATAACGCAGAGCGTCATGCGCTGAACTTTTTTGTTAAGTCAACGGATTCGCAGTTGTCGCCTTATCTTCGTGTGGCGCTGATGGTGGCGTTATCGGCACTGGTATTGCAGATGGCGACTGATGCGGTGCAGTGGTATCAATATAATGAGGCAACAACTGCGACTAAGACTGAGATTGTGACACAATATCAGTCTTGGTTTCCAAATGAGCCACTCAGTACGCGTACCAAACTACAAGTTCAATTAGAGCCAAAATTGCGTAGCGATAGCCAAGCAACCGCGTCACATATTGCAGTCCTTTCGCGTATATCCCCTTTGATTAAACAGTCGTCATTAAAGGCGCAAGCATTGCTTATGCAGCCTTCAGCACTTAGCTTTACGTTGATTGCTCCTGATCGCGGCAGTCTTGATCAGTTTACTGCTACACTCGTCGCGCAAGGTCTAACGGCAAAACTAGAGCAAGTGAATGGCAATGAGCAAGGGCAGTTTAGCGGTCAAGTAACGGTCAATGTTATAGACAACAACAGCAGTGTCGGCAATAAAGGGTAATGATGAAAATACTACAGCGCCGTACCAAACGTAGCACAACGATGCTGCAGACAAGGGCATTATCAGCGCGAATGACTGGCTATCAAAACCTGCTATTTATACGCTGGCAAGCACTGTCTTCTCGTGACCAGTTGGCTTTGCTATTATTGTCTGCTTTTTTACTACTGTTTGTTGGCGGTTACGGCGGTTATAGTATTCATCAGGCAGCCAATAATAGCAAAAACGAGTATCAAGAGCAGGTTGCTGATTATTTTTGGTTACGTGCTCAAGCAGGTAATATAGATAGTAATGCGTTAGCGGCTGCCAATACTACTGATGGTGCAGAAGCAATACCTGCTGCTAGTAGTGTCAATGCGCTGTTGACTAATTCAGGCATTGTAGATGCGCAAGTAATTGTTAATGGTGAGACGGTACAACTGAGCTTTAACAATCCGAGTCAAGCAGTGGTGAGTGCTGCCCTTGGTAAGCTTGAACAACAAGGCTGGCAATTCACTCAGTTGTCTATGCAGCAAGATTTGCTCACTAAAGCGATTCAGGTTCAGGCTACCGTTACCTCATCATAAAGGGGCAAGGGGCTAGGAGCATTGGGATAAAGTTTACTCAAAAGTAGCCAATAGCTTTTATGCTAACAAACCCATTTATACAGCAGACCTTATTGAAAAAGTACTTCTTAGACACTATAAAATAGCTATAACAAATGTTTCACTTTAAAATTCATGCCTCATTTATGTGTAGGGTTTTATAATCAGCACAATATGCTATGTATGCCATGACAGGTGATCATATAAATAATCCGATGAGTGATAATATGAATAATAAACAAAGCCGCTCTTTAGTAACTTATAACCACATTACGTATTTATTATATGTACTCAGTTATTTTACTGCCGGTTTGCTGTGGATTGTGCCTATCTTTATGAATTATGCCAAACGTCGTGATGCTGATGGCACATGGCTTGCCACGCACTTTGACTGGCAAATTAAAACATTTTGGTACAGTATTGTGTGGTTTATCGTTGGCATTGGCATCATTACTTTTGCTCTTGGTAGTTTTGGCGTTAGTATGATGGCGGATAGCGGTAACATCGCTGTCGGCTCGGTATTACTAGCAAGCATTGGTTTTATTATTATGGGTGTTGCCTTTATTTGGCATTTATACCGTATCGTGCGAGGCTGGATTGCTTTAGCGGATGGTCGACCTGTTCCTTAATAATTGAGCTGTATTTTAATATAGAGAGTAGATAGCTATAGTCGATTCCAAATAAAATAGATACGCTATATTGCAACGCGGAACTGGAATAAATTTTTCTGGCGTGCTGTGCCTACGCCGATAGAGGCTGCGTAAAATTTATTCCAGTCCCGCTGTATCGTTTTAATACTGAATTCACTATATATTCTCTATAGTAAAATTGGCTGATGAAACTTTGGTCTTATTTCGACTAAGCTGATATAATCGCTGCGCTTGACCACATTGGTTTTCTTTATTCATTTTCACTTTCAAGCAGGGTCTGTCGTTACTATGTCTTATGCCTTACTTCGCCCTTTTTTGTTTAATATGGACCCTGAACACGCGCATGAAATGACCTTATCCTTATTGGATAAAGCTCATAAAGCGCGTGTTTTAGGTTTGGTTTATGGTCAATCTATGCAGCCAACTGATTGCATGGGCTTGCAGTTCTCTAATCCTGTTGGTCTCGCTGCTGGGCTAGATAAAAACGGCGATTATATTGACGCCTTAGCTGAACTTGGTTTTGGCTTTATCGAAGTAGGCACGGTCACCCCAAAGCCGCAAGCCGGTAATGATAGACCACGTTTATTTAGGCTCAAACAAGCAGACGCCATTATTAACCGTATGGGTTTTAACAATGAAGGCGTCGACTACCTCATTGAAAATGTGCAGCGCTGTAAATACAAAGGCAATATCGGCATTAATATCGGTAAAAACGCTGCAACGCCAGTTGAAAAAGCGGCTGATGACTATGTTTACTGCTTAGAGCGTGTTTACCCACATGCTTCCTACATCACTGTCAATATCTCTTCGCCAAATACTGCAAATTTACGTGACCTGCAAAGCGGAGAAGCATTAACTCATTTGTTAGATGCGATCAAAAACCGCCACAGTCAATTGGCAACAGAATACGGTTTTTATGTGCCATTGGTTCTTAAAGTCGCGCCTGATTTAGATCCAATACAGGTAGATTATATCTCTCAGCAACTGCTGGATTTCGAGATTGATGGTTTGATTGCGACCAATACCACATTGAGCCGCGTAGGCGTCGAAGATTTGCCCGATGGCGATCAAGCAGGCGGTTTATCAGGTCGTCCGGTCAGCCACATTAGTACGCAGATTTTACAACAATTCTCTGATCAGCTGGATGGTAAAGTGGCATTGATTGGGGTCGGCGGTATCGATAGTGGCGCTAAAGCTGTCAAGAAAATCGAAGCGGGCGCAGATATGGTTCAGCTTTATTCAGGGCTTATTTACAAAGGGCCTGGACTTGTACAGTCTTGTATACAGTCTATCGGTGGTTATTACGACGCGATGGAAAATTAATTTAAGCTATATGGCTTACATTAAAAGTATGAAGGCTTGTTATCTAATACTTAATTCAATACCTGATACAAAAGATATAAAGTAACGAGGCGGTAAACATGAGTGGTTTAGACATTGTGATTGCTGTTGTGGTGCTAATAGGCTTATGGCGCGGCTTTCAAGTGGGTCTGATTAAGACGGCAGTTGGTTTGGTCGGTTGGTTTATCGCTCTTATTGCAGCAAGTCGATTGGCCGCTTCCGTAGCACCGCAGTTATCGAGTATCATCCAGAACCCTGTCTTACAGATGGCTGCTGCTTTTTTATTGGTAGTGATTGCGATATTGGCTATCATGCACTTGGTTGCTTTTGTCTTTTCAGGTGTCTTAAAAACTTTACGTTTGGGTGTACTTGATAAGATGGCAGGTGGCCTATTAGGTGCTGCTAAAAATGTGCTGATGGTTTTAGTGATTCTTAGCATCAGTGCGCCACTATTGGTACAAATGCCGCAGTGGCAGACATCTGTACTGGCACCTGAGCTATTACCTTATGCGCCTGTCGGTAAAGCGCTCGTCTCAGATATGTTTGGGATGGCTTGGGATCAGGTCAATCAATCATAAGGGTTGAATAAAAAGCTATTCAACCGCATCTAATATTCGTAAAATACCATCCATCAATTATCAATGCTTAATCAACAACCGTTTGTGTCATAGATCACTCTCTTCTTAAAAAGATTTTAATCTTAGCAAACATCATCAGCTTGGCGGCATATGATAGGTCACAAACTAAAGCGATTTTATCAGTAGTAATGCCGTTATTGTGTTTTTAATGTGTGGTTCAAATTCAAAATAGGATACAACTATGTGTGGAGTCGTTGGGGTCGCAGCTCATGAGCCGGTCAACCAAATTTTGTATGATGCCTTAACCATGTTGCAGCACCGTGGGCAAGATGCGGCAGGTATTGTGACTTTACAGGATGGACGTTTATATTTACGCAAAGAAAACGGCATGGTACGTGACGTTTTTATGAATCGCCATATGTTAAAGCTGGTCGGTAAATTCGGTATCGGTCATGTGCGTTATCCAACTGCTGGAACGTCAAGCAGTGCTGAAGCGCAGCCTTTTTATGTCAACTCGCCTTACGGTATCACGCTGGCACATAATGGTAACTTGACCAATGCTGAGAGCTTGGCGAAGTCGCTTTATCAAGAAGATCGTCGTCATCTAAATACCGACTCAGATTCTGAGGTTTTGCTCAATGTGTTGGCACATGAAATGCAAAATCTAGGCAAAACTCATCCAACGCCTGCTGACATCTTTGAAGCAGTGACAGCGGTTTATGGCCGTGTTGAAGGCGCTTATGGCGTAGTTGCTTTGATTACTGGTCATGGTTTGCTAGCATTTCGTGATCCAAACGGCATTCGTCCGCTTATCTTTGGTAAGCGCATGGCAGCTAATGGCGGCACAGAATATATGGTGGCATCAGAATCGGTTGCTCTGACCGGTTCAGGTTTTAGTATTGTTCGTGATGTTAAGCCAGGCGAAGCTATATTTATTGATTTGGACCATAAATTGCATACGCATCAGTGCGTTGAGCAAAAAGAATATACACCTTGTATCTTTGAATATGTGTATTTTGCCCGTCCAGATTCTATTATGGACAATATCTCCGTTTATAAATCACGCCTACGTATGGGTGAAAAACTGGCCGATAAAATCCTTGCTGAATGGGGTGAAGATCATGATATCGATGTGGTCATTCCTATCCCTGATACCTCGCGTACCTCAGCGATGGAGCTAGCGCTAAAGATGAATATCAAGTACCGTGAAGGGTTTATGAAAAACCGCTATATTGGTCGTACTTTTATCATGCCAGGTCAGCAGCAGCGCAAAAAGTCAGTGCGTCAAAAGCTAAGTGCAGTGCCACTTGAGTTTAAAGGTAAAAATGTCCTTTTGGTTGATGATTCAATCGTCCGCGGTACAACCTGCCATGAGATTATCCAAATGGCACGCGATGCAGGCGCGCGCAAGGTATTCTTTGCCAGTGCAGCGCCACCGGTTAAGTATCCAAATGTCTATGGTATTGATATGCCAGTGCGTAGCGAACTTATCGCGTCAGGACATAGCGTTGAAGAAGTGCGTGATATCATCGGTGCTGACCGCTTAATTTTCCAAGATTTGGACGATTTGATTGAAGCGGTCAAAGATACTAAGCATAGTAAAGTTGAAGGTTTTGATTGTGCCGTATTTAATGGCTGCTACATCACTGGTCAAATCAATGAAGCGTATCTTGAGCATCTGCAAGAGCAGCGTAACGACACTGCTAAAAAGGGTAAAAAAGGGGTACAAATAGTCGCTGATACGCCAGTAGATATGATGGGTGTAGAAGAACTTTAAGCTTCTTTATATCTTAAAATAAAGTAAGTAAAAAAAGGCTGGATTCTCAATGAATTCAGCCTTTTTGCTATTAAATTTATTGTCAAAATATATAGTTTTAAGAGTGATTCTTTAGATTAAAAAAGCATTAAACAACCATAAAAAGCCATTAATCGCAGTGATACCGACCACCATGCTGACCAGTAATTGACGGCTAATATGATAGACAAACAATACCAATAATAAAGCGCCAATTTGTGCCATTATTAAATGCATCTCCGCACTATTGATACCGGTACTTTGTGACAAACCTTGATAAGACAAGCTGGTTAAGATTAGTAATACCATTACAGACAGCGGTAAACTTTCATTTAATCGATGCAGCCAAGGCGTATCCAGTAGCTTTTTGGGTATTAAAGCGGGTAGAGCGCGGGTAATAAAAGTCACTGCTGCCATCGCGAACGTTGCAAAAATCAGATAACTACTGCTCATTACTGCCTCCTTGCACACTGCGCTGCACCCAAACTCCACGGACTAAAATCATAAGCATACAAATCGTAATCGCTACCAATAATAACCAGTTACTGGTAAAAAACGAGGCGATAACTAAAGCAATGACAGCAATAATAATAGGGAAATAGCGTTTGATACTTTGGAATTGCTCATAAGCTAAAATCGCAAACAGACACACCAAGGCAAAGTCTAAATGTGGCACCAAATCACTCAGTGCACTACCAATCATTACACCAATCGCACCAGCTAATACCCACCAGCTTTGATTGAATAAGCTTATGGGCACTATCAACGCTTGTCGTGATTCATTCGGCAAACTGGTCATCACCGAAAAAGTTTCGTCAGTTAGAGCAAACAAGCAATAGGTCTTGGCTATTTTATTTTTTGGGAGATATTGTAATAATGGCATGCCATAAAAAACATGACGCAAGTTAATAGCAGCAATATTGGTTGCGATATTGCCAATCGGTAATCCAGCACTTAACATTGGTAGGCAGGCATATTGAGCGGCGCCCGCATATAACACTACGCTGAGCATAATCGTTGCCCATACTGGTATACCGGCAACTTGCGCAAGCACACCAAAGGCGATGCCCGCTGGCAAATAACCCATGGCGACTGGTAAGCTTTTTTTAAAGCCTTCTGCCCAGTCATAGCCCTGTACCTGAGTTTGATTGATCTCATTTGATTGAGTATTCACGTCACATCCTAGTTTTTACCATTGTTGTTTATTATTAAATTTTAAAAGGAGCTTAATAGTGTAATGCTGATCGTTCAATGGTCAAGTTGGAGTTTTTCATAGCTGCCAGTTTGATGAGCACGGTATAGAAATCCAGCAAGTATCAACATTCTTAGCAACAATAAACACCATACGCTGAGCCAGATGCCCGTCATAGCCCACTGCTGATAAAGCAACCAACTCAATGGGAAAAAGATAGCCGCTAATATAAGGGCTGCATTGCGAATAATGCTACCTGCTGTTAAACCAAAAAATATTCCGTCTAACCAGTAAGCACCAACCCCGACAAGTGGTAACAGGACAGCATATAAATGATAGTCGTAAGCGAGCGTAAAGACCGGTTCGATATTGGTCATAAACTGTAAATATGTGGGCATGGCAAGCCACCATATCGCACTTAGCAGGATAGCAAGACCATAGCTCACGATGCCGGTACGCTTCACAATAATGCGAAAGCGCGACCAATCTCGTCGACCCGCTACTTGTCCACTTAACGTCTCAGCAGAGACTGCCACCCCGTCAAGGGCAAAGGCTGAGATGCTTAATACTTGTAATAAAATAGCATTGGCAGCGAGTATGACGTCACCGCTTTGAGCAGAGAGTCGAGTAATCCAAGCAAAGCTTAATGTTAAAATAAGCGTACGAATAAAAATATCTTTATTTAATGAAAATAGCCTAAGCATCTTATCTTTATTAAAATGCTGCGGATCAGCAGTAAATAACGCCTGCCAAGAGATTTTCAAATGTAGACGACTTAACCATAATGCCAATACTACGCCCAGCCAGAAGGCAATCGCTGTACCCAATGCAACACCGACCAAGCCCATATCCATTGCAAAGACAAAAAATAGTGTCAGAATGATATTAATTATGGCGATAAAACCTTGTTGATATAGCATATAACGGGTCTTGCCTTGACCTGCAAACCAGCCAATAAAAGCAAAGTTCATTAGCTCAGCAATCACACCCCAAAAGCGCACATCTAAATAGGTCTTTGCTGCATCGCCGCTATCAGGATTGGCGGCAAGCGCTTGTAGACCAAAATCAATGAGCCAAGGTTTTACCAGTAGTAAAACTGCACCAATCATAAATGCCAAAACCAAAGCGCGTTGCAAGATGGACAACAGCGGTGATTGCTGACTAGGATTATTCTTTAGAGTATCGTTATGAGCGGTATTTTTATTAGCCAGCTGTCCTAGCGCCTGTGCCGAAAGTCCAGATGAAGCATATTGCAAAAAGTTAAAACTGACGAGCAATAGTGATAGCAGTTGTACTGCAAGCCCGATACCAGCAAGTTTTGCCGTATCATTCATATTGCCAATAATCGCTGTATCAATGACGCTTTGTAGTGGCATTGCAAGATTTGCCAATAATACTGGCAATGCAATAGCGATAATACGTGCATAGCGAGTATCAATAGGCGGCATAGGACGTGGCGGTAGGATAGATGACATAAGGCAATCGCTTAGATAGGCAGATTAAGAATGCTCATAGGTAGTGCTAAGGATAATAACTTATAGCAGCGCTAAAATTTTTAGGTATTGATTTGATTTTGACCATTATACATAAACAAAAGCACCTAGAGTCTAGGTGCTTTTTTCATGATCACGCTTATCTACTCACTTAATAGAGAATTTACCAAGTGAGCAGGGGTGCCATTATCAATCTTGTTCAAACATCTTTGGATCATTGAAAGTCACGATTTCTTCTTCAAACTCAGGTTTTACTTTGACGATAAAGTCATCACGTGACAGACCCATCGCTAGAGGAATCGAGCTTGCAATATAGGTAGAGGAATAAGTACCAGCAAGTAAACCAATAAACAGTGCCGCTGAGAACCAGAATAAGCCATCACCGCCCAAAAACAGCATTGCTAATACCACTAATAGCACGGTTGAAATGGTCATAATCGTACGGCGTAGTGTCTCTGTTAATGACAGATCAATCGTTTGACGCGGACTGATACCGCGGACACGGCGGAAATTTTCACGGATACGGTCATAGACAACGATGGTATCGTTCAATGAATAACCAATCAATGCCAAGATGGCTGCTAGTACTGTTAGATCGAATGGGAAGCCAAATAAGGCAAAGACACCGATGGTCACGATAGCATCATGGAACAAGGACAATACTGCGCCAAGTGCCAGTTTGAACTGGAAGCGCAGGGCAACATATCCCAGCATACACGCTAGTGCAAGCACAATTGACATGACTGAGCTTAAGTAAACCTCATTACCCACTTGACTACCGATAATATTCACGTTGCTGATTTCAACATCGTTATTAGGTAGCGCTAATGCTTCGCTCAAGCTGGTGTTAAGACCATCGATGTTATCAGATTGAGGCGGCAAACGTATTAGCAGCTCTTGCGAGGTGCCTAGGTACTGCACGACTGCATCATCAAAGCCATTATCTGCCAACGCAGTAACCACATCACCTTGCTCGACAGATTGCTCATAGCGCACATCTGCTGACACGCCACCGGTAAAATCAAGACCAAGGTTTAAGCCATTGACCGCAATTGCAATGATACTACCAATCACCAAAATGATTGATAAAATGCCCATTGGCTTTTCTATCTTCATAAAAGGAATGATACGCTGATCACCAACGGCTTTGATACCGCCTTCGGCATAGGCAGCTGCATCGTCAGCAGCGTCACCCAATGCTAAGTTAGGATCGATAGCAGCAGGCGCGAGCACCTGGCTATCTTTATCAGCGCTTTTGCCACTACGCGGATTTTTATTAGCTGATTTTTTAGCAGTGGCGTTATTGGTTTGGGTATTGCTGCCTTTGCCATCACGGCGCGGCTTTTTACGGCGACGCGTAGTTGCTTCATTATTTAAGCCATTCGGTTCAGGATTGTTCTGTTTTTCTAGAGGATTGTTATTATCGATTGCCATAGTTTTCTCCTAACCGATGCTCAGACGTTTGATAGATTTACGCTTACCATAAGCAATTTGTATCAGTGCACGGGTTACCAAAATAGCCGTAAATAGCGAGCTGACAATACCAATGGCTAAAGTAATCGCAAAGCCTTTAATCGGACCTGTACCAATTGCAAATAAGATAAAGGCGACCAGTAAGGTTGTGATATTGGCATCGAAAATACTACTATAGGCGCGATCAAAACCTGCCACGATAGCTGATTTCGGTCTCACTCCATTAGCTATCTCCTCGCGAATACGCTCAAAAATTAGAACGTTAGCATCGACAGCCATACCAATGGTCAATACGATACCAGCGATACCAGGTAGCGTCAGTGATGAGCCTAAAATGGACATAATAGAGATAATAATAATAACGTTAACTGCTAGAGCAATATTGGCAATCACACCAAACAGACGATAGAAGATAATCATAAATGCAAAGACTAGTAAGTAACCAACCTGCGTAGAGAATAAGCCTTTATCGATATTTTCCTGGCCCAGTGATGGACCAATGGTACGCTCTTCAACAAAATACATCGGTGCTGCTAACGCGCCTGAGCGTAGTAACAATGCAAGCTCAGCGGCTTCAGCGCTACTATCAAGACCGGTAATACGGAATGATGAGCCAAGGACTGCTTGGATATTTGCACGGTTAATGACTTTTGTTTCAGCATATGGCGTCCGAACTTCAGTCGTTTCGCCAGTCGCTGGGTCTTCTTCATAAGCGATGCGCTGTTTATTTTCAATAAACAATACTGCCATTTGTTTGCCAACCGCTGTACGGGTAGCATTCTGCATCAGCTTACCACCAGCACTGTCTAAGGTAATACTAACCTCAGGTGAGCCACTTTCATCAATACCGGTTTGAGCATTAGTAACTTTATCACCAGTGACAATCGCTTGGCGCTCCAATAATACTGGCGGACCATCAAGGGTTTCAAATGGGAACGCTTCAGTACCGGCAGGTGGAATACCGCCTGTATAGTTTTCGGCACCTTCAGCGACCATACGGAATTCAAGATTGGCCGTACGACCAAGGACGCGCTTTGCCTCAGCGGTATCTTGTACACCTGGTAGCTCAACGACGATACGGCTAGCGCCTTGTGATTGTACCAAGGCTTCTGTTACCCCAAGCTCAGCAATACGATTGCGTAGGGTAGTCAAGTTTTGATTGACCGCATAGCTGTTGATTTCATCAAGCGTTGCATCGTTATACGCCAAAATCAGGGCAGGGCCTTGCTCATCAATAGAAGATTGCAGGGCAAAGGTGTTACCCATTGAGCTTTGCAAAACGTTTTGGGCACGGTTACGAGTGTCTGTATCGGAAAAATGCAATACCACGCTACGCTTGTCGTTTTTAATACCTTTAACAGCAATGCGCTCAGCTCTTAGATCTCGTCGAATATCGCGACTGGCACTGGTCAGACGTTGTTCGAGCGCCTTATCCATATCAACTTCTAAGACGAAACGAACGCCGCCACGCAAATCAAGACCAAGTTTCATGGGCTTTGCGCCGATATCACGCAACCACTGCGGCGTTGTCTGCGCTAAGTTCAGTGCGACCACATAGTTCTCACCCAAGTTTTTTCTCAATACTTCCTGAGCTTTGAGCTGATCGACTGGATTGTCAAGACGTACCAATGCGCTGTTACCTTTGAACGTACCATCATGGTAGTTCAAGCCAGCTTCTTTTAACAAGTCTTGTGACTGCGTTAAAATGCCATTAGACAACTGTGTGCCTGCTGCAGCACTGGTAATCTGTACAGCAGGTTCGTCAGGATATAAGTTAGGAGCAGCGTATAGACCGGCAATGATAAGTACGACGGTGATGAGTAGGTATTTCCAAGCGGGATATTGCATAATCACTTCTTTAGGTTGATAAACTACTGGCGACGCAGGCCACAAGTTAGCAGATGGGAAGTTAGCGATAACAATGGTGAGGTGCTTATTTAGCTGCCATAGAAGCCATGATAGTGCACCACTGTAATCATCCGCGATGATAATAAAGCATAAAACGATAAAGCCAAAAATGACCGTAAATAATGTACGGTCATTTTATAATCATTACAACTGTTAATTGATACTGATACAGTAATAGCCAGTCATTATCGTGCTGATTAATTTTAACGATCACATATATCAATTATCAAAGATGTCAATGACGTTTAAACGCTTTCGATAGTACCAGCTGGCAATACTGAAATAACAGAAGCACGTTGTACTTTGATATCTGTATTATTATTTAAGCTTACCACTGCATAATCGCCTTCCAAATGTTTGATACGACCCATCAAACCACCAGCAAATATGATTTCACTGCCGACTGTCAAAGCACTTACCATAGCGCGATGCTCTTTAGTACGTTTTGATTGTGGACGAATCACCAAAAAGTAAAAAATAGCAAAAAAAGCAACTGGTAATAAGATTTGACCGAACAGTGATGCCGCACCGGCAGTTTCAGCAGCGTGAGCGGCTTGGATAAATAACAACATAGTTTCTCTCGACAAGTTATAGATAATAATTAATTTAGACGCATAGTAGCAAAAAATACCAGACTTGGTAACTGTTAATCATAAGCTGGATATGTTTTTCTTAAGCTAAAGGCATGTTGATAGCGCATTACTTTGCCTATCTGACTTTTTAAGCTGTCTACATTATATAGAATCCATTGACTTATAAAACAAGCCCAATAGTAAATAGTTAACATGTCATCAAGCGAAACCCGTATTTCTCTCATTCGCAAATGTGTCGTGATTATTGAAATATATAGCGATTTATTGTGAAATAAGCGCATCAATGCTACTATCGAAAGCAAATAGTCGCCAGTTTTTACAGTAAGATTTAAGCCATTGTGCTGAGCGATATGTGCTCATTTATATATCAAAGATCCAAACCATATCAGATAATATTTTCTATCTGCTTGCCTCTGCTCATGATATATTGTGACTTCCTTTTACTTCTTTGTTTAGGTTACCTAACTTGTTCACCTCTTTTATGTCTGTACCTCGTTTACATCGTTCGCGTGCTTGTCGTAAAGACGCCTCTGCCAAACCTCCCCCGACGATGCGCGGCGATACTCGCTTGAGTATCAAATCATTGTTGGTATTATTCGGGATAACGTTACTGCCGCAAACGGTTTGGGCGGCTGAAGCTTTGGCAGACCCAAGTGCCAGTAGCATACTACTGCTCATCTTATTTGTGGTAGTAGCGATTGGTATCTCATTTATCTGTTCGTTGGCAGAGGCTGCATTGCTCAGTATGACCCCGTCATATATTGCTGACATTCAAGAAACCAATCCAAAAAAAGCAAATATGCTAAAAAGCTTAAAGGTTGATAATATCGATCAGTCTTTGGCAGCTATCTTGACACTAAATACAGTGGCGCATACCTTAGGCTCTATCGGTGCTGGTGCGCAGGCAACGATTGTATTTGGTAGTGCCTGGTTTGGTCTGTTTTCTGCAATCATGACATTGGCGATTTTGTTTTTGTCGGAAATCATGCCAAAAACGCTCGGAACAATATACTGGCGACAACTAGGTGGCGTTGTTGCTTATTTTGTCCGCGGTATTATATTGCTGCTGTATCCACTTATTTGGATATCAGAGAAGTTCACCAAGCTGCTTGTACGCGGTAAAGAGCCGCAGGCGTTTAGCCGTCGTGAGTTTGCCGCGCTTGCCAGTATTGGTGAAGAAGCAGGACAAATCGACCCATTAGAGTCACGTATCATCCGTAACCTACTGGCATTTGGCGCTATTAAAGTCGAAGATATAATGACACCGCGTTCAGTGATGCTGGCGTTTGAAGAAAATAAAACCGTTGCAGAATTATTGGTTGATCGCCCAAAGCTGACATTCTCAAGATTGCCAATTTATGATGGCGATTTGGACAATATCACGGGTTTTGTGTTGAAGACGGACATGCTATTAGCAAAGGTGAATCATGCTGTCGATAGACCATTGACGCAGTTTAAACGCGACATTACTTTTGTTTTTTCAAAGATGAAATTGTTTGATTTGCTTGAGCTGATGCTGAAAAACCGTATACATATTGCCATTACGGTTGGTGAATACGGGGAAGTCAAAGGTTTAGTTACTCTAGAAGATGTGTTCGAAACTCTCTTAGGTCTTGAGATTGTCGATGAGATAGATCGAGTTGAAGACATGCAAGCATTGGCACGGCAAATGATGGACAGACGTGTCGAGCGCTTGGGTATGAAGCTGAGCGATGATGAGCATTATGAAGACTATACGGCTGAGAGTAAGCAGTAAGCAGTAAAAATTTAATCAGTTTTTATTGCGTAAACTACTGATAATTTATCGTATGCTTTTTATAAGATAGCTCATTTATTCAAAAAGCATACTTTGCTGAGGTAGTCGCAATAATTACACAGGGTGTCACATGGCTGTGAGAATTAAGTGATAGGCTAAAAGTATCCTAATAAGAGGCTGCTAGAAATCTAATATAAAAGCACTTGTTAGAAGTGCCTATCAATAGAAATACTCGTTAATCACTGCATCGATTGAAGATACTAGTTCGTCAGTAGTTAAAAGTTCAGGGTATAAGATTTATTGGATATAAGTAGCATTCTATAATTAAATCGTAGCTATTTCATTGTCGTTCAATAGTAATGATTATAAAGCCACCATTAAGGAATATCATGAAACAACTATGGGGAAAAGGGCTATTGGCTCTATTGATAAAAGGTGCCAGCTTGGCGGCAATCGTTGCTGCTGTCAGCACCATAACTATCACTGCGCAAGCAGCAACCATGACTGAAGCCTTGGTACAAAACTACGCAACTGCTATGAAGTCTGCCGCTAATAATCGAAATATTAATCAGGTGGCGCGTTTGGTTTCTGATGAGGCATTGATTTCATTGTCAAGAAAAGGCAAGTCTACCAGTTTGGATAAAGAGGCTTATTTAAAACTGCTGCAAAATAGTTGGGGCAATACCTCAAACTATCGCTATGACATCAATGTTGATAACATTGTAATTTCAGGTGAACAGGCAAAAGCCAATGTAACTACCAATGAAAGCTGGGTCAAAGATGGTCAAAAGGTCTCCTTTGTTACCACTTCAAGAGTGACACTGGCTTTGTCTACTGGTGACGCCATACTTCTGCGTGCTGTATCCCAAGTTACGATTAATTAGTCTTCGTTCAATAATAAAGTCAGCTAATGAGCAGAACCTTTAGCCATCAATGATAGGGCATATTAATTTTTGTGAATTATCTTTTATATTGAGCTGGTCTTTATTCGATATTGCGTACTATACTGTCAATCAACTTTATTTCATCACTTCTCGTTGTTAGGAAACTTCCATTATCATGTCTACTGTGTCATCGAACTATCGCTCATTTATAGCTTTACCATTGACGCTTGCGGTGTCAACTCTTCTTATCAGTGCGTGTAGTAATACATCAGTGGTGAAAAAGACGGGTGCGACTGGCAGCACAGCTGTGGTTACTAAGCGTCCTACCACGCAAGTTCAGCCAACGGGAAATGCAGATTATTCGACTGCATTTTTGGATGCTGAAAGCTTAGATGAGCTTGCTGATTTATTGGAAGCCACCGATATGACTATGGTTGAGGGCAACAAGCTTGCTATTCAACAATATGGTGACTTGTGGAATCGCCTGCGTGCTGGGTATCGGATGAACGGTGGACAGCCGGTTTATAATCAGCGTATTGAAGCACAAAAAGGCTGGTTTACCAGTAGACAGGATTATCTAAACCGTTTAACAGCGCGTGCCAGTCGCTATATTTATCACACAGTAAGAGAGGCAGAGCGTCGCAATATCCCAACCGAGCTGGCTTTGCTGCCTGTGATTGAGAGCTCCTACGATCCAAGTGGCACCAGTAGTGCGGCAGCAGCAGGTTTATGGCAGTTTATTCCGAGTACGGGACGTATTTATGGTCTAAATCAAAGCAGTACATATGATGGTCGCCGTGATGTGATTGAGTCAACACGTGCCGCTTATGATTTTCTGACGGCATTGCACAATCAGTTTGGTAGTTGGGAGCTGGCATTAGCCGCTTATAATGCCGGTCCTGGTCGTGTGCAAAAAGCCATTGATGCCAATAGAGCTCAAGGTTTACCTACCGACTATTGGTCACTCAGATTACCGACTGAAACCATGAATTATGTACCACGCTTTTTGGCAGTTGCCGAAATCGTTGCCAAACCTGAAAAATATGGTGTCTATTTACCGGCTATTGCTAACCGTCAGCATTTCCGTAGTGTGCCTGTCAACTATGGCGTAAGCTTAGCCGAAGTATCGCAAGTCACGGGTGTTAGCTACGATGAATTAGAAAGATTAAATACGGCGTTAACCTCAGCACGTATCGATTCATCAGGTCCGCAGCGTATTATTATTCCTAATGATGTCAGTCTGACCACTGATGTGAAGCTGAGCGCTTTGAGGGGTAATGGCAGTAGTAATATTCTCGCCTCTAGCAATGCTGTTACGACGACTACGCCAAGCTACTCTGGGTCAACAACGCCAAGCTATAATAATAAGCCATATACTACTAGCTCATCATTACCGGGTACTGGCAAGGGTCTTGCTGACTATGCTGCCAGTGCAAGCGTCCCGCAGCAAACCACCAGCTATATTCCGCCATCGTCATCAACGACCAGCAGCTCAGTTTATAGCAGCAGTGCCTCAGTGCGTACAGAGCCACCTTTAACCTCAGCAGAAACCAAAAAAATCAACGCTGAGCTGAAAAGTAGTAACAGCTTACCAACCACATCAGCGCAAATCACTCAAAACAATACCATCATTCAAGAGCCGCCGCTAAGTAAAGCGGAGCGTGATTTTATTGCCAATCAAATTCGTATTAATACGCCTGAAACCAATGTCATTAACGCCGATGGTAATATCAATTTATCTGCCGTGCAGACGCAGCAGTCCGTCTTAGAAGCCACGGGACAAGAAAAGAAACTGAGCTTCCCAAAAACCTCAGTTAGTAAGCCAAAACCACAAGGCACACGTACCACTTATACGGTCAAACGCGGTGATACTTTGGCTAATATTGCCAGTCGCTCTGGTGTGAGCTGGCGCGATATTGCCGAATGGAATCAGATGGATGCCAGTGCCAAGCTACTCTCTGGTAGTACTTTGTATCTATATAATGCCAAAACTATCGAGCCATTGAGCACTACCAGCAGCACTGTCGCGAGCCAGCCTGAAAGTTATGTGGTACAAGGTGGCGATACGCTTATAGGTACTGCCAATCGCTTTGGTTTATCAGTGACGCAGTTAGCAAGTTATAATAATTTGAGCAGCCGTGCAGACTTATTAAGAGGTCAGAAACTATGGCTTATCCCAGGCAAAGTAACAGCGCCAGTCAGCACTCCTGCCGCGCCATCTACTAAACCGAAGAAGTCATCGACTGCGACCAAAAACTATAAAGTAAAAGCGGGTGATGGCTTGATTGCACTTGCACGCCAATTTAATATAACGACTGAGACATTGGCCAGTCTTAATGATATTGGTACGACAGATTCATTATACGTCGGTCAGACCTTAAAAGTACCTGCTAGTGTAGACTTTACTTCTAACAGTGCGCCTACTGCTACACAGAGCACTGCTAGTAGCAATAACACCACAACCAAAGCCAGCAGTTCAAGCTCAGCACCAACTAGCAATTATAAAGTAAAATCAGGGGATACCTTGATTGGTATTGCTAATAGTGTTGGGGTCAGCGCAGAAGATATTGCTGCCGTAAATAGTAACTTTGATGCTAAGGCGCGTTTACAACGTGGACAAACGATTAAAGTTCCTGTATCAAAAGAATTGGTTGATCGTCAGCTAAACGATGAGGCAGTCAGCTACAAGGTAAAATCAGGCGATACTTTGACGGGTGTTGCCCAGCGTTACAATATTGGCTTGGGTGACTTGGCAGCAGCTAACAATCTCAAGACCAATTCTAACTTGATCTTAGGTCGCACGATTACCATTCCTGCTAAAGGTAGCGTGAGTACTAGTGAGAATGCTGCTGCCAGTAGCAAGAGCAGTAGTTCGGTGAGCACAGAGACGACCAGTAAGGCTGGTAGCGCGCCATCTACCAGTAATAGCGGCAAAAAGCTCGGCAACACAGAAAGCTATAAGGTGCAGTCTGGCGATGGACTCATTGCTTTAGCACGCCGCTTCGGTGTTTCAGTTGAAGACTTAGCTGCTACCAATGATATTTCGACTAAAGCTCAATTACAACGTGGTCAGACCATCAAAGTGCCGAAAGTGACGGTCAGCTATACGGTTGGCTCAGGAGACAGCTTGATTGGTTTGGCACGTAAATACGACGTTTCAACCAAAGAGCTTGCGGATATGAATAACATTGCAGTCGATACCATGCTGCAACGCGGTCAACGCTTAACGGTGCCTAATCGCTAATCTGTGCATGTTTGAATAAATGTTGTTAATAAAAAAGCTGCTCTTATCAAAGAGCAGCTTTTTTTATGGCAGTATCAATTATCAATATCTGATTAAACCGTGGCAGTTTTTATTGTTTCAAGATAGCTTCTGATATTGCTCACATAATGCATGGCTTGACCATAGCGGCTATTTGACGCTTTATTATCAGACAGATAGGCATATATATTTGCCCAACTTTTATCATCGATACCTTTGGCACTCAATTTACGCTGAATACCTTTAACGGCATTTGGTCCCATATTATAAGCCGCAAGCGCAAACCAAATACGATCCGTTTTTGGCACATCGGCAAAATCCGTTTTCATCTGCTCCAAGTAACGAGCACCGCCGCCGATACTTTGGTAAGGGTCAACACGGTCTGAGACGCCCATTGCCTTTGCCGTATTATTAGTCAGCATCATAATGCCGCGTACTCCGGTCGGAGAGACGGCATTGGCATCCAAGTGCGACTCTTGATAACCCATGGCAACCAAAAGCTCCCAATCATGATTGTAGTTGCGCGCTTGTTCTTCAAACGAAGACTGATAATCAGGCAGCTTTTCTGTCAGTGTGGTCTTGAAATGGTCTTGACTATAGGCATCTTTTAATAAGTCTTGATTATAAAAGGCGGCTAGCTTTTGAGTATTATCAAGCTTGATGCTATCACATAAAAAATAGCTGGCTTTTTGTGACAATGGATCATTGGCAGAATTAAACGTCCAGCTTACTTTAGGATGCAAGCCATTTTTGGTCAAACTGGCATCATAACCACAGCTGACATTAATAGAAGATAAATTCAGCTGGCTTTTTAATTGGGTGCTGGCCGTGGTCAATGCCATATCCGCATCGCCTGACTGTAACGCTCTTAGCGCAGCTTCCTCATCAGCATAAGCTTTGAGAGTGACTTTTACCCCAAGCTCATCAGCATAGTTACGCACTAAGTCGTAACCAAATCCATGTTGGAAGCCATCGGTCGCAAAATAAGTGCTATCGCCTGGAACAGCAGCGATGGTTAAGGTCTTCTCCAGCATAACATGGTCATAAGCTGGTACTTGGTTATTCATGGTCGTCAGACTCTCAGCAGGGAGTGAGAGTAGGGCGATGCTTGAGATTTGCGCCAATTTCTTGGTTTTGGCGAAACGAGTCACTTTGATAGATGCAACAGCTGGAACGATGTTACTTTCGGTGTTTAGCAAGCGTTTAGATGGACGCAATATATATGAGATACGGCGTTTAGCCCCTCGCGCAGATGCTTTCGCACGATAAGTAATTCGCTGCATGGATGTCTCCTAATTTTAGCCATCCTACTTACCATAAAAATACGTGCTCATTTATGCCAATATCAGCAGCATAAATAGCAGTGCATTTTAAATACTATAAAATTTACATACTTATTGAGCATATAAATCTCATAACATCTCGTTTAAATATAGCCGTACAGTCTCAGCTGGCAACCTTATAGCAAGGGGTGTAAGAGCATAAAAAAGCACTTTAATACCTGATTGCTAAAAAAGGCTGCAAAACACCGCAAAGGCGCTAAATCAGATGATTCCTTCATCAATGATAGACTTGGCTATGATTGGAACTATTTAAAAGACATTATTTAAAAGACACTTTAAAACATCGGTAAGGTCATGAATAAATTATTGGAAAAACGTGGCGTGAGCAGGATATGCTCAGAGTTGTTACGCTGGTATGAATAATTAAATACTCTGACTATGTTAAGAGTAAATGGTCACTCATACCGTTTATCCAGCAATAAAGACAAGCAAGTTAATCTGTCTGATAAATAAGACTGATCAATAAAAGCCAATGGTTAAAAAACCATCAGGTAGTTTGCTGTACCGCTATTGCGACATTAAAATAGAAAATATCATCTTACTCAAGAATATATAAGCCGAGGTGATATTGTATTGATCGCTGTTTATATCCCTATTAAAAAAGTAAAAATAATAGGATTTTAGACCTCAATCATCATTTTAGTGCCATAACCGGAAGCTGTAATAATGGGGAGTCTCATGACAAGACATTCTTTCTACAGATAGTAATATGCAGATATTCATCTGATTATTCAAGTGTGGTTAAGAAAATTGCGATAAAACTTAACAATAGCACTATAGACGGTAATAATTTAGCCTGTTTTCTGTCGCATAATTTCGATTTAGTGAATATAAGTTCGTTCTGTTACTGGCCAAAATAAAAAAGGCAGGTAAGCAAAAATCTGCTTACCTGTCTTTTTTAGGAGAAAAATAAGTTTCTGCTGCTTAAGCAGGATTATCGATATCGATAAATGTCACTGGTAAGTCAAACTGTTGAGCAACAATCCTACCTAAAGCTTCAATGCCGCCGCGTTCTGTTGCATGATGTCCGCAAGCAAAATAATCAATGCCAAGCTCACGGGCAATATGAGTCGTACGTTCTGATATTTCACCAGAAATAAACGCATCACAGCCCATTAATGATGCTTGCTCAATCATATCTTGTGCGCCGCCCGTACAGATACCAATCCGTTCAATTAACTTATTACTGGTATTAGTATTGATATTATAATCAGCAGCAATATGTAATGGCATGCGCCCCAATGCTTGAGTAATTTGAGCGATAAGGCTTTGAGCCGTCTGCGGTATACAAGTAGCAATATTACCAACCGGATGTGTCTCAGTCGGCTTAAGTGCCTCGATGATGGTCATGTCTAACGCCGCCGCCAATGTAGCATTGTTACCGATGACAGGGTGGGCATCGAGTGGTAGGTGATAGCCGATTAAGGAGATACCATGCTGCATAAGCTTGCGAATACGCTGACCTTTCATACCAGTCAATGGGGCAGGTTCACCTTTCCAAAAATAGCCATGATGTACCATGATTGCATCAGCATTATCTGCAATGGCGGCATCAATCAATGCTTCACAGGCAGTCACACCAGTAACAATACGCTGAATAGCCCGCCCGCCATCTACTTGTAAACCATTCGGTGCATAATCTTTGAACGCAGTCGCTGATAAGTAATCATCGCAAAATTTAGTTAGGGATTGTGCAGTAATGATAGTATTTGATGATGTGATTAAGACATCGTGCGTGCTCATAGTATTCCCTTATAAAAATTTCAATTAATAATTGCAGTAGCTCAAGTATTTATAAATAATGAATTATTTCTCGTAATCACCATTTTAACATGATGCGGCAAAAGAATAGACAAGCCCAATAACTGAAACGGTACACGATGCGCTACCATTGTATTATGAGGACAGCTATAATTTACACATGTGAAAGTGCCTTATATCAAGGCGTACGCCTGATATGGCTTAATACCGATTGTCCATGTGAAATTATAGAGGTTTTTATATGTCGTCATCCCCGAATGCCAAGAACAAGGCTGGTCTCTTAAGGTGGTTACCTTGGATTTTACTGCTATTGGTCACAGCCGCCTTTATTTGGTTATTTGCGAGTATGAAGACAGCATCGGAGGCAAAATGGGAGCCGCCAAAGACCACACCTGCTGAGCAGCAAGCTTCCGAGCCGGTATCGGACTCACCAACGCCTATCGCCTCTTATCATAATGGTGTGGCTCGAGCCTCCCAGTCTGTGGTCAATATCTATACCACGCAGACGATGGCAGAACATCCTTATATGAACGATCCAGTGTTGCGCCGGTTTTTTGAATATCATGGCGCACCGTCAGAAGAGCAAGGCAATACCAACCTAGGTTCAGGCGTTATCGTGTCGGATGATGGTTATATCGTCACCAATGCGCATGTGATCGAAAAAGCCGATGAAATTACTGTTGCGTTTAATGATGGTCGCAAAAGCCGTGCAAAATTAATTGGCACAGACCCAGATAGTGATTTGGCAGTGATTAAAGTCGATATGACTGGGCTTACACCGTTGGGCTTTCGTGAAAAACCAACGCTGGTAGGCGATGTAGCATTAGCGATCGGTAATCCCTTTGGCGTCGGTCAAACCGTTACCCAAGGTATTATTTCAGCGACGGGACGTACAGGTCTTGGCGTCAATAAGTTTGAAGACTTTATTCAAACTGATGCGGCTATCAATCCCGGTAACTCGGGCGGCGCATTGGTTGATGCACGTGGTGAGCTGATTGGTATTAATACTGCCATCTACTCACGTTCTGGTGGCTCTATGGGTATTGGATTTGCTATTCCCACCGCTATCGTTGAGCAAGTGATGAATGCTCTAATCAAAGATGGCAAGGTCAGTCGTGGTTGGCTGGGTATTGAGATACAATCACAGCTGAGAGATCCCACACAGCTCGAATCATCAACAGGCGTAGAAGTGCTTAACGTGGTTCCTAAGAGTCCAGCTGCTAAGAGCGGTCTAAAAGTTGGCGATATTGTTTTGACCATTGATGGGGTTGAGATGACTGATGCCAATACCTTGATTCAGTATGTCGCTCGTAAAGCACCTAATACCACGCTGCATGCGCAAATCTTACGTCAAGGTAAAAATGCGCAAGTGAAGATATTGCTAGAGGAGCGTCCAGTTGAAGAGCCAGTCACCGTGCCCGTTGTGATTCAAGATGAGACGCTTGGCGGTGCGCAGCCACCAACGCTACAAGCGCCAGAACAAAATGTCCCTATGATGTCAGAGGCTGAACGTGACCGCATGCGTGAAGAGCTTTTATTACTGTTCGAAAGAGATGGTGCACCTTTGTAAAGAGAGTGTTTACCGATTCTCTGATCTCTAAGAGCAATAACAAAAAGCGCGCTATCTATAAGATAGCGCGCTTTTTTAATAAGTTTTGATTGATCGAATGGTTAGTAATTTATTGATTTAGCAGCTACTTTTCTATCAGCTCATGATTGACATAAATCACGCCTTGTACTCTACAGCAGCAGGGTAGGATTTCATCTTTTTCAATCATAGCAAGCGGCTCAAAAGGATAATCAATAACGTGTGAGCTGGCGATACGCTTGATGCGGCAGCTGCCACAATAGCCTTCCTTACATTGATAATTGATATCATGTCCGGTGCGTAGCAATCCATCAAGCAAGCTTTCGTCATCATGCAAGTAAAATTGCTTCTTACTCGTCATTACCCAAGTCATAGTTTTATCCTATCTTTTTATAATATGGTCAATCCTAAATAAAATAAGTACAATTATTATAACGTGCTACTGGGATAAATTTTACTTGCTTGCTTTGCCTACGCAGACAGAGGCTGCGCAAAACTTATCCCAGCAGCACTACACTTATTCTATGATGAATCGACTATATTAAAAGCTCAATCTTGAAAAACTATCTTCTACAACTCAAAATCATCAAAATCGCTGTCTGATAAGTCTGAATCAATCTGACCGACCAAGTACGAGCTAATCTCTGTTTCTTGCGGGGCAACTTGTACGTTGTCAGACGACAACCACGTGTTAATCCACGGAATCGGATTTGATTTAGAGTTCGGGAATGCGACTGGTAAGCCAACCGCTTCCATACGTAAATTGGTGATGTATTCGATATATTGGCACAGAATGTCTTTATTCAGCCCAATCATTGAACCGTCTTTGAACAGATATCCTGCCCATTCTTTTTCTTGCTCAGCCGCTTTTCGGAAGATCTCGATGCTTTCTTCATAGCATTCTTTGGCAATATCGACCATCTCTGGATCATCACGACCGATGCGCATGAGGTTAAGGATATGCTGAGTACCCGTTAAATGTAGCGCCTCATCACGAGCGATTAATTTAATAATCTTAGCATTACCTTCCATTAGCTTGCGCTCAGCAAAGGCAAACGAGCAAGCAAATGACACATAAAAGCGAATGGCTTCTAGAACATTGACTGCCATCAAGCACAAATAAAGCTGCTTTTTCAGTGATTTTAAATCGATGGTAATTTGCTTACCATTGATCGTATGCGTGCCTGCACCATATAGGTTATATAGCGATGAGCTGTAATACAAATCATCATAATACTTAGCGATGTCCGCCGCGCGCCCTAGGATGTGCTCGTTTTGCATGATGTCATCAAAGACGATAGCAGGGTCGTTGATAATATTACGAATGATATGGGTATAGCTGCGTGAGTGAATGGTCTCAGAAAACGTCCACGTTTCAATCCATGTCTCAAGCTCAGGAATCGATACCAGTGGCAGTAGCACGACGTTTGGGCTACGACCTTGGATAGAGTCGAGCAGCGTTTGATACTTTAGGTTGCTGATAAAGATATGCTGCTCATGTGACGACAGATTGCCATAATCCATACGATCACGTGATACATCGACTTCTTCTGGACGCCAAAAGAACGACAACTGCTTTTCGATCAACTGCTCAAAGATAGGGTGCTTTTGTTGGTCGTAACGCGCCACGTTGACCGGATTACCAAAAAACATCGGCTCTGTTAGCGCATTGTTTGGCGTTTGGGAAAAAATCGAATAAGTCATGGGACTGCCTTTATCATTGATATGGTTATTAAGTTATAGGGTTTGACTAGATTTGGTTTGATTGGATTATATTACAAATGCTCTAAAGATATCTGTTCTGGCGTCTGTCCGTCATTCATATACGCTTTAAACATCTCACTCAGCTCGCTATCATCCAAACCTTCCAATTCATCGATCGCACTCTTACGCAGCGCACTCAAGCCATCATCATCTGATAGTTGCTGCATTTCTTTCTGTACGTCTTTTTTAGTCACTCTCTTTACTGGTTTTTTCAATACTTTTGTGGCGACTTTCTTTAATGCTTCTGGTTTTGCTGCTGTGCCTTCGCCTAATTGCTCACGGACGTCTGCGATGTCGACTTCTACTTGTACGATATGCGAGCCACCATCGTTTAGGTCTGAAAATACGTTTGGGATAAACAAACCACCGTCTTTGATGATTGCGGTATATTGCACATGACCTCCGTCGTTTTTATTGTTTGTGTGTTTCAGTTATAGCACTTAATGCCTCTTATAATGACTTTCATCATGGCTGGCGTGTCGCAAGATTGTCATATACTTTGTTGTTTTCTCTTTTGCCTACTGCTAATACATAAACTACCACCACATCATCTTTTACGGTATATACCAGACGATAGCCTACGGTGCGTAATTTGATTTTATAAGTATCCGTATGTCCCGATAGTTTTGACGCAGGCACATGAGGGTTTGACAATCGCTGCTGTAATTTTTTCTTAAACTGCTGCTGAATACTGGGCGCTAACTTTTTCCATTCTTTTAATGCTAAAGGATGAAACTCAAGATTATAAGTCATCCAATGTTACCTTTATCGGTATCTGCCCATCATTTAACCGTGCGCTAACGGTTTGGCTTAATGCCATGTCGTCCATCGCTTCCATCATGCGCTCAAAGACGTCTGTTGAGACTAAGTAAGCCACTGGTTTATTGTGGTTTAAAATAGCAATGGATTCACCATCTGACTGTTTAATCAGTGCCGATGGGTTGGCCTTTAATTCTGAGATACTGGCTGTCTGTGTGGCAAATATTGGTTGCATTACTCATTCTCCGCTAATATTATGCTCTAAATATAGGGATAATTTTAGCATGAAAATTAGGTCTTATTTATTAATATATTTATGTGTAATTTGTAGGGTGCGCCTCGCGCACTTTTAAACACAATTTGCATATCATCGGTGCGCTGGGCGCACCCTACGTCACTACAAAAGCTATTGTATTTCTATAGTTGTAGGATTGAAAAATACATTATCTGTTTTATATATAATGGTGAAATTTTTTCGACCTTCTATAATATTTACGAACGTATATTTATCATTAAAATAAAGTATTTTGTAGTCCGTATAAGATTCAAAATCATTTGATATTATTTCCTCTATTTTTGAATAATTATAAGTGCCCTTAGCTTCATTCATATACTCTATAAAAAAATAAGTAATACGTAAAAAAATTACTATAAATGAAACCAGTAAAATTGAACTAAATACTGAAAATATCGATTTAGAGATTTTTAATAATTTATTATCAATCAAAATTACATGATCTATATTTCTAAGATATTCTTTCTCAAGGTTTATATATTTGAAGCAATAAAATACCATAGCAAGTATTCCAACATATATTACCGCATTTACAGCAATGAAATAATTAGAAGAATTAAGAAGCTCTTCTGTAGACGGCATCTCAACAACTGCATATGTAATTGAAATGGCTTGTCCTGTTGCAATTACTAAGGAGGAAATTAAAGATCTTAATTTGAGCTTGGTTGTAAGTTTTTCTGGTATGAAAGAAAGCTTGATGAGCAAAAAATTATTATGTATATATACAATAGCTGCGATAATCCAAAGTAATAATATTGCTAATAAACCATCTGGAACTAGTTGAGTAACAGAAAAATATCTAATATATCGTAAGTCTATCATGCCTAACTTGAATAACTGTATTAGACCTCCTAATACAGTTGGTATTAGTACAATAATAGCAATATTGACTTTAATTAAATTTGATAAATAACTTATTCGATTTGTTGTTGTTTTTATAATACCTTGAAGAAATATATCTTCATTGTCATCGTGTGATTGTTCTTTATCAATATTCATTAGTGACAGTCTCTGCTGCTATACTTAATTCAATTAGTCGATAAAGTGGTTATTATATAAAATTAAAATGCTAAGCAATATTAATAAGCGGGTTTAGCTTAGACACTAAACTAAACCCGCCATCCATCAAACTTAGATTTTACATGCACCACCAGCACAATCATCTTCCATGTCCGCTTGCGCATCGTTCGCACCATCACGGGTATTGTGATAATACAACGTCTTTACGCCAAGCTTATACGCGTTTAGCAAGTCTTTTAGCAATATCTTCATTGGTACACGACCGCCTTCATAACGAACGGGATCGTAGTTGGTATTGGCAGAGATACTTTGATCGACGAATTTTTGCATGACAGCGACCAGCTTTAGGTAACCGTCATTGTTTGGCATTTGCCACAGTAGCTCGTACTGACCTTTTAACTTATCAATCTCAGGCACCACTTGCTTGAGGATACCATCTTTTGACGCTTTGATAGAGACCAGACCACGTGGTGGTTCGATACCGTTGGTCGCGTTGGCGATCTGACTAGAGGTCTCAGACGGCATCAAGGCGGTTAGGGTAGAGTTGCGTAGACCGTGCTCGGTGATCTCGCCACGTAGCGTTTCCCAATCGAGATGTAGTGGCTCTTGGCAGATTTTATCCAAGTCGGCTTTGTACGTATCAATCGGCAAGATACCTTGTGAGTACGTGGTCTCATTGAACGCAGGACACGCGCCTTGCTCTTTTGCCAATTTGTTTGACGCTTTTAAGAGATAGAACTGCAATGCTTCAAACGTTTGATGAGTCAGACCAAGCGCACTGTCGTCTGAATAGCGTACACCATTCTTGGCAAGGTAATAAGCATAGTTAATCACGCCCACACCGAGCGTACGACGACGCATGCTGCCGTTTTGAGCTGCTTTGACTGGATAGTCTTGATAGTCGAGCAGGGCATCAAGCGCACGGACGATGAGCTCAGCTGGCTCTTCGATATCGCTGACATTTTCGACTTTACCCAAGTTGACCGCTGATAGCGTACAAAGGGCGATTTCGCCTTCTTCGTCATTGATGTTATCCAGTGGCTTGGTCGGTAGGGCGATTTCCATACAGAGATTTGACTGACGAATTGGCGCAACCGTTGGGTCAAATGGGCTATGGGTGTTGCAATGATCGACGTTTTGGATGTAGATACGACCCGTGCTGGCACGCTCTTGCATCATCAAGCTAAATAAATCTGCTGCTGGAATTTGACGGCTACGAATAGCAGGATCATTTTCGTACTTGGTATATAACTCTTCGAACTTGTCTTGATCTTCAAAGAACGCATCATACAAGCCTGGCGTATCACCTGGTGAGAATAGCGAGATGTCTTGACCTTTGATCAGGCGAGTGTACATCGTTTTATTTAGCTGGACGCCATAATCCATATGACGGACACGGTTGTCTTCGACGCCGCGGTTGTTTTTGAGTACCAGTAACGACTCAACTTCTAGATGCCACAATGGGTAAAATAGAGTCGCAGCACCGCCACGGACGCCACCTTGTGAGCAGCATTTAACAGCCGTCTGGAATAATTTATAGAATGGGATACAACCCGTATGCTGTGCTTCACCGCCACGGATAGGGCTACCAAGGGCACGGATGCGACCTGCGTTGATGCCGATACCAGCGCGCTGTGACACATAGCGTACGATGGCGCTAGTGGTCGCGTTGATAGAGTCTAGGCTATCACCACATTCGATCAATACACATGAGCTAAACTGGCGCGATGGGGTACGTACACCAGACATGATAGGCGTCGGTAGTGAGATTTTGAATTCTGAAGTCGCATCATAGAAACGCTTCACATAGTTCATACGCTCTGATTTTTCGTAACGGCTAAACAAGCACATTCCAACCAACATATACAAAAACTGTGGGCTTTCATACACGGTTTTGCTAACACGATCTTGGACGAGGTATTTACCTGCCATTTGCTCAACAGCTGCATAAGCCAGATTCATATCGCGCCAGTGATCTAGATACTCTTCTAATTCGTCAAATTCAGCACGGCTATAATCGGCTAGGATATGCTGATCATATTTACCAGCGTCGGTAAGCTTTTTGACATGATCATAAAGGTGCGGTGGGGTGAATTTATTGTAAGCAATCTTACGTAAATGAAAGATGGCCAAGCGCGCGGCTAAATACTGATAGTCAGGCGTATCTTCAGAGATAAGATCTGCTGCTGACTTGATGATGGTCTCGTGAATATCACGTGTTTTGATACCTTCATAAAACTGAATGTGTGATTTTAGCTCCACTTGTGACACCGACACATTATCTAAACCGTGAGCTGCCCACTCGATAACCTTGTGAATTTTATCTAACTCGATAGGCTCTAAACGTCCATCACGTTTGGTTACTTGGATTTTATCGATATGTGTCATGCTGACCTCGTAAGTTGATTGCTTATTAGTTATTTACTGAATGACTTATTAGTGATGCCGCGCGGTGTAAGGACGCCAAGCATGCTTTATAACGCGATATATATGCTCATGATAGAGTGTTTTTTTGAGGCAAAAGCTCGCCACGGCTCATGGTGATGGTTAAAATCACTGAGCACTACATATAGCGTGTTTGTTAATAGGTGGACACAATATAGCGGGAAAATTTTGAAAATGCTATATTGATTTTAGCGGCAAACTATGTTGCTGAGGGCTTATACGTTGTCCGAATTTGGGCAAAGGACGATGGCATAAGGGTTAGACGCAAATGAGTTTAATAATAAATTTTTTGTAAAAATCTAATCACTCTTTGCTTTTTATTTGCTCGTAAATTGTTGACTAATAAAAGAAGTCATGACAATAATAATGCGGGCGCAGATTGTACATCAAACCACAAAAAATCGCCACCCAAATGAGTGACGATTGTCATTATCTTCAGTGAATTTACGCCCATGATAGTAGGATTTGATAGAGGGCAGTAAGAGACTGTCAACCCTATCATAAGTTACATCACAATGCGTACGGTCTTAGCCGCATCAAGAGACGCATATAGGGTATTGACTTGCTCAGCAGTCGTTAAGTATAAGTTCACCCGTATAGAATGAAAGCGTCCTGTTTTTGAGGGTTTGACTTGCATAGACGCTAAGTCAAAATCCGGAAACTGGCTGCCTAAAATGAGTTTGACTTCGTTCAACAAAGTCTCATGCTCACCTTCATTACCGATAATACTCATCGGGTAATTCATCGGAAAATCCCACAACTCAGGATTTTGAATGTCGGTTTTTTTGCCTTTAATTTTGTCATTGCCCAACGATATTTGAGAGACGTTGACATCTTTTTTAGGATTTTGTTGATTATCGCTCATGGGTGAGTCCTTAGTGCTATTTTATAGTGAGGCTTGAGTCTTAAAATTGGCTGGTATTTTAACAAACGACTATCGATTAACCACAAAAAAGCTGAGACGCGCTCAGCTTTTAGGTTTATATATATTCTGCGATATATAAGGACAGTATGCTAAAAAGCTACTGTCTTTATAGGGGGCTTATCAGTCATTTTCAAGGAAAGAGCGCAGATGCTCAGAGCGTGATGGATGACGTAATTTACGCAATGCTTTTGCTTCAATCTGACGAATACGCTCACGCGTCACATCAAACTGCTTACCAACTTCTTCCAAGGTATGGTCCGTTGGCATATCGATACCAAAACGCATTTTGAGCACGCGTGCTTCACGCTCAGTCAAATTGCCTAATACATCACGCGTCGCTTCACGTAGACCAGCAGCCGTCGCATCGTCAACAGGGCTTGAGATCGTGCCATCTTCGATGAAGTCGCCTAGGTGCGAATCTTCATCATCACCGATAGGGGTTTCCATTGAGATAGGCTCTTTGGCGATTTTTAATACTTTACGGACTTTGGCTTCGTCCATCTCTAAGCGTTCGCCTAATTCCTCAGGCGTTGGCTCGCGTCCCATTTCTTGTAGCAATTGACGAGAGACACGATTAATCTTATTGATCGTCTCAATCATATGCACAGGGATACGGATGGTACGTGCTTGGTCAGCGATAGAGCGGGTGATTGCCTGACGAATCCACCAAGTCGCATAAGTTGAAAACTTATAACCACGGCGATATTCAAATTTATCGACGGCTTTCATCAAGCCGATATTACCTTCTTGAATCAGATCCAAGAACTGCAAACCACGGTTGGTATATTTTTTGGCAATTGAGATAACGAGACGTAAGTTAGCCTCGACCATCTCTTTCTTGGCACGGCGGGCTTTGGCTTCGCCAATAGCCATACGGCGCGCCACATCTTTCATGTCGTGGATTTCCATCTCGAGCTTATGCTCGTAATCACGGATAGCACGTTGTAACAAGATAACATCGTCGGCGACTTTCTCTAATGTGGCAGCAAAAGCAGGCTTACCTTTAATACGCTCAATCAACCAATCAACGTTGGTTTCATTACTTGGAAAAGTCTTACGGAACTCTTCGCGCGGCATACGACCACGGCGAATCACCAAGCGCATGATTTGACGCTCATGCTTACGCACGTCATCATAAACATCATGCATAATAGCCATGACTTGATCAGATAGACGGTTATTCAGCTTTAGCATCATAAAGCGGCTAGCCAGCTGCTCATAAGCTTCATTGGCTTGTGCACTACCACGACCATAATCAAGTAAGGCTTGCTTGGCTTTAATAAATAGATGCTCGATCTCTTCTAGACGCAGGCGCACTTCTTCTGGATCGATACCGCTGGTTTCTTCTTCAGCGTCCTCTTCCACTTCCTCGTCATCCTCCTCGTCATCATCAAGCCCAGATTTTACTTTGGCTTTTTCTTTGATGATCGGCGGGTTTTCTTTTTCTTCTTTGATGCGCTCGCGTTCTTCCTTCGCTGCTTCTTTGGCTTCTTGAGCAGCGATTTTGTCTTCTTCGGTTTCAGGGTCTAAGAAACCAGTGATAACGTCAGAAAGCTTTTTTTCGCCATCTTGGACTTTTTGGTACTCGTCAAGGACGAACTGTACCGTACCCGGCCAGTAAGACATGGCATGCTGTACGTCACGAATACCTTCTTCGATACGCTTGGCAATGGCAATCTCGCCTTCGCGCGTTAATAGATCAACCGTACCCATCTCACGCATATACATACGCACAGGGTCAGTGGTGCGACCAGGTTCGGTTTCAACAGAAGCTAGTACCGCTGCTGCCTCATCCGCTGCCATGTCATCATCACTTGAATCGTCGTTCATCAAGATGTCATCGGCATCAGGCGCAGATTCAAAGATTTTGATGCCAACGTCGGTTAGCATTTGTACAATATCTTCGATCTGATCGCTTTCGGTAATAGAGTCGGGCAGTTGGTCATTCACCTCAGCATAGGTTAAATACCCTTGCTCTTTACCCATTTGGATTAAGGTGGCCAGTTGAGATGTGGACTTAGAAACTGACTTATCGTTCATAAATACTCGCTTACTTGCATCGGACATTTTTATATTGTGACTGGCTATCGCTCGCTGGGTGCGTTGATCTTATCAATCGATTGATCAAAATATGGCGTAAAGGTAGTCAATAATATCAAAAATGAGTGGATATGAATAAAGGCTCAAAATACTACAATTACAATGTTATAAAACCGCTAACGCTCAAAAATTTTCAAAAGGCTAATACCTAAAAATAAATATTTTAAAATACGCTTTAACGATAACATTTAAAAATTTATACCTAAAACTGTGCTCAATCATACGGGCGTATCATCATTTTGTCGTTATTCATTAAACCATGCTATAAATAGTTAGCGACATAGTTTAACACAGACCAGTGTAATCAAGCACGAGGTAGTGATATCTACCGACTGTTTTTTACTGATTATTTACCAGCTATTCCATGTTAAACATAGTTTTAATAACAGGCAGTTTTAATAAGCTAAGACAACAGTGCATAATCATTAATAGTGGGGACAATGTCGACCCTTTTAAAGGGCAGCTGTTTTATAAATAAAATCTAATAATCATATTAAGATTTAACCGTCGCCATTTGGGCCGATTGTTCTGCTTGCTGCGCACGTAACCAGTCATTTAATAACTGGGATTGTTTGCGGACAATCGCCAGTTTTATGTTGTCAGGGTTTTTAATCAAATTTTGTGTTTTCTTCTTCATATGGCGTTCAATCAGTTGGCTGACCAACTCTTCGACCAAACCATCGAGGCTCAAGATATTACGACTGGTCAGGGCTTTATAAAAGCTGCTCCAATCACGGCTAAGCGTCTCTTGCGTCAAGGGTTTGACGTTAGAGAGAATAAAGTGCGCCGCCGCATTGACATCTTTTGGCAAATATTTCAGGCAGCGCTTAATAGTGCTGACGACATCAAGTAATGCCGTGTCCTGCATATCTTCCCAAGCCAGCGGGCGTAAAACATCAGCCGAGGCTTTTTGCTTAAGATGAGCGGGCAGGTGTAAGTCATTAATACCGGCTTGTTGCCAAATGGCTTCGATAGGATCATCAATCAAGGCACGCGGCTGGAATACAAAGCACAGTTGAAGCTGCTGACTGATGGTCATCTCACCATCAAAATCTAGCAGGGCATCTTTGGCTTCGATGTTTTGGCTACGTTTGCCGCCAAGCTTTTGATAAATGTCATTATTGAGCAGGTAGCGGAAACTACTGCCTTTTGGTAAGGCAGTAGTCAAGGCGCGTACTTGTGACATGAGCTTGGCTTTGCCTTCCACCAAACTCAAATCATGACGCTCACTGAGATAGGCAAAGATATACTGTGATAGCGGCATGGCGTTAGTGATCTGCTCACGCATTGCATCCGCGCCCTGACTTTTTATAAAGGTATCAGGGTCATGATTGTTGGGCAGCGTCAAAAAACGCAGCTCTTTTTCATCACTGAGCACCGGTAGCGCCACTTCAAGCGTACGCCAAGCGGCTTTTTGTCCGGCGCTATCACCATCAAAACTTAAGGTTAATGTTGGATTTAGCGTTAATAGACGTGAGATTTGACTCTCATTAATTGCCGTGCCCATCGACGCAATGGCACCATAAATACCGACTTGATATAGGGCAATCACATCCATATAGCCTTCAACCACTAGCCAGTCATTTGCACGTTTTTGGCGTGACTCATAATAGCCATATAGTACATGCTGCTTATGAAAGACGGGCGAGTCAGAGGAGTTGATATATTTGGGCTTTACCTCATCATCAAGCGCACGACCACCAAAACCAATGGTACGCCCTTGATTGTCTCGAATAGGGAAAATAACCCGATCACGAAGTAGGTCATAATCGCGTCCAGATTCTGAGCGCCGCACTAAGCCAAGCGCTTTGAGACCTTCGATATCTTGTGGAAATTGATGCTCAAGATGTTGCCAACCAAAAGGCGCGTAGCCCAAGCCAAAAGTTTCGAAGATTTCATCGCTAATACCGCGCGATAAGAAGTAATGCTTAGCATGAGGGTGAATACTGAGATTATGTTGATAAAACTGCTGTATCTGCTCTAGCAGCTCATATAAGTTGCCATCTTTATCAGAGATACTATTATCATTGTAGAGAGCAGTATTATCATCATCGGTTAACCATGCAGGCGGATAGCCATTGTCATCTTGATAATGAGCATCATAGCCATCCATTACATAAGGGACGGCATCGTAAGCATCTAACGGTGGGTAATTGTCATAACTATGGTGATCATCATAAATTGGCGGCTGCGTATCATCAGCTGGCATGATTATGGCTGACTGATTATTGGTTACTGGCTGACTATCATTTTTTCGCAGATGCGTTGACGATGTTGCTGGCTTAATAGCAGATTTTGGCTTAGCTTTTGATTTAATAGGGGCACGCTGATAGCTGACGTTTTGCTGTTCTTCTTTTGGGACTTCAATGCCCGTCTGCTTGGACAGCTCATTGACCGCTTCGATAAAGGTGAGGTTTTCATAATCACGTAAAAAACTGATGGCATTGCCACCGACGCTACAGCCAAAGCAGTGATAGATGTTTTTTTGTGGATTGACATAAAAAGACGGCGACTTTTCACCATGAAAAGGGCAGCAGCCTTTAAACTCACTACCAGCACGTTTAAGCGTAGTATGACGCCCAATGATACTGACTAAATCAGCTTGGCTATTTAATTGTTCAAGAATGTGATTTGGGATACTCATGCGAAAAACAGTTTACCACAGGTGCAATATTGTTGATGCTCAAAATAATGCAAAAATAAAACAGAAAAAATAAGGCCAACCGTATCGTTGACCTTATTTTTAGTTGACGTCTGACGCCATGACAGCGTTATTGATTAAAGCGCACAAACACTCTTAATCAATCATACCAAAATACGATTAATTGCTATCGGTCATATCGATGCTGTCATTTTCAACCGCCCCTAAGCGTACACGACGATTGTCATCAGTCAGACGCAGCGGAGAAGTGCTGCTTGGGGCTGCTGTATTTGCAGCATTGTCGCTTGGCAATCTCAGTTGAGTGGCATTGCGAATGACTTGAGTTTTGGTCGCACCGTTATAGTTGGCAGTGGAAAATGAAGTGTCTTTATCAAAACGACTCAGCTGTCCAAAAGTTAATTTGTTTACTAGAGAACGCTCACGTTTGGTATTGAGCTTGACACGTCCATCAGCACTTAGCATGTTTGGATAGTTAATTTGCAATAAAGTTTTATACTCGTTTGCTAAATCAGTTAGACCTAATTTTTCATGGCTATAAGCAAGGACGGCAATCGCATCTGGCACAGATTCGCTGAGTGGATAATATTGAAAGACCCATTTGGCACGATTGACAGCAGCTACATAAGCTTCACGCTCAATATACCAATTAGCAGCGCTCATCTCACTTTCAGCAAACTGATTATAAATAAACGTCATGCGCTGAGCGGCATCAGGTGCGTAAGGACTGTTTGGGTATTTGTTCAACAGCTCTTGGAAATTGGCGAAAGCAATACGGTAGTAAGCAGTATCGCGCTCCGCTTGGTTGAGCTTAAACAGTTTCAAACCTTCAGACGAGCCTTGCATATTGGCAACGCCGCGCACATAGTAAGCGTAGCTCACTTGCGGGTTAGACGGGTACAGACGAATGAACTGCTCAGCACTGGCAGCCGCAGTTTCATATTTACCACTGGCATATTGTGCATACATCATATCGAGCAAAGATTGCTCGGCATATTGTCCAGTCGGATAAAAAGTGCGCAAGTTGGTTAAATCTTCGATCGCTTGAGTATAGCGACCTTTATCAATCTGAGCAATCGCGTCATTATAGTACGCTTGCTCTGACTTCTCAGCAGTGACCACTGCATCCACGTCTTTACCGCCGGTGAGGTTTTTAAAGGTTTGACAACCCACTAAGTTGACACTTAGGGCAAGTAAAGTGATTGAGGACAGTTTGATAAACGTATTGCCAACAGCTTGCATACTTCTTCTCCGACACAAGACGTATAATAGCAGCGACGCTATCATACTATTTAGTAGATTGATGATAAAAAACGATGCTTGGTGCATCAATAATGGTCTATCATTTTACATGCCAATCACTAAGCATGCGTATTATTATAAAAACATGCTCATTAAAAAACATAGTTATTAATTTATTAAAAATTTACTCTGTAAACATGTTACGCAATAAGGCGTGCATCACATGTAAGGCTTTTATAAAAGAGCTACAATAACGACACAGTGCCATAGCATACAGCAAAACATGGCTATACTTTATAGAATAACATTTGCTGCGTCTATTTTTTCATGAGCTATTTTGTAGTTAGGCGCACCGCTGGCTTATTCTATAATGCATTTTTATTCAGTGATACCTTAAGTACATTCCACTAATATAGTACAACGTTTGAATCGCCACACTTATCAGGATTCATGCCCGCTAGTTTAGCATGAGCGGTTGCAACGGGCGATGTTCAATAGTGCTGACAGTGACAAATATACAGTAAATTACAGCCATGTTATATTTTAGAGAGCTAATGAGTGCTATAAATTCCCAGATAACACGCAGCTTCTATAGGGCTTAAACGCTCAGCATGTTACACTAGAGCCATATTATGACCATTTTTTGACCACGATTATTATTTATGGTCTATAAGTGCCAATCTGTTTTCTTATGAAGTACTCCGACTGAACATTGTCAGAGGCTTTACCATATATAAATCTGCTATGAATACATGATGCTATGACTACCAATTTACCCGCGAACCAATCCACTGAAGATTCATCAATGACAGACTTATCAACGCAAGGTTCACCTGTGCCAGAATCCACGATACCCAATGAATTATTAACCATTAATGAGCAATTTGACGAGCATTTGGACGATGATAACGTGTCAGATGATGAGCTGCTTAATGACGAAGACGAGCATGGCGATGATGAAGTCTCGGTCGCAGGGCAATCTGTGCCTGTTGTGGTTGACGTGAAGCATACGGTCATAGAAGACGAAGCAGGTTTGCGTATTGATAAACTGGCATCAAAAATATTTACCGATTTTTCACGTGTCCAGTTACAAGGCTGGGTAAGTGATGGCAGCTTGCTTTATAACGGTAGCATACAAAAACCTAAGATCCGTGTTAAAGCTGGCGATATCTTGCATCTGTCGACGACTTTAGAGCAGCATAGTGAGGATCAGCCAGAAGATATCGCAATCGACGTGGTTTATGAAGATGATGACGTATTGGTCATCAATAAGCCAGTCGGCATGGTGGTACATCCAGGTGCCGGTAATCAAACAGGCACTTTGGTAAACGCGCTATTGTATCACTATCCGCAGCAGCACCATTTGCCGCGTGCAGGCTTAGTCCACCGTATTGATAAAGATACTTCAGGGCTATTGTTGATTGGTAAAACAAAACCCGCACAGCTGGCACTGATGGAGCAGCTAAAGGACAAGTCAGTGTATCGTCATTACCAATGTGTGGTCGCAGGGGATGCAGCGAGTCTATCTCGTCATCGCCGTATTGATGCGCCCATTGGACGCCATCGTAATCAGCGTACCAAAATGACGGTGATGACGGCAGGACGCGAAGCTGTGACTCACCTATTGAATGTAACCGCGCTTAATGGTAACTATTGTTTGTTGGATATAGGGCTTGAGACAGGGCGTACGCATCAGATTCGTGTGCATCTGAGTCATATTACTTATCCTATTGTTGGTGATAGAGTCTATGGCGGTCGTCGTCAGCTACGTGCTGGTCTAACAGAAGCGCAGCGTCAAGCGATTAATAACTTCCCGCGTCAAGCACTCCATGCTTATACGTTGGGTTTCGTTCATCCAACGACTGGTGAAGACGTTGAGGTCACTACACCAATGCCTGAAGATATGCAGCAGCTAATGGCGGTCTTAAGTGACGGTTATGACGAAGAGTAAGCGCTGCAAAAACGCTTTATTAAAACGGTAAATATGCCATGAAAAATACGCTTCCCATGACATTGATAGCACAGCTTGATGATGTGGCTGTGTTTCAAACGGCTGCTTTTTCTGATATAGACTATGCAAGTATTGATATATCTCGGTCTAAAATGAATCAGCAGCCACATCAACGACAGCAAGCAAGTTATGGCGAGCTGAACTTGGGGCTGCATGTCAATGATGATGCAAGCGTAGTATTAAGTAATCGGATGCGTGTGCTTGCTACGATTAATGAGCAGATGATCGCGCAGCAAAACCTACCTGGTCATAGCGTGCCTGTCAAAGCGCTACATTGGGTTAATCAAGTCCATGGTAATCATATACATGATACCGATGCTACAGTACTGAGTATGGTGCCTATGGCAGCTGATGCTATGGTTAGCAAACAAGATGGTACTGGGCTTGCCATAATGACGGCTGATTGTGTACCGATCGTTCTTTATCAGCCAGCAACTGGGCAGATAGCGGCGATTCACGCTGGCTGGCAAGGGCTGGCATGCGGCGTAATCAAAGCAACGGCTGAACGCTTTAGCGACAGCGGCGAGATTATGGCATGGATAGGCATTTGTATCAGTCAAGATAATTACGAAGTGGGTAGCCAAGTCCGAGATAAGTTATTGGCAGGTTGCATCGCGAATAACGCTTTGACGACAGATGCAATAAATAATTTTAATGAGCGCTATGTGATGGCGTCAGTTACCAGCGAGTTAGACGCAGCAAGTACAGCGGACAAGTTATCATACAATACGCCAGTCTATGCAGAAAAAATTAAGATAGATTTGCCAAAAATTGCCGCGGATCAATTGCGGGCAGCAGGGATTGTCGTATGCAATGAGTCCTCTATCCCTTGTAGTTATGCTGACGGGCATTACTATTCTTATCGACGTCAGACCCATTTGCAGCAAGCTGCAACGGGACGCATGGCCTTGATTATTACGCGCAGTGCTTCTATATATAGCTAATCCACTTTTAAAAGGGTACAGAACTACTGGGGTTAATTATTCGCAGCATCTGTCTGCGTAGACACAGCAAGCAAGAAAAAGTAACCCCAGTAGTACCTTATAACATTTGGATTTTTTTATTTAAGACCGATTATAGTAACTAAAGCATGATCATTCAAAAGAGTAACTGTCACATAATAAGTGCGTCTTCTTATCGTTAACAATCATAAGCCTAATTTACATTTTTATTTTTTATTTCATTACTTATAGCCATTATTAGAGTTTATATGAATACATCTGTTACACCGTCTATTGTACTACCTCCTGACGAGACTTCTCTTAGCGTATCTAATATATCGATGGCCGTTATTTACCATAGTAACTACGGTCATACTCAACGTGTCGCAGAAGCAATCGTGACGGGCGCTCGTCAGCAACTACCTGAAGCGCAAGCCAAGGCTGTCGATGTCAATGACGTCGATTGGGAGTTTTTAGATCAAGCGGATCTGTTGGTTTTTGGTAGTGCGGTATATATGGGCAGTGTGACAGCAGGCTTTAAGACTTTTATGGATGCGACATCGAAGCGTTGGTATCATGGAAAATGGCAAGGCAAGTGGGCAGCAGGTTTTGCCAACTCAGGTGGGCTTAGCGGCGATAAGCTTGCTGTACTACAACAGATTTGTCTTTATAGCATGCAGCATGGGATGAACTGGATAGGATTGCCACTCAGACCGACCGGACATGAGCCCCATGATTTAAACCGTTTATCGAGTAATTTGGGTTTGATGACCCAGTCGCTTGATGGTCCACCTGAAGAAACACCAGGCGTGGGTGATATAGATACGGCGATTTGGTTTGGTGATCATCTGGCAAAAACTATCATAAAACATCAGCCCGCCTCATAAAAATTCAAAAGCTATTTATTAAGTAGTAAATACCAAAAAGCAGATATCAAACTGATATCTGCTTTTTTTATTGTCAGCTTTTTATATCTATCTTAGTGCTCGTTATTTTCAACGGAAATATCTGCAACTGGGACAGTTTTAACCAACAGATTTTTGCTCGGAGCGTTTTTAACAGGAATCGGGCTTTCGACAAATTGAAACGACTGACAACCTGTCATAAATAAGGCAGCTGTGAATATATAGGTCAAGGTTAATGACTTCATAATGATATCTCAAAAGGCAATCGGCGACGGTGAAATAGCGCTCATCATAACCAATGCACGGAATTGTGCAAGATATTATCTCATTATAAACGGAAGTAGTACGCTCTGTAAGAAACGTTTAGGATGGGCGTTATGTATCCATTATGTACAGCCAAAATAGGATAAGAAGAAATGTTGGCTTCATTATCTAGCCATAATTTACCAGTAATTCATGTTCGTAAATATATAGAAACAAGCTTTTATAACTTTACTAATTGTTTTATAAAGAATTAATTATTTTACCTAAATTTATAATATAAAAAGGTATAACCGTCTATTAAAAAATATATCCAATTATTTATCTTTTTAAGTTTTGTAAAAAAATGATAGCAATGCGTTACTATCCAAGTAATAGAAGTGAAATAGTCTTACAGTAGTGAGGTGAACAGACATTTTTTAGCAATGATCTATAAATGGATATTTTATTACAGTTTTATCTTGTACTGATAATAGCAAAAAATAATGATAAAAATTCAGCTCAACAGTAGAAGTTATGCGCAACAATCATGAAAGTATATGAGATGTTAGCGAAATGAGGGAATTATGAAGCGATTTTCTATGATGTTATCGATGCTTGCCATTGGTATGACCTCCAGCGCTGCGATGGCTGAGGATACGAGCCTTACTAATACAAGCTTACCTAATGCGACCTTACCTAATATCAGTCCTGCCAATAGCGTGCTCGTCAATCGAGGTGCCTATATTGCTCGTGCAGCGGACTGTATGGCGTGTCATGGCGAAGACTATACTGGCGGTACAGCAATAGAGACCCCTATGGGGGAGATTTATTCTACGAATATCACCCCCTCCAAACGCTATGGTATCGGCAATTATACTGAAAAAGATCTAAAAAATGCGCTGCAAAAAGGTCGTGCGCCTAGCCATATGCTATATCCTGCCATGCCATATCCTTCTTATAGTGGTATGAAAGAAGAGGATGTCAGCGCGCTGTTTGCCTATCTGCAAACCGTGCCAGTGGTAGATGAAGCGCCAAAGCATAAAACTGACCTACCATTTCCGTTTAATATTCGTGCGCTCATGTTCGGTTGGAACTTTTTAAATGTTCCTTCTACTGAGGGACGTGATGGTCTCAATGAGACGCAGAAGCGCGGTGAGTATCTGGTCAATAATCTAGAACACTGTGGTACTTGCCATACGCCACGCAACAGCACCATGGGCTTCGATAAAAAAATGTATTTATCTGGAGCGCAGTTAGGGCATTGGTACGCACCTAATATCACCCCTGACGAGTCAAGTGGTATTGGCAGCTGGAGTGAGCAAGATATCATTACTTATCTACGCACCGGCGAGCTTGATCAGCGCGCTTATGCTGGTGGTCCAATGGGTGAGGCAGTCGCGCATAGTACTCAGTATCTAAAGCAAGAAGACTTAAGCGCGATTGCCTCTTATCTAAGAGCAGTACCTGCCATTCAAACCGATGATAAAGTATTTGTCGTCGATGTCTCACGTTTACCGACTCGGGTGAACGAATCTATTACCCATGATTTACTTGCCCAAAAAGATTATTTGGCTCAAGCCAAAACTGCTGTGAGTAAGGGCAGTAATTCACCAGAAGCCTTGTATTTGGCTACGTGTGGCAGTTGTCATGGTGTGGACGGCTATGGTCAACCTGATGCACAGTATTCACCCATCGTAGGGCTAAGCAGTCTTCGCCGCGATAAGCCTGATGTGCTCGTCAATATGATTTTGCATGGGGTCGTTGGCAGCACCAATACGTCACCGATTATGCCTGCTTTTTCGGATGAGCTGAGCAGCGAGCAAATTGCCAGTATCGCCAATTACGTACGCATCAACTTTGGCGGTCTTGCCAACAGCGATGTGAGTGCAGCGGACGTCGAGCGCATCGCTGCCACTAGCGCCGAAAAGCCATTTTTAATTAAATACGCAGGCTTGCTGGCAATATTGGGTATGATCGTCGCTATTGCCGTCATTATATTTATTATTCGAGCCATCATACGCTCTAAGCACCGTCACTGATTTGGGTTTCATTTCACCTTTCATCAAACAGCGTAGTCATCAATACTATAAAGCTATGTTAGATACTGATTATAAGACAAGGATTATGGCAATTAGATAGAGCGTTATCGTTTGGCAATTATAGACAACAACACGCCAAGTACATTGATAACGATGCGTCTACTATCCTGCACCATTGTCTACTTTAAGGATATTATTATGAAAGACATGCTTCAATCACCCACGCGCCGTCAATTGCTTTCAATGATTGGTAAAACAGCGGGCGCGACCGCCATGTACCAAGCAATGACGACCTTGGGGTTTGCTTCAGAGTCCAGTTTTAAAGAAGCAATGGACCTTAAAGGCGCACCTACTGGCGCGAGCATTGTTATTCTTGGTGCTGGTCTTGGTGGTCTTACTGCCGCCTATGAGCTGCGAAAAGCGGGCTACGATGTCAAAGTGCTTGAGTTTCAAAATCGTGGTGGCGGTCGTAGTTGGACACTGAACAGTGGTGATAAATATACCGAGCTTGGCGGCGAAGAGGTTACTTGTGATTTTGAAGAAGGCAATTATTTCAATGGTGGACCATGGCGTTTGCCAAGCCACCACTATGCCGTCTTTCATTATTGCAAACAGTTCGGTGTTGAGATGCAACCCTTTATACAAACCAATGACCGCGCTTATTTGCACCGTACTAATCATTTTAATGGCGTACCGCAGCGTTTGGGTGACATCAAAAATGACATTCAAGGTCATGTGGCGGAGCTGCTATCGAAGTCAGTAAACGTGGGTGGTCTGGATCGCTCAGTCAATACTGAGGACAAAGAGAAGCTGCTAGAAGGGCTAAAAGGCTGGGGCGTGCTCGATAAAGACTATCGCTACCGCCCCAGTAATGAGACTACCAAACATCGTGGCTTTAGTGTGTTCCCAGGTGGCGGTTTGATGCCAAATGAAAAGCCGTCAAAGCCATTACCAATCAGTGAGATACTAGATTCAGGCATGTGGGGAGATATTTATAGCAATCACATGACCTATGGACATCAGCCGACCATGTTTCAGCCAGTTGGTGGTATGGGTAAAATCGGTGATGCTTTCACCCGCGAATGTCGCGATATGATTGAGTTTAATGCCAAAGTCACTAAGATTCATCAAGATGATACTGGCGTTACAGTCGACTATGTGGACAGTAATAGTCCCGATGGTGCAACTAGAACCATTCGGGCAGACTGGTGTGTCTGCAATATACCTTTAACCGTATTAACCCAGCTCGATATCAATGTCTCAAAACCAATGAAACAGGCGATGGCAGCGGTTCCTTATGACACTTCCTATAAAGTAGGTTTGGAATTTAATCGCCGCTTCTGGGAAGAAGATGAGTGGATTTATGGCGGTTTAACCTATACCAATATGCCTATTACCCAAATTGCTTATCCGTCAGAAAATATGTTTAAAGATGGCTCGGGTGTATTGCTTGGTGCCTATGGTTTTGGCGCGACTTCTTATAAGTTTAATACTCTAACACCGCAAGAGCGTATCAATGTGGCGCTTGCCTACGGTAAGTATATCCATCCGCAGTACCCAAAGGAATTCCGCGCCGGAACATCTGTCGTCTGGCACCGTATTCCTTGGACACTCGGCTGCTACGGTATTTGGAGTGAGTCTAGTCGTGAGCAGCATTACGATAACCTATGCAGTATAGACAACCGTATTGTGCTGACAGGTGAGCATTGCTCTCATATTCCTGCGTGGCAGGAAGGGGCTATATTATCTGGCATGGATGCAGCTAAACGCTTGCATAAAAAAGCAAAAATGCTGGGTTAATTGCGGTGCACATAGAGACAATCATTATAAATTCAGAGGCTATCATGAACACTATCATCATGAAAACAACTATCATGAAAAACATGACACCTAAGATGCTGATGATCATGCTGCTAAGCAGCAGCGCATTATTAGGCTGTAGTCAAAAAGCAGACGATGTAGAGACGGTAGCCAGTAAACACGATGCTGAGCAAACGGTTGACTATCAAGCAAGTCGCAATACTGGCAGCTGGGGCGCTGTCTATATGAGCCGTGACGAGCTAAAAGCGCAGCCTATCAATGTCGTTGATGACAGCTCATTACCCAATATGGAAAATGATCCTATTATTAGCGAGTGGGAAGCAAAGTTTGAAGGGTCAAATGCCTTTATTACGACCGATGGCAAAAAGCTCTATCATGACTCCTGTGCTGGCTGTCATATGCATAAAGGCGAGGGCGCTTATGGTGCAGGCTATTACCCGCCACTGGCTAACAATAGCAAAATGCAGTCAAAATATTACATCATTAATATTTTGATCAATGGTTTCCGCGGGATGCCATCGTTTCATATGATGATGAATGATGCGCAAATGGCGGCAGTGACTCAATACGTCGTCAGTGACTTAAATGGTTACACGGATACAGTGACCGATGAAGACGTGGCCAAGCTCAGACATGCCAATCCGCCCGGTTATGATCCAAGTGAATAGTGTTGCTGTGAACAATGTTTCCTTAGAATAAAAGCTGATCAATTTACTCTCATATAAAAAAGTGCCCAATCGATGATAGGGCGCTTTTCTTGGTTAAGACATTACGAATTTCTAGCTCTATCTGGGACTGGCTGACCAGACAGGTGAGCGAATCGTACCTTGCCCAGATTTACCAAAGGCTTCGCCGCCGTTTAGTGATTTGATAGTCAGTACGCCCTTACCACCTTGCTTTGATGCATAAACAACACGCTTACCATTTGGTGAAAAGCTCGGTGCTTCATCGATACCAGTATTGCCCAAATTAGCAGTGACCGCGCCGCCGCTGTTCATAACAGCCGCTGAGCGCCCATTTAAAAAGGCAATTTGCGTACCATCACTACTAAATTGTGGGCTGGTCGCATAACCACTATTAGACACTTTGGTTGTGCGCCCTGAACCAAATTCATAACGATAAATCTGCGGCTTATTAAATCCAGTCTTATCAGATACAAAGACAAAAGATCTGCCATCAGGGGCGTAGCTTGGCTGTACTTCACTGCTTGGCCAATTGGTCAGTCGTCTTGGTTGACCGCCGCTGGCACTCATCTCATAAATATCAGCACTGCCTTCAAAACTACTCGAAAACAGTATTTTGCTGCCATCTGGCGAGAACGAAGGACTTAAGTTGCTACCAGGGAAAGGCGTCAATGGAGTTGCACCGCCGCCGCTCACGCTTTGCACATAAATAACAGGATAAGATTTATCACGTTGTACTGAATAAGCGATACGATTGCCATCGGGCGACCATGCTGGAGAGAAGATAGAGCCTGAAACCTCAGTAATGGTTTTGGCGTTTTCGCCATCAGCATCCATGACTTTTAAGCGTGAGACTTTTGCTTTGCCAGTGCCAATTTCTTCGATATAAGCAATACGCCCTGAGAAATCACCTGGAATCCCAGTAATCAGCTCATAGACTTTATTAGAGATGACGTGAGCGGCATAGCGCATGTTGTCTTTATCAGCAGTTAAGGTTTGCTTACCTTCGATCACGCGTCCTGTCTTAACCTCAATCACTTCGTAATCGGTGACCACTTTACCGCGGCTACTGCGTGTGCTGCCGACTACTAAATAAGGAACCCCCATACTTTGCCAAACGGGTAGAGTGCCAGCCAGCTCGCTGCTACTATGCGGCTGTTGTGGTAGGTTTTGGTTGGTAACTTTTAGCTCAGTTTTGCTCAAATTATTTAAAATAATAGGCGACAACACACTATCACCAGCAAAAGCCACAAAAGCCACTTGGTTCTGTTGCACAGGAATATCGTAATCGAGTTCTAAAACAATGGGCGCTGCCAATACACTTGGCGCGATCAGCAAGCTTGAGGCGCTAGCAAGTAACGAGATGAGTAGTTTTTTATGGGTGCGCATGAGTAAGTTTAGCTCCTAAAGCAGTATGAGTATCATTTTTATAGGTTATTAGTCCGCCATAAAGATAAGGCAGTCCCTTCTACAGTACAAGCTGTTTAAGGTAACGTTATCAATAATATAAGACATGAGCAACTGATTAATTGCTACCTTTAAACTGTAGAGTAAAGGTTGGGTATTTGGGATCGTCAGCATCGATTGGTAAGCTGCCTGTGTTCAATACGGCTTGTTTTGCGGCTTCATTGACAGCTTCATCAGGTCCTGAAGCGGTAACATTGGTGATATTACCGCTGGCATTGACCGTAATTGTGAGGGTCGCACGCTGGGTTGAGCCCTTTGCCGCAGTCGGTGGGTTATAGTTACGTCTGATGAGGTTAATGATTTCACTATTACTGGCGCCGCGACTGCCACCTGACGCTGAGCGGCTGTTGCCTTTTGAAGGGCTTGAGGTTGTGCTATCACCAGATAAAGTCGACTGCCCATCGTTTGATAGACTAAGGGTTTGACCTGAACTACTAGAGCCGCCCGTATTGATTTCTATATTTCGGTCGGTAGCAGTTGGGCGCTTAATCTTGGGAGGATTGTTTTGTTTATTGCGGAAATCCCCAAGCCTTTTTTGCTCTTCAATCAGCTGCTGTCGTCTTTCTTTTTCAATCTGGTCATGTTCTTCTAAGACGGATTCGTCTAAGCGCGCGGCCCACTCAGCCATACTGCGCTCATACTCTTGGTTTTGCTCAAGTAGGCGTTGATGCTGCTCTTCACTCATGAGCATCGGACTAGTAGCAGATTCATCCGAGCGTGTGAAGACAGGCACTTGCTGAGAGTTTGGTTGAGCAGGATTTGGAGTGCTGACGCTTCCATCAAAGGCTTCTGTTGGCGTAGCTGAACTACTTGAGCCGCTTTCCGCTTGCATAGCACTGGCTGCGGCGGCGCGATTTGCAAGGATTTGACCTTGCATCTCGGCTAACTGTTCAGGAGATACCATGGTCGTTTCAATACTACCTGCGGTCTCAACGTCCATATTTTGGTAGGTATAGATAAGTATACCAATGACAAGACCATGTGCCAGCAAACTGAGCAGCGTGGGTAAGGTTAGCCCATTGCCTTCGGGTTCAGTTGGTACATAAACGGTTGGAGCCTTGTGCATGGTAGTGATACTCAAAAACGTGATACTAAAAGATAAGCTACATCAGATTATCTGCTTTATTATAACCGGCTACACCAAAACGGCTGTTTTTTAATATTATAAAATGATTAAACCGCTGGTGTAGGCAATGGAGCGCCAGTTAATAGTCCAACCTTCTGAATACCGGCTTGTTGCAACGTTGCCATCAAAGTCATGATAGCGCCATATTGATTGTTTTGGTCGGCATTAATCATCACTTGTACTGGCTGAGCACCGGCATCACTGCTTTGACTTTGCAAAGTCGAGAGGGTATCAATTAGCTCAGGCTCACTAACAGGTAAGTCAACATTGCTCTCATAACTGATAAAAATCTCACCGTTACCGGTCAAAGATACAATGACTGGTAGCTGGCTTTGACTCATGGTGTTGGTTTGCTCTTTTGGCAAATCAACATCGACGCCAGTAATCAGCATCGGCGCGGTCACCATAAATATCACGAGCAGCACGAGCATTACGTCGATATAAGGAACAACGTTCATCTCCGCATTCAGTGCTTTTTTCTCACGGCGATAGGGACTTTGTTTCATAGACCAGCCACCTGAGTGCTTTGGTTGGCTTGGTTGGCTTGGTTTACTTGAGTGCTAGGCTGCGGGCTTTCATTACTGGTTTCGCGCTGCAGCATACCTGTCATCTCATCACAGAATAAGGCACGTGAATCATATAATCGACTAGATTTGGCGGTAAAATGGTTATAAGCCAATACCGCAGGAATAGCGGCAAACAAACCCATAGCGGTGGCAATCAATGCTTCTGCAATACCTGGTGCCACAGCGGCTAGGGTAGCTTGTTCATTTTGTGACAAGCCCAAAAAGGCATTCATGATACCCCAAACGGTGCCGAACAGACCGACGTAAGGTGCAACGGAGCCGATGCTGGCAAGCGTTGTAAGTCCTGATTCCAAAAGTAGCTGCTGACGACCAAGACCCACCCTAAGCTTACGCTCAACGCCATCGATAATGTCATCTTTTGGTTGACGTTTTTTGTGCATTCTTAAGTATTCAGAGAAGCCAACATAGAAAATCTGCTCAAGACCTTGGCGCTCAGGTGAGCCCTGAATACCTTGATACAATTTCGCCAAATCTTCACCCGACCAAAACCACGCCTCGAACTGTTGGTCAAAGTTTCTGGCAGTGCCAAGCCGCGCACTCATACGAAAAATAATCACCCAACTGAGTAACGATGCTAATAATAATAGAGCCATCACGATCTGAACCAGCAGGCTCGCTTGAGTAATAAGGTCGATAATATTTAAGGATTCAGGCATGTAAAGGACTCATGGATAATTAATAATAGTCATTAAAAATAGGGTGCTCATATTAACCCCCTAGTGTACTGCTAATCTTGGTAAATATCATTAATAATGTGTTAATTACATAATGAGCAGTTTTTTCCTAAAATTTATGGTGACAGCACTATCATTTTATAATATTGTCCATATGGTCAACTATTTTTTGCTCTTTTACTGACAAGTTCATGGCATTCATTGAAATTATCTATTTATTTCCATAGAATGTTATGATTTGTTGCTGTAATTTTTCACAGTGGTTTTATTTTTAGCAAATCTTGTGTGGCTAAAGGATTAAAAACATCATCTCCAACCGTAGTTTATAGCGTCATTTACAGTCGCAATTTGGAAGCGTCATTTATCGTCGCAATTTAGGTGTATTTTTTATGTTTGAGTTAAAAGCGGCATTTATCGTCGCAATTTGGAAGCGACATTTATCAATACCATTTGATAATGATAATTTACTCACTGCAATTTGGAAGCGACTCCTATGAACGCAATTGAACGATATTTTGGGATCGATGGGCACAATACCACGATCAAAACAGAGATTTTAGCAGGTGTAACCACGTTCTTGACGATGGCTTACATCATATTTGTCAACCCTAACATACTTGCTGATGCAGGTATGGATAAAGGCGCAGTATTCGTAGCTACCTGTCTTGCCGCGGCCATTGGTTGTTTTATTATGGGTATTTATGCCCGCCTGCCAGTCGCACTAGCGCCTGGAATGGGACTCAATGCCTTCTTTACTTATGGCGTGGTTTTAGGAATGGGCTATGCTTGGCAAACGGCGCTTGGCGCAGTATTTTTGTCAGGTTGTATCTTTATCCTATTAAGTTTGTTTAAAATCCGTGAAATCATTATTAATTCTATTCCGACCAGTATCAAACAAGGGGTTGTCGCAGGTATTGGTGCGTTTTTGGCCTTTATTGCGCTTCAAACCTCAGGTGTCATCGTCAATAATGATGCGACACTAGTGGGACTAGGTGACATGACCACGTTTTCACCTGCGATGGCAGCCCTTGGTTTTATTGTTATCGTTGGTTTGTCACATAAAAAAGTACCCGGTGCGGTCACTATTGGTATTTTATTGGTTGCGCTTATTAGCCTTGTCACAGGAAATACCCAGTTTACAGGTATTATCTCAGCGCCGCCCCCTATTGCACCAACCCTGATGCAGCTTGATATTGCTGGCGCGTTCGATGTAGCCATGATTAGTGTTATCTTTGCTTTCTTATTCGTTGATTTATTCGATACAGCAGGCACGCTGATTGCCACCACCACTCAAGCAGGTTTGATTGGTAAAGATGGTAAAATCCCAAATATGGGCAAAGCATTGCTAGCAGATTCGACGGCGACTGTGGCAGGTACAGTACTTGGTACCTCATCAACAACCAGTTTTGTTGAAAGTGTCTCAGGTATTGCTGCAGGTGGTCGTACTGGTTTGATGGCTGTGACCGTTGGCGTGTTATTTTTACTCAGCTTATTCTTTTCACCACTTGCCGGTATGATTCCAGGATATGCGACTGCGGGCGCTATCTTTTATGTAGCAGTACTCATGATGGAAACATTAAAAGATGTCAAATGGAATGACTTAACAGAAGCGGCACCAGTGGTGGTGGTCCTATTGTTTACACCTTTGACCTATTCTGTCGCTGACGGTATTGCGCTTGGCTTTATCACTTATACTGCCATCAAAGTAGTTGCTGGTAAATTCTCTGACATCAGTATTCCTGTTTTGCTATTGACAGTAGTATTACTGGCTAAAATTATCTTTATCTAGTTTTTAATCAATCGACGCGCACTGTTAATTACGGTTGATATTGCTATAGAGATATCAGTTAAGCCCTTCTTATTATCAAATGATAAGAAGGGCTTTTTGGTATTTACTATTCTTATTATATCAAGACAGTAGCGCCAACTATTTGATTCATAAAACAATTAATCATAAATAGTAAATCGGAAATTATAACCAAAGCGTCACGTTTGTGAATGCGTTAATAACTGTTTGTTTTTTAACACTATTATAATTGGCTAAAATGCATAATATTGTTAGTTTGAAAATTTATTTCATGGTAATATGCGGATATTAAGCGCATCACCTCAATCAACGCCGTAGAGGTTTTTCTTATCAGTGAATCAGCATTGCATATTGCCACTTTATATTGCAAACACTCTCCTTTCACTACTAACAAGAAGAAGGCACTAATGCCGCTTAGTTTTATGTTGTTGCCTTTGTATTGTTGACGTAGTCCGTTGCACAGTCAAACGATCTACTTGACCTTTTCCAGCTTATGCTGGATTTTCTCGTTTTTTAATATTGTCGTGTGTTCTGTTCATTGTTATGTATGTTATCAAAGCCGAATCACTCACACTGCTTAATAGCTGATTGTGATTGATTGCTGTTTTCGATAGGGTAGATGATAAACCGTTTCAATACTTTAGCGTTACGACGTTGTTTTAGCGCCACAATATTTAAAAGTTTCAATATTTAAAAGTCACAATATCAAAAAGTTTCAATGTTAAAAAGCCTCAGCGCATCACTTATGATGGATTTTCAAGTTATGGAGTTGTTATGAACCCAGTAGAGCAATTTACCCCGCAAGAGCCGATTTTATTTAATCCTATTGATTTGTTATCACCAGAATATATTGCTCAGTCATCAACAGAGCTACATGCGCGTATATCGCCTTTATATAGCGTAGATGAAGAGCGCTGGTTGACGCAGTTATTGCCACTTGCCAAACCGACAGATGCCGAGCGTGACAGTGCAGCTACGCAGACGCGTCAGCTGGTTGAGCATGTGCGTAATGATGGTAAAGCGGTAAAAATGGTCGACTCATTATTGCTTGAGTACAGCTTGGATACCCAAGAAGGTGTTTTGCTCATGAGCTTGGCGGAAGCCTTGATTCGTGTGCCGGACAATTATACAGCTGATGCGCTGATTCATGACAAGATGAGCGTCGCTGACTGGAAAAAACATTTAAAAAATGACAATGGTTTTATGGTCAATGCCTCAACGTGGGGCATGATGATGACAGGCCGTGTGGTGAGCATCGATAGTGATACCACGGCATCTGGATTTTTAGATCGCATGACCAAAAAGATGGGTGAGCCTGTTATTCGTAGTGCCATGCAAAAAGCCATGCGTATCATGGGACACCAGTTTGTACTTGGCGAAACGATTGAAGGCGCTAATAAAAATAGCCAGCCATATCGCAATAAAGGCTATACCTACTCATTTGATATGTTGGGTGAAGCGGCAATTACTCATAAAGATGCTGAAAAATACTTTAATGATTATTTGCATGCTATCAAAGCCACTGCAAGTGTGAAAGTTAAAGAGGGCATGCCTAAGCCATCAGTTTCGATCAAGCTGTCTGCATTGCATCCGCGTTATGAAGCCACGCAAGAAGCGCAAGTCATGGGGCTGTTGCGTCAACGCTGCTTACTGTTGATTGAAGCTGCGCGTGAGGTGAATGTTGATATCAGTATTGATGCCGAAGAAGCCGATCGTCTTGAGATATCGCTAAAACTATTTGAGTCCTTATATCGCGACAATCTAACAGCGGATTGGGATGGTCTTGGCTTAGTTGTACAAGGTTACTCAAAGCGTGCAATTGCTATTTTGGCTTGGCTGGCACGCTTGGCAACTGAGGTTGGCGACCGTATTCCTGTACGTCTAGTAAAAGGCGCTTATTGGGATACAGAAATCAAGCTTGCTCAACAAAAAGGTCTATCAGGCTATCCGGTCTGGACGCGTAAAGAGGGGACGGATACCGCTTATCTTGCCTGCGCGCGTTTCTTATTGTCAGAGCATTTGCGCGGGCTAATCTGGCCACAGTTTGCCACCCATAATGCCCATACGCTTGCCTCAATCATGACCATGAGTGCCCATAGAGACTTTGAGTTCCAGCGTCTACATGGTATGGGCGATGCATTGTACGATCATATCTTGCAAGCCTATCAAATCCCTGTGCGTATCTATGCACCCGTTGGCGCTCATAAAGATCTGCTGCCGTATTTGGTACGTCGATTGCTCGAAAACGGTGCCAATAGCTCGTTTGTCCATCAGTTATTAGACAAGTCTTATCCAATTGACAAGCTAACTGTACATCCGTATGACAAGCTATTAACCAATGCAACGCTACACAATCCAGATATTCCATTACCGTTAGCTATCTATGGCGCACGCCGTGCCAGCTTTGGTCCCAATATCTTTGTAGAATCGCAGTGGATACCGTTTAAAGCAGCTATCGATACGCATATATACAAAACATGGTCTGCGACTTCTGTTATTAATGGCAACGCAGTCAATGACAATACGGTAGATGGCGACACTCATCAGCTTGACAAGCAAGCTATATGTGCGCCTTGGAACCATGAAGTCATTGCCGGTGAAGTCGTCTATGCCAATGCTACTATCGCACAGCAAGCAATTGCGGCGGCAGTCGCTGGACAAGGCGAATGGCAAGCGGTTGCTGCTACTAAACGTGCGGCTATATTGCGTAAAATAGCGGACTTATATGAAGAAAACTATGCAGAGCTGATGGCATTATGCCAAGTTGAGGCAGGTAAAACCTTACAAGACAGCATTGATGAAATCAAAGAAGCGGTTGATTTTTGCCGTTTTTATGCTGATGAAGCTGAGCGTTTAGATGATGTTATTTATGAGTTTACCGATTTGGCAGGCAAGCCGTCGCGTCAAGTTTATAAAGCACGTGGCACCTTTATTTGTATCAGCCCATGGAACTTTCCATTGGCTATTTATACCGGTCAAGTAGTTGCAGCACTGGCTGCAGGTAATACCGTAGTGGCAAAACCTGCCGAACAGACGAGCTTAATCGCTCATTTTGGTGCGCAGCTTATGTATCAAGCTGGCGTGCCAGTAGAAGCATTGCAACTCGTGATTGGCGCGGGCGACGTTGGTGCTGCATTGACTGCTGCGGACAATATCGCAGGTGTTATCTTTACAGGTTCGACCCAAACGGCGCAGCGCATCAACCAAAGCCTAAATGCCCATGCTCAAGTCAGCGGTGAGCTGCCTGTCTTTATCGCCGAGACTGGCGGACAAAATGCCATGATTATGGACTCAACGGCATTGCCTGAGCAAGTGGTTAGAGATGCGGTATTATCTGCCTTTGGTTCAGCAGGTCAGCGCTGTTCAGCATGTCGTATCTTATGTGTACAAGAAGAGATGGCAGATGATTTGATTGAGCTATTGCAAGGCAATATGGCTGAATTAATCGTTGGCAACCCGCTATATGCGACTACAGATGTAGGTCCTGTGATTGATATTGATGCCAAGCGCGGACTTGAAGCGCATATCGAACGCATGCGCGCTGAGCCAACGGCTACGATTTTGGCGCAGACACCGATGAGTGATAGCTCAGAGGTCAGTCAAGATCAAGCAACGTTTGTATTGCCAACGGCGATAGAAGTAAAAAGTATCGATGTGATCGGTGGAGAGCATTTTGGTCCTATTTTGCATGTACTGCGTTATGAAGCACGTGATCTAAATAAGCTGATTGATGCAATCAATGCGACGGGTTTTGGTTTGACCTTGGGCATCCATAGCCGTATTGAAAACACAGTAGAGCATATCGAGCGCCGAGCCTTTGTCGGCAATACTTATATCAACCGTAACCAAATCGGCGCGGTCGTCAACGTACAGCCGTTCGGTGGCTGCGGTCTATCGGGCACAGGTCCCAAAGCAGGTGGTCCACATTATGTCGCCCGTCTGATGAGCTTAACGACAGAGCAGTTGGCTAATGAGCAAGTGGCTCTGATAGACAATACCACTGCAACCAGTACTCAAACAATAATCGCATAAGGAGTAGCACTATGGCGACTGAATTCAAAAAAAATCATGGCCAAGTTTGTGAAACTTGGCGTTTGCTTGGCGCAGTGAATCGTGCCACTTATCTGCAAGAAGCCGCACCAAGACTGGCATTATTGACCGGTGATGCCAATAAGGCAAAGCGTCTGTTCAATCATTTATTGAGCGCCTCACCCATGCTTGACGAAGAGCACCGTATGACTGGTGCTACGGGCGAGTCAAATGACTTGTACGTGACGGGTCGCGGTAAGACGATGGTTGTTGGCGGCGAGTCTGCTCGCGCGATGGCAGTGCTTGGGCAATTGCTAGCAGCATTATTAACGGGTAATGAGGTGATATTGCATTGCCCAAGCCAAGATGAGATGTGCATTGAAGCGGCAAAAATCCTCTATGAGAGTGGCATCAGTGATGATGTGCTGAGTGTCGCCAATGACTCACAAACCGTCACGCTTTTATATATCGATCGCCTTGCGCAAGTTGCCGTCTCTGGTAATCGGCAAGAGGTGCAAGCGGTCAGTCAAGAGCTTGCCAAGACCGATGGTATGTTGACGCAAGTCATTAGCGTCACTGATATGGACGGCTTATCAGAGATGCTAACGCCTGATTATCTATACCGCTTCGTCACTGAGCGTGTAAAGACCATTAATACCACTGCCATTGGCGGAAATGCAAGCTTGTTAGAGCTTGGCACATAGAAGTAACAGCAACAATTTAGTACAGGCAACCAATAATCTCATAAGAAGTTAAAAGATTAGCTTATTGCCAATAAAGAAATAGCTCGAATAGTAAAAATGACGATCAGTCATTATTCCCAAATATTTGGTGAGTAATTGCTGGTCGTTTTTTTATGCTTAAATTTAGAGGTAGGATAGGTAGGTATTTTAGTAAATACTCACTTTAGTAATGAAGTTTCTTGGCTTTTCAACCAAAATAAGGTATTTTTTGAGTTGTAAGTTAAACAAAGATGGTGATAATATAAGTTAACCGTTTAGTCAGCAATTATTCACTAAATGGTTAATAAATCCCTTTAACACGGAACGTTGACGTAAGCTAAGCCTCGAAAGCATGTTTTAACGATGCTTATATTCCTCGATTTTCCGATAGAGTAGTCGTCATTAAGACGATACCCAAACCCTTGATAATGCTTTTGTATTTACTAAAGATGCTCATCCATCATAGGTAAATTAAAAAGTTCAAACCGCAAACAGATTAAGCCTGAGCAAGTCAGTAGTCAGATAGGCAGTCAGCTTATTCAATACAGTTATAACTCTCAGTATTGATGTAGGTATGATGATCATCATCGTATAAATTTTATTAACATGGTAATTAAGTACTCACTTAAGGGCAGCGCATTTGTGTGCAGTTATCCTTTAAGATACTGATTGTTAAGATTTTATGATTCGATTAAAGATAAAGCAGTTTTTTATCTTCCTTTTATTCTGACAGCTGAGCATTGCTATGATTTATTTTTATTTGAACGGTCAATATAAGCAATTAACTGACCTCAATCCGAATACCACGGTGCTTGAGTATTTGCGCTTGCACGAACGCCAGACTGATACCAAAGAAGGCTGCGGCAGTGGCGACTGCGGAGCCTGTACGGTGATGGCGCAGCGCTTACCTAGCAGTGGTGAAGATTCTTCTGATTTGCCTTTTTATACCCTTAACGCCTGTATTACGCTACTGTCATTGATGGATGGTCATCATATAATGACGTCAGCTTATATCGCGGACAATCCTGAACATCATCCAGAACGTGCTTTATTGCACCCAGCGCAGCAAGCAATGGTCGAATGCCATGGCTCGCAGTGCGGGTTTTGTACGCCTGGATTTGTGATGACGCTGGCCAGCACCTACGAGAATCATCGTCTGCAAGTCGCAAAGGGAACCATTAAAGATGATTTAAGCTACGATGATATCGTGGCTTCAATTGGTGGGAATCTTTGCCGTTGTACAGGCTATCGTCCGATTATCGAGGCTGGTTTGGCAATGAGTGAGATTGGTAGACAACGCGATGCTGATCAGACGATCGCCAAAGACTTGACCATCAGTTTAGCGACAGATGCGATGGCAAATAGCAGACAAACCGTTTCAAGCGAAATGGGCACTATTGAGCCTGCACTTACTCAAGGGTCACGTAAGTTATTCATTCCACAGTCTGTTGCTGAGCTCAATCAAGTGCTCGCTGCCCATCCAAAAGCGACCATTTGGGCAGGTGGTACGGACTTAGGTTTGAGTGTGACGCAACACTTGGTTGATCACGATATTATCGTACAACTGTCAGCGATTGACGAGCTAAAATCTTGGTCACTACAAGCGTTAAGCTTAAATACCGATGAGCAGTCTAAAGGCGATAGCGAAGTAGAGTCTTTAGTATTGGGTGCTGGCATGAGCTATAAGAGCATGCTGCCTGCGCTTGAACAGCATTTCCCTGCGTTTGCCAATTTGTTTGAACGTATTGCTTCTCCGCAAATCCGTAATATGGGCACTATCGGCGGTAACGTTGCTAACGCTTCACCGATTGGCGATTTGCCTCCCATTCTATTGGCATTAGATGCTCATATTCATCTGCGTCATTGTGCTGCTATTGACAATGCTATTAACAGCGCTACTGACAATATCAATGTTAATAATGTCCATTCAAATCAAGTATCTAGTATTGATGAAATCATTCCTTTATCTAAATTCTTTTTAGATTACAAAAAGACCAAACTACGTGCTGGTAGTTACGTGGTTGCCCTTCATATTCCGCTAATGCAAGATCATCAGTATCTCTATATTCATAAGATTAGTAAGCGTTACGAAGATGATATCTCAGCGTGCTTGCTTGCTGCGCGACTTGATTTGTCAGCGGATGGCATGACTATCCAAGATGCAAAATTTGGACTTGGCGGCATGGCGGCGATACCTTTATTGGCAGCAGAATGTCAGCAGGCACTAATTGGACAAGCAGTAAATGTTGCCAGTTTCGAGCAGGCAGCACAAAGGCTACCTAATGATGTCTCGCCGATGACCGATGTGAGAGCCAGCCGAGAGTATCGTATGCATGTGATGCAGCGGTTAATCATTAAGTGTGGCAAGCAATTGGTTGCTGATGTGCAAGCGGTAGATGCGTAAGGAAACATATAGTAAGTAAGCTCGGCAAGGGCTAAATAGACGGCCCTAGTGTTTGAACTTGCTTGATTATGCTAACTCACGTAACTTTCGCATCGCTAAAAGATACAGTCAAAACGCTATTGTTAGAGAGATAGGTTTTGCTAAAAATATAAGAGAGAGCCATTATGAGCCACCATTCTTCATTATTTGACAGCTACAGTACCCGCAGACAGCGTCCACCAAAAGACAAGATTGGCACCCAAGCCAAACATGACAGTGCTATTAGTCACGTTATGGGTACCGCCACTTATGTGGACGATATGCTAAAACCACAAAACACCCTGCATTTAGCAATTGGTAAAAGTGCTCACGCGCATGCTCGTGTATTGAATATGGATTTGAGCGCCGTACAAGCAGCGGACGGGGTCATCGATGTCATCACCTTTAAAGATTTACCAGCCAAGACTGATATCGGAGCAGTGTTTGATGGCGACCCACTCATGGTCGATCAGATCACAGAATATGTCGGTCAAACGCTATTTACGGTGGTTGCCACTAGTCACCGTGCAGCAAAAAAAGCCGTGCTCAAAGCCATTGTGGAATATGAGCCGCTGCCCGCAATCCTCACTATTGATGAGGCGCTAAAGCAAGAGCAGTTTGTACGTCCAAGTCACTTTATGACGCGCGGTGATGCTCAGGCTGAGCTTGAGAATGCACCTACTCGTATTGCAGGGCATATTCATATGCTGGGGCAAGAACATTTTTATTTGGAAGGGCAAGTATCTTATGTTGTTCCTTGCGATGATGGTGGGCTTGAAGTATATACTTCTTCACAGCATCCGAGTGAAGTGCAGCAGCTGGTCGCCGAAGTGGTCGATTTACCTTTTCATGCCGTGACGACAGTTGTGCGCCGAATGGGCGGCGGTTTTGGCGGTAAAGAAACGCAAGCTGCGGCATGGGCGTGTCTGTGCGGTATCATTGCCAAACGCCATAATGTGCCAGTGAGTATGCGCTTAGACCGTCAAGATGACATGGTCGTCACTGGTAAACGTCATGAATTTGCCAATCGCTACGATGTCGGTGTCAATGATGCTGGTCAAGTGCTTGGCGTTGATATGCAGCTATCAGGATTGTGTGGCTATTCACCAGATTTGTCCGATGCCATTGTCGATCGGGCGATGTTCCATTGTGACAACGCTTATTATTATCCAGCGGCTCAGATCGCTGGTCATCGCTGCAAGACACATACGGTATCTAATACCGCTTATCGAGGTTTTGGTGGCCCACAAGGTTTGCTGACCGCTGAATATATGATGGATGATATCGCCTACAGTTTGGGCAAAGATCCTCTGCAGGTACGTTTGGCAAATCTATATCAAAATGGTCAAAGCACCCATTATGGGCAGCCAATTGAGCATTTTGATTTGGCGACTATTATGCAGACGTTAGCTGATGATAACGATTATGCTAAGCGCCGTGAACAAATCACAGTCGCTAATCGAAAAGCTGAAGCCGAAGGTAGTGACAAACGTTTTGGTCTGGCTCTAACGCCGGTCAAATTTGGTATCTCATTTACGGTACAGACGCTAAACCAAGCAGGTGCTTTGGTTCATATCTATACCGACGGTACCATTCAAATCAATCACGGCGGTACTGAAATGGGGCAAGGGCTATATATTAAGATTGCCCAAATCGTTGCCAATGAATTCGATGTCGACTTGGATACCGTAAAAGTAACCGCAACTCGCACTGATAAAGTGCCAAATACTTCGCCAACAGCGGCGTCGTCAGGTACTGATATGAATGGTAAAGCCGCCCAAAATGCCTGTATTACTATTAGAGATCGCTTGGTTGAATTTGCTACTGAACATTTTGACGTAAGTGCAGAAGATGTCAAATTTGAGCGCAATCATGTCCATATCGGTGATAAAAAAACACTAACCTTTGCTGAAATGGTGTTACTCGCATATCAGCACCGCGTTAGCTTATCGTCTACTGGCTATTACAAAACACCAAAGATATTTTATGATCGCTCAAAAGCGTGGGGTCGCCCATTCTTTTACTTTGCTTTGGGTGCCTCTTGTTCTGAGGTTGAGATTGATATTTTAACGGGTGAATATAAAGTATTGCGCTGCGATATCTTGCATGATGTCGGGCAGTCGATTAATCCTGCAATTGATATCGGTCAGATTGAAGGCGGTTTTGTTCAAGGTATGGGCTGGCTTACTGCTGAAGAGTTGGTTTGGGATAAAAAAGGCAACCTTGCGTCAAACAGTGCCGCCAATTATAAAATTCCAACGGCGCATGACTTACCAAAACAATGGAGCGTCAAACTGTTCGAGCGTAAAAACGAAGAGCAGACTATTTATAACTCCAAAGCCGTTGGCGAACCGCCATTTATGCTAGCCGCTAGCGTTTGGTGCGCGATTAACAACGCGATTGCAAGCTTAGGTGATTACCAGAAAAACCCTGAGCTGACTATGCCGGCAACGCCAGAAGCAGTGCTCAAATCAGTAATGCGATTGCAGGGTCAAGCGTGGGAAATTGCTTCTAAAGCGGATACAGATACGATTACTAGCCTAACAGTAACCGATGATAATTGCGGTATTGATGATGATAAAGTCAAGCCGCAGCAAGTCGCACATGGTAAGGATATTAATCCAACAGAAGTCGAAGGTAAGCTAACGGATGATCAGCCTGAAGCGATACAAAATCCAAATGTATCAACGGCTCGCGGACCGGCACATAGTGAATAAGTCACTAATCACACCGATGCCACCAACAAAGTGGTATAACGGGCTAGCGCAATATCAGCAGCAAGGTATTGCGCATGTTTTAGCTACAGTCGTTGCAGTCAATGGCTCAGCACCTCGTGAGCTTCAATCAAAAATGATCGTGACGCTTGATGCATGCTGTGACACCTTAGGCGGCGGTAGCCTTGAACATGACGTGACGATAACCGCTAGGCAATTGCTAAATGGTGAAATTAATGGCACTGACGCTAGAAGCACGCAACCGTTAAAAGAAGGTAAGTCTGCAAAGGCGCAGGCAGTACGCCGCGATGCCGTTTACACCAAGCATTATCCATTGGGTGCTACGTTGGCTCAATGCTGCGGCGGTAGCGTCACGGTCATGTTTGAATGCTTTAATGTAACGCCGCCCATGTCATTACTGGTGTTTGGCGCAGGGCATGTAGCAGCTGCGCTAATGACCATTCTTGCCGAGCTACCTTGTCAAGTTGACTGGGTGGACAGCCGAGCTGAAATGTTTGAGCGTTATCTAACGCATAATCCGGATACTGTAGAGGGGCAAGTGACTTATCAGTTGCCTACTCACATTCGCCCGCATATTGATGAAGATCCAGTCGATTTTGTTCAACCGTTTGTTGCCAAGAGCATTGAAAGTGCCTTGATGAATGCGTCAACAAAAAAAGGCACTCAGTACTTTATATTGGTCATGACACATGATCACAGTCTTGATTTTGATTTGGTGCGTGCCGCGCTCGATGCTTATGTAAAAATTGGCATCGATAGCAGCTCATTACCTTATCTTGGCTGTATCAGCTCAGCGACCAAAGCCAAGCGTTTCAGAGATCGCCTGCTACAGCGTGACTACAATGAGCAAATAGTCGATAAATTGACCATGCCTATAGGACTTAATACTGGCGGAAAAGAGCCAATGGCAGTCGCGATCTCTATCGCGGCGCAAGTTATGCAGCTTTATCATGATTTATAACTAACATTCATCTTAATTAAAAATTTTTTAATTCTCTATTTATCTGTCTGCCTTAAATGCATTAAGACATCGTTCTTAGTTTCGTCAGCCATCATAAGATATAGGCTGCGCTCAGTAACTTTGTGCTTGTATTTCTTTGATTGTATTAGGGTAGACACATAATATGGATGAATTTTTAACCAAAATACTTATCTATTATTGTGAGATTTTTTTATGACCATACATATTTATCAAGCACAATTATTGCATTATTTAACGGAAGAGAATCTGGCGGCAAGAGCCAAGCATACCCATGTAGAGACGGCTGATTTAACCAATGATAGTTTAACCAATGCTGAGCGTCCTAGCATTACGGTGGTCGATAAAAACGTTACTTTGCTGCCAGTGGTGGCAGGCGTCAAGGTTTATCCTGAGTATATCGCCAATGGTGCTTTGGTGGTCGATGATGCGACTGGTCGCGTCGTAGATTATGGTAGCTGTGCGTCAATGATGTCGCAGTACGGCAACGCCAGTCGTCAAGAGGGTCAAGCGCCAGTACAGATTCATGATTATCAAGATAAGCTTATCATGCCAGGCTTTATTGACACCCATGTACATTATCCGCAAATAGATATGATTGCTGCGTTTGGCGAGCAATTACTTGATTGGTTGAACAATTATACCTTTGTGACCGAAGCCAATTTTGGTGATGCAAAGATTGCTGATGATACCGCAAAATTCTTTTTAAACCAGCTGCTTGCTAACGGCACAACAAGCGCCTTGGTATTTTCAACCAGCCATCCACAGTCAGTAGAATCGTTCTTTAACGAAAGCTGCCGTCTGAATACTCGTATGATTACGGGTAACGTATTGATGGATCAAAACGCGCCTGAGCATCTGTGTGTACCAACAGAGCAGGGCATCCGTGATACACAAAATATCATCGATAAATGGCATGAGCGTGGACGTCAGCATGTGGCGATTACGCCAAGATTTGCCATTACCTCAACGCCAAAACAATTACAAATGACCGGTGAGCTGTATCGTAGTTATGATAGTGTTTATCTGCAAACACATCTGGCTGAAAACCTTGATGAAATCGCTTTTGTACGTGAGCTTTATCCCAATCATAAAGGTTATTTGGACGTTTATCATGATATGGGCTTACTTGGCAGGCAGACGACGTTGGCGCATGGCATCCATCTCTCGACATCAGAATATGAAGTGCTACGTGATACTGGCACCCAAATAGCCCATTGCCCGACGTCCAATTTATTTTTAGGCAGTGGACTGTTTGATTTGTCCAAAACTCTAAGCTATACCGGCGTTAGTATCGCAACCGACGTGGGCGCAGGTACTAGCTTATCGATGCTGACCACTTTATCAGAAGCCTATAAAGTTCAGCAATTGCAGAGTAATCCGCTATCAGCGCATCAAGGCTTATATCAAATTACTTTAGGCAACGCGCAGTCATTGTTGTTAGACGATAAAATCGGTAACTTTATGCCAAATAAAGAAGCAGATTTTGTGGTGATAGATATGGGAGGCACTGATTTAATGGAGCGCCGTATGACACAGACCAAGTCGCTTGATGAGCAGTTATTTGTATTGATGATGTTAGGTGATGATAGGGTGATTGAAGAAACGATTATCGCTGGCGTGAGTCGTTATAAAAAAGCGGTTGCTGCATAAAGGGAAGTATTAAAAGTATTTTTTTGCTTAATTTAGAATGTTTACATAAAAATCAGCGCCAATTTATTAAGACATTCAAATCTTAGTAAATAGGCGCTGATGTTTTTTAAATCATGCTTAATAGCTAATAACTATGGCATTACTCTGGATGATTCATCCATATCCAACCATTCTCTAACCATTCCATCACTTCATCAGGGTCAATCCCTTCCATATCGTCAAGGGTTAAATGCTCGCCATTAGATAAGCGTACCAGTAGTGCTATCGATGTTTCATGCAAATCATCTAGGCGTTGCCCATTGGCATATAAAACGATGTCATTATCCGCCTGGGTGTATAACAAACGATTGCTGTAATCTGCTTGCAACGTCGCGCCAGTTGCCAATGCTGCTATCATCTCATCAGTCGTCAGCGACTCTTCAGGGACAAGCACATCATATTGACGCTTGCTGACCACTTCAGACACGGCTTGGCGAATAATCGTATCACCGCGCTCAGATTGGAGGAGTTGTAATAATTGAGTTTTAATCGCCTCAATGCTGTCAGTCTTTAATGCCCCTGACGCTTGCATAGCTTGTGGTAATAACATCGGTATAAATAAAGCGCTGTCATTGGTTGCGACATCGGCAAGGCTGTCAATAATTTGCATCAAGTTTGGACGACGGCAGCCAAAGGAAAAGGTTAGGCAATCATCTTGCGCTACGCCAAAATGTGCTAGTTTTGGTGGCACGTATAGCACATCACCGGCTTCTAAGATTTCATCAAAGATAATCTCGCCCATATCATCAAATAGACGTATCGGCTCATCGGCAACAAATTGGGTCTGCTCATCACAAAACTTACCTAACTGCCAACGCCTAGAGCCAAACCCTTGCGCTAAAAATACATCGTAATTATCATAATGCTTGCCAACCGAGCCGCCTTTTGGCGCATAAGACACCATAATATCATCGCGCTGCCACTGCGGTATAAAATCAAGCGCCTGCCATAATGCGCCAAGTTCCGGCGACCATTGCTCAAGATTTTGTACCAGTACTGACCATTGCTCAGGTAAGTTATCAAAGTCGGCTTCAGTTAGTGGGTTCTTTTTAAGTTGCCATTGCGACTGACCTTCTTGTTTGCTCGCAGCTTGAGTCAGTAGCCTTGCAGTAGCGTCTTCATCTATGGCTAAGCCTAAGATATCTTCCGGCTCAAACATACCAATTAATTGCGGTAAGCCTTGCTTAATCAAGAGGGGTTTTTTTTGCCAATAATCGCTTAAGAATTGCTCAGGAGTAATGGTATTCGGTAAACAAAGGGGGATAGAAGTCATGGATAAATCCGTATGGTTAACTGGTTATAAGATTAATAGAAATGATGGCTTTATAGGCAGGATTTATTAGTTTATGATTATTGCTTATCTGATGACTGTCATCAGAGCCTATAATTATTCTTAGGACATTTATGAAAAAATTGCATTTTATCGTTATTATTGCCAGTATGTTTTTGCTGCAAGCTTGTGTACATAAAATTGTTACTGTACCTGCTAAAATCGCTTATAAAACCACTAAAGGTGTGGTTAAAGGTACGGTCGCTGTGGGTAAAGCTATCATACCGGGCGATAGCAGTGATAAAGACGATAAAGAATAAAAACCTTACCCATCAACTATGTATTTTAAAAAATAATAGTGTTTATAGTAAGGTTCTTATTAAGATATAAATGAATGCTCATTTATATCTTTTTTGCATTTGATAGAGATGAGCTGATTGCCAGTTAAATTTTAGCAATCCATTCTTTAATCGTGCGTGCTTGTTCAGCCGCATTACCAATATAAGTAGCAGGCGTCATTTCGCGCAAACTGTTTTTATCGCTTTCACTGACTGCCGATAATTCATCGCCATCAACAAAAGTAAGCATTGCTTCACGAGTCATGGCATTACCACGGGTAAGAGCTTTAAGCTTCTCGTATGGGTTTTCAACACGGTAGCGACGCATCACAGTTTGAATCGGCTCTGCTAATACTTCTTGCGCATTATCTAGGTCATCATTTAAACGTTGGGCATTTAATTCAAGTTTGCTGACGCCTTTGAGGCACGCATCATAAGCAATCATGCTTTGTGCTAGACCAACACCGATATTACGTAACACGGTAGAGTCAGACAAATCGCGCTGCATACGTGAAATCGGTAGCTTTTCACCCAAATGAGCAAGCATGGCATTAGCTACACCCAAATTACCTTCAGAGTTTTCAAAGTCAATCGGGTTGACTTTATGCGGCATGGTAGAAGAACCCACTTCACCATCTTTTAGGCGCTGTTTAAAATAGCCTAAGCTAATATACTGCCAAATATCACGGTTAAAGTCGATTAGAATGGTATTAAAGCGTTTTACTGCGTCAAACAATTCAGCGATATAATCATGTGGCTCAATTTGTGTGGTGTACGGGTTAAACGTCAATTCTAAACGTTCATTAATGAATTTCTCAGCATGATTCTGCCAATCAACGTCAGGATATGAGGCGTAGTGAGCATTATAGTTACCGACCGCACCATTGATTTTACCGAGCAACTCTACCTGACCGACTTGCTTAATTTGACGAGCAAGGCGATAAGCAACGTTTGCCATCTCTTTACCTAGAGTCGTCGGGCTTGCCGTTTGACCATGAGTACGTGAAAGCATCGGTTGATCAGCATGGATAATTGCTAGATTAACAATGCTATCCGTTACTTCTTGCATTTTAGCAACGACGATTTCGCGGCTGTCTTTGAGCATGAGTGCGTAAGATAGGTTATTAATATCTTCACTGGTACAAGCAAAATGAATAAATTCTAATGAATCTTCAAGTGCTGCCTGACCACGGAATTTATCTTTAATAAAGTATTCAACCGCTTTTACATCATGGTTGGTCGTTGCTTCGATGTCTTTGATCGCTTGCGCGTCAGCTTCGCTAAAGTTATCTACGATAGCATTTAAAAACGCATTGGTATTGGTATCGAATTCTGCCAACTCACCAATCGCGCTATTATCAGCCAATGACTGTAACCAGCGAATCTCAACGGTCACACGCGCTTTAATCAGACCAAATTCTGATAAATAAGGGCGCAAGCTATCGGCTTTGGATGCATAGCGACCATCGATTGGGGAGAGTGCGGTAAGTAGATTCATATCATTGCCTCAAAAAGTTATTGAAATTACAGCTGGTTAAAAAAATGTAAAAAATGATTTAATCTGAAAAATCATCATGTATTAATTAGATTGTGTTGTACCGTACTTAGTATTGAAGTAAAAGTCGTAAGATGATTTTGCCGCTAGAGTAAATATTTTGGTTTTAATTAAACCATTATTACCGATAGCCACACTATCAGAAGCATAGTCATTTGGCTTATAAAGTGGTGCAATCAGTTTTGAGTCGACTACGGCCCCTTTTTCTCCCTTCTTTTGAAGCATATCTTGCATTATGAAGTTATCAATAGAAAGGTTGGCGCGATTGGTTGCCGTAATTTTATAGGCAATACAGTTTCCAGGCTCAATATTGTCAATAGGTTTAGTACTAAAACCACTATTAGGGTTGTCAGCAGCGGTATTGCTAATAGTAGGGTAATCAATAGTCGCCGGACAGCTATTTACATATTGGTATTTTATAAGTACTAGAGCAGCATTTTCAGCAGCGACTCTACCAAAATTATTGGTATCATAAAAATATTTGTTCGTCACTAAATCCACTTGTTTTTTACTATTAGTAGTGCGAATAGGGTGTGTATTCGTACTGTTTTCTTCTATCAAACAGACAGTGTTTTTGCCGCTCAGATTGGCAATGGGCGTTCTAAGTTGATATTGCCCAACACCAGTCATAGGTAAATTTTCACTAGCGTAAACTATATCTGAGTTGTTGCAATCGACTAGTTTAATAGTACTGTTAGAAATTCCGCTTTCGGAAACGGCATCAAAAATACCGTTAAAGTAGCCAGAGTTATTGATTTGTGGATTGGTATTACCACCATTATCGTTAAATACTGTTCCTGAAAAAACATAATAGAGAGGTTCGCTTTCTACCCCGAAGCTGAGCCATTCATTATAGGTTTCTCCAACCACATCCGCTTCAATAGCACTATTACCTCTCATGATGCCTTCGTAAGTTAAGGTGACAGTCTTGGCATTCTTAACCGCAAGAACATAGTTGCTGTCCGTATTAGCGATACCATAGCTGACGTAGCTGCTATTATTAGCTATGATGTCGTTTACGTTCAATGCCCGATAAGTCGTCTGATTATTGGGACTGGTAGAGGTTTCTTTTAGAATATTGGTAAAGGTGGGCATAGGGGGCAAGGTACCTCTTTTTTGACCAGATGCAAAAGATACTTGTCCACTACTATTGGTAGTAGGCGTAAACGAGCTACTATTACCACTACCGTTAAGCGCAGTGATTCCGTAATAATATAAGCCGCTATCCCCACCATTTGAGCTATCGAAGCGTAGCTGTGGCAAGGTAACCGTATTGTTAGAGCTAAAGCTATTTCCAGCCAGTTTTTTACCCATAAAATAATCACCCATGGCATTATAAAAATAGGGGACGTTTGGATTATTTCTGATGGTAGCTTGCGCAGGCGTACTAATTTGACTATTTTGGGTAAAGCTTAATGTTTGACGTGCAATCTCTGAGTTACCACCCAGTGAATAGCTAGCTTGCCCAACTTTTATGGTATGTATAGAAGCATTGTCATCAGGAGTAATAGTAAAGGTGTACTTAAACTTATCTCTATCAATACTAGTATTAGAATCATTCCTGATTTCAATACCATTGGTGCGCGTACCACTAGCTGGTGTTATCTCAGCGCTATTGTTATAACCAATATTTTCATTGCGAACTAAAGTAAAACTACCGGTAGCACCAGAACCTGCTGCTACATATGTGCCAGAAGCAGTACCAGCCGAAGCATTAGAGCTGGTAACTGTCATACTACCCATATTTGTTGGTGCAGCCTGCAAATTAAATGACGCCGCTATAAAAGTAAGCGTAAGACCTCGCTTCGCCCATAACGAAAAAGAAGTTGGAAGAGTAAGTAAAACACAAAAGCGAGCGGTCATTCAATATCCTAAAAAAAGGCAAATCATTTTATTGATTAAGGATAAATGAGATGTCAAATTCCGCAAGGCGCATCAATAGAGGCAATCACGCCGCCGCCTAGACAAACTTCCTCGATATAAAATACCGCTGATTGACCGGGAGTAACGGCACGTTGTGGCTCATCAAATACCACTCGTACCTCACTACCATTTTCATTGTTAGCAAATACGGTACAAGCTTGGTCAGGCTGACGATAGCGCGATTTTGCCATACAACGTAAGCCATCTTCGTTAAAGATATCTGCAGGCGGTAAACCATTGACCCAATCGAGCTTATAAGCTTGTAGCTCATTACTCAGCATCATGGCATGCTCGTGACCTTGTCCAACGATCAAACGATTGTTATCTAAGTCTTTTGCGAGTACAAACCATGGTTCTTCGGGACGATCTTTCACTCCGCCAATACCAATACCACCGCGCTGCCCTAATGTATAGTACATAAGACCATCATGCGTACCGATAGTAATACTATCGTCAGTGACGATATCGCCTTTTTGTGCCGGCAAGTACTGCTGTAAAAAGTCTTTAAAACGGCGCTCGCCAATAAAACAAATACCAGTTGAATCCTTTTTATTGGCGGTAATAAGGTCATGATCTTCAGCGATTTGACGAACGACTGGTTTTTCCAGCTCACCAACTGGGAACAGGGTTTTGGCAAGCTTGTCACCACCAACCGCATGTAAGAAGTAGCTTTGGTCTTTATTATTATCGAGACCACGTAGCAATTGAGCCACTTCAATACCGTCATTATTCTTATGGTTCACACTGCGGCGGGTATAGTGACCAGTGGCGATATAATCAGCACCAAGCGTTAAGGCATAATCTAAGAATGCCTTAAACTTGATTTCTTTATTACATAAAATATCGGGATTTGGCGTGCGACCCGCTTTGTATTCCGCTAAAAAATGCTCAAAGACGCGATCCCAATATTCCATGGCAAAGTTGGCGGTATGCAGTTTTATGCCAATTTTGTCGCACACCGCTTGCGCATCTGCTAAGTCATCCATCGCCGTACAATATTCGGTACCGTCATCTTCTTCCCAGTTCTTCATAAACAGACCTTCGACCAAAAAGCCTGCCTGCTGAAGCAATACGGCAGACACAGAAGAGTCGACTCCGCCTGACATGCCAACAATCACATGCTTAGTGCTAGGATCATTGATATCGGCAAGCGTTAGAGGGCGATGGGCGTCAAAAGAAGCAGAAGCTGATGTGTTAGAAGCGTTTGGTATGGCTGACATAAAGCGGCTCAACTATTTATACGTTCTCCAAAATACATATTGACGCCAAAATTATGCAATCACTACCATGCGTAGTCTCAGCAGAACGACGTCAGCTTATCTTTTGGATTGGGTATTATGATAAAATAAGCGTCATATTATACCAGTTAATTGAAACTGGTGGCGAGCTATGGCATCTTACTGGCGGTAAAATCGCTTTAAAAATTTAGATAATGGTTTTCAATTATCCTAATCACCATTAATTTACTTGGAATGATAATGATAAAAATTGGTCAAGGTATTGATGTTCATGCGTTTCATAATAATGGTCAACAGCAGCAATATGTGGTGCTGGCAGGTGTGCCTATTGATCATACGCACAGCTTACTTGCGCATTCTGATGGTGATGTAGTACTGCATGCACTTGCTGACGCTTTGCTTGGTGCCTTGGCACTTGGTGATATCGGGCAACATTTTCCAGATACCGATGCGGCAAATGCCGGTTTAGATTCACGCGTACTACTTCGTTATGTGTATGGCAAAGTTTTGGCCGCAGGTTATATGTTGGGTAATGCTGATATTACCGTAATGTGTGAGCGCCCAAAACTAGCACCACATAATTTAGCCATGCGCGCTAACATCGCTAGTGATTTGCAGACCGATGTGAGTAATGTCAGTGTTAAGGCAACCACCACTGAAAAATTGGGCTTTACCGGTCGGCAAGAGGGTATTATGGCCAATGCCGTGGTATTATTGGTGCCGAATGCGTCTGGCGTTTAATTCTCAATAGTATATCAGTGCGTATGATTATGGCTGTCAGCTTTCAAAACTGCTTGCAATATGGTTAAGATTGCCCCATGTAGCAGCCACATGATAAATTTAATGTTACCTGTCTTTTTTATAAATAGTTTTAATTAATAGGAGTTTTTATGAGTGAGCAAACCCCAAATACTGCTGCCAACGATATTGAACAACTGATTCGTAACCAAATCAAAGACAACAAAGTCATTCTGTATATGAAAGGCTCACCGCAGTTCCCACAGTGTGGTTTCTCTGCCAAAGCGATTGAAGTCTTGACACAAATTGGTCGCCCATTTGCTTTTGTCAATATCTTAGAAAATCCAGAAATCCGCGCAACGTTACCACAAATTGCTAATTGGCCAACTTTTCCGCAGCTATGGATTGATGGTGAATTGATGGGCGGATCAGACATCATTTTGCAAATGTATCAATCAGGCGAGCTTAAGCCTTTGGTTGAAGCAAATAGCCCAGCTGCTTAATATCGAGAGCACTTTATATCGACGTTTAATGCTTAAATATCTAAGTGGCATTAAGATGTTGATATAATTGACATTCGATCCTAAGTACCCAAATCCGAGTCGCCTTATTAAAGGTTGCTCGGATTTTTTATTTTTTAATATTGACAGTCAGCAAGTTCAATTGTTTTTGCCAACTTTATCCCCATATAACTCTTAATATCGATGTTCAATACCTCGAAACATTGAGAAACATTAAATCAATAATAAGAGAGTTTTATGACTAACGAATTAAATAGCCAAGCCACTCAAATACAAGATGCCGAGCAAGCTGCGATTGAAAAACGTCGCGAGCACTTAAAAAATGAATCCACGCGCATTATTGAAATCGCTGGCAATGAGCCACATTCAGCGCTGAAATGTATTCATCAGCTTAGCGTGGCAGGCGGCGCAACAGAAGCCACTTATATTGCGATTGAACAGCGTATCGTCGCGGATCAAGATGCTGCGGGCGCTTATCATTTGGCGTTATTGGCACAGAATACGCCAGATTTACCCATTGATGCGCGTCAACTTATTGAACTGGTCGTTAATAAAGGCGACAACCAGCAGCGTTTAGCATTGCTAAAAAACTTGCCACTACCACCCGTTGAGACGATTAAACAGTATATATTGGCGAGTAATGATGGCGATGCGATTGGGCAGATGAATGCTTATTTACAGATTAATCCAGAAGGCTATGGCAGCCAACATATGCTGGCGAGTGGGCAGGCGGATCGTATTGTGCCGCTTAGTCCTGGCAAATAAGCCCTGACACATAAAGGTTGGGAATGAGCATTGGTAAATGCTGTCAACGTTAATCAAAACTTCTTGATCGTTAATCTCAATAGTTTTTCGTATAACGTTTTTTAAATGATAAAAAATTGTTATAATTAATGATTATCTATTCAGCTAATAGTAGCTTGTTCTATATTCAAGTCGCTATTTCTTTTTTAAATTCGACTGACACTTATCTACCCAGTTCCTGTTATTGAATAATAGCCTGTCGCTAAGCATAGCGTGATCAGTCAAGTGAGGCATTACATGCAATACCCAAAAAATTACGACGTGGTGGTAATCGGTGGCGGTCATGCTGGCACAGAAGCTGCTTTGGCGGCCGCACGTATGGGCGCGCAAACCTTGCTGTTGACGCATAATATTGAAACGCTGGGGCAGATGAGCTGTAACCCTGCGATTGGTGGTATTGGTAAATCGCATTTGGTGCGTGAGATTGATGCGCTTGGCGGCGCAATGGCACTGGCAACGGACAAATCTGGCATCCAGTTTCGAGTACTTAACAGTCGTAAGGGTGCCGCTGTACGAGCCACTCGAGCGCAAGCAGATCGTATTCTTTATAAAGCCGCCATTCGTCATACGTTAGAGAATCAGCCAAATCTTGATATATTTCAACAAGCGGCTGATGATATTTTGGTTGAAAACGGTCGTGCCACAGCGGTTGTGACTGCTACTGGTATTATTTTTAATACGCAAACGGTCGTGTTAACCTCAGGTACGTTTCTAGGCGGGGTGATTCATATTGGTCTTGAGAGCTCAAAAGGTGGTCGCGCAGGCGATCAGCCTTCTATTAAGCTTGCTGATCGTTTACGTGAGCTGAAACTCCCTGTTGGTCGCCTAAAAACAGGTACGCCCGCCCGTATTGATGCGCGTAGTGTTGACTTTAGTGTGATGACCGTACAGCCGGGTGATACACCGCTACCAGTAATGAGTTATATGGGCGATGTGTCCATGCATCCTGAGCAGGTCAATTGCTATATAACTCATACCAATGCGCGCACGCATGATATCATCCGTGAAAATCTAGACCGCTCACCGATGTTCTCTGGCAAAATCGAAGGTGTTGGTCCACGTTATTGTCCATCTATTGAAGATAAAATACATCGCTTCGCTGACAAAGACAGTCATCAGATTTTTATTGAGCCAGAAGGCTTGACCACCCATGAGCTATATCCAAACGGTATCTCAACCAGCTTGCCGTTTGATGTGCAGTTAGAATTTATTCATAGTATGAAAGGCTTAGAGAACGCTCATATTACCCGTCCAGGCTATGCGATTGAATACGATTATTTTGATCCGCAAAACCTAAAACCAACGCTTGAAACCAAATCGATTGACCGCTTGTACTTTGCCGGTCAAATCAATGGTACAACTGGTTATGAAGAGGCTGGCGTACAGGGTTTGCTAGCAGGTACTAATGCGGCATTGGTTACGACTAATAATAGTGAGTTTGAAACGTGGACACCGCGCCGTGATGAAGCCTATCTTGGCGTGCTCGTTGATGATTTGATTACCCATGGTACGACTGAGCCATATCGTATGTTTACGAGTCGTGCAGAATATCGTCTATTATTACGTGAAGACAATGCCGATCAACGTCTAACTGAAACAGGTCGCAAGCTTGGTCTAGTAGATGATGTGCGCTGGCAAGCGTATCAAGAAAAAATGGAGGCGATCACAACGGAGACCTCACGTCTCAAAGATATGTGGGCAACCCCTGCTAATACGTTGGGCAAAAAAGTCACAGAGCAAACGGGCGAGGTGCTGTCAAAAGAATCAACTGCTTTTGATTTGCTCAAGCGTCCGCAGATTCATTTTGCTGATATCGCTGCCATCACTGATTCGCAAGTAGATGCGCAAGTGGGTGAGCAGATTGAAATTTCTGTCAAATATGCAGGCTATATTGATCGTCAGCAAGAAGATATTGATCAGATGAAGAGATTGGAGAATACAGCCCTACCAATAGATTTTGATTATAGTGTAGTATCTGGGTTGTCCAATGAGATTGTCCAAAAACTTGCGCAAGTCCGTCCGTCAACATTGGCTCAAGCGGGACGTATCAGTGGTGTCACACCGGCTGCTATCCAGCTACTAGCAATGACGGTCAAGAAACAGAAAAAAGTAAAAGCAGCATTAAACGCGTCATAACAATGTATCAATGACTTAAAAAATAGAAAAGCAAAAAGCCTATACCGAGAAGTCGTTATGGGCTTTTTTTATTGCCAAAATACTACCGTTGTTAAAAGAAAGAGGTGTACTCACTTGTCTTGGTTGCTGCTTTCTCTTTATACTGGCTCTACGAATTACCAACTCTATTGTTATTACTTATATCTTTTTTATTAATTTACCTCGCTATTGTCCACATTATGATGGGCTTGTCACTAAATTGAGCCTATTTATGATTGATGCCATTATTTTTGCTATGACCATCGTCTTGCCCAACCTTGTCTTAATGTGGTTAGGTTTTTTTATGAAAAGACGCGGTGAGGCGGATCAGGTGTTTATCGATCAGGCCTCTAGTTTCGTTTTTAATTATTGTCTGCCCTGTCTGCTGTTTTTTAGTGTGGTCGATAGTGACGTTGATTATGCGAAGCAAGTGGTATTGATAGGCGCTGGTATTGTGGTGACCTTTATACTGTTTATCGGCTCTGAGCTCTATGCCAAGCGCTTTATCAGCGACCCTGCCAATCAAGGGGTTTTTGTACAAGGTATTTTTCGCAGCAATATGGCGATTATTGGACTGGCAACCGTTGCCAACGCCTATGGAACGACTGGCTTAAGTATTGGCGCGGTATATATGGGTGTGGTGACAATACTGTTTAATATCTTAGCGGTGATTACGCTCAGCCGAGTGTCTAAGAGTATAGAGGATACTTGGCTCAGTCGTAGTACCATGATTATTAAAAAGCTATTTACCAATCCGCTCATCATTGCACTCGTTGCAGCCTTTACTTATAAAGCATTGCCACTACCACCGATAGCGGGTGTGATTCATATCACCGGTGGGTTGTTAGCAGCAGTTGCTTTACCGCTTGCCCTGATTTGTGCGGGTGCCAGTATTAATTTGAAGTCGATGTTGCATCCTTCTGGACTTTCTATGCAGGCAAGTATTGGACGCATTGTTATTGCACCGTTGGTTGCTATAGCGGTTGGTTTTGCTTTTGGCTTAACGGGCGTACATATGGGCGTACTGTTTTTGATGGTTGCATCACCAACAGCAGCAGCAAGTTATGTGATGGCAAAAGCGATGGGCGGTAATGATATTTTAGCGGCCAATATTTTGGCATTTACGACAGTAGTTGGTATGTTTGGCATGGCGATTGGCGCAGCAATATTACGCGCTATGGGACTAATTTAACCACTGTTTGATAAATGACTACATACTTATCAAACAGTGGTTAAATCAAAAGACAGTTGTTAAGAGTTTATCAACCCCTGATTAAAAAACCTTCCCATCTTTATAGAAGTGAACCGACCCCCATAAGTTGGACACACCTTATGGGGGTATTTTTATGCGTTACGATCTAGACTTTAAGATGCAAGTCATCGCATACTATCGGCAAGGACATACCGGACTTGCCACAAGTGAGAAGTTTAAAGTAGATTCGAAACTTGTACAAAAATGGGTTAAGCAATATCAAAGCGGTGGTATAGACGCGATCAAGCCAAAGACAAGTAAGGCCAAATACAGCAGTGGGTTTAAATACAAAGTGATTACGACCATGCTGACGCAAGGATTAAGTCAATCCGAGGTCGCTTTAACATTTAATATCAGCTCACCTGCTTTAATTAGCCACTGGCACAAAGCATATCGACAACAAGGCATGTCTGGACTAATAACCAAACCCAAAGGTAGAACCGCCATGAGTAAACCCTTTATCACAGACAAACCAGATGATGAGAAAACCTTAGCAGAGCTTAAGCGTGAGAATGAGTACCTACGTGCAGAGAACGCCTACCTAAAAAAGCTCGATGCCTTGCTCAAAGCGGAGGAACAAGCAGGCAAAAAGCAAGGCTCATCGAAGCACTAAGACAAGCGCACCCTTTATCTGCTTTGCTAAACATCGCTAAGATGGCTAAGAGTGTCTTTTACTACCATAGGTGCCAGTTTGACGTTAAAGACAAATATGCAGACTTAAAACAGCGTATTGCTAAGCTGTATCATAAGCACAAAGGCAGGTATGGCTATCGCAGAATAACGGCCGCGCTAAAGCAGTTAGATTGTCATCATAACCATAAGCTCATCGCTAAGCTTATGCATGACATGACCCTTAGCGCAAAGATAAGACGTCAGAAGTATCGCTCCTATAAAGGACAACAAGGTAAGATTGCGAAGAACTATTTAAAACGCCAGTTTCATGCAGATAGACCGAACAAGCGCTGGCTCACCGATATTACCGAGTTTAAGGTCGGTGATGATAAGCTGTATTTGTCGCCCATACTAGATTGTTATAACAATGAGATTGTCAGTTATACACTCTCAAAGAGACCGACTTATGACTTAGTTGGCAAGATGCTAGAGGATGCTTTGGCAAAGACGAAAGCGTGTCGTGATAAGACGCTCATGCTACATTCTGATCAAGGATGGCATTATCAAATGAGACTGTTTGGACAGGTGCTGAAACAGCATGGGATTAAGCAAAGTATGAGCAGAAAAGGCAACTGTTTGGATAATGCGCTCATGGAGGGGTTCTTTGGTACCCTGAAGTGCGAGACCATTTATATTGAAAAGCCTAATTCGATTGAAGGTTTAGAGAAACAGATTCATGAGTATATTCACTACTATAATCATGAAAGAATTCAACTCAAACTAAAAGGACTGAGTCCTGTTAAGTACAGAACTCAGTCCTTGATATAAAATAAACCGTCTAACATTTGGGGGTCAGTTCAAAGGGAAGGTTTTTTAATATTATGCAAGCATTGCTATTGGTTGTAAATCAAACAAATTAAGCTTAGAGACAAGCTCAAGTGAGCGCAAACGTGCTGCTTGGTCATAGATGTTTGCTGTCACAATCAGCTCATCGGGCTGATAGGTAGCAAGAAACGCTGCAAGCTTTGGCTTGACAGTTTCAACAGAACCGATAAACGATACCGACAACGCACTATCCACCATCATTTTTTCAGCAGCGCTCCAGATACTATCCATATCATGAGTAGGCTTTGGCATTTGACCTGTTTCACCACGGCGTAAACGCACAAAGCTCTGCTGTGCTGAGGTAAAATGATAATGTGCGGTGGCATCATCGTCCGCAAGCAATAAATTTGCCGCTAGCATGACATAAGGCTTATCTAAATAAGCCGAGGGTCTAAATTGCTCTCGATAAGCATTGATGGCTTGCCCAAGCATTTGCGGTGCAAAGTGTGAAGCAAACACATATGGCAATCCTAAGTGCGCTGCTAAGGTCGCACCAAAAAGGGAAGAACCTAGTATCCAAATGGGAATATTAGATTTTGCACCGGGGAACGCCTGTACGGGACTATCATCTGTGCCATTTCCCAAAAAGTACATCAACTCTTGCACATCTTGCGGAAAGCGATCAGCATCTTGCATCTGGCGACGTAATGCCTGAAAAGTTGCACCGTCTGTACCGGGTGCACGACCCAAACCCAAATCTATGCGGTCGCCATATAATGCTTGCAGGGTACCAAACTGCTCAGCAATGACGAGCGGGGCATGATTGGGCAACATCACACCACCTGCGCCAATACGTATACGCTTGGTCTGAGCACCAATATGCGACAATAGCACTGACGTCGCTGCACTAGCAATACCAGGCATATTATGATGTTCTGCCATCCAATAGCGATTAAAGCCAGATTTTTCGGCTTGCTGCGCTGTTTCAACGGTTTGGGCGACACCTTCAGCAATGCTTTTACCTTCAGGGACAGGTGCGAGATCTAGGAAAGATAAAGGGATTTTGTTACTCATAAATTATCCAGTAGTGTATTAATTATTTTCTACTGATATGCTTATAGTCAGTGATAGTTTCAAGTACCTATAGTCAGTGTTAATGAATCATAACAAAGTAGACTAACTCAGTATTTAAGCTCACTTAACAATTATCAATGTGCGTTTATAGATATAAAGGCGTGCCTATAAAGTTGTAATACATTATGAATAGGGCACAAGCAATATTGCAGCACTAAAAAAAGCAGGCAACCTAAGTTACCTGTTTTTTTTGATTGGCTAGTGATAAAGTGGTAATGAATCAAATCATTAGTGCTTTATCAATATGGCTTTATTTGACTTAGTGGCTATTTAGATTAATCACTTAGATTGACCACCAAGCTTATAGGCCATGACGTAATCGCCAATAGTTGTGCCAACTGAACCGTGTCCACCAGCAACTAATACTACCATCTGCTCACCTTTAGAGTTCAAGTAAGTCATAGGCGTGGCTTGACCACCTGCTGGAATACGCACATTCCATAGGACATCACCATTTTTCAAATCATAAGCGCGGAAGTTGTTTTCGGTCGCCGCTGATAAGAATGCTAAGCCGCCTTTAGTAATGATAGGTCCACCGATACCAGGAACACCTAACTCCAATTTTAATGGAATAGGAGATAAGTCTTGTACGGTACCATTTTTGCGTTGATAAGCAATCTCACCTGTGGCCAGATAAGCACCTGCTATTGTGCCCCATGGTGGCTGCTGACAAGGTACGCCAAGCGGTGATAAAAACGGTCCCATTTCTACCGCATAATCTGCGCCTTCATTGGCATTCACACCTTGCTCACCTTTATTGGTTTCAACATCACCAAGTGTTTCTTTAGGAATGAGTTTTGACGTAAAGGCAAGGTAAGTTGGCATACCAAACATCACGCCATTTTCAGGATCGACGGCGATTCCGCCCCAGTTAAAGGTACCAAAGTTACCAGGATAGACTATGCTGCCATTCGTTGATGGTGGTGTATAACGACCATCATAATTAAGCTGGTTAAATTCAATTCGGCACATCATCTGATCAATCAGGCTGGCACCCCACATGTCTTTTTCTTTCAACATCGGTGGCTCAAAACTCAAACCAGAATACGGCTGAGTGGGTGCGGCGTGTTCACTTGCAATGAGATAGCCTTGCGGTGCATCACGTTCTTTGATTGGTACAATAGGCTTGCCTGTTGCGCGGTTCAAGACATAGACATCACCTTGTTTGGTCGGTACAACCAAAGCAGGTTGGACGCCATCATTTGTATCTAAGTCAAGCACCGTTGGCTGAGCAGGTGTATCCATATCCCAAAGATCATGATGGACAAACTGCTGTACCCAGCGCGCTTCGCCTGTATTAATATCTAACGCGACCACAGAGGTTGCATATTTTTCTTCAGCAGCGTTGCGGTAGCTGCCCAGCTGATCTGGCGTGCGGTTACCCATAGGGAAGTAAACCAAACCAAGCTCTTCATCAGCACTAGCGATCGCCCATGAATTTGGCGAGCTGGTTTTGTACGTCTGAGTAGGATCATTGACATCAAAAGGCGCGGTGTTGTCAGGGTCGCCTGAATCCCAGTTCCACAATAGCTCACCAGTATTGACATCATAAGCACGGATAACACCAGAAGGTGAATTTACATCATAGTTGTCATTGATGGCACCTGCCACAACAATAGTATTGCCTACCACTATCGGAGGCGACGTCGAATAGTAGTAGCCCGCCTGTGTAAATGGCATATTGTGCATCAAATCTAATGCGCCATCTTCACCAAAATCTTGACAGCGTTGGCCAGTATTTGGATCAAGTGCATATAACTTAGCATCAGAGGTTGGAATAAATATCTTGGCATCGCATTGTTTAGATGCGTTTTCAAAAGTATTACCAGTAACTTTTTGAACCATCATATTGCTGTGCACAGCAGATTTGTTGGTTATGGCTGTATTATTAGCCGTTGTATCATTGATGGCACTATCGCTGTTTGCCTCATCATTAGCAACTAGAGGAGTACTATCCGTGCCAGCTTGACCAGCATAATAAGACACGCCTCGACATGTTTGGTGTTGGCGTTGCAGGTTCTTTTCTACTTTGGGATCAAACTTCCATAGTGTCTTACCAGAGTCTGCATCCAATGCCAGCACCCAGTTATGAGGAGTGCACATATACAGAGCATTGCCGATTTTTAATGGCGTTGCCTGATAAGTGGTCTCGCCGATATCATTAGGACCTTTGACATCACCTGTTTGGATTTGCCAAGCAAGCTCTAAATTTTTGACATTGTCAGTGTTGATTTGAGTTAGGGGAGAATAGCGTTGCCCATAGTTAGTACGACCATACGCGCTCCACTCGCCGTCTGGTGTTTGTTGGCCATTTGATAGTGGGTCACCAAGATTTGCAGACGTATCAGATGAAGTGGTATCTTGATCGCCATCATCGGTGGCTGTTAAATTGAGCTCACCTAATTTGTCAGTAACATTGTTTGCTAAGCTTCCAAAAGAGAGCAGTGCACCCACACCTACGCTAGCGAGCAATCCCCAATAATAAAGAGGGTTTTTCTTAACAGTGTCTATGGTTGATGTACTACTAGCAGAGCTCGTCGATACTTGAGTCTTGTGACCACGCATCTTATTTGATACCCATGGCAAGAGCATCAACAGACCAAATATGAGCGGGAAGCCAACACGAGGCGCTAGCGCCCACCAATAGAATCCAGATTCCCAAAGTGCCCAAACAATGGTCGCTACTATAAAGATGGCGTAGAGTGCGTAAGCACTCCAATATTTTTTGAACAATAAAAATGCCGTCGTCAGTATGATAACGCCGGCAAAAAGATAGTAAGGACTACCGCCTAGAGAGAGCAGGTAAGCGCCACCGATAACCAAGGGGGCGGCAAAAACTGCCATAATGATCGCTACGAATTTTTCCATGAGCGCTACCACCTGTTTACATAAGAGCAAATGGACATGCAGTGATCGACACCCAGTAATAATGACTAATAACGAGATGTCTAGGCGTCCAGCAATACGTGCATAATAAAAAATAAATCAAACGCTGAATGACGTTCTAGACTCTATTTTATCATTTATGCATAAGTTCGGTAAAGGTGGGGTAAGCTAGGAATAACGGTTTGGTAGGGATGTTTTAGTTGTTGAATTGTTTTTGACACAGCTCCATAAACGCCCGTCCATACTGACGAATCTCTGCGTCATCACGTACTGCCATCCAACTGGTAAAACGTCCAAAATGGTCGACTGGAATGGCGGTTAGATTTTGATAATGACTTGGCTCAAATGCCATCTCCGCGATAATACCAATCCCTAAGCCAAGTCCAACATAGGTGCTAATCACGTCTGCATCAAGTGCTGCCAATACGATATCTGGCTCAAGACCGGCGTCGCTAAAAGTCTTGTCAATGGCGCCGCGCCCCGTAAAACCACCGTGATAAGTTACGATTGGATAGCTGGCGAGAGTTGGTAAATCGATAGATTCTAGTCCTGCCAGTTCATGATCGCTTGGCACGATGACACGATGCGTCCAGTCGTAATAACGATAGCAGCGCAGATAGTTGTTATGTAGCAAGGACTCGGTTGCAATACCAATATCGGCCTGCCCACGTATCACCATCTGTGCGATTGTTTCAGGATCTGCCTGTTGCAGAATGAGATTAACCTTAGGAAAACGCTCTTTAAATTCTTTCACGACTTCTGGTAAGACATAACGTGCCTGAGTATGAGTCGTGGCAATTGTCAATGTACCGACATTTGGATTGTTAAAGTCGAGGCTGAGGTTTTCAATCGTACGGATTTCGGTAAAGATAGACTCAATATGCGGCATGAGCGCCGTACCCATTGTCGTAAGCCCCGTTAAACGTTTGCCTTGGCGCACGAACACTTCGGTTTTGAGCTGATTCTCAAGTGCTGCGATATGCTTTGAAAGACTTGATTGGCTAGTATGCAGTACCGTCGCCGCCTGACTTAAATTATAGCCATTGATTACGGTATGCCACACTGTCTCCAACTGTTTGAGTTGAATTTGCAGATGCCGCTGATTGACCACTACGTCGATTGCCATAAGTTAATCCCATTATATAAAGAGTCAGTCGTCTTTATAAGAGTTAAAACGCCCAAAAAACATAACAAGCGTGTAGTGTAAATCAAAGCTATTATTCTTGTATATAATAAATAGGTATCTATTTATACATATATGGAATATAGGAAAATCGCTTGGATAGTACGCTAGATAGAAATATAGTAGTAGTAACCAAAAAATTATAGCTTAATTTATATTTAAGAAAGGTTAAGATACATGTACTTACTAAGGCAAGCTATAGAATATAGCCGATATGCTCAATCAAGTAGTTAGTGGAAAAACATCTAGTCAATTTAAGCATTCTCAAGTACCATTATTCAATTTTGCAGCAAATGTCATTTTCTTTGTACAGAGCTAGGCAATTTTTTGTCCTTTTTTATCCTGATAGTCTCGATGTCACACTGCCAGTAGATAAAATTTTTGGATAAAAAGTAGCGCACTGTCGTATTTTTTGTCTAAATTTTTGGTGAGTCGTTATGTCTGCTGTCCAACCTATTCCGCCCAATTCTCCTATGGCCAAGAAGTCACTTAGCGAATCTTTGCAAGCTTATCTTGATCGGCGTTCACTTATCATGCTGTTCTTGGGCTTTGTCGCTGGCATTCCGATCTTACTAATTTTCTCTAGCTTATCATTATGGCTGCGTGAAGCAGGGATTGATCGTAGCGTAGTAACGATGTTTAGCTGGGCGGCGCTTGGTTATGCCTTTAAGTTTATCTGGGCACCACTAATTGATGCGGTGCCATTGCCAATATTAAACAAGCTTTTAGGTCGCAGGCGCAGCTGGATTTTGGTCTCGCAGATTATGATTATTGCCGCTATTTGTATTATGGCGAGTGTCAATCCAGCGAATGAAGGCAGTCTAGTCCTGATGGCAGTAGGTGCAGTACTACTTGGCTTTTCATCAGCGACACAAGACATCGTTATTGATGCCTATCGCATCGAATTGGCACCACCAAGCCTACAGGCGGTCTTGTCTGCCATGTATGTGACCGGTTACCGTATCGGGATGATTGTTGCTGGTGCTGGGGCATTATATTTAGCCGATTACTTTGGTTCTACCGAGAGCTTTTATAGCTATGAGGCGTGGCGCAATACCTACTGGATTATGGCAGCGGTAATGGGTATTGGGGTTATTACCACCTTGGTGATTCATGAGCCGATTAGACAACAAGTGGTTGTTGAACGTAAAACGTCAGAATATACCCGTCTAGTATTAGTATTCGCTATATCAATCATAGGTTTTGTACTGGTATTTGCTAATGCGGGCTTGGTCTTACCTGAGACAGAAAGTGTGTTTGCAGGCTTCTTAATCGAAGTAGTGCGTATGGTATCGAGTTTGGCAGCGGCTTTGATTATCGGTTACGGCTTAGTAAAAGCCAATCTTGTGGAGCAAGAGTTTGCTAAGACCACATGGATTGAGCCTATTGCTGACTTTTTCCGCCGTTACGGTAAAAAGGCGTTATTGTTATTGGCGCTGATTGGTCTTTATCGTATCTCCGATATTGTTGCCGGGGTCATCTCTAACGTCTTCTATCAAGACATGGCATTCACTAAAGTTGATATTGCCAACGCCGTTAAATTGGTTGGCGTTGTCATGGCGATTGCTGGTGGTTTCTTAGGTGGTTTATTAGCACAAAAGATGCGTATCATGCGCGCAATGATGGTTGGAGCAGTCCTTGCCTGCGTGACCAACTTGTTATTTATTCTGCTGACATACCATCCTGGGAGCTTGCCGTATATGTATTTGGCAGTAATCCTTGATAACCTTGCAGCTGGTCTTGCTAGTGCCGTATTTATTGCCTTTTTATCTGCATTAACATCTATTCGATTTACTGCCGTCCAGTATTCAATATTTTCATCACTAATGACATTATTACCAAAAGTGGTGGGTGGTTATTCAGGCACTATCGTTGATAGCACCAGTTATCCCTTCTTCTTTATGTTTACTTTTCTAATTGGTATTCCTATTTTAGCGCTGATTTATTATGTTGATAAATATATCGTCATTGGTGACAATGATGATATTTATGGTGGTGGCAGTGACGATAGTAATAGTGGCAGTAATAAAGGTGTTGAGTTAACCAAAGCCAATCCTAATTTAACCAATACCAATGAGCCACCGCGCGCGTCAGAGTAGGTTAGAGGTTATAAAAATAAAGCAGATATAATTATTAAGAGTCATTTATGACAGCGCAAAAAGCAGCAGACGTAACAGTATGGCAAATCAAGCAGCAAGCGATTCAAATGGCGGAAGAATTATCTGTTCCGCCATTTTGGATAACGGATTGGCTGCTATATATCATTGATAAACCCGCGCTATTTTTAATAACGGATGATAGCTATCAGCTAAGTGATGTTGAGGTTGAGAGATTTAAGGCTGGTGTGACCAAAATGCAGCAAGGTACACCATTGGCTTATTTAACGGGTATACAGGCATTTTGGTCGCTTGATTTTGCCGTTAATGAACATATCTTAATTCCCAGACCCGATACTGAAGTTTTGGTTGAGCAAGTACTACATTGGATAAATACTGCCAATGAAGAGTTTGTGCCTAATGCTGCTAGCAATAAGCGTCTGCTTGATCTGGGCACGGGTTCTGGTTGCATTGCCATCAGTCTTGCTCACGAGTTAAAGCTAGCTCGCAAATTGGAACCAGTAAGCTGGCAAGTCGTTGCCGTTGATTTCTCGCTAGAGGCGCTAAAAATTGCTCAGCATAATGCGGTTAGTAATGCTGTAGATATCGAGTTTGTCCATAGTAGCTGGTATGATGCACTCTCTACTCAGGACGAACATTTATTCGATGTGATTGTCTCAAATCCGCCCTATATTGATGAGGCGGATGAGCATTTAGCAGGTTTATTAGCAGAGCCAATTAGTGCTTTGAGCGCCCCTAATCATGGTTTGGCTGATATCGAACATATTGTCCATCATGCGCCGCAGTACCTAAAAGTAGGCGGGCTACTAGCGATTGAGCATGGCTTTGATCAAGGGCATGCTGCGCGCCAGTTATTTGCGGACAATCACTTCGATAATATACAAACGATTAAAGATTTTGGTGGGAACGATAGAGTGACGCTTGGGCAGTTTAATAAAAATAAGCGGCAATATTGAGTACTGGTAATCCATATGAGTAATGTAGAAACAGAAATATTGTTAGATGATGAGCTGCTGCGTTATGCGCGTCAAATATTGCTTGATGGCTGGGATATTGATGCTCAGCTACGACTAAAATCATCACGTGTCGTCATGATAGGCGCAGGTGGGCTAGGTTGCCCAGCTTCTGAAACCTTAGTGCGTGCAGGACTTGGGCATATTCTCCTAATTGATGACGATGACATTGAAGCCAGTAATTTACAGCGTCAAACATTGTTTTTACCGGAGGATATTGGTAAACCTAAAGCTCTAACTGCTGCGCAAATGTTAATGCGTATCAATCCTTTAATCACAGCTCGCGGTACGATAGCGCGTTTGAGTGAAGACAATGCTTATGAGTTACTTTATATGGCGTCCGGTACGCCAGACCTATTGTTAGACTGTACAGATAATTTTGCTACCCGTGACATCATCAATCGTATTAGCGTGCGCTATCAGATTCCATTATTATCGGCATCTGCTATTGCAATGCAAGGGCAACTGGCACTATTTGAGCCACATCTAAATACCGGCTGCTATCACTGCGTGTTTGGTTCGGTAGTACTGGATGCCGAGGCGGATGAACGTACGTGTGCCAATTCAGGGGTGCTTGCCAGCACTACAGCTATCATGGGTAATCTACAAGCCAATGCAGCTTTGCAATATCTAGGATTAACCAAAAATCCACTGACAAACAAACTGCTGATATGGGATGGTAGTCGGATGCAGCAACGCTTGATGGGATATCGAAAAGAGTCAGAATGTCCTGTCTGTAATAGCCTTTCCTAATTTCAATTAATGATTTTTTACCAATTATAATCGCCGATTCCCAAATATCCTTCTTATGACCACAGTTGTCTTTTATGAAAATTCATCGTCCGCATTTATTAAAACATACCTTTAATGTCGTTAACCGTATTCGTCAAACAGCAAGTGTCGCTGGTTTATCAGCGCTTAGAGTGGCGAAGGGCGAAAAGCCTGATGCCATGCTGTTAAAAGAAACTTTTGAGCAACTGGGTACGACTTATATCAAAATAGGGCAGTTTATTGCTAGTACGCCGTCATTATTTCCGCGCGAATATGTGCAAGCCTTTCAAAGCTGTTTGGATCAAACCACACCATTGTCTTATGCTTATATCGAGCAAGTATTAACAGAAGAGCTAGCTGTTAATGGACTCACACTTGAAGAGACGTTTGCCTACATTGACTCAAAACCACTGGCTTCTGCTTCTATCGCCCAAGTCCACGCAGCGCGTTTGCATAATGGTGATGAAGTTGTCTTAAAGGTGCAAAAACCTGGCGTCGAAACCATTATGCAGACGGATTTGGGTGTATTGCATGGCGTGACAAAGCTGGTTGAATTGTTGATGCCTTCAATGAGATTTGCCAGCATTGCGCCGATTATTGATGAGATTCGTTTGCGTATGCTTGCGGAGACAGACTTTATCGCTGAGGCACAAAATATTCGCGACTTTCAGCAGTTTTTGGCAGTATCAGGCAATACACGCGTGGTGGCACCAAAAGTCTATGAGGCGTACACTACCAAGCGTGTGTTGACCATGAGCCGCTTATACGGTGTCTCTATGGTAGATGAAACTTTGATGCGTCAATATTGTACTGATCCTGCCCAAGTGATGGCAGATACGCTCAATACTTGGTTTGCAAGCCTGATGCTGTGTAATAGTTTCCATGCGGATTTGCATGCGGGTAATTTAATGCTATTAACTGATGGACGTATCGGATTTTTAGATTTTGGTATTGTCGGTAAATTGAAGGCTGAAAGCTGGCGCGCTTGCATGGGAATGATGCAAGCCATGCAGGATAATGATTATTATGCGATGGCACGCCATATGATAGATATGGAGATGACACATGGTGGTAATCAGGTTGATGTGGTGGCATTGGGTAATGATTTGCAGCGTATGATGAAGACCATTATGGCAGAGGACAAAGCCTTTACCAGTGGTGTGCCTTTTAATACGAAAGAGCAGGCGGATGAGTTGAATACAATGATGCTGGAGATAGTTGAGGTCGGTAAGTGTCATGGTATTCATTTTCCGCGTGATTTTGCTTTATTGACCAAGCAAATGCTCTATTTTGACCGCTTCATGCGTACGCTTGCACCTGATATGGATATGTTTAGTGATCAGCGCGTGCAGATGTTGGGACAAGCAGAGAAAAATGAACAAGAAAATCGTCCAACACTCAATGTTTCGTAGGATTAAATACTATATTTAATGCTGTTCTAATACTCGTTCATAATTGTTGTTTACTACTTTAACACAAAGGATTGTGTGCTTTTTGCCACAAAATGGCCCTGTCATGATGACTGCTCTCAAAAGCCGTGCTGTTATTACTATCACCAATGAAACAGCTGTTGCGTTGATTGGTATGTACTGTATGGCAGTGGTGATGGGGTTTGGACGCTTTTTATTTACAGCCACTTTACCTGATATTATGCTGCAATTGTCGCTATCCACGACCATTGCAGGTTGGCTCGCTTCAATCAACTATATTGGCTATTTTATTGGCGCGCTTATCGCGATGTTTGTGCCGCAGCGTTTAACATGGCACATGCTAATATTATGGACAATAGTTAGTGTCATTACTACCATGCTGTTGGTCGTGCCAAATATGTCATTAAATCTATGGTATGGCATTCGGCTGATATCAGGTATCGCAAGTGGTGTGGCGATGATTTTAAGCTCATCTTTGGTCATTCAAAGCTTCAGTCTTGAGCGCCGTTCGGTGCTATCGGCAGTACACTATGCAGGTATCGGCGTCGGTATCAGTGCCTCCGCAATACTGACGTGGTGGTTACTGACGCTTGGCTACCATTTCGACGTGATTTGGCTGATCGCTGGAATGATTAGCTTACCTGTTTTATGGTTGCTGTATGGCATACGTCCATCTGCTATGGTTACTTTATCTGGTTCAACATCATCAAATCTAACATCAGTAAGCTCAGAAAAATCCCAGAGTAATCGTTATTCCTCGCTATATCAAACCTATATTAATTTTAAGCGTTCTTTATTTGAGGCGCTAGCAGGTCATAGCAAGCCCATTGCGTTATTGTTGACCAGTTATGTGCTGGCAGGCTTTGGTTATATTACATCGGCGACTTTTTTGCCCGTAATGGCAGCACAGCGTTTGACCACTCAAAATTCTGCTGGACTGTCTATTTGGCTGGTGGTAGGTATTTTTGCCATGCTCTCAAACCCGATTTGGGGTGCTCTTGCCAAGCGTATTGGTGAAGTCAAAACCTTAATGGGCTTGACGTTATTGCAAGCGTTTGGCATGTATTTGCCTATAGGGTTTGATGGCGCTATTGGTTTATATGCTAATGCCATGATTTTAGGATTAACCTTTGTGGGTATGGTTTCTATGACCTTGACGATTATTAAAAACATAAATCCCATGTATTCAAATCTGCTGATAGGACTGGCGACATTAGCCTATGCAATAGGGCAGTTCATCGGACCATTGGTAACGGTAGCGCTGGCGGGAGAGAATGATAACTTTAATGCAGGGTTGTTGGTAGCGGCTATAGGACTGCTGACAGGACTAGTTTTGGTATTCTTTTTCTGGCGTCAAACGAACCGACTGCAAAAAATAATCATTTAAGCGAATCACTTTAATATGATTAAACCATACTGCGGCTGAATACTTCTCGCAGCTCAAAGCTGGTATGGACTTGTGCCACGCCTTCGATACGATTTAACCGATGCAATAAAAATTCCTCATAGTGAGCCATATCGCGTACGCGTACTTTAATCAGGTAGTCCTCAGAGCGACCAGTGACGATACTACAGCTGATGACTTCATCGAAGCTTTTAACCTTGCGCTCAAACTGCTCAAAACGGTCAGCTGTGTGACGGTCCATACTGATAGCAATGAAAACTGCCAAGGGATAGCCAAGTTTTTGGGCATCGGTTTGAGTATGATAACCGGTGATAACGCCACTGTCTTCTAAGCGCTTAATACGGCGCGCACAAGGGGTTGCCGAGAGATTAACGCGCTCGGCAAGCTCAGTAATGCTCATACGTGCATCGGTCTGTAATAAGCGCAATAAGCGTTTATCTGTGTCATCAATATCTGCAATTAAAAGCTGATTAGAATGAGTATGTTGCATAATAAGTATCTTTGTTAGTGGATTATGCCAATTATAGCGATTGATTTATCGCATTTCACTAATATAAGGTAAATATACTTATTATAAAGCCGATATTCACCTTATAAACTTTGTTATTATAATGGCATAAGTTCGTATTATCTCGTATGATAAAGCAGGATCTTGGCATTGATTGCCTCACTAAAAATACCAACCTAATGCCATCTAAGGATTGATTATGTCTGACCAAGCAACACGCCCTGTAGCGCCTGCCGCTGCAAAGAGCACACCAAAAAAAGCCGCTTTCGATTTCCGTAAATATCGCCCTTTTGCATTTGCGCCACTGTTGCCGGATCGCACATGGCCGAGCAAAACGCTAGAGAAATCACCGATATGGGCAAGTGTGGATCTGCGTGATGGCAATCAGGCATTGATTGATCCGATGACTATTGAACAAAAAATGCGTTTTTTTGAAACTTTGGTAGATGTGGGTTTTAAAGAGATTGAAATAGGTTTTCCCTCAGCGGCACAAGTCGAGTTTGATTTTGCTCGTAAATTGATTGAAGAAAATCATGTGCCTGATGACGTGACTTTGCAGGTATTGGTACAGGCACGTGAGCATTTGATTGCTCGTACTTTTGAATCCTTAAAAGGCGCAAAGCGTGCCATCGTTCATGTTTATAACTCAACTTGCCGTATTCAGCGCGAAAAAGTATATGCTAAAGATAAAGCTGAAATCAAAGAGATAGCTGTCACTGGTGCTAAATTATTGGTTGAATATGCTGCTAAATATCCAGAAACAGAATGGGTATTCCAGTATTCACCTGAGAGCTTTAGCCAAACTGAGACTGAATATGCAGTTGAAGTCTGTGATGCCGTTTGTGATGTTTGGCAGCCCGAGAACGGTCAAGAGGTAATCTTAAACTTACCTGCGACGGTTGAGGCGTCAATGCCCAATGTATTCGCTGATCAAGTCGAGTATTTTTGTCGTAATCTTGCCAAGCGTGAGCATGTAACTATTAGCTTGCATACGCATAATGACCGAGGCTGTGCGGTGGCAGCGGCTGAGCTTGGTGTGCTTGCTGGTGCAGATCGTATCGAGGGCACCTTGCTTGGTAATGGCGAGCGTACCGGCAATATGGATATTATGGTCATGGCGATGAATCTGTTTAGCCAAGGTATCGATCCTGAGCTTGATTTTAGTAACATGAGCGAGATTGTACAAGTCGTTAGCGAATGCAATAACTTGCCTCTGCATCCACGTCATCCCTATGTAGGTGAGCTTGTATTTACTGCCTTTAGCGGCTCGCACCAAGACGCGATCAAAAAGTGCCTCGACTATAATGAGAAACATGTGGAGAAGACAGAAAACGTCTGGGATGTGGCATATTTACCAATTGATCCTGCACATATTGGTCGCAGCTATCAGGATGTGGTTCGTATCAATAGCCAATCTGGTAAAGGCGGTGTGGCTTATATCTTGCAGCGTAACTATGGCTTTAATTTACCACGTTGGATGCAAATTGACTTTAGTGGTGTGGTACAAAAACAAGCTGAAACCACGGCTCGTGAATTGCAGAATGATGAAATCTTACAGACCTTTGAAGACACTTATTTACAGCAAGGCAGTTTTGAGCTGTTAGATTATACGGTCAACAATAAAGGCGGCGAAGTCTACTTTAACGGTCAAGTTCAGATGAATGGCGATACCATCACTATAGATGGTGATGGTAATGGGCCGTTATCTTCGTTTATCGATGGATTGGCGCAGCACACAGGTAAATCAATCCATGTCATTAACTACGCTGAGCATGCAATTAATCCGCAGCATAATAGCGGTGATGGTATCAATGATGATAACAACAGAGACAATAAGACAAATGCCAATGCTGCTGCTTATATACAGCTAAATGTAGATGGTGAAGTTTATTCCGGTATCGGTACTTGTAGCAGCACTGTATCAGCCATGCTAAAGGGTGCATTGTCAGCCTTTGCTCAAGCAGTTAGTATCGCTGCTGTTTAATAACTAAGTACTTAAGAATTTAAATATTTAGGTATATAAGTTTACGTTTATATAAGTATAACGTCATGGCTCATTGCGATAAGCAAATCAGAGCCATGGCGTTATTCTTTATGTTTGAACCTATGTTTGAACCTCAGTAATTAGAGATCTTATTGAAGTGCTTACCACTGAGAGGTTAAAGCCTAATAGCATAATGTTACTTGTGTTTTCGGTGACTAAGACTTACGCTAATGTACATAGCATTCATTATTATAATAGTATAAATAACAAGGTTAATTATGGAACCTCTCTCATTTGCTTCATTTTCATTAGCTGCTATTTTGGCATCATTGCCAGTAAATGGCGAAGCAGTTAGTAAGCCGACCATTACCACACATATTAGTCCTGCAATTGCTGGACAGTGGGAGATTGATCTAAACAGTAGTATCACAATGACCAAAGAAGCTGAGGCGCGGCAAGCAGCGTTAAAAGATGAGAGTCAGATTAAAAGTAACGAACCTAAAGTCGACGCCGGTGCAGGACTATTGACACAAAACGAAAAACGCCTCATTAATATTCAAGCTGATACCAGCAAAAAACTCATTGCATCAGCAAAGAAATCTGCTCAGTGCCGTGAGCTTTACAATTTTGCTGCTGATAATGAAATGTGGTCAGTCAGTGGCAAAGAGTGGACTTATGGACGTTATTTGATTACGCACCGTGAAGAGGGGCTACCTATCATTGCTATTAAAACCATTTACGATAACAATGAAGTAGATTGCTCCGGCAGCCAGATAGATCAGAGCAATGAGGCGTTGATTGCATTTTTAAATCATGATGGCAATCAAATGCAGTGGTGTGCTGATCCTGATGGCAAAGAGTGCTTTATGAATTTTAATAGAATTCTGCCATAGTAATAGTTTTCGGTGACTTTGCTTTAGCTTTAATTACAATCATCATTAAAAAACCGCTATCCATGCAGATAGCGGTTTTTTTATTGAGAACAAATCTTTATGATAACAATATGTGATATCAATATTTAATCAGTTCACAAGTTGGCTTTTTCTTTATTAGCAGTTAACAATTCTCTTTCAAGATAATGAATATTCTGTGCTTCATGAACAAAATTATCATCTGATAAGATTACATCACGATGCATCGGGATATTTGTTTTGATACCTTCGATAACCAACTCATCAAGTGCCTGTAGCGTTTTAGAAATCGCTTGCTGACGGGTTTGACCATGACAAATAAGCTTACCAATCAAAGAGTCATAGTAACTTGGAATCTCATAGCCAGGATATAGATGTGAGTCAAAGCGGATACCAGCCCCACTAGGTGAATACAGCTGAGTAACCGTACCAGGTGATGGCATAAAGGTCACTGGATCTTCAGCATTGATGCGACATTCGATCGCATGACCTTGAATTTCAATCTCACTTTGGCGATACGATAAACCGTAGCCTGCTGCGATTTTTAACTGTTCAACGACCACATCAATGCCTGTAATCATCTCAGTAATAGTATGCTCAACTTGTACGCGAGTGTTCATCTCAATAAAGAAATATTCATTATTTTCAAATAAAAACTCAAAAGTACCAGCACCGCGGTATTTGACCAGCTTACATGCTTTTACGCAAGCATCTAAGATAGGCTGACGTACATCATCAGGAATATCAGGGGCAGGGGCTTCTTCTAAAACTTTTTGATGACGACGCTGCAATGAGCAATCTCTGTCATATAAATGGATGGCATTACCATTACCATCGCCAAGTACTTGTATCTCTACATGTCGCGGGTTTTGGAGATAACGTTCCATATAAACCGTATCATCACCAAACCATAGCTCAGCTTCTTGCTTAGCCGCTTGCACTTGACCGATAATTTCTTCAAAGCGCTCAACCACACGCATACCACGACCACCGCCACCCGCTGCCGCTTTAATCAACAAGGGAAAACCAATATTGCGCGCTTGCTCTTCAGCATTGTGTAGCGTCACAGCACCTACTGAACCAGGTACTGTCGGCACACCCGCTTTTTTCATGGCATTGATCGCGGAAACCTTGTTTCCCATCAGACGAATATGATCTGCAGTAGGGCCTACAAAGGTTAATCCAGCTTCTTCAATACGTTCAGCAAATTCAGCATTTTCAGCCAAAAAACCATAACCGGGGTGAATGGCATCAGCGCCAGTAATCTCAGCAGCAGTCAAGATAGTATTGATATTTAGATAGCTTTGATTGGCATTGGGCTTGCCGATACAAATGGCTTCATCAACAAAGCGTAAGTGCATTAAATTGGCATCAGCCGTAGAGTAAACACCAACGGTTTGAATACCAAGGGCTTTACAAGCGCGAACGATACGTAGAGCAATCTCACCTCTATTGGCGATGAGCAGTTTTTTTATCATGGGGTCATCCTTATTGAAGCGGCGTTTTTTAATGGAGTCACTATATTCAGCAATATCAAAACTTATTATTAAGCATAATGATTATCTAACTTTAAAATCTTTAAGCTTAGATATGATTAAGCTAAAATAGCCTAAGCATAAGTTGATATTGCCTGATAAATAGCACGCTCTCCATCAGAACGAGGTAAAGGTTGGCAAATCTGGTTACGCTTTATAGCGTACGATAGGCTGACCAAACTGTACCACTTCAGAATTAGTGACCAAGATCTCATCAATAACACCACTTTGAGTCGCCTCAAGAGGATTCATAATTTTCATCGCTTCAATGATGCCGAGCGTATCACCAGCTTGCACTTTTTGTCCAACCTTTATAAATGGTGGATCATTAGGGCTAGGGGCTGAGTAATAAACGCCAACCATAGGTGATGTCTCAACACTACCTGCTTTCATCGCAGGCTGCGATTCAGGAGTATGAGGTGTAGCAGCACCAGCAGTAGGTGCGGCCATCATCGTTGGCGCCGGCGCATCATAGTGACGAGTCAAACTGATATGCTCGTCATCTGAGCTGATTTCCAAATTAACCAGTTCGCTTTCTTCCATGAGTGCAATGAGGGTGCGTATTTTTTCAATATCCATAATTGTATTTTTGCCTTGTAACAAATTCGAGAAAAATAGTGTAACTAAATATTGTGTAGATAATTGCTAATGATACCTATATTCACGGCAATGAGCAATCGATGTACAGTTGTTAACTGAGTTTTTTTACATATTATGACGTAAGCGCTCGTTTGAGTAAGAAATGCTAAAGAATTTATCATAGTCTATGTGACTTGCGAGCGCCAGTGATGATTATTACAGATAACATTTAGATAAACTTGTGTAAACCTAGTCTTATTATTATCCCCACATTGCCAGCAATCTCTTCTGTTGGTAGCGCAAACGTATGGTAAGTAAAATAGACGATAAAAATAACCCTGTAATTAAAGCCATCCAAAAACCTTGCGCCCCAATATCAGTGAAGCGTACTAGATAAATACCAAGCGGCAGTGCCACTATCCAGTAGCAAAATAGGGTAACCCACATCGGGATTGTAGTATCTTGCATGCCCCGTAATATGCCCGCGACATTGACTTGCCAGCCATCAAATAGCTGATAAGCAAGCGCAAAGATGAGCAAATGCATGGCTTGAGCTCGTACTACAGGATTGTCAGTGAATGCCGCTGCCAATTGTGGTCTAAATAGCCAAACACCAATCATACAAGCAAATGCAATAAGTACCGTCCATATAAGACCGGTTGCTTGTACTTGACGCAGTGCCATTAGGTTTTTTTCACCAAAGCGGTTGGATACCATAATGGTCAGTGCCATCGCGACCGAAATGGGGATCATAAACAACTGCGAGGTCACTGATAGGGCGACTTGGTGCGACGCGGTTGCCAGCTCACCCAATGGACTAATCACCAGTGCGCCTAAGCTAAATAGACTGGCTTCAAAAAAGATAGAGACGCCAATCGGAATACCAAGCTTGAGAAGTTTTTTTATCTGTGCCCGATTTGGGCTGGCAAAGGCATAAAAGAAGCGCGTACTGGCAAATTGCTGACGCTTAGTAAAGCTGGTATAAGCGGCTAATAATAAGACGTTAATCCACAAAACGATAGCAGTTGCTACCCCGCAACCAGCGCCACCCATCTCAGGCATGCCAAATAAGCCATGGATAAAAATATAGTTAAGCGGGATATCTGCAAGCAGCCCTATGATACTAATAACTGTCACTGGCTCAGGTCGACCAAGCGCTTCACAGTAACTACGCAGCACCGCATAAACGGCAATTGCAGGGAAGCCAAATGATACGCCATGCAAATACTGAGTTGCTATCGGTTGTATATTTTCAGGAACACCCATGAGGGCAAGTACATTGGGTGCTAGGTTGACAATGATAAAACCAAGGATACCAATGACACCAGCCGTCCATAATGACTGCTGCGTGATATGTGGTACTTTATCGAGTTGGTTTTGACCAATGGCTTCACCGATCAGAGGCGTAGTCGCAATCAAAATACCTGTTGCTAATAAAAATAATGGTAGCCAAATACCTGAGCCGACAGCGACAGCAGCCAAATCAAGTGCCGAAACTTGACCTGCCATAATGGCATCGACAACACCAAGCGCTGCTTGACAAAATTGGGTGATTAAGATGGGCAGCGCGAGTATACCTAAGCGTAAACTGTAACTTTTAAAATCTACAAAAGACAACGGGAAAACCATAATGAGCAACTTTTATTCTTTACAATAATTATTTTTAATAAACAAATTTTACTAATGAACAAACACAGCCATCAATAAATCAATAGCGAGACAGTAAAATAGGAGGTGTGCGACGATAATACTCCGATAAATAATATGAGCAAGTCCATTTTTAATAAGACTAGGCATGCAGAGTTAAAAAAGAATCACTGATGCTAAAATAAAAATAACCCGTCAATTCAAGTGATGAAGTGACAGGTCATAAGTTAATAGAATGGTAAAGAAGTCAGGCTATAATGTAAATATTTTAGAAAAGTTTGATGAAGGTCGTATTTATAGGTGTATTAAGCCCCTAATAGAAGAGTTAAACATCAATTTTGGTGCTTGTAAGCCAGAATTATTCATTCAATAGAGTCGGTATCTTCTGACAGTAAATTAAGATTTCCTGCAATATCCATGATTGCATACCAGTGTTTAGGCTCCAGTGGTATGATGGTCAATTGCTCACAGCCTTTTCTCAGTAATAATGAGTCCTCGAGCGCGGGCAGAAACTTTAGCTCTGACAGTGGTAATATTTTGTTAAAAGCTTGATTGAAAGTCAAATCAACCATATACCATCGCGGATTCTCTGCGGTGGCTTTCGGGTCGTAATGCCGGTGTTCAGGATGAAATTGAGTAATATCAGGATAGCCAGCTTGACTAATAGTCACGATACCAGCAACGCCTGAGGGTTTAGCACTAGAGTGGTAAAAAAACGCCTTGTCACCTACTTGCATATCATCACGCATAAAATTGCGGGCTCGGTAGTTACGCACGCCATCCCACATCTCTGTTCCTGCACCTTCTAAGTCTTTTATACTAAAACAGCTTGGATTAGATTTTATAAGCCAATATGCCATGGTTTTTATCCTTTTTATATAGTCGGTTATTTATAATTATTTTATATAATAATGGTGATTCTTAGTTATTTTGCCTATAACTAAGAATTTTTAACATGAGCCTTTGTCATTGGTTTTGTTATCGATAGAATTTTCTTGAAGTTAGGCTTTTTTTTACTGTGCTTAGCCGTTATCCTAGCGGTATTTTCTGCTATTGATGGCAGTTACCTATTTATAGATAAGTCCGCTTATGTCAAATATCAAACCTAATCAACTGTTTCAGCAAGCAAAGCCTTTTCATGATGGTCATTCGAATGCAGTAGAAGTGACAGACATTCCATTGGCGTTATACATCCATATCCCGTGGTGTGTCAAAAAATGCCCATACTGTGATTTTAATTCACATGAGCTACCAGTTGATAGTCAGCTGTCCATGTATGATGAATATGTCGATGCATTATTGCAAGATGCTGCTATGCAGCAGATATTGACCCAAGGACGTGAGATTAGCTCCATATTTATCGGCGGTGGTACGCCGTCGTTGTTGCCCATTGCTCAATACCAGCGCTTGTTTGATGGTTTACGGAAATATTATCAATTTTCTAGCGACATCGAAATCACCATGGAGGCAAATCCAGGCACCCTTGAGCATGCGCCATTTGCTGAGTATTTAGGGGTGGGTATTAATCGCCTATCGATAGGTGTACAGAGCTTTTCTGCTGAACAATTAACCACGCTTGGACGCATTCATAATCCTACTCAAGCGCTATCTGCAATTAAAGCAGCTCGAAAAGCTGGATTTGAGCGCGTAAACGTGGATTTGATGCATGGACTGCCAGAGCAAACCATGAGCGAGGCATTAGACGATATTCAAATGGCACACGATGCTGGTGCGACCCATATCTCATGGTATCAGCTGACCATTGAGCCAAATACCGTATTCTATCGCAGTCAGCCAATTTTACCCAATGAGGATCGCTTGGCAGATATAGAAGAATCTGGTCAGACATTATTACAGAATTTAGGCTATTGCAATTATGAGGTATCTGCATGGTCTGGGGCAGCGGATAAGCCTTGTCAACATAACGTCAATTACTGGCAGTTTGGTGACTATTTGGCAATCGGGGCGGGTGCTCATGGAAAAGTCACTATTGGACAAGATATTATCGGACAAGGTATTGGCAATGAGATGGCGACTGACATATGGAGTATTGATAGCGAAAATACTCAAACAGGTATCTATCGCTTTAGTAAATCCCGTATGCCAAAAAGTTATATAGAATATGAAGAAGCTCATGGCCAAGATGGGGCATCAATATCAGCGCCAAAAATGGTTGGCTGGCAAGCGATTGATGAAGAGGAGTTGGTTAGTGAGTTTATGCTTAACGCCTTACGTTTGCATGGTGGCGTAGCATGGTCGTTATTTGAAGCACGTACGGGGCTAAGTTATGACAGCATTGCAATACAAGTTGCTACATTAATCGAGCAAGGTCTATTGATAGATCATCCGGAACAGTTGCAACCGACAGAACTTGGTAAAAGGTATCTCAATCAAATATTAAGAGCATTTTTATAGCGAAGTATGCTTGTTAAATATTCAGAACTTAAGCTTCATAAAAAAGGGCTTATCACATAGATGATAAGCCCTTTAAACAACCTAAATATTTAAAGCTTAGATTTTGTTTTGTACTTCTTGTGCAGTACCGCTTACAGCACTACCAGCGCTTGATACGTCTTGGCCTAGACCTTTAAAAGTGTTACAACCAGTTAATACAAACATAGCAGCCAAAGATGCGATAACTAATTTTTTCATGGTATATTCCTCAAAAAAGACAGATACAGATAAGTAGTGTAGTAACAGTGAAACCTGATGTTGATCCTAAGTTACACTGCAAGATGATAACAGACGATGACAATATTTTTATATTATCCCCTTGTCCGTTACAGCCATCATAATCAAAGTTAAAATACGTGCCCAGTATCAAAATGTAATTATTGGCAGTAAACTGTAACTTTTAATTACCTTTGCCATATAAGTCAGAAAAATAACCCTAATGCTAATGACGGAGAGAGTATGACCATTCATATCGTGCTGGTAGCGCCAAAAATGCCCAGTAATACGGGCAATATCATTCGTCTGTGTGCCAATAGTGGGGCGCAGCTGCATTTAGTCAAACCATTAGGGTTTGAGCTGGATGATAAAAAATTGCGCCGTGCAGGATTAGATTATCATGAGTATGCCCATCTGCAAGTACACGACAATTGGTCAATAGCAAAGCAAGCATTGCAGGATGCTGACTGTCATACCATTACGGCATTGACCACCAAGTTAAGTAAGCCTTTTTATGATTATGATTTTGGTGGACAAGAGACTGCAGAGTCGGGCAGTGATTTTTCTGGAAATAATGTGGCCATGGTTTTTGGCTCAGAAACAGCGGGACTGGCAGATGATATACGTGAAGATATTGGCGCTGATAACTGGCTACGATTGCCGATGCTAGCAGATTCACGCAGTTTGAATCTGTCGAACAGCGTGGCAATATGTTTATATGAGGTATGGCGACAACAAGGATTTGGCGGTGATGAAGGTCGTAGTATCGGCTATGAGACACTCATCGTCTACGACCCAAAGTAGTACTTTTATTATAAATGCTCATAAAAAAGGCAGATAAATAAAGAATTTATCTGTCTTTTTTATGAGCATTTATAAGCAATTCGGCGGTTTGGGTAGCCCAGCGAGGCGATTGACATGGCGGGCGACCAGACCTGTGTTAAATAGCTGCTGTAGCTTTTGATTGCTGATGTCATTATCGGGCAAAGTCTGTTGCAGCCATTTGATCAACGGGCGGGTAGCGGGGGCGTGATTAAATTTTATAAAAAACGCTCGTACTTGCTGCAATATGGCCAAGTGCTCAGCATTTAAATGTACGTCCAAGGTATCGGCTAGCTGCTGTGCAATAATTGGCGTCCAGACAGTGTGGTCGCATAAATGTCCATCTTGGTCTAATGCCACATCGTCTAATGCTAAATCGATTGAGCTCAGAGAGGATGTAGACGAGTTAGTAGACATACTCATAAGGCAATCGTCACGACTTTATCAAAGCGGCTGTCTTGGGTCATCGCTACCCATTCTGCATCGCTTAAAATATCAGTGAGCTTTGCCGCTAGATTAAGCTTCGCTGCGGTATTTTCATGCAACTGTGCCACATCGTCGGCAAGCGCGTAAATACCAGCAATGGTTTCTATTTCCATATTCTCGATATCGCCCAAATATGCATTGAACCAATCTATAAATGCGACGGTTGTACCCAACAAAAGGATGCTATCGCCCGCCTGCCATGACAACGCCATTTGTTCCGTAGTGCGTCTGAGCGTATCCATACTGCTATGTAATTGATATAAAGTTGCCATACTCGTGTCCGATTGCTTGCTATAGGTTTGAAACAATAAAATTTTACATCAGCTTTGCTATTTATAGCTTTAAGATTAAAAAGTGAGAATTTGCTCAAATACTTGTAAATTTACTTCTTCTGGAATCAAGACTAACTGCGTTGCCAAGTCCGTCGGTAGCATGCCAGCTATCCAGCCACTAAAAACATCGTCAGGTAGCCACGCTGGCGGCATATCATAAAGCTCAAGCGCTTGAATCATACCTTGCAAGCGTGAGTTTGGCTGCATTAAAAATCCAAAGACGGGCGCATCCAAATACAGCTGCACTTCGTGCCCAAAGGTTGCCAACGTCAAGGCCAGCGCACAGCCTTCATAGCTTGCCATTTCAGTGGGCGTATGCAGCCGAATGAGTAATTTCATGAGGTTTTCCTAATCTTATTTGTCGCTATCTATTGGTATCAAACTGAATTTTTATTTCCATCATCTTTATTAGAATTGTAGTAAGCGACAGTCGCCTTGCATCATCATAGCAAGCTCACTCAGACCTACCAGCTTAAAACCTGTCGCTAGATTTTCTGTCTCTAACTGATGGCGGCTGCTGTTGTCCGTATCACTAATACCGCGACTGAGTGCCGTACTGACGCATACTGGCAGCACAAGATTATATTGTTCTGCCAGTACCTGCCACTCTTGGGTAATATTTGATTGATCAGCGGATTGCCACCTTAAACGATTGGCAGTATGTGCTGCATCTGCATAAAAGAAGATGTTTAATACAGAGTTTTCATGATCCGCGCTATTAGGCGCATTATCGGCTAAAGAGGCGTTTTGTAGATAAGCGCGCGCATAGCGTAATGCCAGATAGGCAAGTGGATGGCTTGGGTCAGCGGTAATCAAAAGTAGAGGTGTTGAGAGTGTCATAATGGCGGTATCACATAGTATTAATAAGCATTGAATAAATGAGTATTGAAAAAGAACTGAGACCTTGTGTGGCTGTATATTGTATCATCATTCAGCGCTTTTTCATTTTTTGCAAGTATAGTCAATTCTAAATAAAACAGATACGTTATGTTCCAACGCAGTACTGGTATAAATTTTTCTGGCGTGCTGTGCCTACGCCGACAGAGGCTGCGTAAAATTCATCCCAGTCCTACTGTAGCGCTTTAATACTGAATTCGCTATATGCTTGCTCTTGGCAGCGCATTACTTTATTTATGTTACTATAAAAGCATAGTGTTTAACTGATCCATAGCAGTTGTGACCGTTCCGTAAGAAAAAACAATAAACTTATTCGCCCAGTTCACGTAGGCTTATGGCTCTATGCTGCAATGAGGTATCATCATTATGCTATCTACCACTCCAAATGGTAACGGCTATCAGCCCACATCAGAACAGCTACAAGTATTGCAAACTGCCAGTGAGTTTGCTTATCAAATTTGGCAAAGTCGCACGGGCGCCTGCCAGACGTTTTTACGCAGTTATCCTTTAGACACGACCTTAACGCGCCAACAGATTGATGACCTGATACAAGATTATACCTTGGACGAAAATTATCAGCTTGGCCATGAAAACAAAGTGATGAGTGGTTTACGCAATTTGCGTATGCTACTGATGATGCGTTGGGTATGGCAAGACGCATTGGCAGTGATTGAGCTTGAGCAATTGACCGACGAGCTGTCCGAATTCGCTGATGGTTGTATTTTATTTGCGAAAAACTATACCTATCAGCAGTTGGTGACTCAATATGGTCAGCCTACCTTTATTAATGAGAAAGGCAATGCGCAAGTTGATGATATGGCGATTATGGCAATGGGCAAGCTTGGCGCTCATGAGCTGAATTTATCAAGTGACATTGATCTGATTTTTATCCATCAAGCGCGCGGTGAAACTGATGGGGATAAAGCTAAAGGCACGCGTAGTATAGATAATAAGCGTTTTATGACTCGGCTCGGTCAAGGTATTATTAAGTTGCTCGACAATAATACCGCTGATGGTTTTGTGTTTCGAGTAGATATGCGCCTGCGCCCATGGGGTGATGGTAGTGATTTGGCGATTCATCTGTCAGCATTACAGAAGTATTTTTCTCAGCATGGGCGGGCATGGGAGCGGTTTGCTTGGCTAAAAGCCCGCGTGGTTGGGCACATAGAGCGACCGTTCTATGATGACATTCAAGCACTTATTAAGCCGTTTGTCTTTCGATATTACGTCGATTATAGTGCTTTTTCGGCATTACGAGAGATGAAGTCTCTGATTCAGAATCAAGTCGCCCAGCGTGAGGATTTGGACAATATCAAACTCGGTGCTGGTGGTATTCGAGATATCGAGTTTATCGTTCAAGCTTTCCAGTTGATTTATGGCGGACGGCATCCGCAGCTACAGGTCAAATCTTGTTTGAAGGCAATGCAGGCGCTGTATGAGCTTAAGTATTTAGAAGAAACCACTTATCAGGAACTGCAAAGTGCTTATCGGTTTTTACGCCGGCTTGAGCACGGTATTCAAGCAATCAATGACCAGCAAACCCAGCGTCTTCCTCATGATGTGCATTGGCAGCACAATCTTGCGCTCACGCTTGGGTTTGAAGACTGGGCTGCATTATTAAATACGCTTAATTATCATCGATATCATGTCAATGTGCCGTTTGAGCGTATGGTTACTGAAAGGCAAGTACCGGATCACGATGATGAGCTAGAACCTGCTAACTTGGATGAGCAAGTGGCTCGTTTAAATGACGTGTTGACGGAAGAGAATCATAGCCAATTGCAAAATTTTTGGCAGTCAAAAATGGTGGCCAATTTAAGCGATGAGGCTCGTGAACGCTTGGACGGAGCGTATCCAGTAATTGTGCATGCGCTACTTGCTCATCAAGATCAGCAGCAATTGGCGAATACTGCATTGCCGCGCTTGATTGCCTTGCTGGAAGCGATTTGTCGTCGTTCTATCTACTTGGTTATGATTGCAGAGAACCCAAACGCCACGGTTGAGTTGATTCCGATGCTGTCTGCTAGCCCTTGGATTGCCAAAGAGCTGGCACAGTATCCAGTGTTATTAGATACATTTTTACAGCAACGCTATCGGCATTTGCCAGACAAACTTGAGCTGCGTGATATCTTGCGTCAGCAGTTATTGAGAGTAGAGCCTAATGACGAAGAAAAGCTGCTTAGCGTATTACGATTATTTAAAAAGAATCAAGTATTAGCGGTTGCCGCCAGTGATGTGTTGGCTGAACGTCCAATCATGAAGGTGTCGGATTCTCTAACTTATATTGCTGAAGTGGTATTAGAAGCGGCGCTTGAACGTGCTTTTGCTGAAATTGTGAAACGTTATGGTTATCCTATTGGCCAAGATGGCGATCCGGTCACCGAAGCAGATTGCGGCTTTGCTATTATCGGCTATGGCAAGCTTGGCGGTCTTGAGTTGTCTTATTCATCAGATTTAGATTTGGTGTTTTTGCATAAAATAAAAGAGCAGGGTATGACCACGGGTGAAAATTCGGTCAGTGGCATGAAGTTTGCGGCACGCTTGGCGCAAAAGCTCATGACCTATCTTAATACCCAAACCCGTGATGGCCGTGCTTATGAGGTAGATATGCGCCTGCGTCCCTCCGGCAATGCTGGCATGATGGTGGTGTCTTGTCATGCGTTTGAAACCTATCAGCTTGAGAAAGCTTGGTCATGGGAGCATCAAGCGCTGGTACGGGCGCGTGCAATCTGCGGTGATAAACGCGTCACAGCCCGTTTTTGTGATATTCGCCGTACTGTCTTAGCATTACCGCGCACAATTGAGGAAGTACGTATCGAAGTGACAAGTATGCGTATCAAAATGCAAAAGCATCTGGGTACGAGCCAATGGCAACAGCAAGCGGGTAAGTTTCATCTTAAACAAGATGCAGGCGGTGTCATTGATATCGAGTTTTTGGCACAATTTGCCGTACTGGCCTATTCGCATGAACATCCAACCTTGACCAAATGGAGCGATAACGTCCGTATCTTTGAGGAGATGGCGACACTAGGTATTTGGGAGCGTGAGATCTGTCAAGATTTGACGGATGCTTATTTGCGCATAAGGGCTGCAACGCATCAATTGGCACTATCCGAGCAGTCATTACTGGTCGATGAGTCGCTTTGGACTGAAACCCGTGCACTCGTACAGGCGCAGTGGCAGCATTTGATGGGTGTGGAATCGACAGAATAGCGGTATTAAAACGGCTGTGCTGAATGAAAGGACAGTGTTAAGACAGTCTTGGCACTGATATTTAACGCCATATAAATAAAGGCACTGCAGTAATGAACTAAAATATTTCATTTGCTTGGCGTGCTGGTGATATAATCATTTGCGCATTAAATTTGCACATGATATTCGTGCATTAAAACAGACACTCAGTGTCACTATAAAATTTTAATTAAAACATTTACTTAACACTCAACAAAAAAAGTTAGACGTTAGCGCTAGCATAAGGATTATTAGATGAATATGGCAACAAAGGAAGGCAAGCTTTGGATGAATGGCACGATGATTGAACAGCCAGATGCCAAAATTCATGTGCTTACGCACAGCATGCATTATGGTATCGCAGTCTTTGAAGGCGTCCGTGCCTATCAAACTGCTGATAACCGTACCGCGATTTTCCGCTTAAAAGAACATACTGAGCGTCTGCTAGGTTCGGCAAAGATTTTCCAAATGGACGTGCCTTTTGATGCAGCAACACTTGAGCAAGCACACAAAGATGTGGTCAAGCAGAACAATCTAGCAGAAGCTTATATTCGCCCGCTAATTTGGTTCGGTGCCGAAAAACTGGGTCTGTCATCACGTGATAATAGCGTTAATGCCATGGTAGCCGCTTGGCATTGGGGCGCCTACCTTGGTGAAGAAGGTATCAAAAACGGTATTCGTGTAAAAACGTCATCATATACCCATCATTTGCCAAACGTGACCATGTGTAAAGCAAAAGCCTCAAGTAACTACCCAGTATCTATCATGGCGAACCAAGAAGTGACCCGTAACGGCTATGACGAAGCCATCTTGATGGATCCACAAGGCTATGTCTGCCAAGGCGCTGGTGAGAACTTATTTTTAGTTAAAGATGGTGTGCTACATACTCCTGATTTAGCAGGCGGGGCACTTGACGGTATCACGCGTCGAACTATTGTCCAATTTGCTGAAGATTTGGGCATTAAAGTTGTTGAGCGCCGTATCACTCGTGATGAGTTCTACTTAGCGGATGAAATATTTATGACTGGTACTGCTGCTGAAGTCACGCCTATTCGTGAATACGATGATCGTACTATCGGTAATGGTGGTCGCGGTCCGTTGACTGAAAAGCTGCAAACCTTATACTTTGATGTGGTTCATGGTCGTAATGAGCAGTATATGGATTGGTTAAGTTTTATTGACTGATTGTGTTACTTTATTTTTTTTAAAAAGCTGGACGTCACTGTCCAGCTTTTTTATGATTAAATGATTCTTTTTAAGTAGAGCTATTAAATAACTATATTCATAAATAGTCTACAATAACTGCTTTTTAAAGTATTTTACTAATCTGGTTTGAATACACATTATATCGAGGTAGCTGTGAAAATCCTTCATGTTCTGCTTACTAGGATGCCTATACCGCCTTTAAAATATGGAGGCACTGAACGTGTTGTTTGGGCATTATATAAAGGGCAAAAAGAGTTGGGACATGACGTTAAGTTTATGACCAAGCATCAGAACCAACATCCTGATTCAATTTTATACAATCCTGCTCAGGGAATTGAAGATCAAGTAGAAGGCTGGGCCGATGTTATTCATTTCCATTTCTTATTTCAAGGGACATTAAAAACCCCTTTTGTTTGTACAACGCATAACCAACAGATTACCCCTGCTATATTTCCTAAAAATACTATATTTCTGGGGAAATTACATGCCGAACGTAGTGGGGGAGAAGCGTATGTTTATAATGGCTTATACTGGGAGGATTATGAGCAACCTAATATAAAGCAGCCAGAAAACTATGTACATTTTTTAGCGAATGCAAAATATAAAGACAAAAATTTAAAAGACAGTGTGGATATTGCAAGACAAGCAAATAAAAAATTGCATGTTATTGGTAGTAAACGTTACTGCTTAAAATGGCGTAAAGACGGAAAATATCAACCTTATATTTATCCGGGTAATGATCTTAAGTTTTATGGCATGATTGGCGGTGACAAGAAGAATAAGGTTATTCGCAACTCGCAAGCGTTGATTTTTCCTGTACTAACAAATGAAGCTTTTGGCTTAGCTATGATTGAAAGCTTATATTTAGGCTGCCCTGTTATTGGTAGTCGATGTGGTTCTCTGCCAGAGCTCATCAATCAAGATGTCGGTGTTAGTACCGATAGTAAAAGTGTGATGATAGATACTCTAAGAAATATTGGACAATTTAGTCGTCAGCGCTGTCATGATTATGCACGAGACACATTCAATCACCTTGTGATGAGTAAGAACTACTTATATTTTTATGAAAAAGTCTTAAATGGTCATGCTTTACATGAGACAGCACCTAAGGTGACTCAAAATCTCCCATATGATTTTGTCTTAAAAGATTAAAAGGTTAAATGATGAAAATATTACATGTACTTTTGACTCAGTTAAGTATTCCACCCAAAGATTATGGTGGTACTGAACGAGTGTTATGGGGATTGTATCAAGGACAAAAATCACTAGGGCATGAAGTCAGGTTTTTAACCAAGCACAAAAGCTCACATAAAGATGCGGTCTATTTTGATGAGCAACTGCCTTTAGAAAAGCAAATAGAAGGGTGGGCAGATATCATTCACTTTCATTTTCGCTATGATAATGATATCGATACTCCATTTGTGTGTACTGAACACAGTAACAGCGAGATTGAACAAGAATATCCTGTCAATACGATCTATTTATCAAAGAAGCATGCGGAAAACTATAATGCCAATTGCTATGTGCACAATGGTTTGTATTGGAATGATTATGGCGAGCCAGACTTTAATCCTAAAAACTATGTCCATTTTTTAGCAAAAGCTTCTTGGCGAATTAAGAACCTGCAAGGAACTGTGAAAATAGCGCAGCAAGCGGATATTCCGCTACATGTATTAGGCGGCGATCGTTTTAACATCCGTCGGAACCCTTATTTTTATACGTCCTCAAAACTGACCTTCCATGGAATGGTCGGTGGTGAGCAAAAAAATCAGTTACTCCGTCACTCCAAAGGATTGCTCTTTCCCGTGTTATGGCATGAGCCTTTTGGATTGGCAGTCATTGAAAGCCTATATCTGGGTTGTCCTGTACTGGCAACACCTTTTGGGTCTCTACCAGATATCATCACGCAAGAGGATGTTGGCGTTTTATCTGACAGTTATGCCGAGCTTGTTGAGGCGACTAAAAATATTGATAGATTTGATAGACGTGCTTGTCATCATCATGCGCAGACGTATTTTAGTCATGTTGCCATGGCAAAAGGCTATATGGAATGCTATGAAAAAGTGCTTGCAGGCGAAGTACTTAATGCAACTAAACCAAGAGCCAAAGCAAATATTAAAGAAAGATTAAAAATGAGAGACTGATTTAGTGAATTAGTCGAAAGGGACGATAGTGTAAAACGTACGTTTACCGATACTACGTTTAATCTTTTTGAAATAATGTTTTAGGTCTCGTGGATCTTTCGATCTGATTTTTCTATGCTCTATGCGTCCAGCTTCCAGATCGCTTGCTAAAGTAGGATTATCTGCTTCTAAGAAAGTTGATTGTATGCTTAAAGCAGGAGAGATTTGGTAGACTGATATTCGAGGTAAGAATTTATCAAAAATCATTTCGTCTATTGGCACGTAGTCTTTTTCATTGAGAGATCTGATCTGATGAAGTAGTGTTTTTGCGCCTTTATTTGAAATAATATAAGCCGCTGCTCCGGTATGCCAGTTTTCTAACTTTAAAAAACATCTCTCTCCATAATTGATTTCTTTTTCACTACAATGTGTTTTCTCTAATGCTGTTTCTAATTTGATAATATCCATGTCAATTAAGTTATCTAATATCCATTGATTATCAGTGAGAAAATTATTAGCATTTTCTCCTAAGTATATATCGTCCTCAAATATTGACATATATTCGAGATTGTCGTCTATTATTTTTTGCCATAAGCAAACATGGCTCAAAAAACAAGCTTTTTCTATAGGTGATAAACGCTCACTTTCTGCCAAGCGTAAACCTAATGCTTTAGACACTTCCGTCAATTGAGAGATTGTTATCGCATCATAGAATTCAGAAGGGATGTTTTGCTTTGTAAATTCTTGAATGATGTGCTGACGACGATCAGTCGCGGTTGTTAAGCTGATGACATGGTTCTGCATTCAATCTTTTCCTTGGTTAAGCTGCCAAAGCATTATATATTTATCCATTGTGTAGCCTAATGAGGCGAAAGCCAAAATATAGCCATAAGCCCCGCCTAATATGTCAGCACGCATGATGTATTCACGAAAGAAAGAAAACCAAGAACGTAATAACATGCCTAAAAGCGTTACCTTTTTACCTTTATGATGTTTTTCTCTTGCCCAATCATGACTGTAGCGCACATTTTTCATCAAAAAATGGTGTAAATTATCATTGGTAATATGCAATAGATAACCTTTCAATACCTCACTTGGAACGCCTTTTTGATCTAACGATTCATGAACGTCTAAATTAGAATATTTAAATAAGCTATTGGCATATAATCGTGCCAGTTTATCCGTATACCATATTCGTTTCTGTACTTCGACGCCGCAAAACTGATTGACTCGAGCCACACTAAATACTCTATCAGTCTGTAGCGGCTCATTTAACAACATAGCAATAGAATGTCTTAAATCATTCTCTAGACGTTCGTCTGCATCTAGTACTAAGACATAATCACAAGTAGCATAAGATTGTGCCAACTGTCGCTGTCTTCCGAAGCCTTGCCACTGTTCATTGACGTACCATTTAGCACCATACTGTAGGGCAATGGCTTTAGTATCATCTGTGCTACCAGAATCCAAAATAATGATTTCATCTACAATATCTTGTACTGTTTTTAAACATACTTCTAAATGCTTGCCTTCATTTTTTACAATCATTACTAAAGACAAGCTGCTTTGTTTTTTCGATACGTCTACTGGCTGTAAGTTTTCAGCTATTTCCAACGATTTTATAAATGCTTGCTCTGTTTTATTGTATGTTAGGTCATATAAAATAGCGTATTTATTAAAGGTATACTGCATAAATAGCAGCGAATATATGAGTCCGTATTTGCCTTTTAAGAAGCGTCCATCTATTAGGTACTGCTTAATAAATGCCCAAATTGGATTGAAAATAACTTTATAAAAGCTAATTTTTCTACCTTTTTTATGGCGATCCTCAGCCCACGCCTTAGCATAATCTAAACGTTTTTGTAGCCAAAATAGTGGCGTTTCGGCTGTATGATGGCGCATAAACCCATCTAATGTCTTGGTAATAGCATTATGTAGGACGACAGATTCATGGACTAGATTTTCATTATAATAAAAGTGACAGGGATATAAACGCCAGTGTGCTTTTATTGCCCAATAGCTAGGGTCAATTTCGTGCCCAAAAATACAATCAATACGCTTAATACCATAGACTGTATTATCAGGTTTTTGTGTGATGATCTTTAGTATACTTTCTTTAAGCTGAGGAGTAACTTCTTCATCAGCATCTAATGCAAAAATCCAATCACCGGTCGCATATGACTGTGCCAATTGACGTTGTTTGCCAAATCCCTGCCAATCTGTATTGACATACCATGTTCCGCCATATTGCTCTACGAGCTGACGGCTATTATCGGTGCTGCCTGAGTCTAATACGATGATTTCATCAGCCAATCCTTGCAGAGAAGGTAAAGTAATAGCAAGGTTTTTGGCTTCATTTTTAACTATCATTACTACTGATAAGCGGTATGACCTAATATTTTTTACATGATTCACACCATATGCTCCTGTAGATAGTGATTTAGATTTGCATCAAAATAAGGGCTAATACCCTAAAAAATAGTAGCCTACAGTTTAATTAGACAATAACAAATGTATTAGCGAATGAATAAAAAAATGTTTTAATAGATGCTTGTTCGTAATATAAAAATAGAGGAGACTAGCATACAAATGCAGAGCGCTGCAATATTAAACAATTATTTTACGGCTATTTATTATACCAAGATAGGCATCACAAGTATGAAAGACGGGTTACTATGATAACTAGCAATAAACCAACTATTTTACTAATATTAAAAGCGTTAGAAGGGCGCGGTGCAGAACGTATGGTCACGACATTGGCGCGTGCCTATATAGATATGGATTATGATGTCCATGTGCTTTGCCTAGAAGATACGACAGATATGTGCTTAGATGCTCACGTGCATTACCACATCGTCCCTTATAATCAGCCGCTTTTTAATATAGAAACTGAGCAAGCCACCGCTTATAAACAGGTTGCAGCGCGCATTGATGAATATGTACTAAAAAATATCGGAACACCTAAATTAATCTTGGCCAATATTTACAAGGTTAATTGGATTATGGCATATAGTAAGCTACCAAATATAGTGAACGTATTGCACACCGCAGTGTCCAAACAGTTTCAAGAAAAGCTAGCAACTATACCTGCTCAAACCATAAGTCATTTAAAAGTGGTTTATGGTGCTCATCCGTGCAGTTGTGTCAGTGAAGGCGCATGCCAAGATTTATTGGCATTAATAGGTAACTTAAATAGAACCACGACAATTTATAACCCATGCGATGTCAGTCAAATTCAGCAATTGGCCAGTGAACATTTTCATATTGAAGAGTTTGGCTTGACTGATAAAGGTTATATTATTCATGTCGCTTCGTTTGACGCTATGAAAGGTCATCGTGATTTACTGCAGGCCTATGCCAAAACAGAGCGCAGACTACCATTGGTTTTGGTAGGTAAAGGTCGACTTGAAGATGAAATAAAACAATTAGCGATTGAGTTAAAAATTGAGGATAAAGTATATTTTTTAGGCTTTCATGCCAATCCTTATCCGTTGATTGCGGGAGCCGCACTGCTCGTCATGACCTCTAAGTATGAGGGCTTTGGTTATGTTATCGTCGAAGCGCAAGCCTTAAATATACCTGTTATCAGTACGGATTGCCCCTTTGGTCCAAGAGAGCTGTTACCACAGAAAAACTTAGTTGCTATTGATGATATCGAAGGGTTGGCAGCGCTAATAAGTCAGGCATTAGATAATGCGAATCAATTTATAACGCCGTTAAATCAGCAGCTATTACCAAAACATATTGCACAGCAGTATTTAGATTTTTCGCTATCAATAGTAAATGATATTAACTAAAGTCGAAAAGTGATTTAGAGATAGGAGAGTGATTGGTAACACGCGTGCCATATTGTTGATAGGTTTTGGCTAATAAATTAAATGACGGTACAATAGTATTGCTGATGACATTATTTAGCGTCGTGGGCGCACTACGCTCTCTATCTTCATAAAAACGCGGCTCGTTACTATTAAGTAGATCAACACCATATAAATGCAGTGCGTTTGCACCACGGGAGAAAGCCAGCTGCGTTGCTACATAAGCCACTGTTCCAGCTTCTACAAAGCCGTAGGTGATGTCTAAGGACAACCCGATAGGTGATGGCTGATGATAGCTATCGATAACAAATTTAGCATGCTTAGCAAATGCTGATAGTGGCGTTTTTCTATTGAGCGCTTGGTATCGTGACTCCTTACCTAACAGCAAAAGACTAAATTCTGAATCATTTCCTTTAACACCCCACGGTCTGTCAACAAGATAGATAATACGCATCTTATGATGATATTTTTTTATGATTTCAGGGTGGGCGCTGACCAATGCTTCTAATACTGCCAAGGTGGCATATAAGGGCTGACCGGTGTAGTATTTATTTAATATATCGGGCTGATGGAGGATAAAACGTGCATCACTAATGACATAACCGACGACTTTGGTAAAGCTATACTGAGCGGTGAGACTAATACTACCATTAATAAAAATCGTGGCTGTATCTAGTAAAGGTATAAAATCTACCTCAGCAATAGAAGGACCTGAAGCAATGATATTGACAGCTTGTCGGTCAAGGTTTTGTTGATTTTCTTTTGCGTTAAATGCGTGAATAGGGAACGGCTGATTACCAACCTCAAACTCAATCATAGGAGGTAATCCCAATTTCAGCTCCAGATATTTTAAAGTAATGATGGTTTGATGATTAAATTATATCCAATATTCTTTGAGCCAAGGGCTCGGCTTCACATGACGATACCATTTACCGCCACCCCCTGCTATCGCGTCTGGCGGATTAATCTCACCATGGAAAATAACGATTTTAGCATCATTTGGCAGAGTAGGTGCCCGTACTAGATTAAAAGGAATAGGTGCAATACACTGATATTTAAAACTCACGCACCAGTCTTTGTTCCAATACTCTAAATGATGATGCTCACGTAAATAATTGGACAGATACGCTTGCTCATGGCGAACTTGCTGACGAATGCTGTCGAAGTTGCGCTCAAAATTTGCGAGCAAATCAGGATAAGTATTCATACCGATATTGAAGCGGTATACCGAGCTATTGCCAATCATACGCCACGGTTTTTTCCAGTCACGAATGATGACGACGCTGTCTTCATGCTCAGCTTTATAAGTGAAAAAGCCGTCGATATTATCAACGATAACGATATCAATATCTAAAAATAATGCAACGCCTTTTAAATCGTAAAGCTCGGGCTTAAAAGTCGTGAGCTTTTTCCAGCCACGCTCAGGTCCTGCAGGTAGATTGAGCTCAGGGATAGGGTGGCAGATAACAGCAGGATCGATACCAGTACTGTCATCGGTTAAGCAAACCATCTGAAAATCTAAAGTTAGGTTACGATGCACCATGTTATAAAGACGGTTGACATATTCAGCACCATATTTATCACCCCATTTCATACAAATAATATAACGCTGATCAGAGTTTTTACTGTCTGTTGGCGTTTGATTGGTTGGTAAATTTTGATTCATGTCAGTTGCCATAGTGCACTCATATTTATATAAATAAGGGGCTAACTTTTAAAAAATTGATAAAAAACACTAAAATTGAGAGTCTATCAGTAGCGTACGGATTTCACTGTATCGATTTTATTTATTATCGACACTAGGATGATGTGCGCGAATAAATGCGGCTAGATTGGCTTCATCAGTGTTATAAGGGTTGTCTATCATAGGGATATGCTTAAAGCGTCGATAACCCCACATATAATGACTGTAATTGTCTTCAATCATACGTTGCATTGCTAGATTGAGTGCATAAGCTGCCGTTTCAGTATTGCGATCATATAATGCTGGGTCATCGAGTTTATAGCAATAAATATCAAAGCCATGCCCGTCGTCGCGGCGAATACATGCCAATCCGACCAGTGCGCATTTGGTTTTACTAGCAAGTTTGGAGGCGAGGGTACTGGTCAACGTTTCAATGCCAAAAAAAGGCACGATGATACCGCCTGATGGGTCAGGAACGTGGTCAGGTAAGACAATACTAAAACCACCTTGTTTGAGTGTTTTAAATACTGCTTTTACACCGCTACCATCCGTCGGTACTAATGTCGCATTGAGGCGGGCACGACCTTGCAATATAAAATTGTTGGTAATGTCACCTTTTACGGGCTTATACATGATGGTTGGCGAGCCAAATTGATTGAGCCAAGCATTCATCATCTCCCACGTACCCAAATGCGGTACGATCGCGAGCATGCCGTTAGGACTAGCAAGTCCATCAAGTAAGATGTCTTTATTATGAACGTCACGAATTTGAGCAATACTCCAATCAGGTGGCATCGCCCAGCTTTTGATTGACTCAATGCTGGTTAAACATTGATGATAGATAATCTCTTTGGTTAAGGCTTGTTTTTGCAGGTGAGATAACATAGGGGCAATCAGTGCCATGTTGATTTTAACCGTGCGCATGATACTAGCGCTTGGCATCCTTAAGATTATCCACGCAACAAAACGTGCCAGCATCTGCAAGACAGACAGTGGCACGATTTTGAAAATATGATACGGATTCATGACCATTCACACAGTAATGAATCACGTAACAGGCACTGTAAAAAATAGCTTCGCATGATCAGACTATTTATTCAGCAGACTTACTGGTGTCAGCTTGTACTTTTTCACGGACACGGATACCAAGCTCACGTAGCTGCTTGGTATTTACCTCAGCCGGTGCTTGGGTCAATGGACATTCAGCAGTTTTGGTTTTTGGGAAGGCAATCACGTCACGGATAGAGCTTGCGCCTACCATAAGCATGATTAAGCGATCCAAACCAAATGCCAAGCCACCATGTGGCGGCGCGCCAAATTTTAACGCATCAAGCAAGAAGCCAAATTTGTCTTCTGCTTCCTGATCATCAATACCCAATGCTTCAAATACGGCTGTTTGCATCTCAAGCGTGTTGATACGTAAACTACCACCACCCACTTCAGTACCGTTTAATACCATATCATAAGCGATAGAAAGGGCAGATTCAGGATTGGTTTTTAATTCTTCAACCGAACCTTTTGGCTTAGTAAATGGATGATGCATTGAGGTCCAGCGACCATCTTCAGTTTCTTCAAACATCGGGAAGTCAGTTACCCAAAGTGGGGCCCACTCACAAGTGGTCATTTCTAAATCTAAACCAATCTTTTGACGTAGGGCGCCGATGGCATCATTGACTACACTGGCTTTATCCGCACCAAAGAAGATAATATCGTTGCTTTCTGCACCAGTACGCTCAATCAGGCTTACCAATACATCATCAGTCATATTCTTAATGATAGGAGACTGTAGACCAGATTCTTTATCCACGCCGTTATTGATGTTGCTGGCATCGTTGACTTTAATATAAGCCAGACCACGTGCACCATAGATACCAACGAACTTGGTATAAGCATCGATTTGTTTACGGCTTAATGAAGCACCGCCTGGTATACGTAGGGCAGCAACACGACCTTTAGGATCGTTAGCAGGACCGGCAAACACTTTAAAATCAACGTCTTTCATTAAGTCTGCAACGTCAATCAATTTAAGCGGAATACGTAGGTCAGGCTTGTCTGAGGCATAATCACGCATGGCTTCAGCATAAGTCATACGTGGGAACTGTTCAAATTCAACGTCCATCATCGTCTTAAAGACATGCTTAATCAGACCTTCGTTGATATTCATGATTTCTTCTTCATTTAAGAAAGAAGTCTCAATATCGACTTGGGTAAATTCAGGCTGACGATCCGCACGTAAATCTTCATCACGGAAGCACTTAGCGATTTGATAATAGCGGTCAAAACCTGCGACCATCAATAACTGTTTAAACAGCTGTGGCGACTGCGGTAAGGCAAAGAAGTTACCCGGACGCGTACGTGAAGGCACAAGATAATCACGAGCACCTTCTGGCGTTGCACGAGTCAAGATAGGGGTTTCTACGTCTAAAAAGCCATGATCATCCAAATAACGACGAATCGCTGAGGTGGCTTTCGCACGGAATACCATACGATCTTGCATTTGTGGACGGCGCATATCAAGATAGCGATATTTGAGACGCAAATCTTCTGATACCGTACTTTTCTCATCATTCAATGGGAATGGCGGGGTTTCAGATTTTGCCAGCACTTCAATTTCTTTGGCCAACAGCTCGATATGACCACTGGTCATATTTGCGTTTTCAGTGCCCGCGTAGCGTTGACGGACACGACCTGTAATTTTTATTACATATTCAGGACGTACCGCATCAGCAATAGCGAACGCTTCTGGGGTATCAGGATCGACAACGACCTGCAAGATACCAGCGCGGTCACGCATGTCTAAGAAAATCACGCCACCGTGATCGCGACGACGATGTACCCAGCCTACGACACTAATGGTTTGCTCAATTAAGCTTTCGGTTACGGCTCCGCAATATTCGTCTCGGTATTCGCTATGCGTCATAATATAATTATCCAGTTGTCAGCCCAATTCGAAATACAATAATGCAGCCATCGTTACGCTTCTTTTAGATAATAACTAGTTTAGTTAAAAGAAGCGCAAACAACGCGATTAAGACAAATAGTCATCACGTTGGCTACAGAAAATTTGGTGTAAACGTATATTATGCCTAATCTGCCTTTGTTATACAACCGAATCAGCCCAATCAAAGCTCAGTAAAGATGGCTATAAGCCGTATTTATGCCGTAACAATTGCATTAGGTTAAATATTGTTCCTCTGCTTGAAAAGATAAGCGCGCGTGCGCATATCAGCCTAACTTATAAAATTACACTAAGACCGTCTTAATCATTTAAGGAATCGCACTCATGCTTTTTAATCCCTCTAAAAACCCTGTTGAGCTAAGAGTTATCCATCTGAATAAAAACCAAGAGCAACGCCGTGAAGACCTGATGGAGGCGACTCAAGGTAAAGCTGCCCTCAAACAATTCAAAAAAACACTGGCTAAAAAAGCAAAACAAGCCCTAAAAGCGAAAACCAAAAATAAGAAAAAAAATAGTGATAGCAAGCAACAAGTTTTTGTACTCGACTTTGATGGCGATATCAAAGCCACTGCTGTTAAACACCTGCGTGAAGAGATTAGCACACTTATCAGCACGGCGAATAAAGGCGATGAAGTGGTGGTGCGTCTAGAGTCTGGTGGGGGCGTAGTACACGGTTATGGTTTAGCCGCCGCACAATTGGCTCGTCTGAAAGATGCCGGTTTGAAACTCACCGTCTGCGTTGATAAGGTTGCAGCTAGTGGTGGCTATATGATGGCCTGCGTAGCGGACAATATTGTGGCGGCGCCATTTGCCATTATTGGCTCTATCGGTGTGGTATCACAACTGCCCAATTTTCATAAATGGCTCAAAAACCATGATGTCGATTATGAGATGTTTACGGCTGGTGATTACAAACGTACCGTGACTGTATTTGGTGAAAATGACGACGAAGATCGTGCCAAATATCAAGAAGAGCTAGAGCAAACCCATGAGTTATTTAAGCACTTTGTCAATCGTTATCGCGGTATGCTTGATGTAGATAAAGTTGCAACAGGCGAGCATTGGTATGGTGAAGATGCGCTGCATTTGAACTTGGTAGATAAATTACAGACATCAGACAGTTATCTATTAGAGCGTATGGAAAACAACGAAGTGTACGCGCTGCATTCACGTCAAAAGCCAACACTGGCAGAAAAGCTAGGGCTATCACAAGCTGCAGAAGCGACCATCAGCATGGCGGTTGATAAGCTGCCAGAGGCACTAGCACGATTTGACCTTAATAGTCGTTTAAATATCTTAAAGTAGTTTTAAGTATTAAGAGGCTAGTGCATAGCTGATCTTTAAAGTTCTAACCTTAATTTGTGCATTGTTTGTATTTTGTAAAAGGCGTGTCCTAACGGGTCGCGCCTTTTTGCTGTTTAAAAATAATTGCTGTGTTATAAATGGTAAATACGATACAGAGTTTACGTACGTACACTATGAAGTTTTTTATAAAAATGTGATTGAGATAATTAATAAGGATAGGGAAATCATTATGTCTAGCAATGCCTTAATGTTTACAGCAACAGAACATGGTCAAGCCATGCATGCCCAAGTACAAGCATTTATCGAAACCCTTATTGAGCCCATTGAAGCGCAATTTTGGGCAGACTGTCATCAGCAAAATCCTGATGGTAATTGGAAAAATTGGCAGTGGCCAGAAAAGTATGAGAGCTTACGTAAGCAAGCACGTGAAGCTGGCCTGTGGAATTTATTTTTGCCGGATGACATCCTAGGTGCTGGCCTTTCGGTTACCGATTATGCACCGATTGCAGAGTTGACAGGTCGCAGTTTATTAGCGCCTTACGTGTTTAACTGCAATGCCCCTGATAGTGGCAATATGGAGCTGTTGTGGCGTTATGGTACACAAGAGCAGCAAGATAAGTGGCTGACGCCAATCTTGGAAGGTAAAACGCGTTCGGTATTTTGTATGACTGAGCCTGAGGTGGCATCCAGTGATGCGACCAACATGCAGGCGACTGCGGTTGTCGATGGCGATGAGATTATTATCAATGGTAGTAAATGGTGGTCGTCCGGTCTTGGCGACCCAGCAGTTGATATTTTGATTGTGATGGCATACACCCCTGATGAAACTAAAGACCGTCATCATCAGCATTCGATGGTATTGGTTCCAGCAAAAACTGCAGGCTTCAATATCGAGCGCATGCTAAAAGTATTTGGCGATTATGATGCGCCGCATGGTCATGGTGAAGTCAGCTTTAATGATGTACGTGTACCCGTTAGCCACTTTATCGGTGGCCCAGGTATGGGCTTTGAGATTGCGCAAGGTCGCCTAGGGCCAGGTCGCATTCATCATTGCATGCGTTGTATTGGGGCCGCTGAAAAGTCGCTAGAGCTGGCCGTAAAACGCGGTATGGAGCGTACGGCTTTTGGTAAGCCATTACTACAACTAGGTGGTAACTTTGAGCGTATTGCTGAAGCACGTATTAAGATTGACCAAGCCCGTTTGCTGACTCTATACGCCGCGCAGAAAATGGACGGCCAAGGTACCAAAGCAGCACTCACAGAAATCTCTGCCATTAAAGTCGTTGCACCAACCGTGCTACAAGAAGTGGTTGATATGGCGATTCAAATCTATGGTGGTATGGGCGTTTGCCAAGATACGATGCTGCCGAGTTTCTTTGCTCAAGCACGAGCGCTGCGCTTAGCCGATGGTCCTGATGAAGTGCATAAAACCATGATTGCTAAGTTAGAATTAAAGCGTCAAGGTTTTAGCCGTTCGTCGAAACCTGCTAAATCTTAAGGTAACTTAGATTTGTATCTATAACTAATACAAAACAAGCTCAATGGCGACCATAACTATAAATCATTTGATAGTGGATTCTTCACCCCTAAATAATCAATAAAAATAACTGACCACACGATAAGGAACATCTTATGGCAACTGCTAATCAGAGCAATACTACGGATAAAGAAGTAGCTAATAAAATATTAGATAAAGGTGGCGAGGTTCGTGAGGGCGAAGAGCTTGACGCCAAAGCGGTTAGTAACTGGCTACGCGCCCAAGGAATCGATGTAGCAGGCGAGCCAATGGTTACTCAATTCTCGGGTGGTGCATCAAACTGGACTTACCGTTTGCAATATGAAGGCGAAGGTAACGCTGAAAGTAAAAGCCAAGATTTAATCTTACGCCGTCCGCCAAAAGGCACTAAAGCCAAATCAGCACATGATATGGTGCGCGAATACACTGTCCAAAAATCCTTAAAGGATGCTTATCCTTACGTACCTAAAATGGTCGCGCTATGTACGGATGAGTCCGTCATCGGTGCCGATTTCTATGTCATGGAGCGTATGGAAGGTATCATTCCTCGTGCTAATTTGCCAAAAGGGATTGATTTAAACGAAGAGCAAACGCGTGCATTATGTACCAATGTTATCGATGCTTTAGTTGAGCTGCACCAAGTAGATTATAAAGCGCATCCTGATTTAGTGAATCTTGGGCGTGGCGAAGGTTATTGCGAGCGCCAAGTAACAGGTTGGGATAAGCGTTATGTCAAAGCCAAAACACCTAATGTCCCAAGTTTTGCATTGGTACGTCAATGGCTTGGTAAGCATACGCCTGCTGATAGTAAGACTTGCTTGATTCACAATGATTGGCGTTTTGACAACGTCATTTTAGATGCCGCAGATCCAACTAAGGTTATCGGTGTACTTGATTGGGAAATGGCGACCTTGGGTGATCCTTTGATGGATTTGGGTAGCGCCTTGGCTTACTGGATTGAAGAAGATGACAACATCATTATGCAGCAGTCACGCCGTCAGCCCACGCATTTAAAAGGCATGATGACCCGTGATGAAGTGGTGGATTACTATCTTAAACAATCAGGTTTAGAGATAGATAATTGGACGTTTTATGAGGTGTTTGGTTTATTCCGTCTAGCGGGTATCGTGCAGCAAATTTACTATCGCTATTATAATAAACAAACAACCAATCCGGCGTTTAAGAATTTTTGGCTTATCGTTCATGTATTGCATGCAAAATCTCTGAAGTCGATAGCACAGTATGAAGGTGAGGCGTTATTTAACACTCATGTGCAGCCGCATTTGCAAGATATGGGCGTCGATGCTGCCACCATTGAGCAATTACCAGCGCCTGTACAAAAAGTTATTAAAGGTATTTTACCGAAAGGCTATTTTGCTAAGTCGCCGCAATCAACAGCTGAGTAATTTTTTAGCAAGTAAAATGTTTGAAATCAGCATATTGAAACTATGATAAAAGGCAGTATTTTATGACAACCATTCTTCTGGCACGTCATGGCCAGGCATCCTTTGGACAAGAAAATTACGATCAGCTGTCAGAGCTAGGTGGTATCCAAGCGCAAATGCTCGGCCAGCATTATGCAACGACCCAGCGCCGAATCGATGCTATTTTTACGGGGAGTTTGGTCAGGCAACAAGATTCTGCACATCATTTTTGGCAGCGTTATCAGTCATTTGCTGATACCGATAGCTCTAACAAGCCTGCAATCGATATGAGTGCGCCGGATAGCTATGTACTGCCACAATTTGATGAATTTAATCATAAAGATGTTTTTGTTAAATCAGATCCAGCATTCAGCACTCGAGCATCAATTGCAGCTGAGATTGCTAAAGCGGATGTACCGATGACACGTTTGGCTGAGTTATTCGATAACGCGATGCGGCGCTGGCATGGCAGTGATTATGATCAAGATTATATAGAAAGCTGGTCGCAGTTTAATGAGCGAGCTAAGCAAGCGCTTGAGCAAATACGTATACAGATGACAACGCTAAATTTAAATCGTGATAGTACGGTATTGGTATTTACTTCAGGCGGCATTATTGCGGCTATTACCGCGCAGTTATTACAACAAGGCAGTCAGACTGCGTATCAAATCAATAAAAGCTTGGTTAATACGGGCGTGACATCTATTACTTTAAAAGAGCAGAATTCACGTTTACTATCATTAAATGAGTATAGTCATTTATTCGCTGATGGTAAGCGTTTTGTGACATGGCGATAATTCATGATTGGTTGCTAAAACCTTGTTATAGAAAGTCTGTAGTGGCTGGCTACTAGCGCAGATAACACCAAAGCCACATAGACAGTTGGAAGTGTTTACGTTATCTTGAAGTTATCATTGATACATAAGAGAATGTCCATGCAAAATAAATTACTGAGCCTAGTGGCAAAAAAAGCCACCAAAAGTAAAAATCAATTATTTGGCGCGGTTCAACCAGCACGTTATTTAAAAGGTTTAAATAAACAGCAGATTGGTCGTGGCAAAACGGTTTTAATCACGGGTGCCAGCTCAGGGTTGGGCGAGGGCATGGCGAGATTGTTTGCTAAGCTTGGATACAACCTTGCTATTTGTGCGCGTCGTACGGATCGTTTAGAGAGTCTACAAATAGAGCTGATGGCACAATATCCTGATATTCGTATCGAGTATCGAGTGCTAGACGTTAGTGATTATGATGCGATTTTTGAAGTGTTTGATGCCTTCACGGCTGACTTTGGTCATATTGATCGTGTCGTGGTCAATGCAGGCATTGGCGAGAGCCGCCGTATTGGTAAAGGACGCTTTGATACCAACCGCCGTACGGTTGAGGTTAACTTTATTTCGGCGCTCGCGCAGTGTGAAGCAGCGATGAGTATCTTTCGCGCACAAAATAGCGGCCATTTGGTCGTGATATCTAGTATGTCAGCGATGCGTGGATTACCTAAGCACTTGACTGCCTATGGTGCGAGTAAGGCAGGCTTGGCACATTTGGCAGAGGGCATCCGTGCTGATATGCTATTGACCAAACTGCCGATCAAAGTCTCTACTATTTATCCAGGCTATATCCGTACTGAAATCAATGAAAATGCCAAGCCATTACCGTTTGAAGTAGATGCAGATACGGGCACCAAATCCATCGTTGCAGCGATTGAAGCTGAGGTTGATGAAGCTTGTGTACCCAGTCTACCATGGTCTATCGTCGGTCAAGCAATGAAGCACTTGCCATTGCAGGTGGTCAATAAAGTCAGTTAGTACAAGCGACATTAATAACATCAAGACCAATAAAAGAATCCCTCTATATGCTGATATAGAGGGATTCTTTTATTGGTCTTGATGTGTACAGATTTTAGAAGTTATAACATTTGAGGGTTATCTGCCATGTGTTTTTCACGCAGTTTTTGACGCAATATTTTACCCACATTACTCTTTGGCAACTCACTCACAAATTCAATATGACGCGGGCATTTGTAGCCAGTCAAATTGTCCAAGGCAAATTCTTTAATATCACTTTTGGTAACATTGTTATCAGCAGGAACGATATAAATTTTGACCGCTTCGCCTTGATGCTCATCAGAAATGCCAATCACTGCGCAATCAATAATACCTTTGCAATCTAGCATAACTGACTCAATCTCATTCGGAAAGACGTTAAATCCTGATACCAAAATCATGTCTTTTTTGCGATCAAGTAAAGTGATATAGCCTTTTTCGTCCATACTAATGATATCACCAGTACGGAAATAACCCTCTTTAGTAAAGTCGTTGGTGTTGTCTTTATTAAAATAGCCTGAGGTGATATTTGGTCCCTTAATGCACATTTCACCAGACTGATTAAAACCTACGGTCTCGCCATTATCATCGACCACAATTACATCGACACTAGGTACAGGAATGCCAATAGTGCCATTGAACTTGCGATCAGTAATGACGTTAGCAGTACCTGCTGCAACCCCTTCAGTCATACCCCAACCCTCAACCATCGGGCAACCAGTGACTTCTAACCAGCGCGCTGCCGTCTGCTCAGTCGCTGCCATACCGCCTGCTTGTGAGATACGTAATGCGCTAAAATCTAGATTTTTAAAGGTTGGTTGATCAAGTAGCCCTTTAAACAAGGTATTGACGGCAGGAAAAATATGGAAGGGCTGTTTTGATAAGGTTTTGACAAATCCAGGCATGTCTCGTGGATTAGGTATTAATATAAAAGTATAACCCGAACGCATACCTAGCAAGCTCAGCATAAAGGCAAATATATGATATAGCGGCAATGCCATGACCATATTGATATATACCTCATTGATTTCAGAAGTAACAGGGCGATACCATGCTTCTGATTGCATGGCAGCAGCGACAACGTTACGCTGGGTTAAAATAGCGCCTTTAGATAGGCCTGTTGTACCGCCGGTATATTGTAAAATAGCTTTTTGTTGCAGTGAGGTTTTTGGTGTTTGAAAAGGCAGGTTTTTGCCTTTTTTAAGCACATCAGGGAATTTGGTAACATTATACTTAGGGTCATTCAGGTTGTACTTAGGCACTAAGCGTTTGACCTGACGAATAACAGTATTGACCAAAATACCCTTTAGCCCCATCATATCGCCCATTTTCGATAGGACAATACGTTTGATGTTCGTCTCTTCAATGACTTGCTCAAGTGCTTGAGCAAAGTTATCGACGACAAAAATAACCTGAGCGCCTGAATCATTGAGTTGATGACGTAGCTCACGACCAGTATATAGTGGGTTGATAGGGGTGCAAACATAGCCGGCGCGCAATATACCGATCATGGTTGGCAAGTATTGCGGCACGTTTGGCATCATGACTGCCACTACGCTACCTTTGGGGATATCTTGTGCTTGCAACCAAGCAGCGACAGCAAGAGACGCTTTGTCCACGTCTCCATAAGTATGAGAAACGCCCATACAGATGGTCATAGGATGCATACGGAAGCGGTCAAAACACTCTTCATACAACTCGATGAGACTTTCATACTGATCAGGATTAATAGTCTTGGGTACGTTTGCTGGATATTGAGCAAGCCAAGGTTTATCTGTTGTCATACTAAGCGTCCTTAAATTTGCGATCAGTTAAGGCTCTATACAAAAGTAGTCACATCCATGTCAACAATACGAGTCATCGCCAGTTAGGCAGTGGATTGTCGAGTGCTATCCCATTTATTCACAAACTGCTAAAATACGGCGGCCTTTATACAAGGTGATTGAACTAAAAATTCATTTAACCACACAGAAAACTCATCTGAATGGATTAAATGGCTGGTTTGTAATTATTTTTGAAAAATGTACTGCTGTTTAAGGTCAATTAATTGACCTCAGTTAAATATATTACTGACTCAATGTTATAAACAATAGCGTAACATATTTTGGCAATACATTAACATAAGTGTAATTGAGTAAGTTATTGCTATAAAAGAACTTGAGAGTTTGTCGTTATACTTGATATATTGAAAAATATATGTTGCAACTAAGAATAGTGAAGCGATTGCAGAGATAAGATAGTATATTAAAAATGCTAATAAAGTTTAAAATTGATCGATGGTATGGTTAATAAAAAAGCGCCTTGCATCTAATGCAAGGCGCTCTTGACAATTAAAAGACCGCTTTAATTATAGTTGAGGATTGTCTATCAGATGCTTCTCGCGAAGTTTTTGACGTAATACTTTACCGACGTTACTTTTTGGTAGCTCAGTAACAAACTCGATATGACGTGGACATTTATAACCAGTCATATTGTCTAAAGCGAACTCTTTAATAGAGTTTTTGGTGACATTATTATCAGCAGGGACAACATAGATTTTGACCGCTTCACCTTGATTCTCATCAGGGATACCGATGACAGCACAATCGATAATGCCGTCACAATCAAGCATGACCGACTCGATCTCATTTGGAAATACATTAAATCCTGACACCAAAATCATGTCTTTTTTACGGTCTAATAGTCTAAAGTAGCCTTTCTCGTCCATGCTGACGATATCGCCAGTGCGGAAGTAGCCATCTTTGGTAAAGTCATCACTACTGTCTCTATTTAGGTAACCTGAGGTAACGTTAGGTCCTTTGACACACATCTCGCCTGCTTGATTGGCACCGACAGGGTTGCCCTCGTCATCGATAATAATGACATCAACACTAGGGACAGGGACGCCAATCGTACCATTAAACTTGCGATCAGTGATGACGTTGGCAGTACCAACAGCAACCCCTTCCGTCATTCCCCAACCCTCAATCATAGCGCAGCCTGTCGTCTCAAGCCAGCGTCTTGCTGTTTGCTCAGTCGCTGCCATACCGCCTGCTTGTGAGATGCGTAGTGAGCTAAAATCTAGGTTTTTAAAGTTCGGATTGTCGAGTAAGCCTTTAAATAAGGTATTGACCGCAGGGAAAATATGGAAGGGCTGTTTTGATAACGTCTTAATAAAGCCTGGTATATCACGCGGGTTAGGAACCAATATAAAAGTGTAACCTGCACGCATACCCAGTGAGCTCAGCATAAAGGCAAAAATATGATACAGCGGCAGTGCCATCACCATATTGATATATACCTCATTAATCTCTGAGGTAATAGGGCGAGTCCAAGCTTCTGACTGCATCGCGCCTGCGACAATATTACGCTGAGATAAAATAGCGCCTTTAGACAGCCCTGTTGTGCCACCTGTATATTGCAAAAAGGCGGTTTGACTCAAAGACAGTTTTGGCTTTTGGAACGGCAGGTTTTTGCCTTTCTTGAGCACATCAGGGAACTTAGTGACGTCGTATTTTGGGTCATTCAGATTATACTTGGGTACCAAGCGTTTGACCTGACGGATAATGGTGTTGACCAAAATACCTTTTAGACCCATCATATCGCCCATTTTTGATAGGACAATGTGTTTGATATGGGTTTCTTCAATAACCTGCTCAAGTGCTTGAGCAAAGTTATCGACGACAAAAATAACCTGAGCGCCAGAGTCATTCAATTGATGGCGTAGCTCGCGGCCAGTATACAGAGGATTTACGGGTGTACAGATATAACCAGCCCGCAAAATACCAATCATCGTTGGCAAGTATTGCGGCACGTTTGGCATCATAAGCGCGACTACACTACCTTGAGGCAGACCTTTTGCCTGTAACCATGCAGCAACCGCGATAGAAGCTTTATCGACATCGTCGTAGGTATGAGTAACGCCCATACAGATGGTCATAGGATGCATGCGAAAGCGATCGAAGCACTCTTCATATAGCTCCATGATACTGCTATATTTGTCTGGATCAATCGTCTTTGGCACACCAATAGGGTAATTTGCAAGCCAAGGTTTATTTAGCGTCATAGTCAGCGTCCTTGAAATATGAGAGAGGTTAAATGTTGCTAGCTAAGCAGTCAGATCCTTGTCAATAAAAAAACAGCGCTGACATAAAAGCGATCGCTGAATTTGATAATATCCTTATCCATTGACAGACTGCTGGTGTTATTGGGTTATTTGGCATCAGTAAATGGTAAAAAATAAGTGTTTGATTAAAAAACTATTTGAGTAATCTTAAAAAATTAGTCGAATTAATTTTTTCTACCAACCATCTACCACAAAAAAATAATATATCAAATATATAATGATACATTTAAGCAATACGTTAGCATGAATCTAGGCTAAGGCACTATGATGATAAGAGTACTGCTCAGTACAGGAAATATCCTTATAAATGAATATATAGAAAGGTCTATACCCCGCTCAATGTAAAAATGATACAGCGAGACTGGAATGAATGTTTTGCAGTCCTTGTAGGCATAGCATGCTTCACAGGGGCTACGAAAAATCTATAGCAGTAGAGCTGTATCGGTTTTAAATCAAATCGATTCTATATATCATACAAAAAGAGAAGATGACTAATTATTGTCGTAGGAAAAACAGATTTTTCTAAAAAGACTTAAGAAGCTACTTATTATATTCTGAAATTGCTTGCTCAATAGCAACACGTAATTTTTTTGGCACACGAATAGGGCGCATTGGCGCGGTATTGGTACTGGTTTTATTTGACGCATCATTCTCTATAGCATCCGGTGTGATTTGATTTTGTACGCAGGCAACAACGATTTTAGTGCTGCTTAGCAAAACCGCTTTTACATTGTCAGCAGTGTTCTCTTGAGAGTGCTGACGATAAATGCTTTGATAAAATACAATGCTGGCAGGTTTTATCTCAACGTTATCAATGCGTACATTAATGACCTCATCTAATAAAATAGCGCGCTTATATTGCAAGTCTGCTTGAGTGACGACGAAATGCTGAATCTGACCGTCATTGGTCTCCAAAAAATAACCATTTAAGCCCAATCGAGTAAACCAATCGCGGCGGCAGTTTTCAAAGAACACTAAGTGATTGGCATGATAGACTATACCGCCAGCATCAGTATGATTGATGTAGACATTATAGTTGGTCGCAAATAACGGCGTGATTATGTGAGGTTTTGATACGGCAGTTGGGTTCTTATCAGTTGTTTTTGTCATAATAATGCTCAATAGATTTTTAATAATAGGGTGTTATAAGTTGTTTAAATGCCGCTGCTTGATAAGCATGATTTAATAAAAAGTAGGATAGTCAATAAGAGTGGCTTGATAGCATGTTTTGATAAAATGACACGGCAAACAGCCAAGTAATTAGACCAAACAAACACTCTAACTCAAGATATAAAAGGGTGCAACAGCTAGCGCTGTCTATGTCTGTTATCATAACCGTATTTATTTTATTTTAGATTTATTTATAAGTGCATTTTAAAACTGCATTTACTTATCAAAGCAGTTATTTATATAGGATAGGATAATTTATGACCCGTTTTGTTTGTTTTAATATCAATGGTATCCGAGCTCGTCAACATCAGCTGGAGGCGGTGCGAGATATTATCGATCCTGATGTCATGGGTCTGCAAGAAACCAAGGTGCATGATGAGCAGTTTCCCCTTGAAAATGTAGAAGGCTTGGGCTATCACGTCGAGTATTTTGGACAGAAAGCGCATTACGGTGTGGCATTATTATCGAAAGTTGCGCCTATTTTTGTGCAAAAAGGTTTCCCTGACGAAGATGAAGAGGCGCAAAAACGTTTTATTCATGCGCGTTATGAGTTTGATGGGCGTGAGATTGATGTGCTCAATGGCTATTTCCCACAGGGTGAGAGTCAAGATCATCCAACCAAATTTCCGATGAAACGCGCTTATTATGCTGATTTAATGGCCTATATTGATACGCTAAAAGTAGAAGGGCGCTCGCTAGTGATTATGGGGGATATGAATATTGCCCCAGAAGACATCGATATTGGAATCGGTGAAGTAAATGCTAAGCGTTGGTTGAAAAATAGAAAAACATCCTTCCTACCTGAGGAGCGTGAATGGTATAGCAATCTTATGTCACGTGAGTTGACTGATACCTACCGTTTGCATTATCCAGAAAGCACCGAATTATACAGCTGGTTTGATTATCGCAGTCGCGGTTTTGATGATGATCCTAAGCGTGGATTGCGTATTGATCATATTTTATGTACGCCTGATCTTGTCGAATGTTGTGTTGATGCGGGTATCAGCTATGAGCTGCGCGCTATGGAAAAACCCTCTGACCATGCGCCTATTTGGACAGCATTTGATTTAAACAAAGTATGATGTTTTTACCATTACGACTAAGGCTTTACAATCAATAAAAATATACCAATATCAATAATTAAGGAGTGAATGATGGCAGTTGGCAATGTTGCAGTACCTGAGACGATTTATCCTATTGAAGGCATTAAATTAAGCGCTACCGCAGCAGGCGTACGTTATAAAGATCGTGATGATTTGGTAATTATTGAGATCGCAGCTGATGCTGCCACTGCAGTGGTAACGACCAAAAATACATTTTGCGCTGCGCCTGTGCGCGTATTACGTGAACACTTTGCTGCAGCTTCTCCGCGCTATTTGGTGACCAATACTGGTAATGCTAATGCTGGAACCGGTGCTGATGGCAAACGCCGCGCCACAGATATTTGTGCGGCATTGGCTGCTAAAGCTGGCGTGGCTAGTGATACTGTATTGCCATTTTCGACGGGTGTTATTGGGGAGTCATTAAATAGTGAGGCAATTATCGCAGGACTAGACAACGCATTAGCCAATCTAGCGCCTGATAATTGGCTTGCTGCTGCAAATGGTATCCGTACAACGGATACGATTCCAAAGCTCGCGAGTAAAAAAATCGATGTTGATGGTAGTAGTTATCATATTACGGGGATGTCAAAAGGCTCAGGCATGATACGTCCCAATATGGCAACCATGCTTGGCTATGTTGCAACCGATGCCAATATTGCTGCTGACTTATTACAAGAGATGTTAAGTGCTATCAATGAGCAGTCTTTTAACCGTATTACGGTTGATGGTGATACCTCGACCAATGATTGTTGTGTACTGATAGCGACAGGTGCTGCGAGCTCAGATATCATTGATAGCCCTGAGCACCCACATTATCAGCCAATGTTTGATGCGTTAGCTGAAGTCTTTATACGTTTGGCACAACTGATCGTACGTGATGGTGAAGGCGCTACTAAATTTATGACGGTAAAAGTCACAGGTGGCAAAACCACGCAAGAATGCTGCGATGTGGCATATGCGGTTGCGCATTCACCCTTGGTCAAGACGGCGTTTTTTGCCAGTGATGCCAATTGGGGTCGTATATTAGCAGCCGTCGGTTATGCTGGGATTGAAGACCTTGATACCGAACAAGTCGATGTCTACTTAGACGAAGTTAGGATTTGTCAAAATGGTGGTGTCGCGCCAAACTATACGGAAGAGGCGGGCAAGATGGTCATGAGTCGCCCTGAGATTACCATTCATATCGATCTTGCACGCGGTGATGCCCATGACACCGTTTATACCTGCGATTTATCTTACGACTATGTCAAAATAAATGCGGACTATCGTAGCTAAAAAACCTTAATACTTAATTATAAAGAATGCTCAGAATCATCATGATTCTGAGCGTTTTTTATTTAGTGTTTTAAACTGATATCACTGAAAGTAAGATGTATTTGTCGGTAATATCAAAAATATTTATTTACTGTTGATTAACAACCGTTGCAAAAGCTGACGTTAAGTTACAAAGCAGTTGTAGAGGCGAAGTTACTTTGCGCCCTATACTGGTCAAGTTAATAATAAATGATTAAGTGATATCGAAAAACCGTTTATTCTAAAATGAATAAATCGAGTTCAAACAAATAAAACTATGAATACATTGAGGATTTTATAATGAAAAAGTTAGCATTAGCAGCAGTGATGGCAACGTTTGTTTTATCAGGTTGTTCAACCATGGCAACTGACGATACGCGTACCATGGTCGTTGAAGGTGAACCGGCAGTGGTAAAAGTCATTAACATTCCAAGTTTTAAAATAGAGATAGCCCCACTGAAAGCAGTTTGTGAGCTACAAGCTTCTAATGGTGCCATGATTGAGTCAGAGTGCTTGCAGTATCGCCAAACGTATCAGAAAAACTACACCCCTTTAAATGGTAATATTCAAGGCTTTACGTATGAGCCAAATTATCGTTATGTTTTGGACGTTCGCCAAGAAGCGATGATGGATGAAGTAACGAATGCAGTCAAGCCAGTTTGGATACTGAACCAAGTAGTGTCAAAAAAAGCGGAATAATTGCTTATTAAGTAGCTTTTGGAATAAATAGCACTACCGTTAGTTCAATAGTAGTTAGCTCAAAAAAAGACCTCTAATGATTAGAGGTCTTTTTTATAATAGGATTTATATGTTCTATTGAGTTATAAGCTGCCCAATCATTAGCATTGGCTGTATTTCACACTGACGCCATGAGTGGCAGTCGGTATACGGTTGTCAGCATATACTGCCAATCCACCGCGAGAAGTTTCTTTGTATTTATCTAACATGTCAGCGCCAGTAACTTTCATAGTTTCAATGACTTTGTCTAAAGAGACAAAATGTTGACCATTACCACGACAGGCAAGTCGTGCTGCATTGACGGCTTTGACTGCGCCCATCGCATTGCGCTCGATACAAGGGACTTGGACTAAGCCACCAACAGGATCACAGGTCAGACCCAAGTTATGCTCGATACCAATCTCAGCAGCATTAAGACATTTAGCAGGATCTCCGCCTAGGATTTCTGCCAATGCAGACGCCGCCATTGCACAAGCTGAACCTACTTCACCTTGACAGCCCACTTCAGCACCCGATATTGAAGCGTTTTGTTTGATTAAGCTGCCAATTGCTGTGGCATTTAACAAAAACTTGCGCGCGCCATCAAGGCTATAGTTTGATAAAAAATCGCGATAATAATGCATCACTGCAGGAATGATACCTGCGGCGCCGTTGGTAGGAGCAGTGACCACATTGCCGCCATTGGCGTTTTCTTCATTGACTGCTAAAGCGTATAAATCAATCCAATCCATCGCAACCAGTTTGTCATTTTGCGCAATCGGCTGGTCTTTTTCAGCACATAGTTGCACATATAGTGCTTGAGCGCGGCGTCTTACATCTAAGCCACCCGGTAGAATACCGCTGTTTTGGCAGCCACGGGTCACACAATCCTGCATCGACTCCCAAATAGAATCTAAATACGCAAATACTTCTGCCTGCTCACGGTAATGGCATTCGTTTGCTAATACCAGCTCGCTCACGCTCAAGTGATGTTTACGGCATTGTTCTAATAGCTCTGCGGCGCTATTAAAAGGATAAGGAATAACATCGATAGTCGGCGTTGCATTATCTTCATCAGGATTGGTCGCATTTTCTTCATTGATAACAAATCCACCTCCTACGGAATAATAAGTCTGCTGATAATGGCTGCCATTCGCTAAAGACACACGAATAGTCATAGCATTCGGATGATAAGGTAGAACCGTCTCATCATACCAGTGAATATCACGCTCTGTATCAAAAGCAATAACGTGCTCGCCTGCGATATTGAGTTGATTGTCTGAAAAGATCGGTGCTAGATATTCACTGGTCAAACGCGTATCGATGGTGCTAGGTGCATGACCAAGTAAGCCCAGTAATATGGCAGTATCTGTAGCATGTCCTTTACCAGTTGCCGCAAGCGAGCCATATAACTCAATCTCTAAAGACTGGATGTCGCTCAGATTGGTTTGCTTTAGGAGTGACTGTACAAACAAGTTAGCCGCTATCATAGGACCAACTGTATGAGAGCTTGATGGGCCAACGCCGATTTTGAATAAATCAAAGACACTAATCATAATAAGTTACCAAAAAATAAAAGGGATTCAGAAAAACCGCATAGCAAAGACTACTGCGCCCATATAAAATTATAACGGGCAACAATAGATAATAAGTATCGATCATCGATAAATTTAGTGCATTGTCTATGAGAATGTTTAAACGTGTTCGTTCGAGTGACGGGTGAATAATAGCTGTTGTTTATTATTAAATTCCGTTATGATGCTCGGCATCAACGCTTATGTAACATCCTGTAAGTTAGCTGTCGCTATAGAATACACGGTATGAGCAGCCAAAGCGTTGAATTTAGTAAAGCATATCTTAGTCAATACAGCTAGCAAAATGTGGTAATACTCTAAAATAATACCTATTATTATGATATTTCCAAACAGCTGATTGGAGATAGAAAAATAGTGTAGAAAAACATAGAAATAAAAAGTATGTTCTTGCGAGATATTAAGATTAAGCAAGAGAGACAGTTTGTTAAAAATATTAAAAATAGCTCTGTATTTATACAAGAATCTGTAGTTAGTAAGAGCTAGATTTCACTATTTTTCCATTAACTTTTTATTGTATAGATAGCTATCTCATATAATAGCCACTATTTATAACAGCACTTATAGTAAATACCGTTATTTGTTATCTCTTTATTTATTCGAGCTACTATTAGCCTGTATCATTAGTGAGTTATTACCAGTCTGTTATTATTAGCTTAAGCCTATAGGACAATCACGCATGATAACCCCTCCAGAAAACTCGTCTCAATCAACGCCGCATAGTCAGAAAGAACCATCAACGCCAAATGCACTAGAAGCAGCAGGTATTGATGTTGCAACTGGCTCGGCGACAATGAACTTACCGTACAATCCAGACTTTGATAATGGTCGCTGGTTTCCAAAATGGCGTCCATATGGCGGTGATTTGGATCGTGATCCGGTTGGTATTAATGAGTATTTACCGCCCTCAAAAAGCATGCTACTGGGTATACAACATACCTTTGCGATGTTTGGGGCGACAGTGCTTGCGCCATTATTAATGGGCTTTGACCCTAACTTAGCTATTTTGATGTCTGGTATTTGTACGGTGATGTTTTTTGTGATTACCGGTGGACGTATGCCAAGTTATTTGGGGTCGAGTTTTGCTTTTATTGGTCCCGTGATTGCCGTGACGGCATATGCTGGCGTAGGGTTTAATGCTAATCTGAATGTTGCATTGGGCGGCATTATGGCCTGCGGTATTATTTATGCATTGATAGGTCTGTTGGTCATGAAGACGGGTACAGGCTGGATTGAGCGCTTGATGCCACCGATTGTTACCGGTGCGATTGTAATGATTATTGGTCTTAATTTAGCGCCCGTAACCATTCAAGGGGTGTCTGCCAACCAATTTGATGCATGGATGGCCACGTTAACGGTATTGCTTATCAGTGGGGTAGCGGTATTTACCCGCGGCATGCTACGTCGTTTGCTGTTATTAGTTGGCTTAATATTGTCTTATATTGCTTATTTTGTGATGACCAATGTATTGGGCTATGGCGTGCCGATTGATTTTAGCAGTGTGTCGACGGCTTCATGGTTTGGTCTGCCAAGTATTCATGCGCCGCGTTTTGAGATGAGCGCCATTATATTAATTGCCCCTGTCGCCTTTATTTTAGTTGCTGAAAATTTGGGACATTTTAAAGCGGTAGAAGGCATGACTAAAGCACGAGTAACGCCTTATATGGGTCGCGCGTTTTTTGCTGATGGTTTAGCAACGACTTTCTCAGCAGGATTTGGCGGTACAGGTGTCACGACTTATGCTGAAAATATCGGCGTGATGGCGGTCACCAAAGTATATAGTACGACTATTTTTGTCGTAGCAGGTTTGGTTGCTATCATGCTGGGCTTGTCACCGAAATTTGGTGCGATTATTCAAACCATTCCGCCAGCATTATTGGGCGGTGCTTCTATCGTAGTTTTTGGTTTGATTGCTATCGCTGGTGCGAAAATTTGGATAGACAACCATATCGACTTTAGTAAAAACAGCAATCTGATCATCGCAGCAGTCACTGTGATCATGGGAACCGGTAACTTTAGCTTGCATCTAGGCGGCTTTGATTTGGGTGGCATCGGTACGGCTACCTTAACAGCAATTGTGCTTAACGCTCTATTTAATCGCCAAAAAGACTAACTTTTTTACTATCTTAAGCTTCAAATAATTCACTATATTGATAAGCAAAAGCCACAATAATCATTGTGGCTTTTATCTATTATGGCGCTTGTTTATGATCGTTTTTATTCTATACGAGCTTTACTTATAATCACGCTTATAAAACCGTGCAAAAAACCGATAATGGCGTAGGGCGCGTGGTTTAGGCTTTAACGAACCCAAATAAATGGCAAACATCGTGAGTAACGCACCGCTCCATTGTAGGGTATTGATGGGCTTATCAAGCCAAGTATAATCAATTACCAACGCCGCAACCGGCTCGGTCAATAATAGCAATCCAGTTAATGCTAAAGACAGCTTGGGAATAGAGTAGGCGATAAGCCCCCACGCTAGGCACTGCATGACCGTACCATAAATCAATATCCAGCCAATATCAGACCAGCTATTAGGCAGTATATTACCCATATCAAAGACAAACATTGGCACAATCATTGCCAGTCCGCCCCCAATACTAATCAGCTGCATAAGCATGAATATCGGCGTCGGCTCAGTATCATGGGTCTTACGTATAAAGGTCATTGATGCTGCGAGCATAGCCCCTGACACGATACCAGTAATAAATCCCCAAGTAGCAGCCTTATTCTGGGCAAATTCTGGGCTACCGATCATTGCCACACCCAACATTGCCAAGACCAAGCTGACAAGCTGTAATATAGATTGGCGCTCGTTAAAGTATAGAAAGCCAATGGCTGCCAAAAAGAAAATCTGTAAGCTGTTTAGTAAGGTTGAAATGCCGGGACCCACCGCATAGATACTCTCGTGCCACAGTGCCAAATCCAAACCTAAAAATGCACCCGATAATAAGCCATAAAAAACAGCACGTTTTGAGCGCGGTAGCCGTTGCCCTGTCATTTTTGCTAATACCGCAAACACCACGCCTGAAATAGCCAAGCGCCAAAAAGCCATTGCCCAGCCACCGATGTCAACATGAGCGACGATTAAACTGCCCAAACCAAAGATCACACAGCCAATGAGCAAGCCAGTAGCAGCGGAGCGTGAAGAGGCAATAGCCATATATTATCCTTATATCATGACAACTTTTATTTCAATTATTGCGTACTAAAGACATCATCTTTACCACAAGCCGTATTGTCGATGTTTTGAGCTAAAATTGAAATGGTTTGATATTATTTATTTTTATTTTATAGTAGTATTTTATGACTTTAGAGAATATGAACTTTCTAAGGTTTCATCTAAAGTATAAAGACAAGTTACTGCCTATTAATATACTTACAGGAATATCATTGGCGTTTTTACTGCGATTTGTTACCCTCATTTCTACTTTTATATTGTAATATCATCAGCTTAAAAAACTAATACCCTTAAAATATCTCATTTAAATTGCCTCAACCGCCATCATTACTTTAGCTTAGGTTTGCTTATGTTCCAACGTACCTTATCAAAACGATCACTGTCATTAACGACATCTAAAGATCAGTCATCCCTAATAAAGCGCTGTGCTCTGACAATTGGTATGTTAACAACCGCGTTATTTGTCATACCAAGCGCGCAAGCTGCCAGCTGTAAAATTCCTAAGAGTTATTATAAGAACGTCTCTTGTACGGCGAGTAGTGGTTATTTTTTAGCGGTGAAAGACTTTGGCGCACCGGTCGCCCTTATCGATAAGCAAGGTAAAAGCCTTGTTGACTTAACGCGCTATCAAAAAGTGGATACAGATAAAATATCAGCAGGTCTATTGCCTGTCATGCGTAATAGTCATGTCGGTTATCTGAATATGCAAGGTCGTGAAGTGATTCCTGTAATGTATGATGTGATAAATGACGGTCAAGGTTGGGCGCGTCCGGTATCTGAAGGGCGTATCGTGGTCAAGCAGGGCGGTCACTATGGCGTCATCGATACGGCAAATAGGACTATTGTTCCATTTTCAGCAGCGATTAGTGATATTGATGACTACCGAGGCGGTATGGCTCGTGTACGTAAAAACAAAGCGATAAGCTGGCTTGATAAAGAGGGCAATATTAAGAACGCCAATACTCAAAGTACTAATACTCAAAATGCTGGTGTCAAAAAAGATAATAGTAAAAGTAATGACGGTAAGAGTGCCAAAAACAGCCGTGCAAATGACCGACCCGCTGCCAGTAAATCAGAAGTTACACCTAGTGCTCGCGCAAATAGCACACAGAAAAATTCAGCCTCCATACCAATTAATCGCTTTACCTCGCTGCAGCCGCGTCAACAAGACGGTAGATGGGGATTTGTTGATGATAATAATGTCACTATGATTACGTATTCTTTCGACGAAGTACGTCCATTCTCGGAAGGGCTAGCGGGCGTGCGCATTGATGCAGAGTGGGGCTTTATCAATCTTGGCGGCGAGCTTGTGATTCCTTTTAACTTTAAGGATTTTGACGGCTCTAATAACTTTAATGATTCCAATAATAAGAGCCTCAGTCTTGATAGCCGCTATAAGGACAAACCTTCTTTTGTATTTGTAACGGATAAGGCTTGGATTGGCAGCTTAGAAAACGGCACTAAGATGTGTATTGACAAAGAAGGCGCGGCTGTCGCCTGTGATTAAATCCTAACAGCATATTTTATTTTGACCAAAAAAAGAGCCTATAGCGATTCATGATTGCTATAGGCTCTTTTTTGTAGCCGGAAAAATTCACAGGCTAACTCATTAAAACTATTTTTCTAATAAGTGATTGCTAATTAAATCAACCATATATGGCTGGTAGTACTCAGGAATATCGTGCGCCATGCCTTCAATCAAATGAAATTTGGCATTAGGGATGGTTTTGGCAACCACGCGACCTTGTGAGGCAGGAATTAAGCCATCAGCGCTGCCATGTAATACGATAGTAGGTGCTTTGACTTGTTTGCTAAATCGACTGATAGAACCTGATGCCAAGATAGCATTGAGCTGCTGCACCGTACCGAGCGGATGAAAGTTACGCTGATACCGTATCTTGGCAATATCACGTACCATGCGCACATTTACATGCCCTGGCGTACCAACAGTCTTCATAAACCAAACGCTATGGCGCACGATATCACGCTCAGAGTGGCTCTCAGGACGATTAATCAGCGTATATAGCTGTCTAGGCTTTGGTGGTTTTAAAAAGGCACGGTTGGTGGTGGTAAACATCAATGCCATCCGCTGTACTAGGCTTGGATAACGTGCCGCTACGATTTGGGCAATCATGCCACCCATAGAAGCACCCAGCAAATGTGTTTTGCCAAGCTGCAAAGCCTTGATTAAACGCGCCGTATCTTCTGCCATGTCGGTTAAATTGTAGGCAACCTGTGCACCTTTATTAGACAGTCCCGTTTGCAGGCGCATCATCATTTTAAGCTGACTAATACGCGGTAGACCATCGATTTGTACTTTAGAGGACAAACCGATATCACGATTGTCAAAACGAATCACAAAAAAACCAGCATCAATAAGGCGCTTAATAAAATGATTTGGCCAAAATATCATTTGCGAGCCAAGTCCCATAATCATAAGCAGTGGCGGATGATTAGGATTACCACCAGCTTCAACACACAGCTCAATACCGTCGCCGATATCTATCATGGCTTGATAAAGATGCTCACTGAGGTCTGATGCGCCCCACAGGTGCTCACCAAATTTTTGCCATTCAGGCGTCGGGTAACTTGAGCTGCTATCCAATGAATCAGGCAATTTAGCAGCATTATCAATGTTGTTTTTTTCTGTCATGAACGGTCCTATCTAAAAGGTCATTGGCTTAAAGTTCTAGCATCTCAAAATCAAGCTTGCCAACGCCGCATTCTGGGCATGTCCAATCATCAGGGATATCATCCCATTTGGTGCCCGGTGCGATACCTTCTTCAGGGCAGCCCAGTGCTTCATCATATATCCAGCCGCAGACAATACATTCATAACGTTTCATAAAGAGTCCTATCGATTATTACCAGTGTTACTATACGTTTTTAAGGTGATATTGATGGCACATCAAGAATGATTACCGTCAATATTTAGACTGTAAAAACGCAGCTAGTTTAGCATATAACCGTTGTTTTCATAGTTAAGTTTACACTTGTATATTGAGATTGATAAACGTTTATCAAGTCACTATGCCTGATTTTATTGACTTAATAAGTGGTGTTTTCCCCATTGCCGCGCAATATTAAAGGCAATTATGCTATAATAACCGCCGTTAATTTTCTGATGCATAGATTATTTGCTATTGTTACATCATTATCTAGGTTATAGACGTTAAGGGTTATTATGAGCGCAAACACCGCTGTTACAGCAGTTGATACCGCAATCGAGTCATCGAATACGCTCAATACCGATCATCCATTTTGGAACATCATTCGCACAGTACCAGACTTCCCTAAAGTCGGCATTGATTTTTATGATATTACACCGTTACTACGCAGTCACATTAATGAAGTCATTGATGCACTGCTGTCTGTCCTACCTGAAGGCATAATGGATGAGGTGGATTGTTTGGGTGCTGTTGAAGCCCGTGGATTCGTGTTTGCAAGTTTGCTGGCAGGACGTCTGGGTAAAGGTATGATTTTGCTACGTAAACCCGGCAAGTTACCACCGCCTGTTGCCAATAAAGCCTACGCGTTAGAGTACGGTAAAGATACCCTTGAGATGCAAAACAATCTGCCACCAGAGCGCGTGCTATTGGTTGATGATATCTTGGCAACGGGCGGCACACTGACCACTGCTTATGAGCTATGTCAATCAGCAGATCATACGGTCGTTGGTGCATTAGTCTTATTAGATTTGGTGGATTTACATGGCGATTTTCCAGTGCCTGTTTATACGGTATTGAAGGCGTAAATGACTGGCAGCTTTACTTATAGTCGGTAAAAATAAAAAGTAATATCGATACATTATGTACTGCTGGTATTAATTTTTCTTGCTTGCTGTGCCTACGCAGACAGAGGCTGCAAAAAATTTATATCAGCAGTATCGTAGCGTTTTTAGGGTATCTTAACTATAAGTAAAATGCGATAAGAGCCAGTTTTCTATGGCTTTGAGATGATATGATTAAAGCAATCTAAAAAAGCGCGCTGAACCTATTCAGCGCGCTTTTTTAATCAGGGTTTTTTAGACTGCTTGTATGTTACGTGTGCTATTTGGCTTGCTCGTAATTTTTACAAGCTTGCTCGACTAGTATACGACTGACAGTTTTTGGGGCAGTAATTTTGAAATCTTTGGTAGTCAGGAGGGGTTTTTCTGATTGCCAAGACTTTATTACTTTGTCGTCAGCGGTATAATAAACGTATGCCCGTCTGTAATAGCTGGCGTCCTTACAAGAGATAAGCCATTGCTGGTCGCTATGATGAATACCGCTTTCTTTACTATCACTCGTTGTACTTTTTAATGCAGGGTAGGTTCTACGAATGGAGACGGTAATATTTTCGACCCGCTTTTCATCAAGGATATTGATGTCAGAGCGTTCGATAGAATCCAAATCTAAGCTAAAAATGGAACCGGTCTGACTTTCTGTTACTTTCGACCAGTTTACTGCATGAGCACCAATCGCAAGCGTACTGCTTGCTAATATCACTGCTAGCCGTTTCATAATTAAGCCTTGCTTGTAGTCATTTTAGGTCGCTCATAATAGCCAACTTACTATGAGCAGGCAAATTTCTTTTATTACCTGCTGCGTATACCTATGTAATATTTCCACTGTTTTATAGTGCTTTAGTAAGTAACTCTCAAGCCAGATAGACTTGGTTATACGCCCATATTAATCATATATGCAGCTTAGCTGCGCATACTCGCTAGCATATGAGCAAGCTCATCACGCGCACCGATAAAGCCGTCAATGCCTTTTGGTAAAAGATCTTGAGTAATGGTGTCTTGTTGATAGGCGCTACTGAATTCTTCAGCGCTTAAGCTCACTCGCGTCATATCTGTCATGTCCATCGACATGCTTTCTGATAATTGACGTGTAACCTCAATATCCATTGCTGCTAGCTCATCAATGAGGTCAGGTGCAATGGTCAATAAATCACAGCCTGCCAGCGCTAATATTTGCTCAGTTGAGCGGAAACTTGCGCCCATTACCTGCGTTTTATAGCCATGCTGCTTGTAGTATTGATAAATGAGCTTAACCGATTGTACGCCCATGTCATCAGAGACAGGTATGTTTTGACGGTTTTGCTGGCGTTTTTGCCAATCCAAAATACGTCCAACAAAAGGGGATATCAAGGTCACACCAGCATCGGCACAAGCGATGGCTTGATGTTGCCCAAAGAGCAAGGTGAGATTGCAGTGTATACCTTGAGTTTCAAGGTAGCGTGCCGCCTCAATACCTTGCCAAGTCGCTGCCATCTTAATCAACACACGCTCTGAGTCGATACCTGCTTTTTGATAGGCTTCCATGAATGCCAATGCCTTATCAATGGTCGCTTGTGTGTCATAGGACAAGCGAGCATCGACCTCAGTTGAGACACGTCCTTCAATTGAAGATAAAATATTACAGCCGATTTGAATGGTTAGCTCATCAATTACCGCATCGATATCATCTCGATGGCGGCTCATGGTTTCTGATAATACCGCTTCATTATCAGGATGGATCAGTGCTTTGGTAATTAGACTTGGATTGGTGGTCGCATCGATAGGTTTTAGACGCTCAATGGCGGCAAGATCGCCTGTATCAGCGACAATGGTAGTCATAGTGCGAAGCTGTTGTAATGCGCTCATCAGATATCCTTGGTATTATTCATTAATGGTGTTATTTTCTTATGGATGGTTGTGGTCTATTATGGATAAAATCCTCTGTCCTTTTAAACTGTAACATAGATTTAGGCACATGTTACCTGATAGTTTTAGCAGGCTAAGCCCGTATATCTCTTAACTATGCTAAGATTTATAGCGATTTGCCACTTTACGTTCATTTACGAATGGGCACTGTCCATAGTTTTTGTTATAGTAGAGCCGGTCAGTGGTTGAGCTTTACGAATACTACGAACTTTACTAAGAACATAGCGCTGCTTCAAAAAACCAATAATGATAAATTGGTGATATAAGAGCAACAAATAGCAAAAATATTTATGTCCTTTAAAAAATCTTCATGTCTTTTAACGAAGTATTTATGGTCATCATTGACAAGTAGTTATACCTAACAGTCATAAAATCTAAAAAAGGATGGGCGGTAATGAGTGAGCAGTCACCAGAACAAAACAATGATAATCTAAACCAAACCACCGCAAGCATTAGTACTACCGCAACGGATAAAGAGTTTTTGAATACATTACGCGGCAGTATCGATGCGGTAGACTGCGAAATTCAGACGCTGATTAACAATCGTGCCAAATTGGCTCAGCAAGTGGCGAGCGTCAAAAAGAACCACATTGCCAATGATTCTGCTGCTGAAAATGCCAACCCTATCTTTTATCGTCCAGAGCGTGAGGCGCAAGTGCTAAAAGCTGTCATGGAGCGTAATGAAGGACCTATTGCCGATGAAAAAATGGCACGCTTGTTTCGAGAGATTATGTCGGTATGCCTTGATTTAGAAGCGCCGCAGCGCATTGCGTTTTTGGGTCCACTGGGCACTTTTACTCATGCGGCTGCATTAAAGCACTTTGGTAAAGCGGCGGATACTGTACCGCTGAATACCATTACTGATGTGTTTCGTGAAGTCGAAGCGGGCACCGCAATGTATGGCGTCGTGCCCGTTGAAAACTCATCTGAAGGCGTAGTCAACCATACGCTAGATGGCTTTTTATCTTCTACATTAAAAATAATCGGTGAAGTCGAGCTGCCGATTCATCAAAACTTTTTGGTCGCTGAACATACCAAACTTGATGGGTTAAGCCGTATTTACTCGCACCAGCAATCATTGGCGCAGTGTCGGCATTGGCTTGATGTGAATTATCCCAATGTCGAGCGTGTTGCGGTATCGAGTAATGGTGAAGCGGCACGTCGCTTGAAGAACGAGTGGCACTCGGCAGCGATTGCGGGTGACGTGGCAGCAGCAGAATATGATTTGCATAAGCTTTATTCAAATATCGAAGACAATCCAAGCAATACGACCCGTTTCTTGATTATTGGTCATGAAGCAATTGCACCATCAGGTCAAGATAAAACCTCAATTATGGTTTCAGCGCATGACAAAGCGGGCGCTCTGATCGAAATATTAAAGCCTTTGTCTTATCATGGCGTGTCTATGACCAGCATTGAAACGCGGCCTGAGCGTCCTAATAAATGGGCTTACGTCTTCTTTATTGATATGAATGGGCACATTGAAGACCCAAATGTGAGCGCTGCTATCGCTGATATTCGTCCATTGGTCAAAGACTTACGTGTCTTAGGCTCTTATCCAAAAGCAGTACTATAAATTTACTGGTTTCTATGGGTTATTGTTTTATTAGTATTAGCCGCAAGCGTTTATAAATTGCCTTGTCATAAATAGCGGTCACCAGTGACATTAATGGGCTTAGCCAATGATAGGTGCGTTATCACATCTAAGGATTAATCATGCAGTCTGCGCAATCGACAGAGTCAAATTTATTACCGCTCGTACCTGCTTACGAGAGTGTTTTGGCGTTGACACCGTATCAAACCGGCAAGCCTATTGAAGAGCTAACGCGAGAGTATGGCGTCTCAGATGTGGTAAAAATTGCCAGTAATGAGAATCCGATAGGCTGCTCACCGCACGTTACGCTAGCGATTACTGAACAGCTAGGTCAGCTGTCACGTTATCCTGATGGCAATGGTTATTATCTAAAGCAAGCATTGGCTGATTTTAATGATGTCAATGTTGATCAAATTACTTTGGGCAATGGCTCTGATGATTTGCTCGATATCTTGGCGCGTAGTTTTGTAGGTGCAGATGATGCAATCGTTTATAGCCAGTATGCCTTTGTGGTCTATTCAATGCTCGCTAAAATGCAGGGTGCTATGGATGTTGAAGTGCCTGCTCAGCGCTTTGGTCATGACCTAAAAGCCATGAGCCAAGCGGTTCAGGATAACTCTAATACCAAAATCGTCTTTATTGCCAATCCGAACAATCCAACCGGTACACAGCTTGAACATGCTGAGCTAAGAGAGTTTGTCGCTAGTGTGCCAAGCTCAGTACTGGTGGTGTTAGATGAAGCTTATATTGAATATAGCCCTGAGAGCAATAATCGGGCGCTGTTAGATGAATTTGATAATGTGGTTATTGTTCGCACCTTTTCTAAAGCCTATGGGCTGGCAGGTCTGCGTGTTGGCTATGCGTTAAGCTCGGTAGCTGTGGCAGATTTACTCAATCGCATTCGTCAGCCATTTAATGTGAGCCGCATTGGACTGGCGGCAGCGGCAGCGGCACTTGCGGATCAAGACTTTATTGAAAAAACTCGTCTGATGAATAACGAGCAGATGCGCTGGTTGGAAAAGCAGTTTGATGCACTGGGACTGGGCTTTATAAAGTCACATGCCAACTTTATTATGGTCGAAATCGAAGTTGAAATGGAAGATACAAACGCTGCTGTTATTTATCAGGCATTGCTTGAGCAAGGCGTTATTGTGCGACAGCTAGAGGTTTATGGTTTGCATAATTGGCTGCGTATTAGTGTAGGGGTCGCAGAAGATAATATGCGTCTGATTGATACTTTGCGCTCTATTTTGACCGATGATTAAGTCAATAACTAATAAGTAATTTAATAAGCAACCTAATAATTAAAACAATATGCAAAAAATAAATCACGCCGTAAATATTCAAGCAGCAACTAAACTGACTCCATCCTCTACGCAGCCGCTATTCCAGCAAGTGTGTGTGATAGGTTTGGGTTTGATTGGTGCAAGTCTTGCGCAAGCGATTAAAGACAATGGTTTAGCTGAGCGTATCGTTGCAGTCGATAGACACGAGCCAAGTCTAGAGGAAGCTATTCAACATGGCTTACTAGACGCTGGTAGCTCAGTACTTAATGACGTGATATCTAATAGTGACTTGATAGTGATTGCGGTACCAGTACAAGCGGCACAAGCGGTATTTATAGATATCAAAAATGCAATGGATAGTGGTCTACTTGCTATTGATTGTATTATTACCGATGTATGCAGTACCAAAGTTAATATTATTGATGCTGCCAAGACTGTGTTCGAGACATTGCCTGTCGGGCTTGTGCCTGCACATCCAATTGCTGGTGCCGAAAATTCAGGGTATCATGCTCGCCGCGCTACATTGTTTGTCAATCATAGCGTTATTGTCTGTGAACTCCCAACGACTAGCCATATAGCAATTGCCAAGCTAAGCCAGTTATGGGAAGCAGTGGGTGCAAGCGTCATGCCGATGGATGCCGCTCATCATGATTCTATATTGGCACATACCAGTCATTTACCGCATTTGCTCGCCTTTAATTTGGTCGAACAGCTGGCAAGCCATGATGATAATTTAGATATTTTCCGCTATGCCGCAGGTGGTTTTCGTGATTTTACCCGCATTGCTGCCAGCGACCCTAAAATGTGGCATGATATATTTTTTGCCAACCAAAACGCGATTGTAAGCGCCCTTGATGAGTATAGCGTTTATTTAAATGATATTCGTCAGCTTATCATTGATAAAGATTCAACCGCCCTGATGGGACTTTTGGGCCGCGCGCAAGCCGCACGGCGACATTTTGGCCATATGTTAGCCAGCACCCCTTATACGGATACTTCTGCCATGTCAGCTTCTTATAATATCACCCCAAGCAACACCGTCTCTGGTACTATTGCCATTCCTGGGGATAAGTCTATCTCTCACCGTAGTATTATGCTCGGTAGCCTTGCTACTGGTGTAACTAACGTGACTGGATTTTTGGAAGGGGAAGATGCGCTTGCCACTTTGCAAGCGTTTCGCGATATGGGCGTGACCATTGAAGGTCCTGATAATGGCAATTTAACCATTCATGGCGTTGGTATGAATGGCTTAAAGCCAAGCAAAACACCTTTATATATGGGCAATTCTGGCACCAGTATGCGTCTGCTTTCAGGCATCTTAGCAGCGCAAGCATTTGATAGCGTATTGACGGGTGACACTAGCCTAAATAAGCGTCCAATGGAGCGTGTGGCAGCACCATTACGTGAGATGGGTGCAGTGATTCAAAGCACTGGTCAAAAAGGTACAGCGCCACTGAGTATTACTGGTCGAGATAGTGTTGGCAAACCTCTACAAGGGGTTGAATACGATATGCCAGTTGCTTCTGCACAGATTAAATCTTGCTTATTGCTGGCTGGACTTTGGGCGGAAGGCACCACGACCATTACTCAACCTGAAGTTAGCCGCGATCATACCGAGCGTATGCTTTCAGCTTTTGGTTATCCAGTAACGGTCGATGGCAATCGTATCAGTGTTGAAGGCGGCGGCACGCTCACAGGCGGTAATATCGCAGTACCTGCTGATATCTCGTCGGCAGCATTTTTTATGGTGGCTGCCGCCATCAGCCAAGGGAGCGAGTTGACTTTGAAGCAAGTCGGTATCAATCCTACGCGTACCGGCATTATTGATATTCTTAAGCTGATGCAAGCGGATATCAGCTTAAGTAATGAGACTCATGTTGGCGGTGAGCCAGTAGCGGATATTACTATTCGAAGCTCAAACTTGGTCGGTATTGAAATACCAGAGTATCTAGTACCACTTGCCATTGACGAATTTCCTGTATTATTTATCGCAGCCAGCTGTGCCCAAGGCCGTACCGTTTTGACCGGTGCAAAAGAGCTGCGTGTCAAAGAATCAGATCGCATTGCAGTAATGGCAGAAGGCTTGCAGACATTAGGCGTTGACTGTACCGTTACTGAAGATGGTCTTATCATTGAAGGTAAAGGGGTGGTCGGTCAGAGTAATGATGTGAATAATAGCCAAGCGGTTTTTGGTGGTGGACATATTGTCTCGCATCATGACCACCGTATTGCTATGAGTTTTGCGGTTGCCAGCTTACGCGCCTCTAAGCAGATTACCATTGAAGGCGTTGAAACCGTTAATACCAGCTTCCCAGGATTTGCAGAACTTGCCAACCAAATTGGCATGTCTATTGACGTTGTGAGTGCTTAACGCAGTAACTTTAATTTGAGCCAATGATAATAGCTTAGCAATAAAATAAGCTATTAATTTTATTATTTTAATTATGGTTTTCGGCAGCAATGAGTTGATACGATTTCTAGTATCAACTCATTGCTTTTTACCTTTTATTCTATCTGTAGTGACCCTGTACTCTTAACACCAAATTACCATCAATGATAATAATTGGGTGAGGGTGCGCTTTGCTCTAAAAAGTTGTCCTATCTTATGACTACCCAAAATGTCATCAAAAAACCTGCTGCTCCCATTAAAACGACCAGACGTGGTATTGTCACCGCGCTGATAGCTTTTTCTATCTGGGGTGCTTTTCCTTTATACTTTAAGCAATTATCGGACTATAATGCCACTGAAATCATTGGTCACCGTATTGTTTGGACCTTTGCTTGTCTTTTAGTTGTGTTAGTAGTGACCAAGCGTTGGCAGTGGATTGACACGCTAAAGAAAAACCCGAGGTGGATAGCCTATACCTTTGTGTCAGGTATTATCATCGCGATCAACTGGCTCACTTATGTATGGGCGGTTAACAACAACCAGATTTTAGAGGCCAGTTTGGGGTACTTTATTGGACCACTGGTTGGCGTAGGATTGTCGATGCTACTGTTCAAAGAGCGCCTGCGTACTTTACAATGGGTGGCAATTGGTTTTGCGCTATTATCAGTCGTTATTCAAGTTGTCATGCTGGGTAGTCTGCCGTGGGTATCGTTAATATTGGCGTTTAGCTTTAGTACTTACGGTACCATTCAGCGCCAAACCCCTCTGACAGCAGTCGATGCAATGTTTGTCGAGACAGCAATGCTACTGCCTATTTTTATCGCATGGTTCTGGCAGTCTGATGTGGCGAGTAGTAATATCAGCTTTTGGTTTACGCCTTCTATTTGGCTGCTTATGTTGGCAGGACCTATCACTTTGATACCGCTATTGATGTTTAACAAATCCACCAAGCTGGTCGCTTATAGTATCCTCAGTTTTATGAATTATCTGACGCCGACCTTTATTTTCTTCTTGGCTGTATTCTATTACAATGAGCCTTTTGATTTACATCGTTTGGCAGTCTTTGGTTTAATTTGGCTGGGTCTGCTATTATTCAGTATCGATTTATGGCGTCATCGCCCAAGTAAGCAGCTAAAAGCAGCACGCCTACGTGAAGAAGCATTATCTTCTAAATAAATCATCAAACTAAAATAGATAGCAAAAATATCATTAACAAGGATGCTTGTATGTTTCATACCCAGTCTGATGTCGTGTTTGTAAAAGGCTTAAAAGTAGAGGCGGTGATTGGCGTTTATGAATGGGAGCGCGCCATTACACAGCCGTTATTGATTGATATCGCGCTTGAAACCGATATCAGTCGTGCTGCGGTGTCAGATGATGTAAACGATGCGCTAAATTACAAAGAAGTCTGTGATGATGTCAGTGCGTGGTGCCAAGCTATTAAGGCTCAGTTACTTGAACATCTGGCTGGGCAAATCGCTGATAAACTGCTTGAAAAGTATAGCTGCGATAAAATTTCCTTAAGTATTGCTAAGCCTACCGCTATTCAACAAGCAGATGCAGTTGGTGTCCAAATCACCCGCTATGCCAAAGCCGCATCTAGCGTATCTACCAATCAAGTTAATCCTAGCTTGTCTGATGATGCATAAAGCCTTGGCTGATTTATTTGAATCACTGATAAGCTGCGATCCTGAAACGCTGCAAGCACAGCCTGTAAAAGCTGTGCTACTGGCCTTAGGTAGCAACCATGATGCGCAGATACACTTACCGCGTGTCCGAGAGCGATTGACAAGTATTGGTGCTATAACATTGTCAACAGCCTTTCAAAATCCTGACTTCACTGCCACTATAGAATTACCAAAACCTGACTATACCAATCAATGTGTCCATATTTTGTTAATGTCACCGATGACATTACAACAGTTGCAGCAAATTTTCAAACAGTTTGAATGTGACTGTAATCGGCAGCGTTTAACGGAAACACAGGCACCAATAAAAAAAGTCACGATGGATATTGATATATTGCTTGTTAAATTGGATAAAGATAATAGCCTAAGCAAAAAAAATGATTCTGAATGGATAATAATGGCAAATCGCTATCCATTTAAAGCGCATGAGAGGGCAGGGATAAAAGAATTGGTAGCGGGGATAGATAGTTGACAGTTGTAAAACGAAAGCTCTAAGCTGAGCTTAATATTAAACCCAGCCCAAGAATAAAAAGTTATTGCGATTCAGCACCTATCTCATTCATGTCACTTTTGCCAATCACGTCCAAATCTTCTAAGCACAATTTGTCATATTCTTTTTTGCAAAAGTTAGGATCGATTTTGCACATGGCAGTTTGTAATTGATCTAAGCGATTTTCTGATTGTTGAATGTGTTCAAGCATTTTAGCAAAGGCTTCAGCAACAGGGTCTTGTGACATGGGATCAATGCCATAAGCTTGAAAAGTGGTTTCGCGCGCTGTGTGATTCGTTGTTTTTTTATCTGCGGGGTTCTCGGTAGAAGCAGCTTGCACTGCTTTTTCTTGTTGATTGGCATCATTGACTTTGGTCGTAATAGGATTGCCTTTTTCGTCATGATGCTCTGATATCATACGAGCAGCATTACCGACCATGGTTGCGCCTGCTGGCACTGCTTTAACCACGACAGCATTTGAGCCAATTTTAGCGCCTTTACCAACAGTGAATGGTCCTAATACTTTAGCACCGGCACCGACGATGACGCCATCTTCCAAAGTAGGGTGGCGTTTGCCGTTATTCCAAGAAACGCCGCCAAGCGTGACGCCATGATAAAGGGTCACATCATTACCAATCTCTGCTGTCTCGCCAATGACGATACCCATGCCATGGTCAATAAAAAACCGACGACCGATCTTAGCAGCAGGATGAATCTCGATACCAGTAATGATACGCGAGCCATAAGAAATCACTCGAGCAGCAAGCTTTTGCTCATTTTGCCAAAGACAATGCGCGCCGCGATGTAGAATAAGCGCGTGGATGCCAGGGTAAGTTAAGATTACCTCTAGACTATTACGCGCAGCAGGGTCGCGATTGAATACCGCATCAATATCTTCTTTTAGGTCTCTTTTGATGCGGACGAGCGATTTGAATAAAGCAGTTGGCAATGACATAAATCGTCCTATCGTATTTTTGGTTACAATCTCTTTAGTTATAGCAGTTTTATAGCAAAAAATATAGCAATGTACTTTAAATAAAAAATCGTCTGTAGATAAAACGCCAATAATTAGCGATTCATCTCCAGACGATTACTCTTATCCTTTAGCTATCACTGACAACATATTTGAGCAATTCAACAATCTGCTCAGGCGTTTGCGCCCATGCCATTGCCGCGGCATCCACTTCTTTTAACGGATGAATAATATCCTCAGCATGCAATGTGATATACGGTTTGCCCAACGCGGCGCAATAACCGGCATCGAATGCGGCGTTCCACTGCTTATATTTATCACCAAAACGAATAATAGCAATGTCACACTTTTGGATCATATTTTTGGTGCGAATCGCATTAACTTTGGATGATTTATGATCGCGCCAGAATCCATTGTCATCTTTACCGAGTACATCACCTGCCGCATCGCTGGCTTCATGCTCAGTGACTGCTGAGATAAAGGTAATGTCTAAACCCTGTTCTTTCGCGCCTTGCATAATTTTCTGTCGCCAGTCAGTGTGTATTTCTCCGGATAAGTAAACAGTCCAATTCATCGTAAATCCCTTTTTATTGTTAAATGATATGACTACCTGTACTACTAATAATGCCAATAGTGGCAAGAAAATTAGCTTATTAAATGTTAGTCTTTTAAAAGTTTTGCTAGCAGAGCACTGAGTAACTGATACTCTTTTTGGTCGAGTTGAATACGTGAACCGAGTCTAGATAAGCGTGATGGCAGCGATTTTAAGTTTTCACTATCTGCCAGTTTGCGTTGAACCATCAATGCGGTGGTACGCTCAGTAAGCAATTGCAATTGCTGTTGAGTAATCGCTGGCTCATCCCATTGCTGGCGCATATAGGTATTAAGCATCCCTTGTTCAGTCGTCTCTAGGTTGTCAGTTACCTGTGCTATATCATTAACTTCGCTGTCAGCTTGGATATGAGTTTGTGCATAAGCATAAATAAAGCTCGCGATCACTTGCACGGCTGAAGCAACATTGAGCACTGGATAAGCAGGGTTGGCATCAATTTGAACATGATAGTCAGCATAAGCCAATTCTTCATTGGTCAAGCCGCGATCTTCACGCCCAAACAGGATGGCAATATTGGGCGCTGTATTACTGTCGTGCCCGTCAATCGTGCTTTGCTTATCAATAAAGTCCAACATGATTTTGGCAGCTTGTGTCGGCGTGACCACAGGACGCGGCAAATGACGGCTACGACTACTGGCCGCAAATACTAACTGGCAATCAGCGATAGCAGACTCAAGCGTTGGTGCGATAATTGCTGATGATAGCAAATCACTGCCACCAGCAGCATGAGAGACGCTAGTGTCATCAATCGGTAATTTTGGATCAACCACCGTCAATCTCGATAATCCCATGGTGTGCATGGCGCGTGCTGCTGAACCAATATTGGCAGGCAATGTCGTATTGACCATCACTACTTGAACACAAGACAAATAATTGCTGACGTTTGGTACTGCTGTTGCTAAAGATGAGGGTGCATTGTTACTCATTATTGTCCTAGTCGCTGGTTGATGTCTTGCTCAGTACGTTGTAATGCAACTGCGATGTCCTCGATAAGAGGGGCTTGTTCGCTGATAAGACGCTCACGGCAAAGCTCTTGCAATTGACTGCCAAGACGCGTCATTTGGGTTGCGCCCAAATTGACACTGGCTCCTTTTAGTGCATGAGCAAGCTCAAAGCCATTGGCATTATCTTCTTCTTGCTGAGCTTGTCTGAGTTTTGTGATACGGCGACGACAATCAGTAAAATAGACTTGTATCAAATCGACAAAGTCTTCTTCTAATAAGTCGCGCATATCTTCAAACTGCTCAGTATTGATAATCTCGTCATCAGTTATGGCGGTCATATCTTTGTTCGTAATAGTAGCCATAGTCATGTTCCAATAGGATTAAAGTTAGCGCAGAAAGAATTATTATAATAAATATTTTCCTACTAATGAATATGCTAACGATAATACATTCGTTAGCTGTAGTGAAAATGTAAGTTATCTTCGCTAATCATGCTTTTTAGCTGCTGTAAATTATCATCATTCGGATAAATGCGCCAATGCTCAGACAGTCCTACATTGGCAATGCCATATTCTTCATAAATACTGAGTCCAAGGGGTAGGCAATTATCTCTAATAGAGACGTCGGTGTTGCTCAAGGCGTTGTTGGCGTAGCTTTTGTTACTTAGGCTTGGGTCAGTGTCATTTGAATAAGCATCTTGTGCCATATTGTTCTCTAATGCCAACAAATCATTACCATTTTCATCATATAGACTGCCACCCATTGAGGCATTATAACCGTCAAAACTATTGTTATTAGTATTCTCGCTTTGCTCGTCTTGCTCATCGTTATAAGATATTTTTGGTACTGGAATCATGCTGACTTGTGCCGATTTCAGTAAAGGCTGCATGCGTGTCAGCAGCTCGATATCACTACCATGAATTTTAATACTGATTTTTTTGAGCCATCTTAGGCGAGCATCGACCATACTCATGGCATTATCAAGACGAGCAAATAAACGCCCATCACGCTCACGGATGCTGCCTTTAATTATAACAACTTCATCTATTTTTAACTGTTCTTTGACACGGTTAAAGCGCTCAGCATAACAGCTGACCTCTAACCTTGATGTCCCATCGTCTAAGGTAATAACGTTACGAGTACCAAAGTTGGCGATATCAATGATAAGACCAGCAAAATAGCAGCTGCAGTTATAGCCCGTATCAGTCAATTTATCGAGACGAGCACCTGAGGTATAGCGTTTGAGCTCGTCTCGATATTCATCGATAGGATGTCCGGTCAAATAAAGCCCTAGAGTATTTTTCTCTGCTTTTAGGCGGTGTTTATCACCCCAAATTAGCTCTGGGGTCATCACCAACGGTGGCGCGGCGACGACACCATCCATTTCACCAAACAAATCCATCATACCTATTTCACGGTTTTGACGGTCTTGCTCAGCCGCCTGTACTGCACTTGGCAGCTGACTCATTAATGCGCCGCGAATCTCGTAGGCTTCATCGGCTGGCAAGTCAGGACGTAGGGTAGCCGCAAAGTCATCAAAACAGCCGGCACTGACTAATGCTTCAAGCGTGCGTTTATTGACCTTTTTGATATCAACGCGACGGCAAAAATCATATAGATCTTTAAAAGGTCCTTCACGTCTTCGTGCATTGACAATAGACTCGACCGCGCCTTCACCGACCCCTTTAATCGCCCCCAAGCCATAAATGATATTGGTCGGGGTATCGGCAACGAAATGCCATTCACTACGGTTCACTGAAGGATTAACGACGGTTAAATCAAAGTTTTCACGGCAATCATTGATAAAGAACACCACGTTATCGGTATTGTTCATATCGGAAGTTAATACCGCCGCCATAAATTCAGCAGGGTAATACTGTTTTAGATACGCGGTCTGATAAGCAAGCACACCATAAGCGGCAGAATGCGAGCGGTTAAAACCATAACCGGCGAATTTTTCCATCAAGTCAAACACGCCGCCTGATGTGACTTCATCAATACCTTGTGCGGTGGCACCAGTAATGAAAATATCGCGCTGTTTGGCCATCTCTTCAGGTTTCTTTTTACCCATGGCGCGGCGTAACATATCTGCACCGCCCAAGCTATAGCCTGCCATCACCTGTGAGATTTGCATGACCTGTTCTTGGTAGACAATAACGCCATTGGTGTTTTCTAAAATTGGCTCAAGGTTGGGATGGTCATAAATGACTTCCTCACGACCATGCTTACGGTCGATATACATCTCTACCATGCCTGCATCGAGCGGACCCGGACGATAGAGCGCACACATGGCGATCACATCTTCGATGTTGGTCGGTTGTAATTTCGCCAGATACTTTTTCATACCCATACTTTCTAACTGAAAGACAGCAGTGGTCTTGGCATCTTGCAAGAGCTTGTAGGCTTTAGCATCATCTAACGGCAGGTCTTCTAACACCAAGGCATCTTTGCCTTCTTTTGCACGGCGCAGGTTGATATTTCTGACAGCAGCATCAATCACGGTCAAGTTACGCAGACCCAAAAAGTCAAACTTTACCAGCCCAACGGCTTCAACGTCATCTTTATCAAATTGGCTGACGCGGTGACCTTCATCATCACAATAAATGGCGCTAAAATCTGTGATTCTGTGCGGTGCAATCAATACGCCGCCGGCATGTTTACCCACGTTCCGGCAAATACCTTCAAGCTTGATAGCCATCTCCCATACTTCGATGGCATCTTCATAATCCATATTATCAGGGTTGGAGATTAAGTCTTTCAGCTGCGGCTCTTGCTCAAGCGCTTGACTGAGTGTGATCCCCGGTGTTTTGGGAATAAGTTTAGACATTTTACTGGCAAGAAAGTAGGATTTACTTTGCGCACGCGCCACATCTCGTACCACCGCCTTTGCCGCCATGGTACCAAAAGTGATAATCTGCGAAACCGCTTCACGACCATAGGTTTGCGCCACATAATCAATAACGCGGTCGCGACCTTCGATACAAAAGTCAATATCGAAATCGGGCATGGACACACGCTCAGGGTTTAAAAAGCGCTCAAATAATAAGTCGTAATGAATAGGGTCAAGGTCGGTAATATTGAGCGCATAAGCCACGAGCGAGCCTGCACCAGAACCACGACCAGGACCGACTGGTACGCCATTGGCTTTTGCCCAACGGATAAAGTCCATCACGATCAGGAAGTAACCGGGGAATCCCATTGATAAGATAACCTTGAGCTCATACTCTAAGCGGTCATCGTATCTTTGGCGTATATCACTCCAATTATCACTGCGCGCGTCAACTGGAAAGAGCTTGTCTAAACGATTGTCAAGCCCACGCTGCGATTCTAAGCGAAAGAAAGATTCAGTGGTCTCGCCCTCAGGTACTGGAAACTCTGGTAGTACGTTAATACCTAGCGTTAAGCTCACATTACAGCGCGTTGCTAAGCGCAAGGTATTATCAATCACCTGCGGAATATCAGCAAATAGCTGCTGCATCTGCGTTTGGGTTTTCAGATACTGCGCATCAGAATAAGTTTGCGGACGATTTTGGTCGGCAAGGACATAAGAGCCAGCAATACAAACCCGCGCTTCATGAGCATCAAAATCATCTTGTTCTAAAAACCGCACGTCATTATGGGCAATAATAGGAATGTTATGTTTGGCACCCGAGTGAATCGCTGCTTTAATAAAGGCATCTTCGCCAGTACGATTGGTGCGTTTAATCGCAAAATATAAGCGATCAGCAAACTGCGCTTGCCATTCTGTCAGTAGCTCATCGGCTTTTTCTGGCATTGAGCCAACCAATGCTTGTCCAACGTCTGACTTTTCAGTGAATAAGACAATGACACCTGCCGCATGCGCTAAAATATGGCTGCGTTTAATAACAGGAGTACCGTGATTAACAGGATCAGCACGTCCTTCGGTAAAGCCAAGCGATACGATACGAGTGATGTTTTGGTAGCCCTCGTTGTTCATCGCCAATAAAGTTAAGCGCGTGTCTTCATTTTCCATGATGACTTCACTACCGATAATTGGCTTGATACCTGCACCTAAGCAGGCACGATAGAATTTCACCGTTGCATACAGGTTGGATAGATCTGTCAAGGCAAGGGCGCTTTGATTGTCTGCCGCCGCCGCTTTAACCAACGGCTTAATACGCACGATAGAATCGGTAATGGAATATTCGCTGTGGATGCCAAGGTGTACAAATGCCATAGAAGACTCTTACGGATGCAAACAAAAGGAGAGGGTGCGAATGAGCGTCAGAGATAAAGCAAGTGAAAACAGGTGGTAATTTATTTAAAAAATATATTATATCAATGGTTTGACTGATATTTTCAATAAACTATCATGTTAATAGCCACACTTTATACGCTGTATCTCAGCCGCTAATCATAGCATTATTTGCTCATAACAGCCACTCGACGTCGCGCAAAAATATAGATAACCATCCATAACATAGTAATTGTATGGTTGATAGCTGACTGTGTTAGAGAAAACCACTAGTTATCAATTTCCTATATTGATTATATGGTATTCACTTGTAATAGCATTAAAAATGCCCTCTACCATATATTAGGTAGAGGGCAAGAAGGTACGAAGAGTAAGTGCTACTTGGTGCTTTTATTGAAATATTGAAATAGTGTTATTTTAGTATCCAACCACCGCAGCATCGACAATACGTGGATCCGAAGAGCCGTATACGCCATTTGGAGTAACCATAATAGACTGTGTTGATCCCATAGCTGACTGCTGACTGACCTTATGTCCCATGGACTCCAGTTTCTTGATGGTATCGATATTTAGTGCTTTTTCGATACGAATCTCATCCGGTAGCCATTGGTCATGAATACGCGGCGCATGCGTCGCTTCAGCGATATTCATATCATGGTCAATGACGTTTGAGATCACCTGCGTGACGGTAGTAATAATGCGGCTACCACCCGGACTGCCTGTGACGATATAAGGTTTGCTGTCTTTAAATACGATTGTTGGACTCATAGAAGATAACGGGCGTTTATTGGCTTCAACCGCATTGGCGTCGCCGCCGATTAAGCCGTAACCATTTGGCACACCGGGCTTGGCAGAAAAATCATCCATCTCGTTATTGAGCAGTATCCCCGTACCTTCAGCAACAAGCCCCGTCCCATAAGAAAAGTTCAGCGTATACGTATTGGCTACTGCATTGCCGTCTTTATCGACAATAGAAAAATGCGTGGTTTGATCACTCTCGTACGGTAGAGGGTTATTCGCTTTAATGGTTGCTGCTGGCGTGGCTTTATTTGGGTTGATTAAAGCGCGCAGCTTATCAGCATAAGGCTGGGCAGTTAAACCACTGGCAGGCACGTCGATAAAATCCGAATCACCCAAATACTCAGAACGATCGGCATAAGCAAGCTGCATAGCCTCAGCCATTAAATGAATGGTTTGCGCGCTGTTTTGACCATAGTCTTTTAGCGGATAACCTTCTAAGATATTTAAAATCTGCACGATATGAATACCGCCAGAAGACGGTGGTGGCATTGAGACAATCTCATAACCACGATAATCGCCTTTGACCGGCGTACGGGCAATAGCTTGATAGTTTGCCAAGTCCTGCAAGCTCATTTTACCGCCTGCTTCATTGACCGCTTTAACCAATTTACGGGCGGTTTCTCCTTTATAAAAACCATCACTACCTTTTGCCGCAATCAGTTTAAGGGACTTTGCCAGCTCCGGCTGTTTTAAACGCTCACCCGGTTGATAAGTGCTACCATCGGCTTTAAAGAATATCTTTTTGGTACTTGGCCATTTTTGTAAGCGATCGCTTAACGCTTCTAGCGATTCGGACAAACCAGCAGTGACTTCAATACCGTTTTCAGCCAGCGCAATCGCTGGTGCCATTACTTGCCCGCGGCTCATGGTGCCATGATCCTCTAACGCTTTGAGTAAGCCTGCGACCGTACCCGGCACACCAACGGCTAAGCCATGATAACGAGATAAATCACTGACGGCATTGCCCTCCTTATCGAGATACATATCACGCGAGGCGCTACTAGGGGCTTTTTCACGATAATCGAGTGCCACTGTTTTACCTTGTTTGGCGTCATATACCATCATAAATCCGCCACCGCCGATATTACCGGCTCGCGGTAATGTCACAGCTAACGCAAAGCCAACAGCTACAGCAGCATCAACGGCATTGCCACCATCTTTCAAAATCTTTAAGCCGATATCAGAAGCCAGTGCTTCTTGGGTGGCAACCATGCCGTTTTTTGCCCAAATAGGATGGTGGATAGCGTCCACAGAATAGATGGCTTGATCGGTTTTGGCTTGCGTGGCCTTAGGCGTGAACGTGTTACTTTTCGCTCGTGTCACGCGCTGCGTCTCAGACAATACCGTGGGATTTTCTTTCATAACCGTTAGATTAATCGCACTGGTATTAATCGAGGTTGGATTGATGGTTTTTGAGGCGACAGCAGTATTTGTGTCTACCGCATGGGCAGATACAGAAAATAATAGCGTGCTGCCAATAATTAACGTTGCAGATTTTAAAGTCTTATAAGTGGGCGCTTGTGTCTGATGAGAATGAGAATATGGAGCTGACATCGCAAAGTCCTTTTTACGAGGATGAAAGAAATTGGGCTAAAAATACAGGATTAATCAATAAGATTAACTGATAAGGTTAAATAGTAACGAATATTGCTAGTAGTAGAAAGGACTTTGACATCTTTCGTTTTCAGATAAGAAAATGGTTATGAGGTAATTGAATTTAGGAAATGTAAAATACAGAGGAAAAGAAGCGCATCGGTAAGCCGATACGCTTCTTTAAATGTTCTTACTTTATCTAACTAATGCTTTCTAATTGTATAGCTTATATCTTACTGCGCTTGGTTATGCATCTTACGCTGTTTTGAACCATGATGACCTTTGGTTGTTCTTTCTGATTTTAACTGTGCCATTTTTGCACGCTGCTCAGCTGTGAGTACTTGCGAAATGGCATGTTGGGTTTGAACGCGTTCAATAAAGCGCTGCTTGTTTTTAGCTGCTTGCTGGTCTGCAAGACGATTGATGGCAGCGTTATCCAAGGTATTAGCGTTCATCAATGCCTGCATCTGCTGCTGTATTTGCATACGTTCTGCTTGATGTTTTGCACGGTCATTTTTGCGATCGCCCTGTTTTTCTTGCATGATGGCTTTGATTTGTGCCTGCTGCGTCGCTGTTAGATTTAGCTGTGCCATTGGACCTCTCATGCCGTCTTTCATGCCTTTATGCTGCATTTTGCTTGTTGTTGGCGTCGCCTCAGTAGAGGCATTGACACTGCTGCAGGCAGTCACGGTCAATACGCTAGACATCGCTAATACTGAACCCATCAATAATTTTTTCATCTGTATCGTTTGCATAAAAGTTTCCTTAATTTTATAAGAGCGAGTATTTATCTAATAAGCCTAGTTTTGATCAAGTGTCCCGGATAGTCACTATGCATCATTACTATGAATCATTATTAAGCATCAGTACTCGACATGGTTAATGAACGTTCACTTGTTTTTGATAACCGCTATCATACGACAGCTAGAGGTTACGAACATTTATGAAATATTAAGAAAGGTAACGTTTATAGCGCGTAGGTAGCGCTTGCCTGATAATATGAGCCATAACCGGATTGAGAGGCATAAGAATAAGGTGATAACGATGTCAAATATTTTATTGGGTGACGATGACGAAGAGCTGACTCAATTATTGCAAGAGTATCTGCACAATCATGGTGTTCGTTGTGACTGCGTGCATGATGGCGAAGCGGTCATAGAGCGTCTAAAAATGACGATGCAGGATAATTCGCCTTATGATTTGTTGGTGCTCGATATTATGATGCCAAAAATAGACGGACTCAGTGTGTTACGTCAGCTGCCTGCTATTAGTGATATCCCTGTCATTATGCTTACTGCAAAAGGGGAGGAGATAGACCGTATCATCGGGCTTGAGCTTGGCGCTGATGATTATATTACTAAGCCTTGTAATCCACGTGAGCTGCTGGCACGCATCAATGCGGTGATCAAGCGCACCAGTATTGCGGCACATATTGTTGAGCAATTACCGCTGCCGAGTAGTCGCTTATATCTTGACCAACAGCAAAGGCTTTGCCAGATAGATGGCGTTGAGCTGCAATTAACAGGTACAGAGTTTGATTTATTGCTGGCTTTATTACGACAAAAAGGCGAGGTAGTCAGTAAATCGTGGCTGTCACAGCACGTCTTGCAGCGAGAATTACAGCCTTTTGACCGTAGCCTTGATGTCCATGTCTCGCGCCTGCGTAAAAAACTTCAACCTTTCCATGATGAGCCAATCAAGGCAATTCGTGGTAAAGGCTATCAGTTGGTACTCTAATGACAGAAGCTGCCCAAAATCCTACAGCGATAAACAAACCGAAGCTGAGCATACCTATGTCGCTATTTTGGCGACTGTTTTTGAGTTTGCTATCTATGATTCTGATCACTTCTATATTATCTATAGCAGTAGAGCGCTGGCTTAATGAGCGAGAGCTTGCTACTCGTATGGATTCTCAAATTGATAAGCTGCTTATTCAGCGTGAGCGGCTGGTCATATCCTTGGAAGCGGGTGATTTATCTGCTGTAAAGCAGATTTATAATGAAGATCGAAGACTCATGAGCCAAATCAGGATATACGATGAGCAGGGCGCTATTATATTTCCAAGATATCGGTTTCGAGAAAATCGAGTCAAGCGGCGTCCAGCACGTGACGTGGCAAGTATAAAGGCAATAGACTTGCAGATAGAAGGTGAGCAATCATCTGTACCACCGAATATGTCCAATTCTGTGAGTAGCAGTGTTGACAATAAAGCATCTGATTACAGTGAACTTAGTGATAAAGACCGTGTCGATAAGAACCCTTATAGGGCGTATTCCTTTGATAAGGATGGCGTCAAAAGCGCGCACCCAAATAATAAACCTTTTAGCCTCGATGATATTTTAAAACCAATACCGTCTCATAAAGCCATTGCTGACATTGATAGCCGACCTGAGTTAGCTGAGGTTACGGTGGTCATGCCAAATAATGACAGCGTTATCGTACAGCTGCGTCCGCACCTGTTATTTAAAGATGTGTTAGAGCTACAGCGGGGCAATTTTATGCTGCGGCTCTTGCTGATTATACTCTTTAGCGTGTTGGTGTGCTTTTGGCTCAGTCGTACGTTGACTCGGCGTATTGGGCGTGTGCAGGATACCGTACACCGGATGATAGATGGCAACTATGAAGTCAATCCGCAGTTATCAAGTCTGGGTTCTGACGAATTGGGGTTATTAGCAAAAGATGTCGCTTTACTATCAACGCGGCTCGCTGACAGTGAGCTGGCACGCAAGCAGATGTTAAGTGATATCTCGCATGAGCTGCGCTCGCCGCTGGCCCGTCTCGATGTAGCGACTGAGCTGACACGAGATTTTGCGCCCAACGCCGGTCGTTATCTTGACCGTATCGATAAAGAGTCAACGCGGATGAATGAGCTGATTGAGCAAATTATCCGTATTCAATCGTTGCAAATGCAGCAATATACCGTCGACACTCTAGAAAATGAGGCAGTAGACATCTGTGAAATTATTAATGAGATTGGTCAAGATGTCTGTTTTGAGTTTCAGCATAAAAATATATATTGGCAATGGCATGCGAATCCGTCTTTATTGCCAGATTCTTGCACAGTAAGGGGCAATCAAGAACAGCTGCATAGTGCCCTTGAAAACATCATCCGTAATGCCTTTATGCATACTGCTTTTGATTCGGCAGTGATGGCTGAGATACAAGCAGTGAAGATGAATAATAAAGTGTCAGCTATTGAAATAAGCATCACTGACGAGGGCGGCGGTGTTGCCGAAAAGGATCTGGAGCGTATTTTTCAGCCTTTCGTTAGGCTTGATACGGCGCGCCATCGCGAAACGGGCGGTTATGGACTGGGGTTGGCAATCGTCCATGCCGTAGTGATGGCACATAGAGGTCAGATCACTGTCCATAATCGCCAAGATGGCATATTAGGGCTTGTGATAAAAGTAATATTACCTATTAAATAGAAACAACCTCAAATGAGAACGTATTTCATCAACATATATTCACTAATAAGAATATAACGGATGAACGGTAGTAAATTACCGATGGGTGGTATTGAGACTCTCTGTATATTCGTTAATAATAATATACAGAGAGTTATAATGATTTACAAAATAAGACGCTTTATGTCTCAAATAATCATCTAAGTAATTTTTTAACCCTAACTTCTAATCCTATTGCCTCATAACTGTTTTCTTTTGTTACATCAACTCTCTACAAAATGGATTTTAACTTCGATTTTTTAAATCAGACAAATCTATAAGGGAGTATACATTATGAACCGCATCTATAAGGTAATATGGAATGAAGCCTTAAACTGTTTCACTGCAGTTGGTGAATACGCAAAGGCACGTGGCAAATCTTCCAAATCTAGCGTGAGTGCAAACGCTACCATCAACACGACAGAAAATCTTTCATCTACCAGTGCTTTTAAACTCACGGCTATCGGGCTGGGTTTAATGGCGGCTGGTTTTTGTATACAAGCGAATGCTGCTTCAGACTTTGAGGGTGACATTGGTGGGAAGCTTGACGCTTCTATTCAACTTAACATTGTAGGTGGTGAAAGTAATCCTATCAATCTAACAGATAACAACATTGGTGTCGTAGGCAGTGGTGGTGGTGATGATACTACCCCTAATGATCCAAAAACGTTAACCATTAAGTTAGCCAAAGATATTGATCTAACCCATGAGGGTAGTCTCACTATTGGCGATACCTTAGTGGATAACTCAGGTATTACAATCACTAATATCGATCAAACTAAAACTGTCAGCTTAACAAGCACCGGTCTTAACAACGGTGGTAATCAAATCACGAATGTTTTTAGTGGTGGCGAAGTTGAAACCAATGCTGCAAACATTGGTGATGTTAATAGGGTAGTTTCAGCCAATAGGATAAAGTATTTCAGTGTCAAATCAACAGGTGGCACGAATGAAGATAACCTAGGTGCTCAAGGTGTAGACGCAATTGCGATTGGTAAGGGTGCTTCTGCAGTTGGACAGACTACAGTAGCCATAGGTTTAAACTCCGGTTCTGGATCAACTGCAGGTACTGAACAGGGAGTATCTGTAGGTAATGCATCAGGTCAAAATGTACTATCATCGGGTAACGTAGGTATAGGTAGAGGTGCAGGCTCAAATGTAAGTGCTACGCCAAGAGCTACAGTAGGTGGTAACCCAGCATATAGACCTTATTCGATCGAAGGACAAAACACTGCAATTGGCGCTGATGCTGGCAATGGAGTCTATGGTGATTCTAACTCAGCATTAGGTGAGCGTGCAGGTCGTAATGTTGACGGTCATGCTAATACGGCTATTGGTGCCTTCTCAGGTAACGCAGTAATTGGTAGTGCTAACGTTGCTATGGGCCCTACTGCGGGCTACACAGTTACCGGTGACAGAAATACAGCAGTTGGTAACTTCTCTGGTTCGCATGTAGTTGGTAAAGCTAACTCGGCGTTTGGTAACGGTGCTGGTTCAAACGTTACAGGTGAATATAACCTTGCTCTAGGTGCTGGTGCAGGCGCCGGTATCACTAATGATTTGACAGTAGCTATCGGTAATAATGCTGGCAATTTCCAGAACGGACAGATTGGTAAAAACAGCATATCAGTAGGTACTAACTCTTCAGCTCAAGGTCACAGCAGCATGGCGCTTGGACGTGGGTCTGTCTCTGCTGGAATTAATGCTATTGGTATTGGTGTTCAATCTATCGCCTCAGCAACAGGTACTATTGCTGTCGGTGATAGAGCTGAGGCTAGTGGTGAAAATGCTATTGCGATTGGGAAAAATTCGCTAGCTACAGGGTCACAAGCTATTGGTGTAGGATCACGTGCAGGGAATGGTGGTGCAGCATACGGTGATAACGCTGATGCAGGAGGCACCATAATGTCTGCTACTCCTACTGTTATCAAAGGAACTGCTATAGGTAATGGCTCTATAGTTAATGTTGATAATGGCGTGGCTTTAGGATTTAAATCAGTAGCTAACCGTACTGCTACTGGCTTGGGTACAGTGTTTGTCCCAACATCAGCAAGTAGATTAGCTATTGAATCTACTAGAAGTACTTTACTTGGTGCTGTCTCTGTAGGCAATAATGTTGACGGCAACCGTCAGATAGTTAATGTCGCAGCTGGTAGAGATGATAGTGATGCGGTCAATGTATCTCAGCTAAAAGGTGTTGATGCTAAAGTCAACGAAGGCTTTGGTTTAAGAGCTGCCGATGGTAACACTGTCATGAAACCATTAGGAGAACAAGTCGAGGTAATTGGCTCTAATAGCAATATCACAACTACAGCTGCTAATGGTAAAGTTGAAATTGCCCTAAATAACAACCTAGATTTAGACACTAATGGCAGTGTCAGAATGGGAAGTGGTGGTTTGTTTGGACTAGGGTCTGTAACTACAGTTAATCGTAATGGCATGAGAACAGGCAATATCCTGCGTAATACAGTAGTTACTGATTCGGGTGTGAGTGTTAATGGTATATTTGGCAACAGTGCTTTGGCTACTGATGGTCTAACCATTAGTAATGGTCCAAGCGTCCTTAGATCTGGTATCGATGCAGGCAATAAAAAAATCACTAATGTGAAAGCGGGTTCACAGCCATTAGACGCAGTTAACGTCAGTCAGCTTAGCCGTTCTGCTGCAGGATCTAGAACAGAGGTGGAAGCTGGTACTAATGTTGCTGTCACGAACATTCCAGGTGCTAATGGTCAGAACGTTTACAAGATCAATGCAGATGGAACTACTGTTTCTGGATCTACCGCGGTAACGGTCACCGCTGGCTCTAAAAATGCGACAACCAATCTCACAGACTACGCAGTTGATCTAAGCCAAGTTACTAAAGACAGCTTAGTGAAAGCGGACAACTCAGTACAGTATGATAATGCCGGTCAGACCAGCGTGACGTTAGGTGGAACAGGATCAACAACGCCTGTCACACTAACCAATGTGAAAGCTGGTTCTACCGAATTTGACGCTGTGAACTTCGGTCAGCTAGAAACTACCAATAATGCAGTAAACCGAGGCTTGGATTTCACTGGGGATAATACTGACTCCACCTCTATAATTAATCGTAAGTCTGGTCAATTATTAAAAACCACAGGTGGTAATACGGATCTAACTAATTTATCTGATGACAATATTGGTGTTATTGCTAACAATATCACCAATACTCTAACAGTCAAATTAGCTAAAGATTTAACAGGTCTTAACAGTGCAAGTTTTGGCAATGACGTTATGATCTCATCTACTGGCTTAAGAGCAGGGACTACCGTAGTAAATACCAGCGGTGTCAGCTTTAGTGACAGTACAGTAAGTTTAAGTAGCACTGGTCTTAACAACGGCGGTAAAGTTATTACCAACGTTGCACGAGGTGCTGAGCTTACTGATGCTGTTAATGTTGAGCAGCTGAATGAAGTCAAGCAAAGCGCTACTGATGCCAACAAAGGCTGGAATATTAGTGCTCAAGGCGCGAATATTAGCACAGTGAAACCAACTGATACAGTCGACTTAAACAACACAGATAACAATATAACCGTCTCTAAAACAGCAGAGAGTAATAATGTTACCTTTAATTTAAGTAGGGATATCGCCATAGATAGTTTGCAAACTGGTGATGCCACGATGAATAGCAGTGGTCTAACTATCGTAGGCGGTCCTAAACTTACTAAAACCAGTGTTGATGCTGGTGGTAACAAGATTACCAACGTCGCTAATGGTTTCATTGAGGTAGCGAGTAAGGATGCCGTCAATGGTGGACAGTTATTTGAAGTTTTATCTAGCATCAATACACAGACAGCTGTGATAGCTGAGATGGGCGCTGGACTTAACTTCGATGCAGATAGTGGTCCTGTTATCAACAAAAAAGCAGGTTCTGCTCCACTTACGTTTAAAGGTGGCAATAATATCACCACGACATCAGCAGGCAGTAGCATTAAGTTTGACTTAAACGGCAACATCAATGTCGACAGCGTGACGACTGGTGATACAACCGTCAGCACAAACGGAGTCGTTATTGCAGGTGGTCCTAGTATCATTAAAGCCGGTATATATGCAGGTAATGGTGAAACTGCTCCTAGTATGACAGCAGCCGGTATTAATGCTGCTGGCACTAAGATAACCAATGTTGCGGACGGCATGCAACCTAGAGACGCTGTGAACTTCGGTCAATTGGATGCAGTCAATAGAAACCTAGGCAATAGCATCAATGAGCTGGGTTATAGAATTGGCGAGGTTGAGGACGACGCCAACGCTGGTATCTCAGCAGCCATGGCGATGTCTTCATTGCCTCAAGCTTACATCATCGGTAAGTCTATGATAGGTGGTGGTATCGCAACGTATAACGGTGAGAGTGCCGTTGCTATCGGCTTTTCGAAACTGTCCGCCGATGGACGTTGGGTCATGAAACTAAATGGTACTGCAGATACTCAAGGCAACGTAGGTGCAGCCATAGGTGCAGGTTTCCATTTTGACTAAACACCTATTTTACTGAACATCTAAGCGAAATGACAATCATAATCATTAGTTAGATACAAGAAGCAAGGCATTAGATGCCTTGCTTTTTTAATGAATATTTATCAACATATAAAAACCGACAGAACAGATTAAAAATATAATCACGCTCGTTAACTATTAACGTACCAAAATAACCGGTGACAGCGTACTGGCGATAATCTCTGTTGTAGTGCTACCAAGAAACAGATGCTGTAGTTTTGAGCTGCCATAAGCCCCCACCACAATAATATCGATTGCATGCTCCATTTGAAAAGCTAACAATCCATTGACCGCGTCAAGCTTTTGGAGCTGATGAGTCTCTACTGAAAATCCTGCTGCTGCCATCTGCTCGCGGGCATCAGCAAGGCTTCGTTTGGCGGTTTCATTATCGTTACCGATCATCACGATATGACCTTGCATGCCTTTTAATAATTTGCTCTCTGACAGCATAGTTATAGCTTTAATCGCTGTTTTACTAGCGTCAAAGGCTACCATGTATGAGTGAGGTTCTTTGAATTTCTCTGAGCAAATGAGTACCGGTATGCTTGACGCTCGTGCAACTGTCTCGATTTGGCTGCCGATGTTGATGCGACTATGTTTATGGTCTTCACCGCGGCGTCCCATAACGATGGCACGATTATGCGCTTTAAAATGCTCAATAGCAGGCAATAGCTTGCCACGGCGCTGATAAACATGGACATCTACGTCATCAAACTGATTTTTGATATGGCTTTTGGCATCTTGCACCAAGGCGTTACTATAGCTATTGACTACCTTGGCTCTTTGCTCGTCCAGCTGAGACAATTCATCTAGCAAGAATTGACGGCTATTGATGCCAATCGCCCCAGACAAGTCTCTTCTAATAGACGCTGCCACATCACTGACATGCAGCAGTCCTACCGAAATATTGAGTCGACTTGCATACCATGCTGCATAGTCACAAACAGACTCTGTCACTGCTGAGCCGTCAATACAAGCCAAAACGTGCTGTTGAGTTGTCATCATTCATCCTTAAATGCTTATTTTTTCGCTACCAACTTTATGTCAATCAGCTAATAATGAACTGCTTTCATATCAAATTTAGCACCAGCTTTTATCAGTATAGCCTTTAGTTAAAAAATTTTTCCAGTTTCTAAAATATAACATGCGCGGAGTCCTTTTAAAAATATGACACTGATAATCTTACTATAATTTTTTTGGGTCTATAGACAAAAAATCAGAAATATTATCGTTAATATTTTTCTATTAATCAAAAATATCCCATTCTATATTTTAAAGTATGGTTTATAAATGCGTTGATACCTATCTGAGAAAAATAAATAATAAGGATTTTTAACCATCATACCTTACGGTAAGCACATCTCTTTGAGATAAAGAAAAATAGATCTGACTGCAATTTAAAGAGGAAAAGAACACTATATAAAAGATATTAAAAAGCGAACTAATGTTAATTTATATGAGATAGATAAAATCCCTATAGGTAAATTTAAGTCATTCAACTTGTTTTTTGCGGGAAAGTTGCTAATATGCAGCAATGCATTTTATTGTTGGTTTCGTATCAAACGCTTCATCGCGAAGTGGTTTGATTTTAATATGGAAGTTACTAGGAAAAAAGGTATGACATCATTAAATCATGAAGGTCGCGTGCTTCACGACGGTCTAAGCAAAAAAATCATGTCTGCTGATCAAGCAGCAGCGTTCATCAAAAACGACATGAATGTCGGTATGAGTGGCTTTACCGGTGCAGGTTATCCAAAAGCGATACCCGCTGCGCTTGCCAAACATATGGAAGCGGCTCATGCTCGCGGTGAAGACTTTCAAATTGGTTTATTGACAGGTGCCTCTACCGCAACCGAATGTGATGGCGTATTGGCAGAAGCGAACGGCATCAAGTGGCGCACGCCATATCAATCAGAGCCTGCTTTACGTAAACAAATCAACGCTGGCGCCGCGCATTATTTCGATATGCATTTATCGCATGTGGCACAGCAGAGTACCATTGGTTTCTATGGCAAGATGCATATAGCGGTCGTTGAAGTGTCAGGTATTTTGCCAGATGGTCGCCTGATTCCATCGACTTCTATCGGTAACAACAATGCCTGGTTAGAAAATGCCGACAAAATCATCTTAGAAGTGAACGCGCAGCAAAGCTTGATGTTAAAAGGTATGCACGATGTCTATAATGATATCGGTATGCCGCCAAACCGCAAGCCGATTCCACTTGTGACTCCAGGCGGACGCATTGGTGTGCCGTATCTACATTGTGACTTGGATAAAGTGGTTGGCGTTGTCCTAACGAACTCGCCTGATCGCAACAGCAAGTTTGCTGATCCTGATGAATGTTCAAACAAAATAGCCAGTCATATCATTGATTTCTTCCATGATGAAGTCAAAAAAGGTCGCATGCCAGAAAATTTATTACCGATCCAGTCTGGTGTAGGTAACGTAGCCAATGCCGTATTGGCAGGACTACAAAACAGCCCGTTTGAGAATTTAACTGGTTACACTGAAGTATTGCAAGATGGTATGTTAGACCTAATTATGTCTGGCAAAATGACCATGGCATCTGCCACTGCACTGTCATTAAGCCCAGATGCGCTAGAGCGTTTTAATGCCAATATCGAAGAGCTGCGTGCGCGTATTGTATTGCGCCCCCAAGAGATTACCAATCATCCTGAAGTGGCACGGCGTTTGGGCGTTCTTGCCATCAATGCCATGATTGAATGCGACCTTTATGGTAACGTCAACTCAACCCACGTCATGGGCACCAATATGATGAATGGCTTGGGCGGCTCAGGTGATTTCGCTCGTAACGCTTATACGTCATTCTTTGTATCGCCATCAGTGGCAAAAGATGGTGCTATCTCTTGTATCACGCCGATGGTCTCGCATCACGACCATACTGAGCATGATGTGATGGTCATTGTCACCGAACAAGGATTGGCAGATTTGCGTGGTTTATCGCCGCGTCAACGTGCAAAAGCAATTATCGATAACTGTGCCCATCCTGACTATCGCCCAATGCTGCAAGATTATTTTGATCGTGCTTCAGATACGGCTGGTATGCAAACGCCGCATATCTTGGACGAAGCATTATCATGGCATCAGCGTTATGTTGAAACGGGTGATATGCGTATTAAAAAAGCTGCTTATAAAATTGCCGTTTAATATAATAGATATTATAACAGCATAAATAAATTCCAAAAAAACGCCCCTTATTTAATTTAAGGGGCGCTTTTTTGTGCAACGTTAAGTAATTTAGTAACGAATTATTTAACGGCTAGTAAATACAATCGCTTTCGTACCGTTGTTTGTCGGTTGGCTAATCGTCACTTTACTATCTAAGATATCGCCGCGCGCATTGATTTTATAGCATTCTGATGAGACACCATTGGGATCATTTGCGACGAGTAGATTGGCTGAGGTGTCGACACAAAACCATGCAGTGTTATTGGTGTCTCTGGTCAATGACCAGCCTTGTCTGTAGCTACCTATATTTTTGCGCATACTTCTATCGGCGTATACGTCCTCTGCAATCAATTGACTAGAGGAGCCAACGGTTGCCAGCTTAGGAAGCGTCATGCTCTGGGTCGCTAGTGAGTATTTGCCTGAGCTATCAGTATAACCATGGAAAACTAATGGATTTAACGTAAAGTAATTGATGGCAACAGATTGGTCAGTGATTTGATTATTTACTTTATTAATAGTATTTACTTCGGCAGCTTGTACTTGTTTATTATTGAATACCATACTGCCTTTTGGGGTAATTGTAATATCAGCTGAGGCAGTTTGATTGCCGACGGTCGCTACCAAGCTTTGACTGCGAGCTTTGGTGTAAATGTTGAGCATCGCTGCTTCAACAGGATATTGAGTGACGATAGTATTTTGGTTGTTATTGCCAATGGTGCCACCGTTTATCCCGCCAGCACATGCGCTCAAGCTCAGTGCCACTGCGGCGCATAATCCTAATTTTTTCATCATTTATTCCTTATTTTGTTTATATGAGCATATCTATGTCTACTATAATCGAATTTTTGTGCCATGGCATCTGCTATCTACCTTTGTCCTTGCTATCATTACATCACTATAACAACCAATGATTTGTTAGACATCTATTGCACAACAAGGTGATAAAAATAGTGGTGTATTTTTGCGATAAATACTTATTTACAGTTCAATGATAAGCATCTTTTTGCACCTCATTATGGCGAGTCTGTTATCATTTCGCTCTGCAAAAGTATCAGCGTTAGGAAGTCAATATGATCGTCAAGCAAAACCCAAGCGCCATCAAACTATTCTTTACCTTGCGTGGCTCAATTCTTCCCAAAGTATATCCTCAAATTTTGCTGATTGGTCTTATCAGTGCGCTTATTACCAATATTCAGCACGGCTTTCCAAGCTCTTTTTCTTCTTATAGCGTTGCGCCTTTCACCTTGCTTGGGATTGCCTTATCGTTGTTTTTGGGCTTTCGTAATAATGCCAGCTATCAGCGTTGGTGGGAAGCAAGGGGGCTATGGGGACAATTGGTTTATGATGCGCGCAGCCTGTGCCGTCAAGCGCTCTCTTATATCGACGAAGACAATCCAATAGGGCGAGATACTCAGCGCCGTCTGATTCATCTGAGTATTGCTTTTACTCATGCGGTGCGTCATCGACTGCGAAACACCTCGCCTTGGGACGATATCGAGCGCTTTGTTGATCCGAAATATCATAGCAAAATGCGGCAGGCAAAAAATCTGCCTGATTATCTGATGCGCTTGATGGGTAAGGAGCTTAGACACTGTCGGAAGCAGCATTTGCTATCAGAGCAGATGGTACAAAATATGGATGAGCGCCTGAATTCTATGACGGTGGTACTGGCAGCGTGTGAACGTATTCATAATACACCATTGCCATTTGCTTATACTTTGCTTGTACATCGAACCACTTATCTTTATTGCTTTATGCTGCCGTTTGGTCTGGTATCTTCTCTAGGCTGGGTGACACCCTTAATCTGCAGCGTGATTGCCTATACCTTTTTTGGACTAGATGCGCTGAGTGAGGAGTTAGAATCACCATTTGGCTTGGCGGACAATCAGCTGCCATTAACGGCTTTATCGCGCACTATTGAAATCAACTTGTTAGAGGCCTTGGGTGAAACTGATTTGCCAGCTGATATCAGCCCTATAAAAGGCTACTTACCATAAATAATGAGTAAGATAATAAAAGACCGCTCAATTGGAGCGGTCTTTCTATGTTTGTATGTCACTTTGATTGCTTATTAGCCTTAAATACCTTTTAAAAAGCTCAGTAAGATCCCTTTTTACGTACTAGGTCATTGTGTATCGCTTTTATGAGCGCCGCTAAGGGACAGTTGCTTATAGCTGACTGGGGAGTTTTACAGGAATAGGGTAGTTATACATCCAAGTCTGTGAGGTGTTTTCATTGCCTAATGAACCCTCAAAGCTCCAGCCCCATGTAAATAGATTGCCGTTCTTAAAAGGTATGCCATTGTTTTGATTGCGTGGTTTTTCATGTGCAATCAGATGCATTGTACCCATCGCCATATTATCGATGTTTTTTAGGTTGGCAAGCCTGTTTGTTGGTTCATCTAAGTTTTCATAACTTGTTTTGCCTTTGCCGTCTGTTTCACCAAACATGCCCCAAGCATAAAGGATGCCATCTGACGCTTGGGTGTTACTATTATTTGCTGCAACATTGTCCAACAATACATAGCTGGCATTGCCATTGGCGTAGACACGGCGAACCTCTTTACCGGCAAACCAAGGCAATTTGGTTGGCGCAGTTATGGTGCTTGCCCATACGTTTGCGGTATTTTTAAAGCCAATTCCGTTGTAGCCTATTTGGCTGCTAGCATTTAGCCCCCAACCATAGACAGAGTCTTTGTTGGTCAGTGCTAAAACATGATCTTTACCAGCAGCAAGCTGAGTGACTATTTCTTTCTCTACCCCTTGAGCAGTACTATCAGCCAAATCCTGTGCAATGACATTGATACGTACCGGTTTACTATTAACGTTGATGCAATTGTTGGCTTTATCACATGCTTGACCGCGCCCAAGATTGGCGCTCGCGTCGCTGCCCCAACCCCATACCTGACCTTTATCATCTAAGGCATATGAGCTACTGCTACTGGCTACGACTTGTATGATATGACCGACGCCCTCTGACGCCGAAAAGTCCACTTTGACTGGTATGCTGCTGTCTATAGCGGTGTTATTACCGAGCTGTCCTTGAGCATTAGCGCCAAATGCCCAAACGCTGCCGTCTTTGGTCAATACCAAATTATGATTATAACCAGCCGCTAGCATGACCGCATTATTAATACCGGCAATCGCGCTGATATCAAGACGACAATCAGCGGATTTAACACAAGAATGACGATTTGACTGACCACGTCCTAATTGTCCATAAGCATCATTACCCCAGCTATAAACTTGACCTTTATCATCGATAGCAAGCGAGTGGTTTTGATTAAATTTAATAGATACTAGATTTTTTGGGGCATTATTCATGAGTGTCGGTAACTCTGGATATCCCATAGTATCAGTGAATGTCGAGGTATATGCAGTGCCTGTTTGCCCATAGTTATTACGACCCCAACCATAGAGCTGCCCATCATGAAGGGCTGCGGTATGTGAGCCACCAGCTGCCACCGTATCACCCAGATACATATTTTTGGTTGAGCGCATGATATTACCTGCATTGTCAGTGGCGGCTAAGGCAATGCTGTTTTTGCCTAAATCTAACAAGATGCGATCGTTAAAATAACCATTTGTGTCAATAGTTAGTGATTGAGGTGCTCTACCGTTCAATGTATAAGTCACAGACTTTATGCCACCGCTATCTTGCACTTGACCTGAGACAAATACGGCCGCAACTGCGCTATAACCACTTGAAAAGTTGCTATCCGTTGTCAAAAGTGGCGGTGTCCCATCAATGATTTCTGTGCTGACATCAGAATCATCGCCGCAAGCAGTCAACATCAAAGTAGCGGTAATCAAAGCGACTGCTTGGGTCAGAGTGGATAAACGCATAAATGTCTCAATCAGTGATCAATAAAAATAAAAGGGGTAGCAGTGCCAATCCTAAGATAGGGGCACTTAGTAAAGTGACTGTAATAATTTAAGCGAATAATATTACAAACGATAACTATTATCAATATGTAAATTAGGATGGCAGTATATTAGATATGTTACGGATCAGAGCAGCAAATATGATAATGGCGGCGTACAGATGAGGTGCTGCCTATAGGGATTTGCCATCAGTATTTTTATAGGGCTGTAGCGAGGAGAGCTTTAATAAGACTTTATGACATGGTGGTGAAGATAGCGACTAGGCGACTATCTGGAAGTATGGTAAAAGCGCGGATCATGCCACTGCGTTATATGTATGTTTCCATGATACTGAGTTAATAATAAAATCGCATACTCACTTAAAGTGTTAATAATTATGCGATTAAAGTGTTAATAATTATGCGATCTCTATCATTAATTACATGATCTAGCTAATGTAAAGATTGCTCTCAATACTATTTTTCATATGCAGTAGACGAGGGGCAACATCTTCCTCTAGTTTTGTACGGCTCAAAACGAAATTTGGCGCGCCACAATTAAAAGTCAGTAGGCCCTCAGTAGGGTGCATTAAAGCAGTGGCAACTGCATTGACATCTTTTTGCCATTCGCTAATTGAAAAGCAATAGCCATAATCTTCATAATCTTTAAAAGCTTTATCTAGTCCTCTTCTAATCTTTATCCAATCCTCTTTGTACTTAGTGCGAATGGCATCAAGGATAAATTCTTGCTCAGCCTGCGGCATACTTGCTAGACAGGCTCTGCCCATCGAACTTAAGTGAATAGGTAAGTATGAGCCGACATTACGGCGCATAGTCGTAGTGCCATCACCTTGCACCACATTCAAATATACCATCGTTAGTCGATCGCGAGTGGCCATGGCAACCGCACTATTTGCATACTCTGCTAACTCTTCCATGTATGGCGTTACTAGATTGTTGATAGAGATGTTCGCCATCATCGTATAGCCAAACCCTAAGACACCAGCAGACAATTGATATTTACTACTATTTATTGATTGCTTTAAATAGCCGAGCTTAACTAAAGTATAAGTAAGACGCGTAATCGTGCCTTTAGGCAGCCCGGTTAGTTGACTTAAGTCTTGATTACCAAGATAAGGACGCTGCGGGGTAAAACAACGAAGTAGCTCTAGCCCTCGCGCCAAAGCGGTGACGAACTGCCGATCATTCTTATCGCGCATCTCTGCAATCGGCTCTAGCAGTTCGATATGTGTTGTGTTAGCCGAGCCTTCAGTAATAAGGTTTTTAGTTGTCATATATTATTTTTATTCTCAATTAAGTTAATACAAATGTAATGGTCAACATACTGCTTATCGTATTTTATTATCAGAATAAATTACTTTGAGCTAATAATAGTATGCACCTTTAACCATACTATCTTAAAGGTGCATTTAAAATACTTGGCACAGCTATTATAAGCTATTTCGCTATGCGGTACATATATTGAATAATATTATGCTTTTTGTGGGTCATACTGTTGTTCTTTAATAAACAACGTCGGAATAAGACCACATAAGAAGTACGCACCTGCCATCAGTAATAAACCTGCGCCGATAGAATTTTGCATCGCCATATAACCAATAGCGACGGGCGCAATAACTGAGCCCAGTCGTCCGATATTGAAAGCACCACCGATAGCAGTACCTCGAATAGCAGTCGGAAAGCTTTCGGTCAAATAGGTGGCGTTAATTGCATAAGGAATACCATATAAGAAGCCAAAGGTTATCATTAACCAACCGATGTTTTCTGGCGTATGCATGTAGACCAATACCGGTATAAATAGTGCCGTACCCATCGTACCGAAAGCAAATACTATCTTGCGACCTATCTTATCAGCCACGATACCTGCGACTAATTTGGCAAACATCATAGTCAGATAAGTACCTGCCATATAGATAGCCATCTCTTTAAACTTGATACCTAATTCAGTTTCTAGATAAGATGGTAACCAGTTGCTTACGCCAAAATAACCAAATAATAAAAGCCCTGAACTCATAGACCATAAAATAAACATGATGCGATGCTTTGGATTCTCAAATATGGCTTTATAAGGGTTTTCAGGTTTTTGAAGTGAGTTCTTTGCGCCACTAAGTTTAAGGGCACGTGACTCTTTCCAAGACTGGGGCTCAGACACTAGAAAATACATCAATACTGCCAGAATAATAGGTATAAAGGTTAAGAGGTATAGAGTGCGCCAACCATAGCTAGGAATAATCCAAGCAGACAGGCTCGTAATAACGAGAGATCCTAAAGTAAACCCTGTCATCAACATCGCAAGCACCGTCGTTCGATGTTTAGTAGGGACCATCTCAGACATCAACGTATTGGTCGCAATGTATAAGCTACCAAGACCCAAACATGCGGTGAATCGTAATGCTACAAAATGTTCGTAGCTCTGCGCAAACCCACTAAAACCTGATAATACAGAGAAGAGTGCGGTCGCAATCACGATAACCCGTACCCGTCCAAAACGATCACAGGCCCAGCCGCCAAAGAACCCACCGATTGCCATGCCAAATAATGACCAACTGCCCAAAGCACCTGCTTGTACATTGGTCAATCCAAATTCTTGTTTTAAACTTGAAAGCGTAAAGGCAAGAATACCGATATCAGCCCCATCACATAACAAGACTAAAAAACAAAATACAAAGGCCAGTTTCCAAGGTTGCTTCTGGGTAGAATTTAAGCTTGGATTCGAAGTTATAGCCGCACTTTTCACAATACATATCCTTATCGTTGTGAGAATAAAAAACTATTTTAATAGTGTCTTTATGACGGTATTCACGTCCTAGCAAATACCGGTATCGCCTAGCTCATCAAACAAACTACTATTCACTGACTTCTTTAATCATATTACGGGCGATGATAATCTGCTGAATCTGAGTCGTACCTTCATATAAACGATACAAGCGCACATCGCGATAAAAACGCTCAATGCCATAATCGGCAATGTAACCCGCACCGCCATGAATTTGTACGGCTCTATCAGCAACGCGACCACACATTTCAGTGGCAAACATCTTGGCACAGGAGGACTCAGTGACGACATCTTTACCTTCATCACGCAGGCGTGAGGCGTCTAATACCATAGATTTAGCCGCATAGATTTCTGCTTTTGAATCAGCGAGCATCGCTTGAATAAGCTGAAAATTGGCAATTGGCTGCCCAAACTGCTTACGTTCAACGGCATAATGTAATGCATCATCCAACATGCGAGTCGCGGCTCCGGTACTCGCTGCAGCAATATGTAGGCGCCCTTTATCGAGTACTTTCATCGCGGTTTTGAAACCTACACCTTCGACACCACCAATCAAAGCATCAGCAGGCACGACACAATTATCAAAGATGACGTCACAGGTATGAGCACCTTTTTGCCCCATTTTTTTGTCAATTTTGCCCAAAGTAATACCAGGGGTATCACTCTCAACGATAAAGGCTGAAATACCACCCGATCTTTTATTTTGTGGATCAGTACGTGCCATCACGGTAAACACGCCGGCTTCAGGAGCGTTGGTAATATAGCGCTTAGTACCGTTGATAATGTAGGTATCACCGTCCTTGATAGCAGTGGTCTTTAATGAAGCGGCATCTGAGCCAGAATCCGGCTCGGTCAAACAAAATGAGCCGATGATTTCACCACTGGCGAGCCTTGGTAGATATTTCTGTTTTTGCGCTTCAGTACCATCGATGACTAGACCAGATGAGCCAATACCGTTATTTGTCCCTATCAATGAGCGAAAAGCAGGAGAGGTGCGCCCTAGTTCAAATGCCAGCGTGACCTCTTCTTCCATCGTAACGCCAAGCCCACCATACTCTTCGGGAATAGTCAGTCCAAACAGCCCTAACTCGCGCATTTGATTGATGATATCGTCTGGAAGACGGTCATTTTCTGCTACCCAGTGTTCCATCGGTATTAATTGGTTATTAACAAACTGGCGGATAGTGTCGGTGATTTGGTCAAGAACGTCCTTATCTCTGATCATGTGATTCTTCCTTGTTTAATTGATATTCAAATTGATAGCGGCTTCATAATTGCCTTGAACAAACAGCATAATTGATAGTTTATGAAATTACAATAGTTTTGGTTTAAATAACCGCAATGCGGTATTTATTAAAAAATTAAAGTTTAAATGGTTGGTTTATTTCTCAATTTAACTGAGATTTACCCTTCACAAAGGAAAATAAACAGTATATATTGGTCTTAAATATCGCTATGCGGTATTAATTATCATAATTACTAGTGTTTTTGAAGGTTGATGTACTTTACCTAAGGACACTGTTTAAGGGACAGCATCATGGAAGAGCCAATCATTATTTGTAAACAACAAGAAAATGGCGTTAGTGTGATAAGACTCAATCGTCCCAAGGTTCGCAATGCTTTAAACACTGAGCTACGCGAAAAAATGGCAGAGATTTTTATCAAACTAAACGATGACCCAAAGACTAAAGCTATCGTGCTGACGGGTGGTGATAAGGTGTTTGCGGCTGGTGCTGACATCAATGATTTTCTAACTGCGAAAACAGTCGATGTGTATTTGCGTCATAGCGAACGCTACTGGGATGCCATCACCAATTGTCGCAAGCCGATCATTGCAGCGGTCAATGGCTATGCGCTTGGCGGCGGTTGTGAGCTTGCTATGCATGCCGACATCATCGTCGCTGGCAAGTCTGCTAAGTTTGGCCAACCAGAAATCAAAATAGGGCTGATGCCAGGGGCAGGGGGTACGCAGCGGCTATTTCGCGTAATTGGCAAACATAAAGCCATGAAGCTGATATTAACGGGCGACATGATAAGCGCTGATGAAGCAGATCAAATGGGGCTAGTCTCTGAAGTAGTCGAAGATGAAGCGACTATCAAACGTGCTATCGAAATTGCAGAGCAACTAGCGGGTTACTCGCCTATTGCCTTAACCCAAATCAAAGAAGTTGCCAATCTCGGGGTGGACATGCCATTACAAGCCGCGTTGGCTTTAGAGCGTAAAGCCTTTCAGATTTTGTTTGATACCGAAGATCAAAAAGAAGGGGCAAAAGCCTTCTTAGAAAAGCGTCGTGCTGAATACAAAGGACAGTAGCTTGTTGAATCATAGAGAGACATAACTAAGCAACCCTGAAAACGAGACTATTTAACAATAGCGCATAAAGTAACAAGACCATATAAAGGATTATTATGACTGTTAAATCATTGGCCATTATCGGCACCGGTATTATGGGTATGGGTATTGCGCAAATCGCCGCCCAAGTAGGCATTCAAGTGCTGTTATTTGATGCCAAGGCAGGCGCTGCTGAGCATGGACGCCAATCCCTTCAAGCTACCCTCGAAAAACTAGCCGCCAAAGGTAAATTCACCGATGAGCAGCTGCAATCTACTTTATCGAATCTGATCGTGATTGAAGATATAGCCAAAATTGCCGAGGTAGATGTCGTTATTGAAGCAATTATTGAAAATTTAGAAATAAAACAACAGCTTTTTAAACAGTTAGAAAGCATTGTTCCTGCCGAGACGATTTTGGCAACCAATACCTCCTCGCTAGCGGTGACCGCGATTGCTTCTAATTGCGAGCACCCAGAGCGCGTGGCAGGATTTCACTTTTTTAATCCAGTACCTTTAATGAAAATCGTTGAAGTGATTCCGGGTATCTCTACCAAACCTTCAGTGGTTGAGACGCTGACGTCTTTAGCCAAACGCATGGGACATTTAGGGGTGGTGGCAAAAGATACCCCAGGATTTATCGTCAATCATGGCGGTAGAGCTTACGGTACAGAAGCGTTGAAAATATTAGGCGAGGGAGTTGCAAGTTTCGAGGACATCGACCGTATTTTACGTGACGGCGCTGGCTTTCGGATGGGACCATTTGAGCTCCTTGATCTCACCGGTATCGATGTATCACATCCAGTGATGGAGTCGATTTATAATCAATATTATTCTGAGCCTCGCTATCGCCCACATCCGTTAACTCGTCAAATGCTAATAGGGAAAAAGCTTGGTCGCAAAGTCGGTGAAGGCTTTTATCACTACACAGAAAATAAAAAACAAGATGGTCAAAAAGTTTCAGCAGATACGTCTAAACAATCATTGTTTGAATCATTAGTTCTTAAAACAGGGTCTGATACTTCAAACCTCTCCGTTTGGATTGGCGCAGATTTAGCAGAAGATAGACAACAGCTGATTGATCATTTGAACACTAATGGTATTACTATCGACGATAATGATGAGCCAAATTCTGGCAGTTTGATATTACTGGCAATTTATGGCGAAGATACCACCAATGCGGCTATCCGCTATCAAGTCAATCCTAACCAAGCGGTCGCTATTGATATGCTGACTGACTTATCTAAGCATCGTACCTTGATGCCAAGTATCGTCACCCAAGATAACTTTATTGCACAAGCTTATGCTTTATTTGGTAGAAAAACAGATAACCGTTTAGTTGAGGACAAAGCCATTACACAGGTTGCTGTTGATGCCACACTGATCACTGAAAGCACTGGGTTTGTGGCGCAGCGAGTCATGGCTATGGTGATTAATTTAGGCTGTGATATTGCGATGCAAGGTATTGCGTCTCCTGAAGATATCGACAATGCCGTCAAGCTTGGACTAGGGTATCCCTATGGTCCTATTTCATGGGGAGACGAGCTTGGGGCTCAGAGAATCTTACTTATCTTAGAGCGTATTTATGGGTTAACAGGTGATCCGCGTTATCGCCCAAGCCCGTGGTTACAACGCCGCGCCACGCTAGGTATTTCACTATTTACTCAGCAAACTAATTATTAATATTAATAGCAACAACCTAGCAATCTTGCTAAACCATATATCTTAATAAGACAAACTCTCAAAACACAACAAGGAAAAGTTATGTTAGATGCCTATATTTATGACGGATTAAGAAGCCCTTTTGGTCGCCATGGAGGCGCATTAGCCACCGTTCGTCCTGATGACATGATTGCGACAGTAATGAAAGCTTTGGTCGAAAAGCATCAATTGCCTAATGATATCTTTGATGAAGTACTGATCGGTAATACCAATCAAGCTGGTGAGGACTCACGTAATATCGCCCGCAATGCTGCGTTATTGGCAGGATTAGATGTCAAAACACCCGGTCAAACCGTGAATCGCTTATGCGCTTCAGGACTATCTACTGTCATTGATGCCGCTCGTAGTATTACTTGTCATGAGGGGGATATATTTTTAGCAGGGGGCGTTGAGTCCATGACCCGTGCACCTTTTGTCTTTGCTAAGACTGAGCAGCCTTTTAGTCGTGAGTTTAAAGTATTTGATACGACTATTGGCAGCCGGTTCCCCAATCCCATTATCGAAAAACAGTTTGGCAGCGATAGCATGCCGCAAACGGGTGATAATGTCGCCCTCAAATACGGTATCACTCGTGAAGAAGCAGACAAATTTGCAGCGGCCTCGCAAGCGAAGTACCAAGCGGCAAAACAAGCTGGGTTCTTCAATGATGAAATAACACCGATTATGGTATCGCAAGGTAAAAAATTACCCGAAAAAGCGATAGTGGAAGATGAGCATCCTCGTGCCAGCTCTACTGTTGAAGCGTTACAAAAACTTAAACCTTTAAACAACGAAGGTGTCGTCACAGCAGGCAATGCTTCAGGTATCAATGATGGCGCAGCGGCTTTAATTATTGGCTCAAAGCAGGCGGAGGAAAAGTTGGGCTTTAAGCCTATTGCCAAGATTCTTTCATCCGGTGCTATGGGTGTTGAGCCGAGTATTATGGGCGTAGGACCTGTTGAGGCCATTAAACTGGCGTTGAAACGTGCTGACTTGACACTTGATGATATGTCCATCATTGAGATTAATGAAGCGTTTGCCTCGCAAGTACTTGGCTGCTTAAAAGGTTTAGAAATTGACTTTGATGACAAACGCGTCAACCCTAACGGCGGAGCAATTGCTGTTGGGCATCCGCTGGGTGCATCAGGCGCAAGACTGGCATTAAGTACCGCTCGCGAGCTTCAGCGTACGGGCGAAAAATACGCGGTGGTCAGTTTATGCATTGGCATTGGGCAAGGGCTTGCCATGGTGATTGAACGAGTTTAATTTTTCCGAATTAACATCGCCATACTATTTTATTATCAAGGATGACCATAATGACTACGATACTTAACCAACATGAGGATTACCAGCAAGCTCAAGAAGCCTATGGTTTTCCTTTGATTATCAAACAGCTACTAAACCGTGCAAAAATCGCCTCTAAAGATCAAACCATTAGTTATGCGGATAAGGTTACTTATACGTACGCTGAATTTTTTAAGCGTGTTAATCGCTTGGCAAACGTACTTAAAAACATGGGTTTGCAAGCAGGTGATGTGGTTGCTGTTATGGATTGGGACAGTCATCGTTACCTTGAAGCTTACTTTGCTGTGCCTATGTCTGGAATGATTTTGCAAACGGTCAATGTACGCTTGGCTGAAGATAAAGTGCTGTATACCATCAACCATTCCAAACCAAAAGCCTTGTTACTTAATGCTGAGTTTGAGCCAATGGCTAAAAACTACCGTCATGAAGCCCCTTCTATTGAGAAAATTATTTGGCTGGATGACGCTCAGTATAGTGAAAACGATACAAAAACTGAGCAAGCCAATATGCCAGATTATGTTGAAGGTGAATATGAGGCAATGCTAGCCGCGGTCAGTGATGAGTTTGATTTTCCAGATTTTGATGAAAATACCATCGCCACCACATTTTATACCAGCGGCACGACGGGTGACCCAAAAGGGGTTTTCTTTACCCATCGACAGATCGTATTGCAGACGCTATCGAGTACGCTGGCCTCTGCACTCAGCGCCGAAGGTCAAGGTGCTCGCTACAATGATGTTTATATGCCGATGACGCCATTGTTCCATGTGCACGCATGGTGTTGGCCGTATGGGGCAACCATGATAGGGCTAAAACAAGTATATCCAGGGCGATATGTATCCGAAGTATTGGTTGACTTGATTGAACACCATAAGGTAACACTCTCACATGGTGTCCCAACCATTTTACAAATGTTACTTAAAGAAATGGCAACGCGAGGACGCAAGTTTAATGGTCTTAAATTGTCAGTAGGTGGCTCCAAATTAAACGAAGCTCTAGCTGAAGCCGCTATTGAAAGTGGCATAGAGTTTATCTCGGGGTTTGGAATGTCAGAGTCCTGTCCTGTACTTGCCCGAATGGCATTCGGCGATCAGACAAGTACTATGACAACGACAGAGCAGATCAACTATCGTTGTCTTTCTGGCTCACCAATTATGCTGGTATCGATGGAGCTTTGGGATGCGAACGGCAAATCTTTACCGATGGATGGTGAGTCGACCGGCGAACTCGTCGTTCGAGCGCCTTGGCTGACCCAAAGTTATTTTAAGAATCCAGATGCTGGCGATGAGTTATGGCGCGGTGGCTGGATGCATACCCAAGATATTGCCTGCATTACCGCTGATGGTACTCTCAAAATTACTGATAGGCTCAAAGATGTCATCAAGTCAGGTGGCGAATGGGTATCCTCGCTTGAAGTCGAAAATATTTTATCATTCCATCCTTGCGTTGCTGAAGTGGCCGTCATTGGAGTAGCGGATGAAAAATGGGGCGAACGTCCTCTAGCGTTAGTGGTTCTGAAACCTGAGCATACCGATATTAAAGCCGAGGATATTTTAGCATTGGGTCATCAAGCGGTTGAAAAAGGCTATTTACCAAAGTATGGCGTCCCCAGTGAAATAAAATTCTTAGTAGAAATGCCGAAGACCAGTGTGGGTAAGCTCGATAAGAAAAAGATGCGGATAATGTACGCAGAAAAATTAATCTAATCCAAACATATTTATTAGTGACTGCAAAAAAAACAGTTAATGCAGCTTACTGATAATTTGAATAGGTATGTTCATTTGCGCGACTAAACGAGATAACTATGAAAGCTTTAGCAAAACTACCAGAAATACAAGAGACGCTTAATAAAGATAATGACCATCCTATGCATGGTTTTGCGGTTATTTACTCTCAACAAGTAGAGTGGGGCGATATGGATTCTTTTGGACATGTCAATAATGTGGTCTATTACACTTATGCCCAAAATGCTCGTATTCACTATAACAGCCAATTAAATCTATTTAATGAGAAGACTTTTTCAGTCATGGCAGCATCATCCTGCCAATATTTCAAACCAGTAATCTATCCCGATACCTTATGGATCGGGGTTCGAATTAAGAAAATTGGCAATGCCAGCTTGATTCATGAATATACCTATTATAGTACCGCTATGAATACTATCGTTGCTAGCGGTGAGTCAGTACTGGTATATCTTGATAAAGCCACTGGACAAAAGAAAAATATTGATGACACAAAAAAAGCCGGTATTAGTGATTTTGAAAGGGTTCAATAAAGTAGGAGACATGTGTTTTTGTACAAGGAGATAATACTGGTATTTATGAAGTAACAAAATACAGTAGCGATAGGCATTTAAAGGAATTTTCAAACAATACAAGGAATGTATAGATCATGCTTTATATCAAAAAGTTGTCTTTTGGTTTGGCGGTTCTTGGGGTATGTGCACAAGCACAAGCCATAGATCTTGTCACAAATGCAGATACTACTCTAAGTATCGGTGGTTATGTTAAAGCCGAGGGTATATTTTATTCTCCAGATGAAGGCGAGTCAGAGTTCAAAGGCAATGCACGGCAATCTCGGATTAATCTGAAAACCACTAAGAAGGTAGAGGATAAAAAATTAACGGGTTTTATTGAAGGGGATTTTTATGGCAATGCCGCAAATGGCGGTTCAGACTTGCGACTTCGCCATGCTTATGTTCAGGTCAACGATTTGACCGTAGGTAAGACATGGAATGGGCAGTTCTTGGCGGTCTACCCGCTTTTGACTGAACAGCTCGACTTTAGGGGTACGGGATTAGGAACCATCTCGGGTGGGGGCGCTGATATCCGTCCAGATCTAACGGTGCATTATACTCATAAAGGGTTTCGTGTTACCGCTCAACAACCTGTTTATGAGGACGCTAACCTGCCTGATATGGTGGTCAGCTATAAAAATAACATATCTGATCTTAGCTATAACTTAGCGGTCACTGCGCGTGAGGCTAAAAATGGAAACGATTCAGATGTCGGTGTCGGCGTTTCTTTGGCCGGTAAACTCAAACTGGGTAACGACTCATTACATGCGAGCGTATTCAACGGTGAAGGGATGGGCGTCTATTCCACAGTATGTGTCGGAAAAATGCTTGGGACAACTGGAGCTATAGATTGTGATGCTGAAAACGGCGAGCTTGTGTCGCAAACAGGCTTTACGGTAGGGTATAGGCATAAATTTACAGAGAAGCTTCTGAGTAATATGCGTTATGGCGAGATTAATGTAGATGATGCGGCTGATACTTCCGTCAATGTAAAAAGTATAAACCTTGTTTATAATTATTTACCAGATCTCGATTTTGGTATTGAATGGCGAGATCGAAGCGATAAGACATTATCGAAAGTAAAGAAAGGTCAGCAAGTCGAAATCATGGCCAAATATAGCTTCTAAGCTAAATAATTTCTAAGCCGAATAGCTGAATAGTATGTCGTTTAAAGTTATATGCCATCGTCTAAATCATGATTATATAGTTAGTACTTATATAACAGGTTGCAGAAAAGGCGCATAAAGCTTGTCACTTATGGCAGTAAAGAGCAAAAGGATAAAAGGTTGTTAGCGTGACTGCAAGCAGGTGCAATGGGATTTTTATATACGGCTATGCCAAATCTAAGCTTTAGCGTTCTTCGGTATAGCTCATTTTTGCGTTGACTGCTACACTATCTGACACTCCAACATATTCTTTAAAGCACTACCATAAAAACTGATTAAGGACAGGTTATGCATATCACGGCAAATTTTGACGCGGGCAATATTGAGGTTATTAGTTTAGAAGACAAAAAAGATATCCAATTGGCTATTCGTCCGGACGTCGGTGGCGAGTTTTTTCAATGGTTTAACTTTCGTATAACCGGTCAGATTGGCGAGCAATATGTGCTCAATATCCTAAATGCAGGGGAAGCCGCGTTTTCTGGAGGGTGGGAGAGTTATCAAGCAGTTGCTTCCTATGATCGTGAGTATTGGTTCCGCCTGCCCACCTCTTATAAAGACGGCAAGCTGACCATAAACGTAGACATGGAATGTGAAACCATTCAAATTGCTTTTTTTGCCCCTTACAGCTATGAGCGTCATCAAGATTTATTAGCCGCTGTACAAATGCACCCATTTGTGACGTTAGAGCATTTAGGTGAAACGCTTGATAAGCGCGACTTAACCTTAGTTAAAATTAGTGATGGCGATAGCAGTAGTGACGAGAGTAAGCGCAACATTTGGATCACGGCGCGTCAGCATCCTGGTGAGACTATGGCTGAATGGTTGGTCGAAGGTCTCATTTATAGCTTATTAGACGGTGATAATGCGACTGGCAAATTATTATTAGACAAAGCAAACTTTTATATTGTGCCGAATATGAACCCCGATGGCAGCGTACGTGGTCACCTACGTACCAATGCCGTCGGAACGAACCTAAACCGCGCCTGGTCAAATCCGAGTTTAGAAAAAAGCCCTGAAGTGTTTCATGTTATTAAGAAAATGGAAGCGACTGGCGTTGATCTATTTTATGATGTACATGGTGACGAAGAGATACCTTTTGTGTTCCTTGCTGGCTCTCAAGGGACGCCTAATTATAATGACCGACTCGCGCGACTACGTAATAGATTTTCAGAAGTGTTAAAGCTGGCCAGTGCTGACTTTCAGACTGAAGAAGGCTATGATGTTGATGCACCGGGTACAGCGAATATGACGCTCGCAACTCACTGGGTGGCCGAACGTTTTGACTGCCTAGCCAATACTTTGGAGATGCCGTTCATAGATAACAATAATGTACCTGATGCAGATACGGGTTGGTCACCAGAGCGTTCTATTAAATTAGGAGAAGCGTCGCTAGTTGCCATGTTAGCGGTAGTTGATGATTTACGTTAGTTAACAGCTTCTCTAATCCTAATTTTATAACACCACATAAGAAAAACCATCATAAAAAGGTTGCGATCGCTATATTACAAATAGCGATCGCAACCTTTTTCTTATTTATTGATGCTGAGTCACAAATGGCGTTCGTTTATAAACTTGATATTACTGTATTAATAAAGCAATCATCATCTAAGATATTACAAGCCAGCCCCAAAACAAACTTCCAATGGCATTATCACAATGCAACTCATAAATATCTAAGTTTATTATTTTAAAGACCTTCTGAAAAATAGGCTGGCAAGCGCGCAGGCAAGCGTCAATGATAACAACATCGAGACTAAAGTATGGCTAAAAAAATGGTCGCCAAATGCCATTTTATATAGCCCCATCGTCCATCCTAAAACTGTGACGAGTATAAAAATTTTATAGCGATATTTTTGTACTGTCGGTAAAAATGCCAATCCATATAAAGAAAATCCTGCACTGGCATGCGCCGCTGGAAAGCACTTCGCAGGCGTTTTAGCGAGTATGTTTTGCCAAAGATTGAGATATGATAAATCACCATTGAAAAGAAATAAACTATTTGGACAGCTAACATGGGTAAAGCTCTTAAGGGTTGCGATAACCGTAGGTACTATGATGATAGTGATTAATAAATAACCTACCTCTCGGCTAGACAATGCTGCGATTGGTCTAATAAAAAACACTTTAGCATTCACAGTATTAGTGTATCGACGTTGCCAATAGTGCCAAATTAATACCATTATTAAATAGACGCCAAATAATATTAATAATAATTTTGGAAAATCATAAAAGATAAATCTATAAGGCTGCGCACCTTTTTCAAGAAGCCAATGTCCATTCGTATAAAAAAGATTACTAATACGAATATCAAATTGGCTGTGCTCAAACGTCAATGTCGCAATAATCGTTAAGCACAGCAGCTTGAGCCACGTCCAATCAGTTGTGTTTTTTACTAGCGTCATTGAGTCTCCTTTTAAATTATATTAAGTCGAAAATTTTTGAATCTTACTTAATATAAAAGGTTCCAGAACGCCATTACCCATAAGACAAACAAAAGCAATAACGCCAAAAATTGCGCCGCAGAACCTACATCTTTAGCTATTTTAGCGAGTGGATGTTGGTTCGTTGAGGTATGATCAACACTGGCTTCAATACCGGTATTAAACAGCTCAACGATAAGGGATAAAAAAGAGGTGATTGTCAGCATCATTTTTATGCTGATATCAAAAGGGATAAGTATGATTGCTATTAATAAGACGCTATTAAGCCAGAATACTTGTCTAAAAGCCGCCTCATATTTATAAGCGGCTTTAAAACCATCTAAAGAATAACCGGCGGCTTTAACAATACGAGAAAGACCTTTGTTACCTTTGGCAAGACTGGCATAACTATTAGGTGCAAGCAGTTGAGTAGCCGTCGTTTGGTTTTTTGATTCGGAGTTGATTGTATTCATATTGAATTCTTAATACGCATTAATATTGAGTTACGCTAGATGTTTTGAGTAATTAAAAAAATAATCAAACAAAAAATTAGCATACTGTTCTTATGAAAACAGTATAAAACAGGGGATATTAAGAAAACGTTAAGACAATATTGATTGGTTGATTCATGAAATACAGTGAAGACTTATATACGGCATTTATTATAATAAATGCTAAATGTACTACCACCTGTAGCATTGTCTTGGTGCATAAGCTCCCAGTCCATATGAGTCATGATACGTTGCACAATGCTAAGACCCAAACCGCTACCTTCTACCTGATCGCTGGTATTTATGTCATTCAGACGCTCAAATCTCTCATAGAGTAAAGGCATCATAATTTCGGGAATACCAAGACCAGTATCAGTCACCGTAATTTTTTCAGCATCGATAGTGACAATGACTTCACCATCATCTGTGTATTGAAACGCATTTTTTATTAAATTACCCAATGCCATTTTTAGCAGCTCAGGGCGGACATTTGCTATGTAATCTTGCTCAGCGACTACTTTACAAGTTACCGGTTTATGGCGGAGCAAATATGTTAAGCGTGTCACTTCATTAAGGGCGATGGTGTTGATAGAGGTTTGCGGTGTGTCCAGCTGTTCAGGCGCGCGCGATAATAGTAATAAAGCGCTGATGATTTCAGAGGTTTCTTTGGCGGTCGTACTAATACGGTTGGCGAATTCGCTTAGGCGACTGTGCTCTTCAAGTTGTGAGGCTAATACCTCTGATGCACCCATGATAATGGTCAACGGTGTGCGCAATTCATGACTGACATCGCCAGTAAATAGCTGCTCGCGTTTTAGATATTGCTCTAGTTTATGATTTTTTTCATCGATAGCGCGTGCTAATACCCCAACTTCTGAGGGTAGATGGGTTAAGTCGGTGAGGTTTTGATGATCGGTTTCTACGGCTTGCTTTAAATCTAGTAAAGGCTTAATGATTTGCTTAGAGGATAAGTAAGAGAATAGCGCTGCAATGAGCAAACTCAAAACAACCGCAATTTTTAGTGCATCTGCAAATATATCCTCTAACTCTTCGAAGATGGCTAAAACAGGATAGTTTTCCATCACCATCTCGGACCCTTCTAAGTAGGTCAAAATATATTTTTGCTCATTTTGTTGATGGGCAAAAAAATGAAGATTCGTTTCAGTGTTGCCCCTTTGATTGTTCACGGTTACCTGCATCTCTTGAACAGTTCCGTTTGCTATCGCTTTTAAATTTTCAGGCGCACTGTCATAACGATAAATTTTGATACCAGGATTTGCTGTATAAGCCGCCTGTTCACCTTCTTTTTCTTGACTAAGTTGCAGCTGTTGTAAAAGACGTCCTTTCACTAAGTCCTGTTCGATTCGCATCTCAGCGTACATAAAAATACTGACGAACGTTGTGCAAAGCAGTAAGGCAAATAACAAATAGGAGATTCGAAACTTATTAGCGATGGATTCTATAGTGAACATGGCAGGTGCTTATTTAGAGTCAGGTAATATATAGGGAGGTACAGGCGTAACTACTTATAGTAAACTTCAATCTTTAAATTGTATTATGAATTTTCAAACTTTATCTGGGTCAATAATTTGGTAACCAACACCAGCCATTGTTACTATCATGACTTTATCAAACGGTTTATCAACTTGCGCACGTACACTATGCAAATGGGTGCGAAGCGCATCACTACTTGGCACATCTTGTCCCCATACTTTTTCCTCAAGCTCAGTTTTACTGACTACCCGAGGCGAGGCAATCATCAGAGTGTGTAAGATTTTGAATCCCGTTGGGGTTAGTTTTAATGGTTTGTCTTCTCGTTTGATACTGTGTTCCTCAGTATTTAGAGACAGCTTGCCAACTTCTATATTGTGCTGAAAATGTTCATCTTGATGGCGGCGTATTAATGCTTTGATGCGAGCTTCTAATTCAACCAATGAGAAAGGTTTGACCAAATAATCATCCGCACCACTATCAAACCCTGCAACCTTATCTAAAACAGTATCACGCGCGGTCAGCATCAATACGGGCGTCTTATCATGCAGCTCTTCTCTAAGCGTTTTGCACAGCTTAGTACCATCCATACCGGGAAGCATCACGTCGAGCAATATAACATCGTAGCGATTGCTTGATGCCAGTGCTAAGCCACTCAGACCATTATGGGCATTGTCCAACTCGAAACCTTTTGGCTCAAAAAAAGCATAGATATTGGCTACGATATCAGGATTGTCTTCAATAATAAGTATCTTATACATAATGGCTACTATCTACAAAAAGCGTGAATTGAATAAAAAAGTTTAATGGGTAGTCTTAAAAAAGGTGGGTTCTGACGCTACTTCTTGAGTAGTGATACCAAAAAAATGCAATAAGGTTGGCGTAATAAAATCATGTGACACTGGCTGATTGGTCATATTAGACAGACTCTTAGGATTAATGCCATTGTTTTTAGGTGACCAAATAATGACTGGCACCTGTTTTTGCGCATTCGGCGCAATACCGTACGGCAGACCATGTAAATATACATTGTTTTCACCCAGACTTTCCCCATGGTCACTAATATATACCATCACCACATCATAGTCTTGCTCATAGGGTTTTAGCGTATCTATAACGGCATTTAAAAAGTAATCGGTATAGCGAATCGCATTGTCATAACCATTTATAACGGATTGAGCATCACACTTAGATAACTCGTTGGTCATACAGACTGGCTTGTATTCTTCAAATTCCTTGGGATAACGTTGGTAATAAGCAGGACCGTGATTGCCCATTTGATGTAATAAAATCAGTGTATCTTGTGGCTTCGCAGTAGTCTTGACCCCTGTGTCCGACTTAACTAAAGTATCAAAACCGTCCAACATGCCAATATCACGACATTCAATATCACAATTAGGATTTAGCTTAGGCGTTTTATAGTCCTCAACGGTGACTCGATCTGCCACGCCTTTAGAGCTAGAGTTATTGTCCCGCCAGATAACATTAACGCCTTGTTTGTTGAGGGTATCAAGCACGTTTTCATTATATTCAGCAGTGTCAACGTCGTAATCGCTTCGGTTTGCATAACTGAACATGCAAGGTACTGAATAAGCAGTTGACGTACCACAAGAGGTCGCATGGTTGTAGCTATAGGTATCCGGCTGGCTGGCAAGTAACGGCATCGTATCGCGTTTATAGCCATTCAAACCAATATGGTCAGCGCGAACCGTTTCACCGACTACGAAAACCATCAGTTTAGGTTTCGTTGTGCTACTGACGGCTGCGGTACGCTTTGCATCTGGCGCATGCAGTATCAAGGTATCGGGGCGGCGTAGCTCATCGACGTAATCGGTACCGAGTTTGATAACAGAATAAACAGGGGTAATAGGATTGGTATAACTACGCACTATTTTATGCTGGCGGAAAAAGCTGGCGTATTGATCTCCAAATGGTAATAGGCAAACCGCTATTATCGCAATAGACGTTATCAAGGTGATTGCCTTTTGCACGATTGAGCGAACTATAGACAAACGCTTTATACGAATCTTACTAATTAAGAAAGCAGGTAGCACACCCAATAGTAGCAGTCGAACAATAAAGCTTGGTGCTATCAAACCCATCGCTTCTGCTTGGTCTGTCTGCAAGCTGTTAACCAACATGCCAGTGTCAAATATCGTTCCATAAGCATCGGTGAAGTAACCACATACTGCCGCAATCAGCACCATAGCAATAAGCACTACTTTTGCCGTCGGTCGATAACATAATAGCTGAAACAATAACCACATCAGCCCAAACAGTAAGCCAGTCAGAGAAACGATAAAACCAATGTTATCAGCAAACGGATAGATCGTTAATACTTGTTTAAAGAAGCCAATATTTGCAGTAGCAACGAGATAGAGCGTAACCACTATAATCAGATAAGTAAGATTGACTTCACGATGATAAAATTTATTTTTATCGAAGGTTGCATTATTATTTTTAGCAAGACTTATATTATGGGTTTCTGCAATGGCTAGATCGGTAATTAAGTGTTTTGACATACACAGACTTCTTAATAGAGTGAGATAAATTTTATTCTCTAAGGTAGCAATTACCCTGTTAAGAAGATGTTAAGAAGCCTAGATTAAATGCATAATAGCTAATGAAGATACAGATTGTATCTGATACTCTAAAAACTCATGAAATACTCACAAAAACGGCTGTAAAAGAGACTTCTCATTCATGATTACGCTCATCCAAAAAAATCAGCAGTTGTTCCTTTTAGGAGTCTTTATTCTATTAGTGGTGGTTGTTTTATGGGTTTTACAGTATGTGATAATTCGCTATGGTCAGAAGGTACTGAATCAGGTGCCGACATATTGGACGGTGCTCGAACAATATTTTGGAAAAAGCAAACAACTCACTCGCTTAAAAAATAACTATCCAAAACTGTATCATGCTTCGTTGCAAAGGCTCACTGTACAGCACTTTTATGGATTGCCTCTGACGGTTTTATTTTTAGTCATGGGTTATATCTTAGCTTTGTTTTTTGGTTTGGTTGAAGATGTGGTTACGTCAGATGCTATTGTGGCAACGGATTTTTTCGTGTCACAGCAGATGAGTATGCTGAGTGAGTCGCCTGTAGTGAAGCTTTTTATTTTTATTACTAGCTTTGCCTCTACTGCAACGACCTGTTTAATTGTATTGCTAGTCTGTATCCTATGCTGGGTGATTCGCCAACCCTATATATTGGTAGGGTTCTTAATAGCCACTTTAGGAAGTACGATATTTACTTTCCTTAGTAAACTATTATTTCATCGCACGCGACCAGTAGATATTTTATTGTTTGAGCAGACAGATTCTTTTCCCAGTGGACATGCGACGGTTACGGTTGCGTTATATGGATTCTTGGCTTACATGGCTATTCGTTTTAGTCGCAACTTTGCCACGCAAGTTCGGATAGCTGTGATTACTGTCTTTTTCTCACTGTTGGTAGGATTAAGCAGGATTTTGCTGAATGAGCATTATTTGAGCGATGTACTGGGAGGTTATTTGGTAGGCGCATTATGGCTAACAGTAGCGATTAGTGTGACAGAGTGGCTAAGGACGCGTGACAAAATTGATTGGCAGATAAGTTGGTCAGTTACTCAGGTTCGTCTGGTCTGGCTCAATATTGTATGTGTACTGATCGGCACCTCGATATATGCTGAATTTTATCAGTTGCCATTGTTAATCTAAGTAAATTCAAGGTATTAACGCCAAAAAAATAGTATCGTTCATATTTAACATTAATAATGATGGCTAGTTTTTAGTCATAGGCTTGTCCCAGTACAGTGGTGAACCATAATACCCGTTCATAAAATTAATAAAGCGTCTTACCTTCTGTGGTAGCAGTTTAATGTGGGCATAAACTACATATAAACCCAAAGCCTCAGTGCAATTTTTAGCAACACTGCGACCAGTTTGTCACTCATAAGCGCCTCACTAATAATGAAAGCCGGCTGTAATATCAGTCCTGCTCTTACAATAGATACATTCATTACTGTAAGCACAATAAGCTACTTCAGCACTCCATAAAAATTACTATATAATCTGACGCTTATAGGCAAATATTTGCTATCGTTGATGGACAATTATTCAACTGCTATTTCTAATAGGCTGCCTAATAAATCATCATGATACTAAATCCATTTACCCGTCTCAGCGGCTCTATCAGTGCTTGGATAACTATCTTTGTGATTATATTACACGGTCTTACTGTATGGGCTGTGATATCTATGGATAGCCCTGAAATTTTGGAGGCTAAAGCGGCTAAGCCTCAGGCAATCCAATTAGAGCTAGTGACATTGCCAAAATCATCCGCAGCGGCTACTGCAGAACGTCGTGCCGAAAATATCCTTACAAAATCTAACTCTGTTCATCAACGACTGCCGCAATCAGAGAAAAAATCTGCTGAACTATCAGATACTAAACAGGTAGAAGCTAAGTCAGTAAATGCTGTGTCAAAGCCAACCTTTAGTAAACCGCTAAATTCTATCAAACCTTTAAGTTCTGATCCAATAAAAAATCAGTCAAATCCAGAAAAGACTAAGATAACAAAAGAAACTCAACTGCCAGTCTTGGTACAGAAAAATACGACCAAAGAATCGGAAGAAATTGCCAAAAAAATGACGGAAGAAGAACAGGATCTTGTAGCCTTGGTTCAAGCGATGACAGAACAGGTCAGCCCTGAATCAACAGATATGTCAACGCAAGGGCTGGTCATAAAAGAGACGAGAAAAACAGTTAGGATTAAGGCTGAAGAAGAAATAGATATAGCGTCGTTAATCCGATCGGTGACAGCACAATTCAATCGTGATCAAGCACGTCAGTGGCAAGAAGGTAGAAAACGCGCAGGGCAAGAGCTGCTGCAAGCGCAGGCTGGCAAGAGTAATGAGAAACGAAAACAGCTTAATCTCAATGATGAGGCAGTTGACTTTTTGGAGGAGCAAGCCAGCTGGCTTGATCAGAAGAAACCTGAAACAGACCTACCGTCGGCGATTTGGCGTGAAGTGACTAGTCAATCAGGCGATATCTTCACTGTATTATTAGAGCTTCATGTCGATAAAAGCGGCTACATTACGGATGTGCAATTGCTCGAATCATCGGGTAATAAGATTGTTGATATTGCAGCGATGACTCAAGTCAGAGCAGGACAACTTAAACCGTTCCAACAAAATGAGCGACCTGTTAATGGCATTGTACCGATGTCATTAATATATGAGCGACCTTAATCTAAGTAATAGCTCGTTTTCCTTTTTTGATTAAACCGACTATATGAAGAATGTGTTCATAAAAAATGTATTGTCAGCCTCACTAGCTACTTAACTGCTTTTAGGAGCCTATATGGATTTTACAGATTATTGGCAATATACAGATATCATTACTAAGAGTTTGTTTTTCGCATTATTTGCTTTGTCGATTGTGTCTTGGGTGACAGGGATTTTACGATTGTACTATAGCCATCAGTTGGCTAAAACCGTCGTCGTTGACTTATCTCAGCAAATACACAATCAGATACCGCCCACTTTGCAAGCTAGCCCAGAAGAGCGCAGGCTTCTCACCGAACAGATGTTATTACAGCAGATTGGTCGATATCGTTATCAAAGCGAGCAAGGGTTACCACTGCTCGGTACGACTGCTGCTATTGCCCCCTTTATTGGGCTATTTGGGACAGTGTGGGGCATATTCCATGCGCTACGTAGTATTGGTGATAGTGGGCAGGCAGGACTTGCCCAAGTAGCGGGCCCAGTAGGTGAAGCGCTTATTATGACTGGTCTAGGTCTTGCGGTCGCGATTCCTGCGGTGATTTTCTATAACGTCATTACGCGTATGAATCGCCGAATCTTGTATAGAGCCAATGACATTGCGCATGGTCTATTAGGCGAGTCAATGCGGCCGAGTATGCTAGCAAATAGCAAAGCAACTCTCGTTGAAGCAACTGGTGCCAAAGTATAGACAGTGGCTATTCATTCGATAAACTGACGAATAAAGAAAAATAAGGAGGCAGGTATGGCATTCCATCTAGGTGATGAAGAGACCCAAGGTATGAGCGAGATGAATCTCATTCCGCTCATTGATATTATGCTGGTACTGATGATTATCTTTTTGGTCACAGCCACGGTGATGAATCCAACCGTACCACTGGATCTGCCTGATACCAATGCCACAGTAAGCGGCTTGCCTGATGAGATATTGCAAATAAGCATTGATAAAGACAATGGTCTATTTTTGGATGAGGAAGCGCTGACGTTAGCGCAATTGCAATTGCGGCTTGAAGAAGCGTCAAAAGACGGTGCTAATCCGAATATTCATCTGCGGGCAGATCAAGACACCCGTTATGATATGGTGGCGCAAGTGCTGGCTGCTGCCAGTACTGCGGGTTTGACTAAGGTTGCTTTTGTCACTGAATAAATAGCCATTTATAGAATACAAAATTTCCTCTTGAAATTAAGAAGGGGCTAAGATTATTAATCTTAGCCCCTTCTTTAATGTCTTAAACCGTGTTTATGATAAAAGCAAACATAGTGGAATCACTGTAAAACTAGTCGAAATTATTCAATAACGTATCGATGTTATGTTGAACAACCTATATGTATTTTAACGTTTTAATCACGTTATTCGTTCAAAAAACCACCACAATGCAATGGCGATACTAACAAAAGAGCCAGCATAAAATATAACCGATTTATAAAAACGCGTATGACGTAATAACAGCGCGATCGGAAATACTATGGCAATGAATACTAGTTGTCCTAGCTCAATCCCTATATTGAAGCTTAATAATGCTAATACGCGCTCACTTGTTGCTAGTGGCAAATCTACGAGCACGTTGGCAAAGCCAAACCCGTGAATCAGACCAAAAACAAAGGCCAGATAGACGGCTCGCACTCGTAACATTGGTACCAGATTGTTTAACGCAGCGAATGCGATGGACAGAGCAATTAAAGATTCGATAAAGCGGGCAGGTATACTAACGATACCAAGAGCAGCTAGGCTCAAGGTAATTGAGTGCGCAAGCGTAAAGGACGTTGCAATCCAAAATACCTCAAGTAATGCAGCTCGCGGCTTGGCAACGGCAACCAATTGTTTTTGCTTACGCACGTAAACTGCTGGTATTAAAAGGACAAACAAAAACAATAGATGATCCCAGCCGATCAGCAAGTGGTGTATCCCACTTTTCAAAAAGTTTGTCGCCGTAGAGAGCCAGCCAGAGTCTGTCCCGGCACCTAATGAAGTTTGTCCAACAGTCAATACTTGAACCGGTAATTCGCTACCAGCTTGCGTCAGTATCAAGCGGTGGTTAGCATCGATACCTGCCAGAACTTGATAGTTAAGCTCTGAGATAGGAGCAGCGCAGCCCAACTCAAATTCGGTATGTAAGTAATTAAAGCCACCACGCGTATTAATCGCTAGTGGCGCAAAGTTTGTGGTTTGACAGGATTGATCGCCCGCTGCTAATGTCACCTGAGCAGCAATAAGCTGTTCTATAAGCGTCGTCTGTGATTTGACCTCTGCCCAACTTACTTGACTGTCTTGGTTTGAGTCTATATCTATCAGCAAAGCTAAGTCTCGAAGCGATAGCTCGTACTTAGCCTTATAAGCAGTATCTGCTGTACTCGACGAGCTCAGGGGCTCTAAGTTTAAGTAAGCCGTACTAGATTCATGTGCTTGTAGTGCCGTAGACGTCAGCACCAATAAGAATAAAGTCAGATAACGATAAGTGTGACTCCAAATGAGCCTGATAAATGCGCTCATGAAGTTGTCTCCTTGCTTACGTACTTACTTACTTGCTTGCTTGAACTGTTGATTTTACCTAAGCGTAGGTCGCGCTCAAGTGCCGGGTATTCAAATTGTGTGTCTGTCATAAACTGGCGCAATAGCTCAATGTCTTTTTTGCTACCGGCTTTGATGGCTGCTGTCGCATAGATCACGATGTCAGCCGTTTCGCGCTGTTGTTGCCAGTTTTCGCGAGCCAATTGCAGCGCTGGGTTAATTTGGTTAGCAAGTAGGGCATAAGTAGCCTGTTCACGCATGTGGGCATTTTCCTCACGTATCTTCCATACATCGATGCGTTCTTTCATAAGTCCTAAGTTTTGCTGAGCGTTAGGATCCCCCAGTTGAATTTGAGCCGTGATGAGCTTTAGCAATAGCGCGTCTTTGTCAGTATGATCCTGAAGCAATAGCCGCGTTTTTTCATAGTCTCCTTGTTTTAATAGCCAATCAGCGCGTGCCATGAGTGCGGGTACAGTTTGAGTGTCCATCACACTAAAGACTTGAGTAGCAAGCGCAACATCCTTGCTACGCAGTGCAGCGTCTGCCTGAATAAGGTAAATCCAGCGTGCGGTCGATGCATCGAGTCCGGGCGCAAGATTGGCGAGCCCATTCAGGGTTTGCTTTGCTTGCGTCAGTTGACCGGTCATGCTCTGCACTTGAGCCATACATGCCAATTGATAGACACGTAGAGAAGCATCATCGAGCTTTGTACAGTAGCTTATTGCCTCCTCAAACTGACCTTGTACGACAAGCAGAGAAGAGAGTGTCAACAGCGCATCTGCATGAGCAGGATCTTTACTTAATATCTGCTTTAGCTGTGCTTTTGCTTCGGAGAACTTGTGATCTGCCTGCAATGCTCGTGCTCGTAACATGAGGGTTTCTACATCCGGATCCTTTATTTGATCCAGCTGCGCTCGGGCTTGACCCAGCGCACGTGGATCACCCTGTAAGTAAGCGCGCTCTAAAAGCTGACTGGTTTGCTCAGGACTGGCTGTGCTCGCACTAGACAAAAAGCTGTCTGAGTTTGAGTAGCGCGGCGGCGGTGAATCGGTGGGTAAGGTCTCAAGAATTTGTTGGTCGCTTTTTGGAATAAAGGGTGCAGCATGAAGAAGGGGGCTGCCGATAAGTAATAACGGTAGTAGTCCAATAAAGGGCTTAATCCAGTTCATAAGATCTCTCAGCTCAAAACATAAAGAAACACCTGATCAAGAGTTTGATCAGGTGTCAGGTTTATATCACGTCAGATTACAACGAGGCGTTGGCACCTGTTACCGCAACAGGCTCTGCTAGATTGGCTTCGGGAAGGATAATCCGATCAATGTCTTGCGGTTCGTCGGTATTTACATCCTTACTGGCGTTGATCACAGCAGAGACTCTCTCGACTGCTAGATTTGCCTTCGCTTGATCTGCTGCTACATTGGGATTGCCCTGATTTCCTGTCTCAAAGTTCTTGTTATCATTATCACCGAAGCAACCAGTAAGAGCTGTCGACCCGGTAATCAATAGGACTAAACATATATAACGCATCTTGTTTCTCCTTAGGGTGGATTTAGCTTACTGGGGCTGGGAGGTTGCGCCAGGGTTAGGGGTTTTTAGATAAGGGAAGGCTGAATCAAATTTATCAGCGGTTTTACGCACGCCATCAGTAAGTGGCGCTGTACCGGCTTTAGCATCAGCAGGAGCACAAGAAATATTAATTGTACATAATACACCCATAGCTACTCTTAGAGAGACATCGGTGACGTCATCACCAGGCCGTCTGCCGTTCGGGAATCCTGCATTATCGCCAGCAATCACACCTAAATCGTTTTGAGCACCAGCACCTACTGCAGCAATATTAGTATTCAAGCGCAGCATATCCCCTGGAACTACATTTGCATTAGCTGGTTTGTTGACACCTGGGACACCAGTCAAAAAGGCAGTGACTAGATCGTTACGCGGGAAGTTAGTAGGTGCTGGCGCACTTGGATATAGTTTTTGAATCAAGGCAGGTAGCGTAGGATAGAACACATAATTCTTGAAATTAGCCACGTCATCTTTTGGCTCTGAGGCGTTAAATTTGTCTTTGTCTTTAAGACCAATGACGACCTCATTGACCAGCGGCATACCCAATCTTGAAACTTGAGTCCATGCACCACCTTTCTTAGCAGTGGTACTGATACCAGAAGCAGGTGAAGGATTGACTAAGGTAGCCTGACGAACACTGGCAGTCGTCCAAGCGCCGATCACAGGATCTACACCTCTCTTATTATTGCCTAAATCTACTTGGGCGGCGTTAACGAGACAAGCTTTAGGTATCTCCATTGCAATCGAGGTAATATTTTTATCTGCTAGTACGTTTGTCCCGCCGTCACGTGGACCTAATGGATTTAAATTAATCAGATCGAACACTCTACCCAAATCAATAGCAAAGCTTTCAGCGCGTTGACCGACAAAGACCTTGCCAGCCCCACAAGTGCCTAAGTTTAACGGTTGAATAAAGCCTCTTGCATAGCCTGGATAGTCTGCAAAAGACTTGGTGCCGATATAGTCAAATGGCTTGTTAAAATTCCCCAGTGGTGTACGCGCGCCGCTACGGCGATCACCTTTAACCATCGTCACACCATAGCTTTCACTGGTTTGCACGTTAGCTGGGTTTGAGGCATCGCCCGCGTTAGATAATGGTATCGCAACATTTGACGGACCGCCTGAGGGTATTTCGATGCTATTTAGTGTTTGTTTGAAGTCAAATTGGAAGGTGACGTCTTCGACCGCATCACCGTTGTTATCAATGTGGATCTCATATAGAGCATCATCATCTAACGAAAAATAGTTAGGTCCACCGTAGGCGTCTTGCAGTGGTAAATAGTTAGCAATGATGGTGACGTAATCTGCTCGGCCACTCTCATAGCTGTTAAACATATAGAGGTCAGTGGCATCAACTTTAGGCGTTTTGGTGATTGAGGGCGCTTCACGGTGACTAGAGGCTACAGCGCTTGCACTTGCGCATAAAGCCATCGCTGCTAATAGAGCGTGTATAGTATATTTCATACGAATCCTTGTAAAAAAACTTGAGGGCTAAGGGGTATTTAAATCATAAATATATAGACGGTACATACTTGGATATTGCATTACTAAATGGTTGATTTTGAAATATTTCCGAGAGGTTCCTGAGACAATTTAAATTTTTATTATATATAATCCATATATAAATATATCTAAACTATCCTCTGAATAAGTTAAACAAAACTATATGCTTAAGCAAGAATTTTATTATGGCACTCATCGGGTTTATCGTAACGTTCATCGGATTTATTGGGATAAGTGTTGTTTTTCTGTTACAAAAGCGTTTTTAAATCACTTATAAAGGTATTTACTTAAAAACATAAGGGAAATAAATGGAATATTAGCGCAAGAAAAGCAAGGATAATGGAATAATAAGCTGATAAAAAAGGCTCATTATTCAGGAGAGAATGGCACACGCTTTTAAGTCGTTCAAAGTTTTGAAAATATCGCAGCTTCATCTTGTCCTTATATATAGCTAACATTATCAATGTTCAATAATCTAAGATTAATGGCAATGCATCAGAAAAAATAAGGTATTATTAATTAGATTAGCTTTATACAAGCAGTAGATTTATAAGACAAACACTATCTATACCAAAAATTTAATGATGTCCATTTATAATCAAGAAGACTGACACCTGGATTCTATACCACTATGAAATCTACCATTGAATTACTCGAAGATACTGATTTTCCTAATATTAAAAGGCGAGAGCTTAAAATCTTGCAAGTGAATATGGGTTACTTATGCAATATGTCCTGTGTGCATTGTCATGTTGCCGCCAGTCCGTACCGTACAGAGATGATGTCACGTGAGCTGGTTGAGCTGATTCCACAAATTTTACAAGCGCAAAATATCGATACACTGGATTTGACTGGTGGCGCGCCTGAAATGCATGAAGACTTTAAGTACTTGGTTAAAGCGGCACGAGCGCTGGGTGTCAAAGTGATTGACCGCTGCAATCTGACGATTCTGATGGTAGAAGGTTATGAGGATATGGCGCAGTTCTTGGCGGACAATGAGGTCGAGGTTGTTGCTTCGCTTCCCTGTTACTCATTAGAAAACGTAGACAAGCAACGCGGTAAAGGGGCGTTTGATGACAGTATTTTAGGGCTACACAAGCTTAATGCTTTAGGTTATGGTAAATCTGGTTCGAATTTGACATTGAATCTTGTGTACAACCCGCAAGGGGCGACACTACCACCCAATCAGCAGCAGCTAGAAGCGGATTATAAGCGCGAGTTAAAAGCGCACTTCGATATTGAGTTTAATCAGCTATTTGCGTTAACCAATATGCCTATTCAGCGCTTTGGTGCGGTTCTATTGGCTAAAAAACAGTTCCATTCCTATATGGATTTACTCAAAGCCAATTATGTAGCCTCCAATTTAACCGAACTGATGTGTCGCTCGACTATCAGCGTAAATTGGCTGGGAGAATTATTTGATTGCGATTTCAACCAGCAGCTTGAGATTCCGGTACCAAACAAAGCCCGCCGTCATCTAAGAGATTTATTAACACAAAATCCTGCAGGTGATGATATTGCCATTGCGGACCATTGCTATGGTTGTACGGCAGGACAGGGCAGTAGCTGCGGCGGTATTTTAGAAGAGTCAGCTATATAGCTTTATTAGAGTAGATTAGATAAAACTGGAATAAATGAGATTAGGATAGGCAAAAACCTATCTATTTAAGCGGAGTTACTACCATGTCATTATTCAATAACTTAATAGTCAAAACGACTATTGCCACCGCTATTTTGTTATCAAGCGCAGCCGCCTATGCGGATTTTAATCACAGCAGTTGGGATACGTTGCTAGATAAACATGTAACCATGACCAATGCTGGCAAAGCGTCGGTAGTTGATTATGTTGGCATGCAGTCAGATAAAAGTAAGTTAGATAGCTATATGGCTGCCACTAGTAAGGTCAGTCAATCTGAATTTAACGGTTGGAATAAAGCTGAGCAACTAGCCTTTTTAATCAATGTCTATAATGCAGGTACGGTGGAGTTGGTGCTCACCAAGTATCCAAATATCAAATCAATTAAAGATATTGGATCCGTATTAAGCTCACCTTGGAAGCAGAATTTTATTCCACTATTGGGTAAAACACGCTCGCTAGATGATATTGAACACAATCTGATTCGCGGCTCCAAGCGTTACAACGACCCACGCATTCACTTTGCGGTTAATTGTGCCAGCATTGGCTGTCCTGCGCTCCTAGACGATGCGTTTACTGGAAAGCGCTTAGAGAAGCAGTTAGAGCAAGTCACCAGTAAGTTTTTGGCAGACAGCAGCCGTAATCGCTTGAAGGGCAATACGCTTGAGGTATCACCAATTTTTAAATGGTACAAAGAAGATTTTACGATGGGTTGGCGCGGTACTAATGACGTTGCAGGATTTTTGGGACGTTATAGTCAAGCATTAGGAATGAATAGTACTCAAGTGAAGGCCTTAGAGCAGGGTAAAATAAAAGTCAGTTATACCAATTATGATTGGCGGTTGAATAAGAAATAAATTGGGCGTTAATAAAAATGACTGCTGTGCCAATCACCCTCTCTATCGTAATACCGTTATTGAACGAAGCGGATAATTTGCCTAAATTGATGGATCATCTTGCTCATCTGAATCCAGCACCTTATCAGGTCATATTAGTGGATGGCGGTTCAACAGATAACTCAGTTGCCATTACCAAGGAACTGATTGAAAGTTTGATAGATAGCAGTCCATCCGTTATTAGTGGACAGGTTATTGATTGGCAAATAACAGAGTCCGCCGCTGGACGTGCGCTGCAAATGAATGCAGGTGCTGAGCTAGCAACGGGTGACGTGTTGTTGTTTTTGCATGCGGATACGCAGCTGCCGAACCACACTATTGCTGATATTACATCAGCCGTCAGGCACGCCGCGTGGGGGCGTTTCGATGTGCGTTTGGACAGTTCTGCATGGATGCTCAAGGTAGTCAGTCAGATGATTAATTGGCGTTCCAGATTTAGTGGGATTGCAACGGGTGATCAAGCGATATTTATCAAAAAACCACTTTTTGAGCAGCTGGGTGGTTACTCTCAGCAGCCACTTATGGAAGATATTGAACTTTGCAAACGTCTTAAAGCTGTTGGTAAGCCGGCTTGTCTACGAAGCAAGGTAATAACTTCGGCACGGCGCTGGCAACAATATGGAACTTGGCGCACGATAGGTTTGATGTGGCATCTGCGTTTTGATTACTGGCGCGGTGTCTCTGCTGATATTATTAAGCAGCGTTATTATAAGACTTAGTAGCTAACAATTGCCTTTATTAGCCGTGAAGAGTCCTAGAGTACGCTCAAACCATTTCAACTTGTAATAATAAAAATTCAAATACTTATGCCAAGAGATGCTATGCAAACAGACGCGCTTATTATTATCTTCGCCAAGTTCCCCGCTCGTGGTATGGCAAAGACACGTTTGCAGCCTGCGCTTGGTCTTGAGGGTGCATCACTTATAGCAAAACAGCTGTTATTGCATAGCGTTGAGCAGGCACTAGCAACCGGATTTAGCGTCGAGCTGTGTGTGAGTCCAGCGCCAACTGATTTATGTTGGCAGACGCTTGGTTTACCTGAGTCATTGCAGTGGTCAGCGCAAGCAAATGATGACTTAGGGTTACGTATGTTAGCTGCTAGCAGGCAAGCGTTAAATACTTTTAAACAGGTGGTATTGATTGGCACGGATTGCCCAAGCTTAACGCCAGTGCGTATTCAAGATGCAGTGCAGCAATTAGAACAGTCTGATACGGTCATGATTCCTGCCTCAGATGGCGGTTACGTGCTCTTAGGGTTTAAGCAAGTTGATGCCAGTTTATTTTCGGATATTGAGTGGAGCACTGCCAGCGTGGCAGCAGTGACTCGACAACGTATTGCAGCATTGAGTTGGACATTGGCGTTATTAGACCCACTGCACGACATTGATGAGCCTACAGATTTAAAACATTTGCCCGTAGGTTGGCTTGAAAAAATAGGCTCTTGATTAGCTGGTTCTTTAAATATGGTTCATATTTCTTATCTTTAGGATGACCCTGATATAGGGGGCTGAATAAGGTTGCTTAAGCCGTTTTATTATTAACAAGGAAGTTATTATGCATGAGGTCGTTCAAGATTATTATGGCAAGCAGCTACAAAGTACTGAGGATTTGAAAACGTCAGCATGCTGTGATATTAGCAATATGCCAAGTTGGTTAAAGCCTTTGTTAGCGAATATTCATGATGAGGTTCTAAGTCGATATTATGGTTGTGGCTTGGTCTGCCCAGCGCTACTTGAAGGCTGCCGTATCCTAGATTTGGGCTGCGGTTCGGGCCGTGATGTCTATGCATTAGCACAATTGGTTGGACGTACAGGTCATGTGGTCGGTGTCGATATGACAGATGAACAACTAGCCATTGCAAAGCAGCATCAAAATTATCATGTGGATAAATTTGGCTACGACAATGTGACTTTTCTCAAGGGCTACATCGAAAAGCTAGATGAGCTCAATTTAGACCCCAATAGCTTCGATATCATTGTCTCAAATTGTGTTATTAACCTATCGCCTGATAAAGCAGCGGTGATGGCCAGTGTGCAGCGTTTGCTCAAGCCTGGCGGTGAGTTTTATTTCTCTGATGTCTATGCAGACCGCCGTATACCGCAGCATTTAGTCAATGATCCTGTCCTTTATGGAGAGTGTTTAAGTGGTGCCTTATACTGGAAGGATTTTGAGCGCTTAGCACGACATGCTGATTTTTTAGACCCGCGTTTGGTTGAAGATCGTCCGCTTGAAATCACCGATCCGCTACTTGCTGCTAAGATTGGCGATATTCAGTTTTTTTCCGCTACTTATCGATTATTCAAGATTGCCACGCTGGAAGATGCTTGTGAAGACCACGGTCAAGCAGTCATTTATCACGGAACCATTGACCAGCTACCGCATCATTTTAATTTAGATAAACATCATACGATTGAGACAGGCCGCGTTTTCCCTGTCTGTGGTAATACTTTTCGTATGCTAAAAGAGTCACGCTTTGCTAAGCATTTTGATTTTATTGGCGATGATAGTCGCCACTATGGTATTTTCGCAGGTTGTGGTGATATCCTACCGTTTGGTCATCAAGCGGACATAGTGTCTGGGCCGTTTGTTAATTCAGGAAGCTGTTGCTAACAGTAAGACCTGTATGATGTTGAAAAAGCTATCTCTCCAAAAAGCTGGCTGTCAAAAATAAAAGAGACCCTCAAATAGTTTGAGGACCTCTTTTATATGAAAAAACATTATAGATGTCTAAGGTTTTAACCTCTACGGAAGCAATGCCGCAAGCCTTGTCTTAGTCTCTGCGCTCATCGCTTCAACAGGCGTGACTAATGCTTGGGTCAAAGCAGTATGAGCGATGGATTTCGGCTGTTCGGATGCAATTAATGCCACGGCTTGCTTAATGACTTGCTGCGCGTTGTCTGCATTTTTCATTAGATTTTGTATAGCATAATCTGCACTGACGGCTTGCTCATTTGGATGCCAACAATCAAAATCTGTCACTAGCGCCAATGTGGCATAGGCGATACTGGCTTCGCGTGCCAGCTTAGCTTCTGGCATATTGGTCATACCGATGATGTCCGCTTGCATCTGCCGATACCAATGTGATTCTGCGCGAGTTGAAAACTGTGGTCCTTCGATACATACATAGGTGGCTTTTGCGTGGCACTGCCCATCGGCAATATTTGCGTTGTCATAAGCTCGCATCAAGATGTCTGCTACTTCAGGGCATAAAGGGTCAGCCATTGACACATGGGCGACCGCACCATCTCCAAAGAACGTGCTTACTCTCTGCTTGGTCATATCAATCATTTGATCGGGAATGACCATATCTAATGGTCTCAGCTTCTCTTGCAATGAGCCAACCGCTGATACTGAGACGATATAGCGTACGCCTAAAGTCTTTAAGGCATAGATGTTGGCACGATAAGGCACCTCAGAGGGGGTTAACCTGTGTCCTTGACCATGTCGCGTTAAGAATGCAACTGTGACGCCATTAAGTTCACCGAGCACGATGTCATCAGATGGCTCACCATAGGGTGTCTCAATTTTAACGCTGCGCTTATTGGTCAAAGCTTGCATTTGATACAGACCGCTACCGCCGATAATAGCGATATCGGCAGCGTTATTTACCGTAATTTCTACTGCGGTTGAAGTCATATTGGGCTCCAAATGATCATTGGTAGAGTGTATCAAAGTTAATACTACTAGCGTTTACTGACTCTCTTATACATACCTTGAGCAAGCGCCTTCAAGATCATCGCCTGACTTTGCACAAAGCCGTTGTACTTGGGCAAATCATCCTCTATATCGCTGGTGTGGCGATTATAAAATAGATGCATAGTTGGCTTGGGTAGTGCCGCCACATCAGGATAATTTGTTGTGGGTATTAATATTAGATTGCCGCCCAACGCCATTTCTATACTGGGTTTATTGCAACGGGTACAAAGTCCGCGGCTAATATTTGGTGGGAGTTTCCAACGGCGAAATTTGGTTCTGATAAGGTTTAATGAACTCACATCGGGTTTAAGTAAAATCGTCACATCATTATAAGCTTGGCCAGTGAATTCTTGGCAAATAGTGCAGTGGCAGATAAAGCGTCCAATGGGCTGATTGTTGATCGTATAAGTATTGCTATGACAGGAGCAAGAGCCTTCTTGTGGGGTAAATTCTCTGCTCATTGGTCAGTCCTTAATAGTAGGGGCGTGGATATTTATTGTTTTGAAATATAGCACTATCCTAGCGTATTAGTGTAGTCGCTTTCAGTATCATGATCGAATAGGATCTATGTTAAAGAAGATGCAGAGATAAACTAGTGGTTTAATGAAGCATTTAGCATGACTAACAAAAAGCAAAAGCTGTCAAAAAATTATAGAAAATAGCGCAAAGTTCTTTATATTTTTTACTTTAAGTCACTTAGGGTGATGATGAATTATCTCGGGTTATCATAAATAAATTGGACCAAAAGCTTAGCCACTTTTTCACCTTGGTCTTCTTGAAGAAAATGTCCGCCGTTGGCAATAGTCGTATGTGCTTGACCTTTGGTGCCGGGAATGATTTTTTGCATAATGCGATCGCCACCAGCAGTCACTGGGTCAGAATCGCTGAACAGCGTGATAAAGGGCTTTGTCCATTTACTCAGCTCAATCCATGCAGCGCGGTTATTTTCTGAAGCAGGATCATCCGGCGTCGAGGGTACAAGCAGTGGAAACTGTCTAGCGCCCTCCTTATAGGATTCATCAGGAAATGGTGCATTGTAGGCGTCGATCACCGCCTGTGACAGCTTGGTAACGGTACCGCTCTTGATGGTCCCTCCGACATGAAATTGAGGTGTTTCCTGCGAGAATTGCTGCCATTTACGAAAACCTTCACCTAGATCGTGGTCGCCGGTGGGGAGCATGGTGTTGCCAGCTGCTACCCGAGCAAATCGGTCTGGATTTTCTGCAACCAAACGCAAACCAATCAGTCCACCCCAATCCTGACAAAACAGAGTGATGTTATTCAGATCTAATTGGTCGAGTACGGATTGCATCCAGTTGACATGACGTTGGTAGGTATAGTCAGTACGAGATGTGGGTTTGTCTGAGCGCCCAAAACCGGGGAGGTCTGGCGCAATAACGCGGTGTCCCGCTGCAGTCAGTATCGGAATCATTTTACGATATAGATAACACCATGAAGGCTCCCCATGCAACAGTAACACTGGATCAGCGTCTCTTGGTCCTTCGTCTAAATAATGCACACGCAGCTCATTGTCTTCGCTGTCGTCGACCATTAGATAGTGCGGGTCAAAGTTGTAATCTGGTAGGTTTGCAAAACGCGAATCGGGAGTTCTGAGGATTTTCATGTCTCGTCCTTGAGTTGGGTAAATGAGCGCGTATTCTTACACAGCTGATGGAATCTTAGAGTTAGGTTGGATCGCCACAAAACCCGATGAGAATGGATCGCCATCACCAATCTTAATCATGTTTGCATCATATTCCGTACTCTTACCCTATGCCAATTATTCCTCTAACTTGATAGTCGTTCTTTGGCTGTTAGGTATTCTTATCGGGTTTAGCAAAGTTTTGAGGGTATAGCGCGCGTGCTGCCACATCATCAAACTCGGTCTTAAACTCGATGCCTTTAGGAATATTTCGGGCTTTTTGGACCGCAGGGCGAGCACTTATATTTGCAAACCAGCGCTTTAGATTAGGATAGTTGTCTAAACCTTCTTCACCTAAGACTACGGTTGCTTTATCAATCCACCCCCAAGCTGAAATATCAGCGATGGAATACTCATCGCCAACCAGATACTCGCGACCTTCCATGTGGGTCTCTAACACTTCGTAATGACGTTCGGCTTCACGAAGATAACGATTGATAGCATAAGGCGTTTTCTCTGGTGCCTTATGTCTAAAATGCACAGATTGACCAGAAAACGGCCCTAACCCTGTCGCTATAAACATCAACCATGACAGCATCTCGCCACGATCTTCTGGTTTACCGGCTAATTTCCCTGTTTTTTCGGAGAGATACATCAAGATAGCAGTAGAGTCAAATACACGTTTGCCATCATCTTCGATGGCCGGGGTTTTACCATTGGGGTTAATAGCGCGATACTCAGAGGTATGTTGTTCGCCTTTTAAGGTATCTATAGCGATCAACTCATATGGCAAGCCAGTCTCTTCGAGATAGACAGCTACTTTCATCGGGTTTGGGGTTTGATGAAAATAAAATTTGAGCATAACCTGATCCTATCCTGTGGAGGTCTTAGTTTGACAATCATAAAAGCAATGAAAAATACAAATAATCCTTAAAGACTCATGCAGTCATTAAGGATTATTTTTTACAGTGAGCCTAACGATGCGTACCGCGAATAGGGTAGTCATTCTTTCGAATAAAGGCTAAACCATTCGCAAGGGCTTCAAGTTCAGGTCTAGCAAAAGGTGCGTTGGAGATATCAACGATTTGAATTTCTCCATCAGCATTAATCACAAATACACCAGGCTCTGCAAAGGGATGATCGGTCTCTTTCTCTGAACGTGGCTCTGAGATATAAAGTCCTAGCGTATTCATCTGCTCAACAGTCAGACCATAGGCAATAGGGAAGTCGATATCTAATTTTTCTAAATGACTCTCTAATTGCTCTTTACTATCACCTGATACTGCAATGATATCGACACCCGCATCAGCAAATGACGATTTTACGGTTTCTAACTGGTTGAGGTATTTAGTACATATCGGACAATGTTGACCTCGATACATCACGACCAATTTCCAGTCATGACCGTTATCAGGCGTACCTAGTGACTTTATATCACCATTTAGCATTTGTACGTCTATATCGGGGAATTTGACACCGGCTTGAATTTTTTGTGCGTAATTTGATGGCATGATTTATCCTTTAGAAGTGTTTTATAAGTAGGAGTAATTTATATAGCAATGATCATCTTAACTGGACTAAAATAAATGTTCAAGATATATTTGAGCAATCACTCAAGTTAATTAATCATTCCAATCTACAGATGCTAATATCCAGTTTACTAAGCGTGTAGTAAAAGAGTATGGGCGCATAGGATAGGCATTATTTAAAATAGAAGGTAATGTGGTAGATTCACCATCACAACGAATATGAATGGATGCCTGTTTAGTTATACTCATTGGTGTTCAGCTCCTTTGAATAAAATCCCTTTGAATAGAATTAAAATTTCTATCCTAAAAACTACCTTAAAGCTATTGCCTATACCTCTTTACTGTACCACTTGCAGCCCAGCTTGCAACACATAGTCAGAATGATGGCTACTATTGAATATAGAGCCAATAACAGCATAAAAGTGTTTTGTTATTGTCTTAGGGTATGTCATCAATTAATATCATTGCTTTAAAAAAATATATTTAATCTATATTTGGGCAGATGAATGAAAATAGCACAAGACTATATAGCCTAAGCGAAAAAATATAAAAAGTAATAAATGGGAGTAAGTATGAAAAACGTGATGTTTATAGGCTATGGATCTATGGCAAGAAAAGTACATGAGATGTTGCCTAAAAACATTGTCCTCTCAACAGTATTGGTAAGCACCAGAAGCGCAGAGATTATAAAAACTGAACTAGGCGAGTCTATAGATGTGATTACTTCGGTAGACGATTTGATAGAAACTCCTGATTTAGCAGTTGAGATGTCGGGTCAGAATGGGCTCAAAGAACATGCTATTAAAATATTGGAAAAGAGCATCCCACTTGGGATTGTATCTGTCGGCGCTTTTACTGATGAGAAGTTTGCTATATCGCTTGCTGATACTGCAGAAGCGAATGGTGTGAAAATTCATATCTTAGCGGGTGCAGTGGCTGGAATTGATGGCATACACGCTGCAAGTTTCGCAGGACTCAGTGATGTGGTTTATCAAGGTAAGAAGCACCCATCGAGCTGGAAAGGAAGCCATGCAGATCGGCTTATTGACTACGATAATTTAGTGGAACCTACTGTGTTTTTTACGGGTACCGCTAGAGAAGCGGCTGCTTTATTCCCTGATAATTCAAACGTTGCCGCTACGATTGCGATTGCAGGCGTTGGCCTTGATGATACAACCGTAGAGTTAATTGCTGATCCAACGCTTGAGTACAATATTCATCATATAATGGCGAAAGGGGTATTCGGTAAGCTTGAGATTAGCATGGCTGGACTGCCATTGGTCGAAAATCCTAAAACCTCAAGTCTAGCAGCATTTAGTGCCTTGCGTTTATGCTGCCAGATTGATCAGGTTATACAAATATAAAGTATGATTAAAATAGAGTCGAAATCAAATTTAGGTCGCTATAGGTGTGTCTAAAGTGACTGGTTTTTCTTGAATTTTTTTACTATCTACGGCTGCATTAAGGTTTACTAAGAAAATAGCAACGGCTGCAATTATTCCTGGTATGGCGATAAATAAGAAGTTCGTTTGGTGGCTAAGCTCGAGCGTGAGTAGCGCCCCAGTCAAGATAGGACCTACGATAGCACCAATGCGACCGATACCCGATGCCCAGCCCATAGCTGTCGTACGTACAGCAGTCGGATAATACTGAGCAACAAAGGTATAGAGCAGAATCTGTGAGCCGATAGTAGTAGCACCTGCAATCGCGATTAGGGTATATAGCACCACTTGAGGGCTATTGTAGCCAAGTAATATCAACGCGGCTGCACCAGCGACAAACATAACGGTTAATACAGGCTTTAGATGGAATCTATCGGCTAGCACACCGCCACCAATAGCACCGACCATACCGCCAATATTGAGCGCAAATAAGAACAGCATACTAGCGCCTAGTGAATAACCTGCTTGAATCATAAGCTTTGGTAACCAGCTGGCGAGAGCATATACCATCAACAAGCACATAAAGAAAGCTACCCAAAACATGATGGTGGTAAAACCTCTATTTTTTAGGAATAACGCTTTGATAGGAGCGTCATCGCCTTTGGTTGGCTCATCTAAGATTAAGTCAGTAGAGGCTGTGATAGTCTCTTGTGGTGCAAGTTTGCGGACGATTTTTTTGGCTTCATCATGTCTTTTTTCTTTGACCAAATACATCAAGGATTCAGGCAGCATTTTCCAAATGATTGGTAAGAGTAAGGTAGGAATGCCTGCAATATAAAACATAATCTCCCAACCGTAATCTACCACCAAAAACGATCCCAATAATGCTGATGCCATACCGCCGATCGCGTAACCACTAAACATAATAGCGACTAGAGTACTACGAATACGCTTTGGGGCGTATTCAGAGGTCAGCGCCACACAAATCGGCATCACGCCGCCGATACCAAGACCAGCAATGAAGCGTAAAGCTGCAAACTGCATCGGACCATTAGCAAAAGCACCGAAAAAGGTAAAGCTACTGAATAGACCGACGCATATCATGATGGTCTTTTTTCGACCGATTTTATCAGACAAAGTACCAAAAATCATGGCACCAAACATCATGCCAAAAAGTGCTGCGCTGGCAAGAAAGCCTGCTTGTACCGCGGTCAATGACCATTCTTCCATGAGTAACGGTAGGGCCACTCCATAAATGATGAGATCATAACCATCAAAGATAATGATCAATAGACACCAAAACAGCACCTTCCAATGAAAAGGAGCAAATTTGGCTTCATCAATAACTTTATTGATGTTTAAGGTTGGTGATTCCATTCGTTTTTCTCCATGGGTAATATCCTTATAAGTATCTAACAAGTTATTGTTTTCTGATGATCAAGTCAAAAACTATCTAAGTATAAATATATACCTATAAGGTATGGATTTTGATCTTATGGCAGATTAGAAAGTACAAGTACGAGTAGATGGCTTGAATAAAAAAGTGTATTTTTACTAAAATAATGTCTAAACAACTAATAAACCTTTAGATATCTGTTTTTCTGAATTTTATGCGCTTGTTGCTAAGAGAGAATGCTTCTTAAGAGGTAGATGAAAAAACAGCTCATATGTCTTTTAAATATATGAGCTGTTTCGATTTTTATTAAATTATATCGGTTGTAAGAGATAAAATAACGACTTTAATTATTGATTTAAGCAAGTGCTCATACCAATAGATATCGCTCTTTTAGAAAGTTATTTTTTCATAGCCAAATAATCTATTGCTAATTGGCTAAGCGCTCTAGTACCAACTTTGAATGATGATTCATCTACATAAAAGTATGGGGAATGATTATACGGCGCTTTGCTAACGTCTTGTCCTACTGGAGTGCCGCCTAAAAAGAAAAATAAACTAGGTATTTCTTGGGCATAAAATGAGAAATCTTCAGATGCCGTTAGTTTAGGCACCTCAAGTACATTGTCTTTACCTGCTACGTTTTTGAGCGTCGGTAACATTTGCGCGGTAAGGGCTGGGTCATTAATCGTAACTGGATAACCTTTATTGATTTTGACGTCAGCTTTAGCGCCTGATGCCATTGCTATATGAGTGGCCGTGGTTTTCATCTTATCAAAAATTTGGTCGCGATTATCCATATCAAAGTTACGAATAGTACCAATCATATTGACACTATCTGGAATAATATTATCGCGTACACCGCCACCTATTTTACCGAATGAGACAATAGCGGGCTCTTTAGTAATATCAATCTGACGGCTCACTATGTGATTAACACCGGTAACGATTTGCGCCGCAGTTGAAATAGGATCGACCCCATTCCAGGGCGCTGAGCCATGAGTTTGTTTACCGTTTACTGTTATATCAAAGGTATCAGCACTCGCCATAATAGGGCCGCTTCGGTAGCCAATTTGGCCACTATTTAAGCTCGACATAACATGCAATCCAAACGCAACCTCAGGCTTATACTTTTTAAAAATGCCTTGCTTCAGCATGAGCTCAGCACCGCCTTCTTCACCTTCAGGGGCACCTTCTTCGGCAGGTTGAAATACAAACATGATATTGCCGTGCAATTCATTTTTAACCGCAGCTAGTACTTCAGCCGTTCCCATTAGCATAGCAACATGAGTATCGTGTCCGCAGGCATGCATGACCCCAACGTCTTCACCCATATACTTAGTCACAATGGTTGATTTAAAAGGCACATCTGCTTTTTCGGTAACGGGTAATGCGTCCATGTCTGCACGTAGCATCACTGTAGGGCCAGGTTTAGCTCCCTTCAAAAAACCAACAACACCTGTATGCGCTATATCAGTTTCGACCTGCATACCTAGTGATTTTAGATGCTTGGCAACAAGAGCGGCAGTACGAGTTTCTCTATTGCTCAATTCGGGATGTTTGTGAATATCCCGACGCCATTCAATCACCTTTTTTTCAATACTTTTAACTTCTTTATCGATATTGATGTTGGCATGAGCACTAAATGTGCTAAAAGCAAAAATACCGATAACCAATGATAATAATGATCGTTTCATACTGTCTTCCTTGTTTGATGGTACTTCCTTGTTATTGCTTTGATATGCTCATGTGATAATTTTAGTGACCAATAGCGCTATTAAATATTTAAATATTGTCGCACGAGTTTATTGAATGCTTCAGGCTGTTCAATATTCGAGATATGCGAGGCATCGATAGTAGCCAGCTTAGCGTTAGGTATATGATCGACCATATATTGACCATCGGCAACTGTTGTTACTGGATCTTCAGATCCTGCAAGCACTGTGACTGGCACGCGGATATTCTTTAACTGCTCGCGAGTATCAGCGACAGATAATGCCTCACAGCAGCTGGCATAACCCTCACTACTGCCAGCTGCGAGAGCGTCAGATAATGCTTTAACTACATCAGGATGGTTATCGATAAATCTTGCTGTGAACCAACGCGAGGCAGCTGTAGTGGCGATAGGCTCTAGACCTTGCTCACGTACCAATTGCGCACGATCTACCCATGCCGCCTCATTACCAATCTTCGCGGCGGTATTGCATAGCATTAAGTGATGAAAGCGGTTGGGGTGATTAATAGCCAACCATTGACCAGTCATACCGCCCATAGAGATGCCACAAAAAAATGCTTTATCAATATTCAAGTAATCCAGCAAGTTAATGACGTCTTGCCCAAGCTGATCCAAACTATAAGGACCTGTTGGTGCAGAAGACTTACCATGGCCACGGGTGTCGTAGCAGATAATAAAATAATCGTGCTGCAAGGCATCGATTTGTGGCTGCCACATATGATAGCTGGTACCTAAGGAGTTGGAAAATATCAGAGCAGGATTGCTGCTATCACCAAACGTGGCGTAATTTAGAGCTATTTCTTGATTGTCAAATATGGGCATACTAAGCATCCTTTTTTAGGACTAAAATGTTGAAGGCATATGTAGAGATGAGGATCACGCTTGATAATTAACCCGCTCAATAATCATCGCGATACCTTGTCCTACGCCGATACACATTGAGCAGATGGCATAACGCTTACCTGTTTTCTCAAGTTGATTGAGAGCGGTTAAAATCAAACGTGCGCCTGAGGCGCCAAGCGGGTGACCAAGGGCAATCGCACCGCCATTAGGGTTGACGCGCTCGCTATCATCAGATAATCCTAAGTCACGCGTACAGGCGAGAGCTTGAGCGGCAAAAGCCTCGTTTAATTCAATGACATCCATCTCATCAAGTGACAGTCCAGTTTGCTTAAGCAGCTTTTTCATCGCTGGTGCGGGAGCAAAGCCCATAATACGTGGCTCAACGCCTACCGTAGTTGAGGCCACAATACGTGCACGCGGCTTTAGATTAAACTCTTTAACGGCTTGCTCTGATGCTACTAAAAAAGCCGCTGCGCCATCATTGATACCTGATGCATTGCCAGCCGTCACGGTGCCATCTGCGGTGATGATAGGGCGCAGCTTGGTCAACTTCTCAAGTGTGGTATCAGCACGAGGGTGCTCATCAGTATCGACGCTGACAGGATCACCTTTACGCTGCGGGATGCTGACAGGAGTAATCTCATCGTTGAAAAATCCTGCCTCTTGCGCCGCTGCGGTACGTTGTTGGCTACGTAATGCAAATGCATCTTGGTCAGCGCGATTGACATTGAACTGCTCTGCGACATTTTCGGCGGTTTGTGGCATGGTCTCCGTGCCATATAGCTCATCAAGATTTGGATTGATAAAGCGCCAGCCCATCGTGGTATCTTCGAGCTTTTGACTACGACCAAACGCTTGATCTGACTTGCTCATTACCAATGGCGCACGGCTCATACTCTCAACGCCACCTGCAATAATAAGGTTGGCTTCACCCGCTTTAATCGCGCGCGCCGCTATCGCTAACGCATCCATAGACGAGCCGCATAAGCGATTCACGGTAGTGGCAGGCACTTGATAAGGTAGGCCAGCTAGTAACGACGACATACGCCCGACGTTGCGATTGTCTTCACCGCTCTGATTAGCACAGCCGTAAATAACGTCATCTACTTTTACCCAATCGACATTGGCATTACGTTCGATTAGCGCCTTGATAGGTATAGCACCTAAGTCATCGGCACGTACTGGTGCTAGACCGCCGCCGTAGCGTCCAAAAGGGGTGCGAATGGCATCAATAATATAAGCGTTGTTTAAACCAGTGGTTGAATCGATCATGGCGATTATCCTAAGTTTTGATTGTTCTAGGCTTTGATTAAGTGGGCTTTTTATTTAGTAGCGTCAATTAGCGTCGAACCCGTCAATGTTTGTAAGTCTTTAAAGCTTAAGTTGTCAACTATCTCCGTGACGACCATACCTTTATCAGTCACATCGATGATGCAGAGATCAGTATAAATACGATCCACACAATTTTTGCCAGTCACAGGGTAGGTAAGCTCGCTGACGATTTTAGGCTCGCCAGTTTTGGTCGTGTGATTGGTCATCACAAAGACTTTTTTGGCACCGACGGCTAAGTCCATAGCGCCGCCAACAGCAGGTATTGCATCTGGCGCACCCGTGCTCCAGTTGGCCAAATCGCCGTTTTCAGCAACTTGAAACGCGCCCAATACGCAAATGTCGATATGACCACCACGCATCATGGCAAAGGAGTCGCCATGATGAAAGAAGCTACCGCCATCGAGCATGGTGACATACTCTTTTCCGGCATTAATCAGCTCAGGGTCTTCCTTACCTTTGGTAGGTGGGGGTCCAAAAGCTAGTAAGCCGTTTTCTGAATGCAAAAATACATCTTTATCATCCGGTAGGTATTGGGCAATTTTGGTCGGTAGTCCGATGCCTAAATTGACATAGGCGCCATCTGGAATATCTTGTGCAGCGCGCTCGGCGATTTGATCGCGGGTCAAAACAGTGTAGGAAGTATGGTTCATGATGACGCTCCTTATAGTTGGCAGTATTAAGCGGTGGCTGTAGTAGCAGGGCTAGTAGATTAAGTGCTAGCAGGCTGAATGTGCACCACATGCTGTACAAAGATACCCGGCGTAATAACGTGCTCAGGATCAAGCGCGCCAAGCTCAACCGTTTCAGAGACTTGAGCAATAGTCACGTCAGCTGCCATTGCCATGATTGGACCAAAGTTACGGGCAGACTTGCGGTACACCAAGTTGCCCCAACGATCGCCTTTATCGGCTTTAATTAAAGCAAAATCAGCCTTGATCGGATATTCAAGAACGAAGTCTTTGCCATCGATATTACGAGTCTCTTTGTCTTCTGCCAGTAAGGTACCAAAGCCTGTGGGCGTATATACCGCACCGAGTCCCATACCAGCTGCTTGAATGCGGCAAGCCAAATTCCCTTGTGGTACTAGCTCAAGTTCAATCTTGCCAGCATGATAAAGCTCATCAAATACCCAAGAGTCGGACTGGCGCGGAAAAGAGCAAATGATTTTACGCACAGCACCCGTTTTTAAGAGTTTGGCAAGACCATGGTCGCCATTGCCGGCATTGTTATTGATGATAACTAAGTCTTTAATACCCAAGTTGATCAGGCCATCAATTAGCTCAGCAGGCTGACCTGCAGTACCAAAACCACCAATCATAATGGTAGCGCCATCTTTAATTTGACTGAGTACGTCAGAGATGCTTTTATCAGCTTTATTAATCATGTCTATATCCTATAAAAATTCATATGAGGTAATGTCTTTAAGGTTGATAAGCGGTGCACAGGTTGAGTCATTGCTCTGAGACTACTTAAGTTTTGTCGTAAGAGCGCCACTCTTAATTGGCTTCATCATTAGCGCTCTTTAATGAGGTTGATAATGTGGGTAATAGGCGTTTTTTGGTTAGGATGTGATGAGCAATCATGCCGATAAGAATGCCCCAAAATACAGAGCTTAATCCCAAAAAGCTCATACCCGATGCAGTGGCCAAAAATGTAATTAAGGCAGAGTCTCTTTGATCATCGTCTTTCATAGCGAGCGTAATATTGGCAGAAATGGCACCGATTAATGCAAGACCGGCTAGTGCCGCGACAAGCTCTTTTGGAAGTAAGCTAAATACCATCACAATACTGCCAGCAAATAAACCGCCAAATAAATAGAAAATGCCATTGGCGACGCCTGCAATATAGCGTTTCTCTTTTATCTCATGAGCATCTTTACCAGTACACAGCGCGGCAGTGATGGCAGCAAGTACAATAGTAATACCGCCGACACAAGCAACAGCTAAGGAGGCGATACTAGAAACAGCAACGATAGGTTTGGCTGGCGTGTCATAGCCACTTAGATTTAAAATAGCCATACCGGGTAAGAATTGACCTGTTAAGCTCACAAGGATGAGTGGTATAGCGAGGTTAAACGTTGAGTTCCACGACCATTCAGGGGCAATAAAAGTGGGTATAGTAATGGCTAAATTAAAATCGACAGGGTTCATTTTGCCAAGTAAGATACTTAAGATGACGCCACACAGTAGTACCCAGATCATCGTGTAGCGTGGTGATAAGCGTTTAGCGAATAGGTAGCAAGCCAACATACTAAAAACAATAAATGGCATCGTGTCAGTTGCGACAAATAATTCTAAGCCGAACTGAAATAAGATGCCTGCCATCATGCCAGCGGCGATACCGTTAGGAATCCCTCTTAGAATTTTGTCAAAGTAACCGGTCACCCCAACAATAAATATCACAATGGCTGAGATGATATAACCAGCAACGGCTTCATTGATACTCATCTGTGGAAATAGGGTAACCAGTAGAGCGGTACCAGGTGCGGACCATGCCGTGATAACCGGTGTTTTATATTTAATAGATAAATAAATACCGGGAATGGCAGCACCGATGGAGACCCCCCAAATCCAAGACGCCATCATGGCATCTGATACTTGCGCGGCTTGTGCGGCCTGAAAAAAAATAATTAAAGGACCAGCATAAGAAATCAGAACCGCTAAGAACCCTGCAACCGATGCGGAGAGCGACCAGTCGTTTTTTAAGGTTTGGATTACAGAGGCCATATTGCTTCCTTGCAAATTAGCATTCGTTACGGGGTTGCAAATTAAGATGCATGCTACTAATTGGCAGATTTATTGTTATCCTTCGTCGCCACCGCCCACAGGAATAGTACTACCAGTGATATAAGAAGACTCATCAGACGCTAAAAAAGCGATAGCGTTCACTTGCTCATCGATTGTGCCGTAGCGTTTCATAAAGGTACGATCAATGGTTTGGTCAACCACGGCATCCATCCAGCGTTTTTCATCGGCAGTTAAAGGATTGGCATTACGAGGAATTTTTCTAGTCGGGGCTTCAGTACCGCCAGTTGCTACTGCATTCACACGGATGCCATCGTTTGCATATTCAAAAGCGAGCGATGCGGTCATGGCGTTCACGCCACCTTTTGCTGTCGAGTAGGGTATGCGGTTGATACCGCGAGTAGCAATAGAGGACACATTAACAATAGTGCCTGACTGCTGTTTGACCATGGTTGGTAATACCGCATGGCAACACCATAATGTTGGAAATAATGAGCGGCTGATTTCCTTTTGGATTTCTGCTTCAGAAAAGCTGGTAAAAGGTTTCATCCATATTGCGCCGCCGACATTGTTGACTAATATATCTATGCGCCCATAGCTATCAAGTGCCTTATCAATAGCCTCTTTAGCACCTTGATGGGTTTCAAGGTCAGCTTGAATGGTAACGGCCTCTCCGCCATCAGTAATGATTTCAGCTAGCACCTCTTCTACTAATGGAGAAAAGTCTGCCATGACGATTTTTCCGCCCTCACTTGCCAAACGTAAAGCGACTCCGCGTCCGATGCCTTGGGCGGCACCAGTAACGATACATACTTTATTATCAAATCTTTTACTCATGACAGTCTCCTAAAAATCTTGCTCATGCTTTGCTAGTAGAGTAATACGGCTAGGCTACGTTATTGTTCACTGGGCGTGAATTTTTCATAGTAAAAATTACTCGGTTTTAGATTGCTGCTGTCTAACCAGTTACTCACCGCATCCACCATCCCTAACGGACCACACAAGTAGACATCGACGTCACCATCGTTCAGCCACTCATTATCAACATGACCGGTAACATAGCCTTTACGCTCATGCTGGCTGTCTTCAGTGGCGACACAGGTGCGGTAGTCAAACCAAGGGTGGTTTTGTTTGACTTCTTCTAGTTTCTCAACTTCTATAAGATCAAAATCGTTGGTGACGCCGTAGACCATCCTGACAGGATGATGAGCACCAGACACCTCTAAACTTTTTAGCATCGATAAAAAAGGCGCGATACCGGTACCGCCTGCTAGAAATAGAGTCGGGCGGATTAGAGGGCGCAGGTAAAAGCTACCAAATGGACCCTCAAAATTAATCTCTTGACCTATAGTCGCAGTATCAGATAAAAAGGTGCTCATTTTGCCGTTAGGAATATTGCGGACGACAAATTCAGCTTGCTTAGCGCTTGGCACGGAGCTAAACGAGTAAGAGCGTGTTTCATCAGTATCAGGAATACGGATGTTGACGTATTGACCCGGAAGAAATACCAAAGCGTCTGAGTTGTCCACTTCGACACCAAAATGAATGGTAGATTCAGACAACACATTGAGTTGTTGTAATTTGCCTTTAAAAGTAGATTTACCAACTTTACAGGCTTCAGAGGAGCTGGGCACCTTGATCACGCAGTCGCTCTCAGGAATCATCTGACAGGTGAGGACATAACCTTCAGCAGCTTCAGCTTCTGTCAATGCATCTTCGATATACATATCAGGGTGCATGTCGTAGCTGCCAGATTCACAGTGGCAACGGCAAGTACCGCAAGCACCATCAAGGCAATCCACAGGGATATTGAATTTTTGACGATAAGCGGCTTCGGCGACGGTTTCGTCGGCTTCACATTTGATGAAGCCTGTGACGCCGTCTTCGAACTGTAGAGCAATATTATATTCCATGAGAAATATCCCTTTTCAACACGTATTAATTAAAAGCTAGTGGCTAAATAATGAGTGAATAATGATTAGACGTGATAGACGTCCATGATTTGATGCACATAGTCGTCTTTTAAGACCACATACTTATCCAAAATTTTTGGTTGGTCTTGAGTCATGTCTATTTTGTACTGAGAGTAACCCCAATAGGTATTGGTCTCGTGATAGCGAAAGGACTTGTTGATCCAGTTGAAACGCACCTTCACAATACCGTCATTGTCTTCGAGTAGTTCAATATTCGATAAATTGTGCGTGGTACGCGTATCAGGTATGGTCGCTGATGAGCGCTCAGTCTCGATGCGGAAGATACGATCTTCAAGACCACGGCGATCCGGATAATAAATCAGCGAGATTTCTCGTTGTGGGTCGCTGATGAGCTGACCATCATCATCCCAACTTGGCATCCAGAAAGGGCAGTCTTCATCGTAATAAGTGAGCCATTCTTCCCATTTTTTCTCATCCAATAAACGCGCTTCACGGTATAGAAACTGTCTAATGTCTTCAATGTTAACAGTTGCATTTTTCATGATTGATATCCTTATTTTTTTGTCAGTTCTACAATAAATAGCAGAGTAATAATAAAAATGTATTAGTCGCTATTAGCACCGTGTAGCTGCTGCTCTTGCTCTAGAGCTTTTTTCATCTCTTCATGCCAGTAACGATGTTGGACGGTATATAGCCCTTCATCTTCAGTCTTAACACCACTCATCAAAGGTTTGAGGTCAATAGCGGCAGCGCCTTCATCTGCACCTTGAATCCAATGCTCAGAGCCTCGGCACATATCATTCCATTCAAGCTTGATACCGTTATAACCTTCTTGACACGAGCGGAACTCTTCTAAGTCATCAGGTGTTGCCATACCAGTAACGTTAAAGAAATCTTCATACTGACGAATACGGCGTGCACGTGCCTCATCGCTTTCGCCTTTTGGTGCGATACACCAGATACTGACTTCAGTTTTGTCAACCGCGATAGGGCGGAGCATGCGAATTTGTGAGCTGAACTGATCCATGATGTAGACGTTTGGATATAGGCATAAATTACGTGAGCGCCCAATCATCCAGTCCGCCATGGCTTCACCGTAGCTGGCGACATACTCATCGCGATAAGCATAGTTTGGACGGTCTTGTGGGTTTTCCCATTGTGTCCATAACAGCATGTGACCGTTTTCAAAAGAATAAAACCCACCGCCTTGTCGACCCCATTTGCCAGCGTTCATGGCTTTGATATTGTCTTCTTTGACAGCTTCAGTTTCTTTACGGCGCGCAGTTGTCGCAGCGTAGTTCCAATGCACGGCTGATACGTGATAGCCGTCGGCACCGTTTTCAGCTTGCAGTTTCCAGTTACCATCAAAGGTGTAGGTTGAGGTGCCGCGTAGAACTTCTAGACCTTCTGGCGACTGATTGACAATCATGTCAAGAATTTTGGTAGAGCCGCCAAGCCAGTCTTCGATTGACTGAACATCATCATTTAAGCTGGCAAAGATAAAGCCTTTATAATTGGCCATCTTCACTTGTTTTAGGTCGTGTGAGCCTTCTTTATTGAAGCATTCTGGATAGCCTGCATGTCTTGGGTCTTTAACTTTAAGCAGCTTACCTGAGTTGTTAAAGGTCCAACCGTGGAATGGGCAGGTGTAAGTGGCTTTATTGCCTTTTTTATGTCGGCAGAGCTGTGCACCACGATGTGAGCATGAGTTAATCATGCAATGCAGCTCGCCTTCTTTATTGCGGGCAAGAATAACAGGCTGACGACCAATGTATGAGGTGTAGTAGTCGTTGTTATCAGGAACTTGAGACTCATGAGCCAAATATACCCAATTGTTTTCAAAGATGTACTTCATCTCAAGCTCGAACAACTCTTCGTTAGTGAAGGCGCTACGATGCAGGCGATAAATCCCTTTTTCACTGTTGTCTTCTAAAAAATCATCAATAGTGATGTCTGATCCTTCAGGTACTAGATTGATACGCTCGCTCATGGCTGCCTTCCTTGTATAATGACGGTATAAAATGAGATTAGAAGCTAACGTTTGATACGACAACTGAGGACATATCAAACGTAAGTCGCTAATAGTTATTAATGAATGCTATTTAATATGAGTGCTCATTAACCTTGAGCACGGCGGCGTTCTACTTCGCTGCCTTGTATAGCTTGGTCAATGTCTTTTACTAAATGAAAGTCAAAGTCGATACTTGCGTAAGGCTTATCAAGCGCTTTTTCTTTTAGCTTGTCCGCATCTTCGACCATCGTTACCTCTGGTACCAAACCTTCGCGGCTTGCAAAAGCAAAGTCATCCCATAGGTACTCATCGCCATCGATGTTAATCTGCGTGGTCAGTTTGCGATGACCATCAGCACTGGCAAAGAAATGAATGTGAGCTGGGCGATGACCGTGACGTCCTAGCGCGCCCAATACTTTTTGCGTCATTCCTTCTGGTGGTACCGAGTAACCTAGCGGCACGATGCTGCGGAATGCATAATTTCCGTTTTCATCGGTAATGATGCTACGACGTAAGTTGAAATGAGACTGTGATTCATCAAAGAAAGAGTAGTTACCTAAGCTGTTGGCATGCCACACTTCAACTTTTGCGTTTGGAAGAGGCTTTCCATCTTCACCATAAACAGTGCCTTGCATAAATAGCACGGTGCCATTATCAAGGTCAGTGCCATCATCTAGACGCGCAAAGCCCTTTTCTTCTGGCGCACCAGCGACATAGAGCGGACCTTCAATAGTACGTACAGTCCCGCCATCAAGACCGGCTGCTTTTAAATCCTCTTCAATCATTAAATCCATGAAGTGATCGAAACCCAAGCCTGGTGATAATAAACCAGCTTCTTTGCCCAAATCACCGATAAACTCAACGCCAGACCAATATTCATCTGCAGTGATTTTTAAGTCGTTAATGGTTTGCATAAGGTCGGTCACGATACGCAAGACAATCTCTTGTACGCGTGGATTGACTTGCTCAGGGAAGTCGATTTTGCCTTTGATGAACTGAGTGGCTAATGCTTCAATTTGGCTGCGTTCCATGTCTCTCTCCTTGTTGAGGACTGTTTTATTAAGGGGTAATTGCAGTGAGTATTCTTACTCAGTTTTTATAGGTTCTGATATCAGCTGTACTGGCTTGCTTTAGCTGTCATCACTACGAACAGATGATGGATGACGTAACAATGGTGTCACTTCAACCTTCATGTACGGATAGAGCGGTAATGACATCATAATGTCGTGTAGCTCTTCATTACTCTCAACATCAAAGATGCTGAAGTTAGAGTACTGACCGGCTATGCGCCAAATATGACGCCATTTACCTTGCTCTTGGAGCTTTTGTGATAATGCTTTCTCAGTTGCTTTAAGCTCGTTGACCTTGTCGGCGTCCATATCTGTTGGGATTAAGACATCCATTCTGACGTGATATAACATAATTATTTCCTTATATTTAATGATAGGTAACTTTGTTAGCTGTTACAGTATTTCAGTTTGAGCATTAGTGGCAAATTGCGGCTTCGATGATTTAAGTGAATTATTGATTGCTTGTCTGGCATAGTGATAGACCTTATCGCTATCTACTTCAATGCCAAGACCTGCACCTGTAGGTACATTTAAGCCAAAATTTTGATAATCAAGAGGCTGTACTAAAACGTCTTCGGTTAATAGCAAAGGACCAAACAGTTCTGTATCAAAATTTAAACTGGGATAGGTTGAGAATACATGGGCTGATGCTGCCGTACCGATAGGACCTTCAAGCATCGTGCCACCATAGAGCTCGATACCTGCTAGATATGCCATTTGCCCAATAAGACAAGCAGCTTTTAATCCGCCTGCTTGATTGATTTTCACGGCAAAGACGTCGGCACAATGATCTGCTGCTAAGGTAAAAGCATTCTGAGGGTCTTGGACAATTTCATCCGCCATGATAGCTACATCAAAATGTTCGGTTAAACGTTTTAGTGCGGCTTTATTGCGCATTGAGATAGGTTGTTCTATTAACTCAACGCCGCCAGCTTGTAATAAGCTAATACCTTGCATTGCCTCAAGTTCTGTCCATGCTTGGTTAACATCAACTGTGATACGGCAATCAGGTAGCGCTTTTTTGATAGCCAATACGTGGGCAACATCATCAATAATCGGATTGCTACCGATTTTTAATTTAAAAATGCGATGGCGCTTTTGCTCAATCATGCGCTCAGCTTCTGCGATATCGGTCGCTGTATTGCCGCTAGCAAGCGTCCATGCTACTTCGATGCGATCGCGGACACGGCCACCAATCAGCTCACTTACTGGTAGGTTTAGGCGTTTGCCTTCGATATCGAGTAGGGCAGTTTCAATCGCACACTTTGCAAAACGGTTGCCATTAACATGAACACTTAGCAGCTGCATGGCTTTCGCTGTGCTAGTAGGCTGTTCTTTTAATAAAAGAGGCGTAAAGTAGGTATCGATATTAGTCTTGATACTATGAGGGCTTTCTTCTGCGTAGCTTAGACCACCAATGGTGGTCGCTTCGCCCCAACCTTCATAGCCATCTTCTGTTTGAATATGTACTAAGACTAGTACTTGTTCTCTCATGACCGTGCAAGCGAGCTTGTGCTCTCGAATAGTCGGTATCGGTACTAGCAAGGTGTTAATTGAGCGAATCATATCTGTCCTTAATTTATAAGTCTTACTTCCTTATGCTTAATAAGAACTATAATTGCTGGATAACGACATGTCTAAGACCTATTTAGTCTGTTATTAATACCTTTTAGGTATTTTGATAACCAACCCGCACCATGTTATGTTCTTTAGGTATCGATAGGCTTATAGGTCACTCAAGGAATAACATTCAATGGAATTGAGACATTTACGCTACTTTGTAGCGGTGGCAGAGGAAAAAAGTTTTAATAAGGCAGCAGAACGTTTGTTTATTTCGCAACCACCACTGAGTCGTCAGATAAAACAATTGGAGGAAGAGATAGGCGTCACGCTGATTGATAGAGACAATCGACCTCTAAAGCTTACGGAAGCTGGCGAGTTTTTTTATGATCATGCGCTGCAGATAATAAAAAAATCAGATGATCTGCGTGCTATGACTTTTCGTAAGGGTAATTTTGACAACTCACTCTCTATAGGTTTTGTATCATCGATATTATATGGCATATTGCCAAAAGTGATTGCGCGCTTCAGAGAGGTCTATCCAAATATAGAAATTAAGTTATATGAGTTAAACTCTTGGCAGCAAACGCAAGGATTGGTAGATGGTAAAATAGACGTAGGATTTGGCAGGCTACTATTTGAAGATGCTTCTATCAGAAGAATGGTCCTTAGAGAGGAGAGTTTGGTTGTTGCAGTTCCTGTCAGTCATGTGCTCGTAAAGGAGAATCGTACTAGCATCAATCTAATGGATTTAACCAATGAAAATCTATTGTTATATCCAACAGCGCCGCGTCCCAGCTTTATTGATTATGTGTTGGAATTGTTTGAAGCCCGTAACTTAAAAGCCAATTATCTGACTGAAGTACGTGAGTTACATGTTGCGTTAGGGTTAGTAGCAGCAGGTGAAGGCCTGACTATTGTGCCAAAGACGCTTGAGCATCTGCGTAGTCAAGAAGTGACTTATATTCCATTTGAGGATGGTCATTTAACCTCACCGATTGTGATGAGTGTCAGACATTTTGACAAATCAGAATTGTTAAAAACATTGTTAGACGTGACTTATCAGATTTATGATGAAGAAGGGTTTGATTATAAGCGTGAGAAAATATGAATACATCATAGTGTTAATATAGAATATAAACCTATGCGTGAAAATTTACGAGTGCTAGTTCAATAAACGAGTCATTGCCGTTAAGCCCAATAAAAGCTAAGGTATTGACTCGTCCCAGTAAGGTGGCGTGCCATAATAGCCTTCCACAAAATCAATAAAACACCTCACTTTATGTGGTAGCAATTTTCTATGGGCATACACTGCATATAAGCCCAAAGCCTCAGGCTCAAGTTTTGGCAACACTATGACTAGTTTGCCACTACTAAGCGCTTCGCTGATAATAAAAGTCGGCTGTAATACCAAACCTGCGCCTGCAATAGCCGCGTCCACCAATACATCACCATTATTACTACGAAGCTCGCTACCTTGCTTGAGGTATTTTGCTTTTAATAATTGGTAGATATCGTCCTTACCATCCATATTCATATAGCTGTAATGCAAATAGCGGTGTTCGGCAATATCTTCAGGCTGAGTTGGCGTGCCATGTTTGTTCAGGTAATCAGGTGCGGCGCATAACATCACACGAATGGGTGCGACCTTCTTAGCAATCAGTGACGAGCTTTTTAGCTGCCCGATACGCAAGGCCACATCGAAACCCTCCTCGACAATATCGACTTTGCGATCAGTCAATTGTAGGTCGACCTTGACCAATGGATAATGTATCTGAAAGTCAGTGATTAACTTAGCCATATGTTTTAAGGCAAACGATACTGGTGCACTGATTCTTAAGACGCCTTTGGGATTCTGTTGTAAACCACCTAATTTTGATTCCATATCATCAATGCTAAGTAAAATCTGTTGTGCATGTCCGAAGTAATGACTGCCAGCTTCGGTAAGGCTGACTTTACGAGTGGTGCGATTAAGCAGGCGACTATTTAGCTGCTCCTCCAACTTAGAGACATATTTGCTTACCAACTGCGGTGACAGCTGCAAGGTATTTGCCGCATTACTAAAGCTGCCTTCGGTCACCACTGCCACAAAGGCGCGCATCGCATCGATTCTATCCATATTTTGCCCTATTTCTATTTAACCATCAAAATTCAACGCTAAAACAATTATCAATGATATGTTGTTAATTACTCAATATTATCTATCTTACTCTTTTACTGTGTTGATAGTAAAGTATGGTTATTCCAGGGATTAAATACCCTTCCTAAAATAAACCTAATGGAGTAATAACAATGAAAATGTCAGTACTGAATAGAATTTTGCTATCTAAAGCGGGCGCTGCCGCTTTAATCCTTCGTGTACCCGTAGGTTTGATTTTGATGGCTCATGGCTCACAAAAGTTATTTGGCTGGTTTGGTGGCAATGGGCTGGCTGGCACGGCTGGGTGGTTAAGCAGTATGGGTATGGAACCTGGTTTCCTAATGGCAATATTGGCAGGGAGTGCTGAGTTCTTTGGTGGTCTTGCCTTAGTATTAGGATTATTGACACGACCAGCTGCATTAGTTGCTGCATTTACGATGTTAGTCGCCATCTTCTCTGTACATATCGGTAATGGATTATTTGTCGCTGATGGTGGCTATGAGTATGCCTTAGTATTGATGGTCGCTTTGATTGCTTTGGCAATACAAGGTGGCGGTTATCTCAGTATGGATAATGCTTTATCAGAAAAACTAGATAATGTTTAATAAATCCACATTTACTCGCTAATAGTAAGTGTCCATCTTAAATAATGGCAATTGGACTAAAAACTGGCAACATATATAAGATAAAGAAGGCGATGTTCGCTGGCTTGTGACTTTAGTATGCTTCCATGTGGCTTATTATTATTTAACAGCACTGAATTCCAGTAGAATTGTGCCTGTTCATCCTAGCAGTATTTAGTAAAGATAATGGAGTGAAGCTAATGAATAATGAGTCTATTTCAGCCACGCAGCCAGTATTATTTATACCTCACGGTGCAGGTCCTTGTTTTTTTATGGAGTGGCAGCCAGCTGATACTTGGGATCAAATGGCTGAATTTTTAAAAAATATCTCAAGTCGCTTGCCACAGTGTCCCAAAGCTGTTTTGATCATCAGCGCACATTGGCAAACACCCGAGTTTAGTATCACCACTAGTATGCAACCTGATCTAATTTATGATTATTATGGGTTCCCTGAGCATACTTATCAGCTGACTTATCCAGCAGTGGGCGCGCCAGTATTGGCTGAACGGATAGGTAATATGCTCACTGATGCAGGTTTAAGCAATAAACAAGATGCTACAAGAGGCTTTGATCATGGAGTATTCATCCCGTTGAAACTCATCTTCCCTAATGCGGATATCCCAGTAGTGCAGTTATCGCTACGTCAGGATCTTGATCCTGAAGCCCATTTAATGGCAGGTAAAGCAATTGCGGCATTACGTGATGAAGGGGTGTTGATTGTGGGCAGCGGTATGAGTTTTCATAATATGCGCGGTTATGGCGATAAAAAATTCACGGCTCCATCAGTGGCATTTGATGATTGGTTAACTAAGACGGTTGCAGCCGATGAAGATGCGCGATTTGCAGCCCTTAGTGATTGGTCTAAAGCGCCCCATGCTATCGAGTCTCATCTATTAGGAAGCGAAGAGCATTTGATCCCGCTGATGGTTATCGCGGGCGCAGCAGGAACAGATCAAGGGCAAAAGGTCTATTCTCAGCAAGTAATGAACACTCAGATATCAGCCTTTCGGTTTGGCTAAGCTCAGATTCTTCTATCAAACCTCAATATCAATCAAGCTACCTAAATGTTTCTAAAATTAATGAGAGCCCGCTAAAATTCCTCAGTAGATGCTTAGTGGGTTTTTTATACATAACGCAGCTATGTGGTCTACGCTGTAAGTCAGGTAGAAACCAACTTGGGAGGTTTTAGGCATACTGCTTAATCATAACCTATGCTATCGATTTCGTAATCATGCAATCCATATCTAAAATGAGTAGTTCGATACCTGTATAGCGCATCGATCATAAATCAATGCAAATGAGTGTTATGGTTAGGAGGTTTTGAGCACACGAAAATCAACAGTCAGTCTATAGTGGTCAGCATACTATCAGGCGAGTCTGACACGGCAAATCCCATCACACGACAGGCATACAAACCTAAACACGGCTAGATAACACTAGCCGCCTTTGATAAGAATATAGGTGACATCATCTGTCTAGAATTGTTCAAGCGCAGATGGGTTAAAGTTTAATAGGTTTTCATGGGTCTTATGCGCACCATCAGCTTTCTTGTATTTATAAGTCTTTATTCAACGACTTTGAGGTTCTATTTTTGCCACAACCTTACCTGCCGAACTGTCACACTGAAATCAGCTTCCTTCTTTCCTAATTATTAACGGTGCCTAACAAAGACGCACATTTTTCTTTATATATTAAATTAGCCTTATCCTTTTATAAAAAAATCATTTTCGGTGGCTGATGCATTAAGAAGTTTTGGTGAGAGATATTCCAAGCATAAGCGCCTGCTAAGGTAAAAACTAGGTAATCGCCGATATGCAGCGCGTCAATCCATTGATCTTTTGCCAGTATGTCTTTGGGCGTACAAAGCTGACCGACAAGGGTTGCCTTAGTGCCAGTGATGGCGGCTTTCGCTATCAGACTGTCTTGCGGTTCGGTTTCCAGTGTTTGGCTCATGCGGCGCGGCATGATGAAAAAAGGATGATTGTGCTGCTGCGCGGCGGGCGTTCTAAAGTGATGCGTGCCGCCATGACCAATCACAAATGTCTCGCCAAGATTTTTTTTGATATCCAGTACCTCCATGACGTAATAACCACAGGGCGCAGTGATAAAACGTCCAATCTCAAACCTGACCGTAAACTGCGGATTTGCCGTTAAAATGCTGGCAAGCTGTTGACAGAATACTTCCCACTCAAAATGCTGCGGCTGCTGATCATAGTGAATACCAATGCCGCCACCCACATTGATGGTCAGGTTTGAGGGCAACGACGGATAATCGTGCTGCCATTTCTTGACCATCTCCATATAGCGCTGCATTAATAGCAGATGGCGCTCGACTGATAATTGATGCGACATCAAGTGAAAGTGAAACCCACAAAATTCAATAAATGGGCTTGAGTCGATGATAGCTAGCGCTTGCTTGAGATGGGTTTCATCTAGCCCAAAGGGGGTAGGCTTGCCGCCCATGACCAGCTTACTGCTGCCGATATCACCAATATCAATATTCATCCGCAAAAATATACGGACGGGAAGCTGCAAGGATTGGCTTAAGATCTGGATTCGAGTCAGCTCGACCAGACTCTCCACATGAATGGTATCGATTTGCTGTTGTATGGCTTGCTGTAAGTCTGAGGTCAGCTTGCCCGGTCCACCAAAAATAATAGGGTGGTTTGGCTGGTGGGTTTGTAGCCAATTGAGCTCGCCTGCAGAAGCGGCCTCAAACCCATCTACATGCTCTGCTAAGGTTGATAGTATCTTAGGCTCAGCATTGGCCTTTATGGCATAAAACAGCTGCGTGTTATTAGGCAGGCAGCGCTTCATAGCTGTTATACGCTCTTCTAGAGCTTCCAAGTCATAAATGTAAGCACAGAGCGGCGACGGCTGCGCACCATAATTATGGATACAGTCAATTATTTTTTGAGGAAGCGAATGCTTATCTGAGGTTTCGACTAAGTGTGTTGTTGTCACGTTTGTCATCATTTTAGGCAACCTTTGATTCAGATAATTTATGAGTTTTTATATTGTCTTTATTGGCGTTGAGCATAGAGGACTGCCACGGGCAAGGGAGCATCACGTAGGCGGAATGTTTATCAGCAAGCGTGAGTAATCGAGTTTTATAATTGGTCTTGCTGGGTAAGCTACCGCCGTCTAACAAATCCTGAATTTCAGGCTGAGTACCATATACCAGCTGCCAGTTCATCAATATATCTTTGACATGCTGCCAAAGTCGCGCCTCTAAAATCTCTGCTGATTGCGCACCTCGGCATAAATAAAAGATGGCCTCACTAAGATTGTTCACAAAAACGCAATAGGCAATACGTGACCATCCTGCTGCTTTAGAATAGCGTATGGATTGTTTACAGCGCTCGGATAAACCAGTCGCGTCAGCAAGTGACCACAGGCTATCAACCAGCTTGGTGCCTTCCAAATCTCGAATCCAGACGCATGTCGGCAGACCTTGATGAAAGCCAATTACCGTGTTTTGTAAATGCGGCTCGAAAACAACGCCATGATTAAAAAAGTAATCAAACGTGCCGTCAATTAAAGTATTTGCATAACGGCTGAACCATAAGCAGGCTAGAGTGTCATAAGATGAATACTCGTTATCACGTTGACCAGTGTGTACGCAATGTTTTTGTAGCTGGCGCTCGATGACGCTGTCTCCGAATTTATCCTCTGTAAATAAGGCCGCAGCAACTTGTGGCGTTAGGTATTTAATTTCATCCGTCGTAAATGACTCTCGAAATAACATGCCAAAGGACTCGGTAATAAACTGAGTCGAGCTGGAATCGTCATCGGGGAATTTGGCGCTCATATCAAGGGTGGCAGCCCCCGGCTCTAACATCAGCTTAAAAGCTGGCGCAGTCAGACGCTTGCTGTGATCAATTTTATCTAAAATGCTATTTAGATAAACGGCACTGTGGAGCTCATACCAAGCGTTTTTGCGAATGCAATTGGTCAGACGAACATGGATAGAGCATTTGATAAAATGTGATAGCTGGTGATGATATAAGGTGCGCACCGATGAGGTTGGGGATACTGCTTTACCCGTCAGACCAAGCGGTATCATATATCCTGATGTGACAGCCCGCTTGATGGTCGGATTTGCCAAGATGTCATCGGCTTCCCACGGATGACAAGGGTAGTAAACCCAATCGGTGTCGCTATCAGTATCTGAATTAATAGACTCTAGTAAGTCGCCAGCGTCAGCAAGTAAGGTGTGAGCGATATTGCGCAGTAAGGTTTTGGTGTCTTTGCCAATATAGCTGACGAGGGAGGAATCAACCTTAAACCAAAACAGAGCAAATTGGCTTTGGGTTTCGGGCGAGTGCGCCAATAAAGACGTCATATCGACCCCTTGCCGGCTTTTCGGCGACGGATGATACGCATGACCCCACAGCAATGCTTGTTCGCTATCTATATAGCCATTAACGGTGGATTTATCTTGCTGTAAATCGTGATGGTAGTTAGTAGCGTGGTTGCTAGAGGCCTGCAAAAAAGCGGTTGTCACCCTGATGCTATTATCAATCTGGTATTTTAGCTCTTGGTTGATATCGATTTGATAACGCGTAGCAATATAACTGTGCAGATAATCGACCAATTGATAAATGTTGAGGCACGCCCATGATTGACCGCGCACTTTTAGCCAAGGCGCTCCGCTTGGCTGGCACTTGCCTAGATGACTAAAATACGCCACTGGCAATACGATTTTTGCAGAAGCGATCTCATTAGCGACAGGAAATCGAATCGTTAATAGGCGCGTGCTTAGGCAGGCGTGGTTATCACGTAGACACAGTGGTAAGTCGTCCTCAGACTCATCAATGCTTAGGTCTTGATTGGGGATGGCAAACTCACGAAGATAACAATTGATGATATTTGTCAGTGCATGCTGCTCAGACTTATACTGATGGTACTGCGAAAGCAGGCTTGGCACTGGGGTACTTTCAACTGTTTTACTGGGTAGTAGAAAATTTGGTATCGTGTTGTTTGATAGTGAATAGTTTGGTTTCATAAGTGATGTCTTTTTTTTAATGTTTTAGATGTTTTAGAGTGATTGTTGTTGGTAGTTCCCTTTACACAATATTGCTATATTTTGCTTGATACATTTTGATGGTTATTATCGCGATAACTGCCATCATTGCTGAGAGAACAAACGGAGAGAGCAAACCAAACATCGGTACAAATAAAGTGACCGACAATCCTGCTAGCACGCCGCCCCATTTTGCTAGCGCATCATAGCGAGAGAATATTTTGCCGCTATGTTTAGACTGATTGGTATCCGCCATTTGTGCATGCAGGCTTTGATAACACATAAACATACCAACGCCAAATAGCATTCTAGCCAACCAAATCAAGAGAAGATAATCCGTCAAATGCAGTAAAACCGAACTCGCTAATACCGTAAAACCAAGGCTTAAGGACATTGCTGGCAGGCGTTGGCTGATGCGCCCATAGAGCAGCTGACAGATCAGATACATGACATGAGGCATTGCATATAACTGTCCTATTTGAGAGGTGCTAAGCCCAAAAGTTTTGGCAAATGGCAAAAAATAGGGGAAAGTCGCTACCATACAAAAGGCTAAGAAAAACTGCAGCACCGATATAAACAGATAAGGATTGGCGAAAAAAGCTGTGCTCGTTAGACTTTGTGCTGAGTGCTGAGTCTCCTTTTTATCGCTTTTAGCTGTGTTGCTGTTACTGTTGTTGGTTTTGGTTTTGGTTTTGGTTTTTGTAGATGCTTTTGGCAATTGGGTAGTCTTGGTGCTTGTGCTGACATTGTCTGCTTTGATAACGTCTTTTTTTAACAAAAAGCTGAGTAGTAATGCTAAGAGCGGCAGAATGGCAAGTACGCGATACAAACTTAACACCTCGTAATAGTGTACCAAAAACCCTAGCCCAATCGGGGCCGTAATCAGGGCAAGTCGTGCTGAGAATTGAGTGAAATTCAACACCTGTTTTAAGGCGTTTTTATCAGTGATACTGGTGGCTAAATAGGCGTTTGAGGCAGCCATTGTCCCACCAAACAGCCCCTGAACGCTCAGCCCTATGACGAGCTGCCATAAAGACTGAGAAAATCCGCATATCAAAAACCCCACCGCCAAACCCAACTCCGCCCGCAACAAGGATGTTTTGCGACCATATGTATCGGCAAAACTTCCCCAGTATCTGGCAGCGATGGCAGTCATGAGGGTCGGTAATATAAACAGCAAACCAACCCAGCCTGATTGCAATGGCGCATTTAGCTCTTGGAGCATGATTGGTAAAAACAAAGGCATACCTAACGCAGAAAACGCGGACAGGTAGTGACAACATAGGACGATTGCCACCATCATTCGATAGCTCATTAGGAATCCTGTTTGTGTCGCTGCATAAGTTTTAAGGTATTGGGCGCTGATTTACCATAGAACTTATTGATATCAGTCGCGCCAGACTGCTCTTTTGACAACAGACTACCAGCAGACAATAAGTATTTGATATACCAATGCTGGTTCTCTAATAAGACTTGCTGTGCAAGATGGATGTCGTAACCTTGTTTAGAGAGGCTATGTAAGGTCGTATCAATACAGTCTATTAAGGTTTGATAGGCGTCATGACGGTTGATGATGTTATGGGCGCTCATCATCTCAATAATGGCGGTGATGTCGAGCTGGAGCGTGATGGTCAAAAACATCTGCGCTAATGCTAACTCATCTTCAACGACGATACGTTGGTCTTTAATATCCTTGATGTCATTAATAGCACTGCTATTTATCACATCGCCTAAACCAACTTGTGCCATGCCAGCGTTAAATCTTGGTGGATAAAGGCGTGCAGAATCATTGTCTTTCATGAGCAAGGTCATCGTGCTGCTATGTTGATCAAATACAATGACGGCATTTTGCTGATTGGCTTCTAGCGCAATGCCATATTTTATCCATAAATTTAAATGAACATGGCATAACAGATGGATGTACTCTTTTAACCAAAGCTTGCTATCACCATCATAAAACTGTGCAATTAAGTGGCTGATAAAGGGACGACCATCAGGCATGACCCTGCCGAATGCTGCCACAGGCACAGGGGTTTTATCCGTTAAATTGATATCGTCATAGCGCCTGACTATAAAGGCGAGCGTCTTATCATCGCCCATATGACTACCTAGGCTTTCATCGCAATGGGCGTAACACTCTTGTAGCGCGGCATCATTTTTTTCAATCAATTGTAAGGTGCGTTGAAACCAGTGACCATCATAAATGGTTGAGGGCTTAATTAAGCGCACGTTTTTATTGCCTAAGGTGCGGACAATGAGCGGTATTTTAATATGAACATTTGGGTCAGCACAGCACAATACCGTACGCACAGATAAGGTTGGTTGTACGCTTAGCGCAGACTTGGGTGCCAATATGAGTTGCCGCGTATCATCCTTGAAAGCATGTTGCAGCAGCGGCAAAGTTAACGGATGTATGGGAAACAGATGGTGCGTCTGTTGGAGGTCCGGACTGAGACCGACGTCTGCACAGCTTGGCCAAATATTAGGCAGCTTGGCGCTGACAGTGCTTAGTGCTTTAGAGATAGCAACCCAATGTAGACTAAAGGTTGGTGCAAACTCTGGACTATAGGCTGCGATATCAGACGCGTCCAGACCAAGCTTGGCTCGGGCAGTCGGATAATAAGGGTGATCCAAATACGAGGCGACTTGATCGGCGTATAGCAAACGCTCAGACCAGCTTGGGTATTCATTAATATTGCGCTTAAGATGGCAGCGTTGAGACTCAAACCCTTGGCGCGCTAACGCTCGGTGTTCGGTGGCACAATCAAGCTCAAGCAGATAGCTGTCGAGCGCAGTCTCACAGGCATCTGGCAACTGTTTGAGAATGGCTACAAAATCCTGATAGTCATGCTTGATGAGGTAATCGCCTGAGTTTTTTTGAAGCCACATTGGGCTGGCAAGTTGCCAATATTGCATATAATCACTGGCTACAATCGGCAACCAGTCGGTTTGATTGGACGAAGTTATCTTTAGCCACAACTTCTGCTGTTTTAACACCTCTGGCAGATGAGGAAGATCAAATTCTGTTTCCATAATGGTGCTATCTGACAGCAAGCCATAGACGTCTTCGCGGATACAGGTGTTGATAAAGCGTTCGGTAATATATTGTTTGTCCATTATAAGCTCTCAAAATATAACAAGTTAAAAACTAAAAGTTAAATCGGTAAAAGGTGTGTCTAAAAATTTTATGATTCAAACTGCCATTGCAAATTTTCTATGGCATCGCTTAGCACGTCATTCATGGTATTTGTGCAATCGGAATAAGCCAGTAGTCGGCTCAGATAGTCTTTATTAGAGTGGGTAATATGAATGGTTTGATGTTGTTTTTTTAGGGGCTGATGGATAATGACACTTTGTTGGGTTTGTTTTTTAAATGAGGCAGGAGCAGATCGAATCGTGCCAGATTGAGGTGCAACAATGTAATGAATGCGTGCATGCGTACTGATGGCGAGTGACCCGAACTCGGCCTCTAACTCAGCAATGCTGACCCCTTGATGCAATCTAACAATGGTGTCAAACCATGGGTAGTGCGCCATATCATGTAATAAAAACTCTCTGCCATCACCGATGCTGCGATAGTTGATTTCAACCAAATGCACCTCGCCCGTTGGGGTAATAATAAACTCACTGTGACAGACGCCAAGTCCAACACCGATATCTTGTAGAATCGCCAAACAACGCTCACGGTACTGTACACACAAAGGCGTATTCCAAACTGCATCAAGCTCTACAAAATGTGGCGGTTCGGTCAATGTCACCTCAAAGCCGCCTACCGCCACCAAACGCTCACCATCTCCGAGTGTCTCTAACGTAATTAAGCGCCCAGCCACATAGGACTCAACCAAAATAGGCAGGGTTTTTGACTGCCAAAAACTTTGGCAATAGCTTAGCAGCTCGTTTTTATTCATACAAAGCTGAACGTCCATGCTAGCGACGCCTTGCTTGGGTTTAGCGACTAGAGGGAAGCTGATGCTGAGATTCTCAAGGTGTAAATCTTTGGCGGTTAGCAGCTGATAGCCGGCTTGGTATAAGTGAGCAGAATGCAGCTGTGTTCTCATTAAGTACTTGTCTTTAAAGACCAAGCAGTGACACCAGTCTTTACTAGGCAAATGGAAAAATTCAGCGACCACAGCGGTTGCGGCTTGTAGATGGTCGCTATTACTAAAGACCAGATTGGGCAGGATATGATAATTATTTAAGGTATCAATGATCGCTAGAGGGTTAAATACATCGCATTCAAGGATGCTGATTTGCGCCCCTAAAGGCGTCGTTATTAACGCATCCATGTGTGCCTCTTTATCATCGGTTATGATAATCAATTGACTGTCAGGTACGTGCCTCGATTTCAATAAGGCGGGGATAAAACCTTCAATAACTGCATCGTTGACCACATGAGTGATGAGAACCGTAGAATAAGTCATAGAGTTTTCCTTTCATAATTAGCTATAAATAAAAACAAGCAGTACAATCTTTTATTGAACGCAATAATAATGATAATGATAATCATTTACAAGTAAATTATGAAAATATTGTTCTATTAATGGCTGAAATCTACTAAAATTTTTTAAGAGAGGGGTTTAAGTGCGAAGGTAAGCAGTGAAATTTGATAAGAGAGACAAAGAGGTTACAATGTTTTTTTGAAATAAAAGCAAATCCATTTCAGATTTGCTTTTATCGTTGCGAAGTATTCAAGAATTAGAATTTATTAACCCTTAAAATTGATAGTTAAGCCCCAGTTTGTATGAACGTCCGGGTGCAGGATAGCGACCAACAGGACTGGTATCGACACCGCGGAAATAATACTGTTCATCAAATAAGTTATTAATACCAAATTGAACAGATAGTTTTTCGTTTTTGGTATCTTGCAATGTTTTTTGTAGGCTCAAGCTCCAAACTTGATAAGCAGGTGTCTCACCAATGCCGCCGTCTTTGCTTTCTGCTACCGTGTTGGCATTATCAGCATAAGCTTTGTCATAGTAAACGCCAGATAAAGTAGCGTTGTAATCTTGATGCTTATAACTGGCGTGCCAGCCCAACTGATGTGGCGAGCTGTACGGCAGTTGATTGCCTTCATCTGCCCCTTCTTTTAGCGTGGCATCAAGATAGTTGTAACTAAGACCTACATCTAGGTTTTTGAATGTTTTTGGGGTATAAGTAATCGCAGTTTCTAAACCTTGATGCAGGGTACGACCCACATTATCAAAGCTTTGCTCTGCGCTGTTCCATTGCAGCTGATCTTTAAAATCTATGCGATACAATCCCAAATTAGCTTGCAGACTATCGGTGGTATAGCGTGTACCTATTTCATAATTCCACGCAAGCTCACTACCTTCTTCACCGTTACCGCGAATATTGGCAATTTGCGGCGTTCTTAGAGATTTCTGCGCATTGGCATAAATCAGCCAAAGCTTGTCATCAGACTTGGTTAATGCATAAGACGTTGTCAGCCCAGGCAGCCATTCCGTAATGGTGTTATCTGTTTGCGTGTTATTACCAGCATCATTAAACGTCATTTTTGCATTTTCATAACGAATACCGGGGGTAACTTTTAGACGCTCATCCAGAAAGCTCATCTCATCGCTAACATAAGCGGCCCATGCATCCGTTTGTAGGTTCCAATCACGGGGCATGGTCGTCGTACCATCAGCAAGTTTGGTTTGCGTCAGTTTATAATCGATGTCTTCATTGACGTAGCGCACGCCACTGATGAGGTGGTGCTTGATATTTTTGCTATCACCAATCTTCATAGAAAACTTCGGCTCTACGCCATAAACAGTAAACTCACGAGGTGAGGTACGTAGGCTGTCTGCTGCAATAGCAGGATCTGCCCAATGTACACCTTGTTTGTTCGCTTGTGAGTTAAATCCCCACTCAAAATTACGTGTGGCATGATGACCAAAAGTAGTGAGGTCTAATACTGCTTCATCACCGATATCTAAGTAGTTTTTGTACTTAGCATGCCAGCGCGTTGATTTACCTTGATAAGCTTCAAGTGGGCGTTGACTCTGTTCGACATCTTGCTCATAGGCAGCAGGCGAGAGCGCACCCGGCATTTCTGTATCAGCATCATAGTATTGCAAGAACCCTTCCAATTCTTGATTGTCATCAATATACCAAAGGGCTTTGGCTTGTAGGTTAGTAACTTCAGTGTCTGAGTGATCTCTAAAGCTGTCACCCTTAATACCGTTGGCTTCTAGCTGTATTCCGAAATCATCATTTAACCAGCGGCTGTGACGAGCATATAAACTGGTCAATGGCTTACCATTTTGCTCAAAGACCGTTAAATTGGTACCAATCTCAGTTTGAGTCTCTTTCGTAATAGGTTTGGTGATGAGGTTAATCACACCGCCGACATTATTTGGACCATATTGGGTCGCAGCCCCGCCGCGTACGACATCGATGCGCTCAAGATTATCAAGGGTTGCTGGAAAGATGGACTGACCGGTATGACCATAAGGTGCTAAGGTTAAAGGAATGCCATCCATTAAAAACTGCGCCTGTCCACTACGGCTGGCACTCAACCCGCGAACAGAGATATTCGGTAACACGCCAGTGCCTGTTTCATCGTCAATTTTGACACCTGGAATAAACTGTAGCGCCCCGTCAATGGAGTTACTCACGGTTTTTTTAATAAAATCGTTGTCAATCACCGTACGATTACCGGCAAATGCTTTTACCTGATTAGCACTAGAATCACCTAACGTCTCTGCAGTGACAATGATTGGCGCGGCAGTAAAAGAAAGTACTTTTGTTTCTGCTTTATTATTAATGGAGCTAGTTGTAATGGAAGTGTCTGAGCGAGCCTCAACACTCGTTTTCTTACTAATGGGCGTCATCTCAGCGCTACTTTGTTGATAAATGCAAAACATAGCAAGACAAAGCGCAGAACGTTTAAAAATAATAACCATAACAATTCCAATTATTTAGCAGGTGTTTATGTCAGTCAAAGGTGAATAGTGTTACTAAAACGTTGCAATTATAAACAGTAATAGTTATCATTTGCAAAATTATTATCATTTATATGCTTAAGTATTAGTAAATACTGTTCAATAATTATTGATACTAAGCCACTGACAACCTCGCTCATTCCTTAACACATCTATGGATCTAATTATGTCTCACCATCAACCTAAACCCTTAGTGACTGCGGTTCGTGCTCAATTATTCCTCGCCATGATGACGACTGGTCTAACCATGGTGGTGAGTCAACAGGTTGCTGCTCAAGAGACAGCTATACAGCCATTAACAACACTGCCATCAACGACGCTAGCGCCGATTGTGGTCATGGCTAAAACCTATGAAGGCTATGCTGCTTATGCTCCAACGTCAGGGACCAAGACGCAGACCGAGTGGTTAGATGTGCCGCAGTCAGTATCGGTAGTAACTAAAACGGAGCTAGAGGATAGAGGCGCGGTGCGCGTGATGGATGCTATGAAAGGCGTCGCCGGTTTGAATAACACGCTTGGCGAAGGTAGCCGAGACGAGTTTGTGCTGCGTGGATTCAATGGTTTAAACGATGTCTATAGCGATGGTATGCGCGATGATGGCAAATTGCAGTCCTATCGCAGCCTCGCCAATGTAGAGCGCGTAGAAGTGGTAAAAGGTCCAGCGGGCGCGCTGTATGGGCGCGGTAGTGCGGGCGGCATTATCAACCTCGTCAGTAAAAAAGCAGAAGGTAAAAACTTTGATAAAGTGCAAGCGCAAGTGGGTAGCGATGGCTTAGCTGTGGCGCGCGTCGATAGCTCGCATAAATTATCAGATACCGTCAATGCCCGTATCAATGCCGAATATCGCCGCAGTGACTCCTATGTCGATCATGTCGATTCAAATGATGTCTTTATTGCACCAACGGTACGTTGGCAGCCGACTGACCAGCAAACGCTTGATTTCTCGCTTGATTTTATGCGTCAGCACCTAGTGCCTTATCGCGGTGTTCCGTCCAAAGATGGCAAGCCTGTTGATGTACCTCCTAATACCTTTTATGGCGGCACCAATGATTACCAAGATTCAGACACTTGGCATGCCAATGTCAATCATGAGTTTGATATCAATGATGATCTTAAATGGACCAATCGAGCTTCATACAGCCATATTACTTTAGAGCAAAAAGGCACCCGTCAATCATCTGCTGATGTGGTCAATGATAAGGTTGAACGTACTGTCAATAATTTTGGTTATGATCCACGCACGACTAAGACATTGCAGTCTGAGCTTGCTTGGAATAAGGGCAATCATGAGCTGCTATTTGGTGCCGATTATAATGACATTGATATCGATTTGACCCTTGCGACTGACAAAAATGTACCACCCACATCTGCAACTAACCCGAGCGCTGGTCCAACGCCTAACCCAGGTTTCCCCGCATTTCGTAAAAATAGTACTCAAAGCATCGGTGTCTTTGCCCAAGATGTTTATCATATTGGCGACTGGTCACTTGTCGGCAACGTCCGCTATGACAATATGCGCCTGAGTCAAAACGCTAATGGTAAGGACAGTGAGCTTAACGACGACAAATTCAGCTACCGAACAGGCGTCGTCTATAAGTTTAACGATGCCACCTCCGCTTATGCCACTGTAGCGCGTTCATGGCAGCTGCCTTATTCTGGAACGTTTATCAATCCAAAGTTGGGCGCACTTTACCAGACCGACCTAAAAGAAATTGGGGTGAAAACGTATTTAAATAATGACGATATTATGCTTAATGCTTCTCTCTATCGCATTGATAAAGAAGACCCAAAAACCAATGACAATCGCGAAGTGACGGATAAAGATGAGTTTCGTCATCAAGGTCTAGAGTTAGAAGCTCGAGGTAAGCTAAGTGATAATTGGGATGTGTCGGCAGGCTATAGTTATCTTGATGCTGAAGATAAAAAAACGGGTCTGACGCCAAACGACGTACCGAATCAAACGTTCTCGTTATGGACCGCTTATCAACCTGCTGATCAATGGCGAATTGGTGGCGGTGTGAATTATATCAGTGACCGCTACGCTGGAGACGCAGAGGCAGTCGAGCTAGCTGGCTATACGACCGTAGATTTAATGACTGCCTATAGCATGGGCAAACATAATCTGCAATTGAATCTAAATAACGCTCTGGATAAAGAATATGCGCTTGGGGCTACCAATGGCACCTCGGGCAAAAACCAAATTGGTCTTGGTGCGCCAAGAACGTGGCTATTGACCTATAACTATGAATTTTAATGAGGAAGCATTAACGCCAAAATTTCATGTCCCTAGCGCCAAACCCATTTAATGATATTAAGAAAAGCTATTTATGAATCAACGTCCAAAGCTCATGCTTATTTTACCCTTACTGGTCATCGTATTGATTGTGGTTGGCGGTATTGTTTTTATTATGAATCAGAAAAACAATGTTACGGCAACGCCATCATTGAATGCTGATAATGGCGTATCGGCAGCAGCAGTTAAGTCAAATGACAAAAATAACGTTCTTCTGCTAACTGATAAAGAGATTAAAGCGCGTTTGCCCAATTTGAGCGACTATCCGCGGGATCCAAAGCGTATCGTAGTTTTGGAATACTCATTTTTAGGGGATGCTTTAGCGCTAGGACTCAATCCGGTTGGTATCGCCGATGATAATAAACCTGACAGTATTATTCCTGAATTTAATCAGCAGCTATCTGGCTATACCTCGGTCGGTTCGCGTTATCAGCCAAGCCTTGAAGCCATCGCTGATTTAAAACCCGACCTTATCATTGCCGATGACGAGCGTCATACGGTCATCGCCGATGAGCTTAATCGCATTGCACCGTCGGTCGTGCTTAAAAGTCGCGGTGAAAGTTATGTAGAGAATATACAGACGGCGCAATTGGTCGGTCATATCGTACATCAAGATCAAAAAATGTCTCAAGTCATCAATACACATCTAAAAAAGATGGCAAGTTTAAAGTCGCAATTGGCGACAACTCCACTTGCTAACCACAGCGTGCAGTTTGCTATTATCAGTGATAAAGGCATGTGGCTGCATGGTCCAAGCTCGTATGCCGGTAGTTTACTCAATCATCTAAATATCAAAAGTCCGATTCCTGAGCAAACAGGTGAGGCGTATATCGCAACCAGTTTGGAGCAATTATTAGCGGCTAATCCTGATTGGCTATTAATTGGACGTTATAACGATCACACCATTTATGATGAATGGAAGTCCTCACCATTATTTAATCAGCTAACGGCGGTTAAAAACAATCAGGTCATCGAAGTCGATCCCAATTATTGGGCGCTCAATCGCAGTATGCAATCCGCTGAATATATGACAGCTGAGCTGCTTGAGATTGCTAAGCAAAAAGGCAAAAAAAGTTCAAGTCCTTCTTTAAAAGAGTCAAATTAATGAGACATTGCACTACTGTCTTTTTAAAGCAAGGCGGATTTTATGGTTGAACCGCAACTGAGCCGCTCATCTGCTATATCGCTAAAACCCCATATTGCAAAGCGCCCGATAACACGGGCGTTATTATGGTGTGGGTTATTAGTCATTTTACTGATTGGCTGCTGGCAAGGGTTAACGGCATATTCAAAATTTGCCCTGTCGCTGACGGATTTACTTTCCTTATTGACGCAGCAAAATGGTCAAGCGTCGCTAACTGCACAATTATTAATAGAGATTCGCCTGCCGCGCGTGCTCGTGGCGATTATAGTCGGTGCCAATTTGGCGGTGGCTGGACTGCTAATGCAAGTGATGACCCGTAACTCACTGGCATCTCCTGCGGTATTGGGTATCAATGCAGGGGCAGCGTGCGTGGTTGCTTTATCCTCTATTGGTTTAGGATTTACCTTTTTAACCTCTACCTTTTTGCAAGCAATGGTTGGGGCAGTGCTCTCTTGTGCCCTCGTTGCAGGATTGGCGGGTTATTTTTCTGGGCGTCCGGTGCATCCTGTCCGTCTAATCTTATCGGGCGTTGCTATCAATGCGCTGCTGGTCGGCATGACACGAGCGGCGCTGATTACTACGGATGAGCAAGCTTATGGGGTACTGTATTGGCTAGCTGGCTCTATTGCCAATACGCGCTGGGAGTCCATTCCCATGCTAGCGGCTATATCGCTGCTGACCTTGGGTTATGGCTGGTGGCTATCACCTAAATTAAATGTCTTGGTGCTGGGCGATGATGTGGCAAGTAGCCTTGGGGTGAACCTGCGGGCATTACAGTGGTCGTGTGGGGCATTGATTACGATATTGACGGCTATTAGTGTGGCGGTCGCCGGTCCTGTTGCCTTTGTCGGTTTGATTATTCCCCATGTTGCCAAGCGCCTGTTAAAGCAGGTATCGAATATGGCTTATGAGCAGATTTTGCCATTGTCTATGCTGCTTGGCAGTATATTGATGGTGTGGGCGGATGTCTTGTCACGAGCAGTTGCTTATCCGGCAGAGACACCAGTGGGCTTACTAACGGCACTGATTGGGACACCCGTTTTTATTGCGCTGGCATGTAGAAGACGACTCGATAGCTGATTGATATAGTTAGGGAAAATTAATATCGATACATCAAGTACTGCTGATATTAGTTTTTCTTGCTTGCTGTGCCTACGCAGACAGAGGCTGCAAAAAATTTATACCAGAAGTACTTTAGCGTTTTTGAGATATTTTAACTATAACTAAAAGCGATTCAAAATCCTATCCAGCAACAAAAGTAAGCAACGAATGACAATACAAACCAACGCTTCTTCATCGTCCTTACACTCACTATTTGCTCGTAAATCGGTAGGTAGGGCGGTAAGGTTAATTATATTGCTGCTATTTATACTCAGTATTAGCAGCATCTTTTTTGGTGCCAGTGAATTAACGCTAGCGCAAATCTGGCAGCATTTACAGCAAGGGTTTGGCGGCGACAAAGACTTTATTGTCTGGCAACATCGATTGCCGCGCACGCTATTATCAATTTTAGTGGGCGCAAGTCTTGGTCTATCAGGATCATTAGTACAAGGGGTCATTCGTAACCCGTTAGCATCTCCTGACTTGATGGGTATCAGTGCTGGCGCAGGGTTTTGCGCGACTTTGTTGCTGGTTATGCTTCCTGCGGCACCAACGTGGTGGCTATCTGTCGCAGCTTTACTTGGCGGATTATTGGCGTTTAGTTTTATCATGCTGTTGGCACAGATATCACAGCCTACGCCAGCACGTTTGGCATTGATTGGCGTTGCCATTAGTGCTTTTTTAGCCAGTGGGATTAATTTTCTATTGGTAATTTATCCTGTTGAAATCAATACCGCAATGATTTGGTTAACTGGTAGCTTGTGGGGTCGCAGCTGGCAACATATTCCCATGCTAACGATAATATTTGCCGTGCTGATGGCAGTTAGTATGTATTTAGCATGGCGTTTAGATGTGTTAGGACTTGGCGAGGAGACGGCATATCATCTTGGTGTGTCAGTCAAACCATTAGAATTTACCACATTAGTTATCGCAGTAGTGATTGCGAGCTTGGCAGTGTCGGTGGCAGGGACAGTCAGTTTTATTGGTTTACTCGCGCCGCATATCGCACGATTGCTCTTTGGGCATCAGCACCGCATCTTGTTGCCAGCGTCAGCGCTGATAGGCGCGATCATTTTAGTCACCGCAGATGTATTGGCACGCAGTCTATTTGCGCCAATTGAGCTACCAGCTGGCGTCTTAACCTCAGTGATCGGTGCGCCTTATTTTATCTTTTTGCTATCGCGCTATAAGGGGTGGTGATGCTATCAGTGAATGAACTACAGCTTGGCTATCATGGCGGACAGACAGTTATCAAAAACTTGTCCCTTGAGTTGCCAGAAAATAAAGTCATTGGACTCATTGGTCCAAATGGTTGCGGAAAATCTACGCTATTAAAAGGCTTGTGCCGGCTGATTCAACCTCAATCGGGCAGAATCTTACTTAGACAACAAGATATGGCGCAATTGAATAATCGGCAGATTGCTCGTCAGATATCGGTATTGCCACAAGTACAGACCAATCCTGAAGGCTTGACTGTCAGACAGTTGGTTGAGTATGGCAGAACGCCCTATGTCTCACATTGGGGTAAGTTGAGCGCGACAGACAACCAGATAGTAGATAGCGTCATACATGAGATGTCTATTCAATCTCTAGCTGAGACATCACTTGAAGCTTTGTCAGGCGGCCAACAGCAGCGCGCTTGGCTCGCGATGGTTTTAGCGCAGGATACGGATATTATCATGCTGGATGAGCCCACGACTTATTTAGATATCTCCTACCAAATAGAGCTGATGCGGCTCATTCGGGAACTAAAAGACAAAGGCAAAAGCATTATAGTTGTGCTCCATGACCTTAACCAAGCAGCAAGATATTGTGATTTATTGGTGGTGCTAAAGTCGGGCGAACTGCAAATAATGGGCACCCCTTGTGAGGTGGTGACGGAGGGAATGCTTGCTGATATATTTGACGTGCAAGCCAAAGTGATTACGGACCCTGTCGCAGGGTCACCGATGTGTGTGTATTTATAGCATGCCTGCGCCGCTATCTTTTATCAGCTGAGCACCAGTACATTTACAGCTGGCAGCAGGACTTAGAGCCTAAAACAACTAGACACAAAGCACCGACTAAAGTACCTAATGAAGCCTCACAAATCGATGTCGAATAGTATCCTGACGATTATATGTATGAGCGTGCAAATCGTTTAGGTTGTAGTTAACTATAGTTCTTGCTTATTTCACATACATAAATTGATCATTAATAATTCTGATAAACGGACAGCAATATTGTTTATCAGAATTATTATAATGTTTGACTGAAACTTAATCTGCTTTAATAATTTCCTAAAGCCTAAAGCCGCTCTTACTCTATGTTCAACATCGATTTCGCCACAGCTTCGGCCACTTTAATACCATCAATCCCTGCTGATAATATTCCACCTGCATAGCCGGCGCCTTCGCCTGCAGGGAATAAGCCTTTGGTATTAATGCTTTGGAATTCTTTATTGCGTTTAATACTGATTGGTGACGATGTTCTGGTTTCTACGCCAGTTAGTAAACCGTCGTCAGATGAAAATCCTTGGATTTTTTTATTAAACGCCGGAATGGCTTCACGTATGGCATCCACGGCAAAATCAGGTAGTGCTTTGCTTAAGTCGGTTAAGGTAATGCCCGGTGTATAAGACGGGTTAACATCCCCTAATTCTGAGTCTGGCTTACCTTTTAAGAAATCACCAATGGTTTGCGCTGGTGCGTTGTAGTCTTTGCCGCCTAATTCAAACGCTAAGGTTTCTAGTTGTCTTTGTAAATCGATACCAGCAAGAGGGTGGTTTGGGTAATCTCGCTCTGGGTCGATGCCGACAACAATAGCACTGTTGGCGTTACGCTCGTTCCTTGAATATTGGCTCATGCCGTTAGTGACAACACGGCCTTCTTCTGATGCTGCGGCAACAACGGTCCCACCTGGACACATACAGAAGCTATAAACAGAACGACCATTTTTACAGTGATGAACCAGTTTGTAATCCGCAGCGCCAAGTATTTCGTTTCCAGCATTATCACCAAAGCGTGCTTGGTCTATGGTTGACTGTTTATGTTCAATCCTAAAACCAATTGAAAAAGGTTTTGCTTCAACATACACGCCTTTATCATGGATCATTTGGAAGGTATCGCGGGCACTGTGACCAACAGCAAGAATGACATGGCTAGTTTTTAAGGTTTCACCAGTATTAAGTGTCACGCCAGTTACTTTTGAGTCAGTGATGTGCAAGTCATCTACGCGAGTAGCAAAACGGACTTCACCACCAAGCTCTATGATCTCGGCACGCATTTTTTCTACCATGGTGACTAACTTATAAGTACCTATGTGCGGTTTACTGACAAATAAAATCTCCTCTGGTGCGCCAGCTTTTACAAATTCAGTCATTACTTTACGGCCATAATGATTGGGATCTTTCACTTGGCTATATAGTTTACCATCAGAAAAGGTACCCGCTCCGCCTTCACCGAATTGTACGTTTGATTCTGTGTTTAATTTACGCTGACGCCAAAAGCCAAAGGTGTCTTTGGTGCGTTGTCTGACTTCATTACCGCGTTCAATGATAATAGGTTTAAAGCCCATTTGGGCAAGAGTAAGTGCTGCTAATAAACCACAAGGTCCAAAACCAATAACAACAGGACGCTCAGTTAAATCTTCTGGCGCTTTACCTACATATTTGTAGCTGGTATCTGGTGTTGCTTTAACGTGGTTATCTGACTCAAATTGAACCAGTAAATCATTGGTTAAATCCGAGTCGGTCAGTGTGATGTCTAGCGTATAAATTAATTGGATATTTCTTTTATTACGAGCATCATAACCACGTTTAAACATCACAAATGACACCATCTGCTCAGCAGAAATTTTAAGTTTTGTCGTTATAGCAGTCGTTAAATCTTCAGGTGCATGATTTAATGGCAATTTAATTTCAGTTAAACGTATCATTGGTTACTCATAAACTCGTGTAGAAAACAGTCTCGCATTTTACTGGTACTGATACAAATAAGCGAATAAATATTTTACTTACGCAGGGTAAATTTACGGATTTGTATTGTAGTTTGAAAATGATCCGCCATCTTGAATTATAAATGATAATTTTTATGGCGTTCATCGTTGATGATAACTGCATTAAATGCATATACACGGACTGTGTTGCAGTATGTCCCGTGGATGCATTTTTTGAAGGTCCTAACTTTTTAGCGATAGATCCTGATAATTGCATAGATTGCAGCTTGTGTGAGCCTGAATGCCCAGCCAATTCTATTACACTAGTATCGAAACCAAGATTTTAGAAAAGACCTATCGAAAAGCCATCTGCTAAAATAAATATCCATTCAGACGTTATATAAGATATAGATTTTTGCCATCACCATAGAGTGTAACTTTTTTGGATATTGAGTGTTTGGCGGTATCGGTTAATACCGTCTATGATACCGTTATTTTCACCGTGTACAAGTGGTAGATACCGTTATTAATCGGTGACTACCGTATATTAAACAATAAAAAACCCTTGCAGCGCGTGGCTTACAAGGGTTTATCGTGTTATATCGCTATGTTTGTTGGTGCGCCTACAGGGACTTGAACCCCGATCGATCGCTTAGGAGGCAACTGCTCTATCCTGTTGAGCTATAGGCGCATAATAGAATGCTATTGTAGAAAAAAGCACTTATAAAATCAATTAATACCGAGTAAGTAGAGGGTTTTGTATTTATTTAGCAATACTGATAGCGTCAGCGACATCTACTGTCAACTCACCTGTTGCTTTTTTGCCTTGCGTATTTGACTTAAACAGGTTTGCCATATCATTTTGATAGCCATCGATATTTTCATAATCGTGTCTACTTAATATATCTTGCCCTGTACTTGAGAGTAAAAAGTTTCGAAAGTTAAGTGCAATAGGATTTTGAGTTAAGATGACACCGTCTACTTTTTTCTTGTCTTTTAAGGCATAACTAAACGATACAAGACTTCGAGTGTTTGTATTATCAGCTTCACCTTTAGCAGCGATTTCATCAGCATTGCTATCTGCATCGATAGTATCTTCTACCATGCCATTTTTTGCCTTGCTCTGGTTTTGTTTATCTTGTGCTATTTTTAATTTTTCTTGTAATGGTGCTAAGCGCGCTGCCGATAAATTGCCATCAGCAATAATGATATCGGTATCAACAATAAATAAAGACGGCTCATTATCGGCTACTTTATTATCCGATAGCGTCAAAAGTGCAACAGAGGCGACATAACTTGTCATGATTTCTACATTGGGATAACGAGATTGAAAACTTGAAATCACAGCGTCTAAAGGCGCTTGTAGCTTTTCTTCTGCTTGTATGTGCAAAGTGCTCTTGGCAACCGTCTCTCCATCTTCTTCCGCTGAAGCAGTTGATCCATTATCATTTGACATAATAGGCAATGGATCCATGTTTTTACGATTGCTGGTCCATAACCAAGTAAAGATGGCGATAAAAATAATCAGCAGCAGTAAAATGAGCCCAGCCAGTAGCAGCTTGTAGTCTTTCATATGGTACCGATCTTCTTATTGTTGGTTTAAATGTGGTTTAGAGCGGTTGATGCAGCACTTCATCTGCTAAATCCGCCAGCATATCCGAAAAAACATCAGTTATCTCTTGTGTAATAGCTATAGCTTGTTGTTCTGGGTTTTTATGAGCAGTGGTATTATTGCTACTTGCCAGAGCAGAGAGGTAGTTTGAAGGGGAAGAGGGTTGATTGTCAATCATTTTTGTGGAGGTTTGATGCGCCGCCAATGGTGATTGTCCTGCACTTAGTTTGTCTTTAAGCCATTCAAAGCCGTGAGTTTCCCACCATGCCTCGAAGCGTGATAAGGTGCTTCCACGTACTACCATAGGTAGATTTAGGGTCCGTAATTTTTGTGCCAAAATAGGGTCGCTTATGGCTTGATGAATACTCAGATAGAGTCCACGACTGTCATCCTTATATGGCTGTCTATTTTGCCAAGATTGATGATCTATTTTCATGCGTGGCAATTGCCAAAGCTCACCGCGGTAGTATACGACATATAAACGTCGTTTAGGGTGAATGAAAATGGCATCAATGGGACGCAAGGGCATAGTATTAAATTGTCTCATCACTAAGAATTGAGGTAAAACGCAGCGACATCTATTGTCGCAGTGTGTTTTTATCGGTGGTTTATATGCTAGTAAACGTTGGCGAACAATGGCAAACTAATAGCCAGATTACTATTCGTCTTACAAGAGAGTCTGTAAGCGGATATACATGAGTGTTTACCAATGCAGTTTGATTTAACAGCGTCATGCTAGCAGAAATGTCGTCCATTGACGACTGCTAAACATGGATTGACAAGTATTGCCGCCTACAGCGTTGTTATTACACTCAAAATTTTACTATGAATGTTTGCGTGCTATCTCGAGCATGTATTCTTTATCAATTCCTTTATTCTCCTGCTACTTCAATCAGACTATTCTCTATGTTTACCATTATACAATCCCATCGTACCGAAAATCTTGTTGATCAGCTTCTTGTGCAGTATCAGTCCAAAAGTCAGCCTGTTTTTGAGCCTTTTATTGTCATTGTGCCTTCAATGGTATTGGGTGATTGGTTGGATAAAACCATTGCCAGCCGTGCTGGTATTAGTACCTTAGTGCGTACTAAGTTTTGGGGTCAATATCAGTGGACACTTATGCAGGATGTATTAACCCGCCATAATGCATATCTGTTAGAGCGGGACCCTGATACAGCAACCTTGAATGTTCCTGAAGTGGCAGTATTGTCACCAACGGTCATGCAATGGCGATTGTTTGGGTATCTGACTTACTACCAAGAGTCGATTATTAAAGATGAAAAACATCCGGTGAATCCGCTGCTGGCGTCTTTGATTGATGAGCCACAAGAAGGGGTTGAGCAAGACAATGTACGACAAGATAAGTCGCAGCAAGATGCGCGTATTTGGCAGCTGTCAAATGATCTGGCGAGGGTGTTTAATCGCTATTTGACCCATCGTGAGGATTGGTTGGCGCTATGGTCGCATAATAAACCGCTGAATGTGGATGAGCTAATTGCAGATAAAGATGCCTTGTCACTGCGCTTTGATAAATATGCGCGTGGCACGCCTGAGTGGTTAGTGGAGCATTATGTTGAGTTAGAAGTTGCCCAACGATTCTTGTGGTCGCATTTATTTGCGGATGTGCATCAGCACCGTGTTGTACTGGAAGAGGTGTTTTGGCAAGCACTAAAGTCAAATAAGGCTGGCGAGCAAAGTCAGTTACCCAGAGTGCTGCGTATTTTTACCATCCAGCAGTTGCCACAGACTGAGCTGGACTTTTTGCAGCGCTTATCGCAATACATGGATATCACACTGTTGCATTACAATCCATCAAAGCTGTTTTGGGCAGATATTGTTGATAAGTCGTGGTTACAGCGTCAGCAGATTATCAACCCTGAGAGTGTCTTTTTACGTGATTACGGTCATAGTTTGCTGTCACGTCTCGGTAAACAATCGCGTGATACCTTTGCCATGCTTGCCAACTTGTCAGGTAATGAGCAATACGACGATGCGCTTGTAGAATGGCAAGATAGCTTTGGTATTGGCGAAAACGGCGATGATGATTTATATGATGAATTCGGCTTTGATGATAGCGTCTATGATGCTGATGTGAGCGGCAGTTCTCAAACTGCGCAAGAAAGTCCAAGCTTACTTAGACGTTTGCAAAACGATGTGTTGATGCTTGATGAGCAATCTACCCAGCAAGCGACGGCTGTAAAAGTTTCGCAGGAGATGAGTAAGCAAATAGAGCTGAGCTTTGATCAAGAGCCGCATCAAACACCATGGTATGAAGATGAGGCGTTAGAGAGTAAGCGCTTTGAAAAAGACCGCTTTTGGGCAATGTCTGCGCAAGATAATAGCCTAAGTATCCATTCGTGCCATAGTTTACAGCGTCAGCTTGAAGTGTTGCGTATTATGATTGGTCGTTGGCTAAATGAACCCATCAAAACTGGTGAGAAAAAGCGCCATATCTCCGACATTGTTGTGCTGCTACCTGACGTTGAGCGTCATCATGCGCTGATCAGCTCTATTTTTGTTAATGGCAAAGGTCAGGATGGTTTGACTCTGCCTGCTAAGGTGACTGGTGTTGTCGATGCAGACATTCGCCAGTTATGGGAAGCCATTATTGGTTTTTATAAACTATTGGGTAGCCATAGTACCCGTTTTGAGGCGGCTGAGGTCTTGGACTGGCTGATGCTACCGCCTTTGTTTGAAAGTTTTGGACTGACTCATGAGCAAATGAGCCGTGGTTGTGACTTGTTGGTAGAGGCAGGCTTTATTCGCGGTTTTGACGAGTTGCATCTTAAACAAACTTTGGACAGTAATGACTATGACTATCGCTTTAGCTTTGCGCAAGCGTTAGATAGATTAACCTTAGGTCTGGTCATGCCAGAGGCTGAGTTGAGCGACTGCTTATATGCCTTAAATGAGGATGAATGGCCAAGTACTGCGTTGCCAGAAATGACATTACCGTTACCACAAGTGAGCCTAAATGATGCGTTGATTGTTGAAGCGCTTTGCCGTATTTATGCAGGTTTGGTCGCACGACGTGATGATCATACACAAAAGATGAAAGCGGAAGATTGGCTCGATCAGATTGAGACACAAGTCATTCATCGTTACTTTGGCGATGTCGATCAAACACGTACCATGCGCGCCATCTATAATGCCATGAACGGCTTTAAATCAAGTTTGCGAGCCAATCGCCATTATAGACAGTATTCTAGTGGAGATAGCGCCAACAAAGAGGTAGAGCAAAGGCTGGCGGGCGTTGAGCAGTTACCGCTTAAACTAAGCTTTATGCTAGACAGTATCGAAGCGGAGCTTGAAAGTCAGCAGGTCAGTGCTGAGCCTACTGGTGTGATTACCTTTGGTAAATTTGGTGCATTAAGAAACGTGCCCTTTGAATTGGTGGTGATGCTTAATATGAACCTCTCTGAGTTTCCTGGGCGTGACCGTGATAACCGCTATGATTTGATGAAAGCCGCCACTGCCCGTCGCGGTGATAGAGTCAGCGAAGATGATGACAATGGCGCATTTTTAGATGCGCTACTGTGCGCGCGCAGTGCTTGCTGGATATTTTATAACGGTCAAAGCTTGACGGACACCCATGAGCATCTGCCAGCCAACCCAGTCAGTGAACTATTACAGTTTTTGCAAGGTGAGATACAATGGCAGGTGAACTCGCTTGAAGCATTTGAAACACTTAAGAATATTGACCAAACTACCGAGAGCCTCAAGCGCTATTTGCCTAAATTAATTAAGCAGTGGCTGCTGACTGAGCATCCTGCACTGCCTTTTCATGAGAGTCTGTTTGAGACTGCAATTGAAGATGTTGATATTTCAAATCACACTGCTAAACCCAATCAGAATGCAGATATCAGTATTCAAAATAACAGTCCTGTAGGTATGACTGATGAATTAGACGCTATCTTAAATAAAGCCATGCGCAAAACCAAATTAGCGCAAAAAAAGCAGTTCCCGCCTGCGCCGCTTTGGCAAGCTGTGTTTGATACCTTGAAGGATCGAGTATCTAGCGAGCATCCACAGCTAGTAGGCTTACCTACAAAAGGGCAATATGAATCTATTGCTCAGATTTTCGGTCAAGGTTTGGGGCAAATGGGACAAGTAGATAATCAAACATTCTCTGCATTGATTGAGATGCTAGCGTTAGATAGTACTGCTGATGCCAGTGGTAGTAGTGATATGAATGAGGCACTCATCAAGACCCTATTTGATACTATATTTAACATCGGAGAGATAGATATTGAAGGGGCATTGGCTTACCAAGTGCGCCATCCTGCCAAAGCATTCTTACGGTCTCAAAAGGTGCATGTGGTACAAGGTGAAGAAGCATTGTCGCAGCAAGAGCCCTTATTTTTAGACAGTTTAACTACCTATCAAATCAAAGATCATTTGATTAAACAGTTGGTTACTGATGAGAATAAGAAAAATGATAGTGATGCAGCGGATGAAACCACTACGCCAATCCTGATGTATCAAAAAATTATGCCTGCTGGTGTCGCTCGCCAGACCACGCTACCCAATCAACAAAAGAAACTACAACAGCAATGTTTAGAGTTTAAAGAGCAGTTAATTGCTAATGGCTTGGATGAGAGCAGTATTCTCAACGAGAGTACGGCAGATATCAGTAGTGTATTACAGCTACTGACCCCAACCGCCGAATATCCTGTTCAGATAGAGCTAAAAAATATACTGAATAACACTGATAATGATTCAAAAGACCAGACAGATATAGAGGGTATAGAGACACTGCTCAAGCTGTTGCCAAAAATCATTAAGATCAAAGGCTCAGTACCAATATTGGCACCCATATCAGTTATTCAGGCAGGCGTGCCTTATGCTCAGCAATCACCCAAGCAGTGGTTAAATATATTACCCAACTCTGCCAGTCCTAGGCATTTACTCAAGTTTTGGTTGTCACATTTGTATTGGCAAGTGGCCAGACGTACCACTGCCGAGCAAGTAGCATTAAATGATGGCGTGAGTATTTGGCGTTTTAATAAGCCCAGCTCACAAGTTAAAAAGTATGACAAGGTCATCGCATTTAAACTAAGCCCGATTGTGTATGAAGACGCAGTCATTGAGCTGATAAAATGGGCTATTTTTGGCAAGTTAACGGGTCAAGTGCCCATTACGTTATTACCAGAATATGCACTTAATTACCTTGATAAGTATCTAACCGCTGAAGAAGGTGACGGTAATAGCTACTGGCCAAAACGAGCCGACTTCTCAGACTGGTTAAGACCTAACTACAACTCAGACACGGTATACGATACTTGCTCGCAGCATGCTATTTGGCAGTACGTGCTACGTGACCAAGATGCATTCAAAGCGCTATCGGCAGCGTTGACTACATTAGCCCAGCCACTGTATGAGCCGATGTTTAATGCGTTAACTAACTTAGATGGTTAGCTCATTATCTAGAGCAGCCCCTAATTAATTTTTGCTATTTTGTTTTAATAAATAATAATTAAAAGTATGCGCCCATATGACAGACTTTACCGACCCAATCAATACCATTGACTCGTCTACACAACCGAATTTATTTGATGAATATTCAGATGAGCTGCCTTCGTCTGCTGTGTCTGAACGTAAAGCCGATGTCATACCGGCAGTCGATGTTGATCTAACGGGCAAGCACCTAATTGAAGCCTCAGCTGGTACGGGTAAGACTTGGACGCTGACAGGTATTGTACTGCGCCTATTGATCGAAGCGCGACGTGCGCCAGAGCAAATCATCGCCACGACTTTTACACGAGCCGCTGCTGCTGAAATGCGTCAACGTATTCATGATCGTTTGGTGGACTTTTATCAGCTATTACAATGGGTCAATAGCCTAAGTGCTGATACTGGCAATAAAGAGCGTTTGTACCCCAACATACTGCAAGTTATGCCTGAGGGTAATAAAGACGCACAAGCAGATAACAACTCAATTACTGATGCAAACGTTGAAACAGGTATTGACGAGTTAAATCAAGACCTTGCTGCTGATAAGCAAGTGGCGGCTGAGCAACGTAAACAAGCAAAAAAAGACCGTGAAAATTGGCTGGTTAATCAGGCCAAATATGTGCGCTTAGATGGCATCATGCAAGATCCTATCAACCTGCATCTCGTCGGTTATTTGCTAGATCACGTGTACAGTTACCCAATGGCGGAAGCTATCAGGCGTACCGCATTGGTACTAACTACCTTAGATAAGCTATTCGTAGGCACACTCGATAGCTTGGCGCAGAAATGGCTGACGGAGTACAGTAGCGAAACTGGTCACCAGCAGGGCATGGGCATTATTGAAGACAGTAGTATTGAACAAGTTACCGATAGCATTGTTCATGATGAGCTGCGTCAGTTTCAGAGCCGCTTATACTATGAGCAGCCGAAACTCTATGCGCTAATGGATCAGCAGGGTAAGCTGTCTGCAGTGGGTGATCATAAAAAGTATGTGACTCGCTCGCTTAATTTTATCTCTGCGCCGATTGATGAAATAAGGATTGAGAAAGGCTTTGATTTTGATGCATACGAAAAGCTAATCAATGAGTTTTCTCAGTTAGATTTAGCAGATATCCAGCCTTACTTAAATCCTGATTATAGAAAGTCTCAAGGCTTCAATGGACGTTCTAACTTATTTAAACAGTTTGATGCCATTATCGAGGTGCATCAAAAGATATCGGAATATCAGCTGACATTTAATAGCTATTTGAATGAGAGCGAAAACAAGATTGTGACATCATTGCAGGATTCTAGATATCCCGATGAAGATGGCAAAATTAAGAACTTTAATAAGAATAAAGAAAAAGAGCATCAGACGCTTTTTGAGTTAGAGACCATTAGTAAGTTAATGGCTATCTTAGACATGCTTGATAGTTTAAATCAGCATATTTTGTTGGTATTAGCCAATCTTAACCGTCATATTATGTTAGCTGTACGTAGTAGGCTGCCAGTTATTTTAGAAGAGCGTGGCGAAACGACCTTTAGTTTGCAGATGTTACGCTTAAACCAAGCATTAACTGGTCGTCAAGGAGATAAGCTGGCGCGTTATATTCGTCATCACTATCCTGTGGCGCTGATTGATGAGTCGCAAGATATCAATGGTGAGCAAGCCATTATGATTGAAAGTATTTATTTGCCAAAGAATAAACGTAAACAGTCGGACAGTGATAAGCAGTCAACCACTAAGAAAGCCAATCATGAATTTCTGCTATTGGTTGGTGATCCCAAACAGGCTATTTATGGGTTTCGTGGTGGCGATGTTGCCAACTATAACTACATGAAAGCCCAATTTGATAAAAGCACGCTTTGGACGCTCGATATTAACCGACGTTCAAATGCTGGTGTGATTAATGCCCTAAACTGTTGGTTCGGCATGGCTGATGTAATCACTGGTGAGAATAAATTAGCTCAATTAGGCGCAGGTATTTATTACCAGCATATCAAAGCGGCAAAACCAGAATATGAGCTGTCTTGGTTTAATGAACCAGACGCTCACAGCACTACTTTAGTGAATGAGGTGCTCTCTGCCCAGCCAGTGAGCGTATTACACTTACCTTATGATAAAGACAAAGAGCTTGAGTACGATGAGCATGAAATCACGGCGCGTCATATTGCGACTTTGCTTAGTAGTGGTCAGACCTTAAAAGGCAAACCTATTCAGCCCAATGATATCGGCGTGCTGGCACGTACCAAAAAAGATTTAAAGCGGGTTGAAGATGAGTTGGTTAAGCTTAATGTACCGACCTTGACTACCAGTGATGTCAGTATCTTTGAAACCATCATGGCAGAAGATGTGGCGGCGCTGCTGAGTGCCATGCTATATCCGTATCGTCATGACATGATTAATCGGGTGTTGACCAGTCATTTATATGGACTGAGTATCAAAAACATCAAAGCCATGATGACGGACCATGAGTCAGGAATTACCGAGGGCAGTAGTACAACAAGCTCCCATTCAAATGATTCCAATTCGAAGGATATTTCAGTTAATGAGGCTACTGATAATAAAAAAAGTTATCAAGATTTTATTACTTATCTAAAAGAAGGCGCACAGCGTTGGCAGCACTTTGGTATTTTGTCAGCATTGCATTACTTGTTAGATAAAAATCCCATACAGCCGCAAGGCGTTTGGCAAGCGCTAGCGGCTCATCCAGAAGGCGATCGTCATATCATGGATTTGCGTCATGTGATGGATATCTTGGCGCAGTATGGCCTAGGTATGGGTGAGCATGAACTATTGGCTTGGTTTAGACAAAATATAGATGCAGCGCCCAATAGCGATTGGGCTAAGCAATATCCGCTACCGACAGAGTCTGGCGTACAGCTGATGACCATTCATAAGTCCAAAGGACTTGAGTTTCCTATTGTGTATGTATTGGGTATGGGTGATGCCAGTAGAAAGTCAGGCACCAATGAGAAGTATGGCCTGTATTTATATAACGCAGATCAAGCACCTTCAGTATTAGTACAGCAGTCACTAGATAGTCAATCAACAGGAAATCAACGCCGCTTCTCACCGATACAAGGTTCTGCTACCACAGAGGACTACTACACCGATATCGAAACGCGGGAAGATTTCGATGAGATGCGACGACTAGGTTACGTGGCCTTTACCCGTGCCAGTGAGCAGCTTTATGTTGTTCTGAGAGACCCTAATGACACAAGAGATATGAAGCGAAAACCAGTGTTTTATTGGTTTGAATCACCAGAAGCGAAATTTGAGCTGCCTGATAGACTCAAAGGTACCATAGGCATGCTCAGAGGGCATAAGGTCAATGAGTTCTACGACAAGAATTACGCAAGCAACGATGCTAAATCAGCAGGCGTAAATGACAATGTTCAGCTAGCCGCAACCAAGTTAGATGTTCATAAGCTTGCCACAGAGACTATTGAATACGCGCCTTTTGCAGAGGTTATGAAAACCAATTATTTTTATGGCTGGGCTAAGACTAGCTTTACCGCTTTGGCTCGTCAGCTCGATGAATCTACACAAGCAATGGCGATAGTGGATGAGCGTATTGATGATGCTATAGACATTGATATGGCAGAAACTTCAGTGTCGATTGAGCCTTTGCTTAATAGTGATGCGTCTCTTGAAAAAGTCAATGGGTTAAATCTCAAATCAGAAGATGATATCCGCTTTACCTTTGTGAAAGGTGCTAATGCGGGTACGTTTTTGCATGAGATATTTGAAAAAATTGATTTCAGCAATAAAGCGCAGTGGTCTCAGGTGATCGATAGAGCCATCAGCAGCTATCAATTGCCACTGGCATATAGCAGTGCTGAGCAGCAAGGCCGTCGATCACAAGCGAAGAAACAAGAGCAAGGCGATGACGGTTCATTCAATACTAGTTCACTTGATCTTGCTTCAATAGATGCTACCAAGCATGAGGCATTAATCAATTGGATTAAAGAGGTACTACATGCGCCGCTATTGGCCTCCAATCAACCTTTATTTTCTCTTAATGCAGGACAGCGATTTTCTGAGTTGGAGTTCAATATGGGGTTGTCAGAGAACTTTAAAGCACAGGATATCAGTAAACTCTTCCAACAATATCTCCCTAATGAGATGGACAAACACGTCACTCTTATTCCGCAAAATAAAGCACATTTGTATCGTTATCTGCGTGGCGAAATTGACTTAGTGTACGAACATGCTGGCAAGTATTACGTTGTCGATTATAAAAGTAATTTTATAGGAAATAGCCTAAGCGATTATAATAAAGATACACTTAAGCAAGCAATGTCCAAAGCAGGGTACTGGCTACAAGCAGCGATTTATCAAGTAGCGTTACACCGATTCCTTTCAATGAGGATTCATGATTATGCAGGCAATGAAGATAAGTATTTAGGCGCTGTGGAGTATGTCTTTTTACGAGGTGTGTATGATCCCAATTCTCAAATAGCTGATGATCTATCACAAGATGTTAAAGAGGCTGATAATAGCCACTCAATGCACAACGACCGCTATGGATTAGTCACGTGGGATATTCCAATCGATTTTATTAAAGGTTTGGATGCGTTGTTTGGCATGCCCGATTAGTAGGCTATAAGTAATGATTAAATGCTAAAAAACATGATATCGATTAACTATTTTAATATAGAGACAAGCATACTATGAGTAATAATAAAAAAGAGAGCAAGGCAGTAATTGGCTTACAACAAAGCTGGGCTAGTAACATCAGTGATTATATATTACTACGCCGCGAGCAAACGTATTTAGCGTATAAGGCAACGGATGCAAAAGCTAATACTGATAGTAAGCAAGTCGATAAAACAGAAGAAAGTAATTTATTCACCGCTCTATTCGTTATGTTAGCAACTCATTTGGAAGAGGGGCATACCGTATTAACCATTGAGTCCTCTGAGTATGAAGAAGCATTGCAAGGTCAAATCAATGATGAGGCAGTTACGCTATATGCTTGGCAGCAACAGTTATTAGAGATGCTAGCAATGCCAATCTTTGCGCTGATAGATACCAAACTAAATACGCAATCAGAAGATGACTCTATAACTGAAAGGTCGCTATTCGTATTGCTAGACACGCTATTTGATAAGAGAGATCAGCTGTGGATGCAATTGGCGCTTAGCAACCACGAAAAAGAGGTGCTAACTAAGCGTTTTGACATGATTGCTACGCTATACCAATTATTGAAAAACACGGACTTAAGTTTTTTTATACGCCTAGTTAACGAACACGATTTGTTTGCTGAAGTTAATAGTAGCATTGATAATAACGATAAATTAAATAGCCTAAGCAAAGAAAAACAACCTATTATTTATAAAAAGGTTAACAGTCAAAAGAAAGAAGGTTCAGCAGTATCAATAACTTTTTGGCTACACCGTGCTTGGCAAGCAGAATTTAACTTAGCAAAAAATATCAACAATATTTTAAATCAGCAGGTAAGCCCTTTGCAGATAGCAATCCCTGAAAACCTTCATAAGCACCAAGTGAAAGCGATCAATGTCGCGAATAATAATGCATTTAGTATTATTACTGGTGGTCCAGGCACAGGTAAAACATATACCGTGGCTCAATTGGTCATTGCGCTGCAGCAAGCGACAGAGAGTGGGGGGGATGGGGCTGAGCATATTCGGTTCAGTACGGACAGTGCCAGCCTAGCCTTAGCAGCACCGACTGGTAAGGCTGCCCAGCGAATGCAAGAGTCTTTGCAAATGGCTCTAGATGGAGCGAATGTAGAGCTACAACTGCAAGAAGCCAAGACCATTCATCGCTTATTAGGCATTGGTCGAACAGGTAGACCTCGTTACAATGCAAATAATCCACTCGGCGAAGATATTATCATTGTCGATGAGGCGTCTATGTTGGGGGTGGAACTGGCTAATTACCTTGTGAGTGCGGTGAAACCAGGCGCAAGGCTTATATTGTTAGGAGATGCGAACCAGCTAGCCGCAGTAGATGCTGGGGCAGTATTGGCTGACTTATGCTGCATTCCATTGCTACAACCTATACATGCAAAGCTAACAGAGAGTCGCCGATTTAGCGCAGACTCAGGGATTGGGAAGCTTGCCAATCAAATTAATAAGACAGAGGCAGATACTCAAGCTATTTGGCAGTTGTTAAGGCAGGACAAGGCACTGAGTTTTCAATATGTAAATACGTTGCAAACAGAGATAGCTATAGATAATAAAATACAAAATAGCCTAAGTAATTATAAAATTCTCTCAAACCTCACTCTAAATTATCATCAATACCTGAATAAAGTTAAATCACTACTAAAGAATCCAATAGAAAAATCCGTGCCAGAATTAGTAAAAAGTACAATTACTTCATTAATGCAAACGTTTAATCAGTTTAGAGTCCTAAGTGCTGGTCATAATGGCGAGTGGGGTGATCACTACATTAATAATCATATCACTCAATGGCATCTTACTGAACTAAAGCTACCGCTAGGTCAAAATACATGGTTTCATGGTCGTCCCGTTATGGTTTTACAAAACAACTATGAACTTGGATTATTTAATGGTGATATCGGTTTTTGCTTGCAAACAGGAGATGAAAGAAGCCGATTGGAAGTTTTCTTTGAGAATAAAGCACAGGGAATTGCTGTCAATCTGCTAAATGAAGACGTTATCGCTACAGCATATGCAATGACCATTCATAAATCGCAGGGGTCTGAGTTTGATCATGTGGCCATTACTTTTGATAATAGTCATGCAAGGCTTTTGAGCAAAGAGCTTATTTATACGGCGGTAACCCGTGCTAAAAAACAGGTGACAATATATAGTACAAAACATGCTTTCGAAAAAGCCGTTCAGACACCGACTGAGCGCAATACGGGTTTGGCATTGCAGTTTTAGTTAGTATTTATCGCCTATATTATCAAAAAACATTCAAATACATATACTTATCAATAAGCAATAAAAAAGCACCCATCGGGCGCTTTTTTACTATGCTATCAAGTCAACCAAAAACTGATTAAATCTTGTCTTCTTTAATAGCGTAGATACCAGGTAGATGACGTAAGTAACCATGGAAATCCATACCACAGCCATAGACATAGCGATCTGCAACATTAATACCAACGAAATCAACATCGAAACCTTTAACTTTACGATCATGCTCTTTATTAAGAAGAACACATGATTCAATCGATAAAGGTTTTTCCTTGCTCAATTCTTCAACCACTGCTTTTAAGGTGATGCCTTCATCAAAAATATCATCGATCAATAAGACATGCTCTCCTTCAATGTTAACATCAGGCTTAAATTTCCAATCAAGCTCATTGGTTCCTTCGTTATCACGATAGCGCGATGCATGGATATAATGCATACGATGATAAAAAGTAAGGTGAGTCAGTAATTGACCGGCTGGGATAAGCCCGCCATTCATAACGACCATAACAATCGGATTTAGACCAGCATAGTGCAGATTAAGCTGTGCGGCTAAACGCTCATAAGCGGCAGCAACTTCTATACTGCTGATTAGGCATTCTGAGTTACGTAATGTTTTTTCAATTTCTTGATTGCTGATTTGGGTCATCGGACGTGCCTTTGGTAAAAAGTGCCGCTTATTTTAGCAAATTTTAGTGAATATGCCCAATGCCAACTGGCTTTTGAGGCAAAATTAATCAAATATTGGCACTTATTCTGGCTTTTCTACGATAAAAGGGCGGTAATAATTCGCCAAACGATTCAATGAGCTGTCTGGCAAATCAGGTAACAACTTATTAAGTGCCATATTCATGCCTTTATCGATAGCTGCTTTGGCAACAGGTACAGATTTGCGTTTAATCATACCCAATTTTAAGGTTTCAGCAAAACGGCTAATAAAGTGAGTTAAAGTTTCTTCGTTCATGGTTTCAAGTGCGGTTTTAAATGTCTTGGTATCCACATGTTCAGGAGTAATGGCTGCAAAACCTTTTTGAATGATGGCAGTATGTTGTTCTGTGAGCTTAAAACCCACCCGTTTTAGACCGTCATTATCGATAAAGGTTGCTCGATCTCTTAGAAAATGGAAGCTTGGCAATACTTCTTCGTTGTTTTCTTTACCCAGCAAAATATTAAGCAAGGTATCGGTCGCACGTTCAACAGTGACAACCACTTTACGCATGGACGCTTGGCGTTCAGGATTTGGGATAATGTCAACCAGACCAACCAATAAATTATCAATAAGATCACGCGCAGTCTGATGCGTTAAAGCATCGCGATATGGGTAGTATGGTACTTCCTCATTCGATGCAACGATTTGCTCAGCTTCAACGATTAATACTTTTAATTTATCTGAAGGTACAAATCCAAAATAATGCGCCATTGTGCTTCCTTTATTTGTTGTTTTCGAGGTTTAACTAGCGTTACATTCTTTGTTAAATCGGTTAGTATTTAAATGGGTTGCCAACCAAAGATTCACCATATCATATACTGACTGATGACGTCTGCTAACTATAAAGTTCAGCCGTATTAATGGATGATGATATGACAAAATTTCTATCAACTGCTTAATTGCGTATGGTCAGGTGCTCTGAGTCACCCGCCGAAGACTAATTTAACATATTTTTTATATTCTAAATTAAAAAGCTTGAACTTATAAGGCTACCCATTACTTGTCTAAGGAGAGATAAGATGAATAGTGCAATCGTGCTATTGTTTGCTGTTGCCGCTATGCTTTGCGGTTATCTGTTTTACTCAAAATTTATCGCCACTAAAATTTTGGCATTGGATAATAGTATCCCCACGCCAGCGCATGCCATGAAGGATGGGGTAGATTATATTCCCACTAATAAATATGTGTTGTGGGGACACCATTTTACTTCAGTCGCAGGGGCAGCACCGATTATTGGTCCTGCCATTGCGGTTATTTGGGGCTGGGTACCTGCTATCATTTGGGTGGTATTAGGTACTATTTTTATGGCAGGTGTCCACGACATGTCTGCCATTTGGGCAAGTATGCGCAATCGAGGTCAATCGATTGGCTCGATTGCCGGTACGGTCATGGGTACACGTGTACGCAGCTTGATGATGATCGTTATCTTCTTATTATTACTCATGGTAAATGCGGTATTCGGCGTCGCTATTGCTAATATGATGATAAAAACCCCATCCGCTGTACTGCCAGTTTGGGGTGCTTTGATAGTCGCCTTTATCATCGGTCAGTGCATTTATCGCTATAAGATGAATCTGGTTTGGGTATCAATCATTGGGGTCACGGCTTTATATGGGCTTATCTATCTTGGTCCTATGTTCCCCATTGTGTTACCTGAGACATTCTTAGGCTTACCTGACAATGCTGTTTGGATTATTATTTTGTTTGTCTATGCGGCAATCGCGTCTTTGTTACCAGTCTGGATGCTGTTGCAGCCGCGTGATTACATCAATGGCTTGCAGTTATTTGTCGGTCTGATTTTATTATATGCCGCCATCTTTATTGCGACTCCTAATATTGTCGCGCCAGCGATCAACACAGCATTGCCAATCGGCACACCATCTATGTTGCCTTTATTATTTGTGACCATTGCTTGTGGTGCAATCTCGGGCTTTCATGGTTTGGTAGCGACGGGTACGACGTCTAAGCAAATTGATAAAGAAGAAGATGTACGATTTGTTGGTTACTTCGGTGCCATGGGTGAGGGTATGCTAGCACTTGGCGCGATACTCGCGGCAACAGCAGGCTTTGCAACCCTTGGCGACTGGCAAGCCGTTTATCAAAAATTTGGCGACGGCTCTATTGGTGCCTTTATTGATGGCGGTGCGACTATCTTGAATGCTGGCGTCGGCATTGATATGGTTTTATCGCAGACGATGCTAACGGTAATGGCAGCCTTGTTCGCTGGTACCACGATGGATACTGGAGTACGTTTGCAACGTTATATCTTCCAAGAATTTGGTGAGATTTATAAACTACCTGTTCTAAATAAAAGTGTGGTGGCAACATTGCTTGCCGTTGGTAGCTGTCTATTATTAGCCTTTGGTGCTGGTGGCATCGATGGTGCTGGCGGTATGATTATTTGGCCGTTATTTGGCACCACAAATCAGCTCATGGCAGCCTTAACCTTAATGATTGTAACCGTTATCTTATTACGTAAAGGCAGACCAGTATGGTATACCTTAGGGCCATTGTCGTTCTTACTGGTCATGACGGTATTTGCGTTATTGATTCAGCTAAAAACCTTTTTCAATGACGGTAATTGGCTGCTTATTATTATGGATATCATTATCTTGATAGCCACAATCTTAGTAACGTTTGAGAGTCTATCAGTACTGCGTAAAGAATGGTCGATACACAGAGGCAAAAGCAACCTCTAAGCCATGTTGAATGCCTAGTTAAATACTTACTGAATTACGATAAAAACGCTAGCAGCAATTGCTGGCGTTTTTTGTCTCATATAGGCATGATAGATAATAAGCATAGGAAAAATAAGAGTCTTCATGGAAACGACAAATATGACAAAACCTATAAAAAATATTGAGCCATGGTGGCAACGGTTTGCGGCTGGGTTAAATGAGTTTTATCATGCGCCGTATCGCCAGACGATGGCACGCGCCGCGCGTGATGAGGAAGATTTTTTTATGCTACTCATGTTTGCGGAAAGCTTAGGTATCGATAATCCGGCAAGCTTTTATACGCTAGAATTGCAGCCTTTGTTTTTAGAAAACTTCCATGAATGGCATACACGCATGGGCATGGATAGATGCCCTTTTGACCATGTTGGTTGCTGCTAGTTTCCTTTGAATTAATTAAAACGAGATAAAAGTATGGCATTACATCCATTGCCTGCATTGCTAGAGCAATTAATGACACAGCCGATTATATTTATCGGTGGCAAAGGCGGAGTGGGTAAAACCACCACTGCCGCTGCACTTGCCAGCTATTATGCCAATCAAGGTAAAAAGACGCTGATTGTTTCGACTGATCCGGCACATAGCTTGGGCGATGTGTTAAACGTCCCGCTCAAAAACAAAAAAACAGCAGTAACTTCTTATCTAGATGCTATTGAACTAAACCCTGATATCATCGTCGATGAGCATTTTTCCCAAGTTGAACGCACCATTACTTCCTATGCAAACCCAGACATGATGCCAAAAATTCGCGAGCATCTACGGCTATCAAAATCAGCACCTGGCGCACAAGAAGCCGCCATGCTCGAATCCATGTGTCAGCACTTGGTTGCAGCAGCAGATGCCGGCTATGAGCACGTTATTTTTGATACGGCACCGACGGGACATACACTGCGTTTATTAGTGCTGCCTGAGATGATGGGGGCATGGACGGATGGATTGCTAGCGCAGCAGCGACGGCAGGCAAAACTGCGCTCGGTGGCAAATCATTTAGGCAGTCACAATCAAAAGAGCAATCAAAAAGACGTCGATAATGATGTGCCAAATCCATTTGCTGCAAAAAAATCTGACCGCTGGGAGCAAGCGGTATCCATACTGGAAAAACGCAAACAGCTGTTTCGTCGGGCAGGGTTGCTGCTTCATGACCGTACACAAACTGCCATTGTATTAGTGATGACGGCTGATGTATTGCCATTGGCTGAAACCAAGCGAGCGATAGAGCAGTTAGAAGACAGTAAGCTTATGCCAGCCGCAATCGTTATCAATCAGTTGATAGATCCGACCCAGTCCGAGACGTTTTGGCAGCGTCGTGCTGAGCGCCAACAGCAATTAATGCAGGATATTGAGCAAAGTTTTCCCAATTATCCGCTATACCCAATATATCTGCAGCAAACCGACGTACGCGGTACTGATGCCTTAAGTGCATTAGTAAGCCCAGCATCATAAAGCCCGTCAGTAAGAGATATTATCTTTAACATGTTTATGCATTATGGCTGACCCTGATACGACGACAGCTTACTTGCCAGCGACCATGCCATATCTGCGCGTAATAACTGCGCCTGCTCAGACTTGCCACTACTGAGTGATGACCACTGCGGTTTGCCACGAGCTTTTTTCAGCTCACTGGGCAGTTTGTGCGTTGCCCATGGCGTTATAGCATTATTATTCCCAGCGTCAGTATCACCAATTGATGCCTCACCCTTATATATCAGCTGCGTAGCATCTGTTGCTGCATGCCCACGGTGACGTAGCGCAGTGAGCAAATCTATCGCTCGAGTGGCTAGGAGGGTCAATGTTGCAGGGTCGATATATAACCGCTTAACCCCTGATATTTTATCGGCGATACTGCCAGTATTGGATAGCAATCCACCTGCGATGCCACCGATGGCAGCACCCAATCCCAAGGTTGTACCAAGAGCCGCCGCATCAATACCCAATCCTAGTAACGCGCCTGCAGCCGCGCCTGATGTGGTGCGAATGCCATAACTTTTGAGAAGCTCGGGGTCGAACGGGTCTTGCTGATAGGCCTGTAGCTCAAGTGGCGTTGCCGCTACATCATTGTCATAAAATTTATATAAACTCAGCAAATTATGCTGCATTGCGCGTTCGCTCTGTCTAACCGCTTCTTGCATTTGCTGTAATACTGGCATGGGATCATCATCTTCGCCAATTTCACGGACAAATGCTGCGACGTTTAACAAAAAATCTGCAATGATAATATTGGCTTCATCATATAACTGTGCCCAGTTTTCAGTGCGGCGCGCCATTAATTGCTCAAGCATCTCAGAGTGGGTAAGCATAGTCGCAAGATTCTGCCATAAACGCATCTCATCGTTAAATTCAAATGCCACTGAATCAAAGCGCGTCGAGATATGTAAGTTACGTCTTGCCAGCATAGTCTGCCAATCATCAATATTGGCATCCTGAGCATCAGTGAAATTAAATACCGGCATAACAGGAATCGCGGCCCAAGATAAAATAGCCAGCTCATCTCTATATTTACCAAGTACCGGCTCACGCGCATCGACGACATAGATGGCCATATCACTTGCTAACAGCTGACGAATCACTTTGGCTTCTTGGCTATAGTCCTCATTGCTACTTAGCGCATCACTACTTTGAGCAATATCAGCTGCCAAAAACTGTTGCAGGCGCTCAATACCATCACGGCGACTGGCGGTATTATCTTCAAGCCAATCCATCAGCCCTGATGCGTCCTCCAAACCTGGGGTGTCATATAGAGCCACCAACACTTCACCCGTTTGACTATCCGTCAGTTGGGCACGTTCTACATGGCGCGTGGTTGCGGCTTCATTTTTTACTTCACCGAAATAAACGTCACGTAATAGAGTACGTAATATAGAGGTCTTACCCGTATTGGTATGACCAACGACCGCAAGCTTTAATGCCTCACCACTAGCGATGGTTTTTTTAGCTTCCCTGTAGCTAGTTTCTGGTTCACTTGATGACTGTGGGGCTAATCCAGACGATGATGCTTGAGGATTGACCTCATACGCTTTATCAGCAAAAAGCCCTGCAGGCTTATCGGTTTTTTGCAGACTGTTCTGCGCATTATTTCCCTGATTATTATTGTCATTATTCATAATAGAATCTTATATTGATTGGTAGTATCCAAAAACATCATAGCTATTTATTGTAGAAAAAATTGTTCTATATTTCGGTATGAGTTCAATAATCCATCGTCTAAAAAAAGATTTTCAGTTATTAATCAAACCGATTTTTCGAGCAGATAGGGCAGTTTGCCATTGCTGATAACGAACATGTTGTTTTTCTAAATTCGAGTCTGAACCAGTATTTAAAACATCATTGCCCGTATTATGGTGCTCTGTCAGACTCAGGCTATTGTCCTCTAACAGTTGTACAATCAGTCCATGTTTGGCGTGATTGGCGATCTGATCAAGTTTACGCAATGTACCACGGTCAGGCAGCGCTTTAAAATGAATACCAAGTAATACCTGTACCGGATTTGCATCTAGGTAAGCCTTTAGCCGTGCCATATCTTCACGGTCATCAAGAATACCAAAATTCTCAATATCAGTCGTATCAGTAATGCCTGTATCGAAACCCGACTGCCACCATTGGTTTTGCTCCGCTGGATACTCTAATAGCGCAACCAGTTTTTTGCCAGCACTGACTTGGGCTTTTGGGGCGATAGGCGCGGGGGCTTCTTTAAAGTCATCAGCATCCACCACATGACGCTGCCAAAAGTTCAAAATCTTTTGATAATAGGGCAGCTTGATATCCAAACGCATCTTTTTACGACGGAACATCAAGGCACAAAATGCCCAAGCAATCGCGCGTGGGACAATCCCGTACATCAGTAAACTACCAACCAACAAGCCTGCCCATTGCCGTGCGACAGACAAAGGCATAGCATCAGTCACTAATCGGCTCTGTACGATAGCCGTACTGTCCGGAACATCGAATCCAACCATACTTGGTAACCAGCCAAGTACTTGCGTCAAAGTAATTAGCGCCTGATCTGACAGCAGCGTTGACTCCCAGCTAAAGCTGTATTGACGCACAATCAGCAGAAAGATAATCGCAAGCAGCATACCAGTCAGTGTGGCAAGCCATAACTGATGACTAAATCTGCCCAAATACCAACGCATACCGCTATGCTGCAATTGACGCTCGTACAGAGTGACTGCCGCTTGAGTCACATCATCTTTACCACGTATCAAATAACTGGGGCTGACAAAGCTGGCAAACCAGTTTGAAGACTGCTTGCCTTGATTGATAAGCGTCATGGCTAGCCAGCCCAGAAGCATAAGACTATGAAAACCCAATAAGCATACCAAGACGTAAAAGAAGTTCACTACATTGGTCTGTAGTAAGGTGAATAAGCCCAAAAATCCTGAGAGACACCAAATCACGCTCATGACCACCATGATGCCTTTGATGCGACCATCAATCTTACCAAGCACGCCTGCCAGCGCGCCATTGCTGTCTATTCGTGACGCTCGTCGATGCAGTTTTTGCAGTGGCGATCCTTCTTCATTTTGCAGCTTTTCAGTAATGAGTAGCGGGTCAGTGGCAAAGACATGCTGCTGCGTCTCAAGAGTACGTACCAGCTCAGTCAATTGGTCTTGGGGCGATAGCATGGTCTGATGTCCGTATAATCAATAGTGAAATGAAATATCAAAATGTGTTGAAAATTATAATCATAAAAGCGTATTTGATGATGCAATTATTACTTTATTTCTGAAGGTTATAGATGTCAATTTTAACGATATTTATGTTGCTAACAAAAAACCTGACCATATGGTCAATAATAACTGGCAGTTATTATAAATAAGCGGTATGCTAAAAACACATTAGAATCCTGATTTAAATGTTTTATCAAATATTCATCCCTATTCTAATGTCAAATTCAAATTATACACAGCGCTATTTGCCACTATAAACAAAAGTGGCGTTATAGCTGACCAATAATAAAGATTGATGAATAAAAGGGCGATACGCCTTTTTAGCAATGATAGGTAGAGTATTTGGTTTTATAACAATCTTGAGTCCCACTCTAGGAGTTGTCGAAGAACAAGCCTAGAACATATCAACAACAGAACACGAAGGACGGCTATTTAATATGGATATTAAATCTACTTCTCAATCGGCAGTTGCCCGCCCAGAAGATGAAAACTTGGGTATTGGTGCCAATATTGCTTATGGCTTTCAACACGTACTGACCATGTACGGTGGTATTATTGCGGTTCCATTAATTGTGGGACAGGCAGCTGGATTATTACCTTCTGAAATTGGCTTATTAATTGCCGCCTCATTATTTATCGGTGGTCTTGCGACTTTATTGCAAACGATTGGTGTGCCATTCTTTGGCTGTCAGTTGCCACTCGTACAAGGTGTATCGTTTGCCAGTGTAGCAACCGTGGTTGCGATTGTGACAACGGGGGGCGGACTACCTTCTGTATTTGGTGCTGTCATTGCCGCCTCTGCTTTGGGCTTTTTGATCACGCCTATTTTCTCCCAAATTATCAAATTCTTCCCGCCATTAGTGACTGGCACCGTCATTACTACTATTGGTTTGACCTTGATGCCAGTCGCTGCCCGCTGGGCAATGGGCGGTAACAGCAACTTACCTACTTTTGGTAGTATGACCAATATTGGTCTTGCTGGCTTCACGCTAGCGATGGTGTTATTACTAAGCAAGCTTGGTAATGCGGCGATCAGTCGCCTATCGATTCTATTAGCGATGGTCATTGGTACTTTTGCTGCTTGGGCATTAGGCTTGGTTGATTTCTCTGGTATTACGACAGGCTCTATTTTTGCTTTCCCATCACCGTTCCATTTTGGTATGCCGACCTTTGAGATTGCTGCAATTATCTCTATGTTTATCGTGGTATTGGTTATTTTGGTTGAAACGTCAGCAGATATTTTGGCGGTCGGCGATATCATTGAGACAGATATCGATTCAAAACGTTTGGGTAATGGACTACGAGCTGATATGGCAGCCAGTATGATTGCCCCTATATTTGGCTCATTTACTCAAAGTGCTTTCGCACAAAACGTAGGTCTAGTTGCCGTAACTGGTGTTAAAAGCCGTTTTGTAGTCGCTTATGCCGGTATTATCTTGGTTATTTTGGGCTTGATGCCGATTATGGGTCGTGTTATCGCTACCGTTCCTACCGCCGTACTTGGCGGCGCTGGTATCGTATTGTTTGGTACGGTTGCAGCCAGTGGTATTCGCACGCTTGCGCAGGTCAGCTACACCAATAATATGAATCTAATCATCGTTGCGACCTCCATCGGTTTTGGTATGCTACCGATTGCCGCGCCAGCGTTTTACGATCAATTTCCAGACTGGTTTGCAACGATTTTCCATTCAGGTATCAGTTCTGCTGCCATCATGGCCATTGCCCTAAACTTGTTGTTTAACCACTTAAAAGTAGGTAATTCAGACCAACAATCCGTATTTGTTGCTGGTACAGAAGACCGCTCGGTACGTCCTGTAGTGATGATTGATCTATATGAAGGTGATTATTTTACTGAAGGCAAATTGTTTGATTGCGACGGTAAAGAGATACCTATATCAAAAGAACCAGCGCATCACTAGAAGCTAAAATCAGAGGCTAGAAAAAGCTAGACAATTGAAAGCAAACGTATAAAAGGCTGCCTGTTATGGCAGCTTTTTTTGTATAACCTATATTATCAAAATAATAATACTGCAAAAATTCATCACATGATCAGCGTTCAAGATAAGTGACACACTCCCCCTATGGTAAATAGGTTTACATTGAATCAATATAGTAGAAGTAGTTTTAATATTGCGTTATAACCCCTATAAATACTCACAAGGATGAACGCCTTATGAATACTAAAAATTATTTTATCATTGGTGGTACAGGCGGTATCGGTAAAGCCATGGTTGAACAATTGGTCCACACTGCCGCCAATGAACACGCCAGCACCCTTACGAATAATGATATGCACACCAATACTGACATCCGTGTCTTTGCCACATACCATAAAAGCGTGCCTGATTTTGAAGCAGAAAATCTGTATTGGATAGCAATGGATATCTGTGACGAGCAAAGTATCAAACAAGCAGCTGATGCGATTAAGCAGCAAACCACACATATAGATTGGGTGATTAATTGTGCTGGACTACTGCATACCAAGACGCGTCAGCCAGAAAAATCACTACAACAGATTGAAAGTGAGTTTTTTTTACAGAATATGCAGGTTAATGCTTTGGCAAGCTTGCTCATTGCCAAGCACATCAAGCCGCTATTGGCGAAAGCTGAACGAAGCGCAGATAAGCCGGCGATTTTTGCGACGATATCGGCAAGGGTAGGTAGTATCAGTGACAATCAACTTGGCGGTTGGTACAGCTACCGTATGAGTAAGGCGGCACTGTCAACACCCAGCTATCAGCTCCGTTTCAGGGCAACGTAGCTGACGGGCAGTTATTTTCGCCAGTCTATAGTGCTGAATGCTTGCTTGAGGTACTCAGTAAGATGGGTGCTGCCCAATCAGGGAGTTTTGTGGATTGGGCAGGGGAATCTATACCGTGGTAGGTTTTAGAATGAGCCTTATTTCATTAGAAATTGACGAGTTAAGGCGATTAATAGGCGACAAATAAATCCATAAATTCGTTTACTGGTGTTTGCTCTAACCGCTGTTGGTCGCTACACAATGCAAAAATCTCTGTACAGCGACTGTCGATAAACCGCGTGGCAAGACTGGCACGGAACTTTGCCTCCAATATCGGCAAACCCTCAGTACGGCGGCGTTTATGACCGATAGGGTATTCAATCGCTACCTTATCGGTACTACTGCCATCTTTAAAGAATACCTGTATCGCATTGGCAATCGAGCGCTTGCTTGGATCATGATAGTCTTTTGAATAACCGGCATCTTCTTCAACGACCATCTTATGACGCAGACCATCAATCAAAATATGATGCTCGGCATGATAATCATCTTCATAGTTTTCAGCCATCAAATCACCGGTGAGTAAAGCCACTGCAACCATATACTGCAAACAATGATCGCGATCAGCAGGATTGGCCAGCATCCCTTCTTTTGAGATGATCCGAATAGCAGACTCATGAGTCGTTAAGATGATTTTTTCAATGTCTTCCATGCGGTCATCAATACGTGGATGCAAAATAACGGCCGCCTCACAAGCCGTTTGCGCATGGAACTCGGCAGGGAAGCTTATCTTAAATAAGACATTCTCCATCACATAGCTGCCAAACTCGCGCTGGAAGGTAAAGCACCGCTCGTTTTCAGGCTTAAGCGCCAAATCCTTATTAGTATGGCTAAACAGCACATCATAAAAGCCCCATTGCGGCGCTGTCAATGCAGAGGGTATGCCCATTTCACCGCGACGCGTGATATCGACCAAACGTACTGCGCGACTAGTGGCATCGCCTGCTGCCCAAGACTTACGGCTACCGGCATTGGGTGCATGACGATAGGTACGTAGTGCCTGACCATCTACGATAGCTTGAGAGATGGCAGCCATGATACGCTCATGTGGTAGTTTATAAAGTTTGGCAACAACAGCGGTCGATGCCAACTTCACTAAAAATACATGATCGAGACCCACACGATTAAAGGAGTTGTCTAATGCCAACACCCCTTGAATCTCATGCGCCATAATCATGGCTTCTAGCACTTCTTTCATAATAAGAGGTGCATGCCCCTGACTGACGTTTTGCTGGCTGATATAATCTGCTACTGCCAAAATCGCCCCTAAATTGTCAGAGGGGTGACCCCATTCAGCAGCGAGCCATGTATCATTATAATCAAGCCAGCGCACGATACAGCCAATGTCAAAGGCAGCTTTAATAGGGTCTAGGCGATAGGAGGTGCCGGGGACACGCGCGCCATTAGGAGTAATTTGATCGGCGCAATCAGGACCTAAATGCTTGGTACATTCAGGGAAACGTAATGCCAGTAGTCCGCAGCCAAGCGTATCCATCAGGCAGTAGCGAGCGGTATTCCAAGCATCAGTGTTATTGGGTGAGTCGTTATCTATAGAGTAATTGAGTACATAATCGGCGATTTTTTCAATCTCGCTATCATACTCCGGTCGTACATTGCTTTCCACAGTAGACATAATCGTTACCTCTTCCTTGAGTCAGATATATAAGTGACTTATCAATCCTATTACGAATCAATAAACCTGCTATCAAAAATAGCATACTCACAATCTAACCACAGTGAAGTAGTGTAAGACCTGCCTTGAGTGGAAAAATATTTAGACCATCAAATACAGTAAACCAATAATAAATAACACTGCTAATATCAATAGCAAAAAGCTAAGAATACTGCTTGTCGTACCTGAGCTTTCTCTTTTTACTTTGACCTTTTTAATAATAGGTAGCACCATAACGACATGCTCAATACCGTCTTCAAGATAATGCTCGCCTTCAGGGATAAACCCAAGAGATTGGTAAAAGTTTAGTAGATAAGTCTGGGCTGAGATGATGATAGGTTTTTTACCGTATTTTTTACGGCAATATTTGATAGCCTCTAGCATCATTTGACGGGCGACACCATCACCGCGATGTGCCGCCAACACCAGCACTCTACCAATCGATGGAATAGGACCTGACGGAGTAACGGCGGATTTTTTGGTATTAAAAACAGGCGGAATAATGCGGCAATAACCAATCAGCTGCTCGTTTTGGTGCGCGACCAGATGTAAGCAATCAAAATCGACCTCATCCATATCTTGATAAGGGCAATTTTGCTCAACCACAAACACTTGCGAGCGCGCTTTTAAAATATGATACAGATCAACGGAGGTTAATTCATCAAAGGTTTTTATCGAAATTTCACAAGTCATAATCACACAGCTTCTAACGATTTAAAGGATAATCAAAAATAGGATGCAGCAAAGAGTGAGCATTATAACGATTTCGTACCGCATTAACTATTCAAGGTTTGACTGATTTTGTCTAAGTTCAGGCTATCCGACATGGCGCTGAATATTTCAAAATACTTGCCACCTTTATGGTAGAGATACTCGTGGGTGCCGGTCTCGACCACGCGCCCGTCTTCTATCACTACCAAGTCATCAGCATCAATGATTTGAGCAATATTGTGCGACACCATAATCACAGTACGGTCTTTCTTAATAAGATCTAAGCTTTTTTTGACCTGTTGACTGGCAATAGCGTCTAGGCTGGCCGTTGGTTCATCCAAAAACACAATAGGCGGATCCTTTAAGAACATCCTTGCCAGCGCAATACGTTGCTGCTGTCCACCTGATAGGGATTTTGCGGTACTCTCATAGCCTTTGGATAACGACATGATTTGCTCATGAATAGAGGCTTTTTTTGCTGCAATCACAATATCATCGTCACTAGCACTCATATCACCATAACGGATATTTTCGCCAATCGTACCCGAAAATATATGATTGCTTTGTAGTACCAACCCGATATTTTGACGCAACTCATGAGTATCACAGTCGGCTAAATTATGCCCATCTAAACATATTGTGCCGATGTCTGGCGCGTAAAACTTTACCAATAGGCTAATAATCGTACTCTTGCCAGCACCGGAGAGGCCCACCAGTGCAGTAATACGATTGGGTTTGATGGTAAAGCTGACATCTTTTAGCGCTTGTGTGCCATTGGGATAAGTAAAATAAACGTTTTTAAGTTCGATGAGACCTTTTAAATCTTTACTGCTTCTGCCAGTGATGTTCTCAACTTGGCTTTCATCTTCTAAAATCTCAAAAAATCCTTCGGCATAGGTCAGCGCATTGTTGATTTGGTCATAAATACGATGTAATTGACGGATAGGAGCGGCGACGTTTTGGAATAGCATGACGTGGAATAAAATCATGCCGATGGTCATTTGGCCTTTTAATACAAAGTAGGCGGTCAGTAAAATAATCACCACCACGCCTATTTGCTCAATAAAGGTTTTTACCGCGTCATAAATAAAACCAATGCTACGAATACGCAGCTGATTATCGGTCATGTCTTTTTGAATCTGTAAATGCTTCTCCGCCTCGATAGACTCGCGGACAAACGATTTTACGACACTGATAGAATTAATCAAAGAGATAACCATCCCACTTTTGGCTTCTCTAAAGCCACGCATCTGCCGGCGAAAACCTTGCAACCGTCTCGCTTGTTTTTGACTAATAAAAAAGTAAATCGGGATGATAATCAGACCAACCAAGCCTATCCAAAAATTGGTCGAAAACATGATAATGAGTGAGACGATCGCACTGGCAAACAGTGGGAGCATATCGATAAAGAAGTTTTGCACCAAGCTTGTAAGACTACTAACGCCATAATCAATACGGGTTTGCAATTTTCCGCTGTCGTTTTCACTACTGGTATAAAATGCCATCCGATAGGTGAGGATGCGCTCAATGATTTTTTGCGACAAATCACGTGAGAGATTGATACGAATTTTTTCACCAAAGAAGCGCTGTCCAAAAGAGATGAATATCGACAATATCTCTTTGGTTAAGAGTACCGCACTGATAATGGTCAGCATGCGCACGCCAGCTTCCCATGGCTCGGCAAGGGTAGCGATTTCGGTCAAGGTATCAACGGCATAGCGCAACACAAAGGCATTAACTTGCGCGGTAAAGGAGCCAAGCACCGTTAAGATTAGCGTTGCGATAATCAGTGTTTTGTAAGGTGCGGCAAATACGGCAAGCTTTTTTAGAATATCCCACAGCAACGCCCGCCGCTCTTTTTTTTCGACCGGCGGCTTTTTATCTAACTGCACATGGCGTGACTGGGGACGAGTTGGCATAAAAACCTATTTAAAGTTTAAAAGGCATCCGCTGGTACAAAAACGTCACCTATCATGATACGACGTGCTGAGCGACTCATCGAGACTTTTTTGGCTTGCCAGCGTCCATCGATCAGTTCGGTTTTTCCGCCGACGAGCAATGTGCCAGAGGGGTGACCAAAACGAACTTCATTAAGCTCGCCACCGCCAGCAACCTCGTTAACAAGAGTGCCTTGCGTCGTCGCTGCTGCCGCAATGGCAACCGCTGCTGTACCCATCATCGCATGATGCAACTGCCCCATGCTCATCGCCCGTACGACTAAGTCAATATCTTTAGCATTAACGGCTTTGCCACTTGATGCGCTATAACTTTGCGCAGGAGCTACCCAAGCGATTTTTGGAATATGCTGACTAGCTTGAGCCTCACTGACTTCTTTGAATAAACCCATTGCCACACCGCCTTTGGCACGGATTTTTTCAAGCTTGGCAAGCGGTTCGCTATCACTGTTGATATCACCCTGTAGCTCAGTACCCGTAAAACCTAAATCTTCTGCCTTTATAAAGATAGTCGGGATACCAGCGCTAATAAAGGTGGCTTTGACACTATCGATGTTTAGACCACAGCCAGAGACATCAAAGTCATCGATTAGATTGTTTGTCGGGAACATGTCACTAGATGAATCAACCGGATCGATGAACTCAATTTTGACTTCAGCGGCTGGGAAGGTCACACCGTCTAATTCAAAGTCACCGGTTTCTTGCACTTGTACCTTGCCTTGCTCATCTTGATACACAGGCACGTGGGCGATAATAGTTTTACCGATATTCTCTTGCCAAATACGCACTTCACAAATACCGCTTTCAGCATTTTTATCGATGCTGCTAGCAATTTTGTCGGCATCGACCAGACCCATATTAATAGCACAGGCACCAACCGCTGCTGTTAAGTTGCCACAGTTACCCGCCCAGTCAATCATAGGCTTGGCAATATTAACTTGTCCAAACAAATAATTGACATCGTGGTCTGCTTTATCAGATTCAGACAATATTACTGTCTTAGAGGTGCTAGAGCTGCCATTACCTAATCCATCGATTTGCTTACCATAAGGGTCAGGGCTACCAATGACACGTAGCAAAAACTTATCACGTGATTCACTAGCGACTTGGCAGCGCTCAGGTAGGTCAGATAATTTAAAGAAAGTACCTTTTGAAGTGCCGCCACGCATATAGGTGGCTGGGACGGATAATTGGGGGGCGAAAGAGGGTTTTGATTTAGAATTGGTTTCGGCCACTGTATTAAGTCCTTTTTCTATTGTTATAAGATTGGGTATGGTGCCATCAGCAAGTAAACACGAACGACTAAGAGCGCTCGTTAATAATGATAGCGACAAGAGATAATAGTCAGATAGTTATCATCGACGGCATATACCAACCGATTGGCATCATCGATGCGTCTTGACCAAAATCCGGATAGATTTTCTTTTAGGGGTTCAGGCTTACCAATGCCTTCAAACGGATTACGCTTACATTCGGTGATGAGTTTGTTAATACGTTTGAGTGTTTTTTTGTCTTGTGTTTGCAAGTACAGATAGTCTTTCCACGCAACATCTGTCCATGCTAGTTGCTCACTCATTATTAGACCCTTTGCATTGATTAAAGCCTTTGAGTTCAAGCATTTTCAATGTCGCTATCCGTATGCTCATTGTTATCGCTGCTACCATTACTTTTATCACTGCCTTCTGCCGTATCAATTAGCTCACGCGTAACAGTCTTGCCAGCTTTATATTGGGCAATAGATTCCGCTAAGTGCGCCGCATTGGCAGGAGATTTTAATAGATAGACGGTTTCCATCAGGCTATTGTAATAATCAAGCGACATTACAACCGCATCATCAGCGTCACGACGGGTCACGATAGTGGCGTTGGCATCATCGTTTACCGTATCTAGAACGGACTTTAAGTGCTTTCTGGCTTCTGAAAAACTAATGACTCTCACAACATACTCCATAACTTGTACAATATATAGTACATATTACGCCATTAATTAAGTAAACTCAATATTTAGCTACTATCTAATACTTAGGTATAAGTAAGAAGGCTCAGTGTGTAGAATGCAAAAGCAAATAAAAGCCGATGTCATATAAGGTTATACAACATCGGCTCTTTGATTATTTCACACTCATGACACTTACGCGATATCTAACGTGCCATCGATAAACTCTTTGGCAAAGCGCTGTAGCATGCCGCCTGCGTTATACATTTTAACCTCATCAGCGGTATCTAAACGGCAAATGATAGGGGTTTTAGTCGTGCTGCCATCAGCACGGTTAATCACCAGCGTCATCATGCCGCCAGCAGAAACTTCGCCCGTGACATCAAAGACTTCTGTGCCGTCTATATTTAGTGTGTTACGAGTCGTACCTTTTTCAAACTGCAAAGGTAGTGCGCCCATACCAACCAAGTTTTGACGATGAATACGTTCGAAATCTTCAGCGACCACCACCTCAACTCCTGCTAAACGCACACCTTTGGCAGCCCAATCACGGCTTGATCCTTGACCATAGCCGTCACCTGCGATAATGATTAGCGGCTGCTCGCGGTTCATATAGGTTTCGATTGCTTCCCACATGCGCATAACTTGACCTTGTGGTTCAACCCTAGCAAGCGAACCTTGTATTACTTCACCTTGCTCATCACGTACCATTTCATTCAATAGCTTTGGATTGGCAAAGGTTGCACGCTGAGCCGTTAAATGGTCGCCGCGATGGGTGGCATAAGAGTTATAGTCCTCGCTTGGCAGACCCATGGTATCAAGGTACTCGCCAGCTGCTGAGTCGCCCAAAATCGCATTAGAGGGTGATAAATGGTCGGTAGTGATATTGTCACCTAATACCGCTAATGGACGCATACCTTTTAGCTTATTCATCGCTGCCATTTTGCCTTCCCAATAGGGTGGACGACGAATATAAGTGGTCTGCTCGCGCCAGTTATAAAGTGGACTGAGCGCTTTACCCGTATCTTTTTTGGCTTCATCAAACATCGGGATATAAACAGCATTAAACTGCTCAGGCTTCACGGCTTTGGCAACGATGGCATCGACTTCGTCATCATCAAACCAGATGTCTTTTAGATAAACATCATTGCCATCCGTGTCTTTGCCCAATGAATCTTTTTCAATATCAAAACGGATATTACCGGCGATAGCATAAGCGATGACCAGTGGCGGTGACGCTAAGAACGCTTGCTTGGCATACGGGTGGATACGACCATCAAAGTTACGGTTGCCCGATAATACCGCAGTGGTGAACAGATCGTTATCGATGATTTCTTGTTCGATATCAGGATCAAGCGCGCCACTCATACCATTACAAGTGGTACAAGCAAAGCCAACCACGTCAAAGCCGATTTCTTGTAGCTCAGGCATCAGACCCGCTTCTTCTAGGTACATTTTTACCGTTTTTGAGCCGGGTGCTAAAGATGATTTCACCCAAGGCTTACGCAATAAGCCTTTTGCATTGGCATTACGGGCGACAAGACCAGCAGCAACCATATTGCGCGGGTTAGACGTATTGGTACAGCTGGTAATCGCGGCGATAATCACGGCACCATCTGGCATCAAACCATCTTTTGGTTCAGGTAATTTATCACCCTCACCGTGAGCAATTCCTTTCGCAACCAAGTCTGTGGTTGATACGCGCGCATGCGGACGTGAAGGGCCTGCCATATTACGTACCACAGCGGATAAATCAAACTCAAGCACACGCGCGTATTCGGCTTTTTCCATACCATCAGCCCATAAACCGGTTTGCTTGGCATATTGCTCAACCAGTTTAATTTGATCTTCGCTACGACCGGTTAATCGTAAATAATCGATGGTTTGCTCATCAATATAGAACATCGCTGCGGTGGCGCCATATTCTGGGGTCATGTTTGAGATAGATGCACGGTCACCAACGCTTAATTGGCGCGCACCTTCACCGAAGAATTCAATATAAGTAGACACCACGCCTGCATCACGTAAGAACTCGGTCATCGCCAATACCAAATCGGTACCAGTAATGCCTTTTTGCAATTTGCCGGTTAATTTAACACCAACGTAATCTGGGAGGCGCATATACGATGGATTACCTAGCATGACGCTTTCCGCTTCAAGCCCGCCCACACCGATTGAAATCACACCCAATGCATCAACCATCGGGGTATGGCTATCAGTACCAACCAAAGTATCGGCAAATGCGACTTGTTCACCGGCTTTATTTTGTACCACTTGTACAACCGGCGACATTTTTTCTAAGTTAATTTGGTGCATGATGCCGTTACCGGGCGGTACGACGTTGACGTTATCAAAGGCATACTGACACCAGTTGATAAAGTGGAAACGGTCATCGTTACGGCGCTCTTCGATAGCGCGGTTTTTCTCAAAAGCGTTCTCTTCAAAACCTGCATGCTCAACGGCTAGTGAATGGTCAACAATCAATTGTGTTGGAACGATAGGATTCACTTTTGATGGGTCACCGCCTTGCTCAGCGATGGCGTCACGTAGACCAGCCAAATCAACAAACGCAGTCTGACCTAGGATATCATGACAAACGACGCGAGCAGGGTACCAAGGAAAATCTAAATCTTGCTTGCCTTCGATATGTTGCTTGAGCGCTGCGGTTAAATCTTCTGGTGGGCAGCGGCGTACCAAGTTTTCACACAGTACTTTTGAGCAGAACGGTAGCTTGTCATACGCGCCCGCTTCGATGTTTTCGATTGCTTCACGGGTATCAAAGTAATACAAATCTGTGTCAGGTAATGGCTTTTTAAAGGGTTCATTCATCGGTTGTACAAGGGCGTTGTCCATAAGTCACCTTTAGCTGTTGGCTGGTTTAAATTCAAAAAATAGTCATTCTTTTAGCAAAATCATCAGTGAAATGAGACGTTAGAAAAGGGCTTTGCTAAAAAAATATGCTTAAAAAGACAGTGAGGTTATTAAGAAAAGGTTTAACTGCTAAATTGTTGTATATGTCTAGCAGTTAAGCCGGCTATCTCGCATAAGTATTTATGCGAGATAGTAAATACATATGGATTAACGCGCGCTCATCTCTGGTACTGGGCGCAGCTCTTCGCCAGTATATTCAGCACTTGGGCGAATGATACGGTTGTTCGCACGTTGCTCAAACACGTGTGCTGCCCAGCCTGTTAAACGTGAGCAAACAAAGATTGGCGTAAACAGCTTGGTTGGAATACCCATAAAGTGATAGGCAGACGCATGGAAGAAATCGGCGTTACAGAAGAGTTTTTTCTCGCGCCACATGACTTCTTCACAGCGTACTGATACTGGGTATAGCACTTCATCACCAACATCTGCTGCCAGTTTTTCAGCCCAACCTTTAATCACGACATTACGTGGATCTGATTCGCTATAGATAGCATGACCAAAGCCCATAATCTTATCTTTACGCGCTAGCATTGCCATCATCTCAGACTCTGCTTGATCAGGAGAGGTAAATCCTTCAATCATATCCATCGCCGCTTCGTTGGCGCCGCCATGTAAATGACCACGTAATGAGCCAATCGCGCCAGTGATACAAGAATGGATATCAGATAGGGTAGAGGCACACACGCGCGCGGTAAAGGTAGAGGCGTTAAACTCATGCTCAGCATAAAGAATCAGTGATACGTTCATTACCTTGGTATGCAGCTCGTTTGGTTTTTCACCTTTAAGCAGATGTAAGAAATGACCGCCAATCGTATCATCGTCGGTTTCAGTTTCGATACGCACATTGTCGTGGGTAAAGCGATACCAGTAATTGATGATTGATGGGAAAACCGCCAGCATACGGTCGGTTTTATCGTTCTCTTGTGAGAAGTCAGTTTCCATCTCAAGGTTACCAAGCATCGAGCAACCGGTACGTAATACGTCCATCGGATGGGCATCTGCAGGAATACGCTCAAGCACATCTTTTAATGCTTGTGGTAAGCCACGTAAACCTTTCAATTTAGTTTGATAAGCATCAAGCTCACTTTGGGTAGGTAAGTTGCCGTATAGCAACATATAAGCGACTTCTTCAAAGATGCACTTGTCTGCCAATTCTGAGACATCATAACCACGATAAGTCAGACCTGAGCCTGATTTACCAACGGTAGATAGGGCTGTTTTACCAGCTACTTGACCACGTAAACCTGCGCCTGAAAGTTCTTTCTGTGCTGCCATGATAAATTCCTTTTGTTGGTAGCTTGTGTTGGATGAAAGATAAAGGTACTGCAAATATTAGATAATGCGCTGGCATGTTCATTGATAGAAAAACCAACGCTTTTAACCGCTAAAACTACTTATTATCTGCAAATAACTTGTCTAGCGTTTGTTCAAACTCATGATAGTTTAAGAAGTCATACAGCTCCATACGGGTTTGCATGGTGTCGACAACTTTTTCTTGTGTGCCATCATTAAGCAGATGCTGATAAACATTTAATGCCGCTTTGTTCATCGCACGGAAGGCTGACAACGGATAAAGCACCATATCGACACCCACCGCGTATAACTGCTCGGTGGTATATAGATCGGTCTGACCAAACTCAGTCATATTAGCTAGGACTGGAATATCAAGCACGTCGGTAAACTTACGGTACATCTCAATATCCGTTAGTGCTTCGGCAAAAATCATATCAGCACCAGCTTCTTGAAAAGCAACCGCGCGCTCAACCGCTGCATCAAGACCTTCGACAGATAGGGCGTCGGTACGTGCCATCACCACAAAATCTTTGTCCGTCTTGGCATCAAGTGCCGCTTTTAGGCGATCAACCATTTCTGAGATACTAACGATTTCTTTATTTGGACGATGACCACAACGCTTTTGCGCCACTTGATCTTCGATATGAACCGCAGCCACACCGGCTTTTTCCATTTTACGAATGGTTTGAGCAATATTAAATGCACCACCAAAACCGGTGTCAATATCAACCAATAATGGTGTATCAACTGCATCGGTAATACGGCGCGCATCTTCTAAGACGTTATCAAGGCTAGTCATACCCAAATCTGGCAAGCCAAATGAGGCATTGGCCACGCCAGCACCAGAGAGATACAAGGCTTGATGACCAACTTGAGTTGCCATCATTGCTGTATAAGCGTTAATCGCGCCAGCAATCTGTAGCGGTTGATTATTATCATTTTTTTGTTTCATTGCACTGCGAAAGCGAGCGCCAGCTGATAGGGTCATGTCGTGGTCCTTACGTGGAGGGAAGATCTTGTCGTTATCATTCGCGATTCAATCGTTGTGCTTGATTATAACCAATTATTCAGGACTACAAAGCGGGATTTTCATTCAACTGTTAATATAAATTAAATTAATAAATTAAATATATTGATACTATTTATTTTATGGATAATGCTATCCATTAATTAGAGGTTTATATCCATTAGTATTCATAACGTATCAAACGCTGCATTTCTTCTTATTAGATATTTACATCTGGTTACAATTATATCTATAAGCGTTTTATCGTTGTCTACAAAAAAGCCCTCTTAGTATGGCTAAAAGGGCTTTTACTCTATCGAGTCTATTATTAGCTAGATGGCTAACCTTTATTTTTAACCAATAATACCTGCAAGGCTAGCTAGGAATAACAAGGTAAAGCCACCTAAGAATACAAGCCCTGCAATCGAATAGGCGTTCATACCGGCTGATAGCTTTTTATGGTTTTTCACGAGCGAATAGTTTAACCAACCAAAGATAGGCGCAGATATAAAGGCGGATATCATAGCGAACTTCAGCATAGCGCCTAATTGACCTGCAAAGAAGCTGATAATCAAAAGACCGCCACCGATAGCATAGGTGGTCCAAAAAGCGATTTGCTTTTTGTTAATCTCGTCTTCACCTTTTAGTAAGCGCCAGCATTCGGCATTGGCACGTCCGTAACCGTCAGCACAAGTAATCGTCGTGCCAAACATACACATAAAGGCGACAAAGGCGACCAGTAGTCTTGACCATTCACCGATAGTGGCGGTATACATATTGATAAGCTGATCAATATAAGCGACACCTGCGGTTTGAATCTCTTGACCTGAGCCATATTGTACGAAAACGCCCAACGCTAAAAAGAACAAGGCTAAAATAGCGGAAACTAAGAAACCGACATTGAAATCCAGCAAACCCTGACGGTGAGTGGTATTGTCCGCTTTTCTCTTGGCTGATGTCCACATCGAGGTGATGGCAGCGAACTCAAGTGGTGCTGGCATCCAACCCATAAGAGCCACAATAAACCCTAAAGTCGCCAAGTTCCAAGGAGAGGCAGGGACAAAATCCGCCACCATAACCGTCGGCTTACCAGCAGCAATCATCACCGCTAACACGGTTGCAGATACGAGCGCAATCATAATCCACTTGGTCACGCCGTCAAGCAATTTATAATGACCAGCAATCAGAAAAAACCAACATACAGCAACGATAATGACAGCTAAGGCAATACTTGATAGTCCTACAGATGCGGGCAGCATAAAGCCCAATATCACTGCCGCAAGCAATGTCACAGCCCCCGTACTAATCACAGCCGATAAAATAGATAGGATAAAATAAATCCAGAGATAGGCTTTTGAGCGTTTGGCATAGCCTGCGATTAAGCTCTCGCCAGTGTCGTAGACATAATCGGTGGCAAAGCGGAAGAACGGATACTTAAAGACGTTGGCTAATATAATCATAATCGCCAGCTGCCAGCCATATAACGCGCCAGCCTGTGTCGATGAAATCAGATGCGAGCCGCCAATAGCAGCAGTCGCCATCAGAATACCGGGACCAAATATTCGCCAGCTAAAGCCTTCTTGCTGCGCGGAGAGAGTATCGCCTGTGGCGCTTGGGTTATTGAGTGGTTGTGTGGTCATGCTTACCTCGAAATGGTTAAAACGGCAAATCATCACTTACCTGTGTCAGTCTGCCAATGATCATGAGCGCATCGCTTAATACTATTCATTAGTACTGTTTACGAGTACTGTTTCTTAAAACGATTTGTCTTGTATCGACTTTAGCACACCAATCTGGTTTAGTAGAATGATTATTTATATAATTATTACTTATTTTTTGCATAGCCATTCCTGATAGTTAGCATAATTAAATATAAATATCAAGATTTATCAATGGCTATTTTTTCGGGCTTCTTTATACCACAATTATGACTCAATATCTGATAATTTAGCGCTGAGATTCAAATTTTTGCCGGCGGTAAGTAATGCCGCGCTGCTCATAGACATGATAAGTCGCACGCAATAAGTCAGGAATATGAGGATGCACAAAATCCTTAAGTGTATGCAGATAAATAGGTGAGGTGACGTTTTCGTGGATGAGGCGCTGATAGCTGATCTGCTCCGTACGCACTGTCTTTAAACTGGCAGGTACTAAGGTGATGCCTTCGCCCGCCGCTACTAACCCGAGTGCCACTTGCAAGTCACTGACAGTGGTGGTCATAAATGGAGAGATGCCGTACTGTGCAAATAAATATAGTAAAGGCTCTGTTATCTGCTCAACAGTAGAGGCTTGATGATGGCTCGTATTATTTTTCTTATTCTGCCCCAAGGTTTTAGGAATCCCTGTGCCTGATACCGTTTCTGGTGTTGTAGATACAGGTAAGTGGGTTTGATGATAGAGAATCAGGCGGTTATTGGCCAAATCGATCAAGCGTTGCTCGCGCACATTGGCAAGCGGATGGGCTTTAGGGAGGGCAACGACATAGCGCTCGTGGCGTAACAGTATTTGCTGTATCCATGGGTCTTGATGGGCAAAGCGTCCAAAACCAATATCGATGTCACCAGATTTGAGCGCATCCATTTGCTGATAGGAGCTGATGTCCTTTAGGTTGACGTCAATCTCAGGATTGGACTGCTTCAGTCTGGCGATAATCTCAGGTAGCAACCCATACAATATAGAGGGCACAAAACCGATATTTAATGCGCTGCTAGGGGCAGATAAGCGCTGGGTCATACCAACAACCGTATCGACTTCTGTCAGTATGGTACTGATTTTATCGTAAAAGAACGTGCCAGCTTCTGTTAAATGTAGCGGTCTGTGATAACGGTCAACCAACATCACGCCCATGTCTGTCTCAAGTTGCTTGAGCAAACGGCTTAAACTGGGCTGTGACAATCCGATTTTGGTAGCGGCTGCGCTAAAGCTCCGAAGCTCGGCAACGGCAATAAACGCATTGAGCTGCTTTAAATCCATGTTTTATGCTCATTTATCTGTAATATCATGTCGATTGATGAAGCGGATACTACTGTATTTTATATCAATAACAGCAAAACTATAAAATTATGCTTGAAGCAGACGAGTTGACACTCTATATTGTTGATTAACGATAGCGTTACACTTTAGCAAACTAATAATTTTTACTCTTCATTCTAGCAGTCATCTACGGTTTCGTGGCATAAACTGGTTTGGTATTACTTCATGAGCGACAAAAAAGACAAGCAAAGCGCCGATTTAGAGGCAAACTTAGCAAAAATCGCTAATACGAAGCCACGACTGCGTAATCGTAAACATAATATCTATGAGCGTTATATCACTCGTGTTGAAAGCGCAGAGACTATTGAAAGTACTATCGAAAATACAGAAAATGAGCGCGAGCCAACTGTCACCACTTATGCTTATGATGAGAGTGATGCCGGACTTAGTGCAAGTCTACTGGACAGTTCTGTTCAGCCGCACATATTACAACCGCTTAAAAACGCTGACAAGCTGTCATCCTATGAGCCACTAAGTGCAGCAGAACTAGAGTTATTTGGCAGCCAAGAGCAAGATAGTGTGGAAAATACAGCAGGGTTACAGATATCTGATAACGCGAGCACATCGGTAAGTTTGGACTTCTCTGATGAAGATGAGAAGGTTATACACCCTTTAATAACAACTGAGACGACTGATAACGCAGTTTCTACAGTTAAAGATGAAGATACTGAGGTAAATGATAGCGCTTATATTGATGAACCTATCAGAACTGCACCTTTAACAACTTTGCCCATCAAAAAATCGAAAAAAAAGAAAGCGGTAAAATCAATACAAACGCAGAAGAGTAGTAAAAAGCCGCTTATTATAGGTATGGTGCTTGGCTCACTCATGATTTCTGCTGCTGTATTCACGTTAATTGCGACTGGTTTATTGTCTGCCGGTACTACGTCTACAGCGTTAAATGAAGCTGGCACGCCTATTAATGAAAACGCGACTCAGACAAGCCCGGTCACCAAACAAACAGCTACTGACACTGAAATAAACACCACTGAGAAAAATGTTGTGGTAGAGGCTAATACGCCACCTGCTGTCATTGAAGTGCCCAGTGACTCTGACCCTGCCAAATCATCAAACCCCAAGCCTGAAACGAACGCGATGAATAATGAAGCAGCTGCTAGTTTGTCTTTAAGCCATTCAAAGCCTGCCATCACATACGAAGATTTTAGAGAAGAGTCACAAAACACGCTATATCGTGAAACCAATGATTAGCGTCATAAAAACTCTTGTCTCAAATAACTTTCTTGCTTTTCTTTAGGCTCTTTTTTAACCAATGGTCAAATATGAACGGACCAAATGGTAAGAACGAGCCAAGCACGCCGGCAGGGATCGCCCATATAGGCATTTTTATCTTGACGGCTGTGCCCATGAGTACAACAATATAGGCGATGAATAAGCCGCCGTGAGCCATACCGATATATTTTACCCCTTCTGGAATGTCCATCATGTATTTTAGTGGCATAGCGATGCAGAGCAACAGTAAAAACGAGGTGCCTTCTAGATAACCTATCATCGTAAGCGTTTTTAATGCTGTATTTTGTTCTGTTGTAAGATTAGAGGCGGGTTCAAACATTGGCTGAGCCTGTGGCACTGTATTTTCCTTTTATCATCGACATATAAGGTATGGTCGTTTAACGAGGTAAGCAATAATAGCAGCCGTAGGTTGCTATTATTGCCTTTAGTGAAAAAACCAATAGAACGGTCAATATATGTGCAAATAAAACAGATTAAGTTAAAAAGCTTGCTAGCTAAGCATCAAGGGCAGGGGGCTTACTTTCAAATTCCGCAAGCATCTTAGTAATGAGCTGATCTTTTTGCTGCCAAACTTGCTCAACCCAATCAAACATTTCTGCTTTTATCGCCTCATCAGTCTCATAGCCGCCATTTTGAACACTAGCAAATAAGTCATCAGGCATCTTAATATGTCTGACATCGACGCCCAGACGCTTGATATTGCCTTTCCATAAGTCGCCATATGTCGGCACACCATCAGGATAGACGATGGTCATATCTAAAATACCATCGATGTCTTCGCCAAGCGCACTAATCGCTAGCGACAAACCGCCCGCTCTTGGTTTAAGCAAATGTGTATAGGGCGACTGCTGCTTATCCCGTTTTACGGTGGTAAAACGTGTGCCTTCTAGATAATTTAACAGTGTAAAAGGCTTGTCTTTCAGCAATGCACAAGCGCGTTTTGCTTCTTCGATATCTTTGCCTTTTAAGGCAGGATTTTTCGCAATCGCCTCTTTAGAGTGTCGACGCATCATTGGAAAATCGAGAAAATAGAAAGCTTGACCAATGACTGGAATATATATCAGCTCAAACTTGGTAAAAAATCGCGTCAAGGGCAAACGCTTTTCACTAATATATTGCACGATACTGGTATCAACCCATGATTGGTGATTGCTTACCAGTAAATACTTGCCCTTGGTATGGATATCATCAGGTAGGCTGATACGCCAGTCTTTATCCGGCAGAATATTATCGATCATCGCGTTATTGCTGTTAATCCAATAATTGGTCACATCAATGACCGCTTTATCAGCAATCGCTGCACCAGTAACAGCTTTGGCTGCACCCATAATCCATACAGGAGGACCTGCCAACATACTATTAAAAGTAATAACGCCTGTCGCTGTGGTCAGCGAAGCGATTTTGCCAAGTTTAGGATTGCGTTCATGTAGTTTTTGAACGAATGATTTGAATCGCATGTTAAATCCTCTTAACCTTACATATTATAAGTGGTTAGTAACGTAGTGGCATAATACTAGCAGAAATCGATAGGCGTGTTTACGTAATTGGTTTGGCTTTACATTTCACCGTTAGTCGTGGATATACCTAGTAGCTGATAACTAATAGCTAATAGACGTCAATCGTATTTGATTTATTTTTATATCAAACTAGGTTTATAATGTACCCTTAATATTTAGAGGGTTTACAGTCGATGATCGACACTAACACTCTTGAGCTCACGACAAGCCAAAAACAATAAAAAATCCAGTGCTAAATACTTAACACTGGATCAATAAGACCAATCAATCAAAGTACCAATTAGCCTTGTAGCTGATCAATCATACCTTGGTATTTGTCTTTTTTCTCAGCAATCTTACTACGCTCTTCTTCTGCATTATCTACCGATCCTTCAGAGTCTGCCACTTTCTTATCAAAAGCTTCTAACTCGGCAGTTTTGGCATCCAAAAGTCTATTAAGCATGATAGCAACTGCTTTTTCAGAAACGTCAAGCGTCATATTAGAAGCTTCAGACGTAAAATCGTCTTTAAGCTTAGCAGCCCATTGATAGATATTAGCTATCGTCGCACTATGCTTGTCCTCATGCTTGTCTTCATTTTCAGAATTAGACTTATCCTCTTCGTCAGATTTCGCTTCTTTTTTGTCAGAAATAAAGTCATCTTTGAGCTTAGAAGCCCATTGATAGATGTTCGCTATCGTCGTACTGTGCTTATTTTCTTTGGCAGAATTGTCATCTTGATCGTCTTTATTGGACTCATCATCCTTGCCAGACTTAGTTTCTTCATCGACCTCATAGTCTTTGTCAGCATTGTAATCTTCAAAATCACCGTCTTCATAAACGACAGTATCACCTTTTACTACTTCTACGCCTGTTACCGCATCATTTGAAGGCGTTGTCGCTGCACTCTCAAGAGACTCTAAGGCATTTTTAATGTTATCGTTATTAGTAGACTTGTCAGACATGATCTATGATCCTTTTAATGGCATTAAGTGAAATATATTTACCGCCAATATTATGCCAGTACAATTTTTTATTCAGTATCTTAATGTAAATTACATGTTTCAATTTGCTAAAAAGACGGCTACGCCTTAAACAACTTCCATTTCTAATAGTGTTGTAGATGACGCTTCTAACTGATCATATTTTATCACCACACTATTACCTTCAAGACTGGTATCAAGCTCAACATGGTAAGTAGCAAGCGTGACACTTGTATCATCCAAGCATTGACCGGTGGCAAGGTTAAATCTCTGCTTATAAATAGGCGAGGCCACATACAGTACCGCTTCATCAATGCCAGCATCGTTGGTCACGGTAGTGCCTCCAATTAACCCTCTAGATAATACATTGGCTTGACTAAAGGGGTCATAGTTATCAAGCGCAAACAGCTTAGCATCCTTAGTGCGAAAAATTGCCACTTGTTTACCCTCTATCAGTGCGCAAACACCCGTCTCAGGGAGTATGTCTTCTAATTTACAAACGGTATACTGGTTCATTGGGTGATCCTTATTCGTATATGATCGGAAAGTGTTAAACGTTGATTAAGCCAGCTCGGTCACTAAGATTTTAGCTTTTTCACTATCGGTCGCAGGGCGAATTTGCTCGCGCTCGGTGACAAAGACCACATTGTCATCTCCTTGCTCACTATTGACGAAATGACGGAAACGTTTGAGCTTTTCGCTATCGGTGATGGTGGCTTTCCACTCACACACATAGTTGTCGATCAGCAGTTGCATCTGCGCTTCTAGCTCGTCAGCGATGCCTAAACTGTCTTCAATAATGACCGCTTGTAAATATTCCAATCCGCCATCTAAGCTCTCGCGCCATTTTGAGGTACGCTGGAGTTTATCTGCTGTTTTTATATAAAACATGATAATACGGTCGATGTATTTGATGACCGTGTCGCTATCAAGATCGGTGGCAAACAGCTCGCCATGACGCGGGGTCATACCGCCATTACCACAGACAAATAAATTCCAACCATTTTCGGTGGCGATAATGCCAAAGTCTTTGCTTTGTGCCTCTGCACACTCGCGCGTACATCCCGACACGCCCATTTTTATCTTGTGCGGTGAACGTACGCCTTTATAACGGTCTTCTAATCTTAGGGCTAAGCCGACACTGTCATCGACACCATAGCGACACCAGTTATTACCCACACACGATTTAACAGTACGCAACGACTTACCATAAGCATGACCGGTCTCAAAGCCAGCTTGCACCAACTGTGTCCAGATATCAGGGAGTTGGTCTAAACGTGCGCCAAATAAATCCACGCGTTGACCACCTGTGATTTTGGTATACAAATTAAACTCTTTGGCGACTTGCCCAAGGATGATCAGCTTATCAGCGGTGATTTCACCACCCGGCACACGAGGTACGACCGAATAGGTGCCATCTTTTTGTATATTGCCCAGATAATAATCATTGCTGTCTTGCAACGGTGTCAGTTCAGGCTTGAGCACATAATCATTCCAGCATGAGGCCAAGATTGAGGCGACCGTAGGTTTGCAAATCTCACAGCCATGACCGTTGCCATGCTCATCCAACAGAGCATCAAAGGTTCTAATACCATGGACACGAATCAAGCTATAGAGCTCTTGACGGGTATAGGCAAAGTGCTCACATAAATCATTATTGACCTCAAACCCAAGGGTCGTTAACTGATAGCTTAAAGTGTCTTTCACCATAGGTGCACAGCCACCACAGCCTGTACCTGCGCTGGTACAAGATTTCAATTCTGCAATGGAGTACGCACCGTTCTCAACCGCCGCGCAAATAGCCCCTTTGGTGACGTTGTAGCATGAGCAAATCGTGGCGCTATCTGGTAAATTTTCTATACCCATCGTTGGTTTTTCAACGTTAGGTAAAATCAGGCTTTCAGGATGGGCAGGCAAGTCGATATTGTTAAGATATAGCTGTAATAGATTGTTATAGTCTTCGGTATCACCGACCAATACCGCGCCAAGCAAGCGTTTGTTATCAGACGTTGTAACCAGTTTCTTATAAATGCCTGTCGCAGGATTTTGATATAAATAGCTCAAACTGTCTACGCTTTTGCCATGTGCGTCGCCAATACTACCCACATCCACGCCCATGAGTTTGAGCTTGGTGCTCATATCAGCGCCCGTAAAGGTTTGCGAATGATCGCCTGAAATTTGCGCCGCACAAATACTCGCCATGCTGTAGCCTGGTGCTACTAAGCCAAATATTTGGTTATCCCACACCGCGCATTCGCCGATAGCGTAGACATGCGCGGCATTGGTGCGGCATTTTTCGTCAATTAAAATACCACCTCGTGCACCTATTTCAATACCGCACTCAGGATTGTTTTTGATAATGCCATCTTGCGGACGAATACCGGCACTAAAGACGATCATATCGGTGTCAAGCGAGGTATCATCGGTGAATTGCATGGTCAGCTGGCACGGATTCTCATTAAAGGTGCTCAGGTTTTTATGTATCGCGTCGCTATTATCAATAATGGCTTGGGTATTCTTACCAGTCAATACTTTGACCCCAAGGGCTTCAATTTTTCGCTTTAAAATATCGCCGCCAGCCGCATCAAGCTGTACGCCCATCAATTGCGGAGCAAACTCTACCACATAAGTCTCTAGTCCTAAGGTGACCAGTGCTTTTGCTGCTTCAAGCCCGAGTAGTCCTCCGCCCACAACCACGCCCTTCCTGACTGTTGGGCGCTCAGCGATGGCAAGAATGTCATCCAAATCAGCAATGGTGCGATATACATGACAGTGTGCATGCTCACGCCCTGGAATCGGCGGTACAAATGGATAGGAGCCTGTCGCCAGCACCAGCTCACCATATTCAATCCGCTCGCCAGCTTCAGTGATGATGTATTGATTGGTGGTGTCAATATCTACAATACGCTGGTTCAGATGCAATTGAATCTGGGCAGATGCATAGGCGCTTAAATCAACCAAGTTGAGCTTACTAACATCTTTATGTTCAAAGTAGCTCGATAAATATACCCGATCGTAAGCGGGACGGTCTTCTTCAGCAAACACATGAATCTCAAACTGCTCATGTAACCCTTTTTCTATGGCTCGCTCGATAAAATGATGTCCAACCATACCGTTACCAATCACCACCAACTTAGCTTTACCTGCCTTACTCACTATAGTGCTACTCATGTAATTATCCTTAGTCATGGGTTTGTCTAAATAGTGCTTACAGTAATTACATCTTCAATAACTGTGCCAAGCACCGTTATATAGCGCCATATCTTTAAGCGAGAGTCTCATCACTACAGACGAAAAACCTGACGATGACAGTGTATTTCCTAGGCGGCGTGGTATGTGTGAGGATATAAATAGCAATGATAAATAAAAAAGTCTTTTCTCATTAAAAGTGAGGATATAAAAAATGGATGCACCAAAATAGATAAAACCATGCACCAATTTGACTGTATTTATGGCAGTCAGGGTTTTTCATTCATCTCGATAAAATTAGCGTTTGTATATGGTTATTAAATTATGAATGACCTTGTAATAGCTGCTTGGAAGTCACCTATAGCAAAGCATGAACGCTTTTATCAAAGCCGAGGTTTTATCTGTATAACGCAGCTGATAGCGGCAGCTGGCACAGCCATTGCACCCCCTTAAATGCTCTAACTGGTCAGTTCGTTCAACATAACGTGTTCTTACGGCTTTCCATGTTAGCCCTGAATTTTACTATTTAAGGAAACCGCTTATGTCGTCATCGCCATCACCGAGCCCTGCTGCACCAAATAAAAACAAGCTCAATATTCTCTCTTTTACTGGTAAAAACCAGATACTCCATCTTGGATGGATGGCTTTTTTTCTGACCTTTTTTGTATGGTTTAACCACGCACCATTCTTATCTGCCATCGGTGAGACTTTGAGTTTGACCAAGGACCAAGTCAAAACCTTGTTGATATTAAACGTCGCTTTGACTATTCCAGCTCGAGTCATTATTGGTATGTTGACCGATCGTTTTGGTCCGCGCCTCGTCTATACCGCTATTTTGGCTATAGGCGCTATTCCTTGTTTTACCTTTGCCTTTGCGCAAGATTACAACACGCTGGCATTGTCCCGTTTTTTCTTGGGCTTTGTGGGTGCAGGGTTTGTGGTGGGTATTCGTCTCATGAGTGATTGGTTCCCTGCAAGTGAGCTGGGTACTGCTGAAGGTATCTATGGCGGTTGGGGAAATTTTGGTTCTGCTGCTGCTGCGTTGCTGTTGCCAACAGTAGCTATTATTGCTGCTGCTATAGTTGGTGGTGATGAAGGATGGCGTTATGCGACGGCCACCTCAGGGGTGGTGATGATGCTCTATAGTGTGATTTTTTATAAGATGGTGCGTGATACGCCTAAGGGTGCGACGTATTTTAAGCCCAAAAAGTCTGGCGCCATGATGGTGACTTCAGCAGGTGACTTTTGGCTGATGATGGCGTTTAAGCTGCCAATGTATTTGGCGTTAGCGCTTTTGGGATGGAAGCTATCACCCGCTGGCGTCAGCTTACTCAGTCAGGCAAGTGTCAATATCGTCTACATCGGATTGGTTATTTTATATATTTATGAGTTTGTGAGTAGCTATCGCTTTAATAAAGAAGTATTTACGACTCCTGTGCCAAAAGCGCATCAATATGATTTTAAACAAGTCGGTATCTTAAATATTTTATACTTTGCGACCTTTGGCTCAGAGCTTGCCGTAGTGTCTATGTTGCCGCTTTTCTATCAAGAGACATTTAATCTATCAATTGTGATGGCAGGGGTTTTGGCATCTAGCTATGCGTTTATGAACTTGATGTCGCGACCGGGCGGCGGCTGGCTCAGCGATAAGTTTGGTCGCAAAATAACGCTGCTGATTTTGACCGCAGGTTTGGCTGTTGGTTATTTATTAATGGGTATCGTGGATTCAACATGGCCAATTGCCTTGGCATTATTCATCACGATGTTTTGCTCTTTCTTTGTACAAGCGGGTGAAGGTGCTGTGTTTGCGGTTATTCCACTGATCAAGCGTAGCATGACCGGACAATTTGCTGGCATGACCGGCGCTTATGGAAATGTTGGCTCGGTTGTTTATTTAACTGTATTGAGTCTGGTCTCTTATCAAGTATTCTTCATGGTAATCGCCGCGACTGCTGTCGTTGGCTTCTTTGCGCTGTTCTTTTTAAAAGAACCTGAAGGCGTCATCATCGAAGAGATGCCTGATGGCAGCTTTGCCCAAATTAAAGTGAGCTAATTATGCCAATGAATGAGGCACTGTGGCAGCTTGATTTTCATAGCATGCAAGGGCGCAAGTCTGAAAATCAAGACAGTTTTCTGATAACAACATGCTTGCTGTATGGACAGTTTACAGCAACCATCAACGGCGGTGTTCAGTGTCCTCACGCGCCTTTATTGGTTTTAATGGCTGATGGTGTCAGTGCCTGTCAGTTTCCCAAACAAGCCAGCCAATTGGTGGTCAATACTGTCACGCACCATCTTACCTTAGCACTTAAAAACGGGGCACTTAAAAATGAAGCACTTGAAGAGATGGTATTGGCAGAGAACCAATCGCAATCAGCAAACATAGACTTTGATGACAATCAAGTTGCCATTTTGATTCGTGAGGCGGTCAATAAAGCCAATGACGCCCTCTATTTCCCGCAAGTCTATGAGCGCGTGCCACCACTATTATCCACCTTATCAGGTCTACTATGTATCGGCGACCGTATCCATCTGTTTCATACAGGCGACTCGCGTATTTACCGTGTCGGTTTAGAGAGTATAAAAGTGCTCAGTAAAGACCACCGCATTCACCATGGGCAAGATAAAGGCGCGCTATCTGCCGCTATTGGCGCGGATACGATGGTCGAGCTCCAGCAGTCAGTATTTAACTTGCATCAAAATGAATGCTTAGCACTGATGACAGATGGCGTGTATGAGTCTATTGCAGCGTCTGAGCTCCAGTTTGAGCTATGTTCAGCAGTAAAGGCGCTGTGTCAGCCGAGTCAAACGATAGATACGACGGATAACAGCTCGAATGACGGGGCAGTGAATAGTCTTAGCATCAGCCAAAGCATATGCGAGCAGGCGTTTAACGAGGGCAGTCATGACAATTTAAGTATGGTGATACTCGGTATGAATGCGCAAGCGCTCCATAAGAAAAAGACAGCCAATAGCGCTCATACTAAGAACAATAGTAATAATAAAAATGCTAGCCTGCATGATCCGATGCCTCACGACATCCATCGGTATCAGTTATTAACGGGCTTAGAAGTTGGGGCACGGATTGATGGTTTTATTGTCAAGCATATTATAGCCCGCACTGCTCGTAGCGAAGTATATCTAGTAGAGGATGAAAACCATCATCTATTTGCACTAAAGTCACCAAGCCTTAGTGCCATTACCGATGGTCATTATCTGCGCGAATTTCTAAAGGAGCGTAAAATCGGTCTAAGCTTATCTAAGCATAGACGGGCGGGCGAGCCTGCCTATAATCAAGCAGATCCTAATAACCTATCTAGTGACAGCAGCCTTACAGGCATCAGCAGTATAAAACCCTATCTAGACGCAAGCTCAGCGCTTAGTGCTTCAGGGTTGCTACGCTATTACCCCATACCAGCCAGCAGTGCATATCTATACCATCTCACAGAATATATTGAAGGCGAAAGCCTAAGAGATTTTATAGATCGTCATGCGCCTTGTGATGTGTGGCAGACATATGATTTGCTAACCAAAATAGGCATGGCGGTTCGGGTAATGCATCGAAACTATCTATTGCATCAAGATATCAAGCCGGAAAACATCCTATTGACCACATCAGGCGCGGTCAAATTGATAGATTTTGGTTCAGCCAGCTCTTCCATACTTAAAGACAGTACGCGACCACCGAACGGTGATTTGCACTATGCTGCACCAGAATATTACACCGATGCACCAAAAGGTGTGCATTCTGATTTATTTTCCATAGCGGTGATTGGCTATGAGCTGCTAACAGGTGAGCTGCCATTTAGCTCACAAGCGTTGATGCATTCACATCAGGCAAATCATACCTTAACGCTACCTACTCAATTATTACGTCAGTACCGTGTACCTGCTGCCAGCCAGCAAGCGCTAATGCGTGCGCTGCTTGCTAATACCCAAGCTCGCTATCAAGCGATTGGCGAGTTCTTACAAGATTTTAACCCTGAGAATCATAATTATATTAGCGACCCTGAGCCGCTCATCATACGCAACCCATTACTGGTATGGCATAGCATTTGCTTTATTCAGTTTGTGCTCATTTTTTCGCTGTTGACTTATTTCTTATAAGCGCAGGCTTTAAGCACAAAAGACACTCTGACACGCCATTTAATTAATGCTGCGCGTTGCGGCTAAGGGATTTTTTGCTCATGTCATCAGATAGATCAAAATTAACAATACAGACAATGTCTTATGCTCATTCAAATGCGGGTATTGTCATTATTGGTGCTGGTATGGCAGGCAGCCGTTTTGCCATTGAGCTGGCACGTGCCCAGCAGCAAAGTAAGTCGCCAAATAACCAAAGACCATTACCGATTACCCTTATCAGCAAAGAGCCAGAGGTCGGCTACAACCGCATTATGCTATCACCAGTGCTGGCAGGAGATAGCGCCTTTGATGATACTTATTTATACCAGCAATCAGATTATGAACAGTTGGGTATTGTTGTCTTAGCGGGGATTGCTGTTACCGCTGTGGACACCAAGCAACAGTCTATTAAGCTTGATAATGGACAGACGCTGGTGTATGCCAAGCTGGTTATCGCTACAGGTTCGAGCGCTCGAGTCATCCCTTTTCCCAATCATGATGCGGCAGGCGTGCACGTGTTTCGAGAAGTAGCCGATGTAAATGCTTTAATTGAATACGCGCGCCAAGGGAAAAAAGGTCTGGTGATTGGGGGTGGGGTATTGGGGTTAGAGGCCGCCTGCGCGCTGGCTTCTCAAGGAGCAGATATGACGGTCATTCATGTAGACAGCTATGTTCTTAACAGGCAGCTTGATTTACCTGCTGCCCTGATGTTGCAAGCTGAGCTGGCTCGTCGGGGCGTAGGTGTGGAGGTCTCTGCTATTACTGATTATATTGCGGTCAATGACCAGCATGAGGTGAAAGGCTTATCACTGAAGGATGGACGTACCTTGCCGGCAGATTTTATTGTGATGGCAGTCGGGGTGATGCCTAATATCACACTGGCAAAAAATAGCGGACTGACAGTCAACCGTGGCATCATCGTCGATAATTATATGCATGCCAGCGCTGCCAATGTATATGCTATTGGTGAATGTGTGGAGCTAGACGGTGAGCTGTTCGGTATGGTAGCGCCCGTCAATCAGCAAGTTGATACCTTAGTTTCTGTCCTAAAAGATGCGAGGATATCAAACGATGGTTTAGCATCCAGAAATAATTGGCACCCCTTTACTAGCAAACCGCTGTCTTTAAAGCTAAAAGTATCTGGCATCAGTGCTTTTTCAGCAGGGCAAGTCGACTTTGATGAGGAGGAAGCGGCGGCTATCGAAACCATCACTTATCAGCAAACCAGTATAAATCACTATCACTGCCTCTATCTTAGAAACAATAAACTGATCGGCGCTGTACTCTACGGTGAGGTCAATGAGGGCAGTTTCTATAGCCAGCTGATCAACAGCAATAGTGATATCGCGCCTATAAAAGCGGATTTAATATTTGGCGAGGCTTACTGTGATTTGGAGAAAATAACGATAGATAGTGAGGCTAACGGAGACATGGATATCGATAGCGATCTGGATTTATTAAGCGCAGCAGACATAGTAGGAGCGGCGTCATGAGTGAAGTGATCTTGAGTAATAAACCGAATGCTAGTCAAGAATTAGAAAGTGGTATACGCCGATCTGATCATAAATCTAATAACAAATCTGATGACATGATCAATCCTTCAAAAACGGCTCTTATTGCCACTTATACTGAAGAAATGACGTCCACCATACGCACCACTTGTCCTTACTGCGGGGTAGGGTGTGGCGTCCTAGCCAGTGTCGATGCGACAGGGGTAGTGAGCGTAAAAGGAGATCCTGAGCATCCGGCGAACTTTGGTAAACTATGCTCAAAAGGCAGTGCGCTGGCGCAAACCTTAGGCAGTGAGCGACGCTTAACTGAGCCTTACTATCAAAACAAGCAAGCGGTAATGCAACAGCATCGACCTATGCAATTGGTTAATGATTTTAACGCTATCGACATATCTGATGAGCCACTTACAAAGCCTACCGATTGGAATAACGTCTTAGATGATATTGCCACGCGCTTAAACGACACTATTGCTAAGCATGGTCGCGACAGTATTATGTTTTATGTCTCAGGGCAGCTGCTCACTGAGGATTACTACGTTGCCAATAAGTTTATCAAAGGCTTTATCGGTAATAATAATATCGATTCCAACTCACGCCTGTGTATGTCTTCCGCAGTAGCAGGACACAAACGTGCCTTTGGCGCTGATTTGGTGCCTGGTAATTACGAGGATTTAGAGTCCTGCGATTTATTAGTGCTGGTGGGCTCGAACATGGCATGGTGTCATCCGATCTTATTTGGGCGTTTTTTGGCCGCCAAAAAAGCCAATCCCAATAAAAAACTGATTGTCATTGACCCACGTCGTACCGATTCCTGTGAGTTTGCCGATTTGCATCTACCGATAGCAGCGGGCACCGATACGCATTTATACAATGGTTTATTATATTATCTTAGCGAGCACGGCTTCTCTGATACAGGTTATATCGAGCATGGTCATGGTGTTGATGATGCTTTAGCGGCAGCCAACGTCTGGAGCATTGAAAAAGTTGCTCAAGCTTGCCAAGTCAGTATCGACAGTATCCTTGAATTTTATCAGCTAGTCGCAGCTCATGACAAAACAGTAACTGCCTTTAGTATGGGTGTCAACCAGTCAAAGAGTGGCACTGACAAGGTGAATGCCATTATCAACACCCATCTGCTTACGGGACGAGTGGGCAAACCAGGTGCCAGTCCTTTTTCACTCACTGGTCAGCCAAATGCCATGGGCGGTCGAGAAGTCGGGGCGCTGGCTAATTTGCTGGCGGCACATTTAGACTTGGACAATAGCGTTCATCGGCAATTGGTCGCCGACTTTTGGCAGGCACCTCAGCCTATTGCTGCAGAAGTAGGCGTCAAAGCGTGCGATGCTGCCGATGCTATCTTAGATGGGCGGATTAAAGCCATTTGGGTTATGGCAACCAATCCGGTCGTGAGCTTACCTGACGCGGATAAATTTCGTCGTGCATTATCAGTTTGCGACTTGGTGATAGTCTCTGACTGCTCGGTAGATAGCGATACGGTTAAGTGTGCTGACATCGTATTACCTGCCCAAGGTTGGGGCGAAAAATCAGGGACGGTCACCAACTCTGAGCGGCGCATCTCGCGCCAACGGGCTGTAAAGCCTGCACTCGGTCTTGCCAAACCTGACTGGTGGATACTCTCGCAAGTGGCGAGGCGTATGGGGCTATCAGGGTTTGATTATGATCATCCTAGTGAGATATTTAATGAGTACGTGGCGCTCACTGCTTTTAAGAACGACCCTAGTAAATTAGCATCGAAAAACAATCAACCGCGCTATCTTAATTTGGCTAAAGACCTACCAATGCCAATCCTAAACCGTGCTGACTATGAGGTAATGAATCCCTTTCAATGGGGCGGTGCGCGTATTACACCTGCTCAAGTAAAACTCATTGCTATTACGCCTTCAGATAGTGCTAGCCTGCCTAATTTTCATCACTTCCATAAACATCAACGTCGGCAGAAGTCGAATAAGAGCGATGTTAAGAATAGAGATAAGTGGCATAACACTGACTTCAACCCATCAACCGTGAATCTACGCCTGATTACCGGTAGACTACGAGATCAGTGGCATACCATGACACGCACAGGGCTGGCGCCACAGCTTAATCAACATGAATCTGTGCCGACGCTGACTATCCATCCTAATGAAGCCAAACAACTCGGTGTTGAAAAGGGCGACTATGTGCAGCTACATCCTCGCTATGAGCAGATCCTGCCGAATAGTGAGGCGACAACTATTGATACGAATAATGTTAGTAGAAATGCCGATACAGATAATGAGAATATAGAGCAAAAAGTTTTAGCGCAAATCGTCATCAGCGATAGTATGCGTGTTGGCGATGCTTTTATGCCTATGCACTGGAGTAACGCCTTTGCTAGCTTTGCACGGGTAGGGACACTCATCCCGACTGTGGTCGATCCACATTCAGGGCAGCCTGAGCTAAAAAACTCAGCGATTCGCATGAGCGCCGTGCCTATGCAGACACTTGGCAAGATTATGGTGCATCCTGATTTGCAGGACACCATATTAGTGCACTTGCGTGCGATGACTGCTCATTTTAAGAAGGAATCAATAGCGGGTGAGTCGCAAACAGTGTCTACAAACTTTGAGTTAAATGGTGCAGGTTCGTCTCTCTCACTACCAGCGCTGACATGGAGTATCAGCAGGCAAGCCAATAGTGTGCTCATTACTCTTGCCAGCCCAGCCGAGCGCACAGCTAGGCAGTTGCTTGACCCTAAATTTTGGCAGCAGTTTATCGATGACTATCAAAAGTCTGTATCAGACAAGTGGTTGACTGGCAATGCCGAAGATACTCTGACGGTTAATAGCGCTTTCACCTTGAGTAAACCAGAGAAGCAACTACGCTTTATCTCGACTCAGTCGGAGGTGAGGAACAAAGCATTAAATCATATATTGCCAAGTGATTCAGACTCCGCCGTACCTAGTGATCAGCTGCTATTAGCTATTTATTTTGCACCGAAAGTGATGTATTTGCCTAGTACACATTGGCTTGACAGCTGCTTTGCCAGTACGGATGCCATACCAGTACAACAGCGTTATAAATGGTTGCTGGCAGGCCGTCCAGCTACCGGCTATATCGATCCAGGTCCGTTGGTGTGCTCTTGCATGGCAGTCGGAGAAAACATCATTATCAATGCAATCACTAAGCAACAGTGCCATAGCGCACAATCAGTGGGCAAAGCGTGCCGTGCTGGTACCAATTGCGGCTCGTGTGTGGGTCAAATCAATGCACTTATTGAGGAGTATGCATCATAGCTGTCTTATAACTTCTTTATAACCGCCTTATGAAATACAACCAATTGATCAATATGGCATAGGGCTTGCACCGTATATTGCACTAACAGCATCATTAGGAGTCACCGTCATGACGGATTCATCTGCCTTTATCGCAACACTACCTCCAAACGATTTATCTAATAAAAAGTGTGTCGTCAATGCCCTAAACATGCCACTAAATATAGCAGCTGCAAAAGTAGGCACTGTGCATTTAGTCGGTGCAGGCTCTGGTGATCCTGAGCTGCTCACACTAAAAGCTTTGCGAATCATGCAGCGCGCTGATGTGGTGCTTTACGATAGCCTAGTCTCAGAGGATATATTGGATATGTGCGAACCAACAGCGGAAAAGATATTTGTTGGTAAACGCCGAGCCAATCATGCGCTGCCGCAAGAAGGCATCAATGAGCTGTTGGTCAAGCACGCGCTGGCAGGTAAAACAGTTGTAAGACTCAAAGGCGGCGACCCTTTTATCTTTGGGCGCGGCGGCGAGGAGCTTCAAGAAGTGGTGCGCCATGGTATCTTTTTTGAATCTATCCCTGGTATTACTGCCGCCAGCGCCGCTGCTAGTAGTACAGGTATTCCATTGACGCATCGAGACCATGCGCAGGCAGTGAAGTTTGTAACGGCATATAAGAAATCAGGAGCGCCAAATAATAACTATGACGAGCATTTAGATAGCACCCAAACGGTTGTTTTTTATATGGGATTGCATCAGCTAGATGAATTGACTGAAGGGTTGATAGCAGCGGGACGAGATAGCGCGACGCCTTTTGCGGTGATTAGCCATGCCAGCTTGCCCACGCAGCAACTGCTCATCGGCACGCTTGGTAGTATCGCTAAGCAGCAAGCTGAAGCGAAATTGCCAACGCCCGCATTACTGATTATGGGCGATGTGGTGACGCTATATCATGAATTTGCAGACTACAACCTTGGTGCATTTGGTAAGCGTGCAGTCTGCAATATTAAGCAATCCATCACCGATAAACATCTTATACCTACTTTTGAGAGTGTTGCATAAAATATAGGGTTAGTCTAAATGCTCAATAAGACAAGTTCAAGATTGGCTAATCTTAAAGACAAGTTCAAGATTGGCTAATCTTATCTATTATAAATTTCGTAATTGCTCAATTAACCAGCGATGTATACCACTGTCACTGGTACGTGGATGCCATGCTGCGATTACCTTAAAGGTAGGCGGTAATGCTTCGATTTTAATCTCTTTAACTTTACTATTTGGTAATAGTCGCGCAGGATAAAAGGCAATCATGTCGGTGGTATGTAGGATATCTGGCACGGCTGAAAAGCTAGGAACTGACATCACAATATGGCGTTTAAGCCCTTTTTCTGCAAACCAGTGATCATGCGATCCGCGCAAATTGGCACGTGAAGGCGATACCACCAGCTGCGGGTGTGCGGCAACTTGCGCCAGTGTGAATATCTCTGTTGCAAAGGTATTTTTATAACCCGTCACACATAAATGCTGCTCTTCAAATAGCGTCACATACGATAAGTTATCAGGGATAAACTCTGGAAAAGTAATCAATAAATCAAGTTCGCCTGCCGCAATGAGCTGATTGATATTGTCTGAGGCAAAATCTCTCACTATCAGCCTTAAATTAGGCGCTTCACGGCGTGTAATACTAAACAACTGCGGCAATAATGCCTGCGTCGCATAGTCGGTTGCACTAATCGTAAAGACGCCTTTGTAGGTTTGCGGCGTAAACACTTCTGGCTCTAACAATACTTCCAACTGCTTTAATATCTCATCAATCGGTTGCCGCATCGCTAGTGCTTTTGGTGTTGCCACCATGCTATTGCCTTGACGAATAAACAAACGATCATCAAACAAATCCCGTAGCTTACGCAACTGCTCGCTAATCGCTTGTTGTGTCAGTCCCATTTTGCGCGCAACTTGCGAGAGGTTTTGTAGATCAAGCAGCGCCTGCAATACTCTAAGCTGCTTGATATCTAGCCGATTCATACCATTCATAACAATTACCATTAATAGTTGTACCCTAAACAAGAAAGACTTGTTTCTAATTGTACCCTCAAAACGCTATGCTGACCAACATTGCTTAATAGCAACTAAATGAGCTATTAAGCATCAAAACAGACCAAATACATTCAATAATAAGCCATCAGCTGCTTTAAAAGAGACATTTATGACACAAACCATTCTAAATACAAGTACACTATTTTCCTCTGTACAACTTGGACCTTATACGCTCAAAAACCGTATCGTGATGCCGCCTTTGACGCGCTCTCGTAGCACGCAACCTGATAATATCCCTAATGATTTAATGGCAACCTATTATGCACAGCGCGCCTCAGCAGGTTTTATGGTAACTGAAGGTACACAGATTGAGCCACGAGGCCAAGGTTATGCATGGACGCCGGGCATTCATTCACCAGCGCAAATTGAAGGCTGGAAGAAAGTCACGCAGGCGGTACATGCTAAAGGCAGTATTATTTTTGCGCAGCTGTGGCACGTTGGCCGCGTGTCTCATACCAGCTTACAGCCGCAAGGTGCTCAGCCTGTAGGCCCATCAGCGATTGCTGCTGACAATGTAAAAGTATTTATTGAGACAGGTCCAAGCGAAGGCGCATTGGCCGATCCAAGTGAGCCACGCGCACTGAGCACAGAAGAAGTGGGTGAACTGGTCGCTATGTATGCGGCAGCCGCACGCAACGCACTAGAAGCAGGTTTTGATGGGGTAGAGCTACACTGTGCCAATGGCTATTTGGTGAATCAATTTATCTCTGAGCATAGCAATACACGTGATGATCAATATGGTGGTTCGTTGACCAATCGTCTGCGTTTTTTAAAAGAAGTGGTCGCTGCCGTCAGTGAGGTGGTTGGTGCTGATCGTTTAGGCGTACGTTTTGCGCCTTTATTTGCCAGCACGGATGAGACTCGTGTGTATCTAGGCTTAGTAGAAGCAGATCCTCATCATACCTATATTGAAGCGATTAAGGTGCTTGAACAGGCGGGTATTGCTTACTTATCTATTGCAGAGGCTGATTGGGATAATGCGCCTGATTTGCCAGAGCCTTTTTACCAAGCCGTCAGAGCTGAGTTTTTAGGACGTATTATTTATGCTGGCAAGTACACGGTACAAAAAGCCGTGAACATTTTAGAAAAAGGCTACGGTGATTTATTCGCGTTTGGTCGCCCATTTATTGCCAATCCCGATTTACCTAAACGCATAGCCAATGATTGGCCACTCAATGAGGTAGATCCTGCTACGATGTATGGTGGCACTGCCATTGGCTACAGTGATTATCCTCGCTATCAGGAATAGCAAAGCAGCTGAGCATTGAATGAGATAAGGCCATTAATACTAATGGCCTTATTTTTTATTTATAAATTTGGGATTTATTGGATATTCACAAACAATCAATCATCAAGCGACAATTATTGTTTTTGTCGCTTAAATATTTTTCTTTTATCATTTTATCAATAGGTAGCAGGCAATGAATCAGAATACTAAAGACAGACTGATACGTATATTAGTAGGATATGTCGGACTTTATCCGACGCTCTTAATCGTATTAACGTTATTAAAGCCTGTGACTCATGGTTTAAGTCTGCCAGTGGTGGTATTGATTGAAACCATAATACTCGTACCGTTGACGCAGATGGTGTCATTTCCACTAGCAGGCTGGCTCATTGAGCGTTTAAGAAGATAACAGGCGTTGCTCTTTGCCTAGTTTTAATATGGGTTTTTAAGAGTATTGACTGAGATGATAAATGATTGATGGCACGGGTAAGTTTATAAACCAGATAATTGAGTTGGTTGGATTTCAGCCGGGTATTAAAAACAGCACTCTATAATAAGGAGGAAAATAAATGGTTCATAAACCTTAATATCTGACTTAGACTGAGTACAACAATTCTCATTTATTATAGAGTGTGCATGAGAGCAGATAAGTATTCGAAGGCTTGAGTATGCGCTTATCAAGAATTTCTCTATGATCACCCAAGTATCAAACAAACTCGGAATAAGTCACCGACTAAAATACATAATAAGTTTCCAAGAGAAATTGAACAACATCCTAATTTTCTCAACAATGAATAACCTGAGTTAGGAACGCTCCTGAATGGGTGCAATTACATATTCCTATTGCACCTTTTCCTCATAAGGTGCATGGATACTTAGTGCTTTAAATTCTTGTTTTTTAATTGAGTTGCCAATAAAGAGGATGACCATAAACCTTAGCAAAATAATCAATTAATGTTCTAACATTTAGAGAGACATGACGAGTATGAGGATAAATAGCTGCGACATGTTGAGGTGTGGTTTTCACGGCTGCATTATAATCAGGTAGTAGCTTGATAAGCTCACCGCTCTTTAAATGCTCACCGATGAGCCAATCTGGAAAAAGCACAATCCCCATACCTTTGAGTGCAGATACCAATAAAGATTCTGCATTATTAGACATCAGTAAAGCAGGCGCTAAGAATGGCGTCCAATCTTCATTTCCTGTCTTAAAAAGCCAACGATTGGGTCCTGTTGAACCTTTATATAGTAAACATTTATGATGTGTTAGATCTGCTGGCACTTGCAATCTACCATGCGTGTTTATGTACGATGGAGAAGCGGCAAGATGATAGGTTTGCTCGCCAAAAATACGCGCATGAAAGGCGGAGTCATGTAACGTGCCAATTCTAAAAATAACGTCTGTTGCATAATGATGAGGATCAATAAAGTCATCCGTTAAACTCAAATCTATCTGTAATTTAGGATACTGAGCACTAAGCTGTGGCAGCCAAGGTGCGATATGTCGTTGTCCAAAAAATACGGGAGCGTTGATTCTAATTAAACCACCCGGTTCCAATGTCCTGTCTTGAAGCTCCTGCTGTGCTGCACTCATGCTCTCGGTCATGGATTTTGCATAGCGCATAAATACGCGACCTGCCTCAGTAGGAGTAACAGCGCGTGTATTACGGTAAAAAAGCTGCTGTCCCAGTGAGTCCTCTAACTGTTTGATAATACGTGACACTTTAGAAGCCGAGACGCCTTCTTTTCGAGCCACTACAGAAAAACTCTGAGCGTCAAAAACCTCTATAAAAAATAATAGTGTTTGTATGTTGATGGTATCTACCGTATTCATTTGTGCAACTTATGCAAAGGTCATTTTCGTATTATAGCGTTTTTTAATGGGTATACATTGCTGTAAGCTGCAGCGTATTGCTCATTAAGGATTTTTTCATGCAAATTTTATTGATACTCATTGTTGTGTTAGGCGGCATGGGGTTGTCTATTGAAGCAGGATTACTTGGGCCTTTGGGGAGTCAGGTAGGCGAGCTGTGGGCAACATTGAGCATTTTTGGTGTTGGCGCTGCTCTGACATTCTTTTTGATGCTGTTTTTTAGTCCGCGCGAGAGTCTTTCCTTTTTCTCACAGCCCCCTTTACTACTGGTTGGTGGTATTTTAGGGCCTGTTTATGTTGTGGTATTAACCGTGGTGACGCCTGTTATTGGCATTGCGCTGACGATGATTGGGATATTGGCTGGGCAAGTATTGCAGAGTTTAATCATAGATCATTATGGCTTGTTCGAAACCATGGAACGAAAAATAGACAGTAAACGAATTATCGCTTTATTTTTCATTATTGCCGCACTTGTTTTTATGGCAAAAGGATAACCTAAATGATGCTTATTTTAATGATTGTATTAGCAATAATTGGCGGTGCGGCTTTAAGTGTTCAGGCAGCATTAAATGGTCGCCTTGGCAGCAACGTTGGGGTGTTTAAAAGTGCCTTTTTAACCTTTTCTGTGGGTGCGGTTGTGACCGCTTTGCTTATTTTCTTTTTTGAGCCAAATCATACCGTTACTTTGATGGATGTCCCTAAGTGGCAACTGCTTGGTGCCTTATGCGGTGTTCCTTACATTGTCATTATGGTGGTTGCGGTCCAGCGTATTGGGACTGCTGTGGCAACGGTAGCGGTTATTTTTGGTCAGCTGAGTATGAGTGTATTAATTGATAATTTTGGTTGGTTGGGTAATGAGGCGATTAGCCTTTCAGGCAGTCGAATAGGTGCTTTGGTTTGTTTGGCAATTGCGCTTTATTTTATTTATGCTAGCAGCAAGTCTGAACCTAAAGAGGCTCAGTAATGAGCTATGCTGAAGAAATTGTATAAACTAATATGGGAGGTTTTAATCAGACAGCTCAATCATAATGACCCATGCTTTTGATTTTATAGTCATTAAGTTCATATCTAACACTAGCAGTTCGATGCTTGTATAGCGCACCGTTGAACTAATCGCAGATCATTATGGTATTCCAATTAATTAGATTTTGTTAATGCTAGTGCTTACATTTAGCTAAAAATACTGGTAAAAATCCAAGCCTGAAGGCACTGGTTCATGGATTCAAACGCTCCCTAGGCAACCTATCTTAAATATTTCTGAGCCTCTCTTTTAGATACGGCTCAATTAAGTCTAGAAGAATAGGAAATTTATAAATACCAAGTCAAAATGTATAGGAAAAAGGATTTTCTATACACGTTTGGAAGACACAAAAGACGATATGGATATATCCTAAGGGGTATCAATGGACGCAAACATGGATCAGAGTATCCGTTTACCGACCCCTAAAATGGAATCGCTACAATCAGTATGTAATACCATCCGAAAAAGCGACATTATTCGCTGGATTGATAATCAATTAAAAAAGCGTTAAGGGATCGCTTTCAATTCGAAAAAACTGACCAGCCCGTTTTCTGTACCAGCAGCTCTAATGCCTTTGACCCAAGTTTGGAATTTCCTACGTGATCAAGCCCTGGTGACCAGACTGCGATTGAGCCTTTACCTGGCGCTATCGTCAAAATACCGCCACCAACACCACTTTTACCCGGTAGCCCGACACGGTAGGCAAATTCACCAGCGCCATCGTAATGACCGCACATCATCATTAAGGAGTTTATCCGTCGAGACTGCTGTGCATTAATCACTCGTATCCCTGTGTGTTGATTAACACCATTAGACACTAAAAAAAGACCCGCACGGGCTAACTGCTCACAACTCATTGCAATCGCGCATTGATGAAAATAAACACCGAGCACCTTATCCACATCGTGCTTTATATGACCAAAGGACTTCATAAAGTGGGCTAAGGCGGCATTTCGATCTCTGTGATCCATTTCAGACGCTGCCACTTTATGGTCAAAACGGATCGAATCATCATCGGCAATAAAGTGTACAAACCGCAGAATTTCACCCAAGGTTTCTTTCGGCTCATGCCCCATCATAATGGCATCCACCACGGCAATCGCACCAGCATTGATAAATGGATTACGCGGTCGACCCGATTCAAACTCCAATACGGTGATCGAGTTAAAGGGATCGCCAGATGGCTCACGACCAACATGGGTCCAAATCGCATCACCTAACTTGCCAAGACCGATGGTTAAGGTAAATACTTTGGAGATACTTTGGATCGAGAATAGGGTGCTCGCATCCCCTGCTACATATACCTGCCCATCAGGTGTCGCTACGGCAATACCAAACTGGTTCGGATCGACATGCGCCAGTTGCGGGATATAATCTGCCACTTTTCCACGATCGGTTTCAAGGGCCATCTCTGCGGCAATATCATTAAGAATCTGTTGCATATGAGTTGGGTAACCGTATTTCTACTGCGTTGTTGGATAATAGTAATTTTAACTGAATAAAAGGTGATAAGGATGTAAATATTATATTTTAATTCAGGTCTATTGAAGTGAATTGCACTCAGATTCTCGGAGATTATTGTGACCGTGAGCATAATCTCACAGTCATTTCAGTTTTTTTGCATAAATAATGAGTGGGGTTGCTCCGTATTATCAGTTCAGGGATACTTATTTTCACCCTCCAAAGAGGTACTAGATAAATCCATGTCTACATTTAATGTAGTAAATAATTACCAAGAGGTTATTAACTCTATTGATACAGTTGATATATTTCGCCAATCTCATAGATAGTACTATACCTCTAAAAGATAGTAAGAATATTATATGTCAGCAGAGTTGACACCAATAAGAAGTCGTTACTTGCTCAATTACTGTGTTTAGACCTTAAAGGATGTAAATAAATTTGATTTATAAGCTCATACTAAATAAGCATTTGCAGGTTGCACTGCTGTTTTTGCTGATTCAGCAAATTATTGTGGCGTCATCAACGTTTTTTATTGCTCGCCTTGCACAAAGTCTGACCGAAGACACTATCTCAATTTTGTATATGGTGCTATTTGCTGTCTCTTTAGTAGCGGTTTATGTGCCTGCATACTTTTGTGTCACTAATACAGAGCGCGCCAAGTACGATGCTCATAAGCTGTACAATGATAATTTTCATACTGTCTTTTTAGGTAAGACTTATTTGTTATCTAGCGACGACTTACAGAGTACGGCAACGACAACGCTTGCTCAAGAAAGCAACTACACGCTTGAGACAATCATTGATAGTATTTTTGATATTTCAGCGTTGGTACTCAATGTCTCATTTAATGTGTTGGTCATTGCTTGGTTTTTAGATGGCACATTACTGCTTGGTTATGCAGTAGGTATTATTTTCGCCTCTATGTTTGTGCATTTCAGACGACACACCCTAAAAATGGCTGCCAAAACAGATCAGCAATCACGGCTGAATTTAACCGCTAAGCTTTTTGACAGTTGGGATAACGTCGTTATTTTCAATAAGCATAATTTCAAGATTTATAATAGTATTGTTCAAAAAAGCTTTGCGACAGCTAAGAATAATAGCGTTAAATCCACATCGATACAGCATATCAATTCAAGCTTAGGCATGATCATACTTATGCTGCCTGTCTTTGTGGTCACTGCTTTTATCTTCAATAAAAACTGGCATGATGCTGCGACGATGGCGGTACTCATTGCCACGCTGCCAAGACAAATTCAGCTATTGCAAATGTGCTATGCCTTGATTGGCTATCATACCAGTATTGGCGTTATCAAAACGATGCTAGATGGTATTTTAGAGGTCTTACAACCTACCGCTGTCAATTTAGATAACTATATTCAAGCAGACCAAATACGTGTTAAGCAAACAGGGGATATTTTTGATTCAACACAACTACCCAAGCAAGGCAGAGTAACGTTGGTTGGTAATAATGGCGTTGGTAAATCTTGTATGTTACTTAAACTCAAAGACCACTACCAAGAACAGGCTTATTATTTACCTGCCAAGCACAATTTGTATTTCAATTACAAAACAGACAAAGCCCATAGAGGTTCAACAGGACAACAACTCATCAAGCAAATTCAAGAAATCAGAGAGGAGGATCGAAGTACAATTATCATGCTTGATGAATGGGATGCCCATTTGGATAAAGAAAACACTCAAATCATAGATCAATATCTTGATGAGCTTGCCCAAACAAGACTTGTCATAGAGGTTAGGCATTGAGTTAGAAAATATTATTTTTTAGATAGTAAGGTATAGACAAGACGATATCCTGAATCACCTGCGGTAGAAACATAGTCTACTTTCTCTTGTGCGATCAAGTTTATCTCATAATACTCAGCATAATATTGTTCAAGTTGAGATCGTGTCACTAAGAAAGGAGGTAAGTTTTTATGATTATCGCTGCGCTGCTTCTCACCATCATAAGCAAAAGATAAGAGAAGTTGGCTTGCTTTATTACTAAGCGCCATCATTTTCTGTGTATAGCGTGTACGTAGATTATCAGGCTTCATATCTGGAAGAGCAACTAATGCACCACGATCATAGATAGCATCTATTATTCCAATATCAATAGGACTTAAGTCAAAGATATCACCCACCCAAATTTTGAGAGTTTGTCCCTCATGTTCAGCTTGATAATAGGTGAGGCTAGGGGTAGTTGGATGTAGCGATACTGTCGCTTGCAAATCGTTTTCGGCAAAAAACTGTGTAACCGCTATCTCTGACAGCTCAACACCAATAACGTCAAAACCTTGACTGGTAAACCATAGCATATCCACGCTCTTACCACATAAAGGCACAAAAACGCGACCATTTTTAGGGGTGTTGAGTGCTTTGAAATGATGTATTAGCATGGGGTTTGGTTTTTTCTGAGTAAAATTAGTTTGGCTATTTTTCCATGCATTTTTCCAAAATTCAGGAGTCATAAAGTTAACCTTTATTGTATTAGACTGAGTCTGCCTTGTTATTTTACTATGGACACCTCTAAGCTGTCTCAAGATGTATCCACTTTGATAAAATAGATATGAATGTCAACTAGTGCGCCATTTACTGATAGGGTATTTCTTAAGTAATTTTCTTCAATATTTTATAATATTTCTCAAACAAACTCGATTTTTTGACTGAGTAATTGCTATGAGCCTATCCTTAATCTTATCAATATCTGCCTTTGCTTTAGCGGTTTTGCTGGCAGGTAATGGCTAATTTATTCAACGCTGCGGGCGTCTGTCTATCAAGTACCAATTTTTTATTATCAAACGTGTGCATCAGAGTAGATAAGTATTCAATCATTTGTGTTTGCTTAAATATTCGAGCACAGTTTAAGTTGAGCCAAAACAAATCTGCTGAAAATAGAGTAGGGGCTGTCGCAGGACTGAAACAGCTAGGAACGTCAAAGGCGGATGCGATGGCGACGTTGGTTAAAAAGGTAAATGAAGATTAAGCTTGATTATACGGGTATAAATGAGCGATATTTAATTTAATAATATTAACTCAAGGACACACCATGACATCGATACGAACCGTTGGCATATTACTTTTTAACGAAGTCGAAGTATTAGATTTCGCAGGACCTTTCGAGGTGTTTTCATTGGCTGAAAACGATAGCAGTGATAAGCATTTTGATGTCATTACCATTGCCGAGCACCAAGCGCCAATATCTGCTAGAAATGGTTTAACTGTTATACCGGATTATAGCTTCGACAATCATCCCACTATCGATGTTTTGGTTATTCCAGGCGGTTATGGTGCTGAAAAGATCGAAATAAATAATCCAGTGGTTATTGATTGGATTATCTCTCAAGCAAAGATTACCGAGTTAACGCTATCAGTCTGCACCGGTGCCTTGCTATTAGCAAAAGCTGGATTGCTGGCTGGCAAGTCTGCAACCACTCATTGGATGGATTTGGACAATTTAGCATCCTATCCTAATATTGAAGTCATCGCTAGTACCCGTTTTGTCGATGCCAGTGATGAGACTACTAAGTTGGTAACATCAGCAGGAATAAGTGCGGGTATTCATGCCAGCCTGTACTGTGTGAAGAAGTTGCTAGATAGTCAAACTATGCAAACAACTGCAAGACGTATGGAGTTTGATATAGGTTAAAAGCGTTAATAAATTTGGCTAACAAACACCTCGGCATAAAGAGCTTGGATCTTTCGTTATCGGCTGGCAGTGTCACTTTGAAGTGACCCGATAGAGTATGGTCAAGATGGTAACGAATGGGCGTGATGGAATCTAAAATGAACTTAATAACTATTTGATCATAATCTCATAAACTTAATATCACATACACTTCATTTAACATAATATACATTATGCGAAAACAAACCAACGGTTTTATAATTTGGGCACATCATATTTTGTATAATGCTATTTGCTAATCATCCCATTGATTTCTATCAGCGGTTATTGAATGTCGATATATTAGTTTCTAATTAAGGACAGTTTTTTAGCAAATGCGCTCGTAAAGATGTTCCCTCCTCATCTAAGATTACATCCGCCACTTGGCACGCAGAATTATCACAGGACAATTCATAATAAACATCATGGCCGTGCGCTAAGCTGACTTGAACCAAGCCTCTGGTCGTCACTGAAAATTGCTTGTCTTGTGCATAATCAGGATCTTGAGAATTCCACAAGACATCATAACCCACATGACAGGATGTTTGCGCTTTAGCAAAGTAATCTTGCTCACGCTGCATGGCAGCCTTCAGATCCGGATTAGCATATTGTTGTAATACCACTGGGTTATCCATTCCTTCATTATTCACATCCTGCTGGTACATCTTGGCCACAGTATCAATTTTCATGGCAAAAGCTGTCTGTAACGGCTGCGTTAGATTAGCAGTAGCCGTGATAGCAGAAAACCCTATTGTGAGCATCATTATAGAAAATATCATTTTTTGCATGGCACCCTCCATGAAATATGACGTTTTAAGTGTTATATTCATTAAATCACATACAAGCTACCACTTTACTGCTTAATTGTGTCTATCGAGTTTATTAAAAAAACTGTTTACACAGCACCATTATAAACTTTGATGCGTTATTAGTACTATTGACTGGTAAATATACATTGGATCTAGTATGTGTTTTGGAATGAATTAAATAAGCTACGATAAGGATATTGTTATGATGCCATCTACTCGTTCTAATATTTTTCAGTCTTATCTTTATAAGCTATCAACCGCGGCGGGTTTTGGTTTAGTGCTAGCAATCACAGGGTGCCAATCTTCTGCTGAATCCAACGCCAGCACTCCAAATCAATCAACTGGCAACCCATCTGTACCTATAGTCTCAGATATGAGCCAGCAAACGCTCAAACAGCAAGCACTGCGTATCCAGCGCGCTCTTGCCAATAATGATTTTTCTAGAATCACAGATGATATTCACCCAACTCGTGGCGTACGTTTTTCGATGTATGCTTACGTAAGGACTGATACGGATAAAGTCTTTAGCCGCGAGCAGTATGCTCAGTATCTACAACAATCAAAAATTCGTTTCACTTGGGGTGATTTGGACGGCTCTGGCGACTCGTTGGTGATTCCGTTACCAGAATACTTAGATACGTGGGTCGCTGGTGAGAAATATAACAATGCCAGTATCAGCGTTAATGAGTTTAAGCATAACGGCAGTATGATCAATAATTTAAAAGAGATTTACCCCAATTCAGAGTTTGTTGAGTTTTATCATAAAGGCTCAGAGCAATACTCTGGTATGGACTGGCGTATCCTACGCTTAGTGTTTGATGAGTATCAAGGCAAACGTTATCTGGTTGCTATTGTCAATGAACAATGGACGGTTTAAAGATTTTTACCTATAAAAACAAGTGCTTACAGTCATAAAAATCAATAAAGGGCGGTGTTATTAAATCAATACACTGCCCTTTTTATGGTTTTTTTAAGCTATTAAACGGATAATTAAGAAATTAGCGACTGAAAAATCCGTAAAAACACTTATAAACTGAGTAAACATTGATGATTTTTATAGGTCATATAGAAGGTAGTAGCAGTACCCTTATCCTCTTTGCTTTCATATACTGGATAATCATACGCTTCCTCAAAAACGCCCTTATAACTATCTAGTTTATCCATACCTTTTGTAGTTAAATCTGATTTGTTGTTTATATTCATTAAATGATAAATGTCGCTATAATCAACCCCTTTTTGTCTCATCTCCATAATATTGAAAGCAAAAGCTGACTGAGTTGAACAAAAATCTTCATTATTATCAGATATATTTTGGGCTTTATCGAGGGTTGAATCTATATATACTCCTAATTCTTGCAGCTCTTTAGGATATTGTGAGGGAGCATTGATAGCATATGCCGGATGCGTTATCAGCAAAGCATAAATTAAAATTAGCAATTTTTTCATGAAATTCATATTCTCGTAAGTATGGTTTTTTCTAATCGCTTTTACCAAGACACCTTTCATTCATAGTGGCGTTTGCCGAAAAAACTTCACCATTATCTCGTAAATATCAGGATAAGCATCAATCAGCTTTTGCGGCGTTTCAAAGAACACTTCGCTGAGCACCGCGAAAAATTCCGCAGGATTGGTCGCGCCATAACGGTCGAGACCTGATTTATGATGGCTTTGAAAATCCTCAAAATCTCGCGTCATAATTTCAGTCCAGCGCGCAGGATCCATATCCGGTTGCAGCGGCGGAAAGCCATTAGCGCGACCATTTAGCATATCAAGCTTATGCACAAACTCATGAATGACGACATTATGCCCATCACGCTCGCCTGAGTGTTTGGCATCCTTCCATGACAGTATAATGGGACCACGCAGCCATGCTTCGCCGCTACGATGCTGACTGCCCTCATGGACGATACCCAACTCATCTACGGTGCTGGTTTCGCTTTTGTAAGAACCCGGATAAATAATAATGGCCGACCAGCCAGCGTACCATTCAAGGCTTAGGTTTAAAATAGGCAGACAAGCTTGCAAGGCGATAGATTGCTTGACCGCATCGGTAATCTCGAAACCCTGCGCGCCAGTAATCGACTTATCCGCCAAAAACAACGTCGCCAGCTCAAACAAGCGTGTTAGCTCATCCTCGTTTAGCCTCTCAAGTATCACAATACGCTTGGCAGCTTGCAGCCAGTCAGCATGGGTAAACTCGCTGTTGTCTAAGATACGCTGCTCGCGCCAGTCTTTTATCATGCTAAACATATTGAATTTCCTTTAATTTCGTCTTTAGACTGTACTTTTTATTATTGGCGTTATGTGTTTTATGGGGTTAAATGGTGCTGACAATAAGCCTATTTATCAAGATTCTAACGACAACATATTCATAATTAATTTAATCAAGGTTTCTTTTTGGTTGGGGTCAGATTCAGCGACCAATAACGTTAATGCGGCAAGCCCCGTGTTATTAATAACCATGTCACCTTTATCATTGAGCAGTCTATTATTCCGATGCAAAAAATCTACAAACAAAAAAGCGCCGCTGCGTTTATTGCCATCGGTAAAAGGATGGTTTTTGACCATAAAGTACAGTAAGTGCGCCGCTTTACTCTCGATGGTCGGGTATGCAGGCTCGCCAAACACCGTCTGCTCTAAATTACCCAGTACACTGTCCAAACCATCACCGCGAGGCTTAGCAAATAGTTCAGTCGCCTCGCCCCTTGCTATCAGCTGCGCTTTTAAATCCGTCAGCGCTGCCATTGCCTCAGTCGGACTGGGTAAGATACCACCATCTTGCCCTGCAGGATTATCAAGCAAACCTTCATCATAGCGCTGTAACCATAAGAATGTCTGTGTATAACGGCTGATAATCTCAACCAAGCCGCGTCCTTCATCGGTTTTAAGCTCGGGACTTTGCGCGGTTTTTCTAATTAAGTTTAATGCTTGTTGTAGCTCGCTCGAGTTTTTATCAAAGCGCTCTTGATTGAGTGTATAGCCTTGAACCAAGTATTCACGTAAGCGCTGGGTTGCCCAGCGTCTAAACTGCACACCTTGGGGAGATTTGATGCGATAACCCACTGAGATAACCACATCTAAGTCATAAAACGTCACAGGGCGATCAGAATTTGCAATATGCATTTTTTGCATATTGCTTTTTTCAGCAATTTCTTCATCGTTTATAGCATTGGCAATATGACGCGAAATCACTGATTGGTCACGACCAAACAACTCGGTCATTTGTGCTTGCGTGAGCCAGACAGTCTCTTGCTCGAAGCGAACGTCTACCTGCGCCTTTCCATCAGCGCTTTCATATATCTCTACTTTTGCTGTTTTATCATTCGTCGCATCAGTCATCTTGGTTTTTCCTTAACTTAATATACGCGCTTATGCTCAATTCGTAAATCATACAGCGACTGCATGACAGAGTACATAACAATGACTATCCTGTGCCTGTGCCTGTGCTTGTGCTTGTGCTTGTGCTTGTGCTTGTGCTTGGAGTATCTCGCGGCGTATAACCGAAATGCTGCTTATAAATGCGTGAAAAGTAACCTTGGTCACCATAACCGACTCTATGCGCCACTTCATCGATGGTCACGTAACTTTTGGTTTTTAAAATATGATTGGCCTGCTTTAAACGTAGCTCTTTTACCCATTCCGAAAAACTATAGGGCAACTCAGCAAACAGTTTATGCAAGTATCTGACCGATATATGACAAGCCGCAGCGACCATCGCTGGGGCTAAAGCGGGGTTTTCTAGGTGCTGATGGACGTAATGCTCGATGCGCTTTAGATGTACCGACTGTATGGACGAGCTGCTACTCATCATCACCTCTTTCGGGGCGCTTAATGTCAATACAATAAGGTTAAGCAGCTGCTGCTCTAGGATTTTAACCTCTAAAGCCGCCAATCGATGCTGCTGAATCAGCTCTAATATTTGTCTGATTTGAAAAACCAGCAACCTGCCTGCCCCTTCATCAATAGACAGACTGCGGGCAAACTGCCGCTCTATAGTGCCCATTTGCGGGGTTAATAGCGCCAAAGGCACCTTAATCACATATAACGACACTTGCTGCAGATGATAAAACTCATAAGGTAAGTTTGATAATTCAATAAAGAACTGACCCGGGCTTGAGGTTAATTGGCGGTTTTTTTGCGCAAAACGGACGCTACCGGTCACAGGAAAGGTGATTAAAATACTGTCGTCGCTACTATTGTCCTTAATGCCGTCACTAGACTGATTGCTTACTAAGCTGCGTTTATAATGTACAGTATTGGCATGATAATGAGACACGCCGATATCCAAAAGCTTGGCGTGTTGCAAGTAACCAGAAAACTGACTTGGCTGGCGAAAGCTTACATTGAGATCAAAATAGGTGTCATTGATGGTGCGCTTCCAATCAAACGCGTCTAACGTTTGAGGAGCACTTATAGCAGGCGTTGAAGATATTGGCGCAAATGGGGTTAATAGTGGTGATGATATTGCCGAATTTGAAATAGAATTGTCCCCTACAATGTCTATGAGACTATCGCTGTTTGCTGTGTTATTAGCATTGGTATTGTCTGTATCGCGACTTGCATTCATCCTTGAATACTCTATGAATAAAAAATGAGCGGTAATCGCTGCTTATACACTAAGCGCTATTTGTAAGCATTTTATTAGATGCTAAGCGGTTATTTTTATATCATAAACGTATTATTACCCTGATGTCTAAATATGATACCTAAAACAAACATCAGGCATTAAACGAGGTTTAATGCCTGATGGGAAAACTATAAAGCGATAACGCTGAAAACAGCAAGCTAAGCGGCTTTGGTTAGCTTATAAGTGCCCGTCTCATGTAATTCTGCTTGCCAGCCTTTTTTAATCACAATCGTGGTGGTTGGCTCTTGAATAAGCGCCGGTCCTGCAATCAGCGCCCCTGCCCCAAATTCCTCACCATTATAAATAGGCGTATCAATCCATTCGTATTCTTGATCCATGATCATCTCACGGCTGCCTACTTGCGCCTGACTGATATCACCTTGTTGCTTAGCAAGCTCTGGTAGCTTGGGCTTACTGATTTTACCAATGACAGCGACTTCGATATTGACCAGCTCCACCTTATTATCACGCTCATCATAAGTATAGAGCTCTTTATGACGATGATGAAAGGCTTCCAAAATCGTTTGCACGCTATCGGCATCAAGCTTGCCATTGGGTATCAGTACATTACACTCATGCACCTGCCCGACGTAGCGCATCTCCATGGTGCGCTCGATGATGATATCATCTTCTGCAAAGCCATCTTCTAACAGCTTTTGTACGCCTAGGCTTTCTAACTCATGTAAGGTGGCATTGAGTGACTGTAGCTCTGAATCTGGCGCAATAATCATCATCTGCGTGGCCAGATAATTATATTTAATATCAGAGATGATTTGACCAAAGGCGCAAAGACAAGAAGCAATCTTTGGTATCAAAATAGTACCAATACCCATCTCTTCTGCCAAGTCGACAATATGCATGCCAGCAGCGCCGCCGGCACAGATAAGCGCAAAGTCGCGAGGGTCATAGCCTTTTTCAATGGTAATACGGCGGATACCGTTTGCCATGTTTTGATTGACGATGGCACTGATACCAAAGGCTGCATGTGCCAAGTCAATTTTTAGTGGATCGGCGATATGTTTTTGTACCGCTTGCAGCGCTTTGTCTTTATCCAAAGTCACGCAGCCGCCTAGCACCGCATCCGGCTCTAAGTAGCCTAAGACCAGATTGGCATCGGTGACCGTTGGCAACTCACCGCCTTTACCATAAGACGCTGGACCTGGGGTCGCGCCAGCACTTTGTGGACCGACCTCCAACATACCAAAGTTATTCACATGACCAATAGAGCCGCCGCCGGCACCCAGCGTTTCGACATGAATCATCGGCACGCCAATACGATTGCGTAAAAAATCAATATCACGGTTTAGGCTGGTTCGGCCAGATTTGGCCATGGTGATGTCAAAAGACGTACCACCCATATCGACGGTGATAATGTTATCAATACCAAAGGCGCTGGCAATATATAAACCGGCTTGCGGTGCTGATGCGGGTCCTGAGTTGATGGCATTAACTGCTCGTTCGCGCATGATGTTACCGACGGCAAGCCCGCCATTCGACTGAAAGTAACGAACGGGCTGCTCAGCGCCGAGTGCCTTAAAGTAATCATCAATCTTATGTACATAAGACGCCATAACCGGGCTTAGATAGGCATTCACCAGTGTCGTTGAGGTACGCGTATATTCCTTAATCTGCGGATATACTTCACTACCGCAGCAGACAAACACCCCCGGCATATGCTGCTCAATCAGCTCTTTGGCACGCTGTTCATGCTGAGTATTGCGGATAGACCACACAAAAGAGATGGCAACCGCTTGCACGTCTTGCTGTTTTAACACTTCAATCGCATCGAGGATATCTTGCTCATTTAACGGCTCGTGTTCGGTGCCGTCTGCCAAGATACGGCCACGGATAGGAAAGCGGCGGTCACGCGTAGCAATCTGCGGCGCTGGCGGGTAACTGGCATCATAGCGATGCCCTTCTTCTTTGTGCCCTAAGCGTATCTCGATACTGTCTTCATGCCCTTTGGTGCATAGCAAGCCCACTTTCACGCCCGTCATCTGAATCAGTGCGTTCAGTGCAACCGTCGTACCATTAATACACAAATCGCAGGCTTGAATGATGTCTTCGATAGGACGGTTAAATTTGTTGGCAATTTGCTGTAGACCATTGGCAATGGCTAAGGTGCCATCCTCTGGGGTCGATGGCGCCTTAAACAGATGAATGTCACCGGTTTTTTCTGCCAAGACAAAATCTGTAAAAGTCCCGCCAGCATCAACGCCAATACGAAAATCGTTGTTCATAAGTCATCCTTAACTCAATCATGAAAGTTCAATGTGTGTTTTATGCGGTTATCTGGCGGCGTAAGTACTCAGTCTCAGCTTCATTGAGCGCCAGAGTTTCTGGGTCAATTACCACGCCGTATTCAATCTTTGCCGCAGAGATTGAGATAATCCTTTCTTTTACATCCTTGATGACCGCTTGAATATCGCGATCAAATGAGCTGCCGTAGCCGCCGCCACCCGGATTGGTATTGCGCGCGCGTTCACCCGGCGTGATTTCCGTAACGGTGTTTTTTCTATATAAGTCCGTTTGTCCGTCTTTATGTAGTATCTCTAGACGCCCAACTTTAAGCTCGGGTGAGATTTGTTCCGCGCCGCCGGCGCCCATAGTAGGATTCTGACGACCTTCGCCAAAGGCAATAACCGTCATAGTATGGTCTAATGGCTCAACTTCCCAAACCGTACCACAGCCGCCGCGGTACTCGCCAGCGCCGCCACTGTCTTCTGCCAATCCATACTTATGAATTAAGATAGGATACTGATATTCCAATAGCTCAATATCTCCCGAGCTTAACGCCCCAAAGCAGCTCAATGGCCCACAAGCATGCCAGCCATCCATTTGTTGGGTGGCGCCTGCGCCTGAAATAATAGATGCCAAAATCATGGTGACGTATTGCTCGCCAGTTTTTGGGTCGATACCAGCGATATTGATCCCTGATGAATGTCCCCAAGAGGCGGTAACGCGCTCAGGTGCTGCCGCTTCAAATGCCATACGTACCGCGTCAGTTAAAGTTTCCATCGGCGTGGTCGTACAGTTGACATGCGGCGCCGGTTCTTTGGCATTACATAAGGTGCCATGCTCGCCCAAATCAACGGTCACACAGCGATATAGGCCTTCGTTATACGGCGGCTCTACTTGAGCAAACATCATTAGCCCAAGTAATACTCCTGACATCGAGTTACCAGCATAAGAGTTGATAAAGTAAGGGACTTGCGGTGGACTGGTGATTTTAATATGCACGTCGCTGTCTTTGATGACAATGTCTGCGCTGATGGTCATATCACCCAAGCCATGACCTGAATCTTCTAACACCGCCTCGCCATGATAATCGCCATCTGGGATAGAGGAGATTAATGAGCGCATATGCTGGTCAGCCATATTTTTTAGCTCTTCAATCGCACCACGCACCGTTTCAACGCCGTATTTGTCTAGCAGCGCAATCATATTACGCTCGCCAACGGCACACGCGCCATACTGAGCATTGAGATCGCCTTCTTGATTACGGCGTGAGCGCATATTACTGTGTATGAGGTTAATCACATCACGACGTCTAACGCCTTTTTCCCAAATCTTAATAGGCGGAATGCGTAAGCCTTCGGCATATATCTCTTTGGCGTCAGGGTTATAGCCTGCTGGTACAGGGCCACCGATATCAGTGACATGACCTTTACAAACCGTCCAAAAAACCAACTCACCTTTATAAAATACCGGCTTATACATACAGCAATCTAAGATATGGCTGCCCATCATCACAGGGTCGTTATGATAAATGACATCGCCTTCATGAATGTCATCACCGTAATATTCGGCGACGGCTTTCATGGCTGGCATGAGTGAGCCTAAATGAATGGGAATATCTTGCCCTTGCAAAATCATCTCAGGCAAATGATCAAACAGCGCATTGCTATAGTCATGGGCTAAGTTAAAGACACTCGAACGGGCAGTTTTTTCTAAGGTGGTTGTCATCTCACGCTGCGCCGTTTCTAGGGCACCACGTACGACAGACAAGGTAATAGGATCTATAGAGGGGTGAGCGTTGCTCATGAAAGACTCCTTGTCGAGAAATTTGGGTCAGAATAAGCGCATTTATATAAGAGAAATAAGAGAATATGCTGGTCTATATGACCATTTATCCTTACCCTTCAGCGCGCGCTTTATCTGGCTTATCATCTATCCTAATGATCAAGCTTTTTCACTATAGCGAGGTTTTGGCAAAATAGATTGACTGTGCGTGCAGAGTTTTTGACTGTGAGTGTACAGCTGTAGCTATAAGCAGCCTGTTTTCATCTTTATCATAGTGGGATATAAAGCGTTCAGAATAAAAAAAAGAGCAATGCTTCATATGTGATGCACTGCTCTTTTTGCCTATTCTTACTAACCCTATAGGAAGCTATAAGTTATTTACTACTATGCGTGAGCAGACTTCCTGCCTAGGCCCATCTTCACATTAGCCAAAATCAGTCCAGATAAGATGAGCACCATTGCTAGCATCTTCCACCATGTAACCACTTCTCCTATGAGCAGCACTGAAGTCGCCATACCGAATACGGGCACCAGTAAGGCAAATGGCACAACCTTAGAAGCGATATTTTGACTAAGCAAATGCGCCCACAATCCAAAACCTATCAGGGTTGAGACATAGACGATAAATCCAAGCGATAACCAAGACTTGAAGGACGCCTGTGTAAATGTTGCAAGCGTCCATGCCTCATTTTCAAATAACAGAGAAGATAGGGTCAAAACTATACAAGCAATCAGACCGCCCCATACCACTAGTGATAGTGCAGACAGTGCCGATGTTCTATTTGAAGCTTTGTTGTTGCTATTAACAGGCGAGGCAGTAGAAAAATTACTAGCGCTTTGCTGCGTTGAGGCCTGTTTTGAAGCAATATTGCCAAAGCTCCAACCTATGGCTGCAATCAAGATACAGATAAAGCCAACCAAGGGCATATCACCGCCGAGATTTAGCGCAATCACACCCAAACCTAGTACACCGACCAGCATACCGATAATCTGCATGCGACTCACCGCTTCACCTAATATGACATACGCCAGCAAGACGGTAATAAAAATTTGAACTTGCAACAACAGCGCCGTCAAACCTGCTGATGCACCCAAATGCATGGCAGTGAATACAAAGGTATACTGCATAACAAACGTACCAATGGCATAGATAAATAGCGTACGGTTGAATTTGGGCGGTTTAAGGAATAAAACCAACGGCACGGCAGTAAAGAAAAAACGTAGCGCGGTTAACATCAGTGGCGGAAAGCTTTCAAGCGCCCAGGCAATAAAGGTAAAGTTCACGCCCCAAATAAAGGTAACCAATACGGCTAAGGCAATGTGGATTGGGGTCATATAATTATCCTAAATAATTATTCATTGTTGATACACTCAACTATAGTTTAAATACCCATAACAGACCCGATACAGTTTTACTAATGGTGAACAAAGTGTATAGTTACTCTTAACGTTACAATTAATCATGACATTGAAGAGATAAGCACATTCATTATGGTCGAAACCTATACGCTCAATCCAAATTTAACCAAGACTGTCGCTGTCGCTGAATGGCTACAGCAGCGTATTGATTGGCAGATTTACCTGCCCAATCAGCGTGTGCCCTCGGTGCGAAAGTTAGCGAAACTATTAAATATATCAACCTTTACAGTGGTACAAGCTTACGAACAGCTGGTCGCTACCAACGTATTAATCGCCAAACCCAGCTCGGGCTATTATGTCAATACGCAAGCAAAAGTAGTTCAGCCCAATGATTATAAAAGAGTGGTCGTTAAGCACCCAGTAATAGATACGCGCTGGCTGGTACAGCAGGTCTTTAGTGATATTCCGCATCATCGCTCGCCAGGGGTGGGAACATTACCGAGAGACTGGATACGTAATGATAAGATGGAATGGGCCATACGGCAGGTCACCCAGCAAGCCGATAGCTTTATCTATGATTATGGTAATGTTCATGGCTATTTGCCGCTACGTCAGCAGCTGGTTCAACACCTGCATACGCTGGGCATGCAAACCCATACCGAGCACATAATTACTACGGCAGGAGTGTCGCAAGCCGTGACCATGGTGGCGCGGCTGCTTACTCAAGCTGGGGATACGGTGGTCGTTGATGGGCCGGGCTGGTATTGGCTATCAAGCTGCCTGCAACAACAAGGATTAAACGTCGTCTCTGTAGAACGTGACCATCAAGGGCCTAATATTGAGCAGATGCAAAAGCTGTTTGCGACGCATCGTCCCAAGCTCTATTTGACCAATAGCGTGCTGCATAATCCAACCTCCTGTAACTTGCATCCTGCCCGCGCGCACCAAGTACTCAATCTTATTCATGAGTACGATGCTTATATTTTTGAGGACGATTTATACGCCGCATTTGTACCGGGTGGTCAAGTGCTGCGTTATGCTAGCCTTGATCAGTTTGAACGGGTGTTTTATGCGACTGGGTTTTCAAAGTCAATGGCGTCAGGCTGGCGCGTTGGCATGTTGGTCTGTCCTGATAACTATATCGATGATGTATTGCGTATTAAAACCTTAAGCAATTCAAACACGCCAGAATTTGGTGAACGAGTTTGTCATCATTTATGGACGCATGGTGAGTATCGCCGACAGATTAAAAAAGTGCAGCAGCATTTATATAGGGCTCATGAAAGAATGCGCCAAGTATTACCAAGGATAGGACTTATCTACCCTGAGCATACACAAGCAGGTCTCTTTGTTTGGGTAGACACGGGGCAAGATACCAGCCAGCTGGCACTAGATGCCTATAAAGAAGGTTGGCTAGTTGCACCGGGGCAATTATTTTACCCCGATATCAGCGCCTCAACCCATCTTCGCCTAAATGTCTCAACAACAAGCGATGAGTTTTTGAGTTGGTTGGGTGATTATTTGGATAAAAGCTGTCAATACTGATAAAAATGCTATTACCCCACAACCAGCCGCATCATCTGCGTACTGATATAACCGCCAAAGGTACCCACGGCATAGCCTAAAATACCCAAAAATACCCCAACTGGCGCTAGTGATGGGTGAAATGCCGTGGCAACAATCGGTGCCGATGACGCGCCGCCAGTATTGGCATTGGAGCCGACCGCCAAAAAGAAAAACGGCGCACGAATTATCCTAGCGACCGCAAAAATAATCACGACGTGAATGCTCATCCAAAGCAAACCAATTAGTAGCAGTCGCCATTGTGAGACGATGCCTGCTAGATTAATTTGCATACCGATAGCGGCAATTAATATGAAGATAAAGACGGTACCAATTTTTGAAGCACCAACATGATCAAGTCTGCGTATTTTAGTAAAAGAGAAGACCACGCCGATTAACGTGATGATCACTACCATCCAAAAAAACGAGCTGGCAAAGCTATATTGCACCGCCCATCTATAAGGCGCAAAAAAACCTGCAATCTGACCACCAACGAAATGTGCCACACCTACCATAGCAAAGCATAAGCCAAACATCACCATCAAGTCATTTAAAGTCGCTGGACGAGCATTGTCACGCTCATAATTCTCAACGGCTTTGACGACCTTATCAATGCTACTGCTATCCGCCCGTAAAAACTTGTCAATCTTCTCACTGTGTTTTGCCATGACTAAGATGGCCAGTAACCACAGTGAAGCATTGGTAGTATCAACCAATATCATCATCCCAAACAGATCATCACTGACGCCAAACAGCTCCTTCATCGCTGCTTGGTTTGCCGCGCCGCCGATCCAACTACCAGCAACCGCTGAAAAGCCGCGCCATAGCGTGTCATCGGTAAACATCTCAGGCGACACCCATTTAGCGATACCTAAGCTAATAGGACCACTAATGACAATAGCGATACTAGCAGCGAAGAACATCGCAATCGCTTTCCAACCTAGACCCAATATCTTCGGTACATCCATCGACAAGGTCATTAACAGCAAACTAGCTGGCAACAGATAGGTAGCAGTAAAACCATAAATCTGCGAGCCAATACCGTCAGCGAAGACACCTAGACTATTTAGCGTCGCAGGGATAAAACAGCACAGTACGATACCCGGTAGCACTGCATAAAACCGTTGCCAAAACTTACCAGGCAATGCTTGGGTATAAAATACCAAACCAATAATCGCCATAATGATGCCAAACGCTAATGGCAAGCTTTCAATAGCTAAGTGAGAAATATCCGGCATCAACTGGCTCCACAGCACACGATGAGTAAAAGTTTGTCAGTATAGACAAGGCAAAAAAAACGCGCAAGTAGCTATCGAGTACAAAGCTTAATTTTAAAAGATTTGAATAAGCCACAGTTTTTAAATAGCTGCATATAATTGGGTCATATCTCTACGTGGTGATTAATATCAAACTATTGGACACAAAAAAGCCAGATAACAAGTATCTGGCTTTTTTTGCAATATCTTTAGACGATTAAGATATGATTATCAAAAATCATTAATCGTTTAAAATAAAGCTATTACGAGTTGTTACCACGGTTGCCGCCAGTTGGACGACCTTGACCACGGCTGTCTGAACGACCAGCTGGGCGACCTTGGCTGCCACTTGGACGACCACGACCCGTTGCAGCACGCTCGCCACGTGGAACGCCAGTGCTATCGCCACGACTAGGAGCACCAGTACGCTTACCTTGATACGGCTTGCCACCTGAACGCTCATTTGGCTTACCTGACGCGTCACGTGGCTTACCTTGATAACCGCTGTCATTGCTTGCGCGTTGACCAGTCGGTGCGCTATCGCTTGAACGACCACGAGCATTAGCAGGATTACCTTGATAGCCACCACCCGCGCGACCACGACCTTGACCATTACCGCCGCCGTTTGAACGACCACGACCGCGGCCACGACCATTACCTTTATTTTCGCTAGGTACATAAGTCTTCTTAGGTTCCATACCTTCGATGATACATACTTCCATTTTGCGATCTAAATAACGATTGATAGCGTTTAGCTGTGGACGGTCATCCATGCTACATAAGCTGATAGCGATACCAGTACGACCAGCACGACCACAACGACCGATACGATGGACGTAATCTTCAGTTTGGCGCGGTAAGTCATAGTTGATTACGTGCGAGATTGCTGGGATGTCTAGACCACGAGCGGCAACGTCAGTCGCTACTAGGATTTTGACTTTACCATTACGCAAGTCTTGAACGATACGGTTACGCTTGCTTTGTGGCAAATCACCATGTAGGAAGCTGGCTTTATGACCCGCTTCTTGTAGCTGTTTTGCTAGTTTTTCAGTGCTACGTTTGGTAGCAGCAAAGATAATGATCTGTTCCATATCTTGCTGGCAAACGATTTTATCAAGTAAACGGTTTTTATGATCAAAATCATCACAGTAGTACACTTTTTCTTCGATGTGTGCAGACTCTACTTTGATTGATACACGCTCAGGGTTCTTAGTAAAGCTGGCAGCAATTTTACCTACTGGGCCATCCCAAGTTGCAGAACACATGATTGTTTGACGATCAGTAGGAGCAGCACGTAGGATATCACTGATGTCATCAGCAAAACCCATGTCTAGCATACGGTCAGCTTCATCAAGGACCAAGATTTCTAGGCTTGATAAGTCAACGCGACCAGCATTGATATGGTCAAGTAGACGACCTGGGGTCGCAACGATAACTTGAACGCCTTTTTTCAAAGCAGTAATCTGACCGTTGTATGGTGCGCCGCCTACTAATGGCACACAGAACAGACCGCGCATATCTTTAGAATAAGTGCGTACGCTGTCATGCACTTGCTGAGCAAGTTCACGCGTTGGCGTTAGAATAAGTGCTTTGGTTAGTTTGTCAAAGCTAGTAGCGCGGCTTAAACGATCAAGTACTGGGATAACGAATGCTGCAGTTTTACCACTACCCGTTTGCGCTGACAATAATAAGTCACGACCTGCTAGAGCAAAAGGAATCGCTTGTGCTTGGATGGGCGTTGGGTTGGTATAACCACTGCGATCAAGTGCAGTTAGAATAGGCTTAGCGATGCCAAGATCAGTAAAAGTAACTTGATTTTCGTCAGAAGCGTCAGTAGAAGCTGCTTCATTAGTAGTTGTGTTTTGAGTGGTGTCTTCGATAATGCCGTTTTCAGCAGCGATTGCAGATAAGATGTCAGTCATGAGTATCCTTGGTAAGTATAAGCTGCTGTAAATTCAGCAAACTTGATGCATACCACTGATAACCGTTCACCACGCTACCCATATAATCTGATTATCAAAATCATGATAATTACATGCCAAACCCATAAGGCTTGTCAAAATTATATAAAGGCGTTCGTGCTGTCTGACGTATTTTGGTGGTAGTGCCGAGTGTCTCATCTTTGTCTGCTAAAAACTCGATATCAATGCTTATTCCAAAGCAGATAAAGGTAAATAACAACCAATCTAGCCCCTACAAGGGTCCGTAGATAAGATATGAGTCAAAAATAATAGGATTATTTAAGTACACAAAATCATCGGCAACAATTACTTTCGGTCATCCTAGACCCAAAATCGCAGGCGATGTTATCAATCTCATAATTCACATTAGACTATGCTAACGTGGCGACGCAGTATAACACAACAAAATCGTAATCAGTAGCTGTTTTTACGATTATTGTAGAAAACAGCTTTAACGCAAGAGTTGATGAGCTATACATGATTAATAATATAGGTATTTTTGCATTAAATATTTTTATCGTGTGCGCTGCATTTACGCTAAAGAATATCGAATAAATGATCATTACCGCTTTAAAAGAAAAGCAAGCAATGAGGTATTGTAGACATTGATATTAACGTGATAGTTTCACATCAGTGACGTATAGGGGCATCTGCCAAGCACCGCCCGCTTCAATCATACGGCACAGACCAGTGCTACTCTCATGACTTTTCTCAAAATCCTTACCCGTCCATAACCATTCGGTTTTAGAGATACAGTCGCCAAGACCCCGACCTTTTTGGACAGAAGTGATCTGACCCTTGTCGTAATCGGTAGCGTTGTTTGTGATCAGCTTTGGCTCGTATGGTTTGGTATCATTGATCACCCAGACACCCTTACCTGCATTATAAGCACCTGTCCAGCAATTATGCTGTACCAACAGCTGCTTGCTGTTTAGGCGATTGACATTCCATGACGATTTGTCATATAGGCTTGGGCAGTCGCTACTGATATCTTTTATGGTGCCTTTCATCAGATCTGATAACTGAGATGAGCGCATGACGAATTTTTTCTTATTACCAGAGGTGGCTTTTGGATTGGGCATCACCATCCGTATCGCTGGTATTGACTTAGGCGATAACACACTATTGTTAGATTTGCTTGCGCCCTCTGTACGAACAAAAGCACTGGCTGTGCCCACTCGACCTTGTGCTTCATCCGCTTTTAGCATGACCGCACTCGCCCCTTTATCGGACAAGCGCCAACGCGTATTACGGATAACAAGCTCTATCTTGCTTGATTTGGTCAGTGCCTCTAACAGCGCTGTGACTTGCGGTGAAGTGAGTTCAGCATAGCCAGCCGCACCTGAAAAAGGCTTGGCTTCGCCATAATCTCTATCATTAATAAATAAAGATATCCGGTGACGGTTACCCAACTGCATCAAGGCTTTGGCAGAATTTTCTCTTGCACCGCCAAGCTTGACCCGTGCATCAACCGTGGCATTGGCACCTGCACGGCGTATCAACAACAAAGACACTGGCAATTCGATATCATTGTCTGCTTGATAACCCGCCAGTCGGCAAGTACGTGTATTGTCACAGACCACTTGCCAATCTTGACTGGTAAAATCTATAGGCGTATCAGCACTAGCTGCGGCGCTGTATAACGCGGTACTGATAGCAGTAAGGAGGGGTAATAAAATTCTTTTTGACATGGTTTTTGTTATCTTTTTTGTTTTTTTAGACGGCGCTTTGATATGGGAGTTGTTTGAGTATTTAGGTTTGACAACACTACTCTGGCTACTAGGACCATTTGCACTCAATAAGAGGGTTGGTCTATTCCTAAGCATATCATTCTCCTTCATAATCATCATTCATCAATAGAAGAGGTTTAAGCGCCTACCCTTTTTGGGTGGAGGCTGCTATCTTAACGCATCCATGTTTCTATCTGTTGTACTAATGTACCATTATGTAATTAACAAAGTATAGCTCAAATGCTTATATCTATATTTATATTTGGAATAATGAATATTTAAAACAGAAAAAGGTTAATAAGACAGGTGCTTATTAACCTTTTTGTTCTTCAATATACAAAGGTGTTTTATTTTTTACCTTTTATATCAAACATTTACGGATAGATAAATGAGCCACTTAGATGAATTATCGTGGCAACTAGTCTAAGGAATAGGCTCAAGGACTAAGTCCACCGCGCGTTTAACGGCTGGACGTTCAGCAATTTTTTTCGCCCAGCGCTGTAAATGTTGATAGTCATCCACTTGTAAGAATTCTGCCGCCTCATAGAGCTTGCCAAGTGCCAATTGACCATACCATGCCCAAATAATCATATCGGCGATATTATAATCAGACTCCTCGTCTCCGCCCATATATGTATGGTCTTTTAGGTGGCGGTCAAGGACGTCAAGCTGGCGTTTGACTTCCATAGCATAGCGATTGATAGGATACTCCATTGGCTCTGGGGCATAGGCGTAAAAATGCCCAAAACCGCCACCTAAGAAAGGTGCACTGCCCATCTGCCACATTAGCCAAGACAAGCATTCTACCCTTGCCTTACCTTGCTGCATCGGAATGAATTTGCCAAATTTCTCCGCTAAGTACATTAAGATAGCGCCAGACTCGAAGATAGCAAGCGGCTCGCCAGCTTCGCTAGGACTATGGTCGACCAAAGCCGGTATCTTTGAGTTTGGGTTAATAGCGACGAAGCCCGAGCCAAACTGATCGCCTTTCGAGATATCTATCAGATAAGCATTGTATGCGGCTTCCTTGATATCAAGCTCAGCAAGCTCTTCTAATAAGATATTTATCTTAACACCATTAGGCGTATTCAATGAATATAGCTGTAATGGCGCATCGCCTACTGGCAGTGCCTTATCTTGTCGTGCGCCAGCGGTTGGACTGTTGATACTTGCAAATTTGCCGCCGTTTTCTTTATCTTGTGTCCAAATTTTGGGCGGTGTATAGCTTTCTATCTGACTGTTCGTAGAATTGTTATCCTGACTCATAATGTGACCTATTTTTTGTTGTATTGATTGTCATATTTTAGAAATGGTGGTTTCTACCATATACCTCCCACTATAACGGGGACTGATCCTGCTATTAAAGTCCTGTCTTGTAATTTATATGGTAGAGATGTTTAAGTGAAGTAGTATTTAGGATATAAGATAATGACAGATATTTTAAAAATTTATTAAGCCATTTCTTTTAGCTAAACCATTTCTTTTAGATAGCAACTATTTAGATCAGTCCTTTTGAATGGTTACTATGCTGCTCTTTAACTACTCGGCAGTTATTTTTATACTACGCATAATATAATGGCTTTGTTGAAAATTTACTGTCGATTAAGGTGAGTTTCCACGAGCCACGGTTTTAAGATATGGTGAAAGTAAAATGGTAGCCCTGACTCCAACGCAAGATAAATACCTACCCTATGTACTGGCGGTAGCGTTATTTATGCAAATTTTAGACGCTACTATTCTAAACACGTCCCTACCACAGATGGCACAAGCATTGGGCGAATCGCCACTACAAATGCAATGGGCAGTCATCAGCTACGCACTTACTTTGGCGATTTTTATTCCTATTAGCGGATTTTTAGCCGATAAATATGGCACACGCCGTGTGTTCTTGTCCGCCATTATCATATTTTGTATCGGCTCGCTATTATGTGCCGCTTCTCCGACACTAGACTTCTTAATAGGCTCACGTATTGTACAAGCTATCGGCGGCGCGATGATGACGCCGGTTGCACGCTTAATTTTGGTCAAGTCTTATCCGCGCAATAAGCTCTTAACGGTGATGAACTTTGCGGTAATCCCTGCTTTGGTTGCGCCATTGGTCGGACCGGTATTGGGTGGTTATATCGTACAGTATACCAGCTGGCACTGGGTATTTTTAATCAACATACCCATGGGTGTTTTTGGTTTTATCATGGGCAAAAAACTGGTACCAGCGTTATTTGAGGACACCAAGCGTCTAGATTGGACAGGGTTTTTGTTGTTTGCCGCTGCCGCTTGTGGTTTTACCTTGGCGGTAGAATTTGGCGCACAAGTCGGGCGTGGGTTTTATGGGCTGATGTTTGGATTACTGGCAAGTCTGTTGCTTGGTGCTTATATTTGGCACGCAAAACGTCGCACAGCTCCGCTATTTCCATTGAGTTTGTTTGATATCCGTACCTTTCGCATCGGTATCACGGGTAATTTATTTACTCGATTTGGCATTAGCGCTGTGCCATTTTTGCTGCCGTTACTTTTGCAGGTGGTGTTCGAGTACTCTCCCTCGCAAGCTGGCTGGCTACTTGCCCCTATCGCCGTAGGGGCTATCGGCATCAAGCCTTGGGTGAGTAAGATTATCCAGCGTTATAGCTATCGCACGGTATTAGTGTACAACACGACTTTTATGGGTATCTTGATTATCATCTTGGCGCAGTTTAATGATGCGGCGCAGTGGATGTGGTTTATACCTATTTTAACTGTCATGGGCGCATGTAACTCTATGCAATTCAGCGCAATGAACACCATTACCATTGGCGACCTGCATGGTACTCAAACCAGTAGCGGCAATAGCCTGATGGCTGTCAACCAACAACTCGCCATCAGCTTTGGTATTGCCTTTGGCGCTGCGCTGCTCACTCTGCTACGTGAGCGCCTACAAATGGATACATTGACCGCCTTTCAAACCACCTATTGGATATTAGGTGTCTTTACCATTCTCTCAGGATTGCATTTTTTACGCTTAAAACCCGAGGACGGTCGTGGTTTATATTAAAAGTGAGTATTGAAAGGTTGTATTTGAAATATAAAGAATAGACCAAAAAAAGCCAGCCTATGCTTGGGTTATGAGCAAAACATAGGCTGGCTTATTGTGATTCAATGAGAGTTACTAATATCTAATCGTCATTCATCTGCGATTGGATATAGTTTTGAATACCGACATCTTTCATTAAGTCTTCTTGCGTCTCAAGCCAGTCTTGATACTCTTCATTACCGTCTTTTAGAGTAACCAATAGCTGACGTGATACATAATCTTGCTGCGTTTCACACAAAGTAATCGCATCGGTGATGATGCTAAACTTTTGCTTTTCTAAGCGCAAATTGCAGTCAATCATTTCAGGCACATCTTCAGCGATAAACATCTTGCCATAATCTTGCAAATTGGGTAAACCACCTAGCAATAAAATCCGTGCAATCAAATCATCAGACCATTTCATCTCTGCGATAGACTGTTTATAGAAATTTTCGTTTAATGCTTCTAAGCCCCAATGGCGAGCAATACGTGCATGTAAAAAATACTGGTTGATGGCTATCAACGACTGACCCAGCACTTTATTCAGCGCGCGGATAATGTCTTTATCCCCATTCATATTCTCTCTCCCTATCTATTGGATATTTGATTTGACTATATAGCGATTATTATCCGTTACTATCAAACAAGATTTGAAGAGACTTCAGCCATCTGACTTTGCAAATAATTTGGCAGACCAATCATATCAATCAAGCGTAGCTGCTGCTCAAGCCAATGGGCATGATCCTCTTCCGTGTCTTTGAGCTGCACGACCAACATCTCGCGTGTGACATAGTCATGCGCTTCTTCACACATTGCGATACCGTCTTTAAGATGTTTTTGTACCTGATATTCTAAATTTAAATCAAGCTGTAGCATCTCAGGTACAGTAGTACCAATATTAATCGCGTCGACGCTCATTTTAGGCGTGCCGCCTAACATCAAAATACGACGAATAATTGCCTGTGCATGTAAGGTCTCATCTTCCATCTCATGGCTAATACGCTCATACAATTTACCGTAATGCCATTCTGCATACATCTCAGAGTGGATAAAATACTGATCACGAGCTGCAAGCTCACCACCTAACAAAAAGTTTAAATAATCAATCACTTTAGGGTTGCCAATCATCACTTACACTCCTGTATGTATCATTGTTTGTTATATACATTCATAATTTTGCATATATATAAAGTGCCATTAGTAGACCAATCAGTAAAGATTAAAATCAACGAAGGCCCTTACATATTAAGAAGGATATAGTAGCATAGAGAGAGCTTAACGCTTGTAACGATATGAACTGAGAATCATAACCAACCACTATTTGTATTAGCGTATCAGCAACAGGTGCGATAGCAAACTCCCAATAGAAGTAGCTAGATTCAGTTTTGATGTGGAGTATCAGTGGAGTTATATGGACGCTTGCAACCTACTCTTTAGGTATAATGCTAAAATAGTAAATGCATAATAGTGAATATAATCCTGTTTTATCAAGGCTTATACACGATTAGGATGCACAAGCTAGAGCGTAAAGCCTTATAAGTATTTAGCGCTTAAACAGCATAAGCCAATACTTCGAGCTTAGCATGATGCTCCTCTAGATAATCATTTACCATAGGCTCACAGCAGCCGCAGCAGGTGGCGACATCTAACGTGTCTTTTAAGCCATCTAACGTATCGATACCAGACGCGATAGCAGCTTTTATTTGCTTTTCTTTGACATCATTACAGATACAGACGTACATAAATGGGTTCCTACTGTGATTGACTAACGTGTTATTCGCTATAATAACGATAATTATTAGCATTTACAATAGTGTTTGGTGACTTTTTCAGTCAGGTTAATAACAGATTTATGGATACGTTGATCTTAATCAATCCATGTAACTGAATATAGTAATCCATGTAAACCGACGGTATCAAAGGTAGTAAAATGGCGACGAACTGTAAATTTGCTCATTTTTTAATCGATTTTAAGGATAACTGCTGTTATATTGTCCTCCTATTAACTAAATATACATTGGAATTGACCCATGTCTAATAATAATTCTATGATACAACCACTTGAGTTGTTTAAAGTATTATCTGACCCTACGCGCTTGAAGATTTTCCAAATCCTATATAATAAAGAATCACGCTGCGTCGGTGAGTTAGTAGAGATACTTGATCAACCACAGCCAACGATATCGCGCCATCTCAACCACTTAAAAAAACTGGGCATCCTAAATTGCGTTCGTGATGGAACCTGGATGTGGTATGAGGTTGCAAATGACTTGCCAGAATGGTGTCAAGACATCTTGGACACTACCTATAAGCAGATATCAATCAAAGAAAGAGCCATGCTAAAACTAGCCTAATGCTAATAGGCAGTGAAAGTTTTGCTTAGATAACTTTGGCTTATATTAGCCGCATAAAAAAGACCTCATCATAAGGTCTTTTTTTATGCGCTATCGCTAGCACTCTTGATTGAACTTTAAACCAAGTCTAAGAAATCACTGACAAAGGCATTGGCTGGATGATGAATCAGCGCCTCTGAGGTGCCTACTTGCTCGACACGACCATGATTCATCACGACAATTTCATCGGATACAGCCCTTGCTTCTTCTTGGTCATGAGTCACCATGATGCTGGTGATACCAAGCTCATGATGTATGTCTTTTAGCCAAGTTCGCAGCTCTTTACGCACCTTGGCATCCAGCGCCCCAAATGGCTCATCTAATAGCAGTAGTTTTGGCTTAACTGCGAGTGCACGAGCCAGCGCAATACGCTGCCGCTGACCGCCTGATAGCTGATGCGGGTAAGCGTTTGCCACTTGTGGCAGCTGTACCAAATCTAATAGCTCAGCTATACGCTTATCAATATCCGCTTTACTGGGGCGCTCGTTTTTTGGTAGCAATGTCAGACCAAAGCCTACATTGTCGGCAACATTTTTATGTCGAAATAACGCATAGTGCTGAAACATAAAACCGATATGGCGCTTTTGTACCGGTGTATTGGTGACGTCTAGCTCATCAAATAATATCTGCCCAGAGTCTGCATATTCAAGACCAGCAATGATACGCAGCAAAGTGGTTTTACCGCAGCCTGAAGGACCTAATAAAGTCGTTAATTTGCCGGTAGGTACTGTGATATTGATATCATCTAAGGCAGTGAAGTTACCAAATTTTTTATTAACGTTACGAATCTCGATGCTCATAATGGTGTCTCTTATTATTTCTTTTATCGTAGCAGATAGTTTCAATAGTATGGCGTATAGCAATAGTGGCTTCTATGAACCGTTATGATTTTCCTGCCGATTCTGTAACAGTATCATTAGCACTGACTGGTAGTTCAGGCGCACTTATCAAACGTTCAGACTTGGCAAATTTGTGATCTTGTAGCTTGGTCATGATTTGCTGAATAAGTAACGTGACCAAAGCAAGTGCGGCAAGTAAGCTCGATAAGGCAAACGCGGCGGTAAAGTTATAGTCGTTATAGGCAATCTCAACCAGTAGCGGCATAGTGTTGGTTTCTCCGCGGATATGACCTGAGACCACACTCACCGCACCAAACTCCCCCATCGCCCGTGCATTGGTCAAAATCAAACCATATAGCAGCGCCCATTTGATATTGGGCAGTGTCACATGCCAAAACGTTTGCCAACCCGTCGCGCCTAACGTTAATGCTGCCTGCTCTTCACTATCGCCCTGCGTTTGCATCAGCGGTATTAATTCACGCGCCACAAAAGGAAAGGTGACAAATAACGTTGCTAAAATAATACCGGGTACGGCATAAATTACCTGAAAACCCATGCTCTCAAGCCAGCCACCAATCGTAGAATTAAGTCCAAATAACAGAACAAACATCAAACCGGCTACAACGGGCGACACTGAGAATGGTAAATCAAGCAACGTCGTCACCAACTGCTTACCTTTAAAATGATAACGCGTTACTAGCCACGCAATGGCAATACCCATCACCATATTAATCGGTAAGACAATCGCAGCAGTAATCAAGGTTAGCCTAATCGCCTGCAAGGCTTCAGGATCAACGAGAGAGGCAATATATAATTCCCAGCCACCCTTAAAAGCTTCATAAAACACAGCTAGCAGCGGCACTACCAACATAATAACCATGAATAAAACCGCAATGATAATAAAGGTGCGGCGTACCCATGGCGTATCTTTGGTTGCTGGGTTGCTTTGGTAGTCGTAGCTATTAGAGATTTGCATTAGCGAGCTCCTACACGGCGCGACAGCTTCCACTGTACGATATTAATGGTCAATAAAATCACAAAGGAGATAAGCAGCATAAATAATGCAACGGCTGACGCGCCTTGAACATCAAACTGCTCAAGCTTACTGATAATGATTAATGGCAAAATCTCAGACTGCATTGGAATATTACCTGCGATAAAAATAACCGAGCCATACTCGCCGGTCGCACGGGCAAACATCATGCCAGCACCCATCAGTAACGCAGGCAACAGCTCTGGTAAAATTACCTTGCGAAATGTCGTCAAGCGATTGGCACCCAATACCGCAGACGCCTCTTCGAACTCAACCGATAACTCCGCAAGTACGGGCTGTACAGCACGAACAATAAAGGGGAAACTGACGACCACCAAAGCCAACCAAATACCTATCGGTGTAAAGGCCACTTGAATATCAAATTTGGCAAACCATTGCCCAATAAGACCATTGGGTGCATACAAAGTCGCAAGAGAGATACCCGTGACCGCTGTCGGTAGTGCAAAGGGTAAATCTACTAAGGCGTTTATTAAGGATTTGCCCCAAAATTCATAGCGTACGAGCACCCATGCGACCAGTGTGCCAAACACCATATTGGTTAGCATCGCCAAAAACGACATCCATAAGCTGAGTTTGATCGCCGCCGTGACTTGTGGTTGGCTAATAGTCTCCCAAAATCCCGTCCAGCCCATTTGGGTTGTGGTATAGGCCATCATGGCAAACGGCAGTACTACCAACAGTGACAAACTAAAGACAGTGATGCCCATACTTAACCCAAACCCTGGTAGCACATTGCGCTGACGCAAGCGTGTTAACCAGCCTTTTTTCGGCACGGGTTTGATGGTAGAAGGTGTTGTTGCACTCATAATAGTGTCCTATTGCCTAGCTGATGGTACTTATCGTAAGCACTCTATCGTATCGATATAAAGAAAAAAGCATGATAAAAAGAGATTATGAATATGCTCATGGTATAAAGGACATAGCGTTGTCGGCCATGTCCTTTATGAGATTGACATAATTTCATGATGTCGTGCGTTACTGATTAATAGTCAAATAATGCAGTCGCTGTACTCAAATAAATTCTTGAATAAGTAACGGCTTCTATCGTCGGTTACTCACAGTACTACCGTTGTTACTGAGGCGCATTAACCGCTAACTTATCAAACAAACCACCATCACTGAAATACGTGCTCATGATCTCATCCCAAGTGCCAAAAGCGTCATTTGGACGGAAGGTGTCGATAGGTGGCAATTTATCACTGTTTTTATCAAGAACACTCTTCACACTTGGGCGTAAGTATAAGTCAGCTGCTAATTGCTGGGCCGCATCGCTCCATAAGAAATCAAGATAAGCTTTGGCGGCATCTGTGGTGCCTTTTTTATCAGTGACGGTTTTTACGATAGCAACTGGGCTTTCAGATTTGATTGAGTATTTTGGATAAACAATATCGACTTGACCGACGCCAAAATCTTTTGCTGCAAGGTTGGCTTCGTTCTCAAACGTTACCAAGACATCGCCGATACCACGCTGTACAAATGTCGTAGTCGCCGCACGTCCGCCACTTTCATAGACTTTGACGTTTTTTAGCATGTCTTTGACGTATTTTTCCGCTTGTGCTTCATCTTTATTAAAAGCATGTAAGCCATAACCATAAGCACCTAAGAAGGCATAGCGACCGTTACCCGTCACTTTTGGGTTTGCCATGACAATCTCAACACCCTCTTTGGTCAAATCTGCCCAATCATTGATGCCCTTTGGATTGTCTTTGCGCACTAAGAAGACGATGGTGCTGGTAAAAGGTACGGCATTGTCTGGGAATTTGCTTTCCCAATCTGACTCAACCAAGCCTTTTTTCTCAAGCAGCTCAATATCAGAGCCTTGGTTCATAGTTGCGACATCGGCTTGTAGACCATTCGCGACCGACAGGGCTTGTTTACTCGAACCACCATGCGACTGCTTGATAAGAATATTGCTGTTTGGGTGCTCGCTTTTGTAATGATCAACAAATAATGGATTGTAGTCTTTATAAAAATCACGAGCGACATCGTAGGAGACGTTCAATATTTCGATGTCCTGCCCTTCTGCAGCTGCTGGCGTGCCCTCTGCATTGGCAGCTGGCTCAGTTTTTTCGTTGTTGCTACAGCCTGCAATGCCTAAAGTGAGCGCCACACCGGCGATACTTAGGGCGCTAAGTGTCTTATTTTTATAACCTGCGGTATATGATGTCATGGCTGCCTCAAAAAATGTCTGATAAGTAATGTAAGTATGCTAACAGTGCTATCTTATTATGTTTAATGATGAATATGTGTATGTTATTGCCAAAATGGAATAAAGAAATGATAAATATAAGATTATCAATAACTTAAATTTATCAGTAATGCATAGGTTAAATATTTTTAATGATCATTGACTATCCGCTAATAATTTAGCCATTTGATTCAGCCTTTCATCTAAGCATGAATGTCTGAATCAAATGGCTTATAACTGAACAACTTGATTACCTTTTTGGTTACCTTTACTGCACGCTTGCCAGCTTATCAAAACGCCCGCCATCAACAAAAAACGTTTCCATAATCTGTGTCCAAGGACCAAAGACACTGACTGGCTCAAACGTCTCAATATCAAGCAAAGTACCTTTATGGGCGGCAAGTACTTGCTCATTACTAGGACGCATGTACATCTGTGCCATCAGTTCTTGCGCTGGCGTGTCCCATAAGCTTTTTAGATAGGTGTTTGCCGCTTCTGTTTTGCCCGCTTTGTCAGTCACCGCATTCACCACTGCAACAGGATTGGCAATCAACACTGAATAACTTGGATAGACGATATCGACTTGCCCTTTGGCAAATTGCTTGGCGGCCAAATGCGCTTCGTTTTCGGTCGTGATAAGCACGTCCCCTAGACCGCGTTGGGTAAAGCTGGTCGTTGCTGCACGTGCGCCATTGTCATAAGTGACGACGTTTGCCAAAAGTTGTTTGATAAAGGTATCTGTTTTGGTAGAGGTTTCGACCGTTTCTTTAAAATGATGCAGACCATAACCGTAGGCACCTAAAAAGGCATAACGCGCCGTACCACTGGTTTTCGGATTTGGTATTACTATAGCTACGTCACTACGTGCCAAATCTTGCCAGTCTTTAATACCCTTTGGATTGCCGCTACGTACCAATAGAACCATGGTACTGGTATAAGGAACCGCGCCGTTTGGTAGCGCTTTCTGCCAGTCAGCCGCAACCAAGCCTTTTTCGACCAATAGATTCATATCGCTTTCTTGGTTAAAGGTCACCACATCCGCTTGTAGACCATTAGCAACCGACAGGGCTTGCTTACTCGATCCACCATGTGACTGATTGATATGTACTTTGCTGTTGGGATGCTCTTTTTGGTAGCCTTTGGCAAATAAGGTATTATAGTCTTTATAAAAATCGCGTGAGACATCGTAAGAGACATTCAACAAATCAATATCTTGTGACGGCGCTGCTGATTTTTGGGCGCCGTTTTGGGTCTCACTTTGCTTAGATTCAGTAGGGCTACAGCCCGTCATGAATACCGCCATTGTCAGCACACCACCCATTATCAAGGTACGTGGTGCTTTATTTTGAAGCACTTGATTATCAGTCATTGAGGTATGACGCAAAGGCTGATTCTTGGCTATATTGGTCGTTTGCATAGACGCTCTCGATAATGTCATGCTGCCACTTGTGGACCTTACTATTTTATTAATTCTATAAATAAGGATAACAAAGGCAGTGATGGTAAGAATTTTGGGAGATACATTGGTTTTTTTGTTGATGAGAGATATGCTAGCAGCATAGATAACAAACGCTTAGTGACGAATACGCTTATCGAGTGGTGAACTTGGCATAAGCACGATGATTACTAGCGCTATTATTAGTTATTCTGTAGTAGATATTTTCAACAGCTGTTTTTGCAATATAGAGATAAGCCGTCACTTTTGTGTCACTTGTGCTTAAGTTGCCGTATTATTTGCCCAGTAGACGAATATTTGTGTAAGCTGTATTCTCGCTGGCGCTGTATAGTCAGTCCTTAATAAAAGAAATACAAATATTATCAATCACTACTGGGGTTAATTTTTCTTGCTTGCTGTGCCTACGCAGACAGAGGCTGCAAATAATGAACCCCAGTAGTTCCGTACTCTTTTAAAAGTGGATCAACTATAATCGCTGCAAATAAACGACTGCTACCTAAAACTGTTGAATTCAATCAAAAATAGCCATTTTGCAAAGCCATTTTTATCACTTACTCACTTACCCAAGGCAACTTAATGATTACTTCTTTCTCTTGTTACTCGCGTTTTTTTGCCGCCCTCTCTTTGACGAGTGCAGCGATGCTTGCTTTGAGTGGTTGTAATAACACTATAAAAGCCAATGTGGATAATCACAGCGTTACGCAACCCGCAGCGACACTCTCGCCTGCTGTAAAAGTCATCGTTGGTGACTATGCTTCTGAGGGTTATGCTAAGCGTACGCAAGGCGATGACTGGGTAGGCGTGATGGTCAAAGCAGACGGTGATAAGCAGATTGACATTAAGGTACGTGCGCGCAGCGATATCAAAAAACCGACCTGCCATTTTGATGGCAAAGCAACATTGATGGGTCAAGATGATGCACACGGCATTATTTTTCAGAGCAAGGTTAATGACAGTACGGCTTTTTTTCAATTTAAAGATGATAAATTGACTATTGATAGCCAAGATAAATACGCGCTTAACTACTTTTGCTCTGGCGGTGGCACATTGGTTGGTGACTATCAAAAGTTGGCTGGTGATTTAGAGCTCAGCTAACCACGAGATGGTCAAAACGTTCAAATAACAAAAAAGGGTCAGACTTATCATCTGACCCTTTTTTACTGTTAATAGTTCACATTTGATATAAATTTCTATACCGCAGAAGCCCCGACCAATTTAACCTCAGCACGCTCATCAAAAGCGATACCAGCATAATAATCACGCAAAATCTGCAACACTTCTGGACGGCTAAAGTTCTCTGGTACATCAAGGTCTTCTGAGAGTGCTTTGCGTAGTTTGGTTCCTGATACTTTGACATGTTCAGACGCTTCATGCGGGCAGGTTTTATCTGACGCCATGGCATTACAAGCATTACACCAAAACGTCCAACCAATCTTTAACGGTTGGGTAATCAAATCATCTTTACCGACGTGGTCAAAAATGGTTTGGGCATCAAAGGCACCATAATAATCACCAACACCGGCATGGTCACGACCAACGATCAAATGGCTACAGCCGTAGTTTTGGCGGAATACGGCATGTAATAATGCTTCACGCGGTCCGGCATAACGCATATCAAGCGGATAACCTGCTTGAATAACAGTATCAGCTCTAAAGTAATTGTCAATCAAGGTTTTAATGGCTTCTTGGCGTACGTCTGCTGGGATATCACCTGGTTTTAACGCACCCAATAATGAATGTATCAGTACGCCATCACAGATCTCAATCGCAATCTTGGCAAGGTATTCGTGTGAGCGGTGCATGGGATTACGGGTTTGGAAAGCCGCGACCGTTTGCCAGCCTTTATTGTCCAAAATTGCGCGGGTTTCAGCTGGTGTTTTATAAATCTCGGGATATAAGGTTGGAAACTCGCCTTCGCTTAGAACTTCAACGCTACCTGCAATGTTGACTTCACCTTGGTCCAGTACTTGTTGAACACCAGGATGCTCAGGATCTGTGGTGGTAAATACTTGTTGGCACTCATGCTCTTTATCAATGGTGTAGGTTTCTTCCACCGTTAAAATACCCATAATCTCGCCATCTTGCGCCACCAATGCAACTTTATCACCTGTATTTAAGCTGTCCGCTGTCGCTTTCGGTGCTGATAAAGTAATAGGAATCGGCCAAAACAAGCCAGCATTATCGCCACTTTGTAGACGCATATTATCAACCACGCCCTGCCAATCGGCTTGATTCATAAAACCATTTAACGGCGTAAAACCGCCAATACCAAACATAATCAAATCACCGCGCTCACGTGAGCTGAGCGTAATGGTTGGCAAAGTACTGGCAAGTTTTAATGCTTGGTTGCGAGCCTCACCATTCAATAGTAACGGCTTAAGCTCAGCACTACCGTGCGGAGGCACAAGTTTTGAGGGTGTTTGATTATGGATAATAGATGTCATAGTAATTTTACAGCCTTAAGAGATGAGAGAAAGATGAGTAACTGTAGATAACAGTACATAGAGAAGCAATTGGGCGAATAAAGGGATAATGGCAGTATGTTAAAGCTATTTATTAAATGATTAAAAACTGCTCATTAAAATCAGGTATTGAATTCGATAAGCATAGGCTACCTAATTTTCGTTATGAAAATTTATGCTGTGTTTGGATATAGATATGTCTTAAAGGAATTTATGTTTATAGACGCAAGCTTATATGATGTAAATCTGAATGGTTTACCTTGCGACTGGCAATAAAATCTAATACACACGCAAATCATTTTCGTCGCAGCTTTTATGTTTAAAAATAAAATTGAGATTACGTCATGTATCAATATAACTACGCTGACCAAACCTTGGTAGAAGAACGAGTCGCACAGTTTCGCGACCAAACCGAACGGTTTTTGGCAGGCGAGCTGCCAGAAGAGCAATTTTTACCGCTGCGTTTGCAAAACGGTCTTTATATTCAGCGCTATGCACCGATGTTGCGTATCGCCATTCCATATGGCCTGCTAGCCAGCTACCAACTGCGTAAATTGGCAGAGATTACCCGTAAATATGATAAGGGTTACGGACACTTCACGACCCGTACCAATATCCAGCTGAACTGGCCAAAGCTAGAAGATGTGCCAGACATATTGGCAGAGCTGGCATCGGTACAGATGCATGCCATTCAAACGTCGGGCAACTGTATTCGCAATACGACTACCGATCCTTATGCCGGTATTCATCAAGAAGAGATTGCGGATCCACGTCCTTATTGCGAAATTATCCGTCAGTGGTCTACTTTTCATCCTGAATTTGCTTTTTTACCGCGTAAATTTAAGATTGCTGTCGTTGGTACTGCCAATGACCGCGCGGCGACGCAAGTACATGATGTGGGATTGCATGTAAAAACCAATGATGCAGGTGAGCTTGGTTTTGAAGTATTGGTGGGTGGCGGTCTTGGCCGTACACCAGTGATTGGTAAAGTAATTAATGAATTCTTGCCACGTCAGCATCTGCTTAGCTATCTAGACGCTATTTTGCGCGTTTATAACCTGCATGGTCGCCGCGATAATAAATACAAAGCGCGTATCAAAATATTGGTCGAGAGCATGGGCGGTCCTGCCTTTGCGAAATTGGTCGATGCTGAGTGGGAAGCCCATACCAAAGATGGTCCACTGACGCTGACCGATGCCAATTTTGACACTGCTATTGGTTTCTTTAGTGAGCCTGATTATGTTGGTTTTGATGCCTTACAAGTACAGTCTGACTTGCAACAGCAACTCAATGCGAATAAAGATTTTGCCGATTGGTACAACCAAAATACAGTCGCGCATAAAATAGCAGGCTATCGCGCCGTCGTAATTTCTCTGAAAGCAGGCTTGGTCGACGGAACCTACGTACCATCTGGTGATCTCAGCGAATCACAAATGGATGCTCTCGCGGATTTGTCAGACAAATATAGCTTTGGTGAACTGCGCGGTACTTATCAGCAAAATCTCGTCTTCTCTGATGTGCAAACCAACCATCTCTATGAGCTATGGCAACAGCTGTCTGATCTGAATTTAGCACGCGCCAACATTAATACCCTAACAGATATGATCGTTTGCCCAGGTTGGGACTATTGCTCGCTTGCCAATGCCACGACTCACAACATCGCTGAGCAAATAGAAAAACAGTTTGATGATTTAGACTACCTTTATGACTTGGGTGAAATTCGCCTCAATATGTCTGGCTGCATGAACGCCTGTGCCCATCACCACACAGGTGATATCGGTATCCTAGGTGTTGATAAAAAAGGTGAGCATTGGTATCAAATCAGCCTTGGTGGCAACTCTAGTAACGACGCCAAAGTCGGTAAAATATTGGGTAAAGCAGTACCAGCCGAAGATGTGGCGATTACCCTACAAAAAATACTGGACGTCTATTTAGAGCAGCGCGTGAGCAATGAGAACGATGTAGAAGCTTTTAGTGACTTGGTCAATCGCGTTGGCGTGGCACCTTTTAAGGAGAAGGTCTATGGGTAATCATCATGTGTTAAACAGCAAAGGTATTGATATCGGTCAAAGTGATACGTGGTTGGCGCTTAATACCGATGAGCTACCAGATGGCATTGCTCTTAGCCATATATCGCTGCTTGAGCTATTACATAAACAAGAAAAATTCGATATCGTATTGCCGCTCACTGACTTATTGAATGCTGAAGGCAAGCTTGCTGGCGGGCTATTACAGCAGCTGAACGAGCTATTGACCGAACATGCCAGCCGTGTTGGCGTTTGGGTTACGTCAAATAATGACACTGATACATTGGTTGGTTTGTCAGATTTTTTATTACAACAAGATTTGATTGTGATCCATGTACCAGCATTTACCGACGGACGTGGTTTTAGTTATGCGCAAACCCTGCGTCAAATAGGCTACGAGGGTGAGATTCGTATGGCTGGCAAGTTTGGTCGTGATCAAATTGCTTATCTTTTACGCGCGGGCGCAGATAGCTTTGTGCTCAGTGAGCATGATATGAAATCTATCTCTGATATCAGTCAAGCATTTAATGCGCTTGCCAGCAGTTACGATGGACGCGATGCTAGCGCATTACCGATGTTTGCAGGCACTTAGTTTTAGAATAAATCATAAGCACTTATATTAGTTACTTTTCACTCTAATCATTTTTACATGAACTTTCATCAAGGAATCTACCATGAGCCAATTACACCCAAATCTAGATATCGATCAAGCCAACCAAGACTTGCAAGGTAAATCGCCAGAACAAATCGTAGAATGGGCATTAAGCCAAGCGAAAAACCCAATCATTACCACTAACTTCCGTCCTTACGAGTCTGCGATTTTGCATTTGGTCGCGTCGCTGCGCCCTGATATCACCGTATTGTGGGTAGATTCTGGCTATAACACTGACGCCACTTACCAGTTTGCCAATAAAGTCATCCGTGATTTAAATTTAAACGTGGTCACCTATATTCCTAAGCAAACTGCTGCCCATCGTGACGTGACAATGGAAGGTATTCCTGGTATTGATAACCCACTACATGATGAGTTCACCGATCAAGTGAAGCTTGAGCCATTCCGCCGCGCTTTAGATGAGCTAAAACCTGATGTTTGGTTCAATGCTATCCGTAAAGATCAAACCGAATTCCGTCAAGGTCTTGATGTCCTGAGCTTGTCTAAAGACGGCGTGTTAAAAGTCGCACCGTTGTTTGATAAGACAGATAGCGATTTGGATGTTTATCTTGAAGAACATAACCTACCTAATGAGTTTGATTACTTCGATCCAACTAAGGTAGAAGAGCATCGCGAATGTGGCTTGCATACGCAGTTGTAATTGCTAAATACAGAATTGTGATTTAATGAATACAATGCATAAAAATCCCGCTTAACCGGTTTATACCGAGTTAAGCGGGATTTTTTTAGTATCATGATTTTATATTGCTATTCCCTTTCTCAGCAAAAACTACTTTTAATATCTCAAAAACGAATATACTAATGCCAATACATTACGTGAGCCTGCGCAACTGATAACTCATAATAGCAGTATATATTCAATTGAATGACTGGTCATACTATGAATACCTTTCCCCTATTTTTTAAATTAGAAGATCGTAAAGTCCTGATTGTTGGCGGTGGTGATGTAGCATTACGCAAAGCTGATTTGCTGAGCCGTGCTGGCGCGTGTATCACTGTCCTTGCGCCAAGCATTAGCCACGAGATACAAGCCTTGCTAAGTGATAGCAAGCACGCGCTGATTTATGAGAATTATAATAAAACCTACATGACAGATTCGCGCGTTATTATCGCGGCGACTGATGATGAGATGCTCAATCACCAAATCCATGCTGATGCCACTGAACTCAACATTCCGGTAAACGTCGTCGATACGCCGCATTTATGCGATTTTATCTTCCCTGCCATTGTCGATCGCAATCCCATCGTCATTGGTATCTCATCAAACGGTAAGGCACCAGTACTCGCACGTTTACTGCGGGCACGCCTTGAGACCTTGATTCCGCAAGGTTATGGTAAATTAGCCAAGCTTGCTGGCGAGTTTCGAGGTGACGTTAAAGCCAAAATTCCAACATTGACTGGGCGTCGGCAGTTTTGGGAGCGAGTATTTGAAGGTAAAGTCAGCCAATTGATGTTTTCCGGTAATGAAAACGAAGCCATTGCCCAACTGCAAGCGGATTTGGATAAAACAGCGGCAACTATCACGGCAAAAGATGCCACAGATACAGTAACAGAAGCCCAAAATACGATGGGCGAAGTCTATATCGTTGGTGCCGGTCCCGGTGACCCAGAGCTGTTGACTTTTAAAGCACTGCGTCTGATGCAGCAAGCGGATATCGTCTATTATGATGCGCTGGTATCACCGCAAGTATTGGATTTGTGCCGCCGCGATGCTGATAAAGTATATGTCGGCAAAAAACGCAGCAATCATGCCGTTGCACAATTGGGCATCAATGAGCTACTGGTCAATAGCGCAAAAGAAGGTCGGCGTGTGGTGCGTCTAAAAGGCGGTGACCCCTTTATCTTTGGGCGTGGCGGTGAAGAGATTGAAAGTCTGCGCTCTCACAATGTCCCTTATCAAGTAGTGCCAGGCATTACCGCTGCCAATGCCGCTGCTAGCTATGCTGGTATTCCGCTAACCCACCGTGACCATTCGCAGTCAGTACGTTTTGTGACAGGGTTTTTAAAGGCAGGCTCGCCTAATAATAACTTTAAAAGCTTTTTGAATACTGATGAAACAGTCGTATTCTATATGGGTCTGCATTCGCTACCGCGCTTGACGGAAGGTTTGATTGATGCCGGGCGTAGTGCAGAGACCCCGATTGCCATCGTCTCTAACGCCAGTATGCCCAATCAGCAAGTATTAACGGGTACACTTGCCAGCATCGTTGAATTACAAGCACAACATCAACTACCTACGCCTGCTCTACTCATCATGGGTGATGTCGTAAGCTTACATCATGATTTGGCTTGGTATAATAATGAAAAGACCTCGGAAAACGATAATAACTGGTTACGCGGCGGCACTGCTACGACGCCAAAACCAAATACTAGCCAACAAGCGCATGCGCTATCTATGATTGCTAATTTGGCAACAGAAGATGGTGGTCTTGAGCAGTTAGTGATTGATTAGAAAGCGCCCTAAAAGCCCCTTTTGATTTAAAGCCCTGCCAATTTAGTGGTAGGGCTTTTTTATGATTGCAACAGAGCAAAATTCTCCAATCCTTGCTAGAATAATGACTGTCTTTTTATTCACCACTAAGCCTCATTATGCCTGTATCTGCTGTTACCCCTCTTACTATCCTGCACACTTCTGACTGGCATTTGGGACGCAGGCTTTATGGACGTCTGCGCTATGATGAATTTGCCGCCTTTTTAAATTGGCTACAAGACACTATTAGTGCGCAGCAAGTGGATGTACTTATTGTCGCTGGTGATATCTTTGATACCATGACCCCGAGTAATAAAGCCCAAGCGCTGTATTATGAGTTTTTAGGCAAGGTTTCAAAGTCATGCTGTCAACATATTGTCATCGTCGCTGGCAACCATGACTCACCTACTTTTTTAGATGCTCCAAGCAATGTACTTAAGTTTTTAAACGTCCATGTCATTGGTACGGCTTGTGATGACGTAAATGACGAAGTGATGGTGTTGGATGATGCAGCCGGTACACCGTATTGTATCATCGCTGCTGTCCCTTATCTGCGTGACCGCGACGTGCGTAGCAGTAGTGCTGGCGAGTCAGCTCAAAGCAAAGACGCCAATGTCATCGCTGGCATCTGCGCGCACTATGATGAAGTCGCAAAGATTGCCAACGCCAAACAAGCTGAATTATTAAAATCGCATAAGCGCCATATCCCTATTATTGCCACAGGGCATCTGTTTGCTGCCGGCGGCACCACTACTGATGATGATGGTGTTCGTGAGCTATATGTTGGCTCGCTTGGTAAAGTCTCCGCTGATATGTTCAGTGAAAGCTTTGATTACGTGGCGCTTGGGCATTTACATGTGCCTCAGCGCGTCGGTGGGCGTGAAACCATTCGATATTCAGGATCACCTATTGCAATGGGATTTGGTGAGGCGCGCCAGCAAAAGCAAGTATTGCTCATACAGTTTGGCACGGTGCTAAAAAACAAAGAGCTAACACTGGAAAATGCCTCTGAGAGCAGCACTCATCAGCTGAACAACACCCTTATTAACACTGATAAGACCGTAGAAAAAACCGCTAAAAAAGCAGTCAATCAGGCGGCAAGTTTTATGGATGACCTATTTGCTGATGTCGAGTCTCTAGAAAGTGATCAGCATAGTGAAACGAGTATTGAAGAACCCTCTGAACAAACAGAAGTTATTCTAAGCACTCCTTTCACTTTACCCGCCACGCCACTGCATCATGATACCGCCCGTCAGATGCAAGTTACCTCACTCCCTATTCCAAAGTTCCAAAACTTGGCGCAAGTATCAGGTGATTTGGAGACTATTAATCAAAAAGTTGATAAGGTTATTGAAGCTCTGTCTGATACAGAATCGGTCTGGTTAGAGATTATTTACACTGGTGATGAGGTGATTAGCGAATTGCGTGAAAGTATTCAAGCGATGGTAGAAGGCTTACCGTGTGAGGTATTAAAAATAAAAAATACGCGCACTTATAACAAAGTCCTTAATCAGCAACAAATCTCTGAGACGTTACAAGACTTAAATGAGCAAGAAGTATTTGAGCGTTGTTTAGCCACTCATAACATCCCTGACGAGCAAAGATTGACCTTGCGAGAGGCTTATGAGCAAATCGTTTATGATCTGCACCATGCAGATACTCAAGCTGAATAACATATAAAACTCATCAGCCTGATACAACGAACAGTAAATTATCACCACTATCTATAAAAATAAGACCATGCCATGCGCCTAATTGAACTCAGACTTAAAAACCTCAACTCCTTAAAAGGCGAATGGCACATTGATTTTAGTGACGCCGCTTTTCTTAACGAAGGTATCTTTGCCATTACTGGGCAAACAGGCGCTGGCAAGACCACTATTTTGGATGCTATTTGTTTGGCGCTCTACAGTCAAACACCACGACTCGGTGATATTACTGGCTCTACCAATGAGATCATGACCCAAGGTACAGGAGAGTGCTCGGCTGAAGTTATTATCGAGATTGACGCTAAACGATATCAGTGTTCATGGTACCAACATCGTGCCCACAAAAAAGCCAAAGGCAACTTATTACCGATTAAGCACGAGATTAGCGAGGTCAAATCTGGCAAGATTTTAGAAGAGAAAAAATCTAAGACCTCTGCGTATATTCAGGATCTTATTGGTATGGATTTTAGCCAATTTACCCGCTCCATCATGCTGGCACAAGGCAGTTTTTCCGCCTTTTTAAAATCTGATATCGGTGATAGAGCGGCGATTTTAGAGAAGATAACAGGTACCGCTATCTATGCCAAAATCTCACTCAATGTTCATGAGAAAAAACGCTTGGAAGAAGATGTGCTCAGTAAGTTGCAGGCAGGCGTTGATGGCTTGTCTTTACTAAGTGTTGAAAACGAAAACCTATTGGAAGCCGATCTAAAAGTATTGAATCAGCAGCAGAGCACGCAGCGACAAACCTTTAAGACATTAAGTGAGCAGCTGCAATGGCTAAATAACATACAACAGCTACAAAGTAACCTGTCTGTTTATCAGAGCGAGTTTGCAAGCGCCCAGCAAGCGCAGCAAGCTTTTATTCCAGAAGCTAAGCGTTTAAGTATTGCAAACAAGGCATTAGAGATTGATAGCCAGTTTCGTGAGCTTAGCTATCGCCGTGATACGGTCCAGAAGCTAGATGTTGAGCAACAGAGTTTGCTAAATCAAATCCCTGCCCAGCAAGAATCGCTGACGCAAGCTGCTCGCCATTTAGACAATGCCAATATGCTAGAAAAGCAAGCATCAGAAAACCTTCAAATAAATTTGCCCCTCATCGCACAGGTACGCGAATTAGACAGCGATATAAGGCAGCAGTCTCAATCCTTAGTGGAATACAACCAGCACAAGGAATTATTGGCAGGCAATGTACAGATATTAAGCCAAACCATCCAAAGTCATCAGCAAACTGCCAATCGCACCAAAACTCAGCTAAATAATATTGACGAGTACTTTAGCGACCACCCAGAGATGAGCGACCTTGATACCGATATGACAATCTTTGATAGCAACTGTCAACGATTAAGAGCACTACTAGAGGACAACTCTGAGCTTTCAGCCACTAGGATGGGTCAACATAGCCATGCCCGCCAGCTACAAGCTGATGTTGAGATATTATCCAAACAGCAAGATACTGATATTTTATTGATAGCGAAGCGGCGCGAGCAACTGCTAAAGCTACAACAGCAGCAAGCAATCATCATTCAAAAGCAGCCCCTTGCCAGTATGCGTAGTGAGCAAGAGCAAATTGATCCAATCCTCATACAAATTGAGCAGGTGAGCTTTAAGATTACACAGCGGTCTGAGCTGATCAGTCAAATCCATAAAATCAATCTCACGCTACCGGTATTGAAGCAAGAGCTAATGGTCTTAGAAGATTTAGTTGCCACTCATCGCGCCGACATTCAGAGCACTAAGCTTAAAAAACAAGACAAACAGACGCACCTTCATTTACTGCAAAAAGTTGCAAGGCTTGAAGATTACATCGTGGAGCTCAAAGACGGTACACCCTGCCCACTGTGTGGCGCGCATGAGCACCCTTATGGTAAGCATCATCCGCTATTAGATAGCCAACTTGACAATAAACAAGCGTTGCCACTAACACAGCAGACCCAGCAGAAAATAGCTGAGCTTGAGATACTCATTGAGCGTCTCGGACAAGCGTTATCTAAACATCATATCGACCATGCTACTAAAAATGAAACCATTAGCAACCAACAGCAGCAGTTAGCTCCGTTACAGCAGCAGTGTAAGATGTTGAGCAACGACATTCAAGATAGTCTACTTTCACTTTTTAACGCCAATAAAAATTATTCCAAAGCGATTGCAGGGATTGTCCATCCGCTTTATCAACTGAGTGAGGATATCAATGCGATTGATAGTGACGTTGAACGCACATTACCTTTACTAAACAGCGTCAAACAAAAGCTACTCGAGCAAAAGCAGTCTCTTAAAGACTTATTGTTTCAATATGATGATCTAACGGCAAGCATGTCAACGCTAAGTATTGCTATAGAAAGTGATGAAAAGCAGCATCAGGTATTGATGAGCAAGATCAATAACCTAACGATGGATACCAAGCTACACTCGCAGAAAATAGAGACCATTGAAGATAAAATAGCCACCAACTTTTCGGCATTAACCCCTATTACCAGCAGTATTCTAACTTTGGCAGATAAGTATCCGGCGGATAACTACGCAGAATATTTAAGTATTGATTTTAAAAAAGCAGACATTCAAAGCGCACTTAAGCAATTGGATGCTAGCACTGATGACAAAACCGTACTAGATAGCAGTAACTATGAGCGTCATATTGACAGATTACGTCAACAGCGCAGCATGCTAAATCAGCTGAAAAATTATTTTACTAAACAGAAAAACAGCCAGCAACAGCTAACCAATACATTAAGTACAGTGAGCGCTCAAATTGACACTAAGCAAGCACAGCTTTGCACGGATGAAAGCGCTCTAAAGAATCTCGAACACTTGATAGTGGAAAAAAATATAGATCTTGAGCTGCTCAGGAGCAAAAGAACAGAGCTTTTTTCAGATAAAAACCCAGAGTCAGAAGACACTCTACTGCGCCGCACAGTGGATGACGCAAAAGCCAAACAAGCAAATGCTCAAAGACAACTAGACAGCACGCAGCAAGTATTAGAGCAATTGCAAAACAGGCAACGACAGCTATTGGCAGAATTGCAGTCTGCTATGACAGCCCTTAATACCCAACAAGAGGTATTTATGGAGCATCTAGCAGCGGCGCAGTTTGTGGATGAAGATGCTTTTATCCATGCGCGCTTGCCTAAAGAAGAGCGTGATGCTTTACATACTCGTAAGCTTACGATTGATAGCGCCTTGCAGCAGGCAAAGTCACAGTTAGATAGCACCCAACAATCATTAGAGCAGAACCTATCTCTTGCTATGACGGATATCAGCCAAGAAACGATTGCCGCCCAACATCAGCACATTCAGATGGAGATTGATCAGCTCAGTCAACAGATTGGTGCTATTGTTCAAAAGCTCAAAGACAATGAGAACCAAAAAGGTCAACAAGCAACGCAGCTTATAGCTATTAATGCGCAAAAAGAAAAATTACAAGTTTGGCAGCAGCTGCATACTTTAATTGGTTCAGCCGATGGTAAGAAATATCGCACCTTTGCTCAAGGCTTAACTTTTGAAGTTATGATTAGCCATGCCAATAGCCAACTACAAAAGATGAGTGACCGCTATTTGCTGATTCATGATGACAGCAATCCGCTTGAGCTTAATGTCATTGATAACTATCAAGGCGGCGATATTCGCAGCACCAAAAACTTATCTGGTGGTGAAGGCTTCATTATCAGTCTCGCGCTCGCTCTTGGACTATCGCAAATGGCTAGCCACAATATCCGTGTGGATTCGCTATTTTTGGATGAAGGTTTTGGCACGCTTGATGAAGAGTCGTTAGATATTGCTCTAGATACCTTGACAGGCTTGCAACAAGAAGGGAAATTGATTGGTATTATCTCTCACGTACAGGCGTTAAAAGATCGCATTTTGACCCAAATAAAGGTCGAAAAAATATCGGGCGGCTTTAGTCAAATCAGTGGTCAAGGATGTCGGCGCGTTATGAATGACAAAGCATGATAAGTTAGCAGGATTGATAACGACATATGATAAAGAAGTACCTTTAAAGGCATTTATTAAATGATACTGGCACGGCTATTTGGCATAAAAACATAAAAAAACCACCGTTAACGAATAACGGTGGTTTTTTATAATCAAACTATCTATTTACTTACTCGATTCGCTATTTGGTCACTAAACCACTTAACTCACTCATCAAGACGGATAACGTTGAGAGGCTGATTTGGCTATCATTATTGCTATCAAGTTTATCCATCTCAGCAGTAACGCCGGCAAGCTGGCTAGCATGACGCGATTTCCAATCACTGAAGGCTTGAATGGCATCAGGTTGAGTCAATAACGTCTCCATCAGCATACGTAAGCTGCGCGATACATCATTGGCAAGCGCATGACGGGCACGGCGATCCCAGTGGTCTTGCTGCGGCAAGATAGCAATATTATCCATCATCCAATCAAGCTGCAAAACGTGATAGGCCTCAAAGTATAAAGTGGCAATCTCATCAACCGGACGTTCGTACTGCTCTGCTAAGAGGGCAGCATCAAGGGCATCAACATGGTATGGCAACATTGCAAACATCGATGCATCATTGATAGAAAGACCATCTTCTATCAAGCTTGTGGTATCGGCTTGCAAGTATTGTGAAAATTGCTGCTCAATAAATCCGCCTGATTTGGTTAGCTTTTCGACACTGTCTTCAAAACGGCTAATCATATCGGCCACTTGCAAATCTTGTCCAAAGGCATTGATAAACCAGACTACTCCGTTTTCGAGTGCATCGCGCAGACGCAGTTCAAGCTCAAGCAGCAAAGTGGCATCGACTTGATTGTCAAGTGCTTCAAGTAGCTCCCATGCTTTTGAGACATGGAACACATCACGCGCAATGGCATAGCCGCGCACGATAGTGGCAAGCGTTTGTCCTGTTTCTTCATGCAGACGGAATAATGCTTCGATACCCAGACGGTTGACCACACTATTGGTCATATACGTACTGATGATTTCACGGTGTAAACGGTGCTCAGTCATCTCATCAAAGAATTTTGATGCCAGCTCATCGGGGAAATACTTGCGTAATTCATTAACGAAATACGGCGCATCCGGTAAATCTGAGAGCAGTAAGTTGTCATAAACCCACATTTTTCCGTAAGCCATCACAACGGCTAGCTCAGGATTGGTCAGACCTGTGCCAGATTTTTGGCGTTTAGCAATCTCTTCATCTGATGGCAGATACTCAATCGCTCGATCAAGACGCCCTTCTGCTTCTAACATCTGAATAAAGCGCTGATGATCGCTTAAGTTTGCCGCTGCTCGGATTTGACTCAGCTCAATTGCTTGCGGTTGCAGATAGTTTTGACGCAGCACCAATTCGCTAATGGTCTCGGTCATGCTTTCAAGAAGCTCATTGCGCTGCTTCAACGTCATATCACCTTGCTCAACCACTTTGCCAAGTAAGATTTTGATATTGACTTCATGATCTGAGCAGTTGACGCCGCCTGAGTTATCGATAGCATCAGTATAAATGCGTCCACCAGTTTGGGCATACTCGATACGACCTCGCTGCGTGAGGCCTAGGTTACCACCTTCACCGACGATAGCCGCACGTAATTCGCCACCGTTGACACGTACGGCATCATTGGCACGATCACCTACGTCAGCATGACTCTCCTCACTACTTTTCACATAAGTACCGATACCACCGTTCCAGATGAGGTCAACCGGTGATTTTAGCAATGCACTGATAAAATCATTGGGCGCTAAGCTGTCCTCAGAGATATCAAAAACCGCTTTCATTTCAGGGCTGATAGCAATGGTCTTGTCTTGACGTGAGAAGATACCACCGCCTTGGCTAATGAGAGACTGGTTATAATCTTCCCACGATGAGCGAGGTAAGTTAAATAAGCGCTCGCGTTCTGCAAAAGACGCTGCTGTATCTGGATTTGGGTCAATGAAAATATGCAGATGGTTAAAGGCAGCAACCAGTTTGGTATGAGTTGATCTGAGCATACCGTTACCAAAAACATCACCGCTCATATCACCAATGCCCACGACGGTAAAGTCATCACGATTTTGGATGTCCATGCCGCGCATACGGAAGTGGCGCTTGACCGATTCCCAACCACCGCGGGCGGTAATGCCCATCGCTTTGTGGTCATAACCAACCGATCCACCAGAAGCAAAGGCATCATCTAGCCAAAAGTTATATTCAGCAGATAAGGCATTAGCGATATCAGAAAAGGTTGCCGTACCTTTATCGGCAGCGACCACCAAATACGGATCATCTTCATCATGACGTACGGTATTGGCTGGCGGGACAATCGCACCATCGACGATATTGTCGGTCACATCAAGCATACCGCGAAGGAATGTCTGATAGCAGGCAATACCTTCAGCTTGGAACACATCACGACCATCCGCCATGGTTTTGGTCTTAACGATAAAACCGCCTTTTGAGCCAACCGGTACGATAACGGCGTTTTTGACCATTTGTGCTTTAACGAGTCCAAGTACTTCAGTACGGAAATCTTCCATACGATCAGACCAACGCAGCCCGCCGCGAGCGACTTTACCGCCACGCAAATGCACTGCTTCAACGCGTGGTGAATAGACAAATATCTCAAACATTGGTTTAGGCTTGGGTAGATTTGGAATATCTGCTGCCAAAAACTTAAAGGACAAACGATCTTTACGCTGCCCATTCGCCTCTCTTTGATAAAAGTTGGTACGGACCATGGCGTTAATTAAATCCAAGTACCAGCGGAAGATACGGTCTTCATCCAAGCTACTGACACCTGCTAATGCGGTGGTAATCTGTGCTCGAATCTGGCTGGTTTTGCTGGCACGTTCCTCTTCACTATAGTTAGGATTCATTCTTGCATCAAATAAACTGCCTAATGCGACACTGATGTCACTGTTTTTGACCATAGTTTGCTGAATATAGACATTTGAGAACGGTGCTTTCGCTTGCATCATATAGCGTGACAAGGCGCGCAGTACCACCACATCATAAGTATCTAACTTGGTGGTCAATACCAATTCGTTAAGCGAATCACTCTCCACCTGTCCTGCCCAAATTTGCTTTAAGCTGTCCTCAAATTGTGCACGCACCACTTGCATATCAATGGTATCAACGTGCTCTAAGACCAGCTCATACTCCTGCATCCAAATAGGTTGCTCAGGTAAATCAAACTCATAGGTCTGCGCTGAGATAACTGATACCCCGAAGTTCTCTAGTACGGGTAAGACTTTAGATAAGATAACTGCTTTTTGACGACCATATAGCTTTAAGTGCAACTGATTGCTTGCGTCACCTGTCGATTGATACAAGTGCCAAATCATCGGCTGCTCATCGCTAAGTCCAGCCAAACGCTTGGTATCTTCAACGGCAGTACGTGCATCGAATCGCTCTTGGTAAGCGGCAGGGATATAACTTAAAAATCTGCGCGTCAGAGCATTGGCATGCTGCTCACCGACATTATCCAGCAGCATTTTTTGATAATTATCACTCCACGACTGCATCAAAAAGGACAGCTTGGCTTGGAGCGCAGCGGTATCCACCTCATGCACTTGACCTGGCACTGTACGGACATGCACATGGACGCGGGCATGTTCAGATTCATTAAACTCCGTTGTAAAGCCTGAAGATGTACCACCATAAGCTTCTTTTAGGACGTTCTGTACCTTGATGCGAAGTTCGGTATTGAATTTATCACGCGGAATATAGACCAAGCAGGAAACAAAACGCTGGTAATGATCGATACGGCAAAATAAGCGCAGGCTTTTTTTGTCCTGTAGTTGGCTAATTCCTAGTACTGTCGGGTAAAGATCTTCAATGCTGGCTTGAAACAAGTCATCGCGCGGCAAGGTGTTAATGATATGCATCATTTTATGATACGCATGACCATCACGTGGTAGTTTTGCCATCGCCATGATTTTATTTGATTTTTCGCGTAATAATGGAATTTGTTGCACGCTTAGTTGATAAGCTTGTGCTGTAAAAAGACCAATAAAACGATGCTCACCGATGAGCTTGCCATTATCATCAAACTTATGAATGCCCAAAAAATCCATATAAACTGGGCGGTGTACTGGCGATACTCGGCTTGATTTTGACAATACCAATACTTGCGGCGCTGTTAGCAGTCTTTTTAGATTGCTTGGCAGCTCGTCAAAGCTTTTTGAAAGCTGGTCTTCACTACCGCCACGTAATAGCCCAAGCCCACTATTGCCAATAGAAAATAAATCCAAATCACTACGGTCGTCTTGGTTGGCTATATTGCCAACACTATTAACCTCGATTCTGTGCCCGTCTTCTAAGCGGTACTCTCGATATCCCAAAAAGATAAAGTGATCGTCCAAGACCCAATCTAAAAATGCTTGAATCTCTTGTTGAGAGTAAAATACTTCCGGCAGTGTTTTTGTAGCAAGTTCCGCTTTTATATCGGTTAGCTTGGCACGTATCTGCTGCCAGTCATCAACGACGACATCAAGTGTGTCTACTTTTGCCAGCAGCATCTGTTTTAATGCGGCCAATTCATCATTGTCTTGATAAGAGATTTCACAATGAATCAAAGACATGTGTGAGGTGCCACTTTCTTGAGCACTTTCAACTTTAGTGATCGCGCCATTTTCATCGCGTTCGACATTGACGATGATATGATAAGTACGATGCACATCGATGCCTTGCTCTTCAAGACTCATCAATAGCGTGTCGACCAAAAATGGTCGGTCATAGGCAACGATTTGGATAACGGTATGTGAGCTGTGAAAATGCTGCTCTTCTGCAATGGGATTTAATATGGCAAGCTGCGGATGGCTACGATCATAGGCTTTTAATAGCGTAAAATGATGCAGCGCCATCCCAGCCAAATCAGCATTACTGATGTCCTTTGCAGTCTCTTGATGCAATGGCTGATAGTAGCTATGAATAAAGTGGTCAAATAATGATTTGTCCGCTTGTACATAACTGGTGGCAATATCGCTTATCTGGCTGATCCGCTCTTTTGCGATATTTAGAGAGTTTGGCATATCCTTTGTCCTTGCGCTTTTTTATAAGCTTCTTATTTAGGTGTTATGTCTTATGTATTGTGAATAATTAAGTTTGAACTTATTGAACATTAGCAATCATGGTTTGTCTGACTCCCGCTATACGAACTATTTTGTGAGGTTTAACAGGTCTATGAGTAAATAATTTCACTCAAGGCTATCTCTCAGGTGGAATTGTAACGCACCTGCTGGCATAGCTAAAGCGTACAACATCATTTCATGAATCAGTAAGATGTCGATAACATTTACTAATGAGACGATTGTGATCTGATACGGCTGAATATAGACGGACAGGCGCATAGCTATGACACATAGTCATGACAAGGGTGGCGTTTTTTTGTTAGAATAGCGCAGAATATTGGACAGTATTTTGCTGGCTCGCTATTAACTCACTTATTATGAATTTTAATGCTAAGGGCAAGAGGTATGATGAATATTTTGGTGATTGGTTCAGGTGGTCGTGAACACGCACTAGCATGGCAGTGCGCAAAAGATAATAATGTAAAAAATATCTATATCGCGCCCGGTAATGCTGGAACCGCCCTTGAGCCCAAATGCCAAAACGTCACTTTGGAAGACGCCACTGATGCAGGCGAGCACAGCGCTGTTATCAAGTTTTGTCAGAATAACGCTATCGACATGGTCATCGTTGGTCCAGAAGCACCATTGGTAACAGGCATTGTCGATGCTTGTCGTGCTGCTGGCATCAAAGCTTGGGGTCCAACAGCGTATTGCGCGCAGTTAGAAGGCTCAAAGACTTTTGCCAAAGAATTCATGGAGCAAAACAATATCCCAACGGCAGCTTATCAGGGCTTTACCGACGCAGTAGCGGCAAAGGCTTATATAGATGAGCAAGGCACACCTATTGTCATTAAAGCCGATGGTCTTGCTGCTGGTAAAGGCGTCATTGTTGCTGAGACGATCGAACAGGCGCATGAAGCCATTGACGATATGTTGGCGGATAACAAGTTTGGCGATGCCGGTAGCCGCGTGGTGATTGAGCAGTTTTTGCAAGGCGAGGAAGCCAGCTTTATCTGTATGGTCGATGGTGAAAACATCTTACCCATGGCAACCAGCCAAGACCATAAGCGTGCCTTTGAAGGTGATGCGGGTCCAAACACAGGCGGAATGGGTGCATACTCTCCTGCGCCAGTTGTCACTCAAGAGGTTCATGATAAAGTCATGGCACAAGTGATTCAGCCTGTTGTAGATGCGATGAAAGCTGCCGGTCATCCTTATACCGGATTTTTATATGCTGGACTCATGATTGATGATGCGGGCGACCCGTATGTGATTGAGTTTAACTGCCGTTTTGGCGATCCGGAGACGCAGCCTATTTTGATGCGCCTGCAATCGTCGATGGTTGATTTGGTTGCACAAGGACTCGAAGGTAAATTACCGAGCGAAGCCAATTGGGATGAGCGCCCTGCCCTTGGTATTGTCATCGCCTCAAAAGGCTATCCTGAAACTTCATCGAAAGGTGATGTGATTGCAGGCTTGCCAGAATTAAATAGTGACAATCAAAATTCGGTAAAAGTCTTTCATGCGGGCACGGCTTTTTCTCATGAAAATGCTCCTAGCAATGAGAAAGAAGTGGTGACCAATGGCGGTCGCGTATTATGTGTGACTGCATTAGCAGATAGCATCTCAGATGCACAGCAAGCAGCATTAACGGTCACTGCTGCTATCAGTTTTGATGGTGCTCATTATCGCCGTGATATCGGTCATCATGCTATTGCTCGTGAAAACATTTAAATAGTAGTGATAAGTAGCACCTACCTATAGCGACTTTTGATAAATTCGACCTAGCGTGATGCTGGGTTGAATTTTTTGATGGGTTATAGTTTTTAAAGGCTGCTAAAACTAATAGGCAAAAAATGCTTAAGAATTTCAGCATGTAGCCTAAATTACAAAGTAAATAACGTCGCTTGGCTAAGCTGCAAAACCTGCCTTCTTTATATGATACAATTCTGTACACTCATAGCACATCTCCCTTGTATTGTAGGTACATCACCCACAAATCAATACCAACTCGATGAAATGACGATATCTATGGCAAACAATACCTCTAGGTCTTCTAATAATAAGCAGTCTATCGATAATTTAAAAACCTCGGGGTTTGATCGTCGTATGTCGATTGCCAAAACCTCATTGAACATCGGTCGACGTTGGGCAGGTAATAGCGTGTCTGGTATGTTTCTTAATAAAGAAGCACGTACAGCACGTAACCAGATTTTTATGGAAGAACAGGCGCATTATTTGGCAGAAGAGCTTGGTAAATTAAAAGGCTCTGTCGTGAAAATTGGTCAAATGCTGGCGATTTATGGTGAGCATATCTTGCCACCTGAGATTACCCGTGCCTTACAAACGCTTAATGATGATACAGCGACACTTGCATGGCCAAAAATCGAGCAGAATTTACAGGATTTATTGGGCAATAAGCTGCAGGATCTTCAGGTTGACCCTGTTCCTATTGGTACAGCATCCCTCGCCCAAGTTCATCGTGCAACCGTCATAGCCACGGGTGAGCAAGTGGTATTAAAGATTCAATATCCGGGTGTGGCTGATGCGATCAACTCTGATTTGGCTTTATTTAAGAGCCTATTAAAGGTGAGTAATATCGTTCCACAAACCCGTTCACTCGATGCATGGTTTGAAGAGATACGTGATTTATTACATCATGAAGTCGACTATGAGGCGGAAGCTGACACAACAGAGCGGTTCTATAACCGTTTGATTGACGATGCACGTTATGTTGTACCTAAAATTAACCGCCATTATTCGACCAAACGCTTACTTTGTATGTCTTATGAGCCGGGTATCAGTGTGGTTTCTGACGCATTGCAACTACTCCCTCTTGAGCGTCGAAACGCCATCGGTCAGGCGGCTATTGAAATCATGATACAAGAGATTTTCGTTTGGGGTGAGATGCAAACGGATCCAAACTTTGGTAATTACCTTGTCCGTGTCGCACGCGACGAAACTGAAATTGATAAACTGGTCTTATTAGATTTTGGCGCGATTCGGCAGTTCGATAATAACTTATTGACGATTGCTCATAATTTATTACGTGCCGGTTATTATCATGATCATCAATCTATGATGAGTGCCATGACTGGTTATGACTTTTTTGATACCATGAGTGATAAAGTACGTTCAGATATCGCCTCATTGTTTTTGTTGGCAACTGAACCTTTTAGTGATCCTGTGATAAACACGGATATGCCTGCTAATTGTCTAGATTACCAACAGCGCTATATTTGGGCTAACAGTAAGCTGCATACTCGCCTCTCAAATGATGCGACACAAGCGATGCAGTCTTTCGAGTTCAATCTACCACCTAAAGAGTTTATGTTTATCAGTCGGAAATTTATCGGTGCTTATACTTTTTTGACTGTGCTTGATGCTCGTACGGATTCTAATAATTTAGTAAAACCGTTTTTATAAACTTATTTCAACGTACCTACTCAACAGATTTTTGAACCGCCTTTTTAGGGGCGGTTTTATTTATTATGATTTTATTTGCTTAGGCTATTTTACAGTTTTAACTTAACCTTAGCGCTTGATAGGAAATGTAATTCTTTTATTTTTTGCTTAGGCTATTATCTTAAACACTTACATCAGCTATCATCCACTTATCGAATCTGGTTTGATAACCTTCAGGCTTCTTCATGCTTAACTCCCAACAGGTTTCTTGCCGTGCTAAGTATTTAACTTCAAAATGTGTACGCTGACTGCTGCTTGCAACCTGACTACGCGTATTGGGCAAACACCATACCTCATTTGCTTGATGCTCGGCATTGTCCATATATGTTTCGATGTTGGTTGCCAATATTATCTCCCCGTCTACCTGTAAGCGTGACAGTAAAAACTCAAAAAACGGCATATTAAGCCATTGTTGATTGGGATTGTGCTGCTCAGGATTGGGATATAAGATATAGATACTATCGATACTGTTTGGCGCAATTGCATGTACGATCCATGCAATTGCATCAGCATGAATAGCGGTCAAATTGGCAGAATTCTGCTGCGCTACCAATTTTTCAAATGCCTCAAACTTATTGCGAGTACGCTCAATCGCAATCAGATGCTTATCAGGATTTTGCATGGCAAAGCTTAAGGCATGCTTGCCCTTCCCTGCGCCAATCTCCAAAACGAGTGATGATTTAGGTTTAAGTGCTGCATCTGGCATCACAAAATCACGTGGTGCTGAGAGTCGTTGAGGTTGAAATGCCCGCTCTTGCTGATGTGAAAGCTCAAGGTTGTCAGTCATTTGCTGTCCTTAAAGTATTTGTCATTTGTCATTATTCGGCTGCATGCTATTATATAGTCAATGCAACCCAATAGTAATATCACGATATCGATTACTCATCGACAGATAGCTTTCTCAATCAGATTAATAGAGCAATGATTTTAAAATCAATTACTGCTTACTTTTTGAGGATACTTTGTTGATAAAACCAAGGATCTCTCTACTTTTATTATGACCGAATCTACTTCTAACGCCAGCCCTTCACCTAAAACGTATCCTTGTCCAGAATGCGATAAGCAAACCACATGGCAAGATAATAAATATAAGCCATTTTGTAGTCATCACTGTAAGCTGATCGATCTTGGCGCATGGGCAAACGAAGACTATACATTGCCTGCTGAGTCCACGCCGTTTTCTGATGAGCTATAGTATTAAGCCCTTTACCCTCTTACTTTTATCACTTTATGATTCCAAGGATGCTGTACATGTCTGCTACTTACCTGATGCCCACTTATCTTCGTCAACCTATCAGTTTTACCCGCGGCTCAGGAAGCTGGCTCTATACTCAAGATGAGACGCCTTATCTAGACGCATTGACTGGTATCGCGGTATGTGGTTTAGGACATTGCCATCCACAAGTAACCGAAGCTATTCAACAGCAGGCAGCAACATTGGTTCATACCAGTAATTTATTTGGTATAGACTGGCAAGAACGTGCTGGTGAAGCATTATGTAATGCCGCGCAAATGGACAGTGTTTTTTTTGCCAATAGTGGCGCTGAAGCAAATGAAGCAGCACTAAAATTGGCGCGTCTATACGCGTATCAGCAAGGATTTAAGCGTCCAAAAGTCATTGTGATGGAGCAATCTTTCCATGGTCGTACCTTATTATCATTATCAGCAACTGCCAACCCCAAAGCGCGCGAAGGCTTTTACACTTTAGATAATGATTTTATTCGTGTACCATTTGGGGATATTGCCGCCATTGAACAAGCAGTTCATGACTATGAGGATATTTGCGCGGTATTCGTAGAGCCTATTCAAGGTGAAGGTGGTCTTAATACGGCAGCTAACGGCTTTACTTACCTTGAGCAGATACAAGCCGTATGCGATACACATAATTGGCTGTTCATGCTCGATGAAGTGCAAACCGGCAATGGACGAACAGGTAAGTATTTTGCTTATCAGCATAGCAGCGCACGCCCTGATGTATTAACGACGGCTAAAGGCTTAGGTAATGGCTTCCCTGTCGGTGCCTGTATGGTACGTGGTCGCGCCAATGGCTTATTTGGAGCTGGTAGTCATGGCTCAACCTATGGCGGCACACCGTTAGCCAGTCGTGTGGTACATAGCGTATATGACGTATTGGCGAACAGTGATATCATGCAAAACGCCGTCAACGAGGGACAGTTTATTCGTGATAGCATGGTTGATGCATTTGGACAATATGGCGTCAGCAGTCGCGGCGCTGGGATGATGATTGGCATTGCCCTGCCTGAAGACATGGACTGTAGCAAGCTTGTCGATCGTGCTCGTGATGAGCAGAAACTTATCATCAATATCACAGGCGGTCATGTGATTCGTTTGCTACCACCACTTAATATGAGCCGTGATGCAAGCTCACAAGTGGTTGAACGCTTGGTTAATTTACTAAAACCCTCGTTTTAAACGTCTGTTTAACCAAAACATAAAAAGCCTATAGATAATTTGTCTATAGGCTTTTTTCATTATTAATCAATCAGCTTTATTATCATTTAAATAAACTAAACCTTAGTTTGCATGAAAGTATTTTTTTAATACCTCTAAGCAGCGCGTGATTTTTGCAGGCTGTTGCTCACGGTTTAAGGTTACAGCATATAGTACAAAACTTGGCATCTGGTAGCCGGTCAAAACTTCGACCAAGTTGCCCGATTCTAGCTCTTTTTTGACATCCATTTCCATCATTCTAAGAATACCATGACCTTCTTTGGCGATGGTCATTGCCATAAAGACATTATTGGTATGGATACGCGACGTCATTTTGATACGTGTTTTTTTACCAGTCTCAGTCTGAGTAAGCTCAACATTATTTGTATCCTTCATGATATCAATACAGATAAGATGATGATCTGCCAAATCTTTCGGCGTTTCGATTTTCTTATGCTGACGTAAATATTGTGGTGAAGCGACCAACATTTGACGCACATCAGATAACGGATGATTGCTAACAGTTGAGTCGTTGATATTGGGGCTCATACGTATCGCAATATCGATTCGCTCATCAATCATATCAATATAATTATTATCTGCAAAATAGGTGATACTAAGATCATCGTGCGCTGACATCCAAGTCGATAGTGCTGGCAAAATATGATTGACACCAAGCTCTGGCGTTGTTGCAATACGCAAACTACCTGCCAATTCATCACGTAATTGATTGACTTTAATTCGACCTTGCTCTGCCGCACTTACCACATCTTTTGCCGCTTCATAAAAGCTAGCACCCGCTTCTGTTAAGCTGAGCTTACGGGTTGAGCGATGTAATAACACCACACCAAGCTCGTTCTCTAAAGAACGTATTTGCTGACTGACGGCGCTGGTGGTGATACCAAGCTCACGGGCTGAACCACTAAAGGAGCCGTGTCCGACCACACTAGCAAACACAGCCATACCACGTAAATTATCTAACATATTCTCATCCAAGCTGCTTTTTAGTTGTTAATATAACTTAACCATTATAGCGGATAATGATAAATCTTACAGTTTTTTAATATTAAACTCAGAGTAAGATGTGAGTGTTCCTTAATAAATAAAGGTAAAAAAATCAAGATGATAGATCAATATCACCTTGATTTTTTAATAGATACAATATTTTAATAAAGTGCCAATTTTTATAAACTATCAATTAATAAATGTATGACTGTTTAATATAACTGAACCTTGCCCATTTTGCCTTCGCCGCGCTCGGTTAAATATTGCATCACTGGCGTATTAAACAATCTTGATTCTGCCACTGTTTTAGCCTCAACGAGACGTTTTTGTTGACGACGCTCTGGGGTTTTATCATCGGCTTGCGCGATACTGCTATCAATTCGTAAACTGATGGCGGCATCAGGGAATTGTACCTGCATCTTTGTCGCTAGCTGCTCAAAGGTTGCCTGCAAATGCTTACTATCGACTGCTGTGACAAAGATGGCTTCGGCATTACAGCTGCCTGTCATCATACCTTGACGGGCAAGCGCCAATTCATCTTGAGCCAAACTAGCGGCTTCACGAGCAGTTTGTAGCCAATAGTCCCATTTTTCTGGTGTCCACTCACCTATCAATTCTTGCGGCGGACAACGCAGAAGCGCCCGAGGGTCTTCAGATTGACTGAATAATTGAGAATCATTTACCTCGGGTTCAACAACGGGTTCAACAACGGGTTCAACAACGGGTTCAACAACGGGTTCAACAACGGGTTCAACAACGGGTTCAACAACGGGTTCAACAACGGGTTCAACAACGGGTTCAACAACGGGTTCAACAACGGGTTCAACAACGGGTTCAACAACGGGTTCAACAACGGGTTCAACAACGGGTTCAACAACGGGTTCAACAACGGGTTCAACAACGGGTTCAACAACGGGTTCAACAACGGGTTCAACAACGGGTTCAACAACGGGTTCAACAACGGGTTCAACAACGGGTTCAGGCTGATTGTTGGACAATTCTAGCGTGTCATAAACGCTAGAATTATCGTACTGGCTTAAATGACTAGCCTCGTCATTTGAGTAATATTGCTCATGTTGAGTAATACTATTATCAGCGCCAACATCCTGTTTATCATTGACACTTATATCAGTATTCTCATAAACGATATTGTCAGATTGAGTTTGTAATTCTAATGATGATGACACTGGCTCAGTGATTAATGTAGCGCTAGAGACAGTGGTAGTAGGTTTTTCTATAGCCATTACCGTACTATCAAGTACATTGGCTAATATCTCATCAACCGGTAAGGGACGAAAAGCTAAGAGACGTAAAATACACATCTCAAGTGCTTGCATCGGCGTACTGGCAAGCTTGACGCCTTCCCGTGCTTGTACCACGATTTCATAATAAAGCTGTAATACGTCAGGGCTCATATGCTGGGCAAGCTGATCGATATGCTGTGCTTGCGCTTCATTGACATTGAGAGCGACTTCGGGCAGCAGCTGACACAATGCCAACTGATGCAATAGCTCAGCGAGTCCGTCAAACATACTGCTAGCATCAACCATTTGCGCACGCATCTGCTCGATATGGGCAGCGACAGCAGGCTTATCATGATTATAGATATCTGTAATTAAGCTCACTAAGTCGGCCGCATCAATCAAGCCGAGCATCGAATTAACGGTCACATCATCAAGCGCACCTTGGCCAAAAGCAATGGCTTGATCGGTCAACGATAAGGCATCACGTACCGAGCCTTTTGCCGCACTAGCCAATTGCCAAAGTGCAGGCTGTGTATAGCCTACTTGTTCTTGGGTTAGAACATTGGCTAAATGCTCACTGAGCAAGCTTTGCGACAAAGGACGTAATACGAACTGCAGACAGCGCGAGATAATAGTAATCGGCAGCTTTTGTGGATCCGTAGTGGCTAATAAGAACTTGACATGCTCAGGCGGCTCTTCCAAGGTTTTGAGTAGCGCATTAAAGCTGTGTGTTGACAACATATGCACTTCGTCAATCAGGTAGACTTTATAACGGCCTTGGCTTGGCGCATACGGCACATTATCCAGTAGCTCGCGCGTGTCCTCAACTTTGGTACGAGAAGCCGCATCAATCTCAATCAGATCAATAAAACGCCCTTGATCAATCGCCACGCAATTATCACACACGCCACATGGGGTACTGGTAATGCCAGTATCACAGTTCAAACATTTAGACAAAATACGGGCGATGGTCGTCTTACCGACGCCGCGCGTACCCGTAAATAGATAAGCATGATGCAGACGATTGTAATCAATGGCATTAATCAATGCCTGTGAGACATGCGTTTGCCCAATCAACTCGTGAAAGTTTTTGGGGCGGTATTTGCGGGCTAAAACTTGATATTGCTGCGTCATAATGAATGCCAAGGTAAGTCGTAAAAATATAAGTAAAGCATCAAATTAGCAATTTATCTTAAAATCAGTTATCGAAGCTAAGTGTCAAAAATAAGTGTCGAAACTAACTATTGAACCTAACTATCCAAACCAAGCATCAAAAACAGCTATCAAACTTAAGTCTCAAAACTAGGCTATGATTGAGCTCTCAATTGAGCCAATTGTTGATATAAACGCTGCGTATTCGCATCGATAAGCGATCCATGCTGATGGAAAGCATCTAGATGTACTTCGGTATTCACGCTATCTTCACAAGGTCTGATATCGACACCAATTAAAAACAGCTCTTGCATAACGGGCTGCTGCATCTGAGCGTTGAGCTCAAATAGCAAATCTTGATGACCAGCACGAACTTTATCTGCACTTAACGAGCTATTGCTATCTTGCGCATAAAATACCATCAAATAATGGCGACCAAATACATTGTAAGAGTGCTCATGGCGCACATAACCTGTCCAGCGCGATTCTTGGTCAATTGTTCTATGGGCCAATATTTTTTCTATCAAACACGCATAGGTGTACATGGATTCATCGACCAAAATATCAACCTGCTCTTTTGGTAGTGGGTTACCCGCTTCATAACAGCTTTTGATTAAACTATTAAAAAGCTTGTACCACATTCGAGTATTTTTCTGAATCTCTGCCATCAGCGCTGCCGCAAACTCAGTTTGGTTAGGCTCTGCTGCTTTTATCAATCGTGGTTCAATCTGTGCTATCAATCCATGACTGACCAATTGCTCTTGAACTTCAATCGCCCTATGATGAAAATCTGGCGATTGTAAGAACTGCACAAGCAAAGTCGACTCGTCTGCAAACGTCTCAAGCCCAGTCAGTTTACTGCGATGAAACGCTAGATAGGCGGTCAAATCACTTGGCGTCACCAACTGGTTTAATATCTCAGCAAAGTTCTGGTAGCTAAATACTTGTAGAACGCTGTGTTCATCGTCCAAATCTAATACACAATCTTCAGCAAAGAACTGACTGCCATACTCATAACCAACCGCATAAGATGGCAATGATGAATACTGGTTTTGTAGATCATTATGATCGCAATCTTGATGCTGGACTGAAAGTGATGTTAATCCAATAAAATATACGGGTTTATTAGATGTCGCTTCATTTTTATGAGTGATAGCTTTATCGTTTTTGAGATAAAGATGTGCATGTTGCTTGATAAGCTGATTGACAACTTCTTTTCTCCATGTACGAACTTGAGTAGTATCAATGTCTTGCTTACTTGCCTGCATCACGACATCATTGACAATAAGATAAACCGTCGCATTAGAAAACTTGAAAACAAAATCATAACCCTGAAAATATTCAGGGCTAGTGATTTTCTTTTCTGATAAGTCATACAAAGACAAAAAACTCTGTTGAATCATCTGTTGCCAAATCGAGGGCGTTACTTGCTGATTGTCCATAGTATGCATAATGTCCCTATTAATTAAGTACTAAAAAACCATAGAAGGCTATTCCATCAAAGCGGAGAAAGCCATCTTATGTTCAGTTTAGTACTAGCATAGACTTATGGCAAGCAAACTATCTTTAACCCTCAAGCTTACGGCGCATATGTGGGAATAAAATCACATCACGAATACTGGCAGAGTCTGTCAATAACATCACTAAACGGTCGATACCAATACCTTCACCTGCTGTTGGCGGTAAACCATAAGACAAAGCTTCGATATACTCTGCATCGAAATGCATCGCTTCATCATCGCCAGCATCTTTTTCAGCAACCTGACCAAGGAAACGCTCAGCCTGATCTGCAGGATCATTAAGCTCACTAAAGCCATTAGCCAACTCACGACCACCGACAAACAGCTCAAAACGATCCGTAATCTCAGGGTTATCATCACTACGGCGTGCTAGCGGTGAGGTTTCAGCAGGGTATTCAGTGATAAACGTCGGCTGACGCAATTGGTGCTCAGCGGTTTCTTCAAAGATGATGGTCTGCAACTTACCCACACCAAAGACATCCTTTACCTGTTGCTTTAGCGTTGTCGATGCGTACTCTGCAAGATACTCACGATCGTTAATACGATTCATATCAAAGTTTTCTGCATATTTGGCAATCGCATCAGACATAGATAGACGTATAAATGGCGCTTTTAGGCTAATGGCTTCTTCTTGGTAAGTAATCTCGGTGGTACCTAAGATATCGATCGCCAATTCGTTAAATAAGCGCTCAGTCAAATCCATCAAATCATGATAATCTGCATACGCTTGATAAAACTCAATCATGGTAAATTCAGGATTATGACGGGTTGAAACGCCTTCATTACGGAAGCTACGGTTAATCTCAAAGACTTTCTCAAAGCCACCAACGACCAAGCGCTTAAGATAAAGTTCAGGAGCAATACGCAGATATAATGGCATGTCTAACGCATTATGATGGGTCACAAACGGACGTGCCACTGCACCACCTGGGATCGGATGCATCATAGGCGTTTCAACTTCCATAAAACGCTCATTTAGCATAAATTTGCGAATACCGCTAATGACTTGACTGCGCACCATAAAGGTATCACGGGTCGTCTCATTAGTCATCAAATCAAGATGACGATTGCGATAGCGTGCTTCCACATCAGCTAGTCCATGAAATTTATTTGGCATTGGGCGTAATGCTTTGGTCAATAACTCAATCTCTTCAATATGTACGTACAAATCGCCTTTGCCTGAACGACCGATATAACCTGATACACCAACGATATCACCCAAATCTAGCGATTTGATGTCTGCTAACGTCTTTTCATCTAACTCTTTGCGTGCCACATATAACTGGATACGACCTGTCATATCTTGGATAACAATAAACGCCCCACGGTTCAGCATGACGCGACCGGCGACATTCACCTGTGTTTTTTCGCCTTTAGCATCATTGTCAGCAATTTCTTGTTTTGAGATACCCTCAAAAGCTGCCTGCAAGTCTTGAGCATAATCTGTGCGCTTAAACGTATTCGGATAAGGCTGTTTACCTGAAGCGACGATATCATCCAGCTTGGCTTGCAATTGGGCAATCAGCTCATTAGCGTCTTCTGGAGCTTGCTCTTGATTGTTTTGCTGATTTTGATTATTAGGCTTTGACATAACACTCTCAAAATTATTAGATAATTAAAGGAATAAACGAAAACGATAAACTTAAATTAAGGGATTAAAACAAAAAATTCAAATTAGGCAGCTGCATAATGATTATGTGGCTTTAGTATTAAAAATAAATAGTAAATTAATCAACACAGATAGCAGGATGTGCCACACCTTTTTCTATGGTTTGATAACAGCCAAAACCGCTGCTGTCACTAGCGCATTGCCCAGACTGGTTTTTAGTACTACTCTTAATGAACTCACCGGTATTTTTGCACTTACCTTGGCAGTCGGTACTGTCTTGGCAAGCTTTTCCTGCATCGGTATAAGTCACCACACATTGATAGCAGCCAAGGCGACCTTGCTGTGAAAATGCGCCACCCTTTGCCGTGCACGCTCGTACCATCTCGTTAGGCGGATAGATGCACGCTTGATAAGAAAACGGGTCATTTTTATGAGTCGTTGCAGTATTAGTCGTTACACTATTATCGCGCTGGTCTGGCTGTACGACTGACGTTGATGAAGGCGTGACACTACAAGCAGATAACCAAAATACCATTAAAATCGCGACAATAGTCATCGCGATTTTATTAAACGGTAATAGTAGCGATGAGTTGGTTATCATATGCATAGCATACGCCTCTTATATTATTGGCTAATGAAGTGCTTATTAAGCACCGCCAATACTTGCCATCAAGTCCGCTTGATGCTCACGTAACAGCGCATCAAGGATTTCATCCAAGTCACCTTCCATAATCGAATCAAGCTTATATAAAGTCAGATTAATACGATGATCCGTCATACGTCCTTGCGGGAAATTATAGGTACGGATACGCTCCGAACGATCGCCGCTACCAACCAAATCGCGACGTATCGTATCAGCGGCATCTACCTGTGCTTGGACTTTGACTTGCTGAATTTTTGAAATCAGCATTTTCATCGCTTGCGCACGGTTTTTATGTTGACTGCGTTCTTGTTGACACTCTACCACGGTACCCGTTGGTATATGCGTCAAACGTACAGCAGAGTCGGTAGTATTCACGTGCTGACCACCAGCACCGCTTGAGCGGAAAGTATCAAAGCGAATATCAGCTGGATTCAAATCAACCGTATCATCAATTTCAACTTCAGGCATCACAGCGACAGTACAGGCTGACGTGTGTACACGACCTTGGCTTTCTGTATCAGGCACACGCTGAACACGATGTACACCAGACTCAAACTTTAGACGACCATAAACGCTATTACCAGACACACGAGTAATGATTTCTTTATAACCCCCATGTTCGCCCTCATTGGCTGACAAAATCTCTAAAGTCCAGCCTTGGTTCTGGGCGAATTTTTGGTACATACGGAATAAGTCACCAGAGAAAATCGCTGCTTCATCACCACCTGTCCCTGCACGAATCTCAAGGAATGCGGGCACTTTGTCGTTAGGATCTTTTGGCAGCATCATGAGATTAAGTGCTTCTTCCATCTCTACAATAGTATCGCGAGCACTGTCAATCTCTTCTTGCATCATCTCTTTCATGTCAGGATCTGATGCTTCTTTTAGCATCGCTTCTGCATCAGCCTGATCCGTTTCTGCACCAACATAGTTCTGCCATAAAGTGGTGATATCCATCAAGTCACTATGCTCAACGGACAGCTCACGGAATTTATTGTTATCACTGATGACACTCGGGTCTGATAATAAGGCAGTGACCTCTTCATAACGGTCTACCATTTGGTCTAAACGCAGGCGTAAGGATTCTTTCATAAAAGGACTTTTAATTGAATAATTGAAATAAGACCGTGATTATAGCAAATTTTTGCGCTTAAATTAAAACCTCTCAGCAATCTTGTCAATATATGAACAAACTTTTCTACTGCTTGCACCATATCGACGCTTTTTTCTGATAATTTAAATACAGCATCAGCTTCCCTCAAAACTTAAATAAAAAAATAGCCAAGAATACTCTTGGCTATTTTGATAATAATTAAGACTCAGGACTTAAAAAATTAGACCTTACGGACGATTACCGACCCAATAGAGTAACCAGCACCAAACGAGCAAATAACACCCAAATCACCAGATGCAAGGTCATCTTTATAGCGATGGAATACAATCATCGGGCTGGCTGAGCTGGTATTGGCAAATTCAGCAATGACACTCGGTACAATGGCTTTGTCTGCTTCTTTACCGATGACCGTACGCAAGATTAAATCTAGCATATTGGCATTGGCTTGATGGAGCCACATCATTTTTACATCAGAGGTTGGGATATTGTTTTCTTGTAGATGCTCAGTAATGACTTCTGACACTTTTGGACAGACTTCACGGAATACTTTACGACCATTTTGTAAGAATAATTTATCGGTTACTGGCTCTTTAAGGTCCGGATACATCTCTGTTTGCGCTGCCAAAAACTCTGAACGATCCATAAAACCGTATTCGTTTTTGATATTGGTCGAAAACTGAGTAAATAGCTTAGAGTTTAGAATCTCATAGCCTTTAGGTGTATCCAGCTCTTCGACGATGCAAGCAGTTGCGACATCACCAAAGATAAAGTGACTGTCACGGTTACGCCAGTTTAAATGCGCTGAAGTAATTTCAACGTTGACCACAGCGACGCGCTTAGCAAGACCTGATACGATAGAACCATGTGCTTGTGATAGACCAAAAGTCGCCGCACTACAAGCCACATTCATATCATAAGCAAAGCCGCCCACCATACCGATCGCATTTTGAATCTCGATAGAGACGGCTGGGTAAGTACGCTGAAAGTTTGAGCAGGCAAGGATGATACCATCTAAATCATTGGCCTCAAGTCCTGCATCAGCCAAGGCATCACTTAACGCAGCCACACCCATTTCTGCCATGATAGACAGCTCTTCGCCCAAGTTACGATAAGCGATAACAGGTGCCATGATGTCAGGATTTAAGATGCCGTCTTTTTCCATCACATAGCGTGATTTGATACCAGATACTTTTTCGATAAAAGCCGCTGATGAAGGCTGAAGAGCCGTGAGTGTGCCTGCTTCAATGTCAGCCGCGTGTTTTGTATTATAGTTTTCAACATACTGATTAAAGGACTCTACCAGTTCTTCATTACTGATGCTAAAAGGCGGGATATACAGGCCGGTGCCTGTGATACAAGTCGTCATGATACGCTTCCTTGTCTACTACTATGGTGCTTGAAATAAGCATAAGGTGAAGTAAAACAACAGTCGTCTAATTTTGGGTGAATGACTGTAAACTTAAAATAAGTGCCTTTATTATGCCTGAATATTATTATTTTTCTAATACTTTGTTACAAATAATCAGCTTCTTGCCAAGAATAAGCAAAGATTGGCTTCATTTTGCGGTAGCTGCGTTATAATCAGCCTTGCTTACTCACGTTATTTGTATAAATAATTGATCTGCATTTTGATTGTCTACATCTCTATTAAGAAATATCAAACTTATTATCTATTTTGGAATGACAATGGTGGAACTTTTGAATTGGTTGTTTGGTCAGTATGCCGACTATCCGACTTTGTTTATCGGGTTGGAATTGATTGCGGTTATCTTTGGGGTAGCCAGTGTACTACTCGCCAGTAAAACCAATATTTTGGTATTCCCTATTGGCTTGGTCAGCACCGCTATATTTGTCTATCTCTTATGGAAATGGCAATTATTTGGTGATATGTTTATCAATGCTTATTATACCATTATGAGTATTTATGGCTGGATAAATTGGTCAAAAAATAAAGAACTTACACAGCATCAAGACCATATAAACCCCACCGCTCAACAACATAACCAAGAGCTTAAAAACACTGATGCGCCAAACCTTATCCAAGTAGAACGTTTAGATAAAAATGACGTCCCTATATTGGCACTATTAGCCGCGGCAACTATAGCTTTTGTTGGTCTGGTTTATTATTTTAGACCAGTCATCAATAACAACTTCAGCTTCGATGGTGCTGAGCTTGGCATGCATCTATTTACGTGGGTTGAATATACTGATATGTTAACCACTGCCCTGTTTTTGATGGCGATGTGGCTGATGGCACGGCGCAAGATTGAGCATTGGATACTCTGGATTGTCGCTGATGCTATCTCAGTACCGCTCTATTTTTATAAAGGTCTAACCTTTACAGCATTACAATACGTAGTCTTCACTCTTATCGCAATTTGGGCTTATTATGAATGGCAACGACGCTATCGCCTTCAATCTCACGCAGCATACGCCTAAATCCGTCATCAAGGTCGCAGTTTTAGGCGCAGAAAGTACGGGAAAAACCACACTGTGCCGTGATTTGGCCGCGCATTTTGACTGTCCTTGGGTGCCAGAATATATGCGCACTTACTTGCAAGCTAAATGGGACGACGAGCAACTGACCTGTACGTGGGATGACTTATTGCCTATCGCACAAGGTCAGATACTGCTTGAGAATAAGTTGGCAAAGCAAGTATCACAAACGTCAAACGGCCATCATTATTTATTTTGCGATACCAGCTTGTTTGAGCTGATGGTCTACTCTAATTGGTATTATGGCGATTGCCCTGAAGTGCTCACCCAAGCAGCATTGGTGCATCATTATGACTTAATACTATTAACCGACGTTGATACACCTTGGGTTGCTGATGACTTGCGTGATAGCCCGCATCAGCGAGATGAAATAAGCGCTTATTTTGCTGATCAGTTAACAGCTTATAACAAACCATTTCAATCAATTGGCGGCGCTCGAGAGGTGCGGGTTCAACAAGTGGTAAAATTGCTAGATGCATTTAAATTAAATAATAATGCTTAGGCTATTTAATAAACACTGTCAAACCTTGCACCCATTACTACCTCACGAGCTTAGTGTTTAAAGCTTTTGCCCAATTCCGGCAGTTGTCCTCGCAGCGCTCGCATTGCTGGTTGGCATCAGAGATAAAGTCCACGTGTCCGCAGTACATACAAGCGTAATACGTTTGTGATTCTACCTGCTCAACCGCCTGATACTGTTTCGGGAAAAGTGGCAGACCATAGCCGGTGTCATCAGGTGGGTATAATAACAGGCTAAAATTGCCATCGGTTTCAAGCAAACCGGTACGAACCTGACCTAAATGCTCGACCCCCTGTTGGCGCATTTCCGCAAAAAACTCATCATGTGACATTTTCCCTTCTGCTATTTTGTCGTGTACCAGCATGCCATCTTCGACGATATATAAGGACTTACCTTCTAACAAATCTTCAAAAGGCTGATATTTCATCATGCCCCATGTACAGAGCCGGTAAAGCAGTATTACCGTACTCATGATTAGTACCGCTTGGATAATCGGTAAATCCTCGGTAAACATCGGGTCACCTGCGATAGAGCCCAGTGACAAGATGATAGTAAGCTCAAAGATAGATAACTGTCGAACGCCGCGCTTGCCGGTAAAGCGCAAAAATGAAATGATGAGCACAAACATGACAATGACACGTATCAGTATCTCAGCAGCAAATGTCCATGTTGTATCATGAATGAAAATACTTGCCCAATCCATATTTTTTCCCTTGTTATTATTTTTAATGATGGCATCAAAACCACTCTATTTAAAGCTGCTCTATTTTATGCAAAAACTCACTTATTAATTGTAGGAATTATTTTTGAAAGTCACATTGTATACGCTGATTGCGTTAATAGCCTTTGCTGCAAACTCTCTGTTTTGTAGGATGGCCTTAGCAGAGGGTTATATAGACGCTTGGAGCTTTACCATTGTTCGACTATTAAGCGCTGCTGTCTGCTTGAGTATGATCATGGCAGCTCAGTCCTACTACTTAAGACATCGCAAATTGAGACTTAGTCATTCTTTCAATGAAGAGATATTAAGTGAAAGAGGGAATTGGCTGAGTAGCATAAGCTTAGTTATTTATGCGCTGTGTTTTTCGATTGCCTATGTAGAGCTTGAGACTGGCACTGGGGCGCTGATTTTATTTTCAGCGGTTCAGCTCACTATGATTGGTTGGGGGATTTATAAAAAAGAGACATTGAGTCATTTGCAATGGATTGCCTTTGTTATTGCCATCACAGGGTTTGTATATTTGATGCTACCATCGGCCTCAATGCCTTCATTACTCGCTGCCATGCTCATGGCAATCAGCGGTGTGGCATGGGGTATCTATAGCATACGCGGCAAGACCTGTCTCTCACCGCTGCGAGCCACAGGTTTTAATTTCATCAGAAGTTTGCTAGCGATACCGATATTATTAGTCGCTGGTTTTATATATCAAAACATTATGGATGTGCAACTCATTCATATCGACAGTATCACCATGGAAGGGATATGGTTGGCGTGTGCATCAGGGGCAATTGCCTCTGGCATCGGCTACAGCATCTGGTATATGGCAATGCCTTTATTAAAAAACACACAGGCTGCCGTTATACAGCTTTGTGTGCCCGTGCTTGCAGCGTTACTGGGTGTGGTGATTTTGTCCGAGCCGATCACTTTAACTTTTATGATAGCAAGTACTGTCATCTTGAGCGCAGTATTGGTCTTTATTTTAAATAAACAGCCATATTAGTCACAATATAAGGCGCTTATGCTGAAATGTTGTCTATAATGCTCATTTGAGGCGACATCGCCATAGTGATAACAGGGTTTTTATAAATATCGCAGGCGATGAACGTTTTTATCAGGGCTTTTTATTGAAGGAATTTTATTAAATGACAACCACTACTCGCCAAGAATACGACTTACTTGGTCATCGCGATGTGCCGGCTGACGCTTACTACGGCATCCAAACCTTACGTGCTTTTGAAAACTTCACTGTTAGCGGTGTGCGCTTACATCAGTTCTCTACCTTTATCCGTGCCTTTGCTACCGTCAAGAAAGTGGCTGCTATTGCCAATAATAAAGTTGGAGTATTAAATAATACCGTTAAAGATGCGATTGTCGCAGCGTGTGATGACTTAATCGCTGATAAATATCATGACCAATTTATCGTCGATATGTTTCAAGGCGGCGCAGGCACCTCAACCAATATGAATGTCAATGAGGTCATTGCCAATCGTGCTTTAGAGATATTAGGCTATGAAAAAGGGCAATATCAGCATGTGCATCCAAATAATCATGTCAACCTTTCGCAGTCGACCAATGATGCCTATCCAACGGCGCTCAATGTCGCATTGGATGACTATTGCACCCATTTGTTAGAAAAGATGGCCATACTGCATCAAAGCCTAATTAACAAAAGCATCGAATTTGCCGATCAATTAAAAATGGGACGCACCCATTTACAAGATGCGGTACCGATGACTGCAGGTCAAGAATTCAACGCTTTTGCAACGATGGTCAAAAAGGAGATGGCACGTATCGAGTCAACTCGTGCGCTGTTTCATGAGATTAATATGGGTGGTACCGCTATCGGTACTGGCTTGAATGCACCTGCTGGGTATTCAGAGCTGTGTGCTGAGACATTACAAGAGCTAACTGGCAGACCTTATTATATTGCTGAAGATTTGATTGAAGCCACACAAGATACCAGTGCTTATGTTGCTTTGTCTGGCAATCTGCGTCTATTTGCTGCTCGTCTATCAAAGATTGCTCATGACTTACGCTTGCAATCCTCGGGTCCTCGTGCAGGCTTGGCACAATATCGCCTGCCTGAGATGCAGCCTGGTAGCTCAATCATGCCGGGTAAAGTAAACCCCGTTATACCTGAGGTGGTCAATCAAGCGTGTTTTCATGTAATGGGTATTGATACCACTATCGTCATGGCATCAGAAAACGCTCAGCTACAACTCAATGTCTTTGAGCCAGTCATTGCTTTCAACTTATTTACCGGTATGAGCATGATGGCAAATATCTGTGAGATATTTGCCACGCGCTGTATCGATGGCGTAATGATGAATAATGAAGCGTGTAATACTGAAGTATTCAACAATATTGGTCTGGTAACCGCATTAAACCCACATTTGGGTTATGAGTCGTCTACCTATGTGGCAAGAAAAGCCCAAGAAACCGGTGGTCGTGTTTATGACATCGTTCTAGAAGAGAACCTGATGGATAAAGAGACGTTAGACAATCTACTCTCTCCTGCTAACATGGTATATCCGAAGGTCAAACTGACCCCTTAGTGTTTTTTTTAACGTAAAAAGGCTGGGTTAGCGATTGCTAATCCAGCCTTTTTTTATTTTATTCATATCTGCATTATTTGGGGAAAATCTATAAGCTATATCTACGCACTGTCTAAAGATTGTGAAAATTAAAAATTAGTGCGTGGAACTCGCCCTATGTATTTACTCTAAAACGCTTAAGCCTGCGCGAGCAATACTTACGTCTTCATTGCCATGTGCGCCGCCCACACCAATACCACCAGCCACAATACCATCAATATATACAGGAATACCGCCCGGCATTATCAGTATGTTTTCATCAAGGTATCTGATGTCGGCAGCAATACTACCGTCCGCAACGCCTCTAGCGATAACTGCTGTTTCTCTTTTTTGCGAATTGGCTGTATAGGCTTTTTTATAACTTGAGCGAATAGTGTGCACACCCGCTCGATGATCCTTTAAAAAGGCCAGTATTTGCCCAGAACGATCAACCACCGTCACCGATACCATTAGACCATGCCTTTTAGACTCTATAAATGCAGCATTCACTATATCTTGTGCCATCTCGCCTGTGAGTAACGAGATTTTTGTATCTTGTGTCTCAGTATAAGAGACGCTATCCATAGCTGTAATTCCCATCTTCAATCCTTGATTTGATTTTATGAATAATTCATTGTCTTTGCATAACTCTCAGGCGCAAGCTTCATAGTAATAATCAGCATGCTCACCAATGTGATAAGTAGCATCAGCCAAACGGCTTGAAAGCTACTTGACCACTCACGCAAAAATCCGGCAAAGTACGGAATGATTACGGTAATAACAAACTAATACCTTGTACAAATGCGGTCACAGCACCAGCCAATGTAGGAAGTAACAGAGATTCAAATACGACTGTTAACGTGAAAGAGATGTATTAATTTTATAAAAATAATAATTGAAACACTGTAGAGGTTAGCAATCGGTGCATGGCGACTGCTTGAATATTTATTTCTCTAGAAAGGCTTGTAAGGTATGAGCTTAGCAGCCAGTGTCATGATAATATCTAAGATATCTATATAAGCGGTTGAATAAGCTTTTTGATAATACGGGCAAGAGTGTCATGCTTTTAGCAAATGGCAACTAAAAGCATGACCATAAAAAATAACCATAAAAATTTGCGAACGGTTACTGAAGTACTTACTTTCATGCTAACTCATTTTATCCCATATCTTACTGAGACGCTTGGGTGATACTGCCATACGGGTTTTCATCGGCTGAGCAAACAGTTGAATGCGGTACTCCTCGACCATCCAGCGGTAATCGCTGATGGCTTTATCATTAGCACGTCCTGCAAGTCTTTCCATATGTAAGTCAAGGGCATAGACGCCATCGAGGTCGGCTTCGACATTGTGCTCAAGACGGTCGATACGAATCTCTAGCGCTTCCAGATAGCGTGGATACTGCTGCCAGTGGCTATAATCCATACGATAAACAAAATCAGCCAAATGTAAATCTGCTAACTGATCTTCAATATCTTCAATAGACTCGCCAAATATCTCTCGATCAAGCATTAGCATGCTTTGGCGAATACGTTGCCAGCGAGTATAAACGCTTTTGAGCGTTTTTATGACCGTTTGACCAATCAGCAAAAAGTTACTTAGTAGCACATCGAGCGTTTGGCTATACTCTTCAGGAGTAAAGGGTAGCTCCTCACTGAGTCCAACCGCAACATCATTAGCACTCTCAGGTAGGTCTGCCGTATGATTAAACAATACATAGTGCTCTTCGAGTGTTGCATCTAAAGTCGCATCAATAATGATAGTCTTAAGCTTTTCCATATCACCAAGCGGTGCGAATGCCAGTTTAAATATGTTGTCGACTTGACTGGTAAGCTGTTTTTTCTTTGAGCCAAGTCTACTTTTGATTAGCGTTAACACCCCGATACGGTGCGCCTGCAGTGCTGCATTAACATCGGTATATTGATGGATAGATACCGCTTCACCTGCCTCGTCAGCAACCAAAGCAGCAAACTGCTTCATAACCACGCCTGCGCTATGATGGTTTTTACTAAAGGCAAAGTGTTCAGGAAATTCTGTATGCGCGCCTTGCTGCTCATTCACCGCTTGGCGCGTCTGAGAAGCATGGCGAATCTGTAGCGTTTGCAGATCGCGTCCTTTTTCGATGATACGGTTCTTATCATCGACCACGCAAATTTGTGGCTGCAAATAACGATCAATACTAGACGGATTGAAATGCTCGGCGGTGACTGACATAATGCCACGGCGGTTAAGTGCTTGGCAAAGCTGTTTTAATAACCCCTGTCCACCCGCAGGCTGCAACTCATCAAACAAGCTATCGGCAGTATCAGGAATAGGTACAATCTGACGACGAATGTCTTTTGGTAATGATTTTAATAATTGCAATACCAGCTCATAACGCCAACCAGGTACACCCCATAACAATTCAATCGCATCAAGCTGCGGTAGGGCGACAAGCGGCACACGGATGGTCACCCCATCATCATCGCTTGCTGGATCAAAGATATAGCGTAGTGGCAGCTTTAAGTCACCAAGCTTCCACACTTCTGGGAAATCGCCTGTGGTCGGTGCTTGGCTATTAAGCACGTCTTCATCGGTAAAGAACAGATACTTAGTATCGGTTTTTTCAACTTCGGCACGCCAGTCTTCAAACGTTTTGCGGCTCGCAATATGATCGGGGATTTTTTTATCATAAAACTGATACAAGGACTCTTCATCGACTAATAGATCACGGCGGCGTAATTTATCCTCGATACGTTGAATGTCAGCAATTTTATCCATATTATGCTGTAAGAATGGTGCTTGTCTACCTAAATTTCCAGTAACCAGACCGTCACGGATAAATATCTCGCGCGATTCGCTTAGATTAACTTGCTCATAGTTGGTCAGTTGCTTACTGATAATAATCAGACCAAATAAGCTGATCTGGGAATAAGCTTTAACGCGGCCAGTTTTTTTCGACCAATGTGGCTCAAAGTAGTGATACTTTAATAAGTTACCGGCGGCTGAGATAATCCATTCTGGTTCAATCTTGGCAACGGTACGCATAAAGACTTGCGATGTCTCAACCACTTCAAAAGCCATGACCCAAGGTGGTATTTGTTTAAAAACCGTACTGGCTGGGAATATTTTGGCTTTCTGCTGGCGAGCAGCTAAGTATTCACCGCGATTTTCAGTTTTGTGAGCAATCGTAGACAACAAACCTGTTAACAATGCGCGATGTAAATTGGCGTATTTAACAGCTTTGAGTGCTTCATCTTCAATCGCGGTAGGGTCACTGTGAGTCACTTCTTTCGAGGCATTCTTGTCAGCAGTTTTTGCCTCATTAGCATCAGTCAGCTTGAGCTCAGTGACCATTTGTACTAACTGACGATGGGTTTGACTCCACTCACGTACACGCGGGAAGCTTAGATAGTTTTTCTTCGTAAACTGCTTACGCTGATTGCCAGACAACTTATTGCCATCTTCGTCTTTCTCAAACAGGGCTTTCCACAGACTTAAATAGAATAAAAAATCAGAGTCATCTTGGCGAAATTCAGCATGCTTCTGATCCGCTTGCTGGCGCTTATTTACTGGCCGCTCGCGTGGATCTTGGACAGCAAGCGCTGCAACGACAATGAGCATTTCTCGGATACAATCAAAATCGCTACCAGCTACCAGCATACGTGCCAGCCTTGGATCGATTGGCATACGTGCCATCTTTTGACCAGTCGGTGTCAGAACCAGATGATCCAGACCCTGTTTTGATTTTGGCTTGTTAGTTTGTTTAGCTGAAGGTACGTCGTTTTTAGCAGTAATCGCGCCCAATTCATCAAGCAATTTATGTCCATCAGTAACCAAGCGACTGTCAGGTGGCTCAATGAAGGCGAAATCATCGACGCTTCCTAGGCGCAGATTTGCCATTTGTAAAATAACGGATGCTAAGTTAGTGCGTAAAATCTCAGGTTCCGTAAATTCAGGACGACCAGTAAAGTCCTCTTCGCTATATAAACGAATACAAACACCCGGCGCAACACGACCACAACGCCCTTTACGCTGATTGGCAGCAGCTTGCGAGATGGCTTCAATTGGTAAACGCTGTACGCGCGAACGATAAGAATAGCGTGATATACGCGCAAAACCCAAATCAATCACATAGCGAATGCCGGGTACGGTCAATGCTGTCTCAGCGACGTTAGTCGCGATAACAATACGTCGGCCGCGACCTGATGGCTGAAAGATACGCTGTTGCTCTTCATAGGTCTGCCGTGCAAATAGTGGCAGCACTTCTGTATGCTTAGGTCCATGACGCTCAAGTACTTCCTGGAGCTCACGAATCTCAGCTTCAGTGGCTGCAAATATCAAGATATCTGCTTGATCAGAATGACCTTTACTTTGTGCATCGCTAAAGCATTCTTCCACTGCAGCAACCACCGCACGTGGCAGATTTTCTTCAAAGTCGTCGTAGCTATCATCGTCTGAGCTGGTTACTGGCTCATCTGTTAACGGACGATAACGCACTTCGACAGGGAAGCTTCGTCCTTCGACATTAAAAATAGGCGCAGGAATTTGCCGTTTAAGCTTATTATCGTAGCGACTAAAGTATTCACTAAAGCGTTTAGTGTCCAGTGTCGCTGAGGTAATAATGACTTTTAAATCAGGGCGCTTGGGCAGCAGTTTTTTTAAATAACCCATAATAAAGTCAATGTTTAAACTACGCTCATGGGCTTCATCAATAATAATAGTATCATATTTACTCAAAAAACGATCGTGACCAAGTTCAGCAAGCAAAATACCATCAGTCATTAGTTTAACGACAGATTGCGCCGTGCCTTGCTCGTTAAAGCGAATCTTGAAGCTGACCGTATTACCAAGCTGCTCGCCCAATTCTTCAGCGATACGGTTTGCCACACTGCGTGCCGCCAGTCGTCGAGGCTGTGTATGCCCTATCTGCCCACGTATACCGCGACCTGCTAGCATTGCTAACTTAGGCAGCTGCGTAGTTTTACCGGAGCCTGTCTCACCTGCAACGATAATCACTTGGTTATCGATGATTGCCTGAATCAAATCATCACCACGTTGGCTAACAGGGAGATCCTGATTCAATTTTTCTGCCAGCCTATCTGGAATGCTCTCTATACGCGCTTGCACCGCTTGTTGCGAGCGAGCTTTTAATTGCTCATATTGGGCGCGTTTTTTATCTAAATTATTGCTATTTTTAACGTTGTGTTTGTCATCCGTATTGCTATTTTTATTAGCAGACGATTTTGCACGTGCCAGCTCACGCTCAAGGCGACTGAGATAATACTCGTCCTTCGCGAGCACAGGTAAATTAGCAACAGAAATAACCTGTTGAGTATCCACACTTTCTTTCTGCGTATTTTTTGTCTCGGCGTTCAGATTTTCGGCTTGTACAGGCTGGATTTTTTCTTGATTTTCTGTTGAAGTATCAGGCATATTTACTTAGGCTATTTATTATTTAGGAGTTATTAGATTATGGGGATAATTGAGCTGCGATTCAAGTTACTCGTGTATGGCCTAGACTTGAGTTGTTGCTTATAGAACGTATCAAATTTCTAAAACAACCAAAAATCTCACAGAGATAAGGAGTGATTAGACGTATCTCTTAAAACTCATAAATACGTAAGCGACAATTAATATTATCACAGTGCTAATTTTTTAAGATTTTTAATACTTAAATATCCTACGTATTTTTTATCTTCTATGACATTTATACTTTTATCAAGCGCTCTTGCAAGAGGCTCGATAATGATTTTAACATTTGAGATAAGATCATTGACGTTATATATGTTGTCTATATCTACTTCAAACTTGTCATCAATATGCGAGGCAGCGTTAAAAGGCGATGCTTTATCTTTAAAAGTAAATTGTTTATAAAATTCGCTCTGTTTTGCTTGTTTAACTGCATCTGCTTGGCTATCAGCCACGATAAGTAGCTTATAATGAAACTCTTCAAAACTGCCCTGCTGATAGCCGCCTAAATTGATAAAGAATAGCTTTAAGTCGTTGGCGCACTCTGCTTGAATATTGGATTCCACTAATTTAATCGCATAATTATCAACTTTGCTAATAGCGCGGTATGAATCAATATGCCACTTATTTTTCACTTCAGGCCAATGGTTATTGATATCTGCTATTAATTCATTAACCTGATTGGCCACGCCAAAAAATATATCGTGTTGTTCAATCAACCGTCCTTTGGGACGACCGCCTAATTGAATCATATATAGGGTTGGCATTTTAGAGATTCCTTAGACATCTTATATGTTCCTTGTTAGATAAACCTAGTCAGTTAATAGTCATTCCAATCTGCTTTGAGCAGCTAATACATCAATGATAACAAGAAAGAAACGATAAGTATTTTATACCGACATTATGACTACTAGTAAATGAAAAACCCAATGTTTAAGAATCACTTAAACATTGGGTTTGTTCGGTTATAACTGTTTTCACTCATAGATTATAGTAAGAAAAAATATGCCCACAAACCTATGATAAAGGTAGAAATAACATTCAGTATGACACCAACACGTATCATCTCTGTCTGCTTAATAAGACCCGTCCCAAAGACAATAGCGTTTGGTGGCGTGGCAACTGGTAGCATAAATGCGCAAGAAGCACCGATACCAATAATCATGACTAATACTGCAGGTGGTAGACCCATTTGCTCAGCAATAGCCGCAAACACAGGGACTAACAAGGCGGCAGAAGCCGTATTAGAAGCAAATTCTGTCAAGAATATAATGAATGCCGCAACTGCCAGTACCACGACGATAAGCGGTGCAGAGGACAGTCCATTAGCAACTGCTTGACCAAGAACCAACGATGCGCCTGAAACTTTTAACACTGTTGATAGCGCAATACCACCACCGAACAACATGAGCACACCCCAGTCGGTATTGTCAGAAACTTGCTTCCATGAAACCAACCCTAAGCTGACCACCGCTGATGCTGCTAACAGTGCCACAATAGAATCAACATCATCAATATTAAGTGCGGCACCAATTTGTTTCGAGAGTATCCAGCTTAGCGCTGTGACGATAAATACAATAATTGTCAGTACACGCGGCTTATTCCATGCAATAGCCTCATCATCTTCGTTCAGCGTGACCTGACGGTTAAGATTGGGCTTGAGGAATAAATACATGGCACCGAGCAATAATGGCAACAGCACCACCATCATTGGAATACCAAACTTCATCCAATCGACAAACGCGATATCAAGTGCTTTTGCAGCAATAGCATTGGGTGGTGAACCAACGATCGTACCCAAACCACCAAGGCTCGCAGAATAGGCAATACCTAATAGTACGAACACAAAAGTGCCACGGTCTTTTTCGCGGTCAACCTGCGTTAGAATACCAAGCGCCAGTGGCAGCATCATCGCTGCAGTAGCCGTATTTGATATCCACATCGATAAAAATGCGGTGACCCCAAATATTAAGAATACCGCATTCCTCAGATTACCACCTGACATGGATAGAATCTTAAGCGCTATTTTCCTGTCTAATTGCTGCACATGCAATGCCGCCGCTAATGCAAAGCCACCAAAAAATAAATAAATAATTGGGTTAGCAAAGCTTTGTAATCCAATTTCAGCATCGAAATCCGGTAAACCAATTAGCGCTCCTATGACCACTACCAATATCGCTGTAATCGTCACATGTACTGCTTCAGTTAACCATAAAACGCCGATAAAGAACAACATGGCGAGGCCTTTATTGGCACTGATATCATACGGCAATACGTTATAGATAAACAGACTGATAACCGCCGCGATAGCGACAACTATCAATCCTTTACCGGTACCTTTTGGGAAGGTATCCGTAAATAAATACTCGTTGCCATCGTTAGGAAGATGGCTATCTAGTTTTTTCTCTGACATATAATGTCCTTATTGTACCCAAAGACGGTGTTAAAAATTATAAACATAAAGACGTCTTTCAGCTGTTAACCATACCTTTATAATCGTACTTAATAACAGTACTGACAAAAACAAGGTGCCATCATAGCAGAAATATTATCCACCAAATTATTATCAATATAGACATATTGAAAACCTTGTCAGAAATATAATCTTTATTTCATCTACCCAAAACCAATTGGCTTTATAAGTATGGATTTAAGTCTATTTTGAAAAACCAGAAGTCAGTTTGATACAAAGTTACATACCGTCACTAAATATGTTCATATCTTCCCTGTACAACTCATAAGCTGTATCACATACTGAGTTGGTGAAGAACGTTAATAAAAACAAATAGGAGATTCTCATGGCAGATGACAACAAAACTGACTCAACGACGAAAATGGCACCAAAAGACATCAACCAAGATGGATTGGCTAAAGAAGATCAGCAGCGTACTGACGATTCCGCGTTAGATATGATGCAAGGGTTGCACGAACATGAGGACCATAAAGAAGACGATCAGTAGTCTGTATGGATTCGATTGAAATAAAATTTAAAAATGAATAAGCGCTTATCAAACTGATGGGCGCTTTTTTCTTGGCCGTCTTTTTTCTGATAGATTGTCTGATACATAGTTGTATACGAAGGCTGCGCTCAAAACAATAGTAATAGGCAAAAACAACGCACCATAGCCGACTCTGGCATATAAAAAAGCACCTACGGCACTGCCAGCGCAAAAACAGTACCAAATAATCGCCTGAAAACCTAATGTTGGCTTACTGATGCGACGACCCGCCAGCCAATTACCGATGGCAGCGCCCATATCTGAGGTTAGTCCTGTTAAATGCGTGGTACGAATCACTGCACCGCTATAAGTGGCAACCATTGCATTCTGTAAGCCACATGCCATAGCAGCGGAAAGCTGTCCTAGATAATCGTGCTGCTGGTATAACCAATAGCTTATTAACAATAATGCCGCTTCAATATAAAGCGCATTACCATAACGTCGACCAAGCTTCAATGACGTCTGACCGATAACAAAACCACTTAATACAGCCCCTGCCAAAAAAGACAGCAGTAGCGCGCCGATAAATAAAAGGCTTTGAATGTCTAAGTAAGCGATAGCAGCGGCAAACAAGCTTACGTTACCTGTCACATGCGAGACAGATAGATTGGTAAAACCCATTAATGCTGCCGTATTGACACAGCCTGCACTGAATGCCAATACGGCGCCACCCCACAATATCCATCTTGGTAATTTGGTTATCATATTCGTCGCTTAATGGCTTATCAGCAAAAAACCCATAATATAATCAAAAAGACAGCCGATTGGCTGCCTTCCTCATTCCTCATTATATATCGTTGAGAATTGTCTTTTAACTACTTCGGCTCATCAAGCATCATTAGCTGCTCGCTGATCGCGACGGTATTGAAGCCTGCATCAACAAACATAATCTCACCAGTGATACCAGATGCCCAAGGCGACAATAAAAATAGCGCGGCATTACCGACTTCAGCTTGAGTAATATTACGCTGTAACGGGGCGATTTTTTCACTGATATCAAGCATTTTACGGAATGACTTGATGCCACTGGCAGCAAGCGTACGAATAGGACCTGCCGAGATCGCATTGACGCGAATGCCCTCACCGCCCATTGAAGTTGCAAGGTAGCGAACACTGGCTTCAAGACTCGCCTTTGCCATACCCATGACGTTGTAGTTTGGCAATACTGAAATACTGCCTTCATAAGTCAACGTCAACATTGAGCCGTGGCGCATAGCAAGTAGCTCACGCGATGCTTTTGCCAATGCCACAAAGCTATAGCTTGAGATATCATGGGCGATATGACTGCCTTCACGGGTTGTCGCATTGACAAAATCACCATCAAGCTGATCCATCGGTGCAAAGCCAATCGCATGTACTACGCCATTGATGCCATCGCCCCAATGGGCAGTGACTTGCTCAAAACAAGTCGCAATAGACGCATCTGATGCCACGTCACACTCAAGGACCAAGTCCGCCTCAAATGCTTCAGCCGCCATATCTACCCGTTTTTTGATTTTATCATTAGGATAAGTCAAAATTAACGACGCGCCTTCACGATGTAGTGCTTCAGCGATTGCCCAAGCGATAGATAGTTTGCTAGCGATGCCTGTAACGACAAAACGCTGTCCTTGTAATAGCATAATATTTCCTTTTAAGTCAATTTAGGTCATTTAAATGATCGATTATTTTTAATAGTTGGCTAATAAATAGCGAGTAGAAGTACCAATTGAAAGATGAGTTATTATACACGAATTGATTTAAGTAAACAGTCGTAAACTGTATTTGCTTACACTGTATTAATGCCTAATCCCGCTTAATAATACCATTTAATATTGATAAAACGGTGAACTACCGGCTACAGCAGTATGAAGTTAAGTAGATTTCGAGTATAATCACAGCCCTCCCAGCTTGCACAATTTTTATAATAATCCTTTACAACCATTGTTTGTAACTAAGGATTTAGCGTTAAGCTACACCCACATTTTGGATGGCTGCCAAACTTATGAGCAATACCGCAACAATAGCATCAGACTACCAAGAAAGCATCGTATCCTATCGCCAGCTCATCGCCTCAACGGGTGAGGACTTGCATCGTCCAGGACTTGAAGACACCCCAACACGTGCTGCCAAAGCATTTGCGCATTTGACCAAAGGCTATCATCAAAGCTTAGATGAAGTCGTTAATGACGCTTTGTTTCCATCGACCAACCGTGAGCTAGTATTGGTACAGAATATTGAGTTTTATTCATTGTGCGAGCACCATATGTTGCCTTTTCACGGTGTAGCACACATTGGTTATTTACCAAACGGTCAAGTGTTAGGGTTGTCTAAATTTGCTCGTATCGTCGATATGTTTTCTCGTCGCTTGCAAGTTCAAGAAAATTTAAGCGAACAAATAGCGCAAACGATTATGGATGTGACGGGCTGCCGCGGTGTGGCAGTAGTAATGGATGCTGCTCACATGTGTATGATGATGCGCGGCGTCAATAAGCAACACTCTACTACGCGCACAATGTCGATGTTAGGTGAGTATGTACATGACAATCAAGCGCGCAATGAGTTTTTAGATGCTGTACCGAAGCGTAAACCTGCTTTTTAATGTTGAAGATTAATATTACCTAATTATAAAAAGGACGCTCATGCGTCCTTTTCTCGATTATCTTTTTAGTATTTCAAATATAGTTCACTGGCCATAATCTATTCAATAGTGATAAGAACATAATTAGACTTCATAAAAAAACCTGCCGTATGGCTACGACAGGTTAAAAAAACTAAATCAATAAAATGACTATTGACCAAATATGTAAGACATACCAACTCGGCCGCCGAACTTTGAGTCAGCAAAACCAAATGCACCACTGACTGACGTGCGACCATTATCTAACATTGTAGCGGCACCAATAGCTAAAGCACTTTCACCCTCATAATGACCCACACCACCAAACACAGCAACCTTGCCTGGTTGGAGATTGGGGATAGCCTGTTGTGTTGCTAAAGAAATAGCCACGCCACTATTGGCTGTTTTTTCCACATCATCGACTCGACGATTTATGCCGTTAGAGTAATTCTGAAAGCTGTTATTCAAAACGTCATACTTAGTATCAGTATAAGTATTGGCATCAGTCACTGCTTTGAGCCTAGCCGTATTTAATTGTGTGACATTAACCGCATCAGAACCCTGTGTACCAGCTGCCACATTAATTATCTGACGCTCACTACCTACTGAGCCAACTGATACTGTGTTATCACGGTTTGCTGTGGAGTCACTTCCAAGAACAACTGAGTTATTCACTCCCGTACTGATGCCGTTTCCTAAAACTACTGTGTTGTTGCCGGTGACCGTATTATTATTGCCGAAGCTATAGCTACCTGAGCCACTTACTGTGCTTGGATCGCCAATTGCACCAGAGTTTTTACCGGTTACTAAATTGCCCACACCAATACTAATAGATTGGCTGCCTTCAGCTACTGCGCCATTACCTATTGCAATAGAATCTTTACCTGTGGCTTGGGCTGGTGTCGCTGTACTATTAGAGGTCTGTATAGCAACATTGATATTAGCATCCTTACCTGCCTCACCTTTAGCGCCAGTCAAACCTTGGATGCCTTGTTCCCCTTGAGCACCAGTTAGACCGATGTCGCCTTTATCACCCTTGGCGCCAGTTTCGCCTTTGGCACCAATTTCACCCTGTAGGCCTTTAGCACCAGTATCACCTTTAGCACCGGTCAGACCTTGAATGCCTTGTACGCCCTTAGCACCAGTTAGACCGATATCACCTTTGTCTCCCTTGGCGCCAGTATCTCCTGTAGCACCCGTCAGACCTTGGATACCTTGTTCGCCCTTAGCACCAGTTAGACCGATGTCGCCTTTGGCACCAATTTCACCCTGTAGGCCTTGAATACCTTGGTCACCTTTAGCGCCAGTTTCACCCTGTATGCCTTGAGCACCAGTATCACCTTTAGCACCATCCATACCAGCAGGACCCATAGGACCCATAGGACCTGGCATTCCAGAGTATCCACAATCCCATGGATGCATATCGCAATAAGGATCATATGCCATGGCAGACTCTGTTGTTAACCATATGCCGCTAACTGCTAGCATACTGATTGTTAAAAATGATATTTTTATATTTGCTCCGCGCATTTTATTATCGGCAGAATTTACTACTACAAGACCCGACACTGTATTCAATTCTCTTTTTAACATAACTCTTCCTTGTAATTTACACACTAAGAAATTCCAATCTAGCCATCAAAAATAACATTAAATTTCAATTATTACTAAACTGATACATTGTACTAATAATTATGACATGAAAATTTAAGAAAATATATTCATTTTTTTTGATAGATAGATATGTTCTCTATTATGTTCAATAAGACTATATAGCATCACATACAAAAACCGCTTATCATATCAGTAGTTAACTACTGATATGATAAGCGGTTTTTGATTTCTTATGACAGTAAGGGAATTAGCTAGCTGATTTTACGTCATTGATCCATCTACCATAGCCAGCCGCTTCCATCTGCGCCAGTGGGATAAAACGCATTGCTGCTGAGTTCATGCAATAGCGCTTACCCGTCGGTGCCGGACCATCGTCAAATACATGACCGACGTGTGAATCGGCATAACGGCTACGAATCTCGGTACGGGTGCCAAATATTCCTCGATCTGCCTTTTCTACGACAAAGCTAGCATTCAGTGGACGAGTAAAGCTCGGCCAACCTGTACCGGACTTGTATTGATCACGAGACGAATATAATGGTTCACCTGATACTACATCGACATACAGTCCAGGTTCTTTATTATCCCAATATTCGTTATCAAAAGCGCGCTCAGTACTATCTTCCTGAGAGACTTTATATTGAATGTCACTTAGTGATTTTTTAAGATCAGCTTTTGTCGGTTTTACAAAGGTATCTGGGTCAAAGCCTGCACTTGTCTTAACTGTCGACGGCTTTACTGCAGTTGACGAGGTATTCGACATTGCTGACTTTGCACTGGTTACAGTCGGTTTGAATTGGTTGAAATCTAACTCATATTTTTTACCATAGACACTTTCAATGAACTGGTAGCGACCAGAGTTAAACGTATAAGCTTTATAACGTAGTGGATTCTTTTTGTAATAATCCTGATGATACTCTTCTGCTGGATAAAATTCGCTAACAGGTACAATCTCGATTACGACTGGATTTTTATAGACGCCAGAGGCTTGCAGAGATTGCTTAGCAGCTTCGGCTATCTGTTTTTCTTGCTCACTATTATAAAAAATAGCTGGGCGATACTGGGTGCCTCTATCTACAAACTGACCTTTATCATCAGTAGGATCAGCGATTCGCCATAGTGCTTGAACGATACCATTGTAGGTAATCTTGGTCGGATCATAATAAACTTGGGCTGCTTCAGTATGCCCTGTACCACCAGCTGAAACAGTACTATAAGTTGGATTCTTAGATTCGCCACCTGTATAACCTGACACTACCTCTACCACACCAGGAATCTTTTCATAACCCGCCTCGACACACCAAAAGCAGCCACCAGCGACCGTTGCTACTGCTAAGTTAGGGTCGGTAGGCGCATAAGGATTTTCAATGGAAACATTTTTTATCGTAGGCGGTTTTTCAGTGGAGGCGCAACCGACATAAAAGACACTGCTCGCTACTATCGCCATGCCCACGACTTTAGCTGGTAATTTATAATTCACTATTAATGGGTGTGTCATGAAAGGCTCCTAAGGGTAATATCATGTAACCATCGTAACCCTTAGGTCTCACAGAAATATTCCTAAAGTGTTGTTTATATACACCATATTTAATGAATGGCCATAGAAAAAGCTTACTACTTTTCAATAATAAGCTTTTTATTAATTCATGACTAGGTTATTCATTTAGCAAATCATCTATGCAACTTTATCGCTCTTAACATCAGTATCGGCATGCTCATCACTGGCTTGCTGAATCTTCGTTAAAATGCTCTTGATTTCAGATGCTGACAGATACGTTGGCACCGCATAAGTATCGCTGACTTCTTTAGCTGCGGCTTTAGCAATGCTATCAAAGTCAGTGGTTTTCATACCTTTAACCGTTGGATCGATATTTAAAGTAGCGATCAATTCGCGAACTTGCGCAATCAGATGATCTGCAATCACAGCATCACTCTTGCCGGCTTGACCATCCTTAACCATACCCGTTTTTCTAGCCAGATCTGCTAGTCTTTTTTTGCTTGCCTGACGATTGACATCAAGTACATAAGGTAACACGATGGCATTAGCACGACCATGAGGAATACTATAATACGCACCAAGCTGATGAGCGATGGCATGGACATAGCCAAGGCCCGCTTTATTAAAGGCAATACCGCCGTAATGAGCGGCAATACCCATTGCTTCTCTGGCTTTGAGATTGCCGCCGTCTTTATATACTACTGGCAGATTCTGCATAACTGACTTCACCGCAGAAGCCGCATAATAGTCGGTCTCGACGCTCGCATTAGCACTCATCCAAGCTTCTAAGGCGTGGGTCAACACATCGATACCCGTATCCGCTGTGATATGAGCCGGCATCCCTTTCATAATAACTGGGTCAATAGCGGCGGCTAATGGCACCATTCTTGGGTCGATAGATAGTGCTTTTTGATGGGTTTTATCATCTGATACAACTGCACCAAGTGTCGCTTCCGAACCAGTACCCGCAGTTGTAGGCACACAGTACAGCGGTACAGAAGGCTTTCGTGCTTTAAGAATACCGATAAGTTGCTGCGGCTTGCAATTGTTGCCTTGTGACATAGCAATCATTTTAGCTGCATCAATCACAGAGCCACCGCCGATAGCAATAATAGAATCGCATTTAGCATCAATGGAGATGCGTAGCCCTTCTTCAACCACTTTAAAAGTAGGGTCTGGCGTAATACCGTCATAGACTTTATAGCGGATATTTTTGCTATCTAGATAATCAGTGACTTTTGCAGGTATACCAAGCTTATTCAATACCGCATCAGTGACGATAAAGACATTGGTGCTACCTTCATTAATAAGCATGTCGCATAGCTCATCACAAGAGCTTTCGCCGACGAATAACATCGGTCTTCTAATCGGGATAACATAAGCGAAGGCTTTTAGTACTTTGGCGCGTGTCTTGGCAACGGCTAAATAGCCAGCATGCTGTAATCCATCGGTACTTACTAACTTACTACTTACTAATTTAGCAATACTATTTTGTTTTTTCATGGGTATAAAAATCCTTTTTTAATGATGCTTTTAATGGTAATAATGACCGTTTGAACTAACCGAATAAATCAAGGTTCAAATAATATACATAGGACTAGGTTCTATATAAAGTAAACTACTGTCCAAACTTATTGTACCATTGCGATTTTTGGTATGTCGCTATTAGTATGAACTGCTATGTTCTAAGTATTTAGTATCATTTACTTAGGCTATATCACATTCGCCTGAAATAATTGCTTTGCATACGGATGTTGTGGATTATTGAACACGTCTTCGGTACGCCCAAACTCAATGCACTTGCCTTCTTTTAACACTATAATTTGCTGACACAAGGCACGGACTACTTTTAAATCATGACTGATAAACACATAGCTGATTTGCAGTTTCTCTTGAATTTCACGTAGCAAATTCACTACAGTGACTTGCGTAGTGCTATCAAGCGCAGACGTTGGCTCATCCAATATTAAGAGACTTGGCTGCATAATAAGGGCACGAGCCAGAGCCACCCGTTGACGCTGACCACCTGATAGCTCGTGCGGATAACGCTGCGCAAACTCTAACGGTAAATGCACGGTAGCAAGACTGTTCATTACTGCCTGCTGACGTGCTACTTTAACAACGCCTTGTACTAACAACCCTTCTTCGACGATTTCCATGACAGTCATACGAGGGTTAATACTGGCAAATGGATCTTGAAAAACCATTTGAATCTGTGAGCGGAAGGTGCGCAAATCACGTTTTGATAACGCCGCAATATCTTGATTATTCACCATTATCTGACCACTGACACGCGCTTGATTACTAAGTAACTGACTTAACGCAAGCGCTATGGTAGTTTTCCCTGAGCCTGACTCACCAACGATGCCCAATGCCTGACCTTTTTGCAGGCTCATATCGACATCTTTAACAGCCATGAACCAGCGTTTGGTACCACCAAACAGACTTTTTTCAATTGGAAACTGTACGTGTAAATTGCTGACTTGCAATACGGTTGATTGCTGAATTTTATCATCATTAGAGAAGTTCAGCGCTTGGCCAAAGTCTTGTTTGATAAGCGAGCGGGTATATTCTGCTTTAGGTTGACTAAATACCGCTGCAGTTCCACCCTGCTCAATAGTCTGCCCTTGACGCATAACGGTGACTTCATCACTGTAGCGCCTGACCAGATTGAGGTCATGGCTAATCAATATCATCGCCATATCATGCTGACGTTTAAGATTATCTAATAGAGCGAGAATCTCATGTTGCAAGGTTACATCAAGCGCGGTGGTTGGCTCATCAGCGATTAAGATGTCAGGTTGCTGCGCTAATGCCATGGCAATCATCACCCGCTGACGCTGACCACCCGATAACTCATGCGGATAGCGATTTAGCTTATCAGTAGGATCGGTGATATTGACATCATTTAACAAGGCGATACTTTTTTCATGCCATTGATTTTTGGATACTCCGATTAGACGGAGCGATTCTGCAATTTGTTTGGCAACTGTATGCAATGGATTAAGCGCCGTCATCGGCTCTTGGAACACCATGCCGATGCGCCGCCCACGTACATCACGTAGAGCTGCATTACGTGTTCTATCGTTGGCTATTGGTAATGTAGTCATTCCTACTGTATCTGCTAACTGCACTTTACCAGTAACGGTCAAGCTATCTGGGAGCAAGCCTAATAGCGCGAGACTTGCGATCGATTTACCAGAGCCGGATTCACCAACGATGGCTAGTGTTTGACCTTGCCTGAGCTCATACGTTAGCTTATCGACTAAAACAGTACCCGAAGTGGTTGCAATGTTAAGCTTATCCACTGTCAGCATGAGCTTATTTGATATATTGATATGATTGTCATTTAAAAGACTATTTTGCTCAGTAGCAATTGTCATATTCTCAGTTGTCATATTAAGAGCGCCTCGGATCAAAGGCATCACGCAGTGCTTCACCAACGAAGATGAGCAACGACAAAATAAAGGTTAAGCTAAAAAATCCCGATAAGGCCAGCCAAGGCGCATCAAGGTTGTTTTTCCCTTGTACCATCAGCTCACCCAGCGACGGTGACCCAGGTGGTAAACCATAACCCAAGAAATCTAGCGCTGTTAACGCAATAATATTGGCCGTTAAAATGAACGGCAGCTGTGACAAGCTTGACGCTAGCGCATTGGGCAAGATATGCCTTAGCATGATTTGGCTGTCGGAAGCCCCCAGATTACGCGCCGCACGCACATAGTCAAAGTTGCGCGCGCGTAAAAACTCTGCTCGTACCAAGCCAACCAGCCCCATCCAACCGAACAATAACATCATTGCAAACAGCATAAAGATACTGGGGCTAAACAGGCTGACCAAGATAATAATCATAAACAGCTGCGGCATCCCGCCCCAAACCTCCATGAAGCGCTGCCCTGCCAAATCTATCCAGCCACCGTAATAACCTTGTATCGCACCGACGATAATACCAATCACTGCTCCTGCTAGTGTCAATGCCAAACCAAATAATAATGACACTCGCATGCCATACAGTATACGCGCCAGCACATCGCGACCCAAGTCATCCGTACCAAGCCAATTCTGGCTATTGGGTGCCGCTGGATATGGAATACCTAGCTCAACGTTTGGCGTCTGATCAGCAAACGGAATGATCGGCATCACATAATAACCCTGCTCAGTAATCAGCGTCTGTACCGCAGGATCTTTGTAATTGGTCTCGGTCTCAAACACTCCGCCAAAAGTCGTCTCAGGATAGGCTTTTAGTACGGGGAAGTAGTAATCGCCTTGATACTGTACAAGTAGCGGCTTGTCATTGGCAATCACATTGGCTGCCATACAGATGACAAATATCAAGGCAAAAATGAACAGCGATATGACACCAAGACGATTTTGACGAAAGCGATTAAGTCGTGCCTGCCAGATAGGATTTAGGCGACGTTTTTTTTCTATAGCAATAGCAGATGCGCTTGAGTGCGTTGAAGGTAATGGATGACTTGACATTAGCGCCCCTCAAAATCGATACGGGGATCAATTAAGTGATAACTTAAATCACTGATTAACTGTAATAACAGTCCGACCAAGGTAAAAATAAACAGCGTGCCAAATATCACGGGATAATCACGCTGCTGAATGGCTTCGAAACCTAACAAGCCCAAACCATCAAGTTTAAAAATAATCTCAATAAGGAAATTACCGGCAAAGAAAATGCCAACGATAGCCGCTGGAATACCGGCGATAATAATCAGCATGGCATTACGAAACACATGTCCGTATAGCACTTGACGCTCAGCCAAGCCTTTGGCACGAGCGGTAAGCACATATTGCTTGCCGAGCTCTTCTAAAAAGCTAAACTTGGTCAAATAGGTCAAGCCAGCGAAACCACCAACCGTACTTGCTAGCAGCGGTAGCGCCAAATGCCAAAAGTAATCTTTGATTTTACCCAGCACGCTCAATTGATCAAAATTCTCAGAGGTCAAGCCTTGCAGTGGAAAGATATTCCAGTAGCTACCACCTGCAAAAAACACCAATAATATAACGGCAAATACGAAAACGGGTATTGCATGGCCGATAGCTAGTAGCATGGCTGTGACTTTATCAATCCCTGAGCCATGATGCATGGCTTTATAGACCCCCAGTGGAATCGCTATCATATAAATCAGCAGCGTGCTCCAAAGCCCAAGCGAGATTGATACAGGGAGCTTCTCGATAATCAAGTCAGTAACCGATTGCCCTTTAAAAAACGACTCCCCAAAATCCAGCTGGGCATAATTTTTTAGCATTAGCCAAAAGCGCTCAGGCGCGGATTTGTCGAAGCCATATTGTGCATTAATCGCCGCCACCATCTCTTCTGATAGGCCGCGCGTGCCTTGATACGTACTATTATTACCTGAACTACCCGCACCAATATTACCGCCCAAGGCATTGTCTTTTGCACCTTGCTCAATCATGGCGAATTGCTGCTCAACAGGACCGCCGGGCGCTGCTTGTACAATGACAAAATTCGCCAGCAATATCAAAAATAGCGTCGGTAATATCAATAACAACCTTTTTAAGATATAACGACCCATAATGGCGGCTTCCTAATAGTAAGAAATATGGCAATAGAAAGAATGCGCAGCTAATAACTATCAAAGCGTCAGTCAAAGCATTGATTAGAATTTAAAAGTTATTTTTAAGCTCACGTAGAGCTGCAAATACAGTCAAAGATTTATCATCATCGGTATTAAACTGAGCCTTTACACCTGCAATCACACTCGGCTCTTGCGTGCGTAAAAATACATTGATCGCACGTTCATGTCCTAAAGTAACGGGGAGCGTCGGAATGCCTTGTGCGGTTTTGTCTTCTGCTTGTGCCAAAGCTTGCTGCATCGCTTCATTATCAGGCTCAATAGATAGCCCAAAACGTAGATTGCTAGCAGTATATTCATGTGCAGGATATAACAGCGTCTCAGCTGGCAGTCCATTTAGACGCTTAAAGCTGTCATGCAACTGCTCAATCGTTCCTGTAAACACACGTCCGCATCCAGCACTAAATAAGGTATCGCCACAAAAGCAGTGCTTAAGGCCATCGATATCTAATATATAAGCCATATGGCTGGCGGTATGACCTGACACATCCCATACCTGCGCAGAGCAGCCCCACGCGCTTACTGTACTGCCATCTTTGATGGTCTGATCTTCATCGACACTATGCTCAGTATGCGCAACCAGATGCGTCATCGGATACGACTCTTGTAACTCTGCAACGCCGCCGATATGGTCATGATGATGATGAGTCGTCCAGATAGACGTCAGCTCTAATCCATTTTCCTCTAAATAAGCAACGACTGGTGCCGCTTGACCCGGATCAATAACAATGGCTTGCTTGTTACTCTCATTGATTAATGTCCAAATATAGTTGTCATTGAATGCTTTAATTGGGTGAATACGAATACTCATACTAAATCCTTACCAGTGGTTATCTTTATTGCTAATGTCTATTAAATTCTTTCAAATTACTTTTAATGTCATTGTCACTGTCACTTACTGTTTTAAATATTGATTAACGCGTGCTTCTGCTTTTTTATCCGTCCACCAGTAATCAATACCGATGGCATTAGATGGCAGCTTTTCAGTATGACGGTATTGATTCCAATACGCGACATTGGTACTAGACTTACCATATAATGGCACCAAATAGTGACCTGCACGCAGCAGGCGATCGAGCACTTGAGTATAGAGTACAATCTCATCACGGTTTTTAGCATTGGCAAGCAACGCTGTCACTGTATCGATAGCAGTATTTTTTATGCCAGCCGTATTATGATTACCAGGCTCATCAGCCGCCGCACTGCCCCAAAATGCCGCTTGCTCAGCACCAGGCGATAAGCTCTGGGCGAATACATCGACTACCATGTCATAATCGAAACGACGCACACGCTCATAATATTGTGCACCATCCACTTGGCGTAGCGTCACATCAAAGCCTAAACGCTTTAGATTACGAATATAAGGCAACAACACTCGACCCATGGTTTCGCCTGTCATTAAAATTTCAATCTGAGCAAGCTTGCCATCCGGCTGATACAGCTTCATATCTTCATAATAAAATCCAGCATCTAGCAACAGCTGCCGCGCTTTTAACAACCCTTCGCGATTAAAGCCACTACCATCACTGGTTGGCAGCTGCCACTCCATTAATACTGCTTTGCGCTGCATTGGTTCAAGTTTAGATAATAATGGAATTAGCACCTGCATCTCTGCATCTGTCGGCGTGCCAGTGGCGGCAAGCTCTGATCCATGAAAAAAGCTTTGCAAACGCTCATACTGCCCATGAAATAAGGTTTTATTCATCCATTCGAAATCATAAGCTGCGGTTAAGGCTTGACGGACACGAATATCTTGAAAGATGGGCCGACGCATATTCATGATAAGTGCTTGCATCGGCACTGGATTTTGACTGCTTATTGATTCTTTACTAATAAGACCTGCTTTTACTGCGGGGAAATTATAACCCGTTGCCCAGTTAGACGCTTTATTCTCTGGGCGAAAACGATATTGACCCGATTTAAAACCTTCAAAAGCAATCTCATCACTCTGATAGTAGACAAACTTAATCATATCAAAATTATAACGACCACGATTGACCATCAAATCACGACCCCAATAATTGGGATCACGCACATAAATGACCGCCCGTCCCGCATCAACACGCCCTAATTTGTAAGGACCGCTACCCATCAATGGCGTTAGGCTAATTTTTTCAAAATCAGCATCGATAGAAGACTTGGCAAAAATAGGAAATTGACCAACCGTTAATAAAATCTCTTTATTTTTATCAGAGGCAAAAACAAATTTTACTTGCTGTTTATTAATAATCTGAATGTCTTTAATATCCCCCAAATAGCTGCGAATATACATCGGCCCTTTGTTCAGTATCGCGTCGTAAGTGGCTTTTACATCATGACTGGTCACCAATGATCCATCCCAAAAGCGTGCGGCAGGATTGATATGATAAATAATCCAGCTGGTATCATCAGGGTCATAAGTGACCTTACTTGCCAGCTGCGGATACATGGTAAAAGCTTCATTTAATGAGCCAGTCATCAAGGTATCATATAGATAGTCGGTGCCAGCCATTGCTACCCCCGTCGTCATCCATTTATTAGCCGCATTAAAAGTACCGCGCGCATCAAGCGACAACGTGCCACCGGTCGGCGCATTTGGATTGGCATACGGCATAAATGGGGCGTCGATATATTCAGTAGGACTATTATGACCAAGCGCAGTAGTAGTGATCGGCACCGCGATACTGGCTGGTATCCAGCTCGCCATGGTCACTAATAGGACAGTTTTTAGCATGGTATTTTTTAGCATAATAAAGTTATAACAAACCCCTGTGCTAGCCCAATGAATATGAAGATAATTGACTAAAGTACTGCCCTATAATTGAAAGCAGTAAGTTCCACAAAATTTTATCATAACAAACTTAGATTTTTTAACCTAATGGTTTGCAGCGTGAAAGTGACTCTATGACACATTATTCACCAATAATAAGCATCAATGCTCATAAAAAAAGACGCAACTCATAAAAGTGCGTCTTTTTTCCAAAAACTGTACTGACTTAAGCGTGCTTCTTTTCAAACGCAATCATAAAGTCGACCAATTGCTGCACCCAGTCTAGCGACACCGCATTGTAGATGCTAGCACGCATACCACCAACATCGCGGTGACCTTTTAGATGCAGTAAACCTGCGGCTTCTGACTCTTCTAAAAATACTTTATCAAGACTGCTATCAGCCAACGTAAACGGGACGTTCATGATAGAACGATACTTAGTGTCGACTGGATTGCTATAAAAGCGACTATCATCAATCGTTTTATAGAGCAAATCCGCTTTTTGTTGATTAATTTTGCCGATAGCAGCAACGCCGCCTTGCTCTTCTAACCAATCAAAGACCAGACCTGCCAAGTACCAAGAGTACGTCGCTGGCGTGTTTGACATAGATTCTTTTTCGGCTTGGTGTTCATAGTTCATGAGTAGCGGGCACCACTCACTTGCCTGCCCTAATAAGTCTTCGCGAATGATGACAATAATTAGCCCAGCTGGACCAATATTCTTTTGCGCACCAGCATAAATCATCCCAAATTTAGACACATCAATCGGTTGTGACAAGATGCAAGATGACATATCAACGATAATAGGCGCATCAACTTTCGGTGGCTCAAATACTTGCAAACCATGAATGGTCTCATTGGCACAGTAGTGGAAATACGCCGCATCTTCGCTCAGGTTCCAGTCACTTTGGTCTGGCACGTCCGTAAAGTTACTGTCTTTGCCTGTTGCCACCAGATTAACCTCACCAAGGCCTAAATTAGCATAACGCTGCGCTTCTTTAATGGCTTTTCCTGACCAAGCACCAGTAGTGAGGTAGTCACCGCGTCCACCATTTAACAGATTTAATGGAATGGCTGAAAACTGTAAGCTGGCGCCACCTTGCAAAAACAGCACTTTATAATTGTCTGGAATATCCATCAATGAGCGCAGTTTGGCTTCAGCTTTTTCAGTAATCGCGATGTACTCTTTACTACGATGGCTGATTTCCATCACCGATACGCCGCGTCCTTGCCAGTCTAGCAACTCTTCTTGAGCACGTGATAATACGGCGGTCGGTATAGTAGCAGGTCCTGCTGAAAAATTAGGTACACGGTTAGGAGCGGCTTTGGTAGTCATAATCATTATCCTAAATATGATAAAATCATCGTTGTTAGTTGGGTTTTAAAAATTATGGGATTTAAAAGTTAACCATTGAAATACTTTTTACGTTTTTATTTTATTGGCTAACGACTATGTTGCTGATAAAAAATAATCAAAACTTTCACTGTTAATCAGCCGAACCAGAAATCATCTCCCAAAGCGTGCGCTTTAAGCGACTATCAGTAAGCATTTCATCTAACGTTGGTGCAGCAGTCAAATCGGGATGCTCAAGCCCTTCAGGTAACGCAGTCAACGCCAACACCTTTATTTCTTCTTCGCAGCGTCCAATTTTAAAGACGTGTCCAGCAAAACTGGCATTGGCAAGCTCAGCCGTATCCATGCCCTCACAGATAGGGAATGATGTTGTCTCACAAGAGATTGATAGCGCTTGTGTGATATTTTGCCACAGTTTTTGGCTGTCATTATTAAGCGCTTGAATATCAGCAATGATTACCCAATCGCCATAACGACCACCTTGTAAGTCGAACGGTGCTACCTTAAGGGTATGGTCATAATGACTGTCATTAGAAAATACCTGCTCATCAAACAGGGCAACGTCTTGTTGAACGACCGTATCTGTCTTAGAACCAACTGCGGTATCAGGGCTGACTGCATCAAAACTATAAGTAACTGGGCTTTGCTGGTTAAAGGTATGCGCGCTTATATCTTGGAGGTCGTCAGTTCCCGCTTCATTATATGGATAAGCAGAGACATTATGGTCAGCACTGCTATCTAATATTTCAACGTTTTCTTCATCTGGATTTACGATGCTGACAACTGGCTGTTCATTATTTGGCTGTGTCTTGACGTTGCTAGTAGTAGAATCAGACTGAGTCATACTGGGCATGACAGTAGATGCTGCAATATCACTGATATTAAGAGTTTCTGAGCTTGGCTGCACCCACTGATTGATACCCATCATCGCTAAAATCTGACGCTGCTGTACACGGTGCTGTAATACCAGCTGCGGGTCTTGGATATCACTCATGCGACTCTACTATCCTACTTATACAAAATGGGTTTACAGGCTTTTACTGTCAAAAACGATGCTAACAACTACTTGATGCATTAACTATAAAATCGTCTAATCTACCTAAAAAAGCTGTCTAACACCAAGCCAGTGCTCTGCCAGTATCGTTAAGCAATCATATTCATCTTGGCTGACTATCGTATCGTGTAACATCACTGTATGCAATGTACTTAGCCATTGACGATAATGGCTAAGTACATATAGATTATCAGTAATGACATCATCAATACGGCTGTTTTTTATAGCGCTATTATACTCTATTTGACCATCACTCTGCTGCCTGTCTTGATAATTATCACCAGCCTCTTCACTGTCTATGCTTGGTGATATAAAAACAGGCACTGCTTCTATCAATGCCAATAATTGCACACTATTTAAATTTTGTGCAGTCAATAGTAGCCATTGTAAATTTGCATTGCTCACTGCTGTTAAATCAATATCAATCAGGCGTGCATGACGGCGTACATATACAACATAATTGGACACATTAAAACTTCTATCACTCAGAGCTGATGCTACCTGACCTTTGACATCTTTTGATAATCGGTAGACCAGTAGCGTTAATATTGTTTTTTCAGCGTTGCCAAGGCTGTTAAAAACCTGACCTGATGGATCAAGCTGGGCATAAATATCATCTAAACCAGCTCGTAACTCCAGTTGCCATGATTCATTGGTGCTTGATAAATTATGGTTTAAAACACCAGACAGTATAGGCAGTAGTTGCTGTAAGTGTAGTGCCTGCCATAACGACAAAATTGATGGCGATCGAGAAATTGTATTCTCTGATCGCGTGAATACTGGTTTAGGCTCACCCATGTAAACGTCATCATTGGCTATATTATCAGTAAAATTTCTGCTCAAATCGACGGTTAACTGACTTTTAAACAGCTCAATGATGCCATGCTGATAGCGCATCAGCATGGTACGAGATTTTGTTTGCTGTTTATAATATAGATGGCTTTGGTGGCTATGGCTACTTTCACTTTTTAAGCGTAAATGATTTATCACGCTTTCGGATAAATTATGTTGGGACAGTTGCTTTATAGCAAATATTATCAAAGCACTATCTAACCGCCGATCAATACCAGCAACCATCTCTAGTAACTGCTGGTCTATGGTATGCAACAATATTTTCTGATCACTCATTATATCAATTCGAGGTTTTACATTAGACGTAGAGCTACTATCAGTCGTAGTCACTACCCTATCTTTAGGAATACCACTCCAGATATCTGATAAATCATAAGTGGCAATAGTAGACAATATGCAACCTTGATGGCATAACATCACTGCCTCAATCAAAGCCTGCGCACCCCGCGGATGGTAACTGTGATTAAGCACATATTGTGGCAGTGACACCTTGTTTATATCAGCAGTACTGATTAAATTTTTTGCCAGCAGGTCGCTATCATGCTTTGCTTGCCATGGCCTTATCAGCTGATGTTTATCAATCGACTTTACTTTTACTTTTAAACGCCCATCAACTATCACATCCTTCTCTACAGCAAAATCAAGACCTGAGTCCGTGTCTAGTTCACTACTTATTTCTGTATCATTGTTCTTATAAATACTAGGTGATAACTGAGATTGAAGTGTGATTTTTTCTGGCGATTCTGTACTTAGGCTATTTGCTGTTATTGCTCCCCAATCACCCAGCCGGCACTGCTCATAAACTTCTTGTACTTTCTTCTGATTAATACGTTTTTCTTTGGCAACTTGTATGGCAAAGTCGTGATAAGTATTGGCATTAATGGCGCTCATACGCTCACTCAAACTTGGATGAGTGGCAAACCATGAGACATCACCTAGGTCGGCGCCGCTACTGGCAAAGAAAAAATGACTCAGTCCATTAATATCGGCGATACCTGTCAAGCGAGAACCCAAGGAATCTTGATGAATGGCTTGCAAGGTTTCCATAATTGCTGGCGAGCGTGTGAGCTGTATACTGGTCGCATCGGCTAGCAATTCACGCTCGCGGTTAAAGCTGTGCTTGATTAGTTGAGCACTTGCCATGCTAGAGAAGCTCAACCCATGTATTAGTAATGTCCAGATATTACGCGTTGCTTGTCGATCTATTACAGGTCTATTTTGCAACCATTTCGACTGACGCTTGGCTGAGGACTGCTGTTGTTGTGATTGCTGCTGCCAGTAAGTGACCCACTCACTATGAGTGGTAAAACGGGCGGTTTGCGCCTCTGTACTGCGTGCAAAATGATCAACTTGTCTCTGTGATAGAGACTGATGGGAAGTGATATCAGTATCAAGGGAACGATGATTGGAAATTGGATCACTCCAGTCATAGAGTAATTGCAAGCCTGCCAGCACAACCATTAGTTGTAGATTAAACTTGGGATCACCATGTAAGAGATGACCATATTCGTGCCCTATCAGACCATACAACGCCTCATCAGACAACTTATCTAGCGCACCTTGAGTGACGACCAGCACCATATCTTGACTATGACGACCAGCGACGAATCCATTGATGCCTTGCTCGTTAGGCAACACATATAATATTGGCATACTAAAACCTGAAGCAATCGCTAGCTGCTGGGCAATCTCATAATAGCGACGATAAACAGGCGGGAAATCACGCTCATCACGTACCGCAATTTGGCGTGCACTGAAGCGAACCTTTGGTGCAGGCTCATGCTGATGGGCAACCCCTTGACTATGCTCCCACGCATCTTGGCTATGGTCAATAAATAGCCGAACCCCGCCCACACGCTGAGCAATAGCGCGACCACCCGCTTCTAAACGTCTGTACTCTAAAAAACTGCCAATGACAAAGCTACCGATTATCCAGACCACAACCAGTATCAACACCCAATGATCAATGCCACCAGTAAATATCGTCAGCAGCAGCGCCATGATACCCAGCGCTACTGCCAGATGTGCAAAGACAATGAGAAAAAATAGCCCATAGAGCAACAGACTTCGCTGAGTACGGGTGCGCTGTTCACCAAAAAAATCCATCTAGTTGCCTGACTTAAAAATAGCTAAACGCATTTAAGCATACGAACGTAATGAAACATCAGCCTATATTGACGACAGATGCTTGTGCAATCGCTTTTCTATCTTCAAAGACCAATGGACTGAGAGGACGAAAACTAAAAGTCGTGCTAATCAGATTATTGGGAAATACCTCGCGGTCATTGTTGTAGAACATCACGCTGTCATTATAGTGCTGACGGGCAAAGCCAATGCGGTTCTCAGTATTGGTCAGCTCATCCATTAACTCTTTAATCATGCTGTCTGCTTTTAGCTCAGGATACGCTTCCACGACAGCTGAGAACTGTCCTAATGCTTTGGACAACATACTCTCAGCCTTGGCAAATAGCGCCATGTGTTCAAGCGAGTCTGGCTGATGCTTGCTAGAATCCTGCAGACTCTGAGCATGGTTGCGCGCACTAATAACGCTTATCAGCGTCTCTTCTTCGTGAGACAAGTAACGTCTTGTAGTTTCGACTAGGTTTGGAATCAAGTCATGACGACGTTTTAGCTGTACATCTATCTGCGCAAAACCATTTTTTGCTTGATTACGGGCGCGTACCAACTTATTGAATATTGATGCACCAAAAATCATTACAAATACAACCACTACAATGAATGACCAAACAAACACTTTCATCGTCAGACTCCAATACGCTTTGTATTAACCTTATTGTTAATAAAAGTTACTGTATTGTATTTTAACTTATATAGTTTACTAAAAGTTCAAAATAAGACAAAAGACAGGCGAAAAAAAAGCCCTTTATAATGAAGGGCTTATTATCAGGATTAAATATTTGGGCTTATTTATATATTTTATTATCAAATTTTGGGCAAAAAAAAGCGACCCCAAAAGCACATCCTCGGCACACATTATAACTATTACCGTTGCTACCTTCCGGTCCTGGCGGGATTCATAGAACAATGTTGCGAGGCTACCAATGGGGCCACCAGCTGCAGATTATACAAGAATTTTTTATTATTACAACCCCAATCGTAAAACTGTTCGCTTTTTATACTACATGCGCCTGTAACTTAAGTGACAAAATTCTCACAGCGATACTTTTAAATTTTGCTATTTTAGCTAAGAAGCTTAAATGCTATAAAAAATGCCAAATAAATAAAATGCATTTTTATGGTCTTCAAATTAACTTCTTCAAACACAATTACGTCATTCAGGAGATTATGATGAAAAAAATATTAACTAGTAAAGCTGCTCTCAGCACTGGTACAGCACTTTTATTAACAGCGATGATGGGAAGCGCTCATGCAGCACCAACTGGCTACGACCAACTTACTTTTCAGGCAGAAGTAAAAGAAGAGATTCAAAACGATGAGGTCACTGCCAGCTTATATAAAAAAGCACAGGCAACCGATGCAAAAGCATTAGCAACCACATTAAACACTTCGATTAATAATGCTTTGAAAATCGCTAAACGCTACCCGACTGTCACCGTCAGTACAGGGCAACAGCGTACCTACCCACGCTATGATAAAAGCAATAAAATCATTGGCTGGACAGGACAGGCAAATATCGATCTAAAAAGTACCGATTTTACCGCAACTAGCCAGCTGATTGCTGATTTACAAGAAACCTTAGTGATGGAAAATCTTAGCTTTGGTGTTTCAGATATCAAAAAGAATGCATTAGAGCAAAAGCTAATGACCGAAGCTTCTCGCGCTTTTCAGCAGCAAGCTAAAAATATGACCCGTGCTTGGGATGCACGCGGCTATCGTGTCGTCAATGTCAATCTAAACACTGGCAGCAATTATCCGCGCCCGATGTATAATGCAATGAGTATGAAAGCTGAGAGTGCTGATGCATCTGTACCAAGCCAAAACTTTGAATCTGGTAACAGCACCATCTCAGTCACTGCCAATGGTACGATTGAGTTGACTAAATAAAATACACTCAAAGTTATATGAAAAGATGAGTATAAATAAAGGCAATCGCTGATATCAGTGATTGCCTTTATTTTTTAGATAACATTATTCATCATAGGCTACTTTATAGCTGGCTGTTCAAGTGTCATAGGTTTATCAGCTATTGGCTTATTAAAGGTTTGCATATTAGGCTGTTTGCCATCTTGGCGCAGTTTTAACAGTACCTTTTGATGCCAAGGCAAGCGCTGATAAGCCAAAAGCTGCTCAGCAATTTTTTTATTATTTTGCAATGTCTGCGTATTTTGAATCACATATACAGTTCTTGAGACTTGCTTTAACGTCTGCCCTTTCGCGTTTTTGACTACAGCATTGATTACATGAGAACCCGGTAAAATATCAACCGTAGAAATTGAGGCACTTAAACCTTGGGCCACTTCATTACCATCAAGCGTAATACTCACACTATCTCCTACTTGTAGTGCAGGTTTAGTTTGTAGAGTGACCACGATACTTTGCGCCGGACGACGATACGCACGCTCTTCGCTAGGCTCAATCATCGTCAATTGATAACTGACGCGTGGTGCTTGAATTGCGCTTGAAGCACTTGCCATCGCTGGCGGTGTTGCATTGCTAGTGACCATTGGCTTAGCAGGTGCAATAGGATTACTATCTACTGCGGTGCTGTTATTAGTAGCATTATTGGATGTAGAGCGAGTGTCCGTTATAACAGAAGTTTCACTAATTTGCTTGCCCGGTTTATTTTCGTAGTTCTGAGGGCGATCGGTAAAGGTGACTTGACCCGTTTTTTCATCAATGATTTTATAAATAGCAGCGGCATTTGCAACAGGCATCCAAAGACTAGCCGTGCTAACCATAAAACCCGTCAGCAGGCTTAAAGTCACACTTTTATTCAAAAGATTACTTTTTGATAATAGAGTCATAGTCAGTCAGCCTAATAGATACTTATTATGAATATACAGATGAAACTATTATGCGTTACTTTTCATATTAAAGCAGTATCGTCTGCACAGAAATTTTTTCAGCTCAGTCAACATAGATATTCAAGAGCAAAAAAAACCAGCTAAGATCTACTTAACTGGTTTTTTATTAAAATCATTGGGCGTATTAGCTATAAATTAGCAGCTGTAATACAAGTCAAACTCAACTGGATGAACAGTAATGTTGACGCGCTGTGCTTCTTCTTGTTTTAGAGCAATATAAGCCTCTAACATCTCTTTGGTAAATACATCGCCTTTTAATAAGAACTCATGATCATCTTTTAGTGCTTGTAGCGCCACTTCTAAGTTTTCAGCGACCGTTGGGATCAGTGCTTCTTCTTCTGGTGGCAAATCATATAAATTTTTGTCAGCTGCTTCACCTGGATGCATTTTGTTTTGAATACCGTCAATACCAGCCATCAACAACGCCGCAAACGCTAGGTATGGGTTGGCTGCTGGATCAGGGAAACGTGCTTCAACACGCACTGCTTTTGGGCTACTAACGTGCGGAATACGGATAGACGCTGAACGGTTAGATGCTGAGTATGCAAGCTTGATAGGCGCTTCATAATGTGGCACAAGGCGCTTATAGCTGTTGGTCGATGGATTGGTAATCGCATTAAGTGCACGAGCGTGTTTAATGATACCACCGACAAAATACAATGCCGTTTCAGACAAGCCCGCATATTCATCACCAGAGAAAGTATTGACACCATCTTTTGAGATTGAGATATGGACGTGCATACCAGAACCATTGTCACCAACGATAGGCTTTGGCATAAAGGTTGCTGTTTTTCCAAACTGATGAGCAACATTATGTACGGCATATTTGAGTTTTTGCACTTCATCTGCTTTGCGTACTAGGGTGTTAAAAGCAACGCCAATCTCTAACTGACAAGGCGCAACTTCATGGTGATGGACTTCGATACAACCTTCACCAATCATATCTTCAATGCGATCACACATGACGGTACGCATATCTTGTGCGCTATCAACAGGTGGCACTGGTACATAACCGCCTTTGACACGTGGGCGATGACCCATATTGCCCCACTCGTAGTCTTTGTTAGTTGACCAAGCGGCTTCTTCAGCGACGATTTCATGACTGACACCAGACATGCCAACAGACCATTTTACTTCATCAAACACAAAGAATTCAGGCTCAGGACCAAAATAGGCAGTGTCACCAATACCGGTAGATTTTAAATACTCTTCAGCACGGCGCGCAATAGAACGTGGATCACGGTCATAACCTTGTAGGGTTGATGGCTCAATGATGTCACAAGTCACAACAACCGTAACCGCATCAAAGAATGGGTCAATAAACGCCGTATCAGGATCAGGACGCAATATCATGTCTGATGCTTCAATCCCTTTCCAACCAGCAATCGATGAGCCATCAAACATTTTGCCATCTTCCATCGATTCTTCATCAACGCTATGAGCTGGAAAGCTCATATGATGCTCTTTACCGCGGGTATCTGTGAAGCGGAAATCAACCCATTTAGCGTTGGATGATTTGATCAGATCAAGTAGTTTATTTGACATAGATAGTTTCCCTAGTGATTATCATGGTACTGAAATTATAGTAATGGCTTTGTATTACTAAACAGTGCTGAGGTTGAAGATAACGGTTTTTACTCGTTATTCATACTAATAGCCAGTATCTGTCTTTATTATTAATGACACATTTTTATCAATCAGACAAATGCAATTGCTATATTAGCAATATCTCGCTAATAATGTTGCACTCTTCAGACGCCGATTGATAAATAGTTTGTGCTGCAAGGCAATACAAGATACTTGTATGCTAGGAAGATGCAACAGCCATGCCAACCTAGCTAGTTTCATTACTCTATATCATCAGATTTTTAGTTTATTACTAATAAATACAGTTAGTTAAATAAAATACAGACTAATTTTCCAGAAAAAATATTGACTCACATTTGCTTCTAGCAATGAATATCAACGATTCAATATCATAATATTAGCATCATAATAGTGCATAGATAAGAATATATTTAGTGCACGTGCACCATAGTAGAACATTTATAAATATTTTTTGAAAATATACTTTTTTTAGCAGCGGTAATGGTGCCAAGTTGCCGTTCCATTAACGATTAAGCATACTTTTATCTAGCGACATTCAATCTATAGAATCATCACATTTGATAGACGACAAAATAATGTTAATATAATGATGCCATAAAATCTTTAACATTAAGTGACATAGCAAACTGCCATACAAATTTATTAATCAATACCAACAGCAAACATCTCAATAAGTTGAAGCCCTCATGATTCTGATGATCGATAACTACGACAGCTTTACATATAATATTGTACAGTACTTCGGTGAATTGCAGCAGGACATCACCGTTTGTCGTAATGATGAGATTAGCATTGAGCAAATAAAAGCGCTTGCGCCTGACGTCATCGTTATCGGTCCTGGACCTTGCACCCCTGATAGCGCCGGCATCTCACTTGAATTGATTGATACTTTTAAAGGCATGATACCAATACTGGGTATCTGCTTGGGTCACCAAGCTATTGGACAGGCGTTTGGCGGTAACATAGTCAAAGCAAGCGAAGTGATGCACGGACGCTTATCCGCTATTTACCATAATGGACAGGGTGTGTTTATGGGTTTACCCAATCCTACACAGTTTACCCGCTATCATTCACTGGTTATTGATAAATCAAGCTTACCTGATGGCTTTGAGGTCACTGCTTGGACCCAACATGTCGATGGCAGTATAGAAGAAATCATGGGTATTCGTCACCGTGACTTTGCCATTGAAGGAGTACAGTTTCATCCTGAATCTATTTTAAGTGAGGCTGGCTATCAGCTGCTTAATAACTTTCTACGAGCGCATCATTTGGCTGTTATAGACACCGATAACTTGCCACAGGTAGGCTAGCCGCTAGAAATTATCTAAAAATTTAAAATAATAATAAGTGAGAATATGATGACCACTGCTCCTTTGCAGAACGTACTTTCAAACGTAACCCGTACGCCAGAAGATATCCATCAGCTGTCAGATGACAGTATCCATGAGCTACTAACCACCGCATTAGGTAGGATTTTTCAACACATTGATCTGACCTTTGATGAGATGTATCAAGTGATGCTAATCATCATGCAAGGCAGATGTAGTGATGCCATGATGGGTGCTATTTTGACCGGTCTGCGTATGAAAGGCGAATCAATCGATGAGATTACCGCCTCAGCAAGTGCTATGCGTGCATTGGCGTCAAATATCGCCCCAAAAAACTGTGACTATATGGTCGATATCGTTGGTACAGGTGGTGATGGTGCCAACTTATTTAATGTCTCTACAGCGGCAGCGTTGGTAGCAGCAGCAGCAGGCGCACAAGTTGCCAAACATGGTAACCGCGGTGTTTCAAGCAAATCTGGTAGCTCGGACTTGCTTGAGCAAGCTGGTATCAGTCTATCGCTGACACCTGAGCAAGCGCAAGCCTGTATCGAAGACCAAGGTATTGGCTTTTTATTTGCGCCAAACCACCATAGTGCCATGCGTTATGCCAATCCAGTACGCCGCGAGCTAAAATCTAGAACGATTTTTAATATTTTAGGTCCACTCACCAACCCTGCTGGTACGCCCAATTTGGTGATTGGCGTTTTTACCGCGCAATTATGTGAACCTTTAGCAAAGGTCATGAAAAATCTAGGCGCGCGCCACGTGATGGTCGTCGGTGCAAAAGATGGTTTGGATGAAATAAGTCTCGCAACCTCGACCACGGTGGCTGAATTAAAAGATGGTGAAATTTCTGTCTATGATATGATGCCAGAGGATGCAGGTATTGATTCACAAACCTTGATTGGGCTTGATGTTGACTCACCAGCGCAAAGCCTCGAGCTAATACGTGCCGCTTTGTCAGGCACAGAGACACATGAACGATCAGTGCTTAAAGCGCGCGATATGATTGCGTTAAATGCAGGCGCAGCGATATATACTGCAGGACTTGCAAGCAACTATCCAAACGGTGTGAGCCGAGCACAAAAAATTATCCAAAATGGCGAGGCTTTAGTGAAGCTTGAGTCTTTGGCGCAATATACGCAGCAATTGGCAGCCAATGCTTAACTTATAAGTACATAAACCTAGCCATCATAGACTATTTATTTTTAACCATATTTGGATACCGCCATGACTACTAACAAAACAGTTGGCTCACATATTCCTTCAGTATTACAACGTATCGTTGCTACCAAACATGAAGAGGTTGCTGCTGCTCGTAATCTGTTATCACTTGAAGACTTACAAGTAAAAGTCGCGGCAGATAAACAATCTCGTCGCGGTTTTGCCAGTGCCTTGCGCGCCGCTGATATCGGTATTATTGCTGAGATAAAAAAAGCCTCGCCTTCTAAAGGTATTATCAATCACAACTTTGCGCCGGCTTTATTTGCTAAGCAGTATGAGCAATCAGGCGCAAGCTGTCTGTCTGTATTGACAGATCGCGATTACTTCCAAGGTGATGATAGCTACTTGGTCCAAGCACGTGAAGCTTGTGATCTGCCGATATTACGTAAAGATTTTATGATTGATGTCTATCAGATTTATCAGTCATATTTACTTGGTGCAGATTGTATATTACTGATTATGGCGTGCCTTGATGACGCACAGGCGCAAGAGCTACATGCGCTAAGCATCGAGCTTGGTATGGATGTGTTGATAGAAGTGCATACGGCAGAAGAGCTTGAACGTGCCCTACAACTGCCACATTCAGAGCACAATATCTACGGTATCAATAACCGTGACTTAAATACCTTTGATGTGGATTTGCAGACGACACTTGATTTAAAGAACGCCCTATTACGCGAGCTTGCTATTGATGATGCATTTTCTGCTAACCCTAATGATAGCTTGCTACGACCGCTCATCGTAACCGAAAGTGGCATTCACAGCAGTAACGATATCCGCATGATGCTAAGCCATAATATTCAGCACTTTTTAATCGGGGAACAATTTATGAAAACCGATCATCCTGGACAAGCATTACAATCCTTACTTGCGAGCGTCGCAGCACAGGCGTAAAGTAAGTGAGATAGTTTAGATAAAGCCAATATGAAAATAGTCATTATCTTTATTACTTACTCAATTAATCATTTATTCACTAACCAACGATACATTAATTATTATGTCAAACTCTCTATTTTCAAAAGAAATGCAAGACCAACTTAAAGAGCTTAAAGGTCAATTGAGTAAAGGTCGTGATACTGTGTCACCTGATGGCGACGACGGTAAGCCCACTGAGCCTGTCTCGCTATTGACTCAAAAGCAAGTTAAAAAAACCGTCAAACAGATGGATAGCGAACATATCGATGATGATAAAGTCTTGTTCATGCAAGCAATGAATGGTGTCAATCAACTCGACGATAAAAACGTACGTTCACCTGCCAATGCAGCAAAAGCCAAAAAGCCTGATGCAGCGACACTGTCTAAACGTGCAGCCGCTCAAGGTGGCGAAGCAAGCGACTTGGGCGCTGGTTTATCAGATATGCAGGCTTTATTGAACCCTGTTGCTGGTGAAGCCTACTTATCTTATAAAAACCCTACCTTACAAAACAAAATTTTTACCCAGCTAAAACAAGGTAAATTACGTTGGTATGATGCTGTAGATATTCATGGCTGCACTATTGACGAAGCACGTGTAGCAATGACTCAATTACTCAGCCAAGCAAAGCAAAACAATGAAACATCGGTAAAAATCGTCCATGGTAAAGGTAGTGAAGCGATTCTAAAAACTTGCGTCAACGGTTGGTTACGTCAATTACCAGAAGTGTTGGCATTTTGCTCAGCCCCGCCAAAAGATGGTGGCAATGGCGCTGTATTGGTATTATTAAAAAAGAATAAACCTGATAGCGAATAAGCTCTTTGGTTTAGGAACAAAAAAGGACTGCAAATAAGCAGTCTTTTTTTATAGCTGTATTTAACCTATATTCAGTAGGTAAATTTAATTATTTAGGACAAGTCTCTCATGGACGTACAAAATACTGAGATAATAAAAACTGTTAAAACAATTGAAAATAATGAACAGCTAAAACTTCACATCGATGCACTTATTGCTATTGAACCAAAATTTGCTCCTATCTATGAGCAAGTAGGTGCTCCAGACTTAAGACGTAATACTGGCGGCTTTGAGCAGCTAATGAGAGCGATAATTGGTCAACAGCTATCTGTAGCGGCGGCTTCCAGCATTTGGAAAAAACTGCTTGATGCTAACCTCACCTCACCGCAAACGATTATTCAGGTAGAAGATGATATATTGCGAACACAGGGGTTATCTAAGCAAAAAATTCGTTATACGCGCTCATTGGTTGAACATGATATCGACTTTGAAGCATTAACCACCATAAGTGATAAAGAAGTGCTTGAGATACTCACTGCCGTCATTGGTATTGGCTGTTGGACGGCTGAAATGTACTTATTATTCTCTTTAGGACGAGCTGATGTACTCGCGGTCGATGACTTGGCGATTAAAGTCGCAGCGATGGATTTGCTAGGTCTAGCAGAACGTCCAACACCAAAACAATTAAAAATGGCGACCAAAGATTGGTCGCCACATCGGAGTGCTGCTAGCTTACTACTATGGTCACATTACGGCTGGCTAAATAATAGAAAAGCAGTGCCTTTATAATAGGCTATCTTATTAAATGCTTCATACCTTAGGGAATCTAAAGCTCTTTTTAACCTGCTTGAACTTTAGTTTTGCTAAATTATAACCACGATTTTTATGAATGCGTTTGTATCTATTGCCGATCATATCCTTTTTTAAGCCATCTTTGGGTTTATCTGCAGTCTGCTCATCATCAACAGCATTCACATCTTTGCTTAAATTAACGGCTTCAGGCTTATCATCAGCAGCATTTTTTTTATCAGCTTTCTTGTCAACCGTCTCGCCTTCTTTACTTTCATGATCTAATTCAGCCTGAAGCTCTGGTTGCTTAACAATCAGCTGCTGTGTTGGCAGGGCATGCTCTACATCATACTTTCTAACTTGCATTAATAGATCAACGAATAACACATCTTGTTTTTCATAGAATTCGATGATACCAGTGGCATTGATATAGGCTTGCAATTGAATAATATAACAATCTTGACGCAACTCTAAGATGTTGACTTGGTTCCATTCTTGATTGGTTAATTCATGCTCATCCAAAAACGTATCCAAGTGCTTGACCATCTTAAACACAACATCAATATCAGCGGTACGCTTGATATACAGCTGATGCAAAAAGCGGAACATATCACGCGAGGTAAAGTTTTCAATTTGCATCGATGAAAAATCGCCATTAGGTACTGTGACGATAGTGCGAGTCAAAGTACGCACGCGCGATGAGCGAATACCAATATCGATGACGGTACCTTCATAGGTACCAAACTTGCAATAATCACCGATACGTACGGGCGAATCTGCCACTACTACCACACTACCGACTAAGTTTTCGATGGTCTTTTGCGCACCTAATGCTAACGCTAAACCACCGACACCTAGTGCCGCAATACCCGTCGTTAAGTCAAAGCCCAAGTTACCAAAAGTGACGATGACTGCAAATATCAATAGCAGTGCTTTGACGACTTTGCGTAGTAGCCCCAAAATTGAGACCCGTTCAGTATAGTTTTTCTTATAGCTTAAGTTCACTGCACGGGTAAATAATGCATCGATAATGCGTAATAACAACCACGTTATCGCCACCCACGAAGCAATCTCGGCGAAACGGTTGACAGGCTCGCGCAGGGTCACTGACACGCCCGCATAAACCATCACCTCAGATAAAATCAGCGCCATAATCACCACCGCTAGCGGCAATATCACTTTATCTGGCAATGGTAGCGGTACATCACGGACACGAGGGTAAGTGATTTCTAATAAATGATACAGTAGCCATACTGCGATGTACGTGAACAAAAAACTACTGATAGTCATCATTAAAGCGGCTACCAAATCAGCCAACTGATAACCAAAAAGCTTTTTGCCTTCCAACGAGTCAATGGTATAACGAGAAACCAAAGTCGGCTCATAGTTCTCTATCGCCTCTGGTATTGAGCTGAGTGTATCGGTAGAAAACTGCCAATATTGCTCACCTTCTTTTGACACCACTCTTTCAAGTAATAGAGGAATGCTGGCATCACTGACTTTGATGACACCTACATTTTCTTGGCTTGGCGGTAGCTGATCGGTCAAATTGCCTTCAGGCGTATTATTAATCTGCAAATCAGCCTGAAAACGACCACCTGCATCGAGGGCTTGCTTGAACTGTCGTACAATGGTTGTGGGATTATCGGATTTAGATAGGTTTAAGTAATTACTCGCCAGCAAATAATCATTTTCACCCAATGCTGCAATAAATCCTTGCACCGTATGCCGAGGCGTATCGCGTCCGAATGAATCAGGTATCGATGTGCCATCCCCTTCCTCAGTCTTAGTCCCACCCACACCCAGTATGCTCGTCTCAGCTGCCAACGCACTAGGCTGCGAGAGGACACTAAGTGCCATAGCAACGAGTAGTGTTATCACGATTAATGGTAATTTCATCAATGACATCGATAAAGATGGCACGGCAGTGGTATTCAGACGATGTTTAATAAACAAAACAAACCTCATGGCTTTATGAATGGCATAACGAAAAACGGGGAAATCTGCCCTATAATAACAATTATGATGATCAAAAATATCACTAGTGAACAAAAAAATGATAAATAGCTTGTCCCTTGCTTAAACCAATCAAAGATAGCTAATAGTGAATAATATTCACCCTATGATGAATAAACATTAGGTGAAAGTGGTTTATAAATGAGGTGCTTTTATAGATAATAACGCCATGTATTTTATTTATTACTTTTTGTAATTTTTAGCTGCTCAGATTTCACTTCTGTAACTTCTTCAATTGATTAATTTGGAATTCAACATGGTTTTATCACGTTCATCTTCAACCACTTATCTGCGGTTGTGTATTTTAAGCGCATTTGGCGCATTTGCTATGAGCGCTAACGCCGCTACTGACGTCAATGTCATCAGTGATAGCGAGCTACCACAAGTTGAGCTTGATAAAATTGTAGTCACCGCCACTCGTACACCGACTAAAACCAGTAATGTCATTGCTCAAACTCGCGTCGTTGATAAAGAAGATTTAAAACGCTTTCAAGGTCAAAATGCCCTTGATATCATCAAACGTCAGCCAGGTATCAGTCATTATACCAATGGCGGGCCTGGTACCACCTCAAACTTTTATATGCGTGGATATGATAATAAGCAAATATTGGTGCTTATTGATGGGGTACGCTATAGCTCAATTAGTGCTGGCGGCGCAACATTAAGCTTACTGCCTGCTGATCAAATCGATCGTATTGAAATATTATATGGTGCTTCTGGCTCTAGTATTTATGGTTCAGACGCAATCGGCGGCGTGATTCAAGTGTTTACTAAAGGCTCAAACATTGAAAAGAGTCAGGTTTCTATTACTGCAGGTGTAGGCTCACATAACGAATATCTATATGGCGCTAGTGCTCAACTTAACAGTGGCAATGGCACGACAATGAGTTTATCAGCCAGCCATAATGAGACGGATGGCATCAATGCGACCTTACCAAATGCCTATGGTTATAATAGCGATGATGACGGCTTTAAAAGCGATAACGTTAGCTTAGCGTTAACTCAGCGTATCAATGAACAATGGTTAACCGGTGCAAGCGCCTTATATAGCAAATCGACCACAGATTATGACGATGGTGCAGCAAACGCCTATTCAAAACAAGAAAACGGTTCTGCGCAAGCGTTTGTTGATTGGCGTTATATGCCTGGTTCTTCTGTCAAATTACAGTATGGTCATTCTATTGATAAGAGTGATAACTACGGTAGCTTCCCTGGTGTTTTTGATACCAAACAAAATCAAGTTAGCCTGGTAGGTCAGCACAAGTTTCAAGTTGGTCAAGGCATATATGGCCTTGAATACCTTAATCAAGGGCTTGATAGTACTGCCTATACCGTTGATGACCGTGACGTGAAAAGCGCATTCTTAGGCTATCTATTGGCCAACAATCAATTCGATGCTCAAGCCAACGTGCGCTTTGATGACAACTCACAATATGGTGGTGAGACGACTTACAACCTAGGTGGTGCCTATCACATTAATCCTAACCTACGCGCTGGTGCCAACTACGCCAAAGGCTTTCGTGCGCCTACTTTTAATGACTTATACTATCCGGGTTCAGGTAATACTAATTTGAAACCTGAAACCAGCGATAACTATGAAGCTTTTGTTGAATACGATACTGTATTACAGTCGACACGTCTAACAGGCTATAACAACAAAGTTGATGATTTAATTGGCTATGTTGCAAAACCTACACCTGGCAATCCTTGGGGCGGTAGCAGTGAAAACGTTGATAGAGCTAAAATTGAAGGTATTACCTTAACTTCAGATTGGGTTCTTGATAGCTATTTATTTGGTGGTAGCTATGACTATCAGCAAGCAAAAAATGCCAGTGGCGGTGCGAGTGATGGTAATTTCCTTGCCATTCGTCCTGAACATAAAGGTCTGGTATATGCAGGCTACCGCTTACCAAGCTTAGATGTTCGTGCAGAATACCAATATGTTGGTGATTATTATAGTGGTGTCGCTAATACAGACTCACAGTTAGTCGATTCTTACGGTTTATTGAATATCAGTGGTAACTATAAACTCACTGATAATCTAGCTATGACTGCTCGTTTAAATAATATTGCGAATAAAAAATATATTACTCTACCGGGTTATAATACTGATGGTATTAACTTCTTCACCTCTTTAACCTATAATTGGTTCTAGGGTGATTTAGAATCACACTGAACTGATATTCATTTAAATGAGAAAAGGTCATCCAACGATGGCCTTTTTTATGGATGTCAATCACATAAAACGATATTGCGTGTCATCACTACTTACCATTTATATCAGTCAATAGGTGACAAATTACACATCATCTATTACAATAATCACCCTCCGAGAGGTGTTGCACCATAATATCTGATCTTGCAAATAGGCTTTAGAGCCGTGCTAATCAGTGGTTATGTTAGGCTCGGCAACTGTTGAATAGTCTTTCTCATGATTGTTAACAGCGCAAATAACGGCACCTGCGTTATTATTCTTTTTATCATACATTAACCACTGATAGGAGCATATTATGGACGCAGTGTCTAACACCCCATCTGCCCATACGATCGACCCCTCTTTCACTGACTATAAAGTCGCCGACATCAGCCTAGCTGATTACGGCCGCCGTGAAATCACGCTTGCCGAAGCTGAAATGCCTGCCCTTATGGGGTTGCGTCGTCGCTACGAAGCCGATCAACCGCTTAAAGGCGCAAAAATCGCTGGCTGTATCCACATGACCATCCAAACTGCTGTTCTTATCGAGACACTAGTCGCGTTAGGTGCTGAAGTACGTTGGACCTCATGTAACATCTTCTCAACTCAAGACCATGCTGCCGCGGCGATTGCTGCTGCTGGTATCTCTGTTTATGCTTGGAAAGGCGAAACCGAAGAAGAGTACGAGTGGTGCTTACGTCAACAAATCCACCTTGGTGGTGAAGAATCAGGTCAGCTTTGGGATGCTAACTTAATCTTAGATGACGGCGGTGATTTGACCGCATTGATTCATAATGATTATGCTGAATTGCTGGATAATATTCATGGTATTTCAGAAGAAACTACAACAGGCGTGCATCGTTTGGTTGAGATGTTAAACAAAGGTACGCTTAAAGTACCAGCTATCAACGTCAATGACGCGGTTACTAAGTCTAAAAATGACAACAAATACGGCTGCCGTCACAGCTTAAATGACGCTATCAAACGTGCAACCGATATGTTCCTTGCCGGTCGCCGCGCCTTAGTTATCGGTTATGGCGATGTTGGTAAAGGCTCTACGCAAAGCTTACGTCAAGAAGGTATGATTGTACGTGTGTCAGAAGTCGATCCTATCTGTGCCATGCAGGCTTGTATGGATGGCTTTGAAGTATTGTCACCTTATATCAACGGCGATAACACCGGCGGCGCAGAAAACATCAACACGCGTCTGTTAGAAGATACCGACATGATTGTTACCACTACTGGTAACTACCATGTTTGTGACAGACATATGCTTGCAGCATTGAAGCCTGGTGCAGTCGTTTGTAACATCGGTCATTTTGACACCGAAATTGACACCCAATTTATGCGTGACAACTGGCGCTGGGTTGAGATTAAGCCACAAGTGCATCAAATCTTCCGCTCAGACGACGAAAATGATTACTTGATTTTGCTTGCTGAAGGTCGTTTGGTGAATTTGGGTAACGCAACTGGTCACCCATCGCGTGTAATGGACGGCTCTTTTGCTAACCAAGTATTGGCGCAAATGTATCTGTATGAAGAAAAATTTGCTGACTTGCCAGCTGATACACGTACTGACAACTTATACGTCAAAGTTTTACCGAAAAAGCTAGACGAAGAAGTTGCCGCTGCGATGGTTGCTGGCTTTAATGGTACGCTAACTAAGCTAACTAGCAAGCAAGCTGAGTATTTAGGCGTACCTGTTGAAGGTCCATTTAAGCCTGACGCTTATAAATACTAAAAGGAGCCAGACTGTGACTAAGCCTGCTTTCTCCTTTGAGTTTTTCCCAGCCAAAACCGAGCAAGGACACGAAAAGCTCCTCAGCACTTATGATGAGCTGAATAAGCTGTCACCTGCGTACTTTTCGGTGACCTATGGTGCTGGTGGTTCAACTCGTAGCCGCACTTTAGATATCGTCCAAGCCTTATGCGCGCGCGGTGAGACTGATATTGCACCCCATATGTCTTGTATTGGCGATGATAAAAGTGAAATTGCCGAGTTACTTGAGCATTACAAAAGCTTGGGCATCAAACGTTTGGTCGCATTACGTGGCGATTTGCCTTCAGGTCAAGTAGGCATGGGTGAGCTGCCGTTTGCATTAGATTTGGTCAAGTTCATCCGTGAGCATTCGGGCGATCATTTCCATATCGAAGTAGCCGCCTATCCTGAAATGCATCCACAAGCGCGTAGCTTTAAGCTTGATATCGACAACTTGGTCAATAAATATCAAGCTGGCGCCAATGCTTCGATTACCCAGTTTTTCTACAACGCTGATAGCTACTTGTATCTTCGTGAGAGCTTAGAAAAACGCGGTATTGATACCGTAGCACAGCCATTGGTTGCTGGCATTATGCCAATCACCAACTCTAGCAATCTGATGCGTTTTGCTGACAGCTGTGGCGCCGATATCCCACGTTATGTGCGTAAGCAATTGGCTGACTTTGGTGATGATAGTAAGGCGATTCGCGAGTTTGGCTTTGAAGTGGTCTATCGTCTGTGTGAGCGTTTAATTAGCGAGGGCGTACCTGCCATGCATTTTTATAGCATGAATAAGGTTGAGCCAAACAAGCGCTTAATTGAAGCCTTAGGCTTGATTGCTTAAATATTTACCGAATGTATTGCTTAATGACTGGCGTTCCTAGGAGCGCCAGTCTTTTTTGGTATGGGAATTGCAGTTATGCGAATTCCATTATTGACAATCCCTTTACCCACTCAAATGATATTCTGCTAAGATATTGAAAAATATCATGACCCCCATTATAGGAATAAGTAATTTTGCGACGTTTCTTTTATGCCACTAATAGCAACATTAGTAATGACGTTACCAATGAAAAGGCTGCGACCTACCCTCAGCTTAGCACCTTGCCTATCGGTGCCAGCGTCGAATTAACTGAAAGTATCGTCCATCATTGGTGCCGTGTATTACGAGCAACTATTGGTGACCAAGGTGTTTTGTTTGATGGCTTTGGCGGTGAATATCAGGTACAGCTCGATACCATCAGTAAAAAAAACGCGACTGTGACCCTGCTTTCTCACACAAATAATGATAATAGTGCACCCATATTTACCAAAATCGGGCTGGTAATGAGTCGTGGCGAACGGATGGATTACGCCATTCAAAAATCTACCGAGCTTGGCGTCACTGCCATCCAATTGCTAAGCAGTCATCATGGCGAGGTCAATCTGAAGCCTGCCCAAGTCGAAAAAAAGCTTGCTCATTGGCAGCAGGTTGCCATTGCCGCGTGTGAGCAATGCGGTCTTAACCGTCCACCGCTTATTATTGCGCCTATTCCCATTAACGATTGGCTTAAGCCTATCACAACGACCACGCTTGTAAAGATAGAAGCGACTATCAGCTCTATGGTTACCACCCTTAGTCAGGATGCTTATTATCAAGTATTACAACAACCCGCTGATTTGCGTCTACAGCTTAGTGTACCAGCGGCAGGACAACCTGCTATGCCTGATTCGCTACTATCGGTATTACAGCAACCAGTGCCTTATATTGAATTGTTGATTGGTCCTGAAGGTGGCCTAAGTACTGACGAATGCGCTCAAGCAGCAGACGTTGGTTTTGAGCCTTGGCAAATTGGCACAAGGGTATTACGAACAGAAACTGCCCCAGTAGTCGCCTTGGCAACATTGCAAGCACTGTTGCCATGTGTCAATCCTTAGTAGCAGTGCAAAGCGTCATATAGTCAGTTCACAATAAAAGATACAAATGAAATAGCGTTTTACTGAGACAAATTTCGCTTGCTGTGCACTACGCGTATGAGCACCAGATTCTTCAAAAATTTGTCCTAGTAGCACTGCATCTTTCTAAACTGCACTGATTACATTAAAACAGCGCTAATTGCCAATACGAAAAGCTCTCTTTATCGATTTACCTCTATTTTATGAGTTCATTTATGACTGCTTTTACACCAATGCCACTGGCGGATAAACAGCAACTATTGGTCAAACTTTGTGAACAATATGAAGATGCTATCTTTATATTGGATGCAAATTTGTATTATTTATCGGTCAATGCAACTTATGAGCGCATGATCGGTTATACGGAAGATCTTTTACTTGGGCGTCCGCTTGGTATATACGCGGCTGAATTTTTATCAGAAGAAGAAAGATCTATTCTAGTAGATATTGCTGAACACTTAGACAGTCAAGGTTTTTATGAAAACGACTTTTCAATGCCAAATCGCTACGGAGAGCTTCTAGATTGTTATATGACCTATCGAAAAATAAAAATAGGTCATACTATTTATTACGTTGGTATGGTTAGAGATATGTCTGCCGTGGTAAAAAATAAAAAACAAGTCGCACACTTGTTAAACTACGACCAATTAACTGAACTGCCTAACCGCAAAGTATTTTTGAGCCAAACTAGCGATTTGTTACTGGATAGCTATCAAGAAGTTATCATTGTACGTTTAAATATTGATCGCTATCGCAGCCTTGCAAGCTTACTGGGTCCCGATGGTATCAATAGCTTAATAAAAAAATTTGTGACACGCATCAAAGACCTAAAACTTGGTTGTTTGCACTGTTTCTCTCATTTCGGCGGTGATGATTTTGCTTTACTGTTTGAGTGTAGTGACGCCAATATGGTGCGCCATCAACTAGATATTTTAATGCAAATGTGTGAGCGTCCTTTCTTTATTAGTGATAATGGAGCCACAAATACCGAGGTATATTGTCATGTCTCTGTTGGGGTCAGTTACTATCCTGAAAATGATAATGAGTTTATCGGCTTATTAACCAAAGCTGAAAGAGCATTAAATTATGTCAAGCAGCAAGGTGGCGACGATGTCTGTTGGTATAACAAATCCCTTATTGAGCTCAATGCTGATCATTTGCAATTAGAATATGAGCTTAAAAGAGCCACTAACGAAGGTCAGTTTGTCACCTATTATCAACCCAAATTCGCCCTAGATACAGGCGATATTTCAGGCTTTGAAGCATTGGTACGCTGGCAGCATCCCATTCGCGGATTGCTGCAACCTATTGATTTTATTGATGCCATTATCTCTCACAAGTTATCGCTTGAGTTGTTCTCTCAAGTGGCAACCCAAATCGCTGAACAATTAACCATTTGGCAAAAACTTGGCTTTGACCAACATATTTGTATCAATGCCGATGCCGCTGAATTCAGCAATCCAGAATTTTTTGATGTGGTCAGTAATTTACTGGCACAGCATCAAATTGCCGCGCACCAATTACATATTGAGGTGACAGAATCTTCTTTGATGAAGCGCCACTCTAATGTTAAAGAACAGCTAAATTCGTTAAAAGCGCTAGGGGTTTGCTTGGCTTTAGATGACTTTGGTACCGGCTATGCTTCTTTGAGTTATCTGCAAGAATATCCCTTTGACTTCATTAAAATCGATAAAAGTTTCATCTCTAAAATTACCGCAGACAAAACTCAACGTGCTATTGTTAACGCTATTTTGGCATTAGCAGAAGCACTGGATATGCAGGTCATCGCAGAAGGTATCGAAAACGAGCAACAGCGCGATTTACTCTTGGCTATGGGTTGCCAGTATGGTCAAGGCTATTGGTTTGGGAAACCTATGTCTGCTGAAGTTACAACCAACATGTTAGTGAAACAACATTTGTCCAAAAATAACAATGACTAGAGAGCGAGTATAAAACATCCTCATACCGTTCCTCTACCATATCGATAAACGCGCTTAGTGTGTAGGCTATATTATACATAGGATGCAAGATAGGTTGATGACTTATCAGTATTGTCTCCAAACTTGTATATTTTCCAGTGAACGCCTATCTTTTACCAAGAATTTACAGATACGGTCTTAATTCTTTTCTCAATGTTATTTCATATGATCGGTATCGTTGTTTGTTAATAATGCAGACACACTCCATGCCAGCAAGATACTAGCAACTCAGACTTACAACAACAGTCGTCCCATCGCTGTCGGTCATACACCAAAAAAGGACAGGAAGTTATGCAATACAAAGCACCCTTACGTGATATCCAATTCGTGATGCATGAGTTACTTGACAGCGAAAGCCATTATAAAACTTTACCAGCGTTCCAAGAAGCAGATCGTGAGCTAATGGACAGTCTGTTTGAGATGGCGGCAAGCTTTGCTGAAAATGAGCTATCACCATTGAATCAAAGTGGTGACGCTGAAGGCTGCCAGTTTGACAATGGTCAAGTGACGACGCCAAAAGGCTTTAAAGAAGCATACAAAGCGTATTGTGAGCTTGGCTTCCCAGCCTTATCTGCTGAAGAAGACTTCGGCGGTCAAAACATGCCGTTTTCATTATCGACAGTCATTAATGAAATGGTTGGTACGGCTAACTGGTCATTCTCTATGTACCCTGGTTTATCTCATGGTGCCATTCAAACCATCGAGCATCACGGTACAGACGAGCAAAAACAAACCTACCTAGAAAAAATGGTCAGCGGCGAATGGTCAGGCACCATGTGCTTGACTGAAGCACATGCAGGTTCTGATTTGGGTATTATCCGCACCAAAGCCGAGCCTAAAGAAGATGGCAGCTATAGCATCACTGGTCAAAAAATCTTTATTTCAGCTGGTGAGCATGACTTAACGGACAATATCATTCACATTGTATTGGCTCGTCTACCAGGCGCGCCTGCTGGTACAAAAGGCATCTCACTGTTTATCGTTCCTAAGGTAACAGTCAACGAAGATGGCAGCCTAGGTGAAAACAATAACGTCGTTTGTGGCTCTATCGAACACAAAATGGGCATCAAAGCTTCAGCCACTTGCGTGATGAATTTTGATGGCGCAACAGGTTATCTAATTGGCCCAGAAAACCGTGGTCTACAGTGCATGTTTACCTTTATGAACGTGGCGCGTATTGGTACCGCAGTTCAAGGTTTGACAGCAGCAGAATATGCGTTCCAAGGCTCATTAACTTATGCCAAAGATCGTCTAGCGATGCGTTCATTATCTGGTGTCAAAGCCCCTGAAAAAGTAGCTGACCCTATCATTGTACATCCAGCGGTTCGTAACATGCTGTTGACTGAAAAAGCCTTTGCTGAAGGTGGTCGTGCTTTAGTCTATTACCTCTCACATTTTGCCGATACTGTCGCAAAAGGCGAAGGCGATGCGCTTAAATTTGCTGACCAAATGCTGTCATTATTGACGCCTATTGCTAAAGCGTTCTTGACAGAAACTGGTCTAGAAGCAGCCAACCATGGCGTCCAGGTTTATGGTGGTCACGGCTTTATCAGCGAATGGGGTATGGAGCAAAACGTCCGTGATACACGTATTGCATGTCTTTACGAAGGTACTACTGAAATCCAAGCGCTCGATCTACTCGGTCGTAAAGTATTGGGTTCACAAGGCAAGCTGCTAGCAAACTTCGTCAAAATAATCCAGACATTCTGTGAAGAAAACAAAGAAAACGACGAGATGGGTCAGTTTATTCGCCCACTTGCCAAACATCTTAAAGAATGGGGCGATTTGACTGCACGTATCAGTATGCAAGCGACTGAAAACCCAGATGCGGTTGGCGGCGCTGCGGTCGATTACATGTATTTCAGCGGTTATGTGACGCTCGCCTACTTGTGGGCACGCATGGCATTAGTGGCACAAACTGAACTTGCTAACGGTAGTAGCGAACAAGCATTCTACGACGCGAAAGTCAAAACCGCGCAGTTCTACTTTGCCAAACTGTTGCCACGTACCACCACTCACGTACAGCGTATCAGCACTGGTGTTGAGCCGTATATGAGCATGGATGTTGATCAATTTGCGTTTTAATTAACACCAAAAAACATTGATCGATCATTTTTTTGTAGCGCTAAATAATGTATTTTTTATCGGCAACATACCAAGGTGTGTTGCCGATTTTGTTTACTATCACTTAAAATCTGCCATAGTCATTTTTTAAATAAAATAATCCATACTTTTGGTGTACGCATAATTCACGAACAAATACACCCGTGCGCAAGCTAATTTGCTAAACTTTAATAATGAATATTAAGCCCAACTCAAAAGATCTCTTATAAATTTGTTCAACTCACTTTTATTTATTTGAACCAAAGGAATGTTTATGGCTGTTTATAATGCCCCTCTTAATGACATGCGCTTTATCTTAAATGATGTGTTTAACGCGCCTAAATTTTGGCAAAATAACGAGAATCTTGCTCATGTCGATATGGAAACGGTCGATATGATTTTGGAAGAAATGGCAAAACTGACAAAAAACGTTTTGTTACCTATCAACCGTAGCGGTGATGAAGAAGGCGCAACCTTCCAAGGTGATGGCGTTGTTACGACTCCAACTGGCTTTAAAGAAGCTTATAAGCAGTATGCTGAATCTGGCTGGGTCGGCTTAAGTGGTAATTCTGAATACGGTGGTCAAGGTTTCCCAAAAATGGTGACCATGCTAACTGAAGAAATGGTTTTTACCGCCAACCAATCATTTGCTCTCTACCCTAACCTTACCGTTGGCGCGACACTGTGCCTAAACGCGGCTGCCTCTGAAGAACAGAAGCAAACTTACTTAGAGAAAATGTACAACGGCGAATGGGCTGGCACCATGTGCTTGACAGAGCCACATGCTGGTACTGACTTAGGTATTATCAAAACCAAAGCTATCCCTAATGATGACGGTAGCTATGATATCTCTGGTACCAAAATCTTTATCACTGGCGGTGAGCATGACCTAACTGACAATATCATTCATCTGGTACTGGCAAAAACACCGAATGCACCAGAAGGCTCAAAAGGTATCTCACTATTTGTCGTACCGAAATTCTTGGTCAATGAAGATGGCAGCTTAGGCGAGCGCAATACCCTAGCAGTCGGCTCTATCGAGCATAAAATGGGTATCAAAGCCTCTGCCACTTGTGTGATGAACTTTGACAGCGCCAAAGGCTGGATGGTTGGTGCAGAAAACACTGGTCTGTCATCAATGTTCATTATGATGAACTATGAGCGTGTCACCATGGGTCTACAAGGGCTTGGTGGTTCTGAGCTTGCTTATCAAAATGCGGCGTTATATGCTAATGACCGTGGTCAAGGTCGTAGCGATACCCAACTGCAAAGCCCAGAAAAACCAGCGGATGCCATCATTCATCATGCCGATGTACGCCGTATGCTATTAAATGCCAAAGCCAACACTGAAGCGTCACGTTGCTTTGCGATGTACGTTGCCAAAAACCTTGATGAAGAGAAGTTTAGTACTGATCCAGAGGCCGCTCAAGCTGCTGCCGCACGTGTTGCACTATTGACGCCCGTGGCTAAAGCATTCTTGACCGACAAAGCACTAGAAGCCACTATTGATTGCCAGCAAGTATTTGGCGGTCATGGCTATATACGTGAATGGGGTATGGAGCAAATCGTTCGTGATACGCGTATCGCCCAGATCTATGAAGGTACCAATGGTATTCAAGCGCTTGATTTACTAGGTCGTAAAGTGGCGAAAAATAACGGCAAATACGTTACCCATTTCTTAGGTGAAATTCGTGATTTTGTCAATAATATGCAAGCAGAGCACGGTATCAAGCAAGCGACGCTAGATGCTGCTGATACAATTGAAGCACTAACCACAACGGTGCTCAATAATATTGGTGAGCGTAAGAATGAAATTAACGGTTGTGCGGTTGATTATATGCATGCCTTTGGTTACTTAGCCTACTCGTATATGTTTGCGTTGATGGTTGAGGCGGCCAATGGCAAAGAAGGTGATTTTTACACCAATAAAGCCAAGCTTGCTGATTATTTCGTTGGTCGTATCTTGCCACGTATCGATGCCCATGCTCAGATGGTTGAAGCTGGTAGTGATCCGATGATGAACTTTGACCTGAATTACTTTGACGTACCTGCTAGCTAATTGGTTACTTTTATAATAAAGTAAGCCTTGCCGCACTATGATAAAGGGGACAGTCACGCTACTGTCCCTTTTTTTGCCAAAAATATCTTCATAAAATTGACACAATAGTCATCAAAATACCTGCTAACAAAATAGTTGAATATTGATGAGCCGTTACGATTAAAATAACGCAAAACCAAATGCCTTAAACTTAATAAAAATATACTAAAACTTATAAATGAGGGCGCAGTAAATTAACAAGCGGTAAATTAATAAAGATATGTACCGCCACAGTGATAATTACAGCCAGTCACTAAAAGAAGAATATGTCTTATTTCACATACTACATAATAACGATGATTGAAATAACTACCATAAGGGATACGATGTGTCAGAGATAAAACACATTTTACAACAGATTACTGCCTTAAGTGATGTACCAGATCCCGCGGTACTTAAGCGCTTAATCGATGAGCTACGAGTAAGTGATAAAGAGCCTACTTTAGCCAATCAGAATATTCAAAATCTTATTGAGGTTTTACGTCAGCATCCAGAATATGGCGATGGGCTGTCGAGTTTTGTCTTAAAACTTATTATCGAATACCGCCAGATCGCTCTTTATACCGATACTGGCATTATGTCAGATCAGGGTTTCTTTTACAGTTTACGCCGTTTGATTGGTCATCGTTTTTTGCCTCTACTGCCACAAGAAGATTCTGTCGTAGAATTGGTCGGTTATTTATTTGATAAACGCTCTGATGAGCGCTGGCTTGCCCATATCGAAAAAGAAAAATGGGATGAGCTGGTCGGGCTACTCAAAGTCCATGAGCAGCATCTAAACTTAGTCGCGACGGCAAAAAACAGTATTTTGAACGCGATTATCATTTTATCGTATCGTATCAGCGGTATTGGCTTGCATCCAGACTTGATGGAATCTTACCCACAAATGCTGAATTATTCAGCGTCGTTTGTGGCACAAAATCAAGAAGCAGTCTTGTACGTCAATCAGTACCGAGAAGCACATGAGCTCGACACCTTAACCGATATCATTCCCGAAAAAGCCGTGGATCCAGCGCCTCTATTGGTCATGATTGAGCAATGCGAAGACATCGTTGCCACCATACGCAAGCGCATTTACAAAACCGGTATCTCTATTCGCCTAACCAACATGATGCTACGATTAGATCAAAGCTTACAGCGCATGCGCATATTGACTGAGCTGGTAGCAAACAACTACGATAAGCGCGATCGGGCAATAATTGAGTTGATTCAAGCGCTGATTACGACTGCCAGTCATCGTTATAGTATTGGCTATTTGATTGACAATAATACTAAGCTGCTATCGCGAAAAGTCACTGAAAACGCCAGCCGCGTTGGCGAACATTATATTAGTACTGATAAATCCGGTTATCAGAAGATGTTTAAAAAAGCCTCTATCGGTGGCTTTATTATTGCTTTTATGGCGACGACTAAGATATTGGCATACCACTTAGCTCTCGCACCAATGGGTCGCGCCTTTGTCAATAGTATGATTTATGGTTTGGGCTTTGTTTTCATCCACATCGTCCATGGTACAGTCGCTACCAAACAGCCTGCCATGACAGCGGCAGCTATCGCCTCAACCATATCAGACAGCTCGGGTAAAAAGTCCCATCAGTTAAATAAACTGTCTGAATTGGTGGTCGATATTTTACGCACCCAGTTCATTGCCATCATGGGTAATATTATGATGGCTATACCAGTCGCCTTGATCATCTCTTTTGCTTGGTTGCAATATACTGGCGCGCCGATGATTGATACCGATAAGGCCGCTCACCTACTTCATGATCTCGACCCTTTTCGCTCACTAGCTTTGCCACATGCTGCCATTGCTGGGGTATATTTATTCTTATCGGGTCTGATTGCTGGCTATTATGATAATTTGGCGGTCTACAACCAGATAGGCGCCCGTATTCAGCGTCATAAGCTATTACAGTATTTATTACCCAAAGCATGGCTACAACGTTTAGGCGGCTTTATAGAAGCCAATCTTGGTGCCATCATGGGCAACTTTATCTTTGGGGTTTTCCTAGGAAGTACTGCAACGATTGGTTTCTTATTTGGCTTACCAATTGATATTCGCCATATTGCCTTTGCTTCAGCGAACTTGGCTCATGGCTTATTTAATATGTCGTCCAATCAGCTAGAGTGGCAAGTGGTGCTGCTTTCTGTCTTTGGCGTCTTACTTATCGGTATGGTCAACTTGATCGTCAGTTTCTCACTGGCACTTCTTGTCGCTTTACGCTCAAAAGAGGTGAAATTCGTTGATTGGAGTCGCTTAACTAAGCAACTCTTCAGCCACTTAATGACGCATCCTTCTGACTTTTTTTGGCCACGCGACAAACCGATGAAGTATGCACGTATTGATAGCCAAGGTCAGATGATTTTCGATGATACCGCATCACAAAATAGCAATCAGCCACTCCCTAAAAACTATGTGGTAAGGCGCTTATCTGATGTCAAAGTGCTCCCAAAAGCCTTGCAGAAGAAGATGGAAGGACAGCAGGCGGTCACTGATATACATTATGCTAATCCATCGGCAGAGCATCAGCTGAGTCGTGAACTAAACAACCGCGAAGCTCATATTACCGTCAATAAACCAGCCATGAATAAAACCATTGAGCTTGATGATGGTCTGACAGAGGAAGCACTTAGCAGCGTCCCTTATAGTCAGGATATTCAATATGACAAAACGCATGCTGCGTTTGATGAGAATAATCAGACGGTATCTGATGCGATTAGTCAAGACAGCACTGCTGATAACAAAGTTGCAGGCGACGCCAAAACGCCATTACCTAAACCAAAAAAACCACCAAATCTACCCAGTTAATGGGTTAATTTGATGGCTTGATTGGTTTTTGGAATCACTAAAAAATTAAGAAGATATCGGCAAGCACTGCGCACTTGACGTAATGGTCTTGCCATCACTTAAGCGATAGGCTAGCAAATGATTGCCCCAAACACAGCCACCATCTAGTGCACGAGCATAAGGCAGATCAACCTCACCTTTGAGCGCGGCCCAATGCCCAAATAACACCTTACGCGTGCGCGGCACTTGCCATTCAAACCAAGGCAAAAAATCCTCTGGCATGCGCTCATCTAACCCTGAGGTAAAGCTAAATTCAAGCAGCCCATCCTGCTGACATAAGCGCATGCGAGTAAAATAATTGGCAATCGCTCGCATTTTCGTAAATCCATGAATGTCTGCATGCCAATTATCTGCCGTCTTGCTATAGAGGTTTGGCAACAATCTATCAAGCTGTTTTAAATGACTGCGCAACTGCGACTCTAACTGATGTGCATACTTTTCGGCGTCTTCAATACTCCAATGCGGCGGAATACCGGCATGCACTAGCACCGTATGCTTATCAGGATAAACCAATAATGGCTGATGACGTAGCCACTCTAGCAACTCATCACAATCATCGGCTGCAAAAATCGGTGCCGTTTTGTCTTTTTTCTTAATTTTCGTCGCCCCACGCCATACGGCTAGCAAATTGATATCATGATTGCCAAGTACGGTCGCGGCTGCCCCTTGCTCACACAAATCTTTGACATGACGCAAGGTATTTAAAGAGTCCTCGCCACGTGCCACTAAGTCGCCGGCAAACCATAATTTATCTTGTTCTGGATCAAAATCCAATGTTTTAAGTAGCTGAAGATACGCAGCATAGCAGCCTTGCAAATCACCGATAACATACTGATGACGATAACTCATAAGCTCTCAATCTTTCTTGTGGATATTGTAGATACTACTTAGCAATGAATGATATCTACGGTATGAATAGCACTGATAAATCAGCCTTCTACTTTACGCGCTTGATTGCTCAAATTGACAAAATCTTTCACGCTTAAGGTTTCAGGACGGGCTTGTGGATCAATGGCGCAAGCTGCAAAATCGTCTTCGCTCAACGTCGGCAATAACGTTGATTTTTTGAATATAGCGCGCAACGTTTTACGGCGATGATTAAAGGTTTCGCGTACTACCAATGCAAAATACTCTTCATCTTCTGCCACGACTGGCTTAATAATGTGCGGCGTCAGACGAAATACGGCACTGGTCACTTTTGGCGGCGGATTAAAAGCACCACGTGGTACGGTGAGCAAATAATCCGTATGGCAGTGATACTGCATAATGACCGATAGGCGACCATAGGTTTTGCTACCGACATCAGCGGTGATACGTTCAACCACTTCTTTTTGCAGCATAAAGTGCATGTCTTCAATCACATCGGCATAGCTGAGTAAGTGAAAGAGTATGGGCGTTGAGATGTTATACGGTAGATTACCCACCACGCGTAATTTGCCGCGCTCATCGCTATAAAGCTCCCGATAATCCACATGCATGGCATTGTTTTTGATAATCTCAAAATTTGGATGACTATTAGCCCCGATACGGATACGCAAGCTATCTGCCAAATCACGATCCAACTCGACTACAGTCATCGCATCTACTTCTGCCAATAACGGTTCAGTTAATGCGCCCATCCCTGGCCCAATCTCAATCAAATTGTCATCACGCTCTAAGCGAATGCTCTCAACAATCTCACGGATAACACTACGGTCATGTAAGAAGTTTTGACCAAAGCGTTTACGCGGTTGGTGTTTGGCAGCACGTAGGCTGTTGGTAATAGATTGAGCATCAAATGTAGTTTTTGACATAGAATAGTCTTAATGAGTAAGAGGTAAAAGTGAGCAATGACGATAAAATGAGTGTTTTATTGGGATGAATTATATCACAGCTTATTATTTGACTGTGTTTTTGAGATATTTGATCCGTAAACTACCCATACCTTGGCGCAACCGACACAGTAGCTTTTTTGTTCTAAACCATTTGCTATAATATTGGTTATATATACGGTACCCTAGTGAGGACTTGAACACTAGGCTGTAGGCTACTAGTATCAATGTTTTAACTCGCTGAAATACTCACAGGGTACTTCATGATGTACTTACCATACATATTCTATTAGTGATCGGTGCGCTATACAGGCATCGAATGTATTTCAACAACGCGTCTTATGATAAAGAGAGTATAGAGTTATTTGTAATTAGTAAAAAACATAGCCCCTCAAGAAAGGCTTTTTTTGCTAGTAGACTAAGTTTTTTAGCAAATGGTATGATTAACGAATAAACCACAGTTAGTGACGCGACTCTATGATCTTTTCTAAGTCTAAAATGACAACTACCCTTCTTTTTCTTTTATCTTCACCATTTTTGTTGATGGGTTGCCAACAAATTCAAAGTGCAACTAATCAACAAGCTTTACAGACGCAATTGAAGGTTAAGAAAGAAAGTGATGTTGCAAAGCTACAAAGACTGGCAGAACAAGGCGATGTAAAATCGCAGTTTAATCTTGCCGAGAGATATAGAGAAGGTATAGAAATAAATATAGATTGTGACAAAGCAACCTATTGGTACAATAAAGCAGCTAATGAAGGAGATATAGCGGCTCAGTCCAACTTAGGCGTCATGTACAGTCTAGGTTACTGTGTATCTCAAGACTATAATAAAGCAGTATATTGGTACACGAAAGCAGCTGATCAAGGAGACGTAGCGGCTCAGTTCACTCTAGGTGACTTATACCACAAAGGTTATGGTGTGCCGCAAGATTATAATAAAGCAATTTATTGGTACACAAAAGCAGCTAGTCAAGACTATCCATTTGCTCAATATGCTATAGCCACTATGTACGAAAAAGGTCAGGGCGTACGTCAAGATTATGCTATTGCTAAAGAATGGTATGACAAAGCATGTGATATTGGATTTCAATCATCAGGTTGCGATGAATATAAGACTAATTATAGTAAATAATTTTGAATAGAGAAGAGTTGACTTAGATTAATTTTCCTGAGGTATACCCCAATGGAACCAGCTATTTCACCCTCTAAACCTATTAACAGACCACTTAAAACAGACTGGTATAATGGAACCACTTATATTAAGGCGTGTTTGATGATTCATAAATAGGTATTACTGACGGTAACGTTATCCAATACTGAGTGACAAATCTCGCCAAAGTATCGACTTATACAAGAAGTCTATCAATAAGCGATTTATCGGCCATCTCATTTGCCATGATGAGTGCTTGGTATAGGCTGGTGGCACTAGCACCGCCACGTCCTGCCAAATCAAGCGCAGTACCGTGATCGACAGAAGTACGAATATAAGGCAGTCCCAAAGTCAAATTGACTGTATCGCCAAAACCATGTGACTTGAGTACAGGCAACCCTTGGTCGTGATACATGGCAATCACCGCATCGCAGTTGGCTAAATGCCTCGGCGTGAATAAAGTATCCGCTGGCATCGCCTCTGATATATCTATCCCAATATTGATAAATTCTTGTAGCACTGGATTGATAATCTCAATCTCCTCAATGCCCAAATGCCCGCCCTCGCCCGCATGTGGATTTAGACCGCAAACTAAGATACGTGGCTGCGTCAAGCCAAATTTCTCACGCATATCATCGATAACAATTTGTACTGTTTGGCGTACGTTATCGGCAGTGATGGCTGCAGGGATATCTTTTAACGCCAAATGCGTGGTAACAAGTGCCACCTTCATGGCTTCATTAGCAAGCATCATAACGACTTTATCACAGCCACTTTGCTGCATAAAAAATTCCGTATGCCCACTAAACATCGTGCCATCTAACAGTTTGATATCAGCCTCTATCAATGCAGATTTTTGTAGTGGTCCGGTGACGATAGCGGCGACTGTTTTGTTGGCTGCCAGTTTATGCGCTATTTCCAACTGTGTAACCACCATTGCGGAGTTATTGATATCAATTTTCCCACAAGCGACGAGCGCAGCACAGGGAATATTTAATAAGATAAAAGCATTATCATTATTAATAGCGCCACTGTTAATACTCTGCTGGGACATTTGATTTAAAAAATCATCGTCTTCTATAATTGCCTCATTTGCATTGATCGTTTTCCAAGGTGGGCAGCTTTTTAATATGCCCGCAGCAATAAGCTCATCGGCACGTTTTTGCATTGCCTTGCTATCTGCCGTGACCCAAACTGGACGATCAAAATCCTGTAACTTACCCTCAGCCGCTAGCAGCAGTACGATATCCATACCAATACCCGCAGGTTCACCAGTCGTGATTAATAATGGCAATTTTTCTTGCATAGCACTAACATCCTATTATTATATTAAGAAGCTGATTCTATTGTATTTTTTATGATAAATGAGCGTATTTGAAGCTGTGTTATATGCCATGAACTTCATTTCATAGAAGCAGGCATTTTTATAGATAATTACTTATCTGGGCTGAAAAAATCACATAATGTGTTAAACTTTCGCTTTTGATTGTAGCATTTACTGGCACGCGTGAGATGACGTTTTGGTACTTCTCTCATCGAGGTGCATTGCGTTTGCTTTGCTGTATCATGACTAAAATAAATACTTACAACAATATCCATCTATACCGACTTTTGAAATATTAGGCACTCATGGCAGATACTGAAAAAACCGACGACTTACTCAATCAAACACCGCCGCACAATATCGATATTGAAAAGGCGTTGCTGGCGTCTTTGATGAGCATCGAAGAGGCATACGATAAGATTGCAGATATCGTCACCAAAGACGATTTTTATGCTGGGCGACATCAGTATATTTTTGATGCTATTGCGCATTTAGCTGCAGTCAATGAGCCTTATGACACGGTTATGGTACATGATTGGTTAGAGGCACAAAAGCTGCTAAAAAGCGCAGGCGGTGACAGTTATTTGGCGGATATCTTGAGCCAAAGTCCAGCAACTTTGTTTAACCTGACGGCTTACGCCCAGCGTGTACGCGAGCTATCTACACTACGTCAGCTGATTACTACCGGCAATGATATGTTGACCCTAGCCTATAATCCCAAAGACCAAACCGTCAGCGATATTTTGGATAACGTAGAAGCAAAAATATTTAGCATCAATGAGCAGCATAATAAACGTGCAGAGCAGCGTGGACCTGTCGGTATTACTGCCGTATTGACCAATGTCATTGATAAAATCCAAGAGCTCAAATCAAATCCAGATGGCATGATTGGACTACAAACCCCATTTGTTGAGCTTAATAATAAAACCCAAGGCTTGCAAGCAGGCGATTTAGTCATTGTAGCTGCGCGTCCATCGATGGGTAAAACCACCTTTGCCATGAACTTAGCAGAAGGGATTTTATTTAATGAAGATTTGCCTGTAGTGGTATTTTCGATGGAGATGCCCGCAGAATCTATCGTGATGCGTTTGCTATCATCTTGGGGCGCAATCAACCAAACACATCTGCGGTCAGGTCAAATGAATGAAGATGAATGGGCAAAAATGATGAACGCCATTCAGCATTTGCAGTCAAAGCATCTATATATTGATGACAGTACTGCCCTGCCACCGTCTGAGCTGCGTTCACGCTGCCGCCGTATAGCCAAAAATCATGATGGCAAGCTTGGCGCTATCATTGTCGATTATCTACAATTAATGAAAGTACCCGGCCTAGATGGCAACCGTGTTGGGGAAATCTCTGAGATTTCTCGAAGTTTAAAAGCACTAGCACGTGAGCTTGAATGTCCAGTTATCGCCTTGTCGCAGCTTAACCGTAGTCTAGAAAATCGTCCTAACAAACGTCCTATTATGTCGGATCTGCGTGAATCTGGTGCGATTGAGCAGGATGCCGATTTGATTATGTTTATCTATCGTGATGAGGTTTATAATGAAAACTCAGACCACAAAGGTGTGGCTGAAATCATTATTGGTAAACAGCGTAACGGCCCTATCGGCACCATACGTTTGGGTTTTGAAGGACAATTTACCCGCTTTATCAATTTGACGCCAGAATACTATCAAAATGTCAGTTTTGAGAACGACGAATAATAAAACTGACAGATAATTACTCATCAAAATTGCTCGTGAAAATGGCCAGTGACTCATCAACTCAATTGATGAATTACTGGCTTTATAAATTTATTCCTTCATAACTTTGCTAAAAAAGAAGACGATTATGCGCACAATCACTATCAAGCCTGCCGCCATTACTCATAATCTTAGTCAAGTAAAAGCGTTAGCACCAAAATCTAACGTCCTTGCGATGGTAAAAGCCAATGCCTATGGACATGGCGTCGCCGCCGTCCTACCAGCGTTACAGCAAGCAGATGGTATCGGTGTCGCTACTTTAAGAGAAGCGTTAGAAGCACGGCAATTGGGCTGGGATAAAACCATTGGGCTTATTGAAGGGGCCTTTACTGTTGATGAATGGCGACAAGCAATTGAACACGATATCAGTTGCGTGATTCATCATGCGCCGCAATTGGAGTGGGCATTAGAGCAAATACCACCTGTTGATAGCGCCACTCGAGTGGTTTGGATAAAGTACAACACGGGTATGAATCGTTTAGGTTTTAATAACCAAACGCTTATTTCAGCCGCAAAATCTCTGCATGATGCTGGCTATCAGCTGATTTTGACCACCCATTTTGCCAATGCCGACAATCAAGATCACTCATTAAATGCCATACAAATCCAGCGTTTTAATGACATGATAAGTACTTTACGACAAACAATCAGTACTAATATTAAAGGATCGTTGTGCAACTCTGCTGGTATCGTTAATTTCCCAGAGCATCATCATGATTGGGTGCGTCCAGGCATTATGTTATATGGCAGTGCGCCTGTTATCGACCAAAGCGCGTACACGCTAAATTTGCAGCCAGCCATGGAATTTAGCGCACAAATTATTGCCTTGCAGACCGTACAAGCTGGCGACGCCATCGGTTATGGCAGCCGCTGGATAGCCCAGCAAGATGTTAAAACGGCTCTCGTTAGTATTGGTTATGGTGATGGATATCCCCGCGTTGTCAATGAGGATGCTTATGTTTCAGTCATTGACGCCATAAATCAGCAACGCTACTCATGTGCAGTGATTGGGCGTGTCGCAATGGATATGATTGTCATCGATGTGAGCGCTGTACCAGAGAGTAGCGCTTTAAATAGCAAGGTCATACTATGGGGTGATGCGCCGCATGTTGATGAAGTTGCCACCCATGCTGATACGATTGGCTATGAGCTACTATGTCGTCTAAGCGTACGTCCAAATCGTATACAGATGTAATCGCCATGTCAGATAATGTCTCATCGAATGCAGCTTTGCATGACTGATAAATCATGGCAAATTGGATATTTACATTGAGAGTAATTGCGCTATACTAAAAGTTTGTTGTCATTCCAGTATACGCATTGACGCGATATCATTGCCGGCTGATAACGTATCATTTTCATTGACTTTGTTCGACTGCTAGGATTGCTATGAGTTTGCGCCATTTTTTAACCTTATCTGATTTAACCAAACAAGAACTAGAAAATCTTATCAAACGCGCCAGCGAATTGCGTCATATGCAACATGCAGGCGAGATATACCAGCCCTTTGTTGGTCGTACGCTCGGTATGATATTTGAGAAATCATCCACCCGCACGCGGATATCGTTTGAAACCGGCATGGGACAGTTTGGTGGTAGCGCTATCTTCTTATCGCCAAATGATACCCAACTTGGACGCGGTGAGCCAATTGAGGATTCCGCGCGCGTTATCTCTAGCATGGTCGATATCATTATGATTCGCACCTTTGGTCATGAAAAAGTCGAAACCTTTGCAAAATACTCAAGCGTACCAATCATTAATGCCTTAACGGATGAATTTCATCCATGCCAGCTATTAGCTGATATGCAAACTTACTACGAGCATCGCGGTAGTATCGAAAATAAAATCGTCACTTGGGTCGGTGATGGCAACAATATGTGTGCATCCTATATGCAAGCTGCCAATCAGTTTGGCTTTGAGCTACGAGTAGCCGCGCCTTATGGCTTTGAGCCTGACCCTGAGCTGATGAAACGCTTCTCACATTGCGTGAGTATCGTTGAAAACGTACAAGAAGCAGCAAAAGACTCTCACTTAATTGTCACTGATGTGTGGGCAAGCATGGGACAAGAGTCTGAACAAAACACGCGTGCGCGTCGTTTTTCCTCTTATCAAGTGACACCATCACTGCTAGATAAAGCCGATTCTGAAGTGATCTTTATGCACTGTTTGCCAGCGCATCGTGGTGAGGAGATCTCTCATGATATGTTAGATGACCCACGCTCAGTGGTATGGGATGAAGCTGAAAACCGCTTACATGCGCAAAAAGCCTTGATGGAGTTTTTGCTAAAAGACAAAATCAAAATATAGGTACCATTTTTCAAAAGCTATTTATACCGTCATAGATATTAAAAAGACAGAGCACAAATTATGTGCTCTGCCTTTTTAATATGTGATAACTAAGTTAGTGTCTAATAAACAAGCGCTTATTGATTATCGAGTCAGTACTTCAACCCCATTACTGCTGGCTTTTAACAACACATCGGCTTGATTAGCAGCAAAGATACCATTACAGACCACACCGACGATATTATTAAGCTGCTGTTCAAGTGCTATTGGATTACTGACATCTAAATCATAAGTATCCAAAATCACATTGCCATAATCGGTGACAAAGTCTTCACGATAAACAGGTTCACCGCCCATTTTGGCCAACTCGCGCGCCACATATGAGCGGGCTTGTGGCAATACCTCTATCGGCACTGGGAATTCGCGCCCTAGTATCTCGACACTTTTACTTGCGTCAACCATACAAACAAATTTGTTCGATGCAGCAGCAACGATTTTTTCACGCGTGAGCGCACCGCCGCCACCTTTAATCAGTTGCAAATGCGCGTTTACTTCATCAGCACCATCAATATATACATCAAGCTGACCGGCAAAATTTAAGTCAATAATCTCGATACCAAGTGCGCGCAATCTATCTTCTGTCACCTGCGAGCTTGCAACTGCGCCAGTCAGCTTTACGGTTGGTAATAACTCAATCAGACAGTTCACTGTACTTCCCGTCCCCACGCCAAGTATCATATCATCTTCGATATAGCGTAGGGCGGCGCGGGCGGCGGCTTGCTTTTGTGCTTGCTGATCACTCATCATAAGTCCTTGGCAAAATAAACGTATCGCTTTAAAAAAAAGTAAAGGGTAAAAGAGGTAAAATGCGCCGCTATTATAACCGATGACTTTGATGGATGTCAGCGTAATAGCGCCTCTAATAATCAGATATGACGTTAAATTTTAAAACTAAGACAAATAGGGCAACCAAAATACCAACGCTAATAAGGTGACTAATAACACTGGTGGGGTGATAATCAAACCAATCTTCATATACTGCCCCCAGCTGATTTTATAATCCTTTTCTGCCAATACATGCAGCCATAGTAAAGTCGCAAGACTGCCCACAGGCGTAAATTTGGGCCCCAAATCATTGCCAATAACATTGGCATAAATCATCAGCTCACGAGTGGCGGTCGGTACTTGGGCGCTATCAATCGCTAGTGCGCCTATCAAGGTAGAGGGCATGTTATTCATAATAGATGCCACGATAGCAGAGAGGAATCCTGTGCCCAAGGTTGCTATTAGATTGCCTTGTTGCCCTAACCAATTCAAGATTTGAGCACCATAGGCAGTTAATCCAGCATTACCCAAACCGTAAACAACCAAGTACATACCAATAGAAAATAAAACAATCTGCCAAGGTGCTTTACGGACAATTTCAGGCACGGACATCACCGCCCCACGACCGCCTTGCCAAAATCGCCCTGCAATCGCCATGAGCAGTAATGCAGCTGCGCCAGTGACGAGCGAGATAGGAATACCGAGCGACTCTGTCGCAAAATAAGCGACTAGCAGCAAAGCCAGTAGCGGAAAAGCAGCTTTAAAAACCAAAGTGTCTTCGATCGCTGACTCAGGTGCACTAAGGTCCGCCATCGAGTAGTGTGTTGGAATGTGGCGTGCATAAAATATCCATAGCACCGCTAGCGTTGCTAGTACAGAGACAATATTGACTGGTACCATAACCAAAGCATAACGTCCAAAACCAATATCAAAGTAGTTAGCACTAACGATATTAACGAGGTTAGATGTGACCAATGGCAAACTTGCAGTATCAGCAATAAAACCAGTCGCTATGATAAATGCCAATGCAGATGGCGGCGAAAAATTTAACCGTAATAAAATCGCAATCACAATCGGGGTCAGTAATAATGCTGCCCCATCATTGGCAAAAAACGCAGAAATAAAAGCGCCTAATATCACAATCATAGGGAACAATAGACGTCCTTGTCCATTACCCAATCTCGCTACATGCAGGGCTGCCCAAGCAAAAAACCCAGCCTTATCTAAGATAAGAGAGATGATAATCAGGGCGACAAAGGTAAAAGTAGCATCCCAAACGATGTCCCACACGACACCAACATCAGATAATTGCACCACACCAAAAGCTAGGGCGACCAACGCCCCACCCATAGCGCTCCAACCAATGCCTAAACCTCTAGGTTGCCATATTACTAGCCCTAAAGTAACGATAAAAATAATCAATGCGAGCATGAACTACCTTACTTAAGCAGACTTACTTAAGAAAACTTAGTGACATTTATTCAAGTAGGCTTCATACAGCCTACTTGATTTAGCCTATTTTATTGAATAAGTATCGAATCGATATTAGGTCAATTTAGAATTAAAAATTAAATCGATTTTTGATTGACGCGTTTTGATACTTCTTCAGCACTTTCAACCCGTTCAGAATAGCGATCCGTCAGATAGGCTGAGCGGCCACGAATGAGCCACGTGAACTTCACTAACTCCTCACAAACATCAACAAGGCGCAGATATAAAGGCGACTTATCCATGCGATTATCATCGTTAAATTCCAAAAAGGCTTTTGGAATAGACGACTGATTTGGGATAGTAATCATGCGCATCCAGCGCCCAAGAATACGCAGCTGATTGACCGTATTAAAGCTTTGACTACCTCCACTGACTTGCATTATCGCTAAAGTCTTGCCTTGAGTTGGTCGGACGCCGCCCAATGACAGCGGGATCCAATCGATTTGCGCTTTCATGATACTGGTCATACTTCCGTGACGTTCGGGACTGACCCACAGCATACCCTCTGACCACTGCGCAAGCTCACGCAGCTCTTGCACTTTAGGATGGTCTGCATCAACAGCATCCGGTAATGGCAAGCCAGATGGATCAAACATCTTCACCTCACAACCATACCAGCGCAATAGACGACTCGCCTCCTCGGCTGCTAGCTTTGAAAAGGAACGCGTGCGTAATGAGCCGTATAACACCAGTATTTTTGGCGCATGGCGTGGGTCATTTGCGCCTATTAAAGACTCAATATCGATAGGATGAATAAGACTTGAATCAATATTGGGCAAATTATCCAAATCGACCACATTCAAATCTGCTGTATTATTTGCCATAATAAACCACTTCCCCATCTTCTTTAGTGAAGCTATTCACGGGGTTATCTAGTAACTCAAACACTCGCTCTGATGGTCGGCACAATGCCGCGCCCTTATCTGTGACTACGATAGGACGATTGATTAAGATAGGATGGTCAATCATGGCATCGATAATTTCGTCATCAGATAGCATAGGGTTGTCTAGACCCAGCTCATCATTAATCGACTCTTTACTGCGTAACAGCTCTCGTGGTGAGAGAGCCATTTTTTCTAATAGCTCAACCAAATACTCGCGACTCGGCGGTGTTTTAAGGTATTCAATCACCTCTGGATTATCCCCTGACGCTTGCATAATGGCTAAGGTATTACGAGAAGTACCGCATTTTGGGTTGTGAAAAATCAAAGATGTCATCGTAATCTCACCTATTTTTTATGAATATAGAATTGGGACGTTTTTGATTTGTAGTGATTTAACACTTGCGCTGTTTATTAACACTATCATCTAACGTATTAATTGCACCGCGCCTATCGGTTGAACAGCTATTTAAATTATTAACAAGAGACGTGCACAGCTCTGAGTTCCCAGCGCAGCAATCTTGTAATAAAAACTCAATGATTAGCTGCATATGTGATAAAGAGGCACGATAGATAATCTGCCGGCTTTGGCGCTCTGATATCACCCATCCTGCTCGTGCCAGCACCGATAGATGTGTGGACATCGTATTATGCGGTACAGACAGTTGGCGCGCAATTTCACCCGCAGGTAATCCTTTAGGCTCGTGACTGACCAGCAGTCGAAATGCCTTTAAGCGGGTTTCTTGTGAGAGGGCGGCAAAACTTGTCATAGCTTGAGTCATTTCCATATGTCCAATAATACAGACATATGGAAATGACTCAAGTTTTTTTGGATAAATAAGCAAAAAAAGTAGTAATTGCTCTAATTTATCTTTGTTTGATGAGCATCAATGACCAAACCGCCGCAAAAACTGTAATTGTGTCTTGCAACATGTTTAAAATCAGCATAGGCTAATCTATTTGATTTTTATCATTCTCTGCATTTTTTGTCGCTAATAGCGACTCGCTTATTTACTTATAATTCACCGCACTTTTTCACTCATACATTCACAAGTTTAGGAATCATTATGCTGTCACATTGGGTACGAGCCATCTTACAAGCCACCGTCTATGATGTTGCTATTCAAACACCACTTGAAGCGGCACCCAAACTGACCCAACGTTTTGCTAATGACATTCGTTTTAAACGTGAAGACCTGCAACCGGTAAAGTCTTTTAAATTGCGCGGTGCTTATAACCGCATTAGCCAATTAAATGATGAGCAAAAAGCACGTGGCGTGATTTGCGCATCGGCAGGTAACCATGCCCAAGGGGTTGCCTACTCTGCTCGTAAACTTGCTCTTAATAACATTATCGTTATGCCAACTACTACTCCTGATATCAAAGTAGATGCCGTCAGAGCACTTGGCGGCAATGTCGACTTGTACGGTGATAGCTTTGATGAAGCCAATCGCTATGCCATTGATCGCGCTGAGCGTGAAGGTCTGACTTTTATCCCACCATATGATGATGAGCTGGTGATTGCTGGACAAGGTACCATCGGGCTTGAGCTCACCCAGCAATGGCGCAATATGGATTATGTTTTTGTAGCAGTTGGTGGTGGTGGTCTGATTTCTGGCGTCGCTGCATTTTTGGGCGAAGTTGCCCCGCATGTCAAAGTCATCGCTGTAGAAGCCGACCAATCAGCGTCACTAAAAGCGGCACTTGAAGCCAATGAGCGAGTCAAACTTGAACAAGTAGGACTGTTCGTCGATGGTGTGGCAGTTGCCCAAATCGGCGAATTACCGTTTGATATTGTTCGTATGCAGAAGAGCGATAAGTCCGGTCCTGTCGTCGATCCTGAAGTCGTCACTTGTACCAACGATGAAGTTTGCGCTGCTGTCAAAGATATCTTTGAAGAGAACCGTAGTATCGTTGAGCCTGCTGGCGCGCTGCCAGTTGCTGGTATGAAAAAATACATCGAGGCTCATAACCTACAAGGCAAAAACTGCGTCGCCATCATTTGCGGTGCCAATATGAATTTTGATCGCTTGCGCTACATCGCTGAGCGTACTGAGATTGGTGAGAAAAAAGAAGCCATCTTTGGCGTAACGATCCCTGAGCAGACTGGCGCTTTCTTAAACTTCTGTCGTAGCCTACACGGTCGTAATATTACTGAGTTTAATTACCGTGCTGATAGTAAGAAATCACCTGATTCTATGGAACCTGCGGCGATATTCGTCGGGATTGCATTAAAAGAAGGTGACAAAGAGCGTCAAACCATCCGTACGCAATTGGTAGCTGATGGCTATACAGCACACGACTTGACCGATGACGATGTCGCCAAATCCCATATCCGTCATCTGATTGGTGGTCATGCTCATGTTGAAAATGAGCAGTTATTACAAGTCACTTTCCCAGAACGTCCAGGCGCTTTATTGACCTTTTTAGAAAAATTGGGTGACGATTTTAATATTACCTTGTTTCATTATCGCAATCATGGCGCTGCTGAAGGTCGAGTATTGGTCGGTTTACAAGCTTCTGAGGGTAACTCTCGCCAGCTACAAGATGCGCTGCTCGATATCGGTTACGACTGCACCATGCTTAATGATAATGTTGGTTATCATTTGTTTTTGAAATAAAAATAAACGTAGACTATCAATTTATCAGTGGCCGAAAGCATTAATCCCAAATGACATAATGCACAGAAGCCACTTAAATCTTATAGCACTGTCCTAATACAAAAATGGATAATAACCATGACGGCATCCCCTGTGAACAGCAGTGTTGTCAATAACTTCAATGACAAAAACGATGTTAATCGCTTAATGCTCTTTTAATTATTAAAAATACCACCATTATAATCTTACGTTATTGATATCTATGAGGTTTTGATGAGTAAACATAATAAAAACCACAATCAGCCCAGTCATAGCAATCCTGATGCTGTTCGTATGCGTCTTGATAAATGGTTATGGGCTGCACGCTTTTACCGCACTCGCACTCTTGCCAAAGAAGCCATCGAAAGCGGGCGCGTACATTATGCAGGTAGCCGCGCAAAGACCAGTAAAGAGATTACCGTTGGCGATGAATTGCAGATTCGTCAAGGATCAGCCACTGCCATGACTGAAAAGACAGTCGTTGTTGAAGCACTAACGGCGCAACGCGGTAACGCAACAGCAGCTGAAGTATTGTATTCAGAAACCGAAGAAAGCATCGCTCGCCGTGACTATTATGCTGAGCAGCGTAAACTTGCCAACCTTGCCCGTCCAGACAACAAACCCAATAAAAAAGAGCGCCGTGATTTACATCGTTTTAAGAGCAATCAAGATTAGCTCTCTTGGTAAGATCAGTAATAATATCGCCTCATCTTAAATAATAATACGGCTAGCGGGTATGCATGAACCGCTGACCCTATTGTTTACTCTCCGCCCTTGCCATTCAAGGTATTAACCGTTACGCTATCACTCATTAACTTACACTCTATAGCATGCTTATAAATCACATTTTTAGTGTTGATTTTGATAGCATGTTTTTTTATTGCGACAAAAGGTCATCATATGCCCATCAAAGCGTCTACTCCGTCATCTGTATTATTGGTCTGTTTGGGGAATATCTGCCGTTCACCAACTGCTGAAGAGATTTTTCGTCAGCAAGCAGCGATTGCAGGGTTGTCGATGAAGGTAGATTCGGCAGGCACTGGGGATTGGCATATTGGGCATTCACCTGATGAGCGCGCGCAGCGTCACGCTAAAGCTCATGGTTACAACATCAATAAATTGGTCGCGCGCCAAGTCAGTGCTGATGACTTTCGCGATTTTGATTTAATCTTAGCGATGGATGCACAAAATTTAGCAGACTTGCAGAGTATTAAAAACGGTATAACAAATACCGATAAAAAATTAGCCAAATTGGCTTTATTTAGTGAGGAAGATCCCACTTACGGCGGTGATGATGTGCCAGACCCATACACTGGTGATGGCGATGCTTTTGAAGAGGTAATCGAGCGTATCGAATCAAGTGCACAAGCTTGGATTGAAAGCTGGAAGATATAGTAATCATAAGGCGCTATATTTTTGCTACCTTTATACCTAGCATCCTTTATAATAAATACCATATGACTTTTTGTTTACTTGCCCCATAGGCTATGTTATGACTTCAGCTTTATGCTCTAAACCCAGTGCACCACACACTCTATCTGATGACGTAGCTGATTTGTCTCATAGCAACACCATGGCTTTGGCATGTATGGCTGACTCTGTAGTTACCTTAACGGATGAGGTGCAACTTGATGAGTTTATGGCTTATTATGAGCAAAATACTCAACATAGAAAGCCATTATTTGTCTTGTCCGGTGGTAGTAATGTACTATTACCAGCAAAGCTCAATGCGATTGTCTTACGACCACAAATGCGTGGTATACAGGTGACAGCGCAAACAGACTCTCATGTCGATATCGAGGTAATGGCAGGTGAAAACTGGCACGACTTGGTGGTACATACGGTCGCTCAAGGCTGGTATGGACTCGAAAACCTTGCCCTCATACCTGGTCTGACTGGCGCCGCTCCCATACAAAATATTGGCGCTTATGGTGTTCAGCTAGAGGACTGCTTACAGTCTGTACGTGCTTACCATCTGCCAAGTCAAACGTGGCATGATTTGACCGCGGTCGACTGCGATTTCGGCTATCGTGATAGTATGTTTAAACGTCAGCCGAATACGTGGCTAATCAGCTGTGTGGGTTTTAGATTGCATACTGATGCGACAAAGGTGCTGGCAAGCTATGGTGATGTACAGACCGTCGCACAGAGCTATGCGATACAGCAAGGTCGCACCAAACCGACGCCCGCTGATGTAATGCATGCCATCATTGAGATTCGTCAGCAAAAGCTGCCTGACCCGAAGCAATTACCAAATTGCGGCAGCTTTTTTCAAAATCCTATTGTCCCTCAAGATCAATTTGCTACGCTGCAATCATCTTATCCGGCTATCGTTGGCTACCCAATGCCTGACGCAATGACTAAAGTGGCAGCCGGCTGGCTTATCGAACAAGCGGGTCTAAAGGGCGGCGGTATAGAGCCTATTTTTACCCATCAGCAGCAAGCGCTAGTACTGACCAATCACGCGCCGTATATTGCTACTAAACAAGATGTCGCCGCTGCTCAAAAATATATTATAGATACTGTCTATGAGAAATTTGCGATTCAACTGTCGCGTGAGCCAGTATGGGTAAATGCCAATGGCTCCATTGGATACGATGAGCATGTGGTCTAAGCAGTCATGGTCTAATCGCCTATGGCGACATTATTTACGTTCAGCTGAGCGTATGATCAAGCTGTTTCGTATTATCAATGCCACGTTTTTGCTGGGTGCAACGACAGTTATTTTAGTCCTCATCAGTTTATTCACGCCGCTATTTTCTCAAGCAGTAGTCTATATATTGGCTCATCTGCCGCTACCAAAAATGCCACCTGTTGCTATGAGCTCGCCGCCTACCGCTTATGTGGTATTGGGTGGCGGTCTAACCAATGATAATAACAATCAAATTATCCTCAATCGCTATAGCCTTAATCGTGCCCGTGCTGCCGCTACAGCCTATCACGACCTTCCTCTGCCCATTGTACTCAGTGGTGCTGAAGCGCCTTGGCTTGGTCAATGGCTGATTGAGCATGGTATTGATGGGTTAATCAGCGAAAACGCCAGTATGAATACTTGCGAGAATGCGCGATTTACGGCAAAGCGTATCCCTCTGCATCATGTCTATCTCATCACCGACAGCTACCATATGGCACGTGCTCGCAGACAATTTGCCTTAAACGGTATCAATAGCACGGCGATTAATGCCCCCTTACCCGTCATACGTGACTGGATGGAGCCAGCACAAAACTTAAGCCATTCTAGGCGGGCGGTTTATGAGGTTGCCGCCTATCTACGCGATGTGATACGACCTCAAGCAAATTGTCGCCAAGCTAAAGAAGTGACGTCGCAGCAGCTGTTGACTCCAAGAGGTAAAGTTGCCAAAACTGCTGACGACTAGAGTCTATACCTCAATTTTAGAAACATACCCTCATAATAACCTACCTTTTTCCCTTTATCCTTACAGGTCAACCATCTCACTAGCAACAGGTGTATAATAGTAAAAGAAACTGCGATTAAAGAGATGTGCCATGCTCAGTATATTTTTACTAATTCCATTAAGTCTCATGCTGTTTGTGGTCGCGATTTGGGCAGTACGTTATGCGGTCAAATCCAATCAATTTGAGGATTTGGATAACGCCTCCCAGCGCATTATTTTAGATGATCGCCAAGAACGTCGACAAGTCATACAAGCTCAAGAAAATGTAACACCTATTCAAGAAGTAAAAGAAGTGAGCGCTACTACTTCGATTGAAAAAGAATCTAATAAGCTAAATAATGCGCATATTGTCACCCCTTCTCTCTCTGATACAGACAAGCACTCAAAAACATAGCCTTGGGCTATCTTACTAATGCGTTACCCACTTATTCTATCTGCATAAGAGAGTGATAAGTCGGTACGCCTTTTACCATTTTTAGGAGTACCTTCCCATGACCACAGCTTTACTCGTTGCGGCATTATTAATGGGTTTTTTTTGGTTCACCGCATTGCTTAGGTATGTGTGGCGGCTTAGTAACTGCCTTTGGTCTGTCGATGAGGGATGTCAGCCCCGCCAAGCGCCGTGCATTGGTGGCGACCTATCATTTCGGTCGCTTAACCAGCTACGCATTTTTGGGTTTGATCGCAGGACTGTTAGGTACTGCCGTATTGCAACCATTGATGCAAGGCAATAGTGCACCACGTATTTTGCTTGGTTTGGTATTGGTGTTCGTCGGCATGACCATGCTTGGTGCACCATTTTTAAAGAGACTTGAGCGTTTTGGTATGCGATTTTGGCAATACCTAAGCCCTATTCGTCAAAAAGTATTTCCACTCAATACTTTTCCGCGAGCATTGTCTGCCGGTCTTCTATGGGGATTCTTACCTTGTGGCTTAGTCTATGGCGCCCTACTTATCGCTGTGGTCGCGCACAATCCTCTCAGCGGTGCTGCCTTGATGTTCGTCTTTGGCTTAGGAACCGTACCGATGTTAGTCGCTACTCATGAGACCGTTGGTTGGTTACGGGATAAGATTGGACGTTTTCGCTTAAGACAGCTTAATGGTGCTGTGATGGTATTATCAGGTTTGGCTGTGGTCTTCGTTCCTATCGCCATGTCCAGTATGCATGGTGATCATGGCGGCGGTCATAGCATGGGCATGGCGCATGGTGATACTATGATGATGACTGATACGGATAATACGACTCACCACGATATGAGCCAAATGGATCACAGTATGCACAATGACTCGGAGACGATGGAATAGCATTACTAATCAATGATAATTGCTTAATGTTATAACCAATATTACATACATAAAAAAAGCCCTTAATGATTTATCAAGGGCTTTTTTTATCAGTCAACAATTTTAAATAGTTTGATGAATAATGTATTGGCTGAGTTCTAAATATTAAGTACTTAAGGCTGCCACTGTTCAAGCTTAAACTTCGTATCCAAATGCTTCTCTAATGCCGGTATATTAAAGGCATCATCTTCGCTGACAAAGCTAATACTAATACCGGTTTGCCCGGCGCGCCCAGTACGACCAATACGATGTACATAGTCATCTGGCTGATCTGGTAAGGTATAGTTAATCACATGGCTGACATCATCTACATGAATACCGCGCCCTGCTACATCAGTCGCGACCAAAACAGAAGCATGACCATCTTTAAAGCGCTGTAAATATTTTTCGCGTTTTTGCTGAATCACATCGCCTGATAACATGACAATTTTATGTCCCTGACGCAGCTTATGATATAGGCGCTTTACTTGGTCTTTACGATTGGCAAAAATAATGACCTTTTCTACCGTACTATCCGTGATAATACGCTCAACCGCTTCTAGCTTCTGATCTTCGGTTAAGAGATAAAAATGTTGGTCTACCAGCTCACTGGTTTTATGCTCAGGCTCAATCTCAACAAACTCTGGCTCATGTAACCAGCGATAAGCCAAACCCATCACATCTTGGTTAAAGGTAGCAGAAAACAATAAACTTTGACGGTCGGTATTAGGCGGCATGCGACCGACTAAGCGTTTGATATCGGGTATAAACCCCATATCGAGCATGCGGTCTGCTTCATCTAATACTAATACTTCTACGCGATCAAGATAAACCATACCTTTGTGCATTAAATCAATCAAACGACCAGGTGTAGCAATCAATATATCGACGTATTGACGCTCAAGCTCATGCTGCTGGGTTTCATAATTGGTGCCACCCATAATACAGACGCTATGCAAAGAAGTATATTTGGTCAAAGCGATACAGTCATCGAATATTTGCTGAGCAAGCTCACGGGTAGGTGCCATAACGACAGCACGTGGCTCACCTAAATGACGTTCTTCATCAGCAGCAAATGGACGCTTAAGTAACGCCTCCATAATGGTCAATAAAAATGTAGCCGTCTTGCCCGTACCCGTCTGCGCCTGTCCGATCGCATCTTGGTTTGCCAGCGTATGCGGCAGTATTTTTGCTTGAATCGGCGTCAATTCAGTAAAACCTAAGTCACTTACTGCACGCAAGGTCGCTGCTGAAAGTGGCAAATCCGTAAACGTCGTAAAGTTACTCAAAGAAATATCCTTTTATATAAATCGCTTGTGTATCATAAATAAATGAGAGGCTATAAGGCTTAACGATTTATATCAACCATTAGCCAACAGGCAAGCCCTATAAAACTGATAAGCATAAAAAAGCCAAGCCCCATGTCGATGCTTACCAAATACGCTGCGTTAAAATCAACATAAGTAAGACAGGACGGGCTTGACTCAGTAGTATATCAGTAGTTTGTACAGACATTATAGCTAAACTGCACGAATGACTGTTACGATTACTCTTCTACTTTTCTGACTTCTTCAGCTTGTAGGCCTTTATCACCTTCTACCACACTGAACTCAACTTTTTCGCCGTCTTTTAGAGAGCGATAACCATCACCTTGGATCGCGCGGAAATGCACAAAAATATCTTCTCCGCTATCACGTTGAATGAAACCAAAGCCTTTTGAGTCATTAAACCACTTAACGATACCTTGCTCGCGAGCTGACATAATATTACTTCCTAAAAAGTTTACTTAGTCCCAAATTCCTTTGCATCATTGCATATAAACGGGTACCAAGATGATGAAATCAAAACTTAAAAGTGACTATCTAATACAGTATTAGCGAAATATGAAAGCCTTATACTTACTTTTAGTATTTAGTCATTTTAATGCCTCTAGTCTTTGATGGAAACTAAAACTACTTTATCAAAAAAGTGTTAATTATCTACCAAACTAGAGTTAGCAACAAACATGTAATGTTTATTGTGTAAAAAATATCATAACACGGGTTTTTAGCAACACAAAGGCTTTTAAGATGATTTTTATACCTCGATCTATTTTTTGGAATTATTTTTTTATAAGTTAGCTTGCAAGCTGTTAATATAAAAGGATAGAGAGCGCTATGTTTCCTAACACCTGTTATTGTAGTACGCTTATACTCACCAATAATTTATCTAGACATATTCATTGCTACTCATAGAGACCATTATGACCGCCTCATCTCAATCAACAACGACCAGCACTGCTTCCCATAAAAAAGCCAATAAAACCCTTACTCATAAGCTATTATTGATTAATGGTGTCAATCTAAATCTACTCGGCAAACGTGAGCCTGATATTTATGGTCATATGACGCTTGCTGATATTGAGAGTGCTTTAATCAAGCGCGCCGCGGCACATGGTATTGAGCTAATTTGTAGTCAGTCGAATCATGAAGGCAAACTGGTCGATGATATTCAGTATTACGGTCTATTGGCAGAGCCAAGCGCACAGATCGATGCCATAATCATCAATCCTGCTGCTTTTACTCATACGTCTGTTGCGATACGCGATGCGCTACTTGCTACCCAAAAGCCATTTATAGAAGTACATTTATCTAACGTCCACGCACGCGAGTCGTTTCGCGAGCATTCTTATTTATGTGATGTAGCGGTTGGCGTGATTTGTGGTTTGGGGCATTTGGGCTATGATATGGCATTGGATTATTGGCTGACCCATACTTATGCAATAACACTGAATAAGTAGTTTAATGGCGTTAAGGTTTTTATCTAAATAATACTGCCGAACACATGACAAAAATTACTGCGACAAGTACTACACAAACCGTTATTGCGATACTTTTTAGCACAGTAGTTAAACAGCATTCATTCGATTAAAATAATAATATTAGGGGTTAGATAATAACCCACTAAATACCCCACTATATGGTGATAGGCATGGCAAAATCGTCCGGAACGCGCTTTATGAAACTTGCTGGTATGACAGCAAGTATTGCTGGAAAAGCAGCTAAAAACTCCCTAAAACATCTCTCAAGTGACGAAGAAAAACGCCTACAAGCGCGCTCAGAATTGATGCAAGATGTCGGTATTCAAATCGCTGAAACTTTAGGTGAGATGAAAGGTGCGGTCATGAAGGTAGGTCAAATTGCCTCGCAGTATAAAGATGTGTTTCCACCTGAAGTTGCAACTGCATTAGAGAAACTGCAAAAAGATGCACCGGCGATGCCCTATGCACAGATACGCGTACAAGTTGAACGTGAGCTCAAAGCACCTATTCATGAATTGTTTACTGAATTCGAAGAAATGCCATTTGCTGCAGCTTCCATCGGACAGGTACATCGCGCAATTTTACCATCTGGACAAAGGGTTGTGGTTAAGGTGCAATACCCTGATGTCGACAAAAATTGTGATAGCGACCTAAAACAAGTCCGTATGGCACTAAAAATCGCTGGCGTGCTCAATATGAGTAAGCAATTGCAAGAGCAGTTATTTCACGAAATTCGCCAAAGCTTACATGATGAGCTTGATTATATTAAAGAGGCGCATAATCTGCGGGTATTCGGCGCTTTTCATGCCGAAGATACGGGTCTCATTATCCCAAAAGTGATTAGCAGTCACTCTTCTAAAAGAATCTTGACCTTGACAGAAGAGAGCGGCGAAACCTTGACAGTGGCAGCAACGTGGGATAATGATATTAAGCAGAAAATCGCAGTGCGCTTGTTTCATTTTACCGCAGGGCAGCTGTTTGGGTTATATCGAATGCACTGCGACCCTCATCCGGGCAACTTTGCGTTCCGTGCTGATGGCAGTGTGGTTGCCTATGATTTTGGCGGGATTCGTAGCTATAGCGACAGCGAAGTTCAATTATTTCGCCGATTTGCCAAGCATGCCTTAAAAGGTGATGTCACTGCCCTTGAGCAAGATTTGGTTGCTCTGGATATACGCCGTGAAGACGATAAAATTGTACCGGGTGAGTTTTATGGAAAATGGTTAGAGATTGGGCTGAAACCCTTATCTATCAAACCCTATCAAGACGGTGATTTTGATTTTACAAGCAGTCAAACCCATCATGAAGCCATCGACCAAATGCGCACTTCTTTGAAATACTTTGGACAGTTTCAACCATCAGCCTCTACGATGATGCTCGACCGTACTATATCAGGACAATACTGGAACCTAGTCAATCTAGGAGTGACGATAGATTTGTCGCCACTGGTACATGAATATATAGGTTTTTAGAGCGTTAAATTGCTATAAATATATAGGACAAGTTTTAGTATTGGTTATACATGCAAGGCATGTCCACAGCGGTCACAAAAATCCGCACCTACTGCGTGTCCAAATTTACCACAGTTTGGACACGTGACAGGATTGAGCTGCGGGCGCATATTACGTGCAAGCTCTGAGGTGAAAATCCCTGTCGGTACAGCAATGATTGAGTAACCTGTAATCATGACCATGGTTGCAATGGCTTGCCCCAATGGTGTTTTTGGTGACATGTCGCCGTAACCAACCGTCGTCATGGTAACAACTGCCCAGTAGATAGATAGCGGAATACTGGTAAAGCCGTTTTCTGGTCCTTCTACGACATAGATAATCGAGCCAAAAATGGTGACCAGTAGCACCAGTGATAAGAAAAATACCGTGATTTTTTGCTGACTGGTTCTAAGCGCAGACGCCAAAAACCCTGCTTGTTGCATATAGGCTTCAAGCTTAAGTACCCGAAAGATACGCAAAATACGTAAGATACGAATGACAAGTAAGTACTGTACGCCCACAAACATTAAGCTTAAGTAGCTCGGTAGTACGGACAATAAATCCACTATCCCAAAAAAACTAAACACGTAACGAAAGCGATTGGGCGCTGAGAACAACCTGAGCATATACTCAATCGTAAACAAAATAGTAAAAAACCATTCTGCATATAAAAACAGCGTGCCATACTGCAAGCGCATATAGAGCACACTATCGAGCATCACGACCGCCACACTGGCCAAAATCGCGATCAACAATACAATATCAAACAGCTTACCCAAACGAGTATCTGTACCTTCAATAATAATATGAATGCGGTTACGCAAATGAGTAACGGCTTCGGTATTCGGCTGCTTCATAAAGTCAATCAAATCATAGGATCAATGGATATCTAAAACCGGACAACTTAGGCGTATATGCATAAGCTAAGATTGGTCAAAATACGTGAAAGTGGTTTATAATATTGAAAGTAATGTGGCTATCGGCTGCTATCCGTCACTACGAGAATAATCGATAGCGGGTCAAAAGCCAGAACATAGCAGTGTAGCAAAAAAGCGCTATTAACAACATACAAATCGTTAACTTAGCGACAGATCACTTACCTGAGCTTAACAGCGCAATCAGGTAATAAAACTCCTGTAGCGATAAAAAATTTTTACCAATAAATGTTTTAGCTGTACAATACATCACTCGTAATACTTAAGGACGTCATATGGCAGGCCATTCAAAATGGGCAAATATCAAACACCGTAAAGCCCGTCAGGATGCGGTAAAAGGTAAAGTATTTACCAAAATTATTCGTGAAATTGTTTCTGCTGCCAAGCAAGGTGATCCTGACCCTGATAAGAATCCGCGCCTACGTGCGGTCATTGAAAAAGCCCTCTCCGTCAATATGACAAGAGACACCATCAATCGTGCGGTAGCTCGTGGTACAGGCGGCGATGACAATGACAATATGGACGAAGTCAGCTATGAAGGTTATGGCATCGGCGGCGTCGCAGTATTAGTCGAAACCATGACTGACAATCTCAATCGGACAGTCAGTGAAGTACGCCATGCTTTTACCAAAAATGATGGCAATCTAGGTACTACTGGCTCTGTGGCTTACCTATTCAATAAACGCGGTGAAATAAGCTTTAATGACACAAGTTTAGAAGATGAAGTTATGCTAGTGGCATTAGATGCAGGCGCGCTTGATATCGAAAATGATGGCGAAAGCTTGCTTGTCATCACTGAGTGGGAAAATTTCGGTCATGTTAAAGACGCGCTTAATGCTGCTGGTTTAGTCTCTGACAATGCTGAAGTAACTATGTCGCCATCAACCAGTGCTGAAATAGACAACGTTGCAGATGCCGAAAAAGTCATGAAGATGATTGATATGTTAGAAGATATTGATGATGTGCAAGAAGTTTATAGCAACGTCAATTTTTCAGACGAAGTCATGGCGCAACTTGAGCAGTAATTTTCGTGCTTTGTATTAAAAAAGCCAAACGTTTTTAGCGTTTGGCTTTTTTGTTCAGCAATATGTGACGAGCAATTACTTCAAACTAAGCTTTGCACGTGACGCCTTCAAGCGCTAACAAATGCGTTTTCTTATCTAAGCCGCCTGTATAACCACCAAGTTTGCCGTCGCTTGCAATAACACGATGACACGGAACGATAATACTAAAAGGGTTTTTACTATTGGCATTCGCAACCGCACGAAAGCCTTTGGGACTATCGACATTTTGTGCCAGCGTTGCATAACTGATCGTCTCGCCGTAACCAATATCTTGTAGTGCTTGCCAAACCCGCTGCTGAAACTTAGTTCCCAAGCTTGTATCTAGGGGCAAATCGAACGCTTGACGCTCACCGTCAAAATACTCCGTTAATTGTGCTATAGCCTCTATTAATAATGCTTGAGTAAGTTCATTTTTGCTTAGGCTGTCTTTATCTATGAATGTGAAGCTTTGATCGACAAGACCATAATGTTTTTTAAGCTTGGGAATAGATTTTGAGCTGTGCCAAGAGTCACCTGCCAGCAGCCAATTGACTTCAACCAGCTTAGGACTGCTATATTCATTGACACTCGCAATTAATGTTAACTGATTAGATCCAAAAGCGGCTGTGGTGACTATCATGACTACTCCTTTCAAATCGTTGTATTTTCAAGACTTGAGTATTGGCTAAAATAAACTGTTGAGCACTATTCTTTGTCATCAGTTTCAAACAACGCGGCGACAAATTGTTTTGGACTAAAGGCACGCAGATCATCAATCGACTCACCTACGCCAATATAACGAATAGGCACATCTGTCGTTTCGGCAATATTAAAGACCACACCGCCTTTTGCAGTTCCGTCTAGTTTAGTAATCGTGATTCCGGTTAATGGCACCACTTTATTAAATAATTCCACTTGATTAATGGCATTTTGACCCGTGCCAGCATCAAGCACAATCATACCTTCATGTGGCGCGCTTGGATCCGCTTTGCGCATCACACGTACGACTTTTTCGAGCTCTGCCATTAGATGGGTTTTATTCTGTAAACGTCCAGCAGTATCGGCAATTAACACATCAATATTTTTTGCTTTAGCAGATTGCATGGCATCAAAGATAACTGATGCACTATCAGAGCCATGACCTTGCGCCACAACTGGAATGTTATTGCGTTCGCCCCAGATTTGTAGCTGTTCAGTCGCTGCTGCGCGGAAAGTATCCCCTGCTGCTAACATCACAGACTTACCCTCGCCTTGCAAACGTTTGGCAAGTTTACCGATAGTCGTCGTTTTACCTACGCCATTCACGCCTACGACCAAGATAACAAATGGTTTTTTGCTGCTATCAATAATAAGCGGCGCAACTTTCGGCGTTAAGATATCGACCAATTCAGTCTGCAATGCCTTGTATAGTGAATGCGCGTAGATTAAATCGCCGCGATCTGTCTGCTCAGTAAGGCTTTTGATAATACGATTGGTTGCATTGACACCGATATCAGCCACCAACAGTTGGTCTTCAACCTCTTCTAATAGCTCATCATCAATCTCTTTGCCTCCAATAAGGATACTGACCATCCCTTCAGCTAAGTTCTTACGCGACTTACTCAAGCCGGTTTTCATCCGGTTAAACCAGCTGCCTTTTTTGCTGCTTTCTTGTTCTTCTTGCGATGCTTTATTTGCTTGCGACTCTACTGGAATCTTTTGCTGTGGCTCAGAAGACGATTGATTACTACTATTAATGCTACTTGCACTGCTAGGAGTAACGCTTGGCAGATCCCCTAGTTGTGCTTGTAAGGGCATAGTAGGGATTTTTGATCCAGAGACAGCTGGTGTTGTCTTCTCTGTTTCATTGGTATTTGCAAAGCTCTCTGAGGTATTGTCTGTATGACTCTGCTTTTGCGTCATGAGGATAGGCGCGCCTAGGGCAATGCTCTCGGCTGCATCGGTGCTTGATACTTGCTTATTGACTGTAGGCGTTACTGGCTCATCACTATTACTTACCTCATTTCTTTCAGGGGCATCGATAATAGGGACAGATTGCACTGGCAGACTGGGTAAGGTAATATCATCGTCATCTAATTCATCAAGTCCGCTGTCAAGATTAATGACCACACGATTGCTATTATTGGGGTTATTCATAAGTTTGCCCTAAAGTTCATCAGTATCAGTAATGTGTTTATGGTAAAACCGGATCTGTATATCGTTGTATTGTCCGTTTTCTATGATTCAATGCAGAGATTATTTTTAGTCTAGTTTAGCATAATTCAAGTTGAGCTCAGCCTTTCGCATCCTAGATTGCTTATAAATGGCAAAAATCATCAAGTGATACAAAAGCGCTATTAAACCTTTAGCGTGAAAAAGATGATAAATATAATCGCTCATTAAGCAAGTTTCGCTTAAGGTTTGGACACATAAATCTGACCTTTGCGATGGCAAACTTCGCCTACTCTTAGCAAGGCTAATTAAATACCTGTTTATACCCTTTATCTCCATGCTTATTACTTATATTAGGAATGTCTTATGTTGTCTTTATCCAATCATTATAAAAACATCGCCCATATCACTGCTGCTTTATTACTGGCGACGATGGCACTATCAGCGACAGGTTGTAACACGACTCAAGAATTCAAGCCGACTGCCAGTGTCATGGTTGGGGCGCACAAATCTTTATGATGGTATAAGTATCAGTACCATGATGAAAATAGATATGTAGTCAATTCAATTTAAAAAGAACACAGTACTGCTGGGATAAATTTTGCGAAGCCTCTGGAGTGCGAAGCGCACAGCAAGCGAGAGAAATTTATACCTGCATAATGCTATTCTGAACGTAACTCTTTTACATTGAACTTACTATACGCTCTCATCCATTTACAAGCTGCCCGTTTAAAAGTCTCCCTTTTATATAAGTAGAACATACCATGTCTGTCCCTTTATCTCGAACCACACTCTCTTTACGTCTTGCATCTGCCTTAGCCATGGCGACCACACTTGCCGCTTGTCAAACCAGTACCATTAACGCCAATTCCGTGACTGCGGTCAAGAATCCAGTGCCTGAAAACATAGTTACCAAGGACATTCAGCCATCATCAGCGCTGACTATGGATATCTCTGGTCGCCATGAATATCAGCTGAAAAATGGTCTAAAAATAGTGGTAAAAGAAGACCACCGTGCGCCTGTGGTGATGACTCAGATTTGGTATCGGGTTGGCTCAGCTGATGAGCCGGTCAATAAAGGTGGTATCTCGCATGTGCTTGAGCATATGATGTTTAAAGGCACTAGTAACGTTTCAAGCGCTGATTATGAACGCTTAATTGCTAAGTTTGGTGGCGTCAATAATGCCTTTACTAGCTATGATTATACGGGTTATTACGAGCTGTTCCCTGCCAACCGTTTTCCTTTAGCACTTGAGCTTGAAGCAGATCGGATGAAAAACTTAGTATTTAATGAAAAAGAGTTTGTCAAAGAGCATCAAGTTGTCATGGAAGAGCGCCGTCAACGTACTGATGATAATCCACTTGCCAAGGCTTATGAGTCATTTCGTTTGCTGGCCTTGCCAAATAGCCCCAAAGGCGAGTCAGTCATTGGCCCCATGAGTGAGCTTGAATCGATTACGCTCTCAGACTTAAAAGACTGGTATAAAATATGGTATGCACCAAATAATGCCACCTTGGTTATCGTTGGTGACGTTGAGCCAGCCGAAGTCTTAACACAAGTGAAGCGTTACTTTGATGAATTGACGCCAAGTAAGCTGCCAAAACGTCCTGCCGTCAGTCAAAAAGGCTTTCGTGGTTATCAGCAAGTAGAGTCTGAGCAAGCAGTACAAGTGCCTGTCTTATTGATGGGTTACAACGTGCCAAGCCTTGTGACAACAGATGCTAGCAATGAAAAACAAGCCTATGCACTATCGCTTGCGCAAGACGTATTGGATGGCGGTTTGTCAGCGCGCCTTGAGAGTCGATTGGTACGCGAGCAAGGGCTTCTGACCACAGTGGGTACGTCTTATGATCTATTAGATCGTGGCGACGGGCTATTTTTGATACAAGCGACTCCGCGTGAAGGCGTCAGCTTAGCGCAAGCGCAGCAAGCTATCCTCTCTGAAATAGAAAAGCTTAAAACCGATCCAATTGCCACCGATGAAATTGAGCGCGCCAAAACCAATACGGTCACTGGTCTGGTATACGCGCAAGACAGCATGGAAGGTCAAGCGCGTATGATTGGCTCACTACAGTCTATCGGTCTCGATGATAGGTTACTTGCTCAGCTACCCACCAAAATGGATACCGTAACGGTTGCAGACATACAAGCAGCTAGCAAAAAGTATTTGGTCAAAGACAATTTGACGGTCATGCATATTATTCCACCTAAAGAACCGGTCAAAAAGTTCGTTAAGAAAAAATGAGGTTAATATAATATCAGATGATGTTATCCAATATTATGACTCAAAATACCAATGACTAAAAACGCTATTAATAAGAAGAAAGATATGACTCAAAATCCTACTCTCCATGCTAAAAAGAATACTGTTCTGGTGTCATCAATAAAGCCAACATTTAAGCGACTACCCTATTTGAGTATGGGGTTATTTTTGGGGCTGACTACTTTGACCATGACCGCGCAGGCTGATGGCATTACTGGTGAGGATTATCGTACTCAGGCATCTGCAGTCGATGTCAATGCACCTATTGCTGCCTTGTCTAAGTTGACTAGCCTTGATAATGCCAAGCCTTTAAAAGTCACCGTTCCAAAGATTCAACAGTTTAAGACCAAAGCGGGTGTGCCAGTACTTTTTGTACCGACGACGGCATTACCCATTGTCGATATCGATTTACGTTTTAATGCTGGTAGCGCGCGCGATGGCAGTATCAGTAGCACAGGTTTTGGTATCGCCAATATGACAGCGACTATGCTTGAACAAGGCTCAAAACGTTTAGATGAAAACGAATTTACTCGCGCGGTTGAAACCTTAGGCATCAATCTAGGCAGCAGTGCCTATAAAGATATGTTTACGGTCTCATTACGCAGTTTATCTGACGATAAACATCTATTACCTGCCATCGATTTGATGACCCAAATGCTCATCGAACCAAGTTTTAATGAACAAATTCTAGCCCGCAATAAAGCCCGTTTATTGGTCGGCTTACAGCAACAAAAACAAGACCCAAGCAGCCTTGCCAGCCTTGCTTTTGATAAAGCACTCTATGGCAGCCATCCTTATGCTCATCCTTCTGTTGGCACCCTTGAAACAGTACCTAATATCACAAGACAACAGCTGATAGATTTTAAAAATCGCTATCTGGTTGCCGCCAACGCTAGCCTTTCTATGACAGGTAATCTAACTTTAGCGCAAGCCAAAAAACTGGCAGAAAACATCACGGCGGGTTTACCTACTGGTCAAGCAGCGCCTATTCTGCCTGAACCAAAACTATTGACGAAGTCTCAGCATATTCATATTCCCTTTCCTAGCACTCAAACGACAGTACTGATGGGACAACTGGGTGATAAGCGTGCAACGGATCCGCAAGCGCAGCAGAAGCAAACCAATTTTGCTGTCGGTAATGAAGTGCTCGCAGGGGGCGATTTTAATGCACGACTGATGACGGAAATCAGACAAAACCTTGGCTATACTTATGGTATTTCAGGCTCGATGAGTCCGATGCTGACACGCGGACCATATCAGATAGGTTTTTCGACGCGCAATGACAAGGCTCGTGCTGCGATTGATGCTAGCTTAGACGTTATTAATAACACGTTAAAAAATGGTATTACTAGTACTGAGATGAAGCTGACCACGGATAATTTAAAAAACAGCTTCCCAATGGGTTTTGCCAGTAACGCTGGTATTAATGGTTTGCTTGGTATGATGAATTTTTATCAGCTACCAACAAGCTATCTTAGCAACTATGTCAATCGTATCGAACAAGTCAAATTAGCAGAGGTGAATCAGACCCTGCGTGATACCTTAAAGCCTGATGACTTCTTAATTGTGACCGTTGGTGAGGTCAATCCTTGGGATAAGAAGGCGGCTAAATAGTTAATTTATCTTTCATAGTGCTATAAAAAAGCTCAGCCCATTATATATACGGGCTGAGCTTTTTTTCTATCTTAGAATTATCGTCAGTAGCGGCAGGCAGAGCTGCTACTGGCATGATTAAAGCCCCATTTACGATAACCATCGGTATCTAAATGTATAGCACCAGTGGAATATAATCCTAGACCAAAATTGTGCGACTGACCCTGATATTGCCAAAACTCACATAAGCTGTCTTGCATTCGGCTCAGCTGCCATGGACTACTTTCATAATCTGGCACCCAAATATCAATCGCGCCAGCTGTCATATGCTTACTACTACTCGCGCCGCCTGCACAGTCATTTAATCCGGGACTACGATATACCGAGCGTATCTCACTGTTTGCTGGCAGAATCCCTTGGCTTTTCAGCTGACTATATAGCTGCAATGTCGGTACAATGTTTGACCACAGCTCCTGAGGAGGCAGTTGATACGGCTCATAGCCACATTTGTCCCAACTGCGAGCGGTGGTCAGTAGCTGTGACAAAGGCGGTACGTTTCGAGCACCGACACGCGCGCTTAAATAGCGCTGATAGTTTGCTACTTGGCTTGCGCGATAGCTATTACTGTTGAGCCAAGTATTAAAATCCATGCTGATAAAATCATTGTAATTGTTATTACCCGTGCTATAGGTGGTGTTATAACGCGGCGTACTTCTATTGGTAATGACACGTTTGTTCTCTTCTATCGATAAGCTGGCATCAAATTCAAACTCACGCTGCTTTTGCTGAATGAGTCCTTGCATACTATCGCCACTTGATCCGCTTAAAATAGTCACCCCTGCATTATAAGGCGCTCTTTGTGGAGATGGCGTGATATAGGTATTGGCATTGCTGTTGTTCACGCTGCTACCCTGACGTACTTGGATACGGCGCTCACTATTATCACTAATAATAGCAGCATGGGCACTCATAGTGCTGGCACAAATACAGAGTGCAATAATAGGCTTGTGGATTTGCCTGGAAACTTGTTTTGTTATTTCGATCATTGCAACAAACACCGCTAAAAACGTTTTATCGATACTATCAAATTTTAAGCAAGCAAGCTAAACTATCGTCACCAATTGGCAGCGACTTATTCGTTATTAACACTTATCCTCATTATTTTTATATTGACGTTACTTTATTACCGACAAGTTACTTTTTTTATCATCTAATCGGTTAAATGCCCTATAATTATCGATTTTCTTAAGTCTTCTGCTAAATATAGCCCTTCTTCCACGCCAACTGCCAGTCACACTTTGCCTATGTCTTCTAACCCGCAATATCGTTTTTCCCGACAGAGCCACCATTTCGGTCAAGGTCAGACACCGACCTTTTGGCAACGTAGTCATATTGACCCTTGGTTGACCCTTTTATTATTAACCGTTTGTTGTATTGGGCTAACGATTTTATATAGTGCAGCCGCTCAAGATACGAGTATGGTGCTACGACAAATGGTCAGCTATGGTGTCGCTTTTACCGTTATGTTTATCATGGCGCAGATACCACCGAGCCTTTATCGTACTTTTACGCCCATCTTTTATGTATTAGGTCTGATACTACTGGTGTTGGTTGATATTATCGGTGAAGTACGTATGGGGGCGCAGCGCTGGATTAATCTACCAGGATTTGGTAGTGTGCAGCCCTCAGAGTTTATGAAGCTTGGCATGCCTATGATGTGTGCGTGGTTTTTGTCTAAGCGTGATCTGCCCCCTTCACTACCCAGTATCGGCATTACCTTGGCGTTAATTGTGGTGCCAGTCTTATTAATCGCTAAAGAGCCAGATCTTGGCACTTCATTATTAGTCGCTGCTAGCGGTATCTTTGTGCTGTTTTTGGCAGGGCTATCGTGGCAACTGATAGCTGGTGCGGTTGCTTTGTCGATCCCGCTTGTTGCCTTTGCTTGGAATTTTTTGTTACACGACTATCAGCGTACCCGTGTACTCACACTATTCAATCCTGAGGCAGATGTGCAAGGTGCTGGCTGGAATATCATTCAGTCCAAAACTGCTATCGGCTCCGGCGGTCTAACGGGTAAAGGCTATTTAGAGGGTACGCAGTCGCATTTGCATTTCTTACCAGAAGGTCATACCGACTTTATTATCGCGGCTTTCTCTGAAGAGTTTGGCTTGCTTGGCGTCATACTATTGATGTTTATTTATGCATGCTTATTAACCCGCGCCTTATATATCGCCTTTTCTCATCCTGATACTTATAGCCGACTATTAGCAGGCGCGATTGCGATGTCGTTTTTTGTGTATGTCTTTGTCAATGTTGGTATGGTCGGCGGTATTTTACCTGTCGTTGGCGTACCTCTGCCTTTTATCAGTTATGGTGGTACTGCCATTGTTACTTTAATGGCAGGTTTTGGTTTACTGATGTCCATTCATACGCACAAGTCAGACTAAGTATCTCCATTTCTATACCTAAAGAGACAATATTTTAATAATACGGTCTCTTTTTTTATACCCTTTATAATTCCTATCAAGGTGCAATGAATTTTTCAGAAATTAAGTATTCAATAGCTTGTGCCAGTATCTAAAATAGTGAAAATGGCGATGATACATAGATGGCTGAATACATAAAGAAAACATAACATAGCATGTTTAAAAATTGAATCGATTAACAAATAACCGCACAAATTTGACTTAAAATCTAGTTACTAAGTAACTATACGTAAAGATAGAATGTGCAAAAATCTTAGTAAATAAGTTAATTTTTGCCCATTTTATTTGTAATCAATTATATATGAACTATTATAAAAACTATAATTTTATTACGCCTTATTAGATCATAAGATTATGATTTAATTAATAATATTTTCAAATATCATCCTTGCAAATTATACCTAATATTCAGTATTTAGGATTGAATACCAGTTTGTTTTATTCCTTGTCTTTTACAATTATTTGCGTTAATCTCGTCTTAGTGTCATTTATACATAACCCGTACAGACCTACTAAGAAAGTTAGCATTTAATTATATTGTCGTTGTAGCTCATCCGTATAGTTAGCAACTTGTAGATTTTAGACTTTCAAAGTCACTACTTAATTAACGGTTTAATAACAAACTCATACGTAAAACTCTCGAAACCCTTTATTAACTTAGCAATGTTAAAAAGGCTGTTTATCGAATATTAGTATCTGATTTTAGTTGTTGATGAATATTTTAATTAAGATTGTTAACTATCATTTGAGCGTGTCATAAGTGGATTATTTACAATCATCAATCCAGTTATGATCATGAATTAAAAATTACCATACGTTAGAACTTATAAAAGCCGAACGATAAAATCAGTCATTATAAAGAAGATAGATTGATATCGGTTTTGGAGTTTGCGGTATTGTTAGATTGGTCTAACACTATCTCGCTCAATCTAAGATGTTTTTAGAGTTAGGTTCTAAGGTATAAGTCATAGAGGTATTTATGAATAAGCGTTTATCTGGTTTACTTACAATGTCAGCGGTACTATTTGCTGGCTCTGCAATCGCTTCTAATGCAAATGCTGTAGAATCAAGAACCTCCCTTGCTATGATCTCGCAAGATAACGCCTCCCATATCGACCGTGTACTTGGTGAACTTAGTCGTCAACATGACGGCGCATCAAGCTTAGTCAAGTCTGCACGCCAACCTGCTTCATTAGCGCTTAGCAGCTCACTGTTAGCCAGTGATACCGCCCAAGTCAGTAATGATGAAGATGTGTTAGAGCGCTTAACAGCTGTTGCCTCTAACTCTGTCAGCAAATTCAAGCAAACTGGTTTAGCTTCTTGGTATGGTCGCCAGTTTCATGGTCGCAAAACCGCCAGTGGCGAAACTTTTGATATGAATGGTTTAACGGCTGCACATCGCTCATTGCCATTAAACTGTTATGTTAGAGTGACCAACAAAACCAATGGTAAAAGCGTCATCGTTAAAGTAAATGATCGTGGTCCGTTCCATGGTAATCGTGTGATGGATTTATCTTATGGTGCTGCCAAAAAACTTGGTATTACTGCTAAAGGTGTCGGTAACGTCGCGATTGAGCGTGTTTCAGGACCTTCTTCTTAAACCATTAACGTTTTAGACCATTCGCGGTTTAAGCCTTTAACGGTTTTGTACAAATATTTTTAGATTTAAATAAAAGCGCCTAACTAATTGATAGTTAGGCGCTTTTTCGTGTCTTAAATTTACAAGGTTTATAGTTATAAATGTTAGATCAACAAACTATAACTCGAATGCACTCGCAATCGCATCATCAAGACGTTCGACTGCAATGACATTAATGCCTTTAAACTGCGGCGCATCTTTGGCAGGTGCATTGGCTTTAGGAATAATAGCATGCTTAAAACCATGCTTCATCGCTTCTTTTAAACGCTCTTGTCCATTGGGTACAGGACGAATTTCTCCTGATAGCCCCACTTCACCAAAGACCGCCAATGACGATGGCAATGCTTTTTCTCTAATGCTGGATGCACAGGCTAATAATACTGCCAAGTCTGACCCTGTTTCTATGACTTTGACACCGCCAACGACATTGACATAGACATCTTGCCCGCTGGTATGGATACCGCCATGGCGATGCATCACTGCTAACAGCATAGACAAGCGCTGAAAGTCTAATCCTAATGCCATACGTCTTGGTGAGCCTTGAGAGTCATCAACCAAGGCTTGTACCTCTACCAATAGCGGTCTTGTGCCTTCTCGGCTGACCATAACCACAGAACCCGCCACGGGCTTGTCATAGCGGCTCAAAAATATCGCTGATGGATTGGCAACCTCTTTTAGTCCCATATCTGTCATGCCAAAAATACCTAGCTCATTGACCGCGCCAAAACGGTTTTTGACGGCACGAATCATGCGAAAACGAGAATCAGACTGACCCTCAAAGTACAATACCGTATCGACCATATGCTCAAGCACTCGCGGACCGGCAAGTGTTCCTTCTTTGGTGACATGTCCCACTAGAAACAGAGCTGTACCTGTTTGCTTAGCATAACGTGTCAAAATCGCCGCTGACTCTCGAATTTGACTGACCCCGCCTGGTGCAGAGTTAATCGCATCAGTATAAATAGTCTGAATGGAATCAATAATAGCAATCGCTGGCTGCTCTTGAGTCAAAGCGGCACAAATAGTCTCGACATTGGTTTCAGCAAGCACACGAAGTCTGTCCGCAGGTAAATCCAAGCGCTTTGCCCGCATAGCAACCTGTGCCAATGATTCCTCACCAGTCACATACAGAGCGCTACCTGCCAGTGAATCCGCTTTTGCCATATTGGTCGCGGTTTGCAATAGAATGGTCGATTTTCCAATACCGGGGTCTCCGCCAATCAGTACCACAGAACCTGCAACCAATCCACCGCCCAACACACGATCAAACTCACTAATACCCGTCGGCAACCTGGTATCTAGACCTACGCTCACCGCATTGAGCGGCATCACTGCACTATGCGTTCCTGCATAATTGCCCGCCGGTGTACCAGCACCACTTGCATTACGAGGTATGGCGCGACCAGCATTGGGCTTTGCTACGTTTTTATTATGATGTGGCATACTGACGTTAGGCGCTTCAGTCAAGGTATTCCATTCGCCGCAATCACTGCATTGCCCTGCCCACTTGCCAAAATGAGCACCGCAAGCTTGACAGACATAACTGGTTTTATTTTTTGCCATAATATAGAAGCCTTATGCAGGTGTTCAAGTTTAAAAGAGAGAGTATATGAAAGGGAATGACGCTTATAAGCGTATTTTTGAAGATAAGAACTAAAGTATAAATATTAAGATAAACAAGCAGTTGCTGTAAGAAGCAATGTTTTATAGAAGGATTTTTGCAAACGGCACAATATAGAGATGGCTGACTAAGAATGCAAAGTAACAAATCTTATGTCAGCATAATTCAGTAATCAATCAATTAGTCTATACCTGAAAGTCTTTACCAAGATACACAGATTTCACCAGCTCATTTTCCAGAACTTCTTCTGAGGTACCCTCAGCAATGATAGCACCTTCTGATACGATATAGGCTTTTTCACAAATCGCTAAAGTCTCACGAACATTGTGATCAGTGATTAACACACCGATACCACGTCGTTTGAGCGCTAAAATGACATCTTTGATATCACCGACAGAGATAGGATCTACACCGGCAAAAGGCTCATCTAATAAGATAAACTTGGGGTCAGCTGCTAGAGCGCGAGCAATCTCACAACGACGACGCTCACCGCCTGATACGCTCATACCTAGAGATTTTCGTACATGTTCTAAGTGAAAATCACCAATGAGCTTTTCAAGCTCTTGACGCTGCTGGTTACCATTCAAATCTTTACGAGTTTGTAAAATGGCTAAAATATTGTCTTCAATGGATAGCTTACGAAAAATAGAGGCTTCTTGCGGTAAATAACCAATACCGGCACGCGCACGCTCATGCATAGCATATTTAGATAAGTCCATATTTCCCAAGGTGACACGGCCTTTATCCATATTGACCAGACCGACTACCATATAAAAACTGGTCGTTTTACCGGCTCCATTTGGACCTAGCAATCCAACGACTTGCCCTTGCTCAACAGAGAATGAGACATCTTTGACGACCCAGCGCTTACCATAGCGCTTACCCAAGTTTTGCATCGACAAACGAGCGACCGGCTCAACAGCATCATTCGCTGTTATGGTTTGGTTTGCTGCTAAAATGGCATTATTTTTATTATCATTCATAACTTACTCATAAGGTGGTCGCATTTAAATGGATAGCAACCACTGAAATGTTTAGTCTTTTGTTTATATTTATCGCAGGTGTTATGACTTAAGTCGTCATATAGCCTAACGTATACCACTCTGGCTGGTACTATTGTTAGGCGGGAATACCAATTCGACGCGCTGATTGCCGCCAGCAGTCGCTTCCACATCACCAGCTTTTAGGCTATAACGAATGACATTACCTGCGAAGCTTGCACCATTTTGCACCAATTTTGCATTGCCCGTTAGCGTCACGATACCCGTCACAGCATTATAGTCAATCTTATTTGCCTGACCTTTTGCCAGACCTTTTTCTTGCGTCACAACTTGCTGCATCGTCGCTGGACGCCCTGTTGCTACTGCAGAATTGATACTTCGACCTTGTGATAAATTGACAGTGATATTATCAGCGGTCATCTTAAACGTACCTTGAGTAATAACTACTGTACCAGAATAACTTGTAATACCGCTACGCTCACTATAAGTGGCTTTGTCTGCCAATAATTTAATAGGCTGATTGGCATCTGATGGCAAAGCATGGCTGTATAGTGGCAGCGCCAACAGCATAACCACTGGCAGTGCACGCAATCTATGCGACACTTGAATAGAGCGTGTCGATAGCAAGCGTAAAGTAGGCAAAGAATTAGATTTCATGAAAATTACTCGTTTTATAATGGGTAGTAGAGTTTGCAAACTTCCTGCTAGATGCTTCACTGAATAATATGCTAATTAAAATAAGGCTTTGTCTTGACGGTCAGCGGGCGTAAAAGAGACAGCCACTTGACCAAATTCATAGTCGCCCGTTTCAAGATTGGCTTTCATACTCGATGCCTCAAAACGGTTCATACCTTGTTCAACCTTAACTGGCTCATTACTATACACTTGACCTGACTTGGTATTGCCTTTCAATGTGGCACCAGTGACTTTAATAGGTTCAACTTCAGGCTTAGCTGTTTTGCCTTCACTGATTAAAGAAAAGCCACCTGATAAGCTCAGCTCGCCCGTCTGCTGACTGATAGCTGCTGTACCCGCTTCAATACGATAACGCTGCTCATCTGACGGTTCCCAGTTCATGGTAATGCCTTTCATCTCATCTTTATTGGTCACCGGATTGTGCGTCAATGACTCAGCGCTCAGCTCATATTCGGTCTTGCCTTGCTCATTCGTTTGTACCGCCTTAATATCTGTTGCTTCATAATCGACATCAGAGGTTTCAATATTGACTGGCGGCGTGATTTCCCCTTGCTGCTTAAAAAACCAACCAGCAAGACCAGCGATGATCAAGGTAATGACTATTAAAACACGAGTATTCACGATAAGTCATCCTGATTTTTTACTTCATCAAGCGTATAGTGCGCGATAAAGTCTTGGTAATGTCCATGACCCTTTAAAATGAGATCACATACTTCACGTACGGCGCCTGTACCGCCGGCTCGCGTGGTCACCATATCACTGCGATTGATAACCTCTGCTTGGGCATTTGGCACAGTAGCAGCAAATCCTACTGTTTGCATGGCTTTGATATCTGGCAAATCATCACCCATATAAGCACAATCAGCAGCTGTGATATTAAGTGCCGGATCAAGGCTTGCAAGCAGCTCGTTTAATGCTACTAACTTATCATCACGTCCTTGGACAATATAATCTACACCAATTTCAGTGGCGCGTTTATCGACCATAGAACTGCTACGACCGGTAATAATCGCAGTCAAAATACCATAACGGGCTAATGACTTGACGCCTAAACCATCATAGACAGAAAACGCTTTGGTCTCAACACCATTGGCATCATAGATAATTTGACCATTTGATAAAATACCATCAACGTCCATGACCAATAACTTCACTTGTCCGGCTTTCTTGATTAAGTCTTGCATCAGTCATCTCTTCTATTAATAGATATTCTAATATAACGTTTATTTTACACCAGCTTGTAGTAAATCATGTACCGTAATAATGGCTTCTAGGCGCTGGTCATCATCGATAATAAGCAATTGACTGATAGCATTCTCATTCATCACGCTAAGCGCATCTGATGCTCGCATAGATTTACTGATACGACGAGGGCTACTTACCATCAGCTCACGCATCGGGGTCTGCAAATCAATGCCTTTTTCCAATCCTCGCCTTAAATCACCATCGGTAAATATACCAACTACTTTTTTCTCATCATCTGTGACCACCGTCATGCCCAATCGCCCAGCTGACATGATAAATAGTGCTTCTTGTAACGGTGCCTGCTGATTGATGAGTGGCAAGTCCTCTGTCTTAGTATGCATCAAATCTTCTACGCGGGTCAGTAATTGACGACCCAATGCACCTGCAGGATGCGATAACGCAAAATCTTCTGAGGTAAAATTGCGGGCATGCACTAAGGCAACTGCCAATGCGTCACCGAGTGCTAGAGTTGCTGTGGTACTTGAGGTAGGAGCAAGATTGAGCGGGCAAGCTTCTTGCGACTTACCAAGTGTCAATATAATATCCGCAGCATGGGGCAGCATACCGCGTTTATCTCGACTGATACTAATCAGCGGAATATTTAAGTGCTTGACCACAGGCAAGAGCATTTTTATCTCATCTGACTCGCCAGAGTTAGAGATGGCAAGCAACACATCCCCTTTGACCAACATTCCGAGGTCACCATGCCCTGCTTCACCAGGATGCATAAAGAACGATGGCGTACCAGTAGACGCAAATGTCGCCGCTATCTTACGACCAATCAATCCCGACTTACCCATCCCTGTCACAACCACACGACCTTGACATGCCAAAATGATGTCACAAGCCTGAGCGAATCTATCATCTATTTGCTCGGTCAGTAATGCTAGTGCCGCCTTTTCAGTATTGATGGCATCAATAGCGGTACTAATAAATTGCTCATGGGTTAGATTGCGTTCAGGACTATTCATACAGTGGCTCTATATTTTATTAATTTTTTGTTTGCAATGACTCTATATTTTTGGCTATATGTTATTATAATTTGATGAATCATTTTACTATACATTTTATAATACTATGAACCATATTAATAATTATGGTCAATATTAATATGATGCTGTAGGAATACAGCCATAAGGGTATCGCAGGTACATTAAAATATTATTGCTTATAAGAATATCAATACAAAAAAACCCACTATAATAGTAGGTCTCAATATGATATCTCATGTCTTAGTAGGAGGGTCTAAGAGTTGCTATCATCAGATTCGTCATTAGGTTTGTTGTCATAACCCACATTCTCTGACGGCGCTTCAAAACCACGATCTTGACCAAAACCACCACGCTCAAAACCGCGTTCTTGACCTTGACCAAAGCTACCGCGCTCAAAGCCGCGCTCTTGGCCTTGACTAAAGCCACCACGATTAAAGCCACTACGATTGGCAAAACCACGTTCTTCAAAGCCGCCACCAGTAGCTGGATTTGCGCTACCGCCACGCTCAAAACCACCGCTCACACCGCCACTTTGACTCGGATAGCCCATTGGTGCTGCGCCTTGGCTTTGAGTAGTCGCGCTTGGCGTTGTACTGCTACGAGGATTACGTGCTGGGACGACTGTTGAGATAGCATGCTTATATACCATCTGACTGACGGTATTTTTCAGCAAAACCACATACTGATCGAATGATTCTATTTGACCTTGCAGCTTAATACCGTTCACTAAAAAAATAGAAACAGGAATGCGATCTTTGCGTAGTGAGTTCAAGAACGGATCTTGTAAAGTTTGTCCTTTTGACATGAAATCTCTCCTAAATATTATATAATTATTGTTAGCGCCAATTATTTTAAGGGTTACTGCAATTATAATGGCTAAGGGTAGATACAATAATAAGTCTTATTTATAAAACGTATCTAAATAAGTGCTAAAGCTTGTTAAGTCATTCTACTTTATCGTGAATATGTCATTATTTTCATAAATTAAGTAACCAAGTGTTGCATGGGTCACCTCTATCACCAAATGTTGATGAATAATCACTAAAAAGCAGTTAACGCTTGCAACAGTTAACACTTTCATATAATCAAATTATAACAGTTATATACATTATACTTTGAAAATAATTGTCATTACTTTCGTATCTTTGTATGCTGTTATACGGTCATGCTGTGTTTTTATTACTACAGCTCGACCATTAATATTACAGAACACTAATGGTCTGACAAATCTAGATATAGGCAAACGACTGATATCACTCATTAAACCAAATACGCTCTCGCCTGCTCCATAGTGCTCAATGAGTGCAATATTAACTTATTTTTTTGAAGATCTGTCAGATCATCAGAGCCAACAATGGATGTCGACGACGCTGTTACTGATCCTATTGCAGGCACTGCTGCCGTATTGGACAGTTGCATCACTTTTCGCAGCCACGTGTATTGGCGCTTTGCTAACTGCCTTGTAGCATATAATGCCTTATTTTGCATTTGCTGACAAGCAAGCGCTTCGGTTTGGGCAGTTGCCATTGGTAGATGCGTCTGAGTTATGCTACTTTGAATCGTGGTATCTTGCTCTTTACTTTCGTTACTTGATGGTTCCAATTGAGCAAAAGCATCATAAAACTGCGCTTTATCCAAATGGGGCTGTTCAAATACAGGGTGATTAGTCTGTACCAAATACTCTAATACTTGTCGATAACCAACACAGCGCATCGAAGGTAAGCCTGGGGTCAAAGGATAATGCTCAAGCAAACTGATAACCTCTGCTATCAATCCCTCATTCCACATGATATCTAATCGCTGCTCAATACGCGTATGCAACCATGGACGGTCTGGCATAACCGCCAAAGCATGCCACTGTTGATTGGGATTATGTGCCAATGCCTGCTTGGGCTGACGCTGCCAGTCACTAATAGGAATATCAGTTTGCAAATATACTTCAACCGCGCGGGTAATGCGCTGAGTATCGGTGGCATTAAGGCGCTCATGACTAATCGCATCGACTTTACCAAGATAATCATATAGCGCACTGATACCCTCATCTTGGCGCCACTGTTCAACGCGTGCGCGAACACTGTCATCACTATCAGGCACTGGTGAGAGTCCATCAAGCAATGCCATGTAGTACATCATCGTACCACCGACGAGCAAGGGTATTTTGCTATTCTGATGACATCTATCAATCAGTCTTGCTACATCATTAACAAACTCAGCGACACTATAGCTTTGCATAGGATCAATGATATCGACCAAATGATGAGGGTATCGTGCCAGCTCAGCAGCGTTTGGTTTTGCGGTACCGACCGTCATGTCACGATACACCAATGCTGAATCTACCGAAATCAGCTCATAACGACCGCTATCATAAAGCTCGTAAGCCAAAGCAGTCTTACCACTCGCGGTTGGTGCCATCAAGCACACCACGCTATTGTCCGCCAAATTGGGACTTAAGTAAGAAGATAGGCTATCAGACGAAAGTCGCATATACTTGCCTTTGATGGTCATGGTTTTAAGAACAATAAGGTAAATTATTGATAGCTCAGCGATATGTCCTAACTATAGAAAATACGCTATTTTCACAATAGCGCTATTTAAGCGCAGATGATAACATCAATGTGACTAATTGATGACTATCTATAGAGTGGATAGCATATTTGCTCAGTATTGCTTCTATGTCTACTACAAAAGCTCGTGCATCTTGTGCAGACATTTGCATGCTTATCTTCGCCAATTGTTGATTGGTAGTAGTACTATTTAATACTTTGGCTTTGTCATACATAGTGCTGCTAAAGACAGTAGCCTCAAACAATACTTTTAATCTTGACTGCCATCTCTCAGCACTAATTAGCGCATACTGCCCTTGATAATAAAATAGCAACCAAGGCAGCGCTTTACTGTCATTACCATGTATAGCTGTCGACTCCACCAAACCAGTAACACTATCTATAACTTCTAAGCAAACTGGTAAAGGTGGTGTGTTTACAGAGTGACTATTAACAGCATGACGACTGTCTTCTACAGGCTTATCAATATGAAAGTCTTTAATACTTTCGGATAACGACTCATTTTCTGACAGCTGATATGGTTGCTTAGGAGCTTGCACTTGCTGACTTGCCGTTGCATTGTTGGTAGATGATGTTATTGCGTCTAACGCATTAAACGACTTTCTTATGGAAATATTATCATTTGGTGCTCGCTCTTTAGAGCGAACAATTTTCGCGGTATTTATCGTTCTTAGCTTCGCACGAACCGCATGACTTAAATGCGCCATGATATTGTTCAGCGGGCTAATCTTGATACGCTGCTTTGAAGGATGAACATTAACATTGATCCACTGAGTTGGTAACTCAAAATAAAGCGCATAACCCATACCTGCTAGCTGTACACTTTGAGCCATTTGACGAAGCTGATTGCTAATTAATGCCTCTTTTACCAATCTGCCATTTACATAAATAAGCTTTGGTAAACTATGGTTGGCATCATGACTTGCCCACAACCAACCGCCAATACTCGCCGCTTGCATAGTGCGTACATTATCAGCATATTCACCATTAGCATGAGTAGCAGAAGAACTTCCAAATTGCTGCGTTAGGCTAGATAAATCAACCGCGACTTCAATGGCCTGCTCTTTAAGTGCCAATCCAGTCGCTTGCTCCAAACGTGATAGCGGCAGATACTTTTCAGTATCTTTATTTATAGTGTTTACCGACAGTGATAGCCGTTTTTTATTATCATGAAAAAGCGTCAGCGCCACATCAGCGCGTGCTAAAGCCACTTCACGGACAATCGTTTCAATATGACCAAACTCAGTCGCGATAGATTTCAAATTACCACGGCGTGCTGGTACATTGAAATATAAATCTTTGACTGTAATAGTAGTACCGCGATGATGCACAACGGGTATTAGTTTTGGCGTATCGCCCAATATACCGGCAACTTGCAACTGACGCCCAATCCCGCTGCTATCATGACTACTGGTTAAGGTCAAACGGGAAACAGCAGCCGTCGCTGCCAGTGCTTCCCCGCGAAAACCCAACGTTGTAATACCATGCAAGTGTGCCACATCAGCGACTTTGCTAGTGGCATGACGTGTGACTGCCATGACCATATCATCGGGATAAATCCCAACGCCATTATCAATCACCTCAATCATACCCATGCCACCTTGGGTAATGCGGACTTCGATATCTGTGGCATGAGCATCAATTGCATTCTCGAGGAGCTCTTTAACCACCGCTGCTGGACGCGTCACGACTTCACCCGCCGCTAATTGATTAATAAGCAGCGGTGATAGTTTTTTAATGCGTGTATTGGTGTGGCTATGTAGCATTGATGGGTATCATATATTGAAAATAATAGAGGCGGATTTTAAGCCTTTAAACATCTGTAGCACGATTTGGACTAAAGATTTAGATTGGATAAGTCAAAACCTTGTGCTTGTCCTGCCTTTGACAATCGTATTGCAACTTGGCGAGATTCTTTATCATCATTACCATTACTTTGAGTCATATCAATAAACATAGTAGGCAGCGGCAAATAGCTGTCCGCACGGCTCGCCCATTCAATGATAACCAACGCATTTGGCTCATCCAAATACTCATCAAAGCCAATAAAAGACAGCTCTTCTGGATCTTGTAAACGATATAAGTCAGCATGATAAACAGGTTTAATTGAGCCGTCATTTTGAGTAATACCATAAGGCTCAACCAAGGTATAAGTCGGACTTTTCACCGCTCCTTTATGCCCTAGCGCTTGCAACCAATAGCGAGTTAATGTGGTTTTACCTGCACCCAAATCTCCTGCCAGCCACACACTACCTGTCAGCGGCAAAGCTGCTAATTGCTCAGCCAAACGCTGGGTATCTTTTTCCGAATGCAGCGTCAAAGTCTGCAAGTTCTTACCACTTATAGCTGCGTCTTCAATCGTTTGATTATTATTCATTAAACTCAATCTACCTGTACTTGCATTGTGACTGCTGGATTAACGAAACTATCGCCGCGTATCAATTTGGCATATAGTTCAGGATCACTCCACTCAGCACTAACTTGGTCGCTAAACTCAAATTCTTCTAGTGTTAGCTTGCCCATTTGCTCATTAGCCACATCATCAGCAAAACACTGCGCGTACCCCGTTGCAGTTTCATGCGCAATCACTGAATATACGCTGACATCCACTTCGCCATTTTGCATTTGTGTCTGTTGCAAAATCTCTTGCGCCCAAAAGAATATTACCCGTGAGAATTGCTCTGCTGATGGCGATACCGGCAAGCTGATCCAACGTGCACTGAATTTCTTACAGGCAGCGATGTACTCAGAATCGTCTTTACTCCAAAAACAAATCGCATGATCAAAGCTGTCGATAATGTCTTTAATAGAGGATTTTAATAAGCCAAAATCATAGACCATCTGCCCATGATCTAAACGCTTGGCCTCAAGTATCAGCTCGATCTGATAGCTATGACCATGAATCGAGTGTTTGCAACGCTCAGAGCTACAGTTACGCACAATATGGGCATTTTCAAATTTAAACAGTTTACGGATACGCATAATAATCAACCAAAACAGTAAGCATCATTGTGCTAAATAATAATAGGATAAAGGTTTGCCGCGATTTATCGGCTTGCTGCTCATTATAGCAAATCGTGATGTATTCGTAAGTAAGCACTTATTAACGCCAGCGTCCATTTGCTTGAAGCTAGCTATTAATCACCCTTAGGGCTATACTGATTTTAATAAGTATTAATCAGTCACATAAAAGGACAACATCATGAGTAAAGGTCAAGATAGTAAGAAGAATGTCAAAAAGAAGCCGCTATTAACGGCAAAAGAGAAAAAAGCGGCTAAACAATCAAAGAAAGATGATAATGGTAGCATCTTAGGAAAGCATTAATAGTAAATGCCTCAATATGCCAATCGAACCTAATGGTTTGATTGGCATTTTTTTATTTATATGATCAGTGAAAAGCAATATTGATACCTTATTGTACTGCTGGTATTAATAAGCTTTAATTTGCGCACTTTGACTCATAAGCTAGGCACTGCGCGGCGCAAACATAATAATTGCCATGCCCAATAAAGCGATAGCAGAACCTACAATATCCCAAGTCGTTGGACGTATCCCATTCACCGTCCACAACCATAAAATCGCCATTGAAATATAAACACCGCCATAAGCGGCATAGACCCTACCGGCAGCAGCTGGATGTAATGACAGCAGCCATACAAAAGCTATCAAACTCAGGGCACCAGGTATGAGCAACCAAACTGACTTACCCTCTCGTAGCCACAAATAAGGCAGATAACAACCTGCGATTTCAGCCAATGCAGTAAGAGCAAAAAGCCCCACTGTTTTTAATTCAGACAAAACTTACTCCTCGACCGTGATAAATCCCGTCAAATAATGCACAGCATGACCGGAGATAAGCACTCTATCTCCTGCAACCACACAGTCTAGTACCCCGCCACGTTTTGACGCTTGATAAGCGACCAATGTATTTTTACCCAGTCGCTGTGCCCATAATGGTGCTAATCCAGTATAAGCCGAACCCGTAACTGGATCTTCATCACCACCATTGGCAGGCCAGAAATAACGTGAAATAAAATCGTATTCTTTGTAGTCAGCAGATTTAGCCTGACAAGTGACAACTACATCGTAAGGCGCAAGTTGTTTTAGCGCGTCATTATCACGCTCTACATTTAACACGTCAGATTCCGAGTCATAAATCACAAAATATGCCTGTGAGTTTTTATAGACTTCAATAGGGACAATAGACAATCCTGCCAGCAAACTATCAGGGATATCACTGACTTTCTCAGGCTTAGTATTGGGAAAATCCATCTGTATTTTATCATGATCGGTTTGCTTGACCGCTAAAACCCCAACTGCTTCAGCTGAAAACTTAATAGACGTCAAAGTAGGGTTTTTCTTAAACAGTACAAAGGCAGAAGCCAAGGTCGCATGACCACAAAAATCAATCTCCGTAAGCGGTGAAAACCATCGAATATGATAAGTACCTTTATTATCCAAGACTATAAAAGCCGTCTCTGATAAATTATTTTCAAAAGCAATAGATTGCATGAGTTTCTCAGACAACCAACTTTCTGTGATAATCACTGCCGCTGAATTGCCTTTAAACACAGTATTAGTAAAGGCATCGATAACATTGATTTCTAATTGCATATTACGCTCTTATTTTTATGATAGGGATATCGCTGATTTACGGTAAAAAACACACTACTGTTAATAGAAGTAGAATGAAATTTCACAGCCTTTATAAGGCTCTATCTAAAGGATTGTCGCATCGGTTTGAAGAGCTTATATTTGTAGAAAATAACTTGGTATTTATCATCCTCTGTATTTTCCTACAGACTCTCGAGCTTATCTTTTGCACATCAGTATACATCTTTGAAAGATTTGCATTTACTATTTGGCGATTATAGACAGAGTACAATCATAGCTAAGGCAATATCTGAGGCGCGATATAATCGGTCAAATTAATAGTGGCTATTTTCTCAGCCCAATCTGACTCAGTTGGATGCGGTAAACTATCTAAAACCGTCAAAGGCTTCTGATAAATTGTTTTAAAAGCATCCATAAACCCAATTGCGGTATCGCCGCAAGGTACGATGATAATATCAGGTGGCGCTTGCTCAAGTACTTCAGTTAATCGGCTCACAAAGTCTTTAAAAACACCGTTTTTCTTCAAATCCACAGGTACTTTATTCGGATTACTTTGATTTAAATTTTGTTTAATAGCTGCCAATTCATTCATTTTTGCTAAGTCTTCACTATTTAGAGCGCAAGGGTAAAACGCTTTATTTAGTGGCAATGTAGAGCAGTTCAAAATACCCAGTGGCTGATAATTTAGTGCTTTGATATTACAGCCTAATGGCAATTGGGCATCAAAATCCTTTAAATACCCTTGAGTCATCAAAAATTGAGTGAGCTCAAGCGCCGACTCGCCTGCCGCTGAATGCTGATGGATATATTCATTGATATAGGGAGATTCTAGAATAAATAACACTTTTAACTTTGTCACATCCTCAATCAAGTTGAAGACTTCATATTTTTCTAAAGACATAGCCATTCTCCTTATGCCATTTATAGCTATCAGTTTTATGATACTCATTTTTATTATAGAAGCAGATACGTAAAAAAGCACCCTATCGAGTCTGCCTCAATAGGGTGCTTTTTATTTAACGAACAATAAAAGCCAACACGAGAATTTAGATATCAAACTCAAGCGGTCTATCGCCCTCGCTATCTTTGATACGCGTAGGCAGACCAATTCTATTCAATAGATTGATAAATGGCTTGGCATCAAGCTCTTCAACGTTGACCATTTTTCCTGCATCCCACTCGCCTGTAGCAACTAGCATCGCCGCGGCGACTGGTGGCACGCCTGCAGTATAAGAGATACCTTGACTACCAACTTCATTATAGGCATCTTTATGATCTGCGATATTATAGATAAATATCTCACTATCGACGCCATTAATCTTGCCTTTGACCTTGTCACCGATACAGGTTTTACCGGTGTAATTTGGCGCAAGTGAACTTGGATCTGGTAGGACCGCTTTCACTACTTTTAATGGAATAACTTCTTGTCCTTCAGCAGTCATCACTGGCTGCTCAGACAATAAGCCCAAGTTTTGTAGAACGGTAAAGACATTGATATAATGCTCACCAAAGCCCATCCAAAAACGAATATTGGGCACATCTAAGTTGGCTGATAAAGAATGCACTTCGTCATGACCACTTAAGTAACTGTTTTGCACACCAACAACAGGCAAGTCATCTGTACGCTTTACTTCAAACATCTTATTAGACTGCCACTTACTGTCCTGCCAAGAATAAACCGTACCAGTAAATTCACGGAAATTAATCTCAGGATCAAAGTTGGTGGCGAAGTATTTACCATGACTACCAGCATTAATATCAATAATATCAATATCAGTTACTGAACCTGCATCCATCATGTCATAACCAAGACGTGCATAGGCATTGACCATACCAGGATCAAAACCTGCACCTAAGATCGCAGTGACATTATTATCGGCACAACGCTGTTTGCGCTTCCATTCATAGTTATCATACCATGGTGGCGTCTCGCAAATCTTGCGAGGATCTTCATGAATAGCGGTATCAATATATGCTACGCCAGTCTCGATACAAGCTTCCAATACTGTCATATTCACAAATGCCGAACCGACATTGATAAGGATTTGAATACCCGTATCTTCAATCAGCTGTATCAGCGCTTGGGTATCCATGGCATCGACTTCATGCGTGTGCAATACCGCTTGCTGCTTAAAGCTGTTCTTTTCTATAACGCTCTGAGCGATGGCATCGCATTTATCTTGGGTACGTGAAGCGATATGAATCTCGCCAAGTACGTCATTATGCATCGCACATTTATGCGCGACTACTTGAGCGACGCCGCCAGCACCGATAATAAGTACATCTTTTTTACTAGGCTTAACTTGTTGGTTTGTGTTCAAAGAACAATCCTCCTTTGTGTCCCTGTCGATACCATTGATATTGGCTATGCAAAACAGAAACGAGTGAATGATATGCGTGAATTAAAAAGGAAGACCGAGGAAAACCCACGCACCCGTTAGACAAATCCTACTGTGTTTGCCAGTAGCAATTATAACAATTTTTACTGACTTTTCGGCAAAAATTACAACATAACTTAAAAACGTCAAAGCGAATAAAGATTTATAGATAGTTGTTTGGCATTACCATTTGGTCATGCCAAATATGCGTCTAATAGCGTTATGACAAGCTTGCCTTATAATCTTGATAATCAAACTCGCGCTGGATATCGATACTGCCATCTAAGCGGCGAATGACAATCGCTGGCATATTAACACCGTTAAACCAATTTTTCTTGACCATGGTATAGCCTGCTGCATTGCCAAAGGTAACGGTGTCACCTATTTTTAGGGTATTTGGCAAGGCATACTCACCAAAGATATCGCCTGCCAAACAAGAGCGACCATAGATAATCGTATGATCAGCAGATTTTGCGTCCTCGCTGATGGGTGCGATATTGGTAGGGTCGATGTCGAGAGAGGCGATATTAATTACATCACTATTCACAGCTGCTATCGGCGCTGACTCACGGTAAATCAGCAAATCAAGCATATGTGCTTCAATGGATGAATCTACTACTGCGAGATTCTTTTCATTATGCATCGTATCTAAAACGCTTGTGACTAGCGTGCCAGCACCATGAATACTTGCCTCACCCGGCTCAAGGTAGACTTGTACGCCATATTTTTCACTAAAGCCTTTTAACCTGTCAGCCAGTTTCTCTAGTGGATAATCAGGGGCAATAAAATGAATGCCACCGCCCAAACTGACCCATTCAAGCTGCTGCAAAACATCACCAAATCTGGTTTCAATATCAGCTAAGCTGTCACTAAATGCCTCAAAACTGTCATTTTCACAGTTGTTATGAATCATGACACCGCTAATATCACTCAACACGGCTGCAATTTTATCTTTATCATGCTCGCCAAGACGACTAAACGGACGCGCAGGATCGGCAATAATGAATGACGAGTTGCTGGTCTTTGGATTTAAGCGCAGCCCAACCGGTATGTTTTGCGCTGCTGCTTGATCTTTAAACACATTTAACTGGGAGATTGAGTTGAAGATAATCTTATCGGCGTAGCTGAGCACTTCAGGCATCTCATCCGCGCTGTAAGCCACGCTATAGGCGTGAGTTTCTTTTTTATCTTTGCTACTAGCGTCGCTATTATTACCAAAAGTCTCATAACCCAATCTGACTTCATTTAGCGAAGATGACGTCGTACCATGCAGATAAGGCTGCATGATATCAAAAACGCCCCAAGTCGCAAAACATTTGAGCGCAAGCAGTGCTTTTGCGCCAGACAACTCGCACAGGCGCGCGATAATCTGCATATTGGCAACGATTGCGGCTTCATCAAGCAAGTAATATGGCGTTGGTGGTAATGATGACTGAGTGTTTTGTAGCGAATTTTTTGTATTCATAAGGGTTACCTAATAGCTGCTGCTCGTATCATGACAGACATAAATATTTGCGCTATAGTAGACTAAATCTATCATAATTAGAATAGCTTATGTCTCTCTCAACCGATTATTCCACCTCAAAAAGCCATGCCAATTTATCGTCACTTGATCCAAAAAACATAAGTTTAGAGTATCTCGATTCAGAGGCGCGTGCCGTATTAGATTTTTGGTTTGATAAGGACAATGAACAGTATTGGTTCGAGCAAAGCCATGAATTTGATCAGCAAATAAAAGAGCGGTTTGGTAAAATTTGGCAAGCAGCAAAGCAAGGGGAATGCGTCACTTGGCGCATTTCAGAAGCAGCAACCGACTGCAACAGCTCCATTACCGCTTTAGCTGGGCGTCTGGCAGAGATCATCGTTTTAGATCAATTTTCACGCAATTTATGCCGCAATAAAGCGGAGGCCTTTGCGCAAGATGGTATGGCGCTGGTGTTGGCTCAAGAAGTCATATTGCAGCCACATTTTTCTACCTTACCAATGACATGGCGCAAATTTGCTATTATGCCGTTTATGCATTCAGAATCTTTGATGATTCATAATCGCTATCTGCCATTATTTGAGCAGCTCGATGATGCCATTACTTTAGATTTTGAGCAGCAGCACAAAGAGATTATCGAACAGTTTGGACGTTACCCACATCGCAATAACACGTTAGATCGTGAGTCAACGGATGAAGAAGAAGCCTTTTTGCAGCAGTGGAACTCGTCGTTTTGACGCGATAACGCTTTTATAGTGGATTGACCATTGTATAAAACAAGGGCTGAATCAGATAACTGGTTCAGCCCTTGTTTTATAACTTGTTCTATAATAAGTCTTTTAGATCACGCAATTAATTGTTCACAGCACCAGTTTTAAAGGTAAAGCTCTCACGCTCTGTGGCTTTGCTATCGACTAAGATATCAAAGCTGACACGGTAATCACTATTGCCATGTAAACCACAATTTGCGTCTTTTTTACTGGTGCTTGTACAGCTTTTCAAATTGTCCGTAATGGGCAAGATGAACGCTTCGTTCGCTGGTAGCTCATATATGGTGTTTTTATGGGGATCTTGGCGATAATCTAATATCTCAATGGGCACATCCATATTACGCTGTATATCATGGAATTTAACATTGCTGATATCAATCGTTTGAGCAGACGGCATACTGACATAAATAGGCTGTCCGATAGGATCAGTTTGTAAGTCACGACCTGTTCCTTTGACCGGACTTGGCGTTTCGTTATACAACGCAGTGACGGTACCGCTGACCCCTTGGCATGGATAAGTGAATATTCCTGCTACCGTATTATCTTCGGTCGCCTGCGTCGCTGAGGCATGGTTGACTAATACATAACCTTGATTATTAGCCGTATCCTTACCAAAAGGCTTATAGGTGACCATGCCCGTCCCTGTCAAACTTGAACCTGGTAGCATCAAAGAACGCAGATGATAAGGCGCTGCCAATAACGACTTAGCCATTGAGCCTGCCACTATATCAGAGCCTATAATATTGCCTACCGAGCTATAGTAAACCGATTGGGCAATATTCTCAGTCACCCCATATTGGGCGTTGCCATATTTTGCCTTTAATAACCGGTCTGTGAAGCTAACGCCCCTAAAGAACGGGTTATTATCACCCGTGACGTTTGCGATATCTGCAATCTTATTCTCATAATGTGGATTAAAAGTAGTCGGTGTGCTGTTAGCAAATACGTGCTTGATGTATTTGGCATGTTGAATCGCAATATTATCCAGTGCGGTGTCAGCGGACAAGCCACCAAGACCACAGCTGGTACGCGCTAGACTAAAGGTATTACTTGCGATTAATGCTGCTTGTGCCTCATTGTCGCTTGCCACATTATCAGGCTTATCAGTCGAGGTATCATCAGGGCTAGCAGCAGGTGCTGTTGGCTCTGGCGTAACGTCGTTAGCGCTATTATCTGAGTCTCCGCCACCGCCACAGGCCGTTAAAAAAGCCGTTAATAATATGATTGCAGCGAGGTTTTTTTCTGGCAATTTGAGGCTCATCTCTTATCCTATAAGATAGTAGCGTGGTTATTATGAACAATAATTCGGGTATAACGAATATTATCGAATACTTATTCAGATGTCATTTAATGAAAAGTATAAAGCTTTAAAGCATGTTTATTGAAAAACTAATAAGTATTTCGCTTAGGCTATTTATTTAAATAAATCAGCCAATCTCTACCCACTCTTAGCGCTCTAACGCCTTTCTAACGGGTGCAAAGCTGCGTCTGTGCGCGGCTAATACGCCATAAGTTTCGATTGCCTCCATATGTGCGCGTGTTGGATAGCCTTTATGCTTGGCAATGCCATATTCAGGATGCTCAGTGTCAAGCGCGTACATGGTTTTGTCACGGCTAACTTTTGCCAAAATACTGGCAGCGGCAATACTGGTATGACGAGCATCACCCTTGACCCATGCTTGACAGTCAACTACTTCTTCTTCGACACCAAGTTCTACGAGCCTTGCATAATTCAATTCAGGACAGCGATTCCCATCGAATAAAACTTCAGCATGCAGCTGATGTATGTCTTGTGCCATGTCATTCAAATGATAAGCAATGACCTCTAACATTATCTCAGTACATAAACGCATCCCAAGCATGGTAGCTTGTAAGATATTCACTTGGTCAATCACTGCCGCTGGAATATCAGCAATGACATAACCAATGGCATATTGCTGAACCAAGGGATACAGCATATCGCGCTTTTTTTCGCTCAACTGCTTGGAGTCCGTCAGTATCGATAAGGGCGTATCTTTGAGAGGCTGCCCTTCAATCAGTCCTGACCAAACACGTGGTAATATTGCCGACGCAACATGCACACTGCCCAACAATGGTCCACGCCCTGCTTCATCGACACCAATCTGAAGCACTGAGCTCGTATCACTCTGTGCAATAGTGTTCGAATATTGCGCAAGTAATTCGTTGATATTAAGTTGACCAGATAAATAAATGGGAGAAGCCAAATTAATATATTGTCCTTTTATATCAATCTGTTCGATACGGCGTCTGATCTGTAAGATATGGTTCTCTTTATATGGCATGCTATTCATTGATTTTACGGTCTTATGTATATGAGATGACGAGATATGAGGTGAATTCACTTACTAGATCTGCGCCGTTTTCGGCGGATAATTTTGCAGATACCATTGTTCAATCACGCTATTGGCAGGTTGATGATTGCTTTGCTGTTGCAAAAGATGCTTGGTCTGAATCAGCGCATTCAATTGCTCCGCATAAGCACGTGGCTGCAAAAGGCGCATGACGGTACGGCAGATATTGTCACTACTTGCCTGCTCCTGAATCAGCTCCGGTACAATAGCTGTAGCTGCCAAAATATTTGGCAAGCCCACATAGGGCACTTTGACCAGACGTTTAGCAATCTGATAAGTCAACTGATTAAGCTGGTAAACCACCACCATAGGGCGCTCGAGTAGCATCGCCTCAAGCGTTGCTGTACCTGAGGCTAACATCACAATATCCGATGCCGCCATCGCCTGCTGACTAAAGGTTGGTTGACTATCATCATAGACTACCACAATGGCGGCACGCAGCTGCTCTGAGCGCTGATCAATGACGTCTTGGACGATATATTGATGATTTTGATCGACGGTTGGAATGATAAAACAGAGCTTTGGGTCCAATAAAAGCAGCTTTTGGATACCGTCTAGCATCAAGGGTAAAATAGCCGTTATTTCACCGCGGCGTGAACCTGGCATCACACAAATAAGCTGGCTGACCTCATCAAAGCGTTCGATAAAAAACTGCTGCAAGCCATCGTTATGCCAAACAAGCTCACTACGGCGCTGATTGATTGGTATGTCGAGCAGTGACTGGTCAATGGTATGCATCAGTGGATGCCCAACGCATACCGCCGGATGCTTATAACGCTCGTAAACAGGCAGCTCAAACGGAAACAGGCACAATACCAAGTGGGTTGCCGCTTTAATATTATGAATACGTGACTCGCGCCAAGCCCAGATAGAAGGACTAACATACTGCACGCAAAACACGCCTTTAGGCTTTAATTTTTTAGACACTCGTAGATTAAAATCAGGGGCATCTATGCCAATAAACCAATCAATATCCGCCTTTTTAAAAGCAGCCAGCAACTCACGACGCGCCTTAAGCAAATCAGGCAATTGCCCCATGACTTCTACCAGACCCATCACTGCCAAACGGGACAATGGAAAAATACTATTAAGCCCTTGTGCCTGCATTTTGGTACCGCCCACTCCGACCCAAACGATGTCATCACGTAGATTGTTCATCTGCTGCATAAAATCTGCACCCAGACTGTCTCCTGATACTTCACCAGCGACGATACCGATAACGAGCGGCTCACGCGTTATAGTAGCCAACTCGTAAGTATCAAATGGCGCAGTTAAATCAGGCTGAAACGTAGCGGTATCGGTCATGAAAAGCTCTTAATAATAAAGTGTTACAGTGAAAGTCGTACAAGGGAGAAAACATGGATATTATAAAATATAACATGGGATATCTATTATAGGATACGCACCATCATAATCAGCGGCGTTTGTGGTGCTCAAATTCAGCTATTTATACTGCCATCATACGTGACGATGATAAAAATAGCGAAGCTGCCCGAAGAAATCCAGTGGCATAAATGTCTCTTTATCCTACCTATAATCATCAAGTATAACCAAGTTTTCGCATCAGCATTCCAGTTATCAGTCAATTAACTGCTTGACTGCCCTTGTCAACTGGTACTTTTGTCCGCATAATGAAAGTCCCTATAAATCAGCTAGACGATATATAATCATGATAACAACCGCTACCCATAATGCAGAAATTGACGACGTGAATATTGAAAAATTTATTCCATTAATCACACCCAATGAGCTAAAAACCGAACTTCCTTTATCAAACGAAGCCTATAAAACCGTTTTAAATGGTCGTCACACTATCCAAAATATCTTGGATGGCAAAGACAAGCGTTTGTTTGTGGTTATTGGTCCATGCTCTATTCATGACATCAAAGCCGCTCATGAATATGCTGATCGCTTAGCCATATTGGCGAAAGAGATTGAAGACAGCGTATTCGTTGTGATGCGTGTCTATTTTGAGAAGCCGCGCACGACCGTTGGCTGGAAAGGCATGATTAATGACCCCGATATGAATGACAGCTTTGATATCGAAAAAGGTTTGCGTACAGCCCGTAAGCTACTGCTTGATCTCAATGAAAAAGGCCTACCTTGTGCTACTGAAGCGCTTGACCCGAATACACCGCAGTACATGCAGGACTTGATCAGCTGGTCAGCGATTGGCGCACGTACAACCGAGAGCCAAACGCACCGTGAGATGAGCTCAGGCTTATCATGCCCAGTCGGCTTTAAGAATGGTACTGATGGTGGCATGACTGTTGCGGTCAACGCCATGCAAGCGGTAAAAGCGGGTCATAGCTTTTTAGGTCTTTCTTCAGATGGTAAAGTGTCTATCATCAAATCTAAAGGCAATCCTTATGCTCACGTGGTATTACGCGGTGGCAATGGTAAGCCTAACTACGATGAAACAGCAGTCGCTCAAGTAGAAGACGCGCTTGCCAAAGGTAAAACCAGTAGCAAGATTATGATTGACTCAAGTCATGCCAACTCAGGTAAAGACCCTTATTTGCAACCGATGGTGATCCAAAACGTCGCGGAGCAAATCAGAAACGGCAACAAGTCCATCATCGGTATGATGATTGAGAGTCACTTAAAAGGCGGTCGCCAAGAGCTGACTGCTGATTTGGATGCGCTCGAATACGGCATGTCAATTACTGATGGTTGCTTAGATTGGGATAGCACGGTCACAGCACTACATAACTTACGTGATATGGTCAAAGACATCCTACCTAACCGTTAATAACTGCTTATCCAATAATAGCTGCTTATTAAAAAAGCCCGTTTGACACTAAATTGTCAGACGGGCTTTTTTCATGTTTAAGATTATGACTTTAGTTTTCTAAGACAGCTCTATGCAGTCGCTGTACCCAGTACACTGCTTAGACTCTCATGCACATGCTTAGAGGATACTTGCTGCTGCACATCGAGCAGCTGCGAATGAGCCATTTGACGGCGTGGCTCAGCTAACGTATTCCAACGTGCCAATACTTGTAGTAGGCGCGAGGCTATCATCGGGTTAGAATCATCTAGTTTCTTAATCACGTCTGTATAGATATCCAAACCTTGTTGCGTCCATAATGCAGTTGGCTGCGAGGTAAAAGCGCTGATGACTGAACGTACGCGATTGGGCGTATTCCAATCGAAATCTTCATGTGCTAATAGTGATTTAATAACATCAGCATTGACGTTGTCAGCAGATGCTTGGACACTAAACCACAAATCAATCACCAAATCATCGGCTTGAAAACGCTGATAAAAATCTGCCAAGTACGCATCAGCATTTGCCACTTGATGATTGACCATGGCCTTTAGTGCGCCAAAACGTTCCGTCATACAGCTGGCATTATCATACTGCTGCTGTGCCCACTCTACAGCGCCTTCCATGTTTGCCGTCAATGCCATATCTAGCACCACATTACGTAGTGCCCGTTCACCACGAGCTTCTGCACTGTCTTCATAGGAGTGCAATGGCAGTTGCTTGTAAAGCATTTCCCATTGATCTTTTAACGCCTCTGCTAGCTGCTGATACAAACCTTCACGCTGCGCTTTGACCACTTCTGGATCATAATCTTCAGGAATAGCAGCCGCCAACTCTTGAGCTGATGGAATATCAAGTAAACGCGCTGCTAGCATTGCATCTTCACCTGCGAGCACTGGCAATGTCTGCGCCAATGCCGCTAGATAAACATCAGGATTGCTCTTTGTGCCTTGGGTGGGCAACAAAATACGGTTGACCAGCATCTGCGTCACTTGCCAACGATTGAAGCCATTGGTTTCATGTTTGAGTAAAAATGCCAAATCTTCATCTTGATAATCATAATTCAGCTGTACAGGCGCACTAAAATCACGTAGCAAAGACACCACAGGCTCAGCACTTACGCCTTCAAAAGTAAAGGTTTGTGTAGCTTGGTCTAATAGCAACATACTCTCAGCAATAATTTTGCCGCTTTCTTTATCAAATAATGCCGTTGCAACTGGAATAGGCAAGGGTTTTGGCGCATCAAAGCCGCTCACATGGCGGGTTTGCTGACTCAACGTAATGGTCAATGTTTGCGTGGCGCTATCATAGTCTTGATGACCGGACACCACTGGCGTACCTGGCTGGCGATACCAATCGATAAAGTCTTCTACTTTACCGTTAGTAATACTAAGCGCAGATAAAAAGTCTTCAACCGTGACCGCTTGACCATCATAACGACGGAAATACTCGTCCGTCCCTTTTCGGAAATCATCAGCGCCCAAGGTATTGGCTATCATACGGACAATTTCAGCGCCTTTTTCATAGACGGTGGTGGTATAAAAGTTATTAATCTCAACAAAACTCTCAGGACGTACAGGATGGGCAAGTGGTCCTGCATCCTCTGCAAACTGATGGGCACGCAAAGTCGCGACGTCATCGATACGTTGTACCGCGCTTGATTGCTGATCCGCTGAAAACGACTGATCGCGGTAAACGGTAAAGCCTTCTTTTAAACATAACTGAAACCAATCACGACAAGTAATCCGATTGCCCGTCCAATTATGGAAATACTCATGGGCGATAATAGCTTTTACGCTAAAGCTACGAGTATCAGTCGTGGTTTCAGGGCTCGATAATACACAGGCAGTATTAAAGATATTTAACCCTTTATTTTCCATCGCACCCATATTAAATTGACTGACTGCAACGATCATATAACGATCTAAGTCATAAGCACGACCGTAATTAACTTCATCCCATTGCATCGAATCTTTGAGTGCTTGCATACCAACATCACACTTATCGATATCAGCTGACTTTGCATATACTTCAAGTAAGACTTCTCGACCTTCACTGGTCGTATAACTATCCGCTAATACATCCAAGTCAGCGACCACACAAGCAAACAGATAGCTTGGCTTATTGGTCGGATCATGCCAAATCGCATAATGGCGGTTTGGCGCATCAATCATCTCCCCCGCTTCAACCAAATTACCATTGGCTAGGAGTGTTGGATAGCGCTTGTCTGCTTCAAGGCGAGTGGTAAATATCGCGAGTACGTCAGGGCGGTCTGGATAAAAGGTAATTTTACGGAAACCTTCCGGCTCGCACTGGGTGACAAACATCGTCTCATCACCACTGCCCGCCATATAAAACCCCTCAAGGGCAGTATTGGTCTGTGGACAGATACGCACTTGTAGCGCCAATGTCACCTCATCAGGAGCATCACTAATCGTAAGCTTACCTGCTGACAGCTCATAACGCTCAGCACTCAATGCCTCACCATTCATCATAAGAGCCAACAGCTCTAAATCTTCACCAAATAAAATGATATCGCCTGCGCTTTGACGTACCATCTTTAGAGTACTGTCTACCTGTGCATGGTCTTCAAATAACTTGATATCTAAGCTGACAGTTTCAACATCGAAGCTTGGCTTTTGATAGTCTTTTAAATTGATTTTACTGGGCGCATGGAGAGGTACATCAGGCATTTCAGCATTGATGATTTGTGCATCGTTTTCAGCGGTAGACATATAGATTCCTATTGGTTTTTATGATGGTTATATTTATAACAGCCTTTATAGCAAGACTTAAGCGACACTTCGATACTGTCGCAATACCTATGTAAGATACCTAAGTACATTGATTTAAAGCGCCAAATTTCAAGGTTACTGATAAATTAAAATAAGAAAGGTAACGATGATAAGAATCCTTATATAATGACGTAAATATTGGCGTAATGCGCATTATATCTATTTGTAAACTCTAGCATTATTTACAGTAATAGTACTTACATAAAGTAACATTTAGTATATTATAGATAGCAATTGCCTAAGTTTTATCGTAAGCAGTTTACAACAACAAATGTAATTCATTAAAATTTTTGGAGCTTATTATGTCAACCAGTTTTTCAAAAATCGCTGCCCTCGCTGTATTATCAAGCGCTGTTGTTCTAGCATCAGGTTGTGCCACTAAGCGTGCCACTTCTGAAGTCGTCGTTGCCCCTCTAGGTATCCCAGGCGGTCAAGTTGGCTACAATGGTGCTGTTATCGTAGACAACTCAAACGCAGTTATTACCGGTGCTGAGAACATCCAAGCCGTTGTGTACTTTGCCTTTGACAGCAGTGCGATCACTTCACAATCTGCAGGTGTCTTAAACCAACACGCGGGTCTGTTAAAATCTAACCCAAATGCAGGCGTAGTTATCGCGGGTCACACCGATGAGCGCGGTAGCCGTGAATATAACATCGCATTGGGTGAGCGCCGTGCCCAAGCAGCACGTGATTATCTTGCCGCTCAAGGCGTTGCAGCAAATAATATCCGTGTCATCAGCTATGGCGAAGAGCGTCCTGCTGCTGCCGGTACGAACGAAGATGCCTATGCCCAAAACCGCCGTGCTGAACTGTCTTACTAAGTATATAGCATAAGACATTATAAGCATTCAAAAGCCCAACAAGCCTATTGTTGGGCTTTTTGTTAGGCTAAGATAAATCACGATATAAACCATAAGTTTCTACAATATACAGACTATGCAAAACTTAATGCTACACGATATTCTCTATACTCAGCTCGACCCCATGACAATGACGTGGTGTGCGACTGCTAAAGTGCGTGCTTCACATTGCGATATTAAAAAAACCACTACTTGCTTAGCTGCCCCTCAAATTGCTTATAACCAACGCCAGCAGCAACGTGCAGGTGTAAGGCTATTATTGCAGGCATTGCTCAAAAGACTGGATATCGTCGATTGTTTAGATGAATCAAATTTTCCTTATCGACTCACTCATAGCCAATATTATGTGTGTTTTAGCCATACCAATGGCAATAATAAAAATGCTACTCGAATACAAAATGATATAGAAAACTCAGACATACCATACGTCAAGGTCGCTGTCGTTATCAGTCGCTATCGTCCCTCGGGTATTGATATCGAAGTCAATGCCGTGAAATGGCAGGTAGCAAAGCGGTTCTATCATCCAAAAGAGCTGGCTATCTTGCAAGCATTGCCAATGATACAGCGTAACTCTGCCATAAAATGTCTTTGGCAAATAAAAGAAAACTTTATCAAGATAGATCAATATACGCTTGCCCAAGGTTTAGGCATGGATTATTCCGCCATCATTATTGATGTACTCAATCAGCCTATAGAAATCCTACCTTTGCTTACTCTGACTGACGATAAGACTAACTATCGAATTTCTGTTATTTCCTCACAGCAAACTGTTATTGTTTATTGATAAATCTCAAATACCTGATAATAAGTGATATTTATTACTTTATTTTAGACATAAAAAAACGACCCTCAAAAGGATCGTTTTTTTATACTTATTCTTCTGTTAACAACAGTATTTAAACGGTTGTTAAATTAGAAGCGATAAGTTGCACCAACTTTAACAATTGGCATCCACTCTAACCAGTTTTTATCTTCTAGTTCTCTTTCAGCTTTATCAGCAACGCTAGCTGAAGTTTCGCCTGTGATAACGCCATTTTCATCTCTAATAAAGCCGTTTGCGCCGCCAACTGAAGTAACATCAGCATCAGTTTTACCCATATATGCAGCGCCTAGCTCGCCAAACAGACCAAAGTTATTGGTAATGTTAGGACGGAAGCCAATAGTAGCATAAGGAGCTAGCGTATTACGGTGCTCAAGGCTACCTTTTAAAGTACCTACATCGTCTGCATTATATTGCTTGCCGTTAACTTTATAAACGCCACCATTAGGATTAGAAGTTACGTTGATTTCGTTATCAGGAACGATGATACCAGCACCCATAGTGAACCAGTTTGCCATAGGACGTACTTGTACGCCTAGGTACGGGTTGCTAAAATCAGTATCTACATCGTAGTTTACGTCGTTAGCATCAAAGTCGCCGCCGAATAAATCAGCAGCATCGCCGCCTGCCCAACCAGCTTGAATTTCAGTTTTGTCGTTTAAGCCCCAAGCGATGTTAGCACCATAACCTAAAGTACCAACTTCAGCACTGATCGCTGCTGGATGAGTAACGGTTTGGAAGAAAGTCTTAGTACCGCCAACAACTGCACCAGTGGTGTTACGTAACACACCAGCATCTGCATTATAGGCATAACCAGCGTCTGCTTGATAAGCAACTGCTACTGGCTCAGCTTCGTATACAACAGCATCATTGCCATCAATAACAATAACTGGATCAGCTGCAAGAGCAGCAGTTGAGGCTAAAACGGCAGCAGTGATTGCTGTTAATTGAATAAGTTTCATAATTACTCTCCTAAAGTATGAAATAACACGCCCATAAAAAAATGAAAATCTAACTTTTTTAAACAATCATTTTGATGCGAGGATTAAAACAATTTTGGCTCAAAAAGTCACCCCTAAAGACGCACTTTTTATTTACCATTATGTAAAGATTGCATAGATATTGTAATAATTACTACACCAGCCCGCAATACTTCGCCTTTTTGTTACACAATGCTATTAAAGCCACCGCGCAGCCTACACATGATTATTGGAACGCTTAACGCTCATGTAAAGATATTACAAAATATGTCTGCATGATGGAGCATCTTGAGAAATAACGCAATAACAGTTATAGAGTTAATTACTACAGATTGTTGTACTTTGTGACTGAACGTATCTAATATTGCTAAGAAAACCGAAAAATTCTCAGATAATTTTGTTATAAATCCACGCAATGTAAATACGTTACTATATAATGAGAGATAGGCTTGTCTAAGGGTTATATTGTGCTAAATTAGAGTCAGTAAGCCAATTACTGTATGCTTTTATACTTATCCATTTTTAGCCTTATCGCCTTGACTGTTCTGCTCTATTTTTAGAGGCGATTATATCCATTACGATATAACTACTTGCTTTGTTTTTTTATTATTACTGAGTCATTTATATGCCTAAAGTATCATCGATTACCCGTGTGCTAGAGATTATTGAGGCGGTATCTTATGCCTCAAAGCCGATTTCGCCACTAGAGCTATCGCAGGAGCTTGATATTCCGAAGCCAACCATTCATCGATTGATTCAAAATCTGGTTGATGAAGGGTTTGTGACAATTGATATTGGCGGCGGTATTATACCGGGTAAACGCGTACGCAATTTGGGTGTTGAGCTTTGGCAGCAGCGACTGTTCTTTAATGAACGTCAAATGATTTTGCAAAAACTGGTCGATGAGCTAAAAGAAACCTGCGGTATCGGTGTTCCTTATCACATGAATATGATCTATACCAACCGCGCACAAACGACCTTGCCGATACAGATTTATTTACCAGTGGGCGCAAAGTCGCCAATGTGGTGTACAGCGACTGGGAAGCTGTATTTAAGTCAGTTGCCGAGTGCAAGCCGCGAAAAAATACTACAAAATTTGTCACTAGATAAGTTCACTAAAAATACCATCACTGATATCGAAAAATTAAACGCTGAGCTTGATCGTATCGCTGAAACAGGCATAGGTATCGATAACGAAGAGTTTATCTCTGAGATGGTGGCAATCGCCGTACCGATAAGGGATAGGAAATCACGCTACCTTGCTTCGTTATATCTGCATGCACCGACCATACGGGTGTCTTTAGATGACCTCTTAACCTATGTGCCACGACTGCAAAAAGCGGCGCAAGATATTCAGTCTCTGGTCTACGAGCTGCCAAGTTAAATGCCTTGATATAAACTAGAAATAAGTCAAAAAAAGGTCTGCACTATTACTATAATGCCGACCTTTTTTATTTGTGTGCTTAATAATTTAAGACAATACAGAGCTGTCGTGACGCGCCATAATACTAGAAAAATCTCTATCACCATTCTCGATGGTATGCGCAGCATATAGCTCAGTTGCTTTAGCGCCCATTGGTGTCTCTACATGCGTGTCTTGAGCGGTTTGCATGGCAAGGTTAAGATCCTTTTGCATCAGCTTACTCATAAAGCCGCCTTGATAGCCATTGCTCGATGGGACATTTTCCATTACTTGCGGGTACGGGTTGTAGACCTCTAGCGTCCAGTTACGACCGGAGCTTTGTAGCATGATATCGGATAGTACCTTTGGATCGAGACCATTTTTGACACCTAGATTAATCGCCTCTGCCGTTCCTGCCATCAGAATTCCAAGCAGCATGTTATTACAGATTTTAGCTACTTGTCCTGCACCATGCTCGCCTGCGTGGAAGATATTTTTTCCCATTACAGCCAGTATCGGTTCAGCTTTGGCAAAGGCTGCATCGTCTCCACCAACGATAAAGGTCAATGTGCCAGCGATAGCGCCACCTGTACCGCCAGAGACTGGCGCATCTAAAAAATCAATACCAAGCTTACTTGCAACTTCTGCTACTTTCCTAGCATCAGCTGCTGCTATGGTACTGCTATCGATAACCAAAGTACCTTTTGGTAAGTCTACAAGTAGACCGTCAGAGCTACCTTCTCCTAGATAGACAGAATGCACGTGCTTGCCAGCAGGTAACATACTGATAATCACTTGGGCATTTTGAGCAGCATCTTTCGGACTCTCTGCTATATTGGCACCCGCTTGTTGCAAGCGCGTGGTCGCCTCTACAGATAAATCATAAACCGATAGCGTATAACCTGCCTTTAACAAGTTTTCTGCCATTGGACCGCCCATGTTACCTAGTCCAATAAAGGCAATATTTGGCTTTGCTGTATTACCATCATTATCAGTCGTAGTTGTACTACTTGAACCTGTATCCTTTGTAGCCATCTCATCGCTCCTTGATGATTGATTATGCAATTAGTTTTAATTTTTCAAATTTCACTTAATCTAGTCACTTAATCCAGTTAAGTTGGCTTAAATCAGATGCTAAATATCTGGTTAGCGAACCGCTTCATTACCCAATGCAGCAGCGCTAAGCCAATCGTCTAAAGGATGCTCGCCTTTAGCATATGGATTGGTAAAATGCTGCTGGATATAATCTTGTCCCTCTGCGCTCAAGCAGTCCGCTAACGTACGAGACCAGTTTGGCGTGCGATCTTTATCAATCAATAACGCACGTACGCCTTCCTTAAAATCAGGGTTAGCCGCACAATGTACAGCGACATTGGTCTCTAGGTACAAAACTTGCTCTAGCGATAAATCCGTCACCTTATGATATAGCGCATAGGTCAATGCCGCAGTCACTGGACAGCCATGTCGATAGGTTGCAATGGCTCGTTGTGCCCAACTGTCGGCAGCAAAATCTGTATCAAGCTGTGTGAGCGCCTCATCATTTTGTAATAGCGCATCGATATCACCCAAACCGCCTCTGTTCATTAGTTGCTGAATAGCACACCAATGCTGTGCAAGCTTACTAGCAGGCAATTCAGCAACAGGCTGCGCCGCCAGTGCGCGGCTAACGATACTGTAGGCACTATTGTTATCACATTTATCCGTACTATTAGCTGCAACCTGCCAGTCGCTCTGTGTTAAGCGCTGCATGATGGCATCATAATCCTGACTTCCAACCCCATATTCTGCTAAGTTGGTCAATAATGCATCGCTACCATTACACATTGCACCTGTCAGCCCTAAGAATAAACCAGTTTTGGCCGGCATGCGTTGCAAAAACCAACTGCCAGAGGCATCAGGGAATAGACCAATGGTAATCTCAGGCATAGCAAAACGGGTACGCTCAGTGACCAAGCGATGGCTACAGCCTGCCATCAACCCCATACCGCCGCCCATAATGATGCCATCGCCCCACAAAATTAATGGCTTAGGGTAAAAATGCATTTGGCGATAAAGACTATATTCATGACCAAAAAAATCTGTCGCATAAGGATTTGGCATAGGCGCTGTTGCTGACATACTGTCATATAACCTACGAATATCACCGCCAGCACAAAACGCCTTATCGCCCGCGCCTTTTAATAGCAATGCCACTACTTGCTCATCACCTTGCCACTGCTCTAGTTGTTGCGATAACAATTGACACATCTCAACGCTCAAGGCATTAAGAGATTTGGGCATATTTAATGTCATTATCCCAATAAGGTGACCACAATCTGTCGGCTCGGTGCTGAATAATACCGGCGCGTCTGATATGCCTTCTATAGCTGCTGTCATAAATGTGACCTACAAAATGAAAAAGTGAGAAAATATTATTTTGATTAAACTAACTTTTGGTTAAAGTAATTAAGGTATCGTTTATTTATTTTGCCAAACAGGCTTACGCTTCTCTAAAAATGCTTGCACACCTTCGCGCTGATCTTCAGTATCAAACAATTTAACAAAGGCTTCACGTTCATGGATAAGGTTTTGCGCAGGTGGTGTGTGTCTTGCTGCTTGAATAAGTTTTTTGGAATAACTGACTGCAACGGGTGATTGTTTAGCAACTTTTTGCGCCAGTGCTTGAGCTGTTTGTAATCCTTCACCTTTCGCAGCAACTTCTTCGACTAAGCCAATGCGTAGTGCAGTCTCGGCATCGACGCGCTCGCCGCACAATATCATGCGCTTTGCCCAGCCTTCGCCTACCAAAGCCGTTAGATTTTGGGTACCACCAGCACACGGCAACAAGCCAACGCCTGTCTCAGGTAATGCCATTTGAGCATGGTCTTCTGCAATACGGATATCACAAGCGAGTGCGCACTCAAGACCACCGCCCATCGCATAGCCATTGATCACTGCAATGCTAACGCCGCGATAGGCTGACAGTGCTTCGAACGCTTCACCAAAGGCTATCGCCATACTGATTGCGCGACCTTTATCGCCATCTGCAAAATTATTTAGATCGGCGCCCGCTGAAAAGAATTTCTCACCATCACCATGAACGATTAGTGCATATACCTCATCATTAGCATTGAGGTCAGTGACCAATTGCTTAAGCGCCTTAAGACTGTCCATCGTCCACGTATGAGCAGGTGGGTTGTTTAGGGTTAATGTCGCAGTATGACCATCAATCGATAGTTTTAAGTTGGTATAATCCGTCATGATCAAACATCCTTATCATAAAATCATTTTATTCATATAAATAGGTTAACGCAGTTGGCTCAATGCATTATCTTGTAATAGCTGACGCGAAACAATCACGCGCATAATTTCATTGGTACCTTCCAAAATCTGATGCACACGCAAATCTCGCACATGACGCTCAAGCGGATACTCATTGAGGTAGCCGTAACCACCGTGTAGTTGCAGAGCTTCGTTGGCGACATCAAAACACAAATCCGTGGAGAGACGCTTTGCCATCGCGCAATAAGTAGAGGCTTGCGCATCCTTATTATCGACTTTACTGGCCGCTAAATAGAGCATTTGCCGCGCCGTGATAGTTTGAGTCAGCATATCAGCAAGCTTAAACTGTACCGACTGTAAGCTGGCAATCGGGCTGCCAAACTGACTGCGCTCTTGTACATAGTTGGTCGCTGTCTCAAGCGCCGCTTGCGCCGTCCCTACTGCACAGATACCGATATTAATCCGGCCACCATCCAACCCTTTCATGGCGATACGGAAACCTTGACCTTCCTCGCCGATGAGATTCTCTACTGGCACTTTGACATCTTTAAAGCTAATCGTCCGTGTTGGCTGCGCTTTCCAGCCCATTTTATGCTCATTTTTGCCGTATTCAATACCAGCACTATCGGCATCAACCACAAATGCTGAGATGCCTTTGGGTCCTGCAGCGCCCGTACGTGCCATAACCACTAACACATCGGTGGAACCTGCCCCTGAGATAAAAGTTTTTTCGCCATTAAGAACATAATACTCGCCTTGCTTATCGGCTTTGGTACGTAATGATGCGGCATCAGAACCGGCATTAGGTTCCGTCAAACAGTAACTGCCAAGCCATTCACCACTAACCATGTTGGGCAAATATTTCTTGCACAACACATCGCTACCAAACTCACCAATCATCCAGCCAGCCATATTATGAATGCTCATATAAGCAGCCACCGCGGTATCACCCCATGCTAGCTCTTCAAAAACCATGGCAGAATCTAAACGCGGCAAGCCCAAGCCATCATACTCAGGGTTGGTATATAACCCTAAAAATCCAAGCTCGCCTGATTTTTTGATGACATCAATTGGGAAATGCGAAGTGCGATCCCATTCAGCAGCATTGGGCTTTAGCTCTTTTTGGGCAAACTGTCTGGCAGTTTGGCGAAAGGCAATTTGATCATCGGTTAATGAAAAATCCATGGGGTTATCCTTATGCTGAATATGGTGTGTTAAGTCGTCAATGCAAATATAGGTGATTCAGCATTAAATTGAAATAGTCGTATTGACACCGCGACTTGCTTCATCATCAAACCAGCGCGCCGTAACGGTCTTGGTTTGGGTATAAAATTGCACCGCTTGCTTACCATAAGGACCCAGATCACCAAGCTTACTAGCACGTGAGCCTGAAAACGAGAACATCGGTAGTGGCACAGGAATTGGCAAGTTAATACCGATTTGACCGACTTGGATATCTTGCTGGAACTTATGCGCGGCAGCCCCTGACTGAGTAAAGATAGCGGTACCATTACCATGCGGGTTGGCATTGAGCAGCTCAATTGCCTCATCTAAGCTATTGGCACGCATGATGCACAGTACAGGTCCAAAGATTTCTTCTTTGTAAATTTGCATGTCGCTTGTGACGTTATCAAAGATAGTTGGACCAACGAAGTTGCCTTTCTCATACCCTTCAACCGTAATACCACGACCATCAAGCAATAGACTGGCCCCCTCTTCTACACCAGTACCAATCAAATGCTCAACACGCGCTTTTGCTGCAGGAGAAATCAGTGGACCCAAATCTTTATCGTGCTTACCGGCTGAGACGATTAAACCTTCTGCTTTGGCCTTGATGTCATCAATCCACTCACCAGCGGCACCGACAAGGACAACGACAGACAATGCCATACAACGCTGACCGGCAGCACCAAATGCGGCACCTGCTAGCTGATTAAGCGTTTGCTCTTTATTAGCATCTGGCAGGATAACGCCATGGTTTTTTGCGCCCATCATACACTGAGCACGTTTACCTGATTGACTGGCACGCTCATAAACGTGTTTACCAACGTTGGTCGAACCTACAAAAGAAACTGCTTTGATATCGGGATGATCACAAATGGCATCGACAGTGGCTTTGCCGCCATGTACGACGTTTAGCACGCCTTCAGGTACGCCCGCTTCAATAGCAAGCTCAACCAAACGCATGGTCACCATCGGATCTTGTTCAGAAGGTTTTAAGATAAAAGTATTACCCGTGGCAATCGCCATTGGAAACATCCACAGTGGAATCATCGCCGGGAAGTTGAACGGCGTAATGCCTGCACAAACACCAAGTGGCTGCCAAATACTGTAAGTATCAACACCTGAGGCAACGTTTTCAACGAAGTCGCCAATCTGCAGGTTTGCAATACCTGCTGCATGCTCAACCACTTCTAAACCACGGAACACATCACCGCGCGCATCAGCAATGGTCTTACCCTGCTCTGCAGTCAAGATCTCTGCTAATTCATCCATATGGTCGCGAATCAGTGCTTGATACTTTAAAAAGATACGAGCACGATTGGTAATTGGTGTTTTGCGCCACGTTTGAAAAGCCGTTTGAGCGGCAGCGACTGCTTGATTGATTTCATCGTCTGTCGTTTGCGGTACCTTGGCAATGACTTCTTGAGTGGCAGGATCGGTAATATCAATCCATTCGTTAGTATTAGAATCAACAAATTGACCATTGATGAGCTGCTTGACGTGGTGCATAAGATATCCTTATCTTGTTTGTAAGACCGCCATTAGGTGACGGCTTAGAATTTTGAAGACTTTGAGTTTTAAAACTCTAAATTTAAAAACTTAAAATTTATCATTCTGTCATATAATTTTAAAATGATTTATTTCGTATCGTTATTGACTATAACAATAAAACAATTTTAGGGTCAAGCTCTTTATGCTGCTTTTAGTAAAGTTAACGTTAATGTCCGATTTATCTACCATAACCCATAAGCTATTAACGACAATAAAAAAGCCCATGAGTATTCATGAGCTTTTTTAGATAAAGGTAATTTTAAAACATGCCTGAAAATGCGCCTAGTAATCTTTCATAGATTGCTTGACCGCATCAATAGCCGTTGGATTATCAAGGGTAGACATATCACCAGTGGGTTTATCCTCTGCTAACGCCCGAATAGCACGGCGCAATATCTTACCAGAGCGCGTCTTTGGCAATGCTTGCGGGAAATAGATCGCCGCAGGCCTTGCGATCCCGCCCAAAGATTTGACGACCGCGCCTATCACTTGCTGCTCAAGGCGAAAGCGGTTTTCAGTCGTTGCCACCAGTTCATGATTTTTTAGCACACAAAAAGCAATCGGCAGCTCGCCTTTTAGCTCATCTTGAATACCCACGACCGCACACTCTGCGACCTCTGCGTGCATACTGATCGCCTCTTCAATCTCTTGGGTGCCCAGTCTATGACCAGCGACATTAATGACGTCATCGGTACGACCAAGGATATGAAAATAACCATCTTCGTCAACGACTGCATAGTCCGATGTCGAATATTGATTGCTATCCGCTAAGCTAAAGTAGCTGTCAATAAAGCGCTTATCATTACCCCAAACCGTGGTCAAACAACCCGGTGGTAAGGGCGCACGAATCGCCAGTAAACCTTTTTCGCCCGCTTTACACGGCTCGCCAGTTTCTTCATTGATGACCTGCGCATCGTAGCCATACATAGGATAGCCAGGTGAGCCTTGTTTGTGCGGTTTATCAGCGAACCTAGGAGTATTACTCAGAATAGGCCAACCCGATTCTGTCTGCCAATAATGGTCTAAAATCGGTACACCCAAATGCTTGGTCAGCCAGCTGGCAGTAGACTCATCTAGTGGCTCACCTGCCAAAAAGAACGATTTGACGCTTGAGACATCGTAGCGCGTCATCCATGTCTCATCTTGCTTTTTCAGCATACGTACACCAGTCGGTGCGGTAAACAAAATATTGACCTTGTTGGCTTCCACAATTCGCCACCAGATACCAGGGTTTGGCAGATGCGGTAAGCCTTCATACATAACACTGGTCATGCCAGCGAGCAATGGCGCATAGATGGTATAAGAATGCCCAACGGCCCAACCGATATCAGATATCGCCCAAAACGTCTCGCCTGCCTTACCGTCGTAGATATAGTCCATCGATGTGGTCAGTGCTACTGCATGACCACCGGTATCACGTTGCACGCCTTTTGGTGTGCCCGTCGTACCAGAGGTATAAAGCAGATACGATGGCGTATTAGACTCAAGCCATACAGGCTCGACGATAGCATTGGCTTCACAGCTGATACGGCGTTCAGTGGCATAATCCACATCAAGTTCTTTTACGTCAAACGGCAAAATACCACGATTGACCACTACTACATGCTCAGGCTTAGTGGTTGCCTGCTCGATACCTTGATTGACAAGATTTTTATAGTTGACGACTTTACCACCACGCAAACCTGCATCCACTGTGATGACCATTTTTGCTTCAGCATCATCCATACGAATGGCTAAATTATGGGCGGCAAAGCCACCAAATACCACCGAATGCACTGCACCGATACGCGCACAGGCGAGCATTGCATAAGCGGCCTCTAAAATCATCGGCATATAAATGATGACACGATCGCCCTTCTCAATACCGTAACGCTTTAATACATCGGCAAAATAATTCACTTCTTTATAAAGGTCGTTATAAGTCAAGCGGCGCTTGGTGTAGTCGGTATAAAACTCAACATTATTACCCAAGTCTTTAAAAGCATCGACTACAGCAGGATAGGTTTCTACGAGTTCTTGATTAATCTCTGATGACAGCCAAATAAAAGCATCCTGCTCTGCACGTTCTTCAAGGTGACGATCGACACAGTTATAGCAAAGATTGGTCTCGCCGCCGACATACCATTTAGCAAATGGCAAATTACTATCATCAAGGATTTGCTCAGGCTCTTTATGCCAATAAATACGCTTGGCTTGCTCAGCCCAAAACTCTTCTTTATTTTCAATAGAAGACTGATAAATCTCAGCAAAGGTTTGAGTCGTATTTAGTGCTTGAAATGTTGGGGCTGACGTTTGATTGGTCACTGCAGTGGCGGTTTGCGCGCTCATAATAGCTGTCCTTAGCATAAATGATGGGTAATGCGATATGATTTGTCCGATAATATCATAATATAAGACTGGCTATCCCGGCCAGCTATCCTTACTAAATCAAAAAAAACCGATACACTATGTATCGATTTAGTGTGTATCGGTTTAAAATGTAGCAGAGCCAATCATAAAGGTCAACTATTAAGCCTGTTATCTGCTTAATAGTTGAGTTAGTTTAAAAAAACTATACCTCGCTCTGATTGGCATACATCTCACGCATCACTTTTTTATCGTGTTTACCAACAGAGGTCTTTGGTAGTTCATCGACAAACTTAAACTGACTAGGTATACCGTATTTTGGAATGATACCACGGGCCACTGCCTGCTCTGCCAGCGCTTTGATGTCATCAACTTTGGTATCTTGGCAATTTGGTTTGAGTACTACCAATGCTAATGGACGTTCGCCCCATTGCTTATCACGTACCCCAATCACAGACACATCCGCTACCGAAGGATGTAGCGATAGAATCGTCTCAATCTCTAGTGAAGATATCCACTCGCCACCTGACTTAATCACGTCTTTTAAGCGATCGGTGATTTTGATATAGCCATCAGGTCGTATATAAGCGATGTCTTGCGTATGCATGTAGCCGTTTTCCCACAGCTCTTTGCCAGCGTCATCATTTTTTAAATAGCTTTGGGTCAACCACGGTGCGCGTAATACCAGCTCGCCAGTATTGTCCTGACCTGTACCAACTGGCTGATTGTTCTCTCCCCATACTTGAGCATCAACCATAAGTACAGGCTTACCCGTCATACAGCGGCGAGCAATATCCTCTTCTTCACTCAGCTGCGGTTCATTAAGACTAAAGTCAGTCAAACTGATTAGAGGTGCGGTCTCCGACATGCCATAACCGGTATAAACTTCAATACCCTGATCCATCGCCGCTTTTGCCAAGCCTTCTGTCAATCGTGAACCACCAATAATCATTTTTAGACCATTAAAGCTGGCACCGCGGTCTTGCGCTTCTTTGAGTACCATTTGCAAAATCGTCGGTACACAGTGGGTGATGCTGACCTTTTCATTGATAATCAAATCCATCAACAAATCGGGTGCATAACGACCAGGATATACTTGCTTTAGACCTGTCATAGTAGCTGTAAACGGAAAGCCCCACGCATGGACATGGAACATCGGGGTCATTGGCATATAGACATCACCATAGCTGACGCCTTGTTTATTTGGCAACATACCAATCGACGCTGCTTCCGTCAGAGTATGCAGTACTAACTGACGATGGCTAAAGAACACGCCTTTCGGATCACCTGTCGTACCTGAGGTATAAAAAGTTGTAGCAATGGTGTTTTCATCAAAATCTGGGAAATCAAAATGGTCATCAGCAGCATCAAGTAGCGCCTCATATTCACCTTTGACACGGTTCTGGTTACCCCCGAATACGCCCTCAGAGGTCACGCCATTATCATCTAACCAAATAATATGCTCAATGCTAGAGTTTTCAAACTGATAATCTTTGACCAACGGCGCAAATTCAGAGTTGAGTAGCAGCACCTTTGGCTTAGCATGATTAATGGTGTAAAGGATTTTGTCAGGTGATAGACGAATATTGACCGTCTGCAAAATATACTCTGACATCGGTACGGCAAAGTAAGATTCAAGATAGCGATGACTGTCCCAATCCATCACAGCAACCACATCACCAGCATCAAGGTTTAAGCCGTCTAAAACATTCGCCAAACGATTGATACGGTTAAATAAGTCTTTATAAGTAAAACGTTTTTTATCCGCATAAACGATTTCTTGATCTTGTGATACGGTTTTGGCGCGGTTTAATAACTGCTTAACCAATAGCGGAAAATCATAGGCGGATGGCGCACTGTGATAGATATTTGACATAAGTTTGACGTCCTTGTTTATAGTATTTTTGAGTGCAGATAAAAACCAATTGATTGGATATCAGTCGTGATTACATAGTGATGTTTTTATCAATAACCTCTTGATAGTAAGAAAAAACCAGCCTCATGTAAAGGCATGACACATAAGTGGCACAATACTCATTGTTCTAAGATAATCGTTTCTCGATTGCTTAGCTTGTGATAGCTTATTTTATCTCTTATGTTGGTTTGTCTGGTGTTAGCTTGTCTGGCATTAAGCAGGACGCGGTTTTGTTTTTATCATGCCAAAACTTGCGACCAAAAGTGCCAATACTTGTACAAATAATAATAGCCAAACGGTTAATGACCATTGTCCACGTGCATAAACGATACCGCACAGCCATGCGCCCATCGTGCCGCCCGCATAATAAGCCATGTAATATAAACCTGAGGCTAATGAACGTCCGTTTTTGACATTGACGGCGATATAGCTAATGGTTGCCGCTTGGGTAACAAAAACGCCTGACGACATAATGGCAAGCCCAATAATAATGCCCCATAATGGCGTGACCAGCGTTAATAACGCACCAAGCATCGAAAAAATCACTGCCACTCGAACGGTGCGTGCTGCCCCAAATCGACGTAACAATGTCGTCGACAATGGCGTGATAATCACTCCGATTAAATAAACCGCAAAAATATTGGCAAGCGCGCCAGTGCTAAGCTCATAAGGCGTGCCAGCAAGATGTAGATTGATAAAGGTAAAGCAACCAACGAGCGAAAAAAGCACACAAGCACCGAGCAAACATGCGGTTACCACATAACGATTGGTCAAATGCTCACCAAGCGTCTGCATCGCTGAGCGAAAATTTGGATTGGCTACAAAATGCCGCGACGATGGCAACATCTTGCCAACCCATAGTGCACCGATAAGCGTCATCGCTGCCATCACATAATAGCCTGCACGCCAGCCAATATATTCATGTAAATGCCCCAGTAAGAACCGCCCCATAAAGCCGCCAAGTACCGAGCCTGAGACATAGAATGACATCAGCTCTGTGACAGCTCGCCCCTCGAACTCCTCACCGATATAGGCAATGGTCACAACCGTAATGCCTGGGACAGACAATCCTTGCATAAAGCGCCACATACCTAGCCAGCCAATACTAGGACTTTGGGCGATTAAAGCAGTAGGTATCGCTAAAAACAACAATGCCCCAACGATAAAAGATTTGCGCCCGACGGCATCAGATAGCATCCCTAAAAACGGTGACATAATGGCAATCGCCATCACTGTTGCGCCAACAACCATCCCTGCCTGCACTTCAGTCGCTGAAAAATCTACCATCAATACTGGCAATACCGCTTGAATAGAATACACCTGCAAAAAGGCGAACATCCCAATCAGACCGATAGTTAACTTCAGCACCCATGAAGGCGAATCAAAGGGCATCTTTGTCGTGTTATTATTTATATGATTATTCAAAAGAGTACTGACTATAAAAAGGCTCATTTAGCTTAGGCTAATTGGGCGTGGGTGATAGAAATACGGCAATAGTACACAAAATATCTAATCTAATAACTGTAAAAATCATGACTTAACATCAAAAAAATTTAATGAATAAGACTTTAATCACAGTATTGTCTATTAAAGTCTTATTCATTAAAGCAGCTGGATTTAAAAGCCAATAACTCTCAAAAAGTTAAGTTGCATTTTATCACAGCACATAACAAACACAGGTTGCGCTATGTTACAAAATAGCATTCAACACCATGATGGCAGTAGCCTGCAAATAGAAGCCTATAACTATAAAAATGGCTTATAAAGCGCTCAATAATAAACCGTGGATAAACTCAATCGTCTCTTGAGTCAGCGCAGGTAGGGTGCTATTTTACAGTCCCTTCCAATGTATGGCGTTCAGCAGTAACACAAATGATGTTAAAATAACGATTTTTCCGTATTTTACCTACAGTGTTGTCCGTAATTTCAGCCATATGTTGCCTAAAACGCTATGCTTAATTTTAAAAAGGATGTAAGTCATGATTAACACCAAAATATACAAGTCCGTTTATACCTTGGCTGAAAAGCTACTAGAAGCCGATAGAAAAGGACATCAAGAAGCCTTTAATTGGCTATATAGCGAGTTAAAAGCGATTTGTGTCGATAATGAAAATACCGATAAAGACCATCCAGAGCAATGGGAAACGCTAGCCGACTTCACTGCAGAGTTAGATGAAGCGTTGGTCATTTATGATAAGGCACTTGAAAAAGCCAAAGCCATCAACTCAAAAGACCATCTGTCATCCATTGCGTTTTCTATGGCAGTTATCCAAGTTGAATTGGGGCAAAAAGATACTGCAATTACCAGCCTGCAGAACGCAAAAATTACCGCCAATAAAATCGAAGATAAAGAGTTTAAAGCGGAAATAGATGAATTACTTACCAAATTGTTAGAAGAATAAACAACTCAAACTTTCAATCCGGTGCCAACACAACATCAAATCAATACATTTCTACATTCGTATATTGATACACATCCTGCTATCTTTTTTATGGCAAACTTTGTATACCTATACATAGGCATAAGCGTTTATATATCAGCAACCGTATAACCACTAAAATAGTTAAAAAAATAAACCATAAGGACGAGTATTAATGAGCGATAAAATCATAGATTTGGGTGCAGGATTTTGGAACATTCGTGGTACGTTTCGTTTAGGCGGTGTGCTGAATATAGGTACACAATGCTCATTGGTTAAGCTTGCCTCTGGACGATTTGTTTTTTTAGACAGCTACACCTTGACTGATGACGTGCGAGCGCAAGTGATGGCACTGACTAACAATGGACAAGATGTCGAAGCAGTACTTAATTTGCACCCCTTTCATACGGTCCATTGCGCGCAAATGGCAAAAGACTTTCCGCAAGCGACTTTTTATGGCAGTAGTCGGCATCATAAAAAAGTACCTGAAGTGCAATGGGCAGACGATTTGGTCGAAAGTGATGCGGTCGCTGAGCGTTATCCTGAGCTTAAATTCTCATTGTCACAAGGGGTTCACTATATCGCACCTAATGAGATGATTCATGCAGGTTCGCTACTGGCATTCCATCCTGCTAGCAAAAGCTTACACGTCGATGATACTTTTATGAGTCCACCAACCAAATTGCTAGAAGCAGTGTTACCTGAATTATTGCTACATCCTACTACCAAAAAAGCACTAAAAAATGAGCCAAATGCTGGCAAAGAGTATTGTGATTGGGCGAACAACTTGGCAGATGACTGGCGCGATGTACGCAACTTTTGCGCAGCACATTCTTATTTAGTAAAGTTTAAAGACGGTGAGTTTGAGAAAGCATTATTAAAAGCGATTGCAAAAGCACGACCTAAGCTTGAAAACGCGTAATGGTTGATTGGATAAACGATAAAAAAGGCTACCAAAATGGGTAGCCTTTTTTAGCGCGAAACCCTGTTTGCAACGTCGGGGCAACTTGTATGATACTGTCTTGATTGGCGTTGCTAACCGTATCTAAACTTGAGCAACCTATTAATAACATAACTGCCATAACAGCTGATGCGCTCATTTTGCAAACGCATTTTATAATATGACTCTTTAACAATTTTGAAGTTAATTTAAATAATTTTCACTAGAATGGCATAATATTAATCGTAACTTCACAATGATGCTAAGTAGATCACAAAATCCTGTCTTATCTAAATTGTCTTTCAAAATAGAGAAAATATGTTATGACAATTATGATAATAACGCTGCAAGCTCATCCTTATTCTCGATAATGTCTGCCAATGTATAACGTTCAAGCACGGCAATAAATGCTGTCAACGCTTCAGCAAGCACCTGTTTTAGCTGACAGACCGGACTGATAATACAGCCTGAAGCTATGTGACTTACAGTTTCATCAATCAGTTTTAATGACATATCGTTGGCGCTAGCGTTCTTTTCATCATTTATTACAGCACTATTAATATCAGCGATCGAGCTGTCCAATGAGTTTGTAGAAAAGCACTCAACCAAAGCAAAATCCGGCTCTATCTTTTTAATCAATTCACCCAAATTAATGTCTTTTGGCGCGTGCGCTAAGCGAATACCGCCATTCTTACCGCGCACACTATCGATATAACCAAGCTGTCCGAGCTGCTGGATAATCTTGGTCAAATGACTTTTAGATATATGATAACTATTGGCAATATCACTGATATTTGCCAATAGCGTCGGCTCGGGCTTAGTCGCCAAATATATTAATGAGCGCAGTGCATAATCACTGTAATTGGTCAATCGCACCTTAAAGTGCTCCTATTTTTAATGGGTCATCCATTTATTCTAAGGGCTGGGCTAGATAAGTAAAGTGATTTAAAACCGCTTTATAAAAAGAAATGGATTGAATGTGGAATAACGCCCCAAGATTATCGAATCAGTTATTATCCGCTCTCAAGAAAACAGTAGAAATCTGCTGCTTTCATCGACTTAGACTATTCATATATAAAAACTATCAGGAGTCTAAATGTCTAAAGAGAGAAATAGAAGTTAATGAATGCTATTCTGTCAACAAAAGCACCCTATCGATGTCTATTTTGAAGTGCTTCAACTACAGTAGCTTAGCATAATAATGAGAACCAAAAAGGCAGCTAATACTGCTCGATGAAATTCCAATTAACCAGTATAACAACCTCACCCATATTCGGTTAAATTTGCTACAATACGCCCAATTTTGATTTACTATTTTACTAAGTCTTATATCAACTGATTTTATCAATATATTGAGAGCATGTTATGGGTTTTAATTGCGGCATCGTCGGTCTACCAAACGTGGGTAAATCCACCCTGTTTAACGCCTTGACCAAAGCGGGTATCGCCGCTGAAAACTTTCCATTTTGTACCAAAGATCCCAATACGGGTATCGTTCCAGTGCCTGACCCACGTCTAAAGAAACTGGCTGATATCGTTAACCCTGAGCGCGTACTACCAACGACGATGGAATTTGTTGATATCGCAGGTTTGGTCGCTGGTGCGTCAAAAGGCGAAGGCATGGGCAACCAATTCTTAGCCAATATCCGTGAGACCGATGCGATTGCGCACGTGGTACGCTGTTTTGATGATGACAACGTCGTACACGTTGATGGTCGCGTTAGCCCTATCGACGACATCGAGACCATCAATACTGAATTGGCATTAGCCGATTTAGAAGCGGTTGAGCGCGCGATCTTTAACTTGACTAAAAAAGCCAAAGGCGGTGATAAAGACGCTGGCGCTATGCTTGATATCTTCAAAAAAATTGAACCGTTATTAGCAGAAGGTCAAGCCGCACGCGCCGCCAATCTTGATGCTGATGAGAAAAAATTAATCAGAAGTTATGGTTTAATTACTCTGAAGCCTACCATGTATATCGCTAACGTGAGCGAAGATGGCTTTGAGAATAATCCATATCTTGATGCCGTACGCAACTATGCCACTGGCGAAGATTCTATCGTTATCGCATTGTGTAACCAAATCGAATCTGAAATTGCCCAGCTTGATGAAGATGATAAAAAAGACTTCTTGGCTGAAATGGACATGCTCGAGGCCGGTCTTGACCAAGTGATTCGCGGTGGTTATGATTTGCTTGATATGCAGACTTACTTTACCGCCGGTGTAAAAGAAGTACGTGCATGGACAGTCGCTGTTGGCGCAACCGCACCTCAGGCAGCTGGCGTGATTCATACGGATTTTGAGCGTGGCTTTATTCGTGCTGAAGTGATTGCTTATGACGACTTTATTGAACATAACGGCGAAAAAGGTGCTGCTGCTGCCGGTAAATCACGCTTAGAAGGCAAGACTTATATCGTACAAGATGGCGATGTGATGCATTTCCGTTTTAATGTTTAATACTTAACCTTTAATACCAGACAGCATGTTTACACAGTCTTAGCATAGAACAACCAAAAGCCAGCCTTGATGCTGGCTTTTTTTATTATACTGGGAGCGATAACATCTAAATAATAAGAATAAAGGATTATGCACTATGATCGCTCCTATCAATAAATCACTTAATAGCCGTAGCCACTGGGCAAAACTATTTAGTGCCCAGCGTTTAGGCAGTCATAAAAAAGCCCCTGCTCAAGATACTGCGCGCTCTTCTTTTCACAAAGATTATGACCGATTGGTGTTTTCTCATTCCTTTCGTCAACTCAATCAAAAGACCCAAGTCCATCCATTGACCAATCAATTGGGCATTCATACCCGACTTACACATTCGCTAGAGGTTTCTTGCATTGGGCGCTCTTTAGGGATCATGGCAGCCGAGAAGCTACATGACAAACTAGAAAGTGGTTTACCTGATGGTGTCACGCCAGCTGATGTGGGTGTGATTGTACAAGCGGCGTGCCTCGCCCATGATATCGGCAATCCACCCTTTGGGCATGCAGGAGAATACGCCATTCGCGATTGGTTTATGCATCCTGACCGTCAGGCTATTTTGCAAAATCTGAATAATAATGAGCAATTAGACTTGTTGGCTTATGAGGGTAATGCGCAAGGATTTCGCATACTCATCCGTAATGAGCATCACCCTGATGCAGGTGGTATGCGCTTGACTTGTGCCACGCTAGGCGCGTTTATGAAATATCCTTGGCTTGCGACGCATAGTAATAATGACACTCAAAGCAGTCATCAAAGTACTCCGCACAGCAGGATATCAGCTAAGGCACAGAAATTTGGCTGCTTTTATAGTGAAGCCGCACAGTTAGAAGAGTTAGCAGCCTGCTTGAGTCTACCTCGCTCAGAGCAGCATGACGGTTATGCTCGCCATCCCTTCGCCTATTTGTTGGAAGCTGCTGACGATATTTGTTATGCGCTGATAGACTTAGAAGATGGTATCAATCTAAATATGCTTACCTACAAAGAGGTGGCTGCTATCTTCTATGAGCTGATTGGCGAGCGTCCTAACACTATCAGCCTGCCTACATATATGTCCGTCAGGCAGCATCTGGCATCACTACGTGCACGGGCAATGATGCGATTGGTCAATACTGTCACCGATGCGTTTGTTGATAATAGTGATGCGATGCTAGCGGGTACACTGCAAGGCAGTCTATTTACCTATTGTGATGCGACCGTTCAGCACGGTATTACCCAAGCCAAAGAGTTAGCACGTGAAAAAATCTTTAACCACCCAAGTAAAGTGCGCATGGAGCTAATGGCCAATCAATGTCTGCATCGCCTGTTAGATGCTTTTATGCCGTTAGCTTGGACAAATCAGACAAGCACACCGATGTCCTTTGAACAACAGCGTTTGCTCATGTTGCTAAAGCCACATCTTGATGAGCATCACCGTGTTTTAACAGATAATATTTATCAAAATATGCTCAATGTCTTAGATTTTATAACCGGTATGAATGACCATGAAGCTTATCGATTGGCTCAAGAGCTACAGGGACATTGGGGGACTGTTGTTTAAAAGCTACATTTAAGCGTATTTCATTCGTATTTTTGCAATGAAATGAGTATGATAGACATCTATCAGTTAATTTTGAAATATTATGAGCAGTCGCGAACAAAAAAAACTTCAAACTCGGCACGCCTTTTTTAATGCAGTGCTTGATTTATGTATGACAGGACAATCTTTTAGCTCTATTAGCCTCAGACAAGTCACGCGCGAGGTTGGTGTCGTGCCGACCGCATTTTATCGCCATTTTGATGATATGGAATCGCTCGGTCGCGCTTTGGTGATTGAAGAGCTAGGTGGTACATTAGCCACTTTGAGTGAGAGTTTGCATATTGGACGTAAACGCAGCTTTGAGCGTCAAATCGCCAAAAGTATCCAGCTATTCTTGCATATGGTCAGTGAGCAACCCTACTATTGGCAGTTTTTGGTTAGTGAGCGCTATGGTGGCTCGGACGCCGTCCGTAAAGCCATCAATGAGCTTATCAAACAGCATGGGGGAAGCTTAGCAGACGATTTGGCGTTACAGCCTGCTTTTACACACATTAATACTTATGATCGTAGACTGCTGGCTGAGGCTGGGGTCAATATGTTTTTTTCTTGGATTATTGATTGGCTAGAGCTGACTTATACTGAAGATCATGATGATGAAGTCGACTTGGCTGAAATTGAACAACGAAAGCAGCTGATGCTACATAATTGTACGCGCCAAGCACAGATGTTGTTTTATGGCGCTTATAATTGGAAATCTACTGAAGAAACTCATTTAAGTGATTAATAAGACATATATTTGATTATCCTTTGATGGTTATCGTTTAATGATAATCATCAAAAATTCGGTCGAAATGCCCAAAGTCGTTGCGTCACCACGCGAACCTCTTTGGGCTTTTTGTTATCAGAGTTTTTATTATTGATATTGGTATCATCGCTGTTATTGCTATTTTCCGTAACATCAGTAGCAGTCTTGCTAATCATGATGGTTGCATAGCGTTGTCTCACCTGACCAACAGTTGCATTATCCGTAGCAGTGATAAGTGCCGTAAAAGCTTGGCTATCAACCGCTAGGAGTGGCGCTAGTGCTTTTCGTTGCTTATTATCCAAACTGCTTAATATTGGCAGCTGCCATATCTCATCAATAGACTCGAATACTTGCTTTTCCCGTAGATCAACGATGGTTTGCATTTGCTGGCTAGTCGCGCCGTCGATCAGAGCAGCAAGTATCACCGGACTGGCTGTATTCATATTAATAGGTAAATAATGTGGCACCACTGTGATGTAAGGTCGTAGCACTGCCAATACTTCCGCATCGATGCCTTTCACATTTTGCAGCTGATCGATATTGACCAATCGTTGATTGGGTAAATCGTTATCCGCTGAGCTATTAGACTGCTGGTTATAAACCGTACTTTCATCACCACCATCTTGATAAACCTCACTGTCTGTATCTTGATAATCAAGAACAGCAATAGCAATATCTGGCGCCAAATTCAATTGGGTTAATAGCCGTTGAAACACTGCCAAAGCATTACTATCAACTGCGCCATTTTGATATAAATTATTGATATTAAAGCGACTGGCTTCATCACGTATTTCAATGCCAATACTATGTGTGCCCAAGGTATAAGGGGGTACAGGCTTTGCCCAGATATCTTGCGTACTATCAGTGTCATTTAGATTAGCATCGGCACGAATCATCGTAACCGCTAGTTGCTGACCGGCATCGATATCTTGTAAGAGCTGATTTTGATCAAACAACAAACCGCTGCGTCTAATCGCAATTTTTTGGCTGGCAAGCATCGCCCCTGCAACCACCGTAATACTAACCACTAGTAATAAAATGGTAAGTAGCGCGACACCACGCTGAGAGTCGGCTTTCATGGGCATAACTGGCATGCTTGGCATATATTAAATTCCATTCCCTGAATTATTATCTACATTGCCATTGGCTGCATCATTGTTACTTGCGCCATTACTATTGCCGTTGCCGTTGCCGTTGCCGTTGCCGTTGCCGTTGCCGTTAGAATTATCAGGAGTATTATTTTTATTGGCACTATTATTTGGTATTGGATGAGGAGCAAGTGCCCACTGCCAAGTGATCGGCAGATCTTGATAAGTGAAAGTGATAGCAACTCCTTTCGGTAGTAGCACACTCTCAGGCTGAGCAGTGGTTAACGCCGCCCCTTGTCCAAATTGGCTGTTCAAGCTGGCATTGTTACTATTACTGTCTTCATTGGGAAACTTTGTACTCATTTCTGGCAGATACGCTTGCCATTGCCCTGCTGTCACGCCTTCAAGCAAGATACTATCCAAACTGATGCTATCACTACCTCCGCCTATACTGGCATATTGACGGCGAATCAAACGCTCATCAGCAAAAATATATTCGACATGCTGCATACTAGGACTGCTTTGATATCGAGGATCAGGATCAGCAAAACGGACAAAGCTGATACGCGCACTATCCAAGCTCATAAAAGGTTCAGGCGCAGGCTGTAGTGCATTTTCTTGATTGCTATTATTTGCATTATCAACATTTGAAGCACTGGCAATTTGAGTACCTACTGCTTGATAAGGAACGATTTGCCCCATATCTTGCTGTAGCTGCAGATAAGTATATTGCAAAACGGCTAAATTATCTGCATGGAACTGGGCACGTTCTCGAGCACGGTTGACGCTATCAAACACCTGCCAGCCTGCCACTGCTAGCATCGCAAATATTGCCATAGCAACCATAAGCTCAAGTAAGGTAAATCCATGCTGCGATTTCACAGACTACCTCCATTTGGGTTTGAGCCAGTCAAGTCCAAACTACCTATATCTTGCTTTGAGTTGCTCAGTATCACATTGATATCATTGACTGCGGTACGCGTCTGACCATCTATGATAGGCGCAACGGCGATATTCACTTTTTTTAATGCTGGCGTTATATCCTGACTCACAGTCATCGTAATTTGCCAGTCGCGACCTTGGGCATTGATTGTCTGGGCACTATTAGCAGTTAGCCAGGTGTCTTGAATACGTAAGTCAGCAGCAGCGTTTTGAGCAACGAAATGCGCAAGCGTGCGCGTGCGCAACACATCGACCGAGCTCAAATAAGCACTACTGGCACGACTCGCAGCAACAGCAACGACCGCCAAGATCGCTAAGGCAACCATCACCTCAATCAAGGTAAATCCGCTCTCAGGCTTTGGTAGGTTTGGCTTTCGGTTTACATGGTTAGGTTTGGCCCTGTCATTATTTATCATCGGTTATTGCCCTTGACCTATCGACATACTGCCATCTGGCATAATCGTAATGACCTCACCTACCAGACGCGAATTATGGCGCACTTCAATGGTCACCGGTGCTGCTTGCCCTGTGCCAAACCATAATACTTGCGGCACTGTTTGATCTGTAAACCAAGGTTGCAGTGCTTGGATTTGTCCTCTATTTGACATATTACCAGCATCTAGGCCTTGTATGGCTAAGCTCACCCCAGCAGGCAGCTCAGGCAAAGTGACTTCGGACTCAAGCTCCCAGCTTGGTGTTGGTAGCTTGTCTTTAATCCCACTAGACATATTGGATAAATCGGCAGATAGCTCCATTGAATTCTTAGGCGTACTGTCTCCACTAGAAGACGCCGAGGTATCAGTTTGATAAGCCACATAAGGATTAGATAGAGTGACAATCACAGGGGTAATTTGACCTTGCTTATTGGCTTGCAGACTCAAACCCATCGGCTGCATACGTTCAGCCGATAACAGCCTAACATAGCTTAATGAATCCGTCAGATGCTCATAAAAAGCACGATTTTTACGCGATTCACTACTACCTACTGACAAACTCATCATGCCAGCGAATATAGACAAAATAACGACGACGACAACAATTTCAACCAGTGTAAAGCCAGCTTGGGTGTGATGATGTGTCATTGATGATGAGAGTTTTGACATACAGAGGTCATCTAGGATGGCGTCATTCTTTTAAAAATGACGTTATATTGGGTGAGATATAAAACGGGAGAGAGGATTGATCATATCAAGTAAAGGTTAATGTGCTGCTATATAGCATATAACAACACAGATTTTTATAAAATAACGACTCATGGTTTTCACGTTACAGTAAAAACCTAATAATTGGTGTTGCGATGTTCCTCTGACTCAGTATCAATCTGTTCGACCAATTCCTGCATGTCCTCATCCATCACTTCATCCTCAGCCGCCGGGTAATGGCTTGGCAGCTCTAGCATTTGTTGGACAAAGGCATAACGCAGAGTGTCGCGGCGTCCCAAATAACGCTGATAAAAACTTGAGTTCAACAGCCCTGCACCGCCCTGACCCATTGCCCAGATAGACGATAGATAATCACGCGTGCTTAAGCTACTGTGCTCATCCTTTAGATAAGCACTGATGATATCAATCAAGCGCTTCATGCGCTGACGGCGAATATCATACAGCTCACCAAATAAGCGGTTAAGACCTGTCACTGATGCCGCCAAACGCTCTTCGATTTGATTGAGTAGCATGGCTTTTTGTGGATTAAATAATTGCTGGAAAATCATACGAGCGACGCCTGCTGATGGGCAATCGTCAATACGATTAATCTCAAACAGCTGCTCTTCATAACGAATGATAATACGCAGATAGAGCTCATCTTTACTAGAGAAATGCTTATACAATGTACCTTTAGCCAAATCAAGCTGGTCTGCCAAGCTGTCTAAAGTGATGTCGCCATCGCCTGACTCAAGTAGCAATTGCTCTGCCATTGCTAAGATATTCTCTTCTCGTACCTTGAATTGATGCTGACGACTCATAACTTCTCCTAAAACTTGACAATATCATGCATATGACCACAGTTCGTATTGGCATATCGGCATTCGGAGTATCAAATACTACAAAGACTGCGCGACGAACACAATAAAGAAATATGCGTATGTTTACTAAATAATCATTTATAATCATGTGCTTATATTTAACGCTGCAAGGCGGCATGCATAAAACAGCTGCCACTTGCAAGAAATGACTGAGTGGTCATAGCATAACCATTTTAATGATACTGTGCTAGTAAATTCTCAAAGTTTTTTGCAGTCAGTGTACCGACCTCTTCGCTACTGCAGCCATACATCTCTGCAATACAACTGGCGACATAAGGCACGTAAGCTGGTTCATTCGGGCGACCACGTTTGGGGACAGGCGCTAGATAAGGGCTATCTGTTTCGATCAATATCCTGTCTCTTGGCATATTTTTTGCCGCATCTTTGATATTTTGGGCGCTTTTAAAGCTGACAATGCCTGAAAATGAGATGTAAAACCCTAAGTCTAAGGCATCTTTTGCGGTTTCCCAATCTTCGGTGAAACAATGAATAATGCCATGCTCAGCACCTTCTGCTTTTAGAATATCAATCGTATCTTCTTTAGCATCACGCATATGGATGACAAGCGGTTTTTTTAGGCTTTGGCTAGCATGAATATGACGAGCAAGGCTGGCTTGTTGCGCTTTTTTATTTTCTGTCGACCAGTAATAATCAAGTCCCGTCTCCCCTATTGCCCACACATGGTCAGCGCTAGCCGTTTCTATCAAACGTTCAACGGTTGCAGATTGTAAAACGCTGATATCTTCACAAGGATGTATACCAACGCTCATGCCAAGATTGAGCGTTTCATCGCCATAAATCTTGACGATATTGGCAATCTCATCATATTCAGCAAAATCACACATAATTGCCATCGCGCGAGTGACATTGGCTTCTTTCATCGCGGCAATTGCGCCAGACAATTGACCATCGTATTTGGTCAAATCTAAACGGTTAAGATGGCAGTGGCTATCAGTAAACATAAACAATCTCGTTATAGTCATTTTTAAAAATTATTAGGATAAAAATTTCAATTTGTATGGTATTTATTGTTTTGAAGCATGCACTTTTCAAGCACTGCTTAACAAACCTATTTTTAGTGTAATGGCACCTTTCAATATACCGAAACTACTAATACAAAGGTACCACGCGCATGACCTCTTCCATGGTTGTTACCCCTTCACTAATACGCTTCGCACCCGATAGGCGTAATGGCTGTACGCCTTCACGGTATGCTTGCTGCTTTAATACATCCAGATTGGCATCAGTAGCGACCAGTTTTTTTAGCTCATTCGATAATGGCATAATCTCATAAAGACCAATACGACCTTGATAACCGGTATGGCGACAGTGTTCACAACCCTGCGCTTTATAAACTTGTGCTGGCACTGGGGCGCGCCATGGCTGTACCAGTTCTTGCCATTGAATGGCAATCTCGCTATCTGCCGTAACATCCACGGCTTGCTTACAATGTGGACATAATGTCCGTAATAGACGCTGTGCCATGATGCCCAAGATAGTCGCTGAGGTCAAAAAAGGCTGAATACCCAAATCGTGCAGTCGAGTAATTGAACTTGGCGCATCATTGGTATGCAAGGTTGAGAGCACCAAATGTCCTGTCAAAGACGCTTGTACTGCCATATTAGCCGTTTCAGCATCACGAATCTCACCAACCATAATAATATCAGGGTCTTGGCGCATCAAAGAGCGAATACCATCAGCGAAATGTAAATCAACCCCTGGATTGACCTGCATTTGATTAAAGGCAGGTTCAATCATTTCAATCGGATCTTCAATAGTACAGACATTGACTTGCTCAGTGGCGAGCTGCTTGAGCGTACTATATAAAGTGGTCGTTTTACCCGAACCCGTCGGACCGGTAACCAATATAATGCCATTTGGATGCGCTGTCAGCTCGTGCCAAGTCTCCAGCTGCTTACCTGACAAACCAAGCTGAGCAAAGGAGCGTACCAGAACTTCAGGGTCAAATACTCGCATAACCAGTTTTTCACCAAAGGCAGTCGGCATCGTGGATAAACGCAGCTCCGTCTCTAAGCCTTTCGGTGTGCGCGTTTTCAACCGTCCATCTTGCGGCTTGCGTTTTTCTGCTACATTGAGCCGTCCCAAGATTTTAATACGTGCAGTTACCGCCACTATAATAGCGAGTGGCATCTCATAAACACTATGCAGCACCCCATCGATGCGAAAACGCACCTTGCCCGTCTCACGACGTGGCTCTAAATGAATATCACTGGCACGCTGCTCAAAGGCATATTGCAATAGCCAATCGACCACTTTGACAATATGTTGGTCATTGGCATCGGGGTTGGTATTGTCCCCTAGCTGTAATAGTGCTTCAACATTGGTGATATCAGATGCGGCACGTTTATGTAGTGAGTTCGCCCCTGCAATCGCTTGCGTGACTTGATAAAACTCTTGCCGATAGCGATTGATTTGTTCAGGATTAATAAAGACTGTGCGATAGCTTTTTGACTTAATGAGCTTTTCAATATTGCCATGCCAATCGGTATAAAATGGCTGATCGGTACCTATAACCACCTCATCAAGCGTTACTTCAATCGGTAAAATATGCTGCGACCGTGCATACTCAAACGACATCAGCTGCGTCACTGCTGGCACATCGACTTTTAACGGGTCAATACGGACAAGCGGCATATCTGCTTTGGCAGCCAACCATTGATTGAGCCATGCCAAAGTTAATTTATTTTCAGTATTATTATCAAGTGCATGACTATTAGGCAGACCAAACTCACTTATAGTCAATAGCGGATGCTGACCCTTAGTGCGACGGCTGGTAATGACGAGATTATAACCCCGTTGGTCTATCACTCGATCTGCCAGCAACTCATCAAGGCACCAACGCAAATCAATTACTATCGAATACTGTTGAGCAGGCATATTTTTTCTTCTTTTATGGTTTAAAGCATTTGCGCAATGTCGATATTCATCTTACCTATTAGACTATATTGTGTCGATATCCGTTATCTGTAATTCACCTGAACCTATCAATTGAAAACTCACATCAACAGATTTATAGCGCATGATAAATGAAGTATTAACCTCTTTCTGGCGATAAGCAGGGCGTGGGTCTTGTGCTATCAACGCTTTAATATTATCAAGATCAGGCATAAGCAATTGTTTTTGCATTTTATGAATGACCGATTTTACCGTTGCTTTTTCATTGTGAGCTATTTTTTCTGCTTCATTGTGAATATGTTGATTGTCTATAATTTGCACAAACTGCTCATAGGCAACTTTAGTGACAGTCACCTCCAACAAATGCGGCGCAGAGGGCGCAAAACCGCTTTGTGCATCAGGTAACGCATCACTATAAGCCACATAAGGCTTGATATCGATAATTGGTGTACCATCTATCATATCAGCACCGCTAATGATAAGTAGCACCCGTCCTTCTACAATCTCAATAGCTTCAAGCTTAACCACAGACAATCCAAGCGCTGAGGGTCGATACATACTGCGACTGGCAAACACACCTATCTTTTGATTGCCGCCCAAACGCGGCGGTCGCACTTGCACACGAAAGCTGCTATCCGCTTTATTAGCCTGTTTATCTTTATACAAATAGTTGTGATGAAACTGCCAACTTACCCATATATGGCTAAAATCCTCCAGCCCGATAAATGCCGCTGGCGTATCATAAGGCGCAATCATCTCAATCACGCTGGTCAATGCAACCAGATTTGGCTGTCTTGGCGCGCCAAACTTCTGTGAAAGCGGCGCACGGTGGTAGCCGATAATTGGTGCTATATGATTACTCAATGAAGAAGCAGTCTGACAAGACATAAATCAAATCCAAAAAACAAGGTTTTATAGTTCCACATAAGCGCTATACAAGCCATCTGTGACTAATTATAGATAATAACTCACTAACGATATTCCATTTTATCATGCTATACCAAAGCCGCTTGACGGATTTTTATTTTAAAGTTTGTTATGATGAGCGAGAAATTTATTGAGAATGGCTTGCATTCATCATTAATGGCTTAAAAATCGCGGTCATGCGCGCCGCATCACCTTATAACGCCGAATAATAATGTTAAAATAACAGAGTGATGGCTTAATTAGCATTGATAGCATTCATCTTCTATTAAAATTTTGCACCATTTTGACTTTATCATGAAAAATGGGTATTCAGCATTTATTTAGATTGATACAGATTACCACTTACTAACGAGGAATTTATGTCAAAACTTCGCACCGAAACGGTTACAGAGGTTCATCATTGGAATGATGCACTATTTAGCATCAAAACCACACGCGACGACGGCTTGCGCTTTCGCAATGGCGAGTTTGCGATGATTGGTTTGGTCGTTGATGGCAAGCCGTTGCTGCGCGCTTACTCGATTGCCAGTCCTAACTATGAAGAGCATTTGGAGTTTTTCTCCATTAAAGTGCAAGACGGTCCTTTAACGTCGCGTCTGCAACATATCAAAGTTGGTGATGAGCTATTGGTCAGTAAAAAACCAACGGGCACTTTGGTATTAGATGATCTATTACCGGGTAAAAACCTTTATATGCTCTCAACTGGTACAGGTGTTGCACCATTTTTAGCATTAGCACGTGACCCTGAAGTCTACGAGCGTTTCGAAAAGGTCATATTAGTGCATGGTGTGCGCGGTATTAGTGACTTGGCTTATCGTGACATGTTCGAAAACGAGCTGCCGAATGATGAAATTTTTGGTGAAGATTTCCGTAAGAAATTCATCTACTACCCAACGGTCACTCGCGAAGAATTTAGAAACACTGGTCGTATTACCGACTTAATGAAATCTGGCAAATTTTTTGAAGATATCGGACTGCCTCCGATGAACAAGGAAGATGATCGTGTCCTAATTTGCGGTAGTATGCCATTTAATGCTGAAGTCTCAGCTATTTTGAATGATTTTGGTCTAACAGTATCACCGCGTATGGGTGTGCAGGCAGATTATGCGGTTGAACGCGCCTTTGTGGGTTAAAATCTAATCTTTTATTCAAAATACAATAAATAATTCTTGACGCTCAAAAATAGGCTGCTATAATACGCAGCCTATACAGAGATAACCCTGTAGCCTAATTTGATAATGTTTGCAGTATATAAACTTTATTACCTAACACGCCGGTGTGATGGAATTGGTAGACATGACGGATTCAAAATCCGTTGCCTTTAAAAGCGTGTCGGTTCGAGTCCGACCACCGGTACCAATTAGCAGTACAAGTAAGTTCGAGAATGACTGATTAGCCCTTATGTTTAATAGCATAAGGGCTTTTTTGTGTCTGTAGTAGTCCGAGCAGGTCTATAGCAAACTGAGATTAATAACAGTAAACCAGACAGTAATGCCCCTTTTTACTGTTTTCATTAGTTAAAATGACTGTCTAACGATAAAAGTTAAGATTAGAAACACTGTTAGAAAGTCAGGTTCTAGTATGGTCTAGGCGATAAGCCATTACACTTTCTCTGTTTCAGGCTTAGATATCGCTCGCCATAAAATCACAAATAGCGCGTCAAATTCTGCGTTTATCGGCGTATTTGTCTGCCGCATAATATGCATAAAACCTAGACGGCTGATAAAACCCATAAAAACATCAAATAGGATATATAGCGGCACGCTGTCGTTTAATACCCCTCGTTTTTGCCCATCTTCTAATACATCCAAAAATGCACCAATCAGCTCTTTATTCTCATAGATAGCAATACTACGAATGCGGGATACCGATATCGAGGACAGCACCATCACTGCATCTGGATGGCTGTCGACAAAATCAAAACATACCCAGAGTGTCTTGCGCAATCGATCTTTCACGCTATCAATCCCTTGTAAATGGTCCATGATCCGCGTCGCCAACCTACCAAGTACGATATCCATAATGGTATTAAACAGGGTTTGCTTATCACCAAAGTATTTATAAAGCGTTTGCAATGAAACGTTGGCAGACTTTGCAATTTGCGCCATCGTTACTTCACTAGGGTCGAAGCCTGCGAACACTTTACGAACCGCTTGTTCAATCTTATCCAAGGTGGCAGGTCGCATATCTGATAAGGGCGCTAAATGTTGAGAGGTCTCAATACTATCCTTTTTCTTGACTGTCCTCATTGTCATTACTATTTACTCCCTTGTAATCTACTTAGACTAGAGTCAATCTCTTCACTCAATAAGCCAATTTTATATAAGGTAAGATGTATTACCATTTATTTTAAACGTATTGAATAAAGCATTTTGGTCATCTAGTATATCTTCTTCAAGTTTTTATTTTAAAGAGTTTTTAATACCGAACTAAAGGGTAATATAAATTACCCTAAATTCGATTTCTATATAATTAATGTCAAGGATAGACAACATGAGTATTGAAGCTTTTACCTCAAACTGGATGACCGAAGAACATAGCATGGTGTATGACAGTGCTTTGAAGATGTTTCAAAGTTGGAAGGATAAAGATGAGCAGTGGCGTGAAAATGGCATGATTGACCGTAAAGCTTGGCACGAGGCTGGCGATATGGGATTTTTATGTGCGTCAATGCCTGAAGAATATGGCGGTGGCGGTGGTGATTTTGGTCATGAAGCCGCGATTCTTTTGGCTCAGGCACAGGCTAACCAAGCTGGTTTTGGTGGTATGGTTCACTCAGGTATTGTAGCGCCATATATTTTAAAGCACGGTACTGAAGAGCAGAAAAAAGCATGGCTACCTAAACTGGCTACTGGCGAATCTGTTGGCGCTATCGCAATGACAGAACCAACGACAGGCTCTGACTTACAGGCAATCAAAACCTATGCGGTTAAAGATGGCGACGACTATATCATCAACGGTTCAAAAACGTTTATTACTAACGGTCAGCATACCAACCTTATCGTATTGGCTTGTAAAACGGATCGTGAGCAGGGTGCACAGGGTGTCTCTCTTATCATTGTTGAAACTGATGGTCTAGAGGGTTTCTCGCGTGGCCGTAATCTTAAAAAGACTGGTCTATCTGCTCAAGATACTTCAGAGCTATTTTTTAGTAATGTCCGTGTCCCACAGAAAAATGTATTGGGCGGTATAGAAGGTCTTGGCTTTATTCAAATGATGCAAGAGTTGCCACAAGAGCGTTTAATCATTGCGTTAAGTGGTTGCGGCGCTATCAAGTTAGCTTTAGAGTTGACGCTTGAATACGTAAAAGAGCGTGAAGCCTTTGGAAAGTCAATTTGGAAGTTCCAAAACACGCGCTTTAAGCTCGCTGAAGTTCAAGCTGATTACCTGGCCGTAAGAGCGTTGTGTGACTCTGCTGTTGAAGCGATGATTAATGGCACTCTAACCGCACCGCAAGCATCATTAATTAAGTACTGGGTGACTGAAAAACAGTGCAATGTCATGGATGAATGCTTACAGTTATTCGGTGGTTACGGCTATATGACAGAGTACCCAATCGCTCGTATGTATGCGGATGCTCGCGTCCAAAAAATCTACGGCGGCACTAATGAGATTATGAAGGAGTTGGCCTCACGATTTATGTGATAGCGTTGGGTGAAACCAAGCCGCTGCATGAAAACTGCTACATGCAAATAAATACATGCCAGCCAATATACGAATGTTATTAAGCCAAATGTTCTTAAGTATTGAATTGAGGAGAGTACGTTCTCTTCAAAACTTCATTTAACAAATATCCAATGAAATATTAAAAGGATTTATTATGACTGAGACCGCTTATATCTATGATGCCATCCGCACCCCACGTGGCAAAGGTAAAAAAGATGGCTCCCTCCATCAGGCGTCACCTATTTGGCTCGTTCGTACGCTACTCAAAGAGATGCAACAACGCCATAATTTAGACACCCGTTTGGTAGACGACGTCATTTTAGGCTGTGTGACACCAGTCGGTGAGCAGGGTTCTGACATCGCACGTATCGCCGTTATCGACGCCGATTGGCATGAGAGCGTGGCAGGGTTAACGCTGTCACGCTTTTGTGCATCTGGTTTAGAATCCATTAACCTTGCAGCAACCAAAGTCATGTCTGGTATGGAAGACTTAGTCGTTGCCGGTGGTGTTGAGTCAATGAGCCGTGTACCAATGGGTATGGACGGCGGCGCTTGGTATATGGATCCACGAGTAAACGATGCAGTTCAGTTTGTACCTCAAGGGGTTGGCGCTGATACTATTGCTACCTTAAAAGGTTTTAGTCGTAAAGACGTTGACGAGTTTGCCTCAGAGTCACACAAAAGAGCAGCGGCTGCATGGGAAAAAGGCTACTACGATAAGTCAGTCGTTCCCGTAAAAGATCTAAACGGTTTATTACTATTAGACAAAGACGAAACCATTCGTCCAAACACTTCAGTGGAAACGTTAGCAGGCCTAAACCCATCATTTATAATGCCAGGTAAAATGGGCTTCGATGGCGTTATTCTTGATAAATATACGACGATTGAAAACGTAAATCATGTTCATCATGCGGGTAACTCTTCAGGCATCGTTGATGGTTCAGCATTATGTCTTGTGGGTAGTAAGGCTGCTGGCGAAAAAGCAGGTCTAAAACCACGCGCTAAAATAACGATGGCATCTGTGATTGGTTCAGAGCCAACCATCATGTTGACTGGCCCTACCCCTGCCTGCAAAAAAGCACTGACTAAAGCCGGTATGACTGCTGCTGATATCGACCTTTGGGAAATCAACGAAGCATTTGCAGCTGTGCCGCTTAATACCGCTGATGACTTTGGTCTCTCGCTTGATAAAGTGAACGTCAATGGTGGCGCTATCGCTATGGGTCACCCACTGGGTGCGACAGGCGCGATGCTGCTGACCACGGTACTTGATGAGCTTGAGCGCCGCGATCTAAAAACAGCAATGATTACCCTATGTGTCGGCGGTGGTATGGGTATTGCTACCATTATTGAGCGTGTTTAAGCCTCAAATATTACCTATATATGGACAAACCTACGCATAGAAAATAAGGATATCGAATGAACACAAACAGCGTAAATGCCATTAATGAATTAAACAGTTTTTCAGCAGAATCAGACAACGGTATTATCACGGTTACTATCGATCAAGTAGATCGTAAAATGAATGTCATCGGCGACGGCTTTAATGACGCCTTTGCTACATTGACTAATGCTTTTGTCAACGACCAAGAAGCAAAAGGTTTGATTTTAACGTCTGGTAAATCAACCTTTGTAGTTGGCGCAGATATTGACCAACTGGCCACTATTGAAACTGCTGAGCAAGCGTTTAACTTGGTTGAAGACTTAAAAGCTAGCCTGCGTAAACTTGAAACGTCAGGTAAGCCAGTGGTTGCTGCTATTACTGGTACGGCACTAGGTGGCGGTTTAGAGCTGGCGTTAGCTTGTCATTATCGTATCGCCATTGACTCTCCAAAGACAGCGTCTAAAACCAAGCTGGGTTTACCTGAAGTTAAGCTAGGCCTATTGCCAGGTGGCGGTGGTACACAGCGTCTGCCACGTTTAGTTGGTATTCAAAAAGCACTTGAACTGATGACGCAAGGCAAAACGCTTAGCGCACAGCAAGCGGTTGACATTGGTCTTATCGATGATGTGGCTCATGACAATGATGAGCTTATCAGTAAGGCTAAAGCGTGGATTAATGAAAACCCAAAAGCGCAGCAGCCATGGGACAAAAAAGGCTTTAAAATCCCAGGCGGTGACAGCAAACATCCTAAAATAGTGCAAGTATTTTCGATTGCGCCAGCGATGGCAAATCAAAAGTCGCACGGCAATTATCCGGCAATCACCCATATCTTATCTAGTGTCTTTGAAGGCTGCCTAACCGATATCGATAACGGTCTTAAAATCGAATCACGCTTTTTTGTCGCTTGTGTATTATCAGACGCGTCCAAAAATATGATAAATACGCTTTGGACACAGTTAAATAGTATTAAAAAAGGTCAGTCACGCCCAGAAGGGTTTGAGCGTTCTAAAGTAAGCAAAGTCGGCATACTTGGTGCTGGCATGATGGGTGCGGGTATCGCTTACGTCTCAGCTAAAGCGGGTATGGAAGTGGTGCTGTTAGATACGGCTATCGAAGGCGCTGAAAAAGGCAAAAACTATTCTGCTAAGTTGCTCGACAAGGCTATCAGCCGTGGTCGTTCAACGGAAGAGAAAAAACAAGCACTGTTAGACCTTATTAAAACCACAACGTCTTACGACGATTTAGAAGGCTGTGATTTAATTATCGAAGCGGTATTCGAAGATGTAGACATCAAAGCTGAATGCACGCGTAATGCTGAAGCAGTAATTCCAGAAGATGCCGTTTATGCGTCAAACACGTCAACCTTGCCTATCACTGAACTTGCCAAAGCCAGCAAGCGTCCAAACCAGTTCATCGGTCTACATTTCTTCTCGCCAGTAGATAAAATGCCATTGGTTGAGATTATCGTGGGCGAAGAAACCGATGATGCCACTTTGGCTAAAGGTTTTGATTATGTCGGTCAAATCGGTAAGACACCTATCGTTGTCAATGACAGCCGAGGCTTCTACACTTCTCGCGTCTTTGGTACTTATGTCTCAGAAGGTATTGCCATGTTAAGTGAAGGTATTCATCCTCGTAGTATTGAAGTGGCTGGTATGAAATCTGGTATGCCGATGCCGCCACTCGCACTGCAAGATGAGGTGTCACTAAGCCTATCATTACATGTCATGCAGCAAACCAAGCGTGCCTTAGAAGCGCAAGGCAAAACCTTTACACCGCATCCAGCCATGCCAGTGGTAGAAAAAATGGTCAAAGAACTTGGCCGTGAAGGTAAAAAGGTTGCTAAAGGCTTCTATGACTATCCGCAAAATAGCGAGAAGCATCTATGGCCTGAGCTAACTGAACTGTACCCAACGACAGATGAGCAGCCGTCTCAGCAAGACTTGGTAGACCGCTTACTTTACGTGCAAGCTAATGAGACCGCGAAGTGTTTCGAGGAAAATGTTGTACGTACTGTGGCTGATGCAAACGTAGGTTCAATCTTCGGTTGGGGCTTTGCACCAAACCAAGGTGGTACATTACAGTTCATCAACTCAGTAGGCGTCGATAAATTTGTAGAGCGTAGCCGCGAGCTTGCGAGCAAATACGGTGAGCGTTTTGCACCTGCACAAATATTAGTAGATATGGCTTCAAGTGGTGAGGAGTTTGTAGATGGTTAATCAAGCTGATGCTATGAAAGACTGCTTACAGGGGCTGCGCGTCGTTGATTTGACGCGTAACCTTCCGGGGCCTTTTGCGACTAGACTGCTTGCAGACTTAGGCGCGGATATTATCAAGATTGAACCGTTTAATGGCGATCCAGCCCGCGCTTTTGGCGAGCTGTTTACCGCATTGAACCATGGTAAAGAGACTCAAAAAGTTGATTTCCGTGATCCAGTAGGTATTGAGATGATCAAAGCGCATCTTAAAGATGCGGACGTGATGCTTGATAGTTTTCGTCCTGAGGTGCTTGAGGGCATGGGACTGGACGCTAAGACTTTGCATGCCATTAATCCAAAGCTGGTTATGGTATCGATTACTGGCTATGGCGTAGCTGATAGCGACGACATCACTCATGACTGGGCGGATAAAGCGGGTCATGATGTCAACTTTATGGCGATGAGCGGCGTGCTTGACCAGCTCAAGACGGCAAATGGCGATCAGTCAATGCCTAACATCCAGTTTGCAGACTTAGCAGGTGGCAGTGACACGGCGGTGATTGCTCTTTTGGCCGCTGTATTTTCAGCACAGCGCACGGGCAAAGGTCGCCACGTTGCCGTCAGTATGACTCACAGCTTGTATCAGCATCTGGTTATGCCAAAAGCGACTGGAAAGCTGGTGGCAAGCTTTACTGGTAAAAACCCAAAGCCGCAACATGATTTCTTAGGTGGTTTATTACCTTGTTATCGGTTGTACAAAACCGCAGATGGTCGTCATATGGCGGTCGGCTCTTTAGAGTTAAAGTTCTGGCAAGGATTATGTGAGGTATTAGAATTGCCTGAGCTTAAGACTAAGCATTGGCAAATGGGGGTCATGCCTAATACCAAGGACAGTCAAGAGGCAGCACAAGTGGTTGCTGATACCTTTGCCAGCCATGATCTTGCCCATTGGCAGCAGGTTTTTGAATCCACCGATGTTTGCGTCACACCAGTGCTAACCTTAGAGGAGGCAAAAGCGCATCCTTTATTTGCTCACCAAGATGAGCATGGTGCGACACCGGGCTGGCAGTAGAATGACATACTAAGAACGCTATTTTAAAGTTAATCGTCAAAAACCAAAAAAGGTTTATGCTGCAAAAAATCGTTCATGATACCAACATTAAAAATATCAGCAGCAGCGGTATCGACACCATGCACACAAAAGGCTATATAAAATCTTTGTCGTTAAAGCAGATCTAAGTTTGACTAAAGAGGAAGTCTTGCAATTTTGCAAAGAAGATTTAACGGGATGTAATAGTTATCGCGGTGATAGCAATAAGATACGGCATATGAACCTAAAACATTATTTGCATTGTTGTTTTTAATTATCTTTATTCAGGCATTTTGAGACATCAAAAATAACCACTAATAATTACTACTCATTTAGTTAAGAGCAGTCGTTGTCAGTACCATGGGCAAGTATTTAACACCTATTAAGTTGCTCTAAGCGAATCTATACAGGCATTACAAACTTAAGCAAAACAAACACCAACGCATAAACAAAGTTAAAAACGATCCCAATAAGGATCATCGCCAAAACGCTCAGCGATAAAATCGATTAGATAACGGCAGCGCTGCGATAAGAAACGGTTTTTGGGATAAACAGCATAAGCATTTAAAGTCGGCAATTGATACTGCTGCATGATGGGCACAAGTGCACCACTGGCTAAGGTTTTGTAAGTAATAAAATTGGGCAAAAAAGCGATTCCATGACCTTTTACCGCCATTTCTCGTAAAAAGTCGCCATTATTGACCTTTATCTTTGAGTTGATAGCGACTTGGTGCTTTTTACCTTGCTCATCTATGAGCTCTATCGTGCTGGATTTATTTAGACCGTATTGTAAAAACTCATGCTTGGCAAAATCTTCTAGGGTAGTTGGTGTGCCCATTTTACTCAAATATTCAGGGCTGGCACATAAGGTATAGCGAATCAGCGCCAGACGTTTGGCTTGATAGCTCGAATCCTGCAGTTCTCTAATACGAATCCCCAACTCAAACCCTTCTTCAACCAAATCTGTATGCCGATCAGAGAAATCGAGCTCAAAGTTCAAATTGGGATGCTGATTGGCATATTCATCAATGACATCATTTAGATGCATCAAGCCAAATGATAATGGCGCGGTCATTTTTAAGGTGCCCTCGATACGCGTAGGCGCACCACTGGTTTCTTCGTTTAGGGCGTCAACTTCGCTCAGTATATTGCTCACCTTTTGGTAATACTGCTCACCGGCTTGGGTTAAGTTGGATTGGCGCGTGGTGCGGCTAATAAGTTGACTGCCCAAGCGCGTCTCTAAATCCTTGAGGCGACGGCTAACCGCTGATTTGGCAATATTTAGTTGTTCGGCAGCCTTGGTAATGCTACCGGCTTCAACAATGCGTACAAACATTGCCATGTCTTCTAATTGTCCCATATAAGATGCTCCTTGACTGTTCTCTAAATAAGAACTGTTATTTGCGATTATTACGGTTTATCTATATGTGGTCAACAATTAAAATATAATCATTACTTAGCGACATATAAACGATTTAGATCCACATTGTGACATTTTTGGAGAATTACTATGGATAAATTACAAGAGCTTAGCGCCCCAATTGGTCGGCTATTTTTATCAATGATTTTTATCTTTTCAGGCTTTACCAAAATCACAGGCTACGCTGCTACTCAAGGTTATATGGAGTCGATGGGCGTACCTGATACGCTATTACCGTTGGTGATTGCCCTTGAGTTATTTGGTGGCATTGCTGTTTTGCTTGGTTTTAAAGCACGCCTGATTGCGTTATTGTTCGTGGGTTTTAACATCATATCAGCACTGCTTTTCCATCAGTTCTGGATTGATGAATCACAAATGAACCCCTTTATGAAAAACATCGCGATAGCAGGTGGGTTCTTGATGATTTTTGCTCATGGTGCAGGTGCTTATTCAATTGATCACAGCAACACGCGTAGATAATTGCCTATAACTAAAAGTAAGAAAACGATGGTTAAACGTGTATTTATGCTCACTTATACTTATGACAGCTCCTTATCATGACAACTAACGCTCACAGCCCATCTAATGATAACTTACCAAGTTTTTGGCAGCGTCATCAAACGCCTGTGTTATTGACAGTGGTTGGCGGTGCCATTGATACCATTGGTTTTATCACCTTGTTTGGTTTCTTCACCGCACATGTCACGGGTAACTTGGTAATGGCGGGCAGTGGCTTGGTGAAAGGTGAAGCCGGTCTATGGATTAAACTTGCCGCCTTACCGTTATTTATTTTGACGGTCATGGTGACCAAGATATTTATTGACCATAGTAAAAATAAACAGCTAACACTGAGCCATTTATTCTTAGCGGAAGCATTTTTTCTGACCACTTTTATGATTGCCGGTTTGTACTATCAGCCTTTTGTCGATGCTGGTGATATAACCGTGGCGATAACGGGTGGATTAGGCTTAATTGCGCTGGCGATTCGTAATACCGCTAGTAAAACGGTGATTAAGCATATGAGTCCGACAGTATTGATGACGGGTAATACTACGCAACTGGGTATCAATCTGACCGATTACTTGGTCAATCGCACAGCGGACAATCGCAAAAAACTGGCACACAGCTCAGTATTGGTATCTAGCTTTTTAGTAGGCGCATTAGTGGGTGCGTTGTTATATATGCAGCTAAGTTTTTGGGCAGTAGGCTTATTTGTTTTGCCCGTGCTGTATCTATCAGTTAGGGCGCGTGATAGAGACTTTTTACAACATATTGCGTAATCGATTTTTGGGTTTATGGCAACCGTTTATGCAACTGACCCTGTTATAGAGTCCATGGTTCTACTATGAATATGTGGCGCTATCTCTGCCATCCAATTGTTCTAAAAAAAAGAATAGTTAATTGCAGTTAACGTTGTTTATCTATTATAGGACAACAATTATAATGGACCCATTGTTTAAACAAGTCAATTAATAATACATTTATAGACATTTAACCTATTAATATCTAAGGATAAATTATGAAAACGATCTATCATGCAGCAGACTCTCGTGGCGATGCCAACCATGGCTGGCTAAAAAGCAAGCACACTTTTAGCTTTGCTAATTATCATAATCCAGATCGTATGGGTTTTGGTGCGCTACGCGTCATCAATGATGACTTCGTCATTGGTGGTCAAGGCTTTGGTAAGCACTCACACCGCGATATGGAAATTATCAGTATTCCTTTATCAGGTAAGCTCGGTCACGGCGATAACATCGGTAATAATGGCATCATCGAAACCGGTGAAATCCAAGTCATGTCAGCGGGTACTGGTATCACGCACAGCGAAATGAATGGCGATGACAAAGAAGAGGTGAAGTTCCTACAGATTTGGGTTATTCCAAATAAAATGAACGTTGAGCCTCGTTATCAGCAAGTTCGTATGGACGATATCCTAAAGCCAAATGAGTTCAATCAAGTATTGTCACCCAATGCTGACGATGCAGGCGTATGGATTCATCAAGATGCTTGGTTTAGCATGGGTGATTTCGATAAAGGTGTTACCCATACCTATCAGCTAAAAGATCCTAACAATGGTGTTTATGTCTTTGTCATTAGCGGTAAAGTTGTCGTAAACGGTAACACTTTGGATACACGCGATGGCCTTGGTGTTTGGGATACTAAGAACTTTACGATGGACGTCATCGATGATGCTAAAGTATTGCTAATGGAAGTACCAATGAGCTAATGGACGCTTCAACGCATTTTAATTTATCTATACTAAAAGATAATTATTGGAAGTGTAGATACTGGATATAACCATTAATAGTACCGATCATTTATTAGTTCGAATCAATTTATATTAACCATGTGGAGAAATACTATGTCAGACCTAAATACCTTACAACAACTTGCTGAAAAACGCCGTTCTATCTATGCGTTGAGCAATCAATTACCCGTATCGAATGACGAAGTCGTTAAGTTGGTTGAGCATGCAATCTTGCATACGCCGTCGTCGTTCAACTCACAATCGACGCGTGTTGTCGTATTGTTTGGTGAAGAGCATCAGAAACTGTGGAATATCACTGAAGAGACGTTACATGCAATCGTTGGTGATGAAGAGAAGTTTAAATCAACAAAAGACAAAATCGCGGGCTTTAAGGCGGGTGCAGGTACAATCATGTTCTTTGAAAATCAAAGTGTCGTGAAAAGCATGCAAGAAAACGCGCCGTTATATGCAGATAAGTTCCCCATTTGGGCACATCAAACCAACGCGATGCATCAGTATGTTATTTGGACGGCTTTGGCCAGTATCGACGTTGGCGCAAATCTGCAACACTATAATCCTATTATCGATGACAAAGTTGCTGAAGCATGGAATATTGACAAAGACTGGACGCTAAACGCTCAAATGGTATTTGGTGCTATCGAGCAGCCTGCAGGCGACAAAACGTTTAAGCCTGTTGAAGAGCGCATGAAAGTATTCGGTTAATATCGCATAGTTTTTAATACTAAGCTGCTCACAATATAGACAATAAAACCGCTATCGAAATATCTTAGCGGTTTTATTGTTTTGACATTCTTTATTGGCTTAAAAAAGCCTCCTTATTGGAGGCTTTTCTGTGTACAGATTTTGAGCATTATTGCGGTAACAAGACATGCTTGCTCTTTTGATAAGCTGATAGACCACCTGCGCCCAACTCTCGACCAATACCACTTTGCTTAAACCCGCCCCAGCCTGCTTCTGCCAATACTATTTGTTGCTCATTTATCTAAATACGACCTGCTTGGATTAATGTCACCTCAGAAGGTTTTAACAGTACGGTACAGCCTGCAGCCAATGCAAAGGCTAATTTCCAAGCAGTGGTTACCATTGGAAAATTCCACGGGACAATAAGCGCACAGATATCAACGGGTGTAAGACCGATAGACTTGAGTAGCGACATCCACTGCCATATCTACGCGGGCTTTTGTGCTCAGTCTGGTCTTAGTAATAACCTCTCCTAAATTTGGGTCATATAATGCATAAGTATCTTTCTCATCATCTCGGTCTACCGCTTCAATAGCTACCTTTAATCAGGCACAACCGACTGCTGGCATAGCATTACGCACAAGCACATTTTTTAATACAACAGATGCGCCACAGTGGTAATGACCACCAAACTGATCAGCGTGCGCAGAATAAAAATCATAAATAGCTCTAGCACATTCAGCTTAATGTTTGATTTTAGAATCAGCGCCCCTACTTCAGACATATAGATAATCTGGGTAATAGAAGCTGCACCAACGATAAATCTTGTCATCTCACTCTCAATACTCTTACCAACTAACGCCGGCAAATACATATCAGCAAAGCCCATAATCATCGCTGGTGCCGCTTCAGCAGCTTCTGGAATTTGTAGCAATTCAAGCACTGGTACGAGCGGTGCCGACAACCAATTAAATACAGGTGTATACTCGACTAAGCCAAGACCGATGGTACCGATAGCAAAAACCACCGGAATTAAGCCAAAATAGATATCAAACAAGTTCTTTAGGCTGTGTTTAAAAACTTTACCCAAGCTTGGCATAGAGTGCGCGCGCGTGATGGCACGGTTGAGCGCCCATTGATAGGTGGTGTACTCAGTTGGAATCTCTTCATCAAGCATGCTCTTACCTAAGTGATAAGTATCAGGCTTCAAAGACAATGGTGGTAGGCGCGGCATGATAATGGCAGCAATAAAGCCCGTTAAGGCAATGGTCAGATAAAAATACACAAAGTTATTGTCAACGCCGATGGTTTTGGCAACCACATAGGTAAAAGCGATGGAGGTGACCGAAAAAGTCGTTGCGATAATGGCTGCTTCGCGCTGACTGTAGTAGCTTTTATCATACTCTTGCATGGTCACAAGTAAACCGATAGATGCGGCGCCAAACCAAGAAGACATAGCATCGACGGCTGAGCGACCCGGCAACCGGAACAGTTTGACAAACACCTTACTCGACAAGGTACCCAAAAATTCCATCAAACCAAAATCCGTCAGAAACGGTAAAGATAAAATAGCAAAAAAGAACAAAGGTATCAAAATAGGAATCAGGTCTTCAAAAATGACGCCGCCAGTATTGCGGTTGATAATAAACTCAGGTCCGATTTGTAGGTAAATCATCCAAACAAATAGCGCCCCTAAAAAGCGCGCGGATAGCCAAAACCAATCGACATCAAACAACTTTGCACGCATAGAGTCTGCTGGCAGGTTAGGCTTCAAACCTTTGATCGCTAGCGCCCCTACAAAGGAGACTGTAACAATCGCTAATGCAGTGTAAACAACATAACCTCCAACCAATGCTTGCAAGGTATCGGTAAGCACTCCTAATAAAATAGTGACCTTGCCGTCCCATTGAAACGGGATGATAAATAACGCAATACCCAATGCTGAAAACAGCAAGAACTTCCACATTGCGGCGCGCCATTGTGCGCCTTGCGGGGTCTCTGACACACTAACATGATTGCCCAATATGGGCTGCTGCGATTGATCAATAACATTTGACATCTGATTCCTCCTTGATAAGCGACGATCACCAATTTTTCCCTTTGGCGGTCTGAACAATGCTCGGATTGAGTGAATTGGTCGGATCTAATTTTATTAATTATTTTTAGTACAAATCAATATTCAGCTAAAGCAGGTAAAGGTTTTACCCATTTCAAGAAGAAATTCATCAGCTTCATCAACTTCATAAATCATCGGTTGTGTGCCTTTGATGTCTTCTTTTAATACCTCGATCAGTTGCTGTTTGGCTGTGATTCTGCGATAGCCTGCGCCAAATCCTGCGGCTAATGGCTCAAAGTTCGGGGTTTTAATATTGACCCCAATCAGTGGCATGCCACCCTCTTCCATATAGCGGCGAATCTCACCATAACCTTGGTTGTTCCATAACAGCACAATCAATGGCAGCTCAAGCTCGGCGGCGCAGATTAATTCTGCGATGGTAAACTGAATGCCACCATCGCCAATCAGACTCACAACCGGCGATTTTGAGCCAATCATGGCACCAATAGCGGCAGGCAAACCATAACCCAAGGTGCCAAAGCCAGTCGATGAATTAAACCATCGGCGCGTCGCTAAGGCCTCAAAACCAAGGTTGCCACTATAAACAGGCTGGGTCGAGTCACCAACAAATATGACGTCTTTTACTTCATCTCGAATCAGCTGTAGCAGCGCATTTTGACCAGCAAAGTCTGGTGTCATTTCCTCTATCAACGCCTGCTTTACCTTTGCTACTCTCACGAGGGCTTGATGATTCAGCGGTTGATTTTCTAAGCGCGTACATAAACCGCTAATGGCCATTTGCGCATCAGACAATAGCGTAATATCCGCTCTAAACGGACGCTGTAATTGCTGGGCATCGCAGTCAATGCGAATCAACATGCCATTGATTTGGAAGCCACCGTTAAAGAAAACATCGTAATCAGTCTCGCCAAGCTCAGTACCAATCGCCAATACTAAGTCGGCCTCGCTAATGACGGCGCGACCGGCGTCTAATGACTGATTGCTACCCAAACTCAACGGATGAGCAGGTGGCAGTAAACCTTTGGCATTGATGGTCAAAAAGGTGGGCGCATCGATAAGTTCTGCCAGTTTTTGCGCGTCATGATTAACATCAACGCAGCCACCACCATAGAGCAATACTGGATTTTTTGCCGCTTTTAGAGATTCAACAATCAAATATAATTGCGCAGGATGAGGTAGTGGTCTCATGACTTGCGGTAGTGTTAAACCATCATCAGCTTGGCTTTTTGCAGTGTTATTTAAATTTTTAGTTTTATTAAAATTAGAGGTTAAATCAGGCGGCTTGGCGACATGACTGGCATCGGCGGTAATCACATCAATAGGCAACTGGATATGAACTGGTCCCAGACGCGCGCCATTAAATAACGCAAAAGCTTCAGCGATGACTTTGGGTAACGACTCAGGTTGCCAGATGGTTTTACTCATGAGCGCAACCTTACTGACCATACCTTGCTGGTCATGCAATTCATGCAAGTGCCCTTCACCGCTGCCGGTATGCTGCACTTTATTGACACTAGATATCACTAGCATCGGTATAGAATCTGCCAATGCTTGCGCCATTGCCGTCATGATATTGGTCATGCCGGGACCGGTGATGATAAAGCATACCCCGACTTTGCCAGACGCGCGGTAATAACCATCAACCATAAAGCCTGCGCCTTGCTCATGACGCGGTGTCACGTGGCGGATATCGGTATTGGGCAGGCCACGATATAGCTCGACCGTATGTACGCCCGGAATACCAAATACCGTCTCAACCCCGTAATATTCTAGCCACTGTACGAGTAGCTCACCGCAAGTTAGAGATGAGGTAACTAGCGCAGATTTTGGCAATGAAGAAGGCGTTTGGAGAGAATGCGTCATGAGTTAATCATCCTAAAAATTCAATAGCAAGTAAATAAGTCGTTCAGTATCAAATCCAAGCTAAACCCAAACTGCCCTTTAATTCCTTATAAAGGACAGTTTGGAATTATAAATCATGCTCAATAAATGGCTTTGACTTTGTCGTCATAGCGCACGCCCGGTAGAATACATAGCATCTCAAATAGCAGGTTCGCGGCTAGTACTGAGGTGTTACCAAACGGGTCATACGGCGGTGACACCTCTACCAAATCGCCACCAACCACATCAAGTCCGCGCATACCACGAATGATCTCAATAGCTTGTGTTGACGTTAAGCCACCGATTTCCGCGGTGCCCGTACCCGGTGCAAACGCAGGATCAATCCCATCAATATCAAAACTTAGATAGACGGGACCATCACCTAGCTTCTCGCGCACTTCTGCCATCAAAGGTGTCAGTGATTTATACCAACATTCTTCAGCAGGCACTACTCGAAAACCTTGCTCGGTTGACCAATCAAACTCTTCAGCACTATAACCCGTACCACGTAAGCCAATTTGTACCACACGGTTGCCATCAATGAGGTTCTCTTCAACTGCGCGGCGAAATGGTGTGCCATGAGCAATTTTTTCGCCAAACATTTCATCATTGATATCAGCATGCGCATCGATATGCACCATCCCAACAGGCCCATGTTTTTTGGCAAGCGCACGTAAGATAGGCAAAGCAATGGTATGATCGCCGCCTAACGTTAAAGGAATAGCGCCATGACTGACGATTTTATCGGTATAGAATTTTTCGATAATATCGACGCTTTTTAGCAGGTTAAAAGTATTGATAGGAACGTCGCCAATGTCAGCGACTTGCAAAGACTCAAAGGGAGCGGCGCGAGTGGCGACGTTATAAGGGCGAATCATGCGTGATTCATCGCGAATCTGTCTCGGACCCAATCTTGCACCGCTACGGTTTGAGGCGCCAATATCTAAAGGCACCCCAACAAATGCGACATCCAGTCCTTCAGCATCGGCTTGGGTTGGCAGGCGCATCATAGACGCAAAGCCGCCAAATCTTGGCATGTCGTTGCCGCTTAATGGTTGATTGAATTTCATCACTTACATCCTTGTATCGATTGGTCAAAACAGACAATTTGTCTATATTACTTTTTATCTATGCCACTTTTTCTATAGCTCTGACAATACCTAAATATCAGAGGCGAGACCATGGTAAAATTTAGAAGTAAACTTCTGATTTTTCGTAGTAACTTTGATTTATTCGTTATTTATAGAAGTTTTATAAAGGGTTGATTAAGACAATAGATACGGGGACATGACTTTCGATGCTAGATGAATTGATAAAAATTGACATCAAAACCCTGCGGAGCTTTATGGCCATCGTAGAGTGTCAAGGTGTGACCGCCGCGCAGTCACGCTTAAATGTCACGCCGTCTGTCATCAGCGGTCATTTGACCCATTTAGAAGACCGCTTGGGTATGACACTTTGTCATCGTGGACGCGCGGGTTTTAAGCTCACCGAGGACGGTGCCGCGGTTTACGAGGCTTGCTTAAGTTTTACCGAAGCGGTGGCAAGCTTTCAGCATCAACTGCATTATATTCGGCAACTGGATTCGGTACGCGGCGGTCATATTCGGTTATGTCTTATCGATCAGATGCCGACGGTTTTTTATGATGCCTTACGTCAGTGCTTGGCAGCAAGCTATCGTAATAATCCATTGATACATTTTTCTATCGATGTGCAAAGCCCTGAGAGTATGCTCGACAAGTTACTTAGCAATGAAAGTGATATTGGCGTGGGCTATTTTGGCAGCTTCCCACCCCTATTGACTTTTCAGCCCGCATTTATCGAAAAGCAAGTGGTCTGCTGCGGACGCGAGCATCGGCTATTTTATGAGGCAGAAGGTTTAACCTTTGAGGATTTGGAACACAGCTATCCATGGATAAAACGAGGCTATATTACTGATTTGAGTATCAATCATGTCCGCCCAAAAACGTTAAGCGCCACCACTTACCATATGGAGGCGACCGCGCAGTTGATTTTGGCGGGTCATCATGTCGGCTACTTGCCCAATGACTTGGCAAAGCGTTATGAAGAGATGGGAATGATGAAAATACTGTTGCCCAATGAGGCAAGTTACGAGGTCAAGCATCATTGGGCCTATCGACAAAACCTACATAAGCACGTCGCTGATTTTTTAGAGCAGATGATTAGTCTATTACGAAAAAACCCCTTTAAAGAATGAATATTCTTTAAAGGGGTTTATGTAGCCGTTATTTAATTAACTGCTTGTGCTTTTTGATGCTTACGGACGCTAGACCCATCTTTGCGCGTAATCGTTATCCCTGTAAAGCCAAACAATATCGTCAGTAGCAGTGATAAATAACAGAAGAACGCATAAGGTAGATAATCAAGCACTGGCACGCCTAACGCTTGACTGATAAACACACCGCACACACTCCATGGTACAAGTGGATTGATCACTGTACCGGCATCTTCAATGGTGCGTGATAGATTTTTTGGATGCAAGTTCAAGCGCTCAAACGTCGGACGAAATGCCGTACCCGATAAAAGAATACTCAAATACTGCTCACCGATGAGGACATTGATACTGAGTGCTGACATGGCAGCGGCAAAAATGGCGCGTCCTGCTGTCGTTAAATTGTCTTTGATACCAGATAACAGTGCTGGCAAGATACCCAATGCCGTCAACAATCCGCCTAAACTCAGCGCCAATATCACGATGGCTTGAGTAAAGAACATACTTTGCACACCGCCACGCGACAGCATACCACCCACTTCATCAAGCTCCAATGATTCTGCGGGTGTATAACCTGCAAAGAAATAACCGCCCAACTGCCCAACGTTTGGCGTGCTATGCATATAAGTAATGATAATTGCCACAGCAATGGTACAAATAATGGTGTAAATGGCATTAACTCGAAATAGAGCCAGCGCAATCAAGACCACAAATGGCAATACCGCATAACCATGTACCAAACCACTGTCAATCAATTGTCCTTTTAGCACCGTTACTTGACTTAAATCTGAGCCAGCTGTCTGTCCTGAGAAAAACCAAAATAATATAACCGTTAATATCCATGCCGGAACTGTGGTATACATCATATTGCGTATATGCTCGAACAAATCGATGCCTACAACTGCTGAAGCAATGGTACAAGTATCCGATAATGGCGACATTTTATCACCAAAAAACGCCCCTGATACCACAGCGCCTGCCGCTATCGCAACGTTAGCATCAAAGGCATCACTCATACCAATGAAAGCCACGCCAAGCGTCGCAGCAGTCGTCAAACTACTGCCCAAAGCGATACCGATAATAGAGGTCAATACAAAGGCGGAGATATAATAATACTGCGGAGATATCAGCTCAAAACCAAAATACATCAGCGTTGGGATGGCACCAGACATCATCAAAGCGGCGACCATCAAACCGATAAAGAAGAATAAATAGATCGCACCAATACCGCGCATAACGCCGGATGCCATTTGCGCTTGCATGTCATCAAAACTTAATCCTTTAAATAGACCAATGCCTAGCAGGACACAGATAGCGAGGATCAATGATAAATGCGGTACCCAGCCAAAACCAATCATGGTAACGCCCATGATAGCAATGACAATGGCTGAAATCATAAATGCCAGTTGCGGTGAGATTTGGGTTAGAATTTTTGGAGGCATCACACATCCTTAGAGTGCCAGTAGAGTCTGGCAACAGGGTTTGATTTTAGGGTGACAAGTTTAATCAGTTGCTAGCAGTATTGCTACTCTGATTATTTGGTGAGTAAGCTGTCGGTCTTGGCTGCCATGACAAAGTCATTGCGATGCAAACCTTTAATACTGTGCGACCACCAAGTGACCGTCACCTTGCCCCACTCTACCAATATGCCCGGATGATGCCCTTCTGCTTCAGAAATCTCAGCAAGCTCATTGGCAAATGCCATTGCTAAAACGAAATTCTTAAATTTATATTGGCGCTGTAATTGCTTGATGCCATCGATTTCAATCAACGTCCACTCTGGAATTTGTTGTAATAACTCTGTGGCTTCGCTGTCGCTGACTGTCGGTGCGCCAATACGGCAGGCTTCACAGCTGGCTTGTGATAATGACGTCATGATAATATCCTTTTATATTAACTATTAGTTTTTTAATGAATGTACGTCCGTGTTGACGTTGGTTCTTTTACTACTTATAAAAAATGCACTATCTATTAAGCCGTCTTAATAGCATATGTTGGCTCAAACAATCCTAAACTCATCGCCTTTTTTACAGCGCCCATAATGTCGCTATTCACGATATCAAATAACGTATCCAAATCGTCAATTGCATAATAGATAGGCTGAATTTGATCAATACGGTAAGGCGTGCGCAATACGTCAATCAAATCAAATGCACGACAGTCCGGTTCATCGCTTAGGGCATAGATGGTTTCAGACGGTGAGCTTAAAATGCCGCCACCATAAATCTTGCGGGTTTCTTTGGTCTCGCCCATTAGACCAAATTCGATGGTGAACCAATATAGGCGCGCTAAGTAAAGACGCTCTTGCTTAGTCGCATTTAGACCAAGCTTGCCATAAGTCTCATTAAAAATTGCAAACGCAGGATGGGTCAGCAGCGGACAATGCCCGACGATTTCATGAAAAATATCTGGCTCTTCGATATAGTCCATATCATCAAAGCGGCGGATAAAGGTCGCAACCGGAAAGCGTTTATTAGCTAAGAGTTTGAAGAATTTACCGAAGCTTATTAACGCTGGTACAGCAGCGGTTTGCCAACCAGTACTGGCTTGCAATACTTCATCAATATCTTGTAGTTGCGGAATATGCGTTGCTGGTAGCTTGAGTTTCTCTAAACCCTCAAGATAGGCTGAACTGGCACGATTGGGTATTTGCTTGGCTTGACGTTCAAGCAGTGCTTGCCACATCGCGTTTTCATCGTCACTATAATGAATATGACCATGATCGTCTGGCTGACGCGATACGTAAGGGTGCTTCTTCTGAGTTAAATGATGAGTAGAAGCTTCAGTGCTTAACGAATTGCTACTGAGAGGCTTTATGTACGCAGTTGTCTGGTGACGGCTTTCCATGCCTAGTTTCCTTATATTGCAATGAGTCCAATACCTTGGTATCAGTCATTTGCTTTATTCACTTTATCTGCCTCGCTTTTAACGTTTATTATTAATAGCAGAGTAACAAAGGTAATAAGGACAAGATAAACCCCTTTCATCTTGCCCTTTTGATACTTGTTTAAAAGTGCTTTTTTAAAGGCACTCTTAAGAAATCTCTGAAAATTATGGCGCTTCTGTCTCTATCTCTGTCTGACCAACCATACCGCGGCGTACTTGGTCGCGCTCGATAGATTCAAACAATGCTTTAAAGTTACCTTCGCCGAAGCCCTCTTCGTAATCGCCTTTACGCTGGATAAACTCAAAGAATACTGGGCTACCTAAGATGGTTTCAGAGAAAATCTGTAGTAACAGACGTGGAACATCACCTTCCGTTGTGCCATCTAACAAGATACCGCGCATCTGTAGCTCAGAGATATTCTCGCCATGACCTGGTAGACGCTCATCAAGCATCTTATAATAAGTATCATTTGGTGCCGTCATAAGCGGAATGCCCATCTCTCGCAATTTGTCGATGCTAGACAATAGGTCATCACTCAATAGCGCGATATGCTGGATACCTTCGCCATTAAATTGCATCAAGTACTCTTCGATCTGACCGCCGCCCTGCTTTGACTCTTCGTTCAATGGGATACGAATTTTGCCATCAGGTGCAGTCATCGCTTTACTGGTCAAACCAGTATATTCACCTTTGATATCGAAGTAGCGGATTTCACGGAAGTTAAAGATACGCTCGTAGAAGTCAGCCCAGTAAGCCATGCGCCCACGGTAGACGTTATGCGTTAGATGATCGATGACTTTGAAGCCAAAGCCTTTTGGATGCTTATCAACATCAGGCAGATATTCAAAGTCGATGTCATAAATAGAGTTACCAGCGGTAAAGCGGTCGATAAGATAAATGAGCGAGCCGCCGATACCTTTGATCGCTGGCAGACGTAACTCCATCACCCCTGTTTTGACATCGACTGGCTCAGCACCGTTTTCGATCGCTAAATCATAAGCTTGCTGGGCATTTTTTACACGAAAACCCATGCTGCAAGCGCCGGCACCATGCTCACCTAGAAAGTAGCTACCATGGCTTTTTGGCTCACGGTTTAAGATAAGGTTGATGTCTCCTTGACGAAACAAGGCAACATCTTTTGAGCGGTGATTGGCGACATGAGTAAAGCCAAGGTTGCGAAACAGCTCTTCGACAAGCTCAGGCTCTTGTGAGACGAACTCAACAAAATCGAAGCCTTGTAGACCCATAGGGTTGTCAAATAAATCTGCCATTGTCATCATCCTTAATTGCAATTGGTGGTATAAAGCGCTAAAAATTAGCAAAAAATAAGTTTCATCAATCATTCCTATTGACGATTCATTTATATTAGATTAGCTTGATTTATAAGACTAATCGTATTTTTTGATTTATTTATCAGGTTTACTTATGAATATCAGCATTCGCCAACTTACCGCTTTTATCAAAGTCGCTGACAACGGCAGCTTTACTCGTGCCAGCGACCAGATGCATTTGACCCAATCTGCCGTTAGTGGATTGATAAAAGAGCTTGAATCTAGCCTTGGCATTGTGTTGTTTGATCGCACTACACGCCAGCTGTCGTTGTCGGCAGTTGGACGGCATCTATTGCCGCAAGCTCGGCGCATCTTAAATGAGATGCAGCTGTTTGAAAATGAAGCCAGTAGCTTAACGAGCTTAGCGCAAGGTCAGGTCAGGCTCGCTGTATCACAGTTTGCGGCCTCCTCTATGCCAGCGGTTATCGCTCAGTTTGCCAAAGAATATCCTGAGATTAGCGTGTCTTTGCTCGATTGCTCAGCAGAAAATGTCTTAGAACACATTCAAAACATTGAGGTGGATTTGGGCGTGGGCACTGAGCTTGAATTTATGGACGCTGAAGATGACATCAGCGCCGATTTGTTATATCAGCTGCCATTCTGTGTGGTCATGCCTGATAGTCATGCGCTGGCACGTAAATCTGAGATTATTTGGCAAGATTTGATTGATACGCCGCTTATTACCCTGCAAGGTCCATTTATTGAGCAAGTGACCGCAGAGCTTGATGAGCGCATCGCAAACCACATCCAGCAAGCACGCTATAAAGTAAATTTTATGTCGACGGCGCTCGAGATGACCCGTCAAGGCTTTGGTATTACCTTGTGTCTGCCTTATATGCCGGAGGTGATAGACTGGGTCAGCGCTAATAGTTTGCAGATGCGACCTTTGACGCAACCTGTCAAAATGCGCCGATTCTTTATTTACCAACGTTCATCGCGAGCTTTATCGCCAGCGAGTATCGCTTTTAAGCATTTTTTGCAGCACTACTTTGCGAGCCATTTTGATGATTTGCAAAACATTTAACAGCCAGCTTTCTACCCTTTATCAAAACAAGTCAGACGATGATTCAAGAAAATGGCATCACTAGGCAAAAAAATGCATGAATTGATGGGGATAATGGAATCTAACATTGAGTTAATGCCCAAACTGGTTTATGCTTTTTAGCGCCTCAACTTATACCTTTGTACTTATATCCCTTGTAAGGAAAACACATGTTTGAACGTATCGATTACTATGCCGGCGACCCAATCTTAGGATTGATGGACAAATTTGCAGCCGATAACAACCCAGATAAAGTCAATTTGGGTGTCGGTGTCTATTATGACGAAGATGGCAAAATGCCCGTACTTGAGTGTGTAAAAACGGCTGAACAGCGTATTGCCGACCCCATCTCTCCGCGTCCGTACTTACCAATGGCAGGTCTGCCAGGACATCGTAAAGGTTGTCAAGAATTGCTGTTTGGTAAAGATGCTCAGATTTTACAAGATGGCTTAGTGGCTACTATCGCGACCATCGGTGGTTCTGGTGCATTAAAAGTCGGTGCAGAATTTATCAACGAATGGTTCCCGCAATCTAAGTGTTACGTGAGCGACCCTACATGGGGCAATCACATTGCCATCTTTGAAGGCTCTGACGTCGAAGTCGGTAAATACCCGTACTACGACACTGCTACTGGTGGCATCAAATTTGATGAGATGATTGCGTTTTTTGAGACATTGAATAAAGATGACGTTCTGTTACTTCACCCTTGCTGTCATAACCCAACGGGCGTTGATTTGACTCGTGAGCAATGGGATCAAGTCCTCAACGTCATTCAAGCGCGCGAGCTGATTCCATTTATGGACATTGCTTACCAAGGCTTTGGCGAAGATATGGACAGCGATGCTTATGCCATTCGTAAAGCAGTTGATATGGGTCTGCCATTGTTTGTCAGCAACTCATTCTCTAAAAATCTATCGTTATATGGCGAGCGTGTCGGCGGTCTATCAGTCGTTTGCCCAACGGTAGATGAAACTGATCGCGTCTTTGGTCAGCTGAACTCTATGGTACGTCGTATTTACTCAAGCCCGCCATCACATGGTGGTCGCGTGGTTGATATCGTTATGAACGACGAAGCCTTGCATGAGCAATGGATTGGCGAAGTATATGCGATGCGTGACCGTATCAAATCTATGCGCACCAAACTCAAATCAGTATTAGAAGAAAAGATCCCAGGTCGTAGCTTTGATTACTTGACCGCACAAAACGGTATGTTTAGCTTTACAGGTCTGACGCCTGAACAAGTTGCACAACTACAAAGCAAGTATGGTATTTATATGGTATCGAACTCACGTATGTGTGTTGCCGGCTTAAACAGTAGCAATATCGACTATGTTGCCAATGCAATGGTTGACGTTTTAAAAGATTAATTCCCTAATCGCTTTTATTAAAATATAAACAAAGGCTAAGTATCATTACTTAGCCTTTTTTCATGCGTTGGATTTCGTAGTGGTGATATTTTTAGCAAAAAGAATAACCAAATAGCTTTTCGTCTCGGTCAATACTCAATCAATTTATAGAACGAGCACATAAAAAAACTTGCAATCGATTACGCTATAAATTACATTATACGTAAGTAGTTAATTATAACGTAATTTAATATTCGCTTTAGCAAGGAGCCGATCATGTCAACGATTGACAAAAACCTCTCATCTTTCCTCGATATCGCAACCGATTCTGACTTCTCTATTCATAACCTGCCTTATGGCATTTTTAGTGACAGCATCGACGGCAAACGTCGCGCTGGTATCGCTATCGGCGAGCAAGTGTTAGATCTATCGGTACTTGAAGCTGAAGGGCTATTAAGTTTAGACGGTGGTTCATATTTCGATCAAAATACCTTAAACGCCTTTATTGATTCTGGTCGAGACAACTGGACCAAAGCACGTCAAACCATACAGACGTTACTTTCTAGCGACTGCGATACCTTACGTGATAACGAAGATTTGCAGCAAAAAGCCCTATTTAAGCAAGCGGATGTCACCATGCATCTGCCGGTTCAAGTGCCAGGCTTTACCGATTTCTATTCGTCTAAAGAGCACGCAACCAATGTCGGTACTATGTTCCGTGACCCAAGTAATGCCTTACTGCCTAACTGGACTGAGATGCCAGTAGGCTATAACGGACGCGCCAGCACCGTCATCGTCAGTGGTACAGATGTGATACGTCCATCGGGTCAGCTAAAACCCAATGCCGATGACCGCCCTATTTTCTCACCTTGTAAGCGTCTGGACTTTGAGCTTGAAACGGCGTTTGTCATTGGCAAAGGTAATAATATTGGTCAACCAATTGCCGTAGATAATGCTATTGATCATATTTTTGGTATGGTTTTGCTAAACGATTGGTCAGCTCGTGACATTCAAAAATGGGAATATGTGCCGTTGGGTCCATTTAACGCCAAAACTTTTGCCTCTGAAGTGTCTCCTTGGATTGTGACGATGGAAGCCTTAGCACCGTTCAAGATGCCATGCCCAACGCAAGAACCAAAGCCGCTTGCTTATCTGAACGAAAAAGACAGCAATAATAGCTATGACATCCATTTGTCAGTAGAACTATTGCCTGAAAATGCTGAAGAAGCAACGGTGGTTTGCGAAACCAATTTTAAACATATGTACTGGTCAATGGCGCAGCAGTTGACTCACCATACTATTACTGGCTGTAAAGTAGAAGTGGGCGATATGATGGGTTCAGGGACTATCTCAGGACCGACGCCTGATTCTTATGGCTCAATGTTAGAGATTGCGTGGAATGCGACCAAACCAGTGACCCTACAAGGCGGCGAGACACGCAGCTTTATCGAAGATGGTGACACGGTCATCATGAAAGGCTATAGCGAAAAAGACGGTATTCGTGTTGGCTTTGGTGAAGTACGCGGCAAAGTATTGCCTGCCCTTACCTTCGATTTTGACAAATAGTACTTATTTGTTGACCTGTATATAGTAAACGTTTATGTATGAAAAGGCGTGCAAACGATAGCGTTACGCTGTTAGGGGTTAATGACTTATATTCATAATTACTAACAGCCAACCGATTGATACAAATTGTACGTCCTATCAAAAGGAGTTTGATATGAGTTTTAAAATTGAAAAAATCCATCATGTGGCCTATCGCTGCAAAGACGCTAAAGAGACCGTTGAATGGTATAAAAAATATCTGAATATGGATTTCATCCTAGCATTCGCTGAGGATCATGTACCTTCGACCAAAGCCTTTGACCCTTATATGCATGTGTTTTTAGATGCGGGCAATGGCAATGTATTGGCATTTTTTGAAGTGCCTAATCAGCCTGAAATGGGCTTTGACCCTAATACGCCAAGCTGGGTACAACATCTAGCGATGAAGGTAAAAGACCGGGATGCCTTAATGGCAGCTAAAAAGCATTTGGAAGAAAACGGCATCGACGTGGTCGGTGTGACGAATCATGGTATCTTCCATTCTATCTATTTCTTCGATCCAAATGGACATCGTATGGAGCTTACTTACGATGATATTACCTCAGAAGAAAAAGTTTCGATGATTACTGAAGAGATGAAATATGCGATGCTGGACGAATGGTCACGTACCAAACGTGCGCCCGCTCATACTCAGTTTTTACATGCGGCTGAACTAGCTGAAGCACGAGAAGTCGCGCCTGCTGGTGAGTAATATTTTTTAGCGTTTAGAGTATTCTTTATAAAATAGCTAAGATAAGTTTTAGCTATTTTACGAGCTACACTATTTGATAGCGCTGTGCAATTGCTAATATTTGCTCGACCACATTATGCTGCTCACTCATGGGCAACTGCTCTGTGGTACCAATGATAGTAATGGCATACTCCAAAGACAAACTTTCAACAGATAGTTTGTCTTTGTCATATAGATTCGCAGTGGTTGATAGCTGCGGTATGATAACGGGAATAGTAATCGCATTAATCCCCATTAACATATCACCAGTAACAGTCGCATAGCCTTGGGTACGAACTTTCGCTCGTAACTGGTTAAAGTGCTGCCATTTCTCTGTTATTGCTTGCTCTTGCTTCGCCTGCCATTCTGCGATGACCAAGGGTTTGATAATGGTATCTGGCTGATAGCTTGCGAACAAATGACCTGTCGCCGACGTAGTCAAGGGCATACGCGATCCGATACGAGTAATAATACTAATAGCGCTATCTGGTTCAACAGATTGAATGATAATGGGACCTTCGCTGAACCATTTAGCGATTTGTACACCACAATTAAGCGTGTCTTTGATCTCATTAGCAATATGCGTCAGACGATCCAAGATATTATTTTGATTAAACCCACTATGACCTACTGCTCCTAGCGCGCCCATTGCATGAACTCTATCACCAAGTCCATAACGTCCATCACTGAGCTGGCGAGCATAGTGTTTACGAATAAGACTGACCAAATAACGGTGGCACTTTGCTGGATGCATTTGCATGGCTTGTGCAATATCCTTTAGCATCATCGGCTCGTTACAATCGATGAGCACGTCTAATATCGACAGCCCAATCTCAAGCGATTGTACGCCGCCTTGGTTTTTATTCATCCTAGTAAGATTGTCTATCAGGTTTTCAGCTGCTGGCATGGTTTACTCTGTGAATGATTAACTGAATGCGTTATCAATACAATATTAGAAAATTGAAATAAAGACTTAATGTCATAATAGGTATCTTTTACTCTTTAAGACATTAGTAAGCTTAGTAATTATAACCCTTTATCTTACTCACAACACAGCATAATAAAAGGAATGCCCTATGATGAGACTTTATGGCTACTTTCGCAGTAGTACCTCTTACCGTACACGTATCGCAATGAATTTAAAGCAGTTAGATTACGATTACATTGCGGTTAATTTAGCAAAAGATGAGCAATTAGAAGCCGTCTTTCAATCTATTAATCCTCAAGGCTTGGTACCCGTCGTACAAGTAAATGATTTATGGTTGTATCAAAGTCCTGCTATTTTGGAGTGGTTAGAAGAGGTATATCCTGAGCATCCTCTGTTGCCCAAAGACGCAGCAGGTCGCATGCAAGTAAGGGCTTTGAGCGCTATGATTGGCTGTGATATCCATCCGCTAAATAACCGACGTATTTTGCAGTATCTGCGTAATGAGCTGTCAGTAGATGAAGATCAAGTCATGGCTTGGTGCCATCGCTGGATGAGTGAAGGTTTTGACGCTCTCGAAAAACGCTTGGCACAAGACAAAACACGCGGTAAATTCTGCTATGGCGACAGCCCTACTTTTGCAGATTGCTATCTGATTCCGCAGGTCTCTTCTGCCGAACGCTTCAAGGTAGATCTCAGTGCTTATCCAAATATCGTTGCGATCGACGCCCACTGTCGAACATTAAAGGCTTTTGCCGACGCTGACCCTATGGTGCAGCCTGATGCACCAAATGCTTGATATAAGCTGCAAAAAAGCCTCCTAAATTGGAGGCTTTTTTCTGGAAATATAGTGGTGCTATTGCCATTTATACTATTTAACTTAAAGTATGAAAAATAGGCTATTCAAATATTCATATCAGATTGTGTTGCAGCCACTGTTTTTATGGGTACTGCGAACAGCCAAGCCGTACCACAATTACAGTAAAAACAGCCATCTTTAAATTCGACAATATAAGCGGTAAAATCGTTACCACAATGATCCATCATCGCTTGTTCATCACTGTCATCATCGACTGCGCACCATATTTGTTTGTCGCCTCGTGCAAGCAATGCGCGTGTTAAATCACTTCCTCTCAACTCATTATTCATACCCAGCTCCTTAACTTCTCTCACCATAGTTTGAGCTATTCGTCATGAAATATAGGGTTTTCTATACTGATATTTATTAATGATCTTTATCGTTGCTAAAGCGATGAGCTTGATATAGGCGATGCAAATCCATTTGCTACTCATCTGTACCCATCAAAAATTATGCCTATATTTAACGATGATTTACCTTTCTTACTCTATATCTATAAACGCTTTGTATCCTAGCTGTCTTATTGTAACGCTATGCAAGCAAAAGTGTAACAACCAATTATAGCATTTCCGATGAATGGTCAAGATATGAATATGAACGGTCAGTACATTTAAAAATATTACTAAGTGTTATGCATATTTATCAGATTTGGCACCTTATAATCTAATAGTTCTTTGAATATTATCGATTAAATGAACGATGATGCACTATCGATATTAAATTTTTAGAGTAGTTTTCAATAGTTAAAAACCCTAATGAAACTCTTGTTTTTTATCAATCTATGTAACACTTCTCAATTTTTGAGTGAGCATTAGAGACCAAAATCGGTGCGAAAAATCAGGTAAAATAGTTTTTATGACAATACATGTTACGACAACAAACATTAAGCCTGCCATTAGCCAATCTAACCTTCGCAAAATCATTCATATTGATATGGATGCTTTTTATGCCAGTGTAGAACAGCGTGATTTTCCTGAGCTGCGTGGCAAGCCATTGGTGGTTGGCGGCGATCCCAATGGTCGCGGCGTGGTTGCTGCTGCCAGTTACGAAGTTCGTAAGTTTGGCGTACGCTCCGCCATGTCATGCTATGAAGCCAGAAAGCGCTGTCCTGACGTGATATTTGTACCGCCGCGCTTTGATGTTTACCGTGCTGTTAGTGTTGAGATACGTCGTATCATGCACAGTCTGACCCCACATGTTGAGCCGTTATCATTAGATGAAGCCTATTTGGATGTTACTGGATTGTCTGTTCATCAAGGCTCAGCCACATTAATGGCAAATTGGTTACGAGCGCAGATTTTAGAACAAACGGGTCTAAATGCCTCTGCCGGTGTCTCATTTAATAAAATGCTGGCGAAAATTGCCTCTGATATTAATAAACCTAATGGCACAGCGGTCATCACGCCAGCGGATGCTGATGCCTTTATCAGCGCTTTGCCTATTGAACGCTTCCACGGTATTGGTAAGGCAACGGCCAAACGCCTGCATGCAATGGGTGTTAGTAACGGCGCTGACCTTCGGCGTACGCCAGCTGCCATACTAGTCAATGAGTTCGGTAAGCGTGGACAGTTTTATCATGATATCGCTCATGGACGTGATGAGCGTGCGGTCAAGTCTGAGCGTACACACAAATCGGTGGGCTCTGAGACTACGTTTAGAGAAAACTTAACGGATGATAATGAACTAAAAATACAAATCTATGAACAAAATGCTGATGCCTTTAATCAGCTGCACAAAAAACAGCTTATTGCCTATACTATTACTCTAAAGGTCAAATACGCAGATTTTACTCAAGTCACGCGCTCGCATACCTTATCGACGGCATTTGATAGCGCAGAATCCGCTCACTTTTGGTTAGATAAACTCTTTTTGGACATTCCGCGTGCCCTTCCTATTCGATTGGTTGGTGTGACATTTTCTTCGCTCACATCTGCCATGCAAGTCACGCCACAATTAAATTTATTTGAATGATTTTTCGCCTGAATTCTTTAGAGAGTTTTCCTAAATAAATATCTCAATTTTTTACTTAGGCTATTTTATTTATATTTAGAGGTAAATAAAAAAGTCCTGCTTAGTAAAACATTCTTTCATATCCTCATTTCTGCTACAATTGCTCTCAAAATTCCCACCTATCGAAAGACTTTCTTATGACTGATTCTGAACCTCAAACCTTAAATAATAACTCTGAAATTACTGCCAGTCATAATGACGATATTTTAGAGTATCTAAGTGTTGATGATTATGATTATGAACTGCCAGACCAGCTGATTGCCCGTTATCCATTGGCACAGCGCTCCGCGTCAAAGCTACTTTATTTGCCTGCTAACAATGCTAATCGTCAGGTTGAAGTTGAAGATAAGCTGTTTTCTGAGTTGCCAGAATTGCTTAATGCAGGCGACTTGATTGTTTTTAACGATACTAAGGTGATGAAAGCGCGCTTATTTGGTCAAAAAGATACCGGTGGAAAGATTGAAGTATTAATAGAGCGTTTGGTCGCTCTATCCGATTTAAATAGCGCGGATCTAGACACAATAACGTCAAACTCTGACATCATAGACATGACGGTTATTGCAAAAAAGCATATCGCTCTTTGTCATGTTAAAGCCAGCAAAGCGTTGAAGCTTGGACAAGGTCTTGTACTTGCTGATGGTCATATGACTGGTGTCATGATTGGACGCCAAGAGAACTTATTTATCTTGGCTTTTGATACGCCTATTCTGCCTGATTTAGAGCTATATGGTGAGCTGCCTATTCCACCCTATTTCGAACGCCATGCTGATGCGACCGACAATACTCGCTATCAGACTGTTTTTCATGACCCTGCTAAGCTTGCCAGCGTCGCTGCCCCGACAGCAAGCTTACATTTTGACGATATTGTATTAGAAAAGCTGGCGGCAAAAGGTATTCAAACTGCTTTTGTTACACTGCATGTCGGCGCAGGTACTTTTGCTCCGGTAAAAACAGAGAACCTGCTGAATCATACGATGCATAGCGAATATGCACACCTGCCTCAAGCCACTGCCGACCTTATCAATCAGACCCATGCCAATGGCAAGCAAGTCATTGCTATCGGGACTACTGTCACACGTGTCCTTGAAACGGCCTACCAACAAACTGCAGTCGATGGACAGCCACTCTCTGGCTGGGCAGGTGATACAGAGATTTTTATATATCCCGGTTTTGAGTTTGGCGTCGTAGATAAGCTACTGACCAATTTTCACTTGCCAAAGTCTACGTTGCTGATGCTAGTGTCCGCATTTGCCACAAAAAAATCTATCGAAGAAGCTTATCAACATGCCATCGAATCCGAGTATCGGTTTTTTAGTTATGGTGATGCCATGCTGCTTGATAAAAAAGTTGACTGATGTGTGTAAGTATTAAACATACAATTGAACTATTGGTCACAACAGCAGTGGAATAAACTGGTAAACTAAACAGTATTTTGTTATAACAACACAGACAACTTTTACTCCAAAGGGCTGCATATGTCTTGTCATTTATCTTACCGCTTGACTAGCATACATCGCGCAGTATCGATGGCATTGTTTTATTCAATAAGTTATGCAGCCTTAATATCTAGCGCCCAAGCAGCGACTATCGGCAAAACAGTTGTTATTTCAGCTCAGCACGAACCTTTAGTTGCCAGTATTATGGTCACTGATATTGAAAACACTGACTTTTCAGCCAGTTTGGCAAATTCTGCCATTTATCAGCAAATGGGTCTAACCCCAACTGATTCCATGATCGTACGCTTTCATCCGACTTCAGCTACAAGTGGTCAAGTTTTTATTACCACCACCAAGCCTATGTCCAAACCCTTTGCCGATGTGGTTCTAGCAATTAATGATGGCAATCAGCGTAATGTTATTCCAAAAACATTACTGATGCCACTTAATGACAGCTTACCGATTGCGACTTCTAAAAATATCGTAACAGGCGCAAAAAAGCCTAATTTACCCGTGGTTTCTACAACTAACGCGCAGCCATTGACGGTTAGAAATGGTGCACCGCCACCTTTATTATCATCTGGTTCATCGAAACCCACACTGAACGCTGCAACATTACCCGAGCGCAATGTTCAATCGCCGAATATACGAGTACCTGTTATTCAAACGCCAAGTATCCAAGCGTCAAGCTCACAAATACCAAGCCTTCAAGCAACAGCTATACCCTCTGGCTTACCAACAGCAGTTGCAACAACGACACAAAGCAATATCACAACCTATGCGCCTAGCCGTTTAGAAAACGGTCGATTAAATAATCCTATTGATATAAAAAACGATAGTGTCATGGCGGGCGCAAATAATGACAATAATACAGCTTTAACCGTTTCATCAAATAGTACGCTTTCTGCTACTAGCGAGATTGATAAACAGTTCGATATTTTAAATATACAAATTACTCGTCAGATACAGCCGAAGAGTCAAAACAATACAGATATGATGGTTGCTAGTCCTATGGCGCTCAAAACCCTGACGCCGAATGAAGCAGCTTTCACCAATAAAAATAAAGCTATTATCCCAAATGATAGTAATAATATGGTCGCTACAGCCCCACTCAACAATATTCCCCCTAACTCGAATGTTTGGCAGAAAGCAGTGACGCCTAAAACGTCGGCCGCAGCAAAAAACACTTCAAGCCAAGTATCAGATGAGTCAGCTAGTAGCGAGATCAATTATACCGTGCAGCGTAACGACAACTTGTGGGTGATTGCACAGCAAATCGCAGAGAAGAACAATATCGACGTTCAAACCGTTATGAAAGAAATTCAGACGCAAAATCCTGACGCTTTTATCAATAGAAACGCCAATCAATTAAAAGCAGATGCACAGTTGAGTTTACCTAATTATGATGCGCTACCTTCCCAGCAAAAACTTGAAGCTGCTATCAGTGCTCAAAGGCAATATAGAGGCGCCAATACACCTGTCGCAAAAAAACCAACTGCATCAAATCCTGTGTCCAAAGGTGACAATACGCAAGCAACAAAACATACTGAAAAGCCGGCGACCACTAAGACTCAAATTTTACCAAAGGCGCAGTTTTCTGTCCTTGCTCCCGGTCATGAAGGCAGCGCAGATGGCACTAAAACCAAAGCAGGCATGGCAACAGGTAACGGACTTAGCATGGAAGTGTTAAGCCTGCTTAAATCATCAAGACAAAGTACCGCTTCACAAGCGCAGCAGTTATCAAAAACTAGTGGTACGCTTGAGAGCTATACTCGCAAATTACAATTACAAAATCGAAAACTGGCTGAGCTGCAAGCTCGTCTCAAAAAATTACGCAATCAATAACTGCCTAACAGATCAATGCAAGCAGCTCTGATCGTAGGCGTGGGAGTAACTATGGACAATATGCTATATATCATCGCCGGATTGGTGGTTATTTTACTCGTTGCGGTCTTGGTCATGCGCAAAAACAAAGCGCAAAAGCCATCAGAGCATTTGAGTACAAATACTGGCAAAATTGAGCCCTTATCGAAGCATGCTGCTTCTAGAAGTACGCCTACTCAAACAGCTATCAATCATGAGAAAAGGTTTGATCATATTGAGATTGCTCAACGTTTTATGGACCAACAGCGCTATGATAAAGCGATTGAAACGCTCAATCGCGGCTTAAGCGAAAAGCCAAATGATAGCCAATTATCTCTCAAGCTCCTTGCGGTATATGCCACGATAGATGAGTCTGAGAATTTTAATAAAGTCTATGATGCTATTAAAGCAAATAATGATGACAAAAGTATCGCACAAGCTGATGAGTTAAAAGCTTTGCTGACTGAAGAACAAAACCAAGTCGATAAGCGAACATTGCCAGCAGATAATAGTCAAAGCGCTAAATTTGAAAAACGTATATTAGCAAATAATAATCAAAACGCTGGATTTGAAAGTTTAGATTTCGATTTACCGACCAATAAAGCGAGCAGCAATAGTCCCGTCCTTGATACTAATACGGTTCAAAATGTTGAATACAAAAACGACTTGTCAGAGGCTACTAATGAAACCTTAGCAGCTTCGAATGCTTTTGATGATAATAATTTCGATGATATTGAGCAAGCGTTTGATCTTAGTCTGAGTGATTTAGAAGATGGCACTAATAAACCTGTCCATACTAGTAATAACTCGGTATCTGTCACCACGCTTGATGTAGTAGATGAAGATATTTTTGCGCCTGCAACTGTGGTTATAGACACTGACAGCGACACTGATAATAGCCCTAGTACTGACAGCGATTTTGATTTTGAGTTATCTGAGCACAGTCTTGCATCTATAGAGGCTCCCACCAATGACGCTACCGATGACGCTACCGATGACGCTACCGATGATAGTTTTAACAGCAGCTTAAATGAGCTATCATTAGAAGATGACTTTGTCTTAGATTTAAACAGTGACGCCGATACCAATAACGTTATCAATAATGCACCTGCCACAACAGAGACAATTTATTTAGATGATGACCATCTGACCTTATCTTTACACAGTGATGATGTGTCGAATGAGACGCCAGATCAAATAGAAATTCAGCATTCTATTGTCGAAGATAATTTTGAAGATTTTAGTTTCGAAGATATCAGTATTGAAGATGCAAATATTGAAGATACAAGCGCTGAAGAAATAGATATCATAAAAAATGAGTCCGACGCTTCTAGCAGTGCCCCTACTACTCTGATGTTCGATGATGATACGGTAATAGACGATGATTTTGACTTTGATTCTTTATCTTTATCAGAGTCTACAACAGCAAACACGCCAGTTGAGGTTGATAGCGAATATGCCAATACTCATCTCGACAATGCTATTGATATAGCTCCTGCAGCTGACACTAGCAGTACTGAAGATTTTTCGTCACGGTTCGCAGCAGATTTTGATTTTGTTAAATCGTTAGACAGCAATCAAGTCACACTAGATTTAGCAGGTCAATACGTGCAACTTGGCGAATACGATAGTGCCAAACGCCTACTCAATGAAGTCATTGCTAAAGGCAATAGTGAACAGCAGCAGCAAGCACAACGATTGCTTGATCGCACTGCTTAAAATGACTGGTGTGACAGCGAGTATTCTAGCCACTTAGAATACTCGCTGCATTTATAATAATAGTGCTTTTTCTATCTCTTTTCTTTCAATAATTCTGCTCTATCGTCTATTCAATATTAAAACCAATACAGTGCACTCATCTATGACAAATACAATCCCTGCACCTATTCAACTTATTTATGCTGGCGGCACTTTCGGGAGTTATGGTCGTCCATTAGCGCCGCTATCAGCAGAGGTTTTTTTGCCAACTTTGCAGCAACTACTGGCAGAATTGGATAATGCGCTTAATCTATCGCCCATTGCTTGGCTTCACAATACTCTGATTAAAGACAGCAGTCAGTTTACACCCAGTGATTTTGTGCATTTTTACCAACTTTTATTATCGGCATATCAACAAGGCAGTAGACGTTTTGTGTTAATTACGGGCACGGATACACTCAGTTATTTGGGAGCGTTCTTAGCAGAAGCCTTTGCAGGTAGCGATATTTGTATTGTCGTTACTGGTAGTATGCGTCCGCTCCTAGATAGTGAGGAACTGCACTCTTATAAAGTAGATGCACAGAGTGATGCTTGGAACAACCTTACTGACTCGTTAAAGCTAGCAAGTGCAGGTGAATCTGGGGTGAAGATTGCCTTCGGCGGCGAATCATGGCCAGCGCAAACAGTACAAAAAATACATAGCCACGACTTTATGGCATTTACTGGTCACTCTAGAGCGGCTTATCCTGCCAATAGTTATGTCAAAAGCTTGCCAGATACTCGTCGGCAGCATTGGCTTGATGACCAACAAGATATTAGTGCTGACATTGCAGTTCGTGCCGAGCACGCTTACGTTCATGCGTTGTACTGCTTGCCCAATGCAACCGACGCATTAAACCAACAGCTGCGCGCCTTATTATCACAGCCGCCTTGTGGCATTATTTTATTAGGCTATGGTGCTGGCAACGTTCCTTATTCAGTAGAGTTGGCAGAAGCCTTGCAACTGGCTTATGAAAAAGGTCATATGGTCGTATGCGCTAGCCAATCGCCGTTTGGCGGCGTAAGTGACACTTATGCTGCGGGCAGTTGGCAATACGATTATCAAGTGGTTGCAGGCGGTCGTTTAACCATTCCAGCCATTTATGCACGCTTGCTGTGGTTACTGCTACGCTACGATAGCCCAGCAAGGCGTCGACAACGCTGGTTAAATAACGTCCAGCAAACGGGTACCAGTATCAAAAAACGTTAAACTATCACTCATAAACTCTGTATAAGTTCCAAAATGACCATGTCCATAACTGAAAACAACGAAGCAAAGCGCCCAACTTATACCTTAGCCATTGCTATTGAATTTTTGGGCACTCACTATCATGGTTGGCAACGCCAAAGAGAGGTACTTGGCGTACAAGAAGCGTTAGAGACCGCCATTAGTACTGTTGCCAATGAACCAGTAGAAGTGATTGCTGCAGGGCGTACAGACTCAAGTGTTCATGCTGGCAATATGATTGCCCATTTTGTTACTACTGCTTATCGACCCACGCACAATTGGCTACGTGGTGTAAATAGTCTTTTGCCTGATGATATCGCTTTACGCTGGGTTCAGACGATGCCTGCTGAGTTTCATGCGCGTTTTGCCGCAATTGCTCGTCGTTATCGTTACATTACTCTCAATCAAACTCAGCGACCTGCCATCCTCAACCATCAAGTGACACATATTCACGAGCCGCTTGACCTAAAAGCCATGCAGCTTGCAGCATCTGATATCGTTGGTACACATGATTTTAGTAGCTACCGTGCTGCCGCTTGTCAATCTAATCAGCCCGTGCGCCATATTAGCCATGCCAATCTTTTTACTCATGGTCAGTTTATCGTCTTCGATATTCAAGCTGATGGATTTTTGCACCATATGGTGCGAAACCTGATGGGCACGTTATATGCGATCGGCAGACACGAGTTAGAACCGTCTGATTTCTTAAATATTTTGGCTGAAAAAGATCGGACAATAGCACCACCAACTGCTTCAGGTGATGGCTTATATTTCATTAATGCCTATTATCCTGAGCATTTTCAAACCTTACTGCCCGATGCGCCGCTCACACCTATTTGGCTCAACCTTCCCGATTAAATCAATAGGATCTGACATACATATCACTTACAGGCTGTCAAGTAAAAATCAGGTTCCGTATTGCTTTAATCTGCTAACTTACGTATAATATGGGCTTATTTTAAATTGATTGATGATACAAATTATGGCAAAAGACGAGATTATTGAATTTGAAGGCGAAGTCATTGACACCCTTCCAAATACTTTGTTTAAAGTTCGTTTAGAAAACGGACACGAAATTATTGCGCATATCTCAGGTAAGATGCGTAAGCATTACATCCGAATTTTGACTGGTGATAAAGTTAAGGTTGAGATGACACCTTATGATTTGTCTAAAGGTCGCATTACTTATCGTGGTAAAAACTAAATTCTTATTTACTAAGATAGTTATAAGAGCATATGTATAATGCTTGAGTGGTTTAACTGATAATAATAATGATACTGCTAACCTACTCATTATTGCCTATCATATTTTAGTAAGTTAATATGGTTTTTACCATAAAAAATACCGCTAGATATCAGCGGTATTTTTTTGTCTATAATTTAGCCGTTATTTGAATTCAACGGTTGCACCACTTTGTATCACGCCAAGTAATGCAAGCGCATCCCAATTGGTTAGACGTATACACCCTGCTGATGCCTGACGACTGATACGAGCAGGATCGGGCGAACCATGAATCCCATAAGACGGCTTACTGAGTCCAATCCATACCGAACCTACAGGGTTGTTAGGACCGGGTGGCAAAATAGACTTGCTACCGTTCTCTGCTGTATAAGTATAATTAGGCTCGTGTACCTTAACTGCAACTGTATGCGTACCTGTTGGTGATGGCGTCGCTGTACTTCCTACTGTGGTTGGATAGCTAGCAACCAAGATGCCTTTATCATCATATGCATACAATGTTTCGGTAGTCTTATCAGCAACCACTCGACTAACAGGTTTGATATTAGGATTGCCTGGATTGTAGACAGTAATGGTTTCGCCTACTGCAAATTTAGCATTAGGATTGAGCGCCTTAAGATAACTTTCACTGATATGAAACTTTTCCGCCAAACCTTCAATGACAGTTTCATAGTACATCCCTTCAAGCTTGGATTTGGCTTCTGCTCCTGCTGGAATAACCGTGGTTTTTATATTGATATCTGCATCAGTGAGCTGATAGTTGACCAATACCGGTTGTGCCATAAGCTTATCATTCTTGGTCAATGCATGCCACGTCTCAATATTTAATGTATCGGTCACTGCCAACCCATTTGCCATCTGAAAAGCCTGCATCGCCTTACGAGAGTTCTTTCCCCAATAGCCATCAACTGCACCAACGCCGTTTTGATGCCAGTTTAATAGAGCTTGCAGCTTAGTGGTAGTATCACGATTTCTCCTCATACCTTGTTTCCAAGTAGCACTATTTACCTTTTGCGCCTCCATTGGTAGATTTTCAGTGGTATATTTTATAGTCGGTAAATACTTATTCAACGATACTGCTGTCTTACTTTTACCAGCAACTTTTTGACTTACGCCATTGGTTACTGGGCTGACATCGTTGTTATTACTAGTTACTTGATTTGTATTATTGGACTCTGTGCTCTTAGTGGCAGTACCTTTTGCACTTCCTTCGACCGTGTCATTTTTGACATCGCTCGTTACTGCAATACTTTGCCCCATAAATAAAATGGTCGATAGACCAAGCGCTGCGATTGCCGTGCTGATTTTGGTCAATTGATACATGTATTACTCCAATTTGTTAAGTTATATTTTTTATTACAAACAACTTATAAGTAATTATAAAATTATTACCATTAATGCCCAATTAGGATTATATAATTAGTTCAACATACCATATGCCCATGTCAAAAATCCTGTGACTAGTATAGGACTGATTTTACAATGTGGATTGAGCCAGTAGATATTGATTTATCTAAACCAGTTATAGATAAGCTATGGTGACATATTCCCATGTGAGCATATAACAGCATTGTGTTAATAAGCGCATTAGACTGCAGTATCTGTGTTAAAACAAATGCTTTTATGCAGCTTTCTGTTTAAAGACGTTAACATTAGCGAACGCTTATCTTATCTAAAGGCGAGCAATAAAAAAACCCATAACTTGCTTAGCAAATTATGGGTTCATTATTATAAATTTTCAAAAATTCAGATTAGGATAAAGTAATCTTTATTGAATCAATTTTGCCAATACGGCTTGTCCCATTTGTTGACAACCGACTTGTATAAGTCCAGCTTCATTACGATCCAAGATATCGACCGTACGTAAGCCATCATCAAGCACATCACTGACCGCTTGTTCAATCGCTTGTGCTGCTGCTTCTTGTTTAAAAGTATAACGTAACATCATAGCGACCGATAAAATGGTCGCTAGTGGATTGGCTATATCTTGTCCTGCGATATCAGGCGCTGAACCATGACAAGGCTCATACATGCCTTTGCCCGCTTCATCAAGGCTGGCTGATGGCAGCATGCCAATAGAACCCGTCAGCATCGCCGCTTCATCAGATAAGATATCACCAAACAGATTGCCAGTGACCATAACATCGAATTGTTTGGGGTCTTTAATCAGCTGCATACAAGCATTGTCAGCATACATATGAGATAACGCCACATCGCTATACTCTGACTGCTGTAATTCAATCATCGTCTGTTTCCAAAGCTCAGTAACTTCCAATACATTGGCTTTGTCAATAGAGCAGACTTTGGCAGCGGTTCCTGCTGCTTGCGCGCGTGTTTGCGCCAATTCAAAAGCAACTTTGCCGATACGATTGATTTCGCTAGTGCTATACACCATAGTGTTATAGCCTTGCTGCTCACCATTTTCTAGTGTACGAATACCGCGCGGCTCACCAAAATAAATACCACCAGTCAGTTCACGCACGATCAGCAAGTCTAGACCTGAGATAATCTCAGGTTTAATGCTTGAAGCATTCACAAGCTGCGGATAAAGTTTGGCCACACGCAGATTGGCAAACAAACCAAGCTCACTACGGATTTTTAGTAAACCGCGCTCAGGACGTTTACTACGTTCGATACCATCCCACTTAGGACCACCAACTGCACCTAATAACACTGCATCTGCTGCGCGTGCACGTTGTAGCGTCTCTTCTGGCAAAGGTTCACCTGTTGCATCAACTGCCACACCGCCGATCAATCCAGACTCAAGGGTAAAACCTAACGCAAACTTATCATTGACAGCGTTCAGCACATCAATGGCCTGAGTCATGATTTCAGGGCCAATACCATCGCCCGCTAATGTTAAAATCGTTGCCATACTGGTCCTTGAGGTTGAGTAAATTTATATTTCTATGACTTATTTTATACTTGCTTTTGTTTTTAGCTAATAACGACAGTCTTTTAATAATTATACTTTGGCTTTTACCTTTACTTTTGATGGCACTGATGCCGCCTTAGCGATACCAGTTTCTACAAACTCTCCTTGATGCTCAGTGCCAATCTGCTTGCAAAAGCGGCGCTGCACGGTATTGCCTTGATAAAGCTCAACACATAAAGGCTCTGGCGATGCTGTATCTAACAAGCTACCGGAGCTCTGGCCAGACTTTTTTTGATAAGCACGCAGCTGATAAGTGCCGGGGCCAGCAAAGTCATGAATCATAGCAAAACGCTCGACATAACCTAGATTATTTTCTGGATAAAAATTAACATGCACTTCACGTTTAGCGGGTTTGACCCGAGCATAATAGTTAATAAGATTTGGCATAGCAGACGCTGATAATGGCACAATCTTAATAGCATTATTATGAATAAGCGGCGTCATATCCATCGTCATAGCAGCTTGAGAATGCTTATTTCTTGTGCGAGTTTTATTGTTTTGGCTCGCAGCATTCATCGCAACTACCATGGTGGCATTCACAGGTTTGTGATTTTCAGGCGATATCACCATCGTGCGATCTATCTTTACAATCTCACAGTGGTAGGTGCCGACACAGGCAATATTTACCTCGCCAGCAATGGGCTTAATAGTACCCGTCCATACCTTTGCGCTTTCTGCTTTATCTATCTGTTGATAGCCTGTCAATGCCTGACAACCAGATAATAAGGTTATGGCAATAGCTGTACTTGTCCATACCGCAAAACGTATTTTATTCATAATGGTGGCTACTATTTATCAGATGGAAATATATAATATAAGAATAGATTATCGTTCATTTTAGCCACTTAGTCGCCATAACTCAACGCTGTATTAGCGCTAAGCTCGTTTTTATGGCGATTCATATCCATTATTAATCGTTTGCCATTAGCGGTTTTATTTCATGATTAAACACTAGGCTCTGACTTCATTAAATATCCAAGGCGTTTTTTGCATCATTTTTTGCTCGTATTCTTTAATAGCATCGCTTTGCTGCAACGTCAGTCCGATATCATCAAGACCATTTAATAGGCAATGCTTACGGAAGTCATCGACTTCAAACGCATATTCTTCGCCAGTTGGGGTGATGACCACCTGACGCTCAAGATCTGCAGTCAGCTCATAGCCTTCATTGGCAAACGTGGCTTTCATTAAGGTATCAACGATTTCTTCATCCAATACAATCGGTAGCATGCCATTTTTAAAACAGTTGTTATAAAAAATATCGGCAAAGCTTGGTGCAATGACTGTACGAAAGCCATACTCTGAAAGCGCCCAAGGGGCGTGTTCACGGCTAGATCCACAGCCAAAATTTCGGCGGGCTAGCAAGATAGTAGCACCTTGATAGCGTGGTTTATTTAAAATAAAGTCAGGATTGATAACACGTGTGCTATTGTCTTGTCCCGGATACCCTTCATCCAGATAACGCCAATCATCGAATAAATTGACGCCGAAACCGGTACGCTTAATAGACTTTAAAAACTGTTTGGCGATAATCTGATCGGTATCAACGTTTGCGCGATCAAGTGGGCAAACGATACCGGTTTGGGTGTTATAAGCTTGCATAGTATTTCCTATCGATATAGTGCTTATTGTTAAATGACGCGTAATAACTAAAAAGTTCGCACATCCACAAAGTGACCTGCCAATGCTGCTGCCGCTGCCATTGCTGGGCTGACCAAATGCGTACGACCACCATTGCCTTGTCGACCTTCAAAGTTGCGATTGGATGTCGAAGCACAATGCTCTTGTGGTTCAAGCTTATCAGCATTCATCGCAAGGCACATCGAGCAGCCAGGCTCACGCCATTCAAAGCCTGCATCCGTAAACAAAGCATCTAGGCCTTCTGCTTCTGCTTGTAATTTAACTTGTCCAGAGCCCGCAACGACGATCGCTTCTTTGATAGTATCAGCCACTTTACGACCTTTGATCACGGCGGCGGCATCACGCAAATCTTCAATACGCGAGTTGGTACAAGAGCCAATAAAAATACGGTCCAGCTGAATATCGGTAATTTTTTGACCCGCTTCTAAACCCATATAAGTATAAGCACGCAACCACCCTTCTTCTTGCGCTTCATCAATCGCTTGATCAGGCGTTGGCACTGACTGGGTGATATCAACCACCATTTCAGGTGACGTACCCCAAGACACTTGCGGTGCAATTTGGCTACCATCAATCTCAATCACGCTATCAAACACAGCGTCATCATCTGAGTAAAAAGTACGCCAGTAAGCTTCTGCTTGCTGCCATTGTGACTCGTTCGGCGCATATGGACGACCTTTAACATAGTCAATCGTCGTATCATCGACTGCAACCATACCCACGCGTGCGCCCGCTTCAATCGCCATATTACAGACGGTCATACGACCTTCCATGCTCATGTCTTCAAATACTTGACCAGCAAATTCAATCGCATGCCCTGTTCCGCCAGCAGTACCGATTTTTGCAATGATAGCAAGCACCACATCTTTTGAGGTTACGCCAGCGCCAAGCTCACCCGTGACGCGGATTTGCATATTCTTTGATTTCTTTTGAATCAAACACTGGGTTGCCAATACGTGCTCAACCTCAGAGGTGCCGATACCGTGTGCTAAGCAGCCAAGTGCCCCATGAGTCGCGGTATGAGAATCTCCGCAAACAACGGTCATACCGGGCAATACTAAGCCTTGCTCAGGACCGACGACATGCAAGATCCCTTGACGAGCATCATTAATCGTAAACTCAGCGATATCAAATTTGCTGCAGTTTTCATCTAAGGTCAGTACTTGTAAGCGCGAGACCTTATCCTTGATACCTGCCACACCTTCTGAGCGCTCTTTGGTGACTGTCGGTACGTTATGGTCAGGGCTTGCAATATTAGCCGACAGACGCCACGGCGCTCTATTAGCCAATTCCAAACCCTCAAACGCTTGCGGACTTGTCACTTCATGTAGCAAATGGCGGTCGATATAAATCAGGCTCGAACCATCATCACGCTTGGTGACTTCGTGAGCATTCCAAAGTTTGTCATATAACGTTTGACCGGCCATATTGCTATCCTTTTTAGTGGCTAATGACTATATTTTTCATTTATTCAACCCATAGTGTGCTAGGTTTTTATCTGTTACTTACTAATGGTTGCGATAATAGATGCCTAAAATAAGATTTATGGCGCAGATTATCAAGTAAATACAATAAATATGTCTAAAATACGTTTCGATGTCTTGTGATTATAGCAGGCTAATCCTATAATAATAATTGATGATTCTTTCATAGTTGCAAACTTTTATTTCTAATACATTATGATTGGGTCAGCCAACTTTTATTTATAGCTCGTTATGTAGCTAAGGACATCGGTGTGAATACCACAAATTTGACGACATTCGTGACTGTGATGAATACAGGTAGTATTTCGGGTGCAGCAGAAAAGCTTTTCATTACTCAGCCTGCGGTCAGTAAACGCATCAAAAACTTAGAAGATGAGTTTAATATCACGTTATTTGATACGGTGGGTCGCGGTATTGTCCCAACTCAAGCAGCCAGTGAGATGCTACCTCATGCCAAACGATGGCTTGAAGACTACGAAAACTTTAAAATCAATCTGCAGCACTCTAAGCATATTGTATCCGGCAAACTTGTCATTGGTACTAGCCATCATATAGGCTTACACCATCTCGCCCCTGTTCTTAAGCATTTTATCCAAGCCTATCCTGCCGTACAGCTTGAGGTACATTTCGTCGATTCAGAAACCGCACATAAAGCGGTACTTGATGGTGACTTGTCTCTAGCCTTTTTGACCCTGCCACCCGTTTATGACAAGCGTTTAACCTATCATACTCTATGGTCAGATCCACTTTACTTTATGACTGGCACCTTATCACCTTTGGCCAGTAAATCTAATGTGACACTAGAGCAATTGGCACGTTACCCTGCTATCTTGCCATCTGCCAATACCTTTACCAGTCAAATTACCTTGGCTGAATTTGCCAAACACAATCTAAAGCCTTATGCCACCATGAGCACCAACCCACTTGAATCTATTCGGATGCTGGTGTCTGTAGGACTTGGTTGGTCAGTATTGCCGCAAACGATGATTAGTCAAGACTTAGAGCGTATTGATATGGCAGATAATATCGAATTACAGCGTCATTTAGGCGTGGTAATTAACCCAAAACTGACCCAATCAAACAGTGTAACTGCACTATTAGATTTGCTAGCACCCATTGAATAATGGTGCTATTAAATAACAGTCATTCAATAAAAACTCCTAGTCTGGTGTGGTTGGATATCTAAGATAAAATAACTTTCTAAAATATTACTTGCTGAAAGATACTGAGTTAGCATTTATGACGCTCATACGTTATAATGCCTCTGACGTTTTTTATAACATAATTTTACCCAACTGGCACTGATAATCATATATTGAACATCTCTAGTAATATATGATAGTAAACAGTAGGTTTAATGGTTTTAAATGATTGGTTATATAAGCGACTAATATTTGGCAAGTGATAAAGAGATGATGGCATTTAACATAGCAACACAGAAGTATATTTGCCCTTTTCTATACAACATTGTTTGATAAGTATTGGTCCTAAAACAGCATCAATCATATAAAACTAACAGAAGATATTGAATAAAAGCCATTATGTCCTACTTAATGGCTTTTTTTGTCTTTAGATATTGTTTCTAAACATCGTCTTGCAAGACTTAATTTTTCTCGTTAAAAATAATGACAGCCAACAACGTTGGTTAAGGACTATTTATATGAACGGAGTTTCTAGTGGCGTGCTGATATCACTTGGCGCCTATTTCTTAGTGATGATCGGGATTGGGGTTTATGCTTATTTTAAGCAAGCCAATGATACCGAAGGCTATATGCTTGGTGGTCGTAGTCTCGGTCCTGCGGTAACCGCTTTATCCGCTGGCGCATCAGACATGTCCGGTTGGTTATTACTTGGTTTACCGGGTTATATGTATGCCGATGGCGTCGTGAGTATTTGGATTGCCCTCGGTTTGACATTGGGTGCATTTTTAAACTATATCATCGTGGCACCGCGCTTACGTGTTTACACTGAAATTGCAGATAATGCCATCACATTACCTGACTACTTTGCAAATCGATTCGAAGATAAGTCGCATATGCTGCGTGTTATCTCAGCAGTTGTAATTATTTTATTCTTTACTGTTTATACAGCAGCTAGCTTAGTTGGTGGTGGTAAACTGTTTGAAAGCTCACTCAACTTATCTTATACCACAGGTTTGTGGGTGACTGCTGGTGTGGTTGTCGCCTATACTCTATTTGGCGGCTTTTTAGCAGTGTCAATGACTGACTTTGTACAGGGCATTATCATGCTATTTGCGATGGTTATCGTACCTGTTGTAGCCTTCACTGATCTTGGTGGAATTTCAGCCACAACTGAGGCGGTCAGGAACATCGATCCAAGCTTACTTAATGTCACCAGTGGTATGACAATCCTTGGTATTGTCTCGTTAATGGCTTGGGGTTTGGGGTACTTTGGGCAGCCGCATATTATTGTACGCTTTATGGCTATTCGCTCAGTCAAAGATATACCAACGGCACGTAACATTGGTATGAGCTGGATGATTGTGAGTCTAATCGGTGCATTGATGACTGGTTTTGCAGGTCGTGCTTATGTACAAAAAACAGCAATGACTTTAGATGATCCTGAAACTATCTTCTTAGTATTCACCCAGTTCTTATTCACGCCATTAGTTTCAGGCTTCTTGTTAGCCGCTATTTTAGCCGCGATCATGAGTACAATCTCATCACAGCTATTGGTCGTATCAAGCTCACTAACCAAAGATGTGTATAAGCTATTTTTTGATAGAGATGCACCAGAAGCCCGCCAAGTAATGGTCGGTCGTCTTTCAGTTATCGTGGTCGCCGTCGTTGCTATTTTACTGGCTTCTAATCCTGAAAGCTCTGTATTAAGTTTGGTCTCTAACGCTTGGGCAGGATTTGGTGCGGCATTTGGACCATTGGTTATTTTCAGTCTTATCTGGCGCGGTATGAACCGAAACGGTGCGGTTGCTGGTATGGTCGTTGGTGCATTAACTGTCATCTTATGGATCTATGGTCCTTTCCAGATGAACGGTATGGCACTAAATAGCTGGTTATACGCTATCGTTCCAGGCTTTATCTTAAGTACTATTGCCATCTTTGCTGTAAGTATTATGACAGGTGGTCCAAAAGCCTCAGTCTCAGCGAAGTTTAAAGAAATGGAAATGAACTTAGATCAATAAGCACTTTTTAATTACTGCTGTTAAATTAGAAAACCTCGCTACTGTTATAGTAACGAGGTTTTTTATTGTTTGATTAAATATCATTGGGTTATTTCAATGCTAACTGCCTCTATATCATCAATTTGCGTGATAAAAAGGCAGTTAGCAACCCTCTACGTCTATTATTCTGACAGTTACTACTTATCTATTTTTAAATAGATGCAGTATCACTAGGCTACTTCTTGCAAATCTCTATACTACCTAATAATAGCAAGTAGTAAATATTTATATAAATAGCATTCAAATATCAATATTAACGTACCGTTTCTATCTATTTCTATTTCTATAGCTATAGAAATAGCTATTAGGTTTTTCCTCGATTCATATATAAGAAAGCGACCCTTAATGGATCGCTTTCTCATGTCTAACCTATTTGTCTATAATAATGTTTTATTTAGCTTGATAAGATATTTTTACACCAGCCACATAACCATCGTTGTCTTGGAAGTCACCAACGATCTTATCTGTAGGTAGTTGACCTTGAGCATCACCAAACCATAAGTATTTACCACCTGCTGATACTGCCCAGTTCTCTGTAAGGTTATACTTAGCACCTAGACCAACACTGTAATAACCATCAATTGGACCTAATGAAGTCGTTGGATCACCAGCGCCACTATCCCAACCAACTGTACCACTAATGGCTAAAGCTGGAGCAATACGTTTAGCAAGACCAAGCTCTACCTGCCATTGATCATCTTCATACTCAACCAAATCTAGTCCATTAGGACCATATCTACCTTTACTAACTTCATTATATAAAGGAGGAGTAATGGCAAAATCACTCCACGGTACCCAGCGTACTTTGGCCGTCGCTAATGTAGTAGGATTAAGACCAGTTTGGAAATCAAAGTTTACTGATTGTGGTGTGGTTAATTCCATGTTAGCAACTTGAGTATCTGGAATAGAACGTGGAGGTGTATCAGTAGCACCAATAGCTGGTGCTAAAGGATATTTCTCATAAATATTCATACTATGATCAATTTCAGAGCGATATGTGAGAGCGGCTTTTAAAGCGATTTCAGGCTTGCTGTACGATACACCAGCTAACCATCCATAATCTTGATCTGGGCTAATATGTGAGGTATATCCAGTCGCTGGACCATAAGCAAGACCACGTAATTTAACGTCTGCTTGTACACGCTGTGCTACTGGACCACCGTAGACTTGAAACTCTTTACTGGCACCGAACTTTGCGCCAAGAATAGCAGTAATACTTTCGCTACGAACTTCGACATTAGTTCCTTCACCTTTGTTAGCCGCTTCAGCGCTTGCAATAGCACCTACTGTTTTAAGACTTTTTATAGTCTCTACAGCTGCAGCTCTTTGCTCCGGAGTAGCCAGTGGATTTTGAGCTGCAGCAGTTGCTGCTACAATCGCAGGTCCTATAGTTGCAGCTGTTACTTTCCCACCGCTTAATTCTATAATAGAAGCGTTTTGATCACCTTTAGATACAAAATTATTATCACCTTCGTATTTGGCAGAAGCACCAAATGGCTCGTCATATAAGATACCGACACTAAAAGTATCATTAATGTCTGCCTTTACGCCATAACGAAAGAAGTCGTAAGACTCAGCAATATCACCAGTGGCATTACCTTTAACATAGGTATTGCTTGTAGGGACATTGTTAGCACTGTCGAAACCACTAACGTCTGCGTCGATGTAGGTATAGACCGCCTCAGCATAGGTGCCATCTTGTAGGAATGCTGTAATATCTTGACCTGAACGATCAAGACCTGCAGCATTAGACATACTGGCTATAGAAAGAGTAGCTATCGCTACAGCAAGAGTTTTTAAATGAAAAGTAGCGCGCATTGGGTATCTCCAAACATCCTAGTTGTTAAATCATCTTCATAACTCATATTCGGCATTGTTGCTTAAAATATAAACTTATGTAAACGACGTCCTGAATGAATAGTAATCACTTTTTGACACTAAAACAACACTTAAAACACTTTATTTCTTAATAATGACTGTTCAGTACATTTATCTAGACCTAAAGCAAACGAACAAAAATACAAAACAAATATTCATAAAGTAACTCATAAATTGTAATTTTAGCAAACTTAAATCTAATAGTTAGTAATTCTAGATTTTTAATTTAATACATAAAAAAGCGACCCATTAAGGATCGCTTTTTTGAGACAACAGCATTAACCCTATATCAAGCTAATACCATTACATTTTAGTTAAAATTTTGCTTGGCTTGATAAGATAATTTTACACCAAGAGCAAAGCCATCATTGTCTTCAAAGTTACTGACAACAGTTTTGCTAGGAATTTGACCTTTTGCATCACCGAACCATAAGTACTTACCACCAGCAGAAATAGCCCAGTTGTCGGTCAAATTATACTTTGCACCAAGACCAGCGCTATAGTAACCTTCAATAGGACCTAGTGACGTAACTGGATTGCCAGCACCACTGTCCCAACCAACCGTACCTGTCACCGCTAGTACTGGTGTTAGACGTTTAGCAAGACCTAATTCAACCTGCCACTGGTCTTTATCATAACTAACCAAATCTAAACCTTCAGGAGGAATACCAGGCTGACCTGCTAATTTTTGGCTAGTCTCATTGTATAATGATGGTGTAATCGCAAAATCACTCCATGGTACCCAGCGTACTTTTGCTGTAGCTAGCATCGTAGGATTAATACCCGTTTGGAAATCAAAATTCACTGATTCAGGGGTAGTGATCTCAATATTATCGATTCTATTTGGCGAAAGACCAACTCTCTGAGCGAAAGGATAGATTTCTGCAGCCTGTGTATTATGCTCAATTTCTGAACGATACGTTAGAGCAGCTTGTAAGGCAATTTCAGGCTTACTGTAAGCGACGCCAGCCAACCAGCCATAGTCCTGATCAGCACTGATATTGGTAGTATAACCATTAGCGATACTATAAGCAGTTCCACGCAATTTCACATTGGCTTTCACACGTTGAGCTACTGGACCACCATATACCTGAAAGTTCTTATTTTCGCCAAGTTTTGCGCCAACAATGCCAGTGATGCTTTCAGTACGAACTTCAACATTGGTACCTTCACCATTTCTAGGTGAAAGAGGATTTTGATCTACAAAGTCATTCTTACCACTATAGTCAGCCGCTGCACCAAAAGGCTCGTCATATAAAACCCCAACACTAAAAGTGTCGTTGATATCCGCTTTTACACCATAACGAAAGAAGTCATAAGACTCAGCAATATCATCAATCTCTTTACCTGACGAATCTTTACCAGTGACATCGCCATCAATATAGGTATAAACCGCTTCAGCATATACACCATTTTGTAAAAACGCTGTGATATCTTGACCTGAACGATCAAGACCTGCCGCACTCGCAACACTAGCAACACTAGCAATAGAAAGAGTAGCAATAGCTACCGTGAGGGTTTTAAGATTAAAATTTGCGCCCATTGTGTATCTCCAAACATCCACGTTGTTTACCGCTATCCCGAACTTTGTCAGGTAGACGGTACTTAAGGTGAAGGATACTAATGTTTTTAATACACTAAAACAACATTATTTCTCTAATATGACTGGATAGTCACTGTAAGGTAGTTTTATTCGAAAATACACATATAAATTCATTAAAAATAATTCAGTTTAGTCGCTGTTTATGTATGGCATATTATGGTTAATAATGGGGTGGTCTGTCTGCTATGACGTCAAAAGGTGCTACGCCTCCTTCTTCATCTTGGCTTTCAACTTGTTTATAAATAAATTGTAACTGTCGTTGTAGCGTTTGGATATGTTTGTCTTGACGAGTAATGACGTCGTCAAGGCGTTCTACAGTTAGCTCAAGATGAGACATATTCATCTGCAGTTCAACTAACTGTAATTGTAAATCAGCTTGTGTGGTTGAGTTGTCGGTATGAGGCTTGGATACACTGTTATTTTTTGGATTTGCTTCATTCATATTTTTCTCAATACTGGATGCGATGGCTAAAGCCTTAATAAGATGTTCTACATTGCTTGACAAATTAATAGTCATAAAATCGTGCTGATAAATCTATTTACGCACGCTACAGTTACGTGGCAGCATGTTATACTGCTGCAAATTTTGCAACAACCCCTACCTCACTATTATATAAGCTTAAGATACTCTATGGCACTGATACATTTAAAAGATATTCATCTCGCTTTTGGCGTCGCTCCTGTCCTTGATGGTATTGACTTTGCTATCGATTCAGGCGAGCGCGTGTGCTTAATTGGTCGCAATGGCGAAGGCAAATCCACCTTATTTAAACTGATTAATGGCACATTGTTGCCTGATAGCGGCGAAGTTATTATTAATAATAGTGTACGCGTCGCTATGCTCGAGCAGGATGTACCTGAAACCAGCGGTAGAATTTTAGATATCGTTATGGGTGGCAGCAAACGCACTGCCGAGCTGCTGATTAACTATAATGCGCAAACTGATTTGTGTGCCAATGGTGACATGGATGCCTGCGAGCGTATGGCAGACTTGCAGCATGATATCGATGCGGTACATGGTTGGGATTTAGAGCGCGAAGCAACACGTCTTATCACGACAATGGGTCTCGATCCAGACGATGACTTATCGTCACTATCTGGTGGTCGTAAGCGCCGTGTTTTATTAGCACGCTCGTTAGTGACTAAGCCTGATGTACTGCTCCTCGATGAGCCAACCAACCATTTGGACGTTGATAGTATTGAATGGCTTGAGCGCTTCTTATTGGATTGGCAAGGTCTGACATTATTATTTGTCACCCATGATAGAGCATTCGTTAATAAACTATCCACTCGTATCATTGAGCTTGACCGTGGTCAATTGACCAGCTATGACGTGACTCAAGGCGAAGGTGGCTATGCACGCTACCAAGAGCTAAAAGAGCTACAGTTATTGGCTGAAGAAAAGAATAATGCCAACTTTGATAAAAAGTTAGCCCAAGAAGAAGTATGGATTCGCCAAGGTATTAAAGCACGCCGTACCCGTAACGAAGGTCGCGTCCGTGAGCTAAAAGCCTTACGTGAAGAGCGTAGTGACCGCCGTGAACAAGTCGGCAATGTCAATATTACGATGGGTCAAGGCGAGAAAAGCGGCAAGCTGGTCTGTAAAGTCAAAAATCTACACCTACAATATGATGACCATGTGTTGGTCGATAACTTTAGTACCACCATCATGCGCGGTGACAAAATCGGTATCGTCGGTCCTAATGGTGCAGGTAAAACTACGCTCATTAAAGCCCTACTCGATATGTCAGACGACGATGTGATCAAAACAGGCAGCGTTGAGCTGGGTACGAATTTAAAAATCGCTTTCTTCGATCAGCTGCGTGATCAGTTAGATCTTGAAGCCAGTGTGGCGCAAAACGTCTCAGAAGGCTCTGACTTCGTCGAAGTCGGCGGTCGTAAAACGCACATTATGAGCTATCTACAAGATTTCTTATTTGCGCCAGAGCGTGCCCGTACGCCTGTCAAAGCATTATCAGGTGGTGAGCGTAACCGCGTGCTACTAGCTAAGCAATTATTAAAACCTGCAAATATCCTCGTACTCGATGAGCCAACCAACGACTTGGATATGGCGACACTTGAGCTACTAGAAGAATCAGTCGCCAGCTTTGGTGGTACGATTTTGCTCATTAGCCATGATCGCTCATTTATGGACAATGTCGTCACTTCTACTTGGGTATTTGATACTGATGAAGATGGTAAAGGGACGGTCAGCGAGTATGTCGGCGGCTATCAAGAGTATTTGGTACAAAAGAATCGCGAAGAAGCTTCTAAAGCAGCTAAATCTTCTAATAGTAATACTACTGCCAACAGCAAATCTGCCAATAAATCAGCGGCAGTAGCGAAACCTAATACTGCTGCTAAAAAGCTTAATTTCAATGACCAGCGTGAGCTTGATGCGTTACCAAAAGAGATTGCTGCTTTAGAAGCGGAACAAATGCAGCTAGAAGAAAAGCTAGCCGACGGTACTTGGTTTAACCAAGATTTTGATGCGGCAACAGCTGCTAGTGAGCGACTGCTTGCAATTGAAGATGAGATGATGATTAAGCTTGAACGCTGGAATACGCTTGAGAGCTAATCTAAGTCTTTATGCACGTAATTATCATCATTTTATAATATAAAGTGGTGATAATAGCGTCACAGCGACTTACAAAGTAGTGATGTGCTGAAAGTTAGTGAACATTGTCGTAATTTCAAGTATCATTCGCTATTGCCGAATACCCTTATCATTTATAAGGTCATTATCCATAACATTTTTGTTGATATAAAGCTGCTATTAAACATTGATAATTAAGGTGTTATGTCTTGATCACTTTGTTTAACGCTGAAGCGTGCCCTATTAAGGTTGCTTTATTTTTAACACAATAATTTATTTTATGACCAAAATAGCTTAGAATAGCAACAATTAGCAAAATTAGGCACAGCTAACGTGGCTTGATAATTGTTTCTATTCTAAGTCACAAACCCAGTGTGGGATAATCCCATTTCATTCACCTGGAGGAAGTATTAATGAGCCATGCCGAAGGCGTTAACGTACAACGCCGTAGAGTTCTGATTGCCTCGACTGCCGTAATTGGTGCAGCTGGGGTAGCTGCTGTGGCAACACCTTTTGTCCGCTCTTGGACCCCAAGTGCTAAAGCTGAAGCTGCTGGTGCAGCAGTGACCCAAGATATTGGTTCTATCGAAGCAGGGCAAATGATTGTTGTCAAATATCGTGGCAAACCCATCTTTGTGGTTAAGCGTACTGAAGAGATGCTCACCCTGCTTGAGTCAGTAAAGCCATTATTGTCTGACCCTGATTCTAGTGCCTCTTTGCAACCTGAGTACTGTAAAAATCCTGAACGCTCTATCTCACCAGAAGTATTGGTGGTAGAAGGCGTCTGTACACATTTAGGTTGTGCACCAAACTACCGTCCCGATGTTGGCGCAGCCGATTTAGGTGGTAATGACTGGTATGGAGGGTTTTTCTGCCCATGTCATGGCTCTAAATACGATTTAGCGGGTCGCGTTTATAGTGGCGTACCTGCACCGCTTAACTTACCTATCCCAGAGTACAACATGGATGGTACCATCTTGACGATTGGGGAGGCTTAATATGAGCATGGGTAAAAAGTTAATGCATTGGGTGGACGCGCGTTTTCCTGCGACTGAAACCTATGAATATCATATGTCAAAGTACTATGCACCAAAGAACTTTAACTTTTGGTACTTCTTTGGCGTGTTATCAATGGTGGTACTGGTCAATCAGTTAGTAACTGGTATTTGGCTGACGATGATGTATAACCCAAGTGCCGAAGGGGCATTTGCGTCTGTTGAATATATCATGCGTGATGTTAAGGGCGGTTGGCTCATCCGTTATATGCACTCGACCGGCGCGTCAGCGTTCTTCGTAGTGGTATATCTGCATATGTTCAGAGCCTTGCTATATGGTTCATACCAAAAACCGCGTGAGCTGATTTGGCTTATCGGTATGGGTATTTACTTAGCATTGATGGCAGAAGGTTTCTTTGGTTACCTACTTCCTTGGGGCAATATGTCATTCTGGGGTGCTCAGGTTATCTTGAACTTACCTGCAGCCTTACCTGTCATTGGTGACGGTCTTGCTGAGTGGGTTCGTGGTGATTATATTATTTCAGGTATCACCCTAAACCGCTTCTTTGCCTTGCATGTGGTTGCGATTCCGCTTGTGCTTGTGGGCTTAGTCTTTATGCACTTAGTGGCTCTGCATCATGTGGGTTCAAACAACCCTGATGGTATTGACATTAAGAAGCTAAAAGATAAAAACGGCGTGCCATTAGATGGTATTGAATTCCATCCGTACTACACCGTACACGATATGGTTGGTATTGTTGTCTTCTTTATCTTATTCTTTGCTGTGGTATTCTTTTTCCCAGAAGGCGGCGGCTTCTTCCTTGAGCCACCAAACTTTGAGACTGCCAACTCACTGAAAACACCAGCGCATATTGCACCGGTATGGTACTACACGCCTTTCTATGCCATCTTACGTGCCGTTCCTGATAAGCTTGGTGGTGTGATTGCGATGGGTGCTGCTATTGCCGTATTGTTCTTAATACCTTGGCTTGATAGATCGCCAGTACGCTCGATACGTTATAAAGGCATTTTATCTAAAATCGCTTTAACCGTGTTTGCTATTAGTTTCTTAGTATTGGGTTATTTAGGTGCGACGCCTACCACCCCAACAGCAACTATAATGGCTCGTATCTTTACCATATTGTATTTCTTGTTCTTCTTATTGATGCCGTTTTACACTGCCATTGAGAAGTGTAAACAGCCACCAGAACGCGTTACCGGAGGTCACTAATGAGCACGCTAATTAAATCCCTAGCAGGTTTGGGCTTAGGCGCGGCATTAACTTTGACTGCTGGTAGCGCTCTAGCAGCAGGTAGTGGCTGCGGTACGTTTACCAATGCTGAGGGCATTGTAGAGCATTTGGCTTGTAGTACAGCGCCTATTGATTTTACCAATAAGGGCTCACTACAAAACGGTGCTAAGACGTTTATGAACTACTGTGCTGGGTGTCACTCAGCCAAGTACGTTCGTCACTCACGCATCGCTAAAGACTTAGAGATACCACCTGAGTTGGTCGAAAAGTATTTGATGGTGACGACCGATCAGATCGGTGATCATATCGATGCTGAGATTGACCCTGAAGTACAAGCCTCATGGTTTGGCGCGGCTCCTCCAGATTTGTCACTTGAGACAAGACTGCGCGGCGATGATTGGGTTTACACTTACCTATTGTCTTTTTACGAAGATCCAAGCCGTCCTTGGGGTGCTAATAACTTAGTCCTCGCAAATGCGGCAATGCCTCACGTTTTGCATAACATGCAAGAAGAGCTGAGTCAGGAAGAGTTCGAATCTGAAGTAGGTGACTTAGTTAACTTCATGGCATGGATGGCAGAACCTGTTCGCCATGATCGTAAAGTGATTGGTTTCTTTGTGATTTTATTCTTACTTGTCTTATTAATTCCAGTTTACTTGCTCAATAAAGAATTCTGGAAAGATATCAAATAAGCGATATTGATAATCGAGCAAGATATTGGTATAAAAAAAGCATTACTTCGGTAGTGCTTTTTTATTATATTAAGTATTTGATTTAATTGCTAATAACAATCTGTTATTAATATTTGGTAGCCGTTTTGGTAGCCAGTAGCTTTGATTTTTGAGTATTGGTAGCCGTTAATTATTTTATTTCATGTATGGTTTTGTCAGGTTCTAAGATGTCCGAAAACTAAACTTACTTATACCGCCTTACCTTTATCATTCGTTTTCGGTGCTACCAGTCTTATCACTGTAGGTCTGTTTGCTATTGGCTCAATATCTCGCATTGGTGGCTTGTCTAATAACCCCAATAGCTTTGCTTTTGACATCGTAGCAGCAACCATAGCAGATGCTTGTCCATTCGCCTTAGCGGTCAATCTAGCATCGTCTAATTCAGTCATCAGGTCATCAATACTCATTTTCATTCTTTACCCCATAATATCTTGATAGGCTTGGCTTGCTGCCTCAGGTGATAAGCCTGTAATGTTGAATACTACTGGCTTGCTGTCTGCATAAACGTCTTTGATAACTGGCTTATCTAACCCTGTCAGCTTGGCCATTGTCGCAGTGGCTTGTATCATGGCGGTGGGCTTGCGTTCCTCAATCGCTATCTGCCTTGCCTGTTCTAACTGATCGAGTAAGTCATCAAGTGTTAATCTGCTCATGGTTCAATATTCCTCATCTAATCGCTTACTGATTGCCAATGCTGCCTCAGGCGTTAGATCAGGAATACGTCCGTAAAAATGTCCTAGTCCTGATTTGATATTACTGTTTGGCGTTACGTCTTTAAGTGGCTTATCAATGCCTAGTAACTTAGCTTGGCTCATGGTGGCTATAGTTAAAGCATTGGCGTTTTGATTATCAATCGCTATCTGTTTAGCGAGCTGTAAATCTTGGATCAAATCGTTAAGGTCTGGTAGTCGCATCTGCTTACCTCTTATCTTGTGCAATTTAGTTTATCAAGGGTTGATTGCCATACCTCAGCACTAAGTCGGTCATGCTCATTTACCAACCTATCAAACGTCTTTAAGTGCATGTAGCGAGGCTTTGCACCAATGCCATGAATAACGCCTTGCTGCCAACCTAAACGCGCTCTAATCGCTGCTATGCGACTGAATACGCGGTCAATGGGTTGCTGTAACTGACTGCCATAATTAGCACCAATGCAATGACGGCAAACATACAAGCCAGCGCAATATAAGGTCGATGTCCTATGACGGCATTTAGGGCATAGCCACCAGTAACGATAACCGCCATAGTTGCATGATGTTTTTGTTAGCTGAATAGAGTATTGATAGGGTTTGCTTCGATGGGTGTAGCTTACTTCGATATTTTTAGCGTTACCTTGTCTTAGCTGCTCACGATAGCGTGAGATAGGTAGCTTTAAGTAGTCGTTTAAGCTGTGAGTAGTGGCAAGTGCTGGCATGTTATCTAAACCATTAGGTATTTTTGTTATATTATAACATTATGACCACTTTAGATATTAACTACACTTAGCTTTTCGGTGCTGCATTTGTGATATAGATATTCACCTGTAAAAATGTGCCTAAACTGCCTAGATTGCTTGTAAGCCTTACCATTCCTAGTAACACCTTATTAACGTGTCTATCCTAACCCGTCCTAAATTGCCTAAATTGTCATAAATAGGCATTGTTAAAAACAGTATTTAGGCATAAAGGCACGTAAAGGCAAAAGCCATTAATAAATAAAGCCCTCTAACCGTAAAAGATAGAAGGCATTTAGGCAAAAAGGCATGTTTTAGGGTATGCCTATACTGTTATTAGTTTGGGGTTGATATAGATTACTTTTCTTTTACCTTCATCAGCTTGTTTGATATGCCCCATGCTTTCTAAATTATCGAGTTCGTTTTGTAATATCTTATTATTTTTACGCATTGGTTTAGGTGCTCCATTATAGACATAGGTACGGTTTAAGATCAGTGGGTTTTTACCTTTGGCTTTATCTACTAGCCAGCTACTTAGCTTTTCACTGTCGTTCTGCTCACCTTGTGGCGTTGCATCTAAATAGCGCAATCGTTCAGCTGTAGAATATTCCACTAGCAGATAAGCCCTTTTAACGTCATCTACTGTTATCGTAGTACGTTCATCAAAGAAGGCTATCAGTGACGCTATACGGCTAGCATTTTCTGCCATACGTGACGCATACGCTTTTAATGTTGCAAAAACGCCACCTTTTCGCTGCCTGTTCTCAATAGCTTGCTTATGGTCATCAAAGACTTGCTTTGCCTTACTATCAGCCCATTGTATTTTAATACGTTCAGGCTCACCATTTGGGGCTATAGGTAGGTTGGCTGGTGACGGATTAAGCAAGCTTTCACAGCGTGACCAGTAAGCAATTAGATCAGGATTATTATAAGCTTTATCGTCTTTTCGCTTGGGGTCGTTCCATGTTCTATAACCTCGTAAATCCTCAGGGCAAGCAATCAAAGCACGGGCTAAAAAACCTTGACCATTCAATAAAGGATCGGATAAAGCTGGCTCTAATATAATACGTTGAGCCATAAGCATAAGTGTCAAACGTGCATTAAATGCCTTAGTTCTTGGATTAGCAAAAGCGTTCTTTTGTGACCGTGACCGATTGACTACACCACCACTATAAAGGTCGGTAAAACTTGTTAAAGCATTGCCAGCGGTCTTACTTGTCATTGAATGACCGTTAAAGAATTGCGCTGCGTCATCAGTTGCCCATGATGCATTAATGATCTCAAGATTGACGTACTTATCTAGTATGGTTTCTATAGTAGCGTCTTTAAAGACAGTTTCAGGGTTATAGGGCTTTGGGGTGCTATCAAGAAACGTTTGCCTTTCTTTGCCTGTCAAACTTGCTTTGTCTGTTTCCCATGTGGCTAAGTCCGTTAAATAAGATTCATATTGTTTTTTCTCGTATTCATCTATTTTTAGATGGGTTAAGTTCATGGTTTCAGTTTTTCCGCTACCACTTTCGCCCTCTGTCACCAATATAAGACTGGCTGGGTTATGCCTATCTCCATGCGGTGCATTAACAAACTGTTGCCCTATATGTGCTATAGCTCCTAAAACGCATTGACCTGCCATTGCTAAGGGGACTTGTGCATAGCGTGCTACTGCTACAATCACATTCTTTAATAGTCCTTCCCATGCATCTATAGGATATGGGGTGGGCTTACTAGTATCGGCTGCTAATTGTTCAGGTTCGCCCCATGCCTCAGCTAATAAGTCTTTTATGATCGTTTCAGGCTCATTCAAAACATCATTAAGCGTCTGGTAATTACCAAACGATAGCAGTAAGTCAAAAGTAGTAATAATAGCTTTGACGTTTACCCCTAGCAATGGCTTTGTGATCTCATCTTTTTTATCTATGGTAGCAGTAACGATAACTTGCTTAACCTCAGCAAAATGCTTAACCATGTTGACCCCTGCCGTCAAATCCGTACAATTAAACTTGGGAAATTTAATTACGCAGCTTGACGATAATAATCAAACCACCCCTGTCTTGGCGATTTATGGCCCAAGCTCTTTTGAATCCTAGTTTGGTTGTAGTACAACTCAATATATCCAATGATATCGCTGATAGCTGCAAATCTTGTTTTATAGTCTTGGTGATATACTAATTCATTCTTTAATACGCCCCAGAAACTCTCTATAGGTGCGTTATCAAAGCAGTTACCTTTAGCGCTCATTGAGCCTGCAAACTGATGTCGCTTGATGATCTTGTGGTAGGCATGACTGCAATATTGGCTGCCTCTGTCAGAGTGAACTATTAGCCCTTTGCTAGGTCGTTTGTTCTTGATTGCCATATTGAGTGCACGGCATACTAGATCTGCTGTCATTCGCTTATTGATCGCATACCCGACCAGCTCTTTGGTGTACAAATCTTTGACTCCAGCTAAATACAACCAGCCCTCATTGGTCCAGATATACGTAATGTCACTGACCCAAGACTCATTAGGACGATTGGCATCAAACTTCTGATCCAGCACGTTTGGATAAACCAGCTTGTTGTGATTAGAGTCGGTGGTCACTTTAAAGCGCTTGTGGCGACGGCATTTAATGCCATGTTCTTCTTTAATGCTTCTGACCATATACAGGCTAATGTTGTGGCCTTGCTCGCTTAGATGAGCATGCAGTCGATCTACGCCATAACGTTCTTTCGTTTCACTGTGAGCCGCTTTAACCAGTAATTCAGACTGGTTGCGATGTATCTGCTGATCACTGATGTCACGACTAATCCAGTCATAGTAGCTCGATGGCTTAATCTTTAATACACGGCACATAGTAGTGATGCTAAATATCTGCTGATTGTCTTTGATAAAGGCGTACTTTACGGGCTGTTTTTCGCGAAGTACGCCGTCGCCTTTTTTAGTATCTCTCGTTCCTCTTCGGCAACTTTGATCTGCCGCTTGAGCTGCTTTATTTCTTGAAGAGCACTCATAAGATCAGGATCATATTGCTCTGTGCCGACAAGCTTGCCTTGATTGGCTTTGTTATGCCAATTAGATAAGGTTTGCATGGCGATGCCAAGCTGCTTTGCGGTCGATGAGATGTTGCCGTTATTGTCTGCTATCTTCTTAACGGCTTCAGCTTTAAATTCTGTGCTATAAGTTCTGATTTTTTTGGTCATGGTAAACTCCGATTAATATGCTTAGTTTACCAAGTTTAGTTATACGGTTTCTTCAGCATAGCTCATGTTATTAAAATGAAAGGGGTTAATACTAACTAATATAGTAACGTTTAGCCCTTGGCTTATCAGCTCTCTATATAGGGCTGTACCATCAGCTAGGTTATTCATTGCATACCAGTCACTATCTAAGCTTAGATTGCCAATGATAAAGGCGCTTGGCTGGCTCGGGTCTGTTACTTCTATAGGCTCATCACTGTTAGGGGTGTAAATGCCTATATTGGCTGGCTGGTGCATATTGTCACTTAGTATAAAAGCCACCTTGCCAGCGGTGTTGATAATGTCGCTTTTTCTATCGCCATTTTGAATAGTAAAGCTATCACCAAACTGTCTTAGTTTATCGCCTTGACCTAGTGCTATCAGGCTGTTTGTTATCTCATCATCTGCTATAATTTCAGTTGTAGTTTGCTTTGTGCTGCCAAGTAAAGTGTTAAGCCCCTTGTCATCAGCTTGGGGCTTTGCTTTGTCTGCAATAGTCATTTGTTGCCCTCCTTAATAACAAGTATTTTAGGATCAGTTGGCTGGCAAGCGATTAATGATAGTAGTAAGCCAATGCCTATAACCCATGCCATAAAAATGATAAAGCTAAGTAGTAATCCTCGCTTATGTGGCTTGTTGTGCTGCCCGTGGTCGGCTTTTAGATTGGTTTTGTTATCGCTGGTCATTTCTTACGTCCTCCACGTTAAAGGCGATTTCTGCTATTCGTGTAGATAGCTCTTTGAGTGACTCTACTTGCCGACTGCCTGTAGGTATCGCATTGCCTAGCATCTTTACTTCTAGTTCTGCTATCTTTGTCAGGCTATTAATGGCGGTCACATTGGCGTGTAAGGTAATGATTAGCTGGTCGATAAAGCCATCAGGCATCATCAGCACGCCCTGTTCTTTTAGCCCGTCCATGACTTGATTTATAAAAGTGTTATCACTCATGGCGCGTAACCTCCATTTCAGGCATAGATAGCACTATGTCCATTTGTTCGCTGGCATCGGTGGCAAACAATGAGTCCCTAAACAATGCAGCAATGACGGCTTGAATAACGCCTTTAGATATTGGGTCATCTGTCTGCACGGCTTGCAATGCCATAGCGTAATGTTCGGTATCAATTGATAATAAGATTAGCTGCTCGTTGATATGTTCGAGCGTGTCGGCTATCTGTAATAGCCTGTCGTTTGATTGGCTCATGATTGCACTCCACTAGCTAGATTATCGTTATCAATCCAATACTCATGCCAGTGCTTGCCGTCTTTATCTACTCGCTTGCGCTGTATGGTTAAGCCTGTATTTTCTAACTGATTAATGCGAGTGGGTAGCGTGGCTATTCTATAAAGTTCGATAGCTTGCCAGCTTGTGATTGATTGACCGGTCAAAAGATGATCTTTGATTATTTGGTTTTGGCTGCGTTTTGGCTTATCCATGATTAAGCCCCTCATTAGTAGCATTTAGATAGTCCACAATGTCGCTACCTTTAAAGTAGTAAACGCCATTGATAGATAACGGCTTTGTGATCTTGTCCGTTTTTATCCATCGTCTAATAGTTTCGGGGTGCTTATGGAATACATCGGCTATTTGCTTAACCTGATAAAGCTCTTTAGGGTTCGCTAATAGATAAGCTAGGTTTAGCTTACTGGTGGGTGCTGCGTGGGTAGTGTTAGGCATTGCCTTAACTCCTATTCAGTTGATGAAAGTTGTTAAGGCTTATTGTGGGGCGTGGGGTGTTGTTAGAAATTAATTTGAATTAATTAAAATTAAAACGTGGTATTTTTAATCTTTTGATAGCTTGAACATATCAGCATGGGCTTGTAGTGCTTGACTGATTTTATTCGCATTAGCTTTTAAGCCTGTCATGTCCTCATTAGCTATTTTTAAATCAGTAGCAAGGTTAAGAATAGCTTCATTTATTTGCTTGTAGTTTGGCTTTTGACCAATACGAAAGGTATTAGATTGCTTAGCTAATAATAGCGCCATCATTGCGATTAACTTCTTATCGGTGTTAGTTTCATCTGTTTGCGATCTGCTTCGCTGTGGGGCTTGTTGCTGTTCATCTAATTGCGCTTTGACTTGTTCAAGTTCGGTTTGAAGTTCTGCTACTTTAGCTTGTGCCTCTATTAACTCTTTAGCATCAATTTCTAGCTGTTGGCTTGTTTTATAATCGTTTAGTGGCTTAGCTGGCTCAATAGCCATCCAATCATTAAAACCCCTAAAGAAGTAACCATTTTTCCCTAAGTAATCTTTTAAATCAGCAGCTAATATCTTGTCTTCATGAATATTTAATTCACTGTTTTTTATTGCAAGCTCAATCATTAATTTATAACTGATATATTCTGAAAATACTTGAGTAAATTTTATATGACTTTGAAATTTACGAATTTCTGTTGGACTATCACCTGACAGTAGGCAAGCTGCATACATAATACTATAGGTATCAAGTACCGCTAACTTATCTCGAGAAAACTCATTTATATTAAGTTCGTGTATTTTCTTATGCTCTGGGTTTTCAAGATCAAGGCCATCGTCTGCAAGCCTAAAAATAGGCGGGTTTATATCATTATTGTACTTTCTAGAGGCTTCAGTAACTTGAAACATCACGCTACGACCGAAATCAATATCTAAATTTTTAATGCATTCAATAGACTTTAACTCTTTTATTAAATAACAAAACCCATCTTCTATACCCTCTAAATCATTAGTTACAAAGTACTTGGAAGTTACATACCTAATATCGTCACAATGCGTCAGATATTCTCTAGTGTTAATATCAAAACCAAAATCTTCTCTATGCATGTCTTTGCTATAACTTCTACCTCTATTCGAAAAATAAGACGTAACTTGTTCATCAAAATTTGCATCTATCAGATATAAAGCTACGTGCGCGATTTTTATATTGGGTTTACTACTAAACGAAATTAGTTCTATAAGGTCAGAGACATATATATATACTTATGCATCTCTGAGCAAGGTCTAGCTGAAATTTTCACATTCACACCCTTACACCCTTTAATCAAAGTAGGTGCAAGGCAGTGACAGCATAAGGGTGTGTAAATAGCTGTCGTTCGGGTAATTAGTCCTAGCCTTGCATGGTCATTGTAGCGGTGTTTAGTCGCTAAATCAGTTATGCTGTTAATCGTCTGTCCATTCTTACTAGGCTTTGACTATACCCAGTGATCTTTAAAGTGATATTGTCATGCTTTTTAGATAGGCGTTGCTTTTCTTTAATTGCCAGCTCATAAGGGAATGAGTTCATTAATGTTTTGCCGTCATCTGTTTTAAAGTCGATAGGCTCACCATTATGTAAAATAGAATAAATAGGCACATACGTAAAGCCGTCATATTCTGCACCATCAGGCGGTAGGTTATCCCAAAATGCGCGGTCATCTAATTGCTGGCGTGTTGGTTCGGTATCTAATATCATCATTGTTACTTCTCCTTTGGTGGTTTTTATTAGTTAGGTTTTAGCCGTGTTTCTGTTTATCGCCTTTCTTAAAATCAGCATGAATAACATTATCAAACTTGCCAGCTTTTATATCGTCTAGGTAGTTCGCCCAGTCGTTCATCATTGCAGCGCGTTGATCTAATCCAGTCATGCGATTGTATGCAGTGCCATAAGCGTTTAGCATGCGGTGACCTAATGCCAGTTCGGTTATGAGTTCATCATAGCCTAGCCGTTCCATTAGCATCGTTTTTGCTGTACTTCTAAAGCCGTGGGGGCTATGAATATCTTTATAGCCTTGTCCGTTATTCATTAAGTCACTGTTTAATAATTTGTTGATTGCTTGCGTATGATGGTAAGGCTCTTTTTTGCGTCTAGGGTTATGAAATACATAATCGCTATCACCTGTTAAGGGTTTCATCTGTTCTAATATAGCGAGGGCTTGCGGTGCTAGTGGTATCACTAGACTAGCTACCATATCGCCCCTGTTACCTGCCTTTTGTGGCTTAAACTGCCATTGCTTTTTGAGCCAATTAACATCAGTCCATCGCATAGCGCATAGATCGCCTACTCGAGTAAAGGTTAAAGCCAATAGCTGTAAGATACGTTTGTTATATAGCTGGCTTGCATCGTCTAGCTGGTCAATATCTTTTAGCAGTTCGGCAAAAGCGGTCACATCATTACTCAATGCTGGGCGGTGTTTAGATGCATGTCTTTTTAGCGTTCCTTGTAGGTCGCTTGCTGGGTTGTACTCGATCACCATATGAGCTTTGGCAATCTGTAAGATACTCTTTAGTAATGTTCTTACCCTCAATCCTTTATAAGTATTGGTTTTTTGAATGCTGTTAATAAATTTGATAACTAGACTGGGGGTTATGTCTGTTACCTTCATACACCCTAACTGGTTTTCAATCGGTCTTACTAGTTCTTCAAGATTTTTGATAGTACGTTTATTTAGGTTTTTGCTGGCTTGAATATCGCGCCATTCGTTGATGAAGTGGTTTAAGGTGTTTTGGCGTTCGGTAAGTTCTTTTTGCTTTTTACCTTCTCTATGTTCTATCGGATCAGTATCTTTAGCTAGTAGCTGCATATTGTCATTATGATATTGACGGGCATCAGCAAGGCTTAACGCTGGGTATTGTCCTAGCGTCATGTATGGGCGTTTGCCTGTAATAGGGTGGGTATAGCGGTGTCTAAAATCACTAGTAGCGTCTGCACCTTCTTTATGTGGTCTTATACGCACTTCTAAGCCTTTATAACCTGCTATTGGATAACTAACTGCTTTGTCAGCTTGCACGGCTTCTTTGATTGCCCGTTTGATCTGGGTATCGGTGCTAACCTCCTTCCTAACCATTTTCTTGCCCCTTAATTTGGTAGCCACCTTGGTAGCCATTTATAACGCTTTATGTTGTAATATAATATTGTACGTTGTAGTACATCATATATCTAAAATCGCTATACATCAATAAAATAAAGGGTTCTTAGGGTAATTATATTGTCTATCGCTTTATCAAGTTAAACCATGCATTATGAAAAAAGCATTACTTCGGTAGTGCTTTTTTATGCTTTAAACATTTATAAATCAGCCACAAAAGCGAGCTAAGCGCCAAATTTTTAAGCGACAGTGTTTACGTACGCTACCTTGATAAACACAGCAACATTGTTTACGATGGCAGGCTTTACTATTAACATTAGGCTTTCATGATTGATGCGAATGACATTCCAAGTAGTCAGCTAATTTTATACGCTGATGACGGCTACGACAGTCATGTGGTGCGCCTATTGCTTGAAGAAAAGAAGCTCGCTTATTATTTATCACGTTTGAATTCTGAGCGTCCTGAGGATTTAACCGAGCTAAACCCTTATCATACTTTACCTGTCCTACAGCAGCGTGAGATTGCGCTTTATGAGATTAACGTCATCTTTGAGTACCTTGAAGAGCGTTATCATGCCAATAAGCTCTTGCCTGAGACGCCACAAGAGCGGGCACAATTTCGCCAGTTAGCATGGCGTATTCAGCGCGATTGGCTCTCACTCGGTAAGCGATTGCTTATGCATCCAGACAGCTTTAATAAAGCCCAAGCGGTTATGGCCAGAAAACAGCTGAGCGATTCGCTCATCACTATATCACCGTTATTTGCGCACAAGTCTTACTTTATGGCAGATGAGTTTGGCTGGTGTGATGTGCTGCTAGCACCTTTATTATGGCGATTGGAAGAGATGGACATTGAGCTACCACGTGCTATCAGCCGTCCTCTGTTTGACTATCAAAAACGGGTCTTTGAGCGAGATAGCTTTCAAAAAAGCGTGCGTTAATTAGACAACAGTTAAATGCTGCCTTAAAATAACAAATAATGAAGCGCAAATGAATTTCTGTAAATAATCTTTTGCCGCTGATACCTTTTAACCCTTACTTAATACTGTCAATATAGGAAGCCAAAGATGAGCGAAGAAACCACATCTATTACTCCAACACGTCCTTATATGGTGCGTGCCTTGTACCAATGGATAGAAGACAATGCGCTTACGCCGTATCTGATGGTCGATGCAACCGCCAATAATGTTCAAATTCCAAAAGAGCATGTGCAAGATGGTCGTATCGTGCTCAATATTGCCAGCCGTGCCACTGGTAATATGAGTATGGAGAATGACTACATTCATTTTAGTGCGCGATTTGGCGGTGTATCACAAGAGATCTGGGTACCGCTCACAGCAGTGCTGGGTATTTATGCAAAAGAGAACTCTCAAGGGATGTTTTTCGATCCCAATGAATATGACAATTATGTGCCTGAAGACGATGCCGTTGCGAGTAGCAGCTCTAAAACAAACGTAGCAGCTCCTAAGCCCAAACGTGATAATAAAGCCGGCTTAAAAGTATTAAAATAACAAAATATATCGCATAAAAAAGCTGAGCATATTAAATATGTTCAGCTTTTTTTATTGTCAGCCCAAAAGTGGTGATGACCTTAAACGATTAGGTTCTTGGTAAGGTAACACCGCGCTGTCCTTGGTATTTACCACCACGATCTTTATAACTCGTCTCACAGACATCATCAGCATCACTTTGGAAAAATAGCATTTGCGCAACGCCTTCGCCAGCATAGATACGCGCAGGAAGATTGGTGGTATTACTAAACTCTAAAGTCACATGCCCTTCCCACTCAGGCTCAAGTGGTGTGACATTGACAATGATACCGCAGCGGGCATAGGTTGATTTACCAAGGCAAATAGTCAATACATCGCGTGGAATACGGAAATATTCCATCGTACGAGCCAATGCAAAAGAATTAGGCGGAATAATACACTCGTCACCGATGACATCAATAAAGCTTTTTTCGTCAAAGTTTTTAGGGTCCACAATTACTGAATGTACGTTGGTGAAAACCTTAAATTCAGGTGCGCAGCGTACATCATAGCCATAGCTTGAGGTACCGTAACTGACCAAACGCTCACCGGCATCATTAAAACGTACTTGACCGGCTTCAAACGGCTCAATCATGCCATGTTCTTCGGCCATTTTACGAATCCAGCGGTCAGACTTGATAGACATTGTTATTCCTTAGCAGATATAAAATAAAACTTATAATATGAATGGTGTTTTGATAGCGACGATTATACGGAATTGAGCGCTCAATTTATAGGCTTGGCTACGTTTAAATAAATCTCTAGTCAAAATGATAATCGCCTACCATTTTGCATAATGATCTTCTGCCAGTCCCATCACATTATCAAGCTTAATCACCTCTTGTTTGATTCGAATCTCACCATTATAAAAACCAAGCCATTGCTCAAAAATACTGGCAACGATACCAAAGTTATCGGTCTTCTTATAAACCGTCATAGGGGTAAAGGTTAAATCAATATCAACATTGCTCCAGCCAAGGTTTTGATGATAGATGTACCAAGGCTGCGGTATGTCATCTAACCTATTAGCAACGTTGTCTTGCTGATTGGGTGGCAAGTTTAGAGCATCACGAAGAAACATAACAGGCGGTAAATAACATATCTGCCCATCTAGCCAGCATGCATTTTCACTAGCGCCCGTTTCATTAACACCCATCGATAAGTTCAATGTGAAATGACGACCATCTGGCAAATAGCTATTGATACAGCTCCAAAACCAATTGGTCTCATGACGCATATATCCAAGTGTCCAATCGAGATTGGCAATAGTGTCATCATTGAATGATATTTTCTGAGCTTGTTGTCCGCTATTAAACGTTGAATTGGACTTAATAGCTAAGTGACCTACGATTTTAGTAAGCGGTTCTTTTTGCGTAAAAGTCCAGCCACGCCTGCCAGTCGGTGTGCAGACCGCCAATGGCTGCGACTGCCGCTGTAACGTTGCTTCAATCGCCAGATACTGACTGTCTAGCGCAACGTTGACTTGTGACGGGGTAAAATCTAACGTCAATGTCAGCTTTTTATGTCTAAATGCCATCTGCCCTTGATAGCAACTACCCTTTAAACGCGTATCAAGCGTCAAAGGCTGCAAGGCTTCACACACCTCTATCTCGTTTGTTTCATCATTATAAAGATAAACAAAAGCACTGGTCGCAAGCTTAATAGTCGCCAGTGCCAAGCAGACTCGATAAGGTGGTTGAATAATTTGAATAAAACAGAATTGGTTGGCTTTTAAGTGTTTACGCCAATTGGGCAGATGTTTTTGTGAGATAAGATGGCTGTGATAGTCTAAATAGTTGATGTCTTTGACTTGAGAAAAAACAGCAAAATGAGGCTGACCGTTTTGGATTAGTTGGTCAAGTACCGCTGGTTTGAATGTATCTGAAAAATATTTCTGAGCTTGTTCGTTGCAATTTTGATTCATAATGGTGGCATCCTAGCCAGATTTACACCAAGATATTAGCGGCTTTTTATACGATGGATATCGTTTGCTACCACTTCCTTATAATAGCAAACGACAATTCATTGGTTATTCAAACGCCTTGACGTTCAGTAGTAAAGCCTCGTTATTAAAAAATACGCTTATCATCAACTGGTTTGGCAAACTTATTAATATTGGTTTCAATATTTTTGGCAATACTCAGATAGTAAGACGCAAACTCATCATCTACCAATACGCTTGGCTCACCTTTATCTACCTGTGCACGAATAGCACTTGCCAGTGGAAGCTGTCCTAATAGCGGCACCTGATATTGCTCAGAAATTTTTTCGCCGCCGCCCGTACCAAAGATAGCTTCAGTATGATTGCAGTTACTACAAGTGTGAAGCGCCATATTTTCAACCACGCCAAGCACAGGAATATTGGTTTTGTTAAACATCTCAATGCCTTTTTGGGCATCAAGTAACGCAATATGCTGCGGCGTCGTCACAATGACAGCGCCCGTCACCGGAATACGCTGAGCAAGGGTGAGCTGAATATCACCGGTGCCTGGTGGCATATCAATGACTAAGTAATCTAACTGTGGCCAATTGGTTTGATTATATAGCTGCATCAACGCGCCGGTCGCTTTTGGACCGCGCCATGCGATAGGCGTATTATCTCCATCAAGCAAGCTGCCAATCGATAACATCGCTAGTCCATGCGCATTGATAGGCACAAACTGCTCATTTTCAAGCTCAGGTCTGACACTATTCACACCTAGCATCGCTGGCATACTGGGTCCATAAATATCAGCATCTAATACACCAACGCGGTTGCCGAGCTTTTGTAATGCCAAGGCGATATTGACAGTAGTGGTTGATTTTCCCACGCCGCCCTTACCAGAGGCAACGACAATGATATGACGAATACGCGGATGAGCGGACAACGACGCTTGGGTAGGAGCTTGCTTAGTGATAGGTGGTTCAGCATTTACCGTACTATCATCGCTCTTGGCAACAGGTTTACTATGACTATCCATCGCATTGGTGGTTTTTGGCATTGCTTTTGGCAAACTTGAGCCTTCACCTTTCATCGGCGCTGGTATCCGAACATTCATATGAATGCTTTGAATACCATGCGGCTGTAATAACTGCCCAAGCGCTTGCTGAATGGCCTCAGGATCGCTTTCATGTGGCAGACGCAACTCTAATGTCAGCTCACCACCATTACGCTCAAGCCCAGTGACCATCGTAGCAATACTGCTATCCCCAACATGATAACCCAGCAATACTTTATCAACAGCGCTATCAAGCGCAGCTTTCTGCTCTGGAGTTTCCTTTTGTGCGGTGGGTTTTTTCTTCATAAAATTAAACATAGCGACCGTGACTGCCTATACAAGTGGGTTGGTATGCTAAAAAGTATTATTAATACTATAACGAGAATAATTAACGATAGAAGCCATAAGCTTTTTAGCCAAACCTTTTATCGTGTCAGTGTAGCTCAATTGCAAGCATAAAAAAACCATGATGCCAGTAAGACAGCATTTTGCGTACAGCTTTGATCCTACGGTATCATCGATATCAAATAACATAGATGAATTACTTTATGACACGAGACAAGGATGAATTTGTTTAATACAAAAGGCAAGCTTGCAGCTTATCATCACCACAGACATAATACTCATTACCAATACCATCGACACTATGGAATCACCGCGAACACAGCACAAAGGAATACCGAAGCAAGCGTCCCCTGAATATCGGCATCTGGATCTGGATCTGGATCTGGATCTGGATACGCAAATATTATCGAGCGATTGGGCAACTGCTGTAATAATTACCAAGCAATTTCGGGCTTAATCAGCGCTGTGATATCGACAATATCACTAGGACATAAAGTCTGCACCGCATCAATCGCGCGCTTAAAATCCTATCTTTCAATAGTATCGCTTAACTTTACTGATATATCTTTATTATTCATCACTTTATCCCTGCGCCTAAAATGGCCCAACGAGTGCTCATAAAAAAGAGCCAATATCATTGGCTCTGGTCAATATAAAGCTAAATCCTAGTCGATTGGTCTTTTTTAGCAAGCTCATACAGTTAAGCTGACTGACCAAACAAGTTCTTAATTCATAAACCAGCCGTGGCTTGCGACAATCGATTGTCCGGTAAAGACATTGCTTGGAAATGCAGCCAAAAATAAAGCCAGTTGAGCAATGTCATCAACCGTGGTAAATTCTTTATCAACCGTATTAACGAGCATGATATCGTTCACTACTGACTCTTCACTGATGCCTTTTTCAGCCGCTTGCTGAGGGATTTGTTTTTCGACCAAAGGTGTTTTGACAAACCCTGGGCATATGACATGCGAGCGTACGTTATGGGCAGCGCCCTCTTTTGCCAATACACGGCATAGACCAAGTAAACCATGTTTGGCGGTGACATAAGGTGCTTTAAATAATGAGGCTTCATGTGAATGCACAGAACCCATATAAATCACTGTGCCACCTTTTTCATCTTTATACATATGCTGTACGGCCGCTTTGGTGGTCAAAAATGCACCATCCAGATGAATGGCGAGCATTTTTTTCCAATCCTCAAACGCCATTTTATGGATAGGGTCAATGATTTGGATACCGGCGTTAGATACCAGAATATTAATACCGCCAAAGGTATCGACCAGTTTCTGAACACCGCCATTAACAGCAGTTTCAGACGTTACATCCATCGCAATTGCAACGGCACGCCCGCCTGCGGCTTCAATAGCATCGACGGTTTGCTGAGCAGCTTCAATATTAATATCTGCAATACCAACCGCCGCGCCTGCCTTAGCATAAGTTTCGGCGATATCACGTCCGATACCGCTGGCAGCGCCTGTGACCAATGCTACTTTGCCCGTCAAATCTTGTTGTAATTGGGTCGCCATATATTATCCTTAATAATAGGTGATGGTGTGTAGTGATGAGTAGTAATGAATGAAGCCTATAAATAAGCCACTAAAATATAGTGGCTATTAAACAATTTACTAATCAGTATTTGAACTATTGAGTGGTTTATCAAAGCTATTGAGCAATGCTCACTGGCGTTTTCTCTTGTAGCTCATCGAAGCTAACACCATTTGCTAACTCAACCAGTTTTAGACCATTATCAGTCACATCAAGTACCGCAAGCTCTGTGATAATACGATCAACCACGCCTTTCCCTGTCAGTGGCAACTCGCAATTGGCAAGGATTTTTGGCTCGCCGTGTTTATTAACTTGCTCCATAAGCACAATCACACGCTGTACGCCTGCGACCAAATCCATCGCGCCGCCCATGCCTTTAACCATTTTTTTGGGAATCATCCAGTTTGCCAAATCGCCCTGCTCTGAGACTTCCATCGCGCCCAATATTGCAAGGTTGACATGACCGCCACGAATCATCGCAAACGACTCCGAGCTACTAAAATAACTCGCACCTGATTCGGCAGTGACCGTTTGTTTACCTGCATTAATCAAATCTGCATCGACGTTTTCTGCAGTAGGAAACTCGCCAATACCTAATAAGCCGTTTTCTGACTGTAGCCAGACATCGACGTCTTTAGGGATATAGTTTGCAACGAGTGTCGGTAGACCGATGCCTAAGTTAACATAATAACCGTCTTGTAACTCTTGTGCGGCACGCTGTGCCATCTGCTCTCTTGTCCATGCCATGGTAGCTTCCTTAATTTTTACGATATTCTATTATTATAAATTTATTAATTATGCTGTAATCGCAATGACTAAGCGCCTTCGACCACTTTAGTTGTCGTCTTTTCGATACGCTTTTCAGGGCTGCTATTCAATACGATACGCTGCACAAAAATACCCGGCAGATGAATCTCATCAGGATTTAAGGTGCCAGTTTCTACAATTTCTTCAACTTCAACAATGGTAATCTTGCCCGCCATCGCACAGTCTGGGTTAAAATTACGCGCCGTTTTATTAAAGATTAAGTTGCCTGCCTTATCGGCTTTCTGCGCTTTGATTAAAGACACATCAGCGCGTAATGAATGCTCAAGCACATAAGTACGACCGTCAAATTCGCGGGTTTCTTTGCCTTCAGCAACTAAGGTGCCAACGCCGGTTGCGGTATAAAATGCCGGAATACCTGCACCACCTGAACGCAGTTTTTCTGCCAATGTACCTTGCGGAGTCAGCTCAACTTCCAACTCGCCTGCCAAGTACTGGCGCTCAAACTCTTTATTTTCACCCACATAAGATGAGATCATTTTTTTAATTTGGCGCGTCTGTAATAACAATCCCAAGCCAAAGTCATCGACACCAGCGTTGTTACTGATGCACGTCAAATCTTCAACACCACTATCCCGCAATGCTTCGATTAACGCTTCAGGAATACCGCATAGACCAAAACCACCGATCGCCAGCGTTTGTCCGTCACGCACAACACCACTCAGCGCCGCTTCTGCGCTGTCATACACCTTTGATTGACTCATGCTTATCTCCTTGCACGTCTCATTTTTATTATTTACATTGATTCATTATAGGTTTTGCTTATTCAAGCAAACACTAGACTACCAATCGTTCTTACTTTTAAAGTAATACAATTTATATCACTATAAAATCTAGCGTACAGCTGTAATAACTTAACATATAATTCTAGCAGCGACTAGACAATAATATAAAGCGCGTACAAGGCAGCGCAGCTTGAGCAATATGGGTGAGGTCACCATCCTAATTGTCTAAAATAATGTTTGATAAAATACGTTAAATCGCCCGTTACGTTTAATTTTATTGACGTATTTCCCTATGCCCTGCATACTCTCAGGCTTAACTTAGCCAAGGAGGGCGGTCATGTTTAGCACACTTGCTATTATTATTACTTTATTACTTTTGATGTTCTTTGCTTATCGCGGTTATTCCGTACTGATTTTAGCGCCAATTATGGCTGCTTTAGCCGTACTACTTTCAGGTGATTTTTTAAGCAGTATTCCTGCTTATACTGATGTCTTTATGGGCGCATTGAGTGGCTTCCTACTCAAATTCTTCCCTATCTTCTTGTTGGGCGCACTCTTTGGCCGTTTGATGGCAGATTCTGGGGCGGCAACAGCGATTGCCAAAACGGTGGTCGAAAAGCTTGGCGCCAGTAAAGCGATTTTGGCGGTTATCTTAGTTTGCGGTATTTTGACCTATGGCGGTGTGTCACTGTTTGTCGTGGCATTTGCTATTTATCCAATCGCCAAAGACTTGTTTAAAGCTGCTGATATTCCTAAGCGCTTGATTCCAGCAGCGATTGCCCTAGGTTCGTTTACCTTTACCATGACAGCATTACCTGGCACGCCTGCCATTCAGAATGCTATTCCGATTCCTTACTATAATACCAACGTATTTGCCGCACCTGTCTTGGGACTTATTGGTGGTACGATCATGTTTGTCTGTGGTTGGTTGTGGTTGCAATCGCGTGCCAGAAAAGCGAATGCCGCTGGTGAAGGATATGGTCAGCATGATGAGAGTGATGTAGGCGGTGTTGGTGGAGGCGCAGCAGAGACCAACTTGCTTAGTACCCATCATACCTCATTCACCGTTGCGATGATTCCTCTGATACTGGTCATCAGTTTGAACGCTTTACTGACTTACTTTGTCTTCCCATCGATGGATTTTAGTGGTCTACAGGCTCAGTTCCCAGATTTGAATATCGCAGGTTCGCTTGGTCTATGGTCGATTATCCTCTCATTGGTCGTAGCTTGTATCGTGCTAATCGTCATGCGTCTCGGTCATTGGACCAATCTACAAAAAACCATCAACCGCGGTACTTATGACTCGATGTTACCGATCTTTAATACCGCGTCGGAAGTAGGCTATGGTGCCGTTATCGCGTCATTAGCAGGCTTTCTGCTCATTCGTGATAGTATCTTGAATCTAACGCCAGACAATCCACTCATTTCAGAAGCAGTCGCTATGACCACGCTGGCTGGTATCACTGGCTCATCATCCGGTGGTTTGAGTATCGCACTATCAACCTTGGGTGAAGACTATTTAAGAATGGCAGTCGCAGCCGGTATTGATCCAGAACTCATGCATCGAGTGGCGGTAATGGCAGCAGGCGGTTTGGATACCTTACCACACAGTGGTGCGGTCATTACCTTGTTGGCCATTTGTGGTCTGACACATAAACAGTCCTACTTAAATTTGGCAATGGTCACTATGATTATTCCACTGATTGCTGTCGTCGTTGTCATTACCTTGGGCACGATGTTTGGTTCATTTTAATTGGGTTGAATCAGTAAAGCATATAATGAAGTCAATCTAAAAAAGGGACAGCTTTACTGTTTTAAATTGACTACAAAAACCCCGCTAAGCTTTTGCTTAGCGGGGTTGTTATGAGCGCTTTATAAGGATTTACTATGTTGGACTTTTATCATAAATATCAATAAACACATTACACTTATTATAACGTACTACTGGTATAAACTTTTCTTGCTTGCTATGCCTACGCAGACAGAGTCTAAGAATAATTAATACCAGTAGCGCTGCACTCTTCTAAAAATGGATCAACTATAGCGCTTATTACCGTATTAATTCGTAAGGAATATCACAAATTTAGCCGAATTACGGTATCATAGGCACACTTTTTCAATTTCTATTGATAACCAACCCGTTTATATAAGAATATAGGTGATGAAAGTGCGTGAGATTTTAGTAACCAGTGCCTTGCCCTACGCCAATGGAGACATTCATTTGGGGCATCTTGTAGAGTATATCCAAACTGATATTTGGGTACGATCGATGAAGGCGCAAGGTCATAAGGTGACTTATGTCTGTGCGGATGATGCTCATGGTACTGCCATCATGCTCAAAGCCGAAGACAATGGCGTAACGCCAGAACAGCAAATTGCCAATGTGCAAGCTGCTCATGAAGCCGATTTTGCTAAGTTTTTGATTAATTTTGACAATTATCATTCAACGCATTCAGAAGAAAATCGGGAATTTTCTGAGCTAATTTATCGCCGCCTTAGAGATGCAGGTCATATCTCTACTCGTGATGTGGAGCAGCTATTTGACCCTGAAAAACAGCTGTTTTTAGCCGATCGTTTTGTTAAAGGTACCTGCCCTGAGTGCGCCGCTACCGACCAATATGGTGATAATTGTGAAGTTTGTGGTACTACTTATGATGCGACAGAACTTAAAGATCCGTACTCTACGTTATCAAATGCGACGCCTATTCTAAAGACTTCAAAGCATTATTTCTTTGATTTACCAGAGTTTGAGCAATTTTTAAAGGATTGGACGCGCAGTGATAATCGCTTGCAAACCTCAGTTGCCAATAAGCTGCAAGAGTGGTTTGATGCCGGCTTGACCAGTTGGGATATCTCGCGTGATGCGCCCTACTTTGGCTTTCAAATTCCAGACACGCCAAGCGATGAGCCAGACAAATACTTCTACGTATGGCTAGATGCGCCTGTTGGCTATATGGCAAGCTTTCAGAACTTGTGTGATAAACGTGCAGGTACAGAAGAGGCTCTAGACTTTGACCATTATTGGGCGCAAGAAAACGAGCATAAAACCGAAGTGTATCACTTCATCGGTAAAGATATTGTTTACTTCCATGCGCTATTTTGGCCTGCCATGCTTGCTGGTAGTGAACTCCGTACACCAACTGGCGTCTTTGCTCATGGCTTCTTGATGGTCAATGGCGAAAAAATGAGTAAGTCGCGCGGCACCTTTATTAAAGCCGACACTTATGCTGAGCATTTGCATCCTGAATACTTGCGTTATTACTTTGCGAGTAAGTTATCTGACAAAGTCGAAGACATTAACCTTGATTTAGAAGACTTTATGCAAAAGGTCAACTCTGATCTCGTTGGCAAAGTAGTCAATATCGCCAGTCGCAGCGCTGGGTTTTTAGTCAAAAAGTATGATGGTATGCTGACAGACGTCTGTGCTGAGCCAAGCCTATTAGAAGACATCACCAAGACGGGCGATGAGATTGCTGCGGCTTATGAAAACCGTGAATTTTCTCGTGCCATGCGCCTGATTATGCAGTGTGCTGATAAAGCCAATGAATACATCGATGACAAAAAACCGTGGGCGCTTGCCAAGGTTGAAGGCGCAGAGCAAGAAGTTCAAGATATCTGCTCTGTGGCAATCAATATCTTCCGTCAATTAATGGTATATCTTGCGCCTGTATTACCTGAGCTGACTGCCAATGCTAAAGAATTCTTGAACATTGATGATTTAAGTTTTGCCAGCCGTAATGAGTGGTTGCTTGGTCATCAAATTAATAAGTTTAAGCCACTGATGCAGCGTATTGAAGAAAAAGATATTGCAGCGATGGTTGAAGATTCTAAAGCCTCATTGACACAAGGAGGTGCGCCTACCGCTAGCCAAGACGACGATAAAGCAGCAGCAAAAAATACCTCACCTGCAGCAATGCCAAGCAGTACCGAACAAGCAGACTATATCGGTATCGAGGACTTTGCCAAAGTCGAGATGAAAGTCGCTCATGTTATCGCTTGCAACCATGTCGAAGGCGCGGACAAACTACTTCAGTTCACACTAGATGTTGGTGAAGCACAACCTCGCAACGTCTTTAGCGGTATTCGCAAATTCTATGAGCCTGAGCAATTACAAGGTAAAAAGGTTATTTGCGTGACCAATTTGGCACCGCGTAAGATGAAATTTGGCATATCAGAAGGCATGATATTGTCGTCAGGCGACCCGAAAACAGGTCTGGTGGTAATGACCTTACCTGATGAAGCCGTTATCGGTGATTCACTTGCTTAAAAACGTTAAATTAATTAAGTAATAACAAAAGAACAAAACAAAAAACGGTCTAAATAGACCGTTTTTTATGTTAAAAAGAATAGAAAGTAAGCTTGCTGTTTATCTGGTCAAAATATCAATGATCTGCAACGTATCATTAACGACCGTCACAATTTTATTTTCTGGCGTGCGAATACGAACATAGCGGTCATCATAACGGTCTAAAATTACCGAACGATCATAAATATCTCTATCAATGTTGCCGACTACTCTGTAACCGTATTGATCGAGATCACGCTTGAATGAGGCGTTTGAGTTAGCATGACGATAAGCATTAATGTTAGGCTGGGCATTGCTGCTATAACCATTTTTAAATTTATATTTTTCTGACTGATGCTGCTTGAGCTGTACTTGTTCATGCTTATCTTTACCGACATACGCAGATTTGCCCTTGCCATGATTATTACCGTGACCCTCTTTTGCCATAGCAGGTAAGGAAATCAATGAGATCGCTGTAATGCCAGCGATGGTTAATAACTTAAGATTAGTAGTGTTCATAATGTCATCCTTAAAATATTCATTTGAAAAAGATTAAGTAGATGGTAGAGTCTGTTGAACATTCACTAAGGTCAGCATGATTAATAATGATATGGATTTCAGACTCACTGTAACTTTCGTATAAAAATTAGCTTACGTTTATTATAAAGTGCGTTTGTAATCGCTGAATTGCTGGTTTGTGCGTTTTTTAAGCAGAGTTTTGCCGAATAAAGATGATTTTGCCAAATAAAACAGTCAATACTTGCTTTAATAACACTGGTGACGAATACGCTTTAATTTTTTATTGCGATAAGTTACATTACTGTCATAATATGAACATAATGATCAATGGATTGATTACTTTGATGTTAGCCCGTTATCTCAGCATTCACATAACATTGACTCGGGTAACCTGCACTTTCTAAACTACGAGCCACTATAAAATGATTTTTGCTACTACTTTACGCTTTAGCCTACTTGGTGCTGCGATGAGCGCCGCGCTTGGATTATCAGCCTGCTCTAAACCTGCAGATACTACAACGACCACCGATGACAGTAGCACTACTGCTCAAAAACCTGCCAAAACATTGGCAATCACTCAAATCGTTGAGCATCCCTCATTGGATGATATGCGTCGTGGCATTATTGATGAGTTGGCGGATAACGGTTATGTCGAAGGTCAAAATCTAAAGGTTAACTTTCAAAGTGCGCAAGGCAATACCGCAACCGCAGGACAAATCGCCAAGCAGTTTGTCGGCGACAATCCTGATGCCATCGTTGCTATCTCAACCCCATCGGCACAATCTATCGTCTCTGCAACCACGACCATACCAATTATATATACCGCTGTCTCAGACCCACTGGGTGCCAAATTGATCACTGCAGATGGTAAACCTTTTCAAAGCAATTTGACCGGACTCTCAAGCCAATTACCATTAGAGCCGCAGCTAGATTTGCTACAAAAAATCAAGCCTGACCTCAAAACCATTGGCTATGTATACAGTCCTGGTGAAGCCAACTCGGTATCATTGCGTGATGCGCTTAAAAAAGCGCTGCCGGCACGTGGCTTATCATTACTAGATATTCCAGCCAACCGTCCAACCGATATCGGTATGGCGACACGTAGCTTACAGGGTCGCGCAGATATTATTTATACCTCGTTTGACAATAATGTTGCCTCAGCCTTTGAAGCGATGGCACAAGCTGCCAATGAGCTAAAACTGCCTATTGTTGCCTCTGATGAATTCAGTGTCCAACGCGGCGCCACAGCAGCACTTGGTGTCAATGATTATGACTTTGGTCGTACGACAGGTAAGATGGTTTATCGCATTTTAAATGGTGAGGCGGTCAATACCGTTAAGCCTGAAGTGATGAACGAATTGACGCTCTACGTCAGCCCTAAACATGCTAAAACGCAAGGTGTGGTACTGTCAGATGAGCTGTTAAAAAATGCTATTAATGTCGATGAAAAAGTAAAAATTGCCAGCAAATAATCGCTGGTAGATAAGAGTGAATACGCAGTAGATAGCTTATAATTTATAACAAACACTGTTTATAACCGCAGTACGTAAGATCTTCTATTTATCTTTTATATAATGTACGGACACATTATTATTTTCAGGAGTAAGACCCATGTTGTATCAGAATCGTTTTGCCAAAGCTCTTTTATGGGGCGGTATATGTACCGCTGTTTTGACTGGTTGTAATCAGCCAGCTAAAGAAGGTACCGCGACTGATGGTACTGTGGGCACCGATACCACAACAGAAATGAAAACGGTTGCTATTACCGCTATCGTTGAGCATCCAGCACTTGATGCCGTACGTAAAGGCGTAATCGATGAACTAAACGATGCCGGCTTCAAAGATGGTGAAAACCTTAAAGTTAACTTCCAAAGTGCTCAAGGTAATACTGCCACTGCTGGTCAGATTGCCAAACAATTCGTCGCCGACAATTCAGACGTTATCATTGCTATTGGTACGCCATCGGCTCAGTCAGTCGCTGCTGCAACCAGCAGTATTCCACTGGTATTCTCAGCAGTTACTGATCCGGTTGAAGCCAAACTGGTGTCAAAACTTGATGGTTCTGGCACCAATGTCACTGGTGGCTCTGATGCGCTTCCTTATGAGCCACAAATCGACTTGATGCGCCAAATTATTCCTAGTCTCAAAAACGTCGGCTACGTCTATAGCCCAGGTGAAGTCAACTCAACGATTATCCTAAAAAATCTAAAAGAAAAACTGACGCCACTTGGCATCAAAGTACATGAAGCCCCTGCCCAGCGTAGTACTGATATTGCGATGGCAGCGCGTAGCCTAGAAGGTAAGGTCGATATGATCTATACCTCAACGGATAATAACGTGGTTTCAGCTTATGAGTCACTATATCAAGCCGCTAAAGAAAGTAAGATTCCGTTAATTGCTTCGGATACCAGCTCAGTTGAGCGCGGTGCCATCGCAGCATTGGGCGTCAACTACTATGATCTTGGTCGTGAAACTGGCAAAATCGTTGTACGTATCCTAAATGGTGAAAAAGCAGGCGCAATTCCCGTATACACGCCAAAAGTTCTTGACTTATATGTCAGCCCAAAACATGCTAAAGAGCAAGGCATCACCTTGCCACAAGCGGTTATTGATAAAGCAAAAGAAGTGGTAGAGTAACTGCCTTTTACCTAATTAGTATAAAACAAACAGTAGATGATAATGTTGATTGCGCAAGCTGTCATTATCGTCTACATTAGCTTTACCTTGCTATTTATTGGTGCGAATTATTGCTACAAACAAAACCCAGCTATGTGTCAGTAGGCTGGGCTTGTTGTTTAAAGGCTTTCAATAAGCAAAGATTATGATCATTTATGACAGTGATCGGTTGCGCTTTACCCTAGCTGCAGATTATACAATCTGTTAAATTCACCGCCTAAGTGTTTGGCTTATAGATGATGCTGATATATGTCACTCGTCTCAACCTCATGGTTCTCTAAACACTTGGTTATGACTTACTGATCTCTTATGTCTTTAATTGCTTTTTTTGGTGCACTTGAAAGTGGTCTGATTTATGGCCTAGTGGCGCTTGGCGTCCTTATTTCATTTCGTACCCTCGACTTCCCTGATTTGACCGCTGACGGCAGTTTTCCATTAGGTGGTGCGGTCGCTGGTATCTCTATCATCGCCGGTGTCAACCCGTGGCTTGCTTGCGCCTTTGGTATGCTAGCCGGCTCAATTGCCGGTATCGTTACTGCTTGGTTGCACGTCAAGCTTGGCATATTACAGCTCCTTGCCAGTATCTTGGTGATGGTTGCGCTCTATTCTATCAACTTGCGGATTATGGGTGCGCCAAACTTGCCACTGTTAGGTGAAACGACTGTCTTTAGTACCTTGGTCCATGATGGCAATGGCTATTGGATGCGCTGTCTGATCATTGGTATTGTCGTACTACTGGCTATGTTATTTTTAAATTGGTTTTATAGTACCGAAACCGGTTTATCTATGCGAGCAACCGGCTCAAACCTACGTATGGCGCAAGCACAAGGTATCAATACCTCATGGATGACCATCATTGGTATGGCAATCTCTAACGGTTTGATTGCATTAGCTGGCGCGCTGTTTGTCCAGACCCAAGGTGGCGCAGATATCTCAATTGGTATCGGTACTATCGTTATTGGTTTGGCAGCGGTCATCATCGGTGAGACGATTATTCCCGCTAAACGCATTTGGCTGATTACATTTGCAGTGGTCGTCGGTGCGGTATTGTATAAGCTGTTTATTCAAGTGGCACTATCGAGCGATACGCTACGTAGTATCGGCTTTGGGCCGCAAGATTTGAACTTGATTACTGCCCTACTCGTGGTATTGGCATTGGTATTGCCAAAAGCTAAAAATAAATTCTTAAGTCGTAAAGTTCGGGCTTAATGTCAATGTGCACCCATAAGGAATAATAATTATGATGCAAGCTACAGATTTGCGGTTGACCTTTAATCCTGGAACGCCCATTGAAAACCCTGCCCTACGTGGTATCGATTTAAATATCGCTGATGGTGAATTTGTCACTGTCATCGGTACCAATGGCGCGGGCAAATCGACCTTTTTAAACGCGGTCAGTGGTACCACTCGCGTCGATAGTGGCTCAATCTTACTAAATGGCATTGATGTCACCAAAAAGACCGCGCACCAGCGTGCTCATTGGGTGGCTCGTGTATTTCAAGACCCAATGGCGGGAACTTGTGAAGCGTTAACGATTGAAGAAAACATGGCGCTTGCCTATAAGCGTGGTGGTAAACGTGGTTTAAACTTTGCTCTAAACCAAAATAACCGTGACTTATTTCGCGAAAAATTGTCGGTATTGAAATTGGGTTTAGAAAATCGTTTGACTGACCGCATGGGTCTGTTATCCGGTGGTCAGCGCCAAGCGGTTAGCCTATTGATGGCATCATTGCAGCCGTCTAAGATTCTATTACTTGATGAGCATACGGCGGCGCTTGACCCTAAAACTGCCGCTTTTGTGTTAGAGCTAACCGATAAAATTGTCACTGACAATCAGCTCACCACCATGATGGTCACGCACTCTATGCAGCAGGCATTGGCACATGGCACACGTACCGTTATGCTCCATCAAGGTCAGGTGGTATTAGATGTGGCTGGTGATAAACGTCAAGGCATGACTGTGCATGATTTACTCGATATGTTTGAGCAAACGCGCGGCGAGAAAGTTGATGATGACAGCTTAATATTAAGCTAACCGATAACGCTTATTTCTTTGAATATAAATAAAAAACGCCTACGATGAAGTAGGCGTTTTTTGCTTTTGGTTTACTATAAAAATAATAGCTGATCGTTATTCCCAATTGAGAATCTAACGTCACTATAGTCAAAATACCCTAAAAACACTACGGTACTGCGGGTACAATTTTTTTGCAGACTCTGTCTGCGTAGGCACAGCAAGCAAGAAAAATTGATGCCAGCAGTACATAATATGTCGATATTACTTTTCATTGACTATATCTTTTGAATCAGCTCGATTTTTATATACCAAAGCCCTCTACTCATCAGCCACGCCTAATTTGCTTTGAGGTTTTTGTTATTGATAGGTAATGATATCGCCACTTTGCCACTAGCCATTATATAGTAAGCGTTTATACATCTGCTCTTAGTAAAATGACCGTTATCTATCAGCACTCGCCTATAAGGTTTATCATGCGCAAAATTCCTGTTTATATACACCCTGCAGCGGGCTGGCCTGCACTGATTGCCTCTACGCGTACCTTGATGGATTACAAGGCTTTTTTGCGCGGCAGTATCAGCGTCTTACATAGCAATCAGCCAAAGGACGGCTTTGATTGTCCGGGCTGCGCATGGCCGGATCACAAGTCAAATAAGGCCATAGATGTCTGTGAAAACGGTATCAAAGTCATCGCCAGTGAAACGATGAACAGACGAGCAGACGCGGCTTTTTTTGCTAATAATACAGTCACAGCGTTACAAGGCTGGTCAGGCTATGAGCTTGAACACAGTGGACGCTTATCAGAACCACTCTATTATGATGCTGCTCAAGACCGCTATCTGCCGATTTCTTGGGAAGCGGCTTATGAGATTATCGCTGACCAATTAAAACAGCTTGATTCGCCAGATGAGGCACTGTTTTATACCTCAGGACGGGTGACCAACGAACCTGCTTTTATGTTTCAACTATTCGTGCGCTGTTTTGGCACTAACAACTTGCCTGATTGCTCAAATATGTGCCATGAGCCAACATCAGTGATGCTTGGTAAGCAGTTAGGCATCGGTAAAGCAACCGTAATATTGGAAGATTTTGAGCAGGCTAAATTGATTTTATTGTTTGGACAAAATCCTGCGACCAATCATCCGCGTATGCTTGAGATGCTAGCGCACGCGCATAAGCAAGGCTGCCGCATTGTCTCTATCAACCCCATGCGCGAACAGGGTCTAAGCAAGTTTAGAAACCCACAAAAACCCTCCCATATGGCAGCAGGTCAAAGTGATGAGATGGTCGATGAGGTTATCCAAATACAAATCGGTGGCGATGCGGCTTTATTAACCGGCATGGCTAAATGGCTCACCAAAAACGGTAAAATGAACAGTGGTTTTATTGAGCAGCATACCTCAGGCTATGACGCTCTGGATGCTTGGTTACGTCAGCAATCTTGGACGGATGTAGAGCTTGGCTGTGGCATTAGTAAAGCAGAGATTATTATGCTCGCAAAGTTAGTTGCTGAGAGTCCAGCAACGATTTGTACATGGGGCATGGGCATCACTCAGCATGTCCAAGGCGAGGATAATGTTGCCATGATTACCAACTTGCTATTGTTGATGGGTATGATTGGTATCGATGGTGCAGGCGCATCGCCTGTACGTGGACACTCAAACGTGCAGGGTGATCGTACCATGGGTATTCATGAACGCCCTAAGCAGAGCTTGCTTGATAGTCTTGAGCGTGTTTTTAAGCAACCGATGCCACAAGAAGATGGGCTTGATGTCATCGCCGGTGCAAAGGCACTAATAAAAGGCGACATCAAAGCCTTTGTTAGTATGGGTGGCAACTATGCGGTTGCAGCACCAGACAAGAGTGCCATTCAAACTGCACTGACCTCTACAGAGCTGAACGTCTTTGTAGCAACCAAACTCAATGAAACCATGTTATATCCGGGCAAAAACAACCTCATCCTACCCTGTATCGGTCGTACTGAACGCTTGATTACTGCGAAAGGTGAGCAATTTTCTACCATTGAGGACTCGATGTGTCAGGTTGTACCGACTAGAGGTCGCCTTGAGCCTATCAGTAACACGCTAAAATCCGAAGCGCAAATCGTTGCAGACATGGCAACTCATGTGCTTGGGGCTGAATCCTCAATCCCTTGGCAAGCGATGAGTACGGATTTTGATATTATTCGTGATTATATTGCGCAAGCGATTGAAGGATTTGAGGATTTTAATCAGCGTATTCGTGCTGCTGAGCGTGGTTTTCACTTGTATCATGCGGCGCGTCATCGGATTTGGAATACGGATAGTGGCAAAGCACAATTTGAAGTACCGCAATATCCGATTACCTACGTTGCCGCGCAAATGGCACAAACGACATCTGATTATCAAAATAATTCAGTAAACAATCAAATCTTTGATATGAACCAGTCTGCTGAGCAAAACGTCTGGCAACTAACCAGTGTCCGTAGTCATGACCAATTTAACACCATGATATTCGGCTTCCAAGATCGCTACCGACAGACTGATCGTCGTGATGTGCTCTTTATGCATCCAGATGAAATCAGTCGCTTAGGTTGGCAAAAAGGCGATCAAATCATGGTATCGCGCCAAGACAGTCAAAATGCTGAGCGCACGTTAGGACCTTTAATACTGACAGAGATGGATATTGCAGCGAATGCAGTGGCAACCTATTATCCTGAATGTAATGACCTGCTTGATTTGGACAGTCATGCGCCGGAATCCAGAACACCTGCTTATAAGTCTGTTACCGTGGTATTGAAGTGTCTTGAACAAGCCAGTATAGCAACTGCTGTATGACAGGTATCTCGGCATCAGGACTTTTATTTTATTAATAACACAGGCTAATAAGCACTCACAATGGCAAACAAACCTCACTTGGCTGCAGAAGATAGCTTTAAGAAAGATGCGCCATTGTCACGGCTACATGTGGCATATAAACACAGCTATACATCAGATGCATTTTTAGATGCTGCTAAGAATGCGCCGCTGGATATTGATACCAAGTCAGGAATGTTGGCTGTTGAGGCAGCTGTAGCCATTGTGATTAATGGCATTCACTACGCTGTCTTGATGGCAAGTCCTTATCAACTCGAATACCTTGCCATCGGCTTTTTATATAGTGAAGGATTGATTCAGCATAGTCATGAATTACTAGATTGGGATATTACTCAATTAACAGACGATGAAAGTTATCAAGACTTTACTCCTGATTCTTTCATTCAAAATTCTTCTAATAAAGATTCTCTTAATTCTAATTTGACTGATGAGCTTATAAGCTTGGATCAGCTCTCAGAGCAGCTACAAGACTATGATATATACGTGGTCGAGCTAGTCTTAAACCAGCGCTGTCATCAGCGTATTCAAGCGCAAAAACGCCAACTGGCAGGACGCACAGGATGCGGTATGTGCGGCATAACGGGTTTAACACAAGCACTACCCGATCTAAGTAAATATCAGATAAACAAGCCATTGCTTAGTAGAGCGATGCCTAGTCTTGACGATTTACTGAGTATACAGGCACAAATCAATGTAGCCCAGCACACCCATCAGCTCACAGGCGCTGTCCATGCTGCTGCAACCCTATACGAGCAGCAGCTGTACCTATTTGAGGACGTGGGGCGCCATAACGCCCTCGATAAGCTCATAGGATGGCAGTTGCATCATAAGGCAGAGGTTGACTATGTGCTAATGACTTCGCGTTTATCGATTGAGCTGGTACAAAAATCCATTCGTAGTCGTATACCTTGGCTAATTGGTATGTCTGCACCGACCAGTACCGCGGTACGTATTGCCGAGCGTTATGGCTTGGGTTTGGCAGGATTTTTACGTGATAACCGCGTGACTTACTACGCAGGTTATTCCGACTCCTAAAAAATACATAGACCCTCTTCTACTCTAATGTTTGAACACATTCTTTGTCTAACCGCTTCCATCAAACTTTGTTTTTTAATATCTTCCTCATCTGCCGAACAGGCTTTTCAATGATCAAATTTATATATCATTATTTATAATAATTAACCATAAAATTTGTGATTGATAGCAGAATAGGTTAGTCTTAAGGCACAAACATGTTACTAATATTTAACATTACTGTAGTTTTAATTATCAATGCTACGTATGTCAGGTTAAATGCTTAGACATTTATCACTTGCCATCACGATTACGGATTATGTGTATTAGAGCATAGATTGAGTAAAGCAATACTCGATCCATGGTTATATATATCTGATACACGCTATCTAAACCTAGCATAAGTCAAGCAGTTGCGACTTACCGCTCATCCGTATTATTGCTATAGATGCTTGTACAAGCCTTTATCAGCAGCCAGCTATATCACGTATGCATCATTCGTAGCCTAATGGTTCAGTCATTTACAGACGCATATCGAGCGTTGCCCCTATGATTTTTGACATATTCTTCATAATTTATGATGAAGTCATACAGAGGCAAAAGCCATCCGCTTTCAAATTTTTTTGTGACGGTTCATCTCGTTGCGTGCTACCTATAATTGACCTATAGGCTGAATAGGTCGTTTTTGCATACCTGATAGTCTGGGAGAATACGTTTTAATCTACATTTTACTTATAACAATTGCGAGGTAGGAATTTGAAAACTGAGTCATTGTTCCAATTTTCAGCATTAACCATCATTTTGCTATTACTGGCATTTTATGGTGGCACGTATTTGCTGTCTTTATTAATAAAAAAAGATAAGGAGACGACCTCAGGCTTTATGGTCGCCGGTCACAACGTCGGTTTTGGTATGGGTGCTGCCAGTATGACCGCTACTTGGATCTGGGCAGCGTCATTTTATGCAGCTGCCACGTCCGGCTATAAATATGGCGTCTCAGGACCGTTACATTATGGTTTTTGGGGTGCCTTGATGATTTTATTCATTTACCCTTTTGGGATGCGATTTCGTGAACTTGCCCCTAATGGACATACCTTGGGTGAACTTATTCACGCCCGCCATGGCTCATCAAGCCAATTAATTTTAGCCATATCTAACCTTATGGGCAGCTTAATTAGCTTGATGGTCAATTTCACCGCTGCCGGCGCATTGGTATCAGTATTATCACCTTTGTCATTCCAAACAGGGGTAATTATCGCTGGCGTCGGAGTGCTAAGCTATACCTTAACTTCTGGATTTCGTGCTTCAGTGTTCACCGATTTTGCCCAATTGGTCGCGTTAATGGCGATTGGTGTCATCATTATCCCAGCGGTACTGTTTTCCATGGGTGGTCCTTCCGCCATGGTAAGTGGGCTTTCAAATCTAACCTTGCAGCAACAAGACTTCTTTTCATCCGAGGCCTTTTTTCAGCAAGGTGCGCCCTATTTCGTCGCAGTATTGGCTTATGCTATTGGTAATCAAACCATTACCCAGCGTCTATTTGCCATTGATAAAAGCAAAATTAAAGCAACCTTTATTACTGCTACTGTCGGCTATGCTGGTATTGTAATTGGTCTCGGCATGATTGGACTTATGGCATTAACCATAGGTATTGAGCCGCTTAATGGCAATATGAATAATTTGATTCCGCAAATGGTCAGCACTTATCTACATCCGGTATTCATTGCCTTATTCTTTATCTTGGTTATTGGTGCCCTGTCCTCAACAGCTGATTCAGATTTATCAGCACTATCTACCATTATGATGGCTGACATTTATGGCAAGAATATTGCCAAAAAAGGCGGCGTAAACCAAAAAACCATGATGCTTGTCGGTCGCGGAACCATGATTGTCGCTACGGCAGCAGGATTGATTTTTGCTAGCTTTAAGCTTGATATTCTCGTGATGCTGGTTTTTGTCGGTGCGTTATGGGGTGCGATTGTATTCCCAGTGATCGCCAGTGTGTTCTGGAATCGCGTGACAAACACTGCCTTTACCTCAGCCGTCATCGTCGGATTATTATTATTCTGTATCGCTCGCTTTGAGCTCATACCTATCATTGGCATTACGGCGCTATTTTTTGAAGTATTGGCAAGCGTTGGTGCTGCTGTGGTGATTGGACTCATGGTATTTGGCTTTTTAGGTCGAAAAATGGCTGCAGTAGCTGCCGCCCTCACACTGATACTGATGCTGATATTTGCCACTGGTTTCTTACGTCAATATATGGTGCTGCTTGCATCACTGACCGCTTATGGTGCCAGTACAATCGTCTGCGTCATTATCAGCCTCATGAGCAACGAGCATTTTGACTTTGATCTTATTAAACAGCGCGTTGGCGACTATGACCATAAACCTAGAATACCGCCGACCACCAACGTTCAAAACTAGATTTATATCTTATCGACGTTTTGATGAATTTTTTAATGGCTTGATGTATTCATCATTCATTTTTAATACCTAAAATAAAGGAGTTAATATGGAAACCACGTTTTTTTATGGGCTTTATATCTTAATCTGGCCAGCAATCACGCTGGGTGTACTGATACTTATTTGCACTGCGACCTATAGAGATGTAAAAAAGGCCGTAAATAACAATAAAAGTATCGTTTAGCGACTTAATTAAGGATAGGATTTATCCTGATATGACACTAAATATGCCTAACCTGATAAATAATCGGTCTTTATATCAAAAAGGGCTTGTAATTTAAATTATATTTGCTAATATAGGCGTCCTTGATTGGCTGGGTGGCAGAGTGGTCATGCAGCGGACTGCAACTCCGTTAACGCCGGTTCGATTCCGACCTCAGCCTCCAATTATTTAGGTTAAAAATTTATTAGGATTTATATTAATTTTAGCTTGCTTTATTAATGTAAATGCTTATAATAGCGACCACTATCTAACAAGTAGAAAGCTTACTTATTAGATAATACAAGTTTTGCCCGGGTGGTGAAATTGGTAGACACAAGGGATTTAAAATCCCTCGCTAGTAATAGCGTGCCGGTTCAAGTCCGGCTCCGGGTACCATTATATTGAAAGGCTTCCAAGAAATTGGAAGCCTTTTTCTTATTGTATATCATTAACTTTCTGTAGCTAGATCTTACCTCTACTATCAGCAGATTATGCTGTAATTCTAATGAGAAATTCAGGCATAAAAGCCACCAAGCGCTTTAATACTATCTTATTCTCTATCGTTACGTGTTCTATGAATAGACATAGATTATATCCTCTAAATTATTAATCGATTGAAATAGCATCACTTTATTTATTTAGAAAGTACTAGCTAATGATAGCCGTTAGATAACACAAAGCCTTATTCAACCTGCTTGTTTCATACAAGTTTTTTAGCTACAGTTAAAATTCTTATATTAAATAATGACGATGAACCGTCAAATAAAAACAATCTTTCATAAGCTGGAGTACATTATGGAGCTAAAGCTGAATGAGCTTTCCGATAAAAACAATTTAAATAGTCATCATGGCGAGCATATTATCCTGCGTCTAACTTATGTTAGCCGCTATAACACCGAAAATTCAAATATCGAAGTAGCACGTATTCTTGAGCAGGCGCAGCGTAATAATGAGCGCAATGATATTACTGGTGCATTAGTAATTAATGAAAACTATTTTCTCCAAGTTATTGAGGGCGCAAGACCAGTTATTAACAATCTGTTAAAAAAATTGATTGATGATAAGCGACATTTTTCTTTGCAAATTATTGAGTGTCGTGAAATTGAGGAACGGCATTGGAATAAATGGTCAATGAAATATTTAACGGCTAATGATCAGAATAAAGAGTATGTTCTGAAATACTCAGCCAGCAATGAATTTAATCCTTACCTAATAAGTACTTCTCAAATTACTATGTTTATAGACAAATTATCAAAACTCCAAGAGCGACAAGAAAAACGCGAGTCTAAGATGAAAAAATCTTAGTTTTTGATCAGACGACTAGAATGAGTATATTTTATAGCGTAAGAACAACTTAATCGTCTATCGTATAGCCTACTATATAAGACGCTATACCTCTATATACCCAAAAAACGCCCAAAATAAAGGGCTGACAGTCTATGACAGTCAGCCCTTTATCGTTGTTTGGTGGAGATGGCGGAAACTAAACTATAAGCACAAGCCATTGATTTATATAAGTATTTAAAGTTAAAAATAAGACGATACCAACCATAATACCAACAATCGATTTTTATTTTGATTTTGCCTAATACCTATTATATTGACTGGATGTTATTTTGTAATTGTTTGTCATGATACTATCAACAAATATTTGATTATCGGTGCAATTATTATGAATAAGCTTTTTATCCTACTTACTGCAGTCTTTTTGACTTCATGCAGTGATTCAAATAGTAAGCCTGAATATGGCTCAGATTCTAACTTGCCTGTCAATTGTCGTGCTTATATAGAGGAAGCTATAAGCTACTATGAACGCGAGACTGAGCCTTATGAATATGAGACTTTAGATGTAAATTATCACTGCGCACCTGATGACTGGTATAGCAGCTCATGCCAAGAACACATAGATGATGTAGGAGAGGCTTTAGAGGTAAAGACCGAACAAGTCAAAATATTAAAAGACTCTCTTAGAAGTCATTGCGGCTTAGGGGGTGACTTATGGTGAGATTAGCATTATTCACTTGCTATCTAAATTAAGCATCTTACGCTGTACGCCTAACACTTTTTCCATCAGGTTCATGTATTCGCACATTATTTTATTGTACGTGGTTCGGTGCATTCCTTTGGGTCGTTCACCAATGCCATGGATGATGCCATCTTGCCATCCTAGCCGTGTCCTAATCGCATTCAATCGCCTAAACAAATTATCAATAGGTTGTTCAAGCTGCGAGCCATACTTACCGCCTATGCAATGTCTGCACACATACAAGCCGGCACAATATAATACTGACACTCGCTTGCTGCACTTTGGGCAAAGCCACCAGTGACGATGGCCACCATAATTGCATGCCGTTCTTGACAGCTGAATACTGTAACTGTATGACTTGCCGCGTCGCTCATACCCCACTTGTATGCTGTTAGCCTTTTGGCGTGTTAGTTGATCGCGATAGTGCGATATTTTTAGTTTCGAATGGTGACTGAGGTTTGACGCTGTGGCTATTGCTGGCATGTTTATCTCTCAAGGTTATCTAAATCATTAGCAAATTTGCTTTTTCCTATTGTAGCTTACTTATTTCATGCTCTTTTTATGGACTCAAGAAATTCATCATTGGTGAGCATGCCCCCAATTTTGGGGTTATCTATACGGGCCGTAATTGGACCGTCCTAACCTTAAGTTTTATTAAGTCAGCGTCTTTCTGAATAACAGGTTTTAACAGGTTCTCATCTTATGGCTTTTTTGGGGTTCGTCATCATGTCGAGGGTGTGAAGTTATTAACGCCCAACTTTGGCAGTGGATTGTGTGCGAGTAACTAACCATGATTTGAATGTTGGGTTTTGCTAGGTTGTGGATATTGGGTTTTGCGCGGTGCTGATTGGCTTTGAATGCAATACGTCCAAAACTGGACGCATCTAAAACCTAGGGGAAACCTTAGGTAATTGCTTGCTAATATAGTTTTATACTTAAGATAACCTGCTTAAGTTGCTTAAATTGTCTGTAACGTATGCTTTGTAAGGTATTGGTTTAAGACAGGCGTTTGCTTAAGGTTGCTTAAGTTGCTTAAGTTCATCTTAAATTGAATTTTTTAAGCTCAGTTTAAGCAGTTTAAGCAAGCTTAAGATTTATCAATCTTAATATAAAACCCCTAACCATAGAGGATAGGGGCTGTTTAAGCAGTTTAAGCAATATTTCTTAAGCGTTAAGACTAATCGTATAGTTTAGGATTAATAAATATCACCTTACTACGCCCCTCCACTTCCTGCCTAATATGTTTGGCAGACTCTAATTTATCTAACTCACTTTGTAATAACTTGGTGTTTTTACGCATAGGGTTAGGTGCATTATTAGCAATATAAGTCCTGCTTAACTTATGAGGATTTTTACCCCTCGCTTTATCTACTAGCCAGCAACTTAGCTTTTCACTGTCGTTCTGTTCACCTGTTGGCGTTGCATCAAGATAGCGCAAGCGTTCGGCTGTTGAGTATTCAACCAACATAAAAGCGCGTGTAATGTCATCAATAGTCACCACCTTATGCCCCTCAAAGAACGCCATTAATGACGCTATACGGCTGGCATTCTCTGCCATACGTGAGGCATACGCTTTCAGGTACTCCAATGTCTGCCCTCGTGCTTGGCGGTTCTCTATCGCTTGCATGTGAGTGCAAAATACTTGTTGTGCACCATCTGCCCATTGTATTTTGAGACGCTCGGGTGTACCGGTACTGGCGCTTGGTTCATTGGCTGGCAATGGGTCAAGTAAGCTTTGACAGCGTGACCAGTATTCTATTAAGTGGGGGTTATCATAAGGGCTATCGTTTCTACGCTGAGGATTGTCCCACACACGTTGACCACGCAAGTCAGGAGGGCAAGCAATCAATGCCCTTGCTAAAAACCCTTGCCCATTCATCAAGGGGTCAGTTAATGCCTGTTCTAATACTACCCGTTGACCTTGTAATAGTAGCGTCATGCGTACACCATGCGCGTCTGTTTGCGGTGTGGCATAGGCAGACTTTTGCGATCTTAAGCGTGATACTTCGCCATCACTCCATAACTTAGTGAGTGCTGATAAGGCGCTACCAGCGGTGTCACCTGTCATGGTGTGACCATTAAAGAATTGCCCTGCTTCGTCTGTCGTCCATGATGCGTTATTCATTTCCCCACTGATAAACCTATCTAATATTGGTTCTATGGTCGCATCATCAAACAAGTTCTTAGGGTTGTACGGTCTAGGGTTTTCATCTAAGAACGTGGATAACTCTTTACCCTTTAAACTAACCTTGTCACTTTCCCATGTTGATACGTCATTTAGATAGCTGGCGTATTGCTGCCGCTCATACTCTTTAATCTTGAAATGAGTTAAGCCCATCGCCTGTGTTTTACCGCTACCGCTTTCCCCCTCTGTGATTAGTATTAGGCTGGCTGGCATGTGCCCGTGCCCCATCGGTGCATCAATAAACCGCTGCCCCATGTGTGCCAGTGCCCCTAAAACGCACTGACCTGCCATAGCAGTAGGTACTTGTGCGTAATATGCTACTGCTTCAATGACCTGTCTTAATAAGCCCGTGAACGCACTTATAGGGTAAGGCGTGGCTGCGCTTGGATCATTGGCTAATGGTTCAGGTTCGCCCCATATTTCAGCCTGTAGATCGAGTATGGTTGTATCACTATCAGCTACAATGTTGGTATAGGTAGCGCCATGCTCTAACTGTAGCAGTGCATCAAAAACAGTGATAACCGCTTTGACGTTGGCACCTGCCAGCGGCTTACATACCTTATCTTTCTTATCTATGGTGGTAAAGATAGTAACGGGTGCCACCTCTGCAAAGTGCTTCACCATGCCATTGAATAGCAGACTATCAAGGCATACCAGTAGCGTGACATTATCAGCTATTAGCTTTTGTCCAAACATTACAGCATCATCTAAACCATCAATGGCTATTAGCTCATGGGTGCCATCTAATGTGCCAATGACTAAAGCAGACGGCTGCATACGGTCAATGATTAACGGCTTTTTATTGCTATTGGGTGTCATGCTGGCAATGCTTACTGGCTCATCTTGGTTATTACTCAATACTAGCCCTATCGTGCCCTCTGTAGGCGCTATCATGCCTGTATCAATGCCTACGGTTATGCTAATATTGCTATCAATGTGCAATAGCTTGCGCTCTATGCCTAACTGCTCGTGTAGGTTATAAAGACGTAGTAATATATTGTCATCTGCTAGCCCTTGCCGTGTGGCTGCATCAAAACTATTTATCATTTCTAAAAAGCCTGTGCTATTTGCATGGGCTTTTTGCTGTGTGGCATTTGTGCCTAGTGTGGTGTTCATTTGTTCCCCCTTGCCTGTGCCTCTTTGGGCTGGCGTGTTGATCTGTATTTTTTATAATAAGACTTACGTTTTGCATACTTGCGGCTTTCCTTTGGTGGTGGAAATTGCTTCATTTCTGCACCCTCCAACTGCTACAAATAGCGATAGGTTTTAGCCTATTTATAAGCCTAAAAAATACGCTCATTAAGGGATAAAAATAACGCTCTGTAATGCTAAATATTTTCGGCTGTAACGGGACATATGGAATAATTTTCGACGGCTTTTGATGAATACTTAAAGGTCGATTTGAGTGCTTGCAATCACCCAATAAAACTACCTTTTGCTTAGGGTTTTCAATGGCTAGTTGAACGTCTAAAGAGACTTTCGGTTTAACATTATTAGTAGGCACAAGCATCTACCTTACCAAAGCCAGTTTGGGCTAAGGGTTCGTTGATAGTGTCCAGTTGGCTATAAAGCAGATTAATCCAAGTATCGGCGGCATCTTGTGACAGACGCGCTAATGCTATGGCTGCATGGGGTTCTATTTGACGGGTAGCGATAAGATGGAATAACTGCCCCATGTCATGCAAGGTAGTAGCGGCGGCATTAATATCACATGCAATATCGGATAGCATGATAGACGGCATTAAAATCACTTCGTCATCATCGGCGGCGGTGCAATCTATTATATTGATTTGGTGTTTGCTGCCATACAGTGCGTTAATGGCTTGGCGGTTTGCTGGCATGTCATGGAATAATGACGGGGCGGCATCATCGCGGCTTACCTTGCCGTCATTGCGGTAATGGTATGTTTTACCGTTGGTGGTAAAGCCTAAACAATTATATTCTTTATCATTGAATAGCTGATAAATGCTATTGCCTACAGATGGGCATAGAACGCTGTCACCTGCTTTGAATGTGGCTAGTGTGCTGTTGGTAGTGGTTTGAGTGTTTGAGGTGGTACGGATTGAATTAGGCATGATAGCCTCCTAGTAATTTAGTTAGTTTGTTGTCACCCATAAAAATAGGGTGACGGGTCTTAACTACCGTTACTAGACGGTTGAGCTTATTTACCATAAAGGCTTTTGTATTAGGCTCTATCAACCCGTCATAGATGTTTGCACCAGTGACGGCGCTAGATATATGACGTGCCTGTATAAAGACAGACGTATTTTTATTCATGCCTGTAGTAGCTTGCTGATTAGTAGTCAGGCAAGTTTTAGGCACAAAAATAGCCAATGAATGACGGTTTGGCTTAACCGCTAGTAATTTAGTAGTGGGGCTATGATAACCGCTGTTATCATCGGTTGCAATCGGTTTTGCATTCACTGGCTGGCACGCTACCAATGACAATAGCAAGCCAATACCTGCCACCCATGCCATGAATATGATAAAGCTAAGTAGTAAGCCGCGCTTATGTGGCTCATTGCGATTGTGTGCCCCGTCACGGGCTTTTAGATTGTTTTTGGTATGATTATCACACATAGCGCGTTACCTCCATTTCAGGCATTGATAGAACGCTGTCCATCTGTTCGCTGGCATCAGTGGCAAACGATGAGTCCCTAAACAATGCAGCAATGACGGCTTGAATAACGCCTTTAGATATTGGGTCGTCTGTCTGCACGGCTTGCAATGCCATAGCGTAATGTTCGGTATCAATTGATAATAAGATCAGCTGCTCGTTGATATGCTCTAACGTGTCCGCTATCTGTAATAGTCTGTCGTTTGATTGGCTCATAATTGCACCCCTGTAGCGTCATGGTTGCCATCGGCTGGCGTGTCTATCCAATAGCGTTTAAAACGTTTACCGTTATTCTTAACCCATTCATCTTGAATAGTTATGCCTTGATCCCTTAGCTCACTGATACGCTGTAAAAAGCACGTTATATTGTAGAGGTCGTATGCTTCATAAGTAGATAGGCTCTTACCTGCTAGCAAGTGATTAAGAATAATTTGCTTATATTTTTGCTTTGTTTGCCGTGTGTTCATGGGTTACACCTCGCTAGTGATTGAGGTGTGGCTGTTTAGCCAATGATGTACTTCGGCATAGCTCCATGCAGTCATAGTAGGACTTAGCTTCTTGCCCGCTGGGAAACGTCCATCTTTTGACCATTCAAAAAGGGTGGTTTTGCTAAATGGTAGAAATGGCAGAATATCTTTAGCCCTGCCCATGCCAGTAATAGGCAGTTGCATAACTGGTCTGTTTGCGGCGGTTGCTTCGGTATCGTTCGAGGTGTTATCAGAGAAAGGGATAACTGGTTTGTCTGTATTTGACATGCTTATAACTCCGTATAGTTGCCTTGTGCGTCATAACGGTGCGCTACGACTGATAAGGTTAGATTAGGGGTTATAAGGTGTTCAAAGTTCTATAGTAGATAGCAGGTTATCTATAGTAGATAACTTTCTTTATTTATAGACACAAAAAAACCACCCGTTAAGGTGGCTGTTATTGAGCGTTAAGTGATTAATTTTTGAGCTGTCTTTGTAGTTGAAGCATACTTTTTAGACTATCCACGCTATCGGGATATTTCTTGGCAAATTCCATTACAGCGTGATTGTCGCTTAAATCAAGACTGCTCATTTCCTGCATAGCTTTCTCATGCTTTTTTCTAGCCTTGCGAGCGTCCCACGCTTTCCTCATGTTCTGCCCTTCTGCAAAACTATCGCCCCAACTGCTAGGGTCAATGACTGCTTGAGAGGCTCTTAGCGGCGCATCATTTGGCTGCACCCAAGATTGATCATGTACGTAAACATCGTATCGCTCAGCATGAGCTATAATTGCAAAGCCTGAGCATAATAGAGCTATAGCCAGTTTGTGCATAATCAATCCCTATATTTTGTTTGGTTTAAAAGTACTATAAACAAAAACCACAGTATCAGCAATTCTAATTACTGGCACCGGCACCCACTGCCGCGCCTGCCTGCCCTGTGCGCTGGGGTATCAATCCTAGTAGCTTCATTTGCTCATCAGTCAATCCTAAGCCGCTGCCCCTTGTTATGCCTGCCTGCCCATTCATGGCCTTTGCTGTGGCTGTTGCGGCTGCGCCTTTTTTGGACATATTAACCGCACCTGTTACGCCACCAGTTGCAACATTGGAAAGGTGTCCTATTCCTAGCGGGATCTTGCCCGCCCAGCCTGCCACGCCTACCAATGCGTTAATTAGTGCGCTTGATGTGTTTGAGTGGTTTACATGAGCGCCCAGTGGTTGCTGCATCAAAATATCACTGACTTGTTTAATGTCATTGATACGGGCTATCTGCTGCGGGCTAAACAGTGCTTTCATGCGATTGTCACCAAAAGAGTTAATAGCCTTGTTCAGTTGTGCGGGACTGAATGCGCCATTATTGGCTTGCGTTGCTCTAGTCAAAAAGTGCTCTATCGTTTCCCCTTGCAAGTCGGCTAAGTTTTGCGTGCCCTCTGGTGTGCTCTTTAGGTCATCGACTAATCGCACAAGGTCGCGCTCATCAGCATTGAGCACATACTTTTTAAAGGCATCATCAGGGGCTTTATCGTCTAATGCCGCTTTTAGCGCGGGGTTGCTTTCAATGGCTTGCATACGGCTGGCATGTGCGCCCTTTGCGCCTGTCCATGCTTCACTGGCTTGCTTGCCAGCGCCGCCGCCTAGGGCATTCATTGTTTCGTCAACTTCTTTGGCTAGATGATCTTTAACCAGTCCCAAGGCGTAACGCTCGTTGCCGTCTGTTGTGGTTTTTAATCTAGCGTTGAGCACCTTGTTTATTTCCTCCGACTTACCTAGTGTCAGCTGAAAATTAGGGTCGTCAAACATGCCTTTGAATATGCCGCGTATATCACCTTTTAGGAATGTGCCAAGCCCTTGCGCTTCCAATTCTTGACTGGCATTGTTAATAAAGCGCATGTGGTCCAATGGTACGTCATTGCCTGCGCTTGCCCTTGCATTGTCATACAAGCCGCTTACATTCGCCTTTGCTGCATCATCGCCCTGCTTAAGCGTTTGGAATGTCGATGCCATGCGCGTGTTGGTGTCTGTAGGCGTTGCGCCCGTTTCATCAGCTAATGACTGCCACTTGCTAGCAATTTGCTCATTATTGTTGGTATGGACACTGTTTAACGGGTTGCCATCTTGTTTGGCAAGTTCGCGTTCGGCTGCCCATTCTTGTGGATTGCGTGATATTTGCGCCCGTGTGCCCTTAATGCCATTGTCATCAAGTAGCGACTTGCGGACGGCTGCGGCGGCATCAATCTGCTTTGACTTGCTTAGGTTTTTGGTTGCTTCGTTGACTAGCTTAGCACGTGCTGCTGGCTTGACTGCTATACCTGTATCACGGATTGCATCATCAACTAGCTTTGTTGCCGCGGTTGCGGTTGCACCTGATTTGTTAGCCCCGCGTCTTGCTACTTGCTTGCCTGCATAGCCTACACCTTTGCCAACTGTTACGCCTGCAACCCCGCCAACTGCCCCACCTATTGCGCCAAGTGCTGTGTTGCCCACTTGTTCGGCTGTAGATTTGGAATGGCGTAGTGAGCCGTCTAGACCGCCAATAGCTGCCTCACGACCGGCAAACGCTCCTAGTCCTTTTAATCCCGCCCCTGGTGCGCCGCCTGCAACATATAACGGGGCTTTTGCTGCAATATCACCTGTCAGCTCGCCTAAATCAACACCGCTATAGTTTGCTTGGTCACGTAACTGGTTTTTACGTGCGTCCATCGCCGCCACATCACGGTCATAGGCTGCGCGATTACCTGTTGGTATCTTTGTACCTAATGCCTTGTTGATACCGCCTGATACCGCATCTAGTCCACTATTAGCGACCTGTGCGACTTTACCGAACGACTTTGCAACACCAGTCATGGCGCTGTAATTGGTAGATTTGGCTTTATCGGCTAACGTGGCGTTTTTGTTCTTGGTAGTCGCTTTGGGGTCTAGTTTGGTTGTCTTTAAACCGAAATATTCCCCTATCTCTTGGGCTGGTGATAGGTCAGCCGCCCTTAGTGCTTTAATCATCTTTTGAGCGTCTTTGCCAGCCTGTCCAGGTATAGAAGTCATACCCACTACAATTTTGGCATCAGATGTGCCCTTTCGCTGCTCAGATTTGATGTATGCTCTGATTTGCTGTTCTGAGTTTGCCATGTTGCTACCTCTCTAAGTTATGCCAATGCAGCATTTGGCTTGCATTGACTATCAGGTAAGCGACGTTGCCGCTTTAACCCTAACTTAGATTAAGAGTTGCAGACCTTTCAAGGTTCTATAGTAGATACCAACTTATCTATAGTAGATAACATTGATTTAAATATTGAGTAAAATGGTAAGGTTTTAATAAAAAACCCTGCTCAGTGGCAGGGGTAGTGTTAGCTAACAATCATCTTTTTGCACTTTGCACTTCGTTTATTTCTGTTAACCACTTTCCTACTGCTTGATACTCGAGCTTTAGATTGTCATTCTGTAGTAATGTAACGATTTCACAGTTTAATGAACCTCTATTTTTACCATAAGGTGCTGAGTTATCTAATTCAGTCAGTTTAGCCATTGCATACATTACCCTAAGCACAGTCCTCATAGATTGATGAGGTATTTCTTTTAAGTCTTTATCTAGCGGACTGACACTTTGACTCAACTTCTCTTGTAATCCTGCTACTTCATCCTTTGCATCTGCTAGCTGCCTCTCAAGTTCAGATACTCGCTTCTGATAAAATGGATTCTCTTTATCTAAGCTATTTGTATCTTTCGCTAGATTGTCATTGAAGCCGGTCATTACCCAGTCTTTGTTATACAAGAATGACTTTAAATCATCACTATTAAGTTGCCCATCATCATCAAGTGTCAATCTACCCTTTTTGATACCACCCTCAATAACTCCCAATGCCATTTCCAAACCATCATCACTACCGTTGAAATCAGGATGCAAGCCTGCAATTAAGCAGCTTGCTTGATACGGTGTAAAGTAATCATAAAGCATTGTTATGCGCTGATAGTCGTTAGGTGCAATAGGACCTTGGTGCTGTTGTGCTTTAATTAAGTCACCTACTGTTCTTTGTTTAAATCCTGATCCTAATTGAATATGATTCGGTGGTGGTGGTGCCTTACTCTGTCTTACGGCTTTTGATTGTCTTTTTTCTGAGGTTTGATGCTTTGCAGATATGTAGCTTTGTATCTCTTTATTAGGGAACAATAAATCATCTATGCCAATATCATACCCATCACCTTGAACATAATAATGAATATTATCAGAGGCATTTAATACATCAAAACCATGTTTTTGTAAGCAGATCCGCTCATCTTTATAAGAATTTAAATGCTCTACTCCTATTTCCTCATATATATAAGCATTGGTAATTATTACTGTTGGAATCTGCTTAGACAGCAAAGGATTTAGCTCAGGAGCAGTAAGATAACCATTGAAAGGTCTTGTAAACTCTCTTATATATATAACATTCTCATGATGGTTTATTGCTCCTTTGATTATATATTTATCATAAGAAAATATGGGGGTTAACTCTCCACGTCTGCATAAATCGGCAAGCTGTGGTAATCCAAAAGGTATCAATGTATCAGATTGGCTTTTTTGCAATATCTCTAATGTTTGCTCTAAGTTATAGTAACTCACACTCACACCCCTACACCCTTAAATCAAAGTAGGTGCAAGGCAGTGACAGCATAAGGGTGTGAATAGCTGTCGTTCGGGTAATTAGTCCTAGCCTTGCATGGTCGTTACAGCATGATGTTAGCCATGCTTTTGTTTTTGTTGTTTAAAGCTCGTATGTATGACGTTATCCAATTTGCCAGCATAAGCATCATCAATAAAGTTTGCCCATTGGTGCATCATGTCTATTCTGTATGGTAGGTGCTGCGCCCCGTTATAGGCTGCACTGATTTTGTTCTCTCTATCGTGTGCCAGCTGTAGCTCTATGGCTTCGTGCATAAACTCTTTTTCATGCAATGTGGTACTAGCAAGCCCTCTAAACCCGTGCCCCGTCATCTTGCCTTTATAACCCATATTCCATAGGGCATTAATAAATGCGCTTTGACTGTATGGCTTACGGGTTGAGGTATTAAAGAAAACATACTGATCCGAAAAGCCTAGCTCTTTGATCTGCTTTAATATCGCTACTGCTTGCGGTGCTAGTGGCACAATATGCAAACGCCTAGCTTTCATCTTTTCAGCTGGGACAGTCCATAAGCCGCGATTAAAATCTATGTCCTGCCATTCCATAAAGCGTAATTCATTGGTACGCACAAACGTATAGCATAAAAACCATAAGCCTAGTTTCACCAATACATCACCTTGATAAGCATCAATGTCTTTTAATAACTTGGGTAATTGCTGGCTAGTGATACGGCTATGATTGACGGTTTTATGTGGCTTGATCGCTTCGGCTAGGTCGGTGGCTGGGTTATGTGTGGCTAGTCCATTGCGTATGGCGTGCTTGAATATCTGCCCTATCTCTCTAATGGTACGCCTTGCCATTTCATTAGCGCCGCGACTCTCTACTGCTTTACCAATAGCCAATATGTCAGGTGCGGTAATGTCGTTTATGTTCTTTTGACCAATAGAGGGCTTAACATCGCGCATATAGGCGGAATAGTTACGGGAAAAGGTGCTTTCTGCTAGGTAGGTCTTGCGCTCGCTATACCATGACTGGGCTATGTTATCGAAAATATTTAAACCGTCTTGGCTGGCTTGCTGCTCTTTCTTGTGGTCTTTTGGGTTCACACCATCAGCTATTAATCTTTTAATCTCAATATTGCGCTGGCGTGCATTTTGTAGGCTCATTACTGGATAAGTGCCAATAGTGAGAGTTTGTTGTTTGCCTTGCCAGCGATAGGCGCTGATCCATGACTTAACGCCCGTGTAACGCACCCATAATTGCAGCCCGTTACCATCGCTGTGCTTGTCAGGTCGCTTTGTATCAATCGAGGTGCTACTGGGCTGTAGCTTATTGATAACGGTATGAGTTAAGGGCATCGGACTATCCTTTGTTGGTATTGAGCATGTGTATAGACTCTAATACCAACAATAATACCAACATTCTATATAGGACGCTATACCCCTATATAAACCTCAATACCTGAAAAACGCCCAAAATAAAGGGCTGACAGTCTATGACGGTCAGCCCTATATCGTTGTTTGGTGGAGATGGCGGGAGTTGAACCCGCGTCCGCCGGCATTACGCTCATGAATCTACATGTTTAGTTTCTGTCTTTGATTTTAGTCTGCACCGATCCGACAGTCAGGATGGATTAGCCGATTCTCTACTTTTGAACCCAAGCGATTGAGACAATCCCTTGTGGCGAGCCTACATGCGGACGCTTCAACTTAGTTGACCAACTGTAGGTGATCAGCAACTAAGTAAGCAGGGTTTAAACCAAGTAAACAGGGTTTAAGCTGCTAGAGCGTAATTTTCGTCGTTTGCGACTATAACAATATATGTTTGATTAACGAGAGGACATATACTCTCGACATGCATCATTGAGTTTCATCACCAGCGTCGAAGCCAGAACATCCCCAATAAGGTCGATGATTATATAGCATATATACGGCTGCTTGCAACCTATTAGAGCTCTGTATTACATTACGTTACAGCTCAACCATCTAAGCCAGTATGGTATTTAACCATTTACCGATATTTTGAATCTGCGGCATACATACCTGATGTGCCATAGGATAGGTATGATAAGCAACATTATATCCTTTCTCTGATAATAACTGCTTTGCTTGTTCGCCTAATATAACGGGAACAACTGGATCATGCGTACCATGCTCGATCAAAATTGGCATATCTGTGTTGACAGCGCTATAGCGAACGCTGTCATTGGTTGCAAAGTAGGTAGAAAGCGCCATCAAGCCAGCCAAGCGCTGTGGGTAACCGAGTGCCACATGATACGCCACTGCCCCGCCCTGCGAAAATCCTGCAATCACAATATGTTCAGGTTTCACACCGCGCTCGATTTCACGAGCAATCAAGTCATGGATTTGTTGTGCGGACTCTTCAATCTGCGCAATATCAACTTTGCGCTCAAGGCTCATCTCCAAGATGTCATACCATGCTGGCATGACCATACCGCCATTGACCGTCACTGGGCGGTTGGGTGCATGCGGAAAGATAAAACGTACTGCCATTCCATCCGCTAAGCCGAGCTGCGGCACTACTGGCTCAAAGTCATGACCGCTAGCACCCAAACCATGCAGCCAAATCACGGATCGATTAATCGCTTTGTTTGCAGGATTGTGCTCGACAATAACGGCATCTAAATACTTATTCATTAATTATCCTTAATGAGAGTCAAAATTTAAACAAAATTAATATTACAAAATTGTTTTGGTTGTCATCATTCCTTAAACATAACCCTATATTTTAGGAGCTAAGTCAGTAACCATAAAATTAGTAATGATGATTTATGCACATTTATGAGGGTAGTTTACATGACAATTTCAAAAAATTCAGTGAATGAGCGGGCACAGCTATACAACGCAGTGCTGAATAGACTCAGACGCCAAGGTTCTACTTTACCTTTAGCAATTATCAGCACTTTTTTATTAATAGGCTGTAATGAAGATGACGGTTCATCAATGATCGTACCACCTACTCTACCGCCAACGATTGAACCTATACAGTCGCTAGCTTATACCTATGGCGTTCGACCATTTTATCTGGTCAACGATATGGATGAAAGCCCGCTAAAAGATGAGTTACTGGCATGTAAGGGTCAAACACCTAGCAAGACAGATTTCTCTATCGCCCATCGCGGCGCGCCTCTACAATTTCCTGAGCATACTTATGACGGTTATGTAGCTTCAGCACAAATGGGCGCAGGCATCCTAGAGTGCGATGTGGCCTTCACTAATGATGGTGAGCTGGTATGTCGACATGCCCAAAACGATTTGCATACCACGACCAATATTGTCGCCACGCCATTAGCGAATCAATGTAGTGTCCCACCTATAATAGATGCTAATGGAACTCTCACCAATGCGGCCGATATTGAATGCCGAACTTCAGATATTAGCGTAACAGACTTTAAAAGTCTGACGGGAAAAATGGACGCCGTCAATACCCAAGCAACCAGTATTAGTGCCTACATGAATGCGACTGCACCATGGCGAACGGATTTGTATTCGCAAAATGGTGAGGTATTGACCCTAAAGGAACATATAGCACTTGCCAGTAGCTTGGGCATGAAGCATACACCTGAGCTCAAAGAACCCGTGGTTACTATGCCATTTAATGGATATAGTTTAGATACTTATCGTCAACAGCTAATTGACACTTATAAAGTTGCAGGCGTGCACACCAGCGATGTATACCCGCAGTCATTTAATCTTGCAGATATTGACTATTGGATTAATAACGAACCGAACTACGCCAACAATGCCGTCTACCTTATCGATGATAGCAACGAGAGCGCGGCGGGTAAAATATTTGATAAAAACGACCCAACGACGTGGAAGCATTCATTGGCTGAGCTGAAAGCGCGCGGCATTAATATCATTGCCCCCGCAACTTGGCTATTGGTCACCAGCGATGGTAATGGCAAGCTGCTACCGTCGGCATATGCCTTGCAAGCCAAAGCCAATGGCCTCGACATTCTCACGTGGTCGCTTGAACGGTCAGGGCCATTAAAAAGTGGTGGTGGCTGGTATTATAGTGGGCTTAGCGACGCTATTAATAACGATGGCGACATCATGAATGTCATTGATGTGCTGGCGCAAGAAGTTGGAGTGAAAGGCATCTTCTCAGATTGGCCAGCAACGGTCAGTTACTATGCCAACTGTAAAGGTTTGAAGTAATATAAAGGGTCAACCCTACTCATATTATAAAGACATAAAGACATTAAGTAATCGATTGGACTGGTTGCTTAATATCCGCATTTTGACCGCGATGACGCAGATAATGATCCAGTAACACAATCGCTAACATAGCTTCTGCAATGGGTGTTGCACGTACACCAACGCAAGGATCATGACGACCTTTTGTCAGCATCTCAATCGCCTCTCCCTCTGTATTGATACTCTTGCCAGCCGTAGTAATACTAGAGGTTGGCTTCAGTGCAATACTGACACGGATATCTTGTCCTGATGAGATACCACCCAAGATGCCGCCTGCATGATTGGCGGTAAAACCATCGGGTGTCATTTCATCACGAGAGCTATGCCCAAATTGTCCTGCCACTGCCATACCATCACCAATCTCAACACCTTTAACAGCATTGATACTCATCATGGCATGGGCAATATCGGCATCTAAACGGTCAAAGACAGGCTCACCAAGTCCAACTGGTACACCGCTTGCAATAATCTCAAGACGGGCACCACAGCTCGTACCTTCACGGCGTAAACTATCTATCAAAGTCTCAAAGCGACTGACAGCATCGGCATCCGCACAGAAAAACGGATTACTATTCACAAAATCCCAATCGATTGTGCTCGAGTTTAGGACATCACTGTACTCATGACCAATTTGGGTCACATGACCACGGATTTGCACACCTAAGCGCTCTAGCAAATATTTCTTGGCGATAGCACCAGCAGCGACACGCATGGCAGTCTCACGCGCCGATGATCGACCACCGCCACGATAGTCACGAAAGCCATACTTCATACTATAAGTATAATCGGCATGACCGGGGCGAAAGGTATCTTTAATTTCACCATAGTCTTTAGATTTTTGATTGGTATTACGAATCAGTAGACCGATAGAAGTACCTGTCGTTTTACCTTCAAAAACGCCAGAGATAATCTCGACTTCATCAGATTCACGGCGCTGGGTCGAGTACTTAGAAGTACCCGGTTTACGGCGATCCAAATCTATTTGCAAGTCGGCTTCGGATAAGGCTAAACCTGGTGGCACGCCATCGACGATTGCCAACAAACCTGCACCATGCGACTCACCGCAGGTGGTGACGGTAAAGACCTGCCCAATACTGTTGCCTGCCATATTTATCCTTAAACAAATGAAGTCGATTTTTGACTGTTTGAATTATAGTATCAATCGTGATTTATTGATTGCTATCTAGTAACTGTACATAATTAGCGAATAATGAGCGATAGCTCATAAGCTCATCATAGGTAATCGCAAAGATGCCATGACCGCCATGAGCAAACCTTAGCCAATCAAACTGAATCTCAGGATAAGCTTGTTTTAACGCCCACTCGCTATCGCCCACTTCACAGACTAGTAAACCTTCTGGGCTAAGATAATCTGGCGCTTCAAACAAGATACGATGTACCAAGTCCAAACCATCTTGACCAGCAGCGAGTGCATGCTCAGGCTCATATAAAAACTCTGGTGGCAAATCTGCCATGATAGCGGCATCAACATAAGGAGGATTGGTTACAATCAGCTCATATTGATTTTCGGCAGGGATTTTGGCAAATAAGTCAGACTCAATTACATTGACTTGATGACCAAGGTCATGATGATCGACATTAACCATCGCGACTTCTAGCGCGCCTTTATCAATATCTACAGCATCAACCAATGCATCGACAAAGCGAGTCGCCAGTGCGATAGCAATACAGCCAGAACCGGTACATAAATCTAAAATACGCTCAGGCTGTGATAGCTGTTTAATTTCTAACCCATGATCATAAAAAGCCGGCGCTTGATTATTGACACTTACGCCTATTGGTTTTGCCAGCTCGCTCACTTCAAAATATGGGTGGAACTGCTGACGAATCAATTCAGCAATAGGTGAGCGAGGAATCAATACGCGCTCATCGACATAGAACGGCAAATCACAGAAATAAGACAGATTAATCAAATAGCTTAATGGCTTACGCTCAGCGATACGCTCTTCTAACAAGCTTAGAACCAATTGCTTCTCTGAGGTGGTCAAACGACAGTCCAGAATCTGATCATTGGCGGACCAATCCAAAGATAAAGAATGCAATACAATCGCAGATGCTTCGGCAAACTCATCGGTGGTGCCTTGGGCGACAACCACATCATAGTTACGTAATTGCGTCACTGAAAAACGAATAAAGTCACGAATAGTGACCAGTTGCTCACGTGCCTCTTCAAGCTCCGCACGCAAAGTCGCAAATTCATCGTGCTCACCGACCAGCCCTGTCTCTAAATCGTATTCCATATCATCATTGATACCTTGTGACTCATCATCATTAAAGTATTGATTTTGAAATTCTTCTGCGCTCATTACTTGGTCTTCTGACATATCGCACCTTGCTGATTACATGCTCACTGACTACATGCGGATGGGTTAAATCGCTTTCAATGATTTCACTGAACAGCCAATTTATTAAATAAAAATCTCGTTCCACATTATAGACGGAAACAAGATGATGCGCCAATGACTGTGTTTTTTACTTCAACAAAATCTCCAGCAGTATTCACAATTAAGTAGCCCATGGCTTTAAAAGAACGGTTAGAAAGGGTAATTTAGCATAGCCATATATCACTACCTTAAAGCTCATAACGTATTGTGGTAACTGTTAATTGAGTGAAAAAGGCAGCCCTAGCCTGACTCAACTCTTGCTTAATTGTAGTGAATACGTCAACTGTTGACGTTTGGCAAGTCTTAAACGAAAAAATATGTGTCAAAAGTTTGCGAAGCATCCAAATTATGCGCATAATAGCCTCATTAGCAGCCACCACAAGTATATAAATATGATGAAAATAAAACCTCTTATCACCGCTATATCTATCGCTGTTGTTAGTATGAGTGCTATTGCTGCACCTGCTGATGGTACGCGCACTTTACCTGTACGCACAGCTGACTCGCTTCCTAGTATTGCGAAAAAAGTCAGTCTGAATGTGCAAGAAAGCCGTAGTAGCTCAGTCGTCGACTCTAGTACGACCGTAAAGCTAGATACGAATAAAACCAAATCAGCGGACCGTATGACCCAGCTGATTGATGCCAAGCAGGACGCTGAAGTGAAAGCATCGGTCGCCGTTACCGCTGACAATATGACCGTAGAGGAATTGACTCGTAAGGATGAGCAATCAGACAGTGACGATATTAGCGAAGGTCAAGCGGTATCAGCACCTAGCTCTGCCATGGCTGATAGTGCAACGGATACTTCTATCAAAAGTATCGCCGATGTTGATGGTAAAAAACATACCACGCTGAATTTGTCTAATTATGCCAAACAAGTAAACGGTGCCACATGGACACCGAGTATGAAAGTTAACTCAGCTATGACTATCAAAATGCAGGCGCTGCTCGATTGGAATCATGCGTCTCCGGGTGCTATTGATGGCGGCTGGGGCATGAACAGTAAAAAAGCACTGATCAACTTTCAAACCATGCAAGGCTTGCCAGCAAACGGTAAGATGGATCAAAAAACATGGGATGCTTTAAATAAAAATATTCCAGCTAACAAGCCAGTTTTAGTGACCTATACCATCACTGAAGATGATGTGAATACCAATTTTGCTACTATGCCTGCAGACTCAGAAGCCAAGTCAAAAATGAAAGGCTTGTACTATCAAGACATCAAAGAGATGTTTGGTGAGCGCTTCCATATGGATGTGCGTTATTTAGACAAGTTAAATAAAAACAAACAATATAAAGCGGGTGAAACCATTACTGTGTTAAATACGCGTGCTCCGCTTAAGCAGCGTATTAACCGTGTCGTTGCCAATAAAGCTGATAAAACCCTTTATGCTTATAATGATAACAAGCTGGTTGCAACCTATCCTACAACTGTCGGTAGTGACAGCACGCCATCACCACAGGGCACCTTTAAAATCGTTAATAAAGTAAAAATGCCGTGGTATAAAGCAACTGTTGGCGAAGGCGCAGATAAAAAAGTACATATGTTACCACCAGGACCGAACAGTCCCGTAGGTGTGGTATGGATGGGCTTATCTAAACCTTCTTACGGTTTACATGGCTCACCTAAGCCAGAAGGTATCAGTCGCCAAGCATCAGCAGGCTGTGTGCGTTTGACTAACTGGGACGTTTTAGAGGTTTATGCCAATATCGAAAATGGCGCAACCGTTGAGCTAAAATAGTTCAATAGATAGTACACAATAAAAAAGACCTTGATCATCGTATCAAGGTCTTTTTTATTATATTCCAAAAGATTCAGTACCAAAACTTTAAATGTAATAAATAAAATGAATAGCATATATAAAATGCTCAATTAAATGATACTACGATCTTTTTTACCGCAACCTATGCTTTGTAACCCTCTTCATTACCTGTAATGCTGCCAATTTTTTTGGTGAAAAATAATGCTGTGGGAATAGAAACTAAGAAACCGATAGCGACTGCTATTTGAATATGCGGAATCTGGTTAAAACCCATGACCAAAGCGCCGATCATAAAGAGACCGATGATGACAGTTGCTGCCATTGAATAGACAACAGAAAAAAGTGGCCAGCTCATAACTTATTCCTTACTTTTATTATGGGTATAACTACTTTATACACTATATCCATACTAATAGTAAGTCTTTTATTATTTATGCTCAGCCCAATCATAGTAAGTAATTACTATTGATAACCTTATTATAAGTATTGATTTATAATAAGTGTTTTTACTAACCCCAAACCGCCTTTTATTCAAAAGTTTTCCACCCTTTGTACTGGTCTAATTTTATTCAGGAAGACCTATGACTACGTGCTTGTTTATCCTTACTATTGAAATATTCGACTGACAATCTAAATAAAATTGTCTGGTTTATAGCAAAAAATGAGTAGGGTTTACCATGTATTTACTTAGGAATCTTCAACACCCTTGGCACGTTTGTGCTAAAATCGCTTGCAAAATTATTTTACTTATTCTACTAAATACATCCGTCAGTAAGGAGCCGCTGTGAGCCAGCCATTTCGCTCAGCCGATATTCGTCAAGCTTTTATCGATTTTTTCATAAGCAAGCAGCATACCCCCGTCGCCTCATCGAGTTTGATTCCACACAATGACCCGACATTGCTATTTACCAATGCCGGCATGAATCAGTTTAAAGAGACATTTTTGGGTATGGAGCCGCGTGATTATACGCGTGCGGTAACCTCGCAAAAGTGCGTACGTGCTGGTGGCAAGCATAATGATTTGGATAACGTCGGCTATACGGCGCGCCATCATACATTTTTTGAGATGCTTGGTAATTTCTCTTTTGGCGATTACTTTAAGCAAGCCGGTATTAGTTATATTTGGGAATTTTTGACCTCAGATGAATGGCTTGCGATTGATAAAAACCGCTTGTATGTGACCATTTATGAGACTGATGACGAAGCCTTTGATATTTGGCATAAAGACATCGGTATCCCAAGCGAGCGTATTATCCGTATTGGTGATAATAAAGGCGCGCCTTACGCCTCTGATAACTTTTGGACCATGGGCGATACCGGTCCATGCGGTCCTTGTACCGAAGTATTTTATGACCATGGCGCTGATATCGAAGGCGGTTTACCGGGTACGCCTGAAGAAGACGGCGACCGCTATATTGAGATTTGGAACTGCGTCTTTATGCAGTTTAATCGTCAAAAAGACGGTACTATGCTGCCGCTACCAGCCCCAAGTGTTGACACCGGCATGGGACTTGAGCGTATCAGTGCCATCATGCAAGGCGTACATGGCAACTATGAGATAGATTTATTCACTCATTTAATGGATGCGGCGGCTGAGATTTTAGAGATTGAGAATCAACAACAGTCATCATTAAAAGTCATCGCCGATCATATCCGTGCAGTGGCATTTTTGATTGCTGATGGCGTCACTCCAAGTAATGAAGGTCGCGGTTATGTGCTACGCCGTATCATTCGTCGTGCGGTACGCCACGGTAATAAGCTTGGTGCCGATAGCGATTTCTTTTATAAAATGGTCGCACCGCTTGTCGCTGAGATGGGCACCGCCTATCCTGAGCTAAAAGACAAACAAAGCGTCATTGAAAACGCCATTCAAAAAGAAGAAGCGCAATTTGCTAAAACCTTAGCACAAGGTTTACGCCTGCTTGCCAGCGAACTTGAAGGTCTAAAAGATGGTGACACCCTCTCTGGCGAAGCAGCATTTAAGCTATATGATACTTACGGCTTCCCCGTTGACTTGACCGCTGATATCACCCGTGAGCGCGGTATTGTGATTGATGAAGCGGAGTTTGATGAACATATGCAAGCACAGCGTGAACGCGCGCGTGATGCAGGCAAGTTCGACGTTGATTATAGCAGTGTCATTCAAGTAGAGAATCCAACGACCTTTATCGGTTATGAGCAGCTTGAAGAAGAAGGTGTCACGATTGATGCGCTGTATCAAGATGGCAATCCAGCCGATAGCTTAACTGAAGGTATGGAAGGCGTCGTAGTACTTGACCGTACACCGTTTTATGCGGAAGGTGGTGGTCAGGTTGGTGAGCTGGGTGAAATTCGCACCGCGACTGGCGTTTTTGAAGTGCAAGATACCAAAAAATCTGGTCAAGCTATTATTCATTATGGCGTGGTTACCATGGGCGGGATTAACGCCCAGCAAACTGCCGATGCACAAGTATTATCGAGCATTCGCGCAGCCAGTGCCAAAAACCACTCTGCCACACATCTATTGCATGCTGCATTAAGAGAAGTATTGGGTGATGAAGTCACGCAAAAAGGCTCGCTAGTATCAAGCGAAGTATTGCGTTTTGATTTCTCCTATGACAAGCCCGTCAGCACTGCTGAAATTACGCGTATCGAACGCTTAGTCAATGAGCAAATTCAAGCAAACACCCCTGCTCGCATCGAGAATATGTCTATTGACGAAGCGATGAAACAAGGTGCAATGGCATTGTTTGGCGAAAAATATGGTAGTGATGTTCGCGTCTTAACCATGGGTACTGGCAGTATCATCGATGGTCAACGTAAGCCCTTCTCTATTGAGCTTTGTGGTGGTTTGCACGTTAAACGTACCGGTGATATTGGTGTTTTAAAAATTACCAGCGAATCAGGTATCGCTGCTGGCATCCGCCGTATTGAAGCCGTCACTGGCATGAATGCGATTAAAAATATCCAGCAAAGTGAGCAGCAGCTGAGCGAGCTTGCCAGTCAGCTAAAAGTTAAACGTCCAGAGGTTGCACAGCGCGTGCGTACCATGGCGGATAAGCAGCGCGAACTTGAGAAACAACTAGAGCGTTTAGAGCAAAAAATCGCCAGCGCCCAAGCCGCAAACTTGCTTGATGACGTGCAAACCATCGCTGGTACGCCAGTACTTATCAGTACCTTAAGTGGTATCGATGGTAAATCTATCCGTACGTTGATGGACGATATCAAATCAAAACTACCAGATAGTGTGATTGTATTGATTGGTGATAAAGATGAGCAGTTAGCACTAGCCGCCAGTGTGGCAAAGTCTGTGACTGCGAAAGTAAAAGCCGGTGACATCATTCGTCATTTGGCAAGTGAGCTTGGTGGTAAAGGTGGTGGTAAACCTGACTATGCTCAAGGCGGCGCGCCAAAAGCTGCCAATACTAGTGCGGTTGTCAATGCCCTACCTGCTTGGATTGCGGACCAGCTTGGCTAATACCTTAAGCTGAGCAATATTGTACTAAATCAGAGATAAGATACGCGATTGGTTATAACGGTTATAACCAATCGCCATGTATCTAATGTCTACTGATACTTAAAGTTACGGCTCGAATATGATATAAAGGTCAACGCTTAGACTTATTTCAGCGTATGAAGTCTATTGGCATAATAAGACAGTAAACCATCAAAAAGTAAAACAAAGGGCGCAGTTCTTATAATCTGGCTTTATCGTTATTAAAATCAATCTAGCACTTAATTTAGACAGTGCCATGACGAATTGATGTCTCTCAATAACAGATAACCATTGGTGAATAATAGGTAGATTTTTATGGCGTTAATAGTACAAAAATATGGCGGCACCTCGATGGGCAGTATCGACCGCATCAAAAACGTCGCCAAACGAGTCAAACGCTGGCATGACAATGGTCATCAAGTAGTCGTTGTCGTGTCTGCCATGAGCGGTGAAACCAACCGTTTGATTGATTTAGCACGCCAAATCAGTAGCCAGCCCGATCCTCGCGAATATGACCAAATGGTCTCAACCGGCGAGCAGGTGTCTATCTCACTGCTTGCCATGGCGATTAAAGAGTTAGGTATCGGTGCACGTTCATTTACCGGTCGTCAAGTCGCTATTAAAACCGATAATGCTCACAATAAAGCGCGTATCGAAAGTATCGATGACAAAAACATTCGTGAGCAGCTAGATGCTGGCAACGTCGTTATTGTCGCAGGCTTCCAAGGTATCGACGAAGAAGGCAATGCGACGACGTTAGGGCGCGGCGGCTCTGATACGACAGGCGTAGCGATTGCCGCGGCTTTAGGCGCTGATGAATGCCAAATCTATACTGATGTGGATGGCGTCTATACCACTGACCCGCGCGTCACCTCAAAAGCCAAAAAACTTGAAAAGATTACTTTTGAAGAAATGCTTGAGATGGCAAGTCTTGGCTCTAAGATTTTACAGATTCGCTCAGTAGAATTTGCTGGCAAATACGGTGTACCGCTGCGCGTATTATCTAGCTTTGATGAAAACAACGATGGTAGCTTCGACCAAGAATTTCAAGACAATGTCGGCACCCTAATTACGATAGACGAAGGAGACAATATGGAACAGGCAATCATCTCAGGTATCGCTTTTAATCGAGACGAAGCAAAAATCGTCGTACGCGGTGTCCCTGATCACCCTGGCATTGCTTCTGCTATCCTCAGCCCTATTGGCCGCGCCAATATCGAAATTGACATGATCGTGCAAAACCTATCTACCAACGGTATGACTGATTTTACTTTTACCGTTAATCGTACGGACATGGAAAAAACCATGAAAGTACTAGAAAGCGAAGTCAAAGATGAAATCGGTGCTAAAGAAATATTGGCCAATGATGAAGTGGTTAAAGTCTCATTAGTCGGCGTCGGCATGCGCTCGCACGCAGGTGTTGCTAGTCTTATGTTCCAAACCCTTGCGGAAAACAACATCAATATTCAAATGATATCGACTAGTGAAATCAAGGTATCTGTTCTTATCCAAGAGCAGTATCTGGAAAAAGCGGTAAGATCTCTACATACGGCCTTTGGTCTTGATCGTGAAGACGGTGAAAGCAAAATCGCTGGTTTATAAGAATGAGCGTATAAACACTTTACTAAAGCCGTATAAAAATAATAGGCTTTAGTATTTGTTCAATAAACTGCGATTTATTATTTTCAACAATGCTTAATACTTAATTAAATAGGGTCTTATTAAGACCCTATTTTCTTTTTTTATTATTGCTGAGGTTATTATAAAACCAATAGTTTTGTGAAAACCCGTGACAGTATCTGTTATGCCCCCTATAATGAGGGTTTCATTTGGGCTAAATGAATTTATCTATCATTATCGCTATTAGCATCCTATTTTGGGTAAAATTTATAAAACAATGTTTATGACATTTATTTTATAACAGCTGCCTATTTTGTGCAGCGATAATGTCCTGTAATTGAGACGCAATCTGATGAGTAATAATCTGTTGATGCGACATAAGGAGTGTGACGCATGTTAATTTTGACACGCCGCGTGGGCGAAACGCTAATGATTGGCGACGAGGTCAGTGTGACTGTCCTAGGTGTCAAAGGCAATCAAGTACGTATCGGCGTTGATGCGCCAAAAGATATTGCCGTACACCGCGAAGAGATTTATCAGCGCATTCAACATGAGCGCACGGTACAGTCGCAAATGCAGCATCTTGAGCAAGGCAGCTTTGCGCCTTCATTTGATGATGAAGACTATTTTAATCGCTAACCTGTTAGCTTCATATCCAACTATCAATAATCATTAAGCTTGTATCAAGCATGCTAGTTTTGGCTTTTTAACAGCTTTGAGGTCATTTATTTATGAGTATCCGCCAATCAGATGTATCGGCTCTACTTAATGGTTTGAATAAAAAAGCCATTGGATTCAATGATGTCATCAGTTTTATTGATGATTTTTATCGTTATGCGCCAGCGCCTTTTGTGAATGGCATGGCACATAATGCTGCTGGTGAAAACGAAGGCAGCGCCAAGATTTTTGGTTTTGCAAAGCATCACGGCTTAAATCAATTAGATACGCTAAAGTTGTTTGGTGAGCATTACCAAACAGTTCAAGCGACGCCTAAAGGAGTTGATCATCCCAATATTCGCAATTTTTTACATTGGGGCTGGCAAGGTTTTTTAATGGAGAAGAATCCATTAACACTGCGCCCTAGCGTAGATACCAGCACGCTTTAATGGTTTATGATTGACGATTATAAAAAAGCCACACTATGATGATAGCGTGGCTTTTTTTATGCTTCATTTTTTATCAGTGCATTTAGATAGTAAGTCTATTTATCACGAAACTTCACGGGCTGTACTGCGCCTTTCGGATTTGGCATATTGGGATAATGATGTTCATGTTCAACATCACATTCAGCGCCAACGACCGAACCATCTTCTCTGACCGGCTTATGAATATAACCAGTTCGCTCAGTAGGCGCCAGATGTTCATGTTCCCATACCATCACGGCTTGCATACAGGTCTCGCGCTGCTCAGCAGTCAGCTTACGACCGTCTTGCCATTTGCCAAGCTCAATTGCCATACGAAATTTATCGACCACTTCAGGTGTTAGGCTTGCTAATATCGTTTGTTTGTCCATCGTGCCTACTCTCCACTACTATTTTTATATCACATTTTTGTCTAATAAAGACGCTTATTCATCGTCCATGATATCATCATCAGCGTCGAGACTGAATTCCTCAGCATGCACATTCCAGTGTAACTTCGTCCGGCACGCTTCATAAAAGTCAAACCCTGGCGGATGTAGCAAGGTTAATTTATCCGGGTGCTTACGAATATATAGACGCTGCTCTTGTTCAAGCGGCGTGCTTGGTTTACCGTCAGCACTGACCATCGGTTGGGTGCGGTTGTCCTCATGAATACGAATACAAATCTCGCTGGTGCCACTGACCACAATAGGGCGACTTGACAGCGTGTGCGGGTGCATAGGCACCAAACATATGGCATCCATGCTTGGATGTATAATAGGACCACCACCAGAGAGCGCATAAGCTGTCGAGCCCGTCGGTGTCGCTACGATGAGACCATCACTGTGCTGCCGATAAACATCATGCCCATCGATTTTCATCTGAAAATCAATCATATGGACAGACTTACCAGCGTGCAACACGATATCATTGAGTGCCATGTCTTCATGAATAATCTTACGACCTTCACGAATCTCCATTGTGAGTAAAAATCTATGGTCTAACTGATAATCGCCCATCAGTACTTGGCGCAATTTAAACGCCGCTTCATCAGGTTTGACATCGGCTAAAAAACCAAGGCGGCCACGGTTAACCCCCAAGACAGGTACACGATAGCGCGCTAGTGCTTCGGCAGCATGGAGTATAGAACCATCACCGCCAACCACAATGACCAAATCACAAATCTCACCGATAAGGCTACGCTTAACAATTTTGACCCTCTCAATATCAGTGAGATTCAGAGTTGGCAAGTTAGCAGTTTGCACATCCATAATCAACGTAAGATTCATATCGTTAATTATTTGGGCAATCTGCCCAAGACTTTGGGTTACGCTGCGCTTTCCAGCACGACCCATCAAGCCAATACGGCGAAAAGCTGGATTTTTGATAGCGTGGAACAGCTCTGATTCATGTAGGTGCGGCAATCTTGCGGACTGCGCTGAGGTTTCCATAAAACGACTCGGCATGATGGTAAATTACAGAGTAATGATAACGAGAAATGGGCGATTAGACTAGCCTGTTTATCAATTATCGTTGTTAACGGTCGTAATTGACCCCATATAAAAGCCAACATGCGCTGTTTCGGGCGTATGTATTTAGCTATTTGATATCGCTGTGTATAGGAGCGAAATCGACTCAATAGTTGCGCAAAGCCTTATACGCTGTCACGTAAACACCGTTGACAATAATGGCGATTTTGCTAAAGTAGCTGACATAACTATTATTTATATTTTATTGAGGACAACTTTATGGCCAATCCTATTGTCAGTCGCGCAGAGCTTGCCGTCGGCGGTGCGCCGATGACAGTGAAGGGCGTAATTCAAAAAACCAGTTTATTGCTTGGCTTATCGGCGATTACTGGTATTGGATTTTTCTTTTATGCGTTGATGGCAGGTTTATCACAAGGTTTTATCACGATGGCAGCCTTCGGTAGTATGTTTGCTGCCTTTGGTCTTGCTATCTTTATCACTTTTAAACCGCAAAAAGCTAAGACGCTTGCCGTCCCATATGCACTTTTGGAAGGTATATTCTTAGGTGGTATTTCACTGTTTTTCATGAGAATGTATCCAAGTGTACCAGTCGCTGCAATGTGTGCGACCTTTGTAACAGCAGCGGTTATGCTAGGGCTATATCGCTCAGGCTTGGTTAAAGTGACTGAAAAGTTCCGCTCAATCGTCACCTCAGCCTTGATCGCTATCATGCTAGTTTATGTGGCGCAGTGGGTACTTTCTTTAGCATTTGGTTCAAGCCTGCCTTTCTTGTTTGAAGGCGGCGCTATCGCTATTGGCTTTAGCTTATTTGTGATTGTTATCGCCTCTTTTACACTGTTATTAGATTTTGATAATATTGAGCGTGGTGTGGCAATGGGTGTGTCAGAAGACTACGAATGGTTATTCAGTATTGGTCTTCTTGCAACGCTAGTGTGGATGTATATCGAATTTATGCGTCTATTAAGCTATCTACAAGATTAGTCAAATAGCTGTTCGATAGTCATTGAAATAAAAAAACCGTCTTTTATTGAACCGACCCCCATAAGTTGGACACACCTTATGGGGGTATTTTTATGCGTTACGATCTAGACTTTAAGATGCAAGTCATCGCATACTATCGGCAAGGACATACCGGACTTGCCACAAGTGAGAAGTTTAAAGTAGATTCGAAACTTGTACAAAAATGGGTTAAGCAATACCAAAGCGGTGGTATAGACGCGATCAAGCCAAAGACAAGTAAGGCCAAATACAGCAGTGGGTTTAAATACAAAGTGATTACGACCATGCTGACGCAAGGATTAAGTCAATCCGAGGTCGCTTTAACATTTAACATCAGCTCACCGGCGCTAATCAGTCATTGGCACAAAGCATATCGACAACAAGGCATGTCTGGCCTAATATCCAAACCCAAAGGTAGAACCGCCATGAGTAAACCCTTTATCACAGACAAACCAGATGATGAGAAAACCTTAGCAGAGCTTAAGCGTGAGAATGAGTACCTACGTGCAGAGAACGCCTACCTAAAAAAGCTCGATGCCTTGCTCAAAGCGGAGGAACAAGCAGGCAAAAAGCAAGGCTCATCGAAGCACTAAGACAAGCGCACCCTTTATCTGCTTTGCTAAACATCGCTAAGATGGCTAAGAGTGTCTTTTACTACCATAGGTGCCAGTTTGACGTTAAAGACAAATATGCAGACTTAAAACAGCGTATTGCTAAGCTGTATCATAAGCACAAAGGCAGGTATGGCTATCGCAGAATAACGGCCGCGCTAAAGCAGTTAGATTGTCATCATAACCATAAGCTCATCGCTAAGCTTATGCATGACATGACCCTTAGCGCAAAGATAAGACGTCAGAAGTATCGCTCCTATAAAGGACAACAAGGTAAGATTGCGAAGAACTATTTAAAACGCCAGTTTCATGCAGATAGACCGAACAAGCGCTGGCTCACCGATATTACCGAGTTTAAGGTCGGTGATGATAAGCTGTATTTGTCGCCCATACTAGATTGTTATAACAATGAGATTGTCAGTTATACACTCTCAAAGAGACCGACTTATGACTTAGTTGGCAAGATGCTAGAGGATGCTTTGGCAAAGACGAAAGCGTGTCGTGATAAGACGCTCATGCTACATTCTGATCAAGGATGGCATTATCAAATGAGACTGTTTGGACAGGTGCTGAAACAGCATGGTATTAAGCAAAGTATGAGCAGAAAAGGCAACTGTTTGGATAATGCGCTCATGGAGGGGTTCTTTGGTACCCTAAAGTGTGAGACGATTTATATTGAAAAGCCTAATTCGATTGAAGGTTTAGAGAAACAGATTCATGAGTATATTCACTACTATAATCATGAAAGAATTCAACTCAAACTAAAAGGACTGAGTCCTGTTAAGTACAGAACTCAGTCCTTGATATAAACTAAACCGTCCAACATTTGGGGGTCAGTTCATATAAAGACGGTTTTTTTATGGGTAATCTTCAGAGATTTTTTTAAATGAGTTTAAGCTGGTTTAAATTAAGCGCGCTTTAGACGCAGCGCATTTAATACGACAAATAATGAGCTTAGTGACATGCCAATAGCAGCTAGCCAAGGTGGCACATAACCCAAAGCTGCTGGTATCAAAACACTGCCATTATAAATAAGTGCCCAGCGCAAGTTTTGTTTGATAATGCGTTTGGTTTTATCAGCGATACGTTTCGCTGCAATAATAGCTTCGATTTGTCCGTTTAGGATAATACTGTCACTAGATACTTGCGCCAAATCTGCTGCACCGGCAATCGAGGTTGAAACGTCTGCCGCTGCCAATACTGGCGCATCATTAATACCATCACCAACCATCAATATCACTGCACCTTGAGCTTGTAGCTGCTGAATATGATTGACCTTGTCCATTGGCGACAGTCCGTTATACGCAGACTGCATACCCAAATTTTCAGCCATTACCAAGGCTTGCGGACTTGGGTCACCTGTGAGCATGACAGGCTCGATACCTAATGCTTTCAAGCTATCCAGCATAGATTGAGCGCTATCACGTACCTTATCATTAAAATAAAAACATGCCAGTGCTTGCCAGCTTGCTGATTCATCCTTTTGACAAGATAAGACTACCGCTGAGCTGGCGCGCTCGGCAACTAAATCAATCATTAAGTCTTTATCTGCATTGGCAACATTATTCATTTTGTCTAAAGCAAAATCTACATGACCAATACGATATAGCACATCATCCATCATTGCTTCAACGCCACCTGCTGGATAATGCTGCAGCGCTTGTGTCGCTGGCAGATGCAGCTGATAGGCAGCGGTCAGTAGCGCATGAGCAATCGGATGGCGACTGCCTACCTCTAACGCCGCCGCAATGGCCAATACATTGTCTCTTTGCTCATCTGCCTTTGTGATGACACTTGTATCAGTAAGTAGCTTAATGTTTAATAAATTGGGTTTACCATAGGTCAAGGTTCCCGTTTTATCAAATGCCACATGGGTAATTTCAGCAAGCGTTTGTAGGGTATGCCCGCGCGTCGTCAAAAAGCCATAGCTGGCCAATCTATTGGTCGATACGGTAAGCGCAATTGGTGTCGCTAAAGACAGCGCACAAGGACATGTCGCGACCAATACCGCCACCGTTGCCCAAATCGCTTGGCTTGGGTCCACGATATACCAGCCAATAAATACCAAGACAGACAATACTAAAATACGCGCCACAAACCAACGTGCTAGCTTATCTGCTTGCTGTGCAAGTTTTGGCTTTTCACTCATTGCCCGATTCATTAGCCTGTCAATCAAACCGATTTGGCTGTCTTCTGGTAACGCTGTGACCAACATCTCAAATGGTTGGCTGTCGTTTTGTGCACCGCCAACGATATAGTCGCCTTGGGTCTTAGTGATTAAATCACCTTCACCTGTCAGTAGGCTTTGAGAAACTGTGGCGGTTGAGCTGAGCAAGATACCATCACTGATAATCTCAGAACCTGCCTCAACCATGATGATGTCACCCACTTGCAAGCTATGAGCGGTCACCATCTGCTTTTCTTTTGCCTCATCGTTTGTATTTGAGACAGTTAATCGTTGCTGACGAGTCTGCTGCCATTCTTGAGCAATACGTGATGTTAACTGATAGACATTAGCATCCATACTTTGTGTAAAATTAGGCGTAGCACTCACTGTATTTTGACTATTTACCTCATTACCAACTACGGTAACAGCCCCATTAACAGCTCCATTATCAACCTTATCAACAGACTCTTCGTTTTCTTGTTTAAGCGCATTTTTCTGCACGCTATTTTGTTCTAATAGCTGCAAAATACTTGCAGCAGAGTCTTTGTCTTCAGCAATTTTCTGTACCAATACTGGCTCAACTACCACCAAATCGTTTGCCATAGTTGCCGCTTTTAGGCGCGCATTGTGCTCAATATAACGACCTGCCAGCAAGAAGAAAATAAACATACTGACTGAGTCGTAATAGGTCTCCCCTTGTCCAGTAATGGTGGCAAATAGACTGGCGAAAAATGTGACAATCAAGGCAATACTAACGGGCACGTCCATATTGACTTGGCGAGCACGAATCGCTGACCATGCTGACGTAAAAAATGGTACACCGGCATAAAAGAATACTGGCGTACTGACGAATAAAGACACCCAACGCAAAAAATCTCGCTGAAATATCAGCATATCGCTATATTCACCGAAATAAATTGCCACGGCATACATCATCGCTTGCATTGAGCCGAGTGCCGCGATACCAAGCCTTATTAGCATTTGGTTGTTATGACGTGCTAGCATGGCTTCGTGGGTATCTTGCCGATAAGGCTTGGCTTCATAGCCAATTTCATTGATAACCGCAAGAATCCGGCTAATCGGTAGCTTGGTCTCATCCCAAATCACCCGCATGCGTTGATTGGTCAAATTAACCTGACATTTACTGATGCCATCTAACTCATCAAGCCGCGATTCAATCAACCACGTACAAGCGGCGCAGCGCAGATTATTGACAGACAACTCTGCTACCGACATACCGTCTTGGGCGTAGACAAACTGTGATTTTATTTCATCATGGTCATAAGCTTCAAGGCGGGTCATCTGAACGGGTAAGCTTGCCGTACGGTTAATCTCCGAGCGATCAAGATAATATTGCTCAAGCCCCGCTTCCACGATACTTTGTGAAGCTAACTGGCAGCCCATACAACACATCTCACGCGATTTACCTAATATATCGGTATGAAACGGCGGCTGCGGCACGGGATCACCGCAATGAAAACAATGACCCGCCAGCGGTAATACCAGACCGTCAATAATAGAATTGTCTTGATAATGAGTATTGGTTTTTGATGACCTTGGTAATGTCGGTGATGTTGGCGGCATAGGAGATGGAATACTGGACATAATCGCACTTATTTCCTTTAGACAGAACATTGAGTAAATAGCTTTAAATCAAGGCTCTATCATCTGATCTACTCGATATCGAGAAAACCATTATTTTTGATGTATATTGGTTAACTGGCTACTATATTTGGGGCTACGCGACATTGATGGTTATGCTTCTTTAAAATAGCGCGTGTTAATGCAAACCATTACTCTTACTCAAAATTGAGACAGTGTTACGACAATAAGAGGTGGCGGATACTTTCAAATAACCATCATTGCTTTTATAAAGATTATACTATAAGCACAGGCTCTCAGCAGTATAACTCCTGAGCGCTGAGAGCAAATGAATGCCTGCGTTGATGATGATAGATTGAAAAATTTGTCAATTTGCGTCATTATGAGGCAGTTTTTCATCCCAAAATGGTGTGTCATCAGTGCAAAAATCTAATTCTAAGCAACCACAGTCCTCTAAGCCTGCTATCAATACGCTACCTTCCCAGCAGCGCGGTGTGGTGTTTAGTAGTATTTTATTAATTGTTGTCATCGCTGGCATGGTGCTATTAGCACTATACTTGGTCAAACTTGATCGCACCATTACTCACAAGTTTGAGGGTAAACGCTGGGATATTCCTGCCAAAGTATATTCGCAGCCGCTTGAATTGTATCAAGGCGCCAACGTCGATAAAGACACGATGAAGAAATGGCTTGAGCTACTTAATTATCAAAGTGATAAAGCCTATGATCGCACGGGCACTTATCATAAATCAGGTAATACCTATTTTATTCATACACGTGGATTTACTTATAGCGCTAATGATATAGATCAAGAGCAAGTCATCAAAATGACTATTGCTGGTGATAAGATTGAGTCAGTACAAAGTACTGTGGCGGCGAAAACCGGCATTATCCGTCTTGAACCGGTGAATATCGGTGGTATTTACCCAGATAGTAATGAAGACCGTATGGTTGTCTCGTTAGATCAAGTACCGCAGCCGCTTATTGATGCGCTGATAGCGACAGAAGATCGTGGTTTTTATGAACATAAAGGGGTATCGATACGTGGTATCGCTCGTGCAGTCATCAATAACTTCTCTGGTGGATCACGTCAAGGTGGCTCGACCATCACACAGCAGCTGATCAAAAACTTTTATCTGAATTCAGACCGCACAATGAAACGTAAAGCCAATGAAGCCTTGATGGCTGTGTTACTTGAGCTGCATTATAGTAAAGATGAGATTTTGCAAGCATATCTCAATGAGATTTATCTGGGTCAAAATGGCAAACGCTCTATTAATGGTTTTGGGTTGGCATCACAATTTTATTTTGATAAGCCGCTCAATGAGCTCCGCCTAGATCAGCAAGCACTGCTTGTCGGTATGGCAAAAGGACCGAGCGTTTATAATCCGCGCCGCCATCCAAACGATTCAAAGGCGCGTCGCGATGTTGTGCTTAGCAATATGTTGGCGGTCGGCTCGCTCAGTCAAGAAGACTACGATAAAGCATTAAAAAACTCACTTGGGGTAGTTGATAAGCCTGTTGAAGGTAAAAGCCAATTCCCTGATTTTTTAGATATCGTCAAGCGTGAACTAAATAAAGTCTATTATTCCGATGATCTCAAAAACGAAGGTCTGATTATCATTAGTACGATGGACCCTATTGCCCAGTTGGCAGCGGACAAAGCGGTTGAGAGAAAGCTTGGTGAGCTACGCCGTAGTGGTAGCAAAACCAAAGATTTACAAGGGGCGCTGGTCAGTGCCAACCCTGAGACGGGTGAGCTGGTTTCTGTTGTCGGTAGCGGCAGCGAATTTACTGGCTTTAACCGTGCGGTCGATGCCAAACGCCAAGTAGGCTCATTATTAAAGCCGATTATTTATATGACCGCTCTAGAAAGTGGTCGCTATAATTTGGCAAGTTCGGTTGATGACTCCCCTATTACGGTCAGTCTAAGCGACGGTACCGAATGGAATCCCAAAAACTATGACAATCGTGATCATGGCTACATACCCTTTACCACAGCGCTGTCGCAATCGTATAACCATAGTGCCGTACGCTTAGGGATGGAGTTTGGAGTCGACACCTTTGCCAAGCAATTAAAACGTATGGGCGTTAAAGAGAAAATACCCCCTTATCCTGCAACATTATTGGGCTCAGTCAATCTAAGCCCGATGGACATGCTTGGGGTCTATCAAGTCTTTGCAACGGGTGGTTTCCGTACGCCTATTCACAGTATCCGTAGTGTGATTGATGATCGCGGTAGTATTTTGCAGCGCACAGGCTTAAATACTCAGCGCAGTATTCCGCCTGAGACCAACTTTTTGATTAATTATGCGTTGCAAGATGTCGTCAAGAACGGTACAGCTAGACGCGTGCAATCGCTTGGTAGCAATCTAAACCTTGCAGGCAAAACAGGTACTACCAATGATTACCGCGATGCGTGGTTTGCCGGTTATAGTGGCAACTATGTCAGCGTGGTTTGGGTTGGACGTGATGATAATAAACCGATTGGGCTTAGTGGCGGTAGCGGTGCTTTGCCAGTTTGGGTCGATTATATGAATCGTCTAAAACTGACACCTGTTGCGCTACCAGAGCCAGAAGGCATCGAATGGCTATGGTTAGAGAACAACTCAGGCAAGCTGTCTAATGAGCGCTGTGCCAGCGCACGCTACTTGCCTGTTATGTCAGCATATTTGCCCCAAGAAGCCAGCAGCTGTGCGATTGGCTTATACCAACAGGATCGTGCGCGCGAGCAGATGCAGTGGCAAAATCAGCAAGGCAATATCAACAAGCAACGTCGCCGTGAAGGATTAGAGATTCCAGATGGTGAAGTTATTGATAATAACAGCAATGATGCCGAGCAAGACGGTGATACACCCAATCGTGTAGATACTTGGTATGATCGTGCTGTTGAATGGTTTTAGTGAACTGCTTCTATTTCAGTCGTGATAGCTGAAAATTTGACTTTAAAGGTTAGTAGCTGAACGATTTTAAGATTTTTAAAACTTAAAAAGGGTTTTAATATGGCGTTATCTATATTGCAAGCGTTGTTGACTCAGCAGACGATTGAAGCTCAGCCCAAAAAACAGCCAAAGCATTTGCATATAGCTCTGTTAATTAGCGCTTGTTTTGGCATGCTAAGCTTGAGTGCTTGTCAGACTGCACCAACTTCAATAAAATCGCCTTCTGCTCAAACCTTACCATCAACCAGTAGTCAAAAAACGACGCAACCTGAAAAATCCACAATAGTGACGCAGACCCCTAACACTGATCATAGTAGTTATGAAAGTGTTGAGAGTACTGAAGCTGATAAGACTGACGATAATTATCCTATCGAGCCTTATCATCCACCTGCATTAATAGAATCACCAACGGAATCGGTAACAGAAAAGCCACCTGTAATCTTGGGGTCTAATCAAAGCACGAGTCAAACTCCGATCGTAACTCAGCCTGATGCCGTGATCCTCACGCCTGCTCGTGAAGATGAAGTGATATATGTGCCATCTATCCCGTCGCATAATGAGCTACTAGAGCGTGCGCGGCAGAACTCGCAGCGCAGTCAGAAAACCACCAACAATAATAGCAACTTGCCCGCCTTTCGTAACCTGATGCAAGTGGGTACTCAGCAATTAAAGGCAGGCAATTTAAATGGCGCTGAGAGTAGCTTCACCCGAGCTCAGCGCCTAGCACCCAAATCATCAGCGGTATATTTTTATCTTGCGCAAGTGGCACTCAAAAAAAACCAGCCGCGTAAGGCTGAAGCAATGGGACGGCGTGGGCTTAGTGTTTCTCAAGACAGCAGTCGCCGCCGTGCGCTATGGCAAATTATTCTACAGTCTGGACAAGCACAAGGTAATGCACGGGTGATAAAAGAAGCCAAACAAGCATTACGCTAACAGTATTATCTTTTTGATTAACCATGACGACTGACTATATAAGCGCTAAAATAGGCTTTTATAGTCGGTCGTTAATTTTTATTATCTATTTTTTATTTTGAAACAAGGTTACTTTTATGGCATGGCAACAACTTCACTTACAGTGTGAAAAAGACAACGTAGATCTCGCTGAAGCGCTATTACTAGAAGCAGGCGCGCTATCTATTGCACTTGATGATGCAGGCGACCAACCTTTATTTGAGCCACTTCCTGGTGAATCACCACTATGGGACGAGGTAATTTTAACAGGGCTCTTCGATGCTACGATAGAGACTGGAACTCGTGATGTTATCGAGCAACTCAGTCATGAGATTGCAGCCCAAGTGCAGGCGAGCCGTAGTTGGGTAAGTGCTGTCGATGACAAAGATTGGGAGCGTGAATGGATGTCCAATTACAAACCCATTGAGTGTGCCAATGACTTGTGGATTGTACCTAATTGGCTGACACCGCCTAATCCTGAAGCGACCAATATTATTATGGATCCAGGCTTGGCATTTGGTACTGGCTACCATGCGACCACTCGCCTATGTCTTGATTGGCTAACTGAGCAGGACCTTACGGATAAAGTAGTGATTGATTATGGTTGCGGCTCAGGTATCTTGGGTATCGCCGCCTTATTGTTAGGGGCGCGCCATGTTTATGCCGTAGATATTGATCCTCAAGCGGTACTGGCAACCAATCAAAATGCGGCACGCAATTCGGTCGACAATCGTTTGCAAGCGTTTTTACCAGAGGACTTTACTGCCTTTTGGCAACAGCAAAATATAGCGCCTGTAGAAGTGATGGTTGCCAATATTTTAGCCAAGCCACTGATAGGTCTAGCGCCTTATTTTGTCACCTTGATGGCACCAAAAAGTCGTATCGTCCTTGCCGGTTTGATTGAATCACAAACTGAGCAAGTGACCGAAGCGTATCAGCCTTATTTTGCGCTTGATCCTAAGCATGCTTTTACTGCACAAGAAGATCAACATTGGCAGAGATTATCTGGTACATTTACAGGCTAGCAACATTAAATTACATCTGTTACGATAGAGTAGTAGTTAAATGTTGTGTATTTGGCGCTACTCTAGAGTTGCCTGTAGTTTATAATTAATAATACTTCAACAATGGCATTGAAGTAATTGGCAGCGGTTGGTGAGTGGCTATACGGTATTCTTACTGATACCTTTTTGGATTCAACTCTATGACCACACCCATTAAAACCCAGTGTCCTCATTGTCATACCATTTTTAATATAAAAAACACCCAGTTAAATCAAAAAACCGCGACTGTCTGTTGTGAACATTGCCAGCAAATGTTTTTGGTGAATAATAATCTTATCGTCACTGCTGGTATAGACAGCAATCGTAAGCTGACAGATACAGAAGTTTCTAGCGAGCGTGATAAGAAAATTAATGACATAACCTCTCATAAGAAACATTCTATTTTAGCTGCTGCAAACTCAAATGATACAGATATCCTAATTCATGACGATATGATACATGATGACATGATTCATGACGATATCGATATTGAGGCATCTGCTGATAAGAGTCTAGAATACGACTCACTAGATAGTATGGATGCTTGGCTTACACAAGCCACCGATAACAATAACGTTACCCAAAGCGCTCTATCAGCAAGAAGTACTGCGAAAAAATTAGATAAACATTCAGATACATCCCTTGATTTATTTGAAGAAACTTCTACCTCTACTAAGCCTTCAAACCGCTCTCCTTCATCCGCAGAAGTGGCTTTAAGCTCAACGGCGGCTAACAGTATTCATGCCAATATTGATAATGATGCTGATGACTCGTGGCTCGAAAAACTGCTTAAAGAACAGCACCCACCCGAAGATACGCCAACCAATGATACTGATTTATCGCAATTACTCATTAGTATGGGCGTCGACTTTAAAGAGGAAGACCGTAATAAAGCGGCACATGCCAAAAGATTACAAGCGCAAGCCAAATTCTCACCAACACCATCCCATCGTTCAGTAGCTTCATTACTATGGACATTAGGCTGTTTGGTGCTAGTACTACTACTTTTTGCTCAGTACATTATGTTTAACTTAAATAACTTAGTTAAAAATCCTGCACATGCTCAACGCTTACAGACGATATGTACGATTGCAGCTTGTAGCCTGCCCAGTGCTGACTTGACTGCATTAACTCTGAGTGACATCAGATACCGAGCCGGTCAAATAAACAGTGCAGCTGATTCTAGTGATATAAGTGCTACTCTAAATAACCAAAGCTCACAAGCACAGCTATATCCTCATATAAAAGTCAGTGTATATGGTGCCAATGCGCTGATTGGTGAGTTTATCGCTCCACCAGATAAGTACTTGGTTGGTAAACAAAGTCAATTAGCTTCTAATGGTCGTAAGCAGTTACTCTTTACGGTACCTATTGCCAATGCTCAAATTAGTAAAATTGCTATTAATCCCATTTACTGATGTTCGCTGACTGATATTCGCTCATTAACCTCATCTTCTTAAGATGATCGCTGCTGATTTTGATATAATAGCCAACGAGAGCCTCATGGTTTTACTCTTTAACCCCAAGGACATTATCTTATGACACCACAGGCACAGTACAATGCCAGTCATGTTAACAAAAGCGCTGGTAATCCTGATTATTATAGAGAGGACTACCATCACTCAATCCGCAATGTGGAATCTACTTTAGATCACACAGGTCATGCGCATGAGCCATTACGGATACATGTTGAACACGTGGTCCGTCAATATTTTGCGATGTTAGGCGACGAGATACCAACCGACTTGTATGAGCTCATTTTAAAAGAGATAGAACAGCCCCTGTTGTCTGTTGTGCTTGAAAAAAGCCGAGGCAACCAAACCAAGTGTGCGCAGATTTTAGGTCTAAATCGCGGTACACTACGCAAAAAGCTCAAAATATATGGTTTAATGTAATACTATAAATAGTACTTTTAATATAAATAGTGCTTTTAATAAGTCTCATTCATTAATAAGTACCGTCAATCCTATTTATGACACGCTCACCTACCCTAACTAATACTATGTATGGCAGTTTGTAGTTTATGATCTTATCACTCACGATATGCTCTACACTGATTGTCATCATCACCATGCCAGACGTTTACGTCAGGCTTTTTTTATGGAAATTTTTTTATGAGTAAAGCCCCACTAGCACTACTGTCGGTCTCCGATAAATCCAATATCGTTGAGTTCGCTCAAGGTCTGATTAAAGCAGGTTTTGGTCTGTTGTCGACTGGCGGTACTTTCCGTTTACTCACAGAGCACAATGTCGCTGTCACCGAAGTATCAGACTATACGGGTTTCCCTGAGATGATGGATGGTCGGGTTAAAACGCTTCATCCCAAGATTCATGGTGGCATTTTGGGACGCCGCGGTACAGATGATGCGGTGATGAGTGAGCACGCGATTGAGCGTATTGATTTGGTTGTTGTCAATCTCTATCCATTTGCAGAAACGATTGCACGTAGTGACGTTACCATGAATGATGCCATCGAAAATATCGATATTGGCGGACCTACGATGGTGCGTTCAGCAGCAAAGAATCATGCACATGTTGGTATCGTGACTGATCCAGCTGATTATACGCGTGTACTTGAAGCATTAGGCGATGGGACGACATTAACCCATGCCTTACGCTACGATTTAGCGGTTAAAGCGTTTGAGCATACGGCACAATACGACGGGATGATTGCCAACTTCTTAGGCAGCCGTGTTAACGAGAATCAAGAGCCGGAAGATTTTTCACGCACCTTTAACGTTCAGCTAGAAAAAGTGCAAGACCTGCGCTACGGTGAAAACCCGCATCAAAAAGCAGCGTTCTATGTTGAAAATAATGCTTCAAAAAGCAAGCAAGCCTCTATTGCGACCGCTCAGCAATTACAAGGTAAAGCATTGTCTTATAACAATATCGCTGATACCGATGCCGCGCTTGAGTGTGTCAAAGCTTTTAGTACCCCTGCCTGTGTGATTGTTAAGCATGCCAATCCTTGCGGCGTTGCTGTCGATACCGATCAAGTAGCAGCATATCGTACTGCCTTTAGTACCGATCCTGAGTCTTCTTTTGGCGGTATCATTGCTTTTAACCGCCCGTTGACACTGGCTGCTGCTAAAGCCATTATCGATAATCAATTTGTTGAAGTCATTATTGCCCCAAGTATTGAAGGCGGTGTACTTGAGGCAACAGCAAGCAAGAAAAACGTGCGCGTCTTGGTTTGCGGCGACTTGCCAGCACCTGAGCTACGTGACCGTCAGCTTGATTATAAGCGCGTCAATGGTGGTCTATTGGTTCAAGAGCAAGATTTGGGTTTAATTACCGCCAATGACTTAAAAATCGTCACAGACGTGCAACCAACCGAAGCACAAATTGCTGACTTACTGTTTAGCTGGAATGTTGCCAAATACGTCAAATCTAACGCCATCGTTTACGCCAAAGATCAGCGTACCATCGGCGTCGGCGCAGGTCAGATGAGCCGTGTTAACTCAGCCCGTATCGCTGCTATTAAAGCGGAGCACGCTGGACTTGCGACCGAAGGCGCGGTTATGGCATCTGATGCCTTCTTCCCGTTCCGTGACGGTATCGACAATGCGGCACAAGTAGGGATTGCAGCGATTATCCAGCCGGGTGGCTCTATGCGTGATGACGAAACCATTGCCGCGGCAAATGAGCATGGTATCGCCATGGTCTTCACCGGTATGCGTCATTTCCGCCATTAATTCGTTATCAAGCACGTTCAGTATTAAAAATGCTTACCCTTAAATCAAAAAAAGCCACTGTATGATGACAGTGGCTTTTTTTATATTTCAAAATAGATGTATTTAGAATGGAGAGCTCATAAAGTGCTTATCGCCCTTGTGCATTTTCCATATTGGCTTTGTTAATCTCAACCTTGTAAACCATACGCAAATAGTCTAAGTAATCTTGCAGCTGATCTTGACCTAGATTATCACGAATAATAGCCGCAGTTTGCGCTCTTTGGTCTGCAGATAATGGCGATTGCTGGTCTGTTTTTATACGATCACCAACCAATACGGTTGCACCCATCTCTGTTTTGCTTGCCACGGCAACCACGACTTTCTCAGGCGCTTGCTTACTAAACGCTAAGCCGCGCTCTTTTTCTGTCAATTGCGTGGTCTGACGGTTGACTTCACCAAGTGCCTGAAACGTTACTGCCTGCTTATTGATATCGGCAGTCGTTTTGATGCCGGCGGCAAGTTTTTTCGCATCATTTAATGCTAAATCACTGGCTTTTTGCTGACGTAATAGCTGCGTAATTCTAGGGGTTGCAGCAGATAAAGACAGTGTTTTGGTCGGACGATAATTACTTGGCTGCACCCAGACTGTGCCGTTACCAACCTCGATACCTGCTGTGACCGCTTGATCTTGAATGGTGAACTCATCAAACGCTTGTTTAATCACGGCTGGCTGCGCTAGAACAGATTTATTGTTCTCTTTGCGGTAATCTTTAAGACGTTTTAATGATACATTTTCTTGCTGAGCGATATCTTCAATGCTGAAACCATCTGCCGCCAAATCGTTAATTGCCGTTACTTTGTCAGCGTAGATTTCTTGACGCTTGTACTCTTTTGCTTTGGCTATCAACTCATCACGCATACTCTCAAGGCTTGGTATTTTTTTACCATTATCTTCAGTCACCGTAAATATCTGATAACCAAAGCTGGTCTTCACCGGTACGCTGACATCGCCTACACTCAAGCCTTCTAACGCTTTCTCTACCGCAGCAGCGTCATTGCCAAATACCGACGGATTAAAGCGTCCGATATCACCGCCTGTTTCCCCTGATGGGTCATCTGACTCTGTCTTAGCAACCTTTGCAAAAGCTTCACCTTTGGCAAGACGCGCTTTGATCTTATCAGCACGCGCTTTGGCATCGTTACCAGTCAATAAGATTTGGCTGATCTTACGCTCATCGACGACGGCAAGGCTTTGCTTATAGGCTTCATATTGCTGCTGTAAATCCTCTTTAGTGACCTCGTTTACTTGGATGGTCTGAGGACTAAGCTGCAAATAAGCCAAATCGACCATAGCGGCACTTTTTAGCGTGTCTTTATTGGCATCATAATACGTTTGGATGTCATTTTTACTCAATTTAACTTTTGACACATAATCTTGCCAGTTAAAACGATGTAGCCAAATATTGCGCGACTCTAGCTGTAAATCAATCAGCTGGCTGACCGCTTTCATAGGATAAGCAGCAGTACCAACGATACTGGCATTCAGCTGATCTAAGCTCAATTGATTGCGGAACTCATCAAACAGCTGGGTTTTTGTCATATTACGTTGACGTAAAAAGCTTGCAAACTGATCATTTGAAAACTCACCATCTGCACCTTTAAAGATCTCTTCTTGGCGCAAAAGACGATTGATGGTGTCATCAGAGACGGTCATGCCAAGCTTGCCAGCCTGCTGCTCTAGCAAGGTGCGATCAATCAGACCTTTTAACACCTGCTCATGTAGCACATCTTCATTTAATAAACTGGCATCATCAACTTGGTCCAAAAGCTCAGTACGACGATTGTTTACCGCAGTCTGATACTCTGATAGGCCGATACTCGCGTCCCCTACCTGAGCGATCTGATTGGGATCGACATTACCCCCAAAGTAGCTCTCGACGCCCAATAGAGCGAGCGGCGATAGGCATAAAATCAATAAAATGCGACCCGGCCAGCTTTTTAAAAAATCGCGCAATTTATCCATAGTTATCTCTGCTTTATTAACCTATATTGATGAAAAACCATTGTAATACTATTAATAATATCAACGCTCTACAAGCTGGCAATGGTAAGAAAATGGTAAAACTAACAAGGGGTGCATTTTATTATGGTCGCTCAAGGCGGATAACACCGTCTTGGTTTGAACAACATCTCTATCGCGCGCCCTATGATACGTGATTTTTGATGCAGACTCAAAATATTCAGGTGATATAATACAAACTATAGCACTAAAAAAAGCACCTAATATCTAGGTGCTTTTTTGATGAGTCGCTCATAGCTGTTATGAGGTGTCACCTTTTATTGCTTTATCATCAACAAACGCAGTTTTTATTCATGTATCACGTCATAAGCTGCGACTGTCTTTAAATAGATACGGCTTAGTTCAAGCGCTCTTTTAGGTTTTTACCAGCTTTAAAGCTTGGTACTTTGCTGGCTGGGATGCTTAGCTCTTCACCAGTCTTAGGGTTACGGCCAGTACGTGCTTTACGGTCTTTTACGCTAAAAGTACCAAAACCAACTAGTGAAATGCTATCGCCAGCTTCTAGAGCTTCGCCAACGCTTTCCATAACTGCGTTCAATGCATCGCCAGCTTGAGTTTTATTTAGACCACTTTTCTCAGCAATGCTATCAATTAATTCTGACTTATTCATAAAATTTCCTTCAAGTTTTAGGGGGTAAAAAAACGCTCACGCCAAGCATTGTATCGCTCTCAGAGCACTTAAGCAATAAAAACCACTTGGCTCATGCATAAACAGGTTTTGCTTTGTTATCGCCTTTATAGCAAGGCAACATAAGGAGCGCAAGCAATTTTACATATTTTTGTGCACTCTACAACGTATTTGACACCCAATGTTACCTAAACCTGCTGCAATATGATGACAAAAACGCTATTTTAGCTTTTGTTTGCTGAGCCCTTATCTAGACGCTGATGTTTATCAACGCCAACTATAAACTGTGATAGTTAACGCATGAAATAAAAGAATTATTGTCAGGTAATAATTTTGCAACTGACAGAAACCCGCGTTACTTTTTATCATAAAGGCGTTACTATAAGCGCAATGTCATTGCATACTTTGGGTCGGTTTTAACCCTTACTTATCTTATTATGTTTTATTTGAACAATAAAAACGGATTATCTACATGAAGCGTTCTACGTTGTCTCACTCTTTTCTTAATGTCATTTTGGTGTTTATCGAATCGGCGCTGACCCTATTGTTACGTTTAGATCCAGAACTCCGTAAAGCCGCTTATCCACTTGCTAAGCAAGAAACTGTCGTTGCGCTTAGATTATATCTACCACACGTAGAGGTGTTCGCTACTTTTAGTACCAAAGGCGTGTTATTAGATGACAGGCTACCTATTGGTCGCAGTGAACCTGATGTCGTGATCAATGCTTATAGCCTGCAAGTGATTAATGCCATTACCACGCATGATAGTGAAACAACTGAAAAGCTGCAAATGCGTGGTGAAACGTTACAGGTTCAGCTGGTTAAGCAATTTATTATGCAGCTTGGTCTAGGTAGCTTAATTCAAGGCTTAATCAAAAAGATTAAGGGCGGTAAAAGCAAGCCCAAGCCGACCGAAGCGGAAATGGCAGATAAAAAAGAAAGCTATAAGCTACGTATTAAAGAACAGCAGATCGAAATTACTACTTTGACCATCAAAAATCGTGAGCTTGAAACCGCTGTCAAAGAGCTACAAAGCAAACAAAAGACTTTTATCATCACGACAATAATTGCTTCTATCATTGCTCTTGCTGCCATCATTGCACTCTTTGTAATGAATTAATGTTCAAAAAATAATCTGATGTATAGATGATTTTTTAAAAATATCTCTTAAGAGCGTTTGATATGACAGATCGTCTATCAAGCGCTTTTTTCGTTTTATCTTCAATCATTGTTTTTATCAATCATCGTCATTAATATCACTAACCATTCAACCACACTTTAATCTTGACTAAATTACTCGGGATTGAGTATAATTACCTTATCGTTGCACACATCGGGTAAACCATCTGTTGTTTAATAACGATAAGACACACTTAGTCGACAGATGATTTTTCTTATTAGCAGCATAGCTATTATATGTGACTGGCTATCTCTTAACCATCTGACCGATACTAAGATCGTTGTTAAATAAAATTATCCTTAAAAAGTTTGGAGATAACACATGCGTTTAACTACTCGAGGCAGATATGCCGTGACCGCTTTGCTAGATTTGGCATTACAAACCAGCCAACAAGAAAGCGCGGTGTCTTTATCCGACATTGCCAAGCGACAGTCCATTTCTATATCCTACCTTGAGCAGTTATTCTCAAAACTTCGTAAGCGTGGTTTGGTCACTAGTATTCGCGGCGCAGCAGGTGGCTATTATTTAGCAAAGCCACTTGATCAGATTGATGTCATGAGTATCATTTCTGCTGTCGATGAATCGGTCAATGCCATGCAGTGTGAAGGACGCGGCGACTGCCAAGGTGGTACAATGTGTCTGACCCATGATTTGTGGTGTGCATTATCAAATCATGTAGAGCAGTACTTGAAAAATATAACATTAGCGCAATTATTAAACATGGAGCACGTGCAGTCTGTATCAGATCGGCAGCACAGCGATGCTCTAAAAGATATTTCTACAAAAGACATTAACACTATTACTTTATCGACCAGCGAGGCAAACCCAGCATGAGCCAACATAACACCCTTATATATTTAGATTATGCCGCCACGACGCCAGTTGCTAAGTCAGTCGCTGCCAAGATGAGCGAATATCTGACGGTAGATGGCATCTTTGGTAACCCAGCATCACGCTCGCATGGCTACGGCTGGCAAGCAGAAGAAGCGGTAGAAACGGCTCGTCAGCAAGTTGCTGAGGTCATCAATGCTGATCCTCGCGAAATCGTCTTTACCTCTGGTGCGACAGAATCTGATAACTTAGCCATCAAAGGTGCTGCTCATTTTTATCAGTCTCGTGGTAAGCATATTATTACCAGTAAAATTGAGCATAAAGCGGTATTAGATACCTGCCGTGAGCTTGAGCAAGAAGGTTTTGAGATTACGTATCTTGAGCCGCAGCCAAGCACTGGCATGATTTTACCAGAGCAAGTAAAAGCTGCCTTACGTGAAGATACTATCTTAGTGTCTCTCATGATGGTGAATAATGAGCTTGGTACGGTGACTGATGTTGCAGCGATTGGTGAAATCACGCGCGAAGCGGGTGTTGTTTTTCACGTTGATGGCGCACAGTCTGTTGGTAAAGTACTTATCAACCTTGCAGAGATGAAAATTGACTTAATGAGTTTCTCAGGTCATAAAGCTTATGGTCCTAAAGGTATTGGTGCCCTATTCGTTAGTCGCAAGCCGCGTATTCGCCTAAAAGCCGAGCAGCATGGCGGTGGTCATGAGCGCGGTATGCGTTCAGGTACTTTGCCGACTCACCAAATCGTAGGTCTTGGCGCAGCATTTGAGTTAGCTAATCAGCGCTATCAAGAAGACAATGCACATGCGGCAAAATTACGCCAAAAACTGTGGGATGGTCTACAAGATATTGAAGAGATCTACCTAAACGGTGATTTAGAAAACAGCGTACCTAATATTGTAAATATCAGCTTTAACTTTGTTGAAGGCGAATCACTGATGATGTCGCTAAAAGACTTAGCTGTCTCATCAGGTTCAGCTTGTACGTCAGCGACTCTTGAGCCATCTTATGTCTTGCGCGCTATTGGTCGCCCAGACGAGTTGGCACATAGCTCAATCAGATTTAGCTTTGGTCGTTATACTACTGAAGAAGACATTGATACGGTTATCACCCAGATGCATCAAGCTGTTGATAAATTACGTGCGCTATCGCCACTTTGGGATATGTATCAAGAAGGCGTTGATTTAGACTCAGTAGAATGGTCTGAGCACTAATACTACATTTAAGCTTTATAATTTAAAAAATAATGGCAACAGCGATATTTTTATTTACTTTTTCTATCAAACATAAAAATATCGCCATAGCTAATGAATCAGACAATTATACATTAAGTGTTTGACCCCAATTATCGATGAGCCAGTAACCCATTAACAAAGACAGTCATTAAATGACAGCTCATCATCTAACCAGGAGAAAACCCCATGGCCTATAGTGACCAAGTTATTGATCATTACGAAAATCCACGCAACGTTGGCAATCTTGATAAAAATGCCAAAAACGTTGGCACTGGTATGGTCGGCGCACCAGCCTGTGGTGATGTTATGCGTTTACAAATCCAAGTCGATGATAACGGTATTATCGAAGATGCACGCTTCAAAACTTACGGTTGTGGTTCAGCCATTGCGTCAAGCTCGCTCGTTACTGAGTGGCTAAAAGGCAAAAGCTTGGATCAAGCTGGTGAAATTAAGAACAGTCACATTGCTGAAGAATTGGCATTGCCACCAGTAAAAGTGCATTGCTCAGTCCTTGCAGAAGATGCAATTAAAGCGGCTATTAGCGACTATAAAGGCAAGCATGTTCCTGCTTGAGCCCAGTCGTCGTTAAAATGACCAGCCATATTAAATAGTGTATAAGCTGTTTAATATATATTGTTTAGCAACTTGTTCTCTGTATGAAAGCGCAAGCTGCCAAAAAGCGGCTAACGCCAAGGAGGTGACAATGACGCTTATGTAATTGTCACCTTTTATTTATTTTGAATTTTTATCCCTATTATTGATAGTCAATGGGAGTTGGCATGATTGAAATGACAGAACGCGCCGCTCAACATGTGCGTGAGTTTTTGGACAATCGCGGTAAAGGCGAAGGCATACGCGTGGGTATTCGTACGGCAGGATGTTCAGGCTTGGCTTATGTTTTAGAATTCGTCGATATTCCTGACGAAAATGACACCCGTTATGAGAGCCTTGGTGTTAGTATTTTTATTGACCCTAAAAGCTTGGTATATCTCGATGGTCTATTAATGGATTATGAAAAAGAAGGTCTCAATGAAGGCTTTAAATTCAGTAATCCTAATCAGAAAGGCGAATGTGGCTGCGGTGAGTCTTTTACGGTTTAACCGTTTTTACTATATAAAATAGAAGCCCTTAAAATAATAAATAAAATAAAGGCAGACGATATGACAGACAACGTATTAGAACCACAGTTTGATAATTTTTTTGCCTTATTTGAGCAGCCCGTACAGTTTGAGGTTGTACAAGACAATTTGGATCAGCGTTTACGTTTTTTGCAAAAACGCTATCATCCTGACAATGTAGCAAAAAATATAGCCAATATTGCAAAAGCACAGCAGCAATCTGAGCAAGCATCAGCGCTTATTAATCAAGGGTATCAAACTCTGAGTTCGCCTGATAGTCGAGCCAGCTACTTGTTAGATATGGCAGGTCAAGCGCAAAGTCTAGAGCATTCCATCGCAGATCTAGACTTCTTAGAAGACGCTATGGAAATGCGCATGGATTTGGACGACGCTATTGGTGCTCAAGATATAGCAACGCTAAAGCAGTTACATCCACAGATTACAGAACGTCTAGCAAAGCAGTCAGCAAGCTTTAAAAACGCTTATGAGACTCAAGACTGGCAAACCGCTATCGATTCTACCCAAAAGCTGAAATTTCTGGTGAAGTTAAATGCTGACGTCGTGACAGCCATTGATGGAATCTCGGCAGCTACACATTTAGATGATGATGATTTATATGTGTAATTAATGCGCTTATTAGTAGCGTTATTATTGAATATAATAATAACGGCTCAATTTATAATACGTTTCAGAATTTTTAAAAAGCGACGGTTAAAGTAAGACCAATTATCTCGTATAATCTTGACTCTAAAAGCCTTTAATGGCTAGTTTCTATATTCAAACATTTATAGCAAAACTATTTTATGTTGTACTGACGATAGTCTATTTATCGTCTTTGTATCATTTCACTTATTCATTTTATCTTTGAGTTATCTTATGTCCTTAATGCAAATTGCTGAACCCAATCAAAGCACCCGACCTCACGAGCATCGTTTTGGCCTAGGCATTGACCTTGGTACCACGCGATCATTGGTCGCCGTGGTACGCTCAGGCAAAGCTCAAGTTTTGCAAGCAAGCACAGCGACAGATACCTTGTTGCCTTCTGTGGTGTATTATCCAAGTGAAGGTAGCCCATTGGTTGGTTCGGACGCCCTCGCCCACGTAGTAGATGATCCAAAAAATACCATTATTTCAGCCAAGCGCTTTATGGGTCGTAGCCAAGCTGATATCAAATTCTCTCATCCTTATGAGCTAAGCGGTGACAAAGATGAAATGCCAGCTTTTGTCACTGCGCAAGGAGCCGTATCTCCTGTTGAAGTGTCAGCGCGTATCTTAGCAGCGCTAGAACAGCGTGCTGCTCACGCATTGCCTGAGGATAGCATTCAAGGTGCGGTCATTACCGTGCCTGCCTATTTTGATGAAGCACAGCGTCAAGCTACTAAAGACGCCGCTCAAGCAGCTGGCATCAAGGTACTGCGTCTGTTGAACGAACCTACTGCAGCTGCGGTTGCTTATGGACTCGACCAAGCAACTGATGCAGGTATCGAGAAACATTACCTTATCTATGATTTGGGCGGCGGTACGTTTGATGTGTCGATTTTGAAACTAAACGATGGCGTTTTTGAGGTGCTAGCGACAGGTGGTAATAGTGCACTTGGTGGTGATGATATCGATCGCTTATTGACCAATTGGCTGATCAAGCAGTTGAATATCGATCCTATAGACGTCAGCCTGCACGATAAGTCAATCCTTGCTCAGCAAGCCAAAGCCTATAAGCAAGCGTTGACGGATGCTGAGCAAGTTGAGATTGATATTATCGTGAATGAGCAATCCTTTAAGGGCATATTGCGCCGTGAAGATTTATTAGTCATTGCAGACCCAGTGAGTCGCCGCACCTTGAGCGTTTGCGAACAAGTATTACGTGATGCCAAACTTTCAACATCTGACTTAGATGAAGTTATTTTAGTTGGCGGCTCGACCCGCATGCCTGCTGTTAAACAAATGGTTACTGATTTTTTTGCAAAGCAGCCACTTTGTCGATTAAATCCAGATGAAGTCGTTGCTTTAGGTGCGGCACAAACTGCGCATCAATTGGTCAACGGTGATAGTGATAATAATTTATTGTTGTTAGATATTACTCCGCTATCGCTTGGTCTTGAAACCATGGGCGGTTTGGTTGAGGTGCTTATTCCGCGTAACACACCCATCCCAGTCAAAAAGCGCCAAGTGTTTACCACTTATCAAGATGGCCAGACTGGTATGGTGATTCATGTGGTACAAGGTGAGCGCGAGACTGTCGATAACTGCCGCTCCCTAGGACGCTTTGAGCTATACGGTATTCCACCCATGAAAGCGGGATTTGCGCGAATCGAAGTGACTTTTAGCATTGATGCTAATGGGCAGCTGACAGTGAGTGCACAAGAAACCACTACCAAGACCGAAAGTAAAATTGAGATTGTGCCTTCTTATGGTTTGTCTGATGAACAAAAAGAACAGTTACTCATTGCAGGATTTAAATACGCTGAAGAAGACAAAAACGCGCGCTCATTGATTGAAACCAAGGTTGAATCAGAACGTGAGATACTGGCACTGCAATCGGCATTGAAAGATTTTGACGCTTTACTTTCAGAAGATGCTAAGCAGTCTTTGGTACATACTATGCAAGACTTGCAAGCTGCGCTTGATACCAATGACTTAACCCTTATTGATGCAAAAAAGCTGGCGCTTAAACCTCATAGCGACGCCTTTGCTGCTCTTATCATGAATCAAAGTGTCAAGACCAGTATGGCAGGTACCAGCGCCAAAGACTGGTAACAGAAATAAGTTACCATATTACTGACGTGTCAAATTAAGCATATTTTTATATTTTTAGATGTTATTTTAAATGGATTAGCACCGGATAGACTACCTTATGCCAAAAATCACTGTACTACCCCATCATGAAATTTGCCCTCAAGGCATCGAAGTTGAATTAGCAGCAGGCGAAAATTTATGTAAAGCCTTACTCGAAAAAGGCATCAAGATTGAACATGCTTGCGAGATGTCAAAAGCTTGTACGACTTGCCATGTCGTAGTGCGTAAAGGTTTTAATAGCTTAGATGAGATGGATGATATCGAAGCTGACTTACTCGACCGTGCTTGGGGGCTGGAACCTGATTCACGCTTGTCTTGTCAGGTGATGCTTGAGGATGACGATTTAACCATCGAAATTCCTAAATATACTTTAAATCATGCTAAAGAAAATCACTAATTATTGATGACTTTGCCTATCAGTTCTATTTAAGCCCTTTGTATTTTTAAGTTAAAAGCAATACTCATAAAAAAACCAGTTATCACTCATAACTGGTTTTTTTATGTTTAAAGTAAAAAGGCATAACTCATAATCATCTAATGCTATTATCGACTATTTATGATGCTGAGCCTCTTTTTTACTGGCTTTACTTATTTCAATAGCAACCGCTTTTTCTTCTTGTTCGATGCGTTCAAGTGCAAGATTGAGACGAATTCTGATATCTTGATAATCATTATCTTGCATGTCTCTAAAATTCAAATGCAGGTTAAAACCTGGTAGCGTGTGGTCGACCCATTTTGACAGTTTTCCTTTATTCTCATCAGGATCTAATACTTTCCAAGCGCTCATTTTATTATCGAACCCTTTTAACTGAAAAGCACCTGCATATTCGCAGTCAAAATCATGAGCGATATAGTCATGAGTGCTTTCGCTGATGTATATTTCACCCTTACCAGCGACAGCTTCAAGCCTTGAAGCTAGGTTTGCCTCTTTACCAATGAGCGTATAACTCAGACGATTATTACTACCAAAGTTACCAACATGACAGTAGCCTGTGCTAATACCTACGCGTATATATAATCCCTCAAAGCCCATCAGTCGCCATTTTTGCCGCAGCGTACGCATTTCACGGCGCATATCTATTGCCATAGCTACACAGTCTAGGGCATCTTGACGAGGACCACGGCTACTCGGCTCACCAAAAAAGCAGACCATGCCATCGCCGATAAACTTATCTAGTACTGCCCCATGTTTATTGGCAATCAATGTCATACAGTGCATATAAGTGTTTAAAATATCAGCCAAATTATCTGCACTTAAGCTATCAGACAGTTCAGTAAAACCAACAATATCTGAAAACATAATCGTCAGCTTAGCGCGTTTATTAGCGACGGTAACTGGACTATCCGCTTTAACAATAGGCTCCCATACTTGCGGTGGTACGAAACGTGTCAACTTATTGATTACCGACACCATCGTACTTAAGCGCCCGACCACTTGCTCAGCCCGTGCCTCATAATGGATATACTCATAATATATATGGCGAAAGTGACAAAGCATTACGAGCATCGTTGCTAGCAAGATGATAGGCGTTATCCAACTGGTATGACAATCTATCTCGGCACTACTTAAAATGACACTAACGTAGTAAAAAATAATGATGGTAACGATGGATACAGAAACCAGCTTTAGATGATTCTCAGGGCTGCTAATAATAATACGCAATCCGATCAACGACGCTAAACTTAATGAGATAATGGGACAAAGCTGAATGGAACCAATAACAGAAGACAATAAAATAATAACTATATTAGACGTCCAAAAGCTTTTTTGACGACGAAAGTTATAAATTAAAATCATGAGGCTAGGTAAGCAGACGACGATTAAAAGTGCCATCGAAGTTGGACTGAAGTCAAAATGGATAGCGAGCAGTATCACGCTGAGTATGAGAACAAAGATTTCAGGATAATCAAATCGACAGACATCAGTACCCTGTATAGATTTTTTTGGGCTAAAGGTGTCTAAAAGTGCCATGAGAGCTATTCGCTTAAATCAGTAAAATCATTGAAAGTACTCATAAAGATAGTATAGATAATGTACCTTATCCTTATAAAGAATATTTATGCTTATAAATAATATAAGAGAAATTAAACAGTTAACTTGCATATTATACGTTTTAATTTTATTAACAGCTATGTCATTGAGTCCTCAAAGTATACCGTTTGTCATTTATTTTGTTACCAAAGCCAATGAAATCATCATCTCAAGACCTTTGTACTAAACATAAATATCAATTTCGAGCTAATGGCAAAAAAGCCAGATAATATATCTGACTTCTTTTAACTGACATGTAACAAGCAATGTTAAAACTATCAATAAGTAGTTAATTACATCTGCCAATCAAACGGCATTTGATGATGACCGCGCAGTGCCATCATCAAAGTCTGTTGCATTTGCGCCAATACTTCTTTGCTATAAGGCACTGCAGGAACGCCCCATACCGGATTTGGCCACTGCATATCGTTTTGATAGCGGACAATATGATGAAAATGAAGCTGTGGTACTTGATTACCGAGTGCTGCCACATTCATTTTATCTGCCTGAAAAGTTTTAGCGAGCTGACTTGATAACCAGCTCGATTCACGCAAAAACTGCGTTTGGTCTGCCTCAGACAATTCATACAATTCTTTGATGCCTGATACTCGTGGCACCAATATCAACCATGGAAACTGGCAATCATTGATTAAGCGACAGGTTGATAGTGGAAAATCACCCACTAAAAAACTATCGGCAGCAAGTTTATGATGAAGTTGGAACATAATGGCGGTTCTCTTGTTATGAAACTCAAGGATAAGAAAGAAAGATTAGGCTTAAAATTTAAAACAGATATTTAAGGTAAAAATACAGTGACGCTATTTTATCAGTTATCCAATCGATAAAATAGCGTCATGATTTATTGTCTAAATGTCCTGCTTTTTAAATCTCTTAGTCTATAAGGTAAAGGTTAAACAGCTATTTTCCATGGTATATAGTGATGATTGAATATCCTAAACCGACTCTACCACCATATGCTTGCTAAAATAGCTTAATAACTCTTGAATCACCGTGACACGCTGCTGCGGTGTTGCCAATTTATCAGCATCCTGATAGCGAATGCCAGAAGCACCATTCATACGATAGCGCTGCCCATTTGCTTGAATTAGTTTAATAATCGCCAAAGCATCGACCGGGGTATCGGGTGCAAACTCTAATGTCATGCTATTACTATTGGCATCAATTTTATTAATTTTCAAAGGCTCGGCTTGTATGCGTAGACCATGAACCGCAAATAACTGCTTGGTCTGCTCTGGCAAAACACCAAAACGATCAATCATTTCAGTTCGAATATCAGTCAGTGCCTCTTTATCATCGGCATTGCCAATACGTTTATAAAATAACAAACGCTGATGCACATCATGCAGATACTCTTCTGGTATCAGTGCCGAGCTATGCAGATTGATTTCGCTGGTTAGCGATAATGGTGTACTTAAATCAGGCTCTTTACCGGCTTTAATCGCCTTCGTTGCTCGCTCCAGCATATCCATATATAGACTGAAACCAATTGCCTGCATATTACCACTTTGCTGCTTACCAAGTATTTCTCCAGCACCGCGAATCTCTAAATCTTCACTTGCCAGCATAAAGCCTGCACCTAATGTGTTAGCACGCTCAATAGCATGCAATCGGCGCTTGGCATCTCCTTTAAGCCCCTTGATAGACGGTACAAGTAAATAGCAATAAGCTTGATGATGACTACGACCCACGCGACCACGCAGCTGATGTAATTGAGCCAAACCAAACTTATCCGCGCGCTCTATAATAATGGTATTAGCATTCGGTACATCAATACCGGTTTCGATAATGGTCGAACAAATTAGCACATTGAATTTTTTATGATAATACTGCTGCATGACTTGTTCTAGTTGACGTTCTTGCATTTGCCCATGAGCGACCCCTACTCGCGCTTCAGGCACTAGTTCACGTATGGTCTCTGCCATACGCTCAATACTGGCCACATCGTTATGCAATAGATAAACTTGACCACCACGCAACAGCTCACGCAAGATAGCCTCTTTCATCAAAGCGTCGGTCTTCTGCATGACAAAAGTCTTAATCGCAAGACGACGGGCTGGTGGCGTGGCAATAATCGACATATCACGCATACCCGAGAGCGCCATATTGAGCGTTCTCGGGATGGGCGTCGCTGTCATCGACATACTATCAACATCAGTCTGAATCGCCTTAATACGCTCTTTATGGCGCACCCCAAAGCGATGTTCTTCGTCAACAATCATTAGACCTAGATTAGAGAACTTTACATCGGGCTGTAATAACTTATGCGTACCAATGACGATATCAACCTTGCCTGCCTCAAGGTCTGTTAGCACAGTGTCTTGATGTTTTTTACCGCCAAAGCGCGAAAGCGTTTCAATACGTACTGGCCAATCAGCAAAACGATTGCGGAAATTGTCTTCATGCTGACCGGCTAGCAAGGTAGTCGGCACCAGCACCGCTACTTGATAACCAGCACTGACCGCAATGAATGCCGCGCGCATGGCTACTTCCGTTTTACCAAAACCTACATCACCACAGATGAGACGATCCATGGGCTGATTCTGCTTCATATCTTCCATGACTGCATGAATAGCGCTGGCTTGATCCGGTGTTTCTTCAAAGGCAAACTGACTAGCAAACAGCTCGTATTGCGAGATATCTATTTTAAAATGAATCCCGACCTTTGCCTCACGCCGTGCTTGTATATTAAGCAACTCAGCTGCGACATCATGGATTTGCTCGAGCGCTTTCTGTTTAGCTTTATCCCATTTTCCACTACCAATCTTGTGCAATGGTGCAAGCGCTGGGTCGCCGCCGCTATAGCGATTAATCATTTGCAGATTGGCAACCGGCACGTAAATACTGGCATCATCAGCATATTTTAAGTGAATAAATTCTTGCTCACCATCTCCGACATCTAAAGTTATTAAACCATTATAACGTCCAATGCCATGCTCAATATGAACGACTGGACTGCCATCAGTTATTTCAGTCACGCTTTTAACCAAGAACTCTTCTGATACACCACTTTGACGACGACGGCGTGTTTGCAGCACTTGCCGACCAAATAATTGTGTCTCACTAATCAGAACCAAACGCTCAGGGACATAGACACCACGTTCAATAGGCGCAACCGTTAGCCCAACTTGTGGCTGCTTTTTAGCATTAAGACCAGTAGTTTTATCGGCAGCTAAAAATGCTGCAAAACTATCATAAGCCTTGATCTCAATCTTACCTTTAAACAGCTCAATAAGAATCTCACGACGACCTGCTGTCTCAGATACTATTAATACTGGTGTTGCTGTTTGCGCTTGTAGCTCTAAAAACGCTAGCAGCTCAGTAAGTGGCTCTGCTTTTTGATGATTGACGGCCAACTGTGGCGGCTCTTGCGCACTTAAGGTCACCAAGCCTTGTTGCTTATTCTGAACAAAATCTAACTGTGGTTGCTCAGATAACTGTAATGGACTCTCCAATACTGTCTCGTCAATCGCAGATGCATCATTCATTGTCGACAGTTCATTACGTGCACTGAGTATCACCCGTGGATAATGATTGAGATGCTCGTTAAGAGTGTTTGACAACAAATACAGCAACTCAGGGGCGACAATAGGTTTATCAATATCATGACGGCGCTCTTCATAGCGGCGCTGGATTTGCGACCAATAATCCGCCTGTTTCTCGTTAATTAGCTCATCAGTGATGAATAGCGTATTGCTTGGCAGATAAGCAAATAAACTACTCTCTACCGTCCAATCTTTTAAATCAAAAAACAGTGGCTGATAATATTCCAGTCCGCTACTGGCAATGCCCGCCATCACATCTTTATGTAATTCAAATTTACGGCTATTGCTATTGGGGAACATGGCAGCAAAATTGGTGCGAAAGGTTTCACGCCCTTCATCAAGTGGAAACTCTTTTGCGGGTAGGATCTGAAACTGTTTAATAGGCTTTGAGATATCTGGCAGTTTATGCAGTAGCGACAATGACTCTTTGCCCATACTACTATCGTTGCCACTCATCATGACTTTTAGGTCATCGACAGTTAATGTCCGTTGGGTCTGCGGATTAAAAAAGCGAATGGTTTCAATTTCATCGTCGAATAAATCTAGACGTAGCGGGAATGGCTGACCCATGGCAAAGATATCAATGATACTACCACGTACCGCAAATTCCCCCGGCTCAAAGACATTATCTACCGCTCGGTAACCTGCTTTTGCTAATAAGCTACGTTGGGTATTGATATCAAATTGATCGCCAACACTTAAATCAAAATGCTGTCCAATTAACCAGCTTGGTGGCGCAACACGGTGCATTAATGCTTGCACAGATATCAATAGCACGCCTGACGTTGGCATATCGGTTAATAAATTGATACGCTCACTGACAATATCTTGATGCGGTGACAACTCATCATAGGTCAGTGTCTCCCAATCAGGAAATACATGAGCATCCACGCCGCAAAACGCCAACTCTGTCTCTATTTGATTCAGCTGATTTTGGTCACGCGTCACTACGACTTTTAGACGCTCGGCAACATTCCATATAGGTGCTTGTACTAAACTTGCCAGCCATAAGCTGCTGACTGCACCGTGCACAGGTGCAAGCCAGCGACGCTGGGCATTTTGGATAGGGAATAATTGCTGGTTAATCGGGGCAAAGGCGTCAGTCAAAGCAGTGATAGGCATAAAGGGTAAGATCAATGTTAAGAGTCAGAAAGCTATTATACGAATATTTGCGCAATTACCAAAATTTATGCCGTAACGGTTTGTCACATAGCATTATTATAGAAAACACCAAGAGCCAAACACTTTATAAAATAAAGATTTATTGCTAAGAATAGGGCTGATAAACGAAAAGACCTTAGCTTGCGAGCCAAGGTCTTTATAGGGAGTTCTTCAAAAACAGACTTTGTGTTTAAATTAATGGCTTGTCACTAGCGATAATGCCGTTATTGTCTGCGTAGACAAACATACCAGAATTTAGCGTTAAATCACCAAAGCTGATTTCAAGATCGGTTTGACCTTCATCGCGGCGATTTGATTTACGCGGGATACAACCAAGCGCCATGACCCCGATATCCATTGCTGCCATATCATCAACATCACGAACACAGCCATATACAATGACCCCTGCCCAGCCATTATCAATAGCCGACTGTGCAATCATGTCGCCTAACAGCGCACAGCGCATAGACCCGCCACCATCAACGACCAATACTTTGCCATTACCGTCTTTGTCTTTACCATCACTGTTAAGCAACGATTTGACGCGACTATTATCTTCAAAACATTTGACGGTCACAATCTCACCGCAGAATTTGTCTTTACCGCCAAAACTATAAAACGATTTACCCTCGATATTAGGCAGGCATACCTGTGATTCAGGATTGGCATCTAATAAATCACAAGTTACAAAGTTTTCTTTGGTCATTGTTGCTGATTCTGGCATGGTGAGACTCCTTGTCTGTTATGGTTAAATTGTTTTGATTTATTGAACTTAAACATTACTTAGGCTATTTATTATAGTAGTAATAAATGTAAAAGTTATCTGATTAATAGCTTAATGTTTTACGCGGGTCATCGCAAGCATCTGTTTATTTTCGATAATATCAGTGGTTTTAATCGCGGGTTCGCTGCGGTATTTACTGCGATGATAGATATCATGGGCGCTCATCGCCATGGCACTAGCGACACGCTTAGCTGAAATAGGATGTAAGGATAATGACTCGGACACCAATGGCGAGATAAGCTGGAAGGCTTTTTGTCCCAGACTCTCAAGCGGGCGACCCTTATGTTTACCAAGTAGTAATGATGGACGGAAAATAACCAATTGGGCAAACCCTAACGCCATTATGGACTCTTCCGTTTCAGCCTTTACCCGATTATATAAAAAGCGACTGTTGATGTCAGCATTCATCGAGGACAATAAAAAGAAGTTTTCAACGCCTTTCTCTTGGCAAAGTTTGGCGAAACCAACATTATAATCATGGTCAATCTTGCGAAAAACTTCATCACTACCCGCTTGTTTTTTGGTGGTGCCCAAGCAACTAAAAGCATCCGTTTTTCGATCAGCGCCAATGCTTGCAAAGATTTCGGCTAAGTTGTCAAAATCATTTACCTGATAAAAACGCATGCTCGCATTGATGTAACGAGGCGGACGCCGTGCAATCACAATCAATGTGTCATAAATCTCACTCAGCTGCTTTACAAGATGTTGCCCGACCAATCCCGTTGCACCTATTACCATTGCTTTTCGCTGCATATCCTATCCATTTATAGAGTGTTGGAATACTTATGATCGTCAAAAATGTGACTTTTTAAAGCCCGTCGGTGACGCTGACCACTGTAGTATCATACCTAAATTAATCAATCATCGAGGCTATTATGCATGATTTATTGTAAGAGATTTTATCAGCAAACAGTTTTACTCAGCTCATACGCTCGTTTGGACTCAAATACTTACTCAATATTATGATAAATACCTTTATTAATACCTATTAAAGGCATAAAATCCCGCTCATCCACGTAATGCCGTAACTTCTTTGAGCATTAATCATCAAACTTATTGTCCTAAGGGCGATAATTTGCTAAGATAACCGGCTTTACACGTCAACGCTGTTTAATTATTCCAAACAGTTTTGGCGCTTGCGATGATTTATTACTATCAGATACTTTAATAGTAGGCATCGACATCATGTTCGGCGAGACGGCTGCTCGTTATCGATGATGGTTAAACCCTTTATTGCAATCCACATTCATAATTTTATCTGTCTTTATCAAGGAGATTCGCGTGGCTAATACTGCACAAGCTCGTAAACGCGCCCGTCAAAACACTAAACGTCGTCAGAACTCTGCGTCACAACGCTCTATGGTTCGTACTTATTTGAAACGTGTTGACGCGGCTATCGCTGCTAAAGATTATGACGCGGCTACCGAAGCTTACAAAAAAGCGGTACCGGTTCTTGATCGTATGGCTGACAAAGGTATTCTTCATAAGAATAAAGCTGCTCGTCGTAAGAGCCGCCTAAACAAAACCATCAAAGGCTTACTAGCTTAAGATTGGTTGCGTTTAGACCGTATGATTCTTCGATAACATCATAACTAAAACCTTGTCACTGGTTCTAATACTGGGGCAAGGTTTTTTTATGCCTGCTCAAAAGTAATTAATAATTTCGTAAATAGCGCTTATGTCCATTTTACTTCTGGTGGCAATAATAGTTTATTTGGATGAAAGCCAGCAGTACGGTAGGCTTCAAGCAAAGTGTGTATTGGACGTACATAAACTTCACCGCGCCAGACAAAATACGCACTTGCCTGCTCGAATGGCTTGTCATCAAACCACAAAAATACCCCTTCCATCATTTTTGGCCAATCGTTCCAATCAATCTCAACAACATCAAACATCACCGCTAAGAATGCAGATAACAAAGTGTCATGGCTGACAGCGAGCATTAGATGCCCGTGTTGCGGCTGATTTTGATAAAAAAGCGATAGAATATCGAGACCGCCCTGATAAGCGTTTTTAGTGCCTTCAAGATTGCCTTGCAAGAATCGATTGATAAAATTGAGAACACCAATCTCTTTAAAGATGGGATTTGCAATATCAGGTTCGGTCACTAAGCTACCAGGCTCAACCAACAATGACTGGTGCGCGATATCACGCCGTAGTCCTGCCCCTTCTTGCATCAGCTGCGCCGTATCAAGACAGCGACCAATCGGGCTTGAGATGCTATCAACATCGAGCGAATACGGCAGATGTCCTGACAACCAACGACCCCAAGATTTTGCCAATACACGACCTTTGGGTGTCAATGGCAGCTGATAACTGGCAAAGCCATTACCATCAGAGCGCTCACGCAGGGAATGTCTGGTAAATAAAATCAGGCGCTTATCTTCAGGCAACAACCTGACCGACGACATCATACTATCAGGAAGATGTGAAGGGGCTGGTGCACTTGGAGTATGACTCGCAAGCTTCTCAGCGGATAGGCTCGATGTGGTGTTATTAGGAAGTTTACTCATCACACAAGCCTATCAGATTTTCTCTCAGGAATGAACCAAATATAAGTCCAATCGCAATATAATCTAAGGCAAATATATTGAGAGCAGATCTATTGATTTTATTAGAAATAAGACGCTATGACACGGTGAAATCAAAAAAGAAATACTCATATTTATTACGTTTGACTAACCGATATCAATTACTCTATCCCATGTAAACGATAATGCCGTACTACTAACCTCATTTGGATAAGCACGCGGATTGACGATAACGCGCGTCTTATGGATGTGGTAATCAAATGCTTCATGCGTATGCCCATGCACCCATAGTGCTGGTGCCCACTCTTCATACATCCAGCGTGATAAATCACTGATAAATGCGGCATTACTTGGTAGCTCAGCATACTTCTCAGAGACAGATAATGGACTGATACTATGATGACTCATCACCACGGTTTTTTTGCCCAGTGCTTTTGCCGTTATCAATGCTTGTTTAAGCCATTGACGCTGCTTAGCATGAATCTTTATCGACATTTCAGGTGAAAACAGCTCGCTGCCGGCATAGATCTGTTTGTAGTCACGCATAAAGCGCATTGCCACGGCCCTAGTCTCTTCATTGGCTTGATATTGATAATCTGTCCAAAGCGTACAACCTAAAATGCGCACCTCTCCGATATCAATATGCTGACACTGCAAAAATCGTACGCCCTGCTTTGATTCACTATCATAATTGTCCCAAGTTGCCAGCTTTTTATCAAAATGCAGCACGTCTTCATTAAAGTACTCATGATTACCAGCGATAGTGATTAGAGGGACTCGTAAGCGCGCTGCTTGCTCTTGTAGCCATGGCATACCAATATCGCTATTTGCTGTATCTCCCGCCACCAGTACGATGTCTGCGTCGGTTTTGGGGATATGCCCTATCGGATGGGATTGACGTATATAACTGTCAATATGTAAGTCACTCAAAATCTGTAATTTCATAGCAGCCTATATCATTAAATAAACATAAATAGTTTAGCACCTTTTCATCTAGGGACAAAAAGTAAAAAGACAGCGGATTAGGCTGTCTTTTTACTTTTTGACTGAAGTATCTGATTGAAAAGTTAGAGAGTTTGGAGTATTAACTGTAATTTCGCTGCAGGATCTACTGCTTGAGTAATTGAGCGCCCAATCACCAGATAATCAGAGCCATCAAGTAATGCCTGTTTTGGCGTACAAATACGCTTTTGATCATCAGCATTATCATCTAGCAGACGAATACCAGGCGTAATCAGTTTAAAGTCCTGACCACATAATACCTTTAATGCCTTTGCTTCTTGTGCTGAGCATACTACACCATCGAGACCGGCTTGCTTGGTTAATTGTGCTAAGCGGCTCACTTGTGCCTCTAAGCCGTCGGTGATGCCCGTTTGTATGAGTGCTTCATTGTCCATAGATGTTAAGACAGTCACTGCAATCAGTAGCGTGTCAAAATCATTATCTAGCAAGCGCTGTTTTGCCAATGACATCGCATCGTAGCCGGCACTTGCATGGACGTTGACCATCCATATACCAAGCTCAGCCGCAGCCAATACTGCTTGTGCAGTGGTATTGGGGATATCATGAAATTTAAGGTCTAAAAAAACCTCAAATTGGCGCTGATGCAATGCTTTGACTATCTCAGGGCCACAGCGGGTATACAGCTCTTTACCTACTTTCAATCGGCATAATGCCGGATCTAATTGGTCAGCTAATGCAAGAGAGGCATCCTTTGTCATATTATCTAATGCAACGATGACAGGAGAATTAATTGCGTTGTTCATTGTTATGCTTCTTTATATCAGGTTTATCAAATTATTATATTTATAATCAGCAGTGAAAATGCATATTACAAATTATTAGTAATCACGTTTTTGCTTGGTCAAACTTGACCCATCATGCACATTGGCGTTGGGATGAGCATTGGGCATTGTCGTATCCTGTACATTGACCGCTGTTGCACCATAAACGGCTTCTTCTACAGTAGGCGCATTCGCTTGACGATCAATCACCATATTGGCTTGGGTTATCTGCTCTTGCAAATTGGTATTTGCCTTTTGTAGACGCGATATTTCCCACTTGTTTTGCAAAACACGGAAAATTAGCAGTGCTAACAAGATACCTATAACGATACCAAGTATGAGGCAAAGTATCATTAGCAAGCCTAAATTCATCGTTGGTGCTTGCGAAAACAAAAGATTGACGCCAACTTCAGTATTGTTTGCCAATACCAAACCTAGCGAGTAAGCGAAGCTCAAAAATAGCAGCACTAATAATAAAATACGCATCAGACGTCTCCTTAAGTTTTTAATAGAACAGATAAATGGATAAAAACTAAGCCATACTGATTGAGATTACTACGTCATAAAAGGGTTAGTATAAATAAGAAAAATCGGCTCATACTTTAGTAGTAGATCGGTAGAATATCTTATATTACTTCAACTGGCTTATTGGCCGCCTGCTACTTTTTCGTTTACAGCTTCACGTAATGCCTTGCCTGGCTTAAAATGCGGAATTGCTTTTGCAGGTACTGGTACGCTTTCACCCGTTTTAGGATTGCGACCCATACGAGCACGGCGATGATGAAGACAAAAACTGCCAAACCCACGAACTTCTACTCGACCATCATTGGAGAGCGTATGAGTCATCAAGTTTAATATCTCGCGTACGGCGTCATCGACAACGGTATCTGTCATCGTGTCACAATTTGCACTCAGATTACTAATAAATTCGGACTTATTGATTGTTTGCTGCATTATCATACTTGCCTTGTTCATTGATAGATAAGATGATGGAAATAACTAAAATGATCACCACAGATATTATAAAATATTAGCTGACAACCACGCGATTGTTGACTAAATATCTGTTCATTTATAATGACTTGGATCTGATTTTACATCTCGTTACTCGATGTTGTAAATGATAGCGGATATTGAAGGAAATTGGAAACAAGAGTTCCTCTATCAAGGAAAAAACTGTATCAATTATCGTTAATACTAAAATTTAGCCATAAAAAAAAGCGACCGGAGTCGCTTTCTTTTATAAGATCATAACATTAGCGGTAAATAGCTTACTGCATTTGTTCTTTGATCAAGTCACCAATCGTTTTTGGTTGTGCATCAGAACCAGCAGCAGTACTAGTCGTAGTTGTGCTACTTAACTCTTTAATCGCTTGACGCTCTTCAGCTTCGTCTTTCGCTTTGATAGACAGGCTGATATTACGTGTTTTACGATCAACACTGATGATTTTCGCTTCTACATCATCACCAACAGTTAGATGCTTAGTCGCATCTTCAACGCGGTCACGTTGAATCTCAGAAGCACGTAGATACGCTTCAACTTCATCAGCAAGTTCGATAGTAGCACCTTTAGCGTCTACTTCTTTTACTTTACCATTAACGATAGCACCGCGGTCATTATTGACTAGGTATTCGTTAAATGGATCTGACGTTAATTGTTTCACGCCTAGGCTGATACGATTGGCTTCTGAATCTACAGACAATACCATTGCTTCAACGGTGTCGCCTTTGTTGTAGTTACGGATAGCATCTTCGCCAGTTTCATTCCAAGAAATGTCTGACAAGTGAACTAGACCATCAATACCGCCATCTAGACCGATAAAGATACCGAAGTCAGTGATTGATTTGATCGTACCAGTGATTTTATCGCCGCGCTCATGTTTCTTATCAAACTCATCCCATGGATTGGCTAGAGTTTGCTTGATACCTAAGCTGATACGACGACGTTCTTCGTCGATATCAAGGATCATTACTTCAACTTCATCACCCACTTGAACAACTTTCGACGGATGGATGTTTTTGTTGGTATGATCCATCTCTGATACGTGTACTAGACCTTCAATACCTTCAGAGATTTCAGCGAAACAACCATAATCAGTTAAGTTGGTTACGCGAGCTTTCACAACTGCACCTACTGGATAAGTACCGCCAACGTTATCCCAAGGATCAGTACCTAGTTGTTTTAGACCTAGGCTAACGCGATTGCGCTCACGGTCAAATTTAAGTACTTTAACTTTAAGATCTTGACCAACTTCAACAACCTCAGATGGGTGCTTAATACGGCGCCATGCCATATCAGTGATGTGCAATAGACCATCAATACCACCAAGATCAACGAATGCACCGTAATCAGTTAGGTTCTTAACGATACCTTCGATTTCGATACCTTCTTCAAGCTTGTTCAATAGCTCTTCGCGCTCAGCTGAGTTTTCAGCTTCCATAACGGCACGGCGACTAACGACAACGTTGTTACGTTTTTGATCAAGTTTGATAACTTTAAATTCTAACTCTTTACCTTCTAGATGCGTCGTATCACGGATAGGACGTACATCTACCAATGAACCTGGCAAGAAAGCGCGTACTGAACCGATATCTACAGTAAAGCCGCCTTTTACTTTGCTAGAAATAATACCTTTTACAATCTCATCATTGTCAGAGATTTTTTCAAGGAAATTCCAAGTTTCAACGCGTTTGGCTTTTTCACGTGACAGTAAGGTTTGACCCATGCCGTTATCAACCGCTTCAACCACTACGTCTACCGTATCGCCAACTTCAACTTCAAGTTCGCCTTCTTCGCTTAAAAACTCTTCACGAGCGACGATACCTTCAGATTTTAGACCCGTATCAACAGTGATCCAGTCGTTATCGATGGCGACAACAGTACCGGTGATAACCGAGCCACGCTCGATATCCAGACCTGTTTCTTCGATGCTCGCTTCAAATAGTTCAGCAAATGATTCCATTATGTCTACCTTTGTATAGCCGTATCCTGTCCAGCACAGTACGGATCAAATTTATGACTGTATAAAACGAGAATACTGGTTTTATATCCTATGCAGTCATATATAAAAACGTTTGTTGCTAATAAGCGAATGCGTCAGCAAACTCACTAGCAACAACTGTCTTATATTAAAATGCGTTATATTTTTTAACTTATGTGCCTTAAGCAGTAGATTCTATTATTTTCTAAAGATTATTGGCGTCTACTACTGTAATTTTATACTAAAATCAATCCTATAGGAAACCTTTTCATACTTACTACCTTGTTATTATTAGCTATTGAAGCAAATACCTTTAACCTGACAATATTGTTTTACTTGCTCATAAACCGCATCAGCATCTAAATTGGAGCTGTCTAATAGTAGCGCATCTGCTGCAGGCTTTGATGGTGCCGTTGTACGGTTTTCATCACGATCATCACGGGCTTTAATCGTCGCTAGAATCGCTTCAAAATCTGCTATTTGACCAGCATTTAGTAGCTGTGTTACACGGCGCTCGGCACGCGCTTCAGCACTGGCAGTCAAAAATACCTTGACGTCAGCGTCTGGAAACACGACTGTACCCATATCACGACCATCCGCAACCAATCCTGAACGAGTTGCCATATCTTGTTGCAGCGTTAGCAATGCTCGACGAACTTTTGGAAATACTGCTATCTGTGATGCGTAACCGCCAACCGTTTCATTACGAACTTGCTCACCTACTGCATCACCATTCACGATAATATCGACACGTCCTGATGCATTGTTGGGTACAAAGGCAATCTCTAAGCTTTGAGTTAACGCTAATACAGCCATCTCATCAATGGTTTGGCTTGCATCAGCAGTAATCAATCCAGCTTCAAACGCCTTAAGTCCAACGATACGATATAACGCACCTGAATCAAGTAGCTGATACCCTAAAGCTTGTGCTAAGCGCCATGTAACTGTGCCTTTACCTGCGCCACTTGGCCCATCAATACAAATAACAGGATAACGCAATGAGGGCTTCTCACTGTTAGTAATCGCATTAGGGTTGGCAACAGTCATAATACTCACTTAAAGTCGGCAATTTCTACAACCACATAAATAATCATAAAAGTATAAATAAGGCATTTTTCACTTACTTATCAAAGCATTATAAGGAAATCACTCTATTAACAAGTAAATAGGGCGATATTATAGCAAACAAAGCGACCTATCACTAGCAGCAAGAACCATATCTTGTTAATCGCTTATCTTGCGATTGGCTTTTGCCACTTTTCTACGCTGCCGAAAAAAATCTTTGAGCATCTGGCTGCTGTGCTCACGGCACAAGCCTGCATCGACTTGCATACGATGATTATAAAAAGGCTGTTCAGCCAAGTTCATTTGACTACCAAGCATCCCTGCTCTCGGCTCATGCGCTGCATATACTAGCCTATCTACACGTGCATGAATCATCGCACCCATGCACATGGTACAGGGTTCTAAAGTCACATATAAGGTCGTCTTTAGGGGCAAACGATAATTCTTTAAGCGTGTACAAGCATCTCTTAACGCTACGATTTCAGCATGAGCCGTCGCATCACAGCGTCCAATCGGCTCATTAAACCCCTGACCAATAATCTGCTGGTTATGTACCAAGACAGCTCCTACTGGCACCTCTTCTTTCTCAGCGCCTTGCTTGGCAAGTTTTAGCGCCTCTGTCATCCACTTAATATCCTCAACTGACCAAAATAGAGCTGTTTTAATCTGCTCACCTGTCAGCGGATTACCATTAGTAAATGGAATATGTATTAGCTGGCAAGGCAATAAATTAGTGTTCAAAAAAATTTTCATTTACTGTGGTAATTGCCAGTCGATAGGCGTTTGACCATATTGCACCAGATAATCATTGGTTTTTGAAAACGGCTTAGAACCAAAAAAACCACCACGATTAGCAGCAAGTGGTGATGGGTGTACTGCCGTCAAAATCAGATGTTTATCAGTATTGATATACTTACCTTTTTTCTGAGCTTTACTGCCCCATAAAATAAAAACAGTATGTTCAGTCTGATCATTAATAACATCAATAACCGTATCAGTGAACTTCTCCCAGCCTTGATTTTGATGACTGTTTGGCTCGCCTTCTCTTACTGTCAAGGAACTATTTAACAATAATACGCCTTGCTGTGCCCAATACGTTAAATCACCATGTGCTGAAGGTTTGATGCCAATATCGTCCGCCATCTCTTTCAATAAATTGTTAAGTGACGGTGGCTTTGGGATAACTTTAGGGACAGAAAAGGATAGCCCCATTGCCTGTCCAGGACGATGATAAGGATCTTGCCCTAAGATAACAACTTTCACCTGTGATAAAGATGTTAAATTAAACGCATTAAATATCAGCTGTGCTGGGGGATAAATACCATCCTCTGACTGATAGGCTTCTTTTAAAAAAGCTCGCAGGCTATCCATATTGTCAGAAGTTAATTCTTCTGACAACGCCTGTTTCCAATCTTCTGGCAAGCGTACATTGTCGAGAATCGCTTGCTTTTGCGCGACTGTTTTTGTGGGTTGTACGTCAAATAATTCCATGATGAATCCTTTTTTATTTGTTATCAGGATGCGTTAAGGTTGATATTAACAAAATATTAGGGTTGCGTTGTCATATATATTAGCAATAAAAAAACGGTTACCGCAGTAACCGTTTTTATCATAGTGCGAAAACTAACCTAACTGGCTAATGATTCGGAGTCTGGACGTGGCTCATGAGTCTCAACGACAGTCAATATAATACGGCTATCCGCTGACCCTTTATCTGACGACTTATCGAGCTTCACAGTATCACCATCTAATGCCTCTGGCTCCAAGGTTAAATGGACAACCCCGCCATTCACTAAATCACCAAATAGAATCATATTTGCCAGAGGCTTTTTGATTTCGTCTTGTATCAGGCGCTGCATTGGACGTGCGCCCATTAAGCGATCATAGCCTTTAGCTGCCAGATAATCACGTACCTCATCATCAATCTCTAAAGTAACTTGCTTATCGTCAAGTTGTACCTGTAGCTCAACCAAGAATTTATCAACCACGGATACAACGACTGAGGTATCAAGCGGATTAAACTGGATAATAGCATCAAGACGGTTACGGAATTCCGGAGTAAACACACGCTTGAGTGATTCTGTATTGTCACGGCTATGATCTTGCTGGGTAAAGCCCATAGAAGATCGACTGATACTCTCAGCACCGACGTTGGTCGTCATAATAACAATGACCTGCTTAAAGATAGCAACCCGACCATTATTATCCGTCAATGTACCGTGATCCATCACTTGTAATAACAAGTTGAAGACATCCGGATGCGCTTTTTCGATCTCATCAAACAATAACACACAATGCGGATGCTGATTGATTTTTTCAGTCAATAGACCACCTTGATCATAACCCACATAACCTGGAGGCGCACCAATCAAACGTGAAGCGGTATGTGCTTCCATGTACTCTGACATATCAAAGCGCACCAGCTCAACACCCAACAGATTTGCTAATTGACGAGAAACTTCCGTTTTACCAACCCCTGTCGGACCAGCAAACATGAATGAGCCGATAGGCTTATCTGGTGCTTTCAGACCAGCACGAGACAGCTTAATCGCATCTGCTAGAGTCGCAATCGCTTCATCTTGCCCAAATACCAGATGCTTAAGATCACGATCTAGATGCTGAAGAATACTCTTATCATCACTAGATACTGACTTGGGCGGAATACGTGCAAGCTTGGCAACAATCGCTTCGATATCTGCTACATCAATTTTTATCGGAGCGCGCTTCCCTTTTGCTTTCTTATCAACAGACGATTTTGCACGATCATTGGCTTTCGCAACATCTGCCTCATCCTGCATTTCGTTATCACTATAAGTATCACTGTCGAGACCGTCAATATCAGCCTCAATCTGTGCATCAAACTCTTGCTCTATATCAGCAATAAAACTTTCTTCCGCTTCTATATCGTCTGCATCAGCCACGACCCCTAAACGCTTATAAGCGCCAGCCTCATCAATAACATCAATGGCCTTGTCCGGCAAAAAACGCTCATGGATATGTTTCGCTGATAATTGAACGGCAGTAACCAGTGCTTCATCAGTATAGACAACATTATGGAACTCTTCGTACCGCGGTTTAAGACCACGCAAAATATCAATCGTATCATCAACACTTGGCTCTTTCACGTCGATCTTTTGGAAGCGACGCGATAAGGCATGGTCTTTTTCAAACACTTGACGGTATTCAGTAAAAGTGGTTGAACCGATACAACGCAGTTCACCATTGGCAAGTGCTGGTTTAATCAGGTTGGACACATCCATATTACTGCTCATTGATGAGCCAGCGCCAATAATCATATGAATCTCATCAATAAACAAGATAGCATTGGGTTTTTTCTTTAATGCATCTAATAGCGATTTCATACGTTTTTCAAAATCGCCGCGATATTTAGTACCTGCGATCAATGAGCCAATATCAAGACTATAAATCACGCAACCATTGAGTGGTTTCGGGGCTTTATCATTGATAATCAACCACGCCAACCCTTCAGCAATAGAGGTTTTACCAACACCCGGCTCACCGACCAATAGTGGATTATTTTTGCGGCGGCGACACAAAACTTGCGCGGCGCGTTCAATCTCAGGACCTCGCCCAATCAATGGATCTGTTTTACCTTCAGCAGCACGCTGATTTAAATTGGTCGCAAACTCAACCAATGGATCTTTACTGGTTTTTTCTGAGGCACTACTACGGCGCTCACCCGTCATAGAAGCACGTGGCTCAGATGGCTCATCTTTATCTTGACCATGTGATAGATACTGAGTCAGCTCAAGACGACTGATGCCCTGTTTTTTGAGCAAATAAACCGCATAAGTATCATGTTCTGAAAACATCGACACCAGAATATCCGACCCTTCAACCAAACGACCGCCACCAATAGACTGCACATGAAAAATTGCCCGTTGTAGAATACGATCAAAGCTTTGGGTCGGCTGCGGGGATTGCTCAGTATCAGGATCGACCGTTGGAGTATGCTTATTAATATAAGCCTCAAGCTCAGTACGTAGTGCTGAGACATTTGCATTACAGGCCGTCAATGTGTTGGCAGCGTGCGTATTTTCTAAGAGTGCCAGTAAAAGATGTTCAACAGTGAGATACTCATGCGATTTTTGGCGCGCAAGTGTCATTGCTAAACGCAAAGAAACTTCAAGATGACGACTTAACATAACGACTTCCTACGGTTATACCTATCTTTATAATTGATAGCTTTATGAATGAGTTAGTAAGTAAATCAGGGCGGTAGATGGATTGTTCAAGGGCAATATGCGTATTATTAAATGACGCTGTTAAATAATGGCTTCTATGGCTTGGCTATGATCCTCACTTGTCTTTATCTCAACATGATACTCAGATATAGTCAATCTATTAACACATACTAAAATGTATCGAAGTGTCCCTAGACCATTTTTCAATGATAATATTCATTCAACAATAATAGAGCGCATGTACTAAAGCTACAGACAATTCAAGAATTTGAATAATGCAAAAAGAGAATAAAGACACGCAGTAATGAGAAAAGCGGTTATATAAGAAAGTCTAAGCTAGTTTAAAAAAGAGAGGTGCAGAGCAAGCTTGTGCTTAAATAAACTTGCTCTAAAAACAATAGAAGAATATATTTTATGGAAAATATTAAAGATATATAGTGAGTTGAACATAAACACACGTCATCAAGAATTAGAGTAAGGCTTTACTCGCCTTGATGCGGTTCGATTTGGGTCAATAATGGATAGCCTTCACGATGTGCCAGACTGTTAACTTTTTTGGCCTTGGTCTCAGCAATGTCTTTAGGATAAATACCAGCAATACCTTTGCTGCTATTATGAATCGTCAACATAATCTCAACGGCCGAATCCATACTATGACGGAATTCAGACTGTAAAATATAGACGACAAATTCCATCGGCGTGTAATTGTCATTATACATCACCACAGCATACATAGGCGGCTTGGCTACTTCCGGCTCTGCTACCAATACATCAGCCTGCGGGGCTGTTTCACCTTCAGGCTCACCCACTTGCGCAAGACGCATGGGTATATGTGGAAAGTGCCAATCTGATGTGATTGGCGTCGCTTTTGCTATCGTTTGTTTTATCATAATTAGAATACAGATGAATCAGTAGGTTTAATGAATGGTTATCTTTAAGAGACTATAAAATCTTTAAAAATAAGGGGTAACACTAGATATCTGGCTAGCAGCTACGACAACTAATGCTCCATAAGACTTAAGGCTCAATAGGACTTTCATCGACGTCTGGCAAATCTAACAGTGATAATGGCATATTGTCAACTTTAGCACCAAGCTTCCAATCATACAGCTGCTCGACTTCTTGACCAGCGGCTTTCAGATTTAGCTTGATTTGCAATGGCTTGAAACCCGCTGGCATTGTAAAGCGACCACGTATACGCGTCACGCCTTCAATCGTGTAGCTGACGGGCTCTAATGGCACTTCTACAAAATCATCATCATCAAGCAAAGTCAGCGTTGGATTCAAACGTTTGGCTTTACCATCACTTGCGAGCATACCTATATCGAAACCATATTCAAAGGCATTTTCAGGTAAGGGCTCAATCTTTGCACCTAGTATCTGTAAAGGCATGCCGCCCTTCTCACTCACAATCTCAGCATAGAGGTCATTGAGCTGCGCTACCTGTCTATTTTCAACCATGATGGCTTGCTGATTTTCGCGTAACTCTTTTAAGTTTGCCAAACTTATTTCTAATTCTTGTTTAGAAGTAGCAACTTCATTGGTCGCTATTTTATGACTGACGCGCAAATCTTTTAGCTCTTGGAGCGACTCTTTACTGGTAATGACTGCTTGCTGGGTTTCATTTTGCATTGAATAATAGCCACGTTGATAACCAAGTTTGTGACCAAATACTAATGCAACAACTGCTGTCACCAATATCGCAATCACAAATAACGCTAACACCAATGTGGAAGCGCCCTGCTGCGAGCGAGCAATGCTGTAATGCTTCATAACACTACGCTGAGTTTCAGTATTCAGAGATGAACAATGTAAGCTACGCTCCAATTTATACGAAACAGAGTCTTGGCACGATGGGCGTGCTGGCGGTGAGCAAAAGCGTAGTACACTCTTAAAACGCATTTAGGCAGTATCTCTTAACAGGAAAGGCAAGTTATTATAGCGGAATTTATAATCAATACCTAGTATCATAAATGAGGATAATTTAATCATAAGTAAACATCTGTTAAGGAATGATGGGCGCAAAATTTAAACCAAGAGACTCATCAAGTCCAAACATGACATTCATGTTTTGCACTGCTTGCCCAGCTGCCCCTTTGACTAAATTGTCTTGTACGACAATGACAGTTAATTCGGCACGCTCATTGTCTTGATGAACAGCAATACGTAAGCGATTGCTGGCACGTACACTACGGGTATCGGGATACAGCCCTTTTGGCATGACATCTATAAATTGTTCTGATGCATAGCTTTGCTCAAATACTTGTTGCCAATCCACTAAAGCACCTGCATCGGTCAGCTCCATATGAATAGAGCTCAACATACCGCGTATCATCGGTACCAGATGCGGCAAAAAACGAATACGATGGTTAAACTGACTGTCTAGTAATTGGGCAACACCTTGCTCAATCTCTGGCAAATGGCGATGACCTTCAACGCTATATGCTTTAAAATTGTCTGTGCTTTCTGCATAATTCAGTGCAAGACTGGCTTGGCGACCAGCGCCAGAAACACCAGATTTGGCATCGATAACAATGCGTGATTCAATCAAAGCTACTGCCTGCTGATTCTGCAAATCTATAATGGGTTTTAAGCCTAAGATAGCTGTAGTCGGATAGCAACCTGGGTTACCAACCACCAATGCCTCAGCAATTTTGGCACGATTGACTTCAGGCAAGCCGTAAACGGCTGTTTTTAGTAGGTCAGGACAAGCGTGTGGTTGTTGATACCAGTGTTCAAACTCGCTCAATGACTGCAAACGAAAATCTGCCGCCAAATCAATGACTTTTACCCCAGCTTGAGTCAAAGCCTCTGCTTGCTTCATTGCAACGCCATGCGGCGTGGCAAAAAATACCACATCGCACTGTTGTAGTGTCGCTAGCGTCTCGTCCCCTAGATCACTAAACACAATATCTGAGATACCGCGTAAACTTGGGAATATCTCATCAGCGCGAGTGCCCGCTTCACTACGGGAGGTCAACAAATCAATAGACACTTTAGGATGGGCAGATAATAGACGTATCAACTCAATACCTGTATAACCTGTGCCACCGACAATCGCTGCTGAAATCATAAGATATCCTTTTCTGCTACTTTACTATTACTTAATAAATATGAGATATAAACTCAGTCAAATAACTAAGAACATATCTCAAATCGTACTTTTTAGATTTTATAATCATGTACTGCATCGATGAACACTTTGGCATTGTCAGGATTAACCCACTGGGTAATGCCATGACCTAGGTTTGCCACATAACCGGTCTTTTCACCATTGGCATAAGCACTATCGAGCATCGCATTGACTTCAGCACGGATAGTTGCTGGAGAGCCGTACAAAGTTGCTGGGTCTAAATTACCCTGAATGGCTTTGCTACTTTGTAGTTTTTTATGGTGCTTCGTTAACTGACGCTGACTTTCGGTCAAAACTTGACGGGCACGATCAATCGGCATCGTCCAGTCTAGACCCAACGCATCCGCCTCACTATCTGCTTGCACATCAAGCCATAGCCCGCCGCCTTTAGTAAATAATACTACCGGTATTTCAGGATGACGTACCTTTAGCTCAGCGACAATACGCTTATTATAAGCATGCGAGAAATCAATGAATTGACGATGACCCAGCGCGCCGCCCCAACTATCAAATATTTGTAGTATCTGTGCGCCTGCCATGACTTGCGCATCGAGGTAATCAATCACTGATGTCGCCAATTTATCTAATAACTGATGTAAAAACTCAGGATTGCTATACAAAAAGCCTTTAGTATAGCGATAATCTTTGGAGCTACCACCTTCAATCATATAAGTGGCTAGTGTCCAAGGACTACCAGAAAAGCCAAATAACGGCACTTGCCCATTGAGCGCAGTACGAATACTGGTTACCGCACGCATGACATAGTCAAGAGAATCATTGACATCGAGCACAGGCAATCTATCTAAATCAGCTTGCTGGCGAATAGGATGTTTAAACTTAGGACCTTCACCTGCTTCGAAATATAGACCCAATCCCATCGCATCAGGAATGGTTAATATATCACTGAACAAAATAGCCGCGTCTAAATCATAACGACGTAATGGCTGTAAGGTGACTTCTGTCGCACGCGCGGTATCTTTACACAGGCTCATAAAATCACCTGCTTCAGCACGGGTCGCTTTATACTCTGGTAAATAACGACCAGCTTGACGCATCATCCAGACAGGTGTGGTATCGATCGGCTCAAAACGAAGTGCTCGTAGCAATCTATCATTTTTCAAAGGCGCAAATTTTTGCTCGAGCGAATTATTATTGTCTGAAGCACTCATGTACAAATCTCCAAAACAGCACTATATGTCACCAAAGCGCATATAACACTGGATAAATTACGTTAAAGGAAAGAATAGCAAAGCGCTTATTATCAAGATATTTATAGCTCTATAGATATTAATTTTTTTACATCGTCAATGCTAAGTTATCACGGTGTACCATGACGACACGTTCTTCATTATTACCAAGGATACGATCGAACTGCTCAGTACGCTCACGAGCAACGCGGCAGGCATCGCGAGAAGAAAAGTTGACTTGACCAACGGCGATACGCTCACCAGTATCCTGATGGACGATTTCGACCACATCGCCTTCATCAAAATCCCCACGAACTTCAGACACGCCAACTGGCAACAAGCTTTTTTGATGCTCAACTACCGCTTTTGCTGCACCTGCGTCAACAATTAAAGAGCCCGACATACGCAAATGCGCGGCAAGCCACTGTTTGCGAGCAATGATTTTGTCTTGATCATTGGTGGTCAATAAGGTACCGACTGCTTCGCCTGATACTACTCGAGTGATCACATTATCAATAGCGCCACTCACAATCACCGTCGGACAGCCACCCATAGCAGCAAGACGACCAGCACGAATTTTGGTTAACATACCACCACGACCCAACTTGCCACCATCACCTGCAATATCAAATAAATAATCAGCCATCGCACGCTCTTGACGGATCATTCTGGCATTAGGGTTGTTGCGTGGATTGTCAGTAAAGACACCTTCTTGATCAGTTAAGATAATGTACAAGTCGGCATTAACCATCGCCGCTGCCATCGCCCCCAGAGTATCGTTGTCACCAAACTTAATCTCATCAATAGTAATGGTATCATTTTCATTAATGACCGGCAGCACACGCCATTCTAGTAGCTGCGTAAGCGCACCAGTAGTATTAAGATAGCGACTACGGTTAGACAAATCATCATGCGTTAGTAGCAACTGTGAGCTTTGAATACCGTGCTGAATCAATGCTGACCACCAGGTTTCAATCAAACCCATCTGTCCGACAGATGCACAGGCTTGTAATGCCGCCAGTTTTTTAGGACGCTCCTCAAGATTCATACGCACCACCCCTTCAGCAACAGCACCTGAAGATACGAGCAGCACCTCTACGCCTTGCTTATGGAGTTGCGCGATCTGCTTTGCCCATTCGTAAATGGCAGTTCGATCAAGCCCTCGACCATTATTGGTTAATAACGATGAGCCAATCTTGACAATAACGCGCTGAATATCAAAGTTACGAGCTTGCTCAACAAACCTTGCTTCTTCTATCGTGTTCTCTATGCCAACTGCCATATAAACTCCTGTTGCTATGGTAAATTAATCATGGGGATACATCTAAAAAATATGTGCAAAGACCAATCACATTAAGGGGCGTAAACTACTTCGACGCCATCATCATCGTTATCATCAAAATCGTCATCCGATAAATCCGTACCTTCACGCGCCGCTTTACGAGCAGCACGATACGCTTCACGCTGAGCTTCCGTATTTAGACGAACTTCTGCCTCTAGACGCTCAAATCGTGCTTTTTGTGCATCAGCAAAGATAGGATCTTCGATTTCACGTTCGCGTTCGCGTTCAATCTCATTCATCAAGTGGTACTTAATGGCATCAACGCCTTCACCTGTTAGAGTGGCGGTACGGAAAACGATACCTGTCCAGCCAAGCTCTGCCACAATATGTGTACAAAGCTCATTTAACTCTTCTTCAGGCACTTGATCGATTTTGTTTAATACCAAAATCTGTGGCAAATTGGCCAGTTCAGGTGAAAAGCGCTCAAGCTCATTTAAGATAACGCGAGCGTTTTCGACCGGGTCGCTGCCATCGATAGGCTTGATATCAACCAAGTGTAACAGACGACGCGTACGAGCGACATGCTTTAAAAAGCGAATACCAAGTCCAGCACCTTCTGAGGCACCTTCGATCAAGCCTGGAATATCGGCCATAACAAAAGAGCGATGACGACCAATATCAACCACACCCAGATTAGGAACCAGCGTGGTAAATGGATAGTCAGCTACTTTTGGTCTAGCAGCAGAGACTTGGCGGATAAAGGTCGATTTTCCTGCGTTAGGTAAACCAATTAAGCCAACATCAGCCACTACTTTTAGCTCAAACTTAAGAACTTTTAGCTCACCTTCAAAACCTGACGTCGCTTTACGCGGCGCTTGGTTGGTAGAGCTTTTGAAATGGGTATTACCCAAACCACCATCGCCGCCTTTGGCAATCAATAAAGTCTGACCAATTTCAATCAAATCACCCAACACTTCATCTGTCTCGGTATCAACGACCGTCGTACCAATAGGCACTGGTAAGAAAAGATCATCAGAGCCTTTGCCTGAACAGTTTCTACTATGACCGTTCTCAGCACGCATAGCGTCATGACGACGGGTATAACGATAGTCAACTAGGGTGTTGGTATTATCCTCTGCAATGACATAAACATCGCCGCCCTTGCCACCATCACCACCATCAGGACCACCGCGCGGGACATATTTTTCTCGGCGAAAACTGGCGATTCCGTTACCACCGTCACCTGCTTTTACCGTTACGACGGCTTCATCAATAAATCGCATCTTACTTTCCTTTATTTACACTCTAGTTTATAAGCTTAATGACAGTCATAGACTGCTTCTTTTGCCTATAGTTATCTTTTAAAAAAATGGCAAACTTTCGTCAATATTGCTCTACATCATTGCTTTATTCATGACAATAACACCCGATGACCAATCGGACTATCGGGTGCTGTAGATATTACCGCTAAAACCATATCCGTTTGTTTATATAACTAATGACCATCGCTCTACTCTTTGAATCAAAGCATTATGACCGAGTCATTGCTGCTATACAAACGTATTAAGCTGGAATCTGCGCATAACTGATACCTGCCATTTGCGTTGCCAAACGTAATACTTGCGTGCTATAACCCACTTCATTGTCATACCAGATATAAACGATAGCATGATTATCCGTCAAAATAGTCGCTTGGGCATCAACGATACCTACATGTGTATCACCGACAAAATCCGTTGATACCGCTTCTGTAGAATCCGTATAAGCAATTTGTGTCTGCCACTGGCTACTATTTGAAATTTTGCGCATAAACTCATTTAACGCATCAGCACTAGCTGGCGCAGTTTTAAGATTTAAATTCAAAATCGCTAAGCTAACATTTGGCGTTGGCACACGAATGGCATTACCCGTCAATTTACCGCTCAGCTCTGGTAATGCTTTACCAACTGCCTTTGCTGCACCAGTACTAGTGATAACCATGTTCAATACGGCACTACGACCACGGCGATCCGCTTTATGATAATTATCAATCAAATTTTGATCATTGGTAAACGAGTGAATGGTTTCAACGTGACCATTTTCGATACCATATTCATCATTTAATACTTTTAACGTCGGGGTAATTGCGTTAGTAGTACAGCTCGCCGCACTAACGATAGTGTCATCGCCGACCATATCGTTATTTACGCCATATACGACGTTTTTAATCTCGCCGCCAGCAGGTGCCGTTAATAGCACTTTTTTCACACCAGTCGATTGTAGATGCTTACCAAGACCGGCTTCATCTTTCCAGATACCCGTATTATCAATGACCAATGCATCGTTAATACCGTAAACTGTATAATCAATCTCGCTTGGGTCTTTGGCGTAGATAACTTGCACAAAGCGACCATTAATGATCAAACCATTGTTTTCATCATCAACAATCACGCCGCCTGCAAAACTACCATGAATCGAATCGCGCTCTAGCAATGACGCACGCTTAGCCAAGTCGCCTGCTGCTGCGGGACGTACTACGATGGCTTTTAGCTGCATACCTTTCGCACTTGACGCTTGCGATAACAATAAACGAGTTAGGATACGACCGATACGACCAAAACCATATAGCACCACATCTGCTGCGCCATTGATAGCCGCTTTAGTATTATCAACAGACTGTAATGCCGATTGGATATCACTGTCATTAGCGATTAGCTGACCAACATCAATACGGACGGCTGGCAGGTTTTTATTCTCTGCTAACACTTTAACCATCGCTAAAGTATCAGCGATATCAATCGCATGAGCACCTTGATCACGCAAAGCAACTTTTTGATGCAGCGCCAATATTTGACCCACGGAATTGCTATCTAGCGTATCACCGAATAAAGTCACTTGCACATCTTGCTCATTGTAGAGCTTGTTCAATAGCCCCATGAGCTCAATCGCTTGTTGCTCTTGGGTGTTATAGTTGCTCAAATGGTCTTGATGTAATTGGCGTAAGGTATCAGCGTTACTCACGAGAAACATCCTTATGGTCAGTATTGGGGAATCAGTAAAATAGGAAGAAATATTATTGAATAGGGTATATACAGTCTATGTACTCACTCAGATATGCTAACAGACGACTGCTGTCATCGATTATTATCATAGGAGTCTGTAGATAAGCTAGATTTTAGCTTAAAACGCCTTATTTTGCTAGTGATAACAAATTTGTATGAGTCACAAGCTATTTGATGACTACCGATTTAGCATAATAAAACGGGTTATTACGATAAAGGCAGCATATTATGCTGCCTTATTATCAATCCACTTAAACAATGCTAAATACAAGAGCCATGATAAATAAAGGCAATATAAACCATTATCAGACTTTTATGGAATCAAATCCACCGTCTGCTTACTCTGCGACGTTAATTTAAATTCTTTCAAATCATAACCCTGTTGCTGGGCAATTTGACGGTATTTGGCATAAGTCTCTTGACTCACATTTGGCGAACGAGCCAGCATCCATAAATACTTTTTATCAGGTGTGCCAACCAGAGCGGTTTTATAATCTGGATCACGTGCCAATACCCAATAGTCAGCTCTCCCTACCGGTAACCAACGAATCCACGATGGCAAAAAGGTAACTTTTAGTTTGCTTCCTGTCGCATCAGCAGGTTTTGCTAAGCCTTCAGCAATAATGTTCGAGCCATCTTCAGCCTTACACTGATTTATAACTTTGATACCTGAACCATCAGTTTTTTCAACATAATTAGCCGTCACATCGCTGGCACAGTTGCGCTGAAAATACATCGGCAAACGACCGACCTCATACCAAGTACCAGCATATTTATTGAGATCAACGCTATCTACCGTAGTCGGTGTACTAGCAGATTTATGAATAATACTGCTAGGTTTAACCGTGAGCACCTCTGCCGTTGCATTGGTCATGTGCTTGCTAGCAACCGCTTGAGTCATAGACGGTGTCGCTGCATAAGCAGAAAATGCTGCTAACGGTATGATAATAGCTAAGGCTATTCCAGTATGCTTAATAAGACCATTCATAAATATACGCTCTGGTATCTCTGCAACGCTTGCTGCGTTTTTAGGAGATATGATGTGAGGTGGCTCGACTATGGATTGCTCAAATTCTTTGAAGATACTTGTCTTAATACAATCAACTTCAGCTGTACTGGCGTTAAAGGTGCTGTTATCAATTAAATTAGAGTTAAGTACACTTACATGAGTTTTTTTGACACATTTATAATCAAAAAAGCTGGTTTGTTGTGACATATCTTGTGCCAGAGTTTCTAAATATTCTTTACTAAAACCTACATTATTATAGCTGGCGTCATTACTGGCACGGTCAATATTACCTGCTGGTGTTGCCTGATCTTTATTCATCTGATACTTAGGTAGCTGGTCAGTATGCGGTGATTGAGAACCAGCTGCCTCAGAATCAGACCATACTGACTTCGGTAACTTATTGGTTTTCATAGGGATACCATTTTATTAACAGTGATTATTAGGAGCGATCTATCTACTTATAGGCATTTATTCATACCATTGTTATTTATAAGAGAGGCACAAAACGATTTTCACCCACTGGCCTTGCAACAAAAAATGAATGGAAGTTAAATTGGCTATTACTTTTAACATTGTAGTCATTAAAAGTCTTAACAATTAATAAGTCTATAAAAGCTTGATTTAGCGCCCTTCGATAATTAATGATTCATAGTAATGGCAAATCCCTAATCAAAACAGTGTGGCAATGTAGGAAAACGCAACGGTTTGTAAGTAATTCTGTTTATAAGATATGGGAAGTTACATTTTTATTAACCGATAAAGAATATTCAAATCAATTACTTATCTAGTGCTATTTTTCCTCTGAGAATTTTTTTATTTGACCCACCATACTCTGGTTTTAGCAGTGTTCAAATGGCAGCTTGATGCCCAAAATTTTTATAAAAATGCGGGTAACTATAGTACCAAAAACTATTTTAAAAACTGGCGAATTCCAGCAACAGCAACGCCTCCATGTAGCACGGCTTGTTTATAAATCATAGGTGATAGTCCACCTAAGCCGATAACTGGCATATCCGCTAATTTTGCTAAATTTGACCACGCCTCCCAACCTAATGCCGGTGTATCAGGATGGGTTTGGGTACACTCAACAGGTGCCAAGAAAATACCGATAACGGGTGGCAACTGCTGCTGTAACCGAATATACGCCAGTTGATTGGCAGCACTAATGCTATCTACATCATGACAACTAACGATTAATGGCAAGCTTGTAGACAAGCCAAAGTACGACATGGGCTCCTTAGCTACTCCGCTTGACCATTGCATAAGCTGTGTCTGTGTTAAATGACTTGCTATTATTTGATTATTTGCTTCTACATTGTCTGTTTTGTCGATATCTAAGTGGTCAGGAGTAATCGCTTGAATATCAGGACGTAGTTGTAATAGCTGCTTGATACTGTTTTCTGTCCCTGCTGTTTTTGTCCGTATATAAACCCAAGCGCCAGCCGTTATATGCTCATGATGATACTGTAACCATGCTGCCATAGGATTAGAGGCAGCATCAAAATGCGATAATGGATAAGTAACTGTTATCTGCATAGGCAGCTGTAACCATGCAAGGATTGTCTTATTGGCAGCAGGCAAGTCATAATGTCCTGCTAGCAGCTCGGCCTTCTCTACCCATGTCAGCTTTTGACCTTCTAGACCATAGCTTAGGTTTTTATATTGTGCATATTGTTGTGCAGTCACTTCAATACGGTAAACTTGTAAGCAGACCTGCTTATCACCATAATCATGATGCAATCGACCGAGTTTAACTGCCGTATTATTAGCAATACTGATGCCTGTCTCTTCGGCAACTTCTCGTATCAGTGCTTGTTTTGCTGTTTCATGAGCGTCTATCTTTCCGCCTACAAACTCATAGCGGTTCCCTTGGTGTTGAGAAGCCGCCCTAAATCCTAGTAAATATTGATCCTTATAATGAATAACGGCAACCGCTACATTGACTGTCGTTATTGAAGTGTCTTTTATAGAGTTACTTTGTTCAACTGTCATCCTATTTTCCTTTAATGCTACTAAGATTGATGGCTAAAATTGTTTGAATGAAAAAAAACGGTTAGATAAGTTTACATAATCGCTATTATTTATTTTATAAATTTGCTTGCAAAATTATTCAATCTAAATGATAATTATTATCGTTAATAAATTATATTCTATTAGTATTTATTGTTTTGAATATTTGCTACTTTGCTATCAAAAGGAATTTACCATGAGTCTTGTAATCTCTCGTCATTTGAACTTCCGTGAAAACCGTCTGCCTACTTTGCAATCACAGCACTTGTTTGCTTTGACTAAAGAAGTACGTATTGAACATGAAGGCGAAGAATATCGCCTACGCTTAACACGTAATAATCGATTAATTTTAACCAAGTAAATTCTCTTAATGCTCATAAAAAAACGCCTTTTCATAAAGGCGTTTTTTATTTGATCAAATATCGATAATGGATTAATTTATAAATAGTTATTTCCAGTCAACCAATCTGCCAATCTGCCAATCTGCCAATCTGCCAATCTGCCAAAATCACAGCAAATATGAGGGTAGATATCTAAGTACAATCTTTAGAACTGCCAACTATAAACCACATCCACGGCATTTTCTGCTGCTGACGTTGCCTCTACATAGATACGGCGGGTCAACTGGTAACGTATCGACAAGCTGTTCTGCGCATTAAAAACGCCCACACCATAGCGGATATATAAGTCAGGGGTCACATAACCGGTGACATTGACGTTGGTATCTTCACTGCTGCCCGAAGCATCAACCGTTAAGCTTTGGAAACCAAACGCTTGACCGATTTGATTGGTCAAATTACGTGTGCCGCTCAGCCCAAAGCTCAGTCCAGCGGCCGCTAAGTTATTGGTGACTTGAGATTTAAAGCCTTGCTCACTGATTTGAGTAGCACTTTGATTATTAATACGACCCGTGACCAAGGCATTCATCGCTTGCTGCTGCGTAAGCCCCGCATTATTGAAAACGATAATATTAGGGCTTTCAGTATTACCTTTGACACGGACACCGACTGTTTTACCGCTGATATTTTTGACCGCTTCGATACTTAAACTTGGTTTCATCACATCGCCGTTGAAGCGCACTTGACCATAGTTAAGCTCTAGGTTTTGACCAAAAGCATTAATATTGGTACGACGTGAGACCTGTACTACCCCTTTTGCGCGCATGATGCCTGTACCGCTTTGCGTGACATGAATGGCACCTGCTAGAGGAATCACGGCACCAAAACCACGGAAGTTGATGTCATTACCCAAATCGATACCGATATCAGCATTGATTGACCAAGGTTTTGAGATAGCCAAAACCTCATCAATATTGCCGATAAGACGACGATCGAGTACGACAGCGTCTTCAGTCTGAGTAATAATATCTTCACTGGCCTCTGGCGGACGAATGGTCGCTGATGGCACACTGACTGCCCCAGTGATATTGACGTAGCGATCGGAAGGACGCACGATAATATCGATATCAGGATCAACACTCGCCACCAATAATGGCGGCTGGGTCAAAATCAAACCTTTACCATCTATACTCAGCTTAGCCTGTAGCTTTTGCTGCCAATTGACAGTGCCAGCAACCGTCCCTTTCCCTGTACCACTATTGAACCTACCATCTATCGTTGCTTGAGTACCACGGATTTTGGCAGTGGCATTCACTTTGGTCAAATTGACCGGCAAATCAAGCATCGCCATTCGACCATTCGCTAACTTCACATCACCATAAAACTGTGGCTTATCCAGTGTGCCGCCCAAACCGCCTGCCATAGTGATGTTGCCTTCGAGCACGCGCATACCAGGGAAGAAAGGTTTAAAGATAGCCAAGTTAAGCTCATTGAGCACCAACGCACCTGATATAGGTTTGGGCGTCTTATATGGATCGACGATCACTTCTGCATAACCACGAGCACCTTCACCCGTATTGATATCTGAGCGTATTTTTAGACCATTTGGTACAGACACAGCAATGAGCGAGATACGCTTGTAAGGTAAGGTGACAGGCAAGCTGTCACCATCTTGAATCAAGCCAATTTTACCGTTGTCAGAATACAGCGTGGTATTAATTGTCGGTGGACGACCACGTTGCCAACCAACAATCGCTTTACCATTAATCTTGCCATGCCAATCGATATCTTTTGGTAAAAACGCTGAAAATAGTGAGGTATCTAGTTTTTGTATCGCCAAATCAACTTGACCACTGGCAGCTGAAGCAATGAGGTTTTCACGTAAGCAGAGCTTTCCTGTTTGATCAGTCGCCTGCCAACAATGTGCCGCCAGCTGTACTTTTAGCTCTGTGCTATTTTTACCTTGCTTCTTAGGCAAATTAACAATCAGCTGCGCTGGCTGCAATTGGTTTAAGGTTGCATATTTGGACTTAACTTGACCCTTGCCAATAACACCTGACCAGCTGAGCTTATCTCGATTAAAACCACCCTTAAGCCTTGCTGAGATACTGAGCTTCTCATTAAGCAGATCAAAATCAACTACGTGAGCTTGTTCAGTACCATTAAAGGTTGCATTAAAGTTTTTAAAACTTTGTCCGCCAGCCTCTAAGCCTTCGGCAGTGATAATAAACTGGCTTGGACTGTTTGCCAAGTTAACCAGTTTGCCACGTATGCGACCTTGACGTAATATAAAGCCTGGTAGCGTAATACGCTCACCAACTAAATCAACATAAATCGTCGGCAATGCTTGTCCTGCTGGCTGTGACAAGGTAGCACCGCCAGAGACTTTACCACCAAGTTTGTCTGAGAGCTGGTCAAGGCTTGTGATATTGATTTTGGCTTGTAGCTGTTTGTCATTACCATTGGCGGTGATGTAATTATTACCCCAACGCAGTACCAAATTATTGGCATTTAAGCTTTCGATCAAAGCGTTCACTTGCTTATATTGTGCCTGCGCATCTTGCTTCTGCAAACGTTGAAAATAGCTTGCCAAGTCTTTTGGTAGATGTAGTTTGGCTGTCAAGCTGCCTTTGGCACTAAGTGGTTGACCCTTTAGCATCCCATTCAAATTCACTTGCTTGATATTAATCGTCTGTTGGGTATCGCCCCAACGTCCACTGGTATCAATAGTGCCGGTAATCGTACTCGGTATGTCTTTGAAGAAATAACCCAAATTAAAGCGATCCATGACCGCATCAATATCCCAAGCAAGACCTTGGCGCACATCAACGGTGCCTTTAGCATCAATACTGCCTGCTGCGCCCACATGTCGGAAACGCTTGATTCGAATGAGCTGTGCATTACCACTGGCATCAATAGTCAGTTTACCTGCTGGCAATTGCTCAGCGTCTAAGACACCATCAAAGTTTACGACGAAGTTTTTCAGTACGCCTTTTGCCTTAGCATTATTCTTTGGTGGACTTTGCCACTCGCCAGTGGTTTTTAAATCACCAGTAATAATAGCGGCATTATTGGGCAAGAAATAACCCAAATTAAACTTATCAAAGCGCCCATCTAGCGTCCAGCCGATATTCTTTCTTAGGTCGATGACACCCTTGGCTTTGACCGCACCTGCTTCGCCATTATAATTTAACTTGCGAACACTGATCAGATTTGGCGTACCAGCGGCATCGATTGATAAACGACCTTTTGGTACATCAGCCGTGTCAATTTGACCATCAAAACGCGCATCAAAGACCGATAGCTTACCGCCGATAATATCAACACTGGTATCGCCGCCGCCAGTAATGCCGATAGCACGACCTTTTTGCGTGGCATCCAACTGCGCCTGCAAAGCGGTATTATTGAAACTAATAATATGCCGCTGACCTTTGACACGGTTTTTAGTGATATTCAGCAATCGTCCGCGGGCACTGATACGTCCAGTTAGGCGCTCAAGCGGTATATCACTGCGGTATTGCTTGGGCAATAAGCCATTAGTACGTGCATCAATCTGCCAAGTAAGCGGACGTTTTTTAGTAGCTAATTGAATCTGACCTGTCCCTGACAAATCGCCCACTACGCCTTTATAGTTTAGGCGGTTGATATCAATGATATTGCCAGCCTTATGAAGCCTGACATCGTAGTTACCTTTAGGCGCTGCATTCAGCTCATTAATAATGGCTTTGCCATCGACAGAAAGATTTGAGCCGCGAACAATCACCTTCGCTTGTCCACTAGGGCTATTGATGTTGCCGATATTAGGGATATTTTTACGCACAAGGTTCTGCCATTTTGCATCAATATACAAAGGGGCAACTTGTTTAGATTTGACTGAGGTTTTTCCACGGACAATATTGGCATTGACTTGCTCGCCATCACGCTGACGTAATGCGGCATCCATTTCCATATTACCGGCAGTATTTTTATGCTGATAATGAAGGGATAAGCGCCCGTTTAACTTTTGCGGGGCATATACTTTAAAGTCCGCATATTGTTTAGGAATGACGCGTCGTACATCAAAATTACTGCCGCTCGCTCTTATCTTTGCATCAAAACTGCTGTTCCAATCCAAGATACCTTGCAATATCAAGTTGCCAGCGGCCACATCTGCATCTAGGCGATCAACACGTAGCTGACGATTGGCAAGAATGGCGCGTCCTTGGTAATGTCCTGAAGGAATGTCTTTAGCGGTCAATTCAGTGTTGATACGTAGGCGTATCTCTGAGATCACACCTGATGCAGTCGCGATGCCACTCTTCAAGTGAATGTTTTGACTGTCCGCATAAGGAACCAGAATGTCATCCCATTCAAGTTTTGCTTGAAACGGTGAATCAGGATCCAATCCCTGCACTACAAAGTCGCCACTAACCGCACTATCATTGTAGCGGCTACTAACCTTGCCAACGGTGCGCTTTAACGTGCCTGTTGCGGTGATATTCAAGGGATCAATATAGGCTTTTTCTAAAGCACTGACCTCTACAATGGCACTTAAATCTAAAGGATAGTCGCCTTGCAAATCGGCATGACCCTCTAAAGCACTGACTTTAACAATATCGCCATATTGCAAACTACCGCGACCAACCGTCACCATACTGCCAACCCACGTCAAATCGCGGGCTTCAACATCATGCACAACAATGGGGTCACGAGTTACTTGCTTATAAATGATGGTTTTTACTTTTGCATAATCAAAACGTAGATTAACCGGTAAGCTTAAGGTTCTATAATCGAATGCCTCACCTGTTGGCGGTTTTTTATTGATAATTTCAATGGTTTGTATATCCGCATCACGCAAATGTACCTCTTTGGCAAAGACGGCGCGCCAGCCTATTTTAACGTAAGCTTTATCTACCAATATCTCAAGATCTTCATTGGCAACAATATCGATATCATTGAGCCATAGACCTTCGCGCAGATTGCCGCTACCGTATTTGAATTCAATACCTGTTTCTGCACTGATTTTCTCTAAGATAAACTTAGTGCCTGACTCAGTACCCGCCGCATATAAGAAGATAGCAAACATAATCGCTAGCACGATAAGAATCAGTACCAGCAATTTGAGCACAAAAGACAACGGATACCAACGTCTTACGGCGCGGGCATCTCGTTGTGCTGGATCTTCATCTAATGGCTTATTAGGCAGGGTATTTTTGGTCGACATGACACTCAACTACGTTAAAGAATGATTACCAGCAATCGCTAGAATAATAAAAAGACAACGGTTTTGTTTATATACTTTTATAAAGGAGAGCCAATAAACAGATGCAATCTCACTGGAATACTCTCTTCTGTCACACCAGCTGCAACATCGACGCGCACCACGCCAACAGGTGACGCCCAGCGGATACCAACGCCGACACCAACTTTGGTATCTGTCTCAAAATCTTTGTCATATGCATTACCAATGTCAGTAAAAACAGCACCGCGAAAGCCGGGTTTAAACTCATAGTTATATTCTGCACTACCAACCGCGAGGATTTGTCCACCGGTCAGATAGCCTTTATCTAGTGGCGATAAGCTTTCATAGTCATAACCACGAATACTTTGGTCACCACCAGCAAAGAAGCGCAGCTTATAAGGCACCTCATCAAAGTCATCTGCCCAAATATAACCAGTATTGATACTGCCAAGCACTTGATGCTTGTCATCAGCACCAAAGCTATAAATACCGCTGACGCCAGCGCGAGCAATTGCTAGATTGGTATCGCTAAGCGCTTTATCAGCCCCCGCTTCAATCGAATAGTATTGGCGGATACCGCCAGTGGGATTGGTGACACTATCTACATCTGTCTTACTGATGCCATAACCAAGTAATAATGCTTGCTGTTTAGGCTTTGAAGACGTAAAGCGAATAGGAAGATCGTTTAACTGCGCTTCATCATCAATACCCGTTTCTAACTCATCTAAACGGTAGCGCAGAGAGTAGCTGCGATTCCACCCCGTTTCACGGCGGATATTACGCGCTAGCGACCCTTTTAGGGTTTTGGTAGACAAATCAAAATTGCCTTCACCTTGATTAATAGCTTCTTCTTCATAAGTTAAGCTTGCTTCAAGCTTATCATTCAAAGGATGTTTCCAAGGCCTGCTAGCATAGACACCGACATTTTTAGTAATTCTTGAGACTTCTGTCTCAAGCCCTGCTTGATAGCCTTTACGATTGAGCAGATTATAATCTATTTTCGCGGTTGCGCGGACACCTGTATCGGTACCATAACCAATACCCACCTGAGCATCACGCGGTTTATTTGCCGCCACAAACACGTATAGGGGTACTTTCTTACTCTCTAACACTTCTTGCGGTGTTTTACGCCCTGCCAATGTTGGTGGTACGAAGTTCTCATCCGCCAATATACTTTTCTCATCCGGGAATATCTTTTGTGCAATGTCGCTGATAGCATCACTAATTTTACCTAAAATACTGTTTGAATCTTGGTCTTTTTCATCCAATACCCGATCATTTGGCAGACGGCTTAAGCGTTCTGCTTTTTGCTTAATGGCCTGCAGCTTCTCAAGCGTCTCTTCATCGGCTTCAAATTCGATAGCAGCAATGTCAGCCGCATTTACTTTCTCTCCGCTATTGGCATAAAGCTCGCCGTCATTACTAACACCTTCTATTTGGCGCGCATTAACATCAGAAGCACTGTTTAATTCATCATCCATTGTTTCAATAAAATTGTCTACATTTGGTGAGTTATCAAAGGCCAAAGTAGCACTTTGTGTGCGCTCATCTGGCGGCAAAATCGACTCAACGTTAATGGTATTAAAATAACGGGTCGCCGATAAATCATTACTGAATTTCGTGACAGCGGGACGATAAAAAGGATCGCCTTCTTTAAAGTCGAATAACTGCCTTAACAGTGACAATTCAACGGGCAGTTTTGCAGGATCACGGGTCAGTGTCCCTGATTCTCTATCATAAGTAAAAAATACCACTTCATCAAACTCATAGCGATCGCCAGTATTGTAAACCAGTGAAACATCTGCTGTGTTATCAGGCAAGATAATATCGACGGATTTATTTAACCAATATTGATCAAAGTAACCGTAAGTATTACTGAGCGACTCAAGGGCAGATTTACTGTCTTTATAGACGCGGTGGTTAAAGATATCGCCTTCTTTTGGCGGCAGATCTTTTTCAAGCTCAACAAATTCTTTTTGCTCACTGCCTGCACCGCGAATGTCGACAATCCGGCTATCGACACGTACGGGCTCACCCAGCTTTTCAATGACGACGTCGATCGTGTCTGTATAAGGCTGGCTTAGACGCAAAGTCACATCATAGTAACCAACTGCTTTTGCAGCATCTAATGCGGTTTGACGTAAACGCGGTAATGCCGCTGTAAAGTCAACGACAGACTGCACAGTGGTATCATCAAGCGCCGCCTTGATATTCTTAATAGGCTGCACATCGTCATCAGCTTTGACTAGTATCGGCTTGGTATTGACAGCATTGCTATTGTTAGCTGCGACTTGTTGTAAGTAAATCGTAGTATCTACATGTGGTAGCGCCAGTGAGCCTGAATTAAACAATCGATTATAGAGACGCTTGACACTATTGCCTTTGTTGCGCGCCATTGGACTCGGCGTTTTGGCTTGCTCGATACTTTCGCTAACGGCTTCGGTATCGTTTTGATAATCTGGCAAATAGTCATCAGGATTGATCGAGTTTTCTGTATTCTTTGATTGATTGACGTTGGCTAAAATATCGTTATCTATCACTTCACTGGCATTACCACTGCTGACAGCATCGCTAACCGTAATAGGACGCGCCATGATCTCTGCAGTCTCAGCTCGCTCAGCAATGCTTTCATTGATGCCTAATGTATCTAAATTACTGGGTATCGGCAGATTGGTCGCGTCTAATTCCACATCCAACCCAATCGGCGGCGTACGATCGTCTAAAGTGGCGACAGGTGCATCAAAACCACTATTATTACTAGTGCCAATATTACTAGTGCCGATCCTATCGATATCTTGCGCGTTTTGTCTGTCCATCGCCGCAAGCTCACGATCAATCTCTTCAGGCGTCATCATCTGATAGCCCTGCTGCTGTATCGCTGCTGCTTGCTGCTCTAGATCTTGATTTGTATCAAAATTTTGCGCATCATCGAAATCATTATTAAAGCTATTGGCATTTTCTGGATTAACATTACTGTTAGTCTTGCCAGCTGAATTTTTCGCGTTTGGATTCTTAATACCTAGCGTTTGCTCACTATAGTCATCCAATACAGATTGCTCAATAATACCTTGCTCAACCGCTTTTTTTAAGCGCAGCGCATCTAACGCCATATCCAGCTGACGGTCATCATCAGAAATCGCCGATTTGGGGATTTTTGGCGACGCTGCTGTAGCAGTTTTTACTGTTATCTGACTGCTTATAGCGCTATTATTTGAATCAGTAGTAGCGGCAAAAGCTGCAGGGGCAAGACTACAGCCAAAACCGACCAAGCTGGTGGTCAATGCACTAAAAAGCGCTGTGCGGGTAAAATAAAGACGCGGAGTATCGTTAGCACTAATAGCAGTGCTAGATTTGATTGAGCTATTTTGGCAACCTAAGAGGTCAGGCAACTTAACAGGTACGTTATGCACTGGCGTTGAAGGCTGATGTTTCATATTCATTCCTATTCCCTTACGCAGTGCAAGGTTGCTGACGCTGACGACTGCTAAGTCTTGGCGGTAAATACAGGGATAACAACAATTATAATGAGCTAAAACAATTTTTTAACTTGCAGCTTTACTTTTTGTTTGACGATTTAGCCTACGATTGAAGCATTAACATATAATTAGTATATAAAAAATTACTTACATCAGACCATTTAAGCATCGGCAAACCTTTGCTATTGGCCACTTTATTAGGATTTAGTCGGCTAAAATTTACAAATCATAACTTAGTTAATTATGAAATCATAGCATTGGACGTATGTATTTTTGCCAAAGCCTTGCTATTATACGGCTTAACATTGATAAAACCTATGCCATATTTAGTTAAGTTTTTGATAGCGTTGATAATTACCCTAGTATTAATGACTATTTTCTCCGTCTTGCTTCACTTTTACTTGTCTTGACCCATTTGTAGGAATTTTCATGGCCAATCAATTTCAGTTATTTAAGCGTCGCCGTTTTAGCGCCATGTTTTTTACTCAATTTTTGGGAGCGTTTAATGACAATATTTTTAAGCAAGCGCTGATATTAGTCTTGACTTATACGGCGGCGAGCCAGCTTGGCGTTGAGGTTAGTATTTTAAATAACTTAGCGGCCATGTTATTTATTTTGCCGTATTTTCTATTTTCGGCGCTGGCAGGACAAATCGCTGACAAGTTTGAAAAGTCTAAATTGACCCGCTTAACTAAGCTACTTGAGCTGTCCATTATGGTGATTGCGGCAGTGGGTTTTGTATTTGAGTGGTATGCACTCTTATTTGTCGCGTTGTTTTTAATGGGCACACAATCTACCTTTTTTGGGCCCATCAAATATGCCTATTTACCACAAGCGATGCAAGAAAATGAGTTGGTCGGTGCCAATGGTCTGTTTCAAATGGGTACGTCATTAGCGATATTACTTGGTATGATTATCGCTGGCGTCTTAACCCAAGTGCCACAGCCGCTATATTGGATTAGTCTGACCGTATTAGTCGTTGCGATATTAGGTTATTTCGCCGCCCGATCTATACCCACCATGCCAGCGATGCAGCCTGATTTAAAGATTAATTGGAATATCTTTACCACCAGTGTGTCAACGGTACGTTATTTATATTCCTTACGGTTTTTGTTCTTCGTTATCTTGGGCAACAGCTGGTTTTGGTTTTATGGCGCAACTTTTTTGACCCAAACACCTGAATTCAGCAAAGTCATTCTTCATGGCGATGAGTCAGTGGTAATTTTCCTGCTGACTTTATTCTCAGTCGGTGTCTCTATCGGCTCATTATTATGCAAAAGGCTTACCAAGAATCAGGTCAGCTTACGTTTATTACCCTTTGGTATCGCTGGTTTGAGTATCTTTGCTATCGACTTGTATTTTTCTCTATCAGGATTGTCGATTGATGGGAATACTGAGACGTTAATCGGAGTGAGCGGATTATTCGCTATCCCTGGTAGCTGGCGCGTGTTTGTCGATTTATTCTTTTTGGGCTTTAGTGGCGGCTTATATATCGTCCCTTTATATGCGTCTATGCAGGCGTATGCACCCAAAAGCCATCGTGCACGCATCGTTGGTGCCAATAATATTTTCAATGCTATATTTATGGTCGGCTCTGCTATCTTTTCTATCGTTGTCTTAAATAGCTTGGGTATGTCACTACCGCAGTTGTTCTTAGTCACGGGCTTGCTCAATATTGCCTTTGGGGTATTTTTATATACCAAGCTGAACAAACATATTAAACATGCCAGCATCCAAACTCATGATGATCAGCTAAACAGACATGATTAAAGGGTTTGATAATTTGAATCAACAGCATTAATGACAACTGCCGTTATAAATCGATTGCTGAACGCCTCATTATTATGATGCCGACCATTGATGTTGTTTGCTATAGTAAGCGCTAAGATTGAGTAGTAGTCGCTGCAACCCTTTAACAATTCCATAGCAACACGTTATTCATAATAAATAATGCCATCAGGAGTGAATCATGGCTTTGCGTTCCTTATCTAAAATCGATCAATTACTGCTTGGGGTAGACAAGGCATTGCGAGCAGTCGTACCGCATTCCAATCCGAGTACTCGCCCTCTGCCTGTGAGTAGTGATGAGATTCCTGAGCTGAGTATTACAGAATCGCGGCACGTTGCAGGGCTGATGCGTATCAATCATACCGGAGAAGTATGTGCGCAAGGGCTGTATCATGGGCAAGCATTTACGGCAAAAGATAATAGTGTCAAACAAGCCATGCAGCAATCTGCCGAAGAAGAAGTCGACCATCTGGTCTGGTGTGAGACGCGTCTAAGCGAGCTTGGTAGTCATCCAAGTGTGTTTACACCTTTATGGTATGGCATGTCTTTTGGTCTCGGCGCAGTAGCAGGCGCCATCTCTAACGAGTTTAGTTTGGGGTTTGTCGCTGAAACAGAAGCACAAGTTAGCGAACATCTGCAAGATCATATTGGACAATTACCACCGCAAGATCAGCGCTCAAAAGAGATATTGGCACAAATGGATAGCGAGGAATTACATCATCGTGAGTTGGCACTTGCCAATGGTGGAGCTGCATTGTCGCCACTCATGCGTCATACCATGCGCTGGATGGCAAACCGCATGAAAGCCACGGCTTATCATTTTTGATTGATTTACTTTGACAAACACAGGGCAGCAAAAAATGCCTCAGTAATGACTTTTAACACTCCTACTACTGTTCGTATTGAGATTAATTTGCTAGGGTATAAAAAATTGTACGATTTTGCCGTAACTATATGAGTACAACGTCAATGTCTAGCAGATATAAAGCAGCTATTAAGCAATGGATTTATCAATAACGACCAAACAGACAAAACAACGATTAAATAAGGTAACTATCTTTATGAACGCCATCAGTCAACCGACCCACTCTCAAAAATCGCCTAAGTTTGCGACTTTAACCGCATTGGCCGCCGCTTGTGCCATGATGCTATCTGCGCCTGTGAATGCTGCCGAAGTTGATGCTTCAGCGACTGCAACTACTTCTGTACCGAGCGCTATTGACTCAAGCAAACGAGTGATTCGTCTTGCTAGACCTAATGCAGCTGTCAGTGCTACTCAGGCAGCAACCACTGTTCAACCAGAAGTGGCAACAAGTACTGCAGCACAAGTGAGTGCTCAAGCAAATATCAATACGAATCAACAAAGCAGTGCCCAAGTTACTAATACTCAAATAAACAATACACAGCCCACTCCCACTCGTGCGCCTCAAAATACTATCCAAAATCAAGCCATCCAAACCAATCAGAATACTGAGCTTACAGGGACGACACGGGTTTATGAGCGTGGACCGATGGTTGCAACGGGTATCGATTTACGTGGTGGTCAGCTGTCAAACATTCCAACGCCGCAAGTGCAACTTTCAGACATCAGCTTTGTACCTACTATTTTGATAGCGCAGCAAACCGGTCTTGGTACAGACAAATTGGATGTCAGTCTACTCGATGATTTTATTAAAGACACATCACCATATGCACGCCATTATCCACCAAACTTCCCTAACCGCACCCAGCGTCATTACGCTCGTGAAAAAATCAAAGTACTAACTGACTGGATTGAACCTTATGCCAAATCGCCTAAGGCTTCTTACGATGTGTTACTGCGTGCTGCTAAGCTCAATGGTATGGGACGTAACTTAGACTTAGGGTCAGAATATACGGTACGTGGTGGGCAATATATTGACCGTGCCATCAAAATCAAACCGGATAGCGGCGAAGCCAACTTTATATATGGCATGATGCTTTCAGAAGGCGGTGGTTTTAAAGAAGGTCAAAAGTATCTTGATCAAGCGGTTAGCTTAGGTTATACCGAAGCAGAGCAAAGCTTGGCACAATCGGATGTTTTGAGTGATCGCCGTGAAAAAGCGCTAGAGCGTTTGCGTCGTTTAGAGCAGAAAGTCCCAGACAATACGGTTATCCGTCAGCAAATCAAGCTAATCGAAGACGGTAAGTTTTATATTTGGGATATACCAGCATCAAATATAAAACCAAATATGTAAATCAAAACCTTATAAAGATGATGTATGACAAATACGTCATCAATATTAGATAAACATAGCTAAAAAATCAGCAATCTAGCGTCTTTTTTTATATTGAGAAATTAACGATATAGAACTAAGGCGCTTTTTTGTACCAAATATAAACGCGTATTATGAACGTCAAATGAAATGTCATCCCGCTCTTACATTCACTTTTATTTGAAGCGCTATCCTTCTTTATTATTCTATCTTTTCAGTAGTGCTATTTTCTCCAGCATCGTATCCAGTAAATTTAGCAAAATCTGAATATAAGGCGATAAATACGATAGTCGAAGCACCAAACTTCCGCTACACTCATCCTAATATAATTGCTATTTCATAATACATGCCTGTCCATTATTCACTGGAATTACCTATGATTTTCGCTAACCCTGTCAATAATGCGTCAAAAGCCACTCATAAAAATAAGATGCCTTTAGCTGTATTGGTACTGCTATCAGCTATGGCAATATTACCTGCCTGTAGCACGGTTTCTGTCAATAGACAGGCCTCTGCCAAGACGATTTCGGCGCAGCGTGGTAATATTGTCACTGATAACAAGCTCAGTAGTGATACCGCATCATTATTATTGTCAGCAGGGCTCAATGAGCAAGCCTGTATGCAGCAGTTTGAGCTTTGCTTAACACAGCTTGCTGATAGCATGCTTAATAGGCACTATCGCCCAGCACTGGCCGCCTTTTCAGAATTACACTATGCAAAAGCGCGCCAACTCGCTACCTCAAAGAGCTGTAGCAATGCGCTTGCCCGTCCGCCACTTGATCCCTATTATGCCAATGCACCTTTGGATGATGCTGAAGCTAAAGCGCAGCAGAGCAAAACCGAGATATGTTTAATCGACTATCAAGAGCGTCTCTTTGATGCCATCAAATCCAGCTATACCTACTTATTCTATGACAGTCTAGAGCATGATTTTGAAGGAGCAGATGAAAAAGTAAGTGGCGGACGGGCAAAAAATCGTATCCCAAGCGATATCGATATCCAAACTCAAGATATCTATAATGCCGCGAGCAACGATGTTATTACTCAGCTTTATCAATCAACAGGCGACATGAACCAATTGATGCGCAATGTAAAAGTAGAGCATCTTGCCACGACCGCTAATACCAGCAGGCGTGATAGTAGTGAAATTGCCGTCAATGCAGCCATTGCCAATAGTTCACCCGTCAAAGGACAGTCGACCGATCAAGTCAAAGTAATGAAGGTGCAAGTAGACAACTATCATTTAAACGTCTATTTGCCAAATGAAAATAACTATCTTAAAAATGCCAATGAGAAAAATTCTGCGCTAGCAGACTTAGTGTCTACTTATGAGCTGCGCTTGTCGGGGCTAAACTCTATTAGCAAGCGACCGGGTTTAGGTATCAGTTTGGTGGCGTCATTGGACGATCGCTATACCACCACTATTCGTCAATTATTACTCTCTTCGCTCTCAGGTCAAATCGGTCAAGAAGCGGCTAATAGTAGACTTGGCAACAATAGCACAAGCAACGCCGCAAAAATTGCTCAAGAAGAGGATGCCAGCTCACGCATCTATCCTACTGGGCATCTATTGATGACGGGGCTGATTAAACCTACGGGCACTAGTGTACTCGATACCCTGAGTAGCGAGCAGCTAAACATCCATTTATATAACCCTTACCGCAGCGAGAGCGCCTCTATCTTAGGCGATGACTATCCACTGGCCGCCAACTTCTCTGCCGGTTATGGACTCTGGTTAGCAGAAAATCAGCTCGATGGTGTCGGCTATCTAAACCTTATTACCCGTCAAAAAGAAGCCAGTTTACCCAAACTTTTTATGCTTGAGCCCTATGACCCTAATAAGCGCGTGATTATCATGCTGCATGGTCTGGCATCAAGTCCGGCAACGTGGGTCAATTTGACCAACGATATTTTTAATGATGATAAATTACGTAATAACTATCAGGTATGGCAAATCTTTTATCCGACCAATCTGCCTATTTTAGAAAATCGCTATCAAATCCAAAAATTAATCACTGCCACTTATCAGCAAACAGACCCTGCAGGGGAAAATCTTGCCAGTAAGAACAGCGTGATTATTAGCCATAGCATGGGTGGTATCATTGCTCGCATGATGTTATCTGATGATAATTTGGCGAATAATTTAGATGCGTTAGACGATAATAGTTTATTAGCAAACAGTAGCCAGCGTCAGGTTGACGCCATGCTCAAACAAGCACTTACCAATAAAGAGCTACGCAACCGTTTTGAATTAAATGCGCTACCGCAAGTTGATACGGCAGTCTTTTTATCTTCGCCATTCCAAGGTACTGACTATGCCGATCGCTGGTTTACCCGTGCGTTACGCCGCATTATTTATCTGCCGGTGGGCTTAGTAAAAACTGTTACGGACAATTTGGCAACCATTGCTATAAAAGGCGACTTGGCGAATAACCCTCTAGGGGCGTTATACCTGCAAAATGGTGCCAGTCAATTGAGTGACAAATCCTCCTTTATTCAATTAACCAAAGACATTAGCATCAACAAACGTGTTACTTATCATTCGATTATTGCCAATAACGATTCTGATATCACAAGAGGTCTGGCTGCAATGCAACCGGAAGGCGTCAAACTTGATTTGTCGCAAGCAGTCATAGAAGATGACGATAGCGTGATTGAGACTGTCGATACCAGTAGTACCAGCAATGTAGAAAACTCAGATAATTTAAACGTTTCAGCTGGCGTAGTTGATGGAGAGACTGTAAAAGATGCGACTGCTAAGACAGATACCTTGCCACCTGAAGCACTGGTCGCTGCTGTTATCGTCAATGAAGAAATTAGCCAAGCATTAACTGAGCGTCTGTCAGATGGTATCGTCCCCTATACCAGTGCGCATCTTGATGGTGCAGCGTCTGAGACTGTGATCAATGGCGGTCATAGTATCCAAGAAAATCCACAAACCATTCTGACCTTGCGACGTATATTGCATAAACAATTACAGCAATAGCTTAAATTAAATGACAGGTTGGTTATTTTCACAGTAGATTTTTTACAATAGATAGCAAAAAAATATTATTAAAAGGTATTGTTTTATATTACTGTTCTGTTTCTATTGATAACCTTACTTAAACAATAGCCATGACTTGAAAAGCACAATATTACATTGTTAATCATTTATGACCAATAGGTGCGTGATATGGCTGGATAGCAACTTGCGCGTAAGCAGACTCAGGCGCATAATGCTGAAATAGAAAATATTTTAATAATGCCATAAGAGACATATCTTATAGTTTATAAGGACATAAATTATTTACTTTAACTAAATAGTAGTGCTTAGATTATCATAGATAAGGTGTTGTCTAAATGACAACGATAGCCAGTTTACATTGACTATTGTTCGTAACACTTATTATCCTACTGACATCCGTATCGACGGACAGCTACGAACAATGATTTCAGCGTAACATGGAAGCAAGCGCTATTCAGCTAAAATATAAGGGTAACCGCTTATGTTCGCTACATTTATGATTGACCAGCTTGATGCGCTGATGCTTGCGCGTATCCAGTTCGCTTTTGTTATTTCATGGCACATTGTTTTTCCAGCTTTTTCAATCGGACTTGCCAGCTTCTTGACCGTTTTAGAGTTTCGCTGGTTAAAAACTGGTGAGCCTATCTATGCCGAAGTCTACAAACACTGGGTAAAAATATTTGCCGTGGTATTCGGCATGGGTGTGGTATCGGGCGTGGTGATGTCCTACCAATTCGGTACCAATTGGGCAGTGTTCTCTGATAAAGCAGGTAACGTGCTGGGTCCCTTGCTTGCTTATGAAGTATTGACCGCCTTTTTTTTAGAAGCCTCATTCTTAGGGATTATGCTATTTGGCTGGGGCCGCGTCAGTAAACGTATGCACCTTGCCTCAACGGCGATTGTCGCTATTGGTACGCTGATATCAGGGTTCTGGATTTTGGCTGCCAACAGCTTTATGCAGACGCCACAAGGCTTTATGGTAGGCGCAGACGGTCTACTGTATCCCACCAATTGGTTAGAAATCATTTTTAATCCCTCTTTTCCCTACCGTTATGCCCATATGATGACCGCAGCTTTCTTGACGACTGCCTTTGTTATCGGCGGCATCGGTGCATATTATCTACAGTCCAAAAAACATGTCGAACATCGCAAACACGGTCGTGTCATGCTCGGTATGGCGATGGTGATGGCGATTTTTGTTGCCCCAGCACAAGTACTTATCGGCGATATGCATGGGCTTAATACATTAGAGCATCAACCTGTCAAAGTCGCAGCGATGGAAGGGCTTTGGGAAAATGAGCGCGGTGCACCGCTGGTATTATTCGGCATTCCGGATCAAAAAGCAGAAAAAAATCACTATGAAGTTAAAATACCTTATGTGTCCGGTTTAATTTTAACTCACTCATTTGATAAAGAAGTGAAGGGCCTTAAAAACTGGGCACCAGAAGATCGACCATTCGTTCCCATTGTCTTTTGGGCTTTCCGTATTATGGTTGCCATTGGTATGCTGATGGTATTGGTGGGACTATTTAGTCTATATAAATACTTCAAAAAACAGCAGTTTAATTCTGACAGTATCTGGTTCCACCGCTTATGGATGATGATGACCCCGATGGGTTTTATCGCCCTACTTGCTGGGTGGTTCGTCACTGAAACCGGACGTCAGCCGTGGACAGTTTACGGCGTCATTCGAACGGCAGAAAGCATGTCTCCGGTTGCGGCACAACAAGTGGCAACGACGCTGATTGGCTTTATCGTGCTATATGTCTTCGTATTTGGCGCAGGCAGCTTTTATATTTTACGCTTGATTGCAAAGGGTCCACAGCCGTATGAAGACCCTGCTGATGATAACTTCTATGAGCACTCTATCACTGAAGGTCAAGGTCGCACGTTAAGCGGCGATAGCAATGCCAGTGAGAAAGTAGAAGATTTGGATCAGCCTGCCGATGACGTCGAAGATGGAGGATTACGCTAATGTTTAACTTTGGTGACGTATTAGATTTACCCCTCATCTGGGGCGGCTTAATTGCTTTAGCTGTCTTCGTTTATGTGTTACTTGATGGATTTGATTTGGGCTGCGGTATTTTATTCCCGTTTGCGGGTTCCGACAAAAATCGTAGCCGCATGATGAACTCTATCGCCCCTTTTTGGGATGGTAATGAGACATGGTTAGTATTGGGCGGTGGTGGTTTATTTGCCGCCTTCCCAGTCGCCTATGGCATTATTATGACAGGGCTTTATCTGCCGGTGACCTTTATGCTGTTCGGTTTGATTATGCGCGGCGTAGCATTTGAGTTCCGTTTTAAAGCAACCTCACATCGCTATGTATGGGATACTTTTTTCTTTATCGGCTCTGTGGTTGCTACCTTCTTCCAAGGGATTATGCTTGGCGCGTTGGTACAAGGATTAGAGGCAAGTAATCGTTTATATACCGGCGGCCCTTTTGATTGGCTCACGCCATTCTCTGTGGTCTGCGGTATCGCTCTGATTATCGGTTACGCGCTGCTTGGCTCGACGTGGTTGATTATTAAGACTGAGCATAAGCTGCAAGTTTGGGCGCGTAAAGTTTCTGGTTGGATGCTATCAGCATTGGTAGTCGCAATGATTGTCGTGACTGCCTTTATGTATTTCTCAGACATTGATGCGCTTGAAGGTTGGTTTAGTTTCCCAGGGTTATTGTACCTTGCACCGATGCCGATTATCGTCTTGGCGTTATTTTTCTTTATGCGTAAAGACTTGACCTCAGAGCGTGAATATCGTCCGTTCTTATTGACCGTCGTGCTATTTTTGATGGGTTATATCGGTGTTTGTTTTGCGATTTTCCCTTACATCGTGCCGTATCAAATGACCATTTATGAGGCAGCAGCAGCAGATACTTCATTATCATTTATGCTTATTGGTGCTGGCATTATGCTACCCATTATTTTGAGCTATACCGCGTTTGCCTACTATACGTTTAAAGGTAAAACGGATCACGAGCACATGTATTAATAGCTATTAAGCAGTATTCTATATTCTAAGTTTTCAGGAGAACACTGTTTAGGAGAATATCATGAAAAATCTTAGTAAAAAACAATCTCAGTGGGCATGGTTTATTGGTTTATACATCGCAGGTTTTCTGACGATTTTTACCATTGCCCAGCTGATTAAATTGGCAATGGGCGTATAAACATTTACCCCATTCGCTATTCATAAAAAACCGCAGCCCTAATCAATAATTAGGGCTGCGGTTTTTTATGGCCTATTACTACTAGATATTATAGATTAAGCACCGCAATGTTCGCTTACACCTTTATTTTCTATAAAGGTATTTACCTGCTCTAGGCGTTCAGGCGTACCAACATCTATCCAATTATCAGGCATGATCTCAGCCGTTACTTGGAATTTTATCATTGCTTGTCTAAGTAATGGTCCAAGGGCGGCAGATTGACCTGATACCAAGCCATCAACCAGTCGTGGCGACACAACACTGATGCCAGAAAAAGTATATTTATCGGCTTCACTAATGGCCTGCTCGCTTGCCAAACCATTATTAATAGCAAAGTCGCCACCCTCATTATGCTCAGGATTATCAATCAACAATAAATGGGCGCGCTGGTCTGCGCTTAGTTCATACGTGACCAACTGACTAAAATCAAACGTCGTCCATACGTCAGAGTTGACTAAGATAAATGGTTCATTTTTTAACTTTCCAGTTTGCAGCGCTTTAAAAATACCACCTGCTGTCTCTAATGGCTCATCTGCTTCAAGTGACCAATGCAACTGTACACCAAACTGCGTGCCATCGCCAAGCGTGCCCATCAACTTATCAGCCAGCCAAGAGGCATTAATCGTAATATCAGTAATACCAGCGGCTTGTAGCGCTTTAATATGCCAAATAATAAGTGGCTGCCCGCCTACTTCCACTAACGGCTTTGGTGTCTCTAAAGTTAATGGACGCAAGCGCGTACCCTTACCGGCTGCCAAAATCATGGCTTGCGTTATTACCGACATAGATAATCCTTATTCTTGGCGAAATTTATACGAGGCGACTGATGATCACTAGCTTTGAATACATTGGCATTAAATATATGAGCGTTAAATATATTGCTGCACAAATTTGGTTTGATAAGCAGGCAATACTGTATCCAGTATCCATTGATTAAATGGCAAAACGACTTGTTGCAGACGCGCACTGCCTTTTGTACTTAGCCATTCTAATTCAAAAAGAAAATCACGCATGACTTTAGGAATATCCGCTAAATAACGACTTTTACCATCGCGCTCATAAAGCCGGATAAAAATACCTAGCACTTTTAGGTGCCGCTGTACGCCCATGATATTGACCTGACTTTCAAGTTGCTCAGCACTGTCTGCTGTTGCCAGTCCTGCTTGTTTTTGCAATTGCCAAAAGTCATGAATCCACTGCGTTACTTGCGCTTCCGACCATTCGACATAGGCATCACGTAGCAATGATACCAAGTCATAGCTATGCGCGCCAATCACCGCATCTTGAAAGTCAATCACCCCTAATCGCGTGTTATCCGCCTGATCCTGCATCAAATTGCGGCTATGATAATCACGATGGACGATGACTTGCGGTTGTAATACAATCTCTTCTATCAAGGCTGATTTTAGGTTTTCCCATAATGACGTATCAAGTGTCACGCCAATATGCGGGATAAACCACTCGCTAAATAAGTCCATTTCACGGGTTAGCATTGCGGCATCATAATCAGGCAATTGATGTTGAGACTTTGCTGTCTCTACCGGTATCTGTTGCAACGCAACTAGTGCCTGCATCGCTGATTGATAGTAGTCATTTACTTGCGCAGGCGTAGCACCAACCAATAAATGAGCGAACTCTACCGCGCCAAAATCTTGCAAGACCAAAAAGCCTTTTGTCACATCTTGCGCGATCAGCGTCGGCACATTGATGGCTTGCGACATGAGCTTTGCCACATTAATAAACTGCTGCATCGCGTCTTGCTCATCAGCCGAATCCATGACAATATAACGCGCTATTTTTGTCGTATCATCTGTACCACCAGCTACTAGCTGAATACGGTGATAACGGCGAGCACTGGCATCACCAGGTAAGCTCTCAAGGGTAAAGGTTTGATTCTCGAACACTTGCTTTAACCAGCACTCTAATGACTCTTGGCGCGTATTAATGGCAGGTATCGCAAGTTCTAATATTCGTTCGTCGGTAATAGTTTTTTCGGTCATAAAAAGCATCGCAGGTTAAATATAAGTCGTAAATGACTAAATGAGTGATAAGTAGGACAAATACTTGCTAAAATAGTGAGCGCTTATTGCACAGTCGCTGTTGTCTTAAAAATAGCATGGCTATCTAATAAACTTTGATAATTTGATAAATAGTGTAGCTGATTTGGTTTTTTTTGACTATGATTAGTCGTCATTATATGTAAAACGTCGCAACTTTTAAGATTATATTATTTATTATTCGTTTATAAAGCCCTGTAGCTGTCTAAAACAGACTTGATGGACGATATATTGCAATCCAATAGGCTCTACAAATCATAGGTGTGCCCTTGTTATATTCTCCGCTTTACCAAAGCATCCGTTTGATTTTATTTGGCGCGCTAGGCTTATCGAGCTTGACCGTTAGCGCCGCTATCAATCAGACTGACTCGATGATGCCTGAGCCATTGGTGACTGATAGCTCAAACCAGTATGCTGATGACGTAGCAACTGATGCTGGTTTTAATAATGAAATCAATCAAGATATCAGCTATCAAAGCGACAGTCAGCAGTCAGCAGCCTATAAAAAAGCCAGTTTGAGTAGTGATGCTACTCTAGGTAATGACGCGGCTGTAAATAATAGCAATATTACTGAGATTAATGATCGTACCAAGACGAGCCAAGATAGCCGCGTTGCCCCAGTAAATACAAGCAACCCATCAAAGGCTGGTAATCGCCGAATTGATACCAATGATGAGAGTATTCAAGAAAGCCTTAAACGTTTAGCAGAGTTTTATGAGCTGACGCCAGAGACGAACGCTTCAACAGTAAACAGCAATCAAAATAGCCTAACACCTGTAACCACCAACATTCCGACTGTTGGTAGCAATCTGCGCTTGCTGCCAAACACTGTCGATAGTGCGGCGCGCTGTGAGGGACAATGGGTCTATCCTAAGAAAAATCCAAATTATCAACGGGCTATTAATGAAGCAGGCGCCAGTAATGGTCAACCAGCACCAAATTTAAACGGTCTGCCCAATAATCAAGCGCCACTATTTGCAGAGTCAGATTATGGCTACTATGATAATGTCGATTATGCCGAGCTATCAGGTAATGTCATCATTGACCAAGGTACTCAGCATATTGAGGCTGAAAAAATCGTATTGGACTTAAGCAACGGGGTGACAGCGGCGCAAGGTAAAGTGATGTTTACTGACCAAGCTACTGGCAATGTCTCTGTAACTGGGGCACAAGACCGCACTCAGCAAAATGGTAAAACTAGCCTTACTGATAAAGCAACACAAGGTGGTCTCATTGGTGTCGCTGACAATTTGAATTATAATACTGAAACAGGGCAATCTACTGCTACAAATGTTGCCTTTGCCAGTGTTGAGCTACAAGCACATGGTTATGCCAAGCGCTTAAACCGACCGAATGAGAGCCAATATGAATTGGATGAGGTCATGTATAGCACCTGCCCTCCGACCAATCGTAAGTGGCAATTTGATGCCAAAAGCATAGATTTAGACACTGAGACAGGACGCGGTGAAGCTTACAATACCACCTTCCGTATTGCTGATGTGCCCGTATTTTATCTGCCTTATTTTAACTTTCCGATAGACAGTCGACGCGGTAGTGGGTTTTTATTGCCTAATGCAAGCATTAGTAGCGAAAACGGACTTGAAATTGATGTGCCTTACTATTTCAACCTAGCCCCCAACTATGATGCCACGCTAAGCACGCATATTTATACCACTCGTAATCCTATGCTATCTGGAGAGTTTCGTTATTTAACAGAAAATTATGGCGAGGGTATCTTTAATGGTTCCTACTTGCCTAATGATAAAGAATACGATGGCGAAGACCGCCGCAGTTTGTTCTATGATCATTATTGGTCATCTACCAGCATCCCACGCCTAAGCGGTGAGGCCAAATACAGCTACGTATCTGATGCCGACTACCTTAATGATTTTGATACGCTAGGTTTATCAGACAATACCTTGAATCTGCCGCGCCGAGCGCAACTGAATTATTATAATGACTATGTCGACGGCGAGCTAAAAGTAGAAACCTTCCAAACACTTGATGCGTTGAATAACAGTGGGCAGATGTTGCAAGATAAAGACAAGCCTTACTCGCGCCTACCACAGCTCAAACTTGATTACCGTCTACCTTGGGCAAAGCATTTTGATATCACTGGCGTTAGTGACTCCGCTTATTTTAAAAAATCCATCGATGATGGTTCTGAGAATGAAAAAAGTGGCACACGTTTTTATAATAAACTCAGTGCCTCTTATCCTATGGAGAACTCATGGGGTTATATCAAGCCAAAGCTAATCTTACAACATTTGTTTACTACTTATGATGAAGACAGCTTAGTTGACAATTCACTGGGTAAAGATGATGGTAGCCAGTCAGTGTTTGTCCCGCAAGCCAGTATTGATGCAGGTTTACATTTTTATCAAGCTGGCTCACCGTTTGGCGCATTTGATGACACGTTAGGTGGCTATCGTTTGCTTAGCCCACGCCTGAAATATACTTACTCGCCTTATAAAGACCAAAACGATATTCCAAACTTTAATACTCGTATTGCCTCTATTAACTATGAGCAGTTATTCTCAGACAGCTGGTTTTTAGGGCATGATCGCTTACAAGATTTACATGCTTTTACCCCAGGTATTAACTATCGTTACATCGATGCAACGGGCGTGACACGTTTTGATGGTAGCATTGGTGAACAATTTTATCTTGATGATGGACGCGTTACGCTTGATAATACAAAACCTGTCTTTACCTCATCCTCTTCAGGGCTAGTTTGGGATACCAGCACACAGCCGTATAATAATGTCTGGGTCGATGTGAGTGGCGCGCTGACCAATAGCTACGATTTAAATTATATTACTACTGAGTTACGTTACCAGCCATCTGATAGAAGCTTATTTAATGTAGGCTTTATCAAACGTCAACGTGATGAAAATACCAACCAGTTACCACTGTCTGCATTGACAGCGTCAGCAGTTTTCCCAATCAATAATAACTGGCGTGTACTGGCTCAAGGTCAATACGACTATAATCGCAACCAAATGCTCGATTCATTGATTGGGATCGATTATGAAGATTGCTGTTTTGGCTTTGCGGTTTATGGTCGTCGTTATTATAATGACTTGAATATTGCTGAAAAACCCACACAAGCGATTATGGCAGAAGTGAGATTAAGTGGTCTTGGCAGTGGTAGTAGCCGTTTGACACGCTTACTTGCTGATAAAGTATTAGGTTTTGAACCTGTTCAAAATGCATGGAAAGACTAATAACATGATAAGAGACAAGCCTAATTTATAGCCTAGTATGTATGGTATAAACTGGTTTGCATTCTATTATAAACAACCCTAGCCAATACTTTAGTATTAACATTATTTGATGCTAAAGTAGTGGCGAGTGGATTTAACCGATTACCATCCGATGCAATGACATTGATGAGGAGCATCATGAGATTTTTTTCTTTACGCCAGACAAGCCAAGCAGTATTCCTATCGATGGGCTTAATGACTGCTCTTGGTATGAGCGTTAGTGCCCAAGCAGCAACGGTGAACTCTGCAAAAGCGCAAGCGACGACAACTCAAAAAAACAACGTGGCTCGTTTAACGCCTGCCAATAGTACAGATGGCATCATTGCATTGGTGAATGAAAATGCGATTTTAAAAAGTGATCTCATTGCTGCCATTGCTCAGACACAGGCACGTGCAAAAGCTGCGGGTGAACCTATTGCCAATTCAGCACAGTTACAGTCAGAAGTATTAAACGCCCTTATTTTGCGCGAACTACAGCTGTCCTTGATCAAACGTGTTGGTTTAAATCCCGATGAAGCGTCTATCAATAAGCGCTTAGAACAAATAGCAAAAGCAGAAGGTTTAAATAGCATCGCCGCTTTACAACAGCGTTTAGACTCAGCGCAATCGGGCAGCTACGCGACTTTGCGCGCGCAGTTGATTGAAGATGCCGCTATTCAAGCCTTACAACAGCGTCAAATCACTAATCGTGTGCGTATTAGCGAGCAGGATATTGATGCATTTTTGGCATCACCTGAAGCCAAACGCTTGAACCAAAGTGAGTATCAGACAGTCCATGTCCGTGTTCCATATATGGATGACTATAGTCGCCTATCAGAAGCACAGCGTAATGACGCCTTAAAAGTGGCGCAAAAGTTACGTACACGCCTTCTTGTGCCAAATGTCAATGTCGCTGAAGCGATTGCAGCCAGTCAAGGCAGCTACCCTATCCCATTACAAGGTGGTGATATGGGCTTTCATAAAGCCGCTGCCCTCCCAACTGAGCTATCGAGCGAGATTACCAAACTTGAGGTTGGCGCTGTGAGTGCGCCTTTAGTCACCCCTGAAGGTATCGATATTATTAAGCTTGCTAATAAAAAAGCCAGTGATACCATGCTTGTTCCTCAGTGGAATACTCGTCATATCTTGGTTAAAGTTGATGAGCTACAAACAGATGCTCTTGCTGAGCAAAAAATTAACGACCTATATAGTCAGCTACGTAATGGTGCTGCTTTTGATAGTCTAGCGTCAACGTATTCAGACGATCCTGGTTCAGCAGGGCGTGGTGGCGATTTAGATTGGGTTGGTGAAGATCAGATGATTGCTCCGTTTGAAGCAATGATGAAAAACACAGCTGTCGGTGACTATTCTGCCCCGTTTAAAACGCAATTTGGTTGGCACATACTGAAAGTTGAAGGTAAGCGTCAACAAGATGTCAGCGATGAGTATCGTCGTACTATGGCACGTCAAGCTCTATATCAACGCCTAGCACCACAAGCCAAAGAAGACTGGCTACAAGAGCTACGTGCTGGCGCTTATATCCAAGTGCTTGGTTAATGATCAAGTGAACTAAATAACCAGTCAAAGTATTTTATAAAAAAGGATATATGCCAGTGCGTATATCCTTTTTTTTATGCCTTTTGATTTGTGATTTACTTGAAAATAATAGCAGATACATAAATGCTCAAGCATAAAAACGACGAGTAAAAATATATAAATGAATAACGTAAGCACAAAGAAAAGCCCCGAACCTAGGGCGATTGGTTCGGGGCTATGGTTTTTCATATTATTATTGTTATCTCTTCCGTGTTGACTCATCCTAAGTCATAAACAGTAATCCATGAGACAGTGGGCTGTCCTGTCCTATTATTGATACTGTCTCAACACTACATCCTTGCGTATCCTTGTGTTGATGGATGTATTCTAAGACAATTGATGTGCAGCGACTAGAGGCTAAAGACCTTATTTAACGTAAGCATTTGCTTACGTCTGAATTGTTTAGCTAGTAGGCATCCTTTGCTTACTAGGATTCTTCTGAATCTCACTTCTATTCCGATTCTTCATGCTCTTTAGACACCTTGCAACCTTCTTTTTTGCCTGCTTCGATCTTATTTTCCGCCTCTTTAAAGTCGGCTGCTTGTGCTGTAGGAGCATTTCCTTTTTGATTACTCTCCTCTTCTGGCTCATATTGCAACGTTGTCATCATAGGAAAGTGGTCAGAGCCAATCGAAGGTAAACGTTCAATATCAATCACTGTGAAGCAAGCACTATGGAAAAGATGATCCAATGCCCAACGTAAAAACGGATAGTTAACATGAAAAGTATTGATAAAATGTCGTCCGATACGGGGATCTAGCAGCCCTGAAATACGTTGAAAACGACGTGTGGTCTGTGACCAAGCAACGTCATTAAGATCACCTGCCAATATGGCCGTTTGCTTATTGTCTTTAATATGCTTGCCAACCATCAATAGCTCAGCATCACGGGTCGTAGATTTATCAGCTTCTGTTGGACTGGGGGGCATAGGATGCAAGCAATAAAGCCAAATGACGCGCCCACCTTGCAACTGTATCTGAGTGTGAATAGAAGGTATATCATCAATGATCAAATATTTAATTTCAGGGTCTATCAGCTCAAGCTTAGAATAAAGATGCATACCATATAAATTATCTAAAGGCACTTTTACTGTATAAGGGTAATCAGACTCAACTTGATTAAGCGCTTTTTCCCATTTTTCATCACTTTCTAAAGTAATTAAGATATCAGGTTGTTTCTGTTGTACTAACTCAACCAATTTATAAGTATCATCATTGGTGGTCAACACATTTGAAACCATGATTTTTAACTGATATTCCTCAACATCCGGTTTATCTTTGGCATTTTGTACTTCTTTCTTCCATAGCAGAGTATAGGGCAATACCATTCTGAGCTGAAAGGCTAACGTAATACTCAAAGCCGCAAATAACAGCCATTGTTCTAGCTGCCACTGAGGTCCAAATATCACCATGCCAAGCCAAGCAATGATACCAAGTATCATGATTTGAATACGAGGGAAATCCACACCGCGTACCCACCAATTATCAAGTGGTAGCCATCCCCAAATAGTGATAAATGCGACGAGCCCTGCCAGTCCTTGCGCACCGTAATATAGAAAGGAGAAATCCATCATGTGTATCGACCATTTATCAAATCAACAGTTACACCGTTGATTATGTTAGTTATTATTATGGCTTAGCGTCTATAATAGCTAAACGATAAATTCTCTTAATAAAATGCATATAGAAATATTTAAATAAAAAACATAAAACGAAAAGTGCTTAAGGTAAGCATTATATATAAGGGCTTACTTTAGCATTCCAGACAACCTGCGCCTACTATTGAACACTAATTACCTAATAGATACTATAAAACATTACAAAGATCAGGCTTACGTCTGTGCTTGTTCCGTTATCAAAGTCTATATTTCACTTATGATGAATATCATTTCTAATTCATTAGCAGAGCTAGAAGAATGACCATAACTCAAAGTTATAACTATCATAGTTAATAGTGCTAGTAAAACCCGCGAAACCTATCAAAAAACCTTGCTTTTTGGAGCTATTCACGGCATTGTTATTGGTTGGCGATGCAACAATTTATTGTAAAAAAGGATTGAGTTTGATGAGTGATTTAACAGTAGGTTTGGTAGGCTGGCGCGGTATGGTCGGGTCAGTATTGTTACAACGTATGATGGAAGAAAAAGATTTTGACGGTATTACGCCAGTATTCTTTTCAACCAGTAATGCAGGCGGTGATGCGCCAAGTTTTGATGGTATTAAGACCAGCCAACTACAAGATGCTCATGATATTGACGCCCTTACCGCTTGTGATGTGATCATTACCTGCCAAGGTGGCGACTATACCTCAAAAGTACATCAACCACTGCGGGATAGTGGTTGGACTGGCTACTGGATTGATGCGGCAAGCACCTTACGCATGGAAGATGACAGCATCATCATTCTTGATCCGGTTAATCGAGTTGTTATCGATAATGCACTCGCTGAGGGTAAAAAAGACTTTATCGGTGGCAACTGTACTGTGTCACTGATGCTGATGGCAATTGGTGAGCTGTTTAATAAAGGTTGGGTCGAATGGGTCAGCGCCATGACTTATCAAGCCGCTAGTGGTTCAGGCGCTAACAACATGCGTGAGCTTATTGAAGGCATGGGTGTATTACGTGATGCTGTTAAAGATGAGCTTGCCAATCCTGCTAGCGCCATTCTTGAGATTGATAAAAAAATCGCTCAGACTCAACGCTCAGACGATTTTCCTAAACAATACTTTGGCGTGCCATTAGCCGGTAGCTTGATTCCTTATATCGACTCACAATTAGAGAACAAGCAGTCTCGTGAAGAGTGGAAAGGTGGTGTTGAAACCAATAAGATCCTTGGCAACTCTGAAGCAGATAAGATTGCTATCGATGGTATGTGTGTTCGCGTTGGGGCGATGCGCTGTCATGCACAAGGCTTAACGATTAAGCTCAAAAAAGACATTCCATTAGAAGAGATCGAAGCGGCACTGAAGAATAGCGGTAATGAATGGTTAGATGTGGTTGAAGACAATAAAGAAGCCACTATGAACCGTTTAACTCCTGTTGCAGTGACGGGCACTTTGACTGTCGCATTAGGTCGCCTGCGTAAGCTTAATATGGGTCCTGAGTATCTAGGTGCATTTACCGTTGGTGACCAACTGTTATGGGGCGCGGCTGAGCCATTACGCCGTATGCTCAATATCATTCGCGAGCAAAACAGCTAAACCCGATATTCCGAATTTAGATATAAAAAAGACAGCTCTTGCTGTCTTTTTTTATGAGTTATTTTTGCTGATAAGCGATCATTATTTCATTGCGGCGCATAAATGGCAGTGTCCATGGTGGATTGTAACGTGCCAATTCAGGTTCACCTGACATCCTTAATTTTTGCGCCTGCATCCAAGACTGCAATTCTGCCGTTTTCGCAGCCACCTTTTCACTGCCAGCAAGCCCTGAAAACTTAATAACACCATAATTCTTAGCGGGTACTTTCACAATTTCAATATTTGAATTATTTGGTTTTGGTAGCGTTTGCAGCGTGTATTGGCTTGGCATGGTAAATTGCACACGCCATTTTCCATCGTTTTGTTGCATACTCACTGGCGCTGTCATGGCTATTTTTTGCGACTCATCACTGCTATTTTTATTTTCAGATTGCATCGTCACAGGGGCAGTCATGCTGATTTTGCTACTCTCGCCACTTGGCGCAGTATTGTTACCAAATATATAATCTGCTAACACTTTAAACCCTGCACGACTGGCCATATTTTGATCACCAGAAACCCAAGTTTGCGCTACCAACTGCTCATTATAACGACGCAATTCAAAATTTTCAGTTTGCGACAAGACAGTATATTTCGGCTCTTCGGTAGCCATAGCTGCTCCTGATATCGATAATAAGCTACTTAACAATAAGCTGCTCTTTAAGTAATTTCTTTTGGTCATGACTTATCTCCATTGTCCAAAAGCATATAAGGTATTAATATTTGGGTTTTGGTCTGTTTTCTACTTTAACAATGACTTGATCACGATGTCTGTAGCTTTTAGTTATAGTCGACTAAAACACCCCATGAAATCTAAGCTAAATAAACATCAATAACCAAAAAAAGCCTAACAATGCTATAATTAGCGCCATTTTCATAGCTCATATAGCGGTTACCTTATGCAATTTGTCTTACATAAAACAGCCAGTGGTGTCACTCGCGCACGCCGTGGTACAGTCCACCTCAATCATGGCGATGTACAAACGCCAGCCTTTATGCCAGTAGGTACTTACGGTACCGTTAAAGGCATGCTACCACGTGATATCGAAGCAATTGGCGCAGATATCATCTTGGGCAATACTTTTCATTTATGGTTACGCCCTGGTACCGATATTATTGATAAATTCGGTGGCTTACATAAATTCATGCATTGGGATAAGCCTATTTTGACTGACTCTGGCGGATTTCAGGTATTCAGTCTTGGCGCGATGCGTAAGATCACTGAAGAAGGTGTGACTTTTAAATCACCTATCGATGGTGCTAAAGTCTTTTTATCACCAGAAAAATCGATGCAGATTCAATATAGCTTGAACTCAGATATCGTGATGCAGTTTGATGAGTGTACGCCCTATCCTGCTACTCACGATGAAGCTAAAAAGTCTTTAGAGTTGTCACTACGTTGGGGACAACGCTGCGTTGATGAGCATAAAAAGCTTGGCAGTACCAATGCGTTATTTGGCATTATTCAAGGCAGTATGTACGCTGATTTACGCAAGCAATCACTAGAAGGCTTGCTTGAAATTGGCTTTGATGGCTATGCCATTGGCGGTTTGTCTGTTGGCGAGCCAAAAGAAGAGATGATAGACGTCCTAGATTATATCGCAGATGACATGCCTGCCGATAAGCCGCGCTATCTGATGGGTGTCGGTAAGCCTGAAGACCTCGTTGAAGGAGTACGCCGCGGTGTCGATATGTTCGATTGTGTCATGCCAACCCGGAATGCGCGTAATGGTCATTATTTTGTCACAGGCGACGCCGACAATGCGGGCGTGGTACGTATACGCAACAGCCAATACCGCACCGATGAAGGTCCATTAGACCCTGAATGCGATTGCTATACTTGCCAGAATTTTAGTCGTGCTTATTTATCGCATTTGAATAAATGCAAAGAGATGCTTGGCGCGCAGTTAGCGACGATTCATAACTTGCGTTACTATCAACGTTTGATGCAAAATATCAGAGATGCCATCGAACAAGATAAATTTGATGAGTTCGTGAATGAATTTTATAGCAAACGCGGACAGACGGTGCCAGAGCTGAATTTGCGTTAATAGTAATGGTAATTTGACGTTAGCTATTCGGATATAAAATACAGAAAAGGCTTAAGATTAATCTTAAGCCTTTTTTGTTCACTAAATTTTAACAAGCTAACTATCAACAGGATACATATCAAGAATAGATGATTAGCCTACCAATGCAGCCACAAATACCACGATGACCGCGATTGGCGCTATAAATTTAGTAACGATTTGCCAAATCTGCCAAGTACCGTTTGATAAATTAAGCTCTTGCTGAATGCTACGTTGGTCCATTCTCCAAGCAAAGAAGATAATGCCTGCAAGACCGGTTAGCGGCAATAAGAACTTACTGGTAAGTTTGTCTAGTGCATCAAAGATGCCGTTGCCCATGATAGTAAAGTCGCTCCATAGGTTAAACGACAATAGCGCAGCGATACCCAATAGCCAAATCACAGTACTTGCAGTAATGGTAGACATCGTACGGTTCATCGATGTACGCTCTTCTAAGAACTCGACACTTGGCTCTAACAATGATATCGACGATGTCACAGCAGCAAAGGTAATCAATAAGAAGAACAAAGTACCAATAATCGTACCACCAGCCATACTACCAAAAGCAATCGGTAGACTGACAAAAATCAAACCAGGACCTGATGCAGGATCAAGACCATTGCTAAAGATGATTGGGAAAATGGCCAAACCAGCTGCTAAGGCAATAACTGTATCTAAAATAACAACCGTACGAGCTGTTTTTAGTAAGTTCACTTCACGACCTAAGTATGAACCATAAGCCACCATGATGCCCATACCAATAGATAGGGTAAAGAAAGCATGACCCAATGCCGCTAGCATTACATCAACGGTCAACTTGCTCAAATCAGGTGCAAACAAGTAATTAACCGCTTCACCAAAACCACCATTTATCACGTTATAACCAACGATGATAAATAAAATCACACCCAGTAATGGCATCATGATTTTAGCCGCGTTTTCAATACCGCGTGTCACACCAATACCGACGATAAGTGCGGTAATGATCATAAATACCGTATGCCAAATCGTTAGCGTACCTGCTGATGCTAGCATTCCATCAAAGGTTGCAGCGACAGAGTCACTGTTTTGACCGGCAAAACTGCCCGTGCCAACTTTAGTGATATAGTTCAGCGCCCAGCCACCGATGACACTATAAAAAGAGAGAATTAAAAAACCACCTAAGATACCGGTTGCGCCGACAATACCCCAGCTACTTGACTTACCTTCACTAACAGCAACATCTTTAAAGGTATTAATAGGATTCTTTTGACCACGGCGACCAATGAGCCACTCAGCGACCAATACTGGAAAACCAACCAAAGCAATACAGAACAAATAGGCAATAACAAAAGCTGAACCACCGCTCTCACCTACCATATAAGGGAATTTCCAAATATTTCCTAAGCCGACTGCCGAGCCTACTGCTGCCAGTACGAAGCCAAAACTTGAGCTCCACTGCGCATGATCTTGTTTATTACTAGCCATTTTTCCTTCCTCATACTTCAATTAATATTGCTTATAATCATCCTTGATTATTATAAATAGCTGTCCATAATATTTGACTATTTACTCTATGCATCAATGTGATGCATCCAGCAACATTAAGAAAGAATTGTTTACATTGTTGTAGAGGCTCAGTTTCTGCTAAGCAACTAAAAAAGTCAAGTAATCATAAATATAAAAAGCCATAACTAATAGTTATGGCTTTTTATATTTATGATTACTATTTATAACATTTAGTTTTGATGGTAAAAACTATTTAAAATGAGCTACCGATGTATTAAAACAGAATTTAGCGCACGACTCCGCGGCGACTTTTCTGTAGCGAATCAATTAAAAATTCGATTTTTGACTCTTTTGGCAACAGATCTTGTTTTAATACTTCAAGTGCTTGCCCTGTCGTTAAACCAGATCTGAATACCACACGATAAGCTTGACGCAGCACGTCGATGCTATCTTTAGACCAGCCTTTACGGCGCATACCTTCAATATTAAGACCATGTGCTTTAGCAGGATTACCTGAAACCATGGTAAACGCCGCTACATCTTTTAAGACTAACGTTGCACCACCAACCAAACTATAATCATCAATTGTACAAAACTGATGAATGCCTGAGTTACCACCGACAATAATATGATTGCCAATGGTAACGTGACCTGCGACGCCGACATTATTAGCCAATACATTATGGTCGCCAATTAAGCAATCATGAGCCACATGAGTGTTAACCATGAGCAAGTTATGGCTGCCAATTTTTGTCAATCCACCATCTTGCTCAGTACCACGGTGCAAGCTACAGGCTTCTCGAATGGTATTATGATCGCCAATCTCAAGCCAAGTACGCTCACCCGCATATTTGAGGTCTTGCGGGTCTTCGCCAATGCTCGAAAATTGATAAAACTGATTGTATTCACCGATACGAGTCAATCTAGTGACAACCACGTGGCGATGCAATACAGTATGTGCACCAATCGTAACCTCATCACCGACAATACAGTAAGGGCCAATGGTTGCGGTTTTATCAATCGTAGCAGACGGTGAGATGAGTGCTGTGGGATGGATCTGACTCATAATAGAGGCCTTTGTATCATCGAATGCAATTAAATTAGTAAAACAAATACAGACAGCTTAATGAAATTAACTAGCCTAAAGCTGCCTTTGTCAAGAAATAAGATGATGCTAATGAATAAACATTAACATCACGGTTTAAATGTTTCATGCATTATTCAAAGTGACTAATGCGGTTTATTGCTCCTGACGGGCAATCATAATCTGCGCACTAACCGCAAGCTCATCTTCAACATGTACAGTACAATCAAACTTATAAATACCCTGCTTTTGCATCACAATTTTAGAGCGGATAATCAGCTGATCACCAGGGATAACACGGCGCTTAAAGCGCACTTTATCAACCCCTGCGAACAAGTATAAATAGCCATCTTCTGCCGTCAGTCCTGCACTAATAAAACCCAGAACACCTGATACCTGAGCCATGCACTCAACCATCAATACGCCTGGCATGATAGGCTCATCAGGGAAATGCCCATTAAAAAACTCTTCATTAATGGTGACGTTTTTTATGCCCGTGATACATTCGCCTGGTGTACAAGCAACTATCTTATCCACCAATAAAAATGGGTAACGATGTGGCAAATAATGCTTTAATGTATGGTAAGTTAATGGCAACGTTAACCCTTGTTCAGCCAAGCTTTTGATGTCTTCTGCCGTTGGGTTATCAATATTGCTAGTGCTCATAGTAGCGCTTCCTTGCTGTATTTAAAGTCTTGCTTGAGAGTAAAGCTTTGCTGAGTTTTAATATTATAAATAATCTAAGTATCAATTTTCTTTAACTATGAATCTTTAAACGCTAATCACGACCAAGCTGGCGAAAACGGACAGCCGCACGGCGCCAGTTAGCAGTTGGCATAGCAGCCGTTCCAGAAGAATACGATCCGGCAGTGGTGATTGACTTAGTGACCATAGTCATACCCGATAAGGTAACATCATCGGTGATATTAATATGTCCGGTAATACCGACCGCCCCGCCAATAATGCAGCGTTTGCCAATTGTAGTACTACCTGCGATACCTGTATGAGCAGCGATAGCCGTACCATCACCAATACGGACGTTGTGTGCCACTTGTACGAGGTTATCAATAATAACATGATTTCCGATCACCGTATCATCGATGGCACCGCGATCTATACAGGTTTGACTGCCAATGCGTACATGATCACCTATCAGCACACGCCCTAACTGTGCAATACGCTCCCAACCTGTGACACTAGGATTGGCAGTGGGTGCAAAGCCAAAGCCTTCCGAACCTATCGTCACCCCAGCGTGCAACCTAACATGACTACCAATAATACAGTCATGTCCTATCACCACTTGTGATTTGATAACACCATCTGTACCAATGGTAGTATTATCCTCGATGACTACATGAGCCTCAAGCACGCTGCGATCACCAATCTGCACTTGCTCACCGATGACGCAAAAAGCGCCGATAGTCACTTTATTGCCAATAACGGCACTGTCGGCGATGACGGCTGTCGGATGAATACCGCTAAAGGAATGTTGGCGAGCAAAAATTTGACTCACGCTAGCATAAGCCAAATAAGGGACCGCAACAATTAAAGCTACCGTATCATTTGGCACTTCTTCATGATGCTCTTCAGTGATGAGTACTGCCCCAGCACCAGTATTAGCTAGACTAGAAAGATAATGAGAATTAGCCAAAAAGCTCAACTGCTGCCGATTGGCCATCGTTAAATTACCAATACCCTCTAAGGATAGACGGCGCTGCTCAGCGCTAAGCTCAGCCTTGTTAAGAACAGGCTGACGCTGCTCAATCTGGGAGATGAGTTGCTCAATCGTTATCATAATCAGTATTAGTATTGGCAGGAATAAGAGGGTCGTCAAGTTGAGATATCATCTTGACGACCGGCTAAATCTAACGAACGATTCAATTACCTAAAGGGCTGAATAACAAGAATCAAACCCTTTACCTAGTAACAGGCAATTAGCAAGCACTTAGAAAGTGTTACCAATTTGGAACTGGACTTTTTCAGTCTCATCGCCATCTTTATCACCGATAGGTACAGCATAGCTCAAAGAAATCGGACCAATTGGCGTATACCAAGTGACGCCTAAACCGGCACTAAAGCGCAATTTATTGTCCTGTGTTAATAGGGGTACACCAGTATCATCGCCCGTAGCTGGATCAATAAAGGTGCGATTTTCTTTGTCAGTAGTATCAAATACCTGACCACCTTCAGCAAATAGTACTGGACGTACTTGATCCGCCCAATCGCCTTTAAATGGCATTGGTAAAATCAATTCAGTACCGAAGCTGACTAGCGCATTACCACCAACTTCTTCGTCTAAATTTTCTGTAGTACCATTAATGGCATTATTATAACTTTCTGATTTAGGTCCAAGTGTTGAAGCTTCATAACCACGTACTGAACCATAACCACCAGCATAGAAGTTTTCATAAAACGGCAAATTGTTACCATAACCAAGCTTGGTATAACCACGAGCAACCCAATCTTTATAGATAGGTTGATAAATATTACCACGATAAACCAGTTTCTGATAACTAGAATCACCCAGACCTATGGTTGCATCGACTGTATGACTCATGCCTTTATTCGGAAATACGGGACGATCTAACGTGCTGTAATCCCAACCGAATAGTAAGTTGTAGCTTTGATATTCGTTTTTAAAGCCCGTACGACCAGAGAATTCATCTTGATCATTATTGAATTTCTCGAACGTACCACCGTCATCTATAATCTGCTGAACGCTTGATACACCTAGACGGCTACCGCCACGTACTGTGGTGTTATCAATATTTAAGCCTGCACTCACGCGTTTGGTTTCATCAACTGGATAGCTATAGTTCAACGTTGCACCATAAGCGTCGGTAACATAGTTACTAACGTTTCGATCATCGTATTTGGTTTCACGGTAATAAGCGCTGATACCTTGTGATACACCATTTTCTGTGAAGTACGGATCGGTATAACCCAAGCTATAAGAATCACGCGTCTCTGAGCGTGACAAAGAAGCTTTGACGCGGTCACCAGTACCCATAAAGTTGTTTTGGGTAAGATCTAACTGGAAGGTAACACCGCCACTTTGTGAATAACCAGCAGCAATGGTTGAGCTACCAGATGGCTGCTCTTCAACCGTATAGTTTACATCGACTTGGTCTGGTTGATTAGGAACCGGCTTCACATCAACGTTAACATTTTTAAAAAAACCTGTGCGCATCAAACGCGTACGTGACAGCTGAATCTTATCACTAGAAGCCAATGACCCTTCCAACTGACGCATTTCACGGCGAAGTACTTCATCTTGGGTTTTTAAGTTACCCGTAAAATTGATACGGCGCACATAAATAGGACGTGCAGGATCAATATAATAATCGATATCGACTACTTTGGTCTCATCATTGATACGGGGTACTGGTCTGATTTGCGCTAAATAATAACCCTCATTACCATAACGACTCTTAAGAGCGGCAGTGGTGGCATCAAGCTTGGCTTGTGAGTACTTTTCTTTAGCACCAAAAGTGACCAGTTCTTTTAATTCACTGGTTTCAAAAGTTGGCTTACCTAAGAAATTAATTTCGCCAAACTGATATTGCTCGCCTTCGCTAAGACTGACTTCGATAAATACACTGCTCTTATCTTCACTGATATTGAGCACCGCATTGTCTACCGAAAAGCGTACATAACCATCATTTAGGTACAGGGCTTTTAGATTTTCTAAACTTGCCGCGAGCTTCTCTTTCGCATAACGATCAGATTTAGATAATAGACGCGTCCATGAAGACTCTTTTACTGCAAAGACTTCTTTAATTTCTTTATCACTAAAGTGCTTATTACCAATGATATTGATATCAACTACTTTGGCCGGCTTGCCTTCGATAAAGCGCACATCAAGTTTGACGCGGTTGCCATCAAGCAGCGTCTGATCGACTTCAATATTACTATTGTAATAACCTTGGCTGATATATTGCTGTTGTAGCTCGTTTGCAACGCCTTGTAGGGTTGCTTGCTTAAGCACATTACCCACAGCAAGACCTGCATTATTTAAGCCTTGCTCAAGCCCTTCTTTGGGAATAAGTTTGTTGCCATCAAAATTAACTTCTGCAATCGTCGGACGTTCAACGATATCAAAGCGCAGCTTGCCGCCTTCAATACGGCTTTGAATGTCAGCAAAGTTTTCGGTCGCATATAGTGCTTTGATACTGGCAGCCAGATTTGCATCATTGACCGTATCACCTATTGTAATAGGCAGTACTGGATATAAACTATCAGGTGTTAGGCGTTGTAGACCATTAAAGCCAATATCAGTGACCACAAATTCTGCAGCCTGAACCGGCATACTCATCATTGCTACAACTAACGGCAACCCAGCCGCGCTCATAAATAAAGGCGTACGCATAAACACTATCCGTCAATAAAAAACTTGCTTAAGTTAAGTTGAAAAGCACATCTTATCTGGTCTCTTTTGTGTCATATCGTAAACACTTAGGGAACAGACTCAGAACACTTTATATAAAACGCGTCATAAAATAAACTAAAATATAAAATTAGTACAGCATCACGGCGATAAAAGAAATTGCTTATCAGCCTAACAATAGATACAGGATAAGCATAAAACCATTAGTCTATCGCATCTTACCATGCAAGAAGTATGCTATATCATCAAAACAGCCGACTGATATCATTACCAATTGCTAACACCATGAAACCTGCCAGCAAGAGTAAACCAATATTTAATCCTACCATTTGCACGCCTTCAGAGAGTGGCTTGCCACGTATCAGCTCAATCAGATAATAGACAATATGACCGCCATCTAATACTGGAATGGGCAACAAATTCAAAACCGCAAGGCTCAAACTGATTAAGGCTGCGGTAGATAATACCATTTGCCAACTGATATCAAAACTTTGCTTAGCGACTTTGGCAATAGTAATCGGACCTGATAAGTTATCAAGACCTATCATACCTGATAGCATCTTGCCCATTGAGCTAACAGTCATAACAGCCAATTGCTCAGTTTTCTCAAACGATTTGACTAACGACTCGCCAGGACCATAGACCACCGTAGTTTTGTACGCATCAGGAATGACAATCTCAGACTGTGCCACCATAGCACCAATTTGTCCATAATCGTTACCTAAATTGTCTTTTTTACCTTGCGGCATAATCTGCAATTCAATTGGCTTATCATCACGCAATATGCTAAATGTAAGCAAAGTCTCAGGATTGTCGCGGATAATACGAGTGGCGCTAATCCAGTCATTAATGGCTTCATCATTGATAGCAGTGATGCGGTCGCCAGCCTTGAGACCTTGACGACTTGCCGCGCCATCAGGCGTTACATCACCTACTATCGGTGCAATATTTGGTTGCCACGGTATCATACCAAAGCTTGATAAGGCATCTTTACCTTGTGCGGCACCTTGCATAAATTCTTTTATAGGTGCTTGATAAGTTTTGGTTGCATTATTATTGGCTTCTGATTGCAACGTCACGCTTATATTGGCTGTCTCGCCCATGCGCCCAGCAAGGCGATAATTAATCCCTTCCCACGTCTGTACGTCATGACCGTCAATCGCAACGATTTTATCACCGGCAGGCAACTGTGCTATCGCGGCAGGCGTATCCGGTAATACTTGACCAATCTTGGTGGCAAGCTGCTCTGAGGGGGTCATAAATAACACCCAGAACAATGCAATAGCAATAATGAAGTTCATGATAGGACCAGCAGCCACAATAGCTATTTTCTTAAGCGGATGCTGACGATTAAATGCTAAATGCTGCTCATCTTTTGCCACCTCACCTTCACGCTCATCAAGCATTTTGACATAGCCACCAAGGGGTAATGCCGAGATACGATAATCAATGCCACTTTTTTTGCTGGTCCAGCCAAAAAGTTTGGGACCAAAACCAATAGAATACGTAAGTACTCTAACGCCGCAAAGACGCGCTACAATATAATGACCCCACTCATGCAAAGCAATAAGCGGACCTAAGACAAATATTGCCGCAAGGAGTGTTAATAGAAACGTCATGATCTTTTCTCAGTAGGTACTCTTAACATCATTATAAAGGCGATAGCGCTTGATACATCTAGACCAATCTTGCCACTAGCTTCTCAGTATGCTGACGCGCTAGGTTATCGATTGCCAAAATCTCATCAATATCGGCAGTCTCAGTTAATGCCGAAACTTGTATCTCATTCAATGCTTGCTCATTAATATCAGCAATATCCGTCAGACGAATTTGATTATTCAAAAATGCCGATACTGCAATCTCATTCGCCGCATTTAGAATGATGGTCGCGTGAGTACCCGCTTGCATCGCCTCTCGTGCTAGACGTAAGCAGGCAAATTTTTGCAAATCAGGCTCGATAAACTTCAAACCATTGAGCGCAAATAGATCTAATGGTTGTGAGCCACTATCGATACGATCCGGATAGCTTAGCGCATGGGCAATGGGGGTTTTCATATCTGGGCTGCCAAGCTGCGCCAAAAAGCTGCCATCGCTATATTCTACCATTGAGTGAATGATACTTTGTGGATGAATCACCACATTTATCTTATTTTCAGGCAAATCAAATAAATGACAGGCTTCAATCAGCTCAAGCCCCTTGTTCATCATCGTGGCAGAATCGACAGATATCTTTTGCCCCATCGACCAGTTTGGGTGTTTGACCGCTTCAGCGACACTAGCTTGCTGCATCTGTGCAAATGACTGCTGTAAGAACGGTCCACCAGAAGCCGTTAGCCATAGCTTACGCACGCCATGATTTGGTCGGTGAATTTGGGTATTATCCTGCTGGATGGCAAATGGTAAACACTGAAAGATAGCGTTATGTTCAGAATCAAGCGGCAGCAAGGTTGCATGATGCGTTTTGACCGCATTGATCATCACTTGCCCTGCCATCACCAGCGCTTCTTTGTTCGCTAGTAAGATACGCTTGCCTGCACGGGCAGCAGCTAGAGTAGAAGGCAAGCCTGCGGCGCCAACAATAGCAGCAACGACAGTATCAGTTTGTGAATCGGTAGCGATATCCACGAGGCCTGTTTCGCCGCCGACTACTTCGATATCAAGTCCTGCCTCGCTAAGACGCTTGGCGAAGTCATCAACCGCAGCTGTCGGTACGCCTACCCGCTTAGGCGCAAACTGCTGACAAAGCGCAAGCAGCTTATCTAAACGGTGATATCCAGATAAAGCATAAACATCGTAATGCTGTGGTTGTGCCGCCAAGATGGCTAACGTACTGTCGCCAATCGAGCCTGTCGCGCCTAATACGGCGATACGTTGGGTCATAACCATGGGTGCCTATAAATGATACGGTAGTAATAAGATGAAAATTAAATGAGCAGCTAAGCTTATGTTCTGTCAGATAACTACATAAGCGATTTTGATAGTATTAGGCAAGTCAAACGACAATCAAACCAAACTGCTGTATTGCCCAAAAACCAAGCGCAAATATCGGCGTAGCAGATAGCAGCGAATCAATACGGTCAAGTATTCCACCATGCCCCGGTAGAATCGTTCCTGAATCTTTAACATCAGCACGGCGTTTGAGCATAGACTCAAACAAATCGCCCAGTACGGAAGCTAAAATCGTCAGAGCCGATAATGCCACAAAGGCGATGAGCGCTGCACCCGTCAATTGTAATTTAAAGACACTTATAATAACTACGACCAGTAGTCCTGTGACTAAGCCACCCGCCAGCCCTTCCATACTCTTATTGGGTGAAACGTTCGGTGCCATTTTTCGGCGCCCAAGCTTGCGTCCGACAAAGTAAGCACCACTGTCTGCACACCAGACCAATAAAAACACATATAGTAGCCACCATGGCGACAATTGCCATAAGTAAAACATAGCCGTAATTGAAGCCGTTAATATCACTGCTCCCATTAGCGCCAACTGCTTGCCGTACCATTTGGTAGACGTTGGGAAAACTCGTACCCAAGACAGCGCCATTAACCATATGACGAGAGAAGCTACCCACCAAAAAAGCCACGTGACTTTAAACATGAGTGACACTAACGTCAGCAGCAACACCAATACTACAAAGACCGCGGGCTGACGCCACTTTGGCATCAATTTAGTCCATTCATGGGCGGCAATAATCACCCCAATCCCTAAAAGTGGTGCAAATAATATAGGGGTTTGGCTCGCAAACATTGCAATACCAACGATAATAACGAGAACAATTGCCGTCTTAATTCGTTGCCACATACTTATTGAGCCTTATAATAATGAAGAACATTTGGTCAAATTGCGCGATAAATATTTACTATAGATAATGACGTATCATAGCCAGCTGCTGACTATAATAGCGTATTGATAGTGACGCACGCTATTGAAAGTGCTCCAAATTGACAAAAGTCGTCTAATGCTCTTAACATAACCTCTAAGATATTTGTTGAGCCGTCACTATTTGCTCGCTGGTTTTACCAAAGCGGCGTTGACGTTGAGCAAAATCCTCTAGCATTGCTGCTAGCTCATCGACGCTAAAGTCTGGCCACAATGTTGGGGTAAAGAACAGCTCTGCATAGGCTGATTGCCACAATAAGAAGTTGGAAAGACGGTACTCGCCGCCGGTACGTATCAGCATGTCTACTTCTGGTACATCTGCCAATTGCACATACTCTCCAAGTTTTTCCTTATCAATATCATCGATTGATAACTGACCTGCCTGCACTTGCTGTAATAGCTGCTTTGCTGCATGAGCGATATCCCACTGTCCACCGTAACTGATGGCGATGACCAATGTCATAGCATCAAAATCAGCCGTTTTTGCTTCAGCATCTGCCATCAATAATTGCAAATCATCACTAAGCTGACTGCGGTCGCCGATAAAACGCAAACGAATACGGTACTTAACCATACGAGGCATCTGCTCATTGATGGTTAAGCTCAGCAAATGCATCAGCAATGCCACTTCAGTCGGTGGGCGCTGCCAATTCTCACTGGAAAAGGCAAAGACGGTCAAAACCTCAATACCCGTACTGACGCAATACTCAACAATCGGGTCTAGCGCATCTTTGCCAGCGATATGACCCTGACCTTTACCTAAATTATGGACTTTACCATAGCGGTTATTGCCGTCCATAATAACAGCGATATGGCGTGGAAGAAGGGCTGGAGCTAAATTCTCTGACATAGACATAGGCTAACTTGCTTGTTGTTTAGGTAAAATAATCATAACGCGCGCCATACTTTATAAAAACCCTAACTCATAATTTATATAAAAAAATTCATATAAAGTGCTTATAAAAAAGGACAATATAAACAAGCTATAGAGTAAGCTTAGTTGTCTACACGGCAACAAACAGCCAATAGCACTTTGATATTGGCTGTTTGTTTTTAGCGACTTGTTATATAAAATATTGATAGCGCATCATTTTTGACAGCAGAAAAATGTACTTATACTGCCATCAAATCGGTTTCTTTTTTGCTTAAGCGGCTATCGATTGTTTCAATATATTTGTCAGTGATTTTTTGAATGTCATCACTGGCGCGGCGCTCGTCGTCTTCAGAAATCTCTTTTTCTTTTGCTAACTCTTTGATGTCACTCATCATATCACGGCGGATATTGCGAATAGAAACACGGCTGTTTTCTGCTTCGCCACGTGCCAATTTTTGCATATCTTTTCGAGTTTCTTCTGTCAATGCTGGCATGGGAACACGAATCACATCAGCAGTCATTGGATTAAGACCCAAATCTGCTTCGCGGATAGCTTTGTCAATCGCTTGCACCATGGTACGGTCAAATGGCTGTACCAGTAGCGTACGCGAATCTTCAACGTTAACACTCGCTACTTGATTTAACGGCGTAGGCGAACCGTAGTAGCTGACCATCACACCTGTCAACATACCTGGATGCGCACGACCCGTACGAACTTTACTAAAGGTGCTTTCAAGCGCTTCCAAGGTTTTTTGCATGCGCGCTTCGCCGTCTTGCTTAATTTCTTGAATCATGAGGTATCCTTATTTATCGCTACCGACAAATCATTTATTGTTTATTATAAAAACTATTCAGGTGTTTTCACAGATAAGCAGCTGTCTTACTTCTGCCTATCTTTTATCATATTTTTGGGTACGATATTAATGATAGACGCGTGTGCCTTCATTCTCGCCCATCACAACATTTAATAAAGCATTAGGCTTATTCATATCAAAGACTTGTAATGGCACATCGTGCTCACGACATAATGCGATGGCAGTCAAGTCCATAACTCCAAGCTTTTGCTCTAACACCTCATCAAAGGTCAGACCATCATATTTTACTGCATCGCTATGTAGGCTTGGGTCTTTATCATAAACACCATCTACTTTGGTCGCTTTTAGAATCAAGCCTGCTTCGATTTCAATACCACGTAAGCAAGCAGCGGTATCGGTGGTAAAGAAAGGGTTGCCCGTACCCGCGACAAAGATACATACTTCGCCATTTTTAAGATAACGAATCGCATTACGGCTGCTATAACTTTCAGTGACTTCACCAATCGGCAGGGCTGACATTAGGCGCGTTTTGATATTGCGGCGCTCAAGAGCATCACGCATTGCAAGGCCATTCATGACGGTTGCAAGCATGCCCATTTGATCGCCAGTGACGCGGCCGACCAAACCCTCTTTTTGTAATTGAGCGCCGCGATATAAGTTACCACCACCGACCACTATACCCACTTGGACACCAAGCCCGCGCAAATGGGCGATAGATAAGCTCATCTTATCGAGCACTTCGGTATCAATACCCATATCTTTCGTACCCGCTAAGGCTTCACCAGAAAGTTTTAGCAAGATACGAGAATAACGCGGGTTTTTGTCAGACATGAGGTCACCTTGTCAGTATTGAATTATAATTAAAGTTATCGGTAATATACAAATAGAGTTTACTTTGAGACTTGACGGCATTGCCCAACTTAAGGATAAGCAGGTACAAAGGTCAAATTGCGCTAATTGTAGCAAAAACTGCCCGCGATTGGGCAATTTTCATGCGCCTATTACAGTGACTGCTTAGCCTTTGTAACTGGCAAACAAATCATATTCACTAGCATCGTCGATAGTAACCGTTAAGAACTGCCCGACTTTGACGTGAGCGTCAATATCATCGACATAGACATGACCGTCAATCTCTGGTGCGTCAGCATAGCTACGGCAGATCGCAACACCTTCTTCTCTATCAATTTCGTCGACCAACACCATCAAGGTTTTGCCAATTTTCTCTTGCAGTTTTTGGGCTGAAATATCTTGCTGTAACGTCATCAAACGCTCGTAACGTTCTTGCTTGATGTCCTCTGGCACATGATTTGGCAAGTCATTGGCAACCGCACCTTCAACTTCTGAATAGGTAAAGGCACCAACGCGATCAAGACGGGCTTCTACTAACCAATCAAGCAAGCATTGGAAATCTTCTTCTGTCTCACCAGGGAAGCCAACAACGAAGGTTGAGCGAATGACGATATCAGGGCAAATCTCACGCCATGCATGGATACGCGCCAAGGTGTTTTCGCTGTGCGCTGGACGCTTCATTGCTTTTAGGATGCGATGGCTGGCATGTTGGAATGGAATATCAAGATAAGGCAATAATTTCTTCTCGCCCATTAATTCTACGACTTTATCCACATGCGGATACGGATACACATAGTGCAGACGCACCCAAATACCCAAATCGTTTAACGCTTGGCATAAGTCATAAAATTTAGACTTCAGCGGCATACCATTCCAAAAGCTTGTCTTATACTTTAAGTCCAGACCATAAGCAGAAGTATCTTGCGAAATAATCAACAATTCCTTCACGCCAGCTTTTTTTAGTGCCAGTGCTTCGTTCATCACACTATCAATCGGACGCGACACCAAATCTCCGCGTAAGCTTGGAATAATGCAAAAAGTACAACGGTGGTTACAACCTTCTGATATTTTTAGATAAGCATAATGGCTAGGCGTTAATTTGATACCTGCCTCATTAATCAAATCTATTTTTGGGTCATAACTGGCATCCAAACCACGGTCAGGCTTTGGTACATGCAACGCGACTGCTCTAATGACGTCATCATAAGCATGAGCGCCCGTCACTGCTAGTACAGCAGGATGCATTTCACGGATTTTATCTGCCTCTTTACCCAAGCAGCCTGTCACAATCACCTTACCGTTTTTACTGATAGCTTCACCGATTGCATCGAGCGACTCTTGTACCGCTGACTCGATAAAGCCGCACGTATTGACCACTACCAAGTCGGCGCCTTCATAATCACTGGCTACTTGATAGCCATCGCGGCTAAGCTCTGTGATAATGCGCTCACTATCGACCAAGGCTTTTGGACAACCTAGAGACACAAATCCAATCTTTGGCGCGGCATTGACAGGGGCATTGGTCGTTGCTGTTGTCGTTTTAGCTGAAGCTGCTGAAACTACCTCGCTGCTTTGTTCGACACTACGATTTTGATTATGATTGGCTTTATGATGGTAAGGTTGAACACTGTCCGTCGAGCTTTGCGCAGGCATTGCTGTCGGCTTAGCAGGATTAAAGAGAGTGGCAGTGTCTTTTGGTATAGAAGCTGGCTGTGAAGGGGCTATAGTCGTATTAACGGACTCGGTAGAAATATTGGGCATGGCTAACCTTGCTAGAGATAAATTGGCTGTGCGCATTGTACGTTTTTTTTACAAAAATCGCCAGTTTTGCCGCCCTATAGTGTTGATTTATGGTTAAATATTATATCGAGCCTCTATTTATCTAGGTATTACTCATGACCGCTGATTTTATAAGCACAAAACCAACGCCTGACTTAACCTTTATATCGCAGCATTTATTCACGGCTATCTTGTGGGTCAATGATGAATTGTCTATTACTTGGCTAAATGCCCAAGCTGAGCAGCTACTGGCGATCAGTAGTGGACGATTGCTTAATCAGTCGGTGTTGATGCTGCTTGCGCCCGAAGAGTTGAAAACCAAAAGCAGCACACTTATTGACAGTCTAAAAGACAAAACCTGCTCTTTGACTGAACGTTTTTTTCAAGCGAAGCAGTATCAACAACCTTTTATTGACCATGACCATCTGATAAACAGCCCATTAAATGGCAACTTATCACTCTCGATTGACTATAGCGTCACCCCTGTTATCTATCAGCAGCAAAATTACTTTATTATAGAGATATGGGGCAAAGACCGCCAAAGTCGTATCTCAGAAGAACAGCGCCAACAGCAGCAGTACAATGTTGCGCGTCATATGCTGCGCTCGGTTGCTCATGAAATCAAAAATCCGTTGGCTGGTATCCGCGGTGCCGCGCAATTATTGCAACGTCAATTTATCAAATTTAGTGAGCGCTCTTTTAATACTCACACTACTGATACTGACTACCCTAGCCTTATATCGAGCCCGACTTTAAACCCTGATAACAAGCTACAGAAAACCGCTGACAAATTACGCAGCTATACCGACATCATTATCTCAGAGACAGATCGCCTAACTCAGCTGATTGGGCAGTTTCTTGGTTCTAATCAATTACCACATTGGCAAATGCTCAATGTTCATGAGCCAATAGAGCATGTTTTGGCATTGATCATCCATCAATATCCGCAAGTTTTATTACAGCGTGACTATGACTTATCGTTACCTGAACTCTGTGCTGATAAAGACCAGCTGATTCAAGTCTTCTTAAACTTAATTAATAATGCTTGCGAATCCATGACGGAATTTGCACAAACGCTGCAGCAAAGCGTGCCAGCCGTATCCAATCAATTAACATCAGATAGTCCACTTAATAATCTTGATTTTGACGATGGCTATCAACCCAAACTCCATATTCAAACACGTGTTGCCTTTCAACATACGATTGCCGGGCAGCAACATAAACAAGTACTGCAAGTTGCTATCACCGATAATGGTTCTGGCATTCATCCTGATATCATTGGGCAGATATTCTTCCCTATGGTGACCAGTCGCGCGCTAGGAACTGGGCTTGGTTTATCCATTGTGCAAGATATTATCAGCCGTCATCATGGTATGATTGATGTCAGCTCTACTCAATCGCAGGGCACCAGTACAAATACTAATGTCGATAATAAAAACAGCAAGTATAGTCAAACCCGTTTTACCCTTTATTTGCCTTTTCATCAGCCAATTGCTGAAAATTAATGCCTTCACCTCAATTCTTCTCACTGCTTATTAGGCTAAATACATGACCCAGTATAATGACACCCAATCTCTTACAAGCAATGAGCGAACGCCAATGGTCACGGTCAATAACAATCCCGATAATGAGCTTGCTACTTTATGGCTCATTGATGATGATGCGGCGCTGCGTATGGTGCTTGCAGATACTTTTGAAGACGCTGGATTGACAGTTATCAGCTTTACCCAAGCACAAGCAGCGTGGACACGCCTCAATGATATTCTAAAATCGTCAGAGTCAACCGCCTTGTTACCTGATGTGATATTGACCGATATTCGTATGCCGATGATGGATGGTCTGTCGTTTAGTGACTGGGTACACAAGCACTTTCCTAAGCTTCCGATTGTCATTATGACAGCGCATTCAGACCTTACTTCTGCCATTAGCAGCTATCAGACTGGTGCATTTGAATATCTGCCCAAGCCGTTTGATTTAGATGATGCGGTCGCAACGATTTATAAAGCTATTAACTATCAGCCGAATCTAGTCATATCAAACCATTCAATCGAGTCTAATACGAATGTAAGTACCGATACCAAAGAACAGCCTGTGAACAAACCAAATGCAGCCAAATCAGCTAGAAAAACCCCTAAAGCTGCTGAAAGTAAAACTCATGAAAAACCCAAACCCCAAACCAATAACAATCCAAGCGGCATCATTGGTCAATCACAAGCCATGCAAACGGTATTTCGTGCCATTGGTAGACTTGCGCACTCACCGATTACCGTTTTAATCACTGGTGAATCAGGTACAGGTAAAGAGTTGGTCGCTAGCGCCTTACATCAGCACTCACCGCGAAACAATAAAACCTTTATTGCACTAAATATGGCAGCAATTCCCCATGATTTGATTGAGTCTGAATTGTTTGGTCATGAAAAAGGCGCATTCACTGGCGCCACAACTTCACGCCAAGGTCGCTTTGAGCAAGCAGATGGCGGCACGTTATTTTTAGATGAAATCGGTGACATGCCTTTTAGTACCCAAACGCGGCTGCTACGAGTGCTGGCAAATGGTGAATTTTTTCGCGTGGGTGGTCAGCAGCCCGTCAAAGTAGATGTACGCATTATTGCCGCTACCCATCAAAACTTGGAAGAATTGGTCAAACAAGGCAAATTCCGTGAGGATCTATTTTATCGCCTGAATGTCATTCGCCTGCCATTGCCGCCCTTACGGACTCGCCGCGAGGACGTACCAGCATTAACCACTTATTTTATGCAGCGCGCGGCTGAGCAGATGAATACGGCACCAAAACAGTTACATCCGGCAGCAATGCAAATGATGCAGTCTTTTGAATGGCGTGGTAATGTCCGCCAACTTGAGAATGTCTGTCTTTGGCTGACAGTAATGGCGACCGGCGACACCGTTATGATCGATGACTTGCCTCCAGAGTTGCTCGAAAACATCTCCTCTACTCTAGACAATCAACAGCAGCATGTATCCTCACAAGACGCTATTGAAAATAATCATCTACAAAGTCAGGATACTTTTGGCACCCAAAGCTGGCAACAAGCTTTAGGTATTTGGGCGAAGCAGTCACTACAAGCTGGCGCAACCGATATTTTACAGACAGCAACACCTGAGTTTGAACGGGTCTTGCTAACCGCAGCGCTCCATCATAGCGGCGGCAAAAAGATAGCTGCTGCCAACTTACTTGGCTGGGGACGCAATACGCTGACACGTAAATTACAGCAGCTGAACCTCTCATCATATCAAGAGTAATATTAATGTGAATAAAGTGATAAAAAAGATGAATTAAAAAATCAGTAATATCAATTGTTTATGATATTCAGCAAAAAAAATGGCTAAATAATTAAAAATAAGTGCAAATAGGGCTTGCCAAACTATTCAAATTCTATATAATAGCCAACCACTGAGACGCACTACCGAATCAGTTATTTATCTCGATGGGGTTTGAATATCAACACCAAAGATGATAAGGTAACGAAAATGGGGCTGTGGCGGAATTGGTAGACGCACCAGATTTAGGTTCTGGCGCCGCAAGGTGTGAGAGTTCGAGTCTCTCCAGCCCCACCATTTTCGGATAGTACATCTTAGACCAAATATTAAAGCCTGCTAAAAGCAGGCTTTTTTGTGTCTGGGATTTACTAGATTTATCCTTTCAACCTTAGTTGTTGGGCTTATTTACTTTTCAATACTTTCTAAATCTAAAAGCACCTCACCCATACTCTGATACCTTTCCTCTATCTGCTTCGCCAATACCTTATCAACAACGTCCTGATAGCGACTATATTCTAATGGCAAGGTCGGCACAGAGTGTTGGCAATGTTGTGTCGCCCAATCAATCATTGGATCACTACTTTGAGCATCAACGGCAAATGGTCGCTTGCCGACTAATATCTCATACAACATAATCCCAAAAGCGTATATATCGCTTTGAACCGTTGAGCCATACCCTTGCCAACGCTCAGGAGCAAGATAGGCAGGCGTGCCAGCAATATTTGCTACACTTGGCTGATAAAGAGTGCGCGCTAAAGCAAAATCCGTTAATAATAAATCAAAGGTGATACGGCTATTATCCGCATTATTTGGTAAAAAACCTTCTAGCAAAATATTACTGGGCTTAATATCATTATGTAGCCAGCCGATATTATGTAAATGGTAAATAAGATTAGCAGACTGTAGGATAAATTGATTTTTTTGTGCCTGTGTTAATAATAAATGCTTTTGAGCGCTCAGCTGATTTGCCAAGCTGCCATTTGGATAGTAAGGCATGACCAGGATAGTCAGCTGTTGCAACTGCGCTAATATTTTCGAAGTAATATTTTCATAAAACAATAGTGGTGGTACGATAGCGGAAAAGCTATTTTGAAGATTGTTTTGATTATTTGATAAGTTGTTTATAGATGTTAGGACGTCAGCTTCATAGATTAAATCAGACAGGTCTTGATGAGCATTAGCATATAACTGCCATTTAATCATTACGCTCCCAAACTGCGAATGTTGGGCGTGCGTCAAGCCCTGATAATCAAGGTCACTACCATGATTTTTCTGACTGAGTCGTTGATGCGAGATCTCGCTATAATTTAGGCTGAAAAAGAATGCCGTTAATGCTGGCAGGATTTGCTGCGCTTGTGTTCGTAATGCTTGTTTTGCATCTGCTTGTAATACGCGAGGAATACTGGCACTATTTTTCATGGTAAAGTGTTGCCTTTATATATCTAGTAAGCCAAACGTCATTTTAATTTTTATAAGCGACTGAGTATTATGCCCCAATCTACTAAGCCCGTTATGAATTATGCTCTGCCAGACCATTTATTAGATCTGCTAAGTCAGTATTTACAAGAGCAGATCACGCCAACCATTGAGATTGATCCTGCGCAGTTGGCTTATCGCTGGGTCGGTGGGCAGACTGGACATTTAGAGCCACTAGCTGTTAATTTGTTTTTAAATTTAGACGACCTACATGGTATCGACACGCAAAAATCAAAGCTGGTACAGAACACGCGTCAATTCCTCAAAGGCTATCCTGCCAATCACGTTTTGATGACAGGGACACGCGGCGCTGGTAAATCATCGCTGATTAGAGCATTGCTACAAGCCTATCATAACGAAGGTTTGCGCATCATTGAAATTGCCCGAGACGACTTACGGATGCTTGATAAAATACGGGCAGCGATTAAAGCCTTACCAGCTGACTGCAAATGTCGCTATGTGGTGTACTGTGATGACTTGGCATTTAATGGTCAAGATGAAAGCTACCGCACCTTAAAAAGTGTGCTTGATGGTTCTCTAGATTCAGAGCAAGACAAATTATTGGTTTATGCAACCAGTAACCGCCGCCATCTACTACCGCAGCTCATGAAAGACAATGTTAATATTTATAATGGTCAAACCGATGAGGTTAATCCTTATGAGACCATTGATGAGACGGTGTCTTTATCTGACCGTTTTGGTTTATGGCTGTCCTTTCATCCAATGGATCAAAATACTTATTTACATATCGTGCGACATTATTTATCTATTCAGCAAAAAACTGATGCTAAAACTAGTCATGATGACATGTACGTTGATGCAGCAAATAAAGGTGGAGACAGTATTGATGAGCTACCCACCTATATCAGATCAGCCGCATTACGCTGGGCATCAGAACGCGGTGGACGCTCTGGTCGAGTGGCGTATCAGTTCAGTCGTTACTGGATAGGTCAGACCCAATTGGCAGCTGAAGACAGTCAGTCTTAAAAACTCATATCATGTATTCTTACGGTCGCGTGCAGAGCCTAAATACTGTACGCGACTGCCTATATCATCACTCACCTCTTCCACTGTTCCATTCACCAGATATTGGTCAAAATCTGCTGCCAGCCATAGATTACCTTGGTAAATACTTTCGGTATCCAATCGAATATGCGCCATATTTGGCGTGCCGCTATTTGGATTGTCAAAGCTCTGATAACGGGCGCTAAAATGGGTGAGGATTAAGTTCTTAAGCCCATTGTCTTGGGCAAATCGACCCAATAACTGCGCGCTACTATGCATTGGATCAAAAGTTGGATTTTTTGCCTGAATCTTATTTAATACCTCATGAGTATATGTAGCTTCATGTATTAGTAAATCCGCATCAGCTATAGCATTGTTAAGACACTCTGGCGTATCGTTATCTCCAGCCACCACTACCCTTGTACGCTGACTCTCATTATCGACATAATCTGTTGAACGAAGCTTGCGACCGTCTTCGGTCATAACATCTTCGCCCTGTCGCAGTCTGCCCCACAGCGCGCTGGCTGGAATATTATCTGCTATCAGCTTGTCCTTATCAAGATGGCGACGACTGATCGTCTGGTTGATACCAAAGCCATAAGAGGGAACGCGATGCGATAACGGCGTGATATCAATCTCAAGCTGATGTTGATTGTCTAAGCTGATAGTTACCTGAGCTTTGTTTTTACTATCTTGCTCAGATAGCAAATCTTCTATCGCCATAAAGTTAATAGCAAATGGAAAGTGCAATTCGGTAGTCAAAATAAGAGCATCAAGCAGTGTGGCAATCGCTTTTGGTGCAAGCAGTATCAGCGGCGCAGTACGTCCTGACATTGCCGCACTTGCCAACAACCCCGGCAAACCATAGCAATGGTCGCCATGCACATGAGTAATGCAAATCGCTTGTAGCTGATGTAAAGATAACTTGGTATGTAAGAGCTGATGCTGCGTACCTTCACCGCAATCAATCAATAACCACGGCCGTGATTTCTTGTTTTGCTGTTGATTTGTCCCTGAGCTATAAGGATTGAGGCACTCGATGGCAAGCGCCGTTACATTACGTTGCTTGGTTGGCACGCCTGCTGAGGTACCCAAAAAATTGAGTTTTAGCATCGCTTATCTCTGCTGATTATCATTACGAGCTGTTATGACAACTGACATATCATAGTTTTTTTGCCTTCAATCATCTGTCCGCCATTTGCCGTACATTCATTGACCATATTGGATTCATACGACTTCCAGCCACCATAGAAGCTGGCAATGCATAGAATCACTACCAACAGTTTTTGTGACCATGCTTTAATGGAAACTTGCTGACTGTTCACATTATTATCAAACTCATTAAGTGGTTGTTCATTAGCACTGTTGGTATGGTCAGTATTATTCGACTTATTCAAATCTGTCATTTTTCATCCTAAAAAAAGGGTTTGTCTATAAATAAACAAAGCCCTTTATTGTTATATTAAATCAATAATTAATAATAAGCGTCGCACTTAGAACTGTAGACGACCGCCCTTTTCTTCTGCACGTTTGAAGGCGTCACGTTCTTCACAACGTTTAAGCCAAGTTAAGATATTGGTATATTTACTACTGTCTAAACCTGCGCCTGCATTGGCACCGACCACAGCCAGATGCATCTGAATATCAGCGGCGCTAAATTCTGCTCCGGCAAACCAATGGTTGTCTTGTAAATGCTGCTCCATCATATCGAGTATGGCAGTCAAGCTTTTGCTTATCATGCTTTTTTCGACTTGCTTCTTGATGCTTTTACTCACAGGTTTGATCAGCATCGGCGACTGCTCAACCACTTTAGTAAATACCAAACGCATGACTAACGGTGGCATCACTGATGCTTCGGCAAAGTGTAGCCAAAACGTATAGGCCTCCCACGCCGCTTCATTGTCATCAGCAGGCTTAAACTGCTTTTCTTTATCATAGTGCTTTAATAGATACTCGATGATAAAGCCTGACTCAATCAGCACACGACCATCGACCTCTAGCATCGGTGCATGACCGAGCGGGTGTATTTGCTTTAAGCTGTCAGGGGCACGGTATGCTTTGTTACGCTGGTAGCAGGTCAGTTGGTAGTCGGCATTCAGCTCTTCTAATAGCCATAAGATACGAAATGAGCGTGAGTTTGCCAAGTGATGAAGGTGTAGCATAAACCATCCTTATAATAAGTTTTTAGTATTCAATAGCAGATTTTATAAGTCAATTCTTCAATATTCTGTTTAAATAAAGGAGTTTAATAAATCAAACAACCCGATTTAAGTTAATAATAATGCTTGATAATAACTCACTTACTGTTTTTATTATAGCTTTACTATGTAGCTTGACTTATCAAACCACTTTTATCGGGCCACACTACTTATCATTACATCAATAACTACTTTGAATCTAACGCTTGGATTTTACGCGTGATTTTATCTATTCGCTGTTGGTATTTCCTGATTTTACGAAAACGGTGCGCCTTTAATACCCCTTCTATACGATGGTCGATAAAACGGCGACGCGGTGGAAAACTCCCAATTTGCGGCTCTCGGTAACCATGTAAATGATTGTCACGGCGTCGGATAAGAAAGCCTTTCATGCTATCAGCAATCATAATAAACAATGCCAGTGTAATCATGCCATACATGAATAACGAGCCTCCTTCATCCAGACTTTGATTCAACACAGTAATAGATAATACAAATAGCAGCATAGGCTCTATGTAGCTGAGTGCGCCAAATAACGACACTGGCAGCTTACTACTAGCAACCATAGTTAGAGACATGGCAAGCGCACTAAAAGCGCCTAGCAGGGGCAATATGTACCAAAATTTGGTGTTTTGCGCCGCCACACTAAAGCCGCCGCTGCTATAAAGCATAATCAGCACCACTGGCGTCAGTAACGTCAAATCTGATAACAGACCTGTAATAGGCGGCACAGCAAGCTTACGACGTAGCAAATAATAAGGCGGATAACCCAAGCATGCAAATGCGGTTACCCAAGATATACTGCCATATTGCAATATATCATAGCCGATACCGAGCGCAGCACATATCGCTGCTAACCATTGCAAAACACTCATATGCTCATGATAGAAAAAACGCCCAATCACAATCATGACCAACGGCAATAAAAAATAGCCCAAGGTCACATCAAGACCAAAGCCATTGACCGGTCCCCACATAAACAGCCAAATCTGCCCACCTAAAATTGGGGTTGGCAGTACAAAAATAATCCACTCTTTTGGCGTCTTTAGTGTTTTGAGATAATCAAATACATGCTGCCACTGTTTTGTAAGGCTGACCAATAGCACTAGGCTCAGGAGCATCATCAATACGCGCCACGAAGCCACCTGCGTACCCGTTAATGGCAGCATAAATAGCCCAAATAGAAACATCAAAGAAAACAAAAAACTTGATGATACTGAAGCCAAAGTTCCCTGAACGGTCTGATTGGTCGTAAGCATAACAACAGCCTTAAAAAACAGAAAAAAAACAAAGCCTCCAACGATAACGTCAGAGGCTTTTTTTATAAAAGATAATAAAAGAATAGACCAAAAAGCTAACTAATAAAAGCGTTATTCGTCAGTGTCAGTTTCTGTATGACTAGTATCATCAAAGTCTGTCTCTGTAGCATCACTATTCGCCGCATCAACATCCATCTGTTCTTGACCTTTTACTTCAAACGTTCCATCTTCTCTCATTGCATCAATCAGCTCATTGTTACCCTCTTCGTGCTCAACACGCGCCATAGCAACCAGCTTTTCATCTTTTGATAAACGAATCAGCGTGACGCCTTGAGTATTACGACCAGAGCTTGCTACATGCTCAACTGGGGTACGTACTAAAGTACCTTTGTCTGAGATTAAAATAATATCGTCTGTAGAGTCCACCTTAGTAGCACGAACCAGCGCACCATTACGCGTGCTAGTTTTAATAGCGATAACACCGCCACCGCCACGATTTTGGGTGTTGAACTCCTCGATAAAGGTACGTTTACCAAAGCCATTTTCACAAGCAATCAGAATCTCGCGGACATCATCTTCGATAACAACCAATGATTTGATAAACTCATCAGTAGCCAGACGCATACCACGGACGCCTTTTGCCGTACGACCCATCGCACGAGCATCATTTTCATTAAAGCGAATCGCTTTACCACTTGACGCAAATAGCATGACTTCTTGGCCACCATTGGTGATACGAGCGCTCACCAATTTATCGCCTTCTTCCAAGCCAACCGCAATCAAACCGTTCGAGCGGATATTGGCAAACTGTTTCAGCTCTACCCGTTTTACCGTACCATTCGCCGTTGCAAAGAATACAAAAGGCGGCTCTGCTTGCGTGCTGTCGTCTAATAGATCATCATCACTATCTACTAGAGCATCTGCTGATGTTTCCCCTTTGACCGATAACTCTTCTACGATTTTTGGAATAGGCAATATCGTTGTGACCGTTTCATCAGCATTTAAGCCAATCAAATTCACTAATGGACGTCCACGGGCACCGCGGCTGGCGATTGGCACTTCAAAACCACGTAAACTAAAGACACGACCTGTATCAGTAAAGCACAGTACGGTTGCATGCGTCGAGGTCACAACTAAGTGATCAATCACATCGTCCTCTTTCATCGCCGTCGCTGATTTGCCTTTACCGCCACGTTTTTGCGCCACATAATCGTCAATGGGCTGCGTTTTCGCATAACCAGTACGTGATACCGTCATCACAACTGTTTGCTCTGGGATCAAGTCTTCACGGTTAAAGTCCATACGCGAATCAATAATATCGGTGCGACGCTCATCACCAAAATTATCACGGATTTCAATCATCTCATTTGAGATAATGGTCATTAATTTATCAAAATCGCCAAGTATAGATTCTAGATGAGCGATTTCACGCAACAAGTCTTGGTATTCTTCAGTCAGCTTGTCTTGCTCAAGACCCGTTAGACGATGCAGTTGCATGTCTAAAATAGCATTGACCTGCTCAAGCGATAAGCGATAGCTTTCTTGATTATTAATCAGACCAAACGGCGCTTTTGGATCTTCGCCCTCGATAAAGTCAGGACGTACCGACTGGCTGCCTGCAGCGGTTAGCATCGCTACAACACTACCTGAACCCCAAGTATTACCCAGTAAGTTTTCACGAGCTAAGCCGCGGTTTGCAGACGCTTTAATCGTCGCAATAATCTCATCAATGTTCGCTAGTGCAACGGTCAATCCTTCTAATAAGTGACCACGGACACGGGCTTTATTGAGCTCAAAAATGGTACGGCGCGTCACCACTTCTTGGCGATGGCGTACAAATGCTGCAATCAGCTGGCGTAAGGTCAATAGCTTTGGTTGACCATTGTCAAGCGCCACCATATTGATACTAAAGCTCGATTCTAGCGGCGTTTGCAGGAACAAGTTGTTAACGATCACTTCCGCTGTTTCGCCGCGACGTAAATCAATAGCGATACGCATACCGTCTTTATCAGACTCATCACGAATCTCGGTAATACCTTCGATTTTTTTGTCACGCACAAGTTCTGCAATACGCTCAATCAGCTTGGCTTTATTGGTTTGATAAGGCACTTCGGTGAAAACAATACGCTCACGGTCACGGTTGACACCCGTCTCACTCATCGGCTCAATAATATATCGACCACGTACATGCAAGCGACCTTTACCAGTACGATAAGCATCTAAAATACCCGCACGACCATAGATAATACCGCCTGTCGGGAAGTCAGGACCTGAGATATGCGACATCAGCTCTTCAGCAGATATTTGCGGATTTTCAGCATAAGCTAAGCAAGCGTTAATCACTTCCGTCAGATTGTGCGGCGCCATATTGGTCGCCATACCAACTGCAATACCGGTAGCACCATTAATCAATAAGTTAGGAATACGCGCAGGCAACACGCTTGGCATACGCTCAGAGCCATCGTAGTTGTCTTCCCAATCGACGGTATCTTTATCCAAGTCAGCAAGCATTTGGTGGGTCAACTTGGTCATACGCACTTCGGTATAACGCATCGCTGCCGGAGGATCATCATCAATTGAGCCAAAGTTACCTTGACCATCAACCATCGGGTAACGCAAGCTAAAATCCTGTGCCATACGTACGATGGCATCATAGACAGCACTATCGCCATGTGGGTGATACTTACCAATGACATCGCCAACCACACGTGCAGATTTCTTGTAGGCTTTGTTATAGTCATTAGACAATACATGCATCGCATACATCACACGGCGGTGTACTGGTTTGAACCCATCACGCACATCAGGCAGCGCGCGCGAGACGATCACGCTCATCGCATAATCCAAATAGGACTGCTTTAATTCGTCTACAATGGCAATAGGACTGACCGATTCGCTCATATACACTCCCTCACTCACATCTACTCTCTAGCATTGGCATATCTAAGCCATAATGGGCAACAATAACGGCACCAAAGCGCCGTTATATAATAAATACAGTGACCATCAAAAAAGGCTTAGCAACCATTCAAATCTATAGAGAATTAGCGATAGTTTTAATGTTGAATAAAAGAAACTATTTTAGCACAAATTTGTTGATTTAGGGGGTTCTAGGTGCTATTAAAATCAAGCAAAACAGTTCAGTAATTGCTACTTTTTGCATCAATTACCATGATTCAAAAACCTTTCCCAACAGCATTGATATCACTGGCTAATTTTGCCATTGATATATATAAAGACCGTTATTTAGCCAATACCATTTAACGCCCATTTTTTCAAATAGCGCATAATCAGAGTTGGGTGTTGACGCAATTTAAAAACAATCCTAAAAAGACGTCAACGCTAGATTAGCGCCCTGCTTTATTGTACGATACGCCACCATACATCCTCCGATATAGACAACTCTTTATGCCAACCAATCCTCAATATATTAATAATAGCGATGCGGTAGACTCTACAGAAAATGTGACAGTACAAGCGTTAAAAGAAGATGTGCGTACTGACCGCAGCTTTGATGCGATTGCCGATCATTTTGAGAAAAAGGTCTATGGTGGCTTAAAGGGAGACATTCGATTAGCAGTATTGCGCCGTGATCTTTTTGAATACTGCGCGCAGATGAGCAGCACTCTTGGGCGACCTTTACGTATTTTGGATGTAGGCGCAGGGCTTGCGCAAATTGCGATTGAGCTTGCGACTCAAGGACATACACTGGTCATCAATGATATCTCAGCCAATATGTTAGAGAAGGCCCAAGAGCGCGCTGCACAAAGTAGTGCAAAAGATGAAAAATTGAATATTACGTGGTATGTATGCCCCTATCAAGAGCTTGAAGAAAAGCTGGCTGACAAGACGGAGAAATTTGATTTAATCATGTGTCATGCGCTACTTGAATGGTTGGCAGAGCCTGCCACGGTAATGGACTTTTTTGACCAGCAATTATCCGATAATGGAGCATTATCGCTGTGCTTTTATAATCCGGCAAGTTTTGATTATCGTAACTTGATAATGGGTAATTTTAACTTATTAGATAACACTGAATATAAAGCCGACAATAAAAAGAGCCTAACGCCCAATCATCCGGTTGCAAAGGAAGAGGTTGAAGCTTGGCTAAAGGCGCATGAGTATCAGACTCTGATCGCCAGCGGACTGCGCGTATTCCACGATTATTCGCCGCTAAAACGTGGTGGGCATAATGATCCTGAAGCGGTCATACGTATGGAGTTACGCTACTCGCAACTGGATCCCTATAAGTGGCTTGGACGCTACTTACATCTACTAGCGACGCGTGTCTCTTAACAACTTTAGAACTGAACTATCAGGCGTCCTTTTGGTAAAGACAACATAATAAACGCTATCATATGTCCTCAAACCGCTCTGACCTATCGTACTCCGACCACGTGGTGGCGTTGATGTCTTTTTCATCAAATACCACCACATGCTCCAGTATCGGCAAAATACCGATTTGGGTGCCGACTTCATGATTATGATGACTGGCGACCAATGACAATACCGTTTGACCATCATCTAGTTGCAAGCGATAGAGATAATTGGCACCGCGAAACACCCGACCAACCACTAAAGCGGTCTGCGTACTGTCATCATCATGGATAATGTCATCAGGACGTACCAATACCTTAATTGGTGTACCATTCGGATAATCGTACTCACAATACTGTGGCTGACCGGATGCATCGTAGACTTCCATCCGTCGATAAATATCACCAAGCGCCGTCTCAACATGACCTTCTTTGATGATGCCGTCTATCATCGCGCCTTCACCGACGAACTCAGCGACGAATGGGCTGACCGGCTCATGATATAGCTCACTTGGGGTTGCCCACTGTACCAGTTTACCTTTATGCATGACCCCGACTTTATCAGCAAGCGCAAATGCTTCGTTTTGATCATGAGTGACCAAAATGGCAGTGGTATTGGTACGTTTAAGAATATCACGAACATTCATGGCCAGTGACTCACGCAATACCACATCCAAGTTCGAAAACGGCTCATCGAGCAGTAATAACTTAGGCTTCGGTGCCAATGCACGAGCCAATGCCACCCGCTGCTGCTGTCCACCTGAGAGCTCGCTTGGGCGTTTATCGGCATGTTCAGACAATTCTACCAGCGCTAGCATCTCAGCAACACGGGCTTTTTTGTCGGCAGCCGACCATTTATTGAGACCAAAGCCGATATTTTTTGCCACACTTAAATGACCAAATAGCGCATAGTCTTGAAATACCATCCCCATACCGCGCTTGGCAGGCGCAACAGCAAATGAGAGTCGCGCTGCTTGCTCTGTCAGTCGCTGATTGTTAAGCGTGATTTTGCCGCTACGACTCTCTTCTAATCCGGCAATCGCTCTTAATGCCGTGGTCTTACCACAGCCGCTATAACCTAAAAAACAACCAATTTCACCTTGCTGTAGGTTTAGTGACAAACCATTGACTACTATGGTGTCGTCATAGCCAACCACCAAGTCTTGTACACTAAAATACGGCTGAGTGGCAGCGGTTTCATGATTCTGAATAAAGGTACTATCTAAGTTAGCAACACCTTGTTGTAACTCTCTTTCCGCTACAGCTTGAGCCATTTGCGCTTTGGTTATGATAGTCATAGGTGGCTTTTTCGCGTTACTTTGTCGTGCTTTACTCTGAGGCTCTAAAGAATCAGAGTCTGCTGGATTTATTGAATCGTTCATCAAGTCAGTATACATAGACAGTACCAATAAGCTATTAGTGAAGAAAATCCAGCGTCACAACATTCAAAATATTAGACGTTAAAAACATGAAACTTTAAAAGTGTGAATAACGTGAGAAGCACCAATTAGAATCCGTTGATCATTTAAGCACAATATTTTAATTAAAAAATACCTTAACCCTGCTTATCGCTTTGACGCAATAATATCCAAACAGGAATAAGACCGACCAATACAATCAACAAACTTGGTAATGCAGCGCGACCCCACATGCCTTCACTGGTCATCTCAAATACCCGAACGGCTAGCGTATCCCAACCTTGACGCCGCGTCATCAAAGTAATCGGCATCTCTTTCATCACTTCGACAAAACCCATCAACAAACCCGTTAATACCCCTGGGCTCAATACGGGCAACATCACTTGCCGCCAGCGCTGAAAAGGACTATCGCTAAGCAATTTAGCAGCCGCTTCTTGATTGACGGTCAAGCGCTGAAGCTGACGGTCTACCGGCTGAAAACTGACCGTCATAAAACGGGTCGATAGAGCCAGCAGCATTACGATCACACTCCCAGATAAAAACTGCGTGGAGGTTATGCTATAAGCAATCAGCTGATTATCCAGCCACGCAATCGGAATAAAGATCCCGACCGCTAATACCGTACCCGGCACCACATAGCCCAAATTAGCTAAAGTAGTCATAAGCTTGGTAGATTTGTCCGGATATTGACGCTTAATCCACGCAATCATAATCGCTAAGACCGCAATAAACGCAGTGGTAATACTAGCAATCATGAGGCTATTGGTGACAAAATCAATATAGCGGGCATCAAAATCTTGCTGAAAATTTGCCGCTGTCCAATAGATAAGCTGTGCAAACGGGATCAAAAATGCTATCAAGAATACCAGCGTACAAAGCAGCGTCATAGCAAGCTTAGCTGGTTTACTGACTTCAAAACGTTGGCTACTACCTTGGGTAATAATATTACCGCGTTTTGCTTGCCAATATTGTTCAAACAAGACAACAATGAAGACCACACCAATTAATAGTGCTGCCAACTGTGCCGCTGTCGTCAAGCTAAAAAACCCAAACCAAGCTTTATAGATGGCAGTAGTAAAGGTATCAACATTGAATACTGACACCGCGCCAAAGTCTGCTAGCGTCTCCATACTTGCCAGTAGCAAACCACCGATGACCCAAGGTAATGCTTGCGGTAATGCCAACCGAAAAAACACTCGACCACGACTTAAGCCAAGCATCTGCCCAGCTTCAATAGCTCGCCTACCTTGAGATAAAAAAGCTTGGCGCGCCAACAAATAAACATAAGGATAAAAAGCCAATGACAAGATCAGCCCTGCACCCCAGACGTTACGTACCGACGGAATGGCAGTCGTAAAACCAAAATCTCTTAATGCCGTTTGCAATGGTCCACTAAAATCAACGATACCAACTGTAACAAATGCTAAGACATAAGCTGGCATAGCAAGCGGCAACATCAGCGCCCACGAAAAAAACCGCTGTCCAGGGAAGCGGTACATACTCGTAAGCCATGCCAATGCCGTGCCAATCGTGCCAGAAATTACTGTGACCATTAATAATAAAATAGCCGTATTTTTGAGGACTTGCGGCAATACGTACTCACGCATATGCCCCCAAATATCAGCGACGGGCTGTGTCCATGACAATAACACGATTAAAATCGGTACTAGCATAAACAACGAAATCAGTCCTAAGACTGATTTCGAGATGACACGTTTACGGGTAGCATGGTCTTGGCGAATAGATTTACTCGTATTGCCTGTCTCATTACTTTCATTGACAGTATTGTTCTGACTTGCAGACGATTCTGGCATTGTTATCATAAGTTGTTACCGTGTCATACGCATCATAACTCTATTGAATAACTGACAGATTAAATGACTGGCAGACTTTTATTTATAGCCTGCTTTGTCCATCATTTGAATGGCTTGGGTTTGTAATGCACCAAATTTCTGTACATTGATATCGTCTGGTTTGAACTGACCCCAAGATCTAAGCATCTCTGACTCATCAATCCCAACTTTGACTGGGAATTCTTTATCAGCGCTAGCATAAAGACCTTGTGCGTCATCAGAAGACAACCATTCCATCAGTTTCAATGCGCCATCTGCATTGTCTGAACCCGTTACTACGCCAGCACCTGAGATATTAACGTGCGTGCCTGTCGTACCTTGGTTTGCCCAAAATATTTTTACTGGGAAATCAGGCTTTTCATCAAGCAGGCGACCATAGTAGTAACTATTGGCAATACCCACTTCACACTGACCAGCAGCGATAGCTTCTAGTAGATTGGTATCATCACTGAAAACATCAGTAGCTAAGTTAGCAACCCAACCACGGATGACCGCTTCTGTTTTTTCAGCACCTAAATGCTCCATCATGCTCGCAACCAATGACTGGTTATAAACCTTTTTCGAGGTGCGTAGACATAATTTGCCTTTCCACTTTGGATCCGCCAAATCTGCATAAGTGGATAATTGATCAGCGCTTACTTTACTTGGGTCATAAAAAATCGTACGGGCGCGCAATGACAAACCTGTCCAGCGACCTTCTGGATCACGATACTTAGCCGGTACATTTGCTTCCAAAACGCTAGAAGCAACAGGTTGCAGTAAACCTTGCTCAGCCGCTTGCCACAAGTTACCTGCGTCAACTGTCAAAAGCATATCGGCTGGGGTATTCTGACCTTCAGCTTGCAGACGCGCCATCAGTGGACCATCTTTGTCTGTAACCAGCTCAACCTTCACACCCGTCTGTTCAGTATAACGATCCAACAATGGCTTGATTAGCTGCTCATTACGTGATGAGTAGATAGTTACTGTCTGTCCATCAGCACTCGCCGCGTTGTCTTTTGCTACTTCTTGCTCAGTGCTTGGCGCTGGCGTTTCGGCATCAACACTTTCTTCTGGCGTCGATGATTTACTACAGCCAGCAAGCGCCAACATCATGCCAAATACGGCAACCGGTAAAGTAAGTTTAGCAGAAGATAAATTTGCACTGATTACATTCAATGACATGGTTTTCCCCATAATAGCGCGGCAGATAGGTAGAATAAAAAGACATTAAAAATCATGGATTGATGGGATTAAAAAGACCCTAATGTCTGGAAAGCATATACTAATGGAAATGATATTAATTATCAATACATTTATTTAGCCCGATTATTTAGTTAAATAATCGACAATTAATGCTGTGTATAGTGGTTTTTTAATGGGGTTTTGATGCCGTTGTAATGAATCTTGCCGCATTTCCAACTAAGACTTATATCAGTTATTATCTTACAATAGCCATTGTCCCAGAATAGCATTGACTGCCGCTTCGGTGCGCAATATTCGCGCACCGATATGTACTGTTTGGCAGCCTTGCCTTGCAAGCAGCTCAACTTCATAATCAATCCAGCCGCCTTCTGCACCGATAAAAACCATGCTTGGTAATACTGAGCTATGAGGCAATTCAGAGCTTTCTAATTGTTGTTGCACATATTGTGAAAACGATAATTCCGCATAAGGGTGAGCGACAATAGCGCGATTGGTGATTAAGTTTGCCAACTCATCTTCAACAAAGGGCTTAAAGCGTTTTTGCAAACTGATACGCGGCGCGACGGTATCAATGCCTTGTTGCAGACCTTCTAATATAAACTCATCAAGGCGACTCAGCATCGGGCTTTGCCAGTAGCTTTTTTGCGTACGATAGCTATTAATCAGAATAATATCGCTGACACCTAGCGCAGTCATATCCATAATCAGACGGCGCAATACTTTTGGGCGCGGCAGTGCCAGTACTACCGTCAGATTTAGCTTAGGTGGCGGTGCTGTGACCAAACTTACCTCACATAAATCAATACGCTTAGGCGTTATATCAGCAATGATAGCAGTGCCAAGATTACCTTCTAGCTGTCCAATTTTTAGGGTATCGCCTACTTTTGCTCCCAGAACTTGGTTAACATGCTCAATTTGCGCCACGGCATTGATATGTGCAGATTTATTAGAGAAGTTTGCAGCCGGTAATAAGATACAGTTCATAGTGGCTCTTAATTTGAATCTTGGCTAACGTTTTGAAGAGCATGCTGCTCGATGACTTTTTCTATCATCGATAATTGACGGCTCAATACTGCTTGCTGCTGATCGGTCATCCGCGCGCCTGCTTGCCCTGCTTGCTTAGCCAACGTTAAATGACTCATCCAATATTTTAGCTGCTGATAAATCAGCGTCTCATCATCGGCAAATTTTTGGTTTTCGTTCGCTTGTTCATCATGATTATTAGTATGATCAATCGCCTGATAAAAAGGGTTATGGGGCTGATATAACGCCCCTACGCTCGCCAGTTTATCCACGACACTTTGACAAGATTGAGTATGAATACCCATTAACACAGGTGTCGCCACACTTGCAGGCTCAACTGGATTATGTCCGCCAACCTCGACCAATGAGCCGCCAACCACTGCTACATCGGAAAGAGCATACCAATTCATTAACTCACCCATGCTATCCGCCAGATAGACTTGGGTAGTTATGTCGATAGCTTCTGCTGCACTGCGCCGTGCCATGGTCAAGCCTGAATTTTGAATCAGCGCTGCCACTTCATCAAAACGCTCTGGATGGCGTGGAACGATAATAAGTAGCGCTTTTGCCAATGCAGGGTTTGACAGTAATTGCTGCTGCCATGACAGTACCGTATTCTCTTCACCACCATGAGTGCTTGCTGCCACCCAAATTGGGCGATTGACCACGCCCAAATCACTCGCCGTCACACTCGTTTTTTCTGCTAACTCTGGCTGCTCGCTATTTTCAATATCGACATCGATAGTCTTGTCATCATCTGGCTCAGACACATTAGACAATTTAGGCGTATTAATGACCCACTTTAGCGAGCCTGCCACACGGATTTGGGCGCTATGCGCACCCAATTGTCGAAAGCGTTTGGCAGAGTCATTATCCTGCGCAATGATTAAACTCAAATTTTTCATCATGCTAGTGCTGACTGCGCCAATTTTTTGATAGCTTTTAAAAGAGGATGCGGACAGTCGCCCATTCACCAAGATACTTGGCATATGATGCTCAGATAATTTGGTTAAGATGTTTGCCCATAGCTCTGTTTCTACAAATAAAGCAGCAACAGGTTGTACATGAGTCAAAAAGCGCTCAATCACCGCCGGACTGTCAACCGGTACATAACTATGACTCAATCGACCTTGCGCAATGTCTTCTGCAAATCGACTGGCACCGCGCGCAAAACCAGTCTGGGTAGTGTTGGTCAGCCATATCCGATAACCACGAGACAATAGTGCATCCAATAATGGCGCAACGGTATTGGTTTCTCCCAAAGAGACCGCGTGGCACCAGATAGTTTTATTTCGCTTATTAGACTTGATACTGCTGTTTAAATCCGCAGCTGGCAGATACGTTTCTGTGGCTATAGGAGGCGCAGGATAACGCTTACCAAAACGCTGTTCAACTTCTTGCTTATAATTATCACGCGCATGCGAGCGGCGCCATACTTGCAGGCGATATAACGGCTTTAATAAGCTTATGCCGACTTGATAATACACAGGCGGCTTATATACCGCATGGCTTTGCAGAGGCTGTGCCTGAATAGAAAGATTTTTTGAGGTGTCAGAAGATGGCATGCAAAAGCCCAGATAATTAATGGAGCAGATAATAGGAGTCGCGCACAAAAAACGCACCAATTCTACCTGAATTTATTGCCAAACAATACGTTTTTAAATTCAAGGATGTTGGTCATCGTTTTTTAGACCAAAATAATAATGAGTAAGGCTATCACGATAATCACTGCAAACAATAGCTGATAGCGCTTAAGACTATGCTGCTCTTGCTTTTGGGTGTTGATTAACGTTTGTGCTTGTTGCCACTGACCGACCAAGCTTGCCGCTTCGATGTGCCCATTTTCTGCCGCTTGCTCGAGCCAATATTTACCAACCTTAAGGTCTTGCGTAACCCCTACGCCTTGATAATACATTTTACTCAGTAAACGCTGAGCGCGGCTGTCATTTTTACCCGCCGCTTGCTGCACCCATTCAACTCCAGCCTCTATACCAGCGACTTTATCAGCGCCTTCGTTTGCTATCAGACCTTCGCCGAGCAGCTCATACATCGCCAAGCGCAACATCGCAGCACTGTTTCCTGCATTTGCAGCGTCTTCTAATCCCAACAAGGCCTGCTGCTTTGCTTGCAGATGCGCCTCTGAAAAGACGACTTGCTTACGGGGTTTTTCTTGCTTGGCAATATGACGTTCAAACTGATCTAAAACCTTGCACGCCTTCTCATATTCAGTTTCGCCCGTGGTCTGTGTTACTTCTATCTCATGTAGCTCTGTTAATAGTTGGCTAAAAATCTCTGGCGTGGGTGGTTTTTTTGCGACTGCCGTGGTTTTTACTGGTTCTACTATAGGTATTACCGTTGCGTTTGTTATTTCTACATCTTCTGCTAGTGGCACTGATGTAATTGTAGTAGCTGATATAGAAGATACATTACCCATTTTGTCATCTGAAAGTTGAGTTGTCGCCCTGTCTATGGACGACTTACTATTCGAGTAAAGGGATGTGCTACTATTTTCAGGGCTTACTTTCTCAATAAATGCCTTTTCATTTGCTGTTTGAGTGTTTGGTTTATCTGCTATGGTCGCATCAACCAAATGAGGCTGATGATTTACAGCTTTTGGCAATCTGTCACTAACGGCTTGGTATAAGCCGCTAGCGACCTCACCACCTTGCGCCGATTTAAACGCGCGGTCGATATGACCAAATAAACGCATCCCTATCGGTTCTAAAGCAAAGAAAAGCGGGGTATTATCTTTATCACTGCTATCTTTGGTATTAACATCAGTATCAGCGCCATAAAACATCGCCATATGCTGATAAAAATCATCGGTCGTCAGTACTAACTCAGGATAGCGGGCATCTAGCTCAAACTGACCAAACCAACGTGGCGATTGTTGCCATTGCTGCGCCAATACTCGTCCTGCATAAAACGCCAAAAACACCATAAAGTTACGATAGCGCTCATCTTTTAATAACGTTGCTTCATCCCAAATGCTTGTTTTGACCATATCGCGGCGTATCTGAGACAGTAACGTATCTATGCGCTGCAAGCTTGCCAGCGATTCATCCAAACCACAGTGATGCAAATCCACTTCGTAAGCGATACCGCCTGCGACAGCACGCCTTGCCAAAAAATCTTGCCAATAACCTGCTGCAATATAATCAAGGGGCGTTAAGGGCGATGCAGACATAAAAAACGCGTATCCTTTAAAAAAGTAAATTAATCATAGAGGCAATGAACTACAGGCAGTTGTGCAAAATATAGTGCTTACCTTAACTTAAAATATGTAGGGCTACAATAATGGACTAAATAAGCGTATCACATTATCAAACAAGCGTTCAGTCTTATGACGCCGTTGCCACTGATCCAAGGTTAAAAAACGACAGCTTTGTAAATACGAGTCTTGACAAGCGGCAACTTGCGCGACCATTTCAGGCGTATAAATCGCCAAACTGACTTCCATGTTCAGATAAAAGCTGCGCATATCGATATTGACGGTGCCAAATATACAATAATCGTCATCTATAACTACTGTTTTGGCATGCAGCAGACCACCCTTAAACAGAGCAATGCTAACACCCGCTTCTAACAACTCTTGGTAATACGCTTGCGAGGCGTGCTGAACTAAGAATGAATCAACCTTTTCAGGGATAATCAGCGTAACTTTGACCCCGCGCTTGGCGGCCGTCACTAGCGCGCCTGACAAAGCTTCATCCGGTACAAAGTACGGCGTTGTGATACAAATACAGTGATTAGCACGATGTAAAACGGTTACTAAAGTATTATAAATAACGTGAGCGGTCACTTGTGGCGCTGAAGGAATCAGCTGCGCGACCACGCCTTTTACCACTGGCATCTGCGGAATCACTGTCGACATCGCACCAGTACAGGGGTTTTCTACATTTTCTAGCCCATCATCCAATACTTTGATACGACTATTGATGTCATTAATCGTCGGATTGCGCACATATAGCTTACGTGTATAGCTGTTGACTCGTTGATGCAGCGCATCTAGATTGTCACTGTTTTCCGCCCCGATATCGGTCACCACCACTTTTGCCATTGCAGTCGCAATGCTAATGTCATTCTCGCTGACACTGCGTATCGCCACATCAATCCATTCACCGACGTCTTTATTCTGCTTAAAAAACTTAGGATCAACCAAATTGAAGCTACCGATATAACCGATATAACCATCAATAACCACGATTTTACGATGATTACGCAAATCTGAACGCTTAAATAACGTTTTAAACAACCCTACTGGCAATGACTGATGGACAAAAACGCCTGCTTTTTCTAATTTTCGATGGGCCTTACTGTTAAAAAAACTAAAACTCCCCACACTATCAATCAGAATATGACACTCAACTCCGCGTTGAGCGGCTGCCATTAACGATTCTATAACATCAAGCACCTGCCCCTTAGGATAAATAATATAAAACTCCATCAAGATACTGCGCTGAGCGGCATTGATGTCATCAATCAAACGTTTAAAAATAATATTGGCGTGCGTCAACAGTTGCATATCATGGTTTGAGAATACCCCAAACCCTGTCCAGCGCGTACCGATATGACTGACCCCACGGTAATGAGTCGGCAATACCTCTTGCCCTTCATCAAACACCAAGCGCTCCCGTTGCGCCATCTCATTCATCAGTAGTCGCGCTTGATCCATTCGCTGGCGATAACGTCGACCTATCATCGGCTCACCCACCAGTACATAGGCAATCAAGCCAAATACGGGCAAAGTAAACAAAACCGCTATCCATGCAATTGCTACCCCAATATTGCGCTGTACCGAGACAATACGCAACGTCATCACAATCATAAGAATAATATGAAATATCAGACCTAGCCCAGCAAAGTCTGTCCAAGACCATGCTGCCACTTGCTGCTCAGTAGTAGATAAAGCTTCTATTGTTTTCGCCTCCAACTGGTAATAGCACAATATAATCAAATACAACCAATCAAGTATAGTAGCTTTTATCCGCCGCGCAATAGGTAACTATTAGTTGACTAGGTAGTTGTCATATGGGCTATCACATCATCTAGCCATACTCTCAAAAGCCTTTTTAGTAATCATTTTTTAAAAAATGTAAAATAGTGTTTGACAGCCATGTATAAATCTATATAATACACACCCACAGCAGCAGAGCTTAGTGACAAACTTAGAGCTCAGTTGATGTTGAATAAATTGCTTAGCAATTGTTCGAAGGGTGATTAGCTCAGTTGGTAGAGCGTCTGCCTTACACGCAGAATGTCGGCGGTTCGAATCCGTCATCACCCACCACTATTTAGTATAGCGTTACTCTAAAGTAGTAAGCTAAGTGGTTAAATAAACTAAGTACGACCTAAGCAGCGGTAGTTCAGTTGGTTAGAATACCGGCCTGTCACGCCGGGGGTCGCGGGTTCGAGTCCCGTCCGCTGCGCCATATTTAAAACTTAGTTTTAATACAAAAGTTTCAACCTCAAGTATTTATATTTGAGGTTTTTTTGTGTTTATTATTTACCTAAATCTCTATTATATGTAATCCCCGCCTTTTAAACCTTCTGTCCTCCCGTGGCTCACTGTCTCCTTACTCTCCTCCGTTATCTATCTTGAATAATAAATCATCACTATTCTTAAAGTCGCCATTTGAATAGTCGGTGATTAAACGATGACCATCTTTACACGTTTACATGACATACTCATGATGTGGTCAATTTTCATGAAAGAAAGTCTTATGCTAAATGTTGCTAAAAATAATTTTTATACTGGTCAGAACTCACCTCTATTCACTGTAAAAATTGCTAAGCCAGCTCGCGCATTTCATTGTCAAATTGATGAGTAGCAACCAACACCTTTGGTCTCGTTACCACTGCTGGAAACCAAACTCGGAGTTAAATCAATTTTAGTGGAAGATGAATCAAAGCGTTTTGGACTTAATGTCTATAAAACCCTAGGTAGTTCCTACGCGCTAGGATGCATATTAGCAAAACACCTTAATATAGATATAGTTGATATTGATTTAGCAACGGTCGACTCTAAGCTTGATAAACCTTTGGTATTTGCCACTGCAACAGTAGGTAATCATGGTATTGGCGTTGCATGGGCTGCACAGAAAATAGAACAAAAAGCAGTTATATTCCAAAAGGTTCCTTGTTAGTGAGTGCGGGGCGTATACGTGAAGTATAATCTATTGAATCATTAAGGGTTTTTATTATGAAACGCGCCAATCAATTACAGCCTTTATCTCGCCAACATCACCTTGGACTTAACCTATCTCGCCATGCTAAAGAATGTCCTGATGAGCCTGCTGAGATTGCCAAGCATTGGCATTATCTCATGGCTTATATTAAAGATATGCAAGCTCACTTTAATATTGAGGATACCTTAATCACTCATGCTTTGAAGCCTTACCATACCTCTCATACTGAGGTTGCCTCAGTGCTTGAGACTTTAGATGTTCAGCATAAACAGCTATATAAACTAATGGATGAAACTGAGCATTCACAGAAATCCATCAATAAAGAGGTAACCGCTGCGCAAGTTCAAGCATTAGGCATGCTTTTATACGACCTTATTCGTTTTGAAGAGCGTGAGTTATATCCAGCCGTTGAAAAACACTTGAAAGAAGCAGAGCTCAATGCCATTTATGAAGCGAGCTCTAACAGTATCAAACGTACTGATGAGCTGCGTTAAAAATTGAGACAGCCTTATTAATCATGACTCAAATAACACTTCTAGATTATAATTTGGATTATTTAATACAAAAAAGCCTTCAAACAAATTAGCCCAATCATAGCGCTTGATTCATCTGAAGGCTTTCTTGATACCTTTTTTTCTAAGGTGCCGATTTTAAGGTATCTGCTTTAAGGTATCAGTTTAAAGAAATGCTGACGATAGTGCTTAAGCTCACGAATTGAGTCACGAATATCATCTAACGCTAAATGACTGCCGCCTTTCTCAAAATTCTTGAGGACATCAGGACGCCAGCGGAAGCAAAGCTCTTTAATAGAAGACACATCAAGGTTTCGATAATGAAAAAACCGCTCTAGCTCAGGCATTTGACGCGCCATAAAGCGGCGATCTTGGCAGATTGAATTGCCGCACATTGGCGACTTACCACTATCGACCCATTTATTCAAAAATTTAATGGTTTCAGCTTCCGCCTCAGCCAGTGTCACCGTACTACGGCGTACACGGTCAACCAACCCTGATTGCCCATGCTGCTTGGTATTCCAGTCATCCATACCATTTAACTTTTGATCTGATACTTTAATCGCAAAGACAGGTCCTTCGGCAAGGACATTCAAATCTTCATCGGTGACAACAGTCGCTATCTCGATAATCTCATCATTTAGAGTATCAAGACCGGTCATTTCTAAATCAATCCATACCAGCCCTTTTTTGCCTTGGTTTCTGATTTTAATTTTATTGGGATGGTCGCCGGTGGTCATAAAATATCCTATGGTCAATAAAGTTTGAGACAACTTACAAGCAATGCTTTAATAGCAATGTGAATAAAATAATGCGTCTATCTAACTATCTCAGTGCAAAAAATGTTTGTACTTAGGCAGCTGTGAATTTCACTTAGAATTTATGAATACTAAAATATTACAAAATCTCTGTCCAGTGCAGGCGCTTTAGGCTGTATGTTAGCAAATTTTCACGCTACACTGAGCAATATTTTATAATAGGTCACCAACCCATGGCATTAATCCGACAACGCAAACTAACGAAACAACAGATTCGGCGCATCGATAAGCAGCAATTATTAAGTCAAGATAGTATCGATGACAGTTTGATGGATGGTGTGGTCATGGCGCATTATGGCAAGCAATTGGAAGTGCAAGTGACCAGCTTACCATCATTCATACCTGTGCAGCCTGAGGTTGCACCTGATGACCCTGAGCCGTTTTGGCAAGAGTTGGCACTCGGTGATATTTGGCGCTGCCACGTACGTACCAATCTACCAATGCTAGCAGCAGGTGATCAAGTGCGCTGGAATGCTGACTCTAATACAGGCTTTGGTCGGATAGAATCAGTCAAACCACGTACGTCATTGGTATCCCGACCTGACCGCTATCATAAGCTTAAGCCTGTCGCCGCCAATGTCGATATTTTGGCGATCGTATTTGCGCCCTTACCTGCTGCCGCCCCGACACTGATAGATCGTTATTTAGTTGTTTGTCATCATGCTGGGGTCAAGCCTTTATTGGTGCTCAATAAAGCCGATTTATTGGCGCAAGAAAAAGGCGTCGATACCAATGAGTTATTGGCGCAATATGCCGCACTTGGTTATGAGAGCGTTTTGACCTCAGTTGACTGTCCTGAAAACGTCGCGGATAGCGATGACCAGGAAGGACTTGATGAGCTAAAACGCTATATCGATAAAAAGCTGGTTATTTTTGCAGGGCAATCTGGGGTCGGTAAAAGCAGCTTGATCAATGCGCTGCTACCTGAATCAGCACAAAGCGTGAATATCATCTCTGATAATTCAAAGCTTGGTCAACATACTACCACCACCAGTCGCTTACTGCCCTTTAATCCAGCCGATTTGACTCAAGGCGGCATCGTCGATACCCCTGGTATTCGCGAGTATGGTATTTGGCACTTGACGCCTGATGACATTATTTCTGGCTTTGTTGAGCTTGCACCATTATCTGGTGACTGTCAGTTCCGCGACTGTCGCCATACTCATAATAGTAAAGGCTGCGCGTTATGGGAAGCAGTTGCTGATGGCAAAGTATTGCAGCGCCGCGTTGAAAACCTCGTGACGCTAAGAGAAGAGGCAGATACTAAGCCTTATTGAGCCTTATTAATTCTTATCCACTGTTAATCACGATGATGACCATCACACGTTTACTATGGATAGGCTAATCGGTATAATAGCGCCTTGTTCAATCCATTAGGCTGTCTTCTCAGCGTAATAGAACACTTATTTTTTTGGAGGTATGGTTTGGATCGTGCGCTGGAATTTGTGGGCAACCACCCGTTTTTATTTGGTATATTAGCCGTACTAGCCGTGCTATTTTTTGCTATTGAAAACAAACGTAGCGGTAAAAAGATTTCACCCAATACCCTTGGTATGATGGTGAACTCGCAAAATGCGCAGCTTATCGATATCCGTGCCAAAAAGAAGTTTGTCACCGGTTATATCCAAGGCAGTCGTAATATCCCATTTACTGAGCTAAAAGACCGCATTGAGGAAATTCGTGCGATTGAACAGCCAGTGATTATTATCTGCGATATGGGCGTACAAGCAGGTGCGGCCATTCAGATGATTGGTAAAGAAAACGTCTATCGCTTAGAAGGCGGTGTTGGTGGCTGGCAAGCTGCTGGAATGCCACTTGTTGGCATAAAGGATGCTAAGCCGAAGACTAAAGTCAAAGCAAAACCGAGCTTGCATAAGTAGTTTGATAGCGCACTTTATTAAACTATGACTTACTATCTATCGGTAGTGAATAAAAAAGACACCTCTTTATAGGGTGTTTTTTTTATGTGGCATTTATGATACTGACGACGCTTTTATATTTATTTGGCTTGAATTTATACTGCCTATCCCCACTTTATAGTGAGCATAATAGAATATAGGCTTGTGATTTACTTGATTGCAGCCTCTATAGGCAAATTTTATAATACTATCCTCTATCCGATAACAATTGCTCTATACATTTATAAATAAGGATTTATCATGACTGTATCTGTTAAAGTTTATACTACTCCTATCTGCCCATATTGCTCAAACGCTAAGCAACTGCTGAAATCAAAAGGCGTTGATTATGAAGAGATTGGCATGCACGATATGAGCAGCGATGATCGCCGTGCTTTAATGCAAAAGACCAATAACTATCGCACCGTGCCACAAATCTTCGTCGGTGAGACCTTTGTCGGTGGTTTTGATGAGCTCAATCAAATGAACCAACAAGGCAAACTTGACGAGCTATTAGCGGGTTAATTTGCTATCTTGCTATTCTGGCTGTCTTTATTTATTTTACTAGTCTATATGTGAGTCATTTATATAAGTAACGATAGGGACAGCTATAAAGGGCTTTGATAAAAAATATCGAGCTTTTGTCTCGAATTATATTACAATGCTATTTTACTAAAATAACAGTTTGCCCAATCACTTGATTAACTTTTAGAGGAATTATCATGGCTGAAGAACAAGCACAACCGCAATTAGCACTAGAACGTATTTATGTCAAAGACATGTCACTTGAAGTCCCAGGCGCTGGCGTATTCACCAAAGAGTGGAACCCTGAGCTTGATATTAATCTATCTAGCAATGCCGAAAAACTGGACGATGACCATTATCAGGTTGTATTGACCGTTAGTGTCACTGCGAAAAATGCTGAAGAAGCGGCGTTTATCGCGGAAGTTCATCAAGCAGGTATCTTCTTATTAAAAGACATCCCAGAAGATCAAATTGGTCAAATACTAGGTGCTTATTGCCCGAACGTTTTGTTCCCATATGCTCGTGAAGTCATCAGCGATATCGTAACGCGTGGTAGCTTCCCGCAGTTATTGCTTGCACCAGTTAACTTTGACCAAGCTTTTGCGCAAAGTCAGCAGCAAGCACAAGTTGATGCTGAAGGTAACGCTTAAGTTTTAAATTAAACGCTACTGGCTGTATCAATAAGACGTTTTAATAAAAAAGCCGTTTACTTATTATGAGTAAGCGGCTTTTTTATGGAAATTTTTAGAGTTTATTTTCAATCATTTAGATTTATGTTGCTATTGGTCATTATTTTTGACCCATTAAAAAACCCTGCTGATTGCTATTACTAGCGACAGGGTCTTTCATAACACTATTCGATTAATCCGCTATATTCTAGCGTCAGTACAAATATTAGCCTTTTAGGGCAGAAAATATTTGTTGCTTAACGTCATCAATACCTTGAGTACCATCGAACTTATCATACTTAGGTGCATCGCCGCCTTCTTTAGCTTTGTTCTGATAAAAGCCAACGAGGGCTGATGTTTGCTCATGATACGTAGCTAAGCGGTCGCGAATGGTTGATTCTTTATCGTCTTCACGCTGGATAAGCGCTTCACCAGTCACATCATCGATGCCTTCTTGCTTTGGTGGATTGTGATCAATATGATATACACGACCGGAGCCAGCATGTTGGCGACGACCTGATAATCGCTTGACGATTTCATCATCAGGTACACTGATTTCAATTACATGATCAATCGTCACGTTGGCATCTGCAAGCGCTTGCGCTTGTGGAATGGTACGCGGGAAACCATCTAAAATACAGCCGTTAACACAATCAGGCTTAGCGATGCGTTCTTGCACGAGGTTAATGATTAGATCATCAGAAACCAAACCACCAGCGTTCATCACGTCTTTGGCTTGTTTGCCAAGCTCAGTGCCTTCTTTGATTGCTGCACGCAGCATATCACCCGTTGAGATCTGCGGAATATCATATTCTTTAGAAATAAACTGAGCTTGGGTACCTTTACCGGCGCCTGGTGGACCTAGCAAAATAATACGCATCATTACACGATTCTCCTTAATAAATAGGATTTTGGGACTAATAAAACTTAGGGATTGGTGGTTTGCAGAGCTTACCTTACCTTGTGGCTTTCAAAACCTCAAGTATTTTTAGTATTGATGCAGCAACATATGATGACTTATCTGTTCATGAGAGAAGGTTGCGCGCCATAGATGAAACGATAGCGCGCACTAAATGTAGGATGATATTCTGGACTCAGCGAGTTAAGGAACCTGCTGATTAATGGCCACATTGACTTGATTCTGCTCGACGCTTATCACCACAGGATTACCTGATAGATCACCTGACTCGGCAATGGCAGTACCACTATGACTGATGCGAGCAATGACAGCGAGTTGAACTTTTTCATCACGCGCAGATTTTAATGTGCGCTCTGGCATCATGGCATCTAAATCACTTAGACTAACAGTTGCTTCGCCTTGCTTAATCACGCTAATCGGTAAACGCTTGGCGGCAAATGGCGGGCCACCTTTCACATCACGTATCGCGACAAACAATACATCTTCAGCTTTCACTAGGGGCAACAATGACCGATCAATAGAGATGGTAACTTCAATCCCTTCAGATGCTTGCTGCTCTTGTGCCGTGACATTGGCACTTAGCTCATCAAGACTGCTCAATGCTTGGGTATGGTCACCTGGTTTGGCAGCAATACTCTTACGTAACCGCTTAATCCAACCTTGCGCTTGTTCAAAATTATTACCGCGAGCCTCGCCCATTGCCATCAGCATTTGCGCACCTTCATGCTGCGGATTTTTGGCAAGAACATCTTGCAGCACACGGCGGCTATTGGCATCAAGCTGACCTTTATTAGCAAAAAAGCTAATCTGCGCATAAGTGGTGGCGATTTCTTCGTTGTCAGGCGACAGACGATAAGCACGAGACAAAGCCTCAATCGCTGAGTCAGTGGCTTCCAAGGATAAGAACAGCTCTGATAAACGCATCCAGCGATCAGGGTCATCGGCATGACGATAGACGTTGGTCTGCATCGCGCTGATCAATTGAGTACCATCTTCAATCGCCCAAGCGGGTGGCTGGTCAATCTTACCGGTCAATAAATCATCCGCCACTTGAGCAACTTTGTCTTCTGCTGCCCACAAATCAAAGACTGGTGTACGATCACCGACCAAGAAATAAGCCAACGCTGCCAGCACAGGCACCCATACCATGATAATCAGACGGCTCTTAATACCAGGCGCGACCATTGGGGTGACTTCACGCTGTGCATCCAATAGCTGACGCTCAAGCTCGATCTTTTGATTTTGATAATGGGCGTCATCAATCGTGCCGTTGTCTTTGTCTGATTGTAATTCTGTCAAACGCTCACGAAATACACCGATATTGATGTCTAGTAGCTGATTGTCAACAGGATTTTCTCGTAACCTTGAAGCTCGTAGCCAAGGTGTGATAACGATCACTGCCAGTACGAGTGCAATCAGTAAGCTTAGGGCAATAAATAAGCCAAAAGTAGAAAATAGGGTCATTTTTTGTCCTCTATGCTTGTGATGTCATGATCTGTTTTATTGCGATCAGCTCGTGATAACAGACGATCAAGTTCCGCTTCTTCTACTGCTGATAAGGCGGCGGCGCTGTCTACCAAGATGCCACTTTGACCACGAGCAGCGCGCTGACTGCGTTTGCTTTGCCAAAACCAGCCAACGATCAATACAATTAATAATAATGGCGGAAAGAACCATAATATCCACGTTGAAGGACGTACCGGCGGCTTATAAGTGATAAAGTCGCCATAGCGCTCTTGCATATAAGCGCGAATCTCACCATCACTACGACCTTCTTTAATCATGTCATAGGTTTTTTGCTTTAGATCTTGGGCAATCGGCGCATCAGAACCTGCCAAGTTTTGGTTTTGACATTTTGGGCAACGCAGCTCTTCGATAAGACCACGGTACTGGGCTTCTTGCTGCACTGAGTCAAAGTCGTAGACGTCAATGGCGGCATAAGCATTGATACTAAGCACGCCAAAAAGACAAGCAATGATCAAACTTGCCAAATTTTTCGTGATAGATTTTAATGGCATCATAATCATTTGCACGCCTCTTTAACTTGGTCAAGATCAGGGCTGACATTATTTTTATCAGCCTCATTGAGCACCATCAGACAAGGCGTGATACGGCTCTGCCAATTACTCTCATTAATCTCACCAACAATGTGCTGACGAATAATACCTTCACCATCAACCACAAAGGTTTCAGGTGCACCGGTCAAACCCAAATCTAAGGCAAATTGACCAGATAAGTCTTGGATAGACATCGAAAAAGGGTCACCGCCACGGTTTAAATAACCGAGGGCGTCGCCAATATCATCTTTATAATTGACGCCCACCAGATTGACGCCACGTTCCTCTAACTGCATTAAAAAAGGATGCTCAATGATACAAGTTGGGCACCAAGAGCCCCAAATATTCATCAAAAACGGCTGATCTGGCAGGTTGTCATTGGTCATGATACGACTGGTATCGGACAATAACGGCAACTCAAAAGCGGGCACCGGACGCTCAAGAGCGGTATTGGTTACGATTTCGGTCGGCTGACCTAAACGGAAATACAGCATGACTATAAAAGCGGCAAAGATGATCAACGGAATCAAAAACCATATTCTGATTTGGCTTTTTTTCATCGTTTGATTGCCTTTTTTATCAGTACCTTTTTGAGGAGACTTCTCTGATTGGGTCATCTTATTTCTCCCCTATTGTTGCCGTGGCATCTGTCGCATTGTTGCTATCTAAGTCAGCAACGGTCGCGAAACCTGACTTGCTTGCTGTAATTTGAGCGGGCGTCTTAGTTGTTTTGAGACGATAGCGCCTATCAAGCATACTCAATAGACCACCTAATGCCATAATAATAGCGCCGAGCCATATCCAGCGAATCAATGGCTTCACATAAATACGTACTGCCCATTGATTGCTACCCTCAGCGATAGGTTCACCAAGTGCGACATACAAGTCACGCATGAGGTTGGCATTAATTGCCGCCTCAGTCGTCGGCATCGTACTGATGATATAAGTCCGTTTTTCAGGATGAAGTATCGTTACTTCCTTGCCCTTCTTAGTTACTGTGACCTCGGCTTGCGTTGCATCAAAGTTACTGCCTCTCGTCTCTCTCAAATCCGTCAATGCAAAGTCATAACCTTGGACATTAACCGTTTCACCAATCCTTAGTGCCACATCGCGCTCGATGCTTAAGGTACTGGTAAACGCAACACCGATGACCGCTATAATAACGCCGATATGAGCGGTCTGCTGACCCCAGTAACTCAAGCGGAGCTTAGCTAAGCCCTTGAATAAGCTTGGGGCATTTTTGGTTTTGTCTTTAAAATCGACCACCATCCAGAACAATACCCAAAAGCTCACCGCTAGCGTCACACCAATATTGAGCATGGCAGAAGGGCTAACAAAATAGGCAATGACTGCAGCTAAAACAAGGCTACTTGCCGCAATGACCATGCCAGCGCCTAAGAGCGGGCGACTGTCTTGTTTCCAGCGGATATTGGAGCCCATGCCCATTGCTATCATCAATAGCCAAGTCAGTGGCACAAACAGTGCATTAAAGTACGGAGGACCTACGGATACCTGACCTAAATTAAAGGCATCGGCAATGATAGGATAGAGCGTACCAAGTAATACGACTAAGGTCGCAATCAAAATGATGACGTTGTTAATGACTAAAAACGACTCACGTGAAATCAGCTGATATTGACTCTCAATCGTGAGACGCCAGCCACGTACAGCGAACATCAAGAGACCACCGCCCACAATAATGCCAAGAATTGCTAAAATCACTAAACCACGCGTGGGATCCGCAGCAAATGAATGCACAGAGGTAATCACCCCAGAGCGGACTAAGAATGTCCCGAGTAAGCTTAAGGCAAAAGCAAAAATGGCCAGCATAATCGTCCACGCTTTAAAAACACCGCGTTTTTCAGTGACTGCCAGTGAATGGAGCAATGCCAAACCTGCCAGCCAAGGCAATAGCGAAGCGTTTTCTACTGGATCCCAAAACCACCAACCGCCCCAACCAAGCTCGTAATAAGCCCACCACGAACCCAGTGCAATACCAATGGTTAAAAAGCCCCAAGCAGCCAATGCCCATGGACGTGACCAGCGTGTCCATACCGCATCTAAGCGACCTTCCCACAGTGCTGCCATACAAAACGCAAACGGCACTACCATACCGACATAGCCCATATACAGCATCGGTGGATGGATAATTAAACCAAAATCCTGTAAGACAGGGTTTAAATCAGCACCATCAACGGGCAAATTTGGCAAAGTGCGGTCAAACGGTGACGAGGTAAAGATAAGCATGGCCAGCATCATCATCTGTACAGCGGCTAATATCACCAATACACGCGCCCGCATCGACAATGGCAAACCACGACTAAAGTATGAGACCAAGGCACACCACGTTGCCATAATAGTCATCCATAGTAGCAGCGAGCCTTCATGCCCGCCCCACGTCGCTGATAACTTATAATACCAAGGCAGCAAGGTATTCGAGTGCTGCGACACATAGACAAGGCTAAAGTCATTAAAATAAAAGCCTGCCATCAATGCGCCAAACGAGGTAATCATGGCGGCAAATTGCGCCCATGCCAAGCTCGGTGCCAAACGCTGCCAAGCAACATGGTCACGCATAACGCCTATCGTTGGTAATACTACCTGCAAAATCGCCAACATAAAGGCGGCTAGCACGGCAAAATAACCCAATTCTGTGATTAACATACGGTCTAACCTTGTTTACCTTAATACGGTCATTGTTTATTTTAGGGATTGGTATTGCAGGATAATCGAAAGTATCCAGTACTTGTTACTGCTTGTAGTTTAAGCGATTATTATTATCTAAATAACGCCCTAAGCCATTGCAGCTTAGGGCGCTTACAGCATGGTACATTAGCGTCAACTTGTCACGTTTCTGTATCCACTCTGTATGCGATGTGTATAAAAAGCATAAAACATTGCTTATCACTGCATGGCTGGGAAAAACACCAATACCAGATGTAACCAACCTGCCAAAAATCCAGTCAAGCCGCCAAGCACAATTAGCGTCATCTCATCTTCACGAAAGGCAGGACGTAATAAGTTTTGGAATTCATCAGGCGTCAGCGCTCGGATGCGATCACGAAACAGTCCAAATATCTTACTGGCACGACTTTCATTGAGCTCAGGGTCCCTTAGTGGCACCATCGTTGCAACGATAGATTTATCAATGATGGTATTTTTTAATTGCCCAAACTCGCGGCGACCCAGTCCTAATCGTAAAGTCGTATTAATCACTGGTGACTCTAAGACTTTATACAGATGCGACTTCATCAATTCACGCGTCTCAATAGCGCGGTCACCATACATCATCTCATTCATGATGTTCTCAAGCGTCACCAAATCTTTGACCACAATCTCAGCAAATACTTCAGATACCTCTTCTTGGCGCTTCATAAAGCCGCCTTGGAGTCGATATCGAGCGATATGCGGTAATTGTGGCTTAATAAAAGGAAAACGGCTCTGTAGCGCAAAAAACTTCACATAACGGATAAAATGCGGCTCTACAGGATTAAATACCATCCAAATCGCAATCCAATTGGTCAAAAAGCCCCAAATGGCCGCAAAAAACGGTACTGTCCAATGTTGCGGCACTACCAAGAATATAAACATTTGGATAATGCCAAAAATCAGCCCAATCAAAGCACTAATATGCCAAATAAAATTGATTTCTTTTTGTCCGACTTTTAAGAACATATTGACCATCAAACGACGATCACTTTCCATCTTATTGACAATCATCTTACGCATATCGACCAAATCTTCGACATGATAGGTCAAGTCAGTCACCAAAGATTGCATAATGCTTGGCAGCTCTTGGTGCGCTTGGGCATAGACACGGCGCTTGAGCGAATAAGGCAAATTGCCCCACAGTGCTGGCGAATGATCAAGCATAATTTCATCAATCAAGTTTTCAAGGTTTTTATCAACCGCCTCAGTGATGAACAGCGCCATCTGATCTGGTTCCATAGCCTGAAAAAACTCATCAAGCGAGCCAAGCTTAGATAGCGTCTGATCAACAATCACGCCAGATATCTTACCCGCTTTTCTTGGCACAATACCTTGCCAGCCAAGACCCGGCAGCCCAAAGAATGGGAAATTAGGGATGCGTATACCGCGAAACTTAATCGGATAAAACAACATCTTGAGCGCCATCCAGACATGAATCCATGTCACAAATGCTGTCACCGGCGGAATGGTAAGCATGGCAAAAAACTCAGGGTGCTCAGCGATTGTTTGCCACAATGAAGTTACATCCATGACTTTATGTATCCTTGCCGTGATGATCGATGTTGACCAAATATTCTGAGCACATTAACAATGCTTAGCAATAAGAAGCCCTCTCCCCAATAACTACTACAAAATAAATCGCCTGATTTTAGCATACTTGCCATCCATTAGCACATGTAGACCCTAGGCAAGTTGTGACTAGAGATGACACGTTTTACACTGCTACTGTGGCATAAAAAATCCTTAAAATAATCTACTGCCGTATGACCAGTAACCGATTTAATAACTACTTCTTTCGAATTTACTCGGTGATTAGATCCGTTGTGAAATGAGTCACCAACCACAGTCGTATGCATAATGATGCCACCTTTTATAACAGCGATAAAATAAATGACTGTCTACTGCGTCATCGCTTTTGATCTGTTATAATTTGCCGTTGTCGTTTGCGAGATGTTTGTAGATCTATGATGATAATATTTCAGATATTGAATGCTTCTTATATCACGCTATGTTTTTGAAAGTCCTTAGCTTATCCTTTATGCTCACCTCGTTTTGTCTACATGATATTTGACATGGTCGACTGCTACTTCATAAATACCTCCTTTGATAACTTTTTGATTTATTGTCTCACTGACTGTTTGGGTACTGACTTTATATGAACAAACCGCTCACTCCTGATACCGAACAGGTCAATCGAATTTTTACCAGTCGCATTCTTATTCTTGGATTAATCATATTTGTAGGCTTGCTAGGGCTAATAGTACGTTATGGATTTCTGCAAGTTTTTGCTCACGATAAATATACGACCCAAGCAGACAACAATCGCATCAAATTGATTTCTGCCCCACCAAGTCGTGGTTATATTTATGATCGCAATGGCGTTATCCTCGCTGACAATCAGCCGGTTTTCACCGCTATGCTCAGCCCTGATGAAGTCGAAAACCCTGAGCGTACCTTACAATTACTCGCGCCCATCTTTGATTTGACGGATGAAAATATCACCGATATTTTGGCGCGTGTGAGTAAAAGTAAAAATGATCCGGTAACCATCAAGATTGACTTAACCGAGGCGCAGCTGGCGCAGTTTAGTGAACGCAAACCCTTTTTTCGCGGTGTTAGCATCCAAAGTAAGCTCACACGCTCATACCCGTATGACGAACTTTTTGCCCACGTTATTGGCTATGTCGGACGTATTAACGACAAAGAATCGAAGAGAATTAATAAAGATCGCTATGCCGGTACCGACCTTATCGGTAAGATTGGGATCGAAGATTATTACGAAGATATTTTACTTGGGCAACCCGGTTATCAGTCAGTAGAAACCAACGCACACGGCAATGTGCTGCGTCAACTCGATACTAAGCCACCAATCGCCGGTAACGACATCACCTTAAGTTTAGATTATGGGTTGCAGGTTGTGGCGCAGCAGCAGCTTGATGGCAGGCGCGGTGCCATTGTGGCAATAGACCCCAAAACCGGCGATGTACTAGCCTTTGTCAGTAATCCAAGTTATGACCCAAACCCCTTCATCTCCGGCATCTCATTTAAAGACTATGATGATCTGCGTGAAGATTTGGATCAGCCACTTTATAATCGTGCCCTACAAGGTACTTATCCACCGGGTTCAACCATCAAGCCCTTTGAAGCCCTAGGCGGTATTCATTATGGTCTACGTAACTGGGAAACCACTATCTACGACCCAGGTTACTTTAGCTTACCGGGTGACTCACACCGTTTTCGTGATTGGAAAAAAGGTGGTCATGGCACTGTCGATCTCAAAAAATCCATCGTGATGTCAGTCGATACTTATTATTATAAATTGGCGTATGAAATGGGTATTCAGCGCTTACATAACTGGATGGTACGTTTTGGCTTCGGCGAAGAAACTGGCATTGACTTGCCCAATGAAAAATCTGGAATTATGCCTTCACCAAAGTGGAAAAAAGACACGTACGATAAGGGTTGGTTACCGGGTGAGACCATCTCTGTCAGTATTGGTCAAGGCTATTTCTTAGCGACGCCACTACAGATTGCCAATGCAACGGCCATGACAGCGAGTAAAGGTCTTCATATTACTCCGCATCTCTTAAAGAGTAGCGACGGTGCGGCAGCAGTCGATGTCATCACCAAACCGGATGGCAAGATTGATTATAATGGCAAACCCTCTGATTGGCTGCGTATGCATGATGCTATGGAGCAAACGGTCAAGGCAGGTACTGGACGCGGTATATACACACCGCGCTATCGTATCGCCGGTAAAACGGGCACCGCGCAAGTAAAATCCATTGCTCAGGGTAAAAGCTATAACAAATCCGCGCTGGATAAGCGCCACTGGGATCACGCTTGGTTTAATGGCTTTGCACCAGTAGAGGATCCACAAATCGCCCTAGCGGTATTGGTCGAAAACGGCGGTGGTGGTAGTGTCGTTGCTGCGCCTATTGGGCGAGCCTTGTTTGATTATTGGGTATTACAGCGCGACACCAATCCTATTTTGCCGCCCACTGCTGATCAGCTAAAGGTTATTAAACGGCAAAAAGCATTTGAGAAAGCCATGCGTGATGCGATACGTGAAAAAGAAGACAAAGCACTAAAAGCCGCAAAAGAACAGGCTCAAACCGCTACAACGACAGCGACTTCTGACTAACATATTCAGTATAGAATAGATAACTAAGCTAATTTTATGAAAAAATCTTCAAGCACGCGTAAGCCTAATAAAAACCAAAAAACCAAATCTATTACGGCTGGTGATGTACGTATTATCGGTGGTCAGTTTAAACGCCGTATCGTACGTTTTATTGATGCAGAAGGATTACGTCCGACCCCAGACCGGCTACGTGAGACCTTATTTAATTGGCTGATTTCTGATATTCATGACGCTCAAGTGCTCGATAGCTGCGCCGGTAGCGGCGTCTTAGGTTTTGAAGCCTTATCGCGCGGTGCTGCTCATTGTATTTTTATTGAAATGAATGCCGCCCAAACTCAAATGCTACGCCAAAGTGCCGAGATGTTACGTCTTGATAGTGACAGCCATAAAATCATTCACGGCACAGCCGAACAAGTTCTACAACAAAAGCAGCTTGTACCGCGTCCCTTTGATATCGTGTTTATAGATCCACCTTATGCTAAGGATTTATGGCAATCTATTTTGACCACTTTGTTTACCCAAGATCTGATCAATACAGACACGCTTATCTACCTAGAAGCGGATAAAGATTTAGATGAGCAATTGAGCCAACTGGCAACGGTTTTTAATACCACGCTAGCGCTGCAAAAAAACGATGAATCACAAACATTGTATTTTGATTGTTTGAAACAGACCAAAGTTGGGCAAGTTGTTGCTGGACTTTATCGTCTATTATCGTCATAATTGTCCGGTTAATGAATTCTGTTAATAAAATTTATAAATGTTTAAAACCGCTAAAAAACTGGCCAACGCTGCAGTTTAATGTATATAAGGCGAAAATAAACCCCAATGCAGCTTGCAAGCGTAGGCGCTACTGCTTATAATGTGCAGTCTGTTTTTTGAGAGCCCCGTTCCCAGCTAAACTCTCAACGAATTCTAATTTTAAGGTTTTATCATGAAAACACTTAGTGCAAAACCAGCTGAAGTGACCCATGACTGGTATGTCGTAGATGCTGACGGCAAAACCCTTGGTCGCTTAGCCACTCAAATTGCTACTCGCTTACGTGGCAAGCATAAGCCATCTTTTACGCCGCACGTTGACACTGGTGACTTTATTGTTGTCATCAACGCTGACAAAATCACGGTAACGGGTAAAAAAGCGCAAGATAAAAAGTACTATCGTCACAGTGGCTACCCAGGTGGTATTAAAGAAACCAACTTCAGTAAACTGCTTGCACATAAGCCTGAAGATGTTCTACACAAAGCGGTTAAGGGTATGCTTCCAAAAGGTCCTCTTGGCTATGCGATGATCAAGAAGCTGAAACTTTATGCGGGTACTGAACATCCACATGAAGCACAGCAACCTAAAGCACTAGACATCTAAGGATACACTTATGGAACGCAATTACGGAACTGGTCGCCGCAAAACTTCTACCGCTCGTGTCTTTTTAGCGAAAGGTACTGGTAGCATCGTCGTTAACGGCAAACCACTTGATGAGTATTTCAGTCGCGAAACGTCGCGCATGGTTGTTCGTCAGCCTTTAGAATTACTTGACACCCCTACTGCTTATGACCTTTACATCACTGTAAAAGGCGGCGGTATTAGTGGTCAAGCTGGCGCAATCCGTCACGGCATTACGCGTGCATTGATTGAGCTTGACGAATCTAACAAACCTGCTCTAAAAGCAGCTGGCTTTGTTACTCGTGATTCACGTCAAGTTGAACGTAAGAAATTGGGTCTACGTAAAGCACGTAAACGTCCACAATTCTCAAAACGTTAATCAAAGCTATCTCTTATATTTCTGCAACTGTTGTCTTTATCTCAGAGCAACAGCTGCAGCATTAAATAGAAGAATAGATTTGCAAAACCTTATAAGCTGTCCGCAGCTTATAAGGTTTTTTTATGCCTGATGCTTTTATAAAAAACGATTTTCATATATAACTATCTTGCCTATAAATCTGTCTTAACAAAGGATAAATCAACTTGCAAAGTCTCGCTTACTACCCCATCATAATCATAACTTTTCATTACTAGTAACAGTCTTATGAAAGCGCCTGAACAATACGATCCTAGCAAACCTGCCTCAAAGAGCAGCATGCTGCCACCAAGTATACAGCCGCCTGCTAAGTCTCCGGCTCTACCTGTTGGCACACCGACGATTACCCAAACGCATAAGCAGACCGATCAAGCAGAAAAGAAACCTTTTGAATGGCAGTTTTTAATGCCTAAATATTGGGGTATTTGGTTATTATTTGCTATTTTTTTGCCGCTGATTTATCTACCGTTACGGTGGCAATTTTGGCTCGGGCGTAAGCTTGGTATTTTAATCTATACTGTCGTAGGCTCACGCCGCCGTGATACCTTAATTAACCTCAAACTGGCATTTCCAGAAAAGCCAGAAGTGGAACGTGAGCTCATGGCAAAGCAAGTCTTTGTCAATCAAGGCATTGGTGTATTTGAAACCTTATGCGCTTGGTTCCGTCCGAATGTTTTTACCCGTACAGTGTCTATCTCAGGGTTACAGCACCTTGTTAATGCACAAAATGAGGGTCACGCGGTCATCTTATTGGGTGCCCATTATACGATGCTTGATCTAGGCGGTATGCTCTGTACCCAGTTCTTCCCAATGGATGGTATGTATCGTCCGCAAAATAACGCATTGCTTGATTGGTTTATTTATAATGGGCGCACAAGTATTCTGAGTAAACAAATCTCCAACCGTGATATGCGTAGCCTTGTTAGCTCTCTTAAAAAGGGTCGTGTGATTTGGTATTCACCGGATCAAGATTACGGTTTAAAACAAGGGGTCATGGCGCCATTCTTTGGCGTACCAGCAGCAACTCTGACGGCAACGCGGCGATTGGCAACCTTAGGCAATAAAGTGCATCCACCAGCCGTAATGGCGCTGCATACTTATCGACAGACGCCAGATAATTTGCCACGTGGCAAACGCCCCCATTATCATCTGACGATTACGCCAGAGCTGGAGAACTATCCAAGTGATAACGAAGTGGCTGACGCTACTCGCGTTAATGAAGTACTAGAGGGCTTGATTCGTATTGATCCCACTCAGTGGATGTGGTTCCATCGCCGTTTTAAAAATGGTCCCGAAGGTCGTAGAGATATCTATAAGTAAGCTTTTATTCCCACGAAAATCACTGTCAAAATTTGCTATAATTTACAGCTAATATTTTTTGCTATTATCAGCAGATAAATAACCATAAATTTATAATAATTTGATCAATAAATAACGGATTTCCCATGAGTAATAATCAGATTTCTGACGGCCAACCTACTATTAATAGCTCAGCAGCAGCCAAACGCATCCTTACTGGTATCAAACCGACTGGCACCCTACATCTGGGTAATTACGTTGGTGCGATTCGTCCAGCGATTCAGTCTATCCAAAACAGTGACGACGAAGCATTTTTCTTTTTAGCAGATTATCACGGTATTATTGGTTGTTATGACCCTGATATTATTCATGAATCGACTAAAGCCATTGCAGCAACTTGGATTGCCTGCGGTCTTGACCCTGAGCGCGTGACTTTTTATCGTCAATCAGATGTGCCTGAAATCCCAGAACTTGCTTGGATATTGAACTGCTCATGTGCAAAAGGTCTCATGAATCGTGCGCACGCTTATAAAGCGTCAGTCGATATCAATATGGAAAAGGAAGATGTTGATCCCGATCAAGGTATTAACATGGGGCTGTTCGGCTATCCGGTACTGATGGCAGCCGATATCTTGATGTTCAATGCTACGCATGTGCCTGTTGGTCGTGACCAAATTCAGCATATCGAGATGGCTCGTGATATTGCCGGTACTTTTAATCATCGCTATAAGCCACTGTTTACGCTACCATCTGCTGTTGTAGATGACGATATCCCACTACTCACAGGTCTTGACGGGCGTAAAATGAGTAAGAGCTATAGCAATACCATTCCTCTATTTGGTGATCTAAATCCACAAGTTAGCGCTGAAAAGCAGATGCATAAAGCCATCATGAAGATCGTCACCAACTCGCAGTTGCCTGCTGAGCCAAAAGACCCTGATGACTCTGCTATTTTCGAGATTTACAAAGCCTTTGCAACGCCTACTGAGATTGCCGATATGCGTGCGCAGTTTGCCGCTGGTATTGGCTGGGGCGATGCCAAACAAGCGTTGTTTGATAAAATCAATGATGAAGTTGCCCCATTCCGCGCACGTTATGAGGAACTGATGGCAAATCCAAAAGAGCTAGAAGAAATCCTACAGATGGGTGCAGAAAAAGCCCGCCGTCATAGTCGTAAGCAACTAGATAAGACCCGCCGCGCTATTGGTATCCGCCCACTTGCCAAACTTAAGTAAATTATTATTTATGATGACCATAGATTGCTATCATGCAAAGTAAGCGATTAATTGAGTCTAGCGCAGAGATTCATGATATGTCTCTGCGTATCTATCAGACGCCTGTACAGCATTTGCCAGAAGATCTGTATGTGCCGCCACAAGCGTTTGCTATTTGGCTTGAGCAGTTTGCAGGGCCATTAGACTTTTTATTGTATTTGGTTAAGAAAAACAATGTCGATTTGACACAAATGCCGATATTACCGATTACAGAGCAGTATTTGGCTTATATCAGTGAATTGGACACCAATCATTTTGAGTTGGCCGGTGACTATCTACTAATGGCATCAACCTTGATTGCGATCAAGACTGAGTTGTTACTTCCTAAACCAGAAACGCCTACCGATGAGCGCGATCCAAAAGCTGAGCTGATTGAGCGTCTTGAAGAATACGCCCAAGTCAAAGCTGCCAGTCAACGTTTAGACAATTTAATTCGACTTGAGCGCGATGTGTTTTTGGCGATGGTCAGTATGCCAAGCCAAGACATTATGAATGCTGAGCTACCAAGCTATTCACCTACTGTATTGATTGATAGCTTGTTTAAGATGCAGCTGCAACCCGACTATCAGATGCATAGCATCAAGGTCGATGCTGTGCCACTTGCTGATCGTATCGCTAGTATCAGTCGCCAACTGAGTATGGACGGCGCGCGTCCTTTTTATGAACTATTAGATAAAGCCCAAGGAAAAATAGGTGTGGTGGTCAGCTTTGTCGCGGTGCTTGAATTAATCAAGCGCCAACTGATTAGTGTGGTTGCTAATAGTACGGACAGTCGTGTTAACACAGCAAATAACGCTGATAGCAGCCTGCCCACTCATAACGATTTACTCGGAAAATTGACGTTAGAATGGTTAGCATAATCCTAACTGGCTCTATAGTAAGTCTAAAATCATTAAACTGAAGAAGATTATATTGAAATGGCAGATATAGACGACCCTAAGGACCACCTACTATCTATTGAAGACATAAGTAAACAGATTGAAGTTTTACTTCATGCTTCAGAAGCACCCTTAACTACTAATCACTTAAAAAAACACTTGTTCTTAACGACTAATAAGTTAGAGCAGGCACTAGAACTGCTAAAGCAACGCTTAAATCTTGGCGTATTAAGTTTGCATCATACTGCCAGTGGTTATCGCTTGCAAATCGCTGATAGCCATAGTGCCTTAATACAGAGTGTCTTTCCGCAGCGTCAAGAACGTCTCAGCCAAGCCTTGCTAGAAACTTTGAGCGTTATCGCCTACAAGCAACCGGTAACCCGTAGCGATATAGAACATGTGCGCGGCGTGACGCTATCGAGCAACATATTGCGTCAATTGTTTGATAAAGGCTGGATTGAAGAAAATGGTTATAAAGATACTTTGGGGCGTCCGGCATTACTGCATACTACGTCTCAATTCTTAGATGCTTTTGGATTGAGCCATTTAGATGAGCTACCGCCCATGCCAGAGATAGACAGTATTAGAGCATCCTCTTAAATAAATCCGATAAAATACTCCTGCTCAATAAAAAAGGACACACCTATTAGGTATGTCCTTTTTTATTATTCTAATCAGCTAGTTTAATGAATAAAACGCTGATCACTTCTACTGGTTGATAATATCAACACCTTTTGGCGGCGTAAACTTGAACTGATTGCTGCTAATGCTTGGGTTCATTTTGATACCGCTAAACTTAATAGAAGTAGTCTGTCCCAAACTGTCATTTAATACCATCATCACAGGCTTGCCACCGCTAAAGCTCATTGACAAGCTCTTAAAACTGGCACTATCTGACTTTGGATACAGCACATAGTAGTTTTTATTGGCATACGGCTGGGTGATTTTAAAGTTCTTATCGATTTTACTTGGATCACCTGAGAGTAATAGCGCTGGCGTATTACCCACTTGGCTGTCTACGTTTTGTTTAGTAGCTTGCTCCAAGTCCTTATCATAAACCCACATCGAGCTACCATTTGCCACAATCAGCTGCTCTGACGGTGACTTGGTTTCCCAGCGGAAATTATTTGGACGTTGCACACTCATGGTACCACTGAACGTACCACTATTAGCGCCCTTAGTCGTCTGGCTAAAGTTGGCCGTCATGCTCTTAGTATTGGTCAACAGCTTGTTTAAACGCTTAGCTGCCGTTATATTATCAGCTGGCGCTGCTGTCGCCGATTGCGTTATCGCCATCATAGGCGCTGCGACGCCAAGCGTAGTCATTAAGACGCCTGCCAATGCTCCGCCCATCATCTTTTGTTTTAGCGTTGTTGTCTGTTTAGTCGATTGATTAGTCAGTAAAGTCATTATAAATCCTCTCTAAAAATGCAAAATAGCATAAAAATAAAACGTTTTATCAAATTTTTGTTTTCGGTAAATGTTTATCATACGAGTACAAAACCGGTGTGATAAAACAATGAGGACAGTGTGCCAGTTTTTTTATTACGCGCCTAGTCATGATTTGCAATCATTACTACTGCTGGCATACAGGCTTGTAAATACAACAGTTACAAAGTAATAAATAGCCTTTATCGTAGTTTTAACCGTTTTAATCAGTGGTTAACATAAGCTTATAAGCATAAAAAACCCCTACTACCAAACGGTAATAAGGGCTTTTTTAGTCATCAAATTATTTTATCTAAGAGATAAAACAATCTAGATGGGCAACTAGGCGCTTTCAACCATCACATAACGACGGTTAAATTTACCTTTGGTCGCAAACTTTACCACACCGTCATTTAGTGCAAATAAAGTATGGTCACGACCCATGCCAACGCCTTCGCCGGCGTGGAATTCTGTACCACGTTGACGAACGATGATGTTACCAGCGATGATGGCTTGACCGCCAAAGATTTTTACGCCTAGCATTTTTGGGTTTGAATCACGACCGTTACGGCTTGAACCGGCAGCTTTTTTATGTGCCATGAGAAAATCTCCTTGTTAATGTGACTTATCGCTAATGCGACAACTCTTAAGCTTTTAGTGCGTTATTAATCATCAATAAACTGACAATCGTTAATTAAGCATTAATCGCTTTGATTTTTAACAAGGTATACCATTGGCGGTGACCTTGCTCTTTGTGATAATGCTTACGACGGTTGTGCTTGACGATACGGATTTTTTCGCCGCGACCATGCTCAACAACTTCAACTTCAACACTAGCGCCTTCAACGATAGGCTGACCGATCTTGACAGTTTCACCATCAACAATCATCAACACATCTTCAAATTTGATTGTTTCGCCTGTTTCTGCTTTAAGTAATTCAACTTTAAGCAATTCATTAACGACTACACGGTGCTGTTTACCACCAGTTTTTATTACTGCGTACATTGTATGACTCCGTTTAACCCGTGTGCCGTGGCTGATATCATACCAACACTTCGACGACGAACACGACAGGGAAAAATTAAAGGCAAGATTTTACGGCTTTTTGCTGATAAAAGCAAGCCGCACCTCTTGTTTTTGTATGGTGGTGATACCAAAAATCTATACTCGTATCAGACACAATGTCATTGATTAATCAGCGCAATGTATATCGCTATTAATATAGACCCGCCTAATAACACGCAGAGATAGTGGTTAAAATCCAACAGCGGCTATTATAGCTTATCTAATCAGATACTTACAGTTTTTTGTAAATAGACATGTAATAAGTATCTATTCATTAGTCATCGTTGTTTATTCCGCTTAGCTGCTAATAGCTACTTACCAGTGATTTGCTGATTTTCACCATAATAGACGCTGTAATATTCGCCTGAACCTCAAGCGCCGTATCGCATTTTGCTATACTTAAATCAACAATATCACTAGACAGCTATGCTATCATGCATAAAACGCTGGCTTTGCTAAGTATCACTATTAAAAGTATCGCTATTAAAATATTCTTTATTTTTATTGGTATGATTATCTATTATGACTTGTACTCCTTTATCTAAAACCGCTGCGCCATTGTCTACCGCGCCATCAGTCAATCTATCGTCTACACCAACCTATGCTGATATCCAGAGCATTGTGGCTGATGATTTCGATATTATGGACAAACAAGTGTTTGGCAGCCTTAATTCCAAAGTTAAGCTGGTGATGAATGTCTCACAGCACGTGATTAACGCTGGCGGCAAACGTATGCGCCCATTAATTACCTTGTTATGCGCGCGAATGCTTAATGATGAGCCATCGAAGCAAGCCATGCATTTGGCAGCGATTACTGAGATGCTGCATACGGCAACTTTGGTACATGATGATGTGATTGATGAATCAGGACAGCGCCGTGGTAAGCCTACTGCCAATGCCACTTGGGATAATGCAACAGCTGTCTTGGTCGGTGACTATCTAATTGCTCGTGCTTTTAATTTGTTAGTGGGCTTTCAAAGCTTGCCACTATTACAAGTGTTTTCAGACGGTACTTGTGATATTGCTGAAGGTGAAGTATTACAACTGCAGCATCAGCATAATCCTGAAGCAACTGAGCAAGATTACCTCAATATCATCGATGGTAAGACTTCACGGTTATTTATGATGGCAACTCAAGGCGCTGCGATTTTGCAAGGTCAAACGCAGCATTTGCAAGCATTGGCTGATTTTGGTCAGCACTTTGGCAATGCTTTTCAAATTGTCGATGACGTGCTTGATTACAGTGGCGATAGTGCGCTGATGGGTAAAAATCTCGGCGATGATCTAGCTGAAGGCAAACCTACCCTACCTACTATTAAAGCACTCGAACTACTCAAAGACAGCAACAAAGAAGGCTATGAGCAGCTGCGTATCGCCGTCCAAACGGGCAAAACACCCAATGCAGAACAGTTAATCGCCTTAGTACGCCATTCAGGCTCACTAGATTATTGTAAACAGCGGGCTTTAGAAGAAACCAAGCTTGCCCAACAAGCACTCAGCAGTTTGCCGAATAATCGCTATCGTCAGGGCCTATACCAGTTGACTGAACTTGCCAGCGCTCGCTTATTATAATTATCAAATAACAACGCTTAGTTACTATTTATATTGCTATTACATTGATAAGACTCAAATCGATACTGCTTATATTGATATAAGCAGTTAAATGTTTTTATTGCTAAATTTTTACTTAATTATTGCTATAGCAATGTTTTTCTGAACAGACTAAATATTGCTTCTTATGTGTCTCCCTTTATTAATAATGCACTTCTATATTTTTTAAATAAACAAAATTTAACAATGTTATCACTGACTAGACAATGTAAATTTTGCCCTTCATTTTTAGCGTAATGCTTGTGTTTTCAATAGGTTCTAATCTTTTATTATCATAAACGGCAATGATAGCCGCCAGAAACGGTTTTTTTCGCCTTGACTGTGGGGTATACCCTATAGTTTATAATCTCTTATTAAATTTACTTATCCGGTTATTGATCATTCGATGTACTGTGATAACGATAAATGCCTAATAGTTTTTTATATTTTCTACGTTAAGATGTATCCATAAACTTTTTATATTGTCACTATTTATTATTATATGATATTTATATTGCCGAGGACATTGATGAAGCACTCTTATCTTGCGCTTGTAATAGCAACTGTACTATCTGGAGCTGTACTGGTTGGCTGTGACAAAAAAGAGGATGCCGCTGGCGACGCGGCGGCGGCACAGCAACAAATGCCGCCCTCCGTCGTCAACGTTCAGACTGTTACTTTTGGTACTGTGCCACAAGTACAGACTTTTGCTGGACGTACAGCGGCTTATCAAACCGCTGATGTCCGCCCACAGGTGAATGGAATTATCGACGAAGTGTTGTTCCGTGAGGGCAGCAACGTCAAAAAAGGTCAACCTTTATATCGCATTAATACGGATAACTATGCGACGTCTATTACCAGTGGTCAGGCAGCAATAGCCCAAGCAGAAGCCAACTATCAGACGGCATTGGCTAATAATGCCAATGCAAAAGCGGATTTGGCCAGCCGTCAAGCGTCATTATCACAAGCACAAAATGATTTGCAACGTCTGCAAGGTTTGGTGGCTATTGATGCCATCTCAAAGCAGCAATACGATCAAGCACAAACCGCTGTGCGTACTGCACAAGCAGCTGTCCAAAGCGCCAATGCTGCTATCGGTCAATCACAAGCCGGTATTGAAAGCGCAAAAGCAGGTATCCAAACAGCGAAGGCTGGCTTGCAAGCGAGCACTTTAGATCTCAATCGTACCATCGTACGTGCACCTATCTCAGGTCGTACAGATCGCTCTAGCGTTACTGCCGGTACATTGGTTAGCTCAGGTCAACCTACTCCTTTAGTAACTATCTCACGCCTAGATCCTATCTATGTCGATATCAGTCAATCATCTTCTGAACTGCTTAAATTGCGTCAGCAGATCTCTGCCGGCAAAGCAAAAACTGGCATGAACTCAGTTGAATTGGTGTTAGAGGATGGTTCAACCTATCCTGTACGTGGCGAGTTGGCATTGTCAGAGGCGAAAGTCGATGAATCAACAGGGGCAGTGACCTTACGTGCCATCTTCCCAAATAACAGCAATATCTTATTACCCGGTATGTATGTCACTGCGCGCTTAACTCAAAGCGTCATTACCAATGCGGCATTAATTCCGCAAAGCGCAGTCACACGTACACCTAAGAGTGAAACGCAAGTCTATATCGTCGATGAACACAACAAAATCCAAGTTCGTCCGGTCACGATTAATGGTACTTATCAAGGACAATGGGTAGTCACTGACGGTCTTCAAGCTGGCGACAAAGTCGTGATTATCGGCGGCGCAAAAGTGAAGCCTGAACAAGAGGTTATTGCGAAGCCATTAGAAAATCCAAACCCTGCGCCTGCTGCAAAAGAAGCTGCTGCCAAAACACCGCAGCAAGCTGCACAATCAGCCGCCAAATAATTCCATTCAAAGCTAGGAAGACTTAGGGATTTACTATGTCACGTTTTTTTATTGATCGCCCTATTTTTGCATGGGTGATGGCTATTTTAGTCATGCTTATCGGGATAATATCGGTTATTAACCTACCGATCGAGCAGTATCCACGTATTGCACCACCGACCATCTCAGTCAGTGCCAGCTATCCTGGTGCTAACGCACAAACTGTCGAGAACTCAGTCATACAGATCATTGAACAACGTATGAAGGGTCTTGATGGTCTGATGTATATGTCGTCATCGAGCTCGTCAAATGGTAGCGCCTCAGTGACGCTTACCTTTGAGAATGGTACTGATTCTGATACCGCACAAGTACAAGTACAGAATAAACTGCAAGCAGCGATGAGCTCCTTGCCTGAGTCTGTTCAGCGTCAGGGCGTCAACGTCAATAAATCGTCTAGCAGCTTTTTGATGGTGCAAGCATTTATTTCTGAAGATGGCACTATGGATCGAGCGGATATTGCCGATTATATTAACTCCAATGTCGTCGATTCGATCAGTCGTGTAGAAGGTGTGGGTGAAGTTCAAGTCTTCGGTTCTACCTATGCGATGCGTGTATGGCTTGACCCTTCACGCCTACGCAGCTATAACATGGTACCGTCTGATGTCGTCAATGCAATACGAGCGCAGAACGCGCAAGTATCTGCTGGTCAGCTAGGTCAAGCACCTGCTGATACCGATCAACAGGTTATCAATGCCACCGTTACAGTGCAAAGCTATCTACAAACACCTGAAGAATTCCAAAATATTCTGTTAAAAACAGATACCTCAGGCGCACAAGTACGCTTAGGCGATGTGGCAGATGTCGAAATCGGTAGTGCAGACTATAGTGTAGTATCGCTATATAACGGTCAAGAAGCTGCCGCTTTGGGTATTTCACTCGCAGGTGGTGCTAACGCGCTTGAGACTCGTGAAGCCGTTGGCGCACGTATGGCTGAGCTAGAAAAAAACTTCCCAATTGGTCTAGCCTCAGTCGTTCCTTATGACACCACGCCATTCGTACGCTTGTCTATCGAACAAGTCGTCATGACCCTCATTGAGGCGATTGTGTTGGTATTTATCGTCATGTTCATTTTCTTACAGAACTGGCGTGCAACTATTATTCCGACGCTTGCCGTACCTGTCGTTTTATTGGGCACGTTTGCAGTGCTTTATGTAGCAGGCTTTAGTATCAACGTGCTGACCATGTTTGCGATGGTACTGTCCATCGGTCTACTGGTCGATGATGCGATCGTTGTGGTAGAGAACGTTGAACGTATCTTAGAAGAAGATCCTCATATTTCTATTAAAGACGCGACCATTCAATCGATGGGTGAGATTAGTAAGATTGTTATCGGTATTGCTTTGATTCTATCAGCAGTATTTGTACCGATGGCCTTCTTCGGTGGTTCAACGGGCGTAATTTACCGTCAGTTCTCCATTACTTTGATTACTGCTATGGTGTTATCAGCCATTGTCGCCCTTGTTTTCACCCCTGCGCTATGCGTGACCTTATTAAAACGTGGCAAGAGCCATGAAAAAGGCAACGAAGAAAAGCAAAAAGGCTTTTTTGGCTGGTTTAACCGCTCATTCTTTAAGCTTAGTCGTTCATACGAAGGCTTTGTCGGTAAAAGCTTTCGCTTCAAATGGTTATATTTGATTGGTTATGCGGCCATTATTGGCGTCATGGTGGTGGTATTCTTACGTATTCCCGGCTCATTTTTACCAGAAGAAGATCAAGGTATTATGTTTACCTTGGTTCAGCTTCCTTCCGGTTCGACGTTAGATGAAACACAAGAAGTGCTCGATAAAGTAAGAAACTATTACGACACTCAAGAAACCGATAACATTGCCTCCGTCTTTACCATTGCAGGCTTCAGCTTTGCAGGTCAAGGGCAAAATATGGGACTGGCATTCGTTCGCCTGTCAGATTGGGAAGCGCGTTCCGGTGATGAGAACACCGCTCAGGCTGTTGCTGGTCGAGCAATGGGTTACTTCTTTACCCAATTAAATGAAGCGCAAGTTTTTGCGATTGTACCGCCAGCCATTACCGAACTTGGTAACGCCAGCGGTTTTGATTTGATGCTCCAAGATAATGGTAACCTTGGTCATGATGGGCTACTTGAAGCACGAAACATGCTGCTAGGCATGGCAGCGCAAAACGAGCAAGTCGCTGGTGTACGTCCTAACGGTCAGGAAGACTCACCGCAGCTTAAGGTGAATATCAACCAAGAGCAAGCCGCCGCTTATGGCTTGTCACTAGGTAATATCAATAGCGTTATCTCCACCGCTTGGGGCTCAAGCTACGTTAATGACTTCATTGATCGTGGCCGTATTAAACGCGTCTTTGTTCAAGGTGAAGCGAGTAGCCGCACCAATCCGGATGATATTGGTAAATGGTACGTACGAAATGAAATGGGCGATATGATCTCATTTAATGCTTTTTCGACCAGTGAATGGCAATCAGGCTCACCACGTCTGACCCGCTACAACAGCTTACCGTCTATGAACATCCAAGGCAGTGCTGCGCCCGGTCTAAGTACTGGTGAAGCGATGAGCTCGATGGAAGCGATGATCGAAAAGCTACCTGAAGGTATCGGTTACGAGTGGACAGGTATGTCACTAGAAGAGCAAAAGTCAGGCGCTCAAGCACCGATGCTCTACGCACTTTCAATCTTAGTCGTGTTCTTATGTTTGGCAGCCCTCTATGAAAGCTGGTCTATTCCCTTCTCTGTCCTACTGGTCATTCCACTTGGGGTATTAGGGGCAGTCATATTTACGTGGTTACGAGGTTTCGCCAACGATATTTACCTGCAAGTAGGTCTACTGACGGTGGTTGGTCTATCGGCCAAAAACGCCATCTTGATTATCGAGTTCGCTAAAGAGCATCAAGAGGAAGGCTATAGTCTAAAAGAGGCAGTCATGACAGCAGCACGCCAACGTCTGCGCCCCATTATCATGACCTCACTTGCCTTTGGTCTAGGTGTTGTGCCATTATTCTTGGCGAGCGGTCCAGGTTCAGGCAGTCAAAATGCCATTGGTACCAGTGTGGTCGGTGGTGTTGTCTCTGCAACATTACTAGGCATCTTCTTTATTCCGATGTTCTATATCTGGATACGCAGTGTGTTCCCTCACAAGTATGAGAACAACAAGCCAAATAATGGTGGCAGTACGCCTGGCGGCTCTAACCCTGATAATCCAGACAGTCCTGCTGGACCAACAGAGTATAATGAACCACCGATCACACACGTTGACGACGATATGCAAAACATGACGCTTTCTAAGAGCGCTCAGCCTGCAAGCTTTGGAGATAATACACAATGAGTTTACGTTATTTTGTTACCCCCAACTCAGCAACTAAGGCAGTCTCTTTGACTGCCCGCGTTCGCCAAAACAGTGGCCGTTTTCTTGGCTTAACGGCTTTGGCATTCAGCATGGCGGCTTGTAATACCATTCCAAAGGCTGATACACGTCCTATATTGGCGGTGCCTAATATTCCGATCGAACAAACCTATGGTGCGTTTGATAAAGAAACTGTTAGTAGCGCTGAGCAAGGCAGTCTTGCTAGTCAACGCTGGCAGAACTTTTACAGCGACGAGCGGTTAAAGGGTCTGATTGCTCTAGGTCTTCAAAACAATAAAGACTTTGAAAGTGCTCGTTTAGCAATTGAAAAAGCCCGTGCACAATATCAAATTACTGATATCAATGATCTACCTCGCATTGATGGCAGTGGTGGCTATACTCGCTCAGCACAAAATAACCGTGATAGAAACTCTAGCGGTGCTTATAGCGTGAACCTTGGTCTTGCCAATTATGAGCTCGACTTTTGGGGTAAAATTGCCAGCTTAAAAGATCAAGCGTTGCAGAACTTTTTATCAACGACAGCGGCAAAAGACGCGACCCAGATCAGTCTGATTAGCAACATTGCTCAAAGCTATGCCAATTTGAGCTATAGCTTGGCGCAGCTACAACTGGCAGAGGCGACTGTAGAGAGCCGTGAGAAATCGCTATTTATTGCTAGCAAACGCTTTGAAGCTGGTATTGATCCTAAGCTGCCCTCTTTGCAATCTAGCGCCTCACTTGAAAATGCCCGACTTGCCGTTTTACGTGCCCAAAGCAGTATTTTAAAATCACGTAATGCATTGCAGTTTTTAGTTGGTGGACCGATTCCAACCAATCTGATTCCAACGCCTGCGGTCAGTAATATCACAAGTCAGCAAGTATTTAGTGCTGGCTTGCCAAGTGAGCTGCTACGCTATCGTCCTGATGTGTTGCAAGCAGAATATAATCTGAAAGCAGCTGGTGCGAATATCGAAGTGGCGCGCGCGTCTTATTACCCCTCTATCAGCTTGGCCAGTAATATTGGCTTAAGCAGCGGCAGTTTAAATGACCTATTTAAAAGTGGTTCTGTCGGCTGGTCATTCGGTCCAAGCGTTAGTGTGCCTATCTTTGATGCTGGTCGTTTAGATGCCAACTATGATGTGGCACAAATCGAGCGTAAGCAAACGCTTGCAGGCTATGAGCGCTCAATTCAAACCGCTTTCCGTGAAGTGTCGGATGTCTTAGCCACCCGTGCAACTTTGGGCGAGCAGTTAGAGGCGCAGTATCGTTTGCAAGACAACTTTGAGCAAACGTATCAGATTGCTGATGCGCGATTTAAAGCAGGTATCTCAAACTATTTAGACGTTCTTGATGCGCAGCGTTCGTTATTTTCAACACAGCAAGGCATTTTGGATTTAGAGCTGCAGAAAATCATCAGCCAAATCGAGCTTTATCAAGTGTTGGGTGGCGGTGCCAATCTAGATGTACCAACCGTGATTCCTGTACCGCAACATAGAAATCTGGTACAAGTAGTCAATGCAGCTACCAATAGCAACAAGGCAAAAGCGGTTCAGGCTATCGATGCGGCAAGTTCTGCGCGTGTGGTTTCTGCTCAAGAAGCCCTCGCCATTAAACAGGCACAGCCAGTAGAAAAATCGACCTTTAAGCCAACGGCTGTAGTCGATGTCAATAACGATGGCAAGACTGATGCCGCTATCGGTGTAATCACCGAAGAGACTATGCTTAAAGAGAACAGTGTCGAGCAAGTACCAGTCACGCAGATTATTGAGCCGTAAATCTTTATAAAGCCCTAAGCGCGTGACGTACTTTTATCGCGTTGATAGTCGATAACTACAATCAGCCCTACCGACTCATTATAGTAAGTCGGTAGGGCTTTTTGCTTTTGATAGTGCTTTTGCTTTTCATAGCTGGTATTGGGTATAGTATCGACATTGTGTGACGTATCTTTTTAAAACCTTAGTAGTAACCTCATTAAAAATCTCAGTAATTACAAAAATAACCGTGATTGCCATTCAGATAAGGAAACAATATGACTTATACTTTTAATCGCCAATTCCCTGAAACTCGCCTACGTCGCCTGCGCTATAACGACAATATACGGGCGATGATTCGTGAAGTTGAGCTGCATCCCAAGCACTTTATCGCCCCCGTTTTTGTATTAGAAGGTACTAACGAGCGCCAACAAATCGCTAGTATGCCGGGGGTTGAGCGCTTGTCGATAGACCTGCTCATTAAGCACGCCAAAGACTTGTTGAGCGAAGGCGTCACAACTATCGATATCTTCCCAGTGATTGATAATTCACTAAAAACCCCTGATGGTAGGTCTGCTTATGATGAAAACGCTCTCACTGCGCGTGCGGTAAAAGCGGTCAAAGATGCTGTGCCAGAGATGGTCGTCATGACCGATGTGGCATTGGACCCTTATACTTCACACGGTCAAGATGGCTTGCTAGATGACTCAGGTTATGTCGTAAACGATGCAACGGTTGAAGTGTTGGTCAAGCAGGCATTGGTTCACGCCCGCGCCGGTGCCGACATCATATCCCCTAGCGATATGATGGATGGTCGTATCAAAGCCATGCGTGATGCTTTTGAAGCCGAAGGTTTTGTGAATACCGCTATCATGGCGTATTCAGCAAAATACGCTTCTGCTTATTACGGTCCATTCCGTGATGCGGTCGGTAGTGCTGGCAACTTAAAAGGTGGGCATAAGAAGCAGTATCAGATGGACTTTGGTAATCGCGCTGAAGCGCTACACGAAGTTGCCATGGACATCAATGAAGGCGCGGATATGGTGATGATTAAACCGGGTCAGCCATACTTGGATTTAATCCGTGAAGTCAAAAATACCTTTGGCGTACCAACGTTTGCATACCAAGTCTCTGGTGAATATGCCATGCATATGGCAGCGATTCAAAACGGTTGGCTGACTGATGCCGTCATTTTAGAGTCATTAATTGGCTTCCGCCGTGCTGGCGCTGATGGTATCTTGACCTATTTTGCATTAGAAGCGGCAAGACAGCTGAATAACGCTTAATTTCAGCATATTTTTATATATAGTTAATCCACTTTTAAAAGGGTACAGAACTACTGGGGCTAATTATTCGCAGCCTCTGTCTGTGTAGGCACAGCAAGCAAGAAAAATTAACCCCAGTAGTACCTTATTATATTTGTATTTCTTTTATTTAGGATCGACTATACTAAAAAAACCGTACCCGCGACTTTATAGCAGCGGGTACGGTTTTTTATTTCTTTATCCTAAAAACTCAAACAGCATTTTATGAAATAGCACTCGATAAATGTGCTCGCCCATGCGGCTTATCAAAGTCAATAATAGGACCAGCCGGTATCACTCCAGTTGGATTAATCGTTGTGTGGCTGGTGTAATAATGCGCTTTGATATGTTCCATATTCACGGTGCCTTTAATACCCGGTACTTGATACAAATCACGCAGATAGCCCCAAAGATTGGGATAATCAATGATGCGGCGAATATTACATTTAAAGTGTCCGACATAAACGGCATCAAAACGCACTAAGGTCGTGAATAAGCGCCAATCCGCCTCAGTTATTGTGTTACCTATTAAGTAACGTTGGTCTGCCAAGCGCGTCTCTAACGTATCTAGCGCAGCGAATAGCGCAACGACCGCTTCTGTATAAGCAGCTTGCCTGCTCGCAAAACCAGCTTTATAGACGCCATTATTGATAGCATCATAAACAAACGTATTTATCTCATCAATGTCTATTATTGCATCGGATGGTAAAAAATCGCCAGCTACTGCCCCAACGCCATCAAAAGCTGAGTTAAACATACGGATAATCTCAGCGGATTCATTGCTGACGATGGTATTGGTCTTTTTATCCCATAATACCGGTACTGTCACCCGTCCCGTATAATTTGGCTTTGCCGCGAGATAAACTTCATATAAATAACTTGCATTGATAATAGGGTCAGCGACAACACCTACACTCTCTGCAAACGTCCACCCTTTATCGCCCATAAAAGGATGAACCACAGACATCGAAATAATATCTTCTAGACCTTTGAGCCTGTGGTAAATCGTGGTGCGATTTGCCCATGGACATGCCAAAGAGACATATAAATGATAACGGTTGGCTTCGGCTTGAAAGCCACCTTGACCCGATGGACCAACACTACCATCTAACGTTACCCAATTTCTAAAGCCTGCATCTTCTCGCTCAAAGCGTCCACCGCTAGATGCTGTATCATACCATTTATCCTGCCAGTGCCCATCGACCAATAAGCCCATACGGTGCTCCTAACCCTTTCACTGTTGACTTAACTTTATTGAATACTATTCGATTATCATCAGCGTTGTTTTCTATTATCTGCAATAGTGTTACTAGATTACCCAGTACCAAGCGACTCATCGCTATTAACAATAAAAACTAAATTATAATTCTATTATAGCAATTAAAACTACATAAAAATCCTTATTTGACTGTCGATACAAAGCTAAATCACAAGATCACAATAATAAGGCAGTTTTATTAGAAAAAAGGCTTGCAAAATAGTGGGAACTTGATAGAATACTCAACCTAAATAGGCGTATAGCTCAGTTGGTTAGAGCGCTACCTTGACATGGTAGAGGTCAGCAGTTCGAGTCTGCTTATGCCTACCAAATATTTAGAAAGCCCCGGTCTAACGACTGGGGCTTTTTTTGGCCTATAAAATATGGGCTGTAGGGGAAAATCCTTATTGGTATCGCTCTATAATCACAAGTATTTAAGCTCTATAAAATTGCTCAAAAAAGCGACGGTGACCAAATGGTGACCAAAACGTGACCAGCCTTCAAAAATATCTAAACCAAAAACCCTCTTTTTGACCTCTACTCTGAATTTTAGATTAACGTCTATTTTTTTATATCCTCTGGCTCAACCTCTGTTACATATTCAAAAAGATCTCCTACTCCTACTTCTAAATACTCGCAAAGCTTGTCTATAGTATCGAAATCAATTCTTGACGATTGGTCATTATAAATCTTATGTAATGTCGTTTTACTCACTCCTGTCGCTCGTACGGCATCCGCTACTTTTAGCCTTCTTTCAGCTAACAAAGTAGGAAGGTGATTAACTATCATCTTGCAAACTCCAATTATAGTTATAAAAAGTACTTGCATAGTTATAAATACATGGTAAATTACAACTATGGTATCTAAAAGTACCATTATGATTAAACTTTATATAAGGAACATATTATGTCACATACCTACCTGACTACCCAAGAGCTTTCTGAGCTTATCAAATACAATCCTCGTACTATCCGTAACGAGCTTAAGGATAGCGTCCTGATTGAAGGGATTCATTATATACGTCCTTTTGGAGGGCGTAAGATTTTATACATCTGGGAAGAAATTGAAAAAGATATGCGCACTGGCATTGCCGGTAGCATCAACGCCATGGCACTACAATAAGGAGAAGTATGATGGCTAGCATTAGAACTAGATATGGCAGACTTGTAGTCGATTTTTACTACATGGGAAAACGCTGTCGGGAGACGACAAACCTGATAGATACCCCAGCAAATCGTAAGAAGCTCGAAGATATTATTTTGAATATGGAAGCAAAAATCAGATTGGGTATTTTTAATTATGCTGAGTACTTTCCTAAAAGTGATAAAGCAGCAGAGATGGTTGCATTAAACGATCGTAAGGAATGTATTAATACTAACGTTCCTTCTTTTGAGCAGTTTGCCACACTCTGGTTTTCTGAAAAAGAAATTGAGTGGCGCGATACCTACAAACGTAAAATACAGGAGATTATTGATATGTATTTATTGCCTGAGTTTGGGACTAGACCCATTCATCTCATAAAAAAGACAGATGTATTAGCCTTCCGTTCATCGCTCGCCAAAGTAACGTACGGAAAATCTAACAAACATCTGTCAGCAGCACGCATCAATTCGATAATGGTACCTTTAGGTATGATACTAAAAGAAGCCGCTAAACGCTACAAGTTTGATAACCCTTATGATGACATTAAGTCGCTCAAAGAGCCTAAAACTGATATTCAGCCATTTACACTGGAGGAAGTCTGGAAATTCATCAATGGCGTTAGGGAAGACTATCGTAATTATTACTTGGTGCGCTTCTTTACTGGTATGCGTACGAGTGAGATTGATGGATTAACATGGGAGAATATTGACTTTAATCGTCGCGAAATAGTGATCAAGCAGGCGCTGGTTAAAGGCAAAATGGTTCCCCCTAAGACGCAAGAGTCTTATCGTGCGATTCAAATATCACCTTGGGTTTTTGATGCTTTAAAAGATCAGCAAGCCATCACTTATAAGCGCTCAGAGTATGTGTTTTGTGCCCATACTGGTTCGCCGCTTGATTATAACAATATCAATAAACAAGTATGGCATCCCACGCTTAGGCTTTTAGGACTCAAGACACGCAACGCTTATCAGACAAGGCATACGGCAGCGACGCTATGGTTAGCAGCAGGTGAGAGTCCTGAATGGATAGCCAGTCAAATGGGACACTCTACCACTAAGATGCTGTTTAATACCTACAGTCGCTATGTGCCGAATATGACCCGTCAAGATGGCAGCGCTTTTGAGGCTTTGGTTATTCGCAGTCAGACTGCACCAGCCTCTACTAGCAAGGAGGTATCACAATGAAAATCATTGATTACGATAAACTGCATGCGGCGTTCAAACCTAGTGGTTACGTTAGTAAAGATGCCAATGTCATTGCCAATAGTTTAATTTGTGAGTTTCCTATCCAAGCAGGTAATGGTTTAGCTAGGTTCTTAAATGTTGATAGTTGCTTCGATAATCATATGGCAATGCGTGTATGGGTTCAGAAGCGCTTAGATGCCAATAGTGGCTATCTTGTTGATGAGATGTGCCATCAACTGGAGGGCGAGCTTTATAGATTACTGCCACAAACTGGCTATGGTTACTGAGGAGAATGCTATGAGTGTTAAGCTTCAGCCAAGTATGACTCAAAATGCTCGAGATCTAAGAGTTTGTGCAGATTATTGGGCATATTCAAACAATGACGGATATGATGGCTATATTAAACATGTAAATGCGCTTTGTTGCCAATATGAGATCAGCTTACACGTTTTGTTTGAAACAATAGGTCAATGTTTTGCTTATTTAGATGATGTGCTATGCGAATACTGTGGCTATATTTGTCCTTTAGAGATACCAGCAGACATTCCTTATATGCGTGCAAAACAGAGTTGGTGTTGTGAAGTATGCGAGCATGCTGTGTGGCGTGAGCATAACAACCGATAAATTTTTTTAAATATTTAAAGCCAAACAACGTAGGTTGTTTGGCTTTTTATTGTCTCTAATTAACTGACGACATCTGTTGTCGTAAAGGCTTCTTTATACGTTGTTTTACCGACATAGTTCCGTTAAAGTAAATTTGTATTAAACTCTACAATAATTCCAATGGACGGAACTACTATGGCAAAACCTAGCAACGCCTATACTGACAATAGTTTCGCGTCCTCTGATCTAAAGACTATTTTGCATTCTAAACGTGCCAATATCTACTACCTTTCTCATTGTAGGGTAATGCAAAAAGTGACTTAGAAAACGCAAAACCAGTGCTCACCCCTGTGTCTATCCTTCATCACCGCTCAGGTGACTTAGAAATCTTGCGCTAACTCTGACACCGCCATTGATATCTTCATCACCGCTCAGGTGACTTAGAAAAACCGTGGATACCGTCACAGCGTGCTATTGCCCTTCATCACCGCTCAGGTGACTTAGAAAACGGGTGACTGAGCGCATGGCTGTAGCTACATCTTCATCACCGCTCAGGTGACTTAGAAAGTTCACTGTCTGTGAATGGTGAATCCCGTACTCTTCATCACCGCTCAGGTGACTTAGAAATGTTGTATCTCTTCTAAATAAATGAACGCCTTCTTCATCACCGCTCAGGTGACTTAGAAATAGACGCTAGTAGCTCAGCTATTAGCGCAGAGCTTCATCACCGCTCAGGTGACTTAGAAAGTTTAAGTAAGTAAGTGGATTTTTCCGATACTCTTCATCACCGCTCAGGTGACTTAGAAATTTGTACCATCTACCCATTCGTTGCCATTTCTCTTCATCACCGCTCAGGTGACTTAGAAATATGACCACGCCAAAACGTATTGTTTCCGCAACTTCATCACCGCTCAGGTGACTTAGAAATATTAAAACTAAATTTAAACTTCTACTAGCCACTTCATCACCGCTCAGGTGACTTAGAAAATGATGATAAATATAACATTAATTGTTACTAGCTTCATCACCGCTCAGGTGACTTAGAAAAATAGGCTTAGAAGTTGAGATTGAAAGTGAGACTTCATCACCGCTCAGGTGACTTAGAAATTTATATAAAATATTGCATCATTATTGATACGCTTCATCACCGCTCAGGTGACTTAGAAAGTTAGCCACGTTTCGACACTACCAACTGTTTGCTTCATCACCGCTCAGGTGACTTAGAAAAAATCCAGCAGTGGCATGTGTTAAAACCTGAACTTCATCACCGCTCAGGTGACTTAGAAATAAAATTTGAGTTCGTCCAAGTAGTCAGCCCACTTCATCACCGCTCAGGTGACTTAGAAAACAGACGCAAGCAGCGAATAGTGATAGCGACGCTTCATCACCGCTCAGGTGACTTAGAAAAGAAATAATAAAACCAAGAACACCGACAAGCACTTCATCACCGCTCAGGTGACTTAGAAAATCTATTCATATCAGTATCTTCATACTTATTACTTCATCACCGCTCAGGTGACTTAGAAATGATACCGATATTTCCTTTGGTGGCTCATGTCCTTCATCACCGCTCAGGTGACTTAGAAAGTCAAACAATCAGCAAGCGCCTAACCCATACGCTTCATCACCGCTCAGGTGACTTAGAAAGCTTGATATCTCACCGCTTGGCAATCGTGCGACTTCATCACCGCTCAGGTGACTTAGAAATCATCTAAGTCACCGACACCGATTGCTATCTCCTTCATCACCGCTCAGGTGACTTAGAAAGTCATCACAGCCATTCCATACGGCTTTATTAATATCGTCTTGATTAATCTTATTGGTCATTTTATTAGCAATGCTGGTTGGCATTTATGGTTCCTAAACACTTTGTAAAGTCGTTAATCATTTTATTAGTGATTGCTCATCACAGAAGTGAGCTAATGATAGCAGGCTCTAAAATACTTGGCAGATATCATTGCTTAAAAATTCGATTATAGTAAACAAAGGTATAAGCAGATTAAATAAACTAAGGGATTAAGCGATGAAAATACTAGAATTGTGTATCTTAGGCACACTCAGCTTAAATGCTTGTACAACGGGCGTGAATAATAGCGTAGTAATGAATACGCCTAATAAAATCGTCACCTACTACCCCGTTGAGACTGCCATGCTCAATGTCTATACTCGAGCGTATAGTGATCAAGTGGTGGATAAATCAGTAGGTATCAACTATTTCACTTTGGAGCCACTGGTGTTTCATAGCTTTACCATCGACGTAGGTGAGTATTCAATTGCAACCCAAACCTATACCGAAAATAGCCAACATACATGATTCAAGTATGTATCTGACTGAAGAGGTTTATAGCGATAGCAGTAAACGTAACAAGATAAAAACCTATAGGCAGATATGGTTATTCAAACGAGAGAGTAATAATACCGCATGGCTGTATATAGAAAGCTCAGAAAACTTATTACTCAGCTACGACCCTGACGGCACTTCGACAGAACGCTACAAGATAAATACCCAGGGTGATGTCTTATATAACAATGTGACTATTAATAACACTAAGACGGTTTTTTTTAACAGTATGTAGTTATAAGTCACTTAATTAAGCCTAGTCACACTTATGAGGTATTGAATAGATGCCAACTATATGGGCAACCAAATCGCTACAGCCTCTCCAATCCAAAAAAACTATCTGCGGTTAGCATGTGCGCCTTTTTTATCAATTTGTATTCGACCGCTACTAGTAGAAATAGAGTAATACTGTAGCAACAATGTTAAAACTAAAACTTTGTTTTGCAATTAAAAATAGCTTTGACTACTATTGAGCTTCTTATAGGATACTAACGATAGGTAACAACATGAAAATCAATAAGCTATATGCAAGTATTGCATTGACGAGTGCTTTGGCGCTTACAGGGTGTGGCGGCGATGATGATGGTGAATATGTATCAGGCGGCGATAACAATGGTGGCCCTATTGTTAAGAATGAGCTGAACTACACTGCATTCGATCCTTTCAGCGACGTGATCAATGGACAATACAAAACGGGATGGGGCAAGCTTGCTTTCAAGCTCAATAATAATGGCTTGATTCGTAGTATTTCTACCGTCGTGGGCAGCTCACCTACTGCCTATCAAGACAGCAGAAGCGGTGATAGATTAGAATATTATGTTGGTAACAATTTATTTGCCGCTGTTACTGAAGAGTTCGATAGTAAGTTCTATAAAATCAGCTTCGTAGATAGCGATACGTTCAAGCTAAACATTCAGTCAGGCAGCGGTACCGTCAATTCGACTTATGACATTATTACTCTCGACCTCACTGGCGTAGGCAAGCAACCAAAAAATGCTCAGACGGGGATAGATACAGATTTGGAGTATTTCCCCGACGGCTTTAACGCTACTTATCCTAGTGGCTCTCAGTGTTACATATTTTTAGAAACCCCTGATCAAGACTACTATACTTTTTCCGACGGTGAAGACGAAGGCAGTATGTCGATAGATCAGTGGCTTGCTAATGAGAAAAAACGTAATACTGTCAACAATGTGGTCAAAGAAAATGTCGGAAGCAAAAATGAATTGCAAGCGGTAAGATATACCGATGGAGATGGCGATATTAATGCAGCTGTGATATACAAAGGCTTAATTTATGACGCTTATTACTACCAAAAAGGCGTTCAAGAGAAAGAAGATACTAACCCTAATATCGCAGAGGTCTACTGTAACCAATACAATAACGTTGCCACCAATTTTTTAGAAACGCAAATTAAAGCTACTTATCAAAATTAACCAATACAGCTAAGATCTAACTTTGATGTTTGGTAGCTTTTATTAGTCAGTATTTATTATCCTTTTCATGAGAATGGAAAACAGCGCCTAATGTGGGCGCTGTTTTTTATACAAGTAAACTTAGCAGTTAAATACAGTATCCATGAGTATTCTTGCCTTAGTACTTATACTTTGCTCTTTTTGCAGCCGCTATTGTTTTTAATTTTTGCTGTAACGATATCGATTTTTTCTTAATTTTTGTATGTTTATTATCAAATTTCCTACTTACTTTATGGTGATTTACTTGAGCGGCATAATTCTTAGAAAATTTTGGTGCAGCGTTTGCTTGGCGAACCATTGTCAAACAAGCCGTGGCAGCTAAAATAAGATTATAATTATCTTTTTCATTATAATTACTTGATTAAATTCACATCGGTTATGAATAGTGATTGAAAGTGCCTTATTTAGTATCAAGCAAAATAGCTACCATGACAAAAAGCATCGTGATAAAGAGTTGCTTTATCGACAACGGAAATCATAAACGACTCTAAAGTTAAGTAGTTTTATAAAAACTAAAGAAAGGTTGCGATTTTTACTAGCACTTTGACCATTAAAACTCCATCTATCAGAATATAACGACAACCGTTGTCGTCTTAATCAACCTGCCCTTGAAGTTTCCAATCTCTTATTCATATAATCAAAGTCATATCATCTAAGCAACTATATACTCGTATTTAGATTCACCTTTTCTTTTATGCCAACAATATCCCAAATCTACCATGTATTCGCATATTGACTGCAACAGTTTTGATGCCAGCTGTGAGAAGTCTTTTGTTCCGATCTAAAGGAAAAACCTGTAGTTGTAATATCTAGTAACGATGGCTATAGTCAATTCCAAATAAAACAGATACGTTATGTTCCAACGCAGTACTGGTATAAATTTTTCTGGCGTGCTGTGACTACGCTGACAGAGGCTGCGTAAAATTCATCCCAGTCCTACTGTATCGCTTTAATACTGAACTCACTATATGTGATAGCACGTCCACCTAATTACCTCTTAGCTTCTAGCCAACTTGTTCTCAAATCACTATAAGTTACAAATAGATACAATAAAAAATCATTAGAATCTAAATCAAATGAGTATACATATAATATTTAAAATGAATAAAGATTAAGTTTTATGTCTACCTTAGAATTAAGTCAATACGACTGTCTGCAATACATACAATATCTTTATCAAAAAAACCAATATCCATATCGAATACACCCCATCATATTCTCTAAATATAATTAATCATTATTGACTATTATTTTTAATATTAATGAAGATACTTTCCATCTAATCTTTTATTTCTCACTCCAGCGAAGGCTTGTACTCATAAAAAATTTACTATAATATTTTTTATGAGCTAGCTTCATATTTTATATAAAAATACCAAGGTTATAAATCATATGATTAATTCCTTATATTTTATAGATACCAACTGAGTGAATCATAAGTGAAAACAACCACAATAGCTAAACTTAAAAAAGACACTATTCTCATATTTCCAAGTACTGTGGATCTTTTTCTTATCTACAGCCACCATATTCGACCATTTATTGATACTCACACCTTGACTATCGAACAAAATTCTAAGAAATCTAAACACACACTATTTGTTAAAAATGAAAAAAAGCTATTTTTAGTAAATAATTTTGAGCTTTATCACATTATAAAAGATCCAGATACTAATCAAAAAACTCCAAAAAAACAGGTAGAAATTATAAATATAACTGAAGATCAATTTGATTTTAAGATGATGTTTGATGAACTGATTGAAATCATAGCTCAACACAAAAATAATTTAAACGTCAAGATAATTCATAAACACCTCATAAAAATCCTAACAAAAGAAATGAACAAGCTGTTTTTTAATAAAAATATTTTTACTATTCCTAATTTCTGTCAGCTTATAAATATAACCGAGCCAACCTATCATAAAATTCGTTCTACGAGCATATCATGACAAAAAACAATCAAGGCGTTTATCGTCAGAAAAAGCAGCTTAGCTCTGAAATATTAAAAAATATCATTAACACATTTAATGAAGATAAAGACTTTATCTACCAAGAAGCTGTTCTGTCCGCCATCTCGGCAATCGTTACGGCTGTAAATGAAAGCCATATATCCTCTGATAACCCTATTCAGAAGTTGATTGAAAGTATCGTACATACACTGCAAACAGATCCCATCTCCTACCGCCATATGCAAATCAATAAATCTGCGTTAGCAAAAAAGCCGCTCGTGATGCAATTATTGATTCTCATGCAAGATATCGTCAATAGAGGGCAGCAGAGTCGCTCACAAGAAAAGCTAATTTGGCTTTCTATAGCAATGCATACTGCTGTCGTGCTAACGCATTACCAGAAAAAGACTTACGCTAATAATATAATGATGCAGTTTAAATTGGCTCAATTTTCAGGCTCATCTAGACGAACATGGATCTGGTCTGAATTACCTGATATGCCAACTATGAGTCACGATAATATATTATCAATATTGACAAATATATTAGAGAAAAATCAAGAGAGTACTACGGAGCTAGACAGTAAAAACTTTATTACTCAAATAAAACTAAAAGAAGATATGTCTATAGCAATCGCTAAGCTTGGTCAAATAGAGAAAATTGTGAACGCTTATCAAGACGCACACTACTTAAAAATTAGGAAATCTAAAAAACCGTGCAAAGCTCAGACAGATAATACCAAAGTTGAGCCTATTAACTTAGCCGAACAAAAACCATCTTATCAGTCCAACAATGAACACACTCCTTATTATGAGCTATGCTGAAGAAACCGTATAACTAAACTTGGTAAACTAAGCATATTAATCGGAGTTTACCATGACCAAAAAAATCAGAACTTATAGCACAGAATTTAAAGCTGAAGCCGTTAAGAAGATAGCAGACAATAACGGCAACATCTCATCGACCGCAAAGCAGCTTGGCATCGCCATGCAAACCTTATCTAATTGGCATAACAAAGCCAATCAAGGCAAGCTTGTCGGCACAGAGCAATATGATCCTGATCTTATGAGTGCTCTTCAAGAAATAAAGCAGCTCAAGCGGCAGATCAAAGTTGCCGAAGAGGAACGAGAGATACTAAAAAAGGCGACGGCGTACTTCGCGAAAAACAGCCCGTAAAGTACGCCTTTATCAAAGACAATCAGCAGATATTTAGCATCACTACTATGTGCCGTGTATTAAAGATTAAGCCATCGAGCTACTATGACTGGATTAGTCGTGACATCAGTGATCAGCAGATACATCGCAACCAGTCTGAATTACTGGTTAAAGCGGCTCACAGTGAAACGAAAGAACGTTATGGCGTAGATCGACTGCATGCTCATCTAAGCGAGCAAGGCCACAACATTAGCCTGTATATGGTCAGAAGCATTAAAGAAGAACATGGCATTAAATGCCGTCGCCACAAGCGCTTTAAAGTGACCACCGACTCTAATCACAACAAGCTGGTTTATCCAAACGTGCTGGATCAGAAGTTTGATGCCAATCGTCCTAATGAGTCTTGGGTCAGTGACATTACGTATATCTGGACCAATGAGGGCTGGTTGTATTTAGCTGGAGTCAAAGATTTGTACACCAAAGAGCTGGTCGGGTATGCGATCAATAAGCGAATGACAGCAGATCTAGTATGCCGTGCACTCAATATGGCAATCAAGAACAAACGACCTAGCAAAGGGCTAATAGTTCACTCTGACAGAGGCAGCCAATATTGCAGTCATGCCTACCACAAGATCATCAAGCGACATCAGTTTGCAGGCTCAATGAGCGCTAAAGGTAACTGCTTTGATAACGCACCTATAGAGAGTTTCTGGGGCGTATTAAAGAATGAATTAGTATATCACCAAGACTATAAAACAAGATTTGCAGCTATCAGCGATATCATTGGATATATTGAGTTGTACTACAACCAAACTAGGATTCAAAAGAGCTTGGGCCATAAATCGCCAAGACAGGTGTGGTTTGATTATTATCGTCAAGCTGCGTAATTAAATTTCCCAAGTTTAATTGTACGGATTTGACGGCAGGGGTCAAACTGCTAGTATTGTATGTATATTAATAACTACGAAATCGTTAGCAGAGATCAAAACAGTTAATGGGCAATTCAATGATAAAGATAGAACCAGTAATGGACGCAGATATTGTTCCAGGTATTCAGGCTGCTGGTATAAAGTTAGGGATAAGTTTTGACTACTTTAAAAAAAGCACAGAACATATTTATAAACCTACTAAGGAAGAATGTGATGTGCTATCAACTCATAATTTATGGTTTTTTTTCCATAGAGATGAGATGACTATAGGTGGTATACATATAAATGAGATTTATTGCTACTGGGATAATAATATAGTTTGACCCCTGCCGTCAAATCCGTACAATTAAACTTGGGAAATTTAATTACGCAGCTTGACGATAATAATCAAACCACACCTGTCTTGGCGATTTATGGCCCAAGCTCTTTTGAATCCTAGTTTGGTTGTAGTACAACTCAATATATCCAATGATATCGCTGATAGCTGCAAATCTTGTTTTATAGTCTTGGTGATATACTAATTCATTCTTTAATACGCCCCAGAAACTCTCTATAGGTGCGTTATCAAAGCAGTTACCTTTAGCGCTCATTGAGCCTGCAAACTGATGTCGCTTGATGATCTTGTGGTAGGCATGACTGCAATATTGGCTGCCTCTGTCAGAGTGAACTATTAGCCCTTTGCTAGGTCGTTTGTTCTTGATTGCCATATTGAGTGCACGGCATACTAGATCTGCTGTCATTCGCTTATTGATCGCATACCCGACCAGCTCTTTGGTGTACAAATCTTTGACTCCAGCTAAATACAACCAGCCCTCATTGGTCCAGATATACGTAATGTCACTGACCCAAGACTCATTAGGACGATTGGCATCAAACTTCTGATCCAGCACGTTTGGATAAACCAGCTTGTTGTGATTAGAGTCGGTGGTCACTTTAAAGCGCTTGTGGCGACGGCATTTAATGCCATGTTCTTCTTTAATGCTTCTGACCATATACAGGCTAATGTTGTGGCCTTGCTCGCTTAGATGAGCATGCAGTCGATCTACGCCATAACGTTCTTTCGTTTCACTGTGAGCCGCTTTAACCAGTAATTCAGACTGGTTGCGATGTATCTGCTGATCACTGATGTCACGACTAATCCAGTCATAGTAGCTCGATGGCTTAATCTTTAATACACGGCACATAGTAGTGATGCTAAATATCTGCTGATTGTCTTTGATAAAGGCGTACTTTACGGGCTGTTTTTCGCGAAGTACGCCGTCGCCTTTTTTAGTATCTCTCGTTCCTCTTCGGCAACTTTGATCTGCCGCTTGAGCTGCTTTATTTCTTGAAGAGCACTCATAAGATCAGGATCATATTGCTCTGTGCCGACAAGCTTGCCTTGATTGGCTTTGTTATGCCAATTAGATAAGGTTTGCATGGCGATGCCAAGCTGCTTTGCGGTCGATGAGATGTTGCCGTTATTGTCTGCTATCTTCTTAACGGCTTCAGCTTTAAATTCTGTGCTATAAGTTCTGATTTTTTTGGTCATGGTAAACTCCGATTAATATGCTTAGTTTACCAAGTTTAGTTATACGGTTTCTTCAGCATAGCTCAGTTTTAGAGTTCAGTGGAGATGAGTCCATATTAACTGGCATACATGTAATGAGCAAATATTCAGGGTATTTGTTAAAAAAATTAAAAATAGGGGATAGGCTTGATCTACTGAAATACGAACTTGGATTTGATTTTTACTATGGCCATGGAGATACTCATTACCTAAAGCCAAATCCGTTGGAATCAGAAGATATACTAGAAGGAGTGTATATTACTACAAATTATCTATTACCTTATTCTGCTGAATATCCAGATCATATTGTTACAGCAATCACAGTATATTTATAAATACACCGAAATCATTAGCGACTGTTTAGGCTCAAGCCTAACGATTAATCAACATAGTCAAATGGTTCGATTGGGTATACCCCAACGGAACCAGCTATTTCACCCTTCAAACCTATTAACAGACCACTTAAAACAGACTGGTATAATGGAACCACTTATAACAGACTACTTTAGGTGTTTATGTTTATCAGAGCGTATCTACGAGCGTCAACCAAAGAACAAGATGCTAAACGTGCCAAAAGCGAGCTCATAGCATTTGCCAACGATCATGGCCACAAGATTGCCGCCTTCTACGTCGAAAACGAATCAGGAGCTATCTTGGTGCGACCCAAGCTTATGCAGCTGATTGAAGATGCTCATAAGGGTGATGTTATCTTAGTTGAGCAGATTGATCGCTTGGCGCGTTTGAACCAAGCTGATTGGGATACGCTCAAAAGAATGCTATCAGAGAAAAAGCTATCTATCGTATCAAAAGAGCTGCCGACCTCATATATGGCACTTCAACCTGAAAGCAGCACTGAATTTATGAGCAGTGTATTGCAGGCCATTAACTCGATGATGCTGGATATGCTTGCAGCCATTGCTCGAAAAGATTATGAGGATCGCCGTAACCGTCAAATGCAAGGTATTGCTCGAGCTAAGGCAGAAGGTAAGTATTCAGGACGTAGAAAAGATACCGAAAAGCGCAAGATCATTGCTAGTCTACTCAAATCAGGCCGTAGCTATTCTGAGATACAAGGTATGACTAAGTGCTCACGGCATCTGATCGCTGATGTAGCCAAGGAAAGACCTAAACCGATCACTGATCATTAAGTGGTTCCACTACAGCGGTCTACTATGAGTAGTCTATTAATGGATTAATGAGCCTTTTTATCATGAACGCCAAGCGATTAGTCTATCAATAATTTCAATACATTCCTCTTGAGGTAATATGAATTCATCCATATCCATTGCTATCAAGCTGTGCAGATTACTCTGAAGTTCATAAGGTATCTCGTTAGAATAATCAAGCAAAAATTTCATAGCTTGTATTGATACCTTAGTAGGTTGGTAGTCGGTCAATATATGTCTTCTCAAGTCCAACAACTCAGCTTTTATAAGTTCATTCATATTCTCACCTCAAAATTGTCCATCGTAAATATAGTTGATGGTGTATCAAAAAGTATGCTGATTAGAACACCACCCTATCGTTTAATAACAGAAACAAGTCTAATGATAGATAGGTTGTCGTTTAGAGGTTTTATGTTTTGGGTATAGGTTAACGATAGAAAATATGGTCGCTACTAAGCATAGGCTGTTAAGAGCTGCTCATTCTAATTGCAGACTGTCTCGATTAGCTGTATCATATAGACTGTAATCTATATATTGGTTTTTATATGTGGACTGTCATCACAACAGAGCTGTTCAACCAATGGTTTGATCAGCAAGACGATTCAACGCAAGAAAAAGTGCTGGCAGCTTTGATGGTTTTAGAACAGCAAGGTCCAAGCTTAGGTCGCCCTTTAGTAGATACGGTGTATGATTCAAAATTTACCAATATGAAAGAGTTGCGTGTTCAGCACAGAGGCAAGCCACTCAGAGCCTTTTTTGCCTTTGATCCAAAGCGGCAAGCGATTGTGCTTTGTATCGGTGATAAAGGTAATAAAAAGCGTTTTTATAAAGAAATGCTAGCCACTGCAGACCAGCAGTATGAGTGTCACCTCAGAACCTTAGGAGATCCATAACATGACTAAGACACTACAAGAGATGTTAGCTGAGCGCTCTTTAGATAGCCGAGCGCGTATTAAACAACTGGCAGAGCAGTTGCTTTTAGAAAACCAGCTGTCTCGTATCCGTGAAGAGTTAGAGATCTCTCAAAAAGAGCTGGCTCAAACCATGGGTATTAAACAGCCTTCATTGTCTGCTATAGAAAATCGTGGCAATGATCTTAAAATATCGACCATGAAAAAATATGTTGAGGCCATGGGTGGTAAGCTTCGTATCGACGTTGAGCTTCCAACAGGGAAGCACATAGGCTTTAATGTGTAATAATAAATTCAAGTGATTCAAGCGCTAATAAGCCACCTTCTTATGGGTGGCTTATTTATTACTAAGAATAGGCTAATGTTATTAGGAAAGCACAGTAGCGAGTACCTTAATTCAAAGGCCTGTTATATATGGTTCCATTATAGCAGTCTGTTTTAAGTGGTCTGTTAATAGAGTTTTGGCGCTTTTTAGTTGGTTCCGCTGGGGCATAGTCTAACCAAACCTATTGAAATAGCTCATCTAGTTTTGCGACAGCATCATCATATTCTTTGCCTGGATCTAGAAATGCTGTTTTAAATGAATAGTAATCTGCCAAAAACTCCAATGAGCATCCGCCTAAAGATTTTGCTTTTTCCATAAGCTTCATTCTAGAATCAAAAGGTATATACCATGAGTCATCTTCTAATAAGCAATTAACTAACATATCAACATCGAAGCATTCTTCTACTGCTTTATCAAATTTACTGAAAACATCTCTCCATGCCCCCATATCTGCATCTACTTTTGCTTCAGACATTTTCCTAATTTGAGTACTAATGCTACAGATATTCACTTATACCTCTACTTAAGTTCCAGAAAATAAATATCCAAACATATCTAGAATATAGCTTAAAGCACCCTCAACATAAGCTACGATGGAGAGATTGCAAAAGCTAACTTAATAGTTTTCAATCAATGACCTCATAGGTATTAAGATTATATCTGAAACCTACTGTTCGATGCCTGTATAGCGCACCGATCACGAATAGAATATGTATGGTAGGTACACCATGAAGTACACTGTGACTATTTCAGTGAGTTAAAGCTTTGATACCATTAGCCTACAGCTGAACGGAGTTTTTTTGAGTGTATTCTATAGGCAACATAGGTTAGTTTTCCGTATGAGCTCCCTTTTGTAGTTACCTATTTAACTTTTCTCACAGTGTTGATGCGCTAAGCCAATAAACGCTTCAGTAGCCGCACTCTGATAGGCCCCTTTTCGTTGTAGTAGTACGGCAGTACGTTGTAGTAAAGAGGGTGCCAGAGCAATGGCAATAAGCTCATCTCGATTGCTCACGATATTAGAGGGTAATAAGGTGCTCAATTGCGTGTGGCGTACTATTTCAATCACGACACTTAATGAATTTGCCTCCATCATTACCTTAGGCTGGATGTCGTGTTGGCGCCAATAACGCTCAATTTGTCCACGGGTGACAAATTCATGGCTGAGCAACACCAACTCCTGTTCGCTTAGCGTCAGCAGATCAATCGCTTGATGCTTTGCAAGTGGGTGATTTTTGTTCACCACCAACGCCAGTGTTTCAATGAGTAGAATCTGTGCTTCTATATCGGCAGACCCTACATCTGCAAAAGCAATACCCACATCGAATTCATCATCAAGTAATTGCTTTTCCATCTGCTCCTGCGACATCTCTTGCACGCTCAAGGTAACGTTAGGATAACGGTCATGAAATGCTTTTATCAACGGACCAATCAGGTAGGTGGTAAAGGTTGGGGTAATAGCAATCCGCAATGCGCCGCGACTCAAGTTCTGCACATCATGAATTGCTCGTTGACCCTCTTCTAAATCCTGTAGCGCCTTATGGGCGTAGCGCACATATACCTTACCGGCTTGAGTAAGCTTAACACGACGTCCCGACCGATCAAATAAAGGCGCTCCCAGCGTCTCTTCCAATTGCTTAATTTGTTGTGATAAAGCCGGCTGCGAAACATAAAGAGACGCTGCTGCTTGGGTAAAGCTTTGATGCTTGGCAACCGCTAGAAAGTATTTTATGTGTCTGAGTATCATGGTTGCTCGATGGTTTTTCTTATGGTGATTACTTTATCGTTAAGGCGAACGTGGATGATTAGCATCCATCATAATTTATATCTCCCGTTTTATCTATAAGTATTTATTATCGATATCATAATATACCAGTATTTTACCTTATCAGAATAACGGCGTAGTATTCACTTTATCAACACAACAGAGACCGCCGTTATGAAAGATGTTATCGAAGGCTTTTTAAAATTCCACAGCGAAGCATATCCAAAACGCGTTGATTTATTTAAAAATTTGGCAACGCAGCAAAACCCGCGCACGTTGTTTATCTCATGCTCAGACAGTCGCTTGGTCCCTGAGTTGGTGACTCAGCATGAACCGGGTGGTCTGTTCGTGATTCGCAACGCTGGCAACATCGTTCCCTCTTATGGCCCTGAGCCGGGCGGGGTGTCAGCGTCGGTAGAGTATGCCGTCAGCGCATTACAAGTGACCGATGTGGTGATTTGTGGGCACTCAGACTGCGGCGCGATGACAGCAATTGCCAATTGCACCTGCATGGAGCATATGCCCGCGGTGGGTAGCTGGCTAAAGTATGCCGACTCGGCGCGGGTGGTCAATGAATCCATCACTCATCTGAATGACAGCGAGCGCGTGGCATCCATGGTGCGTGAAAATGTCATTGCTCAGATTGAGAATATCAAAACCCATCCCTCTGTTCGTTTGGCGATAAGAGAAAATCGTTTGACCTTACATGGCTGGGTGTACGATATCGAAACGGGTGGCATTGATGCATTAGATGGCGCTAACAACACATTTGTTGCGCTTGCTGAAAATACAGAGGTTCGTGCTTATCCTATAGCATTGCCACTCGCAATTTAAACCATCCTTACTGTTTTATTGATGACAAATACGGCTTACTTAATTGTCCTTATTTACTAATAACAACTTACTCACAACCACTAACCACTAACCACTAACCACTAACCAAGAAAAGGGATTCCTATGATTCAGTCTCAAGTTAGCAACACCGCCCGTCAAGCTTTAACCGATACTATCATTGCCGCTAAAGCTGATAAAAATTTATCTTTTGAGCAGATAGCCGAAGGCACTAATCTTAGCGATGTCTATGTGACTGCCGCGCTACTAGGTCAGCATCCGTTGCCAGCGGAAGCCGCACAAAAAGTCGGCGAAACGTTAGGTCTAGATGACGAAGCGATCGTTTTACTACAAGCAATTCCACACCGTGGTAGCGTCGGTAGTGAAATGCCGACTGATCCTACCATCTATAGATTTTATGAGATGATGCAGGTCTATGGCACGACTCTTAAAGCACTGGTACATGAGCAGTTTGGCGATGGTATCATCAGCGCAATCAATTTTAAAATGGATATCAAAAAAGTGGCCGATCCAGAAGGTGGCGACCGTGCGGTCATTACTCTTGATGGTAAGTTCCTACCTTTTAAACCTTTCTAATCGGTTGTAAAGTTTTATAAGTCTTTTTGAAAAAGCTAAAGGTCTCTCAATTTAAAACCTTAGAAAATGGAAAACGTCGGCTTTTTGTGGCTACACTTTTAGTAATAAAGGACACCACCTTACTAATGACTACTAAATGTATTTCCTCTACGAGACACCAATCGGCGCTGATGCTCTTTTGGCCTATGTTCGTGATTGCTGGATTGGCATTAACGCTACGCCCAACCTTGACGTCCACTGGCCCTCTGCTTGATGTGATTCGACAGAGTACTGGTATGGGCTTACAAGTAGCCTCTTTATTGGTCGTATTACCGATGCTGTGCATGGGTATTTTCCCTTTATTACTACCTTTGATTGGAAAACATCTGAGCGAAAACGCTTGGATAACAGGTGGGCTATTCGCCATTGCTGCAGCTGGTTTATGGCGTTTGGGTTTAGGAACAGGTTGGGCGTTGATTGCTAGCGCTTTAATAGGCGGTACGGGTATCGCTATCGTACAGGCGTTAGCGCCTGGCATAGTAAAACGTTGGTATCCTAAGCGTGTCCCATTAGCCATGGGGGTTTATTCAGCGCTGCTGATGGCTGGAGGCGGTATTGCTGCAACACTGAGCCCAGTAGTCGCTCAGTATTATGGCACTTGGCAAGCGGGTCTTGGAATATGGTTGCTGTTGCCTGTAGTAGCAATTTTTTTATGGTGGTTAAGACCGTCCGAGGTGATGGACAAGAAGCACAATGGCGTGGCAGTCAATTTTTTTAAGAATCGGCGCGCATGGTTATTGGCCAGTTACTTCGGTTTGGCGAACGCAGGCTATGCTTGTATGATTGCATTTTTACCAACCTATGCTCATGATTTAGGCTGGAGCACACAAGGTAGTGGCGAGCTGATCGGTATTATGACTGTTTTTCAAGTATTGGGTGCGTTAGCTGCGCCTGCGCTGTCCGCTCAGCGCTTAGATCGCCGCCCTTGGTTGTTTTTTGCTGTGGGTATTCAGATTATAGGCTTTGCAGGATTAATATTGATGCCAGAATCACTATTGATTTTGTGGGTCGCTATGATGGGGGGTGGTCTTGGGGCTTGTTTTTCATTAACGCTTACCGTAGCGCTTGACCATCTATCCGCACCTAGATTGGCTGGAGCATTGACGGCGTTTGTACAAGGCGTTGGCTTTATTATTACCGCGATTGTTCCTTATTTCGCAGGATTTTTACGGGAATGGTCAGGTAGCTTTCAGATCGTTTGGCTGCTACTTTTGATCACGCTGGTAGCAATGCTGATGGTCACGATGAAGTTTGCCCCCACAGGTTATGCTAAGGCGATGAATCTTCCAAATACTCAATAACGCTTATATTAAATAATCGCTAAACTAACTCTTAGGATTTAAAATGAAAAACTTACTTGTTTGTGCTGCTCTTGCAACGTCAATGTTGTCAATTACGGCTTGTGCCAGCACCTCCTCACACAGCCATCAAATAAAACCGAACGTAAATAATCCTGGAGCTTATGTGGCAACAATTCCTGTATTAACTGGTGAAATAGCACAAAAAATGGTGACAGCCGCCGCACTAGAAGCTAAGAAAAACCAGTGGATGGTGTCGATTACGGTCGTTGATGCCTCTGGGCAGACGCTAGCGGTGTTAAGAGACCATCGAGCAGGGGTGCATACTATCCGTGCCAGTTATAAAAAAGCATATACTGCTAATTCGCAGAAAAGAGAAACCGCCGTCATTGCTAAGGGTATCGCAGATGGAACGATTCCTAGCGATATTCGCTACTTGGATGAAAATATACTTATCTTAGATGGCGGTGTACCCATCTACATTGACAACGTTGTGGTTGGTGGCATTGGTGTCGGAGGCGCACACGGTAGTCAAGATGTGCAGGTTGCTCAAGCGGGCTTAAAAGTTTTAGAGTAGGGGCTGACTAACAATAACAGGATAGGCTTAATTTTTTTGTTTATTGATTATAGGGTAGTCATTACCTTCAGTTTCTGTTGTCTATATTGAACTCAATATACTGATTTATACTAAAGATCAAATATTCATTGATCAACCCCATTATTTCAGGGGTGTTAATTTTATTATGGCTCTTTTAATAATTTTTCAGTCGTTACGAATGAGCTGTAATATTTTAAAAAGATCACTATTTATTCCAAAAACGGATGTTATGGCAAATAAATTGGATAAAAGAAGTAAATCACCCTCCGATATAGTCGGGGCAATTCAACCTAAGGTGTCCCCGTTTGATCAGGCTGTATTTAAGGTCGCGTACTTAGAAGCCTAGCAAGCGTCGATCCGTGACTGAACATCTGTTTTAGATCGCTTTATGTTTGATGACCGTATTAGTAAGCCTTTAATCCAAACGGCAGTTACACAGAATCTAGAATAGACCCTCCAAATCAAAAAAGCCATAAAAGTCATTGCTCTTATGGCTTTACTATTTTTTGTATATTGAAGCTTAGACTTAGCTTTGAGTTAAATGAACTCCTTTAATTCAGTCAGCTTGTCTAAAATCGCATCAGGTGAATATTTCACTAGCTGCTGCTCATTTTGTGCACCAGATAGCACACCTAAAACCAGCCCACACCCTGCATTTTGGCCTTCCTCAATATCGATACCACTATCCCCTGCTTTTAACACCTGCTGTGAGTTATCAATATTAAATTGTTTCATCGCAAGAGTAATCATATCAGGGCCTGGACGGCCATTGTCTACATCATTGGCTGTTATTAATGCATCTACTTGATCCCCCACAGACCAACCTAAAATAGTCAAAATTTTATTAGCAGTCTTAGCATCATATCCTGTATTTAATACCACATGACGACCGCTCGCCTTCAACTGCTCGAACAACTCTGACATGCCTTCAAACTCAGATAAGGTGTCCTTGTTATAAGCAGTTGCAAGGTTGACTTTAAAAACTGCAAATGCAGTATCCGTTAACGATTCAATATCAGCATCAGATAAATCTAGCATGTCCAAAATATCACGGATGGCATTGCGTTTTTCTTTACCTGCACCATATTCTAAACATAACTCAAGACTCACTTGCTTATCTGACTTGCCAGCGCGCATCAGTACTTCATTGATGGCATTACGTACGATTTTATAGACCAGGTTACCTTCATCTACTGTTGTGCCAGCCATATCAAATACACAAAGCTTAATGTCAAAAAATTTATTTTTAATACTGTTTAAACTATCACTATGTGAGCTGCTGCTTGTTACATTATTATTTACTGTATTCATTGCTTTGACTCCAATACCAATTCAATTAACTCTTCGCCAAATGCGAAACCTGTTGATGCCCCTGTACCACTGGTGACTGCACCGACTACCACGCCTTTTTCAGGTGATGTCTTAAATACCACGTCATCTGCACTTGGATATACACCCAACCAGTGCTGAGTAATATCTATCTCACCAATATTCATCACCTGCTTAAATTCATTAATGATTAGATCATCAATTCGAGTGTCTCTAAACGGCAGTTCTCTATCACTATAATCATGACTATCGCCGATGATTAGTGAGCCATCTTCAGATTGAACCACAATTAGGTGGACACCTGCTTGACGCTCTACACTTTGAATATCATCAAGTAAGGTTTTTAGTACCGTAGCTTCAGGTAACTGAGCAAATCCATCATAACGGGCAAAGCTTAAATCTGACATGACAGCGGCATTTAATCTAAATGCCTGTTTGGGCATGACTCGCATCATATTTAGCGTGCACATTTTAGCTTTGGTCTTAGCGAACACGTCTGGATATAAGCCAGTAAAGTCAGATCCTGGGCAGACCACACAATGCTCAGCGTTAAGGAAACCGCGGCTGGTATGCACTTTTGGTAATTCCACCGAAGTCACGGTGGTATGATTATAAAAGTCCACACTCTGCGTCTCTTGTAACCAATGAGCCAGCTTAGCGACTGCAGTATTAGACTCCACTCTAAGCTCATGAGGACTATATAACACCCCTTCTCCCTTGTTCAGATAAGGCGCGGCTTCATTAATTTCAGACTGTGTCAGTAGTCGGCACCCCTCACCCATTTCCGTCTTTAAAAAAGCTTGTGCAACATCTACCGCTTCAGGTCGCTGCATTAACATATGCAGACCGATATGCTCTACCTGAATACCTGCTTTTGGCGCAATCTCGGCCCAAATATTACGTGAGTGCATGGCGCGTTGCCAATGCTCACCTCGACGCTGACCACTAACGGTCACAAATCCAAAATTACGAACGGAAGCATCTTTGTTCTGAGACTGGCGTTCTACAACCGCGACACTCAGGCCTTTTTTAACGGCGGCGTAGGCGCTTGCCAGCCCAACGATGCCGCCACCTACGACAACTACATCGTATGTTGTATCAGAAAGTATTTTGCTCATTGTCATATCTGCTCTTCCCATACATCTTTATTAATTAGCCCTCTACTTGCTTAACCTATGAACTAATATAGCTAAGCATGAATGGGCATTATTTTGATTCAACTAAAATTACTCACCATGGAAAAAAGCACGGTGCTTATCTAACAGCTCGGCAGTTAATGGCTCTGGGTAGGTCTTAGAATTATCAATCTGATTCTCAGCAGCTACTGTCTCGCCGTCATACACAATATTTGGATAAATCTCTAATAAACCTAGGCGAGCTTTAGTGACAATTAACTCAGCCATTTTCATTGCTTTAGGATTGGTTTTCTCTCCTTTATCAATAACAGCAACCGATTCAGTCAATGTGTAATTACCTTCACTGGGATCAACAAAATCAATTGGTAAACCTTTTGCTTTATTAGCGACTGCCTGATGACGTAGACCAAAACCGATAGGCACCTCACCTGCCATTACCTTTTTAAGAGGACCAGAGCCAGATAGTTCTAAATTAGGCCCTGCATTTTCACGAATAGCATTCATGATTTGTTGACCTTCAGCATCGGTGCCATATTCAGCAGCAATATCCTGTACAAATAGCCAACCGGTTGACGAGCCATTTGGATCAACCATAGAAATTTGATTTTTATAAATAGGATTTGCTAAGTCTTTGGCACTGGTAGGTATGGGAAGATTATTGGCTTCCATCTCTTTGGTATTGAGTAAGATGGCACCCGTAAAGCTGAGGATCGGTGCATAGTAATTAGGCGTCGCAATCTGTGGATTTGCCGTAAATGCTAACGCTTTAAACATTGGTTTTTTTGCTTGAGCACTTTCGATATAAAATGAGCTCATTGTCACCATGTCAGCTTCAATATTTTTTCCTTCAGCTAATAGTCGGCCACCCAGCTCACCCGTTCCGAATGATTGAAATATGTATTGACCTTCAAAGCCTGCCTCATCAAGCACCTCTTGAATAACCTCGACTGCCTCCTCATCAGCATTACTATAGATAATCACTTCCTCGCCAGCCGTATCACCTGAGCTTTGCGATCCACAGCCTGCCACTAAAACTCCGCAAGTCAATCCCGTTATTATCGTTTTGAATAAATTCATTGTTTTTCCTAATTATTTGAGTGGTTAACGGTTCAATTGGTTTTCGTCACATCAACGCCTAAACTGTGTTGAAATATCTAAGCGACCGTCGTCACTGTGGTTTTTTTCACTTTTATTTTTGTTGTGCCATTGATGCTTCTGGTATAAAGGTATCGCGCCACTGCGAAGAATATTAATGCCGTGATATTTGTGAGTAGCACCATCAGCGACAAGATAAAGATCTCATCAAAGCGGGCGAAGTGCTGTAATTCAACAATCTTTGTAGTCAGCACCATCGTCTTCGCACCTGAAATGAATATCACTGCACTGATGCTGACCATCGCACTGATAAAGAAGTGCGAGGCCACTTCGATAAGTGTAAATATTGAGTTGGGTACAACAATTCGGCGTAAAGACTGTAGCCATGAGTCTCCAAGTAAAGAAGCTGTGGTCTCCCAGCCTAAGTTCATTTTTGACAGTGCATTTTTGCTCATGAGATAAGGTGTCGAGAAGTAATGAATGATATTACTAATCACAATAATGAAGATGGTGTTCGATATCGATGAGCCTGAAAAAACCATCAGGTAAGCAATACCAATAACCATACCCGGCACTGTATTGGTTACTAAGGCTGAGCTTTCGATCGTCAGCTTTCCTATCTTGAATAACCCTGAGCGCTCGTATATCAACGCGGCAACATAGGTAATAATAGTGCCAAAAATAGCTGTTAAGGTCGCGACAATAAGTGAGTTTTTATACACTCGCATTAGGTTTGAAGACTCAATCACCTTAGTAAATGTGTCTGTACTAAACGCCATCTCATAAGGCCATGTCTTAATCCATGGAATGATGAATATCACAGCGAATACGAATAACAGTGAAATCAAAATGCCACTGGACAATACCCCAAGAAGCCTGTCTTTGATTTTTGAGGTAGGCAAGTTAAAATGCTCTACTGAGTCATACCTGACATTGAATCGAGCCACATACCAAAGCAGTAGAATGCTCAAAACAGAGGGGATTAGCATAAACAAGGCAACCACAGAGCCCTTTTCAAACGAGGGAGATGCACCCAGTATTTGGGTATAAAGCTCAGTGGCGATGACCTTGTACTGACCACCAATAGAGGCTGGAATACCAAAGTCAGTAAAGGCCAAAAAGAAGCATTGAATGATAGCGGCTGCAAACGTACCAATTAAAGGACGAATGACCGTCATATCTATCTGGCGTAAGCGTGAATCGCCCATCAGTTCTGATACGATTACGAATTTCTTATCCAAATACTGAAAGGTATTGTTAAGCAGTAAAAAGGCTATTGGCAAGGTATAGATGGTGTAGCCAAGCCACATACCATAGAAACCATATATGTCTTCAAACAACTGAAAGCCAATTATCTTGGTGAGTAGACCTTGCTTACCAAAGGTGTAAATAATGGCAAACCCATAAGTCACTGTTGGCAATAGCATAGGGAACAGTGACGCAAGCTTAATGGTTTGTTTAAAACCCTTTGGCAAGTTAGTCCAGTGCACCGTATAAGCAAGGATAAATGCCAAAAAGGTGGCACTCATCGCACTAACAATGGCGACAAAAAAACTATTTAACATCACTTGTCTGAAGTCATTACTGCTGATGATATCGACATAGTGGCTTAGACCTAATCCATCAGCCACATTAAATGACAGCATCAACATTTTGCCTAAAGGCACAAACATAAAGACGAGAAATAGCGCACCAATAAAAAGCCACAAGGCTTTCATTAGCGGTGAGTTATTAAGTTTCATAATGACCTACGCGCGAAATAAGTAAGTTTTGAGAGACCAGCGTTGGCCTAGTGCGATCAACCTTTATTAACCTTTGGAGGTATCTTTAATGGATTTAGCGGCTGTGCGCTGGATTATGGAGTTAATATCTTCAGTGACTGAGCTGCCATCTAGCACAGGTCTCATTTGAGTGTATTTTTCTAAGGGGTCAGTTGGCGCATTGTCCGCTTCAAATAGGCTCAAGATATTACGGCGTTTGATATTTAGCTGGTTCAAGATAAAGCTCTCAACAAAATCATTGGCAGGGTTTTTGATGATTTCTGATGGTTTAGCATATTGAGCTATTTTGCCGTCTGATAACAACAAAATGCGATCAGAGAGTGTCATCGCTTCTTCAGGATCATGTGTCACAATCAAAGTGGTTAGCTCATAACGCTCTGCAATCTCGCGAATACGTGCCTTAATGGTCTCTTTAATAACCCCGTCTAATGCAGATAAAGGCTCATCTAATAATAAAATCTTAGGCTTCATCACTAAAGTACGCGCTAATGCAACACGCTGCTTTTGTCCCCCAGAGAGCTGGCTGATTCGCTTGCTCAAATGCGGCTTAATCTCTAAAAGGTCAACCAGCTCATCAACCTCAGCTTGTGTGCTGACGTTAGGTCTATTACGTAGCCCATATTCAATATTCTGCTTTACATTCAAGTTAGGAAACAAAGCATAGTCTTGGAATACAATATTGAAACCTCTGTGCTTCATAGGCACACGTGTGATGTCTTCATTATCATAGGCAAGTCGACCAGAACTAATATCGGTTAGACCTAAAATAATATGCAGTAACGTGGTTTTCCCACAGCCAGATGGGCCCAATATTGAAACAATCTCACCCTTATTCACTTTTAGGGAGATATCCTCAAAAATAACTTTGCCATCATACTTCTTAGTCACATTTCTTAGTTCTAACATAATTCAAGCCCAAACTTATATTTTGGTATTGGCAGTGAGTGATAGCTCAAGCAAATACATTTAGGTAAATTGTTCAATGCTTTAATCGTTTACATGTAACTAATATAGAAGATGAATATGACAGTTTGGCGTCAAATATAAGGTTAGCTTATACATTTAATCATTCAGTCTTATTTATCGTGTATAACTTCTCGTACTTCCCAGAGATAGACCTGACAATCTCTGCAACCGAAAACCGATACGAAAGACGGCGGTCATATGACGAAAAAGCCCTACACCTATAGTCAACTAAACATCTTAGACTCTGTGCTTGAGGAAGGTAATTACACGCAGGCAGCTAAACGTTTAGGCGTATCTCAATCTGCCATTAGCCAAGCACTATCTACGCTTGAAAACAATCTTGGGTTTAAGCTATTTATGCAGCGTGGCAGACACCTTGTGCCAACAGATTACTGCTTAGAGCTTGGATCGTTAACGAGTAAAATACGAGCAGTTGAATATGATCTAGAGCAACTGATTCAAAGAAGTAAAGTTTTTGAAGCAGCTATATTGAAGGTGGGTCTATGCAGCCCGCTGCCGGGCACTGAAATTATCAGGCAGTTTAGTAAGCGCTATCCCAAGCTACAGACTGAAATCTATTTTGGTAATTTCTATGAAACGTTCAGTAGAGTAGTTAACGGTCAAGTAGATGTTGGCATTCTTGCAAATGTACCAAAGGATGACAGGTTGCAGTTTAAGAAATGTGCTACCCAAAGGCTTGTTGCTTTATGCTCACCTAACCATCCTTTTGCATCAAAAGATTCTATGAGTTTAACTGAGCTGGCGTCGGAAACCGTCATATTCCGCACGCACGGCTCTACCACTCAAAAACTTATAAATGAGGCGCTAGCAAAAATTAATTTAGAGATAACCCCTACGTATATCGTAAACACCCAAGAAAGTGTTTACGATGCGGTTTACCAAAACTTAGGTGTAGGATTTGCATGGAGCGAAAGCACAATAAGAAAGGATGGTTTTGTGAAGGTGCCCATTGCGGAGCTACCTTCAAATTATGACGAGGTGGTTTTTTCACTCAAAAATGTAAACAATTTAGTGGTGACTGCTTTGATGAACTCTTTAGATGCTTCTGGTTAGACCGTGTCAAAAGAGCATCCTAGTGTTTTCATTGTATACGTATCTTGCGAATTAAGTTTTTTGCATCAAATCCATTTATCATAATTGCTCTTTTGGGAACAATAAATGTGGTTGTGGAATAAGCATTTAGTTCATTTGAGTACCTGTCACGCTTGTTTTTGCCTGCATGATTAGTGATAAGCAATAAAGAATTACTGCTAAGGCTAAAAAAATAAAAGTCAGAGGTAAAAACAAGCTTTCTTGGAGCACGCCATCAGAAGCAATGTCACCATAAAACAAGCTTTCCATTAGTCCAGACAGTGTAGCGAGGGCCAGCATAATTGAGCCACTGATAAATAATTTAGATGTCATGAAATCTCCATAGGCTGATATTTAAGAATAATAAGTCATTTTAAATTTAGAAGCATTCATCAAGTCATGAGTGCCTAGCCATGTATCGTATATGAAATAATCCGCGGATTGGGCAGTCTCCTATTTTTTCATAAACTATTCATACTCGGTCTTTAATAACATTAACCTTTATGAAAGTGCATTTAGCAGTCATCGACTATAAAAATTTGTGCGATCAAGCTGTAGGCCCAAACTCAAATCGCTATCACGTGTTCTACCAAAAAATCCAAAAAAACGCGTGTTTTTGGTGAAACCATATCTCGCTTTAAATAAATAGCGTAAGTAGCACTAAGCTCTTCATAGGGACTAAAAATATGATCTGGCATGACTTGAACCAATGACCCATTCGCCAGTTCACTTTTAACAGCCCACAATGGGATTAGCGTCAGACCTGTATGATTCAATACCAGCTGCTTCTGACCATTCACCGAGTTCACTGAAACCTGACTATTAATCATCAACTTTTTACGATCTTCTGCTATCAAAAACCACTCTTTCCAACCGTTATAACCATATCGGATACATTGGTGATCAGCTAGATCGTCAATGCTACAAGGCGTGCCATTATTTTTTAAATATTGGGGGCTTGCACACAGCAGAAAATCATTAAATACCAAGCGTCGGGCAATCATAGTCGAATCAGATAGGCGTCCACTTCGAATAGCCACGTCAATATTTTCTTCTATAAGATCTACAACCCGCTCTGTTAACTCAATTTTTATATCAATATCTGGATATAACGACATAAATTTCGGTATTAACGGCAATACCATACTTTCACCAAAACCGACTGTCATGCTGATTTTCAGCTTACCCTGCGGCGTTATTTGTAAGTCATTAACGGCTCTTTTGGCATTATCAAACTCTGACACAATTCGCTGAGAGTATTCGTAATATTTGTGCCCCGCTTCAGTCAAACTGGTGTTTCTGGTCGTTTTATTGAGTAGACGTACCCCCAACTCTTTTTCAAGCACTGCTAACTGCCGTGAAATAGAGGACGGCTGTACATCAAAGATACGGCTAGCTCTGAAATGCTACCGGTTTCGACAACACTATTGAAGTATGCCAGTCGATTTATTGAGCTCATCGCCACTCCTTTATTAAGTTGATAGGTATTCCATTTAACTGTAACTATGGCTTGCTCAAAAAGCAAAAGTAATTTGTTTGCTGGGTAATGGTTTGCTGGATTAGCAATGTCTAAACTGATTGTCCTGAAACAAACAATAAGACATTCACACTAGTAAAGGGTAATAACATGAAAGCGATGATCATTAAAGAAATCGGTACAACTGCAGTTTTTCAATTGGCAGAAAAACCAAAACCAACGGCAACACTAGGTCACATGGTTGTGGAAGTGAAAGCCACTAGTGTGAATCCTATTGATACCATGCTGCGCTCAGTCGAGCTGCCTTGGTCGGAGAATTTGCCAGAGATACTACACGGTGATGTAGCTGGTATTGTGAGCGAGATAGGTGCCGACGTCACTGAATTTAGTATTGGTGACGAAGTTTATGGTATGGCTGGTGGCCTCAACGGTATTGATGGTGCACTTGCTGAATTCATGTTAGTTGATGTGCGTTTAATGGCTAAAAAACCTAAAACACTCAGCATGAAGCAAGCCGCAGCCCTGCCGTTGACCCCTGCCGTCAAATCCGTACAATTAAACTTGGGAAATTTAATTACGCAGCTTGACGATAATAATCAAACCACACCTGTCTTGGCGATTTATGGCCCAAGCTCTTTTGAATCCTAGTTTGGTTGTAGTACAACTCAATATATCCAATGATATCGCTGATAGCTGCAAATCTTGTTTTATAGTCTTGGTGATATACTAATTCATTCTTTAATACGCCCCAGAAACTCTCTATAGGTGCGTTATCAAAGCAGTTACCTTTAGCGCTCATTGAGCCTGCAAACTGATGTCGCTTGATGATCTTGTGGTAGGCATGACTGCAATATTGGCTGCCTCTGTCAGAGTGAACTATTAGCCCTTTGCTAGGTCGTTTGTTCTTGATTGCCATATTGAGTGCACGGCATACTAGATCTGCTGTCATTCGCTTATTGATCGCATACCCGACCAGCTCTTTGGTGTACAAATCTTTGACTCCAGCTAAATACAACCAGCCCTCATTGGTCCAGATATACGTAATGTCACTGACCCAAGACTCATTAGGACGATTGGCATCAAACTTCTGATCCAGCACGTTTGGATAAACCAGCTTGTTGTGATTAGAGTCGGTGGTCACTTTAAAGCGCTTGTGGCGACGGCATTTAATGCCATGTTCTTCTTTAATGCTTCTGACCATATACAGGCTAATGTTGTGGCCTTGCTCGCTTAGATGAGCATGCAGTCGATCTACGCCATAACGTTCTTTCGTTTCACTGTGAGCCGCTTTAACCAGTAATTCAGACTGGTTGCGATGTATCTGCTGATCACTGATGTCACGACTAATCCAGTCATAGTAGCTCGATGGCTTAATCTTTAATACACGGCACATAGTAGTGATGCTAAATATCTGCTGATTGTCTTTGATAAAGGCGTACTTTACGGGCTGTTTTTCGCGAAGTACGCCGTCGCCTTTTTTAGTATCTCTCGTTCCTCTTCGGCAACTTTGATCTGCCGCTTGAGCTGCTTTATTTCTTGAAGAGCACTCATAAGATCAGGATCATATTGCTCTGTGCCGACAAGCTTGCCTTGATTGGCTTTGTTATGCCAATTAGATAAGGTTTGCATGGCGATGCCAAGCTGCTTTGCGGTCGATGAGATGTTGCCGTTATTGTCTGCTATCTTCTTAACGGCTTCAGCTTTAAATTCTGTGCTATAAGTTCTGATTTTTTTGGTCATGGTAAACTCCGATTAATATGCTTAGTTTACCAAGTTTAGTTATACGGTTTCTTCAGCATAGCTCAAACCGCTGCCATACGGATTAAGTAACCAGCAACCAAACTGAGTTATGCTGAATAAGCCGTACACCTAAACTTGGTAAGCTAAACGTATTAACAGGAATTTGCTCATATATCTTGTCTTAACATAATAGACTTGGACCCATTATAAAACCTCTCCAGAGTTAACTCATAGCTCGTACTACGTCCTGAAGCCTCAGATTTTTTCATCATGCCCTTCTCTATCAAATCATTAAATCTTGCAGTAACTAATCACCTCATCACTGTAGAAAACAGACTGGACTATAGTTTATTTTTTGGTCCTCAAAATATAGATATTTAATACTATCACCGACTAAATAATCTCGATTTCAGTATCAATCTCAAAAGTAGCAGCTAGTCCTCCTGTCGCCCTTCGCTGAATATCAACCAGGAGAAGGCTCTGCTTACTTATTACTTATGTACTCAATATTGGTATTATCGGTCTAATCTGACAATAGAGTAGAGGTAAAAACACTATAAAAACACAGTGCCTAAATACGTGTTAAATTTTATTCGACTACAGTTTACATTGTGATTATTCAATTATATAATATCTGTAGGCCAATAATATAGGTACATGTAAGATATTGTCGTATTATGATATTTGGTCGACCTACTTTGACATGGTAGAGGCTATAATTCAAAAATCTGCTTTAAGTAGTCTATTAATAGGTTTGAAGTATGAAATAACTGGTTCCCTTGGGGTATACCTTATTAACTTACATGATGATAAAAAGTATAGCTCGATAACTACATTCTGATCAAAATTTTAAGGGAATCTATAAAATAAGAAAAATATTATAAGATAGAGAAATCATGAGTTACGACTTTAAAGATGTAAAAATAAATAGAGAGTTTAGATACTCTCTTGGAAAAGAAATAACCACAGGCAAGTGCTATTTGTCTTTTCCAGTAAGAAATAGCTATGTTGATTATATAGAGTATTATGAGCTATCTCTTGAGCAGCTTAATATTTTCATGAAAAACGAAGAAGAGTTATTAGATTTTTTAGATAAGTGTAAGAGAAGAAAGAAAGATGAGCTTATGGCATTTTTTCCTATAGCCCCAATTCGAGGATATCCAACCTGAAAAATGTGAAGTATAGAGAAGTGTGTTAGGTTTTCAAATGAACAGAATTACCAAGATTGTCTATAAAATCGTAATAGCGACATATCAAAGTTGTTAATGATTTTGTCTAAATTAGAATAGTAGACGCAAAAAGACTTTAAGTTACAGGTATACGACCTAGTGTTCGACTCCTGTATAGCGCATCGAACTATCGGCTAACTCTTTATCAGCCCATTATTATCATCGGTTTTTAATGCTGGTACACGTTCTTGTATTGCATGATAGAACCTATCTTTGTCTTTTGGTGATATCACTATGCTACCACCTTCATATCTTATCTCAATCCTATCTAAAGACAGTGCTGGAGCAGATAAAGTACTGCTGGTAGGAGTGATATTGTTAATGTCTTTCAATGAAATGCTCTGAGTAGAAAAACCATTTTTCACTAACAATGTGTCAGCTGTCAAAGTGTACTTTATATTAAAAAACAGTACCAATAGCAGTAACGCAGTTGGTATGGTAAAAAGGCTAATAAACATTATTCTTTTAATAGAACTATTGTTATACATCCATTCCCATACAGGCACCAAAACGAGTAGTAAACTAGAACCCAATATTAAAAACGCCAACCAAAAATCAATCTTTGATGTAAATATAGTACTTATCATAATTTGTTAGCAGAAAGCCTTTAGTTAATATTTATGTTTGAATAGCTCAGTTCATGTACACCACGAAGTACACTGCCATTATTTTAATAGATATATTTACTAGCGTATATAGCCTACAGCAAAAGCTTTAAGTCCTCACTAGGGAACCGAACCAATGAAAGCACTTGATTGGTTCGCCATAGGTATAATCAAATACGCTCGGCTTCTAACTTAGTTACTATGTCCTTAAAAACCTCTTCAAAATGCTGGCTATCAGTACATCTTTTGAATACGTTACCATTCCAAAATCCTAAATGAAATGTAATTGTAAGTCGCTTTTTATCCGCAGTTATCCGTCTTATTTCCGATAGGTTAATAATTTCATTGTCTACAACTATAAAACTTGGCATCTCACTCTCTTTATATGTTTTATTTAATAATAGTCAGCTATAAACCTCATTTCACAGCTTGCGCAATTTGGAGGCAAACAACACTGGCGCCAACTGTAGAATAAGTATTCTTATCAAATGATGTGAAATAATGAACATAACATTTAGTCCTGAAGCCACTGAGATTACCGTGACTGTCTCAACTCCACCGGGAGCGTATGAAAGGAAAAGTTGTGAGAACGCTACATTTAAAATTTTTGACACTAAAATAGAGAAGCTTACAGTACAGATCATACCTACACAAAAAACAACGACACTGTCTTTGATGCTAGTTTTAAACTCTTGAAATGAGATACCAGCGAATAAAGACCCTATCAGGATACCTAATACAATAGTGGCACTATCAATCATTAAAGAAGGAACTGTAAAACCAGCCAACAATCCAAACTTGACTAGAACTATCGTCATCAACATTGAAACCAATAAGTATGGAGCAGGTATTCGGTAACTTACTAATAATCTACCCAAGAATGCACATGAGATTAATAACATCATCAATACTATTGACGTTTCTATAGTAAAAATATGGCTCGCTGTATCTACAGCAGCGTACTGCACTGGTCCAAATAGAGTCAAAATTATAGTCAATAAGAACAACCTCACTATATGAGTAATCATCACCTTTGGACTCACTTTAATGATATTAAACATATCAATAACTACCGCTAGAGAGCCAGGATATACTGCAAGGATTGAATCTAACTTGGACCATTTTGCTTTTTTATGAAGCCAAATAAAAGATAGGAAGGATTGAAGGATAAGACAAAATATCATGACAATAATGCTTCCAGCAGTTATGTACAGTACCTCCATAGACCAGTCTTCAAAGTATAATCCTGTTGAGATGCCAAGAACTATTTGAATATATGGAAAATAGAATGTATGTGTGACTGCCCTTTTAGTATAAGTCACAAAAAAAAGTGAAACTAACATTCCCGATAATAGAAAACCATATTTTACACCGGTGACATTAAGAAAAACCCCAAGTAGAGTAGTTGCCACTATACAGATAAACAAATACATTCAATAAGCCTTGAAAAACTCAGCATTTAACTCTAATGACTCCTGACCTGTTTGCGCCGCAACGATAATACCTTCGCCAAATACAAACAAAATGTCAGATTTCTGCTTAGCATTTTCTGCACTTATCTGTTCAAGCTTATCAAATAGCCATTGCCTAACCTTAGTTTTATGCTGCTTGGCTATTACATGCGGTGAAGACTGCTTATCTGAATACTCTGCGCAAGCATTAATAAACATACAGCCATAAAAGTCCTCTGATAACGTCCAGTTCTTGAGGAAGTTTAAGTAGCAAGTGGCAACATCTGCTACTTGCTCAATCTCAAAATTATCAAAGTCATCCTTTAATTGAGTCATAAACATCTGATGACGATAATTAAGCGCCTCCTCAATCAATCCTTCTTTACTACCAAAATGGGCATACAGAGTCCGCTTGGTAGTCCCTGCTTGCTTTGCTAACAGCTCCACTCCACTATCGTGAAAGCCTTGCTTATAAAAGAGCTCATAACTTTTTTGTAGAATGACATCTCGTAATTCCATTGGTTTTGCTCCTGTTATTGTTACTCAATGAATCACAATAATAGCATTATCGGATACCGTTCGGTATACTTAGTATGTATACCAATCAGTATACTCGTAGTGATACCTTTTTATTTATGAGAGGAGTAAGTATGCATTCATTCTTTAACTGGCATAAGTTAAGCGGTCAAGTGAACCAATGCCCAAAGAGATTGCCTTTATCGATGATAGTAGTGGCTTGGCTAGGCGGCACCATTGCAACTGCAACGCTTGCTATGTTAGGAAGCTCAATAGAACTTATTATGATTTTAGGATCGTTTGGCGCGAGCTGTTTATTGATATTTGCCTATCCTGCCAGTCCTTTTGCCCAGCCGAGAAATGTTATAGGTGGACATGTTATTGCGACTTTTACAGGACTGGTATTCATGACGTTATTTGGTATTCACTGGTGGAGTATGGCAACTGCTGTTGGCACTGCCATTGCACTAATGCTGATATTTAGAATGCCTCATCCACCTGCTGGGTCTAACCCTTTAATAGTTATGCTAGGCGCAGTAAATTGGAGTTTTTTGATAACACCTACCCTACTCGGTTCAATCATTTTGGTCATGGTAGCGCTGATTTATAACAATTTGGGTAAAGGTAAACAGTATCCGACTTATTGGTGGTGAACTATCTGAACCGCCTCAGACTGTCTGGGACTTAACATTCTGAGAGTTAGCCTATAGTCAAAGGTTCAAGGTTCAAGCAACCGTATCTATTTAGTACACTTTATAACCCCTATGAACCTGCACCTTGACTCGCTTTACTGATGGCTTTCACTGAGTAAGTGCGATTAATATCAATCAGAAACGACCTACCATTTTTTTAGCGCCACGAACTCACCTTTACCAATGGGAGCTAAATAGGTGTGAAACTGTGGATTACCATTGAAATAATTAAAAACGTCTGTCATTTCATCCTTATGAGAGACTGCGTTATCAAACACAATGATACCTTTTGTCCTAGTTAACCGTATTACATCCTCCAAGATATCTAAATACAATTTTCGATCCATATCAACAAAAACTAAGTCAAAGCTTTCCGTTATTTTTGATAAAATCATGGGTGCATCACCCTCAATAATTTTAATCTTATCCACTAGACCTGTACTTAAAAAATTCTCTCTTGCAGCGCTGATCTTCTTAGGATCATTCTCTATTGTGGTGATCTGAGCGGCTTCATCAGTCCATAATGCTAGCCAAGCAGCAGAATAACCATTTGAAGTACCTACTTCTAATATTTTTTCTGCTGACGTGAATTGAGCCAGAAAACCTAAGAACTGACCTGTATCTGGCGTTATATTGAGGTACTTGTCAATTTTATTGGTAGATTTTGAATCATTAATCTGACCTTTCATATATAGTTCATTCAAAAAAATTTCAATATCTATGTCTTTCATTTAAGTAAAACTCCTCAATTATTAAAACGACTTTGAATCCTTTTTAGTCTCGACCTTACCACCAAGCATCTTTACTAAGTCTGAGCTATGCTGAAGAAACCGTACAGCTAAACTTGGTAAACTAAGCGTATTCATAGGAGTTTACCATGACCAAGAAAATCAGAACTTATAGCACAGAATTCAAAGCCGAAGCCGTCAAGAAAATAGCGGACAACAATACGAATATTTCAGCGACCGCAGAGCAGCTTGGTATCGCCCATGCAGATCTTATCTAATTGGCACAATAAAGCCAATCAAGGCAAACTTGGAACAGCTCAATATGACCCTAAACTCATAGCGGGGATCGAAGAAAACAAGCGTCTTAAATGACAGCTCAAAGTAGCTGAAGAGGAACGAAAGATCCTAAATGAGGAGGGAGAAAGCGAAGCACTGCTTCGCCCCGACGCAAGATGAGAGCTGTGCTCGCAGTGAAACCAGGAATCAAAAGGGTTTAGGCTATCGATCACCAAGACAGATGTGGTTTGACTTTTATCGTCAAGCTGCGTAACTAAAATCTCCCAAGTTTAACTGTAAGGATTTGACGGCAGGGGTCAGTATAGAAAATATAACACTACAGTGCGGCGTGGCTTAAGTCATATCATAACACCTAGACAAACACGCTCTTCCTTGCTTTATTTTTTATAGTTTATTAACTTGGTTAACATACCACTACATCATCTCCTTATTAATACAATCATCCTTATGCAGTGCGTTGTAGAGCTTCGTCTCTGCAACTTTTATCAATGCCTCACGCTTAGCATAATCGTAACTTTGGGTAGCATTGGCATCAACTAATCGGTCTTGATTGTTCTCTTCTTGCCACCCAATGATACTCTGCAAAAGCTGGGCACAATAGGCTTCGTGCGCCTCATCAAACAAGGGCGTATCAGCGGTAGGTGCACTACCAATATCATCTGAGACCGTAGTGATTGCTAACATCATAATGGCGTCAAAACTTTGCTGACTAACTTGTATATCACTTTGTTTTTTTGTGGCGAACATTATCTTTCCCGCTGTCTTGTACTTAAGAATTTATAACTCGCTATACTAGATTTCTGATGTGACAAACTAATGACATCATCACAATTATTGTAATTAATTACAGCTTTCAACCGAACCGCACCAGTATTGCCCGACACTCAACAGGAACGCGTATAAAGCCCATGAGAACCTATTGAACCTCAATTTTAGCCCAACTATGCCCAATCAAATTTGGACGGGCGACGTGACTTATATTCGTATTAAAAGCAGCTGATGCTATCTAGCCGTTGTTTTAAATTTATATGCCCAGCATATGGTGGGCTTTACCATCTCAGTCTCAGACTCCCCTGACAGACAGTGTGCTGACCGCTAAGGCGCTACAGATGGCATATCACAGCAGTCAGACATTCGCTGAAGCTAGGAGTGCCATTATTGATTATATCTGAGGCTATATTCTATCTAATAATGCGCCAACCTCTGAACTTAGCAAAGAAACCCTTAAGTCTTTCAGAAAAATTCAAAGCCTCCGATTCTGTCACTTCTTCGACATGATGGCGAGCCGCCAGTATCGGCTGTTCTACCAATCTTTCGTGATGATCAAAAGCACGATCAAGACTGATACTCATGATAGAGAAGTTGGTCGGCCGTGGTAGGCAGCGATATACTTGACCTTTATTAATTAAATCAATGACCATATGGGCGTCTTTGAATTCAGTCAACATAAGAACCATCAAATCTGGCTGGATGTTTTTTAAGGCATAAACAATAGGGGTAATATTTTCTTTATTGAGTGTCGAATCCGTAATAGTGACGCCAAAGCGTTTTTTTTGTAATAATTTTGCTGCCTGTTCAAGGTTACTGGCCCAGCTCACGGTATAAGCACTCTTAAAGTGACTTTTTATTTGCTGATAGACGCTCTCGTCGTCATCTAATACCAATATATTACGATTGCTACCAGTGCCACCACTAACTTTTTGAGTGTCATTACCTTGCATAGTGTTTTGGGTGATTTCTTGAGTTTGCTGAGCTATTTCTGTGGCTTTATTGACGATTTGTTTAAGCTCATCATTCTGCCATGGCTTTGTGATATAGCGATAAATTTCGCCCTCATTCACAGAATCCATCACGGCATTTAGATCCGCATAACCGGTTAGCAAGATACGAATAGTATTTGGCGAAGCCGCTTTAATGTCACTCAATACTTCCGTACCTTGCTTATCTGGCATGCGTTGGTCGCTGATGACCACTTGTACCTCATTCTGGCTGACATATTCCATCAGCTCAGTAGCATCGGTAGTAATAAATACGTCATGTGACTGGCGAAAATGCATTTTTAAGCTGCGCAAGATACGTGGCTCGTCATCAATAAAAGCGATTTTTGGTTTTTGCATGACGCTCTCTTTAAATAAGTGATGGGAAGTCTCTTAACTTTCAAATAAGGCTTGCGAAGGTTTCTTTTCATGAGCGATAGGCTGTATCGGTAGCATGAGGATAAATGTCGTGCCCTCCCCAACTATTGAGCTAACCTCAATGCGTCCATCATGTTGCTCCATAATTTGTGCCGTAATGGCCAATCCTAACCCTGTGCCATCGCCTGCTTTTTTGGTGGTAAAAAACGGCTCAAAGATATGATTTAAAACATCTTCTTTGATACCAGATCCATTGTCTATGATGCGTACCACAACAGATTTCTGCGCCTTATCCACAGACGACGTGACTTGTAATGTCCCTTTATGATCACTCGGTATGGCTTGGGCGGCATTATTAAATAGGTTTAATAGTACTTGGTTGATTTGTGAAGGATTACATTGAATCAGCGGCAGCTCGGCTAAGTTGGTTTTGACGTCTAGAGTTTTTAAGTTATTGCGAGCCATAATCAATGAGGTATTGATACACTCATTGATATCGATATCTTTTACCTTAGATTCGTCAATTCTAGAAAAATCGCGCAAACTCACGACCAGCTCGGCAATCTGATCGACGCCGTAAAGTCCATCTTTAATCAAATCGGCCAAATCTTCACTGACCTCATCTTCTTTAATTTCCTCACAGCATTGTAAGGTTTGCTCTATCAGTTGCTCGACTTGTTCTTGATTAATAGTTGGTGCTTTTAAGACCTGCAATAATTGATCAGTATGTTGTAGCAACTCATCAAAACGCATGAGATTATCGCCAACCAATTCCATGTTACTACGCACGTAGCCGAGCGGCGTGTTGACCTCATGCGCCACCCCTGCCACCATTTGACCTAATGTAGCCATTTTTTCAGAACGCACCAGATGCACTTGCGAGGCTTTTAATTCATCCATGGCTTGCTGTAAGTCTTGCGTGCGGGCAGCGACTTGTTTTTCTAGATGAACATTGATTTCAGCAAGTGCGCCTTCATTCTCGACGACGCGATCAATCATCTGATTGGTCTGCTCACTAATAATTTGAATCTCGCTGACATTTGAATAAGGCAGTTTATGCGCGCTTAATTGTTGATATTTTTTCTGCTCAATCAACAACCCCATATCAGCCACTGACTGTGCCATGTGCTTTAGCGGCCGCGTAAAGTAGCGACGAAACACCCATGCGGTCAACAATAAGATAGGAATGAAACCAAACAGCATGGCTTGAATCAGTTTATTAGACAGGGCATTTGCCACGCTCATCAGGTCATTATCAGGCTTGACGATGACCATCTTCCAATACGTAAACGGCATGCGAAACACGAAGGCGGTGGCGGGCTGCTGCAACACAAAATCATTGGGCACAGCGATGGTATCGACCAAATGACTGTCTACCAAATTAAACGTTTGGTCGATATTTAACAGCAATAATGCTGAGAGCAATTTGGACTCTTGCTCGCTAATTTTATTCAGATTGGTCGTACTTAGAATACTACGAGCAGCGAGCGTATAGCGGCTTTCATCTTTAGTTACTGCCTCATCTATCAGTGTCTGATTAATACTATCTAGACTGTCCGCAATAGGGGCAAAGCTAGGGTTGGCATCTGCCAACTGACGTGCCGTTACGACCTCGCCCTGACCGCTATCTTTAGTTGCGTGCATGACCATCGACTGATCGGGAAAGGTCAAAAACCGATTGTCCAAGTCTACTAAAAAGACATAACCACCGAGCTTATCTTGCCACTTTTTCATCGCCTCATCGAGGTTATCCAAGAGCAGATTAAAACTCACCACTCCATCAAAAGCCTGATTGCGACTGTCGTATAAAGCCTTGGCACACGTCATCATCGGCTGATTACTCACCGGATCGACATAGGCACGACTCCAAACACAGTGGTCATGACGCGCGTACATCGCAGGAATATACCACCAATCACGATAATAGGGATTCGGGGTTTGGCGCGCTTGATTATAGCCCGCTAATGGCTGCATCTTGCCTGAGCTATCGCGCGCCCACACAAATGACTGCCGCTCTCTACCTTCAGTGTACATATTTGGATCAAACCATACGCCACCGCCTACAATGCGTTGATCCATTTGTTGCATGAGATTACCAAAGGTTTCTTTATAAAGAATGTCTTGTTTTGGTAAGCCACCAGCCATCGTACTGGTGGCTTTGGCCAATCCGTCGACATGATTGATACTCGCCATAATGCTATTGATGGCTTCATTACCTGTTTCAACCACTGTCTCTGAGGTCATCTCCAGTATGCGCGGCTTGGCTTGGGTTTCGATGACCCAATACACCAGCAAAATAATGAGTAAAAAAGCCAATGTTAAAATAATCAGTATACGGGTGGAGATACTACCAAACCGATCAACAACCTTCATAAACACACCTGATATCTATGCGCTAACTGTTATCAACAAATCAGTGAATGACTAAAGATATGAGTGATACGCAACCGCTATTTATAGTGAGCTCAAGAATACGATGCCGTTATGACAATACGATGACAATAATCGTGTTTTACCGTATGGTAGCTATTATCTGTCTATACGCAGCAGCTATATGATTTCTTCATTGTTTATTTTTGCGACTTTTTTAGCATAAACGACATTCCGCTTATTGCGAGCCTACGTCAGGCTTGGCAATGCCATTATTGCTTTAGATAAGGAAAAAAATATAGCTAAAGAGACAGTCCTTATTATGGGAAAGCCCACTCTAATTGGACCATGGAGAAGAGAAGCGACTATAGTCAGTTTAATATAAAATCGATACAGCCCATATCATGAAATAGTTTAGGTAGATTATTCTCTATCCATCCTTAGCGTAGAAATTTAGCTTGTGCCCACTTCTTCTGGATAGGATTTAGATCAGGGCTATATGGTGGTAAAAATAACAGGCGATCGCCGTGCCTATTAATTAGCTTTTGCACGCGTTTATGAAAGCTTGCGTTATTGACCTATGCTGACAATACTGTAGAAACTAACTTAGGAAATTTTAATAATAAAGCTTAATGATGATGACCCATGCTATCGACCTCATAGCCATTAAATTCACATCCAACACTAGAATTTCGATTCCCATATAGGGAATTGAACCCAATTAAAGCACCATAACAAGTATTATGTTATTCAGTGATTTCGGTACCCTAGTGAGGACTCAAATGTTTAGCTGTAGGCTATCTATATCAGTAGTCAAAGTTATTTATGGTAGCTCAGTGTACATAGCAGTGTAATTTTCAATATAAAATGGCGAACCTTCATGTACTGATTCAAAATCAACGACCTGAGCTTGGCCAACGAGGATGATAGTCATCGACTACGAAAGGATGGGTATGACGTATCCCATTGGGTGTAGGAGATCCAGTAGCATGAGCATGACCTTCTGGCAAATCCGAATGCTCGTGTTCAATCTCTGTTAAATCAATAGACGGCCAGACTCTAAACGCCGCCCATACCGCTAGTGCAGCAGCACAGCCTAATACCGCAAAAGCTACGGTCATACTGTAGCGAGCACCTAACCAACCAGCCAAGGGATAAAATACCAACCAACTGACATGAGACAAAGCAAACTGAGCGGCAAACAATGCAGGACGATCTTCTTGATGTGAGGATCGCCATAACAAGCGTCCAGAGGGAGTTTGGGCAGCAGAATAACCCAAACCTAGCACGAACCATAAGGCCATAAGCGAGTTTTGTCCCATCATCAATGTACCAGCAAACATACCCACCACTAACAACCCCACGCCGCTTAACATGACCCTACGGTCTGTCAGCTTACTTAGTAGGCTTGGCAAAGCCAATGCAGCAATCATAGAGCCTGCACCAAAGCTTGCCAATGCTAATGCCACTGCGCTCTGAGTTAGTCCCATGCCACCCTGAATGATTACCACCGTATTTACAAAAACCATAGACGCTGCGGCAGAAACGGCAACATTGACTGCGAGCAATCCGCGCAATCGAGGTGTGGCTAAGTAGATTCGAATGCCGCGTGTGGTTCTATCGTAAATGCTTCGACGCTCTGGCATAGCATGCGGGGGTAGTACCACCGATACTACCAATATGGCAGAGACTAAAAATCCCAGCACCGTCCCCGTAAACAGATTGTGAAAGCTCATTACTGTCAGCAATGCTGCTGCTAACATGGGACTGACCAGACTTTCCATATCGTATGCAAGGCGTGAGAGCGATAAGGCTTTGGTGTAATCCTGCTCGTCAGGCAGAACATCAGGAATAGTTGCTTGAAAGGTTGGCGTGAATGCTGCTGAGGCAGATTGCAAGACAAAGATCAGCACGTAAACCTCCCAAATCTGGGAGACAAATGGTAAAAGCAGGGCTACACCCGCTCGTATCACGTCCAGCGTTACCAGCATCGTGCGTTTGGGCAGCCGTTCGGCAAAGGCTGCTGCAATTGGTGCAATACCAACATAGGCAACCATCTTGATGGCCAATGCTGTTCCCATAACGACCCCAGCATTATTACCAGCCAAATCAAAAGCTAGTAGCCCAAGCGCTACAGTAGCTAAACCTGTGCCAATCAGAGCAATCACTTGCGCGGCAAATAAATGGCGATAAGTTCGGTTTGCAAAGATACTGAGCATCCAATGTCTCCAATGCCTCTTTAGATCAGTCGATTGATCTTATAGGTAACGGGTTATCTCCTTAAACTCCTCGATAGAATTCTGCTGATCTTTGTCAACAGACCCTAATAAGTCTTCAAGGCAATGGTCCAAATGGTCTTGGATTAAAATTTTCTTGGCTTGGTGAATCGCATTCTCTACCGCTTGTAACTGTTGGGCTACATCAAGGCAGGTTCTACCCTCAACCAACATCTCTATCGTACTGCTTAGATGACCATTCGCTTTTTTAAGGCGTGTAATAACGGCTGGATGAGATGCGTGTATGTGCGGTTTCTTCATAGTTACAACGTCCTTCTTCTAGGGGATACGATTATACCCGATAAAAATCTAAGTTTTTATTGACAGTATCCCCCCCTAGGGGATAGTATCTTACTCCTTAATCACTCGGTTTGCATTCGAAAAATTCACGATTTTACTTACCAGTACGTAAGAAAATACTTAGTGACACAAATCATAATTACTCCATTGGTTAGGATTCACTGTTCTTATCGCATCACGCCACGCCACGCACTCATTATTTTCAGACCATAGGATTCTTAATGCACAGCCATGTTTTCAATAGGCTTTCAAGCTCGCCATGGGCGACTTGGCAGACCCGTCTGTTAGTATTCTTAATACTTCTTATTTGTCTTATTACCGGCAGCAATGAGGCTCTTGCTCATGCTGTAACCGCAGGGGATAAAGGGTATATTCAGGAGATTTCAGGGGTCAATATTTTGCCCTTTATGTACTTGGGCGCTAAGCACATGATAACGGGGTATGACCACATTCTGTTTCTCTTCGGGGTTATCTTTTTTCTCTACCGTATGAAGCACATTGGTGTCTATGTGAGCCTATTTGCATTGGGTCACTCCACTACGATGATTTTAGGCGTGTACTTCAACATCGGTATGAACAGTTATCTGATTGATGCCATTATTGGTCTCTCTGTTGTTTACAAAGCTTTAGATAACATTGGCGCTTTTCAGCGATGGTTCGGGTATCAACCAAACACCAAAATAGCAGTGCTTATATTTGGCCTTTTCCATGGCTTTGGGTTATCAACTAAAATTCTTGAATATGAGATGTCACCTGACGGTCTACTTCCTAACCTGCTCGCATTTAACGTGGGTGTGGAAATTGGGCAACTACTGGCTCTAGCGATCATATTGATTGGTATGAGCTACTGGCGACGCACGTCAAGTTTCATCCGTAACGCCTATACCGCCAACGTTGCCATGATGAGCGCAGGATTTATTTTAGTGGGCATGCAGCTCACTGGCTATTTAATGTCTCAATAATCTAAGGATTTCTAATATGTATAACAGTGATACCCCCTTGCAGGCTGAACTTCCCTCTTCAAAGCAGCTTATGAAATCTACTGTTCTGGCTGTAATTGCAGCCATAGTTCTTTTATTTACGGTGGTTCTCCCAGCTGAATATGGTATTGACCCAACTGGGGTTGGTAAAATGCTTCGTTTGACGGAAATGGGACAGGTTAAGCAGCAATTAGCAGAAGAAGCCGCCGCCGATGCTGCTGGTTTATTAGCAAATGACACACCGACATCCGAAACCCCAGACATTGATGATGTGGCAGAACAAGCAATGGATACCACACTTACTGATACTGCTGTCGCTAATGGACAATGGCGTGATGAAATTCCCTTTACTTTGACACCAGGGGAAGGGTTAGAGATTAAGATGAAAATGGCTGCAGGTGACAAGACTGAATACTCTTGGGTCGTGACAGGCGGTGATGTCAACTTCGACACCCATGGTGATGCACCAGGCAAAGCGATTAGCTATGAAAAAGGTCGCGGGGTTGCCGCTGATGAAGGCGTTCTAGAAGCGGCGTTCACAGGTAATCACGGCTGGTTCTGGCGCAACCGAGGACAATCAGATGTTCAAGTCGTTTTACGTACCCGTGGCGATTACAGCACTATTAAAACGATGTAAAAAAAGTAGCGGTTAGTTCTTGCCGCTACTACCTGATTAGAAACAGAGCTGTCTCACTAAGCTTAGAGTAACAAGCTAGACAAACTCAATCCTCGAATTGGAACACAAGCGGTCTAATGCGAGGACTTATTTAGGATTGGATAGCGATATATCTACTTCTAGGAGTTATTGAAGATGTGATCTACGAGAGAGGCACAAAAAAATGTAGTCACAGCTGTATCAAAACTTAGTGGCTCTGCCTAACCATGCTACCAACTCACGGGCAGGAGCCTGACTCAAACACTGCGGACAATTAATATAAGTCATCACGCAGTCGTTCAAATCGGTTAGCATATGTAGAAGTAACCCTAAACCAATTATTTTATAGGGCCTTGATAGACATAGCATAGCCGCATATGCTGCCATTGCATAGTAAGTATGGAGCGGATGAAAGTTAATACTGCAACGATCGGGCGAAAAGATAGGTGTTGCTAGCAAATGATCTAAATCAACTAGCATGGTTGCTAAAAGAATCAAATATACTCGTTTATAGTCGTTACGAAAAAATATATAGGCGATGACCAATGGCATACCAAAGTGTAGAAAATAATGGATAACGGTTTGAATCATCGTTTTTTCCGATTTAAGATGGTTTGTAGTGATACATCAATCTCAGATAAAACATAAGATATTTTCGTCTTTAGAATGCATGTGAAATATATGCATCATACACTCACTCTCTCTCTTATTATTGTACCTGTCCAAAAAATTAATAGTTAATATAGGGCATACCCCAGCGGAATCAGTTATTTCAGCCTTCATACCTATTAATAGACCACTTAAAATAGACCGCTATCACAATGCTGAACTAGCTCGTCTATTGCGTTACGCATCATAGAACCACATGTTCTTTATTACAAAGCCACCTCGTAACTCGTACTACGCCCCGAAGCCTCGGATTTTTTCAGCATCCCCTTCTCTATCAGATCATTGATATCACGCAGTGCTGTATCTATAGAACACTTGGTCATCACTGACCATTTTTTAGTAGTCAGGTTGCCATAAAAGTCTGTGAGTAAATTATTTAACATAGTGACTTGTCTGGTGTTCAATGCATGCTGTCGATGGTTCTGCCAAAAACTCGCTTTATCAATGATTTTATCTGTGGTCATTTGAGCAGCAATGAGTGCTTGTTCTATTGTTTGTAGAAACCAGCACAGCCAATCAGTGATATCAGTATCGCCTTTTTGTGTTCGTTCCAATATTTTATAGTAGTCATTGCGCTGTTCAAGTATCTGCGCTGACATACTATAAAAACGTTGGGCGCTATCCTCGCTTTGTGCCAGTACTCTCTCAGTAATGGCACAGGTCAATCGCCCATTGCCATCATCAAAGGGATGGATCGTCACAAACCATAAATGAGCGATACCTGCTTTAATCACCAGATCTATGTTCTCTTGCTCATTTGGTAACGTGTTAAACCAGGATAAAATTGTCTATCATATTGGCGACTGGTCACTTGTCGGCAACGTTCGCTATGACAATATGCGCTGTAGCGGAAATATAAAGCTAGGCTTGAGCAAAACTTGCCCAATTATAGCCATAGCCAAACTACATCAAAAAATCTATGTGCCCAAATTGGGCCTAAGTTGTGTCTTCTATCAATTTTAACTATAGTCAATCCACTATAAATCAACCACAGTGCTACTGGGATAATTTTTGCGCCGCCTCTGTCTGCGCAGGCACAGTAAGCAAGAAAAATTTATCCCAGTAGCGCTTTATAATATTTGTACTTATTTTATTTAGGACTGACTATATCTTTCAAAATAGCATTTTTGACCTCTACTTTAATGGTATCAATGTTTTTATTCTTTGAAATAGCTACGGTGTATTTCTTGATATACATGCCATACATATACTATTCGTGATCGGTGCGCTGTGTACGTATCAATCAAACTTTAGCATCAATGAAATCGAGCATAAAAAAGACAGTTTATACAAGGTTCATTAAGGTATATATTAATATCAATGACTCGAATTCGGGAATTAAGCCATGTTAACTTTTCATTCAAAATCATCATTGCCGATAATTAAGACGGCAGTGATTTCTACTTTATTAATCGGTACTGTGCAACTGATGACAGGCTGTGACTCACAGCCCTCATCTTCGAATAACGATGGCATTGCACAAACGAATACTGTAGATAAAGACATGGCTAAGAATGATGAGATGTCTGTCAATCCACCGCCTACAGATACGAGTGCTATGGATAAAGCACAAACTAACGAAGCAGCAGATATAGCTAATGAGCAAACCGTCAGCCCGTCAGGGTATCAAAATTTAAGCTTCGGTCAGGTTATTACCCCTGAGCTGCTAAGTAGCCTAGGAATGACCAAAGCAAAGAGCGATAACGAACAGTGCTATTACGTCAGTAATCCGAAACTGAGCTATATCGATAAAGAGTACGGTGAACGTGCTTCTATGCTATATCAAATCATAGATGGTAAAGTTGCTCTGATCAGTATTCAGGATCCAAGCATACCGTTTTATAAAGACATCAACGTTGGTAATTCAGCCACAGCAGTTATGAAAGCACATAATGACGAGCTTAGCTACGAGGTCGATAAATATGCGGTTGATGGTGACTACTATAGCCTGATTGCTAATGTTAATTTCAAGGTAATAAAAGAAAGCTCACTTGGAGAATCATTAAAAGACGAAAATATTGAGCTCAATAATAAACAGGATAAGTTACCCCTACAAATTGAATATCATGTCAAGGGCGGTCAAAAGCTTAATGATTATCAGATTAAGGCGACTGAATGGACAGCAGACAATAAAAGCCTATTAAAAGGTGAGGTAGAAAGCATCGATATGGGTATACCAGAAGCGATTTATTTGGTCGAAGGCTGCTCTTAAAAACTGAACGCAAAAAAACCCAGCATCTGAACTGACCCCCAAATGTTAGACGGTTTATTTTATATCAAGGACTGAGTTCTGTACTTAACAGGACTCAGTCCTTTTAGTTTGAGTTGAATTCTTTCATGATTATAGTAGTGAATATACTCATGAATCTGTTTCTCTAAACCTTCAATCGAATTAGGCTTTTCAATATAAATGGTCTCGCACTTCAGGGTACCGAAGAACCCCTCCATGAGCGCATTATCCAAACAGTTGCCTTTTCTGCTCATACTTTGCTTAATCCCATGCTGTTTCAGCACCTGTCCAAACAGTCTCATTTGATAATGCCATCCTTGATCAGAATGTAGCATGAGCGTCTTATCACGACACGCTTTCGTCTTTGCCAAAGCATCCTCTAGCATCTTGCCAACTAAGTCATAAGTCGGTCTCTTTGAGAGTGTATAACTGACAATCTCATTGTTATAACAATCTAGTATGGGCGACAAATACAGCTTATCATCACCGACCTTAAACTCGGTAATATCGGTGAGCCAGCGCTTGTTCGGTCTATCTGCATGAAACTGGCGTTTTAAATAGTTCTTCGCAATCTTACCTTGTTGTCCTTTATAGGAGCGATACTTCTGACGTCTTATCTTTGCGCTAAGGGTCATGTCATGCATAAGCTTAGCGATGAGCTTATGGTTATGATGACAATCTAACTGCTTTAGCGCGGCCGTTATTCTGCGATAGCCATACCTGCCTTTGTGCTTATGATACAGCTTAGCAATACGCTGTTTTAAGTCTGCATATTTGTCTTTAACGTCAAACTGGCACCTATGGTAGTAAAAGACACTCTTAGCCATCTTAGCGATGTTTAGCAAAGCAGATAAAGGGTGCGCTTGTCTTAGTGCTTCGATGAGCCTTGCTTTTTGCCTGCTTGTTCCTCCGCTTTGAGCAAGGCATCGAGCTTTTTTAGGTAGGCGTTCTCTGCACGTAGGTACTCATTCTCACGCTTAAGCTCTGCTAAGGTTTTCTCATCATCTGGTTTGTCTGTGATAAAGGGTTTACTCATGGCGGTTCTACCTTTGGGTTTGGATATTAGGCCAGACATGCCTTGTTGTCGATATGCTTTGTGCCAATGACTGATTAGCGCCGGTGAGCTGATGTTAAATGTTAAAGCGACCTCGGATTGACTTAATCCTTGCGTCAGCATGGTCGTAATCACTTTGTATTTAAACCCACTGCTGTATTTGGCCTTACTTGTCTTTGGCTTGATCGCGTCTATACCACCGCTTTGGTATTGCTTAACCCATTTTTGTACAAGTTTCGAATCTACTTTAAACTTCTCACTTGTGGCAAGTCCGGTATGTCCTTGCCGATAGTATGCGATGACTTGCATCTTAAAGTCTAGATCGTAACGCATAAAAATACCCCCATAAGTTGTGTCCAACTTATGGGGGTCGGTTCAATCTAGCTGGGTTTTTTATGAAAGGCTATTTTCTATAAGGTTGCTTTGTGACTCAAGATTAATTAACGAGTCATCGCACTCTCTAAAATCGTATAAGCTGCTTTAACCCTATCTGCATTTGGATAGTTTTTATTTGCCAGAATGACAATGCCTGATTTTTCGGCAGGAATATAAGCGATATAGCCACCAAACCCATTAGTAGCGCCTGTTTTGTTGACCCAGACGTTGTTCAAGGTAGGTGTTGGATGATTGTCTGTTTTAATGGCTTGAGGCTTTAGTACCACGTCCATCGAATTACCTTCGAGTAAGGTATCTAGCTGAGTAGGATAAGGGTACATCTCCCATCCTAACCCTTGGGTAAAAGTGCTCGCCTGATAGTAACCCTTTCTATTATTATTTAGTGCTTGCTGAATATTTTTATCCAGCGGTACTAGCCCCATATTAGCCGCCATAAAATGTGTCATATCTGTGATGGTGGATTTAATGCCATAGGCTTCGGCGTCTAACATACCAGGATTGACTCGGATAGCATCGCCAGCAGCGTTATAACCAAACGCATAATCAGCCATCTTGTCACTAGGCACATTGATAAAGGTGTTGGGCATATTGAGTGATGGTAGTATTTTTTCTTCCATCAACTGTGTGTAATCAGCGTCCATGCTCAATGCAGATATATAACCAAACAGACCGATACTGGCGTTGGAATATAAACGCTTTGAGTTGATAGGGAATACAGGCTGCCAAGATTTATAATAACGAAGCAACTCTTTATTGTTTTTAACGTCATCAGGTACTTGTAGTGGTAGACCACCAGCTGAATAGGTGGCTAGGTTTATCAGCTTGGTGTTGCCAATGGCGCTGTTTTTTAGGTAGGGAATATATTTATCAGTGGTATCTTCTAATTTAAGTGTGCCATTTAATTCTGAATAACTCGCTAAGGTAGCAGCAAATGTCTTACTGATTGAGCCTAGCTCAAAAATAGTGTTTTCTGAGACAGGTATTTTGGCTTTCTTATCAGCCAAACCATAATGATAGAAGTGTGATTTACCATCAATAATAATACCAAAAGCCATTCCTGAAATATTATGCTCATTCATTAGTAATTTGGCTTGTTGATCAACTGTGCTCTTTAGATAGTCATTGTTATCTGTTGCTTGTACGGTTCCAGATAGTAATGATGCTGTCACTAAAGCGGTAAGTCCCACTTGATTTAACAGGGTCTGAAAAGATTGTTTCATTATAGGGTTTCTCATTTATTCTGATAGATGTACTGATAATTTAGTGAGCATGCAAATAGCGCTTTGCTTTCAGTTCGGGTGTACCGTTTTACATTATCTCAGAATGCTGAATCCCCGACAATCTTGGCGATTTAGTATCATGGAATGGATCTTTTAGGATATGCCTCAAAGGGATCATTGAAAAATGGCTTCTTCTATCTAAAGCCATTTTTCATAATATTTCTTACTGGAACAAAAGGCGCGCTTCATACTTTGTGCTGATGATCAGCGGTAACAGGGCTAATCTTTATATCTTCAGCCTGAGTACCTACCTGCGTATTTAAATCATTACTTGCAGCGGGCGTACTATTTTCACGGCTAAGCATACGATTCTTGCGAGCATGCTCGGCTTCTTCATCTTTGACCGCTTCTTTAAAACCCTTTACCGCACCGCCTAAATCCTTGCCAGCATTTTTAAGCTTAGCAGTGCCAAATACGACAACAACCACAACCAGTAAAATCAGCCAATGTGTTATAGAAAAACTGCCCATAACGGTATCCTTATATTTTGAGATCTTGTTTAGACCAGTATTTGTAAGTGTGCTTTAAAACCCTCTTCACCGTACCAAAATTACAGCTTCAAACGGCGCAACCGCAGCGCGTTACCAATAACAGATACTGACGAGAGACTCATAGCCGCCGCCGCTATCATTGGACTGAGTAAAAGCCCGAAGAACGGATACAGAACACCCGCCGCAATCGGCACCCCAAGGGCATTGTAGATAAAGGCAAAGAACAGGTTTTGTCTGATATTGCGCATCGTAGAATGGCTCAGTTTATGGGCTCTTACGATTCCCATCAGATCACCTTTCACTAACGTGATCCCAGCACTCTCCATGGCCACATCTGTTCCTGTGCCCATAGCGATGCCGACATCTGCTTGGGCAAGAGCGGGAGCATCGTTAATACCGTCACCCGCCATAGCCACAACCTTGCCACTACTTTGCAACTCTTTGATGATACGGTTTTTGTCTTCTGGAGAGACGTCAGCATGTACCTCATCAATCTTTAACTTACTAGCAACCGCTCTAGCCGTTATCTCATTATCACCTGTCAGCATGACTACCCGCAGTCCCGCTTTGTGCATCAGCGATATTGCCTCACTGGTACTCGGCTTGATCGGATCAGCGACTGATATGAGACCAGCAGCTTGCCCATCTACTGCGACAAACATGACAGTTTCACCATCTTTTCTGCGTTTGTCAGCGCGTTCTGAAAGCGCACTGTCAAAGCTATTAAGGCGTTGCATGAATTTTGAGTTGCCTACGGCGACTTGCTTGCCATTGACCAGCGCCTGCGCGCCTTCACCGGTAGTTGAGCTAAAATCGCTTGCCTTAACCATATCGAGAGATTTTGCCTTTGCAGCCTTGACAATAGCTTCTGCCAGAGGATGTTCGCTAGCAGTCTCTACCGCTGCGACAAGTATAAGCAGCTCATCTTCATCTAAGCTGCCAAGCGCTTCGATAGCGGTGAGCTCTGGTTTGCCTGCTGTCAATGTGCCCGTTTTGTCGACAACGATGGTATCGACTTTTTCCATGCTCTCTAACGCTTCAGCATTCTTGATAAGCACGCCATTTTGTGCTCCTTTACCAGTACCCACCATAATCGACATCGGTGTGGCGAGCCCTAACGCACAAGGGCAGGCAATGATTAATACAGCGATAGCATTGACCAGCGCAAAAGCCATTGCAGGCGCAGGCCCAAATATCGCCCAGACAATAAAGGTAATGACAGAGCAAATAAGTACGATGGGCACGAACCATCCAGCTACCTTATCAACCAGTTTCTGTATTGGCGCGCGACTGCGCTGGGCTTCAGCAACCATCTTGACGATCTTGGACAATACGGTATCATCGCCAACATCGACCGCTTTGATCAGTAGTGTCCCAGTACCGTTGACTGTGCCGCCGGTGACCGTATCCCCTTGTGCCTTTAACACTGGGATTGGTTCACCAGTCACCATCGATTCATCAATGCTACTACTACCATCAAGTACCGTACCGTCTACAGGAAGCTTCTCTCCTGGCTTCACTCGCAATCTGTCGCCGCTGATCACTTCATCAAGTGACACTTCGGTTTCGACATCGTTCTCATCCACACGTCTTGCCGTTGGTGGTGCTAGCTCTAGTAACGCACGGATTGCTCCTGAGGTCTGACTTCTGGCTTTGAGTTCTAACACTTGACCCAATAGCACCAAGGTCACAATGACCGCTGCCGCTTCGTAGTACACCCCTACTTGGCCAGTGGCGTCCCTGAAGCTGTCTGGAAAAACATCCGGAAGGAAGGTTGCTACCAGACTGAAACCAAAAGCTGCGCCTACACCCACTGCAATCAAAGTGAACATGTTCAGGTTTCGGCTTTTTATTGATTGCCAGCCACGGACGAAGAACGGTGCGCCTCCCCATAACACCACTGGTGTTGCAAGCGCTAGCTGAATCCACTGAGCGATCTGTCCAGAGATATCACCTTGACCAAGGTTGTCTAAGCTTAGACCTACCATGTCACTCATAGCATACAGAAATAGCGGTATGGTGAGCACCGTACAAATCCAGAAACGGCGTATCATATCGTCGAGCTCTGAGGTGTCTTCTTCACCAATAGTAGCCGTCTCTGGTTCAAGCGCCATGCCGCATATCGGACAGCCGCTATTCTTCACATCTCTGACTTCTGGATGCATGGGACAAATATAGACTGTACCGCTATAATCAGCTGGGACTTTGTCGTATTTGCCGCCTTTGACAGATTTTACCTTAGTACGGTCAGTATCCTTGCCATGACAATGTGAATGACTGTCTTCATCAGTAACCTCTTCTTCGGGTTTAAGGAACATACTACATATTGGGCAGTCGCTTTTTTCAACATCTCTCACTTCGGGATGCATCGGGCAAATATAGACCGTACCGCTATAGTTCTCTGGTACTTTGTCGTACTTACTATCTTTAGTAGGATGAGTATCAGTATTCGACGCGCTGTGGCAGTTGGTATGGTCATTTTTCATTGCTGCCATCTCGGCAACATTATCTTCGGCAATACTGTCTTCAGGTTTAAGAGACATGTTGCATATTGGGCAGCCGCTATCTGTAACGTCTTTCACCTCTGGATGCATCGGACAAGTATAAACGGTGCCATTATAATCAGCTGGCACTTGGTTATACTCTTTGAAGGTAGTATATGTTTGATTAGTATTCTTCGAATCTTGACCACTAAGGCCATTCTTTTTATCGCTATTATTAGGATTCATCAGATAACTCCTTCACTTATATTGAGTAAAGATTGCGCTCTAACTCAATGGTTAAGAGATGCCCGTTATCATGATTACTATTTGATAAAATCTTAATTTTGATGTTAGAGACGGATGCTAGAGAAAAGGTAATATGTACCAATAGCACTTAAAATTGGGCTACTGTTAGGCTACTGAAGAAAGGCGTATAGCGAAAGTCTCAGCCATCCAATAATATATTTGCACCTAACATTGAAGAACAATAATTCTCTATTGAATAGTTGTATCTAAAATATAGATTCAGACTCTACGAGATTGCTACTCAAAAGCCATTTCTCGACGACTACACGCATCTCTTTATTACAAGCTTTAATCGGGTTTACGCAGATATTTTAGAATTGCCATTAATATCAACACAAGTACAGCAAAAAGAAGTAGCGCAAACAGTAGGCAGAGAATCATCCAGCCCCAGCCCATCCCTTGCATCATCGTTCCCTGCATCATTTCTCCATTCATTATGCCGTTCATAATAGTATTTCTCCGTAGATTATAGTATTGGCATTAATAGTAGTGTGCGCGCTAAGCATGGGAATATCAAATGCTCATTAATTACATCTCTTCAAGATCAGAGCCGATAAATTAACCATCATTAAACGTCGACTCTCTTAAAATCAGTAACGTTATCCTTGAGGGCTCTGCATCATCTGGCGACAGTAAGTGGCTAAATTTTCTGGTAAATCCTCTGGGCAGACGCCACACTGCTGGTTGCCAGGAACAGCATAATCAATGAATTTCGGATACGATAGATTTAGGTTGCTCATGATGACCTTGAATTCTTCGAGTGTTATGTCCCCGCCAAGCCGTGGATTGCGCTTTTTTTCCTGCGCGATTGAAGAGACAAAGCGCTCCTTGTAGTCGTGCGCAGGATAGACCAGCGTGTCGTCTGGTAAAGAAAAAAGTTTCTGCCGCACAGATTTATACAGTGCATCGGCATCGCCATTCTGGAAGTCGGTCCGGCCACATCCATCGATAAGTAAAGCATCGCCAGTGAATACCCGCTCATTAAAGAGATACGCAAAATGACCATCGGTGTGTCCCGGCGTATGCAATGGGTGCAAGGTAATACCAGCAACCTGCAAAGGTGTTCCTTCCTCCAGCCCGACATCCACACATGGTAGACGGTCAAAGGCAGGCGCTGCGATCTTGCTACCGACGGCACGCTTCATCTCCAACGCTGCAGTAATGTGATCTGCGTGGATATGCGTGTCAACTGTGTAGACCAACTCCAGTCCCAATCTATGGATTTCAGCCAAGTCACGATCCATGGTCGCGATGACCGGATCAATCAGGATAGCCTGACCTGTATCCTCGTCCCCTAACAGATAGGTATAAGTGCTCGAAAGGGGTTCGTACAATTGACGAAATATCATGATTATTCCTTGTCTAAGGTAAGGGATGATGCCCAACACACTGGTTATTGCACCTATTTTTTATATATTATGTTCTAATATAGTGTATTCATAAAGCATTACTCTGTATGGTTTTTATGTGACATTAGCAGACCAAAGCTGTTGGACTCGTGGGTCTTCGATATTTGCTCTTGAGCTGGTCAATACGGCAAGCGAGTGATGCGGTATCATCAATGAATTGCTGTATTAAATAACCATAGTGTTAAGATTGGTTCTTAGGTTATTACACGCCCTTTCATAATCTTCTCTCTTTATATAACCTTCCGTAATACTAAACATCATATCTTCAGTCTCAAATACAATTCTTTTAGCTTCCTCTAGAAATAATGACTATGACATTGACAGCACGGTTCATTATCATCGAGCTGACTGATTAAACTCTCCCAAGTTAGTGCCTAAAGATTTGATATCATAAAATCAAATTATTCACTCGGATCAGAACCCGGTGGAAATTCGTGACGGAGCTGAGCAACGTTGGCAGCAGTGACTGTATCGGTAAATTTATTAAGGTCACTATGCACATATTGAGTGACCGCTGCTATTTGTTCATCATTCATCATACTTTGAAAGGATGGCATACCGCGTAAGCCATTCATCACAACACTAATAATATAGTACTTTGATTGCATCTTACTGTTATCAGCAAGCGGCGGATAGTAACCTGCCCCCTTTGCACCCTTACCATCTTGCATATGACAGCCAGCACAAGAATCATTATAGAGCTTTTTAGCATTGGTAGTAATAAACCCCTTTTTACCTTCAGAGCTACCTTCGAATTTTGCTAACCACTTTTGCAAGCTAGCATCTTCTACCATTTTCGGTAGTGAGCTGACATCGACGATATTGGCTGTTGGCGATCTAAGCGCTTCTCTAGTCATATACACTGCACCCCATGCACCATTATTGCGACTGGCTTGATTATCAAAGACCATTTGCGTGGTTTGTTGCTGGCTGGCGAAAGTGACAGCGTTGGCTTTAGTGGATTGGCTACAGCCTGATAGCGCGACTGTGCTTCCGATACCTAATATCATTACCACAGCAAGCAGGTTTGGTTTGATCATGTCCATGATTACCTCTGAATTTATTATGATTAATTTACTGTAATAATCACTTCTACTAACCAAGTTTTTTTGCCTTTTGATGTAGTCGCTGAGCGGCATCCATGCCAGATAAAATTGCCCCTTCTTGCCATGCTGGAATATGCGAGCAGTGCTCACCTGCTAGTACGATACGGTGGTCAATCGCGCATAGCGTATCGTAGTATTGATCACGGCTTGACTCGCTCCAAATGCCATAGCAACCGAGCGACCATGGAATACGGTGCCAAGCGACGGACGTTCCAGAGCGGAAGTCTTTGGTATATTGCGGATGAATATGCTTGCCATACTGTAGTGCCGCATCAATACGCTCTTTTGGATTCAGCGTATTAAATCGATAAGAGGCTTCTCCAAATCCATAGGCACCGAGTAGCACCCCTGAGCCTGTGGTAAACATATCGTGTGAAGGATAGGATATCTGTGAGATAGGCATATCGGTATAGGTGATACCGCCGTAAATCCATTCGTCTTCTTCCCAAAAGCGGCGTTTGAACTCTAAACCTACTTTATAAGAGGTGTCATAAGGTACCGCTGCCATCGCTTGCTTCATCGGCGCTGAGACGTTAATGCCAATCTGGGTCAATACTGATAGTGGAATGTTGCAGATACACCAGTCAGCACGTACAGTTTTAGTTTCGCCATCTAGATTGTTACTGATGCTATCGACATAATCGACATAATCGACAGTGACGCCAGTCTCATCTTGATGAATCTTAGTGACTTTAGCGTTGAATGTAATCATGTCTCGACATTCGCGAGTGAATGCATCACCGATTTTTCCCATACCACCGACAGGCTGAAACATCGCTGGTTGATGGTCATATGTCGTATAGTTACTATAAATATCTGACCACATCCCTGAATTTAAGAGCTTGTCCATCGGTATCGGTGTCGAAGGTTTGGCATCAGGCATCAAACCGCCACCCGGATAAACGCTATAGCCACGATGCTTGCTGGTTTCGTGGCTTTTAACATAGCGATAATTATTATCAAGGACACCCCAACCTTTTAATCCTTCTAATAACTTCTCTTTATCCTCTTTGTTAACTGTCTTATCAAGGCTACCGGTATTGACTGCTTTGGATAATAGCTCTGAGACATAGCCACGTATGTCACTTTGTACTTCACCCAATCGCTGCGGTGCACCATTGAAATGGGTGGTGCGGTGCAAATAGGCGCGGTCATTGGTTTGGATAAAAGGCTGCAGTGCCACACCGAATTTTTTACAATAATGGAATACCGCATAATGATGAACGGGCAATCGCCATGGTCCACCATTAAAGTAATTGCCTTTTTTAAAGTCACAAGTCACCTCGCCGCCACCAAGCTCGGTATATTTATCACCTGCGTTTAGTGTCCAACTGCGACCACCACCGCGATTTTGAAACTCAAGAACAGTGACTTTATAGCCGGCTTTACGTAGCTCATAAGCAGCGGTGAGTCCGCCCAATCCTGCGCCAAGGATCACAATGCTCGCACCAGCAGGCGCACCCTTTAAATTCATCTCTTGTTTAAAGCTAGATTCAGAAGCAAACCCTAACGTAGTCATCGCCTGATACATTGCTGTCGCCCCTGCGGTCTTACCGATCATTGATAGCAGTTGCCGGCGTGTGGGCGATTGAAGCATATCATTCATTTTATTATCCTTATTATAGAACCGTCATCCATGTCATCAGGTTGCATTAAGTATTTTTATAGCTGTATCGATAGTGCGGTTAATGGCACTTACTTTAAGATGCGTTTAACGTCAGCAGCACTAACATCACTACTTTGTAGACCACCAAAAGTTACCCGCACGTAATTGGTAATACTGGCAATCTGCGCATGACTTAACTCTTTCTCGAAGCCTGGCATTTTGGGTGCGGTGTTTAACGCCCCTTTAGCACCATACGCAATGACATTAATGAGTGCGTCTGGCTTAACGCGACGAATACTACTCAGTCCTACGATAGAGGCGTAACGAGCATCGGGCTGCGCGTAACCATCGACCCCATGACAGCTGCCACAGGCAGCAAGATATAGCGCTTTTGGTGAGTTTTGGTCATTATTAGAATGAGCATTCGTAGATGTTTTTGCCTGTGCCAAATAGTCTTTTTGCTCTATTAAATTATAAGCAATAGAGCTGCTGACCGGATTAGGCAGCCGTGATGTATCTATAGGTATCACGTAATCGTCTGTCTTAATGATAGGGACGACTTTTAGATAAGCCGCCATTGCAATTAAGTCGCTATCGCTTAGATAGCGTGTACTATGGGCGACGGCTTCAGCCATTGGTCCACCTGCATAAGCCCGTTTGTCGAGCATGCCAGTACGTAGATAAGTGACGATATCACTCTCGCTCCAGCGCCCAATGCCGCTGTCATTATCTGGAGTGATATTAGGCGCATACCACTTACCAAGCGGCGCACCGGATAAATACTTGTCTTTATCAAGACCTTGCGTGAGGTTGCGCGGTGTGTGACAAGTACCGCAATGTTCCAAGTTATTAACCAGATATTCACCACGCTGCTGGGTTTGGGTGAGCCCTGCACGATTTTCGGTAGAAGGTACGTTAATCAAATTCCAAGCCAACATTAATGTTCGGATATTCAACGGAAATGGTAGCTTAGTTATTTTTTCAGGTGGCTCCTCTACTGGAGTTACGGTTTGAAAGTAAGCAAATAGTGCACTGATATCCGCATCAACCATACCATGATAAGAAGGATATGGCATCGCAGGATATAGCTGATGCGTAGGCGCACGACCTTTTTTCAAGGCATTTTTGAAATCAGTCTCAGTATAGTTGCCGATACCATAACGTGTGGAGGGCGTGATATTGGTCGAGTAAATATTACCAATGGGGGTTTCAATCGCGACGCCGCCGCTATAGTCCTCACTATGACACGCCATACAATCAGCAGTACGGGCAATATAGGCACCGCGATTAACCAAATCACTATTGGCAGGACTGACATTAGGTAAGCTGGTAGCGGGACTGATATTGAATAGGCTCGTCGTATTAGATAAGCCTGCACTATCAGCCATGACAGCGCTGGAAGCCATACTGAGTGCAAGTACTGATAACAGCATATAACTTGGTTTCATACTATCCTCACTAGGCTGGCAAAAACTCATTTTTAATCATTTTAGCCATGACTTTATGACACGTTTATTATTTATCGACGCTAAAAAGATTATTGTTTAGCCGCTTCAACTTTTATATTTAAAGTCAGATTTTTAGTCATACCGAACAAGACATATTTTTTGATATTCCACTGAGTACGGTCAATAGTGGCGGTAAAATTGCCTCCGCAGATATTCTTCTTATCTAGAGCGGTCAGATAGCAACTAAATTTGGTCGCCAATAAGCTAATAGGATGGGTCTGACCGTTTAAGGTTAGCTTGCCATCCACTTGTGTGACCTTTGGATTTTCTGTGTCAGAGGTAAAATGCCATTTGGTAGATTCAAAATGAGCCAATGGAAACTGTTCCATATTAAAAAAATCAGAGCCCATCAGTTTGAGAGTGACGCTTTTGTTGCCTGTGTTTAAGGATTTTATGGGGATAATAAGAGAGATGTCGCCAGTTTTTGCGCTCGGATCATACTGGAGTATTCCCGCCACATTATAGAAGCCGCCAGTGGTGGCAGAGGTTTTGAGGTGGTCAATAGCGAAACGTACGTTAGAGGTGTCAGGCTCAATTTTATAGGTGGCGGCAAAGCTACTAACCGTAAAACCTACCAGCAATAATAGTGTCCCTAATAGCTTGTAGTAATGCAATACTACTTTGTCAAATACAAGCTGGCTCATGACAACATTCCTTTGTTGTGTGATCTTACTTATGACACGATTTCTAAGCGTTTACTAGTATTGTTTTATTTAGAGGAGTTTTTAAGATTAGTGCTGTGTTTATTATTGAACCGCCTTACTATATTGATCGAAAACTCTCAGAATATGATAACCAAGCGGTTAAATGAATTGTAGCAGAGGGTTGGACTCATAATTCCCAACCATAATCACTAAGAATATCTTTCAATCAATCACCTTTTTACCAACCAGTTATACCACAACCGGCTTGCTGCTTTTTTTAGTCAATATGTAGTGAGCAATCATACCGATACAGATGCCCCAAAACACCGAACTCAATCCCAAAAACTGCATGCCAGATGCCGTGGCTAAAAAAGTAATCAGTGCCGATTCTCTTTGACTATCATCTTTCATGGCAACCGTAATATTGGCTGAGATAGCACCTATTAGCGCCAGACCAGCTAGAGCGGCGATCAGCTCTTTAGGTAATAAGCTAAACACCAGCACAATACTACTAGCAAACAATCCCCCCAATAGGTAAAAAATACCATTAGCGACACCGGCGACATAACGCTTTTCTTTGAGCTCGTGCGCATCTTTTCCTGTACATAGTGCAGCGGTGATTGCTGCTAATGTAATGGTGATACCTCCTACGCAAGCAACCGCTAGTGAGGCAATGCTAGTGGCCATGACAATAGGTTTCGCCGGCGTGTCATAGCCACTTAAATTCAAGATAGCCATGCCGGGTAAAAACTGACCACTTAAACTCACAAGAATAAGAGGAATTGCAAGGTTAAACGTTGCGTGCCATGACCATTCTGGCCAGATGAAGACGGGCATGGTCATCGTGAAATTGATATCAACAGGGTTCATCTTGCCAAATAGTAAGCTTAAGATGACGCCACATAATAATACCCAAATCATTGTATAGCGCGGTGACAAGCGCTTGGCCAATAAATAACAGCCCAACATACTAAAAATAATAAATGGCATGGTGTCAGTGGCGACAAATAACCCTAAGCCAAACTGAAATAGGATACCTGCCATCATACCGGCGGCGATACTGTTAGGAATCCACTGTAAAACCTTATCAAAATAGCCGGTCGCACCGACCATAAAAATGACAATGGCTGAGATAATGTAAGCCGCAATGGCCTCATTAATACTCATCTGTGGAAATAATGTCACGAGCAGCACGGTTCCTGGAGCAGACCAAGCAGTCACTATCGGCGCTTTATATTTGATAGAAAGATAAATACCAGGTATCGCAGTGCCTATCGATATACCCCAAATCCAAGACGCCATCATGGCCTCTGACACTTGTGCTGCTTGTGCCGCTTGAAAGAAAATAACCAGTGGCCCTGCATAAGCAATGAGTACCGCTAAAAAGCCAGCAACGGACGCTGAAAGTGACCAGTCTTGTTTTAAATCTTGTATTACAGTTACCATCTTACATTCCTAAAAACTCTATAATTTTATCAATTGATCATCTTTAGGATAAATATGACCTCTTATACGAGTCATTACTAGTCGATAAAATTTTATCTATAGAAACTAAGAAACTCTTAATTTTAAAAATTAAGAGTTTCTTACTACATATCATATCGACAAGAAAATAGATGTCCTTTATATTTTTACGACATACCTGCCCACTGATTTTCCCTCTAGCATCGATGCGTAGGTGTCTTTGATATCTTCTAGGCCAATCTCATTAGTGATACTATCTAAAGTAGCTATTTTAAACTCACCAGCCAGCTTATCCCATGCCGCTTGTTTCTTCTCAATTTTACATTCAACCGAGTCGATACCTATGAGTCTGACGCCTCTTAAAATAAATGGGAATACATTGGTATTGAGTTCATGTGACGCTGTTAGCCCACAGCAAGTAGCAACCCCATCGTATTTTATATATTTTAGGGCATTGGCTAAAATCTCACCGCCAACCGTATCGACAACCCCTGCATATCTTTCAGCCATAATAGGTTTTTTAGCGTCCTCATTAAAAGTATCTCTAAGGATGACTTCTGACGCGCCAATTTGTTTGAGATAATCAATTTGTTCCTCTTTTCCTGATACGGCAACGACAGTAAAGCCAATTTTATTCAGGATAGAAACCGCTAAAGAACCCACGCCACCAGTAGCACCAGTGACTAAAACCTCACCATCTTCTGGCTTGACACCGTTATCTAGCAACTCATTAACACTCAAAGCTGCGGTTAATCCTGCAGTACCGAAAGTCATAATTTCTTTATCAGTTATTGTGTCAGGAATACGGGCGACCCATGACGCTGGGACTTTGACAAATTCTGCATGACCGCCATCAGTATTCATACCCAAGTCGTAGCCAGTCACCAATACTTTTTCTCCGACTGCAAAGGCATCAGATGTCGTTTGGTGTACCACTCCTGCCACATCGATACCGGTGATATGCGGGAACTTTCTAGTCACACCCGGATTGCCTACGGAACTTAAAGCATCCTTATAATTTAATGATGAATAAGTTGTCTTTATGACCACTTCATCTTTATTACATTCTGGTACAGGAACTTCTTGTATTGCGCAAGAAAACGCTCTGTCCGCTACTTTCTCTACTACAAAAGCTTTCATATTTATTCCTTATATATTCTTAGGACTACAAAACCTCAGTATTTGCAACGAGAGGATTGTTCGCCTTTAATCACTTAAATTAGAAGTTAGCATGTCACCAATATATTTTTTATGCTACATTAATTTTCATATATCGATATATAAATTATCGTTATGTAAAATAACATAATTGATTTATCATAACAAGATGTAAACGCTCAAGCCTTCTCGTTATAATGGACGTAGCTATGCGGCGTTGTGTCGCTAAGGATATGAATTAAGCTATGAATAATGCTAAAAAAAAAGGCTCAAGCGTTGAGCGTGTGTTGCAGATAGTTGAAATGTTAGCCAAGTCTCAAAGACCTATGAGTGTCAGTGACTTAGCAGAAGCGTTAGACATACCGATACCAAGTATGTATCGATTGCTAGAACAGCTACAGAATCTTGGATTCGTCCAATTAGATCTACCTGGAAAAGTAACCTGCGGAAAACGAACTTATCAGCTAGCCATAGATTTATGGCAAAACAATCACTTTAAAACTGAAAGGCTGGCAATCTTGCAACAGCTTTCGGCACAAATAGGCGAAACGGTAGGTATTGCGATTATGCAAGATTTAGACGTGGTTTACGTCGATCGCGTATTGTCTGATTGGCCCCTGCAAATATACTTACCTGCGGGTTCTCATATTCCAGTTTGGGCAAGTGCCAGTGGTAAGTTACTTCTAGCACAACTGCCTACTGATAAGTGCGAACGTATTATTGATAAAATGTCGATACATGCCTTGACCACCAATACACAAACCGATAAAAACCAGCTATTGAAGACAATCGCTAAAACGCGTGATACTCAGATAGGGATAGATAACGAAGAGTTTATTCCAGGCATGGTCGCCTGTGCGGTACTCATTCCAAATGGTGAGCAGCAAGCATTTGCCACCGTATTTACTCATGGTCCCACTGTCAAAAAGTCTTTGGAAGAATTATTAAGCCATGTACCTCTTTTGCAGGAAGCTGCAAATGAGCTGTCTGTTGTTTTTAATCAAGACTCTCTATAGTCATTTGTCCAATTGGGTCACTAGCAAAACACCATAGCCGTTTTTTTTTCTTGATTAACAGGGTATAGATCATAAGTAATATAGTTCAAGCAGAACACAAGTTACTTAATAATTGACAACACAGTTGTTTTTTGCCAAGATATTTATGAACAATGATTTGGAGGCGATCATTAAATAGCCGTGATTTTAAATCAACTACTATTCATACCTTTCCGGTTTGTGTGTTAGTAGCTCCTACATCCGGGTTTAAGCGATTAAGATTTTTCTTAATCTTTTCTAAACCTGATGACTATTAGGAGTCACTATGCAGGTTAAATCTCAAAGAACTTGGATCAAAAACCCCCTCGACTGTTTAGACCCCGCTTATGCTGGCGGTATCGTTATTCAAAATGATCTTGTTGTCGAATTAATAAGGGCTGGTGAACAACCCTTGCAAGCGGTTGATGAGGTAGTGGATGCTCATGAACACGTTCTTATACCCGGCTTAATCAATAGCCACCATCACTTTTATCAGACATTGACCCGTGCTTTTCCTGCCGCCTTAAACAAAAATCTCTTCCCTTGGTTACAAAGTCTTTATCCCGTTTGGGCCAGACTAACCCCTGAAATGATAGCAACATCTACCCAAATAGCGCTTTGCGAATTACTACTCTCTGGTTGTACTACCGCCAGTGATCATCATTATTTATTTCCTAATGGTTTAGAGCATGCTATTGATATTCAAGTAGAGCAAGCGACCAAACTGGGTATCCGCGTTCACCTTACCCGTGGCTCAATGAGCTTAGGTGAAGATCAGGGCGGCCTGCCTCCTCGAACCACCATTCAAACAGATCGCGAAATCTTAGATGATAGCCAGCGATTGATTAAAGCCTATCACCAATATGAAGATGGCGCGATGACCCGCATAGCACTAGCCCCCTGCTCCCCATTTTCTGTTAGTGAAGAACTGATGCGAGCGACGGCTGATTTAGCCCAAGAGCTTGATGTCAGATTACATACCCATTTGGCCGAAACCCATGATGAAACAGACTTTTGTATAAAAATGTTTGGCGTGCGTCCTGTGGACTATCTTGAGCGCGTTGGTTGGTTAAATAATCGTACATGGCTTGCGCACGGTATTCACTTTAACGATGAAGAAATAGCACGATTGGGTAAAGCGCATGTGGGTATTGCCCACTGCCCTTCATCAAATATGTTATTAGCGTCAGGGCAGTGCCCTACCCTTGCCCTACAAGAGGCGGGTTGCCCTGTCGGTCTTGGTGTTGATGGCTCAATGACGGCTCGAACATGATTGGTGAAGTCCGCCAAGCATTATTGTTGCAACGCTTGCGCTATGGTGCTGAAGAAATAACCCATCAAAAAGCGTTTCAATGGGCAACTATAGGCTCAGCAGGATGTTTAGGTCGTGATGATATTGGCAAAATAGCGGTCGGTAAACAAGCCGATATCGCGCTATTTAAACTTGATGAAATACGCTTTGCAGGCGCAGGTTCTCCTGTTGCAGCAATACTACTTTGTGGTGCAACCAAAGCAGATAAGGTAATGGTTGCCGGTAAATGGCGTGTATTAGAGGGTCAAATAGTCGGTGTCGATATGAATCAATTGATGGCGAAACAAATTACGCTAGCAGCGAATTTAGCCCGTGCTTAAAAATATGTGAATCTAAACTAGATTGATGGAAATAATAGTGGCTCCCTAATTATGATTCAAACATTCGGGTATGCGGTATAGATAGTAATAATTTTAGATAACGTACAAGATATTTTTTGACACCAAACCAGAGAATGTTATCTATAAAAAACACGTTCACAATTTTATATAGAAGATTCTTTAAGAATACTTTATATTTTATAAAAAATCACACATGGAAAAGTGGCTAGCGATAGCCACTTTTTTTATGCTGCGTCTATAATAGACAACCTTAGCTTTACGCAACCAGACAGGATGTGTCATGAGACATTTTTATTTAGACTTCATCTTCACAGCTATCGCATTGATGGTAGCTGCATGGTGGGGATATTCACATGGCGGTATGGGCGGTTTGATAACCACCCTTTCTATTACTGCTATTTTGGCCGTCATGGAGATTTCATTATCCTTTGATAATGCGGTGGTCAACGCCTCAGTCCTTAAAGGCTGGGACGAGTTTTGGAAAAAGATATTTTTAACCGTTGGTATTTTAATTGCTGTATTCGGTATGCGCTTGGTATTCCCAATTGTCATCGTTGCGGTTACCGCAGACCTTGGCATGATGCAAGTGATAGATCTGGCATTGAACGACCCTAAAGAATACTCAGCAAGACTGATGGCGCATCATGCTGAAATCTCAGCCTTTGGTGGTATCTTCTTGTTACTCGTCTTCTTAAACTTTATCTTTGATGATAAAGAAGTGCATTGGTTTAACTGGCTTGAGAGCCGCTTAGCAAAGCTTGGCAAAGTCGATGCCATGAGCGTGTTTGTTGCACTTATTGTCCTGATGTTTGCTGTATCTTGGGCAAGTGCGGAACAAGCTTCTGCCGTACTGATTGCGGGTGTTTGGGGTATCTTGGTCTATCTTGGTGTCCAAGTTATCTCTGGTATGCTCGAGGGTGACCTTGAAGAAGACTTAGAAAATGAAGAGAAGGGTTCAGGCGCCGCAGCGACCAGCGCGATTATGAAGGGCGGTATTATTGGTTTCTTATACTTAGAAGTTCTTGATGCTTCATTCAGTTTCGATGGTGTGATTGGCGCCTTTGCAATCACCAATGACGTTATCGTGATTATGTTAGGTCTGGCGATTGGTGCCATGTTTGTGCGTTCGATGACCATTTTCTTGGTAGACAAAGGCACACTTGATGAGTTCATCTATCTAGAACATGGTGCGCATTATGCCATTGGTGCTTTGGCAATTATTATGCTGCTATCAGTGAAATTCCATGTACCAGAGATTATTACTGGTTTGATTGGTATTGCCTTTATTGGTTGGGCATTGCTTGCTTCACTTAAGCATCGCAAGCAACAAGCGAAGGCGATGACTTAGTGTTGATTTTAGCTTACGTTTAAACGCTACGTTCAAATTAAGAAAAAGCGCTTTGGTAGAAAATCGTAGTCATGCCAGGTTATATCAAGCGATTGGTATGACCTGTCTTCTGTCACGGATCACTTTCTATTGCCTAAGATAAGCATCTTATTTTATAACGCATATTTCCAAAAACAAGAGATATACATGATAAAGAAAGCTGAACAAACATTAGAGAAAACCATATTTAATAGTCGTTGGCTACTAGCCCCATTTTATTTGGGGCTAGTGATCGGTATTATTTTACTATTTATCAAGTTTTTCCAAGAACTATGGCACATGATTACCCATGTCTTTACTGCTTCTGAAGCCGATGTCATCGTCGGTACGTTGGCTCTTATTGACATGTCATTGGTCGCAAGCTTATTACTCATCATCATATTTAGTGGCTATGAGATCTTTGTCTCAAAAATTGATACAGGTGATCATGAAGATCGTCCTGAATGGATGGGAAAAATTGATTTCTCTGGTCTGAAACTTAAAGTAATCGGTGCCATCGTTGCCATTTCTGCCATTGATCTTCTCAAATCATTTATGGATATACCCAAAGAGATGAGCGATGCTGATGCTGATGTATTGATGTGGAAAGTCATTATCCATATGACGTTTGTATTATCTGGCTTGTTGTTTGCTTTGATGGATAAGATTGTCGGTGATACCAAAAAGCACTAAGAAATCTTTCAGTACAAAGTGAGCTATGCTGAAGAAACCGTATAACTAAACTTGGTAAACTAAGCATATTAATCGGAGTTTACCATGACCAAAAAAATCAGAACTTATAGCACAGAATTTAAAGCTGAAGCCGTTAAGAAGATAGCAGACAATAACGGCAACATCTCATCGACCGCAAAGCAGCTTGGCATCGCCATGCAAACCTTATCTAATTGGCATAACAAAGCCAATCAAGGCAAGCTTGTCGGCACAGAGCAATATGATCCTGATCTTATGAGTGCTCTTCAAGAAATAAAGCAGCTCAAGCGGCAGATCAAAGTTGCCGAAGAGGAACGAGAGATACTAAAAAAGGCGACGGCGTACTTCGCGAAAAACAGCCCGTAAAGTACGCCTTTATCAAAGACAATCAGCAGATATTTAGCATCACTACTATGTGCCGTGTATTAAAGATTAAGCCATCGAGCTACTATGACTGGATTAGTCGTGACATCAGTGATCAGCAGATACATCGCAACCAGTCTGAATTACTGGTTAAAGCGGCTCACAGTGAAACGAAAGAACGTTATGGCGTAGATCGACTGCATGCTCATCTAAGCGAGCAAGGCCACAACATTAGCCTGTATATGGTCAGAAGCATTAAAGAAGAACATGGCATTAAATGCCGTCGCCACAAGCGCTTTAAAGTGACCACCGACTCTAATCACAACAAGCTGGTTTATCCAAACGTGCTGGATCAGAAGTTTGATGCCAATCGTCCTAATGAGTCTTGGGTCAGTGACATTACGTATATCTGGACCAATGAGGGCTGGTTGTATTTAGCTGGAGTCAAAGATTTGTACACCAAAGAGCTGGTCGGGTATGCGATCAATAAGCGAATGACAGCAGATCTAGTATGCCGTGCACTCAATATGGCAATCAAGAACAAACGACCTAGCAAAGGGCTAATAGTTCACTCTGACAGAGGCAGCCAATATTGCAGTCATGCCTACCACAAGATCATCAAGCGACATCAGTTTGCAGGCTCAATGAGCGCTAAAGGTAACTGCTTTGATAACGCACCTATAGAGAGTTTCTGGGGCGTATTAAAGAATGAATTAGTATATCACCAAGACTATAAAACAAGATTTGCAGCTATCAGCGATATCATTGGATATATTGAGTTGTACTACAACCAAACTAGGATTCAAAAGAGCTTGGGCCATAAATCGCCAAGACAGGGGTGGTTTGATTATTATCGTCAAGCTGCGTAATTAAATTTCCCAAGTTTAATTGTACGGATTTGACGGCAGGGGTCAAAGTGTAGTGACATAATATATGGCACAGTTTTCAGAAAATCCACCCGTACAAGCAATGAGTCTTGTTGTAACGGGTATGCCTGTCGGTAGCCCCAGTATGGAGTATAAAGATAAGTTTGAACCGTATCAGATTATGCAGCGTAATAAGGATAGCATCACCTAAGCCTACGCAGATATCGACTCGGTTCAGCAGAAATTATAGTCGGGTAAATATTTTTCCTATTGTCTGTATCTAATCGCTATAAACCAAGAGTATCCATTCAATTAATTGGTGAATTGAATGGATACTGATCAGAGGTCTTACTCTTTTTATATATAGACTTCATAGCTGTGAATGCCATAATCTTCAACTGGTAATTTTACGAACCAATAAAGTAAGTTTGTCTTTGCCATTGTTAACTGTAGCTTCCTTATCATAGGCAACGGTCGTTTCATGTTCCGCAACATCATCACCAACTTTAAGAGCCGTAACGACTTTAGCAGTATGCTCATTATAGGGCTTTACTGTCAGGTTATACTGCAACTTAGTGTCAACAGCGATCGATGCCATCTCTTCAGCATTTACAAGCATCACAGGTGAAGCAATTAACTCACCGTCTTTAAATACAGAGGTAGAAACTTTATAAGCATCAGCAGCAAAGCATGATCCTGACGCCAACACGGTAGCTACTAACAAACCTAATTTTACTTGCATCTTAATTTCCTTGTTTATAATCAATGTATAGTCAATTCCAAATAAAACAGATACGTTATGTTCCAACGCAGTACTGGTATAAATTTTTCTGGCGTGCTGTGACTACGCTGACAGAGGCTGCGTAAAATTCATCCCAGTCCCACTGTATCGCTTTAATACTGAACTCACTATAACTATTCGAAAATATTTATAGCCCACTAAAAGTCTGATATTTCATGCATTCTATAACGGAAGCGCTATACGTTGAAAGTGACACATTACTTATGTAGCGCAGTCGCTGTCTCTTTTAGCTAAGCAACTGCTTCACTTAGTTAGTTTCTATAGGCTTGACATACATCTGCAGGTATTCACGAAAAAAACAGTCAGTCTTCAAGTTTGTGAAGTTCGGCAAACTTGAATTAAGACGGCGTATCACTTGGCAGTAGCTCCGCTATTCGTTTTTGCCATTCATCTTTAGAAAGAAGCGTATTATTATTTGATTTCATTTCTTCTAATACCCTATAACGAGTAGTAAGTTGATTAATGACATTGGTAAGAGCCGCTTGTTCGCTTTTCGCTTGAGCAAGCTTTTCGGAAACGGCAAGCATTCGTTTATCAATACTGAAATTGCCATCATAATAATCATTAAGACCATTTTTAATTTCATTAAGACTAAAACCGACAGCTTTTATATTTTTAATTATTTCGATACGCTCAATACATTCAGGATGAAACTCTGTATATAATCGTGACCCTGCCTGACGCTTACGAGATCTCAGCAATCCCAATTCATCGTAATGGCGAATAGTATCTTTAGTCGTATTGGCTTGTTTTGCCAATGCCCCTATCAATAAAAAGGCTGGATCAGATTTCATGTAATAATCTCGAAAAGGTACGTTTGTCTTATTTCAGACAAGTATACCTCAATGAAACCAGTGTAAACCGACTTCTTCTATCTAGAGTCATTTGCCATAACATTTCTCATGGAAAGAAGTGCGGTTCACGAGCCATGTCATGGTATTCCTTTATGTAATTTCATAACCATTTTCAATTAATACTTTATAGATTTCTAGAACCTCATCTAGAATCTTTGTAGCCATAGTGTCATCTTTCATCATTTGCCACGGCTTACTAGAGCTTCTCCAATCGAAAGGCTCAAACTTGTCCTTAGCTGGCCACCAGCTAGAACTTTCAAACTGCTTATTTTTAATATTCTCGTTTAGCAATCTGTTTATTTTACTTTTATGTTCACTTGCAAATTCAGAATGTCTGAATTTTCCTAAAAATCTTACGCCTAAGCTTGGTTTATTATAATAATCTTGAAATTCAAAACAAATAATTCCAATATTTTCTATACTTCCGAAGCTAAATTTTTCATACTTATTATCTACTTTCATATTTCTTAAAACAATTTTTTGAGGATAGCTTTTAGCATTTAGGTATAAATCTAATTTAAGCTTTCCGACAAACTCTTTTTTCATTTTTTCAACATTACTATGGAAAGCCAGGCTAGCCTCTATAGTATTCTTATTTCGGCTCATAATTTCTAAAGCTGTTTTACACTCATTCATATCTCCAACCTCCGTAAACTATTTTTTCTTGATACTTGTCTGTGAGGTAATATTGATGTTCTTAGAGACCGCGTCCTTGCGCATATGTTGACCCATGATTTATGTGATAACGAGGCTAAAGCGGTCAAAGTGATTTTGCCATATAGCGTCGTATACATTACAGACTGCTCTGTGGGTCAAAACGATGTCTTGGCGCGGATAATAGCGACCAAACTTATGCAGTTGTAGTTGGTCAGATACCTGTTGCATGATGTATGATTGACCTTGCAAAATGACGATCTTGTGAGTAGCTTGATATTGATAGCAAAAGACCACCTTGATAAGTGATCTTTTGTTGCTTATTCTTTTTTTCAGATATTCTTTTTTTTCAGATATAGTGCAGTCAGCTTTCATGAAACCCAATTTAAAAAATCATATGAGCACATAATGCAATAATTGGTAATGAAATAATGGTTCTTAATAGAAAAATTATTAACAACTGAAAAAAGCTCACTGGAATTTTTGTGCCTAGAATCAATCCCCCTACTTCTGACATATAGATCAGTTGAGAGACTGACAAGCAAGCGATGACAAACCGCGTTAACTCTGATTCTATTGAAGAGCCGATAATCGCAGGCAAAAACATATCTGCAAAACCCACCATAATGGTTTTTGACATTTCTGCTGCAAAAGGTATATTCATTAATTCTAAGAATGGAATAAACGGCATACCTAAATAATCAAATACAGGTGTTTCTTCTGCAACGATTAAACCCATCGTCCCGATTGCCATAACAACAGGCAATATTCCGATCCACATATCCAAAATATTTTTTAACCCATCATTTAAGAAAGTAAAAAAGCTTGGACTCTTTTCTGCTTTGTAAACGGCTTTATGTAAACTATGGGTAAATAACGTTTTTCCTTCAGGGATGGTTTCATGATCTCTATCACTATTTTCTACTACATACGTATTGTCAATTTTAGATAAAGGCAATAACCTTGGTACTATTAAAGCACAAACAATCCCGCATAAAGCAACCACCCCAATCATGTTGAGAAAGTAGCTTTCTAGCTTAACCTGAGAGATGACGACTAAACAGAATGTAATCGAAACTGCTGAAAAGCTTGTAGCAATAACAGCTGCTTCTTTCTTGGTATAAAACCCACCTTCCAACTGTTTATCAGTTAATAATACGCCAATAGTGCCATCACCCAACCATGATGTTAGACAATCTACAGATGACCTACCGGGTAAACCAAATAGAGGTCTCATTACTTTACTTAATAAAACACCAAAAAATTCTAATAAGCCAAAATCAAGCAATAACGGTAGCAGTAATCCAGCCAAGAAAAACACAATAAAAAGTATTGGCATTAATTCATATAATATTAAACCCCCAATATTATCTGAATATATTGCCTCAAACCCAAATTTAAAATAGGTAACGACAGCAAAAAACGCACCAAGCATTCTAATAATAAGCCAAGGTGTTGTAACGTTCAGTAAATTATTTAAAAATGCATTATTTAGAATCAATGAAGGCTTCATGATTTTAGTGTATAAAGTACAACACAATGTAATCATAATTGAGATTACAACAAACAGTGGCAAAAGGCTGCCCATGTAACCTTGTATATAATCCTTTAAGACAGAGATAGGAATGGTAAATCCTTCTGCATATGATACAAATTTACCATCTACATAGGGAATTGGAAATACGAAGAGCAACAAACCTATTATAGAGGGTATAAAGAATTTTAAAAATTGTCTAATACTGATACTGCTGACAGCTTGACTTGAAGCATTGGCTTTAATAATGTCCATATTATTTTTACTCGCAGTCCATTTTTTAACTAGCATAAATAGATTTTTTTATGCTAGATTCTTTAACTCATTTTAAATAATTTATACTAATAATTATTTAAAAGAGACTGTGTCACTTTTTCTAAAATTTTAAATATTCTGGTTGAGTCATCTTTTGAATTATTATACAAAGGATTGATTTCTGCCATTTCCCAACAGCATACTTTCTTATTCTTGATTAACTCTATGTTAAGTTGCATGGCTTGTTCATATGACAAACCATTCATTGCAGGCGTACCGGTTCCTGGCACATACAAAGGGTCAACGCTATCAACATCAAATGAGACATAGATATGATCACAATATTCCAATTTTTTGAAGATTTCCTCTACTGTGGAACTGATTCCTTTCTGAGTTATCTCAGCAACACTATATAAAGGGATTTTATGTCTTCTAATTAAATCCATTTCTTCTTCTTGATAATCCCTAACGGCGCAAAAAACCACATTTTCTGGCTTGATTGAGGGTTCGCTTGATGCCATGAACTTTAATTTTTCCCAATACTCTTTTTCTTTTTCAGAGAGTTCGTTACGCTGACATTCTAGATTGTCAATGGCACAAGCCATCGCCAAAGGCATACCATGCATATTTCCTGATCCACTGGTGTATGGTGAATGAAAATCAGCGTGTGCGTCTATATAGACCACACCAATTTCAGCATCAGGATGCGCCATTTTTAGGCCGTGCATCGTTCCTGCGCAGCTAGAATGATCTCCAGCTAAGACAATTGGGAATTTATTCTCATTTCTTATATCTTTTATTTTATGTGCTAACTTAGAGATGATCGGTTCAATCACATCGGCATATTTTGCATGCGCAAACTGTGACTCCCCCTCACTGTTGCTATCATCCTCAATACTGTCGAATTGCAATTTTTCAAAATAATCTGCATTGAGTTCTTTTGATGATGCTTTTAATGCATCAATGCCTAGAGAGGCGCCTTTTTTATATCCTGCAATATCTGAATAAACTTCTACTATTCTTATATTTTTCATCATATCAGTCATGATTTTGTCTCTATTAAATAAAATAATTTTTACATCATTTAAATTAAATTCATTTTTATATAGTAAAGCTCTTGAAAATTAGCAGATATATTTAAAACAATAAACATATCCATAACTGTCCAAGAGCCTTGCTAAATATAGATAAAATTTAAAAAAATAATGCAGATTTTAAACGCTACACAAAATGAGAAGTGCTTGTCGTTTTGTAGTATTAATAACTATTGTATTAATTACTTACGATATAGCCACAGATTCAGCTTCATTCGTCACTAGGCTATGATCTTTGCTATGTTCTTTCACTACCGAATATAAGTTTTTAGGGTCAGCTTGTTGCGGGATTAGATCTAAAATCTCATACCCTCCCTGCTCTCTGATTAAGTCGCGTAAGAAGACCAACGCCGTAAAGTCTTCTGAAGCAAAACCAACGCCATCGAACACGACTAGATCATCATCTGAAGTTCGAGCTTGCACTTCACCTTTGAGAATGCGATGAAATTCAGTAACAGGGAAATCGCTTGATAAATTTTGGATCTCTCCCTCAATGCGTGTCTGAGGCTCAAACTCCACAATCACATGATCTGCGCGCATCAATATGTTGCTATCCAGCTCTGTCTTACCAGGACAATCACCGCCTATCGCATTGATATAAACACCTTTTGTAATTATATCGTCTCGTAAAATAGTGGCATTGGTTTTGTCGGCCGTACAGGTAGTAATGATCTCTGCACCCAAAACAGCTTCTTCTAACGTACGACAAACAATCACTTTCAAACCTGAGTCTGAAAGGTTATCAGCCGTTTTCTGCGATGCTGCTGGATCAACATCATACAAACGAACTTCTGAGATACCCATGATGGCTTTCATACCCAATGCTTGAAATTCAGACTGAGCGCCGTTTCCTATTAACGCAAGTTTTTTGACGCCCTTTGGCGCACAATGTTTGGCCAACATAGCTGATGTGGCAGCCGTACGTAATGCCGTCAGGATACACATCTCTGTCAGCAAAATAGGATAGCCAGTTTCGACGTCAGACAAGATACCCATCGCCGCCACGGTCTGCAAGTTTCGTTTGGTATTGATTGGATGACCATTGACATATTTGCAGGCAAACATCTCTCCATCGCTGACTGGCATCAACTCGATGACACCGTTTTTTGAATGCGAAGCAAAGCGAGAAGATTTTTCAAATTGATCCCAACGAAGATAATCTTGCTCTAAAGCATCCACTAGATCTGTAATACATTGCTCAACGCCATAATCATGAATCATTTTAGCCATCGCTTGTACACTAACGAATGGCACGCCTTCCTTGGGTGATACGATAAATTTAGACATTAATGCTGTTCCTTTTCATGAATATTGTTTGTTGAACCGACAATTAATATCCTACCAACTATAATTGTCAGTTAAAATGTCAATAATTTATTAAATATGGACGTATTTTTGGCATATTGTTAGGTACTACTTATCATAATGTCAAAATTCAGTGAAGGAAGCATTTTTATGGCGTATTACACTTATGACTCTTTAGATAGCGAACTGATATCTGAACTGCGACAAGATGGTCGAGCAACCATCTCAAACCTTGCTAAAAAACTCAAAGTCTCTCGTGCCACTATCCAAAACAGATTGGATAGACTGATGCATAACGGCGCTATTTTAGGATTTACGATTCGAGTGCATGAGGCATTAGATAAAGAAACCGTCAAAGCGATGATGATGATTGAGGTAACAGGAAAGTCTACATCACAAGTGATTAGGAAGTTACGAGGCATCCCGCAACTGATTAAGCTACATACGACCAATGGTGCGTGGGATTTAGTAGCAGAGATACACACTACAAGCCTGAGAGAGTTTGATGAAGTGCTGCGTCAAGTCAGAGAGATTGACGGCATTCTTAATAGCGAAACCAGTGTTCTGCTTTCGAGTTTGTAATATAACTATACTCAGAAAAATATGTTCAGCACAGCCAAAGGTTCAATTCCCTAGTGAGGACTTGAATCTTAGGCTGTAGGCTAAGGGTATCAATGGTTTGATGTAGTGGCATAATAAAACTAGACAGCTTCTAAGAGGGTAGATAAACCCAAAGAAGGAAAATAGCATAACCAATAAACGCAACCAATATATCTGACCCCTGCCGTCAAATCCGTACAATTAAACTTGGGAAATTTAATTACGCAGCTTGACGATAATAATCAAACCACACCTGTCTTGGCGATTTATGGCCCAAGCTCTTTTGAATCCTAGTTTGGTTGTAGTACAACTCAATATATCCAATGATATCGCTGATAGCTGCAAATCTTGTTTTATAGTCTTGGTGATATACTAATTCATTCTTTAATACGCCCCAGAAACTCTCTATAGGTGCGTTATCAAAGCAGTTACCTTTAGCGCTCATTGAGCCTGCAAACTGATGTCGCTTGATGATCTTGTGGTAGGCATGACTGCAATATTGGCTGCCTCTGTCAGAGTGAACTATTAGCCCTTTGCTAGGTCGTTTGTTCTTGATTGCCATATTGAGTGCACGGCATACTAGATCTGCTGTCATTCGCTTATTGATCGCATACCCGACCAGCTCTTTGGTGTACAAATCTTTGACTCCAGCTAAATACAACCAGCCCTCATTGGTCCAGATATACGTAATGTCACTGACCCAAGACTCATTAGGACGATTGGCATCAAACTTCTGATCCAGCACGTTTGGATAAACCAGCTTGTTGTGATTAGAGTCGGTGGTCACTTTAAAGCGCTTGTGGCGACGGCATTTAATGCCATGTTCTTCTTTAATGCTTCTGACCATATACAGGCTAATGTTGTGGCCTTGCTCGCTTAGATGAGCATGCAGTCGATCTACGCCATAACGTTCTTTCGTTTCACTGTGAGCCGCTTTAACCAGTAATTCAGACTGGTTGCGATGTATCTGCTGATCACTGATGTCACGACTAATCCAGTCATAGTAGCTCGATGGCTTAATCTTTAATACACGGCACATAGTAGTGATGCTAAATATCTGCTGATTGTCTTTGATAAAGGCGTACTTTACGGGCTGTTTTTCGCGAAGTACGCCGTCGCCTTTTTTAGTATCTCTCGTTCCTCTTCGGCAACTTTGATCTGCCGCTTGAGCTGCTTTATTTCTTGAAGAGCACTCATAAGATCAGGATCATATTGCTCTGTGCCGACAAGCTTGCCTTGATTGGCTTTGTTATGCCAATTAGATAAGGTTTGCATGGCGATGCCAAGCTGCTTTGCGGTCGATGAGATGTTGCCGTTATTGTCTGCTATCTTCTTAACGGCTTCAGCTTTAAATTCTGTGCTATAAGTTCTGATTTTTTTGGTCATGGTAAACTCCGATTAATATGCTTAGTTTACCAAGTTTAGTTATACGGTTTCTTCAGCATAGCTCAATCCAAGAATTCAAACTTAAAGCTATCAGCTTAGTAGTTGATCACCAACGTAAAATACTCGATGTAGCAAACTCACTTGGTATTGGTAGATCAACTGTAGTGGTCAAATAATTTAGAACATCTGACCACTACAGTACAGTCTCATATTGCATATCTTAATGTATATTGTTTTGTTCTAAACGGGTTAGAAATGCTGCAAAACCTTCGGTTGCTCGAGCCTGTAGTCGGCTACTGGTCATTACACGGACACGATTGCTCCAAGTGATGGCATAGCTTTGAGCTTCAAATCTACTGACCAAGTCCACATCCTCATGACAAGGTATAGATGCAAACCCGCCGATAGCCAGATAAGCCTCACTACTAAAACTTAAATTTGCTCCATGAATATGATGATGTCCCATTCTATCTTGGTAATGAGCGATATAAGCCTTTCGAGTTTGCGGTGTTAACCGTGCCCAACTGTCAACTTGCACTACGCCGCAAATCATATCTGTCGGCTGGTGGCTAATATGTTCAATCTGCTGTGCTAACCAATCCACAGTTACCACGGAGTCAGCGTCTGTACAGGCAATCCATGTGGCACCATTTGTGATCGCATGACGAATACCAATATCTCTCACCCTTCCCACACATTGATAGTCACAGCATAAGTAATCAATGCCAGCGGCTTTGACGATGGACTGCGTATTATCAGTGCAGTTATCCAACACCACTAGCGGATACGCTTTAATCGTTGAGGGCAATTGCTCGATAGCGGTCCGTACTGATGCCAAGCATTTAGCGATGGTCATTGCCTCATTATGAGCGGGAATCACAATGCCAATTTTCATAGCCTATTCACCTCTCTACTCAGTTTTTTAAAACTTACACTCTGTTATATCAAGTTTTCTTGCATAGCTACCGAGCTTGGAGAACGTTGCCAAACGTCTAATAAGAAATCATTGTCTATCACTTGGCTTTGATGATTGAACGCAACCTGATGCTTCTCATTATTTGCAAAGTTAAAGGCATGGTGCAGGCGCTGATGTACGGTTTCACCTGTCATAGTAAAGCCATCAATAGCATAGCGCCAATGACAGCATAGCAACGTACCACCTATAACGAGGTTTTGCTGAGTCCAAGCGATCACTGTATCAATATCATTGGGTGATAAATAATATAAAATCTCACTAATGACAATTAAATCAAAGTCTGGCTCTATAGTAGGTGTATCGTTTGATAAAGGATAAGCCTCTATAATTGCCTCTCTTAAATTTAATAATCTATTAGGAACCACACCTTGAATAACCTTAACATGAGACAATTCTGCCAAGCGCTCTTTGGCAAGTTGCACTGCCCGTTCATTACCATCGATACTCACTAATGCCCGACAACGTTGAGATAATAACTCACTAAGTACGCCGTTTCCGCAGCCCAGTTCAATGGCATTGTTATATTGAGATTGGGGTAGTATCGCTAGGCAAATATCACGTTTTCGTTTTTCATACCAGCGAGTTTGATACTGCCATGGGTCTGTGTTGTCATTATATAATGCGTCAAAATACGATTCTGAATAAGCAGGTGATTGGTGCTTAGTAGCAGAATTATCGTCTAAGACAGTTTTAGCATAATCTAAACTGTCGACTAAGTTATCGGCATTCATTAATGGCTTAGGTTCAGAGGTGTGATTCATATAAATAAACCTCCCAAGGTTGGCTGATTCTAGCGATCGTTTGCGCGGATAAAATTGGCGGATTGCCCGTGCTGTCATCAGCAGTGATTTGACTTTCAAAGCAGGCAGTGGCTTCTATTTTACGCTGTAGCTGCTCAGTGGTTAAGTCAACTCTCATGGCACAGTGCCAAGGAATACGGCTATCCGCAGGTTTTGCCCAATGCCATGCCCAAATTAATACCTGATAACAGGCTAAATGATGCTGCTTGGCAAATGAGACAACCACTTGTCCAGTTGCTTCATGGTCAGGATGCCCGTCGTGCATAAAAGGCGTTATTAAAATATCGTTAGGTTTAATAATGGTGGATAGTTTCTGGTGAAACTGATCTTGTTGGGCAAAAACATTGCCATCTGTTAAGTCTAAAGCAATAGTCATAACTTGATGGGCCACACTCAATACTTCTAGCGCTTTAACACTTTCTTGTGGACGGATGATATTAAGCTTTTCTTGAGAATAAAATTGCGAATTTGGATGACTTTGTGTGCCATTAGTCACGTGAATAAGAACGATAAGATTGCCATTCGCCACCAGTTGTTGCAACAGACCGCCACAGCCTAGCACTTCATCATCAGGATGCGGGGCGAAGATACAGACACGCTGATGCGGGGCAAAGCTTTTTGCAATATCAAATCGAGGCATGTCTTGCAGTCCTGACCATTTTTTCCAAGCATCTTGACTGGTGCCATCACCTTCAATAACACGGTCACCTACAATCGGATGGTTGCCTTCAAGCGTGTCAACATGCGTGACGGCGACATCCTTGTTTATAAGTTTTATAACCTTATTGGATATTACAGTTGCCATATATTGTCCTGCCCATCAGTTAAGTCATTGGCTAAAATACCAGTTAATTCGCCGATTTTCTGTAAGTCAAAAGCGCCATGACTTTGGCGGATAAACACGGGCAAATCGGCTGACAATCTTGCAAAATGGGCATTGCGACAAAATGGTGCTGCTCCCAATGCCTGCCCGACAACCTCCATTACTTGGCGAGCGACTTTCTCAACTTGTAATCTTAGCTGGCGTATGGCAAGTTCATGACTCAGCTGTGGCTGGCTATCTATTAAATCAGCAACATAACGAAAATACTGCTGAGTGACTGCCAATGCCGTACTAATTTGACCCAAATACATGGCTTTATAATTGTTTGGTTTCTGCTGATAGGCGTTGATCAAGTAGCTTGATATGTAAGCGGTTGCCCCATACCAGCAAGCAGCAACGCCTGCCGCCCCATGCCAAAATCCTACACGTTCCAGATAAGCATTGGCTATCCCAACTTGACTGGCTGATACATCATGAAACTGTAAAGTTGCTGTATCAGTGGCTTGCATCCCTACCGCCTGCCATTCCTCATTATCAATTTCAATGCCAGATTGACTCATATCTACGACAAGCAATTGCGCGTGACCATTAGCATCACGATACGTTATGAGTCCATGATCTACCATATTGGCTCCTGAGCACCACTCTTTTGTACCGCTGATTTTACCCTGCTGATAATGAATAGGATTGGAGTGACCCTCTGCTGCCCAAACAGCCCATAACCCTTGATCCGCTTTATCATAGCCCACCTCATGTAAAATACTTAGCGCATCCAAGTGCGACTCAAACCATTTTGCAATCGTTAAATCGATTCCTGCAACGTAGGCCAAGATCTGCCAACGGATCAATGTACTTGATATTGCATCATTTACATTGGTAGCACCACTTGCCGGATGCGGGACTTTCTCGCTATAGGTGATTAAGGCTTTTAGAATGTCATGACGTAATGTATCAGTTAAGCCAAGCGTCCTAATGGTTTGATTATCAGTACATATGATATTGTCTATACTGGCTTTAATCTCTGATAATAAAGGGTTTGTTGCATCTAACAGTAGCATAAGGGTCTCCTAATCGTTCTTATGAGTCAGACATTTGGACTGTGACAGGTTTTGAAATATCTGTTTGTCGCCTTTTAGCATCATACAGATCATTTAAAAAACTCTGCTGCCAAGCTTGTAAATTATCTTTTTGCAGTCCTTGCAATAGCGATTGATAGCGTGACTGCCGCTCACCTAATGGCATCGTCAGAGCAGTGCTTAAACCTTCTGTCATGCTTTTTGGTTGATGTGGGTCGATAATGACCGCAGCTTGCATTTGCTCCGCTGCCCCAGCGTAACGTGAGAGCAATAGCACGCCAGGATTATCAGGATTTTGAGCGGCAATATATTCTTTGGCAACCAGATTCATACCATCTTTAAGCGAATTGACCCAGCCGATATCACTCTGCCAGAACATCGTCATTAATGTCTCATGGCTTATTACACTTTCGTCATAGTTGATAGCTTGCCAATTATCTGTAGAAGCATCTTTTGTATATTTACTATGCATAAACTGCTGATTAATATCATTAACAGCAGTTTTAACATCATGATGAAGTCGTTGATAAGCGGGCACATCTAAGCGACTAGGACAGGCGATTTGTAATAATTTCAGTTGATTCTGATAGGACGGATTTTGCTGTAAAAAATTGCGATATGCCGAAAAACGCTTTAACAAACCTTTTGAGTAATCAATTCTATCTACTGCAATAATCTGTTGGGCGTTAGACTTTATGCTTTTTTTGCTCTGATGGGCTTTGACGTATTGTACTGAGCACTGCGCAGACAAATGGCTGACCTGTTGTTGGATTCTCTCTACATTCACACCGATTGGATAAGCATTAACCACTAAAGAATGCTGGGATTTTAAATCTAAATTGAGCAGTAACTGCACATCAGATGATTCATATAGACTAGCAGCATGTTTGTCGTGTAAAACATTTATTGGTGAGAGCTCTAAAGAACATACTGCTAAAATCTTATCTGTTAAATAATATCTGCAAACCGCAAGGCAGTTGGCTCTACCTTGATGAGTTTGTGTACCAAGTACGTCATAATGAGCAAGGTGCCTAATGAGCTCATCGCTTTTATCAAGCGATTGCCAAAATGGCAATGAGACAAATGGGATGTGTAAAAAAAATCCGATACGATTGTGAATACCCAACTGCCTACAATGATATGCCACACTTAAAAAGTGATAATCATGAACCCAAATCACATCATCAGGCTTAATAATCTTCCTTAATTGCTTAGCAAAAAGACGGTTTACCTCTTGATAGCCTGTGTAATCCTCTGGTGTTTCATGAATTAAATCAGGTCGCTCGTGCAATAATGGCCACAATACATTATTGGCAAACCCACAGTAAAACTGCTGATATTGCTCAGTCGTAAAAGCAGTGGTCATATAAGTAATAGAGGTCTTACCCTGTGATATATCTATGCCTGATAAGACGGCTTGTTTGGTAATACTAAATTCATTAGAGAAATCATCATCAAGTATATTAACGATTTCACCATTCCATCCTATCCAAATGACTGATTTTTCCATTAATACGTCTTGCAGTGCTATCGCCAGTCCGCCTGCCATTGGATTTTTATCAGGCATTTTAACCCGATTAGACAAGACGATTAAGCGGCTCATATCACCTGCCTCACTGTTTCTTTTGCTAGCATTGAATGCTCTTGGCAAAAGCCTAAAAAGCTATTCAGTAATATGGTAACCTCATGGGTATTACATACATAGTAATTGGCATGCGTAGCCTCACTACCAACCTTAATCCCCATCCCTTTTAATGGCTGTGGTTGACTGGCTATTATTTGATTTTCACCTTGTACAGCCACAAACCCTGCTTCATCCGTAATATCATCACCGATAAAAATAGGGAAAATACTATTACTACTCTGCATTCTTTTTAATAAAGTCAGAATCGCGCTACCTTTATCCACTCCTTTTGGCACTATCTCCCAAACATACTTACCGAATTTCAATGTCCAGTTAGCATAAGTTTTTAAGGTTTCTACCATGATGGTATAAGCCACATCAGCCAAAACAGGGTTCTTTCGGAAATGGAGGGCGACAGAATAGGGTTTATCTTCTACGATGAAGTCATCAAAGGGAATGCAAGATTGGATAATAGACTTTCTTATTACAGCAAGTTCCATGATGTCAACAGATACAGCATGTGTCTCATTATGATCACTGATATCATCAAACGCTATTTCTAGTCCATGCGTTGCGGCAATCGGTAATGTTAAAGGAGACAGCATTTGCCTTGCTTCAGCCAAACTGCGTCCTGTTACGACAGCAAGTTTTATACCATGGCTTTGTATTTTTTGTAGAAGAATTAAGGTTGATGTTGGGATAACGCTGTCTTTTGGATTCAGTGTGAAATCAGCTAACGTACCATCTATATCTAGAAACAAATAATAATTTTGCTGAGGGCATAAATAGTCAGCAAAGTTTTTTGGTAGAATATAGATAGGTCGCCTATTTATGCTGGGATTTCTTCCTGAAGTCATGTTTCTTCCCTTTTAATATAAGACCATTTTTCGCTCTAACACCACCTAAGTTTGAAATAATTTAGCTGCTAAAAGTTACTGTCGTTTTTAATATAGATCTATAGGAAGGCCACTATTAAGCAACTAAACCTAATAAGAAGTGTGCCATAGCTCCAGTAAAAATCTAGTGACCAGAGTGTGCTGTTTGACGTGAGTTCTGTAACTCATTAAACACGGTTGCCATTTATAGCAGGCCGCTATACATTGTGTGTAATTCAATGGCGCTTATCTTTTCGCGTAGTGCGCTCATTTGTAACTTGCAGCTCTTGTAATACGCTACTTTCTCTTTATCCTCTAAGCTTTTTTGATAAGTAAAATCGTCCAATAGCATCAAACAATTTGTAATTAACTTGAGATTATTTAATGATAGATCCTCATACTTACCCAAAGTATGCGATTTGATTTTTGAGCGTAATTCAAATAATCCCAAATTACTGTCTTGATAATATTTTTTAATCAGTTCGTCCCTTGATTCTACGTTACTCTTATCATTTTCTTTCATCGCAATCCTCAAACTATATACTCCTGTGCTTATAACTACCCATTTTTTATAAATGACTAAACATCAAGCCAATGCTGTTGTCTGGCATAAAAAAGCTGTTTGGGCGTATCGATATCATAGCTAAGTTGATGGTTTATGACCGTATTTAACTGATTGGGCGGTAAGGCTCTAATCAAATAGCGCAGACCTTTATCCCCTCTCAGTGCTGGTTGCCACTGTTTAAGACGCTCAACATTAATGACTATCGGAAGACCGATGATATTATTTTTACTTGTATCAGCAGAATACACTGTATCTAGATATTGATAACTACTAGCGACCACTGTGCTTTTGAACGCTAATAATTCTTTCAAATGCTCACTATCTAACAATACTTGATCAACCCCCATGATTAACACCCGATTAATCAATGAGATCTTCAAGTTAGTCAGAGCCTCAATACCAAGAGACAAGCTATGCGCCATACCCGTTTCAGGTATTAAATTAATCACGGTATAGATTATTGGATTTTGACGGACCAACCCATTAATCGCATTGGTGATTGCTGGTTGATCTTTAGGGATGACAACAATAACGGCAAGAGGCTTTGTGGCTAATGCTATTTTAGTCATATAACAGATGAGAGGTTCGCCATGCTTGCTGAGCAGTTGCTTAGATTGACCAAGACGCTCGCTCAGACCACTTGCCAAGACAATAATAGCGTGGTTTTGTTCATCATTTTCTGTACTGCTGGGCAATGGATTTTTGGTTGGTAAAATAGAATGATTAGTATCAACGTCGCTAGTCATGGGCGTAATCATTTTTGTAGTTATTGGAGACTGATTGTTCTGAGGTTTGAATAGTATATTGGCTATTTGGCAGTGATGTTTGCGGCGCGTGTCCATAAATCACAGCGCTCATTTGTGCCATGATACTGAGTGCCAATGCTTCAGGTCCATCCCCACCCAACTTATAACCGATAGGATAATGCAGTTTACGAATACCATCAGCTAAAATATGTGGGTTAGCACTTGTCTCACTAATTTCTTTGATTAAACGCTCAGTACGATAGCGAGGTCCCAGTTGTCCAAGATAACGATATTGAGCAGAATGCTCTAGTAGTACGGCTAGTCGGGCGCGGTCTTGGGCCAGACTATGAGACATCACAGCAACGGCGGCGCCAGCACTGAGATTGAGCAATGTTTCACTATCATCCAAAGCCACGCACAGTACTGAGTCTGCTTGGCTAAAGCGCAGACGTGTTGCATATTGGGGTCGACTGTCTATGACGGTGACATACCAATCTTGTAGCTTTGCCATTGTCACCAGCGGTAGAACATCGTTACCTGCCCCGCAAATCACTAATCGTGTCTGTGGGTAAATCTGCTGCAATAACCACTCACTCTCATGTTGCCGATCACATGTGGCTTGTAGCTCTAGGTCGCTCGTTAACTTAATGTATTCAGCATTTTTTTTATGAAACTTATGCTTTGATAGTTTTTGAATGGCATTTAACAACATATCATCTATAAACGTATTCGAATCGCTTATCATGTTGCGGTTCAAATATAAATCGGTCAGACTTCCTGTCTTTAAATACGTATCTAAATAAATGCGGCTACCAACTTGCAGGTCGAGCGCTCCGTTTTCGCTACCATCCGACCTAATAAGAGTGGCAATAGTTACTGGCTGTTGAGTATTACGAACCTGACGGATTAAATCGAGTAGCGGTATCGCTGTCGCTAAACGCTCAAACAATACATGCACTCGTCCATTACAACCCAAGCCAAAATTGAGCTCGCCCTCTAAAAGATCGTCTTCAGAACTATCTGCATCTTTGACAGTAGTGCCTTCTTCTACAACAGTTGAATCAGGATCGTCATTGTTATGATATCCAATGTCATCCCCTGTTTGGTATATCTGGACGCTCGCGCCATGACGGGTCAGCCAAAATGCACGTTTGATAATATGCGGCTCAAGGCAGCCGCCGCTAATCATCCCAACCGAACGTCCATCGGCGCAGATAAGCATCATCGCACCTGGTTGCCGATACGCCGAGCCTTCTGTACGAACTACGGTAGCTAATACAGCATCAATGTTTTGTTGTATCGCTTGCGCAGCAAGGTCAAGGATATCAGCAGCTTGATTCATAACGTTCCTTATAGACTTATCAGTAAGCTTAGAGAATAAGCTAAAAAAACCCGCTGTTTAATCGGGTTTTTTTAAGCAAAACAGTATTTGATAAGAATCAATCTGGTAGTTGGTCAATAAGCTTATCTAGAGTAATGGGGAAGTCTCGAACCCGGATACCGACTGCATTATAGATAGCATTTGCAATCGCTGCTGCTGCGCCTGAAATTGCTGTTTCGCCAATCCCTTTGATATGCATTGGGTTGGTATAACGATCATCTTCTTCTAGCAAAATGACATCCAGTTGCGGTACGTCAGCATTCACAGGAATATGGTATTCAGAGAGGTCATGATTACACAAGCGTCCGTCATGCTTATCATGGATAACTTCTTCCATCAACGCCGAACCTATGCCAAAAACCATACCACCATAGCATTGTGAAATAGCAGTTTTGTGATTGAGGATACGCCCTGCGGCGAACACACCTGTCATACGCTTGACTCGAATCTCACCCGTCACTCGGTGCACAGCGACTTCCGCAAAATTGGCACCGAATGAAGATTGGCGATGGGTTTTTTCATTTTTACCCGGTTTAATCTTGCCTTTAGCACTTAACTTTTGGTCGTCATATTGCGCGATAATATCGGCTAGTGAATAACTATTATGGCCACTAAAATCATACCTGCTTTGTTTAGCCTCCTGCTTTTCCGGCAAGCGTTCCAATACAGATTTAGGGAGAGGCACGCTCGTTTTTTCTGCTAACTTCTCTACAAGTTCAGTGGCAACATCCTTACCAGATTCAATGATAGTCTCTGTTACTGTAACTTCATGCTCTCCTATTTCACTGATCTGACCGTCATTTAGCTGGATAGTGTCGGAATATAGGCCGACTTTGTCTGCTAGCATTTCACGCAATTGCTGACACGCCAGATAAATACTGCTACCTGAGCTTGCCGCACCCATGCTACCGCCTGAACCAACGGCTGACGGCATACTGGTATCGCCAAGTTTCATCTCAATATGGTCAACCGGTAGACCAAGTAGGTCAGCAGCAATTTGGCTAAATACGGTATAAGAGCCCGTACCAATATCGGTCATATCCGTTTCAATAATGGCTTTGATCCCAAGCGTTTTTGAGTCATCGATTTGTAGGGTTGCTCTTGCTTCAGAAAGCTTTAACTGATTACCACGGGCAGCGGCAGCCATACCGATACCCAACCACCAGTCTCCTTCTAAGCACTTAGCAGGCATCTTATTGCGCTTCTCCCAACCAAACTGCTCAGCCCCTTTTTCCATACAGGCGATCAGCTGCCGAGTTGAAAAAGGTATTTCTTGACTAGGATCCTGATGAGGCTCATTACGACGGCGTAGCTCTATAGGATCCATATCTAATTGAATGGCCAACTCGTCCATTGCACATTCAACAGCAATTAACCCCACCGCTTCCCCAGGGGCACGCATAGAACCTGATAGCACCTTATTGACATCAACCATCTGATATTCAACCTGACGATTTTCACCGCGGTATAGATAGTGAGTAGACAGCGCTGCAGGCTCAAAGAAGCTCTCACCGGGTAAGTTACTAGTAATAGTATTATGGATAAAAGTATTAATAATACCGTTCTTATTACAGCCGATGCCAATCCGTTGGCGCGTATCTGAGCGCCTTATGGTAGTTTCCATGACTTGCGGGCGAGTCATCACAATCAATACCGGACGCTTTAGCTCTTTTGCAGAAATGGCCGCGGCAATCGATTCAGGGGCAATACCAAGTTTACTGCCAAAACCGCCGCCAACGTAATGAGCAATCAGTTGTACATTATCTGGATCTAAATTTAAGGCATCCGCCACTTGTTGTTTGCAAGATGACAACATCTGATTGGCCGTATACATGATTAATTTCTCATCCTCCCAATAAGCCAATGTAGCATGTGGCTCCATGGGCGAACTACTCTGGCTTGGCGTATGATAAACCTGATCAAACGAAACGTCAGACTCTTTAAGTCCTTGCTCTGGGTAGCCCTGCTTATAATTCTTGTCCGAGCCTTTTTTTTCATCAACCGAATGCGCATTTACCAATGCTGAGCTGAAATCTATCACAGCATCTGCTGTTTCATCTTCATAAGTCACCTTGAGGGCTTTTGCGCCTTCAGTAGCCGCTTCAAAGGTTTCAGCGATTACGGCAGCTATGGGCTGACCATGGTAAAAAATCTCAGCGACGCCTTGAGTGGGTGCTTTTTTCTCTCCGCCTTGCTGGGCGTTACGCAAAAAATGCTCGGGATCAGTAACCACTTTAATAATACCTGGAATCGCCTCTACTGCATTGCTATCGATGTACTTTACCTTGCCTTTAGCAATGGTCGCACCAACTAAAACGCCGTAAACCTGTCCTTCAATATAAAATTCTGCGCTATAAGTCGCTTGTCCACTGACTTTCAAGGAACCGTCTACACGGTTGATAGGCTTACCAACCAATTGACTGGCAGTTTTATCAAAAAGAGTATCAACTGGATTATCCATGGTCAGTTTTTTTGTGGGTTCTGATGGCAGTACTGCGTCCAATAGTGACATGATTATGCTCCCTTACCCGTTAGTGCGCGCTCAATAACTTGCTTTAACAAGCGACGCGTCAGCGGTATCTTAAAATCGTTCTGACCACTACCCTTGGCATCTTTTAATAGCAAATCTGCCGCTTGCGAAATAATGTCGACATTACCGTCTGTACCTATGAGTAATGCTTCAACCGCTTCATTACGCCAAGGCTTAGTGCCAATACCACCAAATGCCAAACGTACCGTTTCTAATTTTCCTTGATTATTGACGTTTATTACTGCCGCGCATGACACTAAAGCAAAGGCGTAAGAGGCACGATCACGAACTTTGTCATAAGTGTGCATACCTTTCACTGGAGCTGGGAGAACAATATGAGTAATCAGCTCCCCTGTCTCTAAGACAGTTTCGATATTTGGCGTGTCTTTTGGCAAGCAATAGAAGTCTTTAATTGAAATCTGGCGCGAGGTGCCCTCTGCTTGGAGCGTCTCAATGGTGGCATCGAGTAAGCGCATCGCTACCGCCATATCTGATGGGTGCTGAGCAATACAATCATCACTCGTTCCTAAGACAGCAAGCGGACGATTTTCACCATTGATGGCTGGACAGCCAGAACCAGGATTGCGTTTATTACAAGGACTATCGGGCTGATAAAAGTAGTAACAACGGGTACGTTGTAATAGATTTCCGCCTGTAGTGGCTCTGTTGCGCAATTGACCTGACGCCCCTGCTAACATTGAGCGAGCTAATACAGGATAGTTTGCAATCACAGTGGGATGCGCCGCCAAATCACTGTTCGTCACCAGCGTGCCGATGCGTAATCCACCATCAGCGGTAGTCTCTATTTGTTGCAGCTCCAAGCGCGTAATATCAACCAATTTTTGAGGAGTCTCAATCTCAATCTTCATTAAATCTAGTAAATTGGTGCCGCCGGCAATAAAAGATGCATCCTCAGGCGTGGCAAACATCACGGCTTGTTGCGGTTCAAGGGCACGGATATATTCAAAGCGTTTCATAAACGTTCTCCCTTAGCACTGACCGCATTGGGAACATTGGCAACATTGGCAGTTTGCTTTACCATTGAATGACCGCCAATTTGTGCCTCACTAGGCGGCGGCGACCAAATCCCACTAATAGCTGCATCGGCTGGGCTATTATTAGGCGCATCGTCGGTCACTGAAGAAGAGTTTGATACTTGCTTTTCAAGTACCTGTGAGATGGCTTTGATAATATTAGGATAGGCTGAACAGCGACAGATATTGCCACTCATGCGTTCAGCAATTTCTTGTACTAACAGCCCATTGGGATTTTGCAAATCAGTAGTTACATGACTTGGCCACTGTTGTTTGATTTCCTCTATCAATGCCGTTGCAGAACAAATTTGTCCCGGTGTGCAATAGCCACATTGAAACGCATCATGATCTTTAAAGGCCTGTTGCAATTCTGATAGCGATTCAGGTAGTCCGATACCTTCAATGGTGGTAATCTCATCACCATCGTGCATGACCGCTAATGTCAAACAAGAATTGATTCGTCGCCCATTAATAATCATAGTACAAGCGCCGCATTGCCCATGATCGCAGCCTTTTTTCGGTCCTGTGATATGTAGATGGTGACGACATACATCCAGCAATGTCGTTCGCGGGTCAAGATTATCAAACTCATAATCCTGCTGATTAATCGTTAACATTAAATTAGACATGCTGGCTTCTCGCTGGCAAAAGATAATAAAATATTAGATTAGGTCTTGTAACTAGTCTATAGATTAAATGTTAACTGTTAACTACATTCAGTTATTGCTGTTGTATTTTTCGGGACCATGAGATTTTGGTAATTTGAACTACGAACTCATAATGGGCGCAGTTCGACTAATTTCCGACTGCGCTACTTGTTCAGGTGATCCTTGCGCTACAATTTTTCCACCTTCATCACCAGCGCCCTGACCGATATCAATAATCCACTCGCTACTTATGGCAACCTGCATATCTTGCTCAACCATAATAACCGTATTGCCAGTGTCAACAAGAACCTTACAATCACCTAGTTAGCTCTATCAGTACCAGTCAAAATATAAGAAAATCGTATCTCTAAAGAAGATTGGAGCAGTTAGTAACCTTTCGTCAAGTTTCATAAAGCTACGCAACGTCATAATCCTTTATTATTTCCTTTGTCGACAGAGTAAGGCTTCATCAAGACATTTTGTTTGATGGTAAGTCTTGCTTCTTAATCAATAATTCATGTTTGAATACGAATTTAGAAGGAAATGATAATGAAAAATACAATGATAAGCGCTATTGTAGCTGCTACCGTTTGTTTTGCTATGAGTGGTCAAGCAAGTGCTGCACCCGCGCCGCATGTTGCAAAACATCATGTTACCCATCCAAAGCAACATAAAGCTCCTCAGAAAGTAATGGTTAAAAAAGTTGCACATAAGAAGGTTGCACATAAGAGAGTTGTGGCTCAACACCATAAACCTGCACCTAAAGTCGTATATGTTCAAAACCGTCGTTAATTAGCATACATTTAATGGTATTATCTGATGAAAAAATAGCTCCTAGTTAGGAGCTATTTTGTATTGTGTTATAGGTTGTACTTTTATCTATGGTCGTTTCAGCAGCAATGAATGCTTGCTCTATAGGCTATACACCTCCTGCCCCTTTACTTGATGCCTCACTGTTTTCGACCAATATTGCTGCAGCACTTTTTTTCAGAGTTGCCCACTGCCCATCATCAACATAAATGCCTTCTTTCCATGCCCTTTGATGGGTTTCATACAACTCATCTGTTGATACTTTACGATCAAAGTACTGAATATCCTGTTCAATATCAAAGTTGGCCGTTGATAGCTCAATGACCATGTCATTGGTATTATAATTAGCCTGTGCCTCATTAAAAAAATACAGATCAGGATAGACAAATCTTTTATCTAAAGTAAATATCGTATGCTTGGGTGCGCTACCATTGTCCCACTTCGCCAAACAAGCAATGCCTTTTGCCGCCAATTTTGCAAGCTCACTATAAGCCAGCCAGCGGTTATGACAATTCTGCAAATACACTTTAAAATGATCGCGACTGCCCATCTTTTCAATCACATAATCCATTACTGCCGGTAAATGACAGACCAAACTGCTCCCATGCAAGTCTAATCTGACTTCACCCTCGCCTTGATAGATGATATCAATCGCAACATCACGTTCAGACAAAATAAAAGGACTGGCATTATTGAAATGCAAAATACCATTTAGACCAGCCATTTGTAGCTCAGCTACCATGGAAGCAATAAGGTCAGCTTCGCCTACTTCACGTTGCATGCCCAAAAAAGCTTTATTCACCATGGTCACTATTTCGTTATGCGATACGATCATGGGTTAGCCCTCTTTTCGGTACAGATAAATTTGGTAATAAAGGAAACAACCACTCATCGCTGTGTACTTCAGCAAACAAAGGCGCACCTTGGAATAGCGTGACACGCACCCAGCGATCTGATCTTGGATCGAACTTAGTCGCGCCAAACATAGACAATTTACAGCGTAACAAATGCATTGGTAATGCCGTTTTTTGCAGCACATTAATCTGAATATCGCCCATCTTTTTATGCCCCATTGTCCAGACGCGCCGAGCAATAGAACGATACTTTGGTTGCTTTAAGATAAATTCTGATAACAGTTGCTGTGGATCCGCTTGTTGTAATGCCAGATATAAAGTGTTCGCCTGCCTACCAATATCTAACAGGAATTCCTTATCATCACCCCGCTCTTGTCCGCGCACACCCATTCTTGGCTCTTCTTTATCTTCTGAGCGATACCAGAACCAATAGACATTATCTTCTGCCTCAAAATCAATACTTATCGCCCATTGATAACGCGCTTCTAATACGTCAATCAAATCTTGCACGACTTTGCCACCAGGCAGCGACATGGTTTCATCAGCATTGGCTTGCCCTGCAAACACATCAACAAGCTCAGGATACAGCTCCATTAGACAAGAGGTAATGACCTCTTGGCTCTCAAAACTAAGGTACGCCTGACGCTGTAAAAAATCAGCCCACGTAACACATCCTTCAATCTGGCTCATAAAGTTATTTTGTAGCTTATTCAGCTCATCAACGACGGTATTATTCAATAGAATTTGCGGCTCATTGATAGTCACCACTTCAGAGAAATGCTGTATAGCGCGCTTCATTAAGTTTGAGAGCTGCTGGATTTTATTATTACGATCATCTTCAATATCACAGACCAACACCGCTTGTAGCGCGCCTTCACGCGCACTCATCCATTGATCAACGACACAAGGATGATTGATCAAATAAGGCGCCATGCCAAGACCAGTCGCATTACCTATGCCCAGATACTGCTTAATCTCAGGATGCAAGCTGACCGCTTTATCACCGCCCTTTTTCTGAGCCAAGTAATCGACCCAGTCAAGGCTAAACTCTCGAATGAGATACACGGCACACATCTGGGCGCGAAAAGATTGATTAAAATCCTCGCTGTGATCTAGCGGTTTAAAGTCATAAATACCGAATTTACCATTGCCATAAACTGCCGTGGTACGCAGGATATAGCCGACTTGCGCAAGTACGTCCAAATCAGGCTGCTGACCTTCAGCAAGTGAGCTGACAATATGATCAAAGACCCGTACGCTTTTGTTGGCACGTGCCAGCACCATCACCATGTTGGAGTTACGACCCGCTTCTTGTAATGGCACATTGGCTTTTAGGTTTGCCAGCAGCTCGTCCCCTATTTCCCCGTAAACTAGGGCAAATGTAACATCCCATTTTTGCGCAATGACACGATCATTACGTTCTTCATCGGCAATCTGATTGCAAAATACCACCAAGTGATAGACGTGTTCAGGCGTTTGTAAACGATAAATGACCTGTCCATAGCCGTCGTTATCTAAATCCCATAGATGCTTGCTTAATGTCCAATGCTCTTTGTCGATTTTGCGCAATAACGTACGGACGAAGCTAATACGCGTTTGGTGCATAGCGCCGAGTCGTTCAGAATGCATCACCACATCGGGTGTACGGAAGCCGACTGCATCTAGCTTATCGTTGTTTGGCAAAGTATGTTCCATATAACTATCACCTTCAATAATGTGTTGAACCAACCACCTTTTAATACTTTTAATACTTTGGATTTACGGCTTTTATACGCAAATAAATGATCATCTATAATAAAGCGCTACCTAGTCGATTTTTTTATTTTTTTCGACAAGTTGCTCTTCGATGAGTTGATGAGCAGTTTCCACTCTATTAGGGCGATAAAGATCTTGATCCCGTGCCATTTGCTGGGCAATTTTTGGTCCATTCCATAATGATGGCAGCAAAACAAAGGATACAGGCACTGCCGTAATGACAATAAAGGATTGCAACGCTGTCACACCGCCTGCACCAAGCGAGATAAGAACAATCGCCGTTACCCCCATCATCACGCCCCAAAAGGTGCGAATAATAGCATTTGGCTCTCTCTCACCACTGATCACGACACTGATGGTATAGGTCATCGAATCACCAGTAGTAACAATGAAAACCATGGTTAGAATGATAAACAATAAGGAAGTAATTAAAGGAAATGGCAGCTGCTGAGTGATGGCAAGCAGTGCTCCAGGAAGATTAAAGCCTTCAAATGCTGTACTTACACTACCAGGATTGGCAATCTCAAACGCAAGACCTGAACCACCGATGACCGTGAACCAAAAGCAGGTAACCAATGGCGCCAAAATGCACACTGTCGTAATCAATTCGCGAATCGTGCGACCGCGTGAGATACGAGCAATAAATATCGCCATCATCGGACCATAACCCAAAAACCAGCCCCAAAAGAAAACCGTCCAACCACCAAGCCAAGCTTCATCACCGCGATAGGTTGCCATCGGGATAAAGTTTTGCACCATGGTACCAACACCTTGAATATACCCATTAACAATAAATTTGCTAGGACCAAACATCAAAATAAAGACCATCAGACCAAAGGCCAATATGACATTAAAGCGACTGAGCAGCTGCATACCTCGAGCAAGACCACTAATGGCTGAGAGCGTATAAAGTGCAATAGCAAAGATGATAATGATAAGTTGGGTAGTAAAGGTATCAGGAATACCAAACAGCGTATTCAACGCATAGCTGGTTTGTAAGCCCAAAAATCCAATAGGACCGATCGTACCGGCAGCAACAGCGACAATACAGCAAGCATCGATAATTGCACCCGTTTGACCTGTCAGCACGCGCTCACCAAACATAGGATATAAAAGTGTACGCGGTTTAAGCGGTAAGCCTTTATCATAATGTAGATGCATCACTACAATAGCCGTCAAGCTACCGACAATTGACCAAGCTAGAAATCCCCAATGCATAAAGGACTGAGATAGCGCATTGAAAGCGCGTTGTTGGATATCGGCGGTTTCAGCATAGACAGGCGGCGCGCTAACGAAATGAGCGATAGGTTCAGCGGCTGCCCAAAAGACGCCGCCGCCAGCGAGCAGCGTACAGAATAGAATCGCCATCCATTTAAAACCGTCCATCTCAGGCTTCGCTAGATTACCTAAAATAACGCGTCCCGTGCGACCTGCGCCGACTGCTAGTGCAATCACAAAGGTCGCTAACAATAAGATTTGCCAAAAAGGACCAAAGACCGTTGCCGACCAAGAAAATCCGATATTGATGAGTTTTGCCAACCGCTCTTCGGCAAAGATGGCCATAAGAACAAACACAATGATAAAGCCACCACTGTACCAAAATGCTGGGTTTTTTAGCCCTAAAGTATCTGATGGAGTCTCTACATGCATTAAATTATCCGCTATCTTATCGGTTTCGTGAGAGCGTCCTTGCTCATGTTGCTTACTGTTAAATCCTTTTAAATCAGCCATGATGTGATTCCATATGATAATGTTGCGTCATTTAAATTGGCGTTTTATCTAAATCGTCTTACCCATCTATACTTTAATGCTTGTGACTTTCATGCTCGTGAATTTGAGTTTTAGCCAGCATTTTAGAAAGCTACATCTGTGCCTAGCATTTATACTAAAGGCTTAATGCCACTTTCAAGAAAATTAAACCAGTTTTGTCCAATGATTTTTCCAGCATCAGCATCATTAAAGCCATGTTTGAGCAGACCGTTATAAATATTCTCCATCCCATCCTTGCCTGCAAACCATGGCAAAGTATCCGGCCAACCTGAATTGTTGGCATTGCCTTCGCCATAATCCATTGCCTTTGACCAGCGTCCATTGCGCATCCATTCAAGTACCGCTTGCGGTTGATTTAGGCACAAATCACTGCCTATCGCTAAATGATCAACCCCATATTTATCAGCACAATCAGCAACCATGCTGCAAAAATCATTGAGCGTACAATCACTGCCATTCGGCAAATGAAACGGATATAGGCTAAAACCTAACAGCCCGCCTGCTTTGGTTAAGGCACTAATAACGGTATCAGATTTATTACGCAACGCATCGTGTGCAGCCGTTGGATTGGCATGACTGATACATATCGGGCGCGTAGAATGCTCGATCGCTTCAAGCGTTGAACGCTCTGCGCTATGCGACATATCAATAATCATCCCAACTCGATTCATCTCTGCTATCGCCTGCTGGCCAAAGCGCGTAATGCCACTATCATTCTTCTCATAACAACCGGTTGCTAGTAGGCTTTGGTTATTATACGTCAGCTGCATGATCAGTAGTCCTAAGCGGCGCATCACGCTGATAAGACCAATTTCATCATCAATCGGTGAACAATTTTGCGCGCCAAAAAGGATACCGACTTTACCTTGCTGCTTTGCCATCGCAATATCAGTGACTGAATACACCGGCAAGATAAGATCTGAGTTTTGCTCAAAGCGTGCATGCCATTCTGCAAAGCGTGTCATTGTCTGCCGCGAATCCTCGTGATAAACCAAGGTGGCATGTACCGCATTGATACCGCTGGCTTGCAGCATTTTGAAATAGTCACGATCCCAATGGCTATACTGTAAGCCGTCAATGACGATATGGTCTTGATACATGGTTAATTCCTTTTATACTTTTACGAATGCATTGTGGCGGGAGAATCTTTACCAGCCACACATCACTATTAGCACCTGTCATTAACTGACTCTTAATAAGCCTTTTGATAAGCCGTTTTAACAATAGTATAAAACTCTTTAGCGTACTGACCTTGTTCACGCGGGCCAAAGCTAGACTCTTTACGACCACCAAACGGTACATGATAGTCCGTACCAGCAGTGGCTAGATTGACCATGACGCAACCTGCTTGTACTTGCTCTTTGAACATCGCACTATTACGCAAGCTTTGGGTAATGATACCGCCGGTTAGACCAAAGCGAGTATCATTGGTCATCGCAATCGCTTCTTCCAAATTTTTGACGCGCATGACACAAGCTAGGGGCGCAAACACCTCTTCTTGATTGATATCCCAGCTGTTATCAGTCTCAGTAAACAAGGTAGGCGACATATAATAGCCATCATGCGGCATATCTAAACGCTCGCCACCAAAGGCTAAATTGGCACCGGCTTGCTTGGCCTTTTCAATCCAGTCTAGGTTGGATGCAAGTTGCTTATCATCAACCACAGGACCCATAAAGATACCGTCATCAAGCGCATGACCAACTTTTAGGGTTTTCATTTTTGCAATGACACCATCGACGAAAGCATCATGAATGCCATCCATGACGATCAAGCGTGAAGATGCCGTACATTTTTGTCCTGAACCCCCAAACGCACCAGCAACCGCCGCATCAATCGCGACTTGTAAATCGGCATCATCAGCGATAACCAAGGCATTCTTACTACCCATCTCAAGCTGGCAACGGACAAAGTTTGGCGCGGTTGCCGCAGCAACTTTACGACCGGTTGGCACAGAACCTGTGAAGCTAACTGCATCAATATCTTTTGAATTAATGAGTGCATCGCCAACTGATGAGCCGCCACCCAATACCAAGTTGAATGTGCCTTCAGGCAACCCTTGACGATGAATGATTTCAGCTAAGGCGACCGCACTGGCTGGTGTTAAATTGGCAGGCTTCCAAATGACACTATTGCCAAATGCTAAAGCTGGGGCTATTTTCCACACAGCAGTTGCGGTTGGGAAGTTCCAAGGAGAGATAATAGCGACGACACCGACTGCTTCACGAGTGACTTCTACTTTAACCCCTGGACGTACTGAATCCGCAGTATCGCCCATTTGACGCAACACCTCAGCGGCATAATAATGGAAGAACTGACCTGCACGATAAATCTCACCGCGACCTTCCGCAAATGGCTTGCCTTCTTCACGTGACAACAAAGTACCTAATTCATCGCAACGGGCAATCATCTCATCGCCAATTGCCTGCAGAATAGATTGCTTCTTCTCTAACGGCGTTGCCTCCCACTTTGGCTGCGCTTGGCGGGCAGCAGCAATAGCGTCCTTGACTTGATCGCTACTGGCTTGGGCGAACTCGCCGATAGTTTCGGTGATATCAGATGGGTTAATATTAGCAATGGTATCGCTACCCGCTTGCCATTCACCATTGATATAAAGTGATTGCTGTGGGTCTTGCTGTAATACTTTTTGTGTGTTTTGAGCTGACATAGTGGCGTCCTCAGTTTATTAAAATTCAAGTGATAAAATGATTTAAAGAGCTGTATAAATATAGTGAAAAACTATGGTACGTTCGCGTATACGACTAGCTCAACCAACATCTCTTCACGAGCAAGTCCTGCTATCACTAAAGCCGCGCGATTTGGATAGGGTGCTGTAAAATATTCTGCATAGACTTGATTGACCGTTTTTAGATATTCACGATCAGTAACATAAATGAGTACCTGTAACACTGAGTCCATGCCTACATTGGCACATTCTAAAGTATGCTTTAAATTATCAAGGGTTTGCCGAGTTTGGGCTTCGATACCACCTGCGACCACATCACCGTTTTCATCAATAGGAATCTGCGCGGTGTATAATGTGCCATTACTCGTGACTGCCCATTCAAGAGGTGCTTTTGAGGCATAAAGTGAAGTCTGAACCGCTTGTTTGGTTGAGGGAGTCGTCATATCGTCATATCCTTTGAATGAATGGTTTGGCAATTTCTGTGTTATTGATTATCCTACGCAATAAATAATGACAAATCTAACTAATTAAATATTAAATATGATAGATTTAATCTATCGCTATAATAAATAGTATCTGATCAACGGCAGCAAGCACAAAGGCACTAACGATTATGAAACTACAACAGTTACGACATTTTTTGTTTGTGGTAGAAGAAGGGGGTTTTCGTGTGGCAGCCAACCGCGCCAATAGAACACAGGCCGCATTATCCGCCTCTATAAAAGAGCTGGAAAAAACACTGGATCAGCGTTTATTCGAAAGTGGCAATAAAGCAACACTGACGCCGTTTGGGGAAAGTTGCTTGCCAAAGATTCAGCAGTTCATTAGTGTTTATCAAGCGTTTGAAGAGGACTTAAGAGCGACCGCAGCAGGCGATAAAGGGAAGATAAGAATTGCTAGCGTACCATCACTGGTTACTAAGTTACTGCCTAGCGTATTGGTCGCCTATTCAAAGAAATACCCTGATATTGAAATTGTTTTGATAGATGATAACGCGGTTGGCGTCGCAAATCGGTTGCTCACGGGCGAGGTGGATTTGGCATTAGGTAACTGTACCAGTATCAATCAAACAGATATTGATTTTACCCCACTTATATCAGACCCTATCGGTGTGGTTTGTCTTAAAAGCAATGCGCTGAATCATGAATCGCGTCACTCTCAAGGGCTAAAATGGCAACAACTCATGGCAGAGCCTTTTATTTATAATGGCACCTGTCGATTACTCGAGAACACACCCGCAGAAGTGCTCAACCGCAAAGCTCGCTATACGGTAGAAAATATTACCTCACTGTTCTCATTGTTAAGAAACGATCTTGGTATCACCACCCTACCGAAACTCGCCTTTCCTTCTAATGAACCCGAGCTGGTTTGGATAAACTTACTTGACCCTTCTTTAAACAGACAAATCGGCATCTTTAAACTGGCTGACAAATCTATTTCCCCGCCCGCTCAAGCTTTTTATGAGCTATGTGTGACCTATGTTCAAGAGCACTATCTATTGTGATGCATCCAATAATAAAATCACTGATTGCGGGATTGTTGTCTTAATTAGTGAGTAATGACAGACTGAATGAGCCATCAAAGACTAAGACTTATCATGAAAGTAACGTCTAAAGATAGAGTGAACTCATTGATACCAGCGATACGTGATAGCGCTAGTTGTAACTAGCCCGAAGTGTGGCTGTAGCGCAGTGTCAACTTGTGATAAATGTGATAGGTGGTCGAAATACTGTGAGTGTGGTAAAAAGTAAATAGCGTCAGCACTTTTAAATCTTATAATGTATATCCATGTACAATATCGATGACATATAAAAAAGCAGCCTCTAGAATCAATTCTGTAGGCTAATAAAATCAATACATATAAGATATTGTCGTATTATGATATTTGGTTGATCTACTTTGAACGATATAGGGTGTTATCAGCAATTCAAGTCTGCTTATGCCTATCAAACATTAAGAAAGCCCCAGTCTAACGACTGAGGCTTTTTTTATTAGGGCAATATGGGATGTACCGGAAAATACTAGATTGATATCAATCAAAGCTTCGACTCTAACTCTTACGTTCTGTAAAGCACTTTAACCACATGCCAGCCAAATTTGGTTTTCACTAGGTGTGGGGTGAGGAGTTCGCCGCTGAAGCAGATTTTATCAAATGGCGGTACCATATCGCCTTGCTTAAACTCACCTAAGCTGCCGCCTTTTTTAGCTGATGGGCAGGTTGAGTATTTCTTAGCCAACACATCAAACATGTTGCCTTTTTTAAGCTTGGCAAGGATATCTTCAGCTTGTTCTTTGTCTTTTACTAAAATGTGTAATGCGCTAGCTGTACGAGCCATAAGGTAAACCCTTTATAAAATATCGATTGTCGGGGCATTATATCATTACTTACCTTAGTTGCTAACTTTACTGGTCTGCGCTACTTCATCAAAAGTCGTTATCTGCCTTTTGAGTGTCAGTACCATATATCTAGCAGACGCCCATAAACAGTTTAATCTGAGCTAAAAGTAATTGGCAGCTTATGTACCCAGTACTTATGCAGTCGATTTATTAATCGCTGCTAGCCATTGTAACTTAGTCAGCGGAAGAAAATAAACTGGTACTTGTGTAAGAATTTTAGTATTTATATTGCTTAGTACCATAAAAAATTGCTTGGCTACTCTAGGTAGCCAAGCAATTTTAAATTTTATTATTGTTGTACAATTGTTGTATTATTTTTTATAGTTATTGGCTTTTAATGACAAACGCTATTTAAACAACGGTAACATGCAAACGCACATCAACATTGCCACGAGTGGCATTAGAGTATGGGCAAACTTGATGAGCGGTCGCGATTAGAGTTTGTGCTTGCGATTCATCAATACCAGATACTTCGACAGACAGCTCTATATCTAAGTTATAGCTATTATCAGCTTTCATACCAATACCAACTTGAGCAGATGTTTTCGAAGCGGTTACCGGTAGTTTCATTTGTTGTGCAGTCATATTTAGCGCACTATCAAAACACGCAGCGTAACCCATCGCAAACAGCTGTTCTGGATTCACACCTTCTTTATCTTTTTCTTGAAAGGATACCAAATCAAAACCGAGCGAACCATCGTCAAGACCTGTATGTCCAGAACGACCACCAGTTGCTGTAGCACGAGTTTTATAAAATATTTTCATTATGCGTTCCTTATTTAGATTTATTGAATATGATTAAAATCAGACTTGATGCGTCGTGATAGGATTATTATAGATGCGCAACCAACAATTCGTTAGAACAGTCCTACGAAACTCTTGCCTAATTATCCAAAAATTTATATTATTAAGCAAACCCAAATGTAAGAAAAACATCATGCAGACAAAAACCATTGAGCAATTACTTAGACTATTACCCAAAAATAAAACAATCGAATCTATTATTCCAAACTTATTTTTCTATTGCGCTGACAGACCAAGTAAAACCGTCAGCTACATTCAAGAGCCTAGCATCTGTATCGTCCTACAAGGCGAGCGCGAGATTTACTTAGGAAAAGATTGCCAAAAATTTGACAATAGCAGCCTGATGTTTTGCCCTGTCGATATTCCTTTAAGTATGCATATTAAGCATGCTTCGTCAGACCATCCTGTCATCGTTTTATCAATGAAATTAAATCTTGTGATGATTCAAGAAGTACTCGCTAGAATACCGCCTCAACAACAAGTAAAAGAAGGTAATTTGGGAATAAAATGGCAATTAGATGACGCTATAATGCAAGCATTTGAGCGATTGGTAAACTTACTTGATTGTCCAAATGATACTGATTTTTTATCTTCTTTAATACAGCAAGAAATTTATTATCGCATGCTCTCGGCACAACAAGGGAATAAGTTGCGACAACTGGTCATCAATGGCAGTCATACTCACCGTATTGCACAAGCAACCGATTGGCTAAAAGCGCATTTAGACGAACCTGTGGTGATTGGAGACTTGGCGAGCCGATGTGGTATGAGTGTCTCAGGTTTTCACCAACACTTTAAAGAGATTACACAGTTGAGTCCGCTACAGTATCAAAAAAAAATACGATTAATGGAAGCGAGGCGTCTGATCATAACCAATGACTTTCAAATATCACAGATTGCCATGCAAGTAGGCTATGAAAGCCCCAGCCAATTTAGCCGAGAATATAAACGATTATTTGGAAACAGTCCAAATAGCGATTTGAGTTAAGGGGTTGAAAAACTGGTGAAGTTATTACTACAAATGAGTATTTTTTGAAATGGTAATCTTCCAAGTTGATGTCTTCCAAGTTAATGTCTACGAATTTGACAGCAAATGTCAGTTCAATTCCTCACTATGAACCTGAACCTTCGATTGCAGCACCCGTATTTTCGGTCTTTATTATTTTAAAACCTGCTAACTACACTAAGACCTGTATGTCGACTTCTTTAATATGACTTTTGAAGATAAACCCTAAACTTTACGCTGGTTAATCTTTGGCACTCTCTACCCAAGCAAACTCTTCCAAAATGCGCATCCATTGATCGTCTAATCCTGCTTTTAACAGTAATGGCTCACCGGTGACCGGATGGCTGAGCGCTAAACTCTGAGCATGTAGCAGCATGCGAGTACAATCATAGTGATTACGAAAAAATCGTGTGTGACGTATATCGCCGTGGCTGGTATCACCCACGATATGATGGAATAAATGTCTCATATGCCGACGCAGTTGATGCTTACGTCCGGTCTCGGGGGTTAAGCGCATTAGACTATAGCGGCTAGTGTCATGCTTTTTTGACACCGCAAATGGCAACTCAATTTGTGCCAAACTTTGCCAATGGGTCACCGCTTCTTGAGCAGGTTTATCCAAATTAGCGAACTTATCGGCAATAGCATCGGGCTGAAAGCTCAACGCATAATCAACGCTGCCTTGTTCTGACATATAGCCGCGCACCACAGCTAAATATTGCTTGGTCACTTTGTGTTCAGTAAAAGCCTCCGTAAGGCTGCGCGCCACGGCTGAGCTCTTGGCAAACAACAACACGCCTGACGTAGGCTTGTCTAATCTATGCACCGGAAATACATGGCAACCTACCGCATCACGGGTGAGCTGCATGGCAAAGCGTGTCTCGCCTTTATCCAGCCAACTGCGATGCACCAACAGCCCAGCCTCTTTATTAATCGCCACCAGAAATTCATCTTCATAGATGATTTCTATTTGATTAGCGATTTGATTGGCGGTGTCGCTTTCGATATTCATGTTTTCAGTGCCTATATTTTAGATATCATAATTATATATCTTTTTTAGCAAACGCTACCAATTCACGTATAAAAGGTATTCCAATAATTTTGCCCATATTTCTTGCCTATCCTATAATTTTCAATCTCACGCGCTTTTAACCGCCTCGGTATTGCCGCTAACTTAATCCGCTAACTTCTTTAATATGCGAAGTCACCCATGCTACACTTTAGAAGATAGCTTGCCAGCCTTTATCGTCTCATTATTGTGCTGATTCGCTTTTATCAAAAACACTGAGTCTTTGATAAAAGCGAATATTAGTCCTATTCACTGCTCATTACTAAACATTATATTAAGCAGTATTTTTCTTTATACAAAATTACAGATTTACTGCTTCACTATTTTTTAATTAATTTAAGGAGAAGGTCAAGGATGATAATAGATAATGACATATTACGTGAACGCATTAGTTTATTAGGTTCCTTCCTAGGGGATGCAATTTCTCGCCAAACGGGCGAACAGACGCTCGAGACGATTGAAACACTGCGTAAAGGTTTTATTCAACAACGCCGTGAGCCTAACGAAGCGAATAAGCGACAACTTATCGACTTCATCGCCTCGTTAGATAATCAATCCTTAAAAAATGTCATCCGCAGCTTTTCTATCTATTTTTTCTTAGCCAATCTAAGTGAAGAGAATTATCTACGTGAAGAGCGCCATGCATTACGTATGCAATCAGAGCAGAGCTGGGAAGGATCGTTTCGCCGTACTTTACTAGAGTGTCGTGAGCGCAATATTGAGCCAGCACAGATGCAAGAGCTCATTGAGCAACTAAAATTCATGCCTGTATTTACCGCCCATCCTACTGAAGCGCGTCGCCGTACAACGATGAACTTATTACAAGGTTTATTCACGCATAGCGATGCCTTAAATAACGTTGCACAAAACAGTTTTGCCTACGAGCAAGCCAGAGAAAAAACAGCGCAAACGATTGATCTGCTATGGTCGTCTGATGAAGTGCGGACGCGTAAGCCTTTGGTCTATGACGAGATAAATAATGGTCTGCATTATTTCAATGCCAGTTTATTCAACGCCATTCCTAAGGTTTATCGTAATATTAAAAACGCCATTATTGATATTTATCCTGAGCTAACAGACTACCCTCTACCTGCTTTCATAAGCTTTGGCTCTTGGATCGGTGGCGACAGAGATGGCAATCCCTTTGTCACTCATGACACCACAGAAATGGCGGTATTGATGCATGCCGATACCGTGCTACGTCACTATCAAGTGCTGCTTAAGAAACTACGTCGTCAGCTTATTCATAGTGATACGATTGTTACTATCGAACCTGATGTGTATGCCAAGATTGAAAGTTATAGTGAGCTTGACAGACGAGTCTTTGATTACAATCTTGATGATTACGGCAATGAACCTTATCGCAGATTCCTCTCCTTAATCCTAAATAAAGTCAAAGCCACCAATCTTCTAATCCAAAGCAAAGGGAATGATAGTGCGGCTAAAAAAGATGCCTACGCCAATCCACAAGAACTATTAGAAGACTTACGCATCATCCGTCAAAGTGTGAATACTCATGACACAGCACATGGCGAAGGCTTATTACTCGATATAATACGTTTGGTAAAGACCTGTGGCTTCCATTTGGCAGCGCTCGATATTCGCCAAGAGTCGTCTTATCATAGCGAAGTGATTGCCGATATTTTTGCCAATGCTTCTAACTTGCCTGACTATCAAAGCCTCAATGAAACCGAGCGCCAAAAATGGTTGACGCGCCTGCTTGAGAAACCAGGCACACCGCTCATTTATACCGATAATTTAACGGATAAAACCCGTGAACAATTGGCCTTGATGCACTCAGTAGCGACTTTACGCAAACTGGTTGGGCAAGATACTTTTGGCAGTTATGTTATCTCAATGACCAATAACGCCAGTCAATTATTAGAAGTATTGCTACTCATGCGCTTTGCAGGCTTATGTAAAGTGGATGACGAAGGGCGACTGTCTGCCGACTTGCCCGTAGCACCGTTATTTGAGACCATCGAAGATCTTAAAAATATCGATCAGATTTTACCTGCGGTTTTAGATAATCCGCTTTATCGAGGGTTGTTGCAGCATTCAGATAATACCCAAGAAATCATGCTGGGCTATTCGGACTCTTCAAAAGATGGAGGCATCATTACTTCTGCATGGCAGCTTTATAGCGCACAGCAGACCATTAACCGTATCGCAGAAGAATATGGCATCAAAACCCGCCTATTTCATGGTCGCGGTGGCTCCGTAAGTCGTGGTGGCGGCTCAACACATAAAGCGATTGCTGCTCAGCCCGCTGGTACACTGCACGGACAAATCAAAGTGACCGAACAAGGCGAAGTCCTTTATGCCAAATATGCCAACACCGATACCGCTGTATTTGAGCTAACCATGGGTATCACTGGCACGCTTAAAGCTTGCTCCTCAAGATTCGTGGTGCAACCGCCTGAACTGCCACATTATGAAGCGCTCTTTGCGCGTTTAGCAGACGCCGGTGAGCAGCGTTATCGCAAGCTAACGGATCATACCGAAGGGTTTTATCAGTTCTACTCCCAAGCGACGCCAGTGGCAGAAATCTCCTTATTAAATATTGGCTCACGCCCTGCCCATCGTAATAAAGGTCTACCAAGCAAGACGACTTTGCGCGCAATTCCTTGGGTATTTGGCTGGTCATTAGCGCGCTTTACGCTGCCCGCTTGGTATGGTGTCGGCAGTGCGTTGCACAGCGTCATCGATGATGAAGCACTGATGAAAGAAATGATTGACTGCTGGCCATTTTTTAACGTGTTTATTAGCAATATTGAAATGGCATTTACCAAGTCTGATATGAGTATTGCTCATGCTTATAGCCAATTATGTGACGATGAGATATTACGTGAACAGATTATGACAGCGGTGACGGATGAGCATGAGCTGACCTATTCAGGTTTAAACTCCTTGCTTAACCAAGAGTCGTTATTGGAGCATCAGCAGAATCTTGCCGCTTCCCTTGAATGGCGGAATGCGTATTTAGATCCAACCAACTATATCCAAATTGAGCTATTGAAGCGTGCCAGACAAAAAGACGCTACAAGCGATACCAATCATGGTGACCTCGACGTTGAAGATCCATTAATCCGTAGTATTAATGCCTTGGCAGCAGGTCTACGCAATACAGGGTAATTGATAAAACAGAAAAATGTATGCAAAAAAGACAGTACTTTTAGTATTTCCTAAAGGTACTGTCTTTTAATCTGTTTATCTCAAACGGTCACTTAATTATCGATATAGGTTTAATAAACGCCTAAATAATATTAATCTCATAGCTGAACTTCTCTGCCAGCCCATAGGATTCTCTATATTCGATAGGATCGCCTTCTAGATTCTTCGCAATGCGGCATACCTTAACTAAGTTTTCTTGCTTAGTATTGCCCAAATAATCGTCGCTGTGATCGGTTATAAAATACAGCGTCTCTACAGCAGACGACACAAATTGACCACACTTGGTATAGTAAAACGGATAGAGAAGATTCTCGAAATCTTCAGGATTTAAGGTTGCAAAAGCTTGGAAGCGACTCTTAGGTAACCAAATCTTTTCACTTAACAAGACTCTGTCTTCAACCATACGCGTACGCTCTATATAAATGAGCGCTTTGTTTTTACCTATATTTAGTTTTTTATTAATGTCATCAATACCGTCTATAACCATGATTTTTTTAATTATGCCTGTCGGTGTGACATAGCGAGCATCTTTATCACGAAACTTAAAAAACCTTAATAGTGAGCTTGCAAAATCTGGACGTTTTAAGAAGGTGCCTTTGCCTTGCTGCTTTATTAACACCCCATCTTCTACCAATTTTTCGACAGCTTTTCGGACAGTGCCTACAGATACTTCATACTTATCTGCAAACTCCTGCTCCGTCGGTAAGGGTGTGTTTTCATCCCACTTACTCTCTGTCAGTAACGTCTGTATATGCCATCGCACTTGCTCATAACGTGGCATTTTAAATTCTTTGAAATTATTTAGCATTTTTTTCACCACAGTGGAAAGGTTTTTATTAACTGTTTCAATCTCGTCAAGCACTGCTATTGCTGTAAAACTACGTTATCCCTGATCAACTTCTCTTAAGCTTTCAGCGCATTCGATAGGTATCACATTAATATTAAAGCATTATTATATTTTTATGATTAATCTTTCCTAATTAACGCCAACTTTTTTGCTATCATTCTATTCAAAAAAATGCACTTTGAAGATTTATAAGCTCTTCTAGTCCAGAAAACCCTGTGTCAATATTAGCGTAATACTCTTTACTCTGTAAAAACTGCTATAGTTTTTTATAGAATTCATACAGTTAAGGTCAAGGAGTAGTCGTGACTCTTTATATTCTAGCCGCCATCGTGATATGTATCATTTTGGGCTATACCACTAAGATTAATATTGGCCTATTTGCTATTGCATTTTCATATCTAATCGGTTGTTTCGGTATGGGGATGAAGGCACATGAAATTGTTGAGCTATGGCCTCTCAAAATTTTCTTTGTTATTTTTGCGGTGACTCTTTTCTACAACTTTCCCCTAGCTAACGGTGCTTTAGAAAAGCTATCTAATCATTTAATCTATAAGTGCCGTCACTTTCCCGCATTCTTACCTTTGGTTATTTTCCTTGTGGCCACAATTATTGCAGGCTTAGGGGCTGGTTATTATACGGTCTTAGCAACGATGGCACCGATGATCCTGCTGTTGTCTAAACGCACTAACTTGAATCTTGTCATTGCTACTTTATCGGTGAACTATGGTGCCTTAGCGGGTGCTAACTTTATCACCTCACAAAGCGGTGTTATTTTTAGAGAGCTGATGCGCGGCGCAGGCGTCGCAAATGATAATACCTTTACTTATGTGTTAGGGATATTCGCTGTCACTTTTATAATGCCTATGATTGTATTGGGTGCTTATAGCTTTATCAATGCCAAAAACAGCAAAATCGCGATTCAGACGACCATACCAGAGCCCTTTGACAGTAAGCAAAAACAGTCTCTTATACTGATTTTTATTATGATGGCTATTGTACTTATCGTGCCCATTTTAAATTTACTCATGCCACAAGTATCAGCGATTCAGTTTTTGAACGCTCGGATTGACATTGGTTTTATCGCCATATTTTTTGCTTTAGTGAGCTTATTTTTAAAATTAGGCGATGAAAAAGCAGTGATTGCTTTAATACCTTGGAATACCCTCATTATGATTTGTGGTGTCGGTATGTTAATCAGCCTCGGAGTAGAAATAGGCGTTATTTACGAGCTGACAGAATGGCTAAGTACCAATGTACCTATCTGGATGATACCGATTTTAGTCTTTGTGATTAGCGCCATTATGTCGATATTTGCCAGTACTCTCGGGGTAGTCGCCCCTACTTTATTCCCTATGGTCCTGCCCCTAGCCGTTGCCTCTGGACTAAGCCCTTTATTACTATTTACCTGTATTGTTGTGGGGGCGCAAAGCTCATCACTCTCGCCTTTCTCATCAGGAGGTAGTCTGATGTTAGGCGCTTCTCAAGTCGTTATAAACAAAGACAAGCTTTTTAATGCGCTACTATTCAAAGCAGTGCCCTTAGATATTGGTATTGGAATACTCGCAATTTTACTTATCCAGCTGATGTTTTAACGGCTCATAGGCAAAATATACCGTGGTTTTTTAAAAATTTTACACCTGCTTGCTATATTTTGATCCCCATATATCTATTTTTCTCACTAAATTCATAACTTCTTAAATCGTTGTTTTAGCCTCGTAATAGTATTTATATCAACGTGATTTTTGATACATCTAAATCATCTCGGCCATCACTAAATCATCTTATCTATCTGTTTTAGTTAAATTAAATATTTTCTTTCAAAGGTATTCATATCATTTATTCATCCTGAATATTGCTATAACAGGAGATATTATGTCGCCTTCAATTTAATATATTACTATAAAATTCATATATACATACATATGTTTCTTGTTATTTTTAAAATATTCTGTTACTTTTGGCAAGTGATAAATCTCTACTGTTACGAAGTTTAGTCATCTCGTTAATCGAGTCTTCACTTCACCTGTAATAACTTTATATTTTGGCCAAAATTCTATTGAATTTTTATTGTAAAAATACACACAAGGAGTGTCGTGTGAAAAAACTATCCTATCTGGCTCTTGGCCTGTCTATCCTATCTGTGACCGCTTGTAACAATGCAAATGAAACTGCCAGTACAGATGCGACTGCCGCAGATGGCTCAAGTGAGCTCACTGCCCCTTCACGTCCAGAATGTATTGCGCCTGCCAAACCAGGTGGCGGTTTTGACTTGACTTGTAAGCTTGCCCAAGCTGGCTTAAGAGATACTGGTATCTTAAAAGATCCTATGCGCGTCACCTATATGCCAGGCGGCGTCGGTGCTGTTGCTTATAACAAAATCGTTGCCAATGATCGGGATAATGGCGATGCTATTATTGCCTTCTCTACTGGCTCTATCCTTAATTTATCGCAAGGTAAATTTGGTAAATTTACTGAAAAAGACGTGAAATGGCTAGCTGGCGTTGGTACTGATTATGGCGCTATCGCAGTCAACGCAGACTCTCCTATCAAAGATTTAGCTGGCTTAGTTACTGAACTCAAAAAAGATCCAAAAGCGATCAGCTTTGGTGCTGGCGGTAGTGTTGGCGGTCAAGATTGGATGCAAACCGCTATTTTAGCTAAAGCCGTTGGGGTTAAGCCTAGTGACATGACTTATGTTGCCATGGAAGGCGGCGGCGAGGCGATCACAGCTGTGATGGGCAATCATATTACTGTTGTCAGTGCTGGTATTGCTGAGATTATGCCGCAAGCCAATGCAGGTAAATTACGTGTATTAGCAGTATTTGCAGATGAAAGATTGGGCGGGACGATGACCGATATTCCTACTGCGAAAGAGCAAGGTTATGATGTGACGTGGCCAGTCGTTCGTGGTTACTACATGGGTCCAGACGTAAGCCCTAGTGCTTATAACTGGTGGAAAGAGGCTTTCGATAAGATGCTTGTTGATCCGAAATTCGCTGAAATACGTGAGCAACAAGAATTGCTACCTTTCTCTATGACTGGCGATGAGCTACAAGCCTACGTTTATAAACGTACGGGCGAACTACGCGAGTTATCTGCTGAATATGGTCTTGTTGAAGCAGCACCAACCAAATAGTTACGTTAAGATTTAATAACCTTTAGTAATTGAATATCAAATGTTTTGGTATTTCTCAAAGGGCTGGCAGGATGTCTATCTGTCAGCTTTTTGCCCCCAAAATTCAAGGAATGCTCCTTATGACAATGGAACGTTTGTTTTCCGGGCTGATGGCACTGGTCAGTATATTCTTAATATACTTAGCCATTGGTTATGTTGCCCCTATTGCTTATGACCCAATTGGTCCTCGTCCTTACCCTATTTTAATCTTTTCTCTGCTTGCCTTTGGCTGCTTAGTCGTTGCTTTTCGTCCCGCCAGTTTTACTAAAGCGATTGAATTGGGTTTAAACAAAACGATCATCCGTAATCTTATTTTATGTGCGCTTGCCTTATTGGTCTATGGTCTCATTTTTGAAGTATTGGGCTTTATTCTTGCCACTATTCTGATGTCTTTCGCCGTAGGTTTACTGTTTGCAGGTAATCCTCTAAAGAGTTTTATCTTTTCAGTGTTAATCAGTATTGGCTTATATGTCTTATTTGACCTATTTTTAGATGTCAAATTACCACTCGGATTGTTGTCAGGGATAATAGGATAGCCAATATGGATACTTTTGATTTTTTGATGCATGGCTTTGCTGTTGCATCTACCCCAAAAAACTTACTTCTTGCATTAATCGGAGCTTTTTTAGGTACGATTGTGGGTATGTTGCCGGGTCTTGGCCCGATTAACGGTGTGGCGATATTACTGCCATTTGCTTTTGCCCTTGGTTTACCGCCTGAGAGTGCGCTCATTCTGCTTGCAGCCGTGTATCTTGGCTGTGAATATGGTGGTCGTATTTCTGCCATTCTCATTAACGTACCCGGTGATGCCGGCGCCATTATGACGACTTTGGATGGCTATCCATTGGCAAAACAAGGCAAGGCTGGTATTGCACTGTCTTTATCTGCTGTCAGCTCCTTCGTTGGTGCCACTATCGCGACAATCGGCGTGGTGCTATTTGCGCCGTTATTAGCCAAATGGGCAATCTCATTTGGACCTGCTGAATACTTTGTACTGATGGTATTTGCTATCACGTGTTTAAGTGGTTTGGTAGGTGATCAACCAGTTAAGACGGGTATTGCCGCATTAATTGGTCTTGGTCTAGCAACTGTTGGGGTTGATGCCGTTACGGGTATTTATCGCTTTACCTTTGATTCCGTCAACCTATCTGATGGTATTCAATTTACTACCATTGTTATTGGTTTCTTTAGTGTGAGTGAAATTCTAATCTTGCTCGAAAAAACCACGACTGGACACAAGGTTATTGAACAAGGTAAACGCAGTCTCTTAAACTTTAAAGAGTTTACTTTTGCTTTTGGGGCCATGCTACGTAGTGGTCTAATGGGCTTTGTCGTTGGTATCTTACCAGGTGCAGGCGCAACGATTGCCAGTGCCATGACTTATGCCAGTGAACGTAAAATCGCTGGTGATACCGGTACTTTTGGTGATGGTGATCTTCGCGGTGTTGCATCGCCAGAAGCGGCAAATAATGCCTCAGCTTGTGGCTCATTTGTGCCAATGTTGACGCTAGGTGTGCCAGGTTCTGGTACGACAGCAGTCATGATGGGTGCGTTGACGTTATATAACATCACACCGGGTCCGCAGTTATTTACTGAGCAGCCAGATATCGTATGGGGTCTGATTGCCTCACTATTTATCTGTAACGTGATTTTATTGATCATGAACATCCCTTTGGTGGGTTTGTTCGCCAAACTGCTTGACGTGCCGAACTACATCCTGATACCAGCCATTGCTGCGGTCAGTTTCGTTGGCGTATATTCTATCCATAGCACGACCTTTGACCTGGTATTTATGGTGGCACTTGGTGTCTTCGGATATTTCTTACGTAAACTAAACTTCCCCTTATCAGCGCTTATTTTGGGCTATGTATTGGGTGAGCTCATGGAATCTAACTTAAGACGTGCCCTGTCTATCTCTCAAGGCGAGCTTAGTATCTTATGGAGCAGCCCTATCACAGTAGTGCTATGGTTGTTGGCTATTTTGATGGTATTCATGCCTGTCATACGTAGTATCTACCGTAGAAAATTTAAGCCTGCTATTTAAGTTTTAGTTACTCTGTTCTCGAAATACTTCTCCGGTGGTGGTTATACTCTATGTATGACCACCATTTTTTTAGGTCAAACTAGTGGGCTACCCCAGCCTTTACCAAGTCGCTTTTATACTCATATAACAGTAAATAGCAGCAGTTAGCAAAGACTGAGTCATTTTTATTGATATCCTATAATGATAGACAGTCTGCATGAATCGAATCATTATGATCGTTCAGATATTGTTTAACAATATCTATAAATTGCCTTATATCAGAGAGGACGAATGATGCAAAACAAATCTATACCAAGCCTGCCAAGTATGAATCGGCAACCTTTAGGGTTTTTCCCAACGCCTTTAACCGAGCTGACCAGATTAAGCACAGCCCTTAATGGTCCTAAAATTTATATGAAACGCGATGACAATACGGGACTGGCATTAGGCGGTAATAAAACCAGAAAGCTTGAATTTATCATTGGGGACGCCCTTGCTCAAGGTGCGGATACAATCGTGACAGCAGGTGCCGCGCAGTCAAACCATTGTCGCCAGACCGCAGCTGCCGCAGCCAGTTTGGGACTTGAATGCCATTTAGTTTTGGGCGGACAAGAACCAGAACAGTTGCAAGGCAACCTCTTACTGGATAAGATTTTTGGCTGCCATATCCACTGGGCAGGCAGCAACCGTAAAGGGGAAGACATTCCTGATATCGTAGAACAACTTAAAAAAGAAGGAAAGAAACCCTATATTGTCCCTTATGGCGGCTCAAGCGAGCTTGGTGCTTTTGCCTTTGTTGAAGCGTTTAAAGAGCTTGAATTACAACGTCAAGAGAGGGATATTTCATTCACACATATCGTCTTTGCCTCCAGCTCCGGCGGGACACAAGCAGGCTTGATGCTGGGTAATAAAATCTTTAACTTGCCTTATCAGATAGTAGGTATCAATATTGATAAAGGTGAAACCGATAAAGTGCCGTTTGATCAGTATATTATCTCCCTCGCCAATAGCACGTCGGCATTGATTGGGGCAGATTACACCTTCTCAGAGACAGATCTAGTGCTTAACTCTGATTATGTGGGAGACGGTTATGGAGTGATTGGTGCACTAGAAAATGAAGCCATTGCCATGACCGCGCAAATGGAAGGGATATTATTAGATCCTGTTTATACGGGTCGTGCGATGGGCGGACTACTCGATATGATTCGTACCGGTAAAATCAAAAAAACGGATAGTGTGTTGTTTTGGCATACTGGCGGCGCGCCCGCTTTATTTGCTTATACTAGTGATTTAGCGGTATCTCAAAGCGATAATTAATCTGTCTAGCGGCACCAAAAAGGTCGGATACTCTTCATTAGCCGACCTTTTTAACAACCTCTCAATCATTATAAAATCTAAGTTTTAATTTTTAGATAACACCACCATGGGTATTTTATTCGCACAGTCGTTGTCTACCTCAAAGAATGACACTCTTGCTTAATTTTTTAACTGAGCGGTTGTCTGCTTAAAAATGCTATCTAAACTTATCTGCTAACCATATTACCAGTTCACGAGCAGGCGCATTATCAAACGCTTGGGGGATGTGAGAATACGTCATGACGCAGTCGTTTAGGTCAGTTAGTATATGTAATAGTAAGCCCAAACCAATGATTTTATAGGGCTTAGGTAGCAGTAACATACTCAAATATACTGCCATTGCATAATAGGTATGCAGTGGATGGAAGTTGATACTACAGCGATTGGGCGAGAATATGGGCGTCGCTAGCAGATGATCCAAATCAACCAGCATAGTAACCAGAAGTATTAGATAGGCTTTTTTGTAATCATTACGGAAAAACACATACGCAACGATCAAAGGCATGCCTAAATGAAAAAAGTAGTGAATCAACGTTTGCGTCATTGTCTGCTCGCCTATCTGATAGTAACCACAAATCTTTCAAATTTACTTTATTTGATGCTTGGTAAAATCGATCTGCTGACATACATTTATCAATGCACAACAGGCGTACCTTCCGTGCTAAAAGCAAAGCCTTTATTACTAAAATTACCAATCATGACTGCCTCAATGACAGGCGTAACGGTGTCGTCCACCCCTTCTACTTCAATGATAAAGTTGGCACCAGAACCCCCTTTATCCTCTTCTTTTTCGACAATATAATTTAGAGTTGCCATCGCTGGTAACTCAATAGGAGCTCTTAAGTAGGACTTTACTAAGGCACCATCAGTATCATAATAATCAATTTTATTGATATATAATGATTTTTTTAACGTAGTATTACGTACGCTGAGTGTTGCCGAAAGCAATACTTTGCGATTGTCTCGATCGGTATAAATGTCCGAATATATGGGCACATAAAACGTTTGTTTGTAGCCAAACTGGCTGTGATCCGTTTCTTTTGACGTTTTTTCCAGCTCTTGAATGGGGTCCTTATGCTTCTCTGAAAACATCACATTTGGATCTTGTATAGACCGATCACAGCCTGAAAACAATATCAGGGCAGTCAGACATAGCATAGATACTCGATATTTTCTCATGGCCTCTTTCCTTATTTAACGGGCTTTAACCCCAACACTACGTAAAAACTTATTAATATGTTCATTAGCACCATAAATGACCAGTACATCATTATCTTGTAGTACTTGTTCAGGTGCTGCCAAGCCTTGTATATTTGGTTTGGTTTGCATACGACCGAAGCTGTCTTCATAGTGCTCATAACGCATGGTGCTGAGCAATTTGATACTAAATCGGTGTTCAAGCTGTAGCTCGCCGATGGTTCTACCAATCAAATCAGTAGGAATACCAATCTCGACAATACTAAAGTTGTCACTTAACTCGAACGAGTCTACAAAATAACGCAAGGACAGCCGTTTTGCCCAGCGCATTGCCGCCTCTTTCTCAGGATGAAAAATATCATCAACCCCAATCGCTTGTAGGACTTTTTCGTGTAGTGGATTGATACTACGACTGATCAAACGCCGTGCTTTTAGCGTTTTAAAAAGCGCGGTTGCCATGACATTGGCACCTTGGTCTTCACCAATAGCTACCACGACAATATCGGTGTCTTTAATCGGTAGACCATTGACCGTATATTCATCGGTCGCATCCATACAGATGGTATGAGTAATCACTTCTTTATAGGTTTCAACCTTTTGCATACTGCTATCGATAGCAATGACCTCATGACCTTGACTGGTCAGCGCCATACCAAGCGAAGACCCAAAACTGCCCAAACCTGCGATAATGAATTTCATAATACTCCTTGTCACTCACCTCTATACTATAGTGGTAGTTATGGGACGGGTTAGTTAATAGTAATCTCTTCCGTTGGATAACGGTAGTTACGCTCATGTCTATTTTTGAGTAAAGCAATAAAAATCGTCAGCATACTGACACGCCCAACAAACATAATGAATGACACCACAAGCTTGCTAAAAGTAGACAGCTCCGTCGTCAGATTTAAGCTTAATCCCACCGTGCTATAGGCTGAAAAACACTCAAATATCACTTTAATCAAATCAAGCTCAGGCTGATCATAACTGATCAAAGTCACGCCCAGCCCAATGACCAATAAGGACAACCACATAACAGAAAACGCACGGCGAATTGAGTTATCTGCAATTTCGCGTTTGAATACTTCGACTTTGGTCTGTCCACGCGCCAAACTCAAGGTATTTAGGAAAGCAATGGCAAAGGTGCTGGTTTTAATACCACCACCAGTAGAGTTTGGAGATGCGCCAATCCACATCAAAAAAATGGTCAGCATGATGGTTGGAAAAGCCAAGGCATTCATGTCGATATTGTTAAAGCCTGCGGTTCGCGGTGTCGCAGCAGTAAAAAGACCTGCTACCAGCTTGCCATACCAACTGCTGTGCTCAGCCAACACACCATGATACTCAAACATCATCACTCCAATCAGCCCTACTAACAGCAAAGCACCCGAGGTGATTAAAGTGATCCGACTATTGATACTCAACAGCCACGGCTGGTAGGCATAGCGCTGACCATCACGACACAACGCTCTTTGCATACGGTGACGCAGATAGCGGAGCAAGTTAACGACAATTAAAAAGCCCATACCGCCAAATAAAAAGGTAATACTGATAATCAGCTGTAAAGGATAATTAAAGCGCAGTGATTCATCGTATAACCCTGCACTAAAAGTAGAGAATCCAGCATTACAGAATGCCGAAACGGCATGAAATATAGAGAAGAATAAACGCTCAAATATGCTCATGCCTGCCAAATCATAAACACTTATATAAATCAGTATTGCTGCCAGTGCCTCAATACCAAAGGTGACATATAAAATAGACTTTAAGGTTGTCACCATATCGCCCATACGTGGCGAATATGTCATCTCACTGATACTGAGCTGGGTCTCGTAACTGATACCACCCTTAAAGAAGTAACTAAAATAAGTCACAAACGTTAGGATGCCAAGACCGCCAATTTGGATAAGACCTAGGATAATCACTTGCCCAAAAGTAGTGAAATGGGTAGCGGTATCGACGACGATGAGCCCCGTCACACAGACGGCACTGGTCGCAGTGAATAATGCGTCTATAAAGGAGATGGGTTGATTGGTAGCATTTGGCATCATTAGCAATAATGATCCGACCAGTATCACTGATAAAAAACTTAAGATAAAAAATTGACCGGGGTTTAAAAAGGCTCGGTTAAGACTAAAATTATTATCTGATATTTCACGGATGAAAGTGACTAGTACGGCAATCTTGATGGCAATAAAACCATCAGCGGGCGTAGACAACCCCGATTGAAACAATTCAGTAAAATGTAGGACGAGCAAGATTAAAATGGCAATGCTTGTCAGCAAATCAAAGACAGCTACTTTATTGACCGTCAGGCGTGTTTTTGGACGTATATAACGTCTTAGCGTAGTGACGAAACTGAGTAAAATAATACTCATATAAAACAGGTGAAATACTTGTTGTAACCATGCGGACAATGTAAAACCACTATCAATTAAGGCAACACCGACACCAATAAGGCTTATTACAACGATAAATTTATTTAATAACCGATACGGTATGCCCACATACATAGCTTAGGTCCAGAAAAGGAATAACCAGAATACTTATACTCCTTTTTTCTGTCATATACTAAGCGTGGTTTTAGATAATCGTAACCAGTTATGTGCTCTAACATCAGCCACTACAATATTCGTCATAGTTACTTATCTAGCGGTTACTTTAACAAAATCATCTCTACCGTTTTATCAGCAGAGCACCTATGTTAACGGGCACTATTTATTATAATGTATTAACAATAAAACCACTGATTGCGGTAGCGATTATTGCCAGACTGAATAAACGATCAAGGAAGAGGATTTGTTATGAAAATGACTTCTAAAGATAGCGTACACTCATTGATACCGACCATCCACTATAATACTGGCTGTACCTGCCCAAAGTGCGGCTGTAGCGCGGCATCAACTTGTGATAAATGTGATCGCTGTTCGAAATGCTGTGAGTGTGGTGAAAAATAGTCATTCTTTCCATAGCCTTTTGAGCTACTGACATTAAAAAAGCAGCCTCTAGAGGCTGCTTTTTTATACTTCGAATTGCAAAATACTTAGTAAATATAGGGTCTACATTTCATTATAGTAAGGTTTAAGTATTAAAGTTTAGGTGTTAAATTTAACTTTTATTTGCTGCAATCCAGCTTTGCATCTGCTCAATCTCTGGCTGCTGGGCGTCGATGATTTCTTGCGCCAGCTTACGCATCTCAGGATTTTTACCATATTTAAGCTGCGTTTCTGCCATATCGACTGCCCCAACATGATGAAGTAACATGCCACGAGCAAATGCCATGTCTGGTACTGGGTCAGCAATACCTTTCATCATGTCACCATGCATCGCATCCATACCCTTAGCATAAGCTTGCTGCATGGCTTTAGTATCCGCTGTTGGCGTTTTGGCATCAGGATTGTTGGCGAGCCATGTTTTCATCTGCTCAATCTCAGACTGCTGGGCGTCGATTATTTCTTGCGCCAGTTTACGCATCTCTGTATCGGTGCCGTATTTTAATTCAATCTCTGCCATATCTACCGCGCCAATATGATGAGCAAGCATGCCTTGAGCAAATGCCGCGTCTGGATCGTTATAATCCATACCAATCATATCTTCATTCATTTTAGTCATTGAGTCAGTGTATTCTTTGAGCATAGCCGTCATTGGTGTTCCGTCTGCTACCATAGCGCCTGCACTCATATCATGAACTGCATGCGGGTCCGCTGCAGCAGTATTTTCTTGTACAGCCTTTTGCGATGCAGCATCCTCTGGGGCAGTCACGTCAACCTTATCATTGGCTGGTTGACAGGCGCTTAGTGCCAATAAGGCACTGGTAGCGAGAGCAAAGGTACTTAATTTATTATTCATGGTACCGCCTTGTCTGATAATGATTTAATTTAGGTATTACAAAGCAAAAAAGCGCTAGCTTATAGCTGTTGCTCGGTTGAGACAATATCAGCATAAACCTCAGTAGTACCATCTTTATTAAGCTGCATAATCTGATAAGGCGCAAATTTATTTTGATACTCCATACCTGGACTACCAACTGGCATACCAGGTACCGCAAGACCTAGGGCTTGTACTGGTGGGTTTTCTAAAAACTGCGCCACATATTTGGCTGGTACATGACCTTCAAAGACGTAACCGTCGGTTGTGACAGCAGTATGGCAAGAGCGCATCTCAGTTGGTACGCCGTAGCGCTCTTTAAATACTGCCAAATCCGTAACATCGTGCGCAGTGGCGCTCAGACCATTATCTTCTGCATGACTTATCCAGTCTTTACAGCAGCCGCAATTGGCATCTTTGTAGACCGTTGCTGAGACGTTTTTTAATAAATCTGGATTGCTGGCTGGCGTTGTTATTGCCGATTCCGTTTGAGCATTTGATTCAGCAACATTTGCGGTGACTGCTGCGCCATTGTCATTTTGTAAGGAGCTTGCATTGGACGCGCTATTGTCAGGTTGGCTACAGGCGAATAAGGCGGATGCAGCAACTAACCACACTGTACTTTGCAAGAGTTTATAAGAATGACGTTTGAAGGTAGGGCTAGAATCGGATGTAAAGGCGTTCATAATGCAATCTCATGTATTTTTTGCATTATACCAAATAACCCTTAGGCTCAATCAAGACAGTCAGGCGTTTAACACAGTGACTTTAACAAAACATGACATTCAGATAACAATGCTGGCAGGTTGGCATATCATTCACTTACTGACCCTTTCTCTGCTCTCATCATCTTTACACCACCATAAGTGACCAATATTACCCCCAGCGCGATTAATGAAGCGCCTAGGATTAGCCCTTCTGGTGGGCTTTCATTTTGTAAAAAAATAGCAATTGGCACACCGACTACCGCCCCTACTGCCCCTAATAAGCTCAGCAGCACAGGACCGCCCGTTTTTTGCAGTAAAAACAACAGTAAAAACTGCGCAGCGAATACAAATGCTTGTAGCACAATTACACCAAGCGGTAAAAGCGCTGTCATCGGAACCGCTAAAGAGTAATGAGGAATGATACTGACCAGAGCTAGCAATCCTGATGCAGCAATCAGCATACCAGGCGCAAGCGCACTAGCAGAGAGATTGGCTGGCCAATATAGCGTCCGATAAATATTACCAATGGCAAGCAAAACAGGACCACAAAGCGTCAAGACGATCCAAAACACACTGGCATCTGGCGCAGAAAACTTACGTGCTGCCAATACGCCCGCTCCCGCAAGTGCCGCGATCACGCCAAGTGCTCGAAGCTTAGTAAATGGCTCTATACGCAACACGATGGCGGCAAGATAAGTAAGCAGCGGCGGCAAGGAGATAATCAAGGCGACAAAACTTGCGCCAACATGGGGAATCGCTGAGAAAAATATTAAATTGGAACCTGCAACACTAACCAATGCTGCAACAAAATAATAGCTGAGGATAGGTTTATTTAAAGGCGGTAGCTCACGACGCCACAGTGCATAAATAAACAAAATAACTGCGGCACCTGTAATAGACCAAAACAGAAATGCCAGTGGCGTCAGACCAATCTCGCCTGCATATTTTGCCAAATTGGTAGAAATACCGATTAAAGCGCCACCAGCGAGCAGACAAAGCAGAGGAAGGAGCCATGTTTGCTTATGGCCTAAAGTCCCTTGTTGCGCTGACGACACCATAGCTTATCCTATTCATCCACCTTATTATGCCAACCACGATAGATTAGCATTCGCGCCATTGCAACCACAAACGCGTATCCAGCTCCAACTGATGATAATCAGGCTCCATATGACAGCACAGCTGATAGAACGCTTTGTTATGCTCCTGCTCCTTAAAGTGCGCCAATTCATGGACGACAATCATCCGCAGAAACTCAGGCGGCGCCTCTTTGAATAAGCTTGCGACCGTAATGCTATTATGCGCTTTAAGCTTACTGCCTTGTACGCGAGACTGATAAGTATGAATGCCTAGCGCATGTTTGAGCACCGTGAGCTTACTGTTATAAGTCACTTGAGACAATGGATTGCTTTTGCGCATATACTGATTTTTTATGTCATTAATATAATGGTATAACGCTTTGTCGTTTTGGATTTGGTGTCTCTCGGGATAGTTTTTGTCCAAATAATCGCCCAGTTTGCCGCTGCTAATTAACATGGCAGCTTGGCTTTGAATCTGCTCCGAATAATGAGCAATATATTTTAAGGTGGTCACTGCTTTTGTCCTTTATCTTGATGCGCGATATTTATCTATATCAATTATACGGTAAGGATATTTTTTTGCTTTAATAGTTTGCTCAAATAGATAGTGGTTGTTCTATTATTGAGTCATCAACATGTTATTAAAGTAGATAAAATAATGGTGTTATGGTCGATATTTAGACAATTATGATTAGATTTATAATTAATCTCATAATAAGGTTGACAGCTCATGACTACTTGGCTAAAATGTGCCCCACATAACGCAAACAAGACAAGCAATTGGGCATATTAAAGCCTTGCAAAACTTGACGTTATTACCAATTATTCTCCAATAGCTCAGTTGGTAGAGCAACGGACTGTTAATCCGTGTGTCCCTGGTTCGAGCCCAGGTTGGAGAGCCATATACGAAAAGACCTTCATCACTTATTTGATGGAGGTTTTTTTTGGCTTGTATTTATTAGTCCTTTATTAATATGGCTATTAATGCAGCTTCGGTGTTCTTTTGAGGACTTTTGTTGTATGGTAAGGGTAGATATGACTAAGTCAGTTTTGCCTGAGTGCTTTATTCCTACTCACTAATAGTAATGGTTTATTATGATACCTGCACGTATAAAAAATAAGTTTTCTGATCATCCGCAAAAAATCATGCGCCCTATCAGTATTCGCCTCTCTGAAGAGATGATTGAGCTTTTAACGGCGACCGCATCAGAGCTTGGATTTAAGCGTATTCAAGGCTTGATTCGCCTATATATCCGTCAAGGTCTTGATCGTGACCATCAAGACTATACGCTTGCCCATGATGAAGTTTTTATTGAGACATTACGCAAAAAAGGCGTGAGCCAGCGTATTATTGATGAGGCGATTGTGGTGACTCACAATAACAATATCACCCATTCATTGTCTGATCTGCAAGAAAATAAATAGCAGTAGCATTTGAGTGTTTACCGCTTGAGTAGCTAATATTCGAAGCCTTAATAAAGACTAAGTTAACCTAACGGTGCTTGGTCTTTTTTTGCGATTGATAATACTGTACTCACCTTTATTTAGCGATAAATAAACATACACAACTGTGAGATACAATACATTAAGATAACAACTATCACGGCTCATATGGAGGTATCAGATAATGGGTTTATACAAACGTTTAAACAAAGTTGTGTTATTAACTGTGAGCTTGGGACTGTTTCCTGCCCTGTACGGTTGCTCGCAGCCGCAAGTAGATCCTAGCCAGCAAACCATACCGACCAACTCTGATCAGTGGCAAAAGACACTGGGCGATACCTTTGAGCGTCTACCTGAAGCAGATAGAAAGCTGCTAAGTCGTTATATGCTACGTATGAAGCTTAGTAGCGCCTATGAATCAGGCGCGATGCCGCGTATTACTATTAAACAAGCTTTGATCCAGCAGCGCGAATATGAGCGCCTACATCCAAACAACCCAACGGGTAAGAAAAGTCCCATTGTAACCAGTCAAAAGCTCGAAACTGCCAATCACCTCAACTATCCTGTTGCCCTATTACCAGTCAAAACCAGCGATAGTGATAGCTTAAACCAAGTCAAGCTACAGTTTATGCTGTCAAATCATGGCAAAGTAGCTATCGAAAGTTTTCAAGGTACTCTCACGATGAAAGAGAAACGTTTGACCAAAAATAAACGCTTCAACGTGCCATTAACCCAGTTTGAGCCGCCTATCGCTCCAGAACAATCTGGCAAGATAATCATTGAGAGCAGTATTGAAGACATCAATGTTATGCGTGCTATTAAAAATAACACAGGAGTGAGCATTGAAATCACTGAAGGTAAAATGATATTAGCGGATGGGCAGGAAATCAAATTTGACGAGTTACTAGCCAAATAAAACAAAGGTTTTAAAATCTATAGCAATATAAAACAGCAACATAAAAAAATCCCCAATCATTGCTGATTGGGGATTTTCGAATTTGGCGGAGACGGAGAGATTCGAACTCTCGAAGGGCTATTAACCCTTGTCGGTTTTCAAGACCGGTGCATTCAACCGCTCTGCCACGTCTCCATTTGTGCATCATTATAGCGATCTGAAATGAGAATGCAAGCAGTTATGTCAAAAAAATTAAATTATTTTTTAAACGGCTTATAATCATGAGTCTAAAGCTTGTTTGAAGCAAGATGCAAGCACATATCAAGCATGCGATTGGCATAGCCCCATTCATTGTCGTACCAAGCAAAAACCTTGTATTGATTGCCGACTTGCATCAGTTGTTGCCCATCTATAATCAATGATTCAGTCTGATGGATAAAGTCACTTGAGACCAGCGGCTCGTCCGTATAGTCCATGATCGTCGCTAAATGCGCCTGACTCGCTGATTTTAAAACGTCACGTATCGCTTCAATACTGACATTTGGCGTCTCAAATACAAACGTCACATCAATCGCAGCAACATCAATAGTTGGCACTCTTATTGAATGACCATTTATCTTACCCACCATATTTGGTAACACGCGTTCCGTAGCAGCGATACTGCTGGAAGTCGTTGGAATGATATTATAACCAGAGGCGCGCGCACGCCTTAGGTCACGGTGCGCTTGGTCAAGTACAGTTTGATCAGCCGTCACTGCATGAATCTCAGTCATCATCGCCGACTCAACGCCAAATGCTTTATCAAGGGTATCAATAAGCGGTACGAGCGCCTGAGTGGTACAAGAGACGCTAGAGATAATAGGCAGATCACGCGTCAAAGCATCGCTATTGACGCCCATCACGATACAAGCATCGACATGGTCAAAGGGTGCGGCACCGATAATCACTTGTTTAGCGCCCGCCTCTATGTGCAAGTTTGCCTGCTCATATGAGCGATAGTGTCCGGTGCACTCAAGCACCACATCGACCTGCAACTCTTTCCATGGCAGTGTCTCTGGGTTTTCTCTTGATAATAAACGAATGCAGTAAGTAAGATTATTTTTGGTCAAGCACAGCTGAATATCATTTTTTGCTGTCGCACAGGGCTTTTGCTGACGATCGGTGAAGCCATCTTGTACGATATCCGCTGTCACGCCAAGCTGGCTCAAACGCCCATGTGTGCTATCGAACCTCAGTAAATGTAATAAGGTTTCGGCAGGTGCCAAATCATTAATCGCGACCACATGAATAGCACGTCCTAGCACCTCAAAGCGCTCTAATAACGCACGCAATACGTTGCGACCAATACGACCAAAACCATTGATAGCCACTCGCAAAGGCTGAGTCTGGTCACTGGTCGTATGAAACCCTGCCGTAGCAGGATTAGACGTCAAACGGTAGGTAGCACTAGAAAAATCAGGCATAACAAGTTATCGCTGTAATAGAAATAAAAAATGAAGGCTAAAATTGAATGCCATCGGCTGATCAAAAAAGCGCCACGCAGAATATATAGTGAGTTTACTACAAAAGTGTTATAGCGCTATTGGTATGAATTTTACGCAGCCTCTGGGAACGCAGCACGCCAGTAAAATTTATACCAATAGCGCGTTTAAATTTTCATAACATTTTTATTTTCATCTGACTATAGTCGTTTGCGAATAAAATAAATACAAATGTTATAAGGTACTACTGGGGTTAATTTTTCTTGCTTGCTGTGCCTACGCAGACAGAGGCTGCGAATAATTAACCCCAGTAGCTCTGCACCCTTTTAAAAGTGAATTAACTATATAGGCAGTCGCGAATAAAACAGTTGCAGATAAAAGAGTCATCTTTTAAAAAGTTATTTATGACTTCAGAATGACTACGGAGTAATAAATATCAATGCCAAACGAATGGTATTGTAATCAGCGCTTTGTTTTAAATGCTCAAATATCGGACGCAGCTTAATACTACCATCATCATTAAAATCATTTGGGTTATTAGCAACTTTAATCGCCACATAGGCATTACCCACTGCCGTCATAACCTCATCTTCTGGGCGCAGATGATCACAAGCGAGGCTAGGGTCTTGAGATTTCAGCTCAGCAATATGGCGCATAATGGTAGACTGTGACAGCTGCCGTGCTTGCGATATTTCTGCGATACATAAACTTTCTTCAAGAAGTATTCGTGTGGCAAGTAAGGTACTGTCTGACTTATCAGACACTTGATTGCCAAGTTTCTGTTTTTTTCCTATTTGCGCTTGCTGCTGTTCACGGCGCTTTGTCTGTAGGTTTGCGTAGGCTTCAATCACTGACTTGCTTAATGTACCGCCGGACTTTAGAATGAACTTCTCATGCGCCTGTGTCATGCTCTCTTCATCAAGCATTGCATAATTGGCATCCGCTTCATCAGACAGCACTAAAAAGCGCTTATCTGCACCGCGTGCCAAGGGATCAAGCTGCAAGCTCATTTCATTCATACCGAGCAACTGCAGACCTGCCAGCGATTTTAACCGTGATAACGCCACATATCCTTGCCCAAGCTCAAAGGTACGTGACAAGTCAATCTCAGCAGCTTCAAGCGTCATACCTTGCGACTTATGAATGGTAATCGCCCAAGCTAGACATAATGGCACTTGCTCATAGCTTGCGAGCACATCGCCCGTCTCGTCCTCGATAATCCATTCTTCCGGTTCAGCGATAACCTCACGCCCAGTATTTAACCTAACCACTGGCATTTTTAGTGTGGTCGGCTTTTTAATTTTTGCTTTATCTTTTTTGGCTTTTTCTTTTGCGCTTTTGGCAGCCTGCTTATCGTTACCAACATCACTGTCTTTATCGCTACCAATATCATCGTCTTCGATTAAATCGTCACTACCTTCTTTGCTATCATCAATTTTGACAGCGGCAAAGCCAATCAGCTCACCCATCGTACCGTTAGACACGCCAAGCTCGGTATTGTTTTTGATAAACATCACCTTTGAGCCAACTTTTAATACCAAGTCATCTTGAGTACGAACCGTCTTCTTTAGCGTCTCAACCAGTTTACTATCGCCAACAGATGTGGCTTCAAAGCGCATCATCTCGCCAGACAAATCAGCCAACTCTTTGTCATTGATTTTATTAACGTTTAGATTGTGCGTATAAAGACGCGTACGCTTGATATCGACATTTTGATCAAAGGTAGCTTCTAAGGCAGCAATCGCCTCAAAAGTCACTTCTTGACGACGGATTTGATTGAGAATATCGTCCAAATCAAGCCCACCATTCGCCGCTTCACTGACCTGTCGATGTTGCTCAGATAAGTAGCAGATGTGAAACTTGGCATCGAGCCAAGCTTCCGACATAAAAGCAAACTTCTCACGATTGCTCTCGCCCTTGCTACCAATCGGTGGTAACTGAAAAAAGTCTCCTGCAACAACGACTTGGATACCACCGAAAGCTTTGTCATCTTTGCGTACATGCTTAAGCACTTGGCTGACCAAATTAATCTGCTTGGCATGCAGCATGGATATCTCATCGATGATAAGTACCGCGGTGTCTTTTAATCTATCTGCCAAAAACTGCTTACGTGATAAATTGGTTAAATCGCGATCCGTTAGCTCATCTTTGATGCCGATACCCGACCAACTATGAATGGTCGTGCCGTTCATATGTGTCGCCGCGATACCCGTACTTGCGGTCACAGCAACCGGTACCCGACGCGCGCGTAGATAATCGATATATTGATTGAGCGTATAAGTCTTACCTGAACCTGCTGAGCCCGTCAAAAAGACGTTTTGACCTGTTTTTAAAATATCAAGAGCAGAAGATTGACGCATATATCCAAACCAACCAAGAGTATAAGAAAGAAAGCTGACAGGATTAAATTCATAACCATGACGAGCTAAAAGTATTTGACCTCAATTATAACAGCTACATCCATTTTGCGAACCACTTTAACCGTCCTACCTCACATAACTTTAAGTTATGTGATACAAAGCATATCATTATAAAAAGTCATTATCGCTTGGAGCCAAAGCTCAGTACGATAGAGTCATAGCTTGGTCGGGATGACCAAGTATTTATGTTAAAACAACCATAATACACAACAAGGAATCGTTCATGTTATACGCTTATCCCAATACTGAAAACAGTCCCGTCCAATTCCGCGAAAAATATGATAACTTTATCAATGGTGAGTGGGTCGCGCCAATCGATGGCGAGTACTTTGACAACTCAAGTCCAATCGACGGTAAAACCTTCTGCCAAATCGCACGCTCAAAAGAAGCAGATGTCGAAGCTGCCCTAGATGCCGCTCATGCCGCCAAAGACGCATGGGGCAAAACCAGTGTCACTGAACGCTCTAATATGTTGCTTAAACTTGCCGACGGTATCGAAGCCAATTTAGAGGCTATCGCTATCGCCGAGAGCTATGAAAACGGTAAACCGGTACGTGAAACTCTAGCCGCAGATATTCCAATCGCCATTGACCATTTGCGTTACTTCGCTGGTGTGATTCGCGCGCAAGAAGGCGGCATTAGCCAAATTGATGAAGATACGGTCGCTTATCATTTCCATGAGCCACTTGGCGTCGTCGGTCAAATCATTCCTTGGAACTTCCCTATTCTAATGGCGATCTGGAAAATTGCTCCTGCTCTTGCAGCGGGTAACTGTGTCGTTCTTAAGCCTGCCGAGCAAACTCCTGCTTCTGTTTTGTATATGCTTGATTTAATAGGCGCAGCGGACATTTTACCGAAAGGCGTGCTAAACGTCATCAATGGCTTTGGCGTTGAAGCCGGTAAGCCAATCGCTTCTAATCCACGTATTGATAAAGTGTCCTTTACGGGTGAAACCACCACTGGTCGCTTAATCATGCAATACGCCAGTGAAAATATCATTCCAGTCACGCTAGAGTTGGGTGGCAAAAGTCCAAACATCTTCTTTGCCGATATCATGGATGAAGACGATGACTTCTTAGACAAAGCGGTTGAAGGCTTGGTCATGTTTGCGCTCAACCAAGGTGAGGTCTGTACTTGCCCTTCACGCGCATTGGTACATGAAAGCATCTATGATGAATTTATGAAACGCTGTATCGCTCGCGTTAAAGCCATCAAAATGGGCAACCCACTTGATACCGATACCATGATAGGCGCGCAAGCAAGCTCAGATCAGTTAGAAAAAATTCTGTCTTATCTTGATATTGGTAAAAAAGAAGGCGCAAAAGTCCTTGTCGGCGGCGAACTTGCCAAACATGATGGCGACATGGCAAACGGTTATTATGTACAGCCAACCATCTTTGAAGGCACCAATGATATGCGCGTGTTCCAAGAAGAAATCTTTGGTCCTGTGCTAGCTGTCACTACTTTTAAAGATGATGAAGAAGCGATGGCGCTCGCCAATGATACCTTATATGGTCTAGGTGCTGGTGTCTGGACACGTAACGGCACTCGCGCTTATCGTTTCGGTCGTGGCATCAAAGCCGGTCGCGTTTGGACGAATTGTTATCACCTTTATCCTGCGCATTCAGCGTTTGGTGGTTATAAGCAGTCTGGTATCGGACGTGAAAACCATCTAATGATGCTCGATCATTATCAGCAGACCAAGAACATGCTGGTTTCATACAGTCCTAAAGCGATGGGCTTCTTTTAATCTAAAAACATGTACTGATTTTAGATAAATAAATGCAATCTATCGCAAGGTGGGTTGCATTTTTGCTTTAGCAAAGCATGAGCTATCCATAAATGATAAGGAAATTATTATGAACGTCACGGCGACAGAATCGTGTAAAGAGCTAATCGAACTATTAAAATCCAAGCATGGCGAATTGATGTTTCATCTATCAGGAGGCTGCTGCGATGGCAGCTCACCTATGTGTTATCCATTGGGCGAATTTAAAGTAGGCGGACAAGATGTGCTGGTCGGTGAGCTCAGCGGCTGTCCGTTTTACATGGGCAAACCTCAATACAAATTGTGGCAGCATACCGATCTGACCATCGATGTTGTCAATGGACGTGGTGCCAGTTTTTCACTTGAGATACCCGAAGGCAAGCGATTCATTGTGCGTTCAGAAGTCTGTGCGATCTGACCTTTACTAACAGATAATAAGATATCAGACTTACTACGCCGCCCTTTTTTATTACCCAAACAATTGATATATATGAAAATTTATAACAACCTTATACCTTGTAGTCATTTTTACTTCATTATTGCAGCAAAATAATAGATACTCTAAAGCGTAAGCTATTTCAATAAATACGTTTTAATGAGCATGGATGCTACAGGGAATATAAAATGGAACTTGATGGAAACTTTGATTACGTCATCGTTGGTGGCGGTTCAGCTGGCTGTGTGCTTGCCAGCCGATTAACAGAAAACCCAGACATCAGTGTCTGCTTATTAGAATATGGTGGTGAGGGCAAAGACTTGGCAGTTCGCGTACCTGCTGGACTGATTTTGATGGTGCCGGGCAAGCCACTAAAATTAAACAATTGGTGCTTTCACACTACTCCGCAAACACATCTTAATAACCGACGCGGCTTTCAACCGCGCGGTCAATGTTTGGGCGGCTCCTCCGCGATCAATGCCATGATTTATACGCGTGGCAGTGCGCTTGATTATGAACGCTGGGTTGAGCAAGGTTGCACAGGCTGGGGTTTTGATGATGTACTGCCTTACTTTATCAAATCAGAAAACAATATCCACGGCGCGGACGAGCTGCATGGTGATAGTGGACCACTGCATGTCAGTGATTTACTAAGTCCACGCGATATCTCAAAAGCCTTTGTAGAAGCTGCCATTGCCAATGGTTTAGATCAAAATGATGACTTTAACGGCAAAAAACAAGACGGTGCAGGATTATATCAAGTCACCCATTTTCATGGGGAAAAACAAGGTCAACGCTGCTCTGCGGCAGCGGCTTATCTACATCCAGTACAAAGCCGACCTAATTTAACCGTTATCACCCACGCACAAGCCAATCGCGTCATCTTTGATGGCAAGCAAGCGACTGGTGTGGTCTATGAAAAGGATGGTGTCGACCATACCGTGATGGCACGTCACGAAGTCATCTTATCAGGTGGTGCTTTTGGCTCACCCAAAGTTCTGATGCTATCAGGCATTGGTCCTGCTGAACATTTGCAGTCTCATGGCATCGATGTATTGGTAGATGCACCCGACGTTGGCGGTAACTTACAAGATCATTTAGATGTCGTCTTTGATTACGAGGTCAATACTACCGATGTCATCGGTCTTGGTATAGCAACTATTTCAACCTTGACCAAAAGTATTCGGCAATGGCGAAAAGATGGCACAGGTCTGTTATCTACCAATTATGCAGAAGCAGGCGCGTTCTTTAGCGTCGGTGACGACCCACAAGAATGGCCAAATACCCAGCTACATTTTGTGATATCTCGCGTGATTGAACACGGACGTGATCTTAGACGGGGTTTTGCCGTTTCTTGTCATACCTGCTATTTACGCCCTGAAAGCCGTGGTACGGTCAGACTCGATTCTGCCAATCCCTCTGACGCCGTATTAATTGATCCAAACTATCTCTCGCATCCGAAAGATGTAGAGTATATGGTCGCTGGTGCAGAGCGTACGCGCGCCATTATGCAAGAGTCGCCAATGGCTGAATACATCACTGAGGACTACCCTGCACCCTATATCGAAAAAGATGGTATGCTTGGCTATATTCGCAACAAGTCGGACACTATCTACCACCCTGTAGGCACTTGCCGTATGGGCTCAGACAGCGATTCAGTCGTTGATTTAGAATTAAAAGTACGCGGCGTAAATGGACTAAGGGTCATCGATGCTTCAGTGATGCCAACCTTAATTAGTGCCAATACCAATGCACCGACGATTATGATTGCTGAAAAAATAGCAGACCTTATCAAGGCGAATCACGTGCATGCTGAGTCAGTCTCTGCTTAACATAGTCCAAGATGATTATTTGAGCCCAAAATCAAGTTTCATTTGGGCTCAATTTGTATTGACTACTCCGTGACATTTTGGAAATTGGCTACAACCAAAAAAGGTCTGCCCAAGATGTGCGCCTTTTTTTGCAACGCGTTTGACCATCTCACTATTACATCTCGGGCAAGTTGGTGCTTGGATGAAATTAGCTATATTGTCTATCGCCACAAGTGTCGCAGGGTAATGCACTTGTGGCTCAGTCTCTATAACCTCAAAGGGTGTGAGAAAAACCTTATCAGTAATATCATGCGGCGAACTTATCTGCTGAGTACTCAAACTATCAATTGGTAAATTGCTAGATTCAATCTCAGTTTGACCAGACCATCGATGCACTTCTCTGCTTTTCAGCCTGGCTCGTTTAGCGGTTTCTTTTACTATCGGCTCAGATGTAGACTTATCAGTAGTTGTAGCAACTGACTTACCATTAGAGTTATTGCTAGACGACTTACTTGGATTGCTATGCTTATCCTTTAGATAGGCTTTGTGCTCTCTATTAGTGCGCCACGACTTACTAAATCTATTGCTTTCAATCTGCTCAACGATAGATTGAACCTCATCTTCGCTTAATATCTTATCCTGCTTTCTTTTAATATAAGACACCATCCCACTCGTCAATACGTGCTCCGGCAACTCATCGCGAGTTTTTAGCTCACATTCACCGATGAACGCAATCATCGAATGAAAGTAGCTCATATCTAATGCTAATAAATCCGCCAGCGTTTTAATATGCAAATAATTCTGACGTAATGGGTTTTGGAATTTATACTTGCGACCCATAATGACTTGCGTCCACTGTCTTTGCGCCTCATTACCAAATATCCAGCCTTTATAGTTTTTGGTTTCGATGACAAAGATGCCGTATTTAGAGACAATGACATGGTCAATTTGGGTACTACCACCATTGGCTAATGGCAAAGTGATATTATTTAAACGGTGATAAAGGTCTTTTTCTAGCTTTAACCACATGGCAACATTAATGACTATTTCGCCTAAGACACCTTTGAAGCTGGACATGAGGGACATAATCGTCTTCCAATAAAAAAGATAAAAATACTTATAATTAAAATAGTATGCTGTCTGTCTTAAACCATTTACCTAACACGCCTCAAGCGCTTATAACTTTAATAGTACATTGAAATCGCTTAATTGTAGTAGGATATCGCCTTACTATAGTCGATTGATTTTAAAAAGAATAGAGCACGGATTAATTACTATAGAACCACTTAAATTAAATTATTTTAACTACTGATATACCTCCTATTTCTCTTTGGATCAGACATATGACCACACCTGTCACCTCTTTGCTGAAAATCACACTCAGCAGCTGCCTACTATTATCATTACCAGTCATGGGATTGGCGGCGACCGTTCCGCAAAAATGGAAACTAGACGTCCCAAAGACCAATGTCGAGTTCGAGGTCAAGTATTTGGGTAAAGCCACGACTGACGGCAGGTTCAATAAGGTCAATGGAGCCATCAATTATGACGTCAATAAACCTGCAAGCACGACCATTAATTTTACCGTTTTTACCAATAGTATCGATACTGATCGTAGCTTGAGAGATTCATTTTTGCGCCGAAAAGAATTGCTGAATACGAAACAATATCCGACGATGACTTTTGTTTCTAAAAAAGTCAGCATGATAAATGCTAAGGAAGCCAATGTGACCGGCGACTTTACAGTGTTGGGTCAAACCAAACCTTTGACGGTGAGAGTAACGTTATCAGATGTAGAGAATGATCCTATCACCTCTAGACCTACCTTAAAATTTCGCGCGACGGGCTTGGTAGATCGTTACAACTACGGGGTTACTGCTTTTCCAAAAGTGATTAGCAATATCATCCCACTTGAGATATCAGGGAAACTGATTGCTGCTAATTAAGCTCTGAAAGACTTAAAAGAACATAAAAAAAAGAGTTGCTAGAAATCCTAGCAACTCTTTTTTTGGTTTGATGTTTGGCTATGTCCTAGGGTAAGCTACAAAATACAAACTAATATATAGCCTTCTATTTCGAAAAATATACTTCAGTAAATACATGCTTTTCTAAAAAATTGTCTGCTATCATGCCATTTAACTTAAGAAATTCTAGACGGACTTAATATGCTATCTATAAGTAAGCCTACCGAAGAAGAGGTGATTTCAAACTCCCTTCCCAATAAACTATATCAGCATAAACTTAGCAGCGGGAGTTTCTTTTATATCGTGCATGAAGATCTACAAGAAAGTACTACTGACTATACAATTCAACTAGCTCCAAAGACTCAAATAAAAGTTTTCTACAGTCATAATAGTGGTGAAGCTAGAAAGCTTGATATAACTAAAATTACAAATGGCAAAGTAAAGGATAAAATTAGTTTAAGCATTAGCTGCCTTGAACAGCTTAAAGCTTTTCTGAAATTGATGTGTGAAATTGATATAAAAAATTATCCAGAAAACAAATCTCGACACCCTTTTAACATGGTTTTTGCAAATAATGCAGAAAGGTTAGAAACGATTAAAGGTATTCTTGATATTGAAGAAGGTGAGGACGTATTAAAATCGATTCTTGCATCTGATAATATCACCTCTCACGATATCGTCAGTACTGGTTACAGAAAGACTCAACTAGAAATATTTAGAATGTTACTAGAGGAGGATTATATAAGTGAATATAAAAAAGATATCTTAAACAACCCTTCTACTCAAGACGAGAAGGCTTGGCAGGAATTTTTTACCTCAAACCAGTGGATATTCGGCTACGGTTTAGATTATAAATTTCAAAACATACTTCAAAAAGAGTTTCATACTTCTAATACTGATGCTGCAGGTAAAGGTTCAGTTATAGCAGACTTCTTGATTGGTGATAAAAGATTTACTTCCTTTGTAGAGATCAAATTACCAACCACTGCGTTGTTCAGTGGTCGACAAAATCGTTCCGGCTGTTGGAAGCTATCTTCTGACTTACTTGACTCTTACTCTCAGATTCTTGAACAAAAAGCTTGTGGTGAGATTAAAATAGAACAAGAAGAGCTTTACGATGATAATGAAGAGTTAATTACTCAACGTGCTTATGACTCTAAAACGTTCTTGATCATTGGATCATTGAAGAGCTTAGAGGAAAGCAATTGTTCAGCTAAAGAGAAAAAAATAAAGTTTAAAACATTTGAGTTATTTCGTAGAGACTCTAGGAAAGTGGATATCATTACCTATGATGAATTATATGAAAGAGCTAAATTTATCGTTGAACATACATCGTGATTTTTCTACTATATAACATTAAAGCCCCAAGCTAAGATAGTTAGCTTGGGGCTTTAATGTTATTTAAATAGCTCGTTAAACCAAGCTATTCACCGCCTCAACTACTGCGTCAGTCGTGATACCAAACTCTTTATATAGCTCATCAGCAGGCGCTGATTCACCATAAGTCGTCATACCAATCACTTTACCGTCTAAACCAACGAACTTATACCAGTAATCGACATGTGCCGCTTCTACAGCGACGCGGGCACGGATATTGGCTGGCAATACCGCTTCACGGTAGCTAGTATCTTGCTCGACGAAGATTTCTGCACATGGCATAGAGACCACACGTACACCGACGCCATTTTCGCTCAAGGTCGCGTAAGCTTGCATAGCAAGACCGACTTCTGAGCCAGTTGCGATGATAATCGCTTGTAGCTCGCCTTGCTCTTTTGCAAGTACATAACCACCTTTTGTGATATTAGCAACTTGCTCAGCATCACGTGCTTGATGTGGCAAGCTTTGACGGCTGAAAATCAAGGCAGATGGATTATTTTCTGATTTAATTGCCTCAACCCAAGCGCTTGCTGATTCAGTCGCATCACAAGGACGCCATGTACGTAGATTTGGCGTGGTACGTAAGCTAGTCAATTGCTCAACTGGCTGATGCGTTGGACCATCTTCACCTAGACCAATAGAATCATGGGTATACACATGAATCACACGCTGCTTCATGAGTGCGCCCATACGTACCGCATTACGTGCGTATTCCATAAACATCAGGAACGTCGCAACATAAGGAACAAAACCGCCATGCAGTGCGATACCGTTAGCAATAGCCGTCATACCGAATTCGCGCACGCCATAATAGATATAGTTGCCCGCGTCATCGTCTTGGATGCCTTTGGCGTCTTTAAATAGCGTGAGGTTTGAGCCTGCTAAATCCGCTGAGCCACCAAGTAATTCTGGCAATAATGGCTGTAAGGTATTGATGGCATTTTGGCTGGCTTTACGACTGGCAACATCACCGCCCTGCTCTTGAGTTTGCTGGATATACTCTTGCGCTTTTTGCTCAAAATCAGCTGGTAAGTCACCCTCTAAACGACGAAGCAACTCAGTTGCTAACTCTGGATAAGCCTTCTTATAAGCGTCAAAGTTCGCGTTCCAGTTTTTCTGTAAGACGTCGCCTTTGGCTTTACCATCCCATGCTTGATAGATTTCATCATCTAGCTCAAAAGGCGCATGCGTCCAAGATAATGCATCACGGGTTAAAACGATTTCATCATCGCCAAGTGGCGCGCCATGACTGGCTGCTAAGCCTTGTTTATTTGGGCTACCAGCGCCAATAGTCGTTTTGCAAATGATTAAGCTTGGCTTAGTCGTCTCTTTAATCGCTTGCTCAGTCGCTTGCGTAATCTCATCGGTATCATGACCGTCGACCTTGATAACTTGCCAGCCATAAGACTCAAAGCGTGCTTGCGTATCATCAGTGAACCAGCCGTCGACATCACCATCAATTGAGATGCCATTGTCATCATAGAAAAATACTAATTTACCAAGCTCTAACGTGCCAGCCAATGAGCAGACTTCATGACTGATGCCTTCCATCAAACAACCATCGCCTAAGAAGGCATAAGTATGATGATCGACAATATTATGACCATCACGATTAAATTGCGCTGCCAACGTTTTTTCTGCAATTGCAAAACCAACCGCATTGGCAATACCTTGCCCTAATGGACCAGTGGTGGTTTCAACACCTGGCGTATAGCCAAGCTCTGGATGACCCGGCGTTTTCGAATGTAATTGACGGAAACCTTTTAGGTCATCAACGCTAACGTCATAGCCTGATAAATGTAGCAACGAATAGATCAGCATCGAGCCATGACCGTTTGATAAGACAAAACGATCACGGTTGTGCCAGCTTGGGTCAGCAGGATTATGCTTTAAAAACTTGCGCCACAAAACTTCGGCAATATCAGCCATGCCCATTGGTGCACCCGGGTGCCCAGAATTGGCTTTTTGAACCGCGTCGAATGACAGTACGCGGATGGCATTGGCTAATTTACGTTCGCTAATTGGAGCTGGCATAGAGTGTCCTAATATTCGGGTAGAAGTATGGAGGATAAGAGGAGAGTTTACTCAGAGGGTCATAAAATAAGGACGCAATGGGCGCCCTTAACGAATAATCTGTAAATACAGAGGTAATATTAACATATTTGCACTCTATCTAGCGCAAAAATGCGCTGACAGAACCGTTCGTATTTAATAATAATTTGTATCAGTTTTATCAATTTGACCAATACTTACTGCAATAAAACACAATCAGCGAGCCTGAATACCAACTCACTAATTGCATCAATCATCAAATAACTATATGTCAAAAACCCGCATATCAAAAAACTATAATAAAATGGTGTCAGCACCGCCCATAAACGGACGCAATACTTCTGGAATCGTAATGCTAGCATCAGCATTTTGATAATTTTCCATCACTGCCAATAATGTACGACCGACTGCCAAACCTGAACCGTTTAAGGTATGAGCTAAACTGGTTTGTTTACCGTCCTTAACACGTGTACCCATACGGCGTGCTTGAAAATCGCCACAGTTTGAGCAGCTTGAGATTTCACGATAGGTATCTTGGCTTGGTAACCAGACTTCGATATCATAAGTTTTTTGCGCGGCAAAACCCATATCACCAGTGCACAATTTGACAGTACGATATGGCAAATTAAGCTGCTGTAAGATATATTCTGCTTGTCCAGTCATCGCTTCAAGCAACTCATCTGACTGCTCAGCGGTGGCAATATTGACCATCTCGACTTTTTCAAATTGATGCTGACGAATCAGACCACGGGTATCACGACCATGTGAGCCAGCTTCACTACGGAAACACGGCGTATGAGCGGTGAACTTTAATGGCAGCTCTTTGATATCTAAGCGCTCACCACGTACCAAGTTGGTCATCGGTACTTCTGCAGTTGGAATCAGGTAAAAATCCATGTCATCATTATTCGTATGATTGCTTAGCTTAAATAAATCATCTTCAAACTTTGGCAGCTGACCCGTGCCCTTTAAGCTTTCAGAATTAACAATATACGGTACATAGGTTTCAGTATAGCCATACTTGATCGTATGGGTATTGAGCATGAATTGAATCAACGCACGATGCATCTGCGCCAATTGTCCTTTTAAGACGTTAAAGCGACTTCCTGTAAGCTTGGTTGCTGCTTCAAAATCGAGCATACCAAGTGTCTCACCAATATGCGTATGATCTTTAATCTCAAAATCAAACTCACGCGGTGTGCCCCATTTGCGTACTTCGACGTTATCGTCTTCTGATGTACCAACTGGCACATCTGCTGCTGGGATATTTGGAATTTGCATTGCTGCTTGGCTAATGCGCTCTTGTAAGGTACGTAGCTCGTCTTCAGCTGTCTTAATCTCACCACTGACACTTTGCATCTCAGCAAGCAACTCACTAGCATCTTCGCCAGATTTTTTGAGCGCTCCAACTTGTTTTGCGCCTGTATTACGGCGCGACTGCAACTCTTCGGTCTTTACTTGTAGCGATTTACGTTCGTTCTCAATATTTTGCCAGAACGCTATATCAAGCGTATAACCACGGGTGGCCAATTGCTGCTGTAAATCTGTCAAATCGCCGCGTAAGAGTTTTGGGTCTATCATAGTAGGTGCCTGTCGCGCTAAAAGTGGATAAAAGTGGATAAAAGTGGATAAAAGGTGTGAAAATAATGAAAATCTGAGCTCTATAGCCTGATTTTGCTTAAAATTAGGTGGTAGCCGCTATAATACCAAGCTGCGGCTGTTTTGACCATGTTTTGGCAGTTTTTTGCCCATCTCTTGACTGAATTTTGAGTTTCTATTCTCTTAATCTTTACATAGGAAATAGTTATTCGTATTAACGTGCTAATAATATAACTTAAGGTCGCAAGTCCTCTATAAATGTGACTTACCTTTACTAATGGCTTAAATATGGTGTCTATTAGCGAACAGAGTGGCTTATATGTTTCATTTAAGGGCGATTTTCGGTAAGATAAGCGCATATCTTTATTCTATTTCCAGCCAAATATTACCTTGTTGTCGACGTTTGGCTCTTTTAATTTAACGTTTTCACTATAAGTCTTTGAGAAACCTTTATGGCTCTGTACCCCTACACGCTGCAACCTGTTGCCTTAAACCTAACCGAGGCAGAATTCCACCAAGCACAGTATGAGCTATTTTCTAGTGCCAGCCCGTCATTTGGTCTGTCGAGTATCAAGCTTAAAGAATGGATTATCATGGCAGTCGCTGTGGTTTTAGCCGTTGCTGGGCTGGTTTTTTTGACCGGTTATTCGACCATTATTTTTTGGCTGATGCTAGCAGCCGTTGTTATTTACCTACTGGTTCGTACGCTTGGTTTTAAATGGTATGTGAAAAGAGAGTTTGAAAAGCAAGTCGCTGAGCAAGAAATGCCTAACGAGATGCGCCAAATGAAACTGGGTGTACAGAAGCATGGTCTAGTAATGGCAGTGCCTGTTAATCAGTCAGATATGTTTAGTAGCAATCAGATGCGCGGTATGCAGATGCGTGCAGGCAGCACCCAACAAGCGGTGATTCCTTGGAGCGCTGTGAAGAGCTGGGATGAGACCGACGACTATATCTTTATGATGTTTGAGATGAAAGGTCAGCAAGGCAGTCAGATTATTCCTAAACGCTTGCAAGCTCAAAAATTCCCTATCGATACAGTACGCCAGCATTTATTAGAAGTAGTAGCAGTGAAAGGTCTGAACTCTGAAAGCTTACAGATACCTGCTAAATAGGCTTATTGCTTTCTGTTAGACCAAGGATTTAGTTGTTTTATAAAATATATTACAAATTTTAATTTGATTAATTTAACTTATTTTTGCATGCTTGCTACAATAGTAAGCATCAAAGGTTGAGTAACGCGTAGTAAGCGGTTATTTAGGCTTTAGTTCAATAATCGCTCGCTATAAATTGCTTAAGTTTAAAGGTTTAACAACTTGATGTTTGAACCCTACACTCAATGAAAAGGATAATATAATGAGTAACAATAATAACGACACTAACCAGATCGGTCTAGAAAAAGCAGATATGAGCGAAGTCATCAGCAAGTTAAATGGTCTGCTATCTAGTTATCATATGTTTTATATCAATGTTCGTGGTTATCATTGGAACGTCAAAGGTGAGCATTTCTTCACTTTACATCCAAAGTTTGAAGAGCTATATACCGCGCTGCAAATCCAAATCGATGAAATCGCTGAACGTATTTTGACCCTAGGCGGCACACCGTTACATGCTTATAGCGATTTTGCTCAGCATACCAGCATTCAAGAAGATAAGAACGTTAAAGACGGCACTACTTGTGTTAAAGGCGTTGTGACAGGTTTACAAGAGCTCATTGAAGAACAACGTCAAGTATCAACTCTAGCAGCAGAAGCAGAAGATCAGGGTTCAGCAGATCTTGTCGATGCATATGTGCAAGAGCAAGAAAAATTAATATGGATGTATAATGCTTTTTTGGGCTAAAAGCTGAATAGTCACAAAATCTAAGATATAAAAAAAGCACCTATTTAGGTGCTTTTTTTATATGCAATCTTTTTACTTTTTTATCTCAAAGCTTACTTTTGCATCCATTGACGCATTTTTTCACGCTCAGCAGGTGTGGCTTGTAGCCAAATTTGCATAAACTGATCAAGTGAACTGGTAGATGCGTTGACACTTGTCGTTTGCGTCACAGTAGCACCTGTAGTTACTGACTTGTTAGTACTTACGGATGGCTGATCGAGTGCAGCTATCGCACGCTGGTTTTGTAGCTCAGCATCACCGCTACCACCGAATACGCCACCTAATGCTTTACCAAGACCTGAGAATAAGCTATTGCTATTACCACCGACACTTTCTTGACTGGCAATGATGGTGTTATTACTTTGTATCGCAAGCGTTGGACGTTCAGCATACTTCTTGGCAGCTGCATAGTCTTCTGGCTGATTTGGCATGGTTAAGCGATAGGTCTGATTGTCTGCCAACTCAGCGGCAACACTGACGTTACCTGAACGCAAATAATCATGCTCATCACGGCGCAGATCATAAAGACGATCATATTTAGCGGTAATCACATGCTTGCCTGGCTGCAAGGTAAATGACTTGGTCAATGGCTGAAGAAGACTCTGTGTCAGCTCTTGACCATTGATTGCCGTCACTTTGATATGATCATCGACTACTAAAGTAACTGCCGCTTGCGACAGCATAGACACAGAAGCTGCGCTAATAAACACAGCGCTGATAGACAATTTTTTTAGCAAAAACGAATTTGATTTCATAAGTTTTCCAATAGTAGTAAAAAGCATTTCGGATAGAAAGTTTGTGTTCTGACTGCTAAAAATCAAGTGGCATCGTATGCTGAGTATGCTGGTCTTGATCAGCGGCATCATTGTCTACTTGCGATTCCTGTGCGATATCAGCAAGTTCAGCAGCAAGCGTCTGCTCATCAATCGTACGCAGCGCGTCAGCAATGACCGCTTTTGATATATTACTGCGACCCAAATTGGAGAACATGGGTTGAATGTAATTGAGCACCTCCATCATTGCACCAATACGATGCGGTCCTTCAGTGAGCAGATAATTGGTAATACGTTCATCAAACTGCCAACCACGTCTGCGCAATATCGACTGTAATAATGCTTCGCGGTCTGAAAAATCATGTCCTGTCGGTACTTTGAATGAGGGCGCTTGTGCCAAACGGGTGAGCAAATCTCTCAATTGAAACGGCAGCTCGGATGCAGGCTTATTAGCGGCAAATAAAAGTTGGCGCTGCCCTTCGCGGCTACGATTGATCAGATGAAATAAAGCTTCTTGCCATTGACTGTTTTGTTCAATGACTTCCAAATCATCGATCGCAATCAAAGAGAAATTTTCTAGCGATGATAATACATTGACATCGGTATGAATCAACTCGTTTAACGACAGACAAATCGCTGACTTGTCCATCTCAATAAACGACTCACAAATAGCGGATAATAAGTGCGATTTGCCAGTAGCAGGACTGCCAAATAGGTACAGCTGACCTATCAGGCCGACATGGAGCTGCCGTACTGCATCGATAATAGACATCCAACCCGGACCGGCGAAGTCGCTGAGACTTGCATCATGCTTTATGTCCAGATTGAGACTTAGCTGTGCTTCTGCCATGAATCATCAACTCGGTTTGCGTAGCACAATCAATAAAAAGGCTAAACGACTAATATACTTATAAACTGACTTTGGTAAAATTCATTTTAGCCAAAGCCAACCTAGTAAAGGTCAATACCGTTACTACTGCGCCTATATATAACATATTTGCAAAATGACTGACAAGTCTTTTACCCATAACACCCAATCAATCCCGTTTTATCACGCAGGCAAACGACTATGATATGCCCTGTCACATCGAGGACTTTCTGGCAGTTATACATACAACAACATTATTTTTTTTCAAACAATGCCAACTGCTTACGACCTTTATAAAAGTCAGTCGTTTGATAATGAGTATAAAAATGACGGAATAACACGTTCAAGACAGCAGACACTGGCAGCGCAATCAGCATACCAACGAAACCGAGCAAACTTGCACCTGCCAGTACCGAAAATATTACCCATAATGGCGATAGACCAATTTTGTCGCCCAATAGTAGCGGTTGCAAGATATAGCCTTCGGCAGCTTGTCCAATCAAGAATGCGCCAGCAATCAAGGATAAATACGTCCAATCTAGGCCAAACTGGAACAGACAGGCGATAATCGCGGCAACGAAGCCAATCCCAAAGCCCAAATACGGTACAAAGCTAGCAATACCTGCAACCATACCAATAATCAGCCCAAGCTCAAGCCCGATAAGCTGCAATTGCACAGCATAAATAGCACCTAGTAAGACCATCACCAATAGCTGACCTTTAATAAAAGCCATCAACGCACGGTCACACTCTTGCGCAATTTGAATCACTTTTTTACAGTATGGCGCAGGTATCGCCATTTTCCATGTATGTAAGCGTTGCTCCCAATTAAATAAGAAATAAAAGGTCAAAATCGGCACCAGTACAATCAGCCCAGCATTATTGATAAAGTTCATGCTAGACGCCAGTATTTGGCTCATCATGGTACCGGCATCTTCAAACTTATAATTGGTTTGCATGTATTCAACCAAGGTCTCAGAGAAGCCCTTAGACTCAAGCTCTGGTAAACGAATACGGCTATTACTAGCAAACCATTCACGGACGACTTCGTTATACCAAGTTAAAAGCTGTGGCAGATAATCCCATGCTGCTTGCAGCTGATGCCACAATGTCGGTATCAACCACCAGAGTAGTAGCACCATACTCAACGTAATCGTCGAATACACAATAATAATGGCAATCCAACGTTTGATATATTTTGATAAGCGTTTAACCAATGGATTAAACAAATAAGCCAATACAAAAGCAAAGACAAACGGCACAATGACCGGCATCATTAAATACAATAAAACCATAGCCACAACAATAGCAACGACGATAAATAGGCGTCGAAAAAAGGGGTCTATTGATTGGTTTGTCATGAAGGCTAGTCCTACGAATGGGCTTATTTAAAAGAGTGATTTGATTTAAAGTTGATGATAGATCTTATTGAACGACAACATTCCAATAGCAAACAGTTATTGACCATAATTTTAGCCTTCTATTATCGCAGAGTCCTATAAAAAAGCCGTCATTTTTTGTTTCTTAATTTTCATGTCATCTTTATTGCCGTTTTTCTGAAATATTAGATAGATATCAAGCAAATTTAGGTCAAATAAAAGCAAGTTGTTTTGCGAGTAAGGGTGATTTTTGGGTATAATGCGCGCACAATCTGCAAAATTCATATGACCGACACGCGTTTTTACTGACTGACCTTCATTCCCTATAAAATTTGTGAGATGACCATGAGTAACAAGCCTTCTTTAAGCTACAAAGATGCTGGCGTTGATATTGATGCTGGCGATGCGTTGGTGCAACGTATTAAATCCGTGGCAAAAGCCACCTCACGTCCTGAAGTGGTGGGCGGACTTGGCGGCTTTGGGGCGCTTTGTCGCATTCCGACTGGTTACACCTCACCGTTATTAGTTTCGGGTACTGACGGTGTCGGCACCAAGCTTAAACTGGCATTACAACTAAACCGCCATGACACCATCGGTATCGACTTGGTCGCTATGTGTGTCAACGACTTATTGGTTTGCGGTGCTGAGCCTTTGTTTTTCTTAGACTACTATGCAACTGGTAAGCTTGACGTCGATGTTGCAGCTACTGTTGTTACGGGTATTGGTGAAGGCTGTAAATTATCAAATTGCGCACTTATCGGTGGCGAAACGGCTGAGATGCCAGGCATGTATCAGGACGACGATTATGACCTAGCGGGATTCTGCGTCGGTGTGGTTGAAGAAGCGGAAGTTATCACTGGCGAAAACGTGGCTGAAGGCGATGTATTGATTGCCCTTGCCTCAAGTGGCGCGCATTCCAATGGCTACTCATTGGTACGTAAAGTCATTGAAGTCAGCGGTGTGGATGTGACTAGTAGCAATGAGCAGCTAGATGGTCAGTCTATCCAAGATGCCTTGATGGCACCGACACGTATTTATGTTAAAGCGATTAAAGCGCTACAAGATACCCTTGGTAGCTCATCCCTACATGCGATGTCACATATCACTGGCGGCGGCTTAACCGATAACCTGCCACGTGTATTACCTGAAACGCTAGCCGCTAGCATCGATACCAATAGCTGGCAGTTCTCAGAGCTGTTCACTTGGTTACAAACCCAAGGTAATATCGAGCAAAGCGAGATGTATCGTACCTTTAACTGCGGCGTTGGGTTTGTCATCGTCGTACCCAAAGATAAAGCAGATGCTGCTATCCAAACCTTGAATGATGCTGGCGAAAAAGCATGGAAATTAGGTGAAATGGTCAAGCGTGAAGCGGATGCTGTGGTGTACCGTTAATGTCAGACAGCCATACAAAAATTCATAACAAGCCGTTACGCATTGCCGTTTTGGTATCTGGTAGTGGTAGCAACTTACAAGTATTGATTGATGCCATGCAAGCTGGTGCGCTACCAATTGAGATTGTCGGCGTTATTAGTAACCGTGAAGATGCTTATGCCATCACACGCGCTAAAGATGCTGACATTCCTGTGGCGGTCTTATCTCACGTTGCTAGTGGCAAACGCATGGGAATCAAAACTTTTGAGAGTCATGCCAGCGCCCAACTAACCACATGGCAACCTGACCTAATTGTGTTAGCTGGTTTTATGCGTGTTTTAAGTGCTGGTTTTATTGATAACACGCCAGCACCAATGATTAATCTGCATCCTGCGCTCTTGCCTGCTTATAAAGGTTTGGATACTCATCAGCGTGTTATTCAAGCAGGTGAGCGTCAGCACGGCTGTAGCATTCATGTCGTTACCGCTGAGCTCGACGCAGGTGCTGTACTAACCCAAGCATGGCTAGCAGTGCATCAAAAAGATACTGCTGGCAGTTTGCAAACGCGCGTGCAAAAGCTTGAACATCAGCTGTTACCTTGGACAATTTTGCTACTAGCCAAAGGTGTATTATCGTTGAACAACGAGCAATTATTAAATCAGCAACGCACCTGTATGCCGATGCTACCTTTAAAGCTATATTTAAACAGTTAAAGCAATGGCAACAAGCACAAAAAGATAGCACTCATTTCAAACTATCGACCAAAAAAAGCCCAGTCACTCAATTTATGAATGACTGGGCTTTTCGCTACTTAATACTTAAAGCGTTTTAGCTTTAAAAGCTGTATACAGTCTTAGCTGTTATGAACATGTACACCTTTGATATTCACGAACTCTTTGATACCGAAACCACCATGCTCGCGACCATGACCCGAGTTTTTCACGCCACCAAAAGGTAATGCTGGATTTGCAAGGCCATAACCATTGATATAGACCATACCCGTATCAAACTGCTCATTGGCTAGACGAATAGCTTTGTCTTCATCTTTAGAGAAGATAGCGCCACCTAAGCCATAACGGCTGTCGTTAGCAATACGTAACGCATCGTCTTGATCTTTAGCACGTATTAGTGATGCTACTGGACCAAATAGCTCATCATCATAAGCTGGTTGACCTTTTTCGACATTTTCCAAAATAGTCGCTGGATAAAAGCTCCCTCTACCTTCTGGCAATTTACCACCAACAGAGATAGTAGCGCCTTTACTGACACTCTCCTCTACTTGCGCATGCAATTTTTCTTGAAGATCTTTACGCGCTAATGGACCAAGATCAGAGCTGTCATCCATAGGATCGCCGGCTTTTTTACTTGCAAACTCTTCAACGATGCGCTTACGGAACTCGTCATATAAACTGTCGACAACGATAAAGCGTTTTGCAGCAACACAAGTTTCGCCATTATTTATAAGACGCGCTAAAGTACAAGTTTGTACGGCAAGCTCCAAATCGGCATCTTCTAGAACGATAAATGCATCATTTGAGCCCAACTCTAAGACTGCTTTTTTGATTGCTTTTGCTGCTTGCTGACCGACGATGCTACCTGCACCATCACTACCAGTAAGCGTCACGCCGCGTACTTTATCATTACCAATTAACTTTTCTGACTGATCATGATCAATGAGAATAGTACGGAACAAATCATTCGGTAAGTCAGACTCATGGAAGATTTTTTCAATTAATAAGCCAGAACCAGTCACATTTGCTGCGTGCTTAAGCAAAATACTGTTACCTGCCATCAAATTGGCGATGGTATAACGGAACACTTGATACGCTGGAAAGTTCCAAGGCTGCATACCGTAGATAACGCCAATGGGCTGATAAGTGACAATACCCTTTTTGAGACCTTCGATGTCACGTTCATCATCAGCAAGCGCGGCCACACCTTTCTCTGCCGTATAATCACAAATCGCTTTACACAGATCAATTTCTTGTAGACTCTGACTATATAGTTTACCGCGCTCCTCTGTCATAAGACGGGACAGCTCCTCTTTGTACTTCATCAAGGTCTCGCCGATAGAGTTAATAACCTTCGCACGCTCTTCATGGCTAGTTTTACGCCATTCTAGAAACGCTTGATGCGAGGCTTCAACAATGTTGTTGACCTCATCGTTACTCATATAGTTATATTCTTTAATGTCTTCGCCTGTTGCTGGGTTTATAGTAGTAATATCTGCCATGATTGTTATCCTTATTTATTAGAATGTCTTTAGTCTATAAAACAACCTATTGCTAACAGCTCATCTTTATAGAAAAACTTAACAATAGAGATTTTATTCATCATTTTTCTTAATGTTTGACTATCATAACAAAGTGCTTGGTGAGTAGGTTTACAAGTTATAAAGAATTGTGCGTAAGATGTTAAGAATGTGACGGTGTTATTAAGCAAATCTAGATCTTGTATAGAGCCTCTCATGCAGAGAGTTTTGACAATTTTAAACAAATAAAAAACCAGCACGATGGCTGGTTTGATACATAATTGAGCTTTAGAAGACCATATACAGTTGTACAATAAACAACCTAAAACAAGTGATTGATCACAGGGATTTCTTGTGGTGGATTTTCTTCATCATTAACGATTTGACGTGCCACATGCATAATAAGCTGACGTAACCAGCGATGCGCCGGATGATGCTGCAATAACGGCGACCACGCCATCGTTAGTTCAAATTCTGGTATAAAAAACGGTGGCTCTTCCATAATAATGCTGTCGTTATTGGCCTGCATTTTTGCCACACGGGTCGGCAAAGTCGCAATCAAATCTTTGTTTGCTGCCAGCATAGCAGGCATCTGATAGTGACGGGTAAAGACGCTGATTTGACGTTTTTGACCTAAACGTTGCAAAGCTTGATCGATAGAACCTAAGCCACCAGATTTTTCCGGATTGACACCAAAGCCCACGCCCATACCAGTTTTCGATACCCAAACGTGCTGCGCTTTAAGATAGTTTTTGAGATTAAAGCGATGAGCATAAGGACTTTCAGAGGATAACAGGCAGCTAAAGGTATCACGCCATACCAATACTTGATGGAAGCTTTGCGGGATCTCGTTAAAGCGGTTGATTGCCAAATCTACACGCCCCTGCTCCATATCACGATAAGACACATCCGATGGCGTTAAGAAATCTAAAATGACATTTGGTGCCTCTGATCGTAGCGCTTTCACCAATTTTGGTACCAAGGTCGCCTCAGCATAATCTGAGGTCATAATCCGAAAAACGCGTGAGGTGCTATAAGGACGAAACTCGGTACGTGGCTCTAACACTTGTGTCAAATCGGCAAGTATCTCACGGATACGAGGCTGTAATTCAAGGGCGCGCTCGGTCGGTGTCATCCCTTCTGATGAACGCACCAATAAAGGGTCGTTAAATAACTTACGCAAGCGGCGCAAAATATTACTCATCGCCGGTTGAGTAATGCCTAGCTGCTCAGCGGCGCGCGTTACGTTTTTTTCTCGCAACAACACATCCAAATGTACCAATAAATTTAAATCAACCCGCTGCAAATTCATATATGTGTCTCTTTATCTTAGAATAAATATCATCATAAACGTGATATTTTCTATCCTATCATTTATTACAATTCATCCCTAACAGCATGATATAAGGATATTTTTATGTTAATTATTTTGGAATATGCTTATTATAACTGAATCTACCCACCACAAGCCATTGTTTTATATATACTATAATTAAACGAAATACCCAAGATAATAATCATAAACTAGATAAATCAAGGTAACCTAGCTATAGTGGCTAGCAAGCGCTCATTAGGGACTATTCAACATTAGACTGTTAATACATATTTCAATGAATGAGTAACTAAGTGCATTTTATCGTATTTTCATGCTGAAATACGGACATAAAATTTATAACAGCATCTTATAGAAACTTAGTTTTTTGTGCTTATTTTTCAGGCTTGGACAAATATCTTATACGCTTTAAGGCAATAGTTACTTCAGTAGCAAAACATACTTATAAAACAACCAATTAACTCTGAAATAATTGTTCATAAAAGAGACTTAAAAATAAAAGCTGACCAAAGAGACAGGTTTTAATTGCTTTTATCACCATTTTCTTATAGTTTAGTAGAGACTGCTCACGGAAGAAGCTTATATTTCAAATTTTTACTTCTGCCAGCATCTTTCTATATAGACCAAAATTATTTTAATTTACTTATTTATTCACCACCAAGGAGACTATAGATGTCAACTGCATATAAATCAGCGATCGATTTAGTACGTGAACTAAAACAGAAACACGGTAACTGGCAGAACATCAGCGAAACTGATGCGGCACGTATGATGGCACAAAACCGCTTCAAAACAGGTTTAGATATTGCTAAGTACACCGCAAAAATTATGCGTCAAGACATGGAAGAGTATGACAATGACACGTCTCAATACACCCAGTCTCTAGGTGCATGGCATGGTTTTGTTGCACAGCAAACCATGTATGCGAAGAAAAAATATTTCGGCACAACATCTAAAACTTACATCTACCTATCTGGTTGGATGGTAGCAGCTCTACGTTCTGAGTTTGGTCCTTTGCCTGACCAATCTATGCACGAAAAAACGTCTGTACCTAAGCTGATTGCAGAGATCTACACTTTCTTGCGTCAAGCAGATGCAAAAGTATTGAACGACTACTTCCGTGAGCTAAACGCTGCAGAAGAAGCGGGTCAAGATACCTCAGCCATCCTAGAAAAAATCGAAAACTTTGATTCACATGTTGTGCCAATCATTGCTGACATCGATGCAGGTTTCGGTAACGAAGAAGCCACTTACTTGCTAACCAAGCAAATGATTGAAGCGGGTGCTTGTGCTATTCAGGTTGAAAACCAAGTATCTGACGCGAAGCAATGTGGTCACCAAGCGGGTAAAGTCACTGTACCGCATGAAGACTTCATCTCTAAAATCAACGCTATTCGTTATGCATTCTTAGAGCTTGGTGTTGAAGACGGCGTTATCGTTGCTCGTACTGACTCTGAAGGCGCGTCACTCACGCAAAAAATCCCAGTATCAAATGAGCCAGGCGATCTTGCTTCTCAGTACATCGATTTTATCGAGATGGAAGAAGTCACGCTAGAAAACGCCAAAGAGAACGACAGCTTACTTAAGCATAACGGCAAATTAGTACGTCCAGTTCGTTTGCCTAACGGTTTATATCAGTTCCGTGAAGACACCAACATCGATCGCGTGGTCCTTGACTGCGTAACTGCTCTAGAAAACGGCGCTGATCTACTATGGATCGAAACACCGACTCCAGACGTAGCACACATCAAAATGATGGTTGACCGTATTAAAGAGCAACAGCCAAAAGCCAAGCTTGTATACAACAACAGCCCATCGTTCAACTGGACGCTGAACTTCCGTAAGCAAATCATCGCTCAGTGGGAAGAAGAAGGTAAAGACCTATCTGCCTATAATAAAGCTGACTTGATGAGTGCTGATTACGATGGTACTGAGCTTGATACAGCAGCTGACGAAGCGGCTAGAAACTTCCAACGCGATGCAGCACGTGAAGCAGGTGTATTCCATCACTTAATCACGCTACCTACTTATCACACCACGGCTCTTAGCGTTCATGAACTTGCTAAAGGCTACTTCGGTGAAGATGGTATGCTTGCTTATGCAGCTGGCGTACAACGTAAAGAAATCCGTGAAGGCATCGCTTGTGTTAAACACCAAGCAATGGCGGGTTCTGACCTTGGCGATGATCATAAAGAGATCTTCTCTGGTGAAAACGCCCTTAAAGCTGGCGGCGGCAAGAACACGATGAACCAGTTCTAATGTCTGACCACTTATAAGTACATTTTATAAGTAAAAGTTTTAAGAAAAGCCGTCCTACATGGTAGGGCGGCTTTTTTGTGCGCTATAAGTAACGATATCTACCCAAATAACAGAGCTATTCAATCACTTTTTTAATTAACTGATGCTCATTTACTTAATAATTATTTGGCTCGATTTAGCCAACCAAAACGAAAGTTTTACTTGTTATTCACTGATAGCTTTCATACGATGGTAATAATATAAATTTATTAAAACAATCAGGAGCCATCATGCAAGAAATAGAGCTGAAATTCTTGGTACCAGAGTCGCGATTAAAAGGGCTTATGCGCCAAGCGAAAGTCAAATCATCACAAGTAACACAACTGGCTGCGCATTATTATGACACCCCTGACCAGCAGCTTGCACAGGCTGGTATTGGCCTGCGTATTCGTCAGGAGGGTGATGCTTGGGTGCAGACTATCAAAGCGGGTGGCGATGGTATCGCAGCGCGCCTAGAGCACAATGCCACCTTAGATAATGAGCAGGTACAAACCATGCTCGAAAATAACGCGCTGATGCCTGATTTAACGATTTATAAAGATAGCCTTATTGCCCCAGCATTGACAGATTTTAAGCTCAAAAAACTGGCTAAAAAACTGATCCGTTTATATGTGACTGATGTAGAGCGTACCACCCGCTTATTGATAGAAGATACGAGCGATGAAGTCGTTAACAGTATTGAGATGGCTTACGACTATGGAGAAATTATCCATGGTACTGATGATACTCAAAGAGACGCCATTCAAGAAGTTGAATTTGAGCTCATAGCAGGTGAGTTAGATTTTTTATTTACGACGGCTAAAACATGGTGTCAGCGTCATAAATTGTGTCTCTCTACCGTAACCAAAGCAGAGCGTGGCGGCTTGCTTATTAAGGGACAAAATTATAGCTCAGCCACTGCTGCTGACTTGAGCACCCTTAGTATCAATAAAAAAATCACTATGCCTGCTTTTTTACGCGCTGTCGTGCATAACTGCTTATTGCAAATACTCCCAAATAGCAGCGCCATCGTGGCAGGCAGTAAAGACAATGATCACATTTTACAGCTATCTATCGGTATAGAGCGCTTGCACACTGTACTACAAGCATTTGATAGCTTCTCAGATGAAATCAATCCGGATTGGTCAGCCATACTGCAACAAACTGTTACTTTACTCGCTGATTATCGTAAGCTTGCTCATCTTAGTATTCATATTGAACCAATGTTACAACAGCACGGTGCACCTATCGTTGATTGGACAGCGGATATTGATGCTATCAAAATTACACCAATGACTGCAATCAGTGCTAACGACTTCCAGATTGTGTTGCTCGAGCTCATCGCCTTTACTATGAGCGACCCTAGCCTTGAGCCTCAAACAGATAAGCTGGCTATCAATAAGCTTGAAAAAGCACTTATTAAATACTATGACAAATTACTTGAAGCTGAGCAATATTTAGAGGACAGCTATGATGATTCAGATAGTGAGTTAGAGAAAGAATCCATCATAAAAGCATTGCATAACCTACATGCTCATCTAAAAAATCTATGTTCTATCAGCGAATTAGTAGCACCTTTGTATAGCAAAAAGAAAACCAAGCGTTGGCTAAAACGTGCCGTAAAAGCAAAGAAAGCACTGGGTCAACAGCTCGATATGATTGACTATCAGCAGTACTATCAAAGTAAAGCCAGCTCTGACTCTGCTGCTTTATATGCGGCAGGCTGGTTGAATGCTGCTTCGATACCAATCGCAGCAGCCACAGAAAAACATTTGGATAGATTTCATGAGTGCTCTGTATTTTGGTAATTGAGTATATTGTCATTTTATGTTTATAGATATTAGAGAAAAAGACAGCTCACTGAATAAGGGTTGTCTTTTTTATATCGTCGACTCAATTTATAATCTATACATTACTACTACAGCTACTTAATACTACTTTTATTGGGCGATAATATTCACTGGTGTCCCTTCCTCAACCTGCTCAAACAATTCGATAATATCTTGATTGCGCATACGTATACAGCCATGTGAGAGTGGCACGCTCATCGGCTCACTGTCAGGCGTTCCATGAATGTAGATATAACGCTGATAAGTATCGCAGCCACCTTGACTATTACTGCCTTTATTAAAGCCTTCCTCAACACCGCTTAGCCAAAGAATGCGGCTTAGTATCCAATCGCGTTTTGGGTTCAATGCTCTAAGCTCAGCATTATATATTTCTCCCGTCGCTATACGTCCAACAAATACCGCATGACTTGGCGCATTGCCGCCTATTTTTTCTGCAATGATATGCTGACCAAGTGGTGTACAACCACTGTCTTGTTGACTGCCTATTCCATTTTTGGCTGTTGATATAGCATATTCAGCAATAACTTTTTGCCGCCTATAAACGGTCAAATTTTGCTGAGCAATGCTAATCACTATCTGGGTCGTAAGATTTTCGTTATCTGTCATAGCAATTTTCCGGCAGTTATTTCGATTATGGCTGTTATAGTCGATTCAATTTAAAAACAATACAGTACTGTTTGAATAAATTTTGCGAAGCCTTTGGAGTGCGAAGCGCACAGCAAGCGAGAGAAATTTATCCCAGCATAATGCTATTCTGAACGTAACTCTTTTATATTGAACTCACCATAGCAGCATAAGAATGAATGAGTCTTTCTATTATCAAGGGATTGTATCAAGACATTTGACACCGTAATATAGGGGCACACTTTTTGATGCTAGCAGATTATGACGACTATTTCACCGACACGGGTGTCGATGTATGATTTTCTATATCAAGATACCAAGCCATTGGTGTCATTATTAGCAGATGCAGCAGCGCTGTCATTGCCGCAAGCGCGTTTGGCAATGGATGCCAGCTTGCAGGCGATTATCAGCGCCCTTCTCGCGTATCAGCAGCGCCATCAAGGACAGGCTCTAAGCAAAAAGCTATTTGGTCGCAGTGCCGTCAAAGAAATGCGCCAGTACAATTCTATGAATTTTGCCACTCTAAATACAACGTTATACCATCGCCATGATGCCGCCGATGCGATATTCCATGATAATGCACGGGTGAGCAAAGCCAGTGAGTATATTGCAGCACAGATTGACGCGACAGCGCCACAAGTACAAATCTTGCTTACTACCCTATGCGTCATTGTGCTACGTGAGCTTGCTATTTTGGTTGAGTATAGCCAACTTGATCATGATGAGGTGAATAAATGGTTCGCCTTACAGCCACAATTTTTGTCCAAAGCGCGTTTTGCTACCCCTGTCTCAAATTTAGCTCTTAACGAATCAGCTGATGATAGCGATGAGTCACAAACCACATTGTCAGCAATAGAAGCGGTAAAAATACAGTCAGTAGCTAGCGACGAGCGTTACTTATTAATCGCTGAGCAATTGACAGATAACCCGCCAGCTTTTGATCCTTACTGGTATGAGCTGACAGCATTCATACCCGAACAATTTGAGCCAGTAAAAGACGTGCAGTTAGCGACTGGTAACTACTTAAAAGCCATTGGACGCTCAGCTGAAAACATTCAACAAGGTAAACACAATGACTTATTGATGTTTGCACCGATGACGGCTATTGGCTTGCCACATCAACGCTGGCTAGTACAACTGGCTAAAATATCAGAGATATATTTGCAGCGTAATCGATTACGCATTACTTCTGAACCTATCAACCCACCAAAGCCGCCGTTGGTTAGCTCAGGATTGCTGAGCAGTAATAGCAACAATGATAATACACCAAGCACCCTTAGCGAAAAGCCGATTGAATACGAGGCATCAGTCCCCCTATGGAAAAATCCCGTCATTCTGCTGATTATTCTCGTGATTGGTGGGCTTGGAATATTGGCAACCATCAAGTATCAAACGCAAAAAGCCAACGGCGTCGTACTTGCTACCAATGAAGTGTTAGCGCAAGACTCTGAAACGGAAGAGCGAAAACAGCAAGATGTGGCTATCGTTATGGTAGACGATGATATCGCTGATGACGATATATCTAATGAGAATACGAAATCAAAACCAAAGTAAAATCCAAATACATTTAAAAATAGTTTGATAAAAAATATCGCCAATAAAAAATATTGATAATAAAAAAGAGCCACTATTTATATAGCGGCTCTTTTTTTTAATTATTTAAGAATATGATTGTGTTAAAAACAACTTTTAATCAGCAATACTTATTTTGACAAATCACGACCACGGCTGGCTTCAATTGCCAAACGTAGACCATTCAGACGAATAAAACCTTCTGCATCTTTTTGATCATAGGCACCCGCATCATCTTCAAAAGTCGCAATTTTTTCATCAAATAACGAATCATCTGACTTACGACCAACCACGCTCACAGCACCTTTGTATAATTTGACACGTACTGTACCATTAACATATTCTTGTGACTTATCAATCAGCGCCTGTAGCATCATACGCTCAGGGCTGAACCAATAGCCGTTGTAGATAGTCTTAGCATAACGTGGCATTAGCTCATCTTTTAGATGCGCCGCTTCACGGTCAAGTGTCAATGACTCAATACCGCGATGCGCTTTTAACATAATGGTACCCGCTGGCGTCTCGTAGCAGCCGCGCGACTTCATACCGACGTAACGATTTTCAACGATATCCAAACGTCCGATACCATGCTTGCCGCCAATCTCATTAAGCTTAATCATTACTTCATATGGCTTAAGCACTTCACCATCGATGGCAACGATGTCGCCTTTTTCATACTCTAATTCCAGATATTGGGCTTCATCTGGTGCTTCTTCTGGGCTTACTGACCAGCGCCACATGTCATCTTCTGCTTCAGCATACGGATCTTCTAAAATACCGCCTTCATAAGAGATATGTAATAAGTTGGCGTCCATTGAGTATGGGGATTTTTTCTTATTGCCCGCATAGTCGATGGCAATATTATGCTCTTTAGCATATTCCATCAAGCTTTCACGGCTCGATAGATCCCACTCACGCCAAGGCGCGATAGTCACGACGTCTGGAGATAAAGCGACAGCACCAAGCTCAAAGCGTACTTGGTCATTACCTTTCCCGGTTGCACCATGACTGATCGCATCAGCATTATGTTCTTTAGCGATTTCAACCAAACGCTTAGCGATGAGTGGACGCGCGATAGAAGTACCAAGCAGATACTCACCTTCGTAGATGGCATTGGCACGGAACATTGGGAACACGTAATCACGAGCAAATTCTTCGCGCAAGTCTTCAATATGGATATGTTTGATACCCATGGCTTCAGCTTTGGCACGCGCAGGCTCAACTTCTTCACCTTGACCAATATCCGCAGTGAAAGTGATCACTTCTGCATCATAGGTTTCTTGTAGCCATCGAGCGATGATTGAGGTGTCAAGACCCCCCGAATATGCCAACACGATTTTATTAATAGTTTTTGGATCAAGCTGAGCCATGAAACACTCCTAGTATGAGGAATTTAATGATAGGTAAATCGACTATATCACGAGGAAGATAGATTGCTCGCTCAGTGTACATCATATTTACCATTGGCAAAAGTGGCACTGCCGTTAGGCATGAGGTTTTTGCCCAAGTTTAGTTGCCACTAAAGCAATAATTTTCTCGCCAATAATAGAGTGAACATGGCATCTTACTTCTACAGATGAATAAATTACCTACCATTTCTGTAGAGATATTATGTATAGATATTCAGCCACATATTTAGTCAGGTAAGCAAATCTGTTATGATAGCCGCACAGCAAGACTCCCTTTTACTCCCAGATATGACGATATAGAGCGCGACGATACTATGACTGATTCAATTAGAGAATTGACCATCCTACAACCCGATGATTGGCACATTCATTTGCGTGACGATAAGGCGCTAGCAACCACAGTCCCTCATGCGGCAGAGAGCTTTAATCGCGTCATCTGTATGCCAAACCTTGTACCACCAGTCAAAAACGTCGACGACGCGCAAGCATATCGCGCGCGTATCATGCAACACCTAGAAATCAGCAATCTGAGCGCTGAGCGTAAAGCATCATTTGACCCGCGCATGACCTTGTATCTCACCGATCATACCACCGCACAAGATATTGAACTGGCGGCAAAGTCTGGCATCGTACAAGCGGTCAAGCTCTATCCTGCTGGTGCTACCACCAACTCTGCTGATGGCGTCACCGACATCAATGCCTGTGTCAATGTCTTTGAAGCGCTTGAAAAATATAATCTACCTTTGCTGCTACATGGAGAAGTCACTCACGACCATGTTGATATTTTTGATCGTGAAAAGCGCTTTTTGGATGAAGTGATGGTACAAATCATCGCAAAGTTTCCAACCATGAAAATTGTGATGGAGCATATCACCACTAGTGATGCCGCTGATTTTGTCTTGTCACAAGGCAATCAAATTGCTGCCACTATTACGCCGCAGCATTTAATGTTTAACCGCAATCACCTATTGCTTGGCGGTATTAAGCCGCACTTCTATTGCTTGCCTATCTTAAAGCGTGAAAGCCATCAGAAAGTATTACTTGATGTCGCTACCAGCGGCAACCCAAAATTCTTTTTAGGTACTGATTCTGCGCCTCATGCAACCGATAAAAAAGAAGCGGCTTGTGGCTGTGCTGGCTGCTATAGCGCGGCGACTGCACTACCTTTATATGCCACAGCGTTTGATAGTGTTGGTAAAATTGACAGATTAGAAGGGTTTACCAGTCGTTTTGGTGCACAATTTTACGGTTTGCCCGTTAACGAGAGCACTGTCACCCTTGTTAACGCACCTATGCAAATACCAACAAATTATCCTTATTTTGATGGTAGCTCATTAACTCCATTGATGGCAGGCGAGACATTACCTTGGTCGATCAAAGGATAATTTTGATACTTTTTAATTAAAACCCTTTTTTATAAAGTAAAATTATCTGTATTTTATCCTATGATAGCAATGCTATCTTTCCATTGAAAAATAGTATGAGTGTCATAGGATGTTTATTTTTTATTAAACACAATAGCCCGACTGATAAAAGCGATTTAACCTGATATGACCATTAAAAAAGATACCGCTTTACCCAAAATAGATGTAGCCGTTCCTATAGATTCGACGACAGAAACGCTAGCACCCATGAAACTAAAAGAGCGTTTTCGGAAATTCCTACCAGTAGTAGTGGATGTTGAAACGGCAGGATTTAACGCGCAAACTGATGCCTTGTTAGAGATTGCCTGTATTCCTGTACTACTGAATGAGCAGGGTGTTTTTTATCCGGGTGAGGCATTCAATGCTCATATCGAACCTTTTGAAGGGGCAAATCTTGAGCCAAGTGCCCTCGCCTTTACCGGCATTGACCCCAATAATCCGCTACGTAAAGCCATTGCTGAAGACGAAAAAACGGCGCTACGTCGTATTTTTAAAGGGTTAAAAGAAGTACGCCGTACTGAAGACTGCCGTCAATGTGTGTTAATCGGACATAATGCACATTTTGATTTGGCATTTTTAAATGCCGCGGTATTACGCACCAATAATAAGAGCCACAATCCTTTCCATAACTTCTCAGTCTTTGATACGGTGACTTTATCAGCACTTGCTTTTGGTCAAACGGTACTAGCACGCGCCTGTAAAGCCGCAGGACTTGATTTTGATGGTAACGACGCTCATTCTGCACTCTATGACACGCAAAAAACCGCTGAGCTATTTTGTTATATCTTAAATAATTATCCTATGCTCGCTAATGCCATGCACAGCGAGCCTGAAATCACAGAAACTGCGACTGATAATAGCAAATAAATCAGTTATTACAGAGTACGTGTTGCTCGCTACCCATAATAGTGCTATTTGTAAGGTCTGCTAACTTTAACCTTACAATTTAACAGGACGATTTAATCATTTGCGTACATCTTGCTCAAGCGATGATTAGATCTATAGATGGTTTAAGTTACCTATTGTGCTTTTAGCGTCTGTTATAGACGATTAAAGCTTATTATGAGGGACTTTATGATGGAACCACAGTTTAAATTATGGGCGACGATCATCGGCTATATGCTGCTTGCATTAACGATTAGTACTTGTACTTCGTTGTGGATTCGATATCATTTGAAGCGTAATGACCTGCATCCACGTCGCGCGCTTAAAAAAAGATATTTAATTTTAAAAAGACGTAGAAAAAGGCTTGACAGCAAGCGCAGACCCCATTAAAATACGCACCACTTCAGCATAAAGGTGAAAGCAGCTGAAGCGTTGTACTAGTCCCCATCGTCTAGAGGCCTAGGACACCGCCCTTTCACGGCGGTAACGGGGGTTCGAATCCCCCTGGGGACGCCACTATTTGGCGTCACTTATTAGCAAATATGCTTGTTAAGCATTAGATAAGACTAATAAGCGTACCACTAAAAACCCTATCACAACATACTGTGATAGGGTTTTTTTATGTGGATTAGTTTCTACTTTTCAGCATAAAATATATCTATTACGCCTTGTCCATGCAGCCTAACAGCCACTTAATACCTGATTGTAAAAACAAAAAAAGCCAGCAATTTATGCTGACTTCATAAATACATGTATAGATATTTAGAAAATCTTATCGGATAAAATCAGCCACAGTAGTGCTAACACAATCAATCCACCCAATATGGTTTGGATCAAGAAAAATGCTTGGTGCTGCCCTACTACTTTGCCTAATGTTAACCCTAGCGTGCTGTATTTTATCGGCTGAGAATCAGTATCACCAGTCACTTCCTGCGCTTCATAATAGCCTTGCAGAATATCTAAAAACTGCTGCCATTCGTTTGACTTCCAGCTATCAGGTCTAAAAGGCATAAAGGCTTTTAGCTTAGGCTCATTAACCATCCAGCGCTCAAGCGTAATAGAGCGTAATGACCATCCTTCAAAGCGGCGTTCATCAATCGCTGAAAAATCCAATATTTTTAAATCTTTGTGGCGATCATCTATTAACAAGCGATTTTTAAGGTTGGTCAGTGCTTGCTCAGTACCTTCGACATATTGAAAAAAGTAACCATTGCCGTAGCAAAGAATACCCGTAAGATCATCAATTTTATTCAGCTTATTTGCGACTTCTGCGATATCATTAAGCGTACTAGAGTTAGATAGACCAGTAGACGTAATGTGGCTCAGATATACAAGCTGGCATAGATCTGGCATTACTGGGTTTGTAGAATCAATCGTTGGTGACAATCAGCTTCTCCCTATAATTAGGTAAATGTAGCTAAGACAACCATACTCATTTTTAGAAAAAACCATAGAAGCAAGACGTTTCTAAACACAGATCGGCTTGGTATATTATTGATTTTATAAATATTTATATTAATTGTATTAAGTTGGTTACATCATAGGCTGTTTTAGTGATCAAAGCAATGTATGTTTATGGCAAATAACAAGTTGTTAATATTGAACAATATTTAGGTAATATTCATATAAAAAATATCTACAGCTATAAAAAATATTATAGGAAAAATAAACGGCTATTTAGCAAATATAAATAATAAAAATTTATGAATATAATTTCATGTCTCAAATTTAATACTAGCTATAAAGCTTGCAACGCAACCTTACAGAGGTAGATACAATGAATATTCGATATTTTTATGACAGAATAAAAAATCTATATAAAATTAAAAAATACAGAAATCAGAGTGTGATAAGAATTTTATGAGCTAGGGGCAAATTGAGCCTTGAGAATGGCTGTCAGTAAAATAATATCATCAGGATAAGTCAGTTTGATGTTTTGACGGCTGCCTGTTACCAATCGAATTGGCAGTTCTAAATGCTCAAAAGCACTGGCTTCGTCAGTAATAGCCAGATTATGCTCAGTGACATAGTTCAAGACTTGTTGCAATTGTCCAAGCCTAAATACTTGCGGTGTTTGTGCCTGCCACATATGGCTGCGATCAATGGTTTTTTGAGCATAAGTATGAAGCGTGTCATAACCACTCTGACTATTAGCAAGCTCCGGCTGAGTATTCAGTTGCTGAAGATATAGTGGAGCTTCATATGCTGGCGTTGATAGTGTGTTAGATGCTATGTAAGACTGTTTTAGGGTATCAGCAACCGGTGTCGCTAAAATAGCACCATAAGGCTCTAGCATCGCTGCTTGAATGACGGCATCAATATCATGACTTGGTACGGCAGGACGAGCTGCATCATGGATCACAACCAAATCCGACTCATCTGCGCCCGCATTAATCATTGCCTCGACTCCTGCCTGCACCGATTGCCAACGTTCAGTACCGCCAATAGCATAATATATAGGAAGCGCAAAGCTCAGTGTCTGGGCAGTGCTATCCTCTTGAGCCACAACCAATAGACATTGATCAATATAATTACTCTCAGCCAGACGTGCCACACTGTGCTGTAATAAGGTTTGACCTTGCAGTAAGGTATATTGTTTAGCAATAGACGCGCCAAAGCGACTACCGCGTCCAGCAGCAACGATCATGGCATGGATATTAGGAGTGGTATTCATAATGCAGTACTCATGGGTTGATTCCATGAAAATAGGATAAGAGAAAAATGGGAATTAAGAGGTATAAAAATGAAAAAAAACTATTATTATCAATAATAGCTCATTGCAACGACTTTAGAATCAATACCGACTTTACGTCAAAATCAATAACGACTATGAGTAGTAGGCGCGGTTGATACTTGTACAAAAGTCTCATTTGGCTTAATCAAACCCAAATCCAAACGAGCATGCTCCTCTACCGCTTCGAGACCAGTCTTTAGATCATTGACATCGGTACGCAGTAAGTTATTTGCTGAGACTTGGTTGTCATTTAAGCGCTGCTGCTCATCCACTTCAGTCAGAAGCTTATTGTGCTCGACGCGACCATTTTCACCCAGCCAATACTGATATTGCAGTCCTGACAGCACGGCAACGGCTAACGCAAGTAGTATAAATTGGCTAAAGTATTTCATAATATAATAACGCCAAACGATATAAAGAGAATATAAAATTGCTGAGCGATATATTTATATATCGCCCAGCGTAAGCGACAATTTTGGCTGATTAACCACGTAGACCAATGAACTCTTCGCGACCACGATAGCTTGCACGTACTTGCTGCTCGATACGAAGCAATTGGTTATACTTTGCAACGCGATCTGAGCGGCATAATGAGCCAGTTTTGATTTGTCCGGCAGCGGTACCTACCGCTAAATCAGCAATGGTGCTGTCTTCCGTTTCGCCTGAACGATGCGAAATAACCGTCGCATAACCGTTTTTCTTCGCCAGATAAATCGCATCTAGCGTTTCTGACAAGGTGCCGATTTGGTTAAACTTAATCAAAATCGCATTGGCAATTTTCTTATCAATCCCTTCTTGCAAGATAGCAGGGTTGGTTACAAACAAATCATCACCGACCAGTTGAACCTTATCACCGATTTGCTCAGTTAGGTATTTCCAGCCATCCCAATCTGACTCATCAAGACCATCTTCGATAGAGATAATAGGATATTGACGCGCAAGACCCACTAAATAATCTGAAAACCCTTGGCTATCAAAGGATTTATTACCCTCGCCTGCCAAGACGTATTTGCCATCTTTATAGAACTCAGTAGCAGCACAATCTAAAGCTAAGTGAATATCTTTACCAGCTGTGTAGCCTACTTGCTCAATCGCTTGCATGATAACTGTAATGGCTTCTTCGTTGCTGCGAAGATTTGGCGCAAAGCCGCCTTCATCACCAACAGCAGTATTCAAGCCTTGTGATTTTAGAACAGACTTTAAGCTATGAAAGATTTCGGTACCAGCACGCAATGCTTCTGAGAAGCTGCTAAAACCAACCGGCTCAATCATAAACTCTTGAATATCGACGGTATTGTCCGCGTGCTCACCACCATTAATGATATTCATCATCGGTACAGGCATCGTAAGCGACGTCTGGTTGCGCAGATCAGCGATATACTGATGTAATGGCAGACTTTGTGATTTAGCAGCCGCTTTAGCAACCGCAAGTGAAACCGCAAGTATGGCATTGGCACCGAGATTGTCTTTATTTTCTGTACCGTCTAGCGCAATCATTGCATCATCAATGGCTTGCTGAGCAGTAACATCTTTGTCCATCAAAGCACTGCGGATTTGGCTATTGACGTTAGCTACTGCCTTTTTGACGCCTTTACCCATATAGCGGCTTTGATCGCCATCACGTAGCTCAAGCGCCTCACGTGAGCCAGTCGATGCGCCGCTTGGAGCAGCAGCACGGCCAATAGTGCCATCAGCTAAAATCACATCAGCTTCAATCGTTGGGTTACCACGCGAGTCTAAAATCTCACGAGCGCGAATGTCTTTAATTGCGGTGACGTTGTTGGTTTCTTCAGCGTACATAATGTCTGTTAATTCCTTTGGTCATGCCAAGTTTATGAGATAAATAACGGCAACTAGAATACAAAAAAGATAAAGCAGAATATCGTATAGTAATGCGCAAAAAAAGCTTTAGTGATTAATACAATCGGCTCATTTTAAACGTAATCAAAGGTTTATTTCATCCCTTAACCATTAGCTATAGTGCTTGGTATCATAGCATAAATTTTGCCAAACTTCCCTTATCTTAAAGCAACAGACGGTCATAAAATCGCTAATCAATAGTTAAATGAGCCGCTATCAATTTATCTCAGTACCTATGATATCAAACGTCATATAACTCTTACGCTTTTGTTAGACGATCTGCTTTAGTGTGGGAGTCTGATACGGTATTATTCAGCTCAACCTTTGTCTTAAAACGCGTTAAACGCAGCGCATTCATCAACACTGAAATCGAGCTAAGTGCCATAGCAGCAGCGGCAATCATAGGATTCAAAAAGCCAAAAGCAGCGAGCGGAATACCAAGGCAATTATAGATAAAGGCAAAAAACAAATTTTGTTTGATATTACGCAGCGTGGCATTCGCAATTTTTTGCGCTGCGTCGATATGCATCAGCGACTCACCCATCAAGCGCGCAGAGGCACTATGTTGGGCGACATCCGTGCCTTCAAACATGGCAAAGCTGGCATCGGCAGTTGCCATCGCTGGTGCATCATTGACACCATCTCCTGCCATAGCGACTTTATGACCCGCTGTTTGCAGTAGAGCAATTTGGCTGGCCTTGTCACGTGGACTCATCTTGCCATACGCTTTTTCGATACCAAGCTGTCCGGCAACGTGATCGACGACGGATTGTTTATCACCGCTCATCAAAATAACATTAATACCCGCATCTTGTAGTGCAGTAATCGCCTGCGGCGTATCTGATTTTAAGTCATCCGCTAAAGCAAATGCGCCTAGTGCTTCATCGTTAATACTAATCGCAACAGTACTGGCAATTTGCCATACCTTTGGCATCAATTTAGGCAATACAAGATTGGCAAACTCTGCTGTGCCAACCTTTACCACACCTAAGCTTTCAATATTTGCCTGTATACCTGCGCCTTTGATAACGCTGATATCAGACACATCGAATAAGGATAAACCACGCGCTGTCGCTGCATTAACCAAAGCAGTTGCAAGCGGATGACTGGCATGTACTTCAATACTTGCGGCAATCTGTAGTACATCATCAACCGCTATTGATTTATCGACCATAACTTCATCGACAATGGTCGGCTTACCAATGGTCAAAGTACCTGTTTTATCGAGCACTACTGTATCGATATTGCCTGCCGCTTCCAGGCTTTGCGCATCTTTAAACCAAACACCGTGACGCGCAGCCACGCCCATACCTGCCATGATTGCGGCTGGTGTCGCCAAACCAAGCGCACAGGGACAAGCAATGACCAACACCGATACCGCGTGCATCAAAGCGATATCGAGCATACCGGTCAGCCACCACGTCACACCAAAGGTAACCAGTGCAATCACTACCACAACGGGCACAAAGACCGCAGTGACTCTATCAGCAAGGCGTGCCAGATTGGCTTTTGAGCCTTGGGCATCGCTTAGTGCTTGTACCATATCACCAAGCTTTGTATCACTACCCTTGGCATTGACGCGATATAACAAGCTACCGTTTTCAACCAAGGCACCCGCTAATAATCCATCGCCTACTTCTTTCTTAAGCGGTACTGACTCACCGGTTAAATGACTCTCGACACACCAGCCAGCACCATCGATGACCGTCCCATCGGTTGCAACGCGGCTACCTTGTTTGGCACGCAAGATATCACCCACTTGTACCTCTTTGAGAGCGATATTTTTAAACTCACCATTTGGCTGCTGTTGCTCAACTTCGTCTGGTGTCAGCGATAATAGTAAATCAATACTATTCAGACTGTGCTTTTTAGTGCGCTCTTCAAGGTATTTACCGGTGCGCACAAAAGCAATGACCATCACGCCTGCTTCAAAATATACCGCAGGACTGCCACTCGCACCATGACCACCAGTATGCCCACTTTGCAACAGACTATTTAAGCTACCATCACCATGGGTCAGCCACAGATACGTTGAATACGCCCAAATGGTTACCGTACCGATGACGACCAGTACGTCCATATTGGCAAGACCGCCTCTAATAGACGCCCAAGCACTTTTATAAAACGGCAATGCAAATCCAAACTGTACAATGGTCGCTAATATGAATTGCATCCAAATCGGCGGCATCCATGCCATACCCTGCCCAAAGAGCATGCCAGCCATACCAACTAAAAACGGCACCAAACAGACCCATAGTCCAATCAAACGCCATGGATACTGAGTGCTCGCATCCTCATCTTTTTGAGCAAACAAGCTATCAGCCGCCTGTAAATTGGCGACAAAACCCGTTTTGTTGACCCATTCCGTCACCTGCTCTGCCGTCGTCTGTGTCGGATCATAATCCACATTGGCGGTCTCGCCTGCGAAGTTCACGCTGACCTCATAGACTGATGGCTTTTTATTCAAAACCTTTTCAATCCGTGATGCACAGGCCTGACACGTCATACCCTCTATCGCCAGCTGCAAGTGCGCACGCTGCGGCGTAAGCGGGGTATTAGACTGAATATCAGTCTCAACATCGTAAGAATTATGGGTATTGGTAGAATTATTCATAAATAAAACTCGTTATGGCGTTTATAAATTTGTATGAGCTATAAAAATCTATCAGTGGAGGAATAAAAATCCAAATCAAACAAGCAGTACATTCTAAAGATTAATATCTTATTGTTTTTCAGAGCATTTAAATAGTAGTCATCTTAGTGTATCAACCTATATATTAAATGGTCATGATTAGCGCCAATTCAACTATTTCAGCCGACCAATTATTTCAGATTAAAAGGACATGTTGCAGAAATAAGAGAGCTGAGAACACTACTCTGATAGCCATAGTTTTTCACCATTAAAAAACCAGCCACAATAGCTGGTTTGTTTATAACAAAGCATAAAATTAAGCGTTGGTAACAGTGGCATCAAAGCCTGCGTCATCAATAGCAGCAGCAATCGTCTCTGCACTGGTTTTGCTATCATCAAAGGTGACTGTCGCTTGATTGTCTGCAAGCTCGATACTGATGTCATCTAAACCATCGATATCAGCGGTGGCGTTATGGACGCTTGCCACACAGCCACCACAAGTCATGCCATCAATTTTAATGATACGGGTTTGGTTTGCCATGAGAGGCTCCTTATTTTTATCTGTGAATAAATGGTTTGTATACTTTAATGGTATAAGACTTTATTAAAATAGCCAAGACCAGCATAAGAGCTATTGGCGTTGACCACAAGTCAGTTTGGTTATACTTTTATAAATCTAATCATGATAACGTGGATTTTGCGGGGCATCGATAGGAAATGGCTGAGTGACATAATCGACCATACTAATCGCAGCAGTAAAGGCATGGATACTGGTTTTGGTATCATCATAACGCACCAACGCCATATGACTGTTAGCATCTAACTCAATAGCGGTGACGCCCGTTATATTCTTTAAAGCGGTCATGACGCTATCTAAACCTTCTGAATCATTGATGTTTTCAATGCTTACTTGTGCCACTTTAATCGCCACTGTTTTATCCTCACATTACTTATGATATTAATGAGTATCCAAAGTCTCAAAGCCTTTGACCAAGTCATCAAGCTGTTTAAGTTGGCGTAAGAAAGGCTCTAATTGGCTCATACGTAGCGCACACGGACCATCACATTTTGCCACTTCTGGATTTGGATGCGCCTCTAAAAACAATCCTGCAATCCCTGTTGCCATGCCAGCACGTGCCAGCGTGGTGATCTGCTCACGGCGACCACCTGCACTATCACTACGGCCGCCTGGCTGCTGCAAACTATGCGTCACATCAAAGAACACTGGTATCTCCATCTGCTTCATGGTATCAAAACCCAGCATATCAACCACTAGGTTATTATAACCAAAGGCACTACCGCGCTCACAAAGAATAAGCTTATCGTTACCGCCCTCAAGACATTTATTGACGATATGACGCATCTCATGCGGGGCTAAAAACTGCGCTTTTTTGATATTAATAATCGCATCCGTCTTCGCCATCGCATGCACCAAATCTGTTTGACGGGATAAAAACGCAGGCAACTGGATAATATCAGCTACTTCAGCAACTGGTGCCGCTTGATAAGGTTCGTGGACATCCGTAATAATCGGTACTTGGAATTTTTCTTTGATTTGCCCAAGCCAATCGATACCTTTCTCTAGCCCCGGACCACGATACGAGGTCAGACTTGAGCGATTGGCCTTATCAAAGCTGGCTTTAAACACATAGCCGATACCCAAACGTTGGCAGATTTCGACATACTGTTCAGCAATCTCAAATGCCATCTCTTTAGACTCTAAAACATTCATGCCACCGAATAAGACAAATGGCTGATCATTACCGATACTGATGTTTTTATTATCAGGTGTATTAAGTTGAATATGCGACTGCGCGGTTAGTAGGTTTTCCATTGAGTAGGTATCCTCTTTATTGTTATCTCTTATTGTAACCGATAGGTCAATTAAAAAAAGGCTATAAGCGTAATTAGCGGCAAACCATTAGAAAAATCAGCATGCAAACCACTGCCAAAAAATCAGCCAAAAAAAAAGACCAATCCGAAGATCAGTCTTTTTATATCAAAAGCACTTATAACTTAACCATTATTTCGCTTCACTATAATTCTTCGCCGCTTTTACAAAGCTATTGAACAATGGATGACCACCGCGTGGCGAGCTGGTAAATTCTGGATGGAACTGTACCGCAACAAACCATGGATGATCAGCAAGTTCAACTGACTCAACTAGGTGCTGCTTAGCAGAATAACCTGATACCGTCATTCCTGCCTGCTCTAGTGGCTCGATATAGCGGTTATTCATCTCATAGCGATGACGATGACGCTCAGTTATATTGTTAGCACCGTAGATTTGTGCAAGCTTACTACCAGCGACCAGCTCAGCTTGCTGCGCACCTAAACGCATCGTACCACCAAGGTCTGAATCATCACTACGAATCTGCAATTCGCCGCGCTCATCTAACCACTCTGTAATCAAGCCAATAATAGGCTCAGCTGTTTTACGATCAAATTCAGAAGAGTTGGCATCGATATGTAGCACGTTACGCGCATATTCAATCACTGCAAGCTGCATACCTAAACAGATACCTAAATAAGGTACGTTGTTTTCGCGAGCATAGGTAATGGCTTTGATCTTACCCATCGTACCGCGCTCACCAAAGCCGCCTGGCACCAAGATGGCATCAGCATTATGCAGTTGCGCTAGTAAGCTGTCATCGTCTTCTAAACGTTCAGCATCGATATAATCAATTTTGACGTCGGCTTTGTGAGTAATACCGGCATGTAACAATGCTTCATTGATTGATTTATAGGCATCTGGTAATTCAACATATTTACCAACCATGGCTACTGTTACCGTCGACTCAGGATTCAGCTGCGCTTCGACAACCTTATCCCAATCGCTCAAATCTGCTTCTGGTAAATCAAGACCAAAACGCTCACAGATTAAATCATCAAGATCTTGCTCATGTAAGGTACGTGGAATCTGATAAATACTTTGCGCATCTTCACACATAATGACCGCACGCTCTTCAACGTTGGTAAATAGTGCAATCTTGCGGCGATTGTCTTGTGAGATATGATGATCAGAGCGGCAAATCAAGATATCAGGCTGCAAACCGATAGAACGCAGCTCTTTGACTGAATGCTGAGTTGGTTTAGTCTTAGTTTCACCTGCACTGGCGATATAAGGCACTAGTGTAAGATGCATCAGCATGGCACGATTGCGACCAAGCTCGACTTGCATTTGACGTACTGCTTCCATAAAGGGTAACGACTCGATGTCACCTACGGTACCGCCAATCTCGATGATAGCGATATCATAGCCTTCGCCACTGGCAAGAATTTTGCTCTTAATCTCATCCGTAATATGCGGAATCACCTGCACCGTACCGCCTAAATATTCTCCACGGCGCTCTTTATTTAAGACATTTTGATAGATGCGACCACTGGTGAAGTTGTTACTTTTGCTCATCTTTGAATGGCGTAAAAAACGCTCATAATAGCCCAAGTCCAAATCTGTCTCAGCGCCATCTTCGGTCACGAATACCTCACCATGTTGAAACGGGCTCATCGTGCCTGGATCAACGTTGATATACGGATCCATTTTGGTCATGGTCACGTTTACGCCACGTGCTTCTAAGACGGCAGCAAGGGAAGCTGCGGTAATACCTTTTCCTAGTGAGGACACTACCCCACCGGTCACAAATATAAACTTGGTCATAGTACTCTGTCGGTAATTGGTAAAGAAGGATTTTACTAAAAATACGCCATAAAATATAGGGCAAAAGCACAAACTATTTGAAACTCTTCATTTTTAGCACATGTCTATTATAACTCACTACAGCGTTAAAAAAGCCATAACAAAAAAACTCACCCCGAAGGATGAGTTTTTTATTCAGATTCTAATGGTTAGATTAGAATTTGTATTCTAGACCAGTACCAACTACGAATACTTCAGCATCACCACGTACATTAGTATATGAAGTAGCATTTGGTGTAACTTTATATGCATAGTTAACATTATCAGCTTTGTTCATACCAGCATAGGCATGAGCAATGATGTTGTCTTTATACATGTATTTGCCACCAACAACGATTTGATCTGAATCAGCATTATCAAAACCATTTAAATTGTCAGTTTTGTTATACTGAGTATAGATAGACGCTGGGCGAGCAAAGTTAGCTAAAGGCATCTCAGCACTTACAACCAAACCTTTCTCTTTAGAAGTACCAGCGTCGTAATCAGCTACTTGATATAACGCACCCAAAGTTACTGGAGCTGCCATGTACTTGCCTAGATCTACAGTAGCAGTACCACGGATGATATCACCGACGATGTTTTGATCTTTGTCATAAGCAACACCAGCAGTAAAGCCAGTACCTTGATCAAACAACATTGCTACGCCAAAGCCAGCATTGTCATTACCATTTACGTCATCAGAGCTATACATAGCAGATAATTGTAATGGTAGACCGTTATACTTAGGTGCAGTCCAGATGATTGAACTTGCGATACGGTTACTATCAGCCATGTTTAATGCATCAATAACTTCATTCTCATTTTGAGTAGTACCTAAGTTATCAAAGTAACCTTGGTTAACAACAACGTTATCAATACGAGCAAGCGTTGATTGGTTTTTACCAACACGGAACTCACCGAATTGTTTGTTGTTTACACCAAGGAATGTATCACGGTTAGTGAAACCATTTTTATCACCATCAATCTTTGTGCCATACTCTAACTGATAGATAACATCAGTATTAGCAGTCATAGCTTCAGAACCTTTAAAGCCTAAACGTGAAGCATGAGAGTTGATCTCTACTGTATCTTCATCATACATGTTGCCAGCAGGGCCATCAAATTCAGCATTAACATAGTCCATAGCAACGAAAGCTTTACCATAAACAGTTGGTGCTGCATTGGCTGCAGATACAGATAGGGCAGCGATTGCTGTAGCTAAAAGTAGTTTTTTCATGGGGGTATCTCCACTTTACAATTTTAGTAATGAGCGAGCTATTATTAGCCGTTGCCCAAATGGTATCGTCACAAATCCTCAAAGATATAATGTGTAACTGGCTACCGAGATTAGTCAGAAACAAGTGTGGCGAAGTTCTATTACCGTAAGATGAAAAAAACCATGACTTACATAACTGGGATTAAAAAAGTAACTGCCATGTAAACTTTGGTCTTTATCGCTCTGTTGCGTAACATCCGTTACCAAACTCATACTTCAGCTACAAGCATAACAACTTTGACATAATTTGCAACATTTTTTTGAAGCTTTAGTTGGGAAAAACTTTCAAACCCACCCTCTGTATAAGGTTTTACCTTAAAGAAAATTTTGACAAAAAACACCCCTACTCGTTTAAAACGAATAAGGGTGAGAATTACAAAGGAAATCAGAAACGCTAAAAATTTTGGCAATTAGCAGTGTGAAAACTTGACAGTTACTTACCTCTTTTATTGGCAGTCACTTACCTCGCTTAAAGGGTGCTTATTGCTAAATTCAGTCTTGTTTTAACTTTTAGCAGCCAACACTGGCTTTTAGATCTAGACGTGCTTGATGCAATAATGGCTCAGTATAACCACTTGGCTGCTCGCGACCTTTAAACACCAAATCACAAGCGGCTTTGAAAGCATAGGAGTTGTCCAAGTCAGTTGCCATTGGTTGATAATCAGCATCACCAGCATTTTGCTCATCGACGATTTTAGCCATACGTTTCATAGCGTCCATCACTTGCTGCTCGCTGACCACATCATGGTGTAACCAATTAGCAATATGCTGACTTGAGATACGCAATGTCGCACGATCTTCCATCAAGCCGACATCATTAATATCAGGTACTTTAGAGCAACCAACACCTTGGTTTACCCAACGTACGACATAGCCTAGGATACCTTGAGCATTATTATCAATCTCTTGCTGTTTTTCTTCTTCAGTCCAATTTGTATCTGTTGCCAATGGAATGGTTAAGATATCATCTACGCTAGCGCGCGCACGTGATTTCAGACTGTCTTGAACCTCAGCAACATTGACTTGATGATAGTGCATGCTGTGTAAGGTAGCGCCCGTTGGAGATGGCACCCATGCCGTATTGGCACCTGCTTGCGGATGGGCAATCTTGGTGTCCATCATCTCTTGCATTTCATCAGGTTTTGCCCACATGCCTTTACCAATCTGCGCGTGACCTTGTAAGCCTACTTCAAGACCGATATCGACGTTCCATTGCTCATAAGCAGGCAGCCACGTTTGCGACTTCATATCGCCTTTGCGAACAAATGGACCTGCATTCATACTGGTGTGCATCTCATCACCTGTGCGATCTAAGAAGCCGGTATTGATGAAAATAACACGCTCTTTTGCTTGGCGAATGGCTTCTTTTAAGTTGACCGTCATACGGCGTTCTTCATCCATAATTCCGATCTTTATCGTATAACGCTCTAAGCCCAGTAGGTCTTCTGAGGCGTTAAACAAGTCATTCGCTATCTTCACTTCATCAGGACCATGCATTTTTGGTTTAACAATATACATTGAACCTTTACGTGAGTTTGATAGCTCGGTTTTACCTTTTAAATCATTCAATGATAATAAAGGCGTAATCAAACCATCCATTAAACCTTCGAAAACTTCTTCTTGACCATTGCCTAAATCTACCAAAATCGATGGATTTTGCATGAGATGTCCGACGTTACGTAGCAATAAAAGCGAGCGACCTGGCAAGGTCAGCGTATCACCCTCTGGCGTAGTATATTCGCGATCAGGATTCTGTTTACGCGTACGGGTCTTGCCGCCTTTCTCAAAGGTTTCTTGCAAATCGCCATTCATCAAGCCAAACCAATTGCGATACGCTTCAACCTTCTCTTCTGCATCAACAGCAGCGATGGAGTCTTCACAATCTTGAATCGCAGTCAGCGCCGACTCTAATAACACGTCTTTGATATGTGCAGGATCATCTTTGCCAATGGGATGATTGCCATCAATTTGAATCTCAGCATGCAAGTTATTGTTCTTTAATAACACAGCGCTAGGACTATCAGCGTCGCCTACGAAACCTGCAAACTGTCCGGCATCTTTTAGTTGCGTGCTGCTATCGCCTTGCGCAATTTCAAGCTTACCATCAACGACTCTAAAACCTGTTACATCGCTATAGGAGCCTGATGCTAAGGCAAAGTTTTCATCTAGGAATTTTTTGGCATAAGCGACGACGGCTGCGCCACGTGTTGGATTGTAGCCACCTTTTGCTTCTTGACCATTTTCATCACTGATAACATTGGTGCCATATAAAGCATCATATAAGCTGCCCCAACGCGCATTATTGGCGTTCAACGCATAGCGAGCATTACGTACTGGCACTACCAGCTGCGGTCCTGCAATGCGGGCAATCTCATCATCGACGTTTTCTGTGCTGACACTGAACGCTTCGCCTTCTGGTAATAGGTAGCCAATTTCTTGTAAAAATGCTTTGTACGCTGGATAATCAATATTGCCATTTTTGGTAGGATGTTGCAGGTGCCATTGGTCAATCTGTCCTTGAATCTTAGCACGCGTTGCAAGCAGTGCTTTATTACGTGGCGTAAACTCTTTGATGACCTTTTCGAAACCTGACCAGTAACCGTCTGAATCAATACCGACTTTCGGCAGCACTTCATTTTCGATAAAATCGAACAGCTGCTGATCAATGGCAAGAATGCCTTTTTGAACACGATTGGCATTAGAAGACTGGCTCATACTGTTATCCTTATCTGTTTGTTAGATTTGTTGATACTGGGCTGCTAAAACATACCTCGTCCATGTACACAGCCATGCAAAAGGGCGCATAAAGCAGGGTTGTAAAGTAATAAATAAGCTACAAGCCAAATAAATTTACTGCTGCGTTACCTCGGCTGTCATTATTTGAGCGGTGTTTAACGTTGTATTATCTAGATAGGTTTTACATAAAGATAGGCTATAAACCTTAGATTTTGAGACGCGATTGATAGTTGATATACTATTGGCTACTTGCTATCAGCTGACAAGCAATAGTAAGACAAAATACGTTAAAAGCAAAATATTATCCTACTACCAAATAAGGCAATAAACAAGGAAACCTCATTTAGTAACTAAATGCTTGTGCTGTAGATAAATGATAGCCTATATACCATATGCGCCAGCAACGATTATCTTACTATCCCATCCTACTAAATTACTCACAAGTATAAACTGTAAGTAATCATTACGATATTAATTTATGCGTAATGGTTATCTATCATATCAAAGTATTTTAGAGAATTTAAATACATATCGCGCGTATATATCTACTTTTTTTCATTATTTTATTCATCCACTCATCGATAAAGTCTAAGCAAACCATGACCATAAACCAAGAAAATACATCCATACCTAAAACTACTTCTAATTTGCAGTCTGAGCCTTCAACTACAGTAGGGAGTCAATCTGTAATAGATTCTGAAGATAACGGTAGTAATGATAGCGTTGATATCATTTCTATCACCCAACTCAGCACGCCACTAAAGGTAGATTTATCGCCTATTTTTGATTTCTTGGGCGCACGAACCTCACAAGCTTGGGTCAACGCCGCTGTTAATAACTTATCGCTGATTATTCAAGACCATGCCAATTGTGAAAAAAAGGCCGCCGGTACCGCGATGAATCTCATCTTTCGCTATGAGTTCTCTTATGATTTACAGCGTAAATTGGCACAATTAATACGTGAGGAAATGCTGCACTATGAGCAAGTGCTTGGCATTATGAATGAGCGCGGGCAAGCATGGAAATATCTAAGTGCTGGACGCTATGCCAAAGGGATGCTAAAACACAAGCGTACTTATGAACCCGCTGCAATGGTAGATGTGCTGATTATTGGTGCATTTATCGAGGCACGTTCTTGTGAGCGTTTTGCGGCACTTTCTGAGGTTATCAATGATGAGCGTTTGGTAAAATACTATCGTTATTTATTAAAATCAGAAAGCCGTCATTTTGAGGATTATTTGGCACTGGCGCAGTCATTGTCTGAAGACAATATCGATGAGCGGGTGGCGTTCTTTAAAGAAGTAGAAGCAGATTTGATATCAACTCCAGATACTGAGCTGCGTTTTCATAGCGGCGACCCTATTGCTCTCTAATTTATTAAATCTATAGTGAGTTAAATATAAAAGAGTTACGCTCAGAATAGCATTATGCTGGGATAAATTTCTCTCGCTTGCTGTGCACTTCGCACTCCAGAGGCTTCGTAAAATTTATCCCAGCAGTACGGTGTTCTTTTTAAATTGAATCGACTATGTTATCAATAAAACAAAAAAAGGTGCTGCAAGCGACGTATCGTACGTCATTACTTGCAGCACCTTTTCAAGTTATCGAATTGTCTAAATGTTTTAAAAATCTTTTTCATCCGGATTTAACACACGGGTTTGAGCATTATCAATATTTGCATAGCGATTTAAATCGTTTATGCCTTCGCTTTTAGCCCCTTGATCAATAGTGGTATGTTCATTGATACCATCATCAAAAGCATTGCCCTCTTGATCGCGGCGATCTGGCTGACGGGCAGCATTATCGCCATCATTGACATGTTCTGAGCCTACCACACTCTCTTGGAACGTATCTGTTCCTTTATTGATAGTGGTATGATTTTCAATACTATCATCGGTAGACATCACGTTATGACTATTATGATGAATGTCTTCATGTGTATGGTCACCATGCTGGATATCATCGCTCGCATATCTGGTACCAATGACTGTTTCTTGAAATGTCTCGGTGCTTTTTTCCGTATTATCATGAGCTGCGCTGGTGTCGACCGTGCGCGCAGGCATATTGTCGATATGACCATCATTACTGATGATAGGCGTTTTGGTTAATGCCGGATCTTTCGTTTCCATCGTAATATCCTTATTTTTAATTTATCTTTCTTGTTATTTCTTCATCATCACCCATCTGACAATGATCATTTATATGAGAGTTAAGAGAGTTAAGAGAGTTAAGAGAGTTAAGAGAGTTAAGAGAGTCACGACGATGAAAAACTATTCATTGCCTTTTTGCGATAAATCATAGGCGTTTAGATCGCCAACATTTTTTCCACCTAGAGGCAGATTTTCTTCTTTGCGTGGGTCAGCGTATATCTCATCCGTCTCCTGCGACTCCTGCTGAGGTCCATCAATTTCGGGTTCGTGCTTACGACCTTCATAACTGTCCGATGGATTATCTGGATGCAGCTTCGCTGGATCGTTGACGGATACAGGCTCTTCATGATTTGGGTGCATGTTGTTAGTTTGAATATTGTCTGACTGACTATCATGTGACATGGCATTTCCCTCGCTTTAGTAGTATGGAGTTCAATAATTTTTTGCTAACTATTTGTCTGTACGCAAATCATCGTTGATAAAAGAAGTTTGCTCTTCTTCTGTTAATGATTCTGGTGCATCAACTGGCTTGCCATTTTCTAAATTTTTCTCAATCTGCTGGTGGCTATCTGATTCCTCAGCGGCTTTTTTGATATCTGAGCTATTATTGTTGGTGTGACTCATGGTGAAATCCTGTTTTCTTATTGAGATAATTTATATAAGGGTGAATTTTTATATCTATCTAATTATCTATATCTACCTAATTATAAGAATAAATTTGATACGCTCACCAGTGTACTGCCGTATAAATATGTGAATAAGTGTGAGCTTACCAGACAGTTTGTAACCAGAAAGTAGAATTGGTAGGCAAAAAAAATCAAGCACAGAGTAATCCCTATGCTTGGCTGTTATATTTGTTGAAAAAAGTGGATAACATTAAAAACACTAAATGAGATTAATCGACTTAATAACCGCTAATAAACAAGACAGTTATACCGGCTCGCCAACACGATTAATCACTTTTAATAAATGCTCTTGAGCAATGTGAAGCGCTTCATCCGCCGCTGGCTTGGTTCGTTGCCAGTTACCGTCACCGCTGAGTGTCCACGCTTGCTTATTGTCTTGGAGGTAACTCAACAGTCCATCTTGATAAATTTGCTTAGACAATTTTTTATCTTCAATCGGAAACGCTACCTCTACACGGTGGAACAAATTACGATCCATCCAATCGGCGCTGCCACAGTACAAGCGCTCATTACCATCATTATAGAAGTAATAGATGCGAGTATGCTCCAAAAAACGACCGATAACAGAACGTACGGTGATATTCTCAGACAGACCCTTCACTTGCGGACGCAGACAGCAAATTGAGCGCAAAATCAGTTCAATTTTGACCCCTGCTTGTGACGCATCATATAGTTTATCAATCAAACGACGTTCGGTTAAGGCGTTTACTTTAACAATAATATGAGCGCGCTTGCCCGCCTTGGCATGAGTAATCTCATCATCGATAAAGCTCATCAATTTATCATGCAAGGTAAATGGTGCATGCAATAGCTTTTTGAGATTAGCAGGTTTACCCATGCCGGTCAGCTCTTGGAATATCTTGTGGACGTCTTCTGAGATATCAGGATCCGCACTGAATAATCCATAATCGGTATAGACTTTAGCATTTGCTGCGTGATAATTACCCGTGCCTAAATGCACATAACGGCGCATTTTCCCCTCTTCGCGGCGCACGATGAGCATGAGTTTAGCGTGGGTTTTGTAGCCAACAATACCGTAGACCACTACTGCCCCTGCCTCTTGCAGATAGTTGGCAACAGCAATATTAGACGCCTCATCAAAACGGGCGCGTAACTCAATGACTGCTGTCACTTCTTTACCATTACGTGCGGCTGCGGCTAGCGCTTTGACAATTTCTGAATTGGTGCCTGAACGATAAAGCGTTTGCTTAATCGCTAATACTTTTGGATCACTGGCAGCTTGCCAAAGTAAATTAATAATCGGCGAAAACGCATGGAACGGATGATGCGCCAATACATCGCCTTTACGCATGGCAGCAAACATACTGGTTGCTTTATCAAGCTTGTCGACTTCGCGGCGAAACGGTTTTGGTATCACATGCGTAAAGGGCTGATAACGCAAGGCTGGGATATTAAAATCAAACAGCAAACGCGTTAAGTTGACAGGTCCATTGACGCGGTATAATTGGTTGTCATGCAACTCAAACTCATTAAGCAAATAATCACTAATTGGCGTTGGGCATTCAGTAGTGACTTCAAGGCGCACTTTATCACCAAATCGGCGGTTTTCAAGCTCACCTTCTAAGGCTTTGGCAATGTCATCAACATCATCTGCCAAGTCCAAATCGGCATTACGCGTCAGCCTAAATTGATGACAGCCGGTGACATTCATACCAGGGAATAGCTCACCGATATGCTCATGGATAATCGCTGATAGCATCACATGGTGCTCTTTGCCACCAGTCAATTCATCAGGCAGACGAATCACGCGCGGCAAGCTACGCGGCGCGGGTACGATTGCCAGATTGATATCGCGACCAAAGGCGTCTTTGCCCTCTAACGTCGCAATAAAGTTCAAGCTTTTATTCACCAAGCGCGGGAATGGATGCGCAGTATCAATACTAATAGGTGTCAATACCGGCGAGACTTGCTCAGTAAAATAGCGCTTCATCCATGCGGATTGCTCAGCATTCAACTCATCGCGCTTTAAATAACGAATATCCTCAAGCGCCAGTGCTGGCAAGATATCTTCATTTAAAATACGGTATTGCTCAGCGATGGCATCATGAGTCACTGCTGATATTTCATTAAGAATTTCACTGGGACGCATACCATGTACACTGGTCGACACATCACCCAGATTGAGCTTTTGCATAATACCAGCAACGCGAATTTCAAAAAACTCATCGATATTGGATGAAAAAATCATTAAAAAGAATAAACGCTCAAGCAAAGGATGGTGGGGATCTGCCGCTTGTGCTAAGACCCGCAGATGAAACTGTAGTAAAGACAAGTCACGATTGATATAGCTGCTGGGTGAATAATTACCATCTTCCGAGCGTTGCCAATCAATCTCGGTTAAAACTTGGTTGCCATACGGATTAATAAGGCTTTCATCGGTAAGAGGATTGCTGGTATTAATGGCACCGTCTACTTTATCTGTGTCACTCTCTCTATTGACATCATTATTCGCATCAATATATGTCTCAATAACATCAGCGGTCTTATCACTATTACTGTGCTTATTATCCATCTCTACCACGCTCCACTCCTATGACTGTTATCAAACTGCTATCATTTTTATATCAATCTTATCCTATCAGCATTTTTATACTATACTTTTTAATTATTATTCTATTGTTACCGTTAATTCTAGCTACATTTAGGCAGACTGTGGCAATACAGCATTTTTCATACGCTTTTTTATGATACGTTGTTTATTACGCAGGCGTTTATCGCTTTGATGACTTTCATAGTATTTTGGATTGGTTAGCATGGCAATCAATAAGGCTGACTGATCACGATTGAGATTAGCAGCTGACTTATCAAAATAATACTGCGCTGCCGCTTCAACACCATAAATACCATTGCCAAACTCTGCTACATTCAAATACGCGGTCAAAATTCGCTGCTTATCCCATAATGTCTCAATCATTATGGTGAGAACAGCCTCTTCAGCTTTACGCGTATAAGAGCGATGCGAAGTCAAAAACAGATTTTTAGCCAATTGCTGAGTGATGGTTGAGCCGCCTGCAGACATCTTGCCAGTCGCTTCATTCTTTTTCTGTGCCGCCTTAATGCCTTTCATGTCAAAGCCGTTATGCTGGCTAAACGTCGAATCTTCACTGACAATCGCCGCTTGCTTCGCAGATTTGGCAATCGCGTCATATTCAACCCAAGTTTGGCTAACATCACCGCCCATAATGCGATGGGTGAGCATAAACATGCTGTTATTAATCGGCTGCGTTTTCCAAATTAACAGCAGCCCTGCAACCAACACATGGAATGCGACGACCAACACCATCAATGCCAATAAGAGTCGTTTGATAAATTTGCCAAAACTTGTCATGCGTGTTGTCCAAGTGATTGAAAAGATAGTTAGAGGAAGTAAGGAGCGCTTAGCCTAGCAATATAGGTCAGCAATTATAAATAGCAGCTCATCTTACCTAATCTCACAATCGCTGTCATTATTTACCCCACTTCTTTATCATGTCACATGAGTACACGTAAAAAATCAGCAAAAATGAACGTTGGATTTGTAAGCTTTGCCTTTAGGATTAATATAAGAGAGTAGCTATGTACGAGAATAATAATATAAGCACATTGCGTGCTCATATGATTGAAGAAAAACCTGAGCTTGGTTCTCCTGAAAATATAACCAAATGGTGGCTACTCGGCACCTCAGGTTGTCATTTATGTGATATTGCTGAACAGCTGATAACACAGCTACAAGTGGTGCAACGCGTTACTTACGAGTCTGTCGATATTGCCGATTTCTCTGAACCGCTTATGATGGCCTTTGCGACGACTATTCCCGTCATCTTGACACCGACAAAACGCTTAGATTATCCATTTTCAATACTGGATTTACAGCGTTTATTGTGACCCTGACAGCCCCTGCTCGCTTATTCAATACAGCCGCAAACAAGCTTAATTCTTACTAATTCAAAACATTACATATCATTTTATTCAGTTTTAACTAATATATTGATAGCTAATCTTTCCCTTTTTATTATAAGCTTAAGGTCATCTGTATAATAATGCAGTGAGTGTCGACAATTTAGTGAGCAAAGGAATGCCACCATGAATCAGAGCCAAAGACCTGATAAAGCTGCTTTAGTAGAGCTATTTCGCGATTTTATTGAGCCTCAGTACGTGATCAATGATGAGGAGACTCAAAAGCCTTTTGAGTGTGATGGCTTATCGGTATATTGCGATATGCCCCTCATCACGGTGCTCCCAAAAACCGTTGAGCAAGTTTGTGAGGTAATGCGAATCTGTTATCGCTATCAAATCCCTGTGGTCGCACGCGGTGCCGGTACGGGTTTGTGTGCAGGTGCAATGCCCAACCCTGATGGCGTCTTATTGGTGTTGTCACGATTTAAACATATCCTTGATATTGATCCACTTGCCCGTAGCGCACGTTTGCAGCCAGGTGTCCGTAACCTTGCTATTAGTGAGGCGGCTAGACAATATGGCTTGTATTATGGCCCAGACCCCTCCTCACAGATTGCCTGCTCCATCGGTGGCAACGTCGCCGAAAACTCAGGCGGCGTCCATTGTCTCAAATATGGTCTGACCACTCACAATTTATTAAAAGTTGAGATGGTCACAGTCGAGGGGGATCTCATTACTATTGGTAGTGAAGGTCTTGATAGCAACGGCTTTGATTTGATGGCTTTGATTACTGGCTCTGAGGGTCTACTTGGGGTGATTACTGAAGTGACGGTCAAGCTGCTACCTAGCCCTGAAAAGGCTCAGGTCATTATGGCCGCTTTTGATAATGTTCAGACCGCAGGGGACGCGGTCGGCGGCGTGATTGCCAAAGGTATTATTCCAGCCGGACTTGAGATGATGGATAGCCCTGCCATCATAGCCGCCGAAGCGTTTGCTCATGCAGGCTATCCAATTGACGCCCAAGCTTTGCTGCTGTGTGAGTTAGATGGCAGCGAGGCGGAAGTTCAAGAACAGATTGCAGAGGTTGAGCAGCTGTTTATCGAGCTTGGCGCAACCACAACACGTGTCTCACAAAGTGAGGCGGAGCGCGCCTTATTGTGGAAAGGTCGAAAATCTGCATTCCCCGCTGTCGGACGAATATCCCCTGACTACTACTGCATGGATGGCACGATTCCGCGTAGCCAACTTGCCCATGTCCTAACCGAAATGCAAAAACTCTCAGATGAATACGGTCTGCGCGTCGCCAACGTGTTTCATGCTGGGGACGGCAATTTGCACCCGCTTATCTTATTTGATGCCAATGTCCCAGGAGAGCTTGAGCGCACTGAAGAGTTCGGCAGCCGTATTTTAGAGCTTTGCGTCAAGGTGGGCGGCTGCATAACTGGTGAGCATGGGGTTGGCGTTGAAAAAATCCGCCAAATGACGATTCAGTTTAACGATCAAGAGCTGACACAATTTCATGCAATCAAGCACGCCTTTGACCCAATCGGTACGCTAAATCCAGGTAAGGGCATTCCAGTGCTCAAGCGCTGTCAAGAGTACCGTACCCTTGACAGAACGCAACACAACCATGACTCTCAACCACAGCAAGGAGATCTGGCATGACAGACATGAGTCAAGAGCTGATTGCGCGAGTAATGCAAGCCAGCCATGACGGCACAGCCCTACAAATCATGGGCGGGGGCAGTAAGCAGTTTATGGGACGTGAGCCAATAGGCGACCCCATCAGTCTTAGCGAGCACAAAGGCATCATCAGTTATGAGCCGATCGAATTGGTGCTGACTGCTCGTGCTGGAACCTCAATTACTGAGATTAATAGCGCATTAGCCGAACACAATCAGTGCTTAGCATTTGAGCCACCGACATTTGACGGACAAGCAACCTTGGGCGGTACATTGGCTTGCCACTTATCAGGCCCAGCAAGACCTTGGAGCGGTTCAATAAGAGACCATGTCTTAGGCATTCGCCTGATTAATGGCCATGCAGAAGAACTGCGCTTCGGCGGTCAGGTGATGAAAAACGTCGCCGGTTATGATGTCTCACGGATGCAAGCAGGCGCGATGGGCACTTTGGGTATCATCACTGAAGTCAGTCTAAAAGTCATGCCTAAGCCTGCCGCCACTGTGACTATTAAGCAGGAAATGGACGCTGCAAAGGCTATTGAGACCATGAACCGTCTCTCAGGAAAATCCAAACCCTTGACAGGGGCGTGTTGGTTTGACAATCATTTGTATTTGCGCTTGGCAGGCGCGCGAAGTGCTGTAGATAGTACTGTCAACCAGTGGCAAGGCGCGATATTAGAGGATACAGATACGTTTTGGTCAATGCTTCGTGAGCAGCAATTGGATTATTTCTTAGACGCGTCCTCATTGTGGCGGTTTTCTGTAAAAAGTAGCGCGGTGCATATGCTACCAGAGGAAGATTGGCTGATTGATTGGGGAGGATCACAGCGCTGGCTTCGTGGCGACTTTACCGCGGAAAAATTAGAAGCGCTTGCTGAGGCCGCAGGTGGTCAGGTCAGCCTTTATCGCGGTGGCGACAGGAATCAGGAGGTCTTTCATACTCAGCCTGAGGCGCTCCAAAAGCTCCACCAACGCCTCAAACACGCCTTTGATCCGAATGGTGTTTTCAATCCCAATCGTTTATATAGCTGGATGTAAATTAGCTCGATGACAAGGAAGTCGTAATGCGAACTCAAATCAATATAAAATATCTGGATTACCCAGATATTCAAGAAGCCGATGATATTTTGCGCACTTGCGTTCACTGTGGATTTTGTAATGCTACGTGTCCCACGTATCAAGAGCTTGGCGATGAGCGTGACGGTCCTCGCGGTCGTATTTATTTACTAAAACAAATGCTTGAAACTGGTGATGTTAGCGAAAAATCCCAACTTCATTTAGACCGCTGTTTGACTTGTCGTAGCTGCGAAACCACTTGCCCCTCCGGGGTAAAATATGGCCGCTTGGCTGAGATCGGCCGCGATATTATGGAAGAACAGCTGTCGCGACCTGCTGATCAAAGACTTAAACGCTGGCTTATCAGAAAGGTGTTGCCCTATCCGCACCGATTTGGGTTTCTCTTAAGACTTGGACAACTGTTTCGCTCCTTTTTGCCTCGCGACTTAAAAGCCCAAGTCCCTGTTAAGCAAATCACCCGCCCGCGACCCTCACAGCAACACTCGCGTCAAATGCTGGTGCTAGAGGGCTGCGCCCAACCTTCTGCCACCCCCAATACCAACAATGCCGCCGCCCGAGTACTTGATAGGCTAGGCATCAGCTTGATTGCTGCACCAGATGCCGGATGTTGCGGCGCTGTGAGCTATCACATACCTGCTCATGAAGAAGGGCTTGCGTTCATGCGGCGCAATATCGATGCGTGGTGGCTATATATTGAGGCTGGGGCTGAAGCCATTGTTATCAGCGCTTCAGGCTGCGGCTCGATGGTCAAGGAGTACGGTGAAAAACTCAAACATGACGACGCTTATGCAGCTAAAGCCAAGCGTATCAGTGCACTGACCCGAGACCTGAGTGAGATTTTGATCAAAGAGGACCTAGAGAAGTTGGTAGTAAAACAGACGAATCGCAAGACCGCTGTCCACTGCCCATGCTCGCTACAGCACGCTCAGCAGTTAGGCGGTCATGTTGAGCAGATATTGCAACGCGCTGGGATTGAGCTCTCTAAAACCCAAAACGGACATTTATGCTGCGGCTCTGCTGGTACTTACTCGCTCCTTCAGCCTACGCTTAGCCAGCAACTACTCACCAATAAAATCAACGATCTTACCATCGATAACCCAGATCAGATTGTGACAGCCAATATCGGATGCCAATTGCATTTAGGCAGCCATGCGTCCGTCCCAGTCAAGCATTGGATCGAATTGTTAGACCCACAATAAAACCAACTATAATGAGTTAAGCGGATTGTAAAGGACAATCATAATCAGCTCTTAACTACCTTAATAAAGAATACAAGGTCTCAGCTAATTTTTGAAATAAGTTCTCTACTGCCATTTGAATGACGCCCGCAGCACCAAAAAACTACGGGCTTCTTTTGGCTTAATACTGATAAAGAAAAAAGAAATATCCTTCAATGATATTTCAAAGATGACTTCAACTACATATACCAAGGACGGTTTATTATGTACACTTTTTTGGCCTTAGCGCCTATTCTGGTAGTACTCGTTTTGCTTGTAATGTTGCGGCTCCCTGCCAAGATTTCTATGGGCGTTGCCTATTTAGTAACCGCGCTATTAGCGTTGTTCGTTTGGCAAGCCAGTGGTGCTCAAGTCGCAGCCGCGACTGTAAACGGCATCATCGTCGCACTCACGCTTTTATTTATTGTATTTGCGGCTATTTTATTGCTGAATACTTTGAAGGAAGGGGGCGCTATTGTCGCTATTCGTAAAGGCTTTATGGATATCTCGCCCGATAGACGCGTTCAAGTTATCATTGTGGCGTGGTTATTCGGCTCGCTGATAGAAGGCTCATCAGGATTTGGTACGCCATCTGCTATCGGTGCACCGTTGTTGTTGGCTTTAGGTTTCCCAGCGATGGCATCAGTTATGGCTATGTTAATTATTCAGTCGACGCCCGTATCATTTGGTGCCGTTGGTACGCCAGTATTACTTGGCGTTTGGACTGGTATCAATGATAAGCCAGATATAACGCAAGCGATTGCGCCACTCTCAACTGAAAACTATCTATTACAAATCGCGGGTAACATCGGTCTGATACATGCGCTGGTGGGTTTTCTAATTCCGTTACTTTTGAGTGGATTTTTGACTCGGTTCTTTGGTAAAAATCGCTCCTTCGTTGAAGGGCTCAAAGTATGGCCTTTTGCAATTTTTGCTGGTCTCTGCTTTACCGTTCCTTATTATTTAGTGGCTAGATACCTAGGTCCTGAGTTCCCATCATTGGTCGGCGGTTTTATCGGTCTTATGATTGTGCTTCCTGCAGCAAAGCGCGGCTTCTTGATGCCTAAAGAGATTTTTGATTTTGCGCCACGCGCTAAATGGGATAAAGACTGGCTCGGCTCGTTACCTGAAGAAAAGTTTGATGATTCCATTGCACCAAGATTTTCTTTGGTTCGGGCATTTTCTCCTTATCTCATCGTTATTGGTCTACTAATCATCACTCGAGTCATTGCACCGCTGAAGGCATTTTTGACTGGAGATTTGACCACTATACAATTTACCAATCTTTTTGGTACAACTATTTCTAGTAAAATCCAACTTGCCTATTCTCCAGGTATCATTCTAATTATTGTTGCCTTAATCTCTATCTTGTTGTTCAGAATGAACGGACAAGCCGTCAAACGTAGTTGGAGTAGTTCTGCAAAAACCATGGTAGCCGCCGCACCAGCCTTGCTGTTTTCGGTACCGATGGTACAAGTATTCATCAACTCCGGGTCAGCTGCTGAAGTCGCAAACTCGCTACCCGCTATGCCCATCTTACTGGCTGAGAGTGCTGCTGGTGCATTTCAAAATGCATGGCCACTCGTGTCTCCGTGGATTGGCGCGTTGGGTGCGTTCATTGCAGGCTCAAATACCGTCAGCAATATGATGTTCGCTTACTTTCAGTGGTCAACCGCCAGTCAAATTGGCTTAGATGTCAATCTTGCTGCACAAGTAGTAGCACTGCAAGCGGTCGGCGGCGCTGCTGGTAATATGATTGCGGTACATAACGTCGTTGCTGCTTGCGCGGTGGTTGGTCTAATGGATAAAGAAGGCTATGTTATTCGCAAAACCTTAGTCGCAATGACATACTATGTGATTCAGGCAGGATTGATCGGTATGGGTATTATTTTCGGTCAAATGTGGTGGTGGATATTGGCTGTCATTTGGCCAATCGCATTTTTTGGAATCATGGCAATAACGAGTAAAAAAACCGTTACTTAACATGAGTTAGCTGTACTAGTAAATCTGTGAATCCGCACTCAGTACTTGAACTGACGCTATTATACTAACTATGATAGCGTCAGTTTTATGTCGCGGTTAAGATAATATTATCTAATAATTAACGACAAAAAATGAATGACCACAGCATCATAATGAATAAACGGTTACCAAATAAGCAACAAGGAATACCTTATGAAAAATTTGAGCAAAATTACTGAAATTGAAGACCTACGACGTGTTGCTGAGCGTAAAGTACCTCGCATGTTTTATGATTATGTTGATTCAGGATCATGGACTGAGACCACCTATCGCAATAATGAAACTGACTTTGACCGTATCAAACTGCGTCAGCGGGTATTGGTCAATATGGAAGGACGCTCGCTTGCCACCGAAATGTTGGGCACGTCAGTAAAAATGCCAGTTGCGATTGCGCCAACAGGCTTTACTGGCATGATGTGGGCAGATGGAGAAATCCTCGCGGCACAGGCAGCAGAAAAGTTTGGTGTACCGTTTTCACTATCGACCATGAGTATTTGCTCTATAGAAGATGTAGCAGAAAATACCAGCCAGCCGTTTTGGTTTCAGCTATATATGATGCGTGATATGGACTTTATCGCCAATTTGATTCGCCGCGCTAAAGAAGCCAATTGCTCAGCGCTCATCCTGACCGCCGACTTACAAGTACTCGGTCAACGTCATAAAGACATCAAAAATGGTCTATCTGCGCCGCCAAAGCCGACGCTTGCCAATATCTTAAATCTGATGACCAAGCCAGAATGGTGCATGAATATGCTGGGTACCAAGCGTCGCACCTTTGGTAATATCGTCGGTCACGCTAAAAACGTCGAGGATATCTCATCGCTATCCGCATGGACAGCTGAGCAGTTCGATCCTGCGCTGAGCTGGGATGATGTCGCTCGTATTAAAGACATGTGGGGTGGCAAGCTGATTATCAAAGGTATTATGGAGCCAGAAGATGCTGTAATGGCCGCTCGTAGCGGTGCTGATGCGTTAGTGGTCTCCAACCATGGTGGACGCCAATTGGATGGTGCACCCTCTTCCATTTCATCTCTATCCGATATTGTACAAGCCGTGCGTGCTGAAGACAGTCAGATTGAAGTTTGGCTCGATAGCGGTATTCGTTCTGGGCAAGATGTACTCAAAGCGATGGCATTAGGAGCCAATGGCACGATGATTGGTCGCGCTTTTCTTTATGGTCTTGGGGCGTATGGCGAAGATGGTGTCCGCCGAGCGCTTGAGCTGATTTATAACGAATGTGATATCAGCATGGCGTTTTGCGGTCATACTGATATCAATGAAGTGCGCGATGATATCTTAGTCAAAGGTACCTACGAGCATCTCAAAACTGCCTTGCCATACGTAGCGCCAATGCGCTGGTAAGTGTAGACGAGATAGCTACTTAGACTGGTTGGTCGCTTTCTTTATACTATCTATACCCTTTATACTGTACTGATAATTTTTTATTGATAATTAGATGTTATGACCATTCAACAATTATTAAAGACAGCGCCTGTTACCACCTTGTTATTAGTCAGCTTTATCGGGCTGTTTATCATGCAGGTATTAACGGGTGTCGATGCCAACAATCCCTCAACTGAAGCGCTGATAAAATGGGGTGCCAATGCGTTGCCTTTTACCATGGATAATGAGCCATGGCGCTTGGTGAGCAGTGCGTTTTTGCATATTGGGCTGATGCATTTATTGTTTAATGGTTTTGCCATGTACTTTTTTGGTCAAATCGCCGAGCCGATGTTTGGCTCAGCGAAGTTTTTGGCGCTATTTTTACTGGCAGCAATCGGTGGCAACTTACTGAACAATTACGTCACATGGCAAGGTATTGTGGACGGAACAGGACAAGCTGGATTATCTGCGGGCGCATCGGGCGGTATCATGGGTATTGGCGCAGCGTTATTAATCGCCGCGCTGTTTAAGATATCAGTCAATGGTATGGTGCTGAATCTTAAAAGCCTGATATTTATTATGGGCATCAACCTAGTCTATGGTTTTGCAGTGCCGGGTATCGACAATGCTGGTCATATTGGCGGCGCGATTACGGGTCTTGTCATTGCACTGGCTTTTGCGATTGCTTACCGTCAACGCATGGCAGCGGTCATACAGAATATTGCCACTTATGAGAGTGATTATTTGCCCCATTATCAAAGTGAGCAACAAAACGAATATCACACCACTTATATTAATACGCCAGTGAATAGCGACACTGACTTTGATAATGATGCACACTTAAATAACTCTCATTTAAATCATGACAGTTTGCATAATGAGAGTCATGTAGATAATAATAGTGGTGTAAACTCAAACGTAACTGTTAACCCTACCAATCCTATTCGCCCTACTCTTAACGAAACCTTGAATGAGAAAAGCATAGCCATTAAACCTGCGCTTATTTGGCAACTGCTGCCATGGATTGTAATGTTATTTATTAGCATTGGCTTTATGTGGTGGTGGCAAGATATCCATCAGCAATTAATAGAAGTGCTCAATGCCATTGAACAAAGCACTGTTTAGCCTATATCGCTTTTATTTTTACCTGATTCTATAGTCAGTTCAAAATAAAAGCGATACGATTGTAATAACGTGCTATTGGCTATAATTTTTTCTTGCTTGCTGTTCGCAGGCGTGACAGAGGCTGCAAAAAATTTATAGCCAATAGCACTGTATCGTTTTTAAGATGAATCGACTATAACGTACAAAAATCCTTACGAGTTTTGCTATTTTTATCCTTTTGTTTCAACCACTTATGAGAGCAAATCATGTCTACATCATCATCGCTATCCCCTACTTTTAAGCGTGCTTTGCTTAGCACGTTGACGGCTACTGCCATGCTTGGCGCAGCTAGCCTATCTAATGCAGCACTCTTCAATAAAAACTTACCGAAAGATCCTGATGCTGAGCTAAGCGTTGGCGTCAACGTCATGGCAGTCAAATCTGCTTACGATTTGGAAGAAAGCACCGAGATAAAAGTATTGCCAGGGGTATTCTATGACAATAATAGAATCTACGCACGCGGTGCCCAAGCGGGTGTATACCTTATCAATGACGGCAGCAATCAGCTAGCTGCTTATGCTCAGCTTGCTGGCAATTCATTTGATCCTGATGATGCTACTGGCGCACTAAAAGGACTTGATGAGCGTAAAGCCTCTGCTGCTGCAGGACTAAGCTATACGCGTCTGACACCGGTTGGTGGCTTTCGTGCCCAATACGCTACAGATATCTTAGGCCGTAGTGGCGGTAATACTGCCCGCTTAAGCTATCTTGGTAAAATTAGCAAAAACAAGCTAACGGTCTATCCAAGCGTTGGATTTGAGTACAATGATGCCGACTACAATGAATACTACTACGGCGTGAGCGATACAGAGTCAACTAGAACGGGCGTCGCTGCTTATACTGCCAACTCAAGCTTGAATCCTTATATTAATGTTAGTGCCAACTATGATTTCAGTAAGCGCTGGGCAGGCTTTGCCAATCAAAGCTTAAGTTATCTGCCAAATGAGCAATATGACAGTCCAATGGTTGACTCGCGTACTGATGCTACGACGACGCTTGGTTTGCTTTATAAGTTCTAATTGAGATTAGAAGTTTGGTTTAAAAAAGCCGAGCATTTTGCTTGGCTTTTTTTATCGATGATTTGGCTGAATTAATTTGACTGTAAAAGCTGTCGGGTATAGCTCAAGTATTTATAAAAATATGACCATTATTATAATTTAACTAATGCAGACGTGATTGCATTGAGTTTGAATTCTTTTTTTCTTGTAGAAAAGCTAAGATGCCAATACCTTCATAAAAACAAAGCCTAATAGCAAGAGAAAAACCCAAACCCTTCGGTAGCTTCATTATCTGGTAGTAAAAAATTTCTTGATTTTTTCCTTTTCTTTCGACGTCAGAAAATTTTTTCTTTATCAAAATTCTATTTTTTTCATATTCTTGGTTTTTGTTTATCGAGTCGTCATCAAGTGATATTTGAAACTCATTATAAATTTCAATGTCTCCATTAAAGACCTTATGAAACTGGTGGTAGTATAGACCTTTACAAATAGAAGATACACTATTGTTGAGTTTAAATTCATCGAACTTGAATGCAAAAGTAGGTTTGAGTTGCCCTGTTTTCTCTTCATCAACATAGACTAGGGTTGCGTTGCTAGCTAAGCTCTTAGTTCTCTTTTTATTTCTTAATATACCCTTTACAGCTTTGCTTGTAGCAATATTTTGGCCTTTTTCATTAGCTAGAATTTGAAGAGATATGATTTGTAGAAGGTGCTCATCATCATTAGACTTACCTCCATTGTGCTCAATACATGAAGGCACAGTAATCAAAGAAAAATTATCATTTTTAGGGAAAAAACATTTAGGAGGTACATGCTCTTTTGTTAAGCTTTCTTGATTTAGCAGTATTCCACACTCGTAGCATATATTTGGTAAATGTTGATACATAGCTATCTCACCTAAACAACTGAAGGTATCTATAAATTTGCATTATTACACATCTTACTGGCTTATATAGACAAAGAACAGAGCCAACTTCTAAAACAAAAAAAGACCTTGCCACATTACATGACAAGGTCTTTTTTATTTCTAACTTCTCAATAGAACCTAAGCATTACTTTTTAAATACGCTAACATAGTGTCTGCATCTGATACTTCAAATGGGTCTATTGGACAGTTGTCGCCAAAATCAGCTTCCTTAAACACTTTTTTAACTTCTTTATTGTCGACAACCATCGAATAACGCCATGAGCGCATACCAAAGCCAACATTACTCTTATCAACAAGCATCCCCATTTTACGAGTGAACTCACCATTACCATCAGGAAGTAAGAAAACGTTTTCACGGTTTTGCTTCAGACCCCATTGGTACATGACGAACGCATCATTGACAGAAATGCAAACTATTTCATCTATGCCTAATGCCTTAAACTCATTATAAAGCGCTTCATAACGAGGGAGATGGCTGGTCGAACAAGTTGGCGTAAACGCACCTGGTAGAGAAAACACAACCACTTTTTTATTGGCAAATAACTCATCTGTGGTTAGATCATACCATTTGAACGGGTTGTCTCCTCCAATAGAGTCATCACGAACACGAGTTTTAAAAGTCATATCAGGTACATGGGTAATCATTGTTTACTCCGATTTAGGTTATTGTCTTTTTTTCCAAAATTCTGCATGTATATGATAATAGTTATAGTAGTCCATAAGCAATCTTTGAGATTACATTCACTATATAAGATGTAGATCTAGCTTTAAAAATATAAACCAAAAAAAACCTTGCCACATTCTCGTATAAGAAGTGACAAGGTCTTTTTTTCTAAACTTTCAATGGAACAAATATGATGCTGCTACTAGCAGTACAAATGGTACCTATCGTACATTAAGCAAGTCTGACACCGTAGCAGGTCATTATTTGGTCTATTGCTTACTTAGGATTTACCATATCAGCAGGAATAACCCACTCATCAAACTGCGCTTCAGTTAGCAGTTCTAGCTCAACGGCAACTTGTTTCAAGGTTTTGTTCTCTTTATAAGCAGTCTTAGCGATTTTCGCGGCATTCTCATAACCAACATGACGGTTCAATGCAGTGACTAGCATCAATGAGTTATGCAAGAAGTCATCGATTTTGTCTTTGACTGGCTGGATACCAACAGCACAGTTTTCGTTAAAGCTATTGCACGCATCGCCAAGCAGTTTGATAGATTGCAGTAGGTTAAAGGCAATCACTGGCTTATAAACGTTTAGCTCAAAGTTACCTGACGCGCCTGCCATGCTGATAGTGACATCGTTACCCATGACTTGCGCAACTACCATGGTCATCGCTTCTGACTGGGTTGGGTTCACTTTGCCCGGCATGATAGAAGAGCCTGGCTCATTTTCAGGAATCGTCAACTCGCCTAGACCACAACGAGGACCTGATGCCAACCAACGTACGTCGTTAGCGATTTTATTTAAGCTAGCGGCTAGAGTTTTTAGTGCGCCTGACGCAAATACTTCAGCATCACGAGCAGCTAGTGCTTCAAATTTATTCGGTGACGTCACAAATGGCAGACCAGACAATGTCGCCAATTGCTCAGCTGATTTTACTGCATAATCAGGATGAGCGTTTAGACCAGTACCAACCGCCGTACCACCTAATGGCAATTCATACAAGCCTTGTAGCGCATTATTAATACGTACCAATGAATGATCAAGTTGGCTAACATAACCGCTAAATTCTTGACCTAATGTCAAAGGCGTGGCGTCTTGCAAATGCGTACGACCGATTTTAACAATGCTATCGAATTCTTTTGCTTTAGCATCTAGCGTATCACGTAGCGCTTTTACTGCTGGAATCAATAAACCGTTGATTTCACGAGCAGCGGCAACACGAATCGCCGTTGGGAAGCTATCATTAGTAGATTGAGCATGATTTACATGGTCATTTGGGTGAATCGGCGTATAGCTGCCGCGCGCGTTCCCTGCGATTTCATTGGCACGATTCGCTAATACTTCATTCATATTCATGTTTGATTGAGTACCAGAACCGGTCTGCCAAACGACTAGCGGAAACTGATCGGTTAGACCACCATTGATAACTTCATCAGCAGCTTGGACGATAAGATCGCGCTTGTCTGCATCAATGCGCTCAAGGCTCGCATTGGTAATCGCAGCGGCTTTTTTGACCAGTGCCATCGCTTCAATCATCGGACGCGGCAAGGTCTCGCCACCGATTTTAAAGTTTTCGCGGCTACGCTGAGTTTGTGCACCCCAATAAGCGTCAGCTGGGACTTCTACATTGCCCATGGTATCTTTTTCGGTACGAGTTGCCTGATTCTGTGTCGACATAACTACCCTCTTTGATGGTTTGTTGTATAGCTGCTTTGAAAAAAGTGCAACACACGCTGCACATAAAGGAAAATACGCTGTAAAGTGGCGTTATGATAGCATGACTTATCACAAATTTCTCCAAGTCCGTGAGGCTAACTGATGTCTAAAAACACCAGCCAACAACAATCTGCTACTGTATTATCTGATTCGCTTTCTAAGTTATCGGCTGATGACGCTCGCTCTAAAAATGAGGTTAAAGTCGCTGATAGCTTGGCTAATCCACCCAGACGCCATTTCACTCGCCAGCGTCGTAGGCTCTTGGATAATGAGCGTAAACAATACGCACGCATGGCAAGCTTGCATTTAGTCAAGCTACAGCAACGCTTACCGCCGAATGCACGTATCGGCTTATATTATGATGGCTTTGGTGAGCTACCCACTCAGCCAATTTTGGATTGGTGTCAACGCTTAGGCTATTTGCCGTATTTACCGGTGGTCGGCTCATTTGGTCGTACTAGCAATGGCTCTGAAGATAAACGATTGCGCTTTGTGCCTATTTATCATGCAAAGTTATTAAATGTACCGACACGCATTCATAGCTTAGGCATGAAACAAAACCATCATCGCCGATTGCTATGGGCACGCGAGCTAGACGTCATTATCTGTCCATTGGTGGCGGTCGATTCGAACGGTAATCGTATGGGCATGGGTGGCGGATTTTATGATACGACGCTTAGCAAAAGCTATAAATCAGGAGCGAAAAAACCGCTAAAGATAGGTTGGTGCTATGACTTTCAAGTGGTTGAGCAATTAGAGCGTCAATCATGGGATGTGCCGTTAGATGCCATAATTACGCCAAGTGGCTTGAGGTGGTTTCGATGAAAAATGATAAGAAATCTCTAGATACTAACTCTAGTGTAGAGAATGTCGAACAACATTTGCAAGAGTTAGAAAAAGCGGATTATGAGCGGCTCTATTATAGTCAAGAGCAGACTTTTAGCGCTGACGAGTTAGCAAATACTATCAATGAACGCCGTTTGAATAAATTAATGGCGCAAAGTGATGAGTTCTTGAGTGGGTTAAATAGTGAGATTGAGGATTTTGATGAATAGTATTAAGAAAGGCATAAATCACATCATCATATAGTTAAAATACCTTAAAAACGCTACAGTACTGCTGGTATAAATTTTTTGTAGCCTCTGTCTGCGTAGGCACAGCAAGCAAGAAAAATTAATATCAGCAGTACATGATGTATGGATATTACTTTTCCCTGACTATAAAAAACCAAAAAGGCGAATGATTATGAAATCACTCGCCTTTTTTATATCGACATTAAGAGTTTATATTATTAATTAAAGTACCATCGCCGCAATCCAGCCAAAGATCAATAACGGAATGTTGTAATGGATAAAGGTTGGCACCACGCTGTCTTTGATATGATCATGCTGCCCATCAACGTTTAGACCAGAAGTGGGACCCAATGTTGAATCTGACGCTGGAGAACCGGCATCACCAAGTGCGCCTGCTGTACCGATAATCGCAACCGTAGCAAGGGGCGAGAAGCCTAACGAAATACAGAGTGGTACATAAATCGCTGCCAAAATTGGAATGGTCGAAAAGGATGAGCCAATACCCATGGTCACAATCAAACCAATGAGTAACATAATAAATGCGGCCATCGCTTTGTTACCAGCAAACAACGATGCCGCCCCATCGACCAATGGCTGTATTTGCTCAGTCGCTTTCATGACTTCCGCAAACCCTTGCGCCGTAATCATAATAAAGCCAATCATCGCCATCAGCTTGATACCATCATTAAAGACCGTATCGGCATCACGCCATTTGACGACGCCTGTCGCCATAAAGACGCCAAAACCAAACATAGATCCTAGCAATAACGAATCAGTATATAGCTGCACCACAAAAGCAGTGACAATCGCTGCAATCGCCACTAGCGTCTTCATTTTACTTTGTGTTTGTGCAGTAGCCGCGGTTTTGCTTAACTCGTCACTCTCTAACACTTCATCATGCGCAGCTTTATCAATTGATAGCTGCTGATACTGACGCGGTTTACGATAGCTGATAAATACAGCAATCAGTAAGCCCACGAACATACCCAAAGCGGGAATTGCCATGGCTTTGGTTACCGAGATATTACTGATATCGATACCCGCTTCACCAACATTTTTAAGCATGATTTGATTGAGATAAATATCGCCAAACCCATACGGGATAAACATATAAGTCGTGACAAGTCCAAAAGTGATCAGACAAGCAATCAGGCGTCTATCAATATGCATGCGGTTAAATGCCAATAATAATGGCGGCACAAGCAAGGGAATAAAGGCAATATGAATAGGGATTAAGTTTTGGCTAAAGCAGCTCATAGTGACAAGACCTGCAAACAGCATATATTTAATCATTCCACTGGTGCCGCCTGCATCAATGCGCTTAATCACTGCCCCTGCCAAAGATTGTGGCAAGCCGGAATGTGCAATTGCTACTGCAAACGCACCTAGCAGCGCATAAGACAGCGCAATTTGCGCGCCGTTTTTAATCCCTTCTTGAAAGGCGTTCAAGGTATCAGTCATACCGAGACCAGCAATGAGCCCACCTGCCAGCGCACCGATTAACAAACTGAGTACCACGTGTACCCGCGCCAAAGACAGCCCTAGCATGATGACTACCGCCAGTAGCACCGCATTGATGGTCATATTCTTGCCCCTTACCGTATATTTTTTAGCCTACTATCGACCCATTTTGGTATGCTGCCAATTTACTTATGTCGTCTCAGCCTTTTAATCCACACAGTTGCTATTTGAACGGAGCGATTAAGACGCGCGCTATTTTACCTGATTTTACGACTAAAACCCACGCGCAAAACCAAATAGCCTGAAGAGAAAAAGTAGATAAAGGAACAATATTCTCTCAACTGTTGATAACAGAGCCTTGCAATTTTATATAGCAGCACCATTTATCTAAACATGAACCACTAACTTGACTTTACAAGTCTGGTGAACGAGGAAGAATATATGAGTGAACATAAAATTGATAAAGACAATATCGACATCGATGTCGACGTGTCACCTAACGTTGCTGATGACAACAAGCAGCAAAGTGAGCTAGAAAACGAGCAACAGAACGAGCTAAAAACCTCGTCTGATAATGCAGTAGAAAACAAGTCAGCGTCTGACGCTGCTCAAGAAGATGACACTGCAAAAGACAGTAAAGAAGATGCTGTTGAAGATTATCTGCCATTATTGGCACTGCGCGATGTCGTTGTTTATCCGCATATGCAAATTGCCTTGTTTGTCGGTCGTGAGCCTTCAGTCAAAGCGGTTGAATTGGCGCAAGCTGAGTACGGCAATAAGGTTTTGGTCGTTGCTCAAAAAGACTCGCTCACCGAAGACATTGATCACGATAACTTATATCAATACGGCACAGTATGTCGTATCGTCAGCACCATGCCACATGATAGCGATGAGAATTGCATCAAAGTATTGATCGAAGGTCAATATCGCGCTCGTGTTGATTCGATAGAGAGTCATGATGATTTATTGATGGCAAGCTTTGCGCGTGCAGACCTTGATGTCAGCATGGATGAAAGCCAGCAGAAAAACACGATTCAAGCTTTAACCTCGCTGTTTGAAAGCTATGCCGATGCACGTCTACGTAATGCGCGTGAGCTAACGCGCGTTGCAAAACGTATCGATGATTTGCTTGAGTTGGTCTACTTTATCTCAACTCGTGTGTCGATGGATCTTGATATCAAACAGTCATTTTTAGAGCAAAATGATATCAAAACCCATATCAACACTTTGACTGAGTATTTGGTCAAGCAAAGTGCTGAGCAAAACATTGAACAAGATATCCAAGAAGCTGTCCGTCAGCAAATGGAAGACAATCAGCGCGAATACTTCTTAAACGAGAAGATGAAAGCCATTAAAAACGAGCTGTCAGATATGAATGACGGTGCGTTCGATGGTGAAGATGACGTGGCTGAGCTTGAACAACGTCTTGATGAAGCTGACTTGCCAGAAGATGTACGCAAAAAAGCCGAGCAAGAGATGAAAAAGCTCAAAATGATGCCACCGGCTTCGAGTGAATCTTCAGTAGTGCGCAACTATATTGAATGGATTTTGGACACGCCGTGGAATGCGACGACTAAAGTTTCTATCAATTTAGATAAAGCTAAAACTGTTCTAGACGAAGACCATTATGGCTTACAAGATGTCAAAGATCGCATCTTAGAGTATCTCGCTGTACAGTCTCGAGTGAAAAAACTGCGCGGTCCGATTCTTTGCTTAGTTGGTCCTCCAGGTGTTGGTAAAACTTCATTGGGCGAATCAATTGCACGCGCAACCGGTCGTAAGTTTGTGCGTATGGCGCTTGGCGGCGTACGTGATGAAGCGGAGATTCGTGGTCATCGCCGTACGTATATCGGCGCGATGCCAGGTAAAATCGTGCAGTCATTGGCAAAGGTAGAAGTCAAAAACCCGCTTTTCTTATTGGATGAAATCGATAAGATGGCGCATGACTTCCGCGGTGATCCAGCATCAGCGTTGCTTGAAGTGCTAGACCCATCACAGAATGATACTTTCAATGACCATTATTTAGATATGGACTTAGATTTATCACAAGTGATGTTTATCTGTACCGCTAACAGTATGGATATTCCAGCTGCGCTACTTGACCGTATGGAGGTTATTCGCTTACCGGGTTATACCGAAGCAGAAAAAGTGAATATCGCGCAGAAGTATCTAGTGCCAAAAGCCATTAAAAATAACGGTCTCAAAGAAGGCGAGATTGAGATTGTTGAAGCGGCATTACATAGTATCGTTCGTAGCTATACACGTGAAGCAGGTGTACGTAACCTTGAGCGTGAAGTGAATAAAATCTGCCGTAAAGTGGTTCGCGGTTCGGTTGAAACGCATGGCGCCCGCGCTCCGAAAAAAGCAGAACGTGAGCTGGTCGTGGTCGATGACAAAAACATCGATGACTATCTAGGTGTCCATCAGTATGACTATGGTCTAGCAGAAGAAGAGCCTGAGATTGGTCGTATTACTGGGCTTGCTTGGACACAAGTCGGTGGCGAGCTACTCACTATCGAAGCGGTTGCGATGCAAGGCAAAGGTGAGCTTATCTTTACCGGTTCACTAGGCGATGTGATGAAAGAATCTATCCGTGCAGCGATGAGTGTGGTACGTGCTCGTGGCGATAGCTTAGGGATTGATTACGAGACCTTTAAAACGACTGACGTCCACGTACATATGCCAGAAGGCGCCACTCCAAAAGATGGTCCATCTGCTGGTGGTGCGCTAACGACAGCTTTAGTATCTGCCTTAACTGGTATTGCTATTCGTCCAGATATTGCCATGACAGGTGAGATTACCCTACGCGGTAAAATCCTACGTATCGGTGGTCTTAAAGAGAAGCTGCTCGCAGCGCATCGTGGTGGTATCAAGCATGTGTTGATTCCAGATACTAACGAGCGTGACTTAGCCGATATCCCTGATAACGTCAAAGAAGGCTTAACCATTCAGCCAGTCGCGACGATTGATGAGATATTAAAAGTAGCGTTGGTCAGTATGCCAGTACCAATTAAACCTGCCAAAGTAACGGTTGATAAGACCAAAGGTAAAGCGCTACACAATTAATAAGTTAACGTAAGAAAAAGACCGTAATATTAGTTACGGTCTTTTTTTTGTTCAGGATTTTTAAATTTGCTATTTATTTTCTCTTGGATTAAATCCCTTCAAATATGATAGGAAGATATCTTGCGTAAGTTACCTTCTTTTAAAAATCATATGATACTTACATTTATTAACCGATTGTTGCGCTTTTGGTGAATAACTCCTTCAAGCGCCTAGCTATACTGATACAGTAAATCATTGATGATATCAAAAACAAAAATTTAAAACGGAGATAATAATGAATAAGACAATACTTGCAAGTGCTCTATTATGTGGTTCTGCTTTAGCAATGACGGGTTGCCAAACGGTAGAAGGTCAGATGCAAACAGGCAATCCTCTAAACCAACCTGTTTTAAAATCGACCATTAATGCTGTTAGTGGTGATAAAAATGAAGTCGGGCAAATGTTTTTACGTCCCGTTGATGGCGGTGTACAAGTATATGGTAAGCTGATGAACTTGCAGCCGGGTCAGACCGTGTCGCTACATATTCATGAAACAGGAAGCTGTGGCAATATGGGTAAAGCAGCAGGTGGGCATTTTAATCCAGATAACAAACCACACTCTAACCCAGATGACATGAATGGCCATGCAGGCGACTTACCTAATCTAACGGCTAATGCAGATGGTGTCGCAACTATCAATTATGTGAATAAGAAAATTTCTGCCGCTGATGCTGGTAAATACAGCGTCAATCGCCTAGCCTTTATCGTGCATAGCGGCGTTGATGATTACACCAGTCAGCCAGCTGGTAATGCCGGTGATCGCGTCGCTTGCGGTATCATCGAAAAAAGATAATCCATAGTCCATAATCACAGCTTCGATTTTAAATCATAAAAAAACCTCTTAGATTGTCTAAGAGGTTTTTTTATAGCCTGAAACTACTGACGGATTAAAGGTAAAAGAAATTTACTCCTCTACCCACTCGCCTTTACGCCAGTAAACGCCCCAACGTGTGGCTTTGCCATTTTTCTCAGAGCCGATATACTGCTCTTTTTTCTTGCGCGACCAACGTAAAATCGTCGGATTACCATCTGGATCTTCATCTGGTCCTGCAAACAAATACTGGAACTTGTCTTCCATTTTATCTTTAATCTCTCGCAGCTCAGCAAGCTTTGGCGGACGTGTCTCCCGTACTTTAGGGAACTTAGAGGCTGCTAAGAACATGCCCGCTGCGCCTTCACGTAAGATAAAGTAATCTTCATGCTTAACAGATTTTAACTCTGGTAGATGGATAGGATCCATGCGCGGCGGTGCTGCTTCGCCTGTTTTCAGCACTTTACGCGTGTTATCACATTGCTGGCAAGCAAAGTAAGGACCAAAACGTCCCGTCTTTAGCTCCATTTGTCCATCGCACTTATTACAGTCAATGGTTGGAGAGTCAGAGCCAGGCACTTCGAACTTACCTTCTTCTAAGACATAACCATCACAATCAGGATTGTTACCACACACATGCAGCTTCAGACCGCCATCAACGATATAACCATTCATTGCCGTACCGCATTTCGGGCAGCGTTTCTTCTCCATCAAATCTCTGACTTCGGCCGCTTCGTCATCACCTTCGGCATCATCAAGATTGGCAAAAGCTTCGACTGGCATTAAGTTCTTAGTGCCTTTACAGCGCTCTTTTGGTGGTAAGTTATAACCAGTACAACCTAAGAATACACCCGTCGAACCGGTACGTAGCTGCATTGGACGAGCACAAAGATCGCAATGGACATCTGGTACATCGGTTGGATCATTCGGGCGCATGCCGTCTTTTTCTTTAGCACGATCAAGCGTTGTCTTGAAGTCGCCATAGAAATTATCGAGCACATCTTTCCAATCGGTATCGCCTTCTGCAACATGATCAAGCTTGTCCTCTAGCGCAGCAGTAAAAGTATAATCCATCAAATCAGGAAAACTTGCGGTCAGTCTGTCGGTGACGATATCACCCATTTTTTCAGCAAACAGGCGCTTGTTTTCGAGCTTTACATAACCGCGATCTTGAATAGTAGAGATGATAGAAGCATAGGTCGATGGACGACCGATGCCTTTTTTCTCAAGCTCTTTGACCAAGCTTGCCTCAGTAAAACGCGGTGGCGGCTTGGTAAAATGTTGACTCGGATCAAGCTTATCTACTATTAATTTATCGCCTTTTTTCACATCTGGTAATAAGTTATCGTCGGTCTTGGCAGGTGGCATCACTTTAGTATAGCCATCAAATACCAAGGTACGACCGCGTGCTTTTAACTCAACGTCGTCAGCAGCAACGAATAAATTCACTGATAGATATTTTGCTGGTAGCATCTGACAGGCCACAAACTGACGCCAGATTAGCTCATACAAACGTATTGCATCACGTTCAACGGCCTTAAGCTGCGTTGACTTCATATTGACGTTAGACGGACGTATGGCTTCATGCGCTTCTTGTGCGCCTTGTTTATTACCATAGAAATTCGGCTTTTCTGGCACGTATTTCGCACCATAGCTGTCTTCGATATAGCCACGTACCGCAGCAAGCGCATCACCTGATAAAAAGGTCGAATCGGTACGCATATAAGTAATGTGACCCGCTTCATATAAACGTTGCGCTAAAATCATGGTTTTCTTAACTGAGAATCCCAGACGCGTGCTGGCGGCTTGTTGCAAAGTCGAGGTAATAAAAGGCGCACTTGGTTTCGACTGCGTTGGCTTCTCTTCACGTTCTTTGACGATAAAGTCATTTGCTTTTAGGACATCTAATACTTTATCGGTCTGCTCTTTATTGACGAGCTTTAGCGTTTTGCCGCCTTGCTTAGTGGCTTCTAAACGAATACCAATTTGCTCAGCGTCTGCAGCTTTTTTGGCTTTGCTCTCAGCAATATGGGTATCGGCATGAATCTGCCAATACTCTTCTGGAATAAAGGCGCGGATTTCATGCTCACGCTCAACAACCAAGCGCATGGCAACTGACTGCACGCGACCCGCCGATAGACCACGAGCAACCTTTTGCCACAAAAGTGGCGATACCATAAAACCAACGACACGATCTAAAAAACGCCGCGCTTGCTGTGCATTAACTCGGTCAATATCAAGTTTAGACGGTTGCTTAAAGGCATTTTGAATGGCAGATTTGGTAATCTCGTTAAAAACCACACGCTCATACTTACTGTCAGCGCCGCCGATGACTTCTTTAAGATGCCAAGCAATCGCCTCTCCCTCTCTATCCATATCCGTTGCCAGATAGATTTTGTCAGCATCTTTGGCTAAAGCTTTCAGCTCTTTGATGACCTTGGTCTTATTTGGCAAGACTTCATAGACTGCCGCCCAATCATGCTCAGGGTCGACACCCATACGCCGTACCAATGCTTGCTGGGTTTTTTCTTCTTTGCTTAGACTGTCATCTTTTTTGGTCGTTGCTGGTTTCTTTGCGCTTTTACTTGCACCGACTGGCAAATCTCGGACATGACCGATACTTGAGCGCACGATAAAATCATCACCCAAGTATTTATTGATGGTTTTTGCCTTGGCGGGTGATTCAACAATTACCAAAGATTTGCCCTTTGGACTGGCTTTCGGGCTGCCTTTAGGTTTATCAGCAGCGGGCGCTGCACTTTTTTTAGCTGCGGGTTTTGTCATAGGTGACGACACCATAATAAGTAAATTAAAATAAGAATTGTCTAGCAGCATGCCATTTATAGGTTTGGTTATAAGGGCGTGGCAAATTATTGTAGTAATGGCTGCTAGTAAAATCGGTTATAAAACAAATGATAACCATAACGAAAGGTTTCAGTTATAAAGACGTTACACTGCTAAGGCTTAAACTGTCAACTGAAAATGACTAAGCGTCTGCCAAAAGCACTTGCATATCGTTCTTTTATGGAGACGAAAAAACAATTTGCTACCTTGTGGCGATTTTTATAGGATCTTTTGCATCTGCAGCGCCCACTCTTCAAGCTTTTCTTTGAGCGCTAATAAATCGCTCTCAATCAATTTTTGCTGATAAGTAGGATTGGTCGCAGGGCGTACATAAGCGATATCTTCCCAATAAATTACGATACTATTTGCCTTAGTCAATAGCCCCTTTACATAGGGCTCAATACTGACTGGCAAATCAAGTGGCATCTTGTCCAAACTGACATTGGGCTTCTTAATTGCCGTATGGGTATTGCTTTGATTCGCACGAATAGCCGTTGGCACGATAAGCTTATTATCATCTGTAGTCGTATCGACAAAACTACTATCTGGTCGCCATTGCCCATCAATCACTTGATAGCGGGTAAACGGCAGATTGGTATTTTCTAATATTAAGCAATACTGCCCCATCATCCCGCGACCATACTCATTGTCTTTACCCTTCATCCAGTCAGGACAAGTGACCAGCTTTGGATTGAGCTGCAAGCGGCGCGCGGTCATACGAAGCTTATCTAAACGCTGATCGATACCGCTCGGCTTGAGCGCCATCATACTCCCTAATACGAATAGTACAATGAGAATAGCAATCCACATACCCATGACAATCTGACCTTTTAGCTAATAAGTTCGCTCATAACAGCGATTATTTTATACGTGACTGACCTTGATAACTGTATTTATAATGCGTGTCATCTCTCAAAAATTAAGAAGAATAGAGCGCAAGTATACAAATTACCGCTTGCTAGATTATCTATCGTTATGAGACAAGCAAGCAGCTAATCTACAATATCGCTGATATTTATATTGGCATATCAAATACTTAGTACAGAAAGCTACTCGTTCGATAACAAGATACAAAAAGTCGAGCCTATAAAAAGGTGCTATGATAAACCATAATTTTAAACGCGCGCAGGTTTATTATGAATAATCTTATTAAGCGAAACTCATCGAGTGCCAATTTTACTCAAAAATCGCGCACTCCAATCATGAGTAGGTCCAGCGTTGCCCTAACACTAATCGGTGTTGCCTTATTTACTTTATCAGGCTGTGCCACCACTCAAAAAAGCCTGACGCCGCAGCAATGTCAAAGCAGCAACTGGCAAGAAGTGGGCTATGCCGACGGTATCAATGGGCGCTCAGGGGATTATTTTGGTCATTATGCTAATAGCTGTGCTAGTGCTGGCGCTCCCATGCCAAACCGTATTCAATGGGAGCAGGGTCGCCAGCTGGGGCTAAAAAAATACTGTACTGAGCTAAATGCTTATAAGCGTGGACGTGAAGGTTATGACTGGCAGCCTGTCTGCCCGCTTGAAGGCATTGAAAAGCTCGAAGAAGCTTACGCGCAAGGTCGTTATTACCATATCCGCCAACGTGACCTTGATTACTTGCGTTCGCCTTATCCGTTTGGTTATGGTCCTGGACGCTATGGCGGCTATGGCTATCGCCCGTTTGGCTACGGCTGGTAAGCATTTATCAAGAATAAAAGCTAAATAATACATTAATAAAATAAAGGAAACCTCACAAGATTACCTTGTGAGGCCGGAGAGAAAGTTTATTATTTTAATGGTTCTTATTATTATTCTACTGATTTTTCTGTTAATAAGCTTGCTGATATTTTCAGCAATCTTATGGCTTTAACGTTTATTCATTAACAAAGGCTATTTTGCTTAGTCCCGCTTCACTCGCCGCTGCCAACACTTGAGCGACGGTATCATATTTACTGTCTTTATCAGCACGTAGCTGTACGGAAGGATCTTTGCCAGCGGCACTTTGCTGCTGCAAGCGTACTTCTAGCTCTTCCATACTAATAGGATCGCTGTCCCAAAATATTCCTGCATCTTTATCAATACTGATTTGGATCGCTTCGGGCGGGATTTCATTTAACATCGCACTGGTCTTTGGCAAATCTAATGGCACTGCCGGATTCAATACGCTCGCCGTCAACAAAAAGATAATCATCAATACCAGCATGATATCGATCAGCGGAATGAGGTTCATCTCATTCATGCTTTGACTACTATCATCACCCAATTGAAATGCCATAATATTCTCAATACGTTTTGTATAATCATCAAAGCTACGACTTTCTAGCTTATCTGTCGCTTCGCTTTCTTTTAATGTAAAACCCTATCAATAAATAGAGTTACGGCTGTGATGGCGCTGATTTATGATAATGTTCTGTTTGTTGAGGGGCTTGCGTCTCTGTATGATTGCCTTTTACTAACTGAGCTTGAGTCACGGCATGTTCATTATTTATTGATGATTGTTGTGTGACTGCTAGCTCAGCAGATTGCGCCAGTAAATCATGGGCGCGATCATTTGCATGGTACATGATGCTACGATTAATACGTACAGCAAGGTTATAGAACACTACCGCTGGAATCGCTACGGCTATTCCTAAACCGGTCATGATAAGTGCCTCACCGACCGGTCCCGCTACCTGCCCAAGTCCTGCTTGTCCGCTCATACCAATATTACGTAGGGCATGGAAAATACCCCATACTGTCCCAAACAGACCAATAAACGGTGCAATCGCTGCTGTCGTACCAAGGATAGGCAAACCACGCTCGCTAGCAAAACGGTAGCGACCAATGTGCTTTAGCAAGGTTTGCTCAGTAATCAAACGCCGCGTCGCTGCATCTGCCACGCTTAGATCTGAGCGCTTTGCCTGCATCTGCTGGCTCAAATCATCAGCAACAGTCGTCACCAATTTTCGGCTTTGTAGCACCCGAATGATGCCCGTGACCCAAGAGATGATAGATAAAGCGAGCAGTAAAAAGAACAAGGTTCTAGTCACCATGTCGCTATATTGCCAGTAAGTTGTAAAGTCCATGTCAGACTCCCTAGTAATTTGTGCAATCACATAAACCTGCAGCGACTATCGCATTTATGCTTATCGTGAAAAGAGTAGAATGTATGTTTTTATAGATGGATAATCATTAAGGTACTGCGTAGCTCACAGGCAAGGTCACATTACCAACCACTGGTACGCCAGCATTATTCGTAAAGGGTTTGAACTTGCCTGAGCGCACTTGCCGCGTCGCTTCTTTATCCAATGCCGCATTCCCCGAAGATTGAGCGATACGCACATTATCGATCCCGCCCTGCTTGTTTACCCTCAGTATCAACACAACGTTGAGCGTATCACCCGAATTTGCTCGTCGTGCAACGCGCTCAGGGAAACTGAAGTTTGGCGCTGATACCCAATTTGCCGAGCTGGCGGTAAAATTGACAGGCTCATTACTTTCAGCAGCTGCTTTAGCGGCCTCTTCTGCTTGCTTAGCCGCTCTTGCTGCTTTTTGGGCCGCGTCATTTGCTGCTTCGGCACTCGCTTTAGCATTTGCTACTCTTTGCGCTTCCTGAGCCTGCGCCTGTTGCCTCTGTGCTTCTTGCGCTGCTTTTTCCGCTTGTGCTGCTACAAGTCGACGTTGCTCAGCTTGCTGATTGTTAACCTTTTGGTTATTAGCAAGCTGCTCAGATATGGCTTTATCAATGGCGGGATGCGGCTCTTCTTGCTTAGTCTGTTTTTGTGACGGCTTTTCTTGAGCAATCGACGTTGTCTTTTCTTTTTTGACTAGCGGTGTAATATCAGGTTTGCGTTCTTGTACCACTGGTTGTTTTGGCGTCTCTGTGACCGGCTTTGGTTTTATTATAGTCTGCGGTTTTGGCGCTGGCGTGCTTTTATCTATCACAACCTTAGTCACTTCTTTTTCAACAGATTTCAAAAATTTTTCCGGCTCTTTAGGTAACGCAGCAGGTAATGATACCAGCTCTATTTCAATAGGCGGCGTCTGTTTGGGCAGCGCGACTTTGGGTGCAGACGGTTTCATTGCCACCAATGCCACTGCTGTAAGCACGTGAAGCCCTACTACAACTAGTATAGCTATCAAGATTGATTTAAGTGGGGGCGTCTCTAAATCCGTTGAACTCATAATACTCTAGCATTTAACCGTCATAGAATGGTGGTGATAATAATGCAAACGATAATTATTATCAATAGTAAATTTCTAATATTTCAGGCGTTATTGTGAATTTTTTAAGTTCGATCTAGGTCAGTATGCGAGTTTATTATAACCTGAATACACTCAGGTAATAAAAATCATTATCATCTTTATTGATAATACGTCTCAATTACTTTATGATGGCGGCTGAATTATTTATCCAATTTATAATAAAACACCGAATCATTTAACCTGCCGTTAAATGAAGATTTTTATCGAGCAGGTTGTATAAAACTGCCAAAACCCGTCCTATACCGAGTTATCTATGTCTACTACCTCATTCTCTAGCCACCGTGCTACTTCTGTTTTTAAACGTCCCTTAATAGCTGCTCTCATGACTGCACTGCTTACTAGTATTACCGTAACTGGCTGTAGCGCTCCTGAATCTAATGACTCAGAACCCGCAGATAGCAACACCGAAAATAAAACCGCTGATAAAGCCAAAAATGTCGCCACTAACGAAGCGGTTTCTGTGACCACTATTAGCGTTGATACCATCAAGGGATCTGTTAATTTGGCAATCAACCCATCGCCGCTAGTGGTTTATGACATGACCTTGATGCAGGATTTGGCAGCGCTCGATGTCGCTGTTGATGGCATGCCAAGCGGTCTAAAATTGAATAATCTGCATTCAAAAACTCAACCAGATCCGAAAGAAGTCGGCACGGTATTTGAGCCAGATCTTGAAGCATTGAACGCAATGCAACCACAAGCTATCTTGGTCGGCTCGCGTATGGCAGAGAAATATAATGCGCTCTCAAGCATCGCCCCAACGCTCGATATGAGTATTGATACTGCCAATATCTATGAGTCTAGCAAACAGCGCTTGCATGATTTGGGTGCGTTATTTGGCAAAAGCGATCAAGCCTTGAAGCTGCAACAGGATATCGACGGGCTTATTGATGAGACGAAAACAGCGACCAAAGATAAAGGCAATGGCTTGGTCATCATGGTTAATGGTAATAAGTTGTCTGCTTACGGTGATAAGTCACGTTTTGGCTTTATCCATACCGTACTTGGCGTACCTATGATAGATAATCAGATAAAAGACGCCGATCATGGTCAGCCGGTTTCCTTTGAATACTTGCAAAAAACCAACCCTGACTGGTTGTTTGTGATTGACCGTAGCGCGGCTATCGGTGAAGAAAGCGTTGGTGCAAAAGCTGTCTTGGACAATCCATTAGTCGCGCAAACGACGGCTTGGAAAAAATCTCAAGTGGTCTATCTAAGCCCAGATTCATACCTAGCATTTGGCGGTTATTATCAGTGGATGCAAGATTTGACCGCGATTAAAACGGCATTTAGCCAAGCAAAGTAAACATTTTTATTCGTTGAAAAACAGACGTAAGTGCCCATTCTTGCGTCTACCCTTTACGCCAGCCATAAGTTAGCAGCCGTTATGCCCCTATTTTCTAATCACGCTACTAATATTGATAACGCTAATAGTGATACATCTATATCTTCTGTACCCTCAAGATGGCAGCAGAAGGTAAATGGTCAGTTAAACTCTAAACCACGACACGCAAAAATAGCACCTTGGTTAATAAATACCGCAAGCTTTGTCATCATGGGAATGTTGATATTGCTAAGTTTATCTATTGGGGTTGCTGATTTTTCATGGTCAGGTGTTTTTCATAGCCTCGCCAATCATAGTGCCAACTCAGACAGCTCACTGATGCTGGTCAGCCGCTTACCGCGGACGATTGCTATTATTTTGACCGGTATTGCCATGGCAGTGGCTGGGATGATTATTCAAGTGGTACTCAAGAATCGCTTTGTAGAGCCGTCTATGGTCGGCGCAACTCAAAGCGCTGCCCTTGGCTTATTGGTGGTGAGTCTGTTCTTTCCAGCCAGCGCGCTAATTATAAAGATGAGTGTGGCAACCATTGCGGCGGTATTTGGCATGATGCTCTTTATGCTGCTGATTCATCGTATTCCGCCGACAGATTTCTTGATGATTCCGTTGATTGGTATTGTCTTTGGCGGGATTATTGATGCTATTACTACCTTTATTGCCTATCAAACGGAAACGTTACAGATGCTCAGCGTTTGGCAATTTGGTGACTTCTCAAGCGTGTTGTCAGGACGGTATGAGCTGTTATGGTTGACCGGCGGGCTGTGTATTATTGCTTATATTATCGCCGATAAGCTGACCATTATTGGTTTGGGCGATAATATTGCTTTAAATTTGGGTATCAGTAAGCGTCATGTGACGTGGATTGGCGTTGGTATGGTCGCCATGATGAGTGCCGTGGTCGTGGTGACGGTTGGCATGATTCCTTTTATTGGTTTGGTCGTGCCAAATATCGTCAGTCGCATTATGGGTGATAAGCTCAGGCGCAGCTTGCCAGCGGTCGCGTTATTGGGTGCTTCAGCGATATTACTTTGCGATATTATCGGACGCTCGATTCGCTATCCGTTCGAGATTCCGGTAGCAACTGTCTTTGGCGTGGTCGGAACGGTGGTGTTTTTATGGCTATTATTACGTGCGCCTGCTGAGTCCTAAATGAGTTAGATTATCTAAGTTTTCATTGTTTTACTTGCCATTCTCTTTTATAAGATTAGCGTATGTTTTTACCTTCTGCCTCGTCTGGTCAAACGACTGATGCTACTATTGATAGTGCTAAGAGTGCTACCGCCAACCTGAACCTATTAGCAAAATTCTGGGCAAGGCTATGGTTAGCTATCAGTCAACATCCTAAATCTGTTGCGGCTCTTGTTTTATTAATCTCCGCCATTTTATTTTTAACCGTCAATGTCCATGGGCATTGGGATTTTGCCCTGCCACTACGGGGCAAAAAACTATTGGCGCTGATGGTGGTCGGCTACGCAATTGGCGTCTCTACTCTGCTTTTTCAGACTTTAACCCATAACCCTATCCTCACGCCCTCATTATTGGGCTTTGATTCGCTTTATGTATTATTACAAAGCGTATTGGTATTTTTCTTAGGCGCAATTAGCTTTACTAGTCTTAATCCAGTTGCCAAATTTTCGCTTGAGATTGTATTGATGTTTGGCGCGTCGTTATTGCTGTTTAAATTACTCTTCTCCAAAAGCAGTCAGGACTTAACGCGGCTGATATTGGTAGGGGTTATTTTTGGAGTCTTGTTTCGCAGCTTATCAGCCCTGATTGCGCGACTGATTAATCCAGATGATTTTGTGGTGGTGCAATCGGCAAGTTACGCGCAGTTTAATACGGTCAATCCGCAGCTATTAGTCATCAGTCTATTTATTTGTGTCGTAAGTGCGCTATTTATTTGGCGCTGGCGGTATCAATGTGATGTGCTGATGTTGGGTAAAGCGCAGGCAACTAATCTCGGTATTAACTATCAACGTTTGGCATTTGGGCTATTAACCGTCATCGCGGTATTGGTCGCTACAGCTACGGCGTTGATCGGTCCAGTGACCTTTTTTGGCTTATTGGTCTGCGCTCTAACCAATCGACTGGCGCGCCATATGTATCATAGCGAACGGCTCATTTTAGTGAGTTTAGTAGCGATGATTTGCTTGGTACTCGGTCAAACGCTCTTTGAACAAGTGCTCGGTATGGCAGGCGTATTATCAGTCGTTATTGAGCTGGCAGGCGGCTTGGTATTTCTAGCATTGATATTTATGAGCCAGCGGCGCTCGAACTAAAAACTCTAATCACTTATTAAACATTCAGCTAAAAAAGAAGCATTATGATAAAAATAACGGGTGTATCGCATCATATTGGCAAGCAGCAGATTTTACACGATATCAACTTATTGTTGCCACCGTCACAAGTCATCGCTTTAATTGGTCCCAATGGTGCCGGTAAATCGACGTTATTTTCGGTGATGGCGCGGTTGCAATCATTGCAAAGCGGACAGGTTAGCTTTGCTGTAGATAATGAGGAACGTGATATTGTTCAATGCGATGCGCGTACCCTTGCGACGACGGTAGCCATGCTCAGTCAAGACAATCAAGTGCAAGGGCGGCTGCGGGTGCATGAATTACTGATGTTTGGGCGCTATCCGTATCATCAAGGTCGTCCAACGGCAAGCGATCAGGAAAAAGTGGCTGAGATTATCGAACGCTTTGAGCTAGAGCCATTAGCGGAGCGTTTTTTATCTGCCTTATCGGGTGGACAGCGGCAACGGGTGCTGATTGCGATGATTGTTTGCCAAGATACACCGTATTTATTGCTTGATGAGCCGCTAAATAATCTCGATATGTATCATTCGGGGCGCTTGATGCGTGAATTACGCCAGTTGAGTCATACTCAGCAAAAAACCGTCGTCATTGTCCTCCATGACATCAATCAGGCCGCACAGTTTGCCGATACTGTGGTGACTATGAAGGACGGTCAAGTACAAGCTATTGGACGTCCTGTCGATGTCATTACCCAAGAGACCATGAAAGATCTCTATAACGTTGATGTCACTGTAATCAATCACCAAGGTCGTCCGGTAATCGTGGATGCGGCTTAAAATCGTACTTGTAAGTGGCTTTGTCACTTTTAGCCCGGTTTTATCTCAGCTTTCGCAAAGATTTTAAGCGTTGCTGTCGACCTTTCCACCACAGATATACCCCAGTACCAGACAAGACAGCAACGGCTACTCCAATCAATGCCAAGAAGATTTGATATGCTAAATGACCGACACCATGACTGATATGTCCCATATGTAAAGTAGATAGCCATTGATCAGCTTTATGACCAAATGAGGCGTTTTGATAAGCAAAATTTACTTTCTCAACGCTACCATCTCTTGCATTGACTGTAATTGAAGACGCGCCATTTTTCTTGCCGATGTCTTGATTGGTTTTAAAGCGCATCTGCCACTGCTTATCTTCCTCAACCCAGCGAACGCCTAATAATTGCTGCACGGTTAAGCCGTTTTTTTGCGCGGCAATAGTTGCTTTCTTGCTTAAGTAATCGATACTATTGGCTTTATTAACAATATTAGCGGTGATCATTTCAGTGCTAACTGGCGCGCTAGATTTATCTGCTTTATTCAATTTATCTTCTTTGCCTTTGTTACCTGCTTTACTGTCAAGACCGAGCACCGCTTGCATTACCGGCTTATAAACCTGCTGCAAATTAAACCCCACACTTGACCATGCAATCACAAACAGCATCAGCCACAACCATAAACCAAACGCATGATGCGCATCATAATTAAGCTTAAAGGCATTGGTTTTGGTGCGGATTTTCCACGCAGGCAGCCAGCGTTTTAATAAAGACGCCCGTTTTTTAGCAGAATATTGGGGCGGCACATGATTCTTTTTAACCGCTCTTGGAAAGGTTAAATAAAATCCAATAAAACAATTAATCGTCCAAACAAGCGCAATAATACCCAGTACCAGCTTGCCGATATCACCAAGCAACAACTCACGATGCAGCCAGAACACCTTCCACATGGTATTGCGCCATGCCCACTCGTCTTTATCACGTGCCCCAATGATATCCGCAGTATAGGGATTGATATAAACCTCTTGAAATAAAGGCGCAGGTTCTACCTTTACATCGCCTTTATATTTATCAACCGCAAAAACGACGGCGCGGTTAGGCTCGATTGCTACTGGCATGGTCGAAAAACTGTATTCTGGATAATGGCTAATCACCTTGTCCTGCAAGGTGGCGATAGACAATGGCGGTGTCTGCGCTTTCTCAACAACCGCCAAACGCTGATTAAATACCGCGTCCAGCTCATCGTGAAATGCCAATAGCGCGCCCGTTATACCAGCCATAAGTAAAAAAGCGGCCATCACAAGTCCAGTATAACGGTGAATCCATAGGCAAGTTTGGCGTGGGTTAAATGAAATCATTGATTATTATTCTTTGTTAATTTTAGCGTTAGAATTGCGCTAAATGCTGATGTGTTAAAGACGCATAAAACGGTTTAAAAAAGACATATGGTTTAAAAAAGAGGTTTCAACATAAAAAAGCCAGCTCTTATACAAAGCAGCTGGCTTTTTTAACACTCATTTTTTACGCATGATCAGTATAAATTTAGAACTGATAGGTTAAAGATGCTTTGATATTGCGACCGGGTTCAAAGTCGGTACGCAAACCATCTGCTTGTTCTGCAAGCGAACGTGACGCATGGCTGGCATAGGTTTCATCAAAGATATTATAAACCCCAACAGTCGCTTTTAAACCCTCGACTTGTTTTGGCATATAGCTCATAAAAATATCATGCACATCATAGTTAGACTTTTCAGGCTGGGCAGATTCAGTTTTGGGCGTGATGGCAGCCACATAGGTACTGCGCCAGCCCAGCTCGGTGGTGTCTGTTGGTACGTAGGCCAAGTTCACCATATATTTATCGCCAGAGTCGGCACTGCCACCCGTTACTGATGGGATGCTATAGCCCGTTTTATCACCTTTGCTACGTGCATGGGCATAGCTTAGACCCATGCTAAAATTATCCATTTTATAGTCAGCAGCGAGCTCAACACCCTTAATTTTATAATCTTCATCTTTATTGACCGCGCCTTGGCAAGCGCCACCAAGTTGTCCAGTGGTACAGTCTAAGCCAACGCGAGTACCACCAGAACGGACAAATTCAATAAAGTTTTCGATATCAGTTTCAAAATATTTTCCGCTAAGTTGCAGTGCATCGCCCGCTACCGTTAGGTCACGCAATGTTTTAACGATACCAATCTCAGCATTTGACCCTTCTTCTGCTTTTAAGTCACTATTGACGTAGGTTTTGTCGCCATCTGAGTTAAAGATCGCTTGGCTCAAATCAGGACCGTTAAATAATTGCGTATAACTGGCAAATACTTGCGTTAACGGTGCAATCTCATAGCTTGCTGCAAGCGCACCAACGACATTGTCATAAGTTTTGCCACCAGCAACAAATTCAGGCGACTCATAACGGTCGTAGCGTACGCCCGGCGTTAAGGTTAATTTGCCATTTTTCCACTGATCTTCTAGATAAATAGAGGTATTCTTGGCTTCATCGGTGCCTTTTTTAACAAAGTCACGCTCTAGCTCAGATTCTTTTTTATAGTGCTCAACACCGGCGATTAGTTTATGGCTGCCGACATTGGTATCAATAACACTGGTATTTTGAATTTTTGCGCCGGTGGTTTTTACGCCCGCTTCCCAGTTATAACCTGGCTTTGTCGTATAGTCGGTATCTCGTGAAATCTGCGTTTCGGTTTGATAAACATTGGTATCGACATTGACCAAGTTACTGGCAGGATTGTAGCTATAGTCTAAACCATAGGTATCACGCTTAACCTTTTGCGGCAGAATTTCATTCCAGCTGCCAACGCCTGGGCTTGCTGGGAAATCTGGGCGTAATGGGAACATGCCTTCGTTTTCGGTACGGCTAAAGCTAGCCCCTACGTGATGGTCATTGGCAATATACGCACCTGCCTTTAATAAAATATTCTCGCCTTTGCTATCTTCCGTTTGGATCTTACGACCTTCGCCATCTTCACCCGCATTGGCATTACGCTGACCATAATAAGCCAGTAAGTCTATATTATCCGTTGGCGCAGCAAACACAGTCGCTGAGGTGAGCAATTCATCATTATTACTAGCATAACCTGCATGCAATTTGGCACCGATTTTTTGCCCCGGTTTTAGCAAATCAGCGGCATCAACGGTTTTAAAAGCAACTGCGCCACCTAGCGCATCGTTACCTAGTGTCACTGAGTTATTACCGACCGATACTTCCGCTTGTTTTAGCAAATCAGGGTCAATGGTCACATCGCCCATATGATAAAACAGCGTGCCTTCTTGGCGAGCGCCATCAATAGTGACTTTTAGATTGGTATCATCCAGTCCACGTACGCGAATGCGTTGATTAACTGCTGACGTACCACCTACCGTAACACCGGGTACGACATTTAAAAAATCACTTAAGTGGCTTGCCTGCGCAGCTGGGGTATAGCCTTCAACATCAACATCGCCCTCTTGCACGCTTTCACGTACTGAGCTGTTTGCCGTCACTGTGATGGTCTGTAAGGTAGTGCTCGGCATATCTGCTGAGGTCCCAGCACTCGCCGCTTGTGCCCCTAATACTGCTGCTATGCCCATAGACAATACGGTCAATCGACTAGAAAATCTTGCTAATTTTACTTCGCGCATAACATACTCACTTTATCTAGTATAAGAATTTTAAAACTCGTTTAGGAAACCAATAATCAGTAATTTTTGCCCAAAATCACTTTCTAAAAAGCTTGATGCTTTAATAATTATTAAGTTTCATATAAGAATGACATTATTAATGTTAATGATAATGATTAGCGTTTAAATATTGACAGGCATAATAACGAAGTATTAACAATTTGGCAATATTTAAACTGAAAAATTTTCTTTTAATATCTTTGTAGGCTTGTATCGGCACCTGCACATCTGATGAATACCTTTAGTGTATTGCCGTCTACATAAGTTCCCCATATATGCGGAGGCGATTATCAGCGACTGAGTGATTATTTATAAACGCTGAATATCAAAAAAAAGTATTGCAATATACTGCCAATTACATATACCCTAAGATAGTTGACTATTTAGTCAGGTTTGTACATACGACTATCGGTCAGACTGAGAAAGACTGGTTATTTGCTTGCATGTATTTGCATAAGGATCATGCGACTCTGTGTTTGATACTGTGTAAACAGCTAGCTGCGATAAGGGCTTATAGAGACCCTCATATGTCTCCTATTTATCAACGTAACGCTGTCTCTAAATATCTTTACAGAGCTTGGACTAAAAGTCACTTTAGGAGAAAGCCAAAATGAGTGAGCATACTCAAGGAAATCCCGATTTATTGTACGGACTGCACGACCGTCCTGCGCCTGCAAAAGCATTTTTAGGTGCGGTACAGCATGTACTCGCCGCTTTCGTTGGTGTTATTACGCCCTCATTGATTATTGGCGGTGCTTTGGGTCTAGGTGAGCATATTCCCTACCTGATCAGTATGGCGCTAATGGTATCTGGGGTTTCAACCTTTATTCAAACCCGTAAATTTGGTCCTGTCGGTTCAGGGCTGATGGCTCTGCAAGGCACCAGCTTTGGTTTTTTAGCGGCAGTGTTAGCAGCAGGTTTTGTAGTAAAAAACCGAGGTGGTAGTCCTGAGGAGATTCTCTCTGTTATCTTTGGCGTGACGTTCTTAGGCGCCTTTGTCGAGATATTCTTGAGTCAGTTTATTACTAAACTTAAATCCTTGATGAGCCCTATCGTCACCGGCTGTGTCATTGTCACTATTGGTTTGTCCCTAACCAAAGTTGGTCTAACCGATCTAGCAGGCGGTGTTGGTGCAGAGAATTTTGGTAGCATGGAGAATTTGCTACTGGGTGGCGGGGTCTTAATCAGTGTCGTGCTTATTAGTATCGTACCTAACAAAGTTATTCGCTCAAGCGCTATTTTTATTGGTCTGATGTTAGGCTTGCTGGTAGCAGCATTTATGGGTCGTATTGACTTCTCATTAGTCTCACAAGCCCCGCTACTGACTGTACCTGTGCCTTTCAAGTTTGGCTTTAGTTTTGATTGGCAAGCGTTTATACCGATTGCTTTTATGTATATTATTACCAGTATCGAGACTGCTGGTGATTTGACCGCGACGTCGATGATCTCAGGTGAGCCTATCAAAGGTCCACTATATGAGAAACGTATCAAAGGTGGGGTACTAGCTGACGGTGTCAACTCTGCCATTGCTGGTATCTTTAACAGCTTCCCAGTCACTACTTTTAGCCAGAATAATGGCGTTATTCAGATGACGGGTATCGCTAGTCGCTATGTAGGCTTCTATGTCGGCGGTATCTTATTTTTTATGGGTTTATTCCCTATCCTAGGTGCTATCTTCACTCAGCTGCCAAAACCAGTAGTTGGTGGTGTGACATTGTTGATGTTTGCAACCGTAGCGACTGCTGGTATTCGCATACTTTCGACCGTAAACTTTACCCATCGTAATATCTTAATCATAGCCACCTCTCTAGGTTTGGCGATGGGTGTTGCCTTTGTGCCTGATGTATTTGCACAAATGCCGCAGATGTTCCGTAATATCTTTGGTTCAGCAGTGACCGTATCGGGTATTATCGCGATTACGCTTGATATGATTTTACCAAAAAGCTTTGGTGCGGAGTTTGATACGGCTGACCAGCATGCTGAGGATGACGTGAAGTCTGCTCGTGAAGCCGCTTAAGAATCAAGGGTTAGATGATTTTCTAAGACAATGTAAAAGACTTTGCTGAGTGACAAAAGAAAAGGATTGCCTTAATGATAAAGCGCTAATTAGCAGCGATATCGTTAAAGCAATCCTTTATGCGTCAAGCCATTCATTAATAGCAGTTATTCCAATCTACCCCTACTCGAGTCCGCAACCTCGTAGTATAAAAGGTATTAAGAAGTCAGCAGCGCGGGCCTCGTCTGTCTCATCATACGCGCTCTTTTGCATTAAGCCGACGATTTCTGTTTCAAACTCTGCATAGCGCTGCGTGGTTGCCCAAATCAAAATCAATAGCTGTAAAGGGTCAGCAATGGCAATTTTGCCTTGCTCATGCCATATCTTCATGACTTGTGTCTTATCCAGTGCCCAATCTTTCATCGCCGTCGACATAAAATCATGTAAATGCGGGGCACCGCCGATGACCTCTAACGCAAATAGCTTATGGCGATTTGGGTTTGCAAATGCTTGATGCAATTTGGTGCGGACGAATTTTTCGATAACGGTTCTTGGATCGCTGTCTACTGTCATCGTCACCAAGCCATCATTCCACTCTTGAATGATGGCACGCAAAACTACTTTGTACAGATTGGTCTTACTCTTAAAATAGTAATGCACATTGGCTTTTGGCAGCCCTGCTCGATCAGCGATACCTTGCATGGTGGCACCGCGATAGCTTTTCAGCACAAACTCTTCTTCAGCGGCAGTCAAAATCACCGCTTGGTTTTGGGCACGAATATCATGCTGATTGCGATGAACCACGCTCTCAGAGGCGGATGAAGCTTTTGCTTTAGAAATTTGAGTCATAGGTTGCACCATTAGACATTTATATCAGTAAGTACCATATTCTAGCGTGACTTTAAGATAAACTGTGAATAAACACACTGATTATTAGCATATCTAGTAAAAAATAAAAATATTTTGCATAAAGTAGTTGACCATTTAGTCAGGTTTAAGCAGAATGGATATATATTAACCAATTATGACTCAATCGATACTACTTTCACCTGAGTTTTTCCCTGAGTTAAGTAATCAACAGACTAATATCAGCACACGATACTGTCTGTACCTTATAAATTCATATCACTCAAATGATAAATGTGTATCCGTCAACACTTTGTGTCAACAGATAAGGATATCACTGTGAGCTTATCACTAGCGCAACTGAACGCCCTCTCGCAAGCCGATGCGACCTCAGAATTTCTAACGTGCTGTACTAGTAGCCAATGGGCGCAAACCTTGGCAGACGCACGTCCGTTTGCAGATATAAAAGCACTATTGAGTGCAAGCGATGACGCATGGCAACAAGCTAAAGCGGATGAAGCTAACTTGCTAGAAGCCTTTGATGGTCACCCACAGATTGGCAATGTCGACTCATTAAAAGAGAAGTATCGCAATACGCAAGACAGTGCTGCTCATGAGCAATCAGGCGCCAATGACGCTGAAGATGCGGTACTTGAAGCGTTAGCACAAGGCAATCAAGACTATCTCGATAAATTCGGCTTTATCTTTATTGTCTTTGCAACTGGTAAAAGCGCGCAGCAAATGCTTGATCTATTGCAAGCACGCCTGCCAAATGATCGCGAGACTGAATTGCTCAATGCGGCTACTGAACAAAATAAAATCACGCGTTTGCGTTTACAAAAACTGTTAGGCGACGCTTAAATCTTGCTTTGTCTCTCTCATACATAAAAGGAATTATTATGTCAGGTACTCTTTCATCACATATTTTAGACACCCATCTTGGCAAGCCTGCCGCTGATATCGCAGTGACGTTACATCGTATTAGTGCCAGTGGCGAGCCGTCATTATTGGCAAACGGTGTCACCAACGCTGATGGTCGCGTGACGCCAGATAGCTGGGCATTTAACCCAGAAATTGATATTGCCGAGTATCATTTAGATATCGGTCGCTATACGCTGACCTTTGATACCCAAGCATATTTTGATACGCAAAACCTCACAGTATTTTATCCGCAAGTGGTCATCGATTTTATGATACAAGATAACGGTCACTACCATGTGCCGCTACTGCTTAGCGCACACGGCTACGGCACTTATCGCGGATCATGATTTTATAGCTTTATGACTCGAAACCTTATAAAAACAAGGCTAAACGAGTGCTGGAAACTTTAAACACCTGACAATGAGGTCAGTGATTTAAGACCAAATGAATAATCCTGGTATCGCTACGTTGTATCACAATCTTTTATAATAACGAAGGTGAGCAAAAGTCGTTACGAGTTACCAAGATATAATAATATAAAAGGACATTGACAACATGGGTGCATATCTTCTCGATTGGCTAAGCTTATTTTTCCGCTGGTTTCACGTTATCGCTGGTGTAGCATGGATTGGCGCATCATTTTATTTCGTATGGCTAGATATGAGTCTTCAGAAGCCACCAGAATGGAAAGCAAAAAAAGGCATTTCAGGCGATCTTTGGGCAGTACATGGTGGTGGTTTCTATGAAATTGCCAAATACAAGCTCGAACCTGAAGAGATGCCAAAAACGCTGCATTGGTTTAAGTGGGAAGCTTACACCACATGGCTGACTGGTATGGCGATGCTCATTATTGTCTACTACATCAATGCCACAGCTTATTTGATTGATCCGAGCAAAGTTGATTTTGGTAGCAGTGTTGGTGCTATATCGACCAGTCTACTGTTCTTATTCGGTAGTTATTTTATTTATGAAGTCATTGTACGCAGCAATGTCGGCAAAAATAAACTGGCTTTTAGTGTCACTATCTTTGTACTCATGATTATCGCCACTTGGGGCTCATACCAGCTGTTTAGTGATCGTGCATCCTTTATCCATGTCGGTGCCATTTTAGGTACTATCATGGCAGGTAATGTCTTCTTCGGTATTATGCCGGCTCAGCGCGCACTCGTAGATTGTGTACGCCGCGGCGTAAAACCAGGTCCAGAAGTAGCAGATTTGGCATTGATGGCCAGAAATCGCTCATTGATGAATAACTACTTTACCTTGCCGCTTATCTTTATCATGATTAGTAATCACTATCCAATGATGTATTCACATGCGCATGGTTGGTTAATATTGGTATTCATTGGTGTCATCACGGCAACAGCTCGTCATTACTTCAACGAAAAACACTTGGGTCGCCATAGACCAAAATTCTTAGTGATTCCTGCGATAGCAACCGTGCTATTGATTATCTGGATGCGTCCAGCACCTATCGAGCCATTACCAGTTTCTCCAATCAAGACGCCTGCTGTCACTGAAGTAGCACCGACAGATACACCGCCTGCTGCTGTCACTCAAGATACGAATACGGTAGCACCTGCTACTGCTACAGAGGCTGATTCCAATGCGGTTGCTGGCGGAACTGCCGCTACCGAAGTAGTACCTGTTGCTGCTTCAGCTGACGACGCTATCATGAAAGTAGTAGAAGCAAAATGTAGCGTTTGCCATGCGGCACAACCAACACAAGCTGGATTTAATGCGCCGCCAGCGGGTATTATTATCCAAACCCCTGCAGACATAAAAACTCATCAAGCTAAGATTGTGACTGCCGTACAAAGTGGCTATATGCCACTGGGTAATATCACTCAGCTAAGCGATGAAGAGCGCCAACAACTGGTCGCTTATGCTTCAGGGTTATAAATGAGCATTCTAGACAAAGAAGAGTAAACGCTGATCAAACAATTATCTTGACCAATGACCTAGACATCCTTAAAGTGTTAACAATAAACATTAATAAGTGTTAACAATGTTTATTTCGATTGATTCCAATCTAAAGGGAGAAAAGGATGTCCACTGCGAATGAGCAAGGAAGTCAGCTCAGCACTCAATCCAATAGCGCGCTCTATGATTGCAATACCTTTAATCCAGAACGCAAAAAATCAAGATTATATAATGAAGATCTTGCCCCACTACAGCCTGAACAGCGTACTTGGGGTTGGTTTGCGATATTCAATGTTTGGTCCAATGATATTCAGAGCTTATTCGGTTATACCTTAGCGGCCTCCTTATTTTTGAGTTATGGACTGAATGGGTGGTGGGTCATGGCAGCGATTATCTGCTCAGGATTCATCGTCATGCTGATGGTCAACTTAACTGGTAAACCTAGTGTCAAATATGGCATCCCTTTTCCAGTCTTAATACGTGCCAGCATGGGTATCAATGGCGCTAACTTACCTGCCATCTTACGCGCTATTATCGGTATCTTTTGGTACGGGGTGCAGACCTACTTTGCCTCAACTGCAGTTGCCATTTTGTTGACTATTGTCATAGGTAGCCCAGATACGACATTTTTAGGCTTGAATAGTACCGCTTGGATTGCCTTTGTCATCGTTTGGGTATTTCAGATTTTACTGTTTTGGGCAGGCATCGAGCCGATCAAGCACTTTTTGAATTGGGCAGGACCGCTAGTCTATGTCGTTATGGTCATCCTGATGGCCGTCATCTGGTATCAATCAGGCTCTGAGTTGTTACCTGCGATTAACTCTATCTTCGCTAGTGGCAGCGATTATAGTGGAAATTCCATACAGGCATTTACTGCTATCGTCGGTACGATGGTTGCTTATTTTGCAGCAGTCGTCATAAACTTCGGTGATTTCTCACGATTTTTGCGTAGTGAGCGCGATATGCGCTTGGGTAACTTACTCGGTTTGCCGATTAACATGGTATTTTTCTCGTTCATCGCCTTGGTCATTACCGCTGGAACCCTAGTAATATTTGGCGAAGCATTGACCAATCCATCGGATATTGTTGATCGTGTGGATTCTCTACCCTTGACCATTATTGCAGCGCTGACCTTCTTTGCCGCAACCGTCGGTATCAATATGGTTGCAAACTTTATTCCCCCTGCTTACGATTTGGCTAACTTATTTCCTAAGCATATTAACTTTCGCATGGGCGGTTTAATTACTGCTGTTATCGCCTTTTTCGTTGGTGCATTGTGGTTATCATTCATCAGTAAGATCGGTATTGTCGGTTTTGTAAATACTATTGGTGCGGTCATCGCTCCATTCTTTGGTATCTTAGTCATCGATTATTACCTGATTAAACGTCAACATATCGATATGAATGACTTATTTTCCGCTCACCCAACTGGTGCATATTACTACTACAAAGGCTGGAACATCCGTGCGCTTATCGCCTTTGCAATCGGCGCTTTATTCCCTATCGCCACGGTATTGATACCCGCACTGACTAAGCTTGAAGGTTATGGTTTCTTATTAGGCGCGGCAATAGGTGGCATCGTGTATTGGGTATTGATGCGCCCTTATGCAGTAGATCCTGACACCATAGTAGAATAAGGCAGTGAAGTCAGAAACATGAAGTGCAAGAGTAGAATAAAAAATAGTTATTACATGTCTAACAGACCTATTACTCTGTTTTTATAAAGGATAAAACACCATGAAAAAAAAGATAACCAGCGACTTTGATCAAGCCGCTTATCCACGCGATTTAAAAGGCTATGGCGACCATCCACCCAAAGCCAATTGGCCGGGCGGCGCTAAGATTGCCGTACAGTTTGTGCTAAATATCGAAGAAGGCGCAGAGAACAGTGTCTTGCATGGCGACGGTCAGTCAGAACGTTTTTTATCAGACGTTTTAGGTACGCCAGAATTTAACAACCGCCATCAGTCGATTGAATCCGCCTTTGAATATGGTAGCCGAGTGGGTGTTTGGCGCGTACTAGATACTTTTAAAGAATATGGTTTACCTATTACTACCTTTACTTGTGCAGCCGCTGCCGAAAAAACACCGCATATTGTCGAGCGTATTCTAGAAGATGGTCATGAGATTGCCAGTCACGGATTGCGCTGGATAACCTATCAATATATGTACCGCGAGACCGAGCGTGAACATGTGCGCCGCGCCACTGAAATATTTGAGCGGATGGTCGGCAATCAGCCTCTTGGCTGGTATACCGGTCGCGATAGCCCAAATACTCGCGAGCTGGTCGCAGAACAAGGCGGCTACATTTATGACTCTGACTCTTATGCTGATGAGCTGCCGTACTGGCTCAATGTTAAAGTAGAAGAAGGCAACAAAATTGCTCGCAAACCGCATCTGGTCATTCCTTATACGCTTGAGACCAATGACATGCGTTTTTCTTCAAGTCCTGGGTTCACCAATGCTGAACCTTTTTATCAGTATTTAAAAGACAGCTTTGACACTCTATATGAAGAAGGTCAAGACACTCCCAAGATGCTAACCATTGGTTTGCATTGCCGCATCATTGGTCGTGCTGGTCGCATTAAAGCGCTTAAACAGTTTTTGCAATACATCACCAGTAAACCCGACGTTTGGATCTGCCGCCGCGATGAAATCGCCAAGCACTGGTATGAAAATCATCCAGCCACGGCTGATAACACCGCCAACTGGATGTAGCCGTAACAACAATCATAAGACGTATCATCATATTAATAAGCACGTACATAGTATCAACCACGTAAGCTAACGGATGATACGCTCAAGGTGGTTGATACCTGAGTGCTGTAATTGCTTAAAGATGACATCTTATATCCGGTATTTCCTTAGCTCAAATCGAGCTATCACTTAATAAGTTGCTAGAACAAATAAATAATATTGCTAATTAATCTAAAGGTGAACTTATGAAAACCACACTCATTGCTAAACCTTTAACTAAAGCTGCTTTTGCTCCTTATGGCTCAGTGATTGAGCCTTATGATGATCAAGAAAAGTGCCCTGAAAACAGCTGGGATATCAATCGTGGCTTTGCCTGTCGTCATAATGCTATCTCAAAAGTCACTCATGATGGCGGAGAAGTCGGTTTTAGTATTTTCCGTACTAAAAGACGTGACTGCCCTATTACGTTATCGGTCATGGAATACCATCCATTTGGCACGCAAGCGTTCTTTTCTATGAATGGCACAGACTATATAGTCGTTGTGGCCAAAGCTGGCGATGCGCCTAAATCAGCTGATGATTTAGAAGTGTTTTATGCTCATTCGCATCAAGGTGTACAGTATGATGCCAATGTTTGGCATCATCCGCTACTGGCGCTAAAAGCGGATTGTGACTTTTTAGTGATTGATCGTATCAACGGCGAAGGTAACAATTGCCATGAATTCGAGATTGATGATTGGGAAGTTTGCATTGATATATCTGCTGAGCAGGCTAAAAATCAGGCCTAATGGCTATCGTCAACTGACGAAGAATTATGCTAATGTCAGAGCATTAATCATATAAAAAATCAAAGGTTCAGACACAAATTTATCGCGGCACCAAACCCCTAAGGAACACGAACCATGACAACAAAAAGTACTTATTACGCACCAACTGGCGGATTGCCTCCACAAACACAATTACTATCCGATCGTGCTATCTTCACCGAAGCTTATGCGATTATTCCTAAACGTGTACTAACCGACATCGTGATTAGTTATTTACCTTTTTGGACAGGCATGCGCATGTGGGTGCTTGCACGTCCTTTAAGCGGTTTCTCTGAAACCTTCTCACAGTATATCGTCGAAGTAGCACCAAATGGCGGCTCAGAAAAACCTGAACTAGATGCAAATGCCGAAGGCGTCGTATTCATCGTTGAAGGTGAAATGGACATGACGATTGAAGGCGTGTCGCATCATCTTGAATCAGGTGGTTATGCATTTTTACCACCTGGCTGCAAATGGACGCTAAAGAACAATAGCGACAAGCACGTCAAATTCCATTGGATCCGTAAAGCCTATCAACACTGTGAAGATATTGATGTGCCTGAAGCGTTTGTAACTAGCGATCACGATGTTGAAGCTATTGAGATGCCGGGTACTGATGGCGTATGGACAACCACTCGATTTACCGAGCAGTCTGATATGCGTCACGACATGCATGTGAATATCGTGACGTTTCAACCAGGTGGCGTGATTCCATTTGATGAAACGCATGTTATGGAACATGGTTTGTATGTATTAGAAGGTAAAGCCGTCTATCACTTAAACGGTGAATGGGTAGAAGTTGAAGCAGGTGACTTTATGTGGCTGCGTGCATTCTGTCCACAATCTTGTTACGCTGGTGGACCAGGTCCATTTAGATACTTACTATATAAAGATGTGAATAGACATATGCCGTTTATTCGCCCAGTAAAATAAGCAATATAAAGGCTTAGTCGTTCATTCGAATCTATCATTCATTGTTCTTTAGAACACCAGCAAAATTTTTAATAGTAAAGCCAGCTCATTACGATTAGCTGGCTTTTTATTTTTATGCTGAAGTTAATATTTTTAAACAGCGCTTTAATCAAGCAATGCTAAAACATTCATCACTTTACTTGTTTTTTATGTACTACTGTACTAGAATACTGAAACAATATAGCCACTTACCTCTTTTTTATTAAGATTAAATATTATGAGCACTGACCCTTATCGTAGCTTGTTGACGCATTTAGCCCATTGCAATGACAGTAATGATATCGATGAGCTATTAACAGCGCTACTAACGACTAAAGAGCAACACGAGATTGCCAATCGCATCTGTATTTTTGATTTGCTCGAGCGTGGTATCACCCAGCGTGACATATCCGAACAGTTGGGCGTTGGCATCGCAACGGTCTCTCGTGGCGCCAAAGCCATGCAAATTCACGATGTAAGTGCACTGCTAGCCACCCACAGACAAGACAATTAACGCCAAGAATATTAGCTGAATTTATTTTATAAGACCTATTTGAATTACTTTGGACCTCGTTATGACCTCTCCTACACTACAATATGACCAGCCTGCTGCTATTGATATCCCAAGCAAGCCGCAGCGGATAAAGCTGACGCAAGATATTGATTTTTTTGCGTTATTCAAACGTATTGAGGGTGTTTTTGACACCTGTTATTTACTTGAATCCTTGGGCGAAGACAGTCATATGTCGCGTCATCATGCGATTGGTTTTGATCCAGTGATGACCATTGCCGCCATTGACCGCACGACGCTTGCCATTAGCGATAATAAAACTGCTGAAACCAAACATTATCAGACGGATAATCCTTATCAGCTTCTACGTACTATTACTCCGCAGCACGTTATTGCCCGTGAGCAAAGTGGCGGTCTTGTCGGCTATCTAGGCTACGACTGTGTCAATTTCTTTGAGCCAAGTCTAAATGCCAAGCCAAGCGATGATTTTGAACCTTTCAAATTTGGTGTCTATCTAGATGGCTTGACGCTCGATAAAATGACCGGTGAGATATTCTATTTTTATTACCCAACCGCTCAGCAAGACAATCGCATCGAGCAAATCAAAGCCTTACTTGATGTACCTATCCCAAGTTATAAACCGCCAACCGTAGAGTTTTTAGGTGATGGTATGAGTCAAGAAGAGCATGCTAAAGTCGTTATGCAAGTCAAAGAAGACATCATCTCTGGGCGTATTTTTCAATGTGAAGTCGGCTTTAAATCCAAATATCGTATTGCGGGCGATAAGATGCCAATTTATGAAAAGCTACGGGCAGTCAATCCATCACCGCATATGTATTTTATGAAATTTGCTCAGCAATGCATCATCGGTGCCTCACCTGAATTGCTATTTCGCCTGCGTCAAGGAGAGATGGAGACCTATCCGCTCGCAGGTACAGCCAAGCGTGGCGTTGATGTTGCTGAAGACCGCAAACTTGCCCGTGCCCTACTGAATGATGCCAAAGAGATTGCCGAGCACAATATGCTAGTCGATCTGCATCGCAATGATATCGGACGCGTCGCACAATTTGGTACGGTAAAAGTGCGTAATTTGATGGATATCAAACGCTTCTCACACGTACAGCATATCTCCTCTGAAATCGTCGGTATTCTGCACCCCGATGAGGATATGTTTAGCGCACTTGCCAGCAACTTCCCTGCGGGCACCTTGTCAGGCGCACCAAAAGTTGAAGCGATAAAAGTGATTAATGAGCTTGAACCAGATGGTCGTGGTGCTTATGGCGGCGCATTAGGATCCTTTAACTTTAACGGCGATTGTATTTTTGCCATTCCTATTCGCAGCTTATTTATCAATGGTGAATCGGCCTATGCACAGACTTGTGGCGGCAATGTGTACGACTCCAATCCTGCTGATGAATATCTAGAAATCCAGCGTAAGCTTTCTGCTATGAAAGTGGTACTAGACAGCTTTATGAACCAATAACCACATATAATTTATCAAAGAGTTGGCTACCCATGAATGTTTTAATTATCGATAATTACGACTCATTTACCTTTAACCTTTATCAATATATCGGTGAGATCTTGCAGACGATGGACAGTGATAAACAAGCAAATGTCATCGTCAAGCGTAATAATGAAATCACCTTAGCAGACGTACAAGCGATGAGTCTTGACCGTATTATTATCTCACCCGGTCCTGGGTCACCTGATGATCCTGCCTATTTTGGCATTTGTGCCGAAGTGATTGAAGTGATGGGTAAAACGACGCCACTATTAGGCGTTTGCTTAGGCATGCAAGGCATTGCTCATGTATTTGGCGGTGACGTGATACGCGCCAGTGTGCCGATGCATGGTAAAGTTTCAGCCATTCGTCATGATAGTGCAGGCATTTATAACGATTTGCCACAGGAGTTAGAAATCATGCGCTATCACTCATTGATGGTACAAGCAGATACGCTACCAAATTGTTTGACTGTCACCGCAGTCGTCGCCAATGATGAACATAATGATTTAGATTTGACTGAATCGGCGCTGGCTGGTGATGAGATAATGGGTGTGCAGCACAAAGACTATCCGATTCAAGGCGTGCAGTTTCACCCAGAGTCATTTGCGACCGAAGGTGCCAAGCGTTTATTGACGAATTTTTTACTTCAGGTGTAAATCACGATGCTTAAGCTGGTTTGGAGGATATGACGCTAAAGAGTAATAAGCTGAAGTGAAGCCTGCATCTAACTCAAATAAATTGCATTTTATGCCTAACTGACTTGTGTTAGTACTTAATTAACGCTTTAATGATAGACTGAAAAAACAAACAAAAGGCAGCCTTTAATCAGGTTGTCTTTTGTTATTTCAGCATATTATTAAGTAATCAGCCAGAAGGCTTGGACCGCTTATTCTTTGAACTTGGTAACAAATAAAAATAGAGAGCGATATGGCACATACCGATAGCGCAACGTCAGCACGGCAGTCATGGATAGGCACCATTCAAATCATTACAGCCGCTGTCTGCTGGGGTACTTTAGGGATATTCTCAACCTATCTCAACCAAAATGGCTTTAGTGGCTGGCAAACGACCATTTTACGTATCGTGACCGCTGCTCTTATCATCCTCGTTATGCTACCAAAACTATGGCCACAGCTAATAAAGTTGCGTCCAAAACAGTGGCTCGGACTGGCACTACAGTCGTTGATTGGTGTACTCGGCATGTCGGTTTGCTATTTTTTTGCCGTTATCTATGTCGGTGCTGGTCCTGCAGTCGCCTTGCTATATACTGCGCCCGTTTTTAGCTTATTATTTTCAGCATTCTTGCTTAATGAATCCATTACTCGGCAGTCAGCCCTACTGGCACTCATGGCAGTATTTGGTGTCGGCTTGACGATGTTAGGTGAGCAGGCGCAAGTCAACTGGGGTATTGCATTGGGTTTATTATCAGGCATATGTTATTCCCTATATGGGGTATTGGGTAAGCGCGCTATGCATGACGCGCACCCTGCTCCTTTAGTATTTTTTACCTCTATTATCATCAGTGCTGGCATACTGCTACTACTACCTGAAACCTATAAAACTTATGGACAATTACTAACCTTACCCTTATCTACTTGGGGCTATACATTAGGATTGTCTTTGATTGGAACCGTCGTACCCTTTGCGCTCTATATGAAGGCATTAGAGAAGCTACCTGCCACCCGTGCATCAGTGTTTACTATCTTTGAGCCTCTAACCGCGATTGCTTTGGCAACGCTATTACTGCATCAATCATTATCTTGGATTCAATATGTCGGCGTCATACTCATTCTGCTAGCAGCTTTATTTAATGCTGTGCTAAATGGTACTACTACTCGCGTACCACGTTGGCTAAAAAGACGGCAAAGGATTTAGTCGACATCCTATAATCACTTTTAATAGCCTTAGATTTCTTTCTGTTGAATCAAAAAAAAGCCCCTACTATGAATATAGCTGGGGCTTTTTATTTAGCATCTTTCAAGCTTATTACTGTTCAATACGCTGTAAAAACGCTTGCGTACGCGGATGCTTAGAATCCTCGAATAACTGCTTAGCACTGCCCTCTTCGACAATTTTACCATCTTCAATCAAAACCACATGATCAGCGACATCGCGGGCAAAATTTATTTCATGAGTAACAACAACCATCGTCCAACCTTCTGATGCCAGCTGTTTCATGGTTTCAAGCACATCTTGTACTAGCTCAGGATCAAGCGCAGACGTTGGCTCATCGAATAGTAGTAAAGACGGCTCAATCGCCAATGCACGAGCAATACCAATACGCTGCTGCTGACCACCCGATAGCTGAAACGGATAGAGATCTGCCTTATCAGACAAACCCACTTTATCGAGTAATGCTAATGCCTGCTCACGTGCTTGCGCTTTACTTTGCCCTTGTACCACCGTAGGTCCAAGCATTAAGTTTTCGATGGCTGTCTTATGTGGGAATAAATTATAAGATTGAAACACCATACCCGACTTACGTTGCAGCGCAAGTAAGGTTTTTTTCTTAGGTTTAGTGGCAAAATCGACCGTCAGGCTGCCATCATCAAAAGCGATGATACCTTGATCTGGAATTTCAAGCGCATTCAAACACCGCAAAAACGTCGTCTTACCAGAACCTGATGGTCCTAATATGACCACCACTTTGCCCTTTTCGATGGTCAAGTCGATACCTTTAAGCACTTGATTGCTCCCAAAGGCTTTATGAATATTGGTGACTTGAATCATAAGACGTCCACTTGCAAATTAAAAAACACATGGGTTAAAGGGGCGAGAAATATATCATGGGTTGATAGCGATATTATTTGGCAACATAACGATCAAGACGCGTTTCAAGCCTACCTTGGATAAAGGTCAAAAACAAACAAATACCCCAATAGATAACGGCCGCTTCGATATAGACCAACATAAACTCATAATTCCGCGCGGTGATAATCTGTGCTTGTTTAAACAGCTCAGTCACCAATACGAGCGATGCTAGCGAAGTATCTTTTACCAGACTGATAAAGGTATTAGATAGCGGCGGTACGGAGACGCGCAGTGCCTGCGGCAAAATAACATGGCGAAAGGTCTGCAAATACGTCAAGCCGACAGTCGAACCGGCTTCCCACTGTCCTTTTGGAATAGACAAAATGGATGCGCGCACCGTCTCTGACGCATAAGCACCAATATTTAGCGAAAAAGCGATAATTGCTGACGGAAAAGGATCAAGCTTGACCCCAACACTCGGTAACCCATAAAAGATAATAAACAGCTGTACCAGCATCGGCGTGCCGCGAATGGCAGACACATAGATGCGAGCAAGTCTGTACACAATCTCATGAACCCAACCAGCACGCGGCACAATACGAATCAGTGCCACGGTCAGCGCAATTGCCATACCGATCGCAAACGATATCAATGCCAGCGGTATCGAATAATAGATACCGCCTTTAAGCATCGGCCAAAAAGACGAGATAACAATCTGCGCCCGATCAGGACTCATAAACGGCAATAATGCCAATAAATCTGCTAACACTGACGTTATAGAAGCTAGCATTACTTTTGTTGACTTATATCAGCACCAAAGAATTCTTGGCTCAGTTTGGTGAGCGTTCCATCAGCGGCCAATGCTGCCATGGCTTCGTCTAATTTTGCCAATACTTCATCATCACCTTTTATCAATACCAAGCCTGAACCGGTTTGCTCACTGACAGGGGCCGTCAATTTAATCTCAAGCGCCGCATCTGGGAATTTTTTTAGATAATCCAAAATGGCAAGATTGTCATTCATGGTAAAGTCAGCGCGATCTTGTTTGACCAGCTGGATCGCTTGAGCCATACCATCAACAGGGATGACTTCAGCTTGATAACGCTCTGCAAGCTCACCATAGTTACTGGTCAGTGATTGAGCGCTACGCAGACCTTTTAAAGCCTCCCACGAGCTATAACGGTTATCATCTTTTGGGGCTAAAACCACTGCGCCCGACCAGCTATACGCTTGTGCTTTATCATATTTTGCTAAACGCTCAGGCGTGGTTAAGCTGACTTGGTTGGCAACCATATCAAAACGTTTGGCGTCCAAACCTGCGAGCATTGCATCCCACTGGGTTTCTTGAAACTCAACTTTAACGCCAAGTTTGTCAGCAACGGCACGCGTCACTTCGACATCATAGCCGGTCAGTTTGCCGCTCTCATCATGATAAGTGAATGGAGGATAAGTGCCTTCGGTACCGACGTTGATAGTGCCCCCGTTATTGATACGCTGTAGCAAATCAGAACCGCCACTTGCAGCGGTATCAGTTGCCTTGGTTTCAGCATCATTGGTAGGTGATTGACCACAAGCGGCAAGCAATACGGTACTTGCGGCAAGGGCTAAAAGCGTGCGACGTTTCATAAGACGTCCTTATCATAGTGAGTAAATAAAAGTGACTGAGTCAAATAAAGCAAAATATGTCCTGCCAATAAAATCGTACTGAAGAACAAGCAGATATCATCATAAATATCTGCTTGGTATTATTTGACTGTGACTGCTCAATTTGAGGATACACAGCATATTTTTCAATGCTGGTTTTATTTTATTCTTGAAAATTTGAGGCATTTTATGACAAATACTTATTCTAAATCTGCCCATTAAACACCTGCTCATGTGTATATTAACGCAATTTAGAAAGAATAAACGTACAAAAATAGTGAATATGCGTAAGGTTGTTATAGTTCACCTGAAAACTGGTACCGCTCACCTGCGTGCCACATTTTGACAAAAGTCAGTACTTGACCCGCTGAGTAAGTTTGACGACAAAGTACCAATGTAGGCGACTGCGCGGTAATCTGTAGTAACGCTGCAATCTCATCGGGTGCGGCTAGTGCTCGAATAGTATAGCTACCACGCTCCAATGGGCTTTTGGCAATGAGATAATCACTGGTATTGACCACGCTAAAATCTTGCTCGATAAACTCTGGAACCTTTAGAGCATCTACCCAACGCTCTTCAAACTGTATCGGCTGACCATCTGCAAAATGGATGATCTTAACCTCATATAAAACAGCGGCTTCGCTATCAATACTTTTACCTTCTTTCGATTCAGAAGTTTCAACCACCTTCTCAAGACCAAATTTACGCCGTAGCTCATCGTTTAGCATAGCAGCAGTCATGCCACGCTTACTGACAACTTTTGCTTGATAATCACGATTGGCAGACTTTAAGTCTTGGGCAATATTACGCACTTCTACAAATGTATGATTAAACTGCTGCTGCGCAACAAACGTCCCCGACCCTTGACGGCGCTCCAATACTCGCTCTTCGCTCAATTCCTTTAAAGCACGGTTGACCGTCATACGAGAGACGCCAAACTCTTCTGCCAACGCCATTTCGGTAGAAATCGCATTGCCCGCTTGCCATTTACCTGAATGGATATTGTCCAATATCGCATTTTTAATGCGTTGATATGCCGGAATCGTCTTTGTCGTATCCATTTTTAACCGTTAGTTTTACCAATAAGAATAGCGTCATAGTAACACGAGATAATCATACAAACCTCAGCAAAACCATATGGCAGCTGCATGTTTGTCTAATCACTCACAAAAACAATGCAGCAATAAAGAAAAAAAACTTGCATGAAAAAATGATTCCTGATAATTTGTATATACAACTTTACGGCAGTGTAAATAAATTTAGCAGACTGACCGTATAAGACTCACTTTGATTGCCATATTGCCTCAACAGATATCATAAGGATAGGATCATGACTACTGATAATGGATTGAACAAAACCCCTGAATATACTCGCCGTGACGAGAGTCGCAATATTGCGGCGCCAACTGGCAGCACACTACACTGCAAGAGTTGGCTGACCGAAGCTCCTTATCGTATGTTACAAAATAACCTGCATCCTGATGTGGCTGAAAATCCAAAAAGCTTGGTCGTCTATGGCGGTATTGGACGCGCTGCCCGTAATTGGGAAAGCTATGATCAAATTTTAGCGTCACTCAAAGAATTAGAAGACGATGAAACCTTATTGGTGCAATCTGGCAAACCAGTTGGCGTTTTTCAAACCCATGAAAATGCGCCGCGCGTATTGATTGCCAACTCCAACCTTGTCCCGCGCTGGGCAACATGGGAGCATTTCAACGAGCTCGATCGTAAAGACTTGTTTATGTACGGTCAAATGACTGCGGGCAGCTGGATTTATATCGGCACCCAAGGCATCGTTCAAGGCACTTATGAAACCTTTGTCGAAGCTGGTCGTCAGCATTATGACGGTAGCTGGGCAGGACGTTGGATTTTGACCGCTGGTCTTGGTGGTATGGGCGGCGCTCAGCCACTAGCCGCGACCTTTGCTGGAGCCACCTCTTTAAATATCGAGTGTCAGCAGTCTAGTATTGATTTCCGTTTGCGTACGGGCTACGTCGATAAACAAGCTGACAATCTTGACCATGCCTATGAGCTGATTAAGCAACATACTGCAGCTGGTGAAGCCGTTTCTATCGCCCTACTTGGTAATGCAGCAGACATCTTGCCTGAGATGGTAAAGCGTGCCAATGCAGGCGAAATCAAACCTGATTTGGTCACCGATCAAACCTCAGCACACGATTTAATCAATGGCTATTTACCAAGCGGCTGGACGGTTGAAGCATGGAAAGCAGCACAAGAAGACCCAGAGCAACATGCTACCTTAACCAAAGCTGCTGCCGCATCTTGTGCCGTACACGTACAGGCGATGCTAGACTTGCAGGCAATGGACATCCCAACGACCGATTATGGCAATAATATCCGTCAGGTGGCGTTTGATGAAGGCGTAAAAAATGCCTTTAATTTCCCAGGTTTTGTCCCTGCGTATATTCGTCCGCTGTTTTGCCAAGGCAAAGGTCCCTTCCGCTGGGTCGCATTATCAGGTGATCCAGAAGATATCTATAAAACCGATCAAAAAATCAAAGAGCTATTCCCTGAAAACCAACATATTCATCGCTGGCTTGATATGGCAAAAGAGCGCATTCAGTTCCAAGGTCTGCCAGCACGTATCTGTTGGTTAGGTCTAGGTGAGCGTGATAAAGCAGGTCTTGCCTTCAATGAGATGGTCAAAAACGGCGAGCTAAAAGGCCCAATCGTCATCGGTCGTGACCATCTGGACACCGGTTCTGTTGCCAGTCCAAACCGTGAAACAGAAAGCATGAAAGATGGCTCAGATGCGGTATCGGATTGGGCATTATTAAACGGTATGCTGAATGTCGCAGGCGGTGCTACTTGGGTATCATTACATCATGGCGGCGGTGTTGGTATGGGCTACTCGCAGCACTCTGGCATGGTCATCGTCGCCGATGGTACTGATGCCGCTGCCAAGCGCTTGGCGCGAGTACTGGTCAACGATTGTGGCTCTGGCGTTATGCGTCATGCGGATGCTGGCTATGAGTTGGCAATCAAAACTGCTAAGGATTACGGTCTGAACCTTCCTATGATTAAGTAATTCTCCATAGACACATAGATCACATAATTTTATCAAGGAAGATAATATGACCAAGCAAGATACCCTACAACTAGGGAAAACTGAGCAAGTTGCTAACACCATGCTCGATACGACAACGCCAGAGACATTGCTGTCAAAACCCATTGCCTTACTGCAACTGATTGTCTTTAGTATGATCGGTTTGGTGATGTTTTTTGTGCCATTTACCATTGGTGAAAAAAGCACGATTTTGTTCGACCATGGCGCAACTTATCTGGTCAATCAGCAACATACTTTATCTGTAACTTTGTTATTTATGCTGATGGTATTTGGGGTAAGCAAACCGTTTATTGATGGCTCATGGCGCAAAAACATCACCCATAAAATCCTAACTGTCTTTAAAGTGCTGGGACTGGTATTAGCCGTGATGTATATCACTGGTAACGCTCCAGCCTTTATGATGGAAAAGGATATGCTGCCGTTTTTATTTGAAAAACTGGCGCTACCGGTTGGTATGATTGTGCCGCTTGGGGCTTTGATTCTGGCGTTTTTAGTGGGTTTTGGTTTGCTTGAGATGGTTGGCGTGCTGATGCAGCCGATTATGAAGCCGATTTGGAAAACGCCGGGCGCATCAGCGATTGATGCAGTTGCCTCTTTTGTGGGCAGTTATTCGATTGGGCTGTTAATTACCAATCGTGTGTATCTGCAAAAGCAATATTCTGCGCGTGAAGCCATTATCATTGCGACCGGTTTTTCGACTGTATCAGCTGCGTTTATGGTAATTGTTGCCAAAACACTGGGGTTGATGGAATTTTGGAATCTGTTTTTTTGGTCAACGTTGGTAATTACCTTTATCGTCACTGCCATCACTGCCCGTATTCGACCAATTAGTCAGTTTGATAATGAGGTTGAGCGTCCAAATTTAGACTACAAAAGAGGCACGCGTCTAAAAGCGGCATATGAGCTAGGTTTGTCCACGTCACGCCGTGCATCAGATTTTAAACAAATTCTATGGACCAACTTTCGTGATGGCTTGACAATGGCAGCCGCTATTGTGCCCTCTATTATCGCCGTTGGACTCACTGGTTTATTATTGGCCAAGTACACGCCAGTATTTGACGCTTTAGGTTTACTGCTTTACCCCTTTACCTGGTTGGGCGGTTTGCCAGAGCCGCTCGTCGCTGCCAAAGGCATGTCTGCAGGATTGGCTGAGATGTTCTTGCCAGCATTATTGCTCAGTGAAGCGGATATGTTGACCCGTTATGTCGCCGGCGTCATCTCTATTAGCAGTGTGCTGTTCTTTTCTGCCATGATTCCTTGTGTACTAGCAACTGAGATTCCTATCTCTGTTGGGAAAATGGTCATCGTTTGGTTCCAGCGTGTAGCACTTAGTATCTTACTGGCAGCAGCTTTTGGACATTTGGCAATGTCTTTTGGCTGGATAAGTTAGGATAGATTGCACCTATTAATACAAGCACAACATCAATACCCCATCACATAATAAATACAGCTAATAACATTTAATACTAGGATTACCACCATGACTGCTATCAAAAAATTAACCCTACAGCCACGTCAGCTTAGCTTTGAGATACTACGCGATATCTATGAACAGCCCATCATATTGACCTTGCCTGATAGCGCTTATGAGGCAATAGACGCCTCACACGAAGATGTACAAACGATTATCCGCCGTGATAAAAGCGCCTATGGTATCAATACCGGTTTTGGTCTGTTGGCAAAAACCCGTATCAGCGATGACCAGTTAGAACTATTACAGCGTAATCTTATCGTATCTCACTCGGTGGGCACTGGTGAAGCATTACCAGCCAACGTGGTTCGACTGATTATGGTGATGAAGGTGACCAGTTTGGCACAAGGTGTTTCTGGCGTCCGCCGCGCCGTGGTCGACAGCTTACTGGGCTTAATTAATAACCAAATTACCCCAAACATCCCTGCCAAAGGCTCAGTGGGTGCTTCAGGAGACCTCGCGCCTTTATCGCATATGACACTGGCGATGATGGGCGAAGGTCATGTTTATGTTGATGGTAAAAAAGTACTGGCCGCTGATGCTTTAGCACAGCATGGTCTTGAGCCAATCACCCTTGCGGCAAAAGAAGGTCTTGCCCTGATTAATGGCACTCAAGTATCCACCGCACTGGCACTACGTGGTTATTTCTTAGCACGTGATTTGCTTGAGACAGCAACCATCGTCGGCTCACTTTCTATCGATGCGGCTAAAGGCTCAGATGCGCCATTTGATGCGCGTATTCATGAAGTACGTGGTCATCATGGTCAAATTGAAATCGCCAAAGCGCACCGCCAGCTCATTAAAGGCAGTGCTATTCGCGCCTCACACGATGGCGAGCAAGACGACAGAGTACAAGATCCTTATTGCCTGCGTTGCCAGCCACAAGTGATGGGTGCATGCCTCGATATCATCAATCAAGCAGGCAAAACGCTATTGATTGAATCTAATGCCGTCACGGACAACCCACTGATCTTTAACAATGAAGACGGTCCAGTTGCCATCTCAGGTGGTAACTTCCATGCTGAGCCAGTGGCTTTTGCTGCTGACATCTTGGCCTTGGCCATTGCTGAGATTGGTTCTATGTCTGAGCGCCGTATCGCCTTGCTAATCGATGCTACTTTGTCAGGTGGTTTGCCGCCGTTCTTAGTTGATAATGCTGGGTTAAATTCAGGTTTTATGATTGCTCATGTGACGGCAGCGGCGCTCGCCTCAGAAAATAAGTCTATCGCCCATCCCGGTAGTGTCGACAGCATTCCAACTTCTGCCAATCAAGAAGATCATGTGTCGATGGCAACTTATTGTGCGCGACGCCTATATGAGATGGCGCAAAATACCGCCACCATTATCGGTATTGAACTCTTGGCTGCTGGTCAAGGTATTGACTTCCATCGTGGGTTAGAGACCTCAGAGCCTTTGACTTTGGCACATCAGAAACTTCGCGAGCAAGTGACCTTTTATGATAAAGATCGTTACCTAGCCCCTGATATCGAAGCGGCAAAGCAGCTGGTATTAGATGGTACGCTTGCTGAGCATTGGCAGTCATTGCGTAGTAATTGGTACGACTCTAAATAAAGGCTGATTGCAAAAAGGAATCTGGCGATGACATCTCTAACAAATAAAGCAGCAAGCACGATTACCCATATAGAAGCCGTGAGCCATACGGTAGCTGATATGAGTCGCTGGACAGGACGTGCGGAGCCGTTTGAGTCTGCGCGCGCCCGCTACTGGTATCAAATAGCGCAGCCTTATGCCTTTGATGCCACCAGTCAGCAAAACGGCCAGCGTATTGGGCTGGTCGGTTTCGCTTGTGACCAAGGTGTCAGGCGCAATCAAGGACGTGTGGGCGCAAAAGCCGCACCGCCATTGATTCGTCAGGCGTTTGCTGCACTGCCAGTCATCGCTGAGCTACAGCAGCGCTTTGACAATCAACTGCCAACCTTACTGGGTGATGCGGGTGATATCCACTGCCATGATCATGATCATGATCATGATGACTTTGCCGCAAACATGTTAGAACAAGCACAACTTAATTATGCCGATAAGGTAAACCAGATTATCAAGCAAGGCGGCTTACCCATCGGTCTTGGCGGTGGTCATGCTATTGCTTATGGTAGCTTTTTAGGATTGTGGCAAGCTCTACAGCAGAAAGACACTAAGAGTGATACAGATGCGCCGCCGCGTATTGGCATTATTAACTTTGATGCTCATCTTGATCTTCGTCAGTCTGATGTCGCTACCTCTGGGACACCGTTTCGCCAAATTGCCGAGCACCTTGATGCACACGATCAGCCTTTTCACTATTGTTGTATAGGCGTCAGTCGGTTTTCCAATACGGCAGCGCTCTTTAATCGTGCTGAGCAATTGGGCGTGCATATCATCAGTGATGAAGAGTGTACCAATAAAAAATGGAAGAAAATCGCAGCTCAAATTGCAGATTTTATCAAGAGCGTCGATATTATTTATTTAACCATTGATATGGATTGCTTACCATCAAGCGTTGTCCCTGGTGTTAGTGCGCCAGCCGCCTATGGTATTAAGCTCAGTTTCGTTGAGCGCGCGGTCAAACTTATCTTGTCCTCTGGTAAGGTAAAAGTAGCCGATATTGCTGAGATTAACCCTACTTTTGATATTGATTCGCGTAGCTGCAAAGTTGCCGCTCGTCTTTTGGCTACTATTATCGAGCAGCATTTACTAAATTTATAGATAAAGGCTTATAAGTTTAACTTTAGAAATGAATTTTATATATTTACCTGATTATCAGTATTAAGCAGGAGCTTATTATGAACAACTCTAGCGAACAGATACTTGCCGACTCTATCAATACTACCGATGCTATGGATGCCTTAACAACGTTTGACCATATTATTATCAATGCCAATCTTGCGACTTTTTCAGCGCAATATGGTTTCGATACTTATGCTGACAATAAAGACAGTATATCCGCAGCCGCAAAAAGCACGCCTTATGGTCAATTAGAAAATGCTGCTATCGGCATCAAAGACCGCAAAATTGCATGGATTGGGGCGCATACGCAAATAACACCCTATCTCACCCATTATCAGCGTCAGCAAATCACAGACGCTGATGGTCATTGGATAACGCCTGGATTGATAGATTGCCATACTCATATCGTCTATGGCGGCAACCGCAGCAATGAGTTTGAAGCGCGTCTACACGGTGCCAACTATCAAGATATTGCTGCCCAAGGTGGCGGTATTGTCTCAACAGTTCGTTCCACTCGTGAAGCCAATATCGAAGAATTGTTTGCACAGAGTGAAAAACGCCTGCTGGCGCTTATCAAAGAAGGTGTGACCAGTATCGAGATTAAATCTGGTTATGGACTAGACTTAGAAACTGAACGCAAAATGTTAAAAGTTGCCCGCGCACTCGGTGACAAACACAATATTCATGTCAGCACCACTTATTTAGCTGCTCATGCCCTGCCACCTGAATACAAAGATCGTGCCGATGACTATATCGAGCAAGTCTGCGAGTGGCTACCGATTTTACATAGCGAGGGCTTAGTTGATGCAGTCGATGGATTTTGTGAAAACATTGCCTTTAATGCTGAGCAGATTAAGCGCGTCTTTGAAGTCGCACGCTCATTAAACTTACCGGTGAAACTGCATTCTGAACAACTATCAAATATAGGCGCTAGCGCCTTAGTTGCTGAATATCAAGGATTATCAAGCGACCATCTTGAGCACTTAGTAGAAGACGATATCAAAAAAATGGCAGCAAGTAATACAGTGGCTGTACTGTTGCCAGGCGCGTTTTATACCCTACGTGATACCAAGTTGCCACCGATCGAAGAACTGCGTAAACATCAAGTACCAATGGCAATTTCGACTGACTGTAATCCAGGTACCTCACCGCTGACCTCACTGCTATTAGCGATGAATATGGGCTGTACGCTATTTTATATGACTCCTGAAGAAGTATTGGCAGGGGCAACGGTTCATGCAGCTCAAGCGTTAGGTCTAGCTCATAAAGGACGTATAGAAGTTGGCTGTGATGCGGATTTGGCGCTGTGGGATATCACTCGCCCTGCTGATTTAGCCTATCAAATGGGGCTAAATCCTATTGAAGGTATTATGGCTAAAGGTGAATGGCGCTAAACCTTATAGCCTCACCATTTTCTTTTAAATCGTAAAAAGCCCCAATCAATGAATGATTGGGGCTTTTAGTTTAGGAAAGAAACTTATCACATTCGCATTTTATATTTTAATACCATCTATAAACCACTAAGGGTTAAACTGCTCTTAGTTCAAGATACCATAAGCAACTAAGGCATCGGCAACACGTTTAAAGCCGACGATATTAGCGCCAGTCATATAATCGATATAACCTTTATCAGTTTGATGGTATTTTTCTGAGGCTTCAGCAGCGCCGTCATGAATATTTTTCATAATAACTTTTAAACGCGCATCAATCTCTTCAAAAGTTTTGTACTGACGTACTGAGTTCTGTGACATTTCAAGACCAGATACTGCCACGCCTCCTGCATTTGCCGCTTTACCTGGAGCATAATGCACACGGTGCAAGCGAATATGATCAATTGCTTCTGCAGTCAATGGCATATTAGCACCTTCAACCACATACTTAATGCCGTTCTCAACCATCAGCTTAGCGTCGTCTGCATTCACTTCGTTTTGCGTGGCTGATGGGATAGCGATATCGCCTTTGATATGCCAAGGCTTTTGTCCAGCAAACCATTCACCGCCATAGACAGCTACATAATCTGCTAATGGTTGGCTTTTTGCTTTTAACCAGTTTATTTTTTCTTGATTTAGACCCGCCCCATCATACAAGGTACCTTGCGAATCAGATACGGTGACCACAACACCGCCCAGCATATGAGCTTTTTCAGCAGCATGTAGAGAGACGTTACCCGCGCCTGAAACCAGTACTCGCTTACCATCTATGCGCTCATTTTGAGCCGTTAGCATATTTTCTAAGAAGTAAACCGCGCCATAGCCCGTCGCTTCCGTACGCATCAAACTGCCACCAAATCCTACGCCTTTACCAGTCAATACACCGCCGTATTCGCGGGTCAGGTTTTTATACATGGCAAACATATAGCTGATTTCGCGTCCGCTAACGCCGATATCACCTGCCGGTACGTCCGTATCTTTATTGATATAGGGATGCAGCTCACGCATGAAAGCATAGCAAAAACGACGGATTTCGTTGTCTGACTTGCCCTTTGGATCAAAATCAGAACCACCTTTAGCGCCGCCCATTGGCAAACCGGTCAAGGCATTTTTAAAAATTTGCTCAAATCCTAAGAATTTTAAGACCGATTGATTGACGGTTGGGTGAAATCTAATACCGCCCTTATAAGGTCCTAACGCGTTACTAAATTGGACACGCCAGCCGCGATTGACCTGTACTACACCTTTATCGTTTTCCCAGTTGATACGGAAACCCATCACGCGGTCAGGCTCAACCAAGCGCTCAAAAACTTTGAAAGCATCATATTCAGGATGAGAGTCATATAGTGGCGCAATCGTGATTGCAACTTCTTTTACTGCCTGAATAAACTCAGGTTGATGGGCATAACGTGCTTCGATTTTTTCGATTGCCTGACTGATACTCATATAGGTTCCTTAGGGTAGAAATTGTAATCGTGCTGATTTACACCGGCGCACTATCGCATACCCGAAAATGATAGGATGGTGAACACAGATGTAGGATTGATGTCGCTGCTATACGCTATTTGGTATAACAACTGGTGGGATTAGAATCCAACGGTTTGGGTCGCTAAATTATGATAAAGAAGCCCAGACTATTTTTATCTCACAACTGTATATCATTTTTTTGATGTATACGTCTAGTAAATATCGGCATCATCAAAAGTTATGGATAAGCTTTTATCATTAAAATATCTGAAAATAGTGCGTAGTGAAAACTTAATAATTAAAAAAAGGTGATTAGTTTAGAAAGCTTTAGACAACTAAAGCAAATATTGAAGCATTTGTCTTTAACAATGAATAATGATTTCATTAGCACTATCAAAAGACGTCGATGAAGAGCGCATTCGAGCTATGCAGCTTTTATTGTCACTGGGTGATCGTATAGGCCGCGAATTGGCTTGTGGTAGCACCGACCGTATCATGATTCAAAGTGTGAAAAACTATGTAATCATGACTTCATCAGGTTATAAGACTGCAATGAATATTAGGACTAAACTGAATGCCAAACTTGGCTTAATATTCTTAGATATTGAATGTGCTTTGGAGGCATTGATGAAATTAATGGGATAAGTGGTGTTAAAGAACCATCAACGCTGTTTGATACCTCATCTAGCTATCAATCGCTTTATCAATAACACTTTAAATGAAAATAGGCACCTTGTCTTATAAAAATTATTTAAGGCATTGCACACTGTTTATATGCAATGAGTCGTTAGCGCATTTAAGTAATGGAAATAGCCATTCACAATGAGATGGTAATACATTAAGGTATTCTCTTCTGATGTGGCAACGCTCATTCTAGAGCTACTTAAACTGCCTGCCACTGCTGCCGAGTGATCTTATATAGCACATGTTCAGCGAGTAGATGATTTGACTCAAGTGCAGGATGATAAAAATTGTTTTGCGTATCAGTCATCCTGATACGCTTCATAAGCAGTTGAGAGCGCTTATTAATCACAGCAGTAAATGCAACCACCTCATCAAGCGCTAGCTCGCTGAAAGCAAAATCTAAAGACGCACGAGCAGCTTCAGTTGCATAGCCTTGTCCCCAAAACTCCTTACGCAGTCGCCAAGCAATCTCGACACAAGGAGCAAAAGACATATCAGCATGCGTCTGATTTAAGCCAACAAAACCCATAAAGGCATCATTTTTGTTTGAACAGTCTTTTAGACTAAGCGCCCAAAATCCCCAGCCATTATCTTCAATCAGCTGCTGGCATTTACTCGCAATAATATGGCTCACTTTAGCTGATAAAAGCTTGGGGAAATACTTCATAACCTCTGGATCGCCATTCATAGCAGCAAATATTGCAAAATCGCTTGCTTGCCACTGTCTAAGATAAAGACGCTCTGTTTCTATATAAGGTTTCATTGGGTACTCTATAAAACTCATTAAATTGCCTATTTACCTAATTTCTCAAGTCATTCTTATGATGGCTACCCAGTTTAAGCCGCCATAATCAATAGTCGGCTTATGATTATGGCTGGTAGTTATCATTAGTAACTTATCCGCCATTGTAATCACCTAGCCTTTCTCTTAGTATCGTTTGATAAGTATCGTTTGATAAGTATCGCTTAATAAGTATCGCTTAATAAGCATATTGATTACAGTCAGCTTCAGGTAAGAAAGCTTACTTCAAATGGTACTTCATTAGATAAAAAACAGACAATAAATTAGGTAAAACATATGGAAAACTCAAAGCAGTTAACATCAGAGCAGCCACTACGCATCGATATCGTATCAGACGTGGTCTGCCCTTGGTGTGTCGTCGGCTATCGCCAACTAGCAGCAGCACTAGAGAAAACCAATACTGATCATGAGATACATTGGCATCCGTTTGAGCTAAATCCTAATATGCCAAGCGAGGGTCAAAACATGCGTGAGCATATCATGGAGAAATATGGCTCAAGCAAAGCCGAGTCAGATACTAGCCGCGCCAGAATAGCCGAGGCAGGTTCTGAGGTCGGCTTTGAGTTTAATTTTAATGATGACTTGCGTATGCACAACACCTTTAATCTGCATCAGATTTTGCATTGGGCTGAGCAGCAAGGGCGCATGCATGAGTTAAAGCAGGCATTATTTATCGCGCACTTTACCGATAATAGAAACCTCTCTGATATCAGAATACTTGCCGATATTGCTGCAGAGATTGGATTAGATGGTAAAGAAGCGTTGACGGTTTTAGAAGACCAGCAGTTTGCCAATGATGTACGTGAGGTAGAGCAGCATTGGCAAAGGCAAGGTATTCAAAGTGTCCCTGCTATCATTTTTAATGAGCAGCACTTGGTTAGTGGCGCGCAAGGCGTAGATAATTATGTCAATATTTTAGAGCAGCTAGCCAATATGAAAGAATAAATTAAGATTTTTTAGTAGGACCATTTGTATGAATAAAGACAAACTAATCACCCTATCAGATGAAACTGAGATCCTTATCTTAGATCAACTACGGGTTTATATGAATGATGAATTCGATATCGATATTGGCAATTTGCCCGCTAAGTTCTTATTGGATTTTATCATCGAAACCGTAGGTCCGCATTTTTATAATCAAGTGGTCGATGATATGGAGCCATGGCTATACGAGAGGTTTACGGGTATATTAGAAGATATGCATAGCTTTAGAAAGGACTAAAAGATAGACAGAAAAAAGCCGCTCCTATGATAGGAGCGGCTTTTTCGTATTCTATGATGCTAATGTTATAACTGTTACAAGTTAAAAATGAATAACCGTACGAATACTTTCGCCTTTATGCATCAAATCAAACGCTTCATTGATGTCCTCTAATGGCATCGTATGAGTGATAAAATCATTTAATGGAATATCACCTTGCATATAACGATCAACATAGCCGGGCAGTTCTGAACGACCTTTGACGCCCCCAAAAGCTGAACCGCGCCAGACGCGACCAGTCACTAGCTGGAATGGACGGGTTGAGATTTCTTTGCCGGCACCAGCGACACCGATGATGACCGACTCGCCCCAGCCTTTATGACAGCACTCAAGCGCTGAACGCATAACATCGACATTACCGATACACTCAAATGAGTAATCTACGCCGCCATCCGTCATCTCAACGATAACCTCTTGGATAGGCTTGTCATAGTCTTTAGAGTTGATGCAATCAGTTGCGCCAAGCTTTTTGGCGAGCTCAAATTTATCTTCGTTAATATCAATACCGATAATACGACTGGCTTTTGCCATTTTTGCACCGATAATAGCCGCTAAGCCAATACCCCCAAGGCCGAAAACAGCAACGGTCGCGCCTTCTTCAACCTTAGCGGTATTCATGACTGCGCCCAGACCAGTGGTCACACCACAACCAAGTAAGCAAACTTTTTCTAATGGTGCATTGGCGTCAACTTTGGCTAAAGAGATCTCTGGCAATACCGTATATTCAGAAAAGGTTGAGCAACCCATATAATGGTAGATTGGCTGACCGTCTTTATAAAAACGGGTGGTGCCATCTGGCATTAAGCCTTTACCTTGAGTCTCACGTACCGCTGAGCATAAGTTGGTTTTACCTGAAGTACAGAACTTACATTCGCCACATTCTGCGGTATATAAGGGAATGACATGGTCACCCACTTGCACGCTAGTCACGCCTTCGCCGATTTGCTCAACGATACCGCCACCTTCATGACCTAGGATAGCTGGGAATACACCTTCTGGGTCTTCACCAGATAAAGTAAAAGCATCGGTATGGCAGACGCCACTGGCGATGATTTTGACCAATACTTCGCCTTTACGTGGCAACATGACATCCACTTCTTCAATCGATAAGGGCTGATTAGGGCCCCAAGCAATGGCGGCTTTTGATTTGATAAATTTATCTGACATAAAAGTCTCTCTTTTTAATGGTTGAATTTTAATAGTGTGATTATTTTATATTACTTCCCTGCTAATGATAATATAGCATATTTGAAAATATCTTTTACACAGTGGTAATAATCATGAAGTGGGATGGTATCAGTGAGTTTGTCTACGTGGCAGAATTTGAGAGCTTTACTAAAGCGGCGGCAAAGCTTGCCATCTCGACAGCGCAAGTGAGCCGTCAGGTTACTGCACTGGAGAAGCGGCTCAATACTAAGCTGCTGTATCGAACGACACGCAAAGTGTCGCTAACAGAAGAAGGGCGCGTGTTTTATCAGCATTGCCGCAGCATCCTTGATGGACTCGATGCCGCAGAGCAAGCGGTCAGTAATTTGCAGTCCAAACCGCAAGGTCGAATCAATCTGACAGCTCCTGTCACCTATGGAGAGCAGCAGCTATTGCCACTGGTGAATGATTTTATGGTGCAATATAGTGATATCGAAGTGACGGCTTTTTTGAGCAATCAGAAGATTGATTTGATTGAAGGTGGTTATGATTTGGCAATACGTATCGGTAAGCTCAGCGACTCTACGATGATGGCAAAAAAACTCAGTCATCGTACCAACTTTGTCTGTGCATCGCCCGCTTATTTTGAGAAATATGGTCGCCCAAAAACCTTGGATGAACTCAGTCAACACAGCTGCCTATTAGGTACACTTGATTATTGGCATTTTAAAGAAGCGGATACAGAGCGCAATATACGCGTGAGCGGTAAGATACGCTATAACAGCGGTTATAGCTTGGTTGATGCAGCGCTAAAGGGGCTTGGCATCGTACAATTGCCAGATTATTATGTACAAAAACATCTAGCAACCGGTCGTTTAATGACGGTATTGGACGGATATAGAGAGCAAGAAGAAGGGATATGGGCAATCTACCCGCACAATCGTCATTTATCGCCAAAAATTAGGCTGTTGGTGGACTATCTAGCAGATCATTTGGCTTAATAATTCGTTAAGGCCTGTTGCAATGTGACTCTTTACTATGCACCGTTTATTACGCACAATGTAATGATGCACTATAAGGACTCGATGTTGCCAATCATCACTCATTGAACAAACGACCACCATAAAAAAGGAATTTTTATGCTTAAGATTATCTCTATTGCTGCCTTAGCTTTGGCTGTATCCTCTTGCGCCAGTGTTGAAAATATTTTAAATGCGCCTGATAAGATGCCATCAACGCCAGACACGATGACTGCTATCAATGCTAAAAAAGGTTTGGTTACGATGCAAAGTCCTCATTCCGTGCAAGATACCGCTGATAAGCTGGCAGCGATTATTGAAAGCAAAGGTATGAAGGTATTCGCACGCGTCGATCATCAAAAAAATGCACAAAGTGTCGATTTAACATTAAGACCAACACAAGTCATTATGTTTGGTAATCCAAAAGCGGGTACGCCATTGATGCAATGCGAGCAAAGCGTCGCCATCGATTTACCGCAAAAAATTCTAATCAGTGAAGATGCCGATAAAAAAGTATGGGTATCATACAATAATCCTGAATACTTAAAGACACGTCATAACATCAAAGGCTGCGATACCGAGATTGCTAATATCTCAAAAGCGCTCAACAGTGTTAGTAAGGCAGCTATTGCCAAGTAAATTTCTAGCAAAAAATTTAATAAATAAAAAGGTGGGTAGCCAAATCGCAACCCACCTTTTTTCTATCTCTAGAATATTAACTTATTTATTAGCAATGCTCAGAGCGTGCTATTTGCTCATGCAACTCTACTTTTAATTTCTTTGCACATTCTATAATCTTTTTTCGATCGGCAGGGATAGCACCATACTCAATCGCTATCTCTCGCATTTGTACGGTGACATCGTAGTGCGGGTAACTGGCATGACGATGGAATAAGCGTGCATCCACTTCAATCAGCGCAGCAAAATCATGCAGCTCTTGCAAGGTATCTGCCAGCAGATGGCACCACTTATAGCCTTTAAACTCTATCTGCATAAAATCGACGTATATTGCCATAGAGCTATCCCTTTATTTATTGCTTTAAAATAATCTAAGTACTTTTACTTTAGTGCATCTACCACACACAAATCAGTATAACCCTGGTAATTCCCTTACGTTTTTCTTTAGCTGCTTAAGTACTTGCTGGTACTCATTATTACTCATATCTATCGTGCTCAAACGCCCATAACGCAGCTGACGATAATCCTTTTTAATCTGCTCTATTTTTATTTGAGCCACTGTTAAATCATTGCTGTCTACCAACTGACTAGGACTACTACTCTGAGTATTTGTCCCTGTGTTTGCTTCAGGTTTTGGACGAGCACTTGTATCAAGTGACATTGCCAAGCGTTCAAGCCATGCCAATTGCCCTTCACTCTCAAACCTAGCCAACGTTTTATTGTTCTTGCCAATACGTTTTGATAGCTGTGCAAGTGGCAGATCTGCTGGATGCCAGCGCTTGCGGCGGCATTGCCAAATGACAAAAACCAAAGTCACCATGATGGTAATAGCACTCACCGCTAGCCAAATAATTTGCTGCATCACTGAGCGGATGTTAAACCACTTAAGTAATGAGTCCGCTTGCTTGTCTTGATCATAACCGACGACGTCTTTTTGCCAATAGTAGCTGGCTTGGTCTGACAGGCGGCGCAAGGTTTGTAACATCTGATACTGCTGATAGCTGATTTGCGCGCTAGCGCCATCGCCGAATATCGCTGCTCCTTGCGACTGCGTCAGCGCATCCATGCCTTGCTCGACGCGCTCAGGTGCAACAAAAGCTGTCGGATCGACACGTACCCAGCCTTGACCCTCAAGCCAAACTTCCGTCCAAGCGTGTGCATCCTTTTGTCGCACCTCCCAAACATTCCCACTGCGGCTTAGCTCGCCACCTTGATAGCCTGCCACGACCCGTGCAGGTATGCCAGCGGCGCGCATCATAAAGGTAAAGCTGGAAGAATAGTGCTCACAAAACCCCGCTTTGGTCTCAAATAAAAACTCATCAATACGGTTATTATTCAGCCGTGGCGGAGATAGTGTATAACGAAATTCTGTTTTATGAATCCAGCGCTCAATAGCTGCCATATAGCGTAGAGGATCTGAGCCTGACTGGGCAAAAAGCTGCTGGGCTAATGCTCGTGCTTGTGGGTTGCCTTTATTAGGCAAGGCAAGATTTAGTCGTCGCACCTCGTCAGTGAGTATAGGGTCAATCTGCATCGGCGTAAACTGTGCTACATCGTAGCGTAATTGCTGGGTAACAGGCTGGTCTTTTAACAGGGTAAAGTCTGAGGTGACACTGACATCTTGCTGCTGGGCAAACGGATAATCGAGTCCAAATAACCAGTTCTGCTGAGTAGGTTCTAAGATAATCTGATAAGTGTTGGGGGCAGCTTTCACCGCATCAGGAACAGTCGAAAATGCATTTTTAATCCAAGTAGGTATAGGTAACGTAGGCTGCCATGCTCGCTGCTGAGGGCTTTGACGCCAAGTAATGCCATCAAAATCGCTAAATACCAAGCCTCGCCAATACAACTCCTGCTGCGGGGGTCGATTGTCTGTAAACTCTACCCGAAAAGCCAATTCGGTTGACTGACCTAAATTAGCAAAATCACCTGGCGACATACTATCAGAGACGCCTGTGGTCGCTTGCTGACCTGATAACTGTACTGACCATAGTGGGGGCAAACGCGGAAAGAATAGGAATAGCACCACCAATAATGGCAATGCTCCAATACCCAATACTCCCAAGGTGCGCACACGACCATCACCGCGACTATTCCCATCATCATTTAGCGCGATAAATGCCAGCAACACAACAATCGTGCCAATAATCACTTCTAAAGTCGTTATTAACCCTTGATCCATCAAAAACAACGCTGCAAGTACAAACAGTGAAAGATTCAACACCACATAAGCATCGCGGCGCTTGTAAAGCTCCCACAGTTTGCTGATAAGGCAGAGCACTAAAAATGCCACACCCATATCCAGTCCAAATGCAGTATTGTAGGTCAGCCACAATCCTGCCAGCCCCAATAAGAAGCCAAGCATTTGCATGCCTTGATAGACGCGTTTTAAATATGCTATTTTTTTAAACCGCACTTTGATGCGTGGCAATTGGGCAATAATACTGACGACAGCAAAACCCATTAGCCATAATGGTAAGTGTGCCGCATGAGGTAAAATAACAATGACTTGGGCAATTAATACCCAGTAATAGGCTGGTAGCGCTAAAAAATTACGATACCATTTTCTAGCGTAACCGTGTTCAACACTAGAGCGGGTGCTTTGACCCGTTGCCAATTGCTCAAAAACGGCTGTCTCTGTAGAGTTTTTAGTAAGAAAATCGATCGATACATTTTCAATGTCATTTGAGGAAGATCGTTTAGAATTGTTCATGGCGCTTTTGCCAATCTTAGCAAGCAAGCTTGTGCAAAGCTGTCGCCCTCGCCCGTCATTACCGCAGAGGAAAATTCAGACGGTGCCTCATTTGGTAAGCACATATTAAACGGCACACCCAATTGCCCTAATATGAGCGTGCCATGAGCCAGTTGTGCCAGTTTCTGCTCATGATTCGCCGCTGGCATATCGGCATAATCCAAGGTTTGCTCGTGACCAACAGGATCGGCAAAATGCTTGGTAAGCATACCCTGACCGCGTGCCACATGTCCCCAAGAAACCCGTGCCAGCGACTCTCCTTCGATATAATTATCCAGCCGCTCAAAGTCATCTTGACCTTGCCGATATTGCCCGCCTGTTGGTAAATCCTCCTGACTGGCAACTGCATACTGCGCCTGCCAATCAAACACTTCAGGTTTTGGATAGACCCAAGCAGTACGGGCAAAATAAACGTAAGACCACGCCCGCATAATGCCCAAAGGATAAACCGTTTTTATTTTTAACCGTGGTAATTCAAACTGCCCACGATTCTGCGTCGGTACAGGCAAGCGAATAATTTGCTCGTTTTGCAGTCGTGTCACCAGTATTGACTGTTTATTATCAGCGCTATGTTTAATTTTTTTATCTTTTTTGCTATTAGCCTTGTCATCAGTCTGCTCAAAGCTAAATAACAACTGCCGTCTTGGTTGACGGCTCTCACTGCGCAGCTGCAAAGTCACCCAAACAGGCGCACCTGCTTCTGCCATAGTCACTTCAAGTAAACGTATTTTCAGACCTGAAATGTGCGCAAAGGTTACATGAAAGCTGATCAGCCAGACGCTGACCAAATAAAAACATAAACCTAATACCAAGTTATTGCCATAGTTAATACCGGCAATAAAAGTAATGATCAGCAGCACCGAAAATAGCATGCCTTCCCGGCTAAAAAAAATATAGACATTACGCAAATTGAGTTTGGCGCTGTCACTTTTGGGCGCACGCGAAGCGAACCATCGATTGGCTGCTGAGGCAGCTGTGACGGTGAAAGCTTTTGGCAAAAGGCTCATGGCTACCCTATCGTTACCATAAAATTGACAATATCATTGATATTCAGAGAAAGCGTTCGATACCAATATGTTGAATAACCACTTAGAGAATCGCCTTCAGTGTTAAATGATTTTAGATGAGCATTTATCGAATCATAAACATTTAAACAATAACTGCTACTTCTGCCAAAATACGTTGAGAAATGGTCGGGGTAGCTTGCCCGCCAGTGACATGGGCTGGCACAAAACGCTGACCCAAACGATGGTCGGTGACTGCAGCAAATACCGCTTGAATATCTTCAGGCGTGACCTCCATATGTCCTGATACATAGGCGTAAGCCTGCGCGGCGCGCTGTAGCGACAATAAACCGCGCGGCGACAGCCCATGATACTCTTGGCTTGCCCGCGTCTTTGCGACCAGTCGCTGCAGATAATCCAAGACAACATCTGCGATGTGTACCTGCTTAACCCCTTGCTGCGCCAATAACACCGCTTCTGTATCAAGCACTGCACCCAAACTGTTTAAAAGCTCACGGCGATCTTGACCTTTTAATAATGCCCGCTCTGCTGCAGCTGATGGATAACCAAGCGATAAGCACAATAAAAATCGATCTAGCTGCGACTCAGGAAGTGGGTAAACACCTGCTTGCTGTAAAGGGTTTTGAGTGGCTATCACAAAAAATGGCTTGGGTAAGGGATAACTTTGCCCATCTTGTGTCACTTGCCGCTCCTCCATCGCTTCAAGTAAGGCGCTCTGGGTCTTGGGGCTTGAGCGATTGATCTCATCAGCGAGCAGCAGCTGAGTAAAGATAGGACCTGCTCGAAACTCAAATTGGCGCTTATTTTGATCGTAGATACTCATGCCCAATATATCGGCAGGCAGCATATCATTGGTGAACTGCACACGGCTAAAGCTCAAGCCTAATAATTGGGCTAAACCTTGTGCCAAGGTCGTCTTACCCATACCCGGCAAGTCTTGTAGCAATAAATGACCACCTGCTAAAATACCACTAAGCGCAAGCTTAACTACTTGCGATTTATCCAATACGATTTGATTCAATTGCGCCATTAACTGAGCAATTTTTTGCTGATTATGGCTATAATCAGCAGCACTAGGCACTGTTTGAGGACGCGTTTCTGATATCAGCTGATGTTTCGATGAAAGGAGCATATTAGTGGCTGCGTTAAGGCGATTATGGGTTTAATTTATGAGGAAAACAAAAGGTATCAGGTAAGGGTTATTTGTCATTTTCAACACTTGGGGCAGCTGCGCGAAGGGTAGACAAGTAGGCAATCACATCAGCGCGCTCTTTAGAATCTGGCATCGGGTCTGACAGCATTTTCGAATCTGGCATGGCTTTTTCAGCATCCGCAATATAAGTATCAAGCGTTTTAGAATCCCATACCCAACCCGAGGCTTTAAGTCCTTCACTATAAGTATAATCTGCAAGTTCCGCTGCTGGCGCGCCATAAATATTCATCAGCTGTGGGCCTTTTTTATTGAGACCGGGGTTTAACTGATGACACTGACCACAAGCATCTTGATATATGAGTGCACCATTATCGGCATCGCCTTCAATATAAAGCGGTAGCGTGACAGTAGCACGATAATCAGGCGGCGTTTTCTCACAAGCACTTAGCAGCAAAGCGGCGACAAGCATACCGACCAGTTGATATTTGTTGACTATAGACATGGTGTCATCTTTAATTAATAGGTATTGATGTCGATGAGTCTACATCAAACATCCTATAATGCAAAGGTTGATAGACATCGATAGCCGTCTGTAGACCATAAATGCAGAGTATCTATATAGTATTTATGAATATAAAATAAGACTTAACTCTCATTAGAGACTTTGATACTGTTACTCGGCATTTCTAAATAATTGCCTTGTAGGTAGCGTGCGCCGACACTCCATGCAACAGACATGGTTGCAGCATCTTCAATATAAGGCATCAATACATCAACATTAATCTCATTGGTACGTACGATAATTGATTTGACCGTTTCTAAATTGTCAGCGGCATCAATCCCTTCGACATAATTATGGGCTAAACGCACCATATTAGGATGAACAAAATTGGCAAGCTCCACAGATTTTATGGATGAGCCAAAATTATTGATGCTAAGCTGGCAGTTTACCTGACTGAGCGCGGTGAATTGAGATTTCGCTACTGTTAAGTAATCTGAGATGTCTTTTTCATTGAACTGCAGTGTCAACGCCCCAGCTTTACCACCGATGGCATTGATGAGCTGGCTTGCAACACTGGGCAGTTTTTTATCGATTAAGGACGCACTGGTTAGCTGTACCAGTAACCGCGCCTCTGGATGGGTTTTACGTACTTCATTGATTCTCTTACAGGCATTAATTAATACCCAGCGGTCTATTTTTTCTAATAATTGATGAGATTTTGCAACCGCCATAAACTGTTCTGGAGTCAATACGGTATTCTCAGCATCTGCTAGCGGTAGCCGCAGGAATACTTCAAAGAAATCACTACGGTCATTATTGATGTCATATATGGGCTGGAACAATAACTCAAAGCGATTATTGGTAATGGCATCAACCAGAGATTCTGCTAGCGCATGATCGTCACTATTGGCGTGTTCACTTGCATCATATAAATGATAGCGGCCGCCATGATTGGAGGTCTCTATCATGATTTGATTGATGGCATCCATGGCGCGCTCAAGCAGCACTCTAGGCTCAGGCGTATTTTTTTCAATTTTAACAATAGCAGTACTTGCTGTTGTGTTGGTTGTGCGCTTATCCACTTCAATAAGCATCTTACTGATACTCATACCAATCTGTTCAGCCAGCTTTTTAAGCGCAGCTGTCGTCTGGTTTTCTACCAAAATAGTGAATGCTGTATCACTAAAGCGACTGACATGACCATCGACTACCAGCTCATCTAAGGTGTTAGCAACTTGTTTCACCGTGCTATCAATACCTTGCAGACCTAAACTGCTTCTAATTTTTCCGACATTATCGAGTTGCACATACAAGAGTGCCGCCGTTAAAGCCCCTTTTCGTGCCTGCTCATATGCTGCCGCCAGCTGCTCTTCAAAGCTGTGGCGATTATCAATGCCCGTCAAGCTGTCTTTACGCTCAGCTTCAGCCAAACGTTTGGCGACCTCAATGCTATTGCTATTATTTTGTTGAATAATAATCTGGGTGACCGGCTCACCATCTAGTGTCGCTATTGCCAACTGTAGTTTTGCTTCGAACGTACTGCCATCCTTACGTCTACTCTCAAAATTAAACTCAACGTCTTTACGGTTCCCTTTGTCGAACTGACGTAAAAACTGTTTAACAGCTTTAACATTATCACCGCCTGCAATCAAATCAATCACAGGTATACCGATAATATCGTTCATCGCCTCAAAACCAAATAACTGCAGATACGGATCATTGGCAAAGATATGAATCCCTTGATCAATGTATGCGACTGCGCTTTTTGAGTTTTTAATCAATACGTTTGCGCGCTGTTCTGCCTCAGAGAGCACAGACTGCAATGTCTTAAGCTGTTGGCGACTGTGCAAGTTTTCGTGCAATAAGCGAATAGCCATGATGACTGCCATTTCTTGCTCTACATAGAGTGCCTTAACCATCGTACCATTCATAATAGACGGTAAGCCTTCGTCATTGTGAGCGTTGGCTACCGTGTTTTTACTTATCAAACAAACCGATGGTAAGTCAATATCTTGCTCTTGAATGATAGCAACCACGTCGGTGAAATTCATATCATACGCTTGACCAAAAACCAACACATCCCATGATTGACGCAATGATTTTAGCAACTCATCTTTATCGTCCAAAAAACCTAAATTCACGCTGTCATAGTATGAACCGAGCAAGTCTACAAGGCGCTCAGCATAAAGCTGATCAGCATCGATAACCAATAAGTTCAAGAGAGACTGAGTACGCATAGAAAGCCTTTTTAATCTTAAAAAATAATATGAATCGCCGCTGAGCTGTCGTCAAATATATAAAAGATAGCAGAATATTAAGAAACAGCGTCGTAGTTATTGTTGTCATTATAAACAATAATTTAGCCGACTGTTGCTTAACTTATCATGGTAATTGTTAAATAATTCGACATAGCAATTTTATATGACACGAGTAACTAGGTCTTTAGAGGTCCGGCTTTTATGTAGATTAACGTCATTAACCCTGCACCCCTTCATATTGGCTAAATTCATCAGTCACCATTAGACTACGACCCAAGCGCAAAGATTTCTGTTGGTCATTAATACGCATGATAACCTTATCATCTGTTTGAAAATGAGAGGTTGGTAACAATAGACTATAAGACGTTTGTAAGTGTTCATCTGCTCCGATGACAAACGCTGGCACAAAATGCTGACTGCGATTCTGTCTATCTTGTAGACAAATTCCACAGGCGATTATCTTATGACCAAGGATTTGCCATTCAAGCTCGAGTTTTGCGCTATCCAAATTAAGCCAACGCACTACTCCCATGGACCATTTAGGCGCGGTAGCCTTATCTTTGCGACACAATAAAAAAAGGCTCATTATTTGTAAAGGTGGTACGATGGAAGTGAGATCATCAATTTTATCAATTGGCTCAGATGAATCTAGAAATAAGCGTAGGGTACGAAAGTGTGACAACTGATTATTACCCTCAGATGTATCCGCCCTTAATTCTTTATGGGTAGCAAAATTTTTTGGTAAGGTATCATAACGCGGCTGCTGATAATCTGGCAGGTTTTTAGATGCTATTAAACTGCTAAAAGCTTCACCGTTACTGATACGGTAATGTATTTCATTAAAACCCGATATTATCGTCGCTGTTTGCTTTGTATTGTGATCGATAGGAGGCATGCGCTTTGGTTGAATATAACGATATCTTATCGCCATTGAAACGGTATTAACCAGAAAATACTCAACCCCTCTTCGATCAGTATCGATTAAGGTTTTCATACGCGATTGTAAATACGTCACTAAAGGTTCAAGCTCTATAAATAAGCAGGTGTGATGAGCATCATATGGGTTGATAGTAGATAATGCAGTTAAATAAGTAGGCGGCTCTTTACTCTGTAGATTGACGAACACTCGCGTTGCTGTGCGCGGCTCTATGGTAGCAATTATATGTGCACTCCACGCTGGCAGCAGACGCTGTAGTAGTAGGATATGAGGTCGACGCAGTGCACGTACATTTAGCAACTCATGCAAGCATATTTGGCAATATAAATGATGGAGAGTATCACCTTGCTGCGCTGGAATGTAAGCACTCAGTACAATATGTGAGGCTCGCTGCTGGCATGCGTTAAGATATAAGTTATTTACATTAGCCCATATATAGGCTGGCGACTTTTGATAGTAAAAGCTATCTTCAAATAGCAGTTTTTGATACATCAGTAGCGTTTGGTAAGTGGCAATCGCCAAGGTAACAGGAGATGATTTTTCACTGATAAAATAGCGCTGCAACAGATTACTTGAAGGTGCTTGCTGCTTATCCTTTAAAAGGATAATTTCGCGGCGTATCACGCCGTCATAGATCATAATCAATGAATAGTACAGCGACTTCACCTGAGCAACATAGCCAAGCTGAGCTTTATTGAGCGCCCCTGTCTCATAAATGTACTGTTGGCGTAGCGCCGCAATTAGCTGACTGGCAGCATTAGTGACAATCTTAATCAATCTTAAACGCTGCCTATCATCAGTAGGAATCAGACGCAATTCTGTTAATACTTTTTCTATTTGTTCGACTTGCTGGGTCTCTGTTTGCGCTGGCAATAGTGCCGCCCATTTATGCAAGTGCGGCTCATTGCTACTCTTAGACTTATTGCAAGCTTCTAACAAAGGGGGTTCAGCCGCTAAATACGCTTGAAACGTCGATAAATTTACCATTACCATCCTTAGTAATTGCGTAAGTTATCCATGAGTGTAGAAGGATATATTCTTAAAAAAGAATATTACTATCATACCTAACCATTCTTCTATATATGTTGCTTATTTATAATTTTCTCAAATCTATTTCTTGTTATGTATTGGCCAAAATAAAAACCCTATCATAGTGCACAATTTACCTATTATTGTAAACATTAATTGGCACCTTGAAAGGTTCGTTTGGCAATTCTCTGACCAGTTTGGGTACTAGGTAGCCCGGTAATTTAGCCAATAGCGACCAATAAAGCTCAATGGCAAATTTCTCATCACTGTCAAAATGAGCCGCGCCCGCCACTTTATCTAGTACATGTAGATAATAGGGCAACACGCCCGCTGCAAATAAACGCTGACTCAATGCCGTTTGCGCACTAACGCTGTCATTGATACCTTTTAAAAGTACCGCTTGATTTAATAAAGTAATTCCTGCGGCACGAGCGCGCTGCAAATACTCTGCGGTCAACGCATCAATCTCATTGGCATGATTACCATGAATGACCATAACGATTTGACAACGGCTTTGTGCCAAACGCTCTAATAGCGCATCATCAAGCCTTGCTGGAATCACGAGCGGCAGACGGGTATGTATACGAATGGTTGTCAGTTGCCCAATCGCCTCCAAAGTATCTAGCCAAGCAAATAGACGTCTATTGGTCACATTTAATGGATCACCGCCACTTAAGATAACTTCATTAACCTCAGGATGGGCGCTGATATAATCGATAATATCCTGTTTTGCGCTGGCAGTTGGCATATTGGCACTATAGTCAAAATGCTGACGAAAGCAGTAACGACAATGAATCGCGCAAGCACCAGTAATGGTTAATAGCAGTCTTGATTGATATTTATGCAGCACGCCTTTGACAGGATTATGCGCATTTTCGGCTAGTGGGTCAGCCACATAGCCCGCCACTGCCATTTGCTCTTTATGATTGGGTAATACCTGTCTTAATAAAGGATCATCACGATCACCAACGGTCATTTTTGCCACAAAGGCACGCGGTACTCGCAGCTCAAAATGTTTAGGCACGTAGACCTCTGAGCGCAGAGATTGTAGCTCTAATATCTCAAGCAGCTCATCAATAGAGGTAATGGCTTCGGATAATTGCGTTTGCCAGTTTTTTTGTGTGATTAAATGGTTTATCATGACAACCTAATACCTGTGCCCAAAAGCCGATATTATACGCTGTTAGGGCGTCGCCTATCAAAGCAAACGTCCTATCGTTTATGTACCAGAATGGCTCATATCTTTTAGCACGGTAAATCTGGCACTCCATTTTCACTAAAAATATTTATCATCCTTTTTTTAAACCCTTTTTCTAAACCCTTAGGAGTCTTCCGTGGCAAGTTTTTCTACCAATGAATTTAAATCTGGTCTCAAAGTCATGCTCGATGGCAACCCTTGTGCCATTCTTGAAAACGAGTTTGTCAAACCTGGTAAAGGACAGGCCTTTAACCGTGTTAAATTGCGCAATCTTCGTAGTGGTAAAGTATTGGAACAAACCTTTAAGTCAGGCGATAGCTTAGAAGCTGCTGATGTCATGGACACTGAAATGAACTATCTCTATAACGATGGTGAATTTTGGCATTTCATGCATCCTGAGAGTTTTGAGCAGATTCAAGCGGACAAAACAGCGATGAGCGATTCAATAAAGTGGTTAAAAGAAAACAGCAATGCACTATGTACCATCACTTTATTCAACGGTGCTCCTCTTTCAGTAACACCGCCAAACTTCGTTGAATTGCAAATCACTGAAACCGATCCGGGTGTACGTGGTGATACCTCAGGCGGCGGCGGCAAGCCTGCAACGTTAGAGACTGGCGCTGTGGTACGTGTACCATTATTTGTGCAGCAAGGTGAAGTAGTACGTGTAGATACTCGTACTGGCGATTATCAAACGCGCGTTAGCTAAAGCTATTAATAGATAGCTCTAGTCTGTCTGTAAAAACAAAAAAGCTTAACCGCTCAGAGAGAGGTTAAGCTTTTTTAATGGCTAGCAAATAAGTCATGAATAATAAAGGGTGGAATTAGACTGCCAGTTATTGTTCTAATGATTGCTTATGCATCAACCAATATTGAACCAACGCATTCAGCTGCTCTTGTTTGAAAGGCTTTGTACAATAATCCTGCATACCCACATCAAGGTATTTTTTACGCTCGCCATCCATTGCATTGGCAGTCAACGCAATAATAGGTGGCAAATCTTGGGGAGCATAGAGCTCATGAAGTTTGATGGTTGCCTGTACCCCATCCATAATCGGCATGTGATGATCCATCAAAATCACATCATAACGCTCAGGATATAAGGCAAATATCTCGATAGCTTGTTGCCCGTCATTGACGTGAGTGACCGTATGACCACCATTATTAAGGGCTTTTTTGGCAATCATCGCGTTCACACTGTCATCCTCAACCAACAAGATATGACCGACCAGCTCATCACTCGGCAACGTTATTGTAAAGTCATTGTCCGCTTGCCATATCTCATAATCTTCTGTAGCAATACACGGTAGCGGCAATAATACTCTAAAGGTCGTGCCAATACCGACTACGCTATCTACTTCAATATAGCCACCCATTAGCTCCACTAGAGACTTACAAACAGACAATCCAAGTCCGGTACCACCATAAAGCCTATGGGTATATTTATTTGCTTGATCATAAGCATCAAATATTGCCTTTAATGATTCAGACTTAATACCGACGCCCGTATCCGTAACCTCAATACATAAAGTCATTTCTTGATGAATCGTTGTACTATTTTTATCATCAATGGCAAAATCTAAACGACTATCATTACTTCCTTTAGCCTGATCGCAATCCTTATTATCTAGACAAGGATTGTCTTGCATATGTTTAACATCAATCGTTACACGCCCGCCTTCACGGGTAAATTTAATCGCATTATTGACCAAATTTACCATGACTTGCTTAAGACGTACGGGATCTCCTTTAACATAAGGCGATAGTGACTCGGTATAGTGATAGTCTAAAACCAAGCCACGTTGGCGAGCTTTGATAGCAAATAAGCTAACGACCTCATTACAGAGACTAGATAGATTCATCGGAATAGAATCGATAGTCATTTTACCGGCTTCGACTTTTGATAAGTCTAAAATACCATTGATAATCGCGAGCAAATGCTCATTTGATACTTTTATATTCTCGATATATTCTCTTTGTTCAACGCTCAGCATGGTGTCACTGAGCATCTCAACCATACCGATGATACCATTCATCGGTGTGCGTATCTCATGGCTCATATTGGCCAAAAACGCTGACTTCATCTCATTGGCATATTTAGCATTACGCTGCTGCTCTTGTAGCTGTAAAGCATCGGCTGCCATCATCGCAAACTGAGCCAATAAATCCGCTTGTTTGTCAGTAAAATCATGGTGAGGCTGCATATCCATCAAACATAGTGAGCCCAAACGATAGGTTTTACCGTCTTCATGCATAATAATGGGAGCACCCGCATAAAACTGTATCTTAGGCCAATCGGTAACCAATGGATTTTGATTAAATCGACTGTCTTTGGTTAAATCTGGCACCACAAAAACGTTATCTGAGAGCACGGTATAATTACAAATAGCGACTTTACGCGTCGTCGTACAAACACCACCAAGCCCATGAACAGATTTTAAATACTGGGTGTCCCCATCCATAAAGGTAATGGTCACCACTGGCATATTAAAAAACAGTTTGGCAAGCTCAGTTAAGCGTGCAAAAGAAGGTTCTTCATTATTATTGAGCACCTGATATTTTTTGAGCTTATTAATACGCTCAACTTCATCTATAGCGATGGGGTAATCAAAGTCTGGTACGTTGGATATAGACAAGGTGGACTCCATAAATTCATATCAGAGGCTTGGTTTAACAGCCGCCTGCTTAAGCAATAATTGTAATGCCTCACTCACCATAAGCATGGCAACTACTGAGGTGACGACGACCGCCGAGCCATAACCACCACAGTGCAAACCACCTGTTTGACAGCTCTTGTCTACGCGCGGTGGTTCTGTCGAATAAACACACTTGATACCAAATTTCTCTTTTAGGGCACTATTAATGCCCTTTTCATGACGCAATTTATTGCGCAATTTGGCCAATAATGGATCTTGATAGGTGTCTCGTAAATCGCCGACTCTGATCTGACTGGGGTCTATTTTACCACCTGCCCCGCCAGCACAGACCAATTTTAGTTTGTTAAAACGGCAATGCAAAGCAATGGCAAGCTTGGCATCCATATCATCGATACAGTCTAAAATCACAATCGGAGCGGTTTGTGACGCCGTTTTTGCTTCTTCACGACTGGGTAGCAATGTTGCGACATTTTCAGTGGTCAAAAAATCATCAACCAAATGCAACGTAGCTTTTGGATTGATTTCACGAATACGTGCTGCCATCGCCTCAATTTTACTTTGCCCAAAGCTACTATCTAAAGCGGGCAGCTGCCGATTGACATTGGATGCTACCAATATATCTAAATCAATTAGCGTAATAGTACCGACAGCCGTACGCGCCAAAGCCTCTGCTGCCCAGGAACCGACACCTCCTACACCAATAACATAAACATGCGCAGCAGAAAATGTATCTACTGCAGCATTACCATACAGTGTCTGAGTACCTTTAAAACGGCGCTCATACTGCTCGGCATCTCTATCTCTATCAGGTGTCTCTAATGTTTCAGGTACAAAAATCTGCTCTTCGATAGGCTCTGGTTGGATAATATCTGACTGCATGTGTGTGTCTTCATTCATAACGATGTGGAAACTCTTTCAAAAATTTTATTGTTAAAACATTTGTATATTAATTAGTATGCGCTAAAAACTTCAAAGCGTATAAGACCACTTAGTTTGCAAAGCATTACAACTGTTGAGCCACAATTGCTGAGCGAGGATAGCCGCAGGAACATTTAGTAATTCGCTCAAGCTATGTAGTACGTAAAGCAAATTAGCAGGAACATTCCTACTATGCATAGACGTATCATCCGATTCGCTATTTTTATCTCGTCCAAGCACAGACGCGTTATTAGATGACGCATCTTCTAAATTATTATCTAGCGTCTGGCCTAGGATAGGCATCATATCGGGGCAATCTGTCTCGATAACCAAACAGTCAATACCATAACTCTCAACCGCAGCTTGAATGGCAAGGCGCAGTTTTTTCGCATTGGGATTGGTTATTTGCCCAGTCACGCCAAGCTTAAACCCTAATTTCGCAAAGGCTTTGGCTTCTTGTACACCACCACTAAAACTATGGGCAATGCCGCCAAGCTTATGCGCGTCATAATTATGTGCTTTTAGTAAAGCCAGTGCTTTGGCATGTGCTTTACGAATATGCAGCATAACAGGTAGCTGATGTGCCACTGCCATATCTAACTGCGCAATAAAAAACCGCTGTTGTTTGGCAAACGTTTCAGGCTGCTTCATGGCATCGGTAAAAGTATCTAAACCTATTTCACCAATGGCCAATGGACGCTGTTCATTTAGCATTTGCGCCATTTCTTCCAAATGGGCTTCTGTATGCTGCTCAATATAAAAAGGATGTAAACCTAGCGCAATATGTACTTTAGGAAAACGTTTTTTTTGGTTCAAACAATTTTTTTTATCCAATTGACAAAGATCATTTATCTGCTGCTGATTCTCATAAAGCCGTACAAAATATCGGTGCAAGTAACCAACCAAAACTAAATGGCGCACACCTTTATCATAGGCAAATTGCGCCTGCTCACCTCTATCCTTATCAAACACAGGAGCATCAAAATGCGTATGAGTATCAATTAAAGGAAAAATCTTCGTTCTTACTTTACTATTGATAGCTGGTGTATCAATCGCCGTCATCAAGAAACTCCAAAATTCATCATTGCTATGATAAGTCAGCTTTCCCATTAACTACTTTCTAAATAATCATTTTACTCACTATCTGTACTTTTAGCTTTTTCTATAGGGTCATAATTTTCAGGCACTGGTTTGTGCGCCTTTTGACTACTGCGTCTTGGTATCAGTACCAATGCAATACCCACTACGCTTAATGCCAGCCACTTTTTTTTATTATTAGTGCTTGCCATTATAGTTACCTTTTAAAATTAACTGACGAATAGTACTTAGCCGATATTTGATAAATACGGCTTTATAGGTGACCTTTATCTATTTTAACAAATATATCGTACTATCAGCAAAAGTGTGACATACCCATGTTATCTGTTTTTATTATACGCGTATAGCCAAGGCATATGTTTATCTATTATATGAATACGCAAACTAAAGTACGGTGTATGTAATACACCGTACTTTTAAGTATAGTAAAACTTTAAGAGAGATATGAAAGCAGAGTTTGATAAGCGCTTAAAATCCTAGATAATTTATTAGCGAACAGCCATAAAAGCGCTTAACGATTTAAGGGATAAGTTGTGATACCTGTGCTTGGACTATCAACACGAGTAAAACCTTTGGAAGTTGTTTTTGGCTTTTGATCCCGTTTAGGAATCAAAGGATTGAGTGGCATAAGCTCGTAATCAGCACTAATATCACCATTCCAACCTTCGGTACCGCTTAATGGCAGCTGTTTAATCGTACCGTTTTTATCAATAACCAGCTGAAGGACGCGCATCTGATTGTATTTACGCTCTGTCACGCTTGCTACTGCACCGCCATCACGGAGGATAGTCGGCTGTAAAAATATGATTAAATTGCTTTTTTGGCTATTGTCATTGTCCGATCGGAACAGTCGACCGATAAGGGGTACATTACCCAAACCTGGCACTTTTTGTTGGCGCGTAGTGGAGTTGTCGCGCATCAAGCCACCTAAAGCAATGGTCTGCTGATCATCTGCCAAAATGGTAGTATTGATCAGGCTTTTATTGGTGATAAGACCGCTGGCATTCCCAGCACTACCCGGTACGACTGAAGAGACTTCCTGTGATACCTCTAAACGTACGGTGCCGTTTGCACCAATATGCGGGATGACGTTTAGATTGATACCAATATCTTGGCGATCAATGGTTTGAAAGGGGTTCGTCGAAGAGTCACTACCCGTGGTGTAGGAGCCTGTCACAAAAGGTACGTTTTGACCCACTAAGATACTGGCTTTTTCATTGTCCAAGGTCAAAATCGATGGCATGGATAGCAGATTGGCACTGGTAGAAGAATCAAGCGCTTGCAAGATAGCACCATAGAACTGGGCATTGCCTTTGCTGTCTTTACTACTACTGCCAATACCTAACAAAGCACCAGCAATGGAGCCTGCTGCCGCGCTTATCCCTGTACCACCTGATAAAGCAGCAGCAGCAAGCGAAACTGCACTTGCGCCCACGTTATTAAAGTTCACCACGCCATAACCGCTATTGGCATTACCCAGTGCCCACTGAACCCCAAGCTGCGTTGCATCATCGCCTGATACTTCAACAATAGCCGCTTGAATCAATACTTGCGAGCGGCGGCTGTCTAACTGATTGACAGCATCTTCGATCTCAAACATCAGCTCAGGTGCTGCATTAACAATGACGGCGTTTTGAGTTTCATCAGCGATAATACTAAAAGGTCGTCCACCGATACCGATACTTGTACCCGCTGAACTATTATTCGGTAAAGGCGTAGCAGCAGTACCACCGATACTATTGCTACCTACCTTACTATTAGCACCACCAGTTAGCGACGATCCTGTAGCAGCGGCATCATTCAATGATGCTGACTCTAATGTTGAAGAACCGCCAGAGCTATTGATAGATTGGCTGGCAAGGAGACCGCGCAGCATCTCAGCAATATGACCGGCACTGGCATATTTTAGGCGGAAAACACGCAGACCACTTAAGCGCCTTGAAGGCGTTGTGTCCAACTGATTGACCATCTCTTGAACCTTGGCAATCATCTCAGGACTGCCTTTAACCAACAGTCTATCGCTCGCAGTGTCGGCGATAACCTTTAGCTGATTGTTGCCAGTTGCTTGACCGCTACCAGCACTCGCCACCAGCGCGCTAATCAACTCCATCATACGTTCAGCATCGACATGACGTAGTGGTATGACTTGTAAGCTGTCATTTACATTACTGTCTAAATCACGTATAAGCGCTGTCAGCTGATTTAGGCTATCAGCACGATCGGACAGCACTAAGGCATTGACTCCAGGCACAGCAGCGGCATGTGCAGACGGCGGCATAAGTGGACGGATAACGCCCAAGACTTCCGCTGCTTGGGTATTCGTCAGATAAATCACCCGCGTTGCCAAGGTTTCACCGACGCTCTCACCACGTAAATCAACAGCAACACCAGTTTGTTTGGCGACGTTATCTGGCACCAGTTTAATCGTTGTTCCTGAATCGATAGCAGCGATACCGTTGACTTGCATCACGCTCAAAAACAGCTGATAAATCTCATCACGCGACAAAGGCTTGTTGGAGATCACAGTCACATTACCGTTGATGCGCGGATCAAGGACGAAGTTTTGATTGGTAATCGTCGCCACTTCATTGATAAAGGCTTTGATATCAGCATCTTGCAAATTGACTTTCCAGCTTTCAGCACTCACCAGCCCAGTACTAGCCGCCCATAGTGGTATGGCCAAGCAGAGAGGACGGCACAATCGCATCAAACGCTGCAAAATATGATGCAAAGGTGTGACTGAAAAATTATAAGAACTGACCATATTGATGATTACCTACAGTGATGGCGCTTGGTATGTACTGAATTCAACGTATGTTGAATATAATGGTTACTGGATTTGATAAGTCCTGATTCTTTAATGCTTTTGATAAGTCATAGTTCTAATTGATACTAAGTTATGTTGGCCATCATATCGTCAATCATATCAACCAACAAATATTTATTTTGAAGAATCATTTTTGTCACTTATATATGCTAAAACTGCTGCCGAATCGTAATGACTTGATCGCCACGTTGTACTTCTATCTGCGCTTCCCCTGATTGCTTCACTTGTTGTAATACGCGAGCATCCTGAGCAGGATTACTACCGACGCTTTGCCCGTTGACTTTCAGTACTCGATCACCAGACTCAAGTCCCAAGCGATTGCGTATATTAGCAGGCATCGCTGCTGTGACTTGATAGTTATCGCCTCCTGCCATTACACCCATTCTACTTAAATAACTGGCAGGGTTTTCTTGTAATTCAGTCACTGCTTCGTCAATTGCAGATTTGGGCGCGCTGTCGCTAGGTGCTTCGGCAGCCAGTTGATTACCAGTATTGCTTAGGTCAGGCACAGGCGCATTAGGTAGCATATTGCCATCTTGCAAGCGCTGATTACTGACCCCGCCTGCGATCATCGCACTTTGATCAAGTGGCATGGCTTCTGGCATACGAATCACCGTTTCCTTGTCAATAGTATCAGCGATAATAATCTCGTTCCAAGCAACCGCAACCAACGTGTAATCGCTGTCTTTTAAGGTGTCACCAATTCGGTAGTTTTTGACTTCACCGTTGACCTCTAGAAGTGCCGAAGACAAACTTTCTGGAATGGCCAGCAATACACCCTTTAGCACAATATTAGGCGGCGGCTGCACTACAGCAGCGATAGGATCAGGGTCGGCAAAAATAGCAAATAGACTACTATAATCTGGAGCGGATAAGGCGTTATCCTGTAAAGGTACCAGTGGTAATGCAGGCGCTAACGGTGGCGCAAGCAGTAGCCATAAGAGTCGCGCTGCCGTCCAGCTTAACCAAGCGATTGCCAATAATAGCAGCCAAACGGCAAAGCGGTTAAAAATATTTAGCACAGGTTTTAAGCTTGTAGGGAGCGTCATCATCTAGCGTGTCCCTAGCCCATTTAACAGTGGTTGACGTACACTAACCACAGGCGTATCTTGCGGCGCTTTGCCCTTGTATTCAGGCATACTCTCGAGCAGACGCTGGGTCAAGCTGACATCCAACATATTATCGCCATCAAGATACAAGTCGCCTAAACGCTTGTCTTGATTGTTGACAAGATTGATATGCAGCAGATTTTTGTTATTTTTTTGCTCGGTGCTCAGCTCAGCACGCAGCGCAGGTATGGTGAGATAAAATATTTTGCCGCCGCTAGGATAGCCAAGCTCGCCGCCAATCCATGTCAGCTGACCTGACGCTTGACGAAAGCCCGACATGTTTCTATTGGAGTCACTGTTTGAGTCACCATCGTTTGAACCAGACTGACGTTTGAGCGAGATATTATTGACCTGAATTGGCGTATTTGGTAATTGCCAATCGACAACCCGAGTCAAAGTCTCAGGCGCAATTTTACCGCTCATGTCTTTTACTTCCCAAGAATTTGCGCCTATTTTTACCTGCCCACTGAGGCGAGTTTGCTCTGATGAAATATCAATCTTCGCACCAAACTTACCCAATAATAAATGCCACGGCTGCCACGACCATTCAGCCGCCCCGATCAATGGCGTCGCTGACAGAGGTATCTGCCAAATTGCAGCGCCCTGCCATACGTTACCGGACACATGCTGCACATAAGGCGTCTCTGGTGCATATTTTTCAAGTAGCCATGCTGCCGGCATTTGCAAAATAGCAAATAGCGCGAACAAGACAAGTCCAATTAACCACCACAGCTTACGGGGACGCTTATGAGACGAGGCAGATACTTGGGGCACGATGGCATAACTCTTATATCAGGTAAAAACGTCATTATCATAGCAAACAATAGCATACAGATGACAGCAAAAAAGCCAGTATCTTTTTACCAAAATAGTGGTAAAAAGATACTGGCTTTTATCTGCCTATAAAGGTTCGATCTACTTGTTAATCAAACAGAACTTTATAGACAGAGCGTTCGTTGCTAAATATAACAGCGACTATCCATTAGAAAATTAAATAGCAAAATCTTCAAGACGACGACCTGCGGCTAATGCCTCTACTAACCATGTTGGTTTACGTCCGCGACCAGTCCATGTTTCTTCGTCATTGTCGGTATTACGGTATTTAATGCTACGCTTCTTTTCTAGTTTTTCGCCCGCTTGTAAAATCTCCTCGATACTGGCATTGCTTTCTTCAGCGATTTTTTCAAACTGCGTATAAGCATCATACAAGCGCTGGTGTTGCTTTTGAGCAATAAGCTGCTGTGCATTTTCAGTAATAGCACGTAGCTCATCAACATTTAAGCTGTTTAAATCAATAACATTACTTTTGTTCATAGTATTTTCCACATTAAAATAAAGGGTATAAATAAATAGCATTTATACTAGAAATAGATTTATCAAGAATTACTAAATACAGTAATTATTAAATAATAAATCTTTCGAATATTGATAAAAATTTGATTGTCTACTGATAAATATGGTGTGAATGCTTAAAATTATAAGCAACGCTAATATAAACAAAAATACTGACAATAACAATGACTTATCGTTATTTTCTACTAAAATCAATAAATGGTGGTTAATTCGATGGCAATCAATGATATTAAATAAATAGCATTACTTATTAATCTTTCTTTAAATAGCCTCCGTAATGATTAGGGCTGTATAGTTATTATCAGGCACATTGATGCACAGGTTCTGTTGGCATATCGATTTTAAAATGACTTAATTATATAAATGACTCCTTACACTTTCATTATCTATACATACTAAAAAGCCTTGCATTAGCAAGGCTCTAAGTTTATTTCTTTACACTTCCTTTCTTATATGATTTAAAACGGAATGTCATCGTCTACAGGGCCATCTGGCATTGCTGTAGGCTTCGACTGCGCTGGTGCTTGAGTCGGTTTATTAAATTGATTCTGCTGAGCGGGCGCATTCTGATTGTTAAAGCTATTTTGATGACCACCCTGTGACGCACTGCCGCCTTGATTATAACCGCCTTGTTGAGCGGGCTGATTGCCTCCTTGCTGACCATAGTCGTTCTGGCCACCTTGGTTACTAAATCCGCCGCCCTGATTACCATAGCTACCTTGGTTGCTTTGACCACCTTGGTTATTGCTACCAAAGCCACCACCAGCATCATTACTACCACCTGTCGAGCCATCTAGCATTTGCATTTGTTCAGCACGAATTTCAGTGATATAACGGTCTTGTCCGTTGGGATCTTGATATTTACGGGTACGTAAGCTGCCTTCGATATATACCTTACTGCCTTTACGAAGATACTGCGCAGCGATTTCACCCAAGCGATTGAACAACGAAATACGATGCCATTCTGTTGCTTCTCTTTTTTCACCGCTTTGCTTGTCTGTCCACTGCTCTGATGTCGCAACCGAAATATTGGTCACGCTACCGCCGTTATTGAATTGACGTGCCTCAGGGTCTGCACCGAGGTTACCGATGATGATAACTTTATTAACACCGCGCATGATATCGTCCTTTTACTTATGAATAATTTTATTACCAGCTTTAATCGAGTCTTTAATATAAAGCCTCAATCTTAGCAGTAATATACTTTTACTTTAACCATTTTTCTGTTAAATATCTAGAGGGCTTTGCGCCAAATGCGACAGCTCCTGTCGCGAAGTATCTGTGAGCTGCGTCTTGTCCAATTTTAAATAAGCAACCTGTTCTTTTGCCATGACCACCAGCTCATCAACACCCTCTACTGCCAGCATTTGCCGTGACCAGTCCTGAATATCGATATTCTTTGGTATCGTCACAGTCGTACTTGACAAATATGGTGGATCAGCAATAGGAATAATCAGCAGTAAAGAGGCGGCCATTATAATTGCCAATATGCCCCATGCCAACAAATTAGGCTGACTTAATAACAACCCGCCCATTGCGCCACCAACAAAAGCACCAAAGAACTGACTGGATGAATTTAACCCCATCGCAGTGGCTTTATTGGCGACTGGTGCGCGCTTGGATATCCATGAAGGAATCGTTGCTTCAAGTAGATTAAAGCCCATAAAGTAGAGCAATAAACCTAATATAATACCGACGCCAACCTGACCACCGAGCGCCAATAATGCTAAGGCAACCGTCATCAGTGCAATCGCGGCTAAAAATACTTGGCGCATTTTGCGTTTCTTTTCTGCGATAATAATAAAAGGTATCGCGACGGCAAAACCGATAAACAATAAAGGCAAATAGACCAAGCCTTGCTGACGTACCGACAACCCTAGTACGTCATTAAGCTGATGCGGTAAAATAACAAAGATAGCGGTCATGGTCAGATGCAGAGCAAATATGCCAATGTGCAAGCGATTTAGATCACCAATTTTTAGTACCGTCGCTAACTGCTGACCAATAGATTTATTGTCTAAATTGTGCTTAAGTACCCGTAGCGGTGTCGGGACGAACAGTAACAATAACATCGCCAAAACTGCAAAGCCTGCAGTCAACCAAAACAATCCTGATATACCAAGCGAGCCGACCAATAACGGACCAAAGGCAAAAGCAAGCATAATAGAGGTTGCAATGGTCAAACCCATGGTTGCCATTGCTTTGGTGCGCATCTCCTCGCGCGTAACGTCTGCTAACAGCGCCATCAATACCGCCGAAACCGCGCCACTACCTGCCAGCGCCCGACCAATAATAACTTCATAAATATCCGTGGCATTGGCGGCAATAATACCGCCGATGGCAAACAAGACAAGACCTAAAAATATAATTGGCTTACGCGGGAACTTATCCGCGGCAAGGCTCATCGGAATCTGAAATATCGCTTGTCCTAACCCATAAATACCGACTGCCAAACCAATCAGAAACGGCGTCGCATGCGCATAATTATCACCATACACAGAAAATACTGGCACAATCATAAACAAACCAATCATCCGCAAGGCAAAGATGCCACCGACCCCGAGGATTGCCCGTTTTTCTACGCTATTCATACTTGCCTCACTGGTTCATCATTGCTGGTTTATCACGGCAGCTCTGCTTGTATTATTACGACTGTATCAAGGCTTTAGCCTACAAATTAAGCTCACTAGTATAAGACATTCGCCGTTTGCTTGCCGAGACTTTTGCCCTCCTACTTCAGCATCATAGTGGACACCGACTTAAGCCATTCATTTTACGCAATAATTTTGTTACCAAGTGCATCTGATGGGTCATTGCACCTTGAATAATGCAGCTATCATGACAATAAAGTAAGACGTTGAGAACGTTGTAGTCTGAAAAAATTTATGATAAATTTTTTTACAAAACGACGTTATTCTGCCAAATCTATAACAAACCACTCATATTAGTTAATCTTTATTTAGATTACCTTTATCCATTTCAAGTATTAAAAGCATATTCTAATATAGACAGCCATTACTATCGCTTTGTGAAAACTGCATATTTTTATAAAGCCGTATTAATTTGAATAGCAATTTTAAAATTATCCACGTTTTTGATGAATCATTTGACTCATATTGATTGCTCCTTTTAATTTTTTTGAAAATATCATTTAGCAAATAGGAAACCTATCACCGATGGCACACGAGTATATTAAGGTTCGCGGCGCACGCACTCATAATCTAAAAAATATCGACTTAGACATTCCACGAGATAAATTTGTGGTCATTACGGGTTTATCAGGCTCTGGTAAATCTTCATTGGCATTCGATACCTTGTATGCTGAAGGGCAACGTCGTTATGTCGAGAGCTTGTCAGCATATGCGCGTCAGTTCTTATCTCAAATGGAGAAGCCAGACGTCGATAGTATCGAAGGCTTGTCGCCGGCGATTGCTATCGAGCAAAAATCGACTAACCATAATCCGCGCTCAACCGTCGGTACGATTACCGAAATTTACGACTATCTGCGTCTGCTTTATGCGCGTATTGGTACGCCGTTTTGCCCAGAGCATGGCGAGCCAATGGTCGCGCAGTCGGTCACTGAGATGGTCGATCAAGTTATGGCATTGCCAGATGACACGAAGATTATGATTCTTGCGCCTGTGATTCGTGAGCGTAAAGGTGAGCATACGGTCTTGCTTGAGCAATTAATTGGTCAAGGCTTTGTGCGCGTACGTGTCGATGGCGATGTCTACGATACTGATGAGCTACCAACACTCGATAAAAAGAAAAAACATACCATTGAAGTCGTCGTTGACCGCTTCAAAGTCCGTGATGACTTAGGTAACCGTGTCGCTGAAAGTTTGGAGACTGCCCTACGCTTAGGTCAAGGTTTGGTGACGCTACACTTTATGGACGGCAATCCAAAAGAAGGCGGCGATGAAAACCAAGTCATGTCAGCCAAGCATTCTTGCCCTGTCTGCGATCGCGCAGTCTCTGAGCTTGAGCCGCGTATGTTCAGTTTTAACAATCCGTATGGTGCCTGCCCGAGCTGTGATGGTCTCGGTAAACGTCAGTATTTCTCAGCCGAAAAACTGATTACTCATCATGAAAAATCGCTCAATCAAGGCGCAATTAATGGTTGGGATAAGCGTCATGCCTATTACTTTGGTCTGCTTTCAACCGTTTGCAATCATTTCAAAATTGACATGGATGCCCCGTGGCAAGATCTGCCCAACGCGCAGCAAGACCTTATTATGCAAGGCTCTGGTAAAGAGAAGCTGACGTTTAACTTTACTGATGAGCGCGGTCGTAAAACTAACAAGACCGTACCATTCGAAGGTGTGCTTCCATACTTAGAGCGCCGTTATGCCAAAACCCAAAGCAATCTCGTCCGTGACGAGCTAGCGAAATACTTGGCTGATACTACTTGTAATGTCTGTGATGGCGCGCGTCTCAATGAGATCTCACGTAATGTGCGCGTTGATGGCCAGACCATCGCTCAAATCGTGAAGCTGTCTATCGGTGACGCGGCTGAATATTATAAGACCATTAAAATTGGCGGTCATAAAGGCGAAGTTGCGGAGAAAATCTTTAAAGAGATCAACGAGCGTCTCAACTTCCTTGTCAGTGTCGGGCTTGATTATCTGTCACTTGCACGTTCTGCTGAAACGCTATCAGGCGGTGAAGCGCAACGTATTCGTCTCGCTAGCCAAATTGGTGCAGGCTTGATGGGTGTGATGTATGTACTCGATGAACCATCGATTGGTTTGCATCAACGTGATAATGATCGCTTGCTAAAAACCCTAACGCGCTTGCGTGATTTGGGTAATACGGTATTGGTCGTTGAGCATGATGAAGATGCAATTCGTCAAGCGGATCACGTCATCGATATCGGAGTGGGCGCTGGCATACATGGTGGTCATATCATCGCTCAAGGTACGGTCGATGACATCATGGCAAACAAAGAATCGCTGACTGGACAATATATGTCTGGTAAGAAAAGAATTGAGATTCCAAGCATACGCCATAAAGCCAAAACGATCGATATGGAAGTCAAAGGTAAAGCTAAGCCGAAACAAGTACCGATGACTATTGAGCTCAAAGGTGCATCAGGCAACAACTTACACGATGTTGATTTGTCTTTACCAATCGGTATCATGACTTGTATTACTGGCGTTTCGGGTTCTGGTAAATCTACCCTCATCAACCGTACTTTGATGCCATTAGCTGCAACGCAATTAAATAATGCTTCCACGCTCATCGCGGATAAGCATGACAGCATTAGCGGTCTTGAGCATTTGGATAAAATGGTCGATATCGATCAAAGCCCGATTGGTCGTACACCGCGCTCAAATCCAGCGACTTATACTGGCGTGTTTACACCAGTTCGTGAAATGTTTGCACAAACTCAAGAAGCACGCGCCCGTGGTTATAAAGCGGGTCGCTTTAGCTTCAACGTAAAAGGCGGACGCTGTGAGATGTGTCAGGGTGATGGTCTTATCAAAGTTGAGATGCATTTCTTACCTGATATGTATGTGCCGTGTGATACCTGTGAAGGCAAGCGCTATAACCGCGAGACTTTAGAGATTCACTATAAAGGTAAAAATATCGCGGACGTCCTAGATATGACCGTAGAAGATGCTACTGAGTTCTTCTCAGCCATTCCAGCGATTTATCGTCGTTTGCAAGCCTTGATGGATGTCGGTCTCAGTTATATTCGTTTGGGTCAGTCTGCACCAACGCTATCGGGCGGTGAAGCGCAACGGGTCAAATTGGCGCGTGAGCTTGCCAAACGGGATACCGGACAGACGCTTTATATCTTGGATGAACCAACCACTGGTTTGCATTTCCATGATATCGATAAGCTGCTGCATATCTTGCATGCCTTACGTGATAAAGGTAATACTATCGTCGTCATCGAGCATAACTTGGACGTCATCAAAACGGCGGATTGGGTAATTGATTTGGGTCCTGAAGGCGGTAAAGGTGGCGGACTGATCATCGCTGAAGGTACGCCTGAGGAAGTGGCAGAAGTCAAAGAGTCATACACGGGTATATTCTTAAAGCCGATGCTTGAGCAAGGTATGAAAGAAATAAGTTAGTAGAAATTAGTTAATTATTAATAAAAGGCTACTCTTTAGGGAGTGGCTTTTTTTGTTGGTGAGGATGTATAAAGAAAAGTAAGACTCCAACGAAAAAAACCGTAATTATCGGTAGTTATTATTATATTTAAAAATTATTGATAGTAAAATTGATACGACTAACGCAAGTATATATATTCAAAAAATCAAATATTGCCTTGGCTTTTTCGGTAAAAGCTTTATCTTCTGACAACAAATAATCGCAATAGCAGGCATAGGCTAAATGCTGTCCATCACTATTTGAGCTAACAAGCCTTCTATATTTCTTGTGGAATCCTTTATCTCTTTTATAACCCAATATATTTAGGATCATATAAATATTCATGACTTTCTCAAATTTGTAGAGATTTCTACCGTAAATCTTATCTGACAATAGATAAAAGTCAGTAATATGTTTGGTATCACTGCTGTTAGTATACTTCTGATATATCTTTTCTAAAACTCTAGGCGGTTTAATATTATTTAAATATTTTCCATCGATTCCTGTCACTGCTTCTAACTCTCTAATACCATCATGTCCACTGTTGGTTTCTAGATCCATACCGGTATTACTCATGCTGTTCAACATGGAATTTTGAGCGACATCAAACTGACTACTTTGCCCTTTAAAATCTCTTTCAATAACTTTCTTTAAAAATCGATAATCAGCTTCAGAAATTTCAGCCTTTACAGATTCAAACACTTCTAAGATTTGTTCATGTAGATTGTTAAAATTTTCCTTAGATTCGTTAGCGTAATCAAAAATACTATTGCTATATTCATTTGAGAAAAGACTGAATATAAACTGCATATTATTCGTAATAATTTTACTCGCTATTTCATCAATGAAGTCTTTGGAGAGAAATTCTTTGTACACGATAAATGGACTTATGTATGAATTAATAATAACAGCACCAGTTATCTTAAAATTCTGACCTACCTCAAATATTATTCTTCGAGCTTCAAGGTTTTCCAATACTTGTAAAAACTTATCTGGTTCACCTGAGCGTTCAATTTCTTTAAGTGTTTCATTAGAATATATGACCTGACAATTGTATCCTGCAAATTGCCCGTCCTCTATCAATACAGGATATTCAACAATTTTATCTAAAATATTTTGATCTAGATAAAGCGTTGGTTTTCCATGATATATTTTATTGAAATTTAGTTCTTTAAAGTCACACGTTCTATAATCTGCAATATTTTCAAAACGCGGCATTATATTCACTCCCAAATAAGTAGTACAACATGTTGATTATTCGTATATTAGCTCGTATGTTAACGATTCATATTATGCAAAATTATCTTGTTAGGTCTCGTTCCTTGACACCAACCTACCTAGCGTTATTCATAGTTAACATTAAATCCGTCGTAGGTTGGGTGGAGCTTGCGACACCCAACAAAATTAAGTAATATCAGCTATTAGTTATAATTTGCAGAATAGCATGCAGTATCGAAGGCACTATCAAAAAGGAGCAACCTACTTTTTCACTATCAACCTAGCTGATAGGTCTAGCGATTTGCTAGTCAAAGAAATTGCAACACTTAGACAATCCTTCAAACTCGTTAAACAAAAACACCCCTTCTACATTGATGCCATTGTTATCTTGCCAGACCATTTGCATATGTTATGTACTATGCCAAATAATGATGCAGACTTCTCTAAACGAATAAAACTCATTAAATATTACTTTTCTTATAACATTGCCAAAACAGAATCTATTTCGAGTAGTAGACTTAAAAAAAGCGAGCGTGGTATTTGGCAACGTCGATTTTGGGAGCATTGCATTCGCGATGAATCAGACTATCGAGCACATATCGATTATATTCATATGAACCCTATTAAACATGGGTATGTTAAACAGGCTAAAGACTGGCAATACTCCTCATTTCATCGATTTGTGACGGATGGTTTGCTTCCTGTCAATTGGGGCGGATGAGTATATTCTTTTTTAAAGTAAATGTTGGGTGTCGCAAGCTCCACCCAACCTACAAGTTAGACATTTTTCAGACTTAAGATAATTACCATTAACCTAAATAAACTCCCTCTCTACATTCATCACCCGCGCATCTACCGTACGTTCTATTTTTTCTTCAATTTGACTACATTGCGACTCGACCTCACGTTTGGATATCCCGACGATCACAAACGTCCATTCACTGGCATCATGCCGATCACGCTCACCGCTCTCACATACCGCGACGCTTGGCGTATTGCCAAAACGTGCATGCAAGCCGCCCATCCGTTGGCGTTTTTCTTTTAACGAGCTACAGCCGGGTAGCGCAAAAGTCAGGGTTAAGATAGCGATATGCATTTTATTCTCCTTGCGACAGTAGTTTACGCTTTATAATAGTAGCAAATAAGCACGGCAAGTTATGCTATCGTTACCTTGCCGTATCGATACCCTATAACCACTCACACTGTTTATGGTTATACCATTCACAAATATTACAATAGCCAACATGCGTATCTAATCAATGACCTCTATCAGCTACGTACAGCAACAGCACATTACTCGACTATGCGTGCGTTGCGGCTTACTCCTTATGCAATATGGCGCTGAGTCTGCCGTGGTGGTGGACTTATGCAAACGCTTGGGGCTTGCTTTGGGGATGAACAGTGTAGAATGTTCACTGAATTTTAATGCCATTACCTTAACCACTATTTGTGATGAGCGCTGTATCACCACCACCAGAGACACGATCAATCAGAGCATCAACGTCAATTTATTGGTACAAATCCAGCAAATTGTCAATAAAACCGAAGCCCTCACAGATAATGATAATGACAAACTGAAGCCTGAGCTGACTGAACGCACTACCCTTGCCTTTGATGAATTAGATAAGACGGTTTATCCAACGTGGTTAGTGAGCGTGTTTGTTGGTGCATCTTGTGCTGCATTTGCTTATCTAAACGGCGGCAGTTGGTCAATTACCGCCGTGACCTTTATCGCAGGTATGGTGGCGATGCTCACCCGTATTTATCTGTCCAAGCACCATTTTAATCCCTTTATAGCGGTCATCGTGACCGCTTTTATTGCCTCTTTAATTGGGTCGACTACCTATTATTTTGATATTGGTAATAATGCCGATATTGCTGTTGCCTCTAGTGTACTCTTATTAGTGCCAAGCTTTCCTTTGATCAATTCTTTCTCAGATATCCTAAAAGGCTATGTCAATATTGGGATTGGGCGTGCCGTTTTTACCTATATGCTGACTTTGTCCGCGTGCGTTGGTATCGTAATGGCGCTGGGATTACTTAGAATACAGCACTGGGGGTTTTGACATGTGGTTCATTGAAACCGTTGCGCTGTCGTGTATTATTACCCTTGGTTGGACGCTGATGTTTAGCGTGCCCAAACGTTACATTTTGCCTTGTTTGCTGATGACCGCGTTTGGATTCGGGCTAAAGACGGCTCTCGTTTATGAACATGTACATATCGTGGTTGCCAGCTTTTTCGGGGCGATGCTTGCCAGCTTTTTGGGGGTGTATTTTTCTAAAAAGTACACGCTACCGCCCAAAGCATTAATTTCGCCCAGTGTCATCTGTATGATGCCAGGTATCGCTGCTTATAAAGCAATGGTCAGTATGGTACAGATTGGCTATTTTGGCTTTTCCGACGAGTTATTTAGCCAAATGATGGTGTATTTATTTGAGGCCCTATTTGTGACCTCAGGATTGGTACTCGGCTTATCTATTCCTGGACTATTATTTTATAGACGTCGTGCCATCGTATAGATGGTGGACTGTTTTTAGCTAGGCACTGTTTTCAATTAACGTTCCAAATTACATTAACAACCCCTTAATAAAGAGACTCAATATGACTAAACACTATGATTATATTTCCATTGGCGGCGGTAGCGGCGGCATTGCCTCGATTAACCGCGCAGCGAGCTATGGCAAAAAATGCGCCATTATCGAAGCCAACCAATTGGGCGGCACCTGCGTGAATTTGGGCTGCGTACCCAAAAAAGTGATGTGGTATGGCGCACAAGTTGCTGGAGCCATTCATAAGTATGCGCCAGATTATGGCTTTGACGTTGAGCTAAAAGGCTTTGACTTTCAAAAACTGGTACAGAGCCGTCAACAATATATTCAAAACATTCATCGCGCTTATGACAATAACTTGGCAAAAAACGGTGTTGAAGTGATAAAAGGCTTTGCCAAATTTGTTGATAATCATACCGTAGAAGTGAATGGCGAGCTTATTACCGCTGACCATATTTTGATTGCTACAGGCGGTCATCCTATCAAGCCAAATATCAAAGGCGCAGAACATGGCATCGATTCTGATGGTTTTTTTGCTTTAAATCATTTGCCAAAACGGGTCGCTATCGTTGGAGCGGGATATATCGCCGTTGAGATCGCTGGTGTGATGAATAGTCTCGGCGCTGAGGTACACTTGTATGTCCGTCAGCACTCGCCGCTGCGCTCGTTTGATCACACCATTGTGGAGACTTTGCTGATAGAGATGGAGCAAGACGGCATTCAATTGCATACCAACACCATGCTCACTGAAGTTGTTGAAAATGACGATGGTAGCCTGACTTTGTGTACCACAGATGGTGCTCTTGATACCCTAGACTGCTTGATTTGGGCGATTGGTCGCGCGCCTTCGACGGACAATATCAATTTGCAAGTGACGGGCGTGGAAACGACCGAGTTTGGCAAAATCATAGTCGATAAATTCCAAAACACCAATGTTAAAGGGATTTATGCGGTAGGCGATATTATCGAAAACAGTGTTGATTTGACGCCAGTGGCTATCGCAGCAGGTCGTCGCTTGTCAGAGCGCTTATTTAATAACAAACCTGATGAGCATCTAAACTATGAGCTGATACCGACGGTTATCTTTACCCACCCTCCTATTGGCACCATTGGTTTGTCTGAAATCGATGCCGTAAATCAATTTGGTAAAGACAATATCAAATGCTATACCTCCACCTTTACGGATATGTATAGTGCGGTGACTCAGCATCGCCAAAAGTCTACAATGAAGCTGATATGTTTAGGCGAGGAAGAAAAAGTCATTGGCTTGCACGGTATCGGCTTTGGCGTGGATGAGATGATTCAAGGCTTTGCGGTCGCGATCAAAATGGGCGCAACCAAAGCTGACTTTGATAATACCGTTGCCATTCATCCAACTGGCTCAGAAGAGTTTGTGACGATGCGTTAGCAATGGACTAGGTAATATTAGTAATAGCCTTATCTATGATATAAAAAGGATACCGTTTGGGTATCCTTTTTTATTATCAGCAACCAATAGAAGTGCTTATTTATTAGCCCTTATTTATTAAAAAGTATCAAAACCTCTAATTACCTAATACCCACTCATCATTAATTAGATAAACTTTAAATCCCGTCTTGTTGGTTTGGCTATTACCCGCAATCGTTTGGGTGACATCAGCGCTACAGAGATAGGCATTTTCACCCTCAATGGTATCGCAGTCGATATTCTCAATGCGCTCAAGCTTTGGCATCATGGTCTCCATCATGCCGCTCATGGCTTTTGCCATCTTATCATTGCCTGCGTTAGCCTTTGCGTCCTCTACTATCTTGGTAGTTTGCTCATATTGCGCTTCGATCAGCCCTTCAACCGTATTTTCAGGAGGCGCATTAGAACACGCGGTAAAAAACGGCGTGAATACCATAATGAATACCGATTTTTTGAAATTTCTCACGTCGTCGTCCTGATATGTTTATAAAATTTAAGGTGCGGATAATTCAGACAGTACAATCGGGATGCTGCTATGATGTGCTTAATAATGATGGTTGCGAGATAATCATGTGGCAGGCGTATTTTTTTATATTACCGATTGGGCTTGGCATTTTAACCTTGGTTGTCAGTCTGATATTTTTATTTGCCTATATCACCTCTAATGACAATGCCACACGCTTACCAGCATTTAACTGGTTTAAGCGCTTAATTGTGGTGGCATTTTTACTGCTGAGTATAGGACTGTTTATGACTTTCAAATACTTTTGGGGTCGATAATATTAGCCTTTACATATTTTTTAACTGACTGGTTTTTCTAATTCTAGTAATTCCAAATCCTGACGCTTTGGCTCGCCATTATTACCATCATTTGGAAACGGCATTTTATTGCCATTTAGCTGATAACCACGGCGCTGATAATAAGACAATAGCTCAGGACGATGGCTTAAAATAGACATGGTCAAACGAGCCGGCTTTTTATTGGTTGCTTGACTATCAGTGGCTTGCTTATCTGATTGCAAATGACGACCTGCAAATGTCTCAGCTGCTTGCAAAATCACGTTGCCAACGCCCTGCCCTTGTAGCTCAGGATGGACGGCAAACATGCCGATATAGGCTTTTTTATCACCAGCAGCATTAACTTGCATATCTACTCCGATACATCCTAACAGCTCACCCGTTTCTTCTCCATCACGCTCACCTGTTATGGTTTTTGGATAAACGAAAAGATAATGGGTGGGATTAGTGATGGTACTAGCCAGCTCATCTTGAGTGATACGAATACCACCGATTAAGTCTGCTTCGTTGGTCCAGCCTTCTGTCTGCCGATAACAACGATTCAATAGCTGCTCAAGTGCGTCGATATCACTAGCTTCTGCTTGGCGTAAGAAAACAGTTTCTTTATTGGCATTTTCGTTATTAATATTGTCGTTATTAGCCTGGTTTTCATTCATATTATTTTGTCCTTTTATTATCCGTATGTTCAGTTCATTACAAAAAGCTCATAAAGAGGCAGATAGAAATTTTTGCCGCCTCTGTCGGCGGAGGCACAGCACGCAAGAAAATTTCTATCTGCCTTATGTATTGATAAAATACGTGAGATTTTTATGTGATACCTATCCTAGATTAAAAAGCTGACCTAAATAAATAGCTCAGCTTTAATAGTAATATTTATCCGTTTTCATTACTAGCGCGATAACGCCTGCGCTTGCTCGATGATATCAAACCCTGCGTTAATCTGTGCCCGTGTTGGCGCATGACCTTGGCGTAATAACTCAGAGAATGCCACCAGCTCCTTATCACGTCCAAGCGAGCTTGCTGCACTGGCACGCATGTTTTCATCTTCGTCATCGAAGTAGTATTCTATGTAGTTAAAACTATCTGGCGAACCCATTAGAATGCCATGATCTGGCGTCGCAGCATGTCCACTATAACGCAAACTTTTGCCATATTGCATCGTCCAAAAGAAAGGAATACGCTCCTGAAGCGATTTGACGTTATCGTCATTTAAGATAGCAGCTGCCGTCACCATGCCATGTTGCAATGCAACCCGCCAGTGCTCAATACGCATACGCCCCAGTTGATTGGGCGCTTTGGCAATATCCCCCAACGCATAGACACCATCGCGCAGTTGTAAATGCTCATCGACTTGTACGCCATCTGGATGATTTGTATTCTGTAATAACTCGATACGCGGTGCGACACCTGTTCCTAAAATGACGATATCAGCATCGATTTGCTCACCATTGGCTAATTTGACGCCAGACACTTGTGAGAAGTTATCTTCGTTATTGTCAGTAGTATTTTTAGCTGCAGTGATTTCAGAGACGCTGGCATCAAACACGAACTCAACACCATTTTCTTTATGCAATTTAATCAGCGCATTACTGACCGTTTCTGAGACGATATTGCCCATCACGCGATGGTCTTGACCGATAACAGTGATAGAAGCAGTAGTACCCGATTGCGCCAATGCTGACGCAACTTCCATACCGATAAAGCCCGTCCCGACGATGACTACGCGCTGATCATGACTGGCGGCTTTGATTAATTTGGCATCATCCATACTACGCAAGGTATAGACACCATCAAGCGTTGCCCCTTTAATAGGTGGAATCTTGGGCTCAGCGCCGGTTGCCACAACCAAAAATTCCGCTGTTAGCTTGTTGCTATCACCCTTTTCATCTGTTATCACGATACTACGCTCATTGAGCAACACTTCACTGACCGTTTGCTTTAAGCGCAGTTCAATATCGTGTTTGCTTGCCCAATCTGTACCGCCCAGTAATAGCTTTTCTTCTGGCATATTACCGGCCAAAAAAGCCTTGGATAATAAAGGACGATTATAAGGGGCTTTGTCCTCGGCACTCACCAAGGTAATCTTGCCGCCGTAGCCAGTATTGCGCAGCTGATGGGCAGTCATAAACCCTGCACCACCGCCGCCAACGATAATGGTATGAGTATCAGTCAGCTTATCATTTTCAACCTGCTTATCTATCTTGGCTGAGGTATCAACCGTTAGGCTATCGCCATTATCTATGATTTGATATTGAGTCAAGCCTGTTGTCGCGATTGGCTCCAGTAATGCGCCGTCGCTGCTGTCAAAAGTTGCATGATGCCAAGGACAAATAACGCGATTACCACAACGCAAACCTGTACCCAAATCTGCTCCAGCATGCGGACATTTGCCATCAAAAGCACGAAACGTGCTGTCGTCGCGGGTAATTAAAATGATACTATCGTCATCTTGCTTATACGATTTCATGCCGCCGCTGACAATATCAGCTTTGTTGATAGTGACTGTATTTATAGTAGCTGCCTTACTCATAAGTCATCCTTAACGGTTATAATGGTTCCTGTTTAAAGCGTGTCGAGACTTATCGATAGTAGCAAGCCTCCTTCACTTATGCTGTTCTTTTGTATATTGACCACGTTGCAAAACGTAATGACTGCTTTTTTAATCCCTATTAATGTTCTATAAAACGTAAAAGACTATCTTATGACTGTTCAAGACCATGATATTACCGCTGCTACTGATACTGCCAATTTACCGCAGCCGATACAGCCGCTGTTAAAGCATGCTACTTACAAGGCTCATACCACGGATTTTATTGTTAACGAGTTGCTACCATTAGAGTTCACCGGTGAGGGTGAGCATCTCTGGCTACATATCCAAAAGTCAGGGATGAACACGGCGTATCTTGCCAAATTATTGTCCGAATGGGCGGATATTCCTTTACGTGATGTCGGCTTCTCAGGACTGAAAGACCGTCATGCGCTAACAACGCAGTGGTTTAGCTTGCGCATACCAAAGAAGCAATTACCAGACTCTGAGTTTGCGCCCGTAGATATCGGTGCTAATGAGTCAATCACTATCCTTGAACAGCAGTGGCACAATAAAAAACTCAATCGCGGCACGCATAGAGCCAATCAATTTACCATTACTTTACGAGATATCCAGTTTGCTGATTTAGAAGTTACAGCGTCCGAGCAGGATTTATCGGCTAAACAAAGTGACAAAAGTGCTGTCGAGCAGCATTTAGCCAATATCAGCACAACGGGCGTGCCCAATTATTTTGGCCCGCAGCGCTTTGGTCGCAGTGGCAACAATATTAGAGAAGCATTGTCATTGTTTGCGCGTCCTGTACCTGAGGCCCGTCCGCCGTCTAATAAAGGCAAACGTAAACGCGTGCCACGCGAGCAAAACACTATGGAGCTATCGGCGGCACGCAGTTTGATATTCAATGAGATATTGGCAGCACGTGTCCGTGATGGTAGTTGGAACAACGGACTTGCAGGTGAAGTATTTAATCTAGATGGCTCAGGCTCGATATTTGCAAGCGACGAGATAGACGATACCTTACGAGCCCGTCTTGAATCAGGCGATATCCATCCGACCGCCGTGCTGTGGGGCACAGGTAATGAGAAGGTCAGCGGCAAAGCGGCAGCCATGGAAACTGATATCGTAGCGCATAGTGCATTGTTAACACAGCTAGCCACAGGTCTAGAGCAGCGTGATATCAAGGCGCAAAGGCGAGCACTACGATTACCTATTGAAGCATTAAGCTGGGAATGGCAGGATACAGAAGGTAGTCAGATACTAATCTTAAACTTTACTTTGACGACCGGTAGCTTTGCGACCAGCGTATTAGCAAGTTTGGTACAAGAATTAAATACCTAGACATTATCTATGTCATAACCGGTTAAGGACCTAAAAGGTTAAAGTACTGATTTATTTGCTAGCGGTATAAAATGAGATAACCGTGCTATTTTCTGCTGCTAGTATCTCGTTGGCACTAACGACTTGATTACGTCCGCGATCCTTGGCTTCGTATAGTGCTTTATCAGCGATACAAATCAAGCGCTGGCAAATGTCGATGGGCAATTGTGCCTTCGCGATTTCTGTGGCGACTCGTTTTCTTCTGTGGGCAATTCTTCGTTGCGAGCTGTTTTGTATTGGGCTACTTTTTTGCAATTCTTTAATAGATAAACGGTCTTTTTTTGAACTATTTGGCGATTGTATATTCTCTTCTAATTCAGTAGCCCTATATTCACTTTGAATATGAATACGCTCAGCATGCGTCAAGGTATAAACTCCTAAGCTTGCCGTAACATTAAAATCTGCATGGTTGTCGCCACTGATAACTTGCTCAGCAATATCTCGTCGCAGCTGTTTAGCAATCGTCATGACGCTATCATGCGAGGTATCTGGGAGCACGATTAAAAACTCTTCTCCACCATACCGACTCACAATCGCCTCTTCTGTCAATGAATTCAATAAGGTTTGTGCAACCTCAGACAATACTTGATCGCCAACATCATGACCATAATTGTCATTAATGTTTTTGAACCAATCTAAGTCTAATAATATAATACTGACGTCCTGCTGATCTCTCATTGCCAAAAGCGCCTGCTGCATTTGCGTTAAGCCATAACGGCGACTTTTTAGCTGAGTCAATTCGTCATGATTGGCATACTGCATAATCTCCGCTTTACTGTTATCCAATATCAACAGCAGCGTGCGAAACATATAGATGATAAAAATCGCTTTTGGCAGCGACATATAAATATGTGTGCTGCGCCAAAAAAAAGCGGAAGAAAAACGCAGTTGATTAAACGTATCCCAGCTAAGCGTCCCATTTTGAAATATGGACGCAGAGATGGCATTTTCGATAGCCGTGGTCTCGCTATAGGTCAAATAGTTATAGCTATCCAAGGGAAAAGAGGTCGCTGTCATTTGTTGCAGGTTGGGAATCGTAAAGCCGAAATAGGGAATTAATGTAGCCGAAAAAATCAGCATACTATGAGCCAAAAAAGCCTTCCATACATAACGTCGCCGTATAAGCATCATACCCAGCATCGCCCCGCCCACCAGCGACACCCCAGCAACCAAGCTGCTATGCCCCATTACCAAAATAACCACCGCAATATAAGTACTATAAAGCGTGATTAATACCGCCTGCCACGTATGTAGCGAGCCGCGACCGGTTTTAATAGGCGATGAGCGACTGATCATCCATAAAAAGAAGAGTCCAAGCAGCGTAATGCCAATCCATAAAGGATACAACAGCGCCATGTCGACATAGGAGCCATAGGTCTCTCTACGAAACCAAACATACAAGCACCAGATCCAATGTAAGGTAATTTCCATCAACACAAACAATGCTAGCAGCAATGCTCTATCAGCAGCCTGCCACTCGAAAATAACTCGAGAGAGTTTTCTATAGCCTAGATGAGATATCGAAAAAGCCATAGTGGGCTACCGAAAACAATGAAAGTGATTGAGTTAAAACCAGAGCAATCCATCCGGTGTCATGATTGATACTAAATCTGAACTTATCATTGAGTGTGGCAATTTTTACACTATTTATCAATCCGTTTAATTGATTCATCGGTCAATAAGTGCAGCCGTTTTCTAGTTAAGACAAAGCCGCAAAAGATTGCCAGATACCTTGCTGTTCGGGATGCATGTTAGGGACATCGCCCAAGCGTCGCCATGGCATATTACTCCCATGAAAGTCACTACCTATCGATGCAGCAAGCTTGTGCTCAGCAATACTACGGTCAACCATTTTACGCGTACTGACAGGCTCGCTATTGGCAGGTAACTCACAAGCATCACCACCAAGCTGCGCAAATTCTTCAATAAGCTTACGGACGCGCGTCGCTGACAGCTGATACCGCGTTGGATGTGCCAACACCGCTTTGCCACCACATTCCTGTATCAGCTCAATGCCGCGCTGCATTGTCAGCGCCTCGATCGCCACATAAGCAGGTTTATTGTCTGCCAAATACTTATCAAAGGCTTTTTGTACCGTCTTTACTTCACCACGTTCAAATAACACTTGTCCGATGTGTGCGCGCCCAACTGCTTGCGGGTTGCCACTAGCTTTAGCAAGAACAGCTTGCCACAGCTCATCATAATCGATACCAAGCAGCTTACTGAGTTTTTCTGTAATACGTTGACCGCGAGTCGCGCGGCTGTCTTGCAACTGTTGTAGGGTGGCGTGCATTTTTTCGCGGTCGGTAAAATCAAGACCAAGTACATGAATAATTTTGTTAGTAGATTTATTTTTACCGTAGCCGCCGCTCAAGGTATGCTCACAGCTGATTTCTACGCCATTAATCAGTTTTATATTGCAAGCTTCCGCCGCGGCGCGTGCTTCATCGATACCTAGCAAGGTATCATGATCGGTTAAGGCCAATACATTAATGCCAGCCGTATGGGCGCGCTGTACCACTTCTGCCGGCGCATAAGTGCCATCAGAGCAGGTACTATGACAATGTAAATCGATTTTCATAAAGCAAGCCTTAGAGTTTTGAATATTCTTGAGTAAAATCAGGTTAAAAGCGCCAAAGCAACTCATATCAGAGGATTATAGTGTTGATTGCTTTTTTTTGGCGCAGTAGACGTGTAAACTAGCGCATACGTTTTAGTTGGACATTTTATTTGCTATGAAAGCCTTATTAGACTTCATTCCTTTGATCGCGTTTTTTATTGCTGCTCGTTACAATGGTATTTTGGCAGCAGCTGGCGCATTGCTCGTTGCCACTATCATCGTCTATGCGATTCACTTTGTGCGTCAAAAGGGCAAGTTCGACAAACAGCAATGGGTCGTCTTATTGTTAACCATCGTTTTTTGCGGTGGTACCCTGCTGTTGCGTGACGATATTTACTTGCGCTGGAAATCACCGATTATTAACGGTATTTTTGCGCTAACGCTATTGGTCAGTGCCGCAATCAATAAACCTTTGATGCAATTGGCAATGAAAGATGTTTTTTCGCTCACGATGAGTGGTTGGAAAAAACTGACCATTGCTTGGGCATTGTTTTTTGCGATGATGGCGGTCCTACATTATATCACGGCATTTACCATGTCTGATGAAGCTTGGATTAACTTTAAAACTTATGGCTGGATTCCGCTTATGCTGGTATTCGTAGTTGCTCAGTTTTTGTTATTGAAAAAGCATCTAAACCCTGCATTGACGGATAAGTCTGCTAAATAAAAAGTTAAATAGCAGCTGATAACTTAATAGTAGATATTTTGTTATCTCTGAATGCCAATGATAACTATTATGCTTTATAAAGTCTGATAAGACAAAATGACGCATGATAGTTATTGATTCTAACGCTCTATTTTTATTATTAATTGGGGAAGCAACATGTCTTTATTCGCCATTATCGGTCATGACGTAGCAGGCAGTAGCGCGCAACGTCAGCTGACACGCCCAGAGCACGTTGAGCGCTTACAAGTATTGAATCGTGAGCAGCGCTTGATTATCGCAGGACCAACACCGATTGAACATGGTAAAAGCGAGATGTCAGGCAGCCTGATTATCGCGGACTTCGTCTCGCTTGAGGCAGCTCAAAACTGGGCAAGCGCTGAGCCGTATTTGCGTGACGGTGTCTACAGTCATGTCGATATCAAGCCATTTATTCAAGCGTTACCAGCAGTGAATGTCAGCACAACAAATGAGGTAGCATCATCGTGATTCAGCGGTTACTCTCATTAAAAAGTCGTAAAAATGATCTTGCAAGTACTGCTTTTGCGGGCATAGTATCTATTACTGCCCTGTCAATGTCAGTACATGCAGCGCCAACACTGACTAATCAAACCGAGCCCGCAGCAGGGATTGTGCCAGCACTAATTGCAGCTAACAACGCTCCTCAATCGAGCGACCCTCAAACAACTGCTCCGGTCATAGAAATGGCTACCGCAGCAAAGCCTGCTACCGATATTAACGATACCTTGGCGGCACAGCTGCAACCATCAAATAAAGCTTTATCGGCTGCCAACCAAGAATTACTAAGCCGTAATGCCCAGCTACAACGCCAAGTCAATGATTTGCAGACGCAAGCAAACGTCTTGGTTTACGAAAGTCAAGGTCAATTATTTTTATATGGTGCATTTACTGTTTTGCTTAGCCTATTGGTCGGTATTTTCATCTCATGGCTGGTATTTGTTCGCCGTGAACGCTGGTAGTTGCATTTTTATCGATTGAAATCATCTATTGGATTGATGTCTACCGATTTGATGCTTCACTTCCTACTTGCTTGACCACTGTGGGGTTGATAAATAATTATGCCCAAACCAGCTTCTATGGCTATTAATACAATCAAAAGCACGACACCAGCACATGTTATCTCTCCAGCCAACATTGAGTGGCAAATTGATGCTGCTGGTAATGAAGTGCCAATATCAGGTGAGTTTGGCGATGCCTATTTTTCGCAAGCAGATGGTTTAGCAGAATCTCACCATGTATTTTTGGCACATAATCAGCTGCCCACGCGATTGGCAAACCTTATTCCCAAGCAATGCTTTACGATCTACGAACTAGGTTTTGGTACAGGACTTAATTTACTCGCGACTTGGCAGTTGTGGCGACAGCTTCGATTAAAACATCCGCACTTAGCAAGCGCCTGTTTGCACTTTATTACTACCGAAAAACATCCCGTCCTCCTTAATGACTTAGCAAAGATACTTGCCCCACTTGGACAACGTACACCTGAACTGGCACTGTTGATTGAGCAACTTTTAACCAGTTATCCTCCTCTTATCGCTGGTTGTCATCGGCTAGATTTTATTGATGATAATTTAACCCTTGATATTTGGCTAGGTGATGCTAGTGATAGCTTAGCAAGTTTAGATAGTGCAGTAGCTACTCAGCGTCCGTATATCAATGCCTGGTTTCTAGATGGGTTTGCACCTTCTTGCAATGAGATCTTATGGACAGAGCGTATCTTTAGCCACATGCAACGCCTATCACGTGCTGGCACGACTGCTGCTACCTATAGCTGTGCAGGTATCATCAAACGTGGATTACAGTCGCAGGGTTTTGTCATTAAAAAGAGCAAAGTGCTTGGGTCTAAGCGCGAGATGCTCACGGCCGTTATGAGCGAGATGTCATCTTTAGATAAGCCTATTTCAACCTTATCTAATAAGGTGCCTTTGTCCAACTATCCTAATAATGCAGTCGTTATTGGTGCTGGTGTGGCAGGACTACTGACTGCATGGTCACTTGCCAATCGTGGTATAAGCGTGACAGTGCTCGATAAAGACGCACCGCTGGCTGGTGCATCCGGTAATCCGCGTGCCCTACTCGCCCCAAATATGACGCCTATTCATCATGTTTATGAGCATCTGCATTCTATTGGCTATTTATACAGTGGTCGATTATATCGATACTTTAATCAGCAAGCTGCTATCCAAAAATCGCCGCTGATACTTGAGCAGACCGGCACATTAGACTTATTGGTGAAAACTAATATTGGTACGGAGCAGATTTTAGATTATCCAGATACTATGGCAACCACTATCAGCACTGAAAAAGCACAGGATATCAGTGGTTTAAAAGATAAAGACTTAGCTCATAATTTGTATCTGCCACAGTCCGGTTTGGTCAATCCACAAGCCTTGAAAACTGTTATTCTTGCGCACCCCAATATCACCTATCAGCAGCTCAATATTATCAATATTAAGGAAACCGAGAACAGTATCATTTTGACAGGTTCTAAAGAGGACAAAAATGCGAGCCAAGCCTCTTTGACTATCACAGCTGACCATGTTGTGATTTGCGCGGCTTATGAAAGCCATCAATTGGATAAACGTATCGTTAAGTGCCGGACGATTCGCGGGCAACTGTCTTGGTTTACGCCAACTGCGCAGCAACTGACTAAATTGCCCAAATTGCCGCTCAAATACAGTGGCTACTGTGCGCCATTTATTGGACAGAGCGGTGATGCGGAACTGAACCCGATTAGCGAAAATCAGCCACAGTTTTTACTTGGTGCAAGCTTTATCGATGGCGATACCAATATCGATGTCCGAGATGAAGAAAATCAGCAAAATTATGACAAGTTGATTGAAGATATGCCTGAATTAAGCAGCGTCTTGCCAAATGATATCAGTACATGGCATGCGCGTGCTGGCATTCGTACTCAAACGATGGATTATCATCCACTGGTCGGATTACTTGCGCAAAGTCAGCGTTTATGGACCATGTCAGCAATGGGTGCAAAAGGTTATGCAATTGCACCTATATGTGCCGAAGCGTTAGCAGATATGATGTTAGGCTGTTTTACCCCTTTATCGGCTGTTACGTTGGCGCGCCTATCACCCAATCGGGCGCGGCTACATAAAGTACATAAGCATAAAACACGTCAATCATTAATTTAGGTTCAGTACCTTAGCTATATGCCTAATTATGACCCTCACTAATGGATAGCTGTCTTATTATGAAAACTCTTCCCTTTACCTTTATAAAATCAAAACCATATTTTCAGGCTGTATCTGCCATTTTTTTAAGCTTAGCACTGTTGATTGCCTGCAAAAAAACACCAGAGCCTGAGACAGCTAATGAAACAGCCACAGAACTGGCAGTTCAAACGACACCTGTGACTTCCAACATTAATGCACCCAATGTTGCTGATGATATTAATACCAACGCGTCTGCTGCGAATCCAGAACAAGATGTGAACTTAACGGAGCTAGAGGATAATCTTGGCACAACGGATACCTCTGTCATTGACCCTGCTCCAGCGCCCAATCCAGAGCAAGCCATTAAAGGCGCGCAAATCACTGACGTTAAATATCGAAGTACCTCGGGCGAATCATTATCAGTCGTTTTTGAGACTTCAGCAGCGGGCATGCTCAATGCCATCATCACCTTACCGAACAAACCTAAAATGACCTTAAGCGCGCCTGAGGGTCAAGGTAATAATCCTACCTATCGCTCAAGCGATGGCAATGTTCAGCTAGTTAGTCATGATGGCGGTGGTACGGTAGATTTTATTCAAAATAATAAAATGACAAGCTTTGATGCCATTAGTGCCGATGCAGAAGTGATTACTGAGTAAGCTTTATAAGTATAAAAATATGTCGTAAAGTTAGTGGAAATGGCAATAAAAAAGGCTGCAAACGTTGATATCGTTGCTGCCTTTTTTATTGCCTAACTGACCTATTTTTCTATTATTTAACCAAATCCAGTAGTTTTACCAAACAGACTCACTAGCCAGCTCATCAATGACCACAAACCCCAACCGATAATGACAATGACAATGAGCCCCAACATATCAGGAATATGCAGATACAGCCAAGCAACTATTGGATTGCGCCAAAAAGCGCCAAAACGACTTTGCTGCTTATCTTCAAGTGATTGATGCAAAAACGGTCGATCCATATGGATGGTTTCGGTGATGCCATACTCGTTTTGTAGATGCTCATGCACGATGCCCAAGGTCTTACGACTAGGACGAATAAAGATGTCAAGCAGCGTCCCGATACCCGGTACGATACCAACCACCATATCAATCAGTGCCAATCTGACAGCGGGCGTCATTTTATGTGCGGGTACACCGAGCTGACGACCCAATATAAACGCATAGCTGGTTAACACCAGACCTGCTAAATCTCCTGCCAGCGGAATGGTCGAAAGCGCAGCATCTGCGCCCATGCCTTGCTTGGTGAAAGGCACACGTACGAGCGAATCCATGGTATTGGCAAATTTTGCCAATTTACGCTCCGTCTCAATCACCTGCTCGCGCGTCAAACCATTCTCAGCCAGTCTCGCCTCATAATCTATCTTAGAAGCACTATGCGCAGATGATTTCTTGGTCTTTAGTCTCGAAAATTTATTGATTTTATCCATTAAAAGTCGTCCAGATACAAGCGATGGCTATAAGAACAAAAACGTAACGTCCTACCCATATATTGGCTAAAAATGCTTTAAAACAAGCCAAAGCATTACGACTGGCACACGCACTGTTTTGCTTAGCAAACATCATCGCGACTAACGCCAAGCCAAAGACTGGCGTAATACCTAAACTGGTTGGCGCAAAATAATGCCACATGACTGCGCCCATGATAACTAAAAACAACATCTGTAGTAACGAGATGATAATCACATCATAACGACCAAATAATATCGCGGTTGATTTGACCCCTATTTTTATATCATCCTCTCGGTCAGCCATTGCATATTGAGTATCATAAGCGACTGTCCAACACATATAGGCAAGGAATAACAACCAACACCATATATCAGGCGCGCCTTGTATCGCCACATATGCCATCGGTATCGCCCAACCAAAAGCAGCTGCCAAAAACACTTGCGGCAAATGCGTATAACGTTTCATAAATGGATAAATAAACGCCAATATGACGGCACCAAACGACCAATAGAATACTTGAATGGGTAAAAACAGAAGCAAACTTGCACTCAATAATACTAATACTGAAAAAGCTGCAATTGCCTCTTTAGCAGACAGACGGCCATCAGCTAACGGACGACCTTTAGTACGGCTTACGTGACCATCGACTTTACGGTCGGCAAAATCATTAATCGCACAGCCTGCTGCCCGCATCAATATCGCTCCAAGGGCAAAAATCACAAAGATACTGAAACTGGGTAGTCCTGCCGTAATGCCTGCGCCTTGTTGCTGCGCCTGCCCCATCGCAGCGAATAATACACCCCATAATGTTGGCCATAGTAGCAGTTCAATACCTACTGGCTTATCAAAACGTGTCAGCTGAATATAAGCTTGTAGCTTGTCGTTAAATGTCATGGCGTTTTAATTATCATGGATAGAAAATAGTAAATAATGATTTGGGTGTATAGCAATTTAGTACATGGAACTTGGCGTACGCTATAGTGAGTTCAATATAAAAGAGTTACGTTTAGAATAGCATTATGCTGGTATAAATTTCTCTCGGTTGTCGTGCGCTTCGCACTCCAGAGGCTTCGTAAAATTTATCCCAGCAGTACTGTATTCTTTTTAAATTGAATCGACTATACTTTTTTTGACATTAATAATGTCACTAAACTTGTTGCCACATCTTATTGGCTTCAATGAGTGATAGCTCGGGATACTGCTTGCGTAAGGCTTTAATCGCAGCAACTTTCTCTTTTTGTGCAGCTTGCTGGCGTAAAAATGCCAATTGCTCTTTAGGATTACTTAACTCTTTTAGACGTGCTTCAAGGCGCAAGATTCTGGTACGCAGCATAATATTGATTAACAATAACGCCGCACCCATCACCCAAATAATTAATACAGACATTCCCTGCTCCTAAATTTATAAGCTGTCTTATTTGATATTATTAAACGAAATAACCGTCAAAACGTACTGCTTCATTATTCCAGCTTTCACTTGGCTGTTGATCAGCAAGTAACGGCGCAAATTGTGGACGCTTAACGATGACGCGACCTTGTTTTTGACCGTTTTGACTGACAACGGCTTGTGCAGATTGTAGTAATTGCTGCTCTTCATCTAACGTTGGCGGATGCGCTAATTGATGCAACGCTTGCATATGCTTACCGACTTTCGCGCCCTTCCCCGTCTTGCTATCTTGATAACTGTCTTCTGGAAACATAGGGTCAAGATATATCACATCAATGGCTTGCTCGTTACCATCCCCTAGATAGTTATTAAACCTTGCAAAATGAGTGAGCGCATCGGTATTAACAATCTGCAAACGTGACATCAGCTTTTGCCAATTTGGCAGCGTACTCATACGCAGCTGCTCTACAAGTAATAATAACGCCATCAATGGCTGCTGCTCAAGCATGGTAACTTGAGCGCCAGTACTCGCCAGTATCAGACTATCATGACCAAAACCAGCAGTTGCATCAATAACCCTACTATCTGCGGTCAATTTCGCTGCCTGCAATAAAAGCTCAGACTTACGCCCTGCACTGACTACGCGCCGCTGCATTTTATCCCATTCAGGGGCAACGCTTAACCCATCACTTAACCATGAAAGTTTATCTTTTTCATCTAACAGCAATATAGGTTGGGTAGCTATCTGGCTTAACTGCTGGCGACGTTTTTGATTTAATTTCTCTGTCACCAGTTCAGCATTCAAAATAATGGGTAGCTTATGCTCAGCTATGAGTGCCTGCAAGCTTTCGACTTGATTTGCCTGCGTTTCATTAACATAAAGTAGTTGGCAGCTTATATCAGCAGTCAGCACTTGCTTCAAATTGGTCATGATTGCCATTCCTTTTTAATACTTATAACATCATGAATCTCTATTAAAAACCATTCCATCATGAAGTTTAGCCTGCCATCTGATAACCAAAACCCCAAGCGGCTATTAAAACCAACACACCAGTGATAATACGCAACCATGCAAAGATTTTAAAGTCACGGCGACTGACCCAAGCGACCAATAAGCGAATACAAAGCAAGGCCACGATAAACGATACGACAGTACCAATGCCTAGCACTAACCAATCTTCGCTGCTGGTTAAAACGTCACGATGCTTAATAAAATCTAATAGAGCCGCACCAATAATGACTGGAATACCTAAAAAGAATGAAAATTCAGCGGAAGCTTTACGTGAGACACCAAGCCACAGCGCACCAATAATCGTCGCACCTGAGCGTGATGTACCGGGTATCAATGCCAAACATTGCAGCAAACCTATCATCAAAGCTGTTTTTAGGCTAACGTCTTCTGCTTCTTCTGCAATAATGGCTTTCGGGCGATTCTCAACATAAAAGATCAGCAAACCACCGATAATCAGCATAATTGCAACGACGATAGGATTGAATAAATAGGCTTTAATCTCATCAGCAAAAGTAAAACCAACAATCATCACCGGAATAGTGGCGACAATTAGGCTAAGTCCAAGCTGGCGCGGATTACTCATGCCTTCTGCTTTACCCGTCAGCAAACCCATTAGTGCCTGCCAGAGTCTGCCCCAATAATCATATATGACCGCTAAAATAGCGCCAAACTGCACCACCACGACAAACAAATCGACTTTTTCTTTGGTCCAAAAACCCATCAAATCAGCGGATAAAATTAAATATCCCGTGCTAGAGATGGGTAGAAATTCAGTGATACCTTCAACGATACCCATGATGACAGCTTGAATTAATAAAATAATATCCACAAAATTATTCCTAAGAAATCCCGAAAACAGTAAAGGCGTTTTTTTTATATTGTTATATTCATAAAACTGTTATTGTCGCGTGCGACACTTGAAAGCTTTATAAGGACTGAATATAGAAAGGGTACACTAAGCCTTACCTTGCTCTTTGAGCGTTTTCCACGCTTGATTGCGTAAGTATTTGGGTAAAGCTTGCGCCGCTTCTGTTCCGCCATTGACCATAAACTGAGCCATACCCAGTTGTCCTATCACGGTCGCATCAGGATGGATATCAGCATAAATAATCTGACCGTCATGCAAAGTTAATAAACCGGCACCATTGCCAACGATAGGAATATCTAGCGCTGTCTGGCTATCATAATCTAGCAACTGCTCGCTATCCTCGCCATTGTCTTGATTAACGGGCTGCATAATATTGTCTATTAGAGCATATTGCCCAAAATATACCTGCTGCATACGCGCATCAAGAGCACTGTATACTTCGCTTAAACCCTGTTGCTGATACGCCGCTTGCGCAATCGCTTGCAGGCTTGAAACGCCCACACAAGGAATATCGTGCGCGACAGATAGCGCCTGTACCACTGCCGTATTGATTCGTATACCACTAAAGGCACCAGGACCACGATTAAAGATAAGCGCTTGTATGTCAGCCAGTTTTAGTTGCGCCTCAGATAATGCCGCGTCAATCATCGGTAAGATTTGCTGCGTCTGCTGGCGCTTACCTGTCTCAGTATGACTCGATAACACTTGACCGCTGGCATCTAAAATGGCGATCGAACACTGATCGAACACGGTATCCATTGCTAAAAACATCATAACCTCGGCTAATTCTCTTGACATCGTAAAACAGCGCCTATCATAGCATTTAGGACAGATTAATTGACTTACTTTCTATATTTTTCATGCATTCTTTGTGAGAATTCACTCAAATATTCAAAATATGAAAAAACCTCAAAACTCATTTAGCTTTGAGGTTTTTAATATCAATATTTCCCAGTAGCACTAAATCATTTAAAAACGTGTTTTAAACTTCTTCGGCGCTTGGTTTTGTAGCTCTTGCATCTGTTTTTGCATCTCTTCAGTGCTAGGCATATTATTTGGGTCAAGTCCCATCTGCTTTGCCATTTGCTGTGGGTTCACATCTTTAACACCACCTTGCTGACCGCCACCGCCGAATAATGGACCACCGCCGCCTGCTCCACCGCCGCCGCCCATTAACCCTTGCATCGATTTCATCATTTTACTGATGCCTTCAGGCTTAGAAATCATTTTCATCATTTTTGCCATTTGCTTATGCTGCTTGAGCAAACGATTGACGTCTTGAATCTCACGACCTGAGCCTGCAGCAATACGGCGCTTACGACTTGGATTGATTTTATCAGGATTTTTGCGCTCAAATGGCGTCATCGAATTGATCAACGCTTCCATCTCACGTACTTTTTCTTCTGGCTTGGCATCTTCAACGGCTTTTTGCATATCAGAGCCGCCCATACCTGGCATCTTATCTAAGAAGCCTGCCATGCCGCCCATGCTTTTCATTTGCTGAAACTGGGTCAATAGATCTTCAAGGTCAAACTCGCCGCCCTTTTGCATCTTTTTCGCCATTTTTTCGGCTTTATCACGGTCAATCTTTTGCTCAACTTCTTCGACCAGACTTAAGACGTCACCCATACCAAGAATACGCTGGGCAATACGTTCAGGATGGAATAGCTCTAGCGCATCTAGTTTCTCACCGCGACCCAAGAATTTAATTGGCTTACCTGTGATGGCGCGTACAGAGAGCGCCGCACCGCCACGAGCATCGCCGTCAGTCTTGGTCAAAATAACGCCCGTTAATGGCAGCGCATCGTTAAAGGCTTTGGCGGTATTTGCCGCATCCTGACCGGTCATCGCATCAACAACAAACAGTGTCTCAGAAGGATTGACCGCAGCGGTTAACGCCTTGATTTCATCCATCATGGTTTCATCAATAGCCAAACGACCCGCTGTATCAATAATCAAGATATCTTGATATTGGATTTTAGCTTCTTCGATAGCACGCAAGGCGATATCAATCGGGTTTTCGTCGCTACTTGAGTTGACGAACTTGGCATTTACTTGTCCAGCGACTTGCTCAAGCTGGGCAATCGCTGCGGGACGGTAAACGTCAGCAGATACCAGCATGACTTTTTTCTTATGGCGCTCTTGTAAGAACTTGGCCAATTTACCGGCAGTGGTAGTTTTACCAGCACCTTGTAGACCCGCTAGCAGATAAATAACTGGCGGCTTACCTGTCATCTCAAGCTGCTGATTGGCACTGCCCATCATTTCAGTCAGCTCGTCATGGACGATTTTGACAAATGCCTGTCCTGGTGCTAACTCTTTAAGCACTTCAGCGCCAAGCGCTTGCTCTTTGACACGCTTCACAAAATCACGAGTGACTGGCAATGCCACATCGGCTTCCAGCAGCGCCATACGTACTTCGCGTAAAGTGTCTTTGATATTGTCTTCGGTCAATTGCCCCGTGCCTGCGATATTGCGCAGACTAGACGACAATCGTTCTGTTAAGGTATCAAACATAAATAACTCTCAGTTAAAATAATTCTGGATTAAGCTTAACTCTTCATAAATAAAAGAGTTGATAAATACTATTAGGGTATGCGATCGCAGGTATTCAAGCTCAATTGCTAAGCATTTATCAGGAATACATAAGACGGTGCTCAATTGAGTGCCATTTTATGATAAATTGGGTAATTATTCTAATAATACCACTTTAGCATGAAATTAAGCGCGTATTTTGCGCGCATTATGAGATGAGGTTTTATATCTTGCAACTTGCATTTTTACTTGCTGCGATGGCTTATTTCTTAGTCAGCATCTATATTGGTTGGGCGCTGATTCAAGATAAACCTGTCCATAAAGGCCCAAGCTTAGGCTTATTATTTGTGGGCATGTTGGCACACGCAGGGCTACTTTATCCACACATAGTCACACTCTATGGGCTAAATTTCAATCTGTTTAATATCATCAGCTTGATCAGCTTATTCTTTTTGTTTTTTTACGTCATGTTTTCTCTGTATCGACCTATTGTCAGTCTGGGTATCCTCGCGGCACCGACCGCTCTTGTAGGTATGCTAATCGGTCATATTGGACGCGCGCCTTATCGTCCGATTACGGATATCAGCATTGGGCTTGAGTCTCATATCTTGCTGTCGCTTGCCGCATATTGTGTGCTGTTGATGGCAGCGGTACAAGCGCTATTTTTGCGACTACAAATACGTGAGCTTAAGCATCAATCGATTCACCGCTTTTGGGTCAACAAGCTGCCGTCTCTTCAAAGCATGGAGAGCCTATTATTCGATATGCTATTGGTCGGCTTTGTCCTGCTTAGTATCGCACTGGGTATTGGTTTTATCTACGTAGATGACTTGATGGCGCAGCATCTTGTGCACAAAACAGCCTTTAGCCTGATGTCTTGGCTGCTGTTTGGCGCATTACTTATCGGTAATTGGCGTGCTGGATGGCGCGGAAAACGTGCCGCTAATATGACTATCTATGCTTTTATTTTATTAGCGATTGGCTTTGTCGGTAGCAAGTTTGTATTAGAGATGCTGTTATAGAACCAGTTCCACAGTAGTAATATAGTAAAAAGCTGCGAGTATTAAATAATAATACTCGCAGCTTTTTTATTAAATATCTTTTAATACTCTGTTCTAAATTTCAAACCACTCTAATGAAAACCTAATTAAATACTACCGTCTTATTCCCTGCGACAATCACGCGATTTTGTACATGCCAATTGACTGCGCGTGCCAATACATTACGCTCGATATCACGACCAATAGCGCGCAGTTCAGTGACACCTTGACGATGTGTCACACGGTGCACGTCTTGCTCAATGATAGGTCCTTGATCGAGCTCAGCAGTCACATAATGGGCGGTTGCGCCAATCAATTTCACCCCTTTATCATAAGCTTGACGATAAGGGTCAGCACCGACGAACGCAGGCAAGAACGAATGATGAATATTGATAATCTGCATCGGCCAGCGCTTAACAAAGTCTAACGACAATATCTGCATATAGCGCGCTAGCACCAATAAATCATTACCCGCCATCAATGTATGGATCTTCTCTTCTGCTTCTACTTTATTATCTTTGGTCACTGGAACGTGATGAAAAGCGATACCAAAATTTTCTACTGATTGGCGTAAAGCAATATGATTACTCACCACGCAGGTAATCTCGCAATCGAGCAAGCCGCGCTGATGACGCCATAGTAAGTCTAATAAGGCATGATCAAATTTAGATACCAAAATTCCAACTTTGGTCTTAATCGCATTGTCATGTAAGCGCCATTCCATATTGTGGCGTTTGGCAACGGTATGCGCAAAACTGGCCTCAAAGTTATCGATAATCTCGCTCAATCCTGCTAAAGCGAACTCTAAACGCATAAAGTATTGACCCCCTTCATGGGCAGTTGAGTACTGATCTAACGTAATGATATTGCCGCCATAGCGATGAATAAACTCAGATACGGCTTGTACGATACCGGCTTGGTCGCGGCATTTGATCAATAGGGTCGCTGTAGCAGTAATAGTAGGAATCTCTCTAGGTGTCATTTGAAGTGACGTTTTTGGTGAAGCAATCGTTACGGTGTCTGACATAGTACGCTCAATTAAAAATAAAACTTGCTGCTTACTTTGAATATAGCTAACAGCATAGGAAACCGACTATTCTAATCGTTTTTGCAAGAATTTGCTGATTGAGTTGGTTATATTTAATTATATTTAATTATAGAGATTATAGAGATTATAGAGATTATAGAGATTATAGAGATAAAACCCCCAACGCGAGGGTTGAGGGTTTTTGTATTTATAATATTGTAAGATGCTTACTATATGACAGATATTGTGGTCGTTGTCGTAGTAGCGGCTGGAGCTGGTGTTGTTACTGATACTTTGATTTTATCATTAGGACGACAGCCGCTATATTCGAACTTATAGCTTACCGCGCTATCAACTACTTTACCAACTCCTAGATTAATAATACTAGGTAATTTCAAATTGCCAGAAGTAAGTTCTGCTTCACAGGTCACATTCGTATTTGCTACAGTTAAGGATGACCCTTCTGGCAACGTGGTACTTACTGAACCCGTACCGTTCCCACTGATTGAAACACTAATAGAGGTTGAACCTGATTTAACAATAGCCGTAGTATTTGGCTCAGCATTTGATACCTGTATTATACCATTCGTCAGTTCTACCGTAGGAGAGTAGTCAGTCTTATCTTCAGCCACAACACTAATGGTAGTTCCTGACGGCATACTGACCGTACGTGCACTATTACCATACATTTTAAAAGCTCGGGTGATTGCCGTCTTTCCTAAATTAGGATTAAGAGAACCAGGTAAACCCTCATATACTGGACTATCGGAAGCTAAACCTAGTATAAACTGTTGGCGTAAGATAGCTGACAGCTTATTATCACAGGTCTCTTCAATATTTGGTTGAGAGTTAGAAGAAGGTGCACAAACAGCGCCAGTAGCCCCTCTTCTATATACAAATTCGCCAGCTTCAGAATCATAATTGTTATTTTCGTTATCATCACGGAAGAAGTCGCCGATGTTATGCGTGAATATATCACCAGCGCTAAATTGATTATCGCCATCCTTATCAATATAAGCTTTATCACCTTCTACATAAGCAATTACTGCGACACGATTATCTACTGGACGTGGGTTTTGAGTACTGAACTCAACCGTACATATTCCTTTGTTAGTCGCGCAACTTGGCGTTACTCTACCACCTTCACTGACGAAACTCATTACCGTACCATCAGGTACAGGGTTACCCACTCTATCTACTAATCGTACTGTAATGGTTGCAGTATCGCCATCTACACTATTAGCTAATACGTTTTTGCTCAACGAAATACTAACACCATTTTGAGTTGCACGTCCTGTCGCTACAGAGACGTCTTTTGATAAGGCAAATATACTGGTATTTGATTTTAAGGTGGCTTTAATTTCTACAGGTCCTGGTAATGCACCTGGATATAAGTTGACGACGACCTTACCTTGCGAATCACTAGTTACTGTTCTAGGGGCTTGGTTATTTAATGTTACAAAACTAAAGTCAGTAGGTACCTGCAATTTACTTATTTCAACTTGCTGATTGGCAGCAGGTCTGCCATTTGCGAATACAGTAAACTCTATCTGACCTGAGCTTGATGAGCCACTATTACTTGCTCCTAACTGCAGTTTCTCAGTTGTGGTATAAAATATTGAGCTCGCTTCAATACCAGAGATGTTTATAGTCTTTGTTTGTCTGTTTACTGGATTGTTCGCAGGAGTAGCAGTGATGGTTTGTGCACCTTCACATAAGTTACCATTATCATCAATAGCCTTATAAGTTGTACTTACATCACCTTGATTGCTAGAAATGACACTATTACTATCAAAACTGCCACAACTAGTAGTGAAGTTTACAGTAACATCGTTTTGGTAGACGTCATTGATTGCATCTTTTGTTTTGAGAGTGATATTTGTATTACTACCCGAGTCCAAACTGGTAGATGACAATGTAAATTCAGTTAGTGACACTTGTATAGCCTGTAAAGAAAAGTTATAGCCAGGCGTAGTTTTGGTCAAATCATTATAATTAACAGTTGCGCTGAGTTGATAGCTTCCTGTATTTGCACTATCTAAAGGTTTGACGGATATAGATGCCTCACCTTTTTCATTCGTCAAAACAGTGTTATTGCTAGTACCAAATATAACACCTTCAGCTTGAAAGGATACCAAAGCATTGCTTACTGGATTTCTATTACCATCAGTTACTATCACTGTTGCACTCGCTCCAACTGACGTAATAGTACGAGTTACTTTGCCATAGGAATCTATTAAAGTTATAGGTGTTACATTGATAGCACTTACTGGTATTCCTGTTCCATCCTCACCGTTGCTACCATTGCTAGGCTTTTCAGGACCCAAATCAGGGGCAGGCGCAATTATATCCGTGCCATCTCCACCACCACAACCAGCCAGTGCCAATGCGCAGGTTAAAAAGGTGAGCTGAAATAATTTAGAGGTAGGTAATGAAGAATATGACATGTTTGGAACTCCGCAACGGCAATCATTTAGATAAGTAAACAGGCAAAATCATTACACGGAATCCTAATAGATTGGTAATGATACATACATTTACAATAATGCCAGTAGTATTAACAGATTGTATTAAATATATAACTGAGACTTTACTGACTTTTGTCATAACTTACAACTAAAAAGTGAATCCTTATTATTAAATAATCAATAACATAGGGCGCTCATTTCAGGGTATAATAGCTACCCTTTAAACCAACAACTATCACAAAAATATTTGAGTATTCATTACTTTTATGGTATAAATGTCGGCTTTAAAATTTTCTGATTTGGTTTGCCTGTTATTTGCCTTTAGATGACAGTAAATCAGCTCAACCTTCATATAGTTTTGTTTGGTGCAAAGCTGCCGCTTGCTGTGTCCATGCCGCAAATACGTGCAACTTGCCCAGACTGGTATGAGAAAAACTCATACCTCATAGATTAGGAGTTCGCCATGTCTAGAGTTTGCCAAGTGACTGGAAAGCGCCCTATGGTGGGTAATAATGTTTCGCACGCAAACAACAAAACCCGTCGTCGCTTTCTACCAAACCTTCACAACCATCGTTTTTGGGTAGAGTCTGAAAATCGTTTTGTACGTCTACGTGTGTCTACCAAAGGTATGCGCATCATTGACAAATTGGGTATCGATAAAGTGCTAGTAGATCTACGCGCACAAGGTCAAAAAGTTTAAGTAAATATTGGCAGCCTAATTTATTGATGAATGTCGCTATTTAGGCTGCTGCTATGCTGAATATTTACCAGCTCATATATTTATGACTGGATACTATCTACAGCCACTTAATACTCTAGACCCATACCTATCGATTGAAGACCGCTCATTTACAGGAAAGCCATCATGAGAGATAAAATTAAATTAGTATCAACTGCTGGTACTGGGTATTACTACACCACTACCAAAAATAAGCGCACTATGCCTGGCAAAATGGAAATCAAAAAATTTGATCCAAAAGTACGCCAGCATGTGATCTTTAAAGAAGCAAAAATCAAATAATATCCATTTTCATAAATGGTTTTATTTGAACAAAAAAAGGGTTTATCAATTGATAAACCCTTTTTTATTGTCGTTATTTAGACTGACTACTATTTATCTATTTGCTATTGATTTATACATCATTAACTATAGTGCGTTGGCTCTTTGTCATAGACATGCGCATGCCATTGACTCATCTGCTTTTGCATAATCACTTGTATTGCAGCATGAATCATATGCTGACCTATCGCTTGGGTATCACTGCCCAATATCTCTTTTAACTTATCAGAAAAATCAATGGTCATCAGCGGCGCATCATCTTGTTCAGCATCACGTAAGAGCAATTTGCCATCGTCTGCTTCTACCAGCTCAAGGGTCGTCTCTTTAGCAAACCCTGCAAACTGATCGGTACTGTCATTATCTACTTCAATCTCATTATCGATATCGTATGGCATTCATTGTATCCTTATTATCCCGATTTATACCTGTAAAAAACGCGCTGATTCCACTTACTAAAGCTACTGTCTTACAGTCATGCGGGCAAAACTATCTTATTCATACAATGGACGCTTTGGCGCTGTAATTCAAGGGCTGTTCTATAAGTCTTTTGCACAACTCAGGTTCGATAGTCTTAGTTTTATAGAAATTACCAGCGTTTAACGCCAGTAACGCAGTTTTGCTAGGGTAAATAAGAAAGCAACAAACATGCCCAGATAGTACATGAGCTTTAACTCTAATGTTGGATCGCGATATTTGAACGGTAACGCTACTGTCGCAGTCGCGGTTGGCAGTATCAATAACATGAGCAGCCAGTTTTCAAAGACGTGTAGCCAGCCTTGCCAATCAGTTCCATGACGAAGCGAAGACAGACCTAGCAACAGACAGGCAATAATTAAGCTGGTAAATAAACCATTTGGTAAGTCTTTTGGATAAATAATATTGGCAATACTGGTCGGTATGATTCTCATGTAGAATTCCAGTCAAGCTTATAGAGCATGACTTAACGGTGAAAAAGTGTATCAAAAAACAACTTATAAAAATATTACAAGGTTATCTTTATTAAGGAGCTTTATCTCTACTAATAAAAACTTAACTATAAGTACCCATTAACCACAGCATTGAGATACAAGAGGTCAAATACCCCAAACTAATGGCATTCCAGCTCTCTATATGCATATCTTTAACCTTGTTAAGTAGGCGTGAACCTAGCCAAAATAAAAGGGGAATGCCTAGCATAAATGCGGGTACGATCACCGCCGCGTGGCGTAATACTTCACCGGCATCTTCACCAACCATCAGGCGAAAGCCATAACCAGCTAGACTCAGAACAAGGGCGAACATGGCTAAGCCAATAGTAATACCTTTTGGCACTAAGCTACGTGATTGCGAGGCTTGCTGGGACCCAGCTCGATGTTTTGCATTTTGCATATTCATATTTTACCTTTAGCTGACGTGTCGCTTAATATAATCAGTCATACAGCGGCTATTAAATAGGTAACTTTACTATTTAATAGTATATAACTTACTATATGGGGCGTTACTCCCCATTTGCCAAGGCAAGCTCTGCACGCATGGCATCGATTGCTGCTTTATAATCTTCTTGATTAAATATCGCTGAACCGGCGACGAACATATCAGCACCTGCTTCAGCAATGGCGCGGATATTACTGGCTTTGATACCGCCATCTACTTCTAATCTAATATCACGACCGCTAGTAATGATACGCTGACGTACTTGGCGAACCTTTTCTAGCGTCCCTTCAATAAATGACTGACCACCATAGCCAGGATTGACACTCATCAGTAGGACCTGATCCACTTTATCCATGACATAGTCTAAATAATGCAATGGTGTTGCTGGATTCAATACCAAACCACACTCAGCGCCGCCATCTTTAATCAACTGCAAAGAACGATCGATATGCGAGCTTGCTTCCGGATGAAATGTGATGATGCTGGCACCTGCCTCTAAGAACTGCTCAATCATACTATCAACAGGGCTCACCATTAGATGCACGTCAATTGGTGCATCAATCCCATAATCACGCAGTGCCTTACAAATCATGCTACCAAACGTCAAATTGGGTACATAATGGTTGTCCATCACATCAAAATGGATGACATCAGCACCAGACGCCAATACACGTTCTACCTCTTCGCCTAATTTGGCAAAGTCAGCAGATAATATAGAAGGGGCGATTAGATACGGCTTAGAGGGACTGATCATAATTGAGCTACCTAATGGATATTTGACTAAGGATTTAATGTATAGATGTGTGCATAGCACGAATAATACGTATGTCTATTATAACGGATAATCAGGGTCTATAATGGGTACTGAGTATCGATATTATAGCTGCACTCAGCAGATACAGACATATGCAGACATATGCAGACAATTAGCGCGGTTTATATTGGGTTTTGCAATAAGCACGACCTACCGTAAAACCTCGTATCGCTTCATGCTTGGTAGCGCGATTGCTCACACGTTGACGCCATAAGCGAAACGAGGATGGTTTTAGCACCTGACGCATCAGTGTAATGACGCCAGACTCATTGAGACCATAGCTATGCTCTATCGCCTCAAACGGTGTTCTATCCTCCCACGCCATCTCTATCACACGCGACACTTGTGACTCTTCCAGGGCGTGAGTAGTCATATCATTGATGGAAGCGGCGATAACTGCGATAGCTGGGCTTGATTTTACTGCATGATTTTGAGGATTATTTAAATTGGTACTGGTAGGGTCTCGCTGTTTATTCTTTAAAGCGGCATCCATATCCGCTTGCATGGTAGCAAGCGTAGATTTAGCAGCAACAGAATTAACATCTGCTGACTGGGTATCGGCAGTAACGGTACTTAAATCTTGATAACTTGCCATAGACCTAACCTTTTAAATCTGAAACACTATAACGAACAATATGAGAGCAAATTTTAGCTAAGCTGTGCCATACGCCAGTGATGTTCAATATGCTCATTGATCACTGTTTGAATAAAATAATAGCTATGGTCGTGACCGGCTTGATAGCGCAATGTTAATGGTTGCTTGGCCTTTGTACACGCCTGTTGTAATTTTGACGTTTGCAACTGACCATCGGCTAAAAACTCATCAGCCTCGCCTTGATCAACCAAGATGCTTGAGTATTGCTGACCGACTTGTTCAATCATCTGAGAAGCGTCTGATTGCGCCCACAAGCTCTTGTCATCACCAAAATACTCTGTATAAGCTGCTTGACCCCATGCCGACTCACTGGCGGCGCACACAGGTGATAAAGCTGACACACTCACAAACTTGCCTGGGAATTTAAAACCCAATAATAAGGCACCATGACCACCCATCGAGTGACCCGTGATACCAATACTATCAATTGGAAACTCTGAGCGTAATAAATCATACAGCTCATCAACGATGTAACTTTGCATATTAAAATGCTCAGCCCAAGGTGCTTGCGTCGCATCGACATAGTAGCTTGCGCCTTGACCAACAAAATAACGCTCGTCGTTTGCCACCTCATTACCCTCACTACTTCTAGGAGAGGTATCTGGCGCGATAAATATCATACCAAGCTCGCTACATTTTTGTTGAAAATGCGCTTTGTGGGTCACGTTATCAGCATTACAAGTGAGACCTGATAAATATAAAATCGCCGGACAACGCTGCCCTGCTAGTGCTTCATCAGGCAGATAAATACTAAAAGTCATTGGCGTCTTGGTAGAGGTTGATTGATGGCTATAATAATGCTGCTCGCCATCAAAACAGCGATTGACACTTTTTTGCGTGAGCTGGGTGCTGGCTGAGAGACTGTGGTTATAAGAATTATTCATGAGCATTATCCTTTTTAGCTAAGATAAAATAGTTGAAAACAGATGCTTATTTAAAAAAGCATCAGATTAAAAATGGGATGAAAATCAGTTCGCTGTGTTCTTATCATCTACAACTGTATCTGCGCCTGTATCCGGTGAAATATTGATAGTCGTTGTCGCATTCGAAGTATCTATAATGCTAGCAAGCGGCGGTCGTGTTTTATCAAATAACACTTGCTCAAATGCTGGCAACGCCGTTTCCATCAAACTACCGATCACCATTTGCGGCTCTGATGGCTCAAAACCCATATAAAGCTCACGCTCTTTTACTCGATACGCAGCGTCTTTAAACGCGGCAGAAAAACTGGTGTTTTCTCTTAAGCTTTCCGCAAAAAATGCTTGCCCAAAATAGGTCATTTCAGCACTATTGGTACAGCCAAATGACATCTTGTCTGTTGCCGAAGCGGTAATCACCACTGTCGTCGACGACGCTAATTCATCAATAAACGAACCTGAATAACAAGCCGATACCACGATAACACGCCAGCGAATACCTGAGGCATCTAACGACTCTCGCAGCCATGTTGCATCCAGATTATCCATCGCAAGCGGTGGATTAGATAAATGGATAAAATCCTGATCGCCATGCGACGATAGTGTCATAAATAACACGTCTTCATCAGCGTTCATCTGCTGACCAATTCTTTTTAAGCCGCGTAAAATACTGGTTTTGGTGGCAATTGGCTCATCTAGCCAAGTGTAGTTATTATTAATCAGTGCCAATGAATGCCCGCTAGTACCAAAACGCACATCAAACAGCTCACGTACTTTATTAATCTCAGAGCGGAAGACGTTTTGATCAGAGAATCCCGCCACACCCATAAAGTACCAATCACTTTTGCCCGGTATACTAGGATCTATACGAGCCAGCGCCTCTTGTAATAAACGCGGCTGCTCATATAATGCCGCTTCTTCTAACACCGGCTCTACCGGTATCTGCTTAAATATGGGCTGGTCAGCGACGTTACGCTGCCATATCGTCAATAGTGCAACGGCACCGATGAGGACGATGATCCGCTCCCACCACGGTATACGCAGGCGACGAGAAAATATCCATAACAATGCCAAGGTCTGCCATAAAAACAGCACCAAAAATAGCGTTGGTAAAAACGAATAACTCCAATCGGGCAACCAGCTATAACTGCCTAAAAACTGTACTAAGCTTTGTAATAGAGCCGATAAAGTATCAGCAACCAACCACAGTACAACAGGCACAAAAACCAGTGCTTGATTGCCTGCGCGCCGTGCCAGAATAATACCGCCAAGCAGAATAATCATCGGCCATATGAGATAGCTGACCAATCCTTGCTCATTAAAAATACTGCCATCTGGAGCGGCTAACCAAGAAAATAGGACATTACTACCCAAAGCCAATAGCGCAAATACAGCGAACTGAACAAAGGTAGGTTTAACCCAAGAGAATGCCCGTGTTGAGCCTACTAGCATCCACAAGGTTGCAATAATATTGGCAGCGAAATTAAGCGAAAAGCGCTGCAGTGAGACGGTTTTTAACGACGCAAGTGACAAAGACTTAGACCTCTAGCCAGTCGAGAGAAATAAAACAAATCAATGATAAAATATTTTGATATCCATGCCATTTACTGTCTTTCAATTAACTCTTTTGCAAGGCACACGAATGTCAATTTTATATTTAATTCATTATGAAATGGATATAAGAGACGGATAGCGCACATCAATATTATTGACTAATATTTTAGCTCGCTAATCTATCGCGATTGTAACGGATTGTCGGTCGAGAGCATAAGGCTGAATTGTAAAATTCGCTTAAAAACCCATCAAAAAAGGAGGTCTTAAACTTAAGACCTCCTTTTATCTCAATAATGACTGTATCAGAGACTCACTACTATCTCATCAAAAGCTCATTAACACGTCTGAGATAAGCGGCTGGATCATCTAACTGACCGCCATCTGCTAGTAATGCTTGGTCGAAAATAACTTGCGCCAATTTATCAAAATCTTCGGCTGACTGCTCGCTACTTTCAAGCTTTTTAATGAGTGGATGATCAGGGTTAACCTCAAGTGTCGGCTTGCTTTCTGGCACATCTTGACCCATTTGCTTCAGCATCTGAATCATTTGTGGTGATAACTCACCTTCCCCAACGACTAAGCAAGCAGGACTATCAACCAAACGCGTCGATACTTTAACGTCTTTGGCACGTTCGCCTAACGCCGTTTTTAGCTTATCAACGACTGGCTTCATGGTTTCTTGCGCTTTTTCAGCTTCAGCTTTTTCAGCTTCGTCTTGCAAGTCGCCCAAATCAACTGCACCTTTAGCGATGTTTTGTAGCGGTGTCTCATCAAATGAGGTCAAGAAATTCATCGCCCACTCATCAACACGGCTGGTCATCAAGATAACTTCGATGCCTTTCTTTTTGAATAGCTCAAGTTGTGGGCTATTTTTAGCAGCCGCTAGATTGTCAGCCGTTAGATAATAAATGGCTTTTTGACCGTCTTTCATACGTGCTTTGTAGTCTTCAAAGCTGGTCGTCACACTATCCTGAGTACTGGTTGCATAACGCAACAATTTGGCAATACGTTCTTGATTGCCCATGTCTTCGCCAACGCCTTCTTTGATAACATCACCAAATTCAGCGTAGAACTGCGCAAATTTTTCTTGCTTATCACTGTCTTCACTGTTGGCTAGACTGGCAAGCAAAGTCAAAATACGACGCGCGTTACCATCGCGGATAGACTTCACATCACGCGACTCTTGTAATAGCTCGCGGCTCACGTTCAATGGCAAGTCTGCTGAATCGATGACACCTTTAACGAAACGCAGGTACATTGGCAACAGCTGCTCTGCCTCGTCCATAATAAAGACGCGCTTAACATAAAGCTTTAGACCATGCTGCTGCTCACGAGTGTACAAATCTACAGGGGCTTTTTTAGGAATATACAATAGCTGAGTATACTGAACACGACCTTCGACACGGTTATGCGTCCATGCTAGTGGCACGTCCATGTCATAGGTGATATTTTTATAAAAATCGATATACTCTTCATCTTCAATCTCAGAGGCTGAACGTGTCCATAAGGCACTGGCTTTATTGATAGTTTCCCATTCGTCTGTTAAGACCATTTGACCATTGGCAGGCGTGTCGCTTCCTTCTTCAACCTCATCTTCTTGCCAAACTTCTTTACGCATCTGAATCGGCAAGCTGATATGGTCTGAGTATTTATTAACCAACTGCTTAATTTTTCCCCGGTCTAAATAGCTGTCTTCACCCTCACTATATTGCTCTTTTAAATGCAAAGTAATGGCGGTGCCACGAGTTTCTTTAGTGATAGGCTCAACGGTAAAGCTACCCGTACCATCTGATACCCAGCGTACGCCTTTATCCGCAGGTTCGCCAGCTTTGCGGGTTTCAACACTGATCGTATCGGCAACGATAAAGCCCGAATAAAAGCCAACCCCGAATTGACCAATCAACTGACCATCTTGCTTCTGTGATTCAGACAGCTTGTCTAAAAATGCTTTAGTGCCAGATTTGGCAATTGTGCCTAAATTTTCGATGGCATCAGCTTCGTTCATCCCGATACCGTTGTCAGTAAAGGTGATGGTTTTAGCGTCTTCATCGACGGCAATGCGAATTTTTAGCTCGCCATCGTCTTCATAAAGGCTGTCATCATTGGTCGCTTCAAAGCGCAATTTATCACAGGCATCAGAGGCGTTTGAAACCAGCTCACGGACAAAAATATCGGAATTAGAATATAGCGAGTGCGTCACTAAGTGTAATAATTGAGCTACTTCTGCTTCAAAGGTATGTTTTTTTAATTCTGGGCTGCTTTTATTAACATTGATGCTATCAACTTTTTGGTTATCAACTGGGTTCTGTTCACTCATAAAAAACTCCTTCAATTTATGTTAAAAACTTATTATAAGATAGCAGTACTCAAACGAAACTTACTCAATGAATATTAGAGAGCTTACGTTTTGAACACTGCTAAGCTGTTTATACTAATAGGGGCGCGGGAGAAAATTTCAAGCGTAAGAACTTGATTCAATAAAAAACACCGCCCTAGTTTCCTGAGGTGGTGTCGTTATATCGATAATAGGTTTAGCAAATATATTTAGTAATACGTTTTTAGATAGACCTATCAACTATAAGCAGCTAGGCAAATGCAGCGCTGGATCCGAATCACGGGCTGCCATTGCATCTTCAACCGTTAAGCCTAATGCTTTGGCAACGCCTTCGCCATAAGCGGCATCACACCAGTTACAGTTGCGAATGTGGCGATACTGAATAAAGTCCGGCACACCCGCCATATTGTTCGCTGTATTTTCAAATAGCACTTGTTGTTGCTCAGCACTCATCAAATTAAACAACGCTCTCGGTTGACTGAAATAATCGCTATCGTCTTCACGGAAATCATAATGCGCCGCATAGCCGTCAATTTTTAATGGTGGCTCAGCATAATCAGGCTGCTCTTGCCACTGGCTAAAGCTGTTTGGCTCATAATGCGGGCGACTGCCATAGTTATCATCGACACGTCCTTGACCATCACGATGATTGCTCATCACAGGGCAACGCGGCTTATTCACCGGAATTTGCTGATGATTGACCCCAACACGATAACGCTGAGCATCGGCATAGTTAACCAAGCGATTTTGTAGCATTTTATCCGGTGAAACGCTGATACCCGGTACCAAATTACTTGGGGCAAATGCTGCTTGTTCCACATCGACAAAGTAGTTGTCAGAGTTTTTGTTTAATTCAAACTCACCAACTTCGATCAGTGGGTAATCACCTTTTGGCCATACTTTGGTCAAGTCAAACGGATGATAAGGAACGGTATCCGCCTCAGCTTCTGGCATGATTTGCACATACATTTTCCATTTTGGGAAATGACGATTTTCGATGGCATCGTACAAGTCTTTTTGATGACTTTCACGATCCGAACCAACCACCTCTGCCGCTTCTGCATCGGTCAAGTTCTTGATGCCTTGTTGCGTGCGGAAATGGAATTTGACCCAAAAACGCTCATTAGCGGTGTTCCAAAAACTATAAGTGTGCGAGCCAAAACCATGCATATTTCTATACGATGCTGGCAGACCGCGATCACTCATAACGATGGTGACTTGGTGTAATGCTTCAGGTAATAAAGTCCAAAAGTCCCAATTGTTGGTCGCCGAACGCATATTGGTACGTGGATCACGTTTGACAGCTTTGTTTAAATCTGGGAATTTGCGCGGATCACGTAAGAAGAACACAGGCGTATTATTACCCACCATGTCCCAATTACCTTCTTCGGTGTAGAATTTCAAAGCAAAGCCACGAATATCGCGTTCGGCATCAGCCGCGCCGCGCTCACCTGCGACGGTACTAAAGCGCGCAAACATTTCCGTTTGCTTACCCACTTCGCTAAAAATATCCGCACGGGTATATTTAGTGATGTCATTGGTCACGGTAAAAGTACCAAATGCGCCTGAGCCTTTAGCGTGCATGCGGCGCTCTGGAATCACTTCACGGGCAAAGTTGCCTAGCTTTTCATTTAGCCAGATATCTTGTGCTAATAATGGACCACGCTTGCCTGCAGTGAGACTGTTTTGATTGTCTGCAACTGGTGCGCCGTTGCTCATCGTCAATTGGGTCGGGGCGTAAGGACATTTTTTATCGCTGCTATTATTACTGTTGTTGTCGCTCATAATCATATTCCTTTGGATAGCAAATGGATGAAAGTACAAAACCTATTCTGAATAAGCCTCTAATAACATATCCAGAATAGTTGTAAATGTTTCTGAAAAACGGCTATTTTTATTCATAGTAACCTGTAAACACAGTAATCTTGCCTCGTTAGACACCATTACAACCGATTAGCATTGATTTGTATAATTAATTAATTACATGCTTTCGTTTTGTTTTTCAGAATTACTCAAAATATTGTCTAACTCATCCAAATGCTTTTCACTCATAGAGCGATCTCAAACAATGACTACCTATTGGATACATCTTTGCACTAGCGCGGCATGGGACGAATAGTCAGAATTTGCTCACTACGACCAAAAGGTCCTTGCGTATCATGTAATATAGCGCTGCTAATCCCTATGCCATCAGTACCGTATTGCTGCACGGCTTCGATTCCAAGCCAGCGACCTTGCGGCGCGCGGTGCATATGAATTTGCAAATCAGTATTGGGGAACATCCATTCCAGTTTTGCCATCCCCAGTCCAAGCCTTGGTACAACCCCATTGGCAGTATCGGCCATGCCCAATAAATGCACCATGTCATGGGTAGGCATACCCTCTACCATGTCGATATCATTGGTCATCCATACCATACCTTTACCAGGACGACGATTAGGTTCAGCTACCAAACGTACGCTTTCAATGAAACCGCCGGGCCAACCTTTCATACCATCCCAAGCGGGTAACGCTTCAGGCTTATATATGGATTTTTGATCTTCAAGCCCTGCAATGACACTGGTATCTTGAGTAATCAAGCGCCATGCACGCGCAATGATGGCATCGCGACCACGACTGCTCATCACTGCTTCGATAAGCTCAATGGTCCTACCCGGACGGATACATCGCGTAGTCACGATAAAATCGTCAAGCGGTATCAGCCCTAAAATATCTAAACTGATACGAGCAATGCGCATATTTTCTTGTGGTATAAAACTTTGTAATTCGGCAGTGAGCAAGCCGGTGGCTGGCGCCATATGTTGCTCATGCTCGTTCCAAGCGCCTTGCGCATGCTTCGTTGGCTGATAATAAGCAACACTACTACCATCTGCTTGCTGCTCACGTTTTATAAAAGTGTAATAAGCTGACATGAATGTCCTCGGATTCTTTTTAAAATAGATTGATTAGGTATAAAAGAAAGGTAGTCTTTCTTTGTTTAGCGCATAAGGGCTTGCTTTTGTACCGTCAGCAGTGTGCGACTTTTAGCCATTACAAATAGAAAGAAAGCCATAATGGCGATAAGCGCGCCATATAACAGACTGTAATCTCTCATAAACTGGGTTGCATTTAACATCAGCATCCCTATCAGGATGACAATCGTAAACGTATTAATTTTTAATTGTTTATTGATCTCATCAAGGCTAGCTTCTGCCAAGACAAATCTTTTTTTCTGCTTTTTCATTTTATGTGACCTATCTGGCGCTATATACAAAGCCTGCTTATTTTATTTGCCAACTTGCGTCATTGGAATTCGTAAAGCTTTTGGCAAGCTAAAGGTGACATTTTCTTCAATACCCAACAGCTCACTTGGCAAATCACCACCCCAATTTTGCAGCTGCTGTAGTACCTCTTGAATCAATACTTCAGGCGCTGAAGCACCCGCAGTCACGCCCACACTTTGTATCCCATCGAACCAGCTCTTATTCATTTCAGTGGCATTATCAATCAAATACGCGCGGCAATTCATGCGCTCTGCCAATTCACGCAAACGATTTGAGTTTGATGAGTTTGGTGAGCCAACGACCAAGACCACCTCACAGCGACCCGCTAAATCCTTGACCGCATCTTGACGGTTTTGGGTGGCATAACAGATATCGTCTTTACGTGGACCTTGAATGCTTGGGAATTTTTCACGTAGCGCATCAATAACGCGCGCGGTATCATCCATCGATAAGGTCGTTTGGGTCACAAATGCTAAGCGCTCAGCATCTTGTACGCTCAAAGCTTCAACATCGCTCTCGTTTTCAACCAGATGAATCTGTCCGCCATGACGATGGTTAAAGCGTCCCATAGTGCCTTCTACTTCAGGATGTCCCGCATGTCCAATCAATACCGCATCCATACCATCCTGCGCAAATTTAGCGACTTCGATATGTACTTTAGTGACCAAAGGACAAGTGGCATCAAACACCGTCAAATCACGACGTTCTGCTTCATCTTCTACAGCTTTTGAAACCCCGTGAGCGGAAAAAATAACAATAGAGCCGTCTGGCACTTCATGTAGCTCTTCCACAAAAACAGCACCGCGATTGGCCAAGTCGGATACCACAAACTTGTTATGTACCACTTCATGACGAACATAAATGGGTGGCTCAAAACGTAACAGTGCTTCGTTGACAATCGCAATCGCGCGATCCACACCAGCACAAAATCCACGTGGATTGGCAAGATAAATTTGCATAAGAAGACCTATCATTAGATAATTTATATAAAAGCCTAGGCTTAAAGCTTAAGCCACCGAAACTTTTATTCAAAAGTTGGGATAAAATCGATACCCTACTTTAGCATAATTTGCTTTTAAAGCAGTTTATAATGAGGCATCGATTACTACTTTTGTCACCATACATGATGGTGTTTTTTATTTTTACCAGCCTTTTATATTAATTCGAATACTTTTATTTATTTATCAAGACACAATTCACTAGGACACACTGTATGACAGGTTCATTATTTATTATCACTGCCGCTTCTGGCACAGGCAAGACCTCCTTGGTTAAGCAGCTACTTGCCACCACCAATGATTTGACTGTCAGTGTCTCACACACCACTCGTGAGCCGCGCCCAGGCGAGATTGACGGTCATCATTATCATTTTACTAATGTTGATAAGTTCGTGACTGCCATCAGTGAAAGTCAGTTTTTAGAACATGCCGAAGTGTTTGGCAATTATTATGGCACCTCAGAGCAAAGTGTACGCGCGCAACTGGACGCTGGTGTCGATGTCATTTTGGAGATTGATTGGCAAGGCGCGCTGCAAGTCAAAAAAATCTTTACTGATGCCATCATGATTTTTATTTTACCGCCAAGTATCGCCACTTTACGTCAACGCTTATCAACGCGTGGACAGGACAGTATGGAGGTGATCGAGCAGCGTTTGGCTGGTGCTGTTAATGAGATGGCGCAGTACGTCAATTTTGACTATGTCATTATTAATGACAGTTTTGAGGTTGCTTTAACTGAGCTTAAAGCAATTATCGTTGCCGATAGACAGACGCTAAAGCGTCAACAGCAGCGTTATCAGCGCACGATTACCAATCTACTTAACAATACAGTAGACGAGTAAATGTGGCGTTGACTTGCCTTAATGCTTCATCTTGAAAATAGTTATCAGCAGACAAGCAAAAAGCAATTACGCCTGCAAGCAAAAAATGCTATAATGTCTAGCTATCCCCCTTTATATTTTTGATATTATTTTTATTGAGTGGCGCGCCATGCGCGCAACCAGTAAAAACAACCGAGGTAGCTATTTATGGCACGAGTGACGATTGAAGATTGTTTGGATAATGTTGATAATCGCTTTGAGCTGGTTCTAGTCGCAAGCAAGCGCGCACGTCAGTTGGCTAAAGGCATTGCAGAGCCGTTGGTTGATGTTGATAACGACAAGCCAACAGTATTGGCATTACGTGAAATCGCTGCTGGTAAAATTACCCGTGATATTTTAAATCAGCCAGAGCATAACTTTGCTACTAGCTCGTTAGATTTAGCATTGTCAGGCGATCATAGCTTCTAATAAATTACCGTAAAAAGTATGAATTTAGCAAGCATACGAGTATTGACTGACGATAGAGACCACAGCATAGGCTGTGGTTTTTTGGTTGTAATGATACTGGCTTTACTGTTTTAGTAACCGTTTGGTGCTTAAAGCCTAACCTTAAGTAAGAATTCTCCAGTTTTTACACTAGCTTATTGCTTAGCGGTTGACATTGGCGGCGATTTACGATTAATTAGAGGGTAGTCTGCCCAATTTTCAGCTTTATTCTTAAGCTCTATATCAATAGCTCAGCATTTATTCAGCCATTCTTTACCTTGCTAAATCATCATTTAAGCAGGTAAAAGAACATAGGATCGTGACTTTATGATTCAAAACTTGCCCAAACTCAGTCATCCGTTAGTTGATGACGCTCAATATAACCTGCTGCGTTCAGTAGGTTACCTCACGGGCGCTGAACGCCGTGATATTGTTGATGCCTGTGAGTTCGGTGATGTTGCGCATATTAAAGACAAGCGCAAGTCAGGAGAGCCTTATATCACGCATCCGATTGCGGTCGCTGAGATACTAGCCGGCTTTCGCTTAGATCGAGATACCATCATTGCGGCAATTTTGCATGATACGGTTGAAGATACGGAAGTGAGCGATGAGCAGATAGAGCAGCGTTATGGCAAAGTGGTTTCTAGGCTGGTCGATGGTGTGACCAAATTAAAATCATCGACGCATAATAAACAAGAAAATAAAGCGGCGACCTTTCATAAAATCCTAACGGCTACCCTCGCAGACCCACGTGTATTGATTATCAAGCTTGCTGACCGTTTGCACAATATGTCGACCCTAGATGCGGTACGTCCTGAAAAACAACGTACCACCGCTCAAGAAACTTTAGACTTTTATGTGCCCTTTGCACGGCTCATGGGTCTCAACGATATTGCTGATTATATCGAGGTACTTTGTTATCGCAATCTTAACTCTGAGATGTATAACAAGATCTCTGATAAATTGCTACAACATGGGCTTGGGCGCAATTTTCAGAGAGAAGCCATTCATCGTTATTTAAGTATTGTTCTCAATAATCTTGATCTTGATGGCATGGTTAAAGTCTTAGACAATCGCGTGGTTATCTTCCGACAATTTTTCCGTAATCGCGGCGAGATTAATGCACTGCTACGCCATTACGCATTTGAGATTGTGCTAGATAATATCGAAGCTTGTGACAAACTTGCCTACTATCTCATTAAAAAATATCAAATTGCGGACAGTCATATCGCGGACAATATCCGCAGACCTTTACCTGGCGGCAATCAATCGCTGACGCTTATCTACGAGCGCGACAATGATTTTGTTAAAGTAACGATTTTGACTAAGCAGATGCAAAGTGCGGCAAGGCTTGGTGTCATTGGTGCAGAGCATGCCTCTGATGTCAGCCAATCAGTCATTCAGGCGTCATTACGCAATATGAAAGATTTGGTCGATGAGGACTGTTTAAACGAAGGCAACCCTGATTTTGCCGCCGCGGTATCGACTATTAATGAGCTGATGGATTACCTGCATTCTAGCAAAATCATCTGTTATAGCCCGCAAGGTCGCGCTTATGAGTTGCCACAAGGTGCCACAGCGCTAGACTTTGCTTATGCTGTTGGTCCGATGGTTGGCAATGTCGCTGTTGGCGCTAATATTGATAAAAAACATGCCAAGCTTGGGACTGTAGTCAAAAATGGACAGTTAGTAGAAATCGAGGTTAATAGCCATTCTGAGCCAAAAGCAGAATGGCTTGGGTTTGTGGTTACTAATAAAGCCCGTGTAGAGATTTTGCGTTGGTTCAAAGATTTATCGGCGGCTGATAAGCAGCACCATGGTAGACAAGCACTAGATCGCGCGCTAAAAACCTATCAAAAAAGTCTCGATGATTTGACCGATAGTGATTGGAAAAATCTAACAGAATGGCGTGGACTGACTGAGAAATCAGCGCTATTTGAGCAAATAAGCTCCGGTACGTTATTACCGCAACTCGTGGTCACGCGTTTGTTTAGCGATGAAGTCTGTGATATCCAATCGCAAGAACGTATCGATGACATGACCCAACCACAGCAACTGATCGTCAATGCTTCAGGCGTTGAGCTTGATTTTGCCAATTGTTGCCATCCGATTTATGGTGATCCTATCGTTGGACATTTATCCCGTCATGGTCTGGTCGTGCATCGACATAAGTGCTTTTCACTAGACGATATTCGTAAAGACAATCCCTATCAAGTCATCCAATTACGTTGGCGCAATGATAAGGCGATCAAGCAAAGTGACTCAGAAGATCACGATAATAAAATTCGTTTTCCTGCTTATTTAAAACTGTCTATAGCACTGAGCGACGAGCAAATCAGTAAAGTTATTTATAATCTGCGGCAGTTAAATATAGGGGTTGAAAAGGTCGACGTACGTAGCAATGATACTATCATTCATATTGTTGTTCGTAGTCGCAATCACTTAGCCCAAGGTATTCGTGAACTACGCTCCTTACTTGGTTTCCCCAATATTATGCGTTTATATCAACTATAAATACTTTTATCATCATAACTGTTAAAATATATGACCTTTAAATTATCTCTTAACGCATAGATGATTTTGAAATATGTAAAACTTTTAATCGTGCTAAACGCTTCTATTAATTTTTAGAAAATAGCTTTAGCACATCAAACACCAAAAAATATGATAAGGATATATCATGACACGTCAAACCATTCAAACGGATAATGCACCTGCAGCCGTTGGCACTTACTCACAAGCGGTAAAAGTTGGCAATACTGTTTATATTTCAGGTCAGCTAGGTTTTGACCCTATCACCATGGAACTAAAAGAAGGGTTTGATGCACAAGCGAAGCAAGTATTTGAAAACATAAAAGCCATCTGTGAAGCTGCTGGTGGCAGCTTAAATGACGTGGTCAAATTCAATGTATCGTTAACTGATTTAAATGATTTTGCAGCATTAAACGAAGTATTCATGGCCAATTTGACTGAACCTTATCCTGCCCGCGCAGCGGTGCAAGTAGCGGCATTGCCTAAAGGTGGCGTGGTCGAAATTGAGTCTATTCTATATATTGAATAAGTTAGATATTCAATACTGCTTGAATAACAATATTTCATATTAGATCACCATAAGCTTAGCCTCATGCTAAGCTTATTCGTCTCTCCCTCTTTATTTTTATTTCATATTGACTTAATCAAACTGCGAAGCCTTTTTATGTTGGTACAAGTTGCTCTGCCCGTGCCCCTTTATCGGGTATTTGACTATAGCCTACCGTCCGATATAAGTGCTTTGCCAAATGCTTCGCCAAACAATAGCTTAATACAACTGCCGCAAATTGGCAGTCGTGTTGAGGTGTCCTTTGGTCGTCAGACTTTAATCGGAATCGTGGTTGCTCATATTGCGCAAGCGGATACCAGCGTACCACTCAATAAGCTGAAACCCATCAATAAGTGTTTAGATGCTGAGTCTATTTTAGATAACAGCATGCTAAAGCTCGCCTATTGGCTTGCTCGTTATTATCATTATCCGCTTGGTGAGGTGTTAGCGGTCATCTTGCCCACCTTGGTTCGTCAAGGTAAACCGCTAGATTTATTCATTACCCATTGGCGAATTCTGCCACATATCACTGATGACGACTTTCGTACTAACGCCAAAAAGCAAAAGCAGCAGTTTGATATGCTAAAGCTACATGGTCAACATGGTGCAAGTGAAGATGTACTATTATTAGAAGGTATGGAGCGTGCTTTTTTAAAAAAACTAGAAGATAAGGGTTTGATTGAGCGCTATATTCAACCAAAACAAGCACCTACTCCTGTCAAATTGGCAAAAATGCCCCTTGATCTTAATGAGGAGCAACAGCTTGCCGTTGCAGCGATTGTTGCTGCACATGAATCCAAATGCTACACGGGCTTTTTATTAAATGGCATTACCGGTAGTGGCAAGACTGAAGTCTATCTACAAGCCATGCAAGCAGTATTAGAGGCTGGCAAGCAAGTGCTTATTTTAGTACCTGAGATTGGACTCACACCGCAGACGCGTGCGCGTTTTGCCAGTCGCTTCGCTGCGCATATCGTCTTGCTACATTCTGGTATAAATAACACTCATCGATTGCAAGGTTGGCAAGATTGCCGTACGGGTCACGCACAAATCATTATTGGTACGCGTTCGGCAGTACTATATCCGTTTGCAGATTTAGGCTTAATTATCGTTGATGAAGCGCATGATGGCTCCTATAAACAGCAGGATACCTTGCGCTATCATGCTGCTGATGTCGCACTTTATCGAGGATTCCAAGCTAAAATACCGGTGGTCCTTGGTACGGCTACCCCTTCTCTTGAACATTTAAAATTAGTCGATGAGGGCAAGCTAGTAGAGTGTCAATTATCGACGCGCCCTGGCAATGCTAAACCTGCGCCCATGCAGCTGATTGATGCGCGCTTGCAAAGTACTCATCAGCAAACGCAAGATGATGGCGCGCGCTATGATACCGGACTGACGGATGCGCTTATCGGCGCCATAAGGCAAACCCTAGAAGCTGGCGATCAAGTTTTGATATTTTTAAACCGTCGCGGCTATGCGCCTGTTTTATTATGCGAGGCGTGTGGTTGGCAGGCAGATTGTCCGCGCTGCGACGCGCATTTAACCGTTCATTATAATAATCAAGCCCAGCGTAGCAATTATTCCAGCAACTCTTATTTAAAATGCCATCATTGTGATTGGCAAGCCTATATTCCGACTGTATGCGCTGATTGTGGCAGTCAAAATCTAGATGCCAAAGGGATGGGAACAACAAGGCTAAGCGAAAATTTGCACGCTATCTTTGCCAATCCGCAAACCAGTAAAGCGCTTTATCCCATTATTCAAATTGATCGTGATACCACTAGGCGTAAAGACAGCTGGGAAAATATCTATCAGCGTATTAATGAAGGCAATCCTGCCATATTGGTCGGTACGCAAATGGTTGCCAAAGGTCATCATTTTTCCAATGTCACGCTCGTTTGCTTACCCAACGCTGATCGTGGCTTTTTGTCTGCAGACTTTCGTTCGCCAGAGCATACTGCCCAATTGATGATCCAAGTAGCAGGGCGTGCAGGACGCGGGGATAAATCAGGACGGGTATTGATTCAAACGCTGCAACCGGACAATGCGTTATTATTAAAATTGGTGAAAGATGGTTATTTGTCTTTTGCTCGTGAGCTGTTGCAAGAGCGTAAAATGATGGGACTGCCCCCTCATAGTCATGCTGCGCTGATACGCTGCGAAGGTAAAACCCTTGCTGCCACCACACAAGCACTCAAAGATGCCATTGCCGTTCTGCCAACAGGGCACAATTTAGCCGTTCTTGGTCCTATCGATGCGCCCATGAGTAAAAAGAACAGTCGCTATCATGCCCAGCTTTTGCTATTGGCCAAGGATCGGCAGCAACTGCATCATGTTTTAAATCATTGGTGGCAACCCGTCCTTACCCTACCGAGCGCTAAATATCTTAAGCTTACTTTAGATATTGATCCTGTCGGCTGGTAATGGAAATTTGCGAGTTATTGCTAGCATAATTATTTGTCGCATTACTCTTTTATCTTTACTTCGTCAGTACAGTTTCTAATATTTGACTATGATAAATTTACAATAACAAGTTGATCATTGTTATCAAAAACCATCCTACCTTATGTAGAGTAGATATTGCTCATTAAATCCATTATCAGCAAAATTGAGTGTTGTTATGAATCCAGACCATCCAAACTCTAAAAAAAATGACCATGCTCATCAGAGTATATCGGCTGATACGCATGGACACGTTAAGGAAGGTGAGGAAAGTAGTGGAAAAAGTAATAATGCTTATAAGAATCAAGAAAGCCACGATCATGATGAACATCTAGAGCAAACAGTCGCCACGCGAGATACCAAAGGCTATCAGCGCACTTTACTGATAAGTTTTTTGATTATTACAGGCTACATGTTTGTAGAAGCAATCGGCGGTTGGCTCACTGGCAGTTTGGCATTATTGTCCGATGCCGGTCACATGCTGAGTGACGCGATAGCACTTGGCGCCACCTTAATGGCATTTAAAATTGGGGAAAAAGCAGCTACTCATCAAAAAACGTTCGGTTATAAACGCTTTGAGATTTTAGTTGCCTCTGTGAATGGGGCTACACTTGTCATTATTGCGCTAATGATTTTTTATGAGGCCATTAAACGCTTTAATTCACCACCTGAAATTGCGACCCAAGGCATGCTTATCGTCGCCACTATCGGTATGCTGATCAATATTTTGGTTGCATGGCTTATGCACCGAGGTAGCCGTAGTGGCGATACTCACGGTCATGATCATGGAGCCAATGAAGGCACAGCAACGGTCAAAACATCGGATGATAAAGAGCCGGTCAATCTCAATATGCAAAGTGCTTATTTACACGTATTAAGTGATTTAATGGGTTCAGTGGCTGCCATTATCGCCGCATTATTAATGATGAGTTTTGGCTGGGTATGGGCAGATGCGGTAGCGTCCGTAATTGTAGCGATACTTATTTTATTTAGTGGCTACCGTGTCGTACGGGATTCCGTACATATCTTAATGGAAGGGACGCCAGAAGGCATCTCTCTAGTTAATGTTGAGGAAAAACTCCTTGCTCATCCGCAGGTGCAAAAAGTGCATGACCTACACGTTTGGAGTATTACCAGTGGTTTAAACGCCTTATCTTGTCATGTGGTCGTCGATGGTGAAATGAGTATTCATGAGTCCAGTATATTGATTGGCAGTCTAGAACAAAGCCTGCTTGAGCTCGGCATCCATCACGCTACTATTCAGGTAGAAAGTGCGGCACACCCACAAACGAGTACCCATAGCGATGCCCTAGTCTGCAATATCTCAGAGCGACCAGCAGAGAATAACCATATCGGGCACAATCATTAAAATAGTTTGTCATTGAAAAAGTCTGGTTTAAAAAAAGCTGCCAGTCATCTAGACGTCATTAATTATTTAAATATCGTCAATTGTTAATGACGTCTAATGAAATCATAAAAACAACACAGTATAAGCCACAATAACCATACGGCAATGCTTATCCAAACACCCAATCCCACTCCTAGCAAAGTCATGCGAATCCAAAAATCCAAGTCACCATTCATGATATGAGGCAAATAAGCGGGTCCCATATTCGATGCCATTATTAGCCAAAGTCCAATTATAAGTGCCAATCCTGCACCTATAATTCTTAATATTATCTTTCCAATATTTTTTAATAAGCTAAGGCGATTAAGTATAGCAAGCTTATTTTCTAGAGTATTATTCATAAGTCTTCTCTTTCTATTTTTTCATTTAAGCCATATTTAATGCCCTATCTTGCGATTAATAGTAATCAAATATAGCAAAATGAAATATCTCCATACCGCATATACCAATATCACACTGACTTTTATCAATGTAATCACATGTTAAAAATGATGAGAAATTTAGCCTCACTGTCATATTTTTAATATAAATTCTGTATACTGAAAATTGAAACGCCACATTTGCCACCAATGGATGACCTTCTGCTATGTCTAGACGCTCAGCGCCATTCGTCGCCCCAAGCTATATCGATGACCCGATTTCAAAGGATGGCAAAAAACACGCCAAAGTTTTATTATCCACGCTGCAAGAAGACATTGCTCGCTTTCGAGACGTACAGTTTCCACCTGATATCTTACGTCAAATTCGTGACATGCCTATCTATGAAGGTAACTTAGCAGAAGTCCAAGCCTATCAGCAACGTTGGCACAATTTGCTTGAACGCGCCATGGCGTTTTATCCTGCTGCCAATCTGCCGCCTGACTATTTGCCACTGCCTGCCAGCCTTGAGATACCGCAGTTTATATATCATGTGCAGCGCCTACATCTGACCAAAACCCATGCAAAAGAATCCAAGAGTTTCGGCTCGGTCGGGGCACTTACGGATAAATGCGGCGATTATAGTGCTGATGACATTGCACGTATGACTGCTGCGTTTGATAAGGATGAGGAGACGCGTTTGGTCGCGCACCGTGAGTTTATTGATTTGCGTGCTTATGTATTTTGCCGAGATAATAAGGGTGAGATGCTAGAGCCTGAACGGGTACGGTTTTATCGAACGGGACTTATTGTCCATGCCCTACCCGATTTTAAAATCGTAGACAGTCGACAGACACCACGCAAGCGCCGTAACGATGCTTATAACAATCCGCTGGCAGATAATGGCGTGTGGAAAATTTATCGTAAAAAATAATCGTTATAAAATTGCTTTTTATTTCTAATACTGCTGTTGTACTGCCCATTTATCGTCATTGCTAAGGATTCCAGATGTTCGCTGCCGCCGCCAGCTCACCAAATTTAATGTTACAAGCGACAATTTTCTTGGGAGCAGCCCTGCTCTTTGTACCCCTTGGTAAACGTTTTGGTATTGCGACGGTTTTAGGTTATCTGATCACAGGATTGATATTAGGTCCAAGTGTACTGGACGTGGCAGGTGACGCTGAGAGCTTATTACATTTCTCTGAGTTTGGCGTGGTGATGCTGCTGTTCATCATTGGGCTTGAGCTGCAGCCATCAAGGCTCTGGGCACTCAGGCGCTCAATATTCGTCCTTGGCGGTTTGCAAGTTGGTTTGACTGGTGCCTTATTGATGGGGCTGTTACATCAGATTTTTGGCTTGCAGCTCGATACTGCTTTTATCGTTGGCTTCGGGCTTGCGCTCTCATCTACCGCCTTTGTCCTACAAATTCTGACTGAAAAACAGCAGCTATCGAGCACTCATGGCCGTGAAGCCTTTACGATTTTATTATTCCAAGACATTGCGGTTATCCCTCTATTAGCGGTCATTCCTTTCTTATCAGGGGTGCGTGAACAAAGCTATGATTTGATTTATTTTGGTAAAGTTTTTGCGGTTTTTGCTGGGCTTATCTTTGCCAGTCGCTACGTCGTTCGTCCATTTTTTAAATTTGTTGCCTCAAGTGGTGCGTCAGAATTACTAACGGCAGTCGCGCTATTTATCGTAATGGGTGTATCGATTTTGATGGGTCAAATCGGGCTCTCAATGGCGTTGGGCGCATTTTTAACTGGTGTACTGTTGGCGGATTCTGAATACCGCCATGAGCTTGAAGCCAGTATCGAGCCTTTTAAAGGATTGTTATTAGGTCTGTTCTTTATGTCAGTCGGTATGTTGACCGATGTGAAATTGATATTAGCAAAACCCATTTTTATCATCGGCTGTGCGATGGCATTAATGTTTATCAAGTTCGGAGTGATTACAGCTATTGCAAAAATCTCAGGTAATCGCTGGCCAACCAGCATTCGACTGGGGGTTACACTGGCTCAAGGTGGTGAATTTGCTTTTGTCTTGTTCAGTGTTGCGAGTGCCCAAAACGTCTTACAACCTGAACTTGCCAATACGTTAAACCTGATCGTAACCATCTCTATGGCACTCACTCCTTTGGCATTCTTGTTATTAGAAAAAGTCGGCGAGCCATTATTTGCCAAAAGCAAACCAAGCCGCGAATACGACACGATTCCAGATCATGAGCATCAGGTGATTATTGCTGGCTTTGGGCGAGTCGGTCAGATTATCGGTCGTGTGCTACGTATGCACAATATTGAATTTACCGCGATTGAGCGCTCGGCAAACCGCGTCGATTTTGTCCGTAAATTCGGTAACCAAGTCTATTATGGTGATCCAAAAAACCCTGAAATCCTACGTGCAGCAGGTATCAAAAAAGCACGTGTCTTTATCCTTGCCATCGATGATTTAGAGCGTTCTATCACTACCGCCCAATATTTACGTAAAAACTATCCAGATTTAATTATCTTAGCACGGGCACGTGACCGCCAGCATTACTACCGATTACGTGAGGTTGGGGTTCGTCATATCTGGCGTGAGACGTATTTGTCCTCGCTAGATATGTCGCGTGAGTCGCTACAATTGCTTGGCATCTCACCAGAAAAAGCGCGTGAGACAGTGCAAACTTTCCGTGATTACGATGATGATCTGATTGAACGTCAACAAGCTATTTATGATGATGAGGCCAGTATGATTGAGTCGGCTCAATCATCGATGGCGGAGCTTGAAAGCTTATTTGATGAAGATATTGGCAAAGCGCGTAAGATGGACTTGAGCGATTTTTATGAAGCGCTAAAAAGCCAAGCCATACCAGTCGATGATGAAAATAATACGACTGAATCTAAGCATTAATTTTTTCAACTATAGAAATAGTTGTCAAAAATAATTCTCAATCTTTGTAGCCACCTAATCAGGGCTACAATTTTCCGGCGCTTGTTTTTTATTCAATGAACTGATGCATTCCCAATCATCACTGTTTGGCAGATGATAAAAGACCAGTGTTTGATCATTGAGATAGCGTATAGGAAATTTTACATTTTGAATGGTCGCAATCACTACACAATCAGTTTCTGCAACACCAGCTGCGCTACGATCGATCTCAATATGCACCTTCTCAGTACCGCTATCGATAGGCAGATCCAGCGGACATTGTCCTGTTTGCCGATACGCTAGCGCCACATAATTTTGCGTGGTTTTAACGGTATCATACGCATCAAACAGCACTTCGTTTTCTTTTGGTTTGGCGATAATGGGTAAGAACTGCACTTTAATGACCATTAATATAAAGGCAAAAAATCCAAAACCCCATCCTAGCCCAAATAAGCTCACCCCGCCCTCTTGGCTTAGATGGGCTTGTTGCAAGCGCGCATCTTGTGGATAGTCATTAATCACGTCGGCAATCTCACGTCGTGCCATTCGGTAATAGTAAGCATCCGTCCAACGTGCCACCATAAACGACCAAAACAGCCAAATCAGCGCGGCAATACTAACGCGTATCGTCATCTGATAAGCATCAGCAATATAAGGCATTACTAAGAACTCAACCGCTACCAAGACTAGCGCGATATTAAGCTGAATAAACGACCATCCTGCCACGCTGTAGACGAGCGCATCCATATAACGCTTACGATAGAGCAACCATGGAAAGGTCACAAAAAATGCTGCCCAATGCCATTTCGGCGACAGATAGCCTTGTTCATCAAATTGCTTAAAGCGTTTTAGATAATAGCGTTGGCTACGATGCCCGATAAACCATTTATCTAGTTGTGTGCGTCTGGCAGGAGGCAATTTTTCTTGGTAAAAAGGGGGCGGCGAATCCGTCTCAATAAATAACATAGTGACAAGCCTTACATGCGATTAAAAAGACATTTAACTTAACTATTGGGATTATATGATAACGCTAATAGCATTGTATGGGCCAGAGAAACACTAGATAAATAGTGCACCTAAATTACAAAACGCGCTAACATTATTAAAAAAGTATTGTTCATTCACAGCCGTACAGATTTCACTTATAATAAGCGCACTACCCATTTATTAAGCCTTGTTAATCCTATGAGTCAACATCCTGATATTAATACCAACGTCGACGCCACCAGCCTTACCGATGATCAAAAATCTTTAGACACTAATGCTACTAGTGGCAATGAGGTCGCACCTGACGGCAGTAAGCATATTCGTATCGTCAACACCTTTATGAAACGCCGTACGCACATGAATAAAAATGCCGAGCTGGCATTGACGGCGCCTGAATTTGCGCATTACTTGGTTAATAACAGCTTTGGTGATGGTAATCTTGAAGGTATTGACGATTTGCGCGCGCTATTTGCTGGATTGCCAAACGGCAGTGAGGCACCCTTGACCCTTGAGATTGGTTTTGGACTTGGGGATTCGTTCATTGAAATGGCAGCAGCCGAGCCAAGTCGTAATTTTGTTGGCATTGAAGTCCATGAGCCGGGTATCGGCAAATGCGCTTATATGGCTGGTACTCAAAATTTGAGTAATGTCAGAATCATCAATGGTGATGCCATTCAACTACTCAAACAGCTACCAGAAAACCATATCGATCGCATTCAGCTCTACTTTCCTGACCCATGGCAAAAAAAGCGCCATCATAAACGCCGCTTTGTTAGCCCTGAGCGTATGGCGATTGTCACCCGCAGCCTAAAGCAAGGCGGCTGGTTCCATACCGCCACTGACTGGGAACATTATGCCTTTTGGATGGTAGAAGTTTTGGATGGGTTTGTAGGCTTAAGCAATCAAGCAGGCGCAGGCAATTTCACTTCCCGCCCTGACTTTCGTCCAATGACAAAATTTGAGCGCCGCGGTCTAGCAAGCGGACATGGGGTTTGGGATTTAATCTATTTAAAAGACTAATACCAAACGCATTACGTCGGCTTCCTTTAAAGCGGCTAAGATATTTATCAGTATCTTAGCCGCTTTTTTATATCTATCAGTCTTCAAACCTTTTACTCATAAGGGTTAAAGACTGATATAACTGACTATAAATATGTTTGATGAGTATCAATAGCTTTCAATTCGAAAAAAAATTATCAGCACAGATGTGAAACATAGGCATTGCCCATACTAAAATCCTGCTAAATTTAAACTTGTAAAATCAGAAATAGCCAAGTTTTGTAAATTAAATGATAACTCTTGTCTGCGCAATCATTGATACCGTAAGGGCTTGGTGAGTTCTCCCCATAAGCTGTGGATAACCCTGTGCATAAGTCGCTACTTGACAAGCATTTGCCTAGATAGCTTAAAGGCTTAGGTAAAATCGTTCATTTTTTGTACGATTTAAAAATTTATTAAAATCAATAGGTTAATGATAATTTAAAAGTAAAATAATTTATTTATAAAATTTTTAATATTAATTTTATCCTATGATATGTTTCACACTGGCTAAATAAACTTTATTTATTTATTGTGGATAACTTCCAAAACTATTGACAAATAGTATGCTCATCAGGTTCAAATATGAACAGCAATTTTGAGAATTATATACAAATATTTTTGTTTTCCCATACGACATCTATTGTCGCCTAGTATTCAGTTATGCTCAATATATGCCTTGGATTTTGTTATAATTACCCTATCTAATAAACAATGATATAAAGTTAGAGGAAGACATAATCTGGTGATATAAGTTGCAAGCCCTACGAGCCTCATTAAAATCTCTAAACTTTTTTTCGCTTTTATCAGCATCTAATTTTACTGTATAGTAGCGTGATGTAACTGACATCGCGATCTACAAGACTCATCTCATTGCCTACTCTAAGCTTAGTTCAAAATGCTATCAGCGATAGCTTACATTGTCATTGATAACATTGAACAAGCCGTTTTTGATATTAATACAACTTATTCTTATAAATGATTGATAACAAGGAGTCCTACATGGACGACAATAAAGCCAAAGCACTTAAAGCTGCACTAGCTCAAATCGAAAAGCAGTTTGGTAAAAATACCATCATGCATTTGGGTGACAACTCAGCAACGCTTGATGTCGACGTGGTATCGACTGGTTCATTAGGTTTAGATATTGCACTTGGGATTGGCGGTTTGCCAAAAGGTCGTATCGTTGAAATTTATGGCCCTGAAAGCTCAGGTAAAACGACTATGACATTGCAGGCAATTGCAGCGTGCCAGAAACAGGGCGGCGTTTGTGCCTTTATCGATGCTGAGCATGCCTTAGACCCTGTATATGCTCGCAAGCTTGGTGTGAATACGGATGACTTGCTACTTTCACAGCCTGATAATGGTGAACAAGCACTTGAAATTACTGATATGTTAGTACGCTCAGGTGCAATCGATATGATCGTTATTGACTCGGTCGCAGCCTTGACGCCGCGTGCCGAGATTGAAGGTGAGATGGGCGATTCACACATGGGTCTGCAAGCCCGTCTGATGAGCCAAGCTTTACGTAAAATCACTGGTAACGCCAAACGTTCAAACTGTATGGTGTTATTTATTAACCAGATTCGTATGAAAATCGGCGTTATGTTCGGTAGCCCTGAAACCACAACTGGTGGTAATGCGCTTAAGTTCTATGCCTCGGTACGTATGGATATTCGCCGTATCGGTGCAGTCAAAAATGGTGATGAAATCATCGGTAACCAAACTCGTGTTAAAGTCATCAAAAACAAAATGGCACCGCCATTCCGCCAAGCTGAATTTGAGATTACTTACGGTGAAGGCACCAATCACTTAGCCGAAGTGATTGATTTGGGTGTTGAGATTGGTGCAGTTGGTAAAGCGGGCTCTTGGTACAGCTATGGCGATGAGAAAATCGGTCAAGGTAAAGCCAATTCTGTACTTTTCTTAAAAGAGAATCCTGCTATTGCTGAAGAGATAGAAGCCAAAATCCGTGCTGAAAAACTTGGCGTAAAGGATGACAGCAAAGCAGCGGTCGTGGCTGAGACTAACGAAGAACTAGCCTCTGAACCTGTACAATAACGGTTTATTTTTAAACCATTATCAGCAACTATGATGTCTTATGAAAATTAAAACGTTAGCTGAAATACTCGCTGAGTCGGATACTGATTCAGCGAGTTCTACGCATAAAAACAAGAAACCCATTGAACAACATTCATCTACTAGGTACTCATATAAAGACAAGCCTAAAAGTACCAGTAAAACTGGTAAGCGCTCTCAGAATCTAAATACACATGATTTAGATGAGAAGTGCACAGTAGGTAACCATACTAATTTTACGGCAGATTCGATTGGCGCCTCTTCCTCTTTAAAAGTTTCATCCAAATCCAAAAAACGTAAAAAACACTTTCATCCAGCTGCTATCTTTCACGCTGAGCCTAATAGTGTACCTACTTATCAGCCACCTGCTGCGCAAAGTATCAAAGAGATGCTGGCTGAAGTTAAACATTCGGTTCATGACAATGAAGAAGATAATGTCTTTATTAATGAGACTGGCGTTGATTCAGCTTTGATGAACTCACAACAAGCATTTGAATCGGTAGCTGCTCATGATATTCAGGGAGGCGACCAAAACAGCCAAATCGATAACTTACCAGCTGCTCTAAAAGCATATTTGCGCACGCCTGAGCAGCGCCAAGCGGAAATGGATGCAATCAAAGCAGAAAGTCGCTTACGTTGGTTAGCATTTTATTATTTGTCACGCCGCGAATACGGTAAGGCTGAGCTTAAGCAAAAATTGCTAGATAAAGAGCAAGAAGCGGCTAAAATTGATGCCCTACTCGATGAGTTCGAAGAAAAAGGCTATCAAAGTGATTACCGCACTACTCTAATGCTGATTCGTGAAAATATCAGAAAAGGACGCGGCAGAGGTCGTATCAAGCAAGAATTCCATCGTAAAAAGATGACGATGCCCGATAATATCGATGAACTTATCGATATGGCAAATGCAGAATCTGATGAGTTTAGTGAATTTATAGATGACAGCGCAGATAATTTGGTCGAAGGTATAGACTGGCTCAAACTGGCAGTCACAGCGCGTATCAAAAAATATGGTGATGATATACCCACTGAACAAAAAGACAAAGCAAGGCAGCTGCGGTTTTTACAATATCGCGGCTTTAATAGTGATATTTGCTTTGCGGCATTAAACTATACGTTAGATACTTTAGATGAACGTTTTTAGCAATTTTTAATGCAACAATTTTAACCTTTAACGATCGCTATTATATTTTAGATATAAAAAAGCGCACCTAGTCAGGTGCGCTTTTTTATCGTTTTAAATGCTATAAATAATAACCTAATTATTTTAGTGCCCCTAGACGGCTTGATAATTGACTAATAATTTGATCAATTTCTTCATTGGCTTCAGGTTCGTTATCTAAATTACCGTTTGGCGTCAATTGGTTCATGACTTCAGGTAATAGCTCAGCCAACCCTTGACGCACCTCTATCTCGTTAGCGCCTGTATGAGCAGCGACTTGCTGTATTTCACTGTCATCAAACAATCGATTGATGTCGTTAGGATCAAGATTATCGTTAAGCTCATTAGTACTCAACCAAGAGCGCGCTTGTTTTTCATAGCCCATACCGGTAATTTTCGAGAGAGCACCACTTAACCCACCATTGCGCTTTATCCAACTCAGTACCATAGGCATAAGGGCAGCAATAAGCATACCTTTACCACCGAAGCCACCCCTCGTCGTTTGACCACCAAGTACACTACCTAGAATATCACCAAGTCCACCAGTACCTGAACTCATGCCACCGCGCTGTTTGCCACCTGTTAACCCGCCGATAATATCGTCTAACCCAAAACCATTGTCTGCTGAGCGGCGCTCGTACTGTTGTGGATTATAACCCGCTGACTGATTGCCACCGCCAAGCACACTCCCCAATATATCACCAAGACCGCCGGTACGACGCGGATTGATACGTTGATTAACTGGATTACGCTGTGCGTCCTCTGGATCCATGGCACTACGTGCTACTTGACTCACTAAATTCCCTAGCAAACTCATAACTTTATCCTTTTTATTATAATAAAATTCGTCGATACAGGTTTTGGTATAGCAAAGTAACGACTGCTACCATCACCTACTATTTAAACCGACCTATAAATATAAATTCCAATATAGCAAATCTATTTGCCTCTCTAGATAGGCATTTTGTTATGAGATGTAGTAGATAATTTAGTACGGTAAGATAAGGCAGGTAAGCATCTACAATTGAAACTAAGTTCAATTAAACGGTTTTGTTTGCAATCATATTTGACAAGATGGTCAACTCGCGCCATTGCTCGGTATTAACCTGATCACGGAATATAGCTACAGAAAATCGGCGTTTATAAGGCTCTACGATATTAAAATCAAAACAGATAACCCAATGAGATTGACTGACCGTATTGAGCTTTGCTTGCCACAAGGCATCCCCACGACTCGTACGTATTAATAACTGCCAATCTTGATAAACACTTTTATCAAGTGGCGGCTGGCTTAGATGTAATAGTATGGGTCGTGATAATGCTAAATAGCCAATGACTGCAGCGCTGATGAGGAGTATAACGACATATTGCCATAAGGCTAATGAAGCAAGCGCCCCCAATACCATAACGATACTGAATAATGCAATATAAAATATCAGATATAAATAGCTTATAGGTTTAATAGCAGTATCGATACGTAGCGAGGTTAATGCTGTCATAGTGAGCTACCAAAGAATATTTCTGATTAATAGAAAAGACTCAATACTACTTTAACAATCAAAAAATAAAACTAGCCATTTAAACAATTAACTCAGACTTTTACTGTGACGCCACGTCTTAATCTTATTAACCAACTCCCATATCGCCTCATCTTCTGGTCGGTTTTGATTGGTAAAATAATCTAATAAATCTGGGTCTTCATGAGTCAGCATTTGCGCAAAGCTTTCTTGTTCGGCAGCTTCTGCCGTTAAATAAAGCTCTTTAATATAGGGTTCAAAATAAAAATCCAACTCTTTCAAACCACGGCGGGCTTGATAAATAATACGGCGTTGCTCATTGGTGGGCTCTGGCTGGTTATTAATGGTCATAAAGGTATTCTCATTCGTTTAAAAGGTATGTAAATAAATATAAAGCACCAAAACTCTATCGTTCACAATTATTATCATCGATAAATTTATTTTTGATTATAAGTTCTTAATTATAGACATAATCACCATTATTAGCTTTTATCATATGCAGATAGCTGGCTCCATAACGCTATGGCTTGCTGCATCATAGCGACATTATGAGTACGAATGATACTTGCCCCCTGCTGCAATGCAAAAAGACCTGCAGCAGTACCCACGTTATCACGCTCAAGCGGTTGGGTGGTAGCAAGCGCTTCTAGACCTGTTTTGGTCAGCACTTCTGCTAAAAATCGCTTGCGTGAAATACCAAACATCATTGGCAGTTTGAGTGTTTGTAAGCGCTTAAGCTCACTCAATAATGCACAGTGATGCTGATAGTTTTTAGCAAAGCCAAAACCGGGGTCAATAATAATATTTTCGCGCATGACACCCATACTTGTCACTTCATCAATACGCACTTTTAGCTCTGTCATGACTTCCTTAACCACATCATCATACTGTGCCAGATTATTCATCGTGGTTGGCTCACCGCGCATATGCATGAGCATAACAGGAATGTTAAGCTTAGCTGCCATCAGCGCAGCGCCCTCACGCTTGAGTGCCCGTACATCATTCCAAATATCCGCGCCTGCTTCAAACGCTGCGTGCATAACCTCAGGACTACTGGTATCAATGGATAGCCATATGTCATCGCCTAGCTGCTGCCTAATCGCTGTCACGACTGGCACCACACGCTGTAGTTCATCAGAAGTCGCCACCATTTCAGCATTTGGACGGGTAGACTCGCCGCCAATATCGATGATGGTAGCACCTGCATCGATCATCTCTTTACATCGTGCTACTGCCTTATCAACTGCATCAAACTGCCCACCATCTGAGAACGAATCTGGCGTGACATTTAAAATGCCCATAATATGAGGCTGTGATAAATCTAAAACCTTATCACGACTGGTCACAGTATAAGCAGTTAAGGGTTGGAATAGTGACATAACTTATCCATGATAATTTGAATTCGTAAAATTGATTTTAGCTCTAACTTATAATGCTTATGATACCAGTAAATCTGATGTCATTCTAAATTGGTAATAAAGAAAAAGCCCTTTGTTAAAAGGGCTTTTTTTATTCAAAACTTAAGAGTAACTTTTACATCGCTGGTAATGGCGGAGGAGTCATTCCGGTTGTTTTCACATCATTCTTTGATAAGTTCACTTCATGATGCTGATAGACTCTTGGTGGACGAGGTTGTTCGCCCGCTAAGATATCTTGCAGCTGATCGCGGTCAATGGTTTCCCATTTCATCAAGGCATCTACCATAGCATGCATCTTTTCTTGATTGCCTTCAATTAATTCACGAGCGATATCATATTGCTCCTCTAGCATACGGCGTACTTCTTCATCAACCTTTTGCTGTGTTGCTTCTGAAATCGTACGACCACCGCCACCAAAGTAACCTTGTGAGCTGTCATCATCTTCATAGACCATGATACCAAGCGCATCAGACATGCCGTATTTGGTTACCATTGCTCGTGCCATTTTGGTCGCACGTTCAAAGTCATTTGAGGCACCCGTCGACATTTGATCGATAAAGACTTCTTCAGCGATACGACCACCAAATAAAATCGCAATATCACTCAGCATTTTTGATTTATACATACTGGTTTGGTCGTGCTCAGGCAACTGCCACGTAACACCAAGCGCAAATCCACGCGGCATAATAGTGACTTTATGCACAGGATCGGTACCCGGTAGCAGCTCGGCGACTAGCGCATGACCTGCTTCATGGTAAGCAGTAGCACGGCGCTCTTCTTCACGTATGACCATTGATTTACGCTCAGGACCCATATATAGCTTGTCTTTAGCATCTTCAAAATCATTCATATCGACGCTGCGCTTGTTACGACGAGCGGCAAACAAGGCTGCTTCATTAACAAGGTTAGCAAGCTGGGCGCCACTGAATCCTGGCGTACCACGGGCTAAGGCATGAGCGTCAACACCAATAGTATTAGGCAGTTTCTTTAAATGCACTTTAAGAATTTGCTCACGACCTTTGATATCTGGCAGCCCTACTTGCACCTGACGGTCAAAACGACCCGGACGCAATAGTGCTTTATCAAGAACATCTGCACGGTTAGTGGCAGCAATGACGATAACACCTTCGTTGCCTTCAAATCCATCCATCTCAACCAATAATTGGTTCAATGTCTGCTCACGCTCATCATTACCGCCGCCCATACCGGAACCACGATGACGACCGACAGCATCAATCTCATCAATAAAGATAATACATGGCGCGCTTTTCTTCGCTTGTTCAAACATATCACGGACACGTGACGCACCAACACCGACGAACATCTCAACGAAGTCAGAACCTGAAATCGAGAAGAAAGGTACTTTAGCTTCACCAGCAATAGCTCTTGCTAATAGCGTTTTACCCGTACCTGGAGGACCTACCATCAAGATACCGCGTGGAATCGTCGCACCAAGCTTGGTAAATTTATCCGGGTCTCGTAAGAACTCCACCACTTCGACGACTTCTTCTTTGGCTTCTTCACAACCAGCAACGTCTTCAAAATTTACTTTGATTTGGTCTTCGGTTAGCATTTTGGCTTTTGATTTACCAAAGCTCATCGGTCCACCGCCTTTACCGCCAGCGCCGCCTTGCATATTACGCATAAAGAATAAAAACAGACCAATAATCAGCAAAATTGGGAAACTGGCTATCAGCAATTGCATCAATACGCTTTGGCGCTTCGGTGCAGTGCCTTGGACTTCAACTTTATTTTCACGCAGCAATGGCATCAGCTCGTCATCCATCACAGCTGGACGAATGGTTTCAAATTCAGAACCATTTTTCTTCTCGCCGGTGATTTGCTCGCCATCGATCTCAACACTGGCTACTTGATTTTCTGACACAGCGGTCACAAATTCAGAGTAGTTAAGGTTATCGGGCTCAGATGATTTATCAAAGCCACTAAACACCAGCACTAAAACGCCGATTACCACCAGCCACAATAAGGTATTTTTTACCATGTCGCTCACTAGTTATTCCCATCCCATACTTATTGGTGTGTTTACTAAACACGTGACGTCTATATATAAACGTATGTCTCGCTATTCAAAGTCTATTGGCGAATTATCATTTCTCATTGCAAATTTAAGGTATAAAACAACCTTATATTTTTATTAGAGAAATAAGCCGCGCAATAACGATAAATAACTGAGTTTATAAGGCGCTTACTGTCAGACGACTTTGCTAAAAATATCATATAAGCACTTAGAAAAATGCTTAAGAGTTGATTTCAAACAAAGTTAATATATCATGATATGTGGTATTAACCTGAATAATTCAAGCAGCATTCCCATTTATTCAGTTAACGATTGTAGCCGTTTTCATTCAATGATTTTAACTGGCTAATTTTGAGGTGAGAGTTTCATTTCATATTACTTGATTGCAATCCAAAATATCTCTTTTGAGCGCGGTCTAGAAGCACCAGGCTTAATACTACGGATTTTACTAAAATCCGCCTGCATCTGCTTGCGTAATTCTTGTGTACCCTCGCCTTGAAACACTTTCATAATAAGCGCGCCACCTTCTGGTAAGGTTGCCAGCGCGAAATCGACCGCCAGCTCACATAAGTACATCATACGCGGCTGGTCAATGGCACTATTACCTGCTGTATTGGGCGCCATATCAGACAGCACCACATCAACTTGTCTATCACCAACCTCAGCCATGATACGGTCAAAAACTTCTGGCTCGCGAAAGTCACCTTGGATAAAGGTAACATCCGGCAAGGTATCCATCGGCAAAATATCAGAGGCAATCAAGATACCTTTTTCCCCAACCAATTGACCAGCCACTTGAGACCAGCTGCCAGGGGCACTACCCAAATCAACAACGGTCATACCTTTTTTGATCAGATTGGTTTTTTCATTTATTTCTAATAATTTATAAGCAGCACGGGCACGGTAGCCATCTTTTTGGGCCTTTTGCACATAGTGATCATCAATGTGCTCTTTCATCCAAGCACTACTGCTCTTTGACAACTTTTTGTTTTCAATACGTGTGGCCAAAATTCCTGCTCCTATAACGTGCTTTTCTATATGCGCATATGTATTTATTAACTAATGTCTTAATATACTTTTTGCTTTATGTCACTTTCTACAACCATGCAATCAAAAACACTATTAACTATGATTTTCAATACTATCAAGCTATTTATTAGCTTCAAAAGACTAAACCGTTAATTTTTCTTAGTGAAAACACTGCTTTATAAGAGCGTAGCGTTTATAATGTACCCATAATGGCAGTTTAACATTTTCATCACGTAAAATCGTGCAAAATCCTGCTGATCTCATGCAAGATGATCATAGATTAATTATAATGGTCATCAATTGCTCTCAATTTTATTATATTTTGTTTTTACCAACCCCTAGGAATTCTATGCAACTTGATAACGCAACCATCAAACGCTTAAAAGGCATTGGTCATGATTTGAAACCGATTGTCATGATTGGCAATAAAGGTGTTACGCCAAGCATTACTGAAGAGATTGATCGCGCCTTATCAGATCATGAACTGATTAAAATAAAATTGCCTGCTGGTATCAAGGAAGAGCGTGATGTCATCGGCGCTGAGCTTGCTGCTACTGCAAAGGCGACTTTGATTCACTCAATTGGTCGTATGGCGCTATTGCTACGCAAAAACCCAAATGCCAATCCTAAACTTTCAAACCTTGCTCGTAATGCATAATGCGTCATTACTTGCTTCATATCGTCTGTTGAATATGAAATGGCTTAAAATAGCGTGCTGATTTATTTTTAGACAGATGATAACGGTAAATCATATAGTTAAAATATCTCAAAAACGCTACAGTGCTGCTGGTATAAATTTTTTGCAGCCTCTGTCGGCTAGCTACAGCAAGCAAGAAAAATTGATACCAGCAGTACATAATGTGTAGATATTACTTTTCATTGACTATAAAAGCCGCGATGCACTTTTGCTCGCGGCTTTTATGTCATTTATAGTTCACTATTTAATATGCGATGTTCGTTGGCAGCTATATCATGTTTTATGGTGCTAATAATTTTTGAGATAATAAGAATATGAGCCAAAGTTTTGATTTATACCTAGCAACTGAAACCTTAGCAGATGACGCGCAGCAACTTGGCGTGACAGTAAAAGTTTTACAGGATATTAGCATACAGGTAAGCGCAACGCTTGTAGCGCGGCCAGAAGCTTACTTGCAGCTAGAGTATCGTGTGACGTTGCCCGCTGAATCACTAGCTGCTCTATTAACTTGGCCAAAGTGGCAAGCAGATAAAATAGGCTTTAAGGATTATCTGTGGGAACAAACCTGCCTTGAGTGCTTTTTAACAGGTTCTTTAATAAGTAGCCGTTCAGAAGATAGCGATAAGTCCCCCAAAACCAATATGGCAATGTCCTATATTGAAATCAATGCCAGTCCTGAAGGTCAGTATGCTCTTTATGAGTTTGACAGCTATCGCTCTCCTACAACACTACCGCCAAGACCTCTTATATACGCTGACGGACAGACACGTGCTGCTATCGATTGGATAGACGGTAACAATCCGAAACTGTTAATAGACTACCCAATATCAACGCATGAACCTTATCACTACCAACGCAGCTTTAGAATGCCATTAGATTCATTGACGTCCTTGAATCGCAAGTCAGATTACAGTAATGATGCCCTTATCAAATACATACATCCTTGTGTTATTTTATCCTTTGGCGAAATCACTCTATACTTTGCGCCCAAACATGCCTCGCCACCCGACTTTCATAATCGTCAGTATTGGACACCATTTGATAGGCTATCCGCCGTTGCCAAGTAAAAATATCAACTTAATAGCTAGCCTTATTTAAGACATAAAAAAACTCAGTAATGTCATAAAGAGCATTACTGAGTCCGGAGAGAGCGCTTAACTGATACTTATTTGTCAGCCATAGCAAGGTAGATACCACGATCTGAAGCATCATCGACGTATCTAGCATCGCGCCACGTCGTATAGTTGTAATGACCGCTGTATGGGCTGATGCTGTTTTGACGGAAGTCAGACACCCAGTCATTACCATCAAATATTTGAATATGGCCATGAGGACGACTTGAGGTACGGTCATAAACAACCACATCACCAACCTGTGGTTCCATGTTATTACTGATTTTGGTAAAACCCGCTTGTGACAGTGTGCCACGAGACGCATATTGATACGCTGAAGGATTAGGCGTGAATTCGTAGCCCGCTGATTGTAACGCTTTACGGACATAACGAGCGCAATAGCCTGTGCTACTAGATAAAGCGACTCGTGAAGCATTCGCTGCTGCAATAGCAGGCGCCGAATAACGATCTGGCACTGAACTTACTTTCTGCTGACGTTGCTCATAAGACAAACGATTGGTTAGCGAAGCAAGCTGATATTCTTTTTGTTTTGCATGCGCGCTTAAATTATCGATTGCTTGGCTGATTTCATCATTGCTAGAAACATATGCACCGCTGTTGGTGCTGTAGATGTTACGACTAGAACCATAGTTCGCAGAAGTAGTGATATTGGTGATGGTATGACTCAAGGTATTATTTGATTGAAAGGTTGTTTCGGCAGCACCACTTGTCTGTGCTACGCCCATTCCCAATACTGATAAAATTAATAAAGCTTGTTTCATAAATTTACTACCTATTGTGAAAACAGAATTGCTCGTCATCCGTGACAAAGCATGAATTAGTTTAGAGAATATAATCATGAAATAAACATGATAAAATATTTAGTACAATCGCTCTTTTACTTCTTAAGTAGCTGATGCTGATATCATTAGCAGCTTAATCATCTACTACATAAATCGTTTGCTACGTCATACCTTGCTTTAAAAATGAGCGTTTAGAGCCTGTTTATTATGAGTATCGATTTTTCACCTATTAGATGAGTCATTACGATGTCCAAAAAAAACCCTAACCGCCTTGCCACTCTCATCGATCATCAAGCTTTTGCTGGTAGTGCGCTACCTCAAAACCTATCTGATAGTATGCGTTTATATGTGCAAGCGACCACTGAAATAAAAGCGCTTTTGGTAGATTGTCTACCTGAGGAAATCCTCAATAACTGCTGGGTCGTAGGCTTAACGTCTGAGCAATTGACACTCAGTGTCGAGTCCGTCACTGCTGCCAATCATATTCGCTATTTGCAGAGCGCGTATTTGCAAGTGTTAACAGAGCAGTCAATTACATTTAAACAACTCAAGCAAATTCGCGTCGTCATAGCCAATAAATCTACCAATAATAATTATTCTAAATCATCATCAGGCTTGTCAGCATTACGCTCAATGTCCGTTAAAGCCCATGAAAATCAGGCTCTTAGCCAAAACACAAAGCGGACTATATCACAGGCAGCAGAGCATGTCACCACTGATGAAAACCTCAAAAAAGCACTATTACGCCTTATAAATCCTTAAAAAACCCCTGCAGATAATGTAAAGTTATGTAAACTAATCCGGTAAATGATACGATTCAGGCTGGGTTTTTGTAATTCCAAAAACAAAAAAAATCATCTGTCAGTGTTATTCACATTGTGAACCTCACTGACAGATGATTTTGCTATTCGCTACAGCTTTTATCTCATCTACTATACAGACAAGTTATCATAAAATAAAGAAATATATATCCACTTATATGAATATAATTTCACTCTACTTATAACCATTTTATGTAATATTGCGTAAATGTTTCGATACTTCGTGTATATTCCTGTATTCATCCTTCGACAGTTATACCATTCAAAGGTAAATATTCGATAGGACATGTTACATTGTCATCAAAAGTTACAATTTCAAAGTTATTATGGTCAGATAAAATCTCACGTACCAATAAGTTATTTAAAGCATGACCGGATTTATAAGCATTAAAACGACCCAAAATGGGATATCCAATCAGATATAAATCACCAAGTGCATCTAGAATTTTATGACGAACAAATTCGTCATTAAAACGCAGACCTTCTTCGTTCAAAATATTACTTTCATCGATAACAATCGCATTATCCATGCTACCGCCTAATGCCAGATTGTTCTGACGCATGGCTTCGATATCACGTAAAAAACCAAAAGTGCGTGCTGAACTCAGCTGCTCAATGAAGTTTTGGGTTGAAAACTGCAATTGGGCATGCTGAAAGTTTTTATCAATCGCAGGATGATCAAAATCAATCTCGAAATTAAGCTCAAATCCATTATAAGGACGTAGCTCTGCCCATTTATCGTCAACTTTGACACGTACCGTACGTACAATCCTGATAAATTTCTTTGAAGCATCCTGTTCGCAAAAACCTGCTTGCAATAACAGTCCTACAAAAGGCGCAGCACTGCCATCCATAATAGGTATCTCTGATGCTGATACACGAATTAATAGATTATCAACGCCAAGTCCCGCTATCGCGCTCAGCAAGTGCTCAACCGTGCCGACACGTGTACCACCAAACACCAGATTAGATGACATCATGGTATCTTGTACCAAAAAGGCACTGGCAGGAATTGGCATGCTGCCAGTAATATCAGAACGCTCAAAGACGATTCCAGTATCGATTGGTTGCGGATGAAATTCTAAATCAACAGGTTGACCACTATGAAGACCAGTACCTGTAACAGCAATTGCTGTTTTTATGGTTCGTTGATTCATGGCTGTCTTCTCACATATTTTGTTACAATTGCCATAGTGTATCATTACCCGAACCCTGTTCGCTAGCGATAAAAAGCGTTAATTTACCTATCTCTTTGATTGATAACACTTATCGAAGCATTATTATCGGTGACTGTTTAGTCGCAATCACCAACAGACGGCTATGAAATATCGGGCTTTGAAAGGCTTCCTCTCTTGAAAATACCGCCTAAATTGGTATGAGTAGGTAACATTTTCTGATAAATAGGAATAACCAATATATAAGTAGTTGGTAAATAGCAGAAATTATGAATAGGCACAAAAAAGCCAGCGTTTGAACGCTGGCTTTTTTAGAGAGCAATATTTATACGAATGAGATCTATTTGTTCTGCTGACGCTTTAGATAATCTTGAATGCTATTGGTCTTAGTTTTAGTCTGTTCAGGCACAGTATTAGAGCGAATTGGGTTTTCTTGATACTGAGCTTGAGACTGTTTTTGACTGTTCAATGCACTGGTATGCAAGTTTGGGTCAACAGGTTGCGTACTATTTACAGAAGGCACAGGTTGCTCCACCACTTCAGGCTCTTCACCAGCGTTTTCATCTAAGGTTAAACCAGTTGCAATAACCGTCACATGCAAGTCGTCGCCCATTTTTTCATCAATCACTGAGCCATAGAAGATATGCGCTTCATCGATATCAGTAATTTCTTCGACGATCACACTGATCTTGCTCATCTCATCTAGAGATAAGGATTCAGATGAAATCACGTTGACGAGTAAGCCTTTGGCATTCTCTAGGCGCAAATCATCAAGTAATGGCGATCTGATGGCTTTTTCAGTCGCTTGACGCGCACGATCATCACCGCTGGCACGACCGATACCCATCATCGCATGGCCCTTAGCGGTCATTGCGGTACGGATATCGTTAAAGTCAATGTTGATCATACCTTCGCTAGCGATGGTCTCTGCAATACCTTGGACTGCATGCAATAGCACATCATCTGCTTTTTTAAACGCATCTTGCATAGAGATGTTGCCGTAGACACTCATCAACTTATCATTTGGAATCGTAATGATAGAATCTACAAAGTTAGTCAGCTGCTCGATACCCGCTTTGGCAGCTTTGATACGTTTGCCGCCTTCAAATTTGAACGGCGTGGTAACTACAGCAACGGTCAGTACTTCCATTTCTTTAGCAATACGTGCTACGACTGGTGCAGCACCAGTGCCCGTACCACCACCCATTCCAGCAGTGATAAAGACCATATCTGAATGCTCAAGCAGTGCACGAATTGCTTCTTCGTCACTTTCTGCTGCTTCACGACCCACTTCTGGATTCGCTCCTGCACCAAGACCACGGTTGGTTTTTGCACCAAGTTGTAGCTTATGCGGTGCGGTCAAACGATCAAGCGCCTGTTTGTCCGTATTGGCACAGACGAATGTTACACCTCTAATCCCTTGCTGTACCATATGTTCAACTGCATTACCGCCGCCGCCGCCTACACCGAATACAGTGAAGCTTGCTTGGCCATTATTTTGAAGCTGATTATCATCTGGCATGGTGTATTTTGACATAAAAAAGTTTCTCCAGTTGCAGATAGCGTGATGGTCGATACGTGGTAACACACGCATATGGCGCGCTATCGACTTACTATATATAAATGTATTTGATTAAAACAGGGCCATGGCTTAAATAGTAATGCTTAACCAAGATATGCCGTTATTATACAGGGTATTGCTTTTAATATGCTTGCTTGGTCTTGCTGACAAACCGCTTATCTAATTACGGTAAGTAGATTGTCAGCAGGATTATAGGACAATTATAATATCTTTTTTAGTACACTGGCAAAACGTTGACCAGCACTTTGAAAAACACCCGTCACACGATTTTTTTGAATCGCTTCAGGCTCGCTTTTTTCACTGCGCCGAAACTGCTCGCTTTGGCTATATAGTAGTGTACCAAATGCCGTTTGATAAGCCCGATCATTAACCTGAAGATTCAGCTGCTTAAAGGATTCATCATTATCAAAATGATTATAAGCACTAATCGCAGGATGCGTATTGGTTAATACCACTGGCATTTTTAATAATTTTTTCGCAAACGGTATCATGCCTTTAATCGCACTACCGCCGCCTGTGAGCACAATGCCCTTATCAATATAGCCTAATAAGTCCGCTTCATGTAACTGGCGTACTACTTCAGTGAAAATCTGCACGTAACGGGCTTCGATAATACGCGCAAGGTTATAGATACCAATGTTGATTTCATCACCTGACCCTTGCGGTTTAAACAGGAAAAACGAGCTTGGATCTACGCTGTTCACATCCACTGTACCATGCGATTTTTTCAGCTTTTCAGCCTCTATCATTGAAATACCAACGTCTGCTGAAATATCCATCGTCACTTCATGACTACCCGTTGCGATACAATGGGTAAAAATCAGCTTATTTTCTTTATAAACGCAAATACTTGTGGTGCTGGCACCTATATCTACCAAGCAAACGCCTTGTTGGCGCTCTTCGCTCATCAAGCTATATTCGGCACTGGTTACCGCATCGAAGACAATATGATCAATACCCACATCACAGCTTTGCAATAGTTTTTGGATATTTTGACGACCAGCAACTGGCATCATCATCATGTGATACATCACAGCTATATTGTGCGCCACCATATCAATGGCATCATCAACCATAAACTCTTGGTTATCGATATAAATACCTTGCTGACAACAATGCATCAAATAATAGTCAGATGACAAATCTTGCGATTTGGCATTTGAGAGCGCTTGCACCATATCTTTAGCACGAACGAATTCATCTTCTACTCTAACATCGCCCGCACTATTTTTGCTCAATAGCTCAGGAGTCGCCAGCGTCAGCCACACACTATGCACACGGCAATTAGCGGTATCTTCCGCTTCTTGAATAGCCTGTTTGATAGCGCCTTGCAAGCGTTCGCGATGCTTGATTTGACCTTGATAAAAGTCGCTATTCTTAACTTGCCCCACACCCATAATACGGATGTCTTTTGCAGACACAACACTACCAATGACGACATAAACTGCCGTGGCACTTAAATGGACAACAACCAAATTTTCAGTATTTTTCATGGTACCAGACAAATTATCGCTAAACAGGAGAACAAATGATGTCTCCATTAAATCATTAAAATAAGTCTATTATCAGCTGATAATAGCGTATGTATACTCTGTATAAAAAATAAAGCAGACAAGTTTAGCGTGTTGGCTACTTTATATATTACTTATAGAGGTGCTTCAGTTGTTGGTTTTTCTTTTACGGGTGTATCATTATCTTTTGGCACTGCTATATTCCATGCAATCGTAAATCCATTTTTGTAACGAAGATCTACTGATTGTATCTCATCACGGCGGTTTTTTAATTGATTACCCAGCAGCTGGCTTAAGTTCAGTAGCTTTTGCGCCGTATTCTCATTATCAACGATAATACGTAACCCATTATCAAAACGAATCAGCCACGTCATTCTTGGCGACAAAATAATATCTTCAACTTGTAAGCCAAGCGGAGCATACCAGTCATTGACTTGCTGCATCTGTTGCATAATGACTGGCGCTTGAGTCATATTGCCTTGCAAAGTTGCAAAGTTCTCTTGCGTTAAATCTCTACTATCAGCAGGGACAAACACATTGCCCGTTGCATCCACTAGACGTTCAGTACCAAAATTTGCCACTGCTTGCTTAGGTAATACAGTAACCACAATACCTTTTTGCCAGTTACGACTGATACTGACCTGATCAACCCAAGCCAAACCAGTGGTAATATCTCTCAGCGCTTGCAAATCAGAGGTGAAAAAGCTGCTCACACTTTGCTGATTCATAACATGCTGTAGCGCCCGATATTCGGCAACCGTCAATCCTTGATGATCGACATGAATAGCTGCTGGAGGTGCGTTACGTAAAGCCTTACCGCCCATTATCAATATCAGCACTAATAACCCAAGCACCAATACGGTAAAAAAGTATCTAACCGCAGTGGGTACTTGAAAGTTTGATTTTGGGTGACGGGTTTTATCACTCATCAAGTCAGCGACGTCATTGACAGTTTGAGCCATATTAAACTTCGTCCCTATATTTAATCAAAATAATCTGTATATTTCATACATTCGATTCATATTTACGTAAATCGATGATCTTTTTTATTTATGCAAAAGCGCTTATCACCATTATGCAGGTGTAAAATCCATTCAATAGATATGCTATCAATTCGTAACTTTAAATGGCAATATAAAGTGTGCTTGTCGGCCTTTAAATGTAACATTTCTCTTATTTAATGAAGGACTTACCAAAGCGTTGCATAACTATCACCAAAACCACTAGATAGTTACAATATTAACGCATTTTACCTTCAAACAATAGCCTAACCCCTACTACTACTAACGAATTTACACAAGTTTACATGAAGCTGTGGTATAGCAGCTATAGCGATACATTACGAATAATGAGAAGCTACTATTCAACAATGATAAATAGTTTAAATACCTCATTTATTGAAATAATCACTCTTGTATAATTACTAAGAACAGCTTGTTTTATGTAGGCAGTGACTTATTTAATAAAGTGTTACACCGTTTGCGCCAAAATATGCCAGCACAAGCTCTCGAAATCCATGCCACGAGCTTTGGCTGCCATGGGTACCAAACTATGACTGGTCATGCCCGGTACGGTATTAATCTCAAGTAGCCAAAAGTTGCCCGCTTCGTCTTGCATCGCATCGATACGTCCCCAGCCTTTTGCATCAACGGCACGAAACGCCGATAAACTTAGATCTTGCAAATGCTTTTCATCCGCAGCACTTAAACCACAAGGGATATAGTAGCTGGTATCGTTACGATTATACTTGGCTTCGAAGTCATAAAAATTGGTGATATCCGCAGGCTCTAGGCGAATGACAGGATAAGCTTCATCATCAATGATAACGATAGTAAACTCGCGACCAGTTATCCAGCGCTCCGCCATCACTACATCGCCACATTGTACGGCGGTTGCATAGGCAGCAGGAAGCTCATCAAGGTTATTAACCTTAGTCATACCAATGCTTGAGCCTTCATGAACAGGCTTGATAATCAGTGGTAGTCCTAACATATTAACCACCTGCTGCCAGTCGGTATCAGCGGTTAGCAGTGAAAACGGTGCAGTCGATAATCCGCAGCCTTGCCACAGCTGTTTGGTACGTACTTTATCCATACCAAGTGCTGACGCTAAAATACCTGAGCCAGTTTGAGGAATATCAAACCACTGTAGTACGCCTTGCAGCAGACCATCTTCGCCACCACGACCATGTAAGACATTAAATACACGATCATACTGACGTAGTTCAGTAATGTCTTGATGCTTAGGATCAAAATGCGTGGCATCAACCCCTTGGTTTTGTAGTGCTTGCAATACAGCTGCACCGCTGTCTAAAGACACGCTACGCTCATTACTATTACCACCGTAAATGACAGCAACTCTACCAAACTCACTCGCCTCTTTTACTTTACTTTCTTTAATAGCGGGTAACGTATTAGCGCTTTGGCTATTGTTATTTACTTTATCCTGCTCTGCTTGTGCAGCAGCTGCTAAAGCTGTTTCTGGATTGATAATAGGGGCAGCGTTATTTTGAACATTGCCTTTAATGTTGTTTTTACTGTTATCTGTAGCGTTTTGCTCAACATTAACGCCATCTTTATCAATATTATTATTTTCTTTAGTATTATTCATGGTCATCGTTAGTGCTCCTAATATTTTTAAAGCAATGCTTCTAATGCTTCTAAGGCTTATTTGATATAAAGATTATTGGCGGCGAGATCGATAGCTATTTGCCCAACATTACCCGCGCCTTGGGTGATCAGCATATCACCTGCTTTCAATAATCGCTGCATGACAGGGGCAATATTATCTTTATCCACTATCGTTGGCTCGACGGCACCGCGCAAACGTATACTACGTGCTAAGGCTTTGGTGTCCGCACCAGCAATAGGGCTTTCACCAGCAGAATAGACATCCAACAATAATAACTCATCAACACTTGAGAGTACTTCGACAAAATCATCGAAGCAGTCACGGGTACGGCTGTAACGATGAGGCTGGAACATCATCACTAAGCGACGCTCAGGAAAGCTTTGACGCGCCGCTTTAATGGTGGCATCAACTTCTTTTGGATGATGACCATAATCATCAATCAGCAGCACATTACCATCATCTATCTCCACAGAAGCATGTTGCTCAAAACGACGACCAACCCCTTCAAACTTCTGTAGCGCACGGGTGATTGCAGCATCATCGACGCCTTCATCAGTCGCCATAGTAATGGCTGCAAGCGCATTGTAGACATTATGCACGCCCGGAATATTCAGTGTCAGACGCAATGGCTCATGATCACGACGTAGCACTGTAAAATGGGTTTTTGTACCTTCGGTGACCAAATCAACGGCTTGTACATCATTAAATGGCTCAAGACCAAAGGTCAATACTGGACGCCCAATATCATCAATCATCGCGTACAGCTCAGGATCATCACCGCAGACTACTGCCAGACCATAAAACGGCATGTTTTGTAAAAACTGAATATAAGCTGCCTTTAATTTATCAAAACTATTGCCATAAGTTTCCATATGATCTTGATCAATATTGGTGACAATCGCCGCCATCGGATGCAATGACAAGAATGAGGCGTCAGACTCATCAGCCTCGGCAATTAGAAAACGACTGCTACCAAGCGCGGCATTTTTGCCCGAAGCATTAAGCTTACCGCCAATCACATAAGTAGGATCTAAATTGCCTTCTGCCATCATAGTGGTCAGCAAACTGGTCGTGGTGGTTTTACCATGCGCCCCAGCAACAGCAATACCGTGACGATAACGCATCAATTCACCAAGCATATCCGCACGGCGTACCACCGGAAGACGTGCTTCGAGTGCTGCTTTTACTTCGGGATTGCTACGATCGATGGCAGACGATACAATGATGACATCAGCATTGGCAATGTTTTTGGAATCATGACCGATAGCAATATCGATACCAATCTGCGCCAAACGTTTGGTCACTAAGCTCTCAGTAATATCAGAACCACTGACTTGATAGCCTTGATTATTCATAACCTCAGCAATACCACACATCCCCGAACCACCAATACCAATAAAATGTAGATGCTGAATACGGCGCATTTCTGGTATTTCAATCAAACGTTTGGTTAAGGCTTTAGCAGAGGTTGGCATAAGGGTTTCTCTTTTTATAAGACGGATAAAATATAGTAAGGCAAAAATATCAGGTATTTATTTGTTTATCTACAAAGCTTGCCAGATAATATTGGCAACGTGCTGGCAGGCTTGGCGATTGGCAAGCTCATGACCTTTTTTTGCCATCTCTAAGCAAGCAGGTCGATCAAGGTTTGTAAGCTCTTCACTCAAGCGTTTGGGCGTCAGTTCATTTTGCGGTAATAGAATCGCTGCTTTATGTAATGTTAACGTCCGCGCATTTGCCGTTTGATGGTCATCAACTGCACTTGGCAATGGTACAAAAATCGCGGCAATACCCACATTTTGGATTTCAGTAACGGTCAACGCACCAGCACGGCAAACAATAATATCTGCCCAGTTATAAGCCGCTGCCATATCATCGATAAATGGCTGTACGATAAACTGATGTGTACTTAAATTCTTACTATCATATGCTGCTTGCGTCGCCGCTTCATTATTGCGCCCACATTGATGACGTACCTCAAACGGACTCTCTATTAACGCCAGTGCTTTTGGCACGGTCTCATTTAGCACTTGTGCACCCAGTGAGCCGCCAACCACTAGCAGTTTTAATGCTGAGCGATCATTTATATCATAACGCGCTATAGGTTCAGCGACACCAGTAATCGCGTTACGTACTGGATTACCAACTGTTTCAAGTTTTGCATCAAGCTGACTATTACCAAAGGTATTTTCAAACGCTTGCAAGACTTTGGTCGCCATCTTTGCCAAGTAGCGGTTACTCATGCCAGCAATGGCATTTTGCTCATGGATAATAAGCGGTGTCTTGGTCAAACGGGCTGCTATACCGCCGGGTGCGCTGACATATCCGCCAAAACCAACCACTATATCAATATTATTACCACGAATGATTTTGATCACTGCCATAGTCGCAGAAAGCAAGGTAACTGGCATTTTAAGCAAACGCCCAATCCCTTTACCGCGTAAGCCTTGCATCTCAATCGCATGAAAAGGATAACCGGTTGGCGCCACCAAACCATTCTCCATACCGTTTGGTGTGCCTAACCAATGAATCACCGCACCGCGCTTAGTCAGTTCTTCACTAACCGCAAGTGCTGGAAATACATGCCCGCCAGTACCAGCAGCCATCATTAATATGTGCGGTGTCTTCATGAAACGCCTGCCTATCTTTTTTGTATTGATATGAAGGACTTATTGTCCTATAGCCATCTTACTCATTGGGTCATTAGAGCTGTTTAAAAGCCCGCATAGTATAGTGTAAATCGTGGTCTGATATATAGTCATTTCTGCCCGACCAATAACAAAAATCCAAGCCGTGAATAATCGCGACTTGGCTTTGGTAAATACCGCGAAATCGTTATCAAAACGCTAGTACCCTGACGTTTTAACGATCTATGTTAGCACAACTATTTTTACTCATTGTGCCAGTAGATGAGCATTACATTACTCTATCCTTACAGCTTATTTAACTAACAAACTTTAGCAGCCTATCAGATTGCCAGTCTTCGCTCTATTGCGATGATAAAATCGGTCGCAATGTCTGTACCACATTGGTCATCAATCTCACGCACACAGGTTGGACTGGTGACATTAATTTCCGTAATGCGTCCACCAATTAAGTCTAAACCAACGAACATTAAACCTTTTGCTTTGACAATAGGCGCGACCACTTCTGCGACTTGGCGTTCGATATCGGTCAGCGGCATGGCTACACCGCTACCACCAGCGGCAAGATTCCCACGCGTCTCACCCTTTGTTGGAATACGAGCCAAGGTATAGTCAACCACAGTGCCATCAACAATAAGCACGCGCTTATCACCTTCTTTAATCTCTGGTAGATAACGCTGTGCCATAATCGGCAGCGTTTCAAGCTCAGTCAACATCTCAAGCGTCACGCCAATATTTGGACTGTCAGCAGTCAGGCGAAATATGCCTGTACCGCCCATACCGTCTAATGGCTTAACAATAACGTCTTGCTGCTCAGCGATAAATTTGCGAATGTGAGCCTGTTTACTGGTCACAATCGTTGGGCTCATATAATCGCTAAACCAAGTGGCAAACAATTTCTCATTACAATCACGAATGGCTTGTGGGTCATTGACGACCAGTACACCTGCGGCCTTTGCATGATCAAGCATGTAAGTTGCATAAATAAAGCGCATATCAAACGGTGGATCTTTACGCATCAAAATCACATCATAATCGCTGACCGAACCTGTCGTCTTATCCCCTAACGTATAAAAATCCTCAGGATCACGCTTGACAATGACTGACTGCGTATCGACCATCAACTGCCCACGATCAAGCCATAAATCATGAATCTGACAGTAACCCAAACGATGACCGCGATCTTGCGCCGACCACATCATAGCCAGACTGGTGTCTTTTTTATAATTAACTTGCTCAATGGGATCCATAACCACAAGTATGTTCAAAGATTTTTTTGTCTGTTCTAGGCTCATAAGAATACTCATTTACAGGATGTTATTAATAGATAAAATACACACAAATCACATATCAGCATGCCAATATATACAAGTATAGATAGCAATAGTTACGCTTAACTATACGCCATACTGGGTACGGTAATGCTGCATTTTTGCAAGTTGAGTTGCATTTTGATTCGAATGACCACCCTCTGCCAGATAGCTGATTAAGTCGTCAATATCGACAAGGGCGCGCACTGGAACGTTTAACGTTGCCGCCAGTTCCTGAATTGCCGAGCGCTCTGCTAAGCCTTTTTCCTTACGGTCAAGCGCCACAATAATACCGGCAACATGTGCGCCTGCTTGTTCTAAAATCTCAACCACTTCACGCATCGCTGTACCAGCGGTAATGACATCATCCAATACCCAAACGGCTTTGCCATTAACATCAGCGCCGACCAAATTACCGCCTTCACCATGCGTTTTGGCTTCTTTACGGTTATAGCCCCAGTTGGCATTGATACCATGATGTAACCATAAAGCCTGTGCAGTTGCTGCCACAAAGGGAATACCCTTATAAGCGGCACCAAAGATAACCAGTTCTTGTGCGCCTTTACCCTCATTTGTAGCAGCCATCTGTTCAGCTAAGGCATCTGCATAACCACGTGCTAATAGCGACAACATCTCACCTGATGCAAGCAAACCTGCATTAAAAAAATACGGACTAATGCGACCAGACTTTAAGACAAACTCGCCAAACTTTAAGACTTGGTTGTCTAACGCCAGTTGAATAAAGGCATGAGATGAAAATGGGGCATTGTTAGCGTATTGGGCATGGGGCATTAGAGAATTCCTATGAACAAAAAGAAAGGTTTAAAAATGATTATCATGACGCGCATTATAGGCGTTGGCGCTTAACTTGACCAACCATTGATATCATAATCTTGTATATTGGGATATCGGGTCAGAAGACCGCAACGTGAGGAGAGGTCAAAATAACAGTGACCATCACGACTCATTTGAATATTCCAGCCCAAATGATGAGCGGCTATGATCACATGCCCTGCAAAAATTCGAATTTGGCGATAGGCATGCCGCTGAGCAGGCTCACAGATACTCTGACTGAGTAAGTAGCTGCGTATATGCTGGCAAATTTGCGCGGCACTATAACTATGGTTGATACTTTTGCGGCGGCTGCACTGCTTTAAAGCATGAACAGCAACGCTACACGCCATAATATCAGTCGCTAAGCTGCCTTCACCTAACTCGAACTGCTGCGGCTGCAGTATTACGTGCCAGTCATCAGCATACATACTATTTAAAAGCTCATCAGGGTTATAGCGTTTGGTCAGGGTGCGCAGAGATAGTGCAGCAGACGCTTTGGTTTTAGCATTAATATCTTTATCACTCTCTTCGCTCTCCGTCTCTGAAAATCCATAACGATTCAATCTTGGATACGCCCGAATTGCTTGTTGAATATCTGACATATCTAGCAAAACCATCTCATTTAACGACGACATTAATGGCTGCTCGCTCTGATTGTGATAAAAACTATCAGGCAGCGCTATCAATTTAGCAGCGTTTAGTAATGATAAATGTTCTGCTAATGCCTCTGACGCAATAAGCGACCATTTTGACAAGCTGTCCTTATCAGGCTGATAAAAACGGGCAGCATTGCCATATAATCGGCGTAATTGCCCATTTAAGCGTCGCGCTGGTTCTGGAATATCTGTCAGCGGTCTTGCAGGATCTAATGGCACTTGCGTCGGATCAAAATTAGGATGGACAATCGCAGGCTGGTCACTACTGAATAAAACGGCTGATTGCGCCGCATTATTATTTGCAAACTGACCCTCTGCCACAAGATCAACACTGAATAAACCCTCATCAGAAGTAAAAGGCTGGGTCATGAAATCTCCCTAAGTGAGTGCTATTATAAAACAGCACTCATGAACAATATATTTGAAAACGTATTTAAGCGCTATAGCAACTTATGAGTCTTGATGACGCAAAATATCTTCATATCCCATTTGCCAATCAGGATACGTCAGCCACGCTAACGGAATATTGCTATGTAGGCGCTTTCCGGTCATGGCGCTATTCTTATCATCAAGTACTGGCAGTGCTTCACCCAGTCGCTCACATAGCCAAGTGGTCAGCGTAAAGGAAGTCACTGGCAAATAATCGGTTGCAATATAAACAGGCTTTGGTACCTCTATCGTCAGTACTTTGGCGATAATATTGACCAAATCAGAGTCCATAATGCGATTGGTCCACACGCCAGCTACTATCGGCTTTTTCTCTGACTCTTTAGCTTTACGCACACGCATTAAGCGCTCGCGCCCATAAATACCACTTGGGCGGATGATAATTGCTTTATCATCAAAACCTTGTTTCAGCATTTGCTCTGCTTGCAATATCACCTGTGATGCTTCGCGTTTAGGCAGCATCGGCACGGTATCTTTATCTATCCATTCACCGTTATCTTGCCCATAGATGCCAGTTGAAGAAATAAAAACAATGCGCTGAAGATTGGCTAGTTTATCCGCAAGCGCCGCTAAATGCCGATTAATCGCCAAGTAGCTATTGTGATAACCATTGGTTGAGTACTCATCAGGGGTGACAATGATAGCAATATGAGTAAAGTCTTGCAGTTGCTCAGCGCTAAGCGTTAACACATCTGCTTGCATAAATTTAGCTTTATCATCCAGTGCGTAATGCTGTCGCTCATTACGTGCCAGCCCTGTGACATTTAAGCCATCTTGCGCAAGCTTATTGGTCACTGGTAATCCAATGTCACCTTGACCGATAATTAATATATTATGCGTATTCATCATAATTCCTGCCTGCCTTTGAAGATGTTACTTAAAATATTGGTGGCTACTAAAAATAACGTCGATATGACAGCTGTACATCGTCATTAGCATCAATGCGATCTTGCCATTCATAATTGGCATTGATACGTAATGCTTGTTTTTTATCGATATCGTATTGCAGCCCTAAGCTTGATATCGGCTGCCAATAATGACTGCGCACATTAGAGTCGTCGCTGCTGCCATGATACCAATATGGCAATTGCAATTCAGCCTGTGCACGTAACTGATTGTTAATCTGATAACGGCAGCCAGCGTTTACGCCTGCGCCGACACGAAAGCCTTTATTGATACCACGCCCCGTTTGCGCGGTACCTGCCAAAAAGGTATAACAAAGCTGCGGCGGCATCTCGCCTGTACCTGCACTAGGCGTACCAAATGCCCATGACCATCCTGATTCATAGCCCAAGCTACCAACTAAATGGTCAGTACCGTCTTGCTGCGAGCCATCGTTTACACGCGTGGCCTCTATACTCGCGCCCCAAGTCTTGCCCTTCTTAGCCGAATTGACAGGGTTAAAAGAACGCCCTTTAATCAAAGTCAAATTCTGTAACACCACACTTTTTGGCTGATTGGCTTTATCATTATCTGTGTCATACAAACGCACAGTCGCAGAAGCACCTTCTAAATCAAAGAACTGTGGAAAACCAGACGGATGATCAAGGGTATCGTGATAGCCTGCGCGTGCGCCAAGATCGATGTAATTATTATCGCCGCGCTGACCGATGCCAATACTGCCCATTTGCAGCGAATGTCGATTGAGAGGATTGGTATCTGAGACCGCAATCTGGTGAGTCAGTAACGTCTGACCATCAGCTGACATGCTCGAAACTTTATTGAGCTGGGCCGACTTAATCTCATTAATCGTCTGTTTTGGGTTGTTATGGTAGCCGAGCTGCTTACGCTCCTGTTTGACTTTGTTCAATTGCGCTTGGCGTAAGGTACTATCAGCCGGCGTATAATTGGTGCTAGCAAGAAAACCTTCTTTGTTCAGCAGCTGTACCACATCTGATGGAATAACGGCATAAGGCAGCTGACTTAATAAATGCTGCTCTGGACGTACCACATCTATCAAGCGCAAAATCTCAGAGGCGCAGTTGTCAGAGGTAAAGTAATAGGGCAATTTTAAATCTTTGGTTTCCCAAACGTGCAATATGATTTGCTGTACTTCCTCTGGGGTCAAATCCAATTGATATGTCCACGCATCACGCTCATCGTCTTGCAGATATTTAGCCAGCTTTTCTGGATAAGGGTCAATCTCGATCAGATTGTTATAGCCGCCCGTCATAGATTTGATGGCATACAATACAAAGTTATCTTTGGTATCGCCATCGACCGTATCATTTAGCGCATAAGCATGATGAATTTGGCTTGGATCAGCCACACTTGCTTTTGAATCGATACGCAACAAGGTATGCGCAAAAGCAGACAAAGGATTGTCTAAGTACTCTTGGGCAAACATAATAGACAGCTGCTCAGGTGCAAGCTTTTGCATCCATTCCGTCAGCTCTGGACAAGTTACCTGCATCGCTGACTTATCAATAGCCAAGGTATCGCTTAGCCATTTTGCTCTTGCTGGGAAACGGCATAGCGCAGAGTTGCTATTACTAGCTTGGGCAGTATGATTAGTTTTAAAGTTATTGGTTTTATTAGCTATTTCATCAGCAAAGGCAACAAGCATCGCATCAAGCTCAGCACCTGAATCCTCACGCCCATTTGAGCTCAAAAAGAAGCGAGCGTCATCAACCGCACTGATATTTTTATTTTTGCCAAACAAACCTTTTTTCTCATCAGAGAAATATAATAAGCGGCGCCACGTCGTATCTTGGGCAAGATTCTTTGTCTTAGCCTGCTCACGCCATAGATTTAGCAGCTGATTTGCATCTGTTTCGGCTTTAGCCTTGTTAGTATTAGTATTAGTATTAGTATTGGCATCAGTATTAAGTGCAAGCTCACCAGTCGTAACCAGTGATGCAGGCGTTGGTAAAAATGCCTGTGCTTGCGCAGTTAGCAGCAGTCCAGCTATCGCCCATGACAAACGTGCACGGCGGCTAAGCTGTATTGGCGTACCATCTAGCGCAATACGATTTGAAACTGAGTGTATGGACATAAGTAAAATCTCGCACTGTAAAGGTGATACGCTTATCGCGTGATGGACGCTCATTAAAAATTTGAACATTTATGAGTAACAATAGACTTTTAGCAAAATATTATTGACGTCTCTCTTGTTTATACTGAAATGACGATATATTTGCTATTTGTTTATACAAAATTTACGATAAAACGCATTCTTCTGCTGATTAATAACCACGATAAAAGAGAGCATTATGTCTATAGCATCATCAATGACTATCAACGAGGGTCAATTATCTGCCGCCACGTGGCTTGCATCGCCAAACACTAATAAAAGACCTGAACATATCAGCATTGATACAATTGTTATTCACAATATTAGCCTACCGCCTAACGAGTTTGGCGCGTGCGGTTCTGATGGCAACCACTACGTCAAAGCCTTGTTCACCAATCAATTAGACTGGGACGCCCATCCTTATTTTCAGACGATAAAAGGTGCTGAAGTTTCCGCACATTTATTTATCGAGCGTGACGGTACTATCACCCAGTTTGTGAATTTTAACGAGCGTGCATGGCATGCCGGCAGGTCGAGCTATCTTGGTCGAGCTGAGTGTAATGATTATAGCATTGGCATTGAGCTTGAAGGGTCAGATTTTGTGCCCTTTAGCGCGGCGCAGTATGAGTCATTGGCAAACGCAATCGTCGCAATCTATGACGCGTATCCCAAAACCCGTCGGCATCTGACTGGTCATAGTGACATTGCACCTGTTCGCAAGACTGACCCCGGTGATTGTTTTGAATGGACAAGATTGCGTGAAATGGTAGCCCGCCTTCTTGAGGGCTAAACCTTACTTCAATGAGGATAAAGTCTCAAGAAATAGAAGAATACATATTCCATATTCAATGCATTTACCTAGGTTATGAAAGTGCTATAATCTGACAGTTTTTTTGACTCTCGTAAATCAGCAAGCAACCATCACTAAACAAATTGGCATAATAGGTTCTCATGGCAAAAAGTCGGTTATTTCGTTCAACCATGGTAGTCAGTAGTATGACTATGCTGTCGCGTATTTTAGGTCTGGTACGCGATATTGTGTTATTAGGCGTCTTTGGCGCTGGCGGTCTGATGGACGCTTTCTTGGTCGCCTTTAAGATACCGAACTTTCTGCGACGCCTGTTTGCTGAAGGCGCATTTAGTCAGGCCTTTGTACCTGTTTTATCTGAATATAAAGAAAAATATAGTCTACGAGAAGTACAGATATTAGTCAGTCGCACGTCAGGTGCGCTGATGTTAATTTTATCGATGCTTACCGTTGTGGTTATTTTAATGGCACCGTGGGTCGTGACTTTATTTGCGCCCGGTTTTGCTGATCAACCTGATAAGTTTGCGATTACCGCTGAGCTGTTGCGCCTAACCTTCCCTTACTTATTATTTATCTCAATGACCGCTTTTGCCAGTGGCATTTTACAAAGTTACGGACGTTTTGCGGCACCAGCCTTTGCACCTGTATTGCTCAATCTGTGTATGATTGGTGGCGCGCTGGTTTTTGCACCTATGTTTGAGACGCCCATTATGGCGCTCGGTTATGCGGTCGCTATCGCCGGTTTATTACAGCTCCTACTGCAATTGCCACAGTTATCCCAGCAAAAACTACTGGTGATGCCCAAAATCGACTTCCAGCATGAAGGCGTCAGACGCATATTAAAGCTGATGCTACCTGCTATCTTTGGGGTGTCGGTTACTCAAATTAATCTGCTATTAAATACTATCTTTGCCTCTTTGATGATTGGCGGCTCAGTCTCGTGGTTATATGCCGCTGAGCGTATGAGCGAGTTACCCCTTGGTTTAATTGGTGTGGCAATTGGTACAGTCATTTTGCCAAGCCTATCAAAAAGTGAAGCCCAAAAAGACGATGTCAGTTTTAAAAAGACCATCGATTGGGCAGCTCGTTTAATTATCTTAGTCGGTGTACCTGCATCGGCAGCACTGTTTATTCTGTCTGACGTGCTCATGCAAGCGCTATTTTTACGTGGCGAATTTACTTTACGTGATGCGCAAATGAGTTCGCTTGCGCTAAAAAGCATGGCGGGTGGCATCTTAGGCTTTATGTTGATTAAAGTCTTTGCCCCTGCGTTTTTTGCTCGTCAAGATATCCGTACGCCCGTCAGAATCGGTATTATTTCCGTTTTCGCTAATATGATCTTTAGTGTTATCTTTATTGGGATATTTTACTTCCTTGAGATTCCATTGCATGGCGGTCTGGCACTTGCGACAACTGGCGCATCATTTGTGAATGCAGGCTTACTGTATTATTTCTTGCATAAGCGTGATATTTTCCGTTTTGGAAGTCACTGGAAAAAACTGTTTGCGCAGTTTGCAATCTCTACCAGTGCCATGATCGCTGTGCTTTATATCATGCTACCGTACTTTCCAACCGATAAGGCACAGTGGCAACGTTTGGTTGCGCTGCTGATTATGTGTGTGGTCGGTGCGCTGGTTTACGGCGGAGTATTATTGGCAACAGGCTTCCGTCCTCGCCAGCTCAAACATGGTTAAAAGGGTGTGATAAATTATTGGTTTACCAAACCAAAACAAGCTCAATATGAGAATTGACAGTGCATACTGCTGATAGTTGCCATAATGGCTTATTGTTAAATTACTCAATATTAAGGTTTTATATGACTACTCAGCAGCTTGCAGCTCAACGCTTACCTATGATTTTTGCGACCGGTCTACTCAGTGCTGGACTATTAATAAGCAGTTGTAGCGATAATAACAAGGTAGAGACCCAGCCAGCAGACGAGACAACGGACAGCTCATCTGCCATAAATACTGTTAACAGCACGGATGATGTCGATAGTACTGCTGATGTTAATAAGACTGATAGCATAGCTAACAGTGATGCGGCTAAGACAGATAACGACATCGTCAGTCAAGATATCAGCCCTATCGCAGCAGCTGTAAAAGAGCCAAGTATACTAACCAATCGAACCGAAGCAGGTACACCAGAAAATACGGTGAAACTAGCGCTTGATACCTTATATTATGGCGACGTTAAAAAAGCGGTGTCATACTATAAAGTCGATATGGAGAATTTCGCTGAAGAGTTAAAAAACACCCAGTTTGCCTTTAAGCAGACGGTTGAAGCGGTCACTATTATTGATACCAAGTACAATAGCGATAAAACAAAAGCCACGGTCACAGGTGAGCTAAGATTAAAAGGTCAAAGTGAGCCTGCGCCTTTGGCTTATGAGCTGCAAAAAATCAATGGTGAATGGAAAATTTTGGGGTAAAAAATTCTTGTTTAAAGCAGGAATGTCACCATAGTTATCTTAGATATCATTGTCATTATCTAGCACCCGTTTACCCAGCATCACCACATCAGCGATAAATCCATCCATATCACAGACTTGTGGCATCAACCCCCATTGCTCAAAGCCAAGCTTACGAAATAACCCCAAGCTTGGCTGGTTATGGGCAAAAATAAGCGCTGCAACATTACGAATACCGAGGCTTGGCGCTTGCTGCAACATCCAGCGAAGCAATAAACTGCCTAGACCTCGACTATGATAGTTGTTGTGAATATAAATGCTGATCTCGCTACTAATATGATAAGCCGGACGCGCATACAAATCACTAAAGCTGCCCCATGCGACAATTGACGGGTGTTTTTTATGCATATCGTCTTCCACAGCTATATCTATCATTCTAACGACATAGATAGGTCGTGTTGCACTCTCGATATGTTCTACAAACCAAGCTACCCGCTCTTCATAAGTCACTGGTTCTAGATTGGCTGTTGCCTGCTTACCAGCAATACTTTGATTATAAATGGCTAAAACTTCAGATAAATCATTTGCAGTCGCATACTGCACCATAAATGTATCGCCAAACTTATTCGTCAATATAGGCAAATTAGTCCGATCAAAAATAGGTTTAGAATGTGGGTTAGCTGTTATTGCAGACATAGCACCTCCGTAATGGGTTATTCATCGTTAATAGTTTGATCACCCTATAAAGCGATATCTAGGTAGTCAAACAAGCTTCAGTCAGTAAAATAACTGTGATATAAAACGGACAATACCGTTCTGCCATTATCAGCAGACTATAGGATGTTAGTCTGGCTATTTTACTTTATAATGGCTGATTTTAAACACATCGATTTTATATCCAAATGTGTTTTTCATTTTTTATCTGGTTTCATCTATCATAGCTGAACATTTATGAATACCTATTTTCTTGAGCAACTGCTGGCGTCTTCAGACGCTTCGCCTACCAATACCAACCCAGTAGCTTTAGCGCCCTGTGTGCTCACTATTGGCAATTTTGATGGCGTGCATTTGGGACATCAAGCGATGCTTACTCAAGTGCGCGAACTTGCAAAGGCGCGTAATCTTGGCTCTGCCGTGATGATATTTGAGCCACAGCCAAGAGAGTTCTTTGCTCCTGCTGCTGCCCCAGCCCGTTTAACCAATCTTGCTGAAAAGCAAGCGTTGCTAGCAGAATATGGCGTTGAAACCTTGATTGTGGCAGGCTTCGACAACGAATTTCGCTCATTATCAGCGCAGGCATTTGCAGATATTTTAGCACAGCGTTTAAATGTACAAGCCTTGGTATTGGGTGATGATTTTAAATTTGGGCATGATCGTACTGGTGACAGTCAGTTTTTACGCGATTATGGTTTGCATGTGACCAATCTAGATACGATTACTGACGATAATCATAAAGCAGCACGCATCAGCTCCACTCGTATTCGGGATCTCTTATTGGCAGGTGATATCAATGCGGCTAATGCATTACTTGGTCGAGATTACGCTATTACTGGCACGGTCGTTGGCGGTGATAAAATTGGTCGCACCATGGACTTCCCGACTGCTAATATTGACCTAAAACGTATTAAGCCTGCCTTACATGGTATTTTTGCGGTCGATGTGGTTAGCCTAGATAATGATGGCAATGTTATACCAAGCGATTTAGTCAAACGTGCAGATGATGGTCATAAAGGCATAGCAGGTTTGCAGGCACACAGTTTGTTTGGTACTGCTAATATCGGCACTAGACCTTCCGTCGACAAAACCCATGATTGGCGTTTGGAAGTACACTTTCCACAACTACAAGCCGACTTATATGGTTTAACCTTGCAGGTGCGTTTTTTGCATTATTTGCATGGTGAACGTCATTACGAAAGTTTGGATGCGCTAAAAGAAGGTATTCATCATGATGTACAAGAATTGATTGAATGGCGAGACAAGCAAACGGGCGGTTAAGTAGTGACCCTTTTAAACAAATCATTAATAAATAAAAACCCACAACTTTTAAAGTTGTGGGTTTTTTAATGGCTAGTTTATTATCAGGTTATTTTTTATTGCCTAGCTGATAACTTACGCCTGTGGGTGCAAACGTACATTCAACTCATCAATCACTTCTACCCACGCTGCATCTTTTTCCCATTCTTCTTGTAGGAACATACGTTGGTTGTCATTCCAGATACTGGCTTCTGTCAATTTTTCTTCTTTTGCTAATTGATTGTTTTCAATAAAATGATCAATCGCCTCATCAGAGCTATCAAGACCCAACTGAGCGAATAACTCACTCATATTATATTCAGGTTCGCCTAACATACATTTTCTCCTTAAATGGCAAAATTTACTTATGCTTATTATTTAAATGAACCTGATTATTGTAGCAAGCTTTATAGTAATAGCTGTTAATCAACGTTTATCTAACGTTATCAATTGTATTAACCTTTAAGCATTATGCGGAAATAGGCATCATAAGTAGGCTATTTATCGATGAACTATAAATAATGCTGACAGCATGCTAAAACTTAAACAAAAAAAGCCCTCATGATAAATGAGGGCTTTTTACTTAGTGCTGAATATAAACAGCCCTAATATGACAATAGCCTAAAAGCTTACGGTAATAAGTGTGCTACTGCATCACGCTCTTCGCTCAGCTCTTGCTCAGTGGCTGCCATTTTCTCTTTTGAGAAATCTGATGACACATCAACGCCATCTACGATAGACCAATCGCCGTTAGCACAAGTCACTGGGAATGAGTAAATCAAACCTTTGGCAATACCGTACTCGCCGTTTGAATAGACACCCATAGATACCCAATCATTCTCATCAGTACCCATTACCCATGTGCGTACGTGTGCGATAGCCGCGTTGGCAGCAGAAGCAGCAGATGATGCACCGCGTGCTTTGATGATTGCAGCGCCACGTTGTTGTACTTCTGGGATATAAGTACCTTCATACCATGCGCGATCAACCAAGTCTAACGCCGGTTTGCCATTTACAGTGCTCGCCGTCAAATCAGGATACTGAGTTGATGAATGGTTGCCCCAGATGATCATTTTCTTCACGTCATTAACCGTGCTGTCAGTCTTACCAGCTAACTGTGCCATTGCACGGTTATGATCTAGGCGAGTCATGGCAGTGAAGTTACGTGGATCTAAATCCGGTGCGTTACGCTGAGCGATAACAGCGTTGGTGTTAGCAGGATTACCTACTACTAATACTTTAACATCACGGCTTGCAACATCATTCAATGCTTTACCTTGCGCTGAGAAAATCGCAGCATTGGCTTCTAGCAAATCCTTACGTTCCATACCAGGACCACGAGGGCGTGAGCCTACGAGTAACGCATAATCGACATCTTTAAAAGCCACGGTCGCATCATCAGTTTGGACGACACCAGCCAATAATGGGAATGCACAGTCTTCTAATTCCATGACCACACCCTTTAGGGCGTCGAGTGCTGGAGCGATTTCAAGTAATTGCAGAATCACTGGCTGATCTTTGCCTAGCATCTCGCCAGAAGCAATACGAAATAACATAGCATAGCTGATATTACCAGCGGCACCAGTCACGGCAACGCGTACAGGCTGTTTCATTGACATTGAATACTCCCTAATTATTGATTAGATATTCACGATTCTAATTGGTGATTATCGATTTAGATAGCGATTTACTCGCTGAATGCTTACTAGATTAATATAGTAGTCATAAACCGAGAGCTAGTGTAGCACTTCAGTCTATTAAGCGTCTAGATAAAGCAAGAAACCTATCCCTAACTATATTGTTACATTTTACACGATGATATATTGGCAATTTATATAGCAGGATAGAAATAGGTTAAACGTAAGGTGTGCGATGTAAAAGGAGAGATAATCAAACCAGACAAAGGCGGATTATTTACCGCCTGAAATAACGAATTTGCTGCCACAATTGTCCACGACATTATGACAGTTGCCAAATTCACTGCCTTCATAACAGACATGTACATCCGTCAATATCATTTGACGTTGCGTACCTGCCTGACAAATCAGATCGACACTAGCAGGAGTCATACCACTATTTAAGCTGGTCATTTGACCGATAAAACGAGATTTTAATACCGTATAACTATTGCCCGTGTTTAGCTCATTTGGCAGCTTGAGAGCGCCCGCATAATTAGTGATTTGGCGGAAGTAATTACTGGAGCTTAATGGACTACAAGCGCCATAACGTTGCCACGCTTGGGTACGCACTGTGGTATCGGGCATAATACGGTTGACGACTTTTAACTGTAGCGGTGTAATACGCGGTTCACTACCACGTCCGCAGCGTTCTCCATAACCCATGTCTAAACCTGACACAGTCAAAGAATAGCCTTCTAAGCACTGACGCATACGCGAACGCGTTGGTTGCAAGTTACATAATGCTGGTGTCATCTCAATCATCAGCACGCGATGACCACTTTTACTAGCGTTAGCGGCTTGGGCAGACATAGCCATTGTCCCTTGCAACAGTAGCAAAGTGGCAATACTAAAAGCTGTCCAACCGCTATAGTTATACTGTTTACTTGTCATATTGTCACTTACGTACTCTGATATCACTGTTTTTTGGCATCAAGCCCAGTTTGGTTTAAAGAGTTCAACGATATAGGCGGATTAAGGTGTTTTTTATTATATGAAGGTAAAGTATAGAGTAATGATAAGGATCAGCTTTTGCAAAATAGCTTCTAGATTCGGGTAGTACTATTCAAATTGGCTAATCAGGCTCAAAGCATTGATTGATTGTCTCAAAAACACCTTATGAAAAAATCACTCATAATGACAACAATGGTAGCAAAAACCCTCTTTTAATCTATAGCAAAAACGTAAACATGCATGATAGATGAATCATCTATATTAACCACTGTCATTATTGAAAAAATTTGGTCGTCAAAATACGATTGCTAAGCTAACAAATTACAGCTGTAAAAAAACCATTAACCTTTTATCGTTAATGGTTTTTTGATATTACTCAAATTAAAATGCGGCAGGTACGGTACCCATACGCTGAGTGATTGGCTGACCATTACCCAATAAGCTGCTATAGATGGTGGCATTTTCCATCACGTGTTTGACATAATTCCGTGTTTCAGGAAAAGCAATAGACTCAACGTACTGATCCGCCGCCAGTGAGCCATAGGTTGGCTGCCAACGCTTGGCATTGTTTGGACCAGCATTGTAGCCCGCCGTCGCCAATACAGGCTGACTGTTTAGCTTCCCAAAGATATCACCCATATACCATGTACCATAACGGATATTGGTATCACCGCTATTGGCACGACTTGCGCTATATGTCTCGCCCAAATTACGAGCAATATATTTTGCGGTATCTGGCATGACTTGCATAAGTCCACTTGCGCCGACATTTGAGCGCGCAGAGGCTACAAATCGGCTCTCTTGACGCATGATGCCATATGCCCAAGCGGGATCGATACCAGCCGACTGACTATAGCGTACTACAGCATCTTGGTGCGGCATCGGATGCGATATTGCAACGCTATTGACGTTGTCAGTATTGTCAATGGCATATATCGCACGGTCTAGCCAGCCCATATCATAGGCTTGACGCGCTGCTGCAATGATTAATTTTTCATCACGGTTATCACGTGCTTTTTTGACCGCCCAGTTCCACTCACGATTGGCATAAGCTCGGCTGGCATCAGCGTTATATAACGCAAATGCACGGGCAAAATGTGGATTTTGCATGACGCGCGCACGATCCGCACTACTGACATTAGGTAAATTACTACCACCCAAACGGCTAGCATCAAAACGTTGACCAACTTTTTCCTTTGCCATCAAACCATAATATTCGTTACTTTTAGCGAGATTTTGATACATTTTCTTAGCAGTATTGCGCTTGCTGCCATCATTTGACTGCTCATAAGCGCGTGCCAACCAATACTGCCATTGATTGGCTTTTTGGGTTTCGGCATCCATTCTTGAGATGGCTTCGACCACATCATCCCAGCGACTAAAACGAATCGCTGCCATGGCATAATATTCTGCTTCTTCAAAACTAAAGTCATTGTCTAAGCTGTTACGGAACCAGTCGACGGCTTCAACGTTAAAGCCATCATCGGTATTGTGATTCATGCGTTGTACACCAAGAGTACGATAAGCTGCGCGGCGAGTATCATCGGTTAACAGTTTGGCTGAACGCTGATTGTCTTGCTTTATATCAAACTCTAACTGCAACGCCGCCTCACGATAAGACTTTTCAGCGACACGTCCCATCGCATAAAGGTACAAATATTGATTGGTTTGGCTGGCAGGTTCGCGGGCGAAACGACTAAAGAATGATGATGGATTAAGCTGGATGTCACTCAGTGATGCATAAGGAATGGGCATACCTAAGCGCGAAGATAACGCCATGATATCACCGGTTTTGCCTTTACGCAGCATACGTTTGAGGCGAGAAACTCTCTCTGGATTGCTAATCAGGGCATTGTTATTCATCTCAAGCGCTAGTTGATCACATAAAGCTGGCTGTTTTTTGGTGGTCAACCAGACATCAGACTTCGCTGCCATAGCACGCATGGTATCGCCGCCATTATTAAACCCAAGCGCAACGGCACACTTCTCACTGTCATCAGCATTGGTGATCAGATTTGCCACTTGGCGCACGGCAGCATAATCATTTGAACCCGCTTTGGTTTCAGCAAAATCAGCAGCCAGTTTTTCTGCCATGACCGTATCTGGGTATTGGCGCACAAACTGCGACACTGCCGCAGGGCTTTGCGAATTCAAATCTACATTCATCCGCCAGTAAGTAGGATACATGGCAAATAAGCCACCGCTCATAGCTTGCTCATAATCATAAAGCGCATTGACATCGCCGCGCTCTGCCGCAATGGCTGCTGCGGTGAATGAACCCACGCCATTATCTGATTGATAAGCATTGTTTTGTTGAGAAGTGTTTTGTTGACTGTTTGGTTGATAGCCATCAGGCTGATAGCGCTCTACTTGATATTTGCCTTGTTGCTCAGAACTGCCGCTCTCACCCCATGTCAATTCTGCACAGGCTACTTGCGAAAAGCCCAAAGCACCGACAGCCGCTGCCAAGCTCAGCGCGCTTTTTTTAAGCGTCATTTTTTTAGAACTCTTATGCGTATTATTTTGATATATATTTTTATCAATCATATCAGGAGCAACCTGCGGCTTTTTCATACTGACTCTCTTTTATAGTGGGTCTTATATAATTGGTCTTAAATAATATTTTAAAAAGGCTTTTAAAAAAGTGACTCTAATCAAATGATTCTAAAATACAGGTTTAAAAAATACATTCCTAAATCGATATTTTAGACAGATAGAAATCAGGATTTATTCAATGACGCTAATAGGATGGCATTCATCATACTATACTCGTTGCACTTTCAACCATAAGCTTTACTTTTCATTAATAAATTGGATAGCACCGCGTAACACGAAGGTGGTATTGCGTACAAATCGGCATCAATCATTATGCATCTTAGTTATAACCAAATAACGATCGATAAGCAATTGATACTATTATAAATAATCCAATCTACTTATAATAATGAGCAGACGCTAACTTTTCACATTAGCGCGGGGTTGTGATAAAATACGTCACCTGTTAATCGGCTAGCCCGCTATATTTTTGGTCAATCATGGACTTATCCTTATGAGTGTTACTTTATTCAATCCCCGTATCGATGACGCTGCTGCCTCTGACATTACCGCTGTCACGCCTGCGGTCACCGCACTCAATGAACTAAGTTCAGCACAAGCTCCTGTAAAATCAGCTACCAAAAAGGTTTTTGTCACCACCCAAGGCTGTCAGATGAATGTCTATGACTCGGGAAAAATGCTTGATGTGCTTGGCGACTCACATGGTATGGAAGTGACGCATAATATCGACGAAGCCGATGTACTGCTGATGAATACTTGCTCCATTCGCGAAAAAGCCCAAGAAAAAGTCTTTTCAGAATTGGGTCGCTGGCGCAAATTGAAAGAAAAACGCCCTGACCTTGTCATCGGTGTTGGTGGTTGCGTGGCTTCGCAAGAAGGCGATAACATTCAAAAGCGCGCGCCGTATGTCGATATGGTATTCGGTCCGCAAACGTTGCACCGTTTGCCAGAGCTGTATGACCAATCGCATCAACAGCGTGAGATTGCGCCTAAGAACCGTATTGGTACGGTGGATGTATCTTTTCCAAGTATCGAAAAGTTTGATTTTTTACCAGAACCAAGAGTAGAAGGATTTAAAGCCTTTGTATCAATAATGGAAGGCTGCTCTAAGTATTGCTCATTCTGCGTCGTGCCTTATACACGTGGTGAAGAATTGTCACGTCCACTGGACGATGTATTGGCTGAAATTGACAGCTTAGCGGCACAAGGTGTACGTGAAATCAATCTACTCGGTCAAAACGTTAATGGCTATCGCGGCGAAAAAGACGATGGCAGTATTTGCCGTTTCGCAGAACTCTTACATTATGTGTCACACGTCGATGGGGTTGAGCGTATTCGCTATACAACCAGCCATCCGCTAGAGTTCACTGATGATATCATTGACGCTTACGCGCAACTGCCAGAGCTGGTATCACACTTGCATCTGCCTGTACAAAGCGGCTCAAATGCTATCTTGGCGGCAATGAAGCGTAACCATACTATTGATGTTTATATCAATCAGATTAATAAGCTCAAAGCCATACGCCCTGATATTCACTTATCAAGCGACTTTATTATTGGCTTCCCAGGTGAGACAGAGCAAGACTTCCAAGATACGCTGAACTTGGCAAAAGAGTTAAACTTTGATCACTCTTATAGCTTTATCTATTCTAAGCGTCCAGGTACGCCAGCAGCAGAACTGCCGGACGATGTGAGCTTCAAAACTAAGAAAGAGCGCTTGGCAGAATTCCAAAAAGTTATTATCGACTCAACGCTTGCTAAAACTCATGAGATGGTCGGCACCACGACTCGCGTCTTGGTCGAGCAAGTCGCCAATCGTCATCCTGATTGTCTAATTGGTACAGCAGACAATACCCGTACGGTCATGTTCCCTTACGATGTTGATAAAATGGATGAGATGTTGGGTAAAATTGTGAGCGTACGTATTACCGATTTTGTGAGTCCGCACATGGTAAAAGGCGAGATTGGAGCAGTTTTAGCTTAATCATTGGTGCAAATAAAACAGCCAAAAAAGCCGTTCACTATTCACTAGTAAGCGGCTTTTTTATGACTATAGTCAAGCCACTATAAATCAAACACAGTGCTACTGGGATAAGTTTTGCGCTGCCTCTGTCTGCGCAGGCACAGCAAGCAAGAAAAATTTATACCAGTAGCGCGTTATAATATTTGTACTTATTTTATTTAGGACTGACTATAACTAATAGCGACTTTTAAATCATAAAACTATTGAACACATCAGCCAATAAAGCGACTGCAATTAATATAAATATAATGCCGCAACCACGATTGAGCCAAGCTAAACGCTTACCAACATCTAACCACCCTGCCAGCTTTTTACCGCCTAATGTATATATTATCTGCCAAATCGTCTCACTGAGAAACAGTCCTAAGGTAAGCACAATATATTGCGGCCATAGTGGCGCACCAAAATTAATGAATTTAGGAAAGAAGGCTGCAAAAAATAAAATTGCCTTTGGGTTAGAAAGTGATACCCACATCCCTGTGCGAAATAGCATAGCATTACTAGGTGCCATCTTGACCGCAGCACTAGAGAGCGAGCGCGGCTTGAGTGTCTCAGATTTATGAATGCTATCAGGGCGATTTGAGCTTGTTGCTAACTCTGCGCTAATTTCTTCGCTCATAGAATTGGCGTCATTCATTAAGCTACTATTGCTGCCACTATCACGCCACGATGCAACACCCAAATAAACAAGGTAAAGGGCACCGACTGTTTTAATGACCGTCAATAACCATGGTGACTGACGGCTAATGACATCCAAGCCTAGTAGCGTTGAGAGCAACAGAATAAAGAGCCCAAGACTGAGACCTGCTAGCGTCCATAATGTCCGCTTGACTCCGTAATTAATCCCATATTGAAATGCCAGTAGCATATTCGGACCCGGTGTCGCTGAGATAAAAAACGTACTTGCAAAAAATACCGCAAACAGATGCCAAGACATCAACCAACCCCTACTTTTTTATTTTAAACTGACTAAACGAAAAAATAAACACCGCCATAAAGACGGTGTTTATTATACCAACCATGACCTAAACCTTGCGGTTTATCTATCCATAGTACAACTTTCTAATAGACGCTGTAAGAAGCTATCACAGCGCTCAATCTCATTTAACTTAACATATTCATCGGCTTTATGCGCCTGCTCAATACTGCCGGGACCACAGATAATCGTTGGGATACCGCTATTAGTAAACTGTCCGCCTTCGGTAGCGTAAGCAACTTTATGGCGTTGAGTGTCACCTGTCAGTGCCGCTATCAATGCTTGTAGCTCGGCACTGTCATTATCTGTCATTGCCGGTACACTTTCTTCTTGCATCAGCTCAATGCCGGTATCGGCAGCGCGCGCTTGCATCTGTGCACTTAGTTCTGCAACTTTTGCTTGAATCGGTAGCAGAATGTCGTCCTGTGTCATGTGTGGCAGGTTGCGATAATCAAAGGTGAACTCACACAGATTGGGCACAATATTGGTCGCTGTACCACCTTGTATGGTGCCCACAGACAATGTCGAATAAGGGACATCGAACAGTGCATCATTATCGTCACGATGGCTTATTTGTTCTGCCAAGGTATCAACATAGCCAATCAAACGACTGGCATAACTGATGGCGTTCACACCTGTTGCTGTCAATGATGAGTGCGCAGATTTGCCGTGGACGCGGCAGCGATAAACAGCAATACCTTTATGCGCCACGACCATCGCCATATTGGTGGGCTCACCGACGATACAATAATCAGGAGTGATACCGCGAGCTTTTAAGTCTGCCAAAATTAATGGCGCACCCAAGCAGCCGACTTCTTCATCAAATGACAATGCCAAATGAAGAGGACGACTCAGCTGACCACTATTTGATAACTCCACCGCTTTTGGCAATAAAGTTAGCGCACACGCAATAAAGCCTTTCATATCGCAAGCACCGCGTCCATATAGCTTGTCACCACGAATCGTCGCAGTAAACGGCTCTGATGTCCATGCTTGACCATCAACTGGTACGACATCAGTATGCCCTGATAGCACCAAACCATGATTGATGATATCAGCACTGTTATTAGCATTGCCACCTGCTGCTACGGTGACAAATAAATTGGCTTTATTTTTGGCATCATTAAAGGTCAAATCTACGCTTAAGCCTAATTGCTCACAATAGCTTTGTACGTATTCAATCAATGCCAAATTTGAATGGCGACTGACCGTATCAAAAGCAATCAGCCTTGTAAGCCAGTCAATGCTATTCGATGGATAGTCAGTCTCCATTACAGCGTGAGATAAGCCATCAGTACGAGTTGATACAGTCATAAAAAATCCTTAATACGATAAAGATAAAAAGAGCTTAGCGTCTTTGAAATGCACGTTGTTGCAGCATTTTTACTTCTGCATCTAATCCAGCAATCGGACCTTCAACTGGCACATTTGGTGCTACCTCTTGAATACTTAATGAATTGATTGGTGATGAAGATTTTACACCCATCTCCTGCATCCATTCATCCAACTGTTTTGAGGAGCTAACATAAACAATGCGACCAAGCCCTGACCACGCATGAGCAGCGGAGCACATAGCACAATGCTCACCGGAAGTATAAACCACTGCTTGCGCACGCGCTTCAGCCGTCATATGCTTTGCTGCCCATTGGGCAACAGCAATCTCAGGGTGATAAGTAGCATCGACGCTATTGGCGCGATTACGGTCTTCGTGCAACACTTGACCATCACCAGCGACCAACACACTCCCAAATGGCTCATCACCTGCCTCTAAAGCTTCGGTAGCAAGCTCAATAGAGCGGCGCAAATGAATCATATCATCGGCTTTATCATCATTGTCAGTTATCATCTCAGTCTCCCTTTTATTACGTTATAGCAAATTACAGTCCTTTATTAGGCTTTATATTACTCCATATCTTACCAAACCCTTTATGACGGATCTGACTTACGATGGATGATTCTGATTCATCACATCAATGACAGGTGGCATCGGTTTTGGCTTAGTATTAGAAGCCTTACCTTCTGATTGTAACTCTTTAGTGGTTTTGGCATCGATAGCAAGACCAGCAATGAGCGCAATGTCTTTCACAGGCTTACGCTGACGAGTAGCAAAGCTCACTGGTACCATACGGGCAAATTCATAAATGTACAAATAAGACTCTTCGCCGCCTTCAAAATCTTCATCATCTTCTAAACGAATGCCACCAATTTTTGCCAAATCAGTAAGCATCTCGTTTTCTTCACTGCTCAGACGACAATCAGTGATACCAAAGCCGGTCATAAAACCATTTGCCCACTGTTTCAATGCCATTACGCGCTCGTATAGGTCATGTTCATCATCTGGCACAAGCGGCGTATAGGAATAAGCATCGTCCTTGTCTTTTAGCTGAAATACGGTGTCTTCGGCTTCTTCAGTTAACAAGGTTAACGCTTCGTCAGGTAATGTTGCAAAACTCAGTTCTTCAAATACCTTGGCCCATACCTGTTCATCAGGCGCGTCACAAGCAGTCATCAGCCCCGTCATTAGACCATGTACCTCACTGATAGACACATCAGTCCAGTCGTCAAAAGCCTTTAGCCACGTATTCCAGCCAGAGATATTGTCATTCATAATAGATGTCCTAATAATTGATGGTTAATGATTGCTTGTAAAATAAAATCAGTACAATGTTATCGATGAGGCAGTGATTCATAAAAAATAAAGAGATCAAGCCCAATGCTGGTAATTACTTTGTTGGTATAGATATTATGCGGTCACCTATGGCATTATTAAACGCAGACAACAACATTCATTTACGCTTATTTGTTAAGGATAAAAACTGACTATGTATGACCAACTTAGAATATTAGAAAAAATGATACTCGACATCAAAAAACAGTATCAGCTTGTCAGTGCTGAACTTAGCAGTCTCAAGCAACAACCATTAACCGACCCAAAAGAGCTTAGCGCCCTAAAAACCAAGTTAGATAGCAGCTATACAGAACGCGATGGTGCCAAAAAACAATTTAATGATCTTGATAAACGCTACCAAAGCTTGGCTGAAGCGCACCATATGATCGGTGAAGAGCAAGATAAACTTCATAAGCAGATTGAGCTGCTAGCACAACAAAACCATGACCTAAAACAGCATAATAATGAATTAAAGCAGCAGTATAGCGATATCAAGCAGCAAAACAGTGACTTAAAAAAGAAGAATGAATTGGCAGCGGAGCGTACACAAGTGGTATTACAACGCTTAACCCGTATTGATCAAACAGAAAGCCAGTAGTGTCTTATAGTCAAAAGTTAGCACTATTTTCGTTAATGAAGCTCACAAACGCTCACGATGACAGCATCCCTCTTCCACTTTATTGACCAGACATTGTAGGATTTATCATGACCGACAACCATAACAAAATCACTGAAAAACAGAAAAACAGCCCAGTAAAGAATGCTCAATTAGAAACGAACCAAGTAAAAAATAGTCAGGCACAAAAAACTGAGCCTCAAGCACAAAGTACTGTATCAACTAATGCAAATACGCAAAGCAGCCCCACTGCTAAAGTAAATAGCGCACCTGAGCCGCAAATCAAGAAAGTCGATATTGCGATTGCTGGCATTACTTATCCTATCTACTGCCCAGTACATGAACAAGAAGAATTGCGTTCAGCGGTATCTTATATCAACGACTTTGCTTTAAATTTAAAAAGAGACGCACCAAGTCTTAGCCAAGAAAGCTTACTGGTATTATGCTGCCTAAATTTATATGAAAAAATCCAAACTCATGAAAGAGGTGAAGAAGATCGCGGGCAACAGGATAAGCAGTCTATGGCTTTGCTAAACAAAGTTATTCAAGATGCTCATTCTATTTTATAAGTTAATGCAGTTCTTGATACTTATAAATCTATCAAACGCTTAGTTTATGAAACTAAGCGTTTTTTATAATCAATAGATAATGCTGTTTTTAGACTTATGGCTGGTAAACCTTACCTGCATGAAAATCTGCTTGGTGCTCATAATTGCAAAAGAACAGCTCACCAGATGCTGATTTATCCATAATCTCTGATCCCATGTTGGCATCAGCATCAGCGCTGATATCAATCGTTTTAGCGTTAATATTGCTTTCAAGCACGCCACGATATTCAGCCAAGCTATTGCCACAAAAGTCACACTGACGCGGTGTAATAACATCGCCTTTTTTGGGCATCATGCTTTTGGGCGCACGCGGGTACATGAACTTATAAAATCCCCACATCGAAACCCAGATAATGATGATGATAATAATAACAGCTAACACGGCAGCGCTCCTTCAAATATGGCTGAATACATTATAAACGCAACGCTTCAGAATAATCATATAAAAAACTGGCTACAGTGAGCCAGTTTTTATTTTATAGAATACATTATTTAGCCGTTATAGTGACTAAGCTATCAGGGACCAAACTATAACTGTAGCTCACTGATATCAGCCACAGTTAAAAACAATGCGCGTACTTGCTTAAGCAATGCTAAGCGGTTGGCTTTAAGTGCCGTATCTTCACTGTTGACCATCACATTATCGAAGAATTGCGTCAATGGCTCATCTAAGCTAGCAAGCGTTTGCAATACTTGCGTATAGTCAGCTTGCTCAAGTAATGGTTGTACCACTGTCTGTGCTTGCTTCACACTCGCATATAAATTTTGCTCAGCAGGTTCAGATAGTAGAGCTTCATCAACAGTGTCAGCAACGCTCACTTCTGACTTGGCTAATATATTGGCAACACGCTTGTTTGAATCAGCAAGCATCGACGCTTGAGGTAAGTCGCTAAACGTTTGAACGGCACGAATACGTTGATCAAAATCAAGCGGCATATGTGGATTAATCGCTTGCACTGCCTGAATCGTATCGACGCTAACGCCCTGCTCTGTATACATCGCACGATAGCGCGAGTTCAAAAATGCCATGACTTGGGTAAAAGTATCACCCATTTTGGCAATCTTGCTACCATCGCTCGTGCTATAGCCTTTGATGGCTTGCTCAACCAGCGCTACCAAGTTAATCGGTAGCTGCTTCTCAATCAAAATACGCAGAATCCCAATCGCTGAGCGACGTAAGCTAAACGGATCTTTTGATCCTGTCGGTGCTTGGTCAATCGCAAAAATACCGACGAGCGTATCTAAACGATCTGCTAACGCTAAGCAGATACCAATCGGCGTCTGTGGTAAAACGTCACCACTGAATTTCGGAAGATACTGTTCTTCTAAACTGGCCGCTACGGCTTCTGGCTCATCATTCAAACGTGCATAGTAAGTACCAGCGATACCTTGTAATTCAGGATATTCACCGACCAGTGAACTTGCCAAGTCTGCTTTGGACAAAATACCCGCACGTACCGTTTCATCGATACTAATCTGCTGACCTTGTTGTTGCATTAAGGCAGCGATAAATGCAGCAAGCTTGGCAATGCGTTCAGATTTTTCCCAAATCGTACCCAGCTTGTCTTGGAAGACGCGAGTTTTTAGGCTTTCTGTCAGCGCAAATAATGGCTGCTTTTGATCTTGTAAGAAGAAAAACTCTGCATCAGCCAAACGTGGACGCACGACTTTCTCATTACCTTCAATGATTTGGTTCGGATCTTTTGACTCAATATTGGTAATAAAGATAAAGTATGGCTGCAATTTTCCTGCTTTATCGGTTAAGCAAAAATACTTCTGATCCGCTTGCATAGTAGAAATAAGCGCTTCTTGCGGCACTTGTAAAAAACGCGCTTCAAAGCTTGCACGCAGGGCAATAGGGAAATCAACCAATGCGGTGACTTCGTCTAGCAACGCTTGCGGCACAATGGCATCAGAGTTGACTTCATCTGCCAATGCTTTGACTTGATTTTTGATCAGCATTTGACGCTTATCAAAATCAGCAACTACTTTTAAACCACCTAGTAATTCTTCATAGTCATTGGCATGACCAATGTTATGGTATTCAGGGCTGTGGAAGCGATGACCACGCGTTTGTGTCCCTGTCTGATGACCTTGGATAGTGGCATCAATGACAGTACTATCTTGCATCAATACTGCCCATTGTACTGGACGCACGAACTCATTGCGGCTCGCGCCTGAACGCATACGTTTAGCAATCGGCAAATTATCAAGTGCAGTTTGAAAAATAGCAGGTAGCAGCTCAGTGGTTGCTTGACCCTGAATCGTTTGTACATAACCGACGTAATCACCTTTATCGGTACTAATAGTGGTCAACTCGCTGGCTTCAATACCCAAACCTTTTGCAAAGCCCATCGCCGCACGGGTAGGATTACCATCAGCATCAAAGGCAGCTTTAATCGCAGGTCCACGTTTTTCCTCAGTACGATCCGGCTGTTTATCACTAATGCCTTGAATCTGTATTGCTAAACGACGCGGTGCCGCAAAGGCTTTGATACTATCGAAGCTGATATCAGCTTCAGTCAGCTGCTCAGTGACACTCGCTTGTAGCGCATCACGTAAAGGTTTTAGACTTTTTGGAGGCAGCTCTTCACACCCCAGTTCAAATAGAATAGTACTCATGGGATGCTCCTATTTATTATTGTTAGTTGATTGGTTTATATTTAATTCTTCAATTGCCATGTCAGTGTCTTCTTTTGGCAAATACTTATCGAGCGCCGCTTGACGATGCGCCTCATCCGCCAACGGGAAGCCCAGATTAGCGCGTGCTTCAACATAACCAAAGGCCACTTTCCGTGCTAGCGTACGTACTCGTAGGATAAAGCGCTGACGTTCGGTCACTGAAATCGCCCCACGAGCATCGAGCAAGTTAAAGGCATGTGAGGCTTTTAGTACCATCTCATAGGCTGGTAGTGGCAAACCTTCAGCCACAAGCTTATCTGCTTGCTGCTCATAAAAGTCGAACATCTGACCCATCATTGGCACATCGGCATGTTCAAAGTTATAGGTAGACTGCTCAACTTCGTTTTGATGGAAAACATCACCATAAGTGACACGACCAAACTCACCATCTGCCCAAACCAAATCATATACGCTATCGACGCCTTGCACATACATTGCCAAGCGCTCAAGACCATAGGTAATCTCGCCAGTCACAGGGAAACATTCAATACCGCCCACTTGCTGGAAGTACGTAAACTGTGTGACTTCCATACCGTTTAGCCAAATCTCCCAACCAAGTCCCCATGCACCTAGCGTTGGCGATTCCCAGTTGTCTTCCACAAAACGCACATCATGCACCAATGGATCAATACCAATTGCCTCAAGTGAACCTAAATACAGCTCTTGGATATTAGGCGGATTGGGCTTAAGCACCACTTGAAACTGATAATAATGTTGTAAACGATTTGGGTTATCACCGTAGCGACCATCGGTTGGACGACGTGATGGCTGCACATAGGCCGCGTTCCAGCGCTCAGGACCTAATGAGCGCAAAAATGTTGCGGTATGAAATGTACCTGCGCCGACTTCCATATCATAAGGCTGTAAGATCACGCAGCCCTTATCCGCCCAATAATTCTGCAAGGTCATGATTAAATCTTGAAATGTCATCGGTTGAGAGTCTTTTTCTTGTGTCATCGAGGTTGTCGCTTGTGATGTCATAGTTTGGATTGTCATAGTTTGGGGCATCGTAATAAAGCCACTGTGGAATTAGTATTATGAAATAAAATATTGATAGCGCTCGTATCGCCTATATAGCAACGAGTCTATTTGACTGCTCACCTTACTAAAAATTGACTATTTTATCTATATTTACCTGAACTAAATTTACACCCTATGCCGAAATATTTAGTGTATGGATCATCAATAAGTAGATTTATGAGTGAATTCTAATTTTAAAAGCAATCAATGGTATGGATAAAAAAATACCCAAATGCGTGAGCATTTGGGCAGGAGGAAAGGTATGTCTTGGGCATCCTGATTGTTCAGGCTTTTTGTTTTTTGGGGTATTGCAATTTCTTATTGAACTATTTTACTTTATCACTGCTCTTATAAATCAATACTTTACTGATAAGACTGACCATTTGCCTTCGGCATGATGATCCATAATATGATATAAATCAAAATACCAGGTACTGCGGCACTCAAAGTTGAGACAATAAAAAACAGTAATCTCACCCAGGTTGGTGACCAACCGACATATTCTGCAATGCCACCCATCACGCCCGCTATCATGCGATTATTCTGTGAACGATGTAATTTTGCTAGCTTAGCCAAATCAAATACCTCTTTTTATTATTTATTTTAATATTACTCTTATAAACTGCTTTATGATTTTATTTTAAAGACAGTAAAGACGTTTTACGTTTGTCTTTAAACTTATGAATAATTATAGCAATTATTTCTCTTCTATCTGTTGGCTGTGTAGACGTGCTTTGTGAATTTATGCTACTTAAGCTTACTCTAACCTCTCATTAACACTCGTAAACCTCTGATTTTAAATAGTTATTTCAAATTGTTTCAGAGGTAGCTTTGTTTCTCGCATATTACACCTTTTGTTACATATGCTATATTCTTTAATGAAACCAAATGCTTAGACCTTATTATTCTATCTTAAAAATAATCGCTTATTTATTGGAATCATAATCTAGTAAAACGAAAACATAATAAGCAGATAAATCATTATTTTATTGATAAATACACCATAAAATAGGGACTATTTACAATAATCTACGGGTAAGTCTTCACGAACCTTTATACCATGCTTATAAATACTAAAAACTTTAGACAACTAAAAATAAATTGCACTCAGTAAGTGTGAATAAGGACAGCTATGTACGAGTCAGGATTGATGATTGGACATTTTGAGCCGCTACATTTGGGGCAAATGCGCAGTATATTGGATGCAGCAGGACAAGCAAAAAACTTACATCTTGTCATTATGACGCACCCGTCGCCGCATCCAGATTTTAAAATCACGTTGCAAGATAAAGCGCGTTGGTTACAAATGGCTTGTGCTGATTTACCTTTTATTCATATTCATACCACTGATGAGATTGAGCTACCAGTACATGAAAGCTTTGCAGATGTGACGATTGATATCACTGCCAGTAACGCTAAGCTGCAACATTTGATAGATGCGTTAAACTTGCCTGCTGAAACCGTAGTATTTGTCGCAGAGAACCACCCTTTAGCACAGTCTGATATTTGTAAGCAGCTAATCATACAGGTGGTCACAACACCGTTACAGCCTGACTTTGACTCTTATGCCATTGCACGAAATCCGGTCGCATATTGGTCAGCGCTACATCCGCAAGCACGCAGTAACTATACTAAGACGGTTGCTATTGTCGGCGGCGAAAGCTCAGGTAAGACGACCTTGGTGCATAAGCTTGCCAATTATTATGGTGCTAGCTTTGCGCTTGAGATGGGACGGGTTTATGTCGGTACAGATTTGGGCGGCACCGAAATTGGACTACAATATAGCGATTATGGACCGATTGCCTTGCACCATGCGCAAGCGATTCGTGATGCAACAAGTATAGCCACGGTGCCAGTGACGATAATTGATACCGATTTTGTCACGACCCAAGCGTTTTGTGAAGAGTACGAGGGTCGCACCCATCCTTTTGTGGCTGCTTGTATCGATGAGTTTCGCTTAGACCATACAATTATGCTCGATAACAATGTGCCTTGGATTGATGATGGTATGCGCTCTTTGGGTACACCTGAGGCACGTGGTCGTTTTGAGGCGCGTCTATTGGATATTTTCGCCCGTCATGATATTAAGCCGCATATGATTGATCAACCAGATTATGAGGCGCGCTATCAGCAAGCATTGTTATTTATCGACCAGTATATTTATGGTCAAAAGCCGTAAAAGATAACCCAAATTAAAAAAGCATCACTGACACTATTATTTATTTTAGGAATATAACGCCATGCGTATTCAGCTACTAGACAATATCACTGGGAAATGGGCCATACAATGGATTGTCATTTGGTTTATTTGCGGTGTGCTTGCCTTATCTACAGGGTTTTGGCTGACCACCGAACATACCACGCTTGATTGGTTTTACTTAGGCGTGTCTTTTATCGGACTGGTATGCGTGGTTTCATTATCCTTTCGTAAAAACATTTTAGGCAATGGCTTTGGTATGGGCGCGACAGCCGGTGAAGTGGTCGTACAAGCGACCTCTGGCGCTGTTGGTCTGATGCTTGCGCCTTTGTTCAATTTCTTTACCCACGTCTATGGTATTTTTTATTGGTCAAAGCATACTGATGCTGATGGTGATATGGTGCCCAAATCTGCGAGCAAATGGATTTGGCTACTGACCATTAGCTTTATGGTGATTGGACTTGCCTTATTCCCAACGGTAAATAATTTACTAGCAAGCTATGGTTATGCGGTCGTTGAAGATGATAATAGTAAATTTTTAGGCCTTATCTCTTTCTTTTGGATTAACGTCATTGCCTTCGTACTGTCTATTACCGCTCAGGCAGCGATGATTCTGCGCTATTCGTTTAACTGGTGGTTATGGATTTTATCCAACTTCGTTTGGTTGACCGTAAACTTGATGTCTGGCAATTACATCTTTGCCATTCAGACCATGGTGTATCAAGTAAACTCGTTTGTCGGACTCTATGAATGGTATCGCAGCGAGCAAGAATCGGTCGAGACACCAACACATATCAGAAAATAAAAACCAATAGGCCGATTCTATATGAAAAGTAATGTGGCACTTCAGCTTGAGTAGATGAAAGGGTCTTAGATTAGAGTATTTGACTCTACGGTCTAACAGATAAAATGGCGAATTACTCAGATTAGTGCTACAACTGGTAGTCGTAAGTAACTTTATTTATCTATTAATCAGTCATTCATTTACTAACAAGGAGGTTGGTATGTCTGTCACTCAGAAAAAACGAATGTCCAAGCGCACTCTTGAGCAATGGCTCAGTGAGTATTCAGTCAGTCATCAAAATCTTATCAATAAAAAAATCCATTGGCTCTGTGTTCCGGCTATTTTTGTCAGTCTACTTGGGATGGGGATGTCGCTATCCGTTTGGTTTACCTTAATAATGAGTGCCTTGGTATTGTTATTTTATATGCGCTTATCAACGCCACTATTTATGGCAATGGGTATTTTTATTCTTATTTGTCTTTCAGTAATGACTCTATTCCCTTGGGGTTTTAAAGTTTGGGCGGCTGTCTTTGTGGTAGCATGGATTGGGCAGTTTATCGGTCATAAGCTTGAAGGTAAAAAACCTTCTTTTTTTGAAGATTTACAATTCTTGTTGATTGGTCCGGCATGGGTTGCAAATAGCTTAATGGGACGTAAGCGAGCTAGTAAATCATAGCTAAATAAGATATTGAGAGTCGATATTATTTTTAAATGGAAACGACTATACAATAAAGAAACGGCACCCAATCTCTTATTAAGTGCCGTTCCTATAGTCAGTCCTAAATAAAAGAAATACAAATTTTATAAAGCACTACTGGGGTTAATTTTTCTTGCTTGCTGTGCCTACGCAGACAGAGGCTGCGAATAATTAAACCCAGTAGTTCTGTACTCTTTTAAAAGTGGATCACCTATATCATAAAAACTACTGTCTATTAATCCAAAGTCTGTACACCGCCACCATTCACAAATATGGTTTGACCACTGACCCAAGTCGATATTGGCGCAGCAAAATACAACATAGCACCAGCGATATCATCTGCCTCACCCAAACGCTTAATAGGCGTATTTGCTAGCATTTTCTTCTCAATCTCTGGCGTTAGTACCGTCTTCAAAGCATCGGTACGCGTAGCCCCTGGACCTACCGCATTGACACGTACTTCAGGACCAAAGTCATGCGCCAAGTTTGCTACCATATGATTGACAGCCGCTTTTGAGCCTGCATAGCCGCTCATGTTCGGGCTTTTATTAACACTTGACATCGAGGTAGTAAATACAATCGAGCCATACCCTGATTTTTTCATATGCGGCGCGCACAGTTGACTTAAGCGCCAGCCACTAAAAACGTTTAACTCAAAATCACGGCGAATGTCATTGACCGATGCTGTGGTTGGGTTTTCACGACCGCCACCACCGCCGCCCGCATTGTTGATTAAGATGTTAACAGTCCCAAACTCAGCGACTACTGTATCGACCATAGTGACCAAATCATCGTCTTTTAGAATATTACATTCTACGGCAAGTGCTTTTACCCCAAGCGCCTCAATATCTTTTACTGCTGCTTGTGCATCTTCAAGTTTTAAATCAGCAATGGCAATGTTAGCACCTGCTTCTGCCAAACGTAGCGCCGTGGCTTTACCAATACCATTTGCGCCGCCCGTCATAATGGCAACTTTACCTGACAAATCGAATAGTTCGTTAAAGGCTTTATGTTGAAATTCTTGCATCATGATTCCTCAATATAGATGTACTCAGCTCGTTTACAGCACTATTAAATGCATAGCTATTGAAAGCGTACGGCTAATACCTGCATCAATCTTAAGAATAAGCAGTTGCCAGTACGACTATTTCAACGCGATTGTAATCAAAGCGCTGACTAGAAATAATTATGCGTGGGATAGTTTGTTCTAATGTGATAAGTTCACGCAGTTTTTGTAATGATTTATATTTGACTGAGTATCATGCCACTGTAGGCATTGTCATTAGCTGTGGATGCTGCTAACTGATTGTTAACTCAAATTTCAGACATAAAAAAAGCCTCACTTCTTATAAGAAGTGAGGCTTTTGTGCTTTTACAAGCCATATTTGGAGCGGGAAAAGAGATTCGAACTCTCGACCCCAACCTTGGCAAGGTTATGCTCTACCACTGAGCTATTCCCGCTTAATATCAATCTATAGCGTTATTGCTAACAGCTACGTCTCGATAGGCTGGCTATTTTAGCAAATATTCTGAGCGTGTCAACAGGTTTTTTTAACTTTCTTATAGATATCACAACTTTTAAGTGTTTATTAGCACGATAACTCTCATATACAATTGATTTTATGGTTTATTTTTCTAACCATTCATATCCAATTATTTTTATAAATAATTGCTCAAATGTTCTCTTTAACGTATTTGCTAATTATTCAAGCAGATTTATCAGCAAGTTATACATGAATGCCACTTACAATCCTACCTTGTATTGTTACTTTTGCTCTATTGGTTTTTAACAGTTAACATAATTATACTTATGCACAAGGACGGTTCAGGTAGAATTTTACTGTTTTAGTAGATTGAGAGAAGGTAGTAGAACGTCAATAATAAGCTTCCCTTACCTCTACTGCATCAACATTGCTGTTATTTACTTTAATTTTCTTATTTATAGCGAGGACATTTACTATGAAAAAACTACTTACCACGACAGTTATGGCAGCTTCATTGTCAGCACTGGCATTAACAGGTTGTACTAGCACGACCAGTACGGGTGCCGTTGGCGTTGATCGTCAGCAGTTGCTACTCGTATCAAGTGAGCAAGTATTGCAACTATCCGCTCAGAGTTATAATAAAACGATACAAGAAGCACGATCGAAACGTTTGCTTGATACCAATACTGCCCAGCTGAATCGCTTGAAGAATATCTCTAACCGTTTGGTCAATCAAGTTGGCGTCTATCGCCCTGATGCGGCAAAATGGCCATGGGAAGTGCATACGATTAAATCTAATGACTTGAATGCTTTTGTGCTGCCGGGTGGTAAAATCATGTTCTACACAGGCATTATCGATCGTCTGAACTTAAGTGATGATGAAATCGCTGCTATTATGGGTCATGAGATGTCTCATGCCTTACGTGAGCATTCACGTGAGCGCCTATCGCGTCAATATGCAACTCAGACCGGTATCGGTGTCGCAGCCAGTATTTTTGGTCTATCACAAGGTCAAGCTCAGCTTGCAAACGTCGCTGGTGACCTAGGTTTGAGCCGTCCGCATAGTCGCACCCAAGAAGCTGAGGCGGATCAAATCGGTCTTGAGCTAATGGCACGTGCAGGCTACAACCCACAAGCCGCTATTACCTTGTGGCAAAAAATGCAGCGCGCCAGCCAAGGCGAGCCACCACAATTCTTAAGCACTCACCCAACCAGTAGCAATCGTATCGCTGAGTTGCAGTCACTGATGCCAAAAGTAATGCCGCTCTATCAAAGAGCACGTCGTTAATAGTGCTTTTTAGGCAGAATTTTTAAAGTAGACACTCATAAGTCATGACAAGCAGAGCCCATATCATCATGTGGCGCTCTGCTTTTTTATACCTGTTACTAATAGAATGCATTCCATCAATACCATGCAGACTCGATATCAGCGTCTGCTATAATGGTGACGATATATTGTCTAACGACAATGAAGCTTAATAGAATAAAGGATTGTTATGACTACCATTACCTCTACCATCAGTAGCACCCCTACTGCCGACGCACTTAGTCAGCAGTTGCAAGAATTACAACCGCTGCATATGCAACTCGTTAACGAATCAGTGAATCATGCCGGTTACTTTGACGGTAAAGAAAGTCATTTTAAACTTATTATGGTCAGCGAAGCGTTTACAGGCAAGCGCTTGGTTGCCCGTCACCAAATGGTTTATCATTTGGCAGATGCATTATTAACCTCAAAAGGTGGTCAAATCCACGCCTTAGCGATTCATGCCTATACACCGACAGAGTGGCAAGGTCAAAACCCTGATAGCCCGTTATGTGCTGGACAAAATAAAGGCTAAATGATATTTATTTTTTGCAATAAACAATCAAATGCTATCGATGAAAAATATAATTTTAAAGGGAACCATATTTAATGAAACATTTACATATGCTCATGGCCGTGCTGTTGATTGTGCTGTTTTTATATCAAAGCTATCTGGTATTAAGCGCAAATAAGCAAGCACCACGCGTGGTCAAGATATCGTCGCACATCCTCTACGCTGTTATGATTCTTTCGGGCGTTGGTATGCTGATGCAATTGATGAGCGCCAATGCACCTGTACAATGGGTATTTGCCAAAATCATCTTGCTTGTGGCTGCTATCAGCGCCAGTATAAAAGCCTTTAATAATACTGCAACACCGAGCCAAAGAAAAACCGGTATTCTCATTGCTGGGGCAGCATATGTGGGTATTGTGATACTTGCCTTTACCAAACCGGGTAACTTATTCTGATAAGCACTTAGATAAGCACAAATACTCCTGCAATGAAAATGACGAAATATTCTATGTATTTTCAATATCTTAATGAGAATATTTTTGCTATCTTAAATAAATAAAAACGCAATATTAGCTTACTGGAGCCGCTATGAAAACTCTCACTGTAACAGCATTACTAGCAACCGCTGGCATTTTTGGTCTCTCAGGCTGTGCTTCTACGGGTAATATTACGCCGCAATACATCCCGCCAAGCACCTATCAGAGCTATGATTGCCAAGCATTAAATCAAGAGTATATCCGTGTCAATAGTTATGTGAATGCTGCCCGTAACGAGCAATCAACCTTAGCATCGACAGGTGTGGGTGTTGGGATATCTGCAGGGCGCTGGGGCATCTCCCCTAATATCAGCTTTGGGGTTGGTCAAAGCAACAATAATAAGGCTCGTGATGCCAAGTTATCGCGTCTATACGGCGAACGTGATGCGATTATCCAGTCAGCACGTATTCAACGCTGTAGCTTTGCTAATGGCATCAAGATTTATGGTGAGTAGGCTAAAACTGCTCTAATTCATCCAGCATAATAAAAAAGCCAATACGCGATACACGTATTGGCTTTTTGTTGAGTTCAATAAAGTCAGACTTATGAGACAGCATTTATTGCAATAACAACTACTTTAAGCTTTGTACCCATTGCACGATTTGATGGCTTGGTAGCGCTCCCGACTGCCGTGCTATCTCTTTACCATTTTTAAACGCTACCATCGTTGGTAAACTGCGAATATTATAAGGCGCCGCTGCTTGCTCATATTTATCGGTTTGTATTTTAGCAAACACGATTTGTGGCAACTGGCTGGCAGCTATCTTGAACTCCGGTGCCATCATAAGACAAGGTTGACACCAACTGGCCCAGAAGTCCACGATGGTCAGCACTTCATTTTTTTGAATGACTTTACTCACCGTTTGGGCATTTAACTCATGCGGCGTTGCAGTCAGTATAGGCTTGGTACATTTACCGCAGTTTGGTGCAGCACTGAGTCTGGAATCTGGTACACGATTCGTTGCTTGGCAATGTGGGCATACTACATGAGCATTTTTTTCACTCATAATAAGACTCCGTTAAATTATCATAAATATGAAATCATCATAAAAATCTATGAATTAGATAACACTGTACTAATACGGTGTTTATTCCCCAAGGACATTGATAGGTACTTTTAGATAACGTGTACCATTGTCTTCAGGTTTCGGGAAATGACCGGCATCGATATTGACTTGTACTGCTGGAATAATAAGCCTTGGCATCTCAAGATTGGCATCACGCCGCTCACGCATCTCTACAAACTCTGCTTCGTTGATACCCTCTTTTACATGAATATTGCCTAATTTTTGCGCAGCGACCGTCGTAGTTGGACAATGTTTACGACCCTTACTGGGATAGTCATGGCAAAGATACATCATCGTATCTTCGGGCAATTCGAGCAATTTTGTAATCGACTGGTATAGAGTTCTCGCATCCCCACCTGGGAAGTCACAGCGCGCCGTACCCAAATCAGGGGCAAATAAAGTATCACCGACAAACACCACTGTTTTTTCGTCGTCAGTGGCAAGATAAGCTATGTCAGCACGTGTATGACCGGGGACATACATAGCAGTAACAGTAATGCCGCCTAGTGCTAAAGTGTCGCCATCATCGGTCAAAACATCAAACTGACCGGCATCGGTACGAAAACTACTATCAAAGTTAAAAATCTGCTTAAATATTTTTTGAACTTCAGTAATGTGCTGACCGATTACTAATTGCCCGCCAAGTATCTTTTTGACATGAATAGCTGCCGATACATGATCAGCATGGGCGTGAGTTTCGATAATATAGATGAGCTCCCAACCATGATCTTTGACAAATTCAACCACTTCATCGACGCTCGTTGTACTCGTACGTCCTGACTTGGCATCAAAATCCAATACGGGATCAATAATCGCACACACTTGCTGCTCAATGTCGGCGAGCACATGGGTATAGGTTTCTGTATCGCTATGTAAGAATGAATGAACTTGCATGGCTACTCTCCATTTTTATATGAATGTTTTAATTTTCGATGAATTGTTACGTATAATAGGACGATATCTATCGTATTTAAAATAAGTATATCAATTGGCTATGAGTATCAATATAGCAATTATTATATACTATATCAATTTATATAATGTAAATAATGATAACTTGCTATAAATGGCGATATGATTGATAATTAACCCTATACAGTTATATATAATTTTTCCATTTATATTTTTATCTCTTATCTCTTATCTAAGGAGCTCGCTCTGATCACTTCTACTTCAGTACTGAGCACATTTGATACCAATGGTGACAGCAATGACGGCTTTGCGCCAAAAGACCTTGCTGAAAAAATGCAGCAAGCATCAATGCAAGCCAGCCAACTGCTTAAGTCACTCTCGCATCCTGATCGCTTGCTCCTCCTCTGTCAGCTAACTCAAGGAGAATACTGCGTCAGCGAGCTTGAAAGCTTAGTTGGCGTTGGGCAGCCAAGCTTATCGCAGCAGCTCGGTATTTTGCGTAAAGATGAGCTAGTGACGACACGCCGTGAAGGCAAGCAGATTTACTATAGTATCGCTAGTGATGATGCATTAGCCGTACTAGAGCTGTTATATCAGCGTTTTTGTGCCCCTGCTGAGGCATAGATGATTGGCTAAATCTCATTGATTAAATTCTGGTGTTCATGAACATTTTTTATTGTGAGGACGTACTGCCATGCCCTCTATTGCCACTCGACTGATACCTGTTTGGTTACGTCAATACCAGCTGTCTGCCTTGCCAACCGATATCATTGCAGGGATAGTCGTTGGCGTGCTCGTTATTCCGCAAAGCTTGGGCTATGCGGTCTTGGCAGGCTTGCCTCCAGTCTATGGCTTATACGCGGCTATCGTGCCTGTGGCGGTATATGCGTGGCTCGGCTCTAGTAATGTACAAGCCGTCGGACCTGCTGCTGTGACCGCCATTATGACTGCAAGCGCGCTGCATCCTTATGCGGATAAGGGCGCTGAGCAGTATATATTGATGGCAGCCCTACTAGCACTCATGATGGGTGCGATTTTGTGGCTGGCAGGACAGCTGAAATTGGGCTGGATTATGCAGTTTATCAGCCGCGGCGTCTCTGCTGGATTTATCAGTGGTGCCGCTGTGCTTATCTTTATAAGCCAGCTTAAATATCTAACTGGCATACCTATTTCAGGCGATGGCTTAATCGGTTATTTATCGAGCATGCAGATGTATGCCAATCAGCTGCATCCGTTGACGCTAGTAATTGGTATCAGCGCCTTTGCACTCATGCTTCTTAATCGCTATGGTAAAAAATGGGTTTGGCAGTCTTGGTTATCCGCCTCTTATGCGAAATGGGCAGAGCGCCTGTTCCCTCTTATATTGCTGACCGCTGCAATCGCTCTCAGTATCGTTTTACATTGGACGACAAGCGGTGTGGCAACGATTGGTAATGTACCGCAAGGACTGCCAAGCTTTACAGCGCCATATCTGCCAGACTTTCATGAAGCGCTCAATTTATTACCGACTGCAGGACTGATGGCGCTGATTGCGTTTGTATCGAGCAGCTCTGTTGCTAATACTTATGCACGTTTGCGCGGTGAGCTATTTGATGCCAATCGCGAGCTGACAGGGCTTGGACTGGCTAATGTTGCCGGTAGCTTTTTTCAAAGCTTTCCTATCGCTGGCGGATTTTCGCGTACGGCTATCAATGTCGATTCAGGTGCCAAAACGCCTTTAGCGAGCTTGGTCACAGTGTTAATTATGATAGCTGCCTTGATAGCATTTGGGTATCTGCTTGCCCCGCTGCCCTATGCAATTTTGGGCGCAACCATCATGGCAGCTATCATAGGTCTTATTGACATAGCGACGCTAAAGTCGGCATGGCACCGCGACCGCTTAGATGCAGCAAGTTTTATCGCCGCGTTTGTCGGCGTATTGATATTTGGGTTAAATACAGGGCTCGTGATTGGACTTATGGTGTCATTTGCTAGCTTAATTTGGCAGTCAAGCAAACCGCATGTCGCTATCGTTGGGCAGCTCGCAGGGACAGGTCATTTTCGTAATATTAATCGTCATGACGTAGTGACCTTTCATAATCTATTGATGCTGCGTATTGATGAGAGCTTGTTTTTTGGTAATAGCGAATCAGTGCATCGTCACGTGGTACAAGCCACGCGTCAATATCCAGAGGCAAGCGAGATTATTCTTATTATGTCCGCCGTTAATCATATCGATTTGACCGGACAAGAGATGCTTATCAGCTTAAATCAAGAGCTATTAAATCAAAATAAGCATTTGAGCTTTAGCTTTATTAAAGGACCTGTCATGGACATCATTGAGCACACACCGGTGATTACTGATTTATCAGGACACGTTTATTTAAGCACTATGGATGCAGTTAATGGTTTAAAAGACACTCATTAATGTCATTTGTACTGTTTATTAGGCTAAGAATAATTAATGGTTATCTATAACATATAGATATGATAAAAGCTGTGTTATGCTAAATTATTAGGATTACTAAAAAAACTACTAGCCTGTAGCGCTTTTTTTGAACTCATTATATCCTCTACTTTTTTTATAACCTTTATTGATATTACTTATGACCGATGACTTAACTATTTATAAACAAATTTACCCAAGCCAATGTATCAAAATTGCAGAGCTTGGCTACCGCTCTGTGCTCAATATTCGTCCTGACGCTGAGGTTGATTCGCAGCCTAATAGCTGTGACTTTAGCAGTGCAACGGCGAAAGCCAATTTGAATTATCAGCATTTACCCTTTGATGATGAGCGCTTGAGTATGGCGACTGTGGAGCAGTTTGCTGCTTTTTATCGTACGATGCCAAAACCCATATTGATGTTTTGTGGTACGGGCGCACGTGCCAAACTGTTGTACCAAAGCGCATTGATGCAAGGGCTGATATAAGCGTTGATATAAAAAGGCAATAAAGCTTACATACTTTATCTTTAGAAAATTATCCATTGCGCTTAGGCTTTGTATTCTCGTACTATCTATTTAATTTTAATATAAAAAATAAAAGGAGCTCTTATGAGCCATCAAGTAAGTATCACCGGACAAATCACCCCTGACCAAATTCCAATGATTGCAGAAAATGGTTTTAAAACCATTATTAACAATCGTCCAGATGGTGAAGAGCCGAACCAGCCAACCAGTGCTGAGATTGAAGCCGCTGCTAAAAAGGCAGGACTTGCTTATAAAGAAGTGTCTTTTGCTGGTAGTGAGCTAAATCAAAACCACGTTGAAGAGTTTGCTGACTTTTTTAATCAAGCTGAGCAACCAATGCTGATATTCTGCCGTACGGGCAATCGCTCAACTGGCATCTATGAAGCGGCTAAGCGTATGGACTTGCTAGACGACTGATATCATAATCAATAATTTAAAGCAATAAACCAAGAAGCCCATATAAAAATATGGGCTTTTATAATATTTAAGACTATATTTTAGATGCTGTAAAGCAATATATCGCCACAAGGAATGGGCGTTATAAATATAATGCAAGTATAACCGTTAACTTTACAAGGAATGTTCCATGAGTAATACCGCATTAGCTCTGCTGCCATTAGCCCTTGCTTATATTATGTTTACCTTAGGAACAGGGCTTAAGCCCAGTGACTTTAAGGTTATCGCAAGTCACCCCAAAGCATTCTTTATAGGGTTGATTAACCAAGTTGTCTTTGTACCACTCGTGGCTTTAGCAGTCGTCTTACTGATGTCGCCACCACCTGCCATCGCCTTTGGTATTATGCTGATTAGCTTTTGTCCCGGCGGCGTGACCAGTAATATGCTCACCTACTATGCCAAGGGTAACGTAGCACTGTCGGTCGCGCTCACGGGCGTAGTCAGTCTATTATCAGTAGTGACCCTACCTATCTTAATCACCTTGGCTTTCAATCACTTTATGAAAGACCAAGCAGGCTCTATCAGTGCAGTAAAAATCGGCGTTGTAATGTTTTTATTGACCACCTTGCCAGTGACGATAGGTATGCTCGCCCGTTATAAATTCACTGATTTTATGGTGCGTAGAAGCGGCATCTTAAATGGCTTAGCCAGTGTCTTTTTTGTCTTAATCGTCCTTGCTGCTATTGCTACTAATTGGCAATTACTACAGGAGCAATTGGCTTCTATTGGACTTGAGCTTGTGCTGATTATTGTCACCTTATTTATCATCAGTATTTTGACAGCAAAGGCGTTACAGCTAAGCTGGTTTGATACCAAAACCATCGCTATAGAAACCAGTATTCAAAACAGTACGACGGCGATTACCTTAGCCCCTATTATTATGGGCGTGAGTACATTGCCGGTCATTGCCCTACCCGCTGCTTTATATGGCGTACTGATGTATGTGATTGCGCTGCCAATTATTTTTCTGATTAGGAATAAAAACTGATTGAATAAGTAAGCCTGAATGAGACTATGAGCTATGCCCGTCTATATCGGATGGGCATTTGCACAATGAAATACCTAAATAACAAAATCGTTTAATTCAAGTAGCCTATAAGTGCTACTTTTTAAAAAACTATAGAGTATGACTATGAAAAAACCGCTACTCATTATCGGTAATAAAAACTATTCATCATGGTCACTGCGAGCTTGGCTACTACTCAAGGCATTCAATATTGACTTTGATGAGCAACTGATTGAGCTGTTTCATTCATCAGCGACACCCATTCTCAATGAACATGCGCCAACAGGAAAAGTGCCGGTTTTGATCTATGGTCAAGGTGATGAAAAAGTTACGATATGGGATACTTTAGCGATTGCCATTCATGCCAATGATTATCTGACAGACTTAGATATTTGGACAGGATTGAGTAAGTCTCATACTGAGAGCAATACTAGCAACAGAATAAATAGTGCTTATTGCCAAAGTATCATTGCTGAGATGCACTCAGGGCTAATAGGTATCCGTAGTGAGATGCCGATGAACATTCGAGCGACTGCTAAAATACGTCCGAGCGCTGCTTGCTTAGCTGATATTGCCCGTATTGAGCATATATTTGTAGAATGTTTGACCAACAGATCGTCAGATAGCTATTTGTTTGGTGATTTTACTGCCGCTGATGCGTTTTTTGCTCCTGTTGTTTTACGGCTGCAGACCTATGCCAAGGCTTCAGGAATCATATTAACACCGCTTACTGAACAATATTGCCAGACTCTTCTAGACAATCCCCATGTCCAAGCATGGCAAAAGTCAGCACTTAAAGAAACTCGTATCATTGAAGAAGATGAAGCAGGTGAGATACTATCTGTAGAAGGGATATTGGCTGAATAGCATTTACTTAACGTCTATAAGTAACAAAGCTCCGATACCTATTAGGATATCGGAGCTTTTTATTTTAGAAAATATTAAAGACTGGCTTACTGCATAACCAAGTATTCGAAAGCTGATAATGCCGCTTTACTACCTTCACCCATCGCAATATTAATCTGCTTAAAGGGTACGGTCGTGACATCACCACAAGCAAAGATACCTTTGCGATCTGTACGGCAGCGCTCATCAATTTCAATCTCACCAAAGCGGTTTAAATCGACAAAGCCTTTAACGAACCCAGTATTTGGTATCAAGCCAATCTGTACAAACACCCCTGCAACATCAAGCTTTTTATTCTCGCTGCTATTGCGATCTTGATAGACGATAGACGATACTTTACCATCAGTCGCTTTAATTTCTTGAGTCGCTGCACTGGTAATGATATCGATATTTGCCTTTTCTTTGGCTTTATTAATCAATACCTGATCCGCTTTCAAATCATCAGCAAACTCAAGCACGGTCACATGCTTCACGATACCAGCAAGATCTAATGCCGCTTCGATACCAGAGTTACCACCACCGACGACGGCAATATCTTTACCTTTGAAGAATGGACCATCACAGTGCGCACAGAAAGCCACGCCTTTACCGATGTTTTCTTCTTCGCCAGCGACCCCAAGCTTACGCCACTGCGCACCAGTCGCCAAGATAATACTACGCGTCTCAAAGGTCTCACCGGTATTTAGATGAATGCGATAATTTTCATCAGATGTCTCACTAATCTCTTTGACACTGACGTGCTCTTTAAGCGTAATATTATATTCACGCAAATGCTTTTCGAAGTTCATCGAGAGCTCGCCACCTGTGGTTAAAGGTACTGAGATTAAGTTTTCAATATCTTGCGTATCTTTTACTTGCCCCCCAATACGGTCAGCCACCATGGTGACTTTTAAGCCTTTACGCGCGGTATAAATCGCAGCAGCAACCCCAGCTGGACCCGCACCAATAATCGTCACATCTTGTTGCTCTAACTGTTCAGCATCATCTTCAGCTTCTGCTAACAAATCAGGGAATTGCTCTTGTAACTTCTCAATCAATTTAGCCGTGTCAATCAGACCATTAGCAAATGGCTTGCCGTTTAAGAATACTGCTGGTACGCCTTGGATATTATTCGCTTCTACTTGCTCTTGGAATAGTGCACCATCGATCATCTCATTACTGATGTCATCGTTTAGCAGCGCAAATTGGTTTAGCGCTTGCACAACTTCTGGGCAGCTGTGGCAAGAAAGCGACACGTAAGTTTGAAACTGTAGTGGCTTATTAAAGCGTTTAATCAGCTTTTGAATGCCTTCGTCAAGTTTTAAGGTATGACCACCAGCCTGTAAAATTGCCAATATCAATGAGGTAAACTCATGACCACCTGGAATACCACTAAAGACAATACCTGTATCCGTCAAAGCACCATCAATGTGACTGATTACTTTAAAACTGATTGGGCTTGGCAAACTGTCATCGTTAGCTTGTGCGTCAAAATTAATCTTATCTGTCGTACCGGCGATTTTGCTCAAAAAATCAATCAACTCAGCACGCTTGCTATGCTCGCCACTACCTAAGACAAAGCTGATTGGGCGGGTCATATTTACGCTATAGCTCTTTACTGCATCTAATAAGCTTTGGTCTATCATAATTGTTCCTTGTTATTATCGAATATGTAACGTCAGCATCAGTGCTGCGCGTTTAAATGAGTAAGAGTCATATGCCAATACTGCTATTTATATGCGGCATATAACCTTTGATACGTCTATTATCAAAGGTTTGAGGGTTTTGAGCAAGCGGATAAACTCAAACCTTATGTTTTATAAAACCTATCATAAATCAATATTTTTATTTAATTCCAAAATTACTTCTAAATGATAATCAATACTAACTATAGTATCTAAGTATTTTTTTCGCTACAATCGAGTGAAGCGGATAGAAGAATTCTATGCGTGTTATGGCAGATTTACTTTTACAAGTATTCGATAAATCTGTTTATCAAACATACTTTTTAAAAGTAGATTCGCTGGTATTAAGCCTCATCGTTATTCAGTTAAATAACGGTTCGGTTCCATAAAATCTAAGTCTCATAATTATAGTAATTCATCAAAACAATCTTAAGACCATGCGCGGATGCTTATACAAGCTTGCGCTTCATAACAAGGATGACAAGATGAGAAAGACAGATACATGGCAAGATAACAAAGATATTATTGCTGAGCTTAAACAAAAAGACAGTCACTTTGCGACTATCTTTGATGAGCATACCCAGCTAGACCAGCAAATCAATCAGCTTGATAAAGATATGGTCACGCACGCTAGCCGTGAAGAAGAAATCGAGCAGATGAAGCGGCGCAAGCTGCATCTAAAAGATGAGATTTATAAAATAATCGATAAAAATAAATTAGGATCTCATGCCTAACTAATAGTTATTTAGACCATTAGCTATCATGAAAAATGATAAAATTTAGATAAGAAAAAACCCCATTAGTGAACCGACCCCCATAAGTTGGACACAACTTATGGGGGTATTTTTATGCGTTACGATCTAGACTTTAAGATGCAAGTCATCGCATACTATCGGCAAGGACATACCGGACTTGCCACAAGTGAGAAGTTTAAAGTAGATTCGAAACTTGTACAAAAATGGGTTAAGCAATATCAAAGCGGTGGTATAGACGCGATCAAGCCAAAGACAAGTAAGGCCAAATACAGCAGTGGGTTTAAACTTAACGTACTAACCACCATGCTTAAAGATGATTTGAGTCAATCTGAGGTGGCACTTAGATTTAACATCAGCTCACCGGCGCTAATCAGTCATTGGCACAAAGCATATCGACAACAAGGCATGTCTGGCCTAATATCCAAACCCAAAGGTAGAACCGCCATGAGTAAACCCTTTATCACAGACAAACCAGATGATGAGAAAACCTTAGCAGAGCTTAAGCGTGAGAATGAGTACCTACGTGCAGAGAACGCCTACCTAAAAAAGCTCGATGCCTTGCTCAAAGCGGAGGAACAAGCAGGCAAAAAGCAAGGCTCATCGAAGCACTAAGACAAGCGCACCCTTTATCTGCTTTGCTAAACATCGCTAAGATGGCTAAGAGTGTCTTTTACTACCATAGGTGCCAGTTTGACGTTAAAGACAAATATGCAGACTTAAAACAGCGTATTGCTAAGCTGTATCATAAGCACAAAGGCAGGTATGGCTATCGCAGAATAACGGCCGCGCTAAAGCAGTTAGATTGTCATCATAACCATAAGCTCATTGCTAAGCTGATGCATGACATGACCCTTAGCGCAAAGATAAGACGTCAGAAGTATCGCTCCTATAAAGGACAACAAGGTAAGATTGCGAAGAACTATTTAAAACGCCAGTTTCATGCAGATAGACCGAACAAGCGCTGGCTCACCGATATTACCGAGTTTAAGGTCGGTGATGATAAGCTGTATTTGTCGCCCATACTAGATTGTTATAACAATGAGATTGTCAGTTATACACTCTCAAAGAGACCGACTTATGACTTAGTTGGCAAGATGCTAGGTGATGCTTTAGCAAAGACGAAAGCGTGTCGTGATAAGACGCTCATGCTACATTCTGATCAAGGATGGCATTATCAAATGAGACTGTTTGGACAGGTGCTGAAACAGCATGGTATTAAGCAAAGTATGAGCAGAAAAGGCAACTGTTTGGATAATGCGCTCATGGAGGGGTTCTTTGGTACCCTAAAGTGTGAGACGATTTATATTGAAAAGCCTAATTCGATTGAAGGTTTAGAGAAACAGATTCATGAGTATATTCACTACTATAATCATGAAAGAATTCAACTCAAACTAAAAGGACTGAGTCCTGTTAAGTACAGAACTCAGTCCTTGATATAAACTAAACCGTCTAACATTTGGGGGTCAGTTCATAGCATAAGTTAATGGGGTTTTTTATACTTCATTTAGTATGATGAATAAGCAGATACTGCCTTCACACTATCCAAGCAATATTTGCTTAGATTTTACCAACTAAATCAAGGCTTGGTTTTAGCGTTTCTTGACCGGCTTCCCAAGCGGCTGGGCAAACTTCGCCGTCGTTTTCACGAACATATTGTGCCGCTTTTACTTTACGTAGCATATCTTTTGCACTACGGCCAATACCACCAGCATGGATCTCAGCAACTTGAATTAAGCCGTCTGGATCTACTAAGAATGTACCGCGCTCAGCTAAACCTGCTTCTTCAATCATGACGTTAAAGCCACGAGTGATACGGCCAGTAGGATCACCGATCATTGGGTAAGTTACTTTACCGATTGCTTCTGAAGAATCATGCCATGCTTTATGGGTGAAATGTGTATCCGTCGATACTGAGTACACTTCTACGCCTAAACCTTTTAACTCGTCGTAATGACCTGCCATGTCTTCAAGTTCAGTTGGGCAAACAAAGGTAAAATCGGCTGGGTAAAATAGGAAAATTGCCCAGCTGCCTTTTACGTCTTCTGAAGTAATGGTTTTAAATTCACCATTTACAAACGCATCTGCTGAAAATTCTGGGATTTCTTGATTGATAATAGACGCCATGAGTGGCTCCTTTTTTTGATTGATTAAAGTTTCGTTAATTGAAATTTATTTATAGATTTGCATCTATTAACCCTTACACTATCGGGGCTACCTGACAAACTATACGCGAATTCTATGGTTAATCCAGTTAAAAGTTTTTAATGTGATGTTTTGTTTTATTAAACTTGTTAAACTATTCTCTCTACTTTTTATATCTATACATCAGTGAACATTGATAGTGTACACAAGATAAATAAGTAAAACAAATTACATGAAAAACTCATTATTAGAGAGGTTTTATGATTACTTTACGTCAACTTGAGTTCGCCTTAGCCGTTGCCAAACACCGTCATTTTAAACGTGCAGCAGAAGATTGCAATATCTCGCAATCGGCGCTGAGCTTGGGTATCGCTGAGTTGGAAAAACAGCTTGATACACAGATTTTTGAGCGAAATAATAAACAAGTCTTGATCACCCCTATCGGTGAAGATATCTTGGTGCGGGCGCAGCGGGTGTTTTCTGAAGTCAACGACTTGACCACGCGCGCGCATAGCCATCAATCGCCGCTTGCCTACCCTATGACCGTTGGTATTATTCCAACGATTGCGCCTTATCTGCTACCAAAAGTGTTGCCTGCGCTGCGTGAGCACTATCCAGAATTTCGTATGACTATCGTCGAGCAACAAACAGAACGCTTGCTTGAGCAAGTACGTTATGGACATATTGATACCGCTATTATTGCCCTACCTTATGCGGTAGATGGCTTACATAGTTTTGAGTTTTGGAGCGAAGACTTCTTTGCCGTCTTCCCAAAAAATGATGTACATGCCAAGCTCAAAACGATCAACGCTGATGAGCTGGCAACAGCAAATCTCATGTTACTTGGCGAAGGGCATTGCTTGACTGACCAAACGCTATCTGTCTGCCATTTTGACCGTGCGCAGATGAAATCCAGCTTTTCAGATGCCAGCTTAAACACACTTATTCAAATGGCACTTGCCAATATGGGGACGACATTAGTGCCAGAGATGGCGTTAGACCAGCTGCATCTGCAAAATCAAAATGCAGTTGCGGTGCCACTAGCCGAGGAAGGACCGCATCGTCATATCGCCTTTGTCACTCGTTTAAATTATGCCCGCGTCGATGATGTTAATTTATTAGGTAAGCTCTTTAAACAAGCATTTGAAGATGCGGCTAGTAAGAAGTAAGCATTTGCTAATAGATTGCAGTCATTAAATAAAGGCTAACTATGGACGGGTTGTCGCAAATAGATACTGAGCTTGGGACGACTTTCGAGTGGCATTTAACGGCTATTAATAATGCTATTGAGCCAGCAATATTAAAAGCACTTTGGCAAGATATCGCCGTGCGCTATAACGAAAGCCAGCGCGCTTATCATAGCTTGCAGCATATTCAGCAATTATTTTTGCAGTTCGAAAAGATTAAGCATCAGCTGCATGAGCCGCATATTATCGCTTTGGCGCTCTATTATCACGATATCATTTATGATCCAAGGCGCTCAGATAATGAACTAAAAAGTGCAGAATATGCGGTAGAAGCATTAAAAGGATATCTGAGTGCTGAGCAATGCCAACATATCTACGCACTGATTATGATGACAGCCACTCATGAGCTGCATGAATGTCTAGATACCGATACCGTCAGTGACGCCGCTTATTTCTTAGATATGGATTTAAGTATTTTGGGTACGCCTTGGTCTGAATATCAGGTCTACGCACAAGCGGTGCGTCAAGAGTATCGCCATATAGCAAACGAGGATTATCGTACTGGGCGTATTGCGGTCTTGCAGAAATTACTCGCACACCCAGTACTTTATTTGACAGCGTATTATCATAACCAGTTCGAAGTACAAGCTCGAGACAATATCAAGCGTGAAATCAGTCTTTTACATGCATCTTGATAAAAAGCTCACTGCCTTGCCGTGCTGGGTGTGAATTGTAACTCGGCTCCATAATATCAATGTTAAAATGAGTCGCAAAACGCTGCTGATATTCATCTTTTGTACCGCCAAACGGCGGCTCATCTCGCCCAAAATCTTTGTCAAAGAGCAACCCAATCAGCTTACCATTCGGTTTCAGTAATGCTGCCATCTGCTGCATATACTCGTCACGGCGTGATGGATTTATCGCACAAAAAAACGTCTGCTCAAGCACCCAATCAAACTGATATTGCTCAGGCGATAACTCAAAAAAGTCGGCACAGGTTAAATGCTCAACTGGAAAGTCAGGATAACGCTCAGCAAACGCTGCAATCGGCGCAGGGGCAAAATCAACCAAAGTCACATTGGTAAATCCTTGCTCATGCAGATAACCGACCTCGTAAGCATTACCTGCCCCTGGAACCAGAATCGCTTGGTCTTTGGCAGATTCGGGCAGTTGGTCAATATAAGCTTTGAGCGGTGATGACACCTGTCCCATATCCCAGCCGATACTATCCTCTTCATAACGCTGCTGCCAAAACTGCGCTTGATTGACATTTTCCATAAAACATCCTTGTCTCTCTAATTTTCTTATTCAACACGGTTTATATAATATACTCATTAAACAACACATTTTGTATCGTTATTATCTATCATATCAAGCTTATCGACATTACTGAAACCACCTAAGTATTATCTCTAATCGAGCTGACCACCTTTACCCGCCAACATATCGTGCCAACGCTGATAGTCAGGCATCGCAGTCGCCACTGCTTGCCAGAACGCGCTACTATGATTGGGATGATGTAGATGACAAAGCTCATGGACGATGACGTATTCTGTGCATTCAATAGGGTAAGCAGGCAAATAGATGGATAGCCAAATACGGCGTGCGCGAGTGTTACAGCTGCCCCAGCGCGTATGCATCTTTTTTAGGCGTATCTCATTGGCTGTTGCACCGACAATCGGTTGCCATTTATCAAACAATGTAGGCATTGCTTCAAAGAGTTGCTGCCGATAGTAGGCAATCTTTTTATCGTGGTTTAAGGTGAATGGTTGCTTTATCCCCCACAATAGCAAGGTGCTGTCAGCCTTTGAAGGAAATTGTTGGCGCTTATATTGTTCTAAGACTTGTGGGTGGTTTTCTATCGCCCATGGCACACGCTTCGCTATAGCCTGTGCGACTTGTGCTGAGCTAATAAACGATGGCACAGACACCATTAGTTTATGTGGCTTTAAGCGAAAATTAATATTTTTAACCCGCTTTTTGCTTATTTGTAATTCAATGCTTGCCTCTGACAAACATTGAATAGTGTTTTGCAACAAAGGACTATGGTACTCAGGTGTCACATTCATATCATAGTGCTTGCAAATGATTATCAAAAGACATTGTATGGCGTCTGCTATCTGTGCCGATATTGTCATTTTTGGCGATAGCGTCTGATTTTAGTTCTGAGTCTAATATTGTTAAATCATTGACCGTTAATCTGGTTAATTGACCTTGCCCATCACTAACGATAAAACCGGATTGTTGCTCTATATTAGTCTTAACAACATCGTTACCACTGCATATATTACGGCTATAAACGGAAGCACCTGCACAATCTGCCAAACTGACAGAGTTGATTAGAGCTCGAGTCGTTAAATCAAATATTGCTGCACAGCCACCCATTGGCGTGGTTACACATAGTAAATTGCGTTTACTATCAACCGCAACGCTAGCGATATATTGGTGGAAGCGTTGCCATTGGTTATTGGGCATAATAAGGGGTTTAAAGTCAATATCACCGCGCTTATGCGTCAATACTAATGGCACATTGATATGCTTTTCACCTTGGAACTGAATGCCTATCATCACTGTGCCATCATCGTGCATGGCTAGATGACGCACACTCATTTGATTATGCTCAGGCATAATTTGTTCAAGTAAATCGCCATTATGGCAGTTTAGGTACACCAATGATGGATGCATAGTATCGAGATTAAGCTCTTCACGCGATGCTCTCTCGGTCTTGATACCGCCATTAGCAATTACCAACGTTTTACCGTCTGGATGCATAATGAGCTCATGTGGACCTATACCGTACGATTCAAATTCTGCTATTTTTTGATAACTATTTTTAACATCATAAACACCGATTTTGCCGTCTAAAACTAGCGTATCATTTTCAGTCACGTATAACTTTGAGCCATCTGAACTATAGCAAGCATGACCATAAAAATGACGGTTGTTTGCAGCGTTGATCAAAAATTTTACTTGTCCTGTCGCAATATCAAGCACCCAGAATTTTTCACTAGGACGACGACCCATGACCACAACGTCACGATTTTGGTTGTGATTAACAAAGGTGTTTTGAGAATCAAAGGCAGGTTGGACGACAATATCATGGACACGTTCAGGCATGGTCGTTTGCCAAACGATTTGTCTATCGGCATCAATACCGACTACACCAAAATCGTTTTCATCCCTCTCACTTAGCAGTGAGATGTCTTTTGGCATAGAAGCCACGCCACTGACCCAGTATACAGGGCGAGTCAGCATAGTAGTGGTATGCATTGACCTAAAATCATTCGCAGACAAATCTCGGCTACTAGTCTGGTTATCATCCATTGGTAGGCGATACGCTTGTTGCCACGTTGACGCTGCCTGCTGGCAGGCGTAGCGCAAACGTCTAAGCGTTGACTTGGAACCAGTAGCAGCTGATTGCACAGCATTCAATTGAGCATAAATACCGCTCACATAATCTTGCAGGCGAGCATCAGCTAGGCGTTGCTTACGATAACGATGATGAATACCGACGAATGTTGCCGTACCAAGCGCTGTCAATAATGAGGTTGTCAGCAGCTCATGGCTAAACGGTTTTGCTTTTAGCGCATACGACTGCCTATGATTTTTATTCACTGAGACCTTTTGACTCGCTTTGATAATAGCCATTATTTAATCACCGTCGTTACTGTTAAAGCCGACACGGAGACCAAGTGCCGGAATCAATTGACGCTTGATTAAGCGCGTAACGCTAGTAAGATGATCATATAATTCTTGCTGCGTGGCTTTATCGGCAGTGGCTAAATCTTCTGGCATTTGTGCCAATAACGTAGTGGTATCAGCGAGCGCAGTCGATAGATTGTCAGCCACGTTATTTTCACTATTGCTGCCCAAGATAGCAGTCAGTACCGGATCGGTCATGGCTTTATTTAAAGTCGCTAATTTTGCATTGATAATCGCGCGGCTTTGCTCTGCGGTCGCAGCAGGTAGATGACCTTTGGCTTTACCGCTCAAGCCTAATGGCTGATCAATGGCGTTAGATTTCATCGTCTCAACCAACGACAGTAGGGAATTAATCCATTGGTTCAATCCTTGGTCGCTTTCAGCAGTTTTATCAATTGCTAATAGCTTAGTCGCATTTTGTTGCCAGTTTTTCTCAATAGCTTTTAAGCGTGTGCTCAGCGCACTGCTCGCGCTTATAACATACGCACACTGGCCAGCGTCCAAGCTGTCATTGGCATAAAGCACCTCTTCTAAACCGGGCACACCTTGGACAACGGCACTTTCGTTAGCAAGTTGTTCAGCGGTCAGTTTTGGATTGGCAGCGATAAGGTCCGCCACTCCGCTATGTACCAAACCGCGCTCGTCAGGGTAATAATTGATATAAAGATTACTCATACTGGCGGTAGCAGGACCGAAGTTGACCATTTCAGCACTTGCCCATGCTTGTGCCAATACTAGCCACTGGTCACGTAGCGCTTGCAATTCATCACCGCTGACTGGCGCTTGTTGACAATGCTTTTGTGCCAAATCATGCAATAAATCACTTTGTTTCGCGGCGTCAGCATAAGCAGGTATGACAATCTCATTAGCGACATGGGTCAAATAGGTTTTTTCAGTCTCAGCACTGATATCGACAGCGACTATTTTTTCAACATTCTTATCTGTATTGCCATCAACCGCAGCATTTTCGCCAGTTTTCAGCTCAGCACTGTCTTGTGCAACTTGGCTATCTACTTCAGCCGCTTTATTGTCATCAGCAGGTTTGACGCAGCTAATAAGTATGCCAGCACTTAATGCCGAGAGCGCCATTGCTAGCGCATGGTTTATTTTCATAGAGTTCTCAGTAATATTATCAATCGTTATCGTCGAGTATCAGTATCGTAGTGACAGAGCTCTCAGGCGGATAACCTTATCTATCTGTCATTGAAAGATTAAAAAATACACAGTCAGGCGCTTATAATGACTGTAAAAACGCACTCAATTCAGTACGTCCCTGTTTATCAAGCATCAGCACTTTTTGCTGCTGTTTTTTGGCTTCGCCGCCATGCCATAGTACCGCTTCCATCAGCGTGCGGGCACGGCCATCATGTAAAAACGTCGCTTGCGGATCAACGGTTTGAGCGAGTCCAATTCCCCATAAAGCGGGCGTACGCCACTCATAAGAATTGGCTAAAAACTCAACCTGCAAGTTTTTTGGCGGCAGTTTGCCAGCAATAGTGCGATCCGCAAGCTCATCACCCATGTCATGTAACAGCAGATCTGTATAAGGATAAATCACTTGTCCATGCTGCTCAAGATGGTCATCAGCGGTTTTTGGCAGCTGATATCTTGGTGTATGGCAGCTTTGACAACCCATATCATAAAAGCGTTTTTTACCTGCTAATACCAACTTATCCTCTGCATTACGGCGGTGCGGTACTGCCAAATTACGCGTATAAAATTCTACAAATTTTGCTACCTCATCATTGACTTCAACCGCAGGCTTACCATTGCCTTGCTCATCTGCGCCCGTTATCGCATTATTACAAGCGGTTTGTGTTGGCGTGCAGGATTCATGTGGGCGGATATTTGAAGTTAAACCCATGTCTTCATTAAAGGCGCTTTGATTTTGAGTAATCAGCTTGGTTTGCCCTGCTTTCCAGCCAAACCGACCTAAGCCAACTTTACCCGTTTGTGGGTCCATGACCCAGTTAAATTTACCCTTAATATCATTGCTGTTTTTATGATTGCTAGCCGCTTGTTTTTTAATATCCGCATCAGGTATTTGTTCAAGTAGCCCAAGCCCAATCATAGGTAAAGCAACACGTGGCGATACCATCATCTCATCATCAAACGTACCATACCCTGGATTGGTCAAGTTAAAGGTTGGTGCGCGCAAGGTTTCGATATGTCCATCGGCAAATGTAACTGGTTTATCTGTCCACTGCACGGCAATTCTTGCTTCTGCTGGCACGCCTTGAATACCGCGATCTTGCAATTGACCACCATACATAGGATGAGCAACTTTCTCAATAAGTGAATCTTTTAACTGCTGACGCTGTTTATCCGTGGTCGCTGGCATCGCCAAACGAATCAGAAAACTATCGGCATCGTCCTCAGCAGTCATAGGAGCATGACCACGACCGTCTTTGACATGGCATGACTGGCAGGCAGCGACGTTAAATAACGCACCAAGACCATCACGGCTATCCGTACTGGCAGGTGCAATTACCCACGGCTGACGGAAAAACGCATTACCAATAAAGAACGAGCCTTTGCGAGATGCGGTAATGTTCGATGAAGGTTTAGAGTAGCTCTCACTACTAGTAATACTAATCCCAGTATCACCGCCTTGCTTGATTTCTTGCGGATCAAAGCTTGCAAGCTGCTGCATAGGTACGCCAGCGAGTGTTTCGATGGTTCTGAGGCGTTCAGGAGTCAACACTTCTGATTGCAAGCTGTCTTTATTGACTGCATTATCATCAGTGTCTTTGACTGGCTGACAGGCACTGAGTGACAAGGCACCTACTAATACCAGTGATAAGGTAAATAGCGCAGACATGCCGACAGAGGCAGTTTTAAACTGGGATATAAGAGAAGAGTGGAGTATGGGGCGTGGTTTGCTGATAAAACCTTTCTTGACGTGCATAGAGTACCTTAGTTCTGGTATAGAACCATTAAAATCGCATGCTATAAAATTTTTTATTGCTAGTCGATAAGTGACAGCGACACGCTGATTTATCTGGCTATTTTAATACGCTATGAAAAAACACGTTGCCAAGCAAAATTGACAACGTGTTCATTATACCTATATTGTTTTCTTATGAAAATAAGTCTCATTCACTGTTAGCGACTCATTAGGCATTATCGATCAATGCTATGTCAATCACTGCTATGCTTGCTGTTAAGACAGTAAATTAGTGAGCAATTAAAACTGCGAACCTGCATCTGCATCTAAATTGTCAATACCGACGGCTTTTGCGGCATTTTCAATACCAGCTGTCAGCTCTTGCAGACTTGTGATACTGGTTTCAATCCAACCGCGACGCTTGTTTTGCTCTTCAGCAGAAACACCATGTTTACTCGCCTGTCCTACAGTGGCAATCATCTGATCAATCTTGATATTTTCTTTTTCACCTTTTTCAACAATGACATTAAAGGCGGCTTCTACTTTTGCAAAATCAGCAGCCAATTTATCAGCAGCTTCAGTATTTCCTGTATCGATAAGATAGTTTTTCAGTCCATAACCACCTACGGTTTTGCCCGCGACTGTTTTGTAACTACCATTAAAGACATTCTGGATACCGCGAGCGTTATTGGCATAGCTTAAGTGTGTCAAGTCACTAAAACACTCATGCTCATCTTCAGTAGATCCAGTGACGAACGCTACTTGGATGCGCTGAGAGGCAAGCTCCCCAAGTGCTAAGCTGCCCATTTGATACATAATTTGGCGCAAACTATTGCTATCCCTACGTGCCATCATGTCGCTACGCAAGGTGTTTTCACTGTCAGGTTGCCACTGCGCTTCCATCGCGGTCAAATCATCAACCAGTAGTTGAGTTGCTGCTTTTAGATACTGTCCGCGGCGCTCACAGATACTAGCGTCAGGATTGACACTCTCGCCGCTAGTGCATTGACCATCAGTCGTTAGATAATCACTGAACGGGCGGTTGCCAGCACCTTCAGCGACGCCATTGGTATCTTGACCCCATAGCATAAACTCAATAGCATGGTAGCCTGTGGTCACATTGGATTCACTACCGCCAATCTCATTCATCTCTGCGAGTAGCTCAGGCGTGATGGTACTGGTATCTTGCTTGAGGCTACCAACGCTAATGCTATCGCTATTAATGATGTTGTCTTTACTACTGTACTCGCCTTCATAGTCAGCGCTTACGTAGTCAATCAATGCTTCATCTAAAGGCCAAGCATTCACCTGCCCCTCCCAGCTGTCCGTACTACCAATATTACGATTGTCGTTGGCAGTCACAAAACCTTCATCGAATCTAAATACTTCAGTCTGTGAGTATGGCTGGCGCGCGGCTTTATAAGCGGCTTTTGCAGCATCCAAATTGGCTTGCGTTGGTGTTTCTATATAAGTATTGACGGCGCCCTGTAAAATCTTTGCCATCTCTAACGAATCTTTGTATGCAGCATGTGCCATATCCGCATAACTGATAAGCAAGCGATCCATATGAGCTTTATCAGCAGCTGATGAAGTTTTGCTAGCTGTTTTCTCTGCGGTTTCAACTGGTGCATCTGTGGTCGCTTTTTCATCAGACTGTTTGCTACAACCTGATACCATCAATATCCCTGTCAGTGCAGCAGCTAAAGTAGTCGGTAAGATTTTACGGCTTGTCACTGTCGTGATATTCATAGATGTCCTTGATGGGCTGCAAAATAAATAAGAGATAAGATAAATCTTTCACATCGATACTAGTAATGAAAATAGGCGAAACCAGCACTGTATCGGGCATTGAAACAGCTTGATTATAGATAATAGCAATGATCAGTTTGCTATTGAAAACTGAAAAAATAGCTATCCGCAAAATAAATGCATGGGAATTATAATGTTATTGATAACTATTATCAAATATAATTTCTTAATGAAAGACAAAATTCAAGACAAAAAAAAGGCCAGCTTTATGCTGACCTTTTTTCGATATTAACTATTAGCTAATCATTTAAAATTAACGAACGCTTTGTGGTGCGTTAACTGTCAGCTCAACACGGCGGTTCTGTTGACGACCAAATTCGCTATTGTTATCAGCAACAGGACGTGACTCACCATAAGCAACAACATTGATACGGTTAGATGCTACGCCACGCGCACTTAAGTAGTTCGCTACTGCATAAGCACGGTCACGTGATAACTTCATGTTATAAGCATCAGTACCTTTGCTGTCTGTATGACCAGCAATAGTGATGGTGTTTTGGTTATACTCATTCATTGTCGCAGCAAGTTTATCAAGCGTTGGCTTAAATGAGTTGTTCAAAGTCGCATCATCAAACGAGAAAGTGATGCTACCTGGCATAACCAGATCAATGTTACCGTTAGCGTTTGGCTTAACCGTTACGCCAGTACCAGCCATTTGTTGCTCAAGCTGACGAGCTTGACGCTCCATATAGTAACCAACGCCAGCACCTAATGCAGCACCAATAGCAGCATCACGACCAGTTTTATCACCACCAGTCGCTTTTGAGATAGTCGCACCACCTGCAGCACCAGCTAGAGCGCCGATAGCAGACTTGTTAAGACGTTGTTGTCCAGTGTTAGGATCAGTGACACAGCCAGTAAGAGCCAAACCTGAAGCGATTGCTGCAACCATTAATGTATTACGCATAATATGTCCTCTTAAGTTGAAAAAATAATCGTACTTTTATAAAAGACGCTAACGACAAATTAGCCATTAACTATATTGTTTGGGTGTTTATCGACACTAAAAGTATTATGGCAATCTCATTCTAATTCTGTGTAATATTTTGTCACATCTATGTATGAGAAGTGCATAAGTGTTGATAAATACGATTTTGTTAAATGCATAATTTGCTATCGCAAGTCACGTTTACAGCCGTACACTCTATTTTTTTCTGCTAAAATCACTCAGCAACATTAGAAGAATAAAAGTAAGGGTCTTATCACTTAAACGCTCTTTTATTAACAGCCAGTGCGAAAATATAAATATGAAATCACTCTACATAGAAGACTCTTTACTTATTAAAGCCTTATCTATATAAGGCTGCCGTTAACTATTAATATTAGCAATATCTGTAGGCTAAGTGAATATGACTACACTATCAAGAGTCTAGCAAAGTCAAAATGCGTAAAAATAAGACTTATTATGTGTTGTCTTATTACCTGCAAGCTAAGCCTTCGAGGCTATGTAGTGTTAGAAATACTTAAAACATACTATTGATATATTTGTAAAATCAACAGAGAGGAATGGGTCATGCGCTTAAACGCCACCATGCAAAAACTCCATCAGCGTGCCCCTAAATTGGGCAAAGCGGTTTCGCTAGCAACGGCAACGGGTGTCATTGCTGCCAATAGCTTTGGTGGTAGTATTCCCTTGTGGTTGATGGGTATGGGCAAAATTATCACTGGCGCACCTATTGCAGATCAAACAGTGATTAAAATTACCAATCACTGGATTAGTAGTAACAATGCCTTAATAAAAAACCTCTTACCAAGAAAAGATTGGCGCATCACGCTACCTGATGATGTACATGTGCATGGCAAATATCTGCTCGTCAGCAACCATCAGTCTTGGGTTGATACCAGTATTGTGCAGTACATTAGCGAAAAACGCTTACCCCTCACGCGATTTTTTACGAAATTTGAGCTGATTTATATCCCGATTGTTGGTCAGGCTTTTTACTTCTTAGATTTTCCGATGATGCGTCGTCACTCTAAAGAAGCAGTTGCCAAAAACCCTGCTTTAAAAGGTAAAGATATCGAAGAAGCAAAGCGTGCTTGTGCGTTATTAAAAGACAAACCTTTTACCTTGCTGAACTATTTAGAAGGCACACGCTTTACCAAAGAAAAGCATAATAAGCAAAACTCGCCTTATACCCATCTACTGAAACCAAGAGCTGGCGGTTTATCGCTGGCGATTAGTGCTTTAGGTGAACACATCGATGGTATCTTAGATATGACCATTGTCTATCCTGATGGGGTACCAACTTACGGGGATTTGTGGAAAGGCAATATCAAACGCTTAGGCGTTGATGTGCGCTATCTTGAAATACCTGATGATTTATTTTCTGGAATCAAAGAAGGTGGCTATGAAAACGATGAGGATATAAAAGCACAAATGTTTGATTGGGTAGAGCATGTTTGGCAACAAAAAGATCAGCGTATCACCACTATGTTGGCTGAGTTTGAAACCAATCCTAAGGTTGACAATTCGAGCAATTAAATGACAGGATTCTTTGAAAGAAGATAAATGGCAAAATACCAAATTATAATGGTTGATGGGTTGTTTTTTGGCATTATTCATTGATAATGTGAATGACCGTTAGAACGCTGTGTTGATTTTGTTGTGATTGGTGTAATACCTCTCATGACTGCTGCCATTTATTACTTATAAGGACTGACTGTGCCCGCCTCTTCCATTACTCGCCCGCCCATAGAGTCAACGTCCACGCTCAATCAGTCCTTAGCAGGGTCAGAGCCACCAACAGGGTCACCAGAGACTCCGCCTTCAAGACCAAATCGTCCTAAACCAAATCGTTTAAAGCTTACTTATGATATCGTGATGATTATCGCCATCAGTATTGATTTATTGGTTATCAGTACTGATGCTATTTTGATGAGTAGTTTTAGTAGTGACGCGGCAAACTGGCTTGGAATTTCCAATCAATTAATCTGGTATCAAAGTAATATCCATGACTCATTACGTACCGTGGGCGGCTTTTTTACCTTGTTTTTGATTGCAGAGCTGCTATTACGCTGGGCGATTGCCATCAAAGAAAAAATCTATTACCGCTGGTTCTTTTTTCCTTTTGTGCATTGGTACGAGGTATTAGGCTGTTTTCCGCAATTGCGTGCGCTGCGATTATTTCGCGTTGTTATTATCGGACGACGACTATATCAACTAGGCTATCAAGTATTGCCCCAGCCATGGATCAATAGAATCAACTTCTATATCGATGTAGTATTAGAGGAGTTGTCTGACCGCGTTATTTTAACGACCATTCAGACCTTTCGGCAAGAGCTTACTGATCCGAAGAGGCAAAAATCGTTTATCGACTCTACCATCTCGCGCAATCGTGATGAGATTGAAGCCGCTATACTGTCACTACTGCGTAAAGAGATGACACCAAAACTACAAGCTCTAACTGAGTCAGCAGGTGGCGGCGCTATTATCGCTAGTGAAGTGGGCAATGCGATCCAAGATGGGCTTGCCAATACGCCAGAATTGCGCCGCTATCTGCGTATGATACCTATTGCGGGTAGCTTGATTGAATCACAGCTACAACATGTGGGGCAAAATATTGGTGAAAATGTGGTTTATGCGCTCAACGAGCGTCTGCTTGACGCCGAACGCCTTGACGCATTGATGGTCGCTATCGCTAGTGGGATCGCTCAAATCGATACAGACAATCCGGCATTAGACCATCTCATTGCTAGCATTATCGATGATGGTCTGACAGAATTTGAAGCGCAAATAAAAGTTCAACAGTGGAAGCATCAAGACTTGCTTAAATTATAGAATCTTTAAAGCTTTAAAATAATGATTTGATAAGAAAAATATCACCACGAATATAGCATTACGATTACCTTTTGAGGATGTAAATTATGACCATTGCCGACAACTATACCGACACTTCGTCAGCCACGCCTGCTTTAGCCTTTTATGGCAAAATGCTGACCTTTTCACGGGTACAGTTTAGTACCGATGACTTTGTGGCGATTGCTGCTCAATTACAAAGCACGTTGAGCAATAAGAGCAGTCATATTCCTGTGTTGATTGATAGCGAGGTTGAGCAAGATCTATCAGCACTGGTCGAGTTGCTATGGTCTTGGGGTTTACAGCCTATCGGCGTCGTGACAGGGCTACTTGACGCGCAAGCACGTGAGCTACGCTTGGCAATATTTCCAGCAGATGGTAAGCGTATTGAGCGCATTTTACCCAGTAAAAAAGCAGTAACGCAACTAAGCCACGTTGCTGCTTCTACAACGGCTGCTACTGATAATAGTGAGTCTAAGACGGATAACGTGAGTGCTCATCAAGCGCTACAAACAAGCGCAGAAATGCAAGCTGATTCATCTGTAGAAACAGCAGAAACCCTTATCAGTACTGAGCATATTACCAGTCTTATCTATGATCAAATGCTGCGCTCAGGACAAAGTCTCAATCATGTCGGTGGCGATTTGATTTTGACCAACAGTGTCAATAGTGGCGCTGAAGCTATTACTGATAATAACTTGCACGTTTATGGTCGTGCTCAAGGTCGCTTGGTCGCAGGTGCTACGGGCGATAAAGACGCACGCATTTTTTGCCAAGTTTTTAACCCCTCTCTGGTGTCAGTCGCCGGTACTTATTGCTTACGCGACAATCTGCCTGAGCATGTGATTGATAAATCGGTCGAAGTGCGGTTTTTAGAAGGTCAAGGTTTGGTATTTACGATCATTGATGAATCTCAGATTAATAAAGGCATCAAACCCTAGTTATTTATATAGATATTGTTAAGGTTAAAAAGTAAATATGTCAAAAACCCTTTTAATTCATATTGTAGTAAGTTTATTTAACAAAACTGCGCTATGATGAATTTTTAGCTCTGCCACTATTTACCACACTTACGTCCTTATATATCAGTTAGGTAATCGCTTAATATTATATCTTAGCCGTTTGTATGCTTTAATAGAGACTTGCTATAAGTTCTGCTAGATTTATGCTAGGCTTACGCTCGCAGAGAGTATATATACAGTGTATGGACGACCAGAAAGCATAATGCTTTATATATAATATATATGCTGTTTTATATAATATATCTCATCAATTCATCAATTTATAGGAGTGTGCCATTGTGGCGAAGATTGTTGTAATCACTTCGGGTAAAGGCGGTGTGGGTAAAACCACGACCAGTGCTTCTTTTGCCGCCGGTTTAGCATTACGTGGCTATAAGACAGTTGTTATCGATTTTGATGTAGGCTTGCGTAATCTAGACTTGATTATGGGCTGCGAAAATCGAATTGTTTATGACTTTGTCGATGTAATCAATGGCAATGCACGCCTATCACAAGCGCTTGTCAAAGATAAGCAATTGGAAAATCTTTACATTCTACCTGCCAGTCAAACGCGCGATAAAGATGCGTTAACAGATGACGGTGTGGCAGAGATTATGGAAGAGCTTTCTAAGCAATTCGATTACATTATTTGCGACTCACCTGCAGGTATCGAACGCGGCGCGCAGCTCGCCATGTATCATGCGGATGAAGCCATCATCGTTACCAACCCTGAGATCTCATCAGTACGTGACTCAGATCGCATCATTGGTATCTTGCAAAGCCAGACGAAAAAAGTGGCTGAAAACCAAGGTTCTGTACGTGAGCATCTGATTATCACACGCTATAATGCAGAGCGCGCAGCAGCCAATGAGATGATGGATATTGAAACCATCTCAAATGACATCTTAAAAGTTCCATTACTGGGCGTTGTTCCTGAGAGCCATTCCGTGCTGGAAGCTTCTAACCACGGTGAGCCCGTGATTCATTATACCGACTCTATTGCTGGTCAATGTTATGATGATATTGTCGCTCGCTTCCTAGGGGAAGAACGTCCATTACGTCATATTGATGTGAAGAAAAAGAGTCTATTACAGCGCTGGTTTGGGGGTTAATAATGAGTAAGAAAAAAGGATTTTGGAGTAGCTTATTTGGTACTGATGACAGCAATGCAGGCAGTGCCAATATGGCAACTGAGCGCTTAAAGGTTATTGTCGCAAGTGAAAATCGCTTAAACAATCGCTTGACCGCAGACCGTATCGAAAAAATGAAACGTGAGATATTAGAAGTGGTCAATAAGTATGTCAATGGCGTACAGATTGATGATGTCAATATCAATCATCGTTCTGAAGATAGCTTGGACGTGCTTGAGATGAATATTAATTTACCTGAGCATAAAAAGTAAATTTATAGTTAGCCTATATTTATTTTGATCATCAAAAAAAGCCCTGTGTATGATACGCAGGGCTTTTTTACGGGTATATTTTACACTGTGGAAACTACGAAATAGATGCCATCTCTTAATACAAAAGTGCTATAAGCAGCACTTTTGATATGTCGTAACGACATTAAAAGTCTATTACTTGATACGTGCTATGAGATTGTCTTTTTTCACAAACTGATGATACAAAGCCGCCCCGATATGAAGCACAGTAAAGGCGATAATCATTGGCCAAATGATATCTACATGCCAGTCATTAAAGAGTCGAGCCAACCCTCTATCTGGGGTTACTAGTACAGGTATCTGAAATATACCAAATATATCAACCGGACGGCCACCATACAAAGACATCATTAACCCTGCTATTGGCATCGCAATCAACAGAGCATAAAGTACAAAATGCGACAATTGGGAAAGCAGCATTTGCCATTTCGGCATCAATACTGCTGGTGGCGCTTTGGTAAAGATGCGATTAATGACTCGTGCTATCATCCAAAATAATAGGCTAACCCCAAAGGCTTTATGTAGCCCAATATAGAGATTGCTATCTAGGTTGTCATATAAAAAAATCATGGTCCATGTAATCAGCAATAAAATCGCGCTAATCCAGTGAAAAAATCGACTGGCAAAGGACCATTTTGTTAGGTTGGAATGAGTAGTATTCATAAATTTACTGTGTTACCTCTGTCGCTACTGATTGCTTAATAAGCGCTTAGGCATAGATATAGATAGTGACTATCTAATGAGCAAACTAGCCGCCTAAATCTACCAATTGATGCGCAATTTTATCCAAATCTGGCACCAAATACAGCATATTATCAATCATGACCGTCTGAAAAAGATAGGATAGCACAACCTCTTCTTGTACACGTTCATGAACCGTATCGATATTGCTATTTGACTTGATAAAATGCTCAGGTAGCTCAACATCTTTCACATCAGAGATACGCGCCTGTAGTTGACGCACCTCACCTGTAGTTTGCAAAGCAATACGATGCGCTGATGTATTTCCTTCCAATATAACCATCTTATCTGGCGTTTGATGGCTCGGTAACATATGGAACACAGCGATTTGTTGCTGTTGCCACTCATAAAATTGCGTATATTCGCTGTACTCATCTATACTCAAAATCAAACCACTAGGAACAAGCCAATCCGGCTGATCAAGCGCTGGAATGATCGTCACATCGAGCATACCATTAGTGGTGGTCAGTAAGCTTACTGCCTCAAATGAATGTTTTAACATCTGTCTCATAAGTCGCTCACAATAAATGAATGTGGAGTGTCGTTTGTCGCTTTATTAGCAATATAGTTGGTCAGCTTTTCTGCCAATGCTTGAGGACTACCGATAAAGGTACAATATCCTGAGTCAATGATAGCCTGTGGCTGACTGGGACAAGTACTCAAACTTGGGTCTTGTGCCCATAACTGACTGTCATTATCTTGTATCAAATCTAAATACTGCGTACCATCATTGCCCATACCTGAAAAGATAATGTTTATTAGCTCGCTACCATAAACATCACTGGTGTTTTTAAGAATCTGACCAATAGCAGGTTTATAATCCCCTACCCAAGCCTGATCTAATAAGATAATGCGACCAGTTGAGTCACAGACAATCTGTTGATTGATAGGTACGATCAGACATTGACCTGTACGCATGCGCTGCGAGGAAGTAATCATCTGGCAGTGCCAGTCATTATGGCGATTTAATATACGTGGCAAGGTACTAATCATGGTTTGATTAAAATGATGCGCTAGTAAAATACTTATCGGCAGTGTTGGCGATAGGTGATCTAAGAACGCTTTAACCGCACTAGGACCACCCATAGATGCCCCTAAGAACACCACATAACGCCAATCACTAATATCATCCTTATAGACAGAATTATCGATAAGATTTGGCAAATCCAGCAGTTGCGCAAGCTTACGTTTGAATTTACGTTGCCATTTAGCGTACTGCTGCGCCTCATTAAGATAAGGCGCTTGACTAAACCCGACCAACATCGCTACAGGATTGGAAGCAGCTGTCATGGTCGCTAGATGCTCATCGTAATCACTGTCTATCAACCAGATATCAATAGCGCTTTCATAACCATCAAACTTATCCTTCAACTGCGATGGTGTAACGCAATCCACCAGATGAAAGCCACAGCTCCGCACTGTATCAGAGAACGCCATCCGCTGCTGATGGTCTTCTGCCACCACCAGTACTTTAATCTCATTTTTATCTTTTAACGCCAAGGCACGTATGTTACCCATGATGAGTTAGGTGGACCTTTTCATCCAATAAACTTTGGATTTTATCAAGCAGCTGGTTTTCTTGGAAAGGTTTGCCCATATAGTCATTTACCCCAATCTCAAGGGCACGTTCACGATGCTTCTCACCGGTTCGTGAGGTAATCATGATAATAGGCAGATGCTGCAAGCGTCCATTATGTCTGACTTGGGTAGCAACTTCAAAACCGTCCATGCGCGGCATTTCAATATCAAGCAGCATTAAGTCAGGCGTCATCTCTTGTAGTATCTCAAGCGCATCGATACCATCTTTGGCAAGTACCACATTGAACCCTTGACGCTCTAAGAATCGTGATGTTACTTTTCTGACTGTGACTGAATCATCAACGACCAGAATCGTGGTATTGGAATCCATATTTCTTTGTTCAGTAGCTTTAGAATGCGTGACGTCTTTGACTAAAGCCGCGTTACGCATCAAGGCTATCAAGTCTAGAATGAGCATCACTGAGCCATCGCCCATAATGGTAGCCGCTGAGATACCAGATAAATTTGAGAACTGTTGCCCCAAAGGTTTTACCACTACTTCAATACGTGAGCCTGCTATTTGATCAACTTGTAAGGCCATATTCTGACCACTGCGATTTTTGATAATAATAAGCGGCACGCTGGTATTGGTATTAACGACCAGCTCATTGAGCTTATTACCAGATAAAATCTCATTTAAATAGCGTACACGATAGTCGGTGTCTTCAAAATTGAGAGTCGCCTCGCCCGATTGATAATAGTCATAAACTTTTTCTGGATTGATACGTACAACGCGTTCAATCTGCACCAAAGGTATGGCATAGTAACGATCCGCTGCTCGAACCACCAAAGCATCAGACACAGCTACCGTTAATGGTACACGAATGGTAAAGCTCGATCCTTTGCCAAGCTCTGATACCACGGATACAGCACCACCTAGCTGACGAATTTCACTAATAACAACGTCCATACCGACGCCGCGCCCTGATATCTGCGTGACTTGTTTGCTGGTACTCAGACCGGCATTAAATATATATTGCATAATATCAAGGTCGCTAAGATTCCTATCTTTGGCGTCGATCAAACCCTGAGAGATGGCTTTTTCGCGTACCGCTTCTACATCAATCCCTTGTCCATCGTCATTGAGCAAAATGACAATTTCACTTCCTTCACGTAGTACTTCTAGCGTGATTTGACCACTGCGCTCTTTACCTGCTGCCAGCCTTGCTGCCACATTTTCGATGCCATGATCGACTGCGTTACGTAACATATGCTCAAGCGGTGAGGTGATGCGCTCTAGAATGGTTCTATCCATCTCATCATCAGCATTGATAATTTTTAGCTCAACCGACTTATTCAGCTCATTAGCCGTTTGGCGGACAATACGCTCAAGCCTTGGTGTTAATCGCGTAAAAGGAACCATACGTGAGTTCATCAAACCATCTTGTAATTCAGTCTGCGTCCGAGATAACTGGAGCAATAGACTTTCACTATCACGCGTTTTTTCTAATAAAGTATGGTTAATTTCGACCAAATCCGATGCCGACTCTGACAAAGATTTTGACAGCTGATTCAAAGAAGAGTATTGATCCATCTCCAGCGGGTCAAAACCTTCATGATTGACCAGCTCTTCATCAATCTGCGATAAAATCTGTGCCTCAAGCTCAATTTCCATACGGCGCAACTGATCCGCTAGACGCTGTACGGTAGTACCCATCTCTTCAATACTGTTGGTCAAGCTACTGATACCCATGTCGATACGAGCACGGTTAATTGCAGACTCACCTGACAGGTTAATCATATGCTCAATCAGACTGCCTGAGATACGAATCATCTCATTATTATTGGCATTTTGCTCTTGTTCAGTCGAATCGTTAACCATCAGCGGCATGGCGCTGATATCTTCTTGGATATAGGTTGTTTCTTGATTTTCTTTGGCAATTAAAATCGTTTCACGCTGAGCTTGCAGGGTTTCTGTTGGTATCTGCTTTAAGCTATTAGGATTTTTACTAAATTGCTGTAATGCCTCAATTAGTAAACTAGGTGTTGGCGGATTAACTTGCTGCGATAGGATAAAAACAGCATCTGCTAGCCAATCATAACAAGCAGCCAGCAACTCCAGCACTTTCGTGGTTGCAGGGCGGCGCTGAGCAACAAAGTCTTGATAAACTGATTCCATTTCATGAGCCAAATCAGCAATACCAGTAGCAGTAACCATACGTGCGCCACCTTTTAAGGTATGCAAGTCGCGTTGTAGTGCTTGCAGCGCAACCATGTCACCAGCATCATTCAAGAATAACTGTAGATATTCATTACGATTGGTGAGCGCTGTGGCCTCTTCTAAGAACACTTCTAAAATATCAGCATCAGGTAACCCATGCGCCCACGATTGCTGAACGATTTTATCTAAACTTAACGCATCTGCCTCATTTGCTACATGTTGGGTATCTTGATTGGCAAAGATTTGAGGCTCAGCTGCCACATGGTTATTTGGCATAGGAATAATAAGCTGTACCGTTTCTGGCAATGCTTGTGCTTTTAAAAACTGCTGTAATTGAGCCATGAGCTCAGGCGCAAAAAATGATTGTTGATAACGTACAATGTGTGCTACCTGCAGCGATAAAGTATCTTGTACCACTTGCATAATCTCAAGCCACTGTGCGGTTGGCTCGCGTTTAGATTCTACAAACGCCTCATAAACGCTTTCTGCTTCATGAGTCAAGTCGCCAATACTGCGGATACCAGCCATACGCGCACCACCTTTGATGGTATGCAGATGGCGTTGGAGTACCTTTAAGGTATTAATATGGGTGATGTCTGCACGCCACTTACTGAAACTCTCGACCAGCGCATCATCAAGCTCTTGCGCCTCTTCTAAGAAGATTTCTAGTAGCTCAATATCCGTATCAATATTTTCAAGCTCTAGCTCAGGTGCGGCAATACTTTGTACAGTAACCTGTTCTTCATCGGCTATATTTTCATCACTTTCATTCTTATCTTGCACAATATTGTCTTGCACGATACTAGTTTGCACGGTGTTGTATTGCTTGATACTCTCTAACCGCTCTAGTACTTGCTCATCAATTTTTAATGACGTACTGCCTGCTAAAGCATCAAATAAACCAACTAACTGCGCATGACCTGCAAGTAGGATTTCTTGGATATCAATATCTGCCGCTTCTTTTGGATATTGGCTCAAATAATGATAAGCATCTTGTAAGGCATCAAGAATAGAGACGAATTTTGGAAAGGCTTGTGCTTTTTCAGTTAAATATTTAATTTGTAAAATTTGCTCAGCGATATAGGCTTGGATTTGCTCGATATCAGCACTGTTAAGCGCTTCATCTAATTGCCACTCGGCATCTAATAACTCATCAATATTGCCATCTAACAAGTCATTAATCGTTGGTTTATCCTCAGTGCTTGCCTCACTATCGTCATCTTGCTCTTCAAGCATCGCCTGTAACGAGGCGATATCCTGCTCGCTTTGCATATGCTCTGCCGACATATCTTGCTGGTTTGCATGTTGTTTATAGTTATGGAGATAACCATCAATAAGCGTGACAGATTGGGCCAGTGCAGTTAAATGGCTTGCATTCATCGGTATATCCTGCTGCTGTAGAAGCTCTAAGCTTTGCTCTATCGTCGCACTCACGTCGCTAATGGCAGTCAATGCACTAGAGCCAGAAGCTGCTCTCAAAGTATGGAATGCGCGCACAATCTCGTCACTTACCTCGACATATGGCTCATTTTTATGATGACGGACAAAGTCATTAACGCCTTCTAACAACTCTTCTGCCTCTTCAATAAAGATGTCAAAAAACGCCTGTTCTTCTTCACTTTGAGGCATCACAATAACTGGTGCTTCTGCCATTTTTTCATTGACCGAATAAATCGTCTGCAAGGTGCGATCAATGGCTTCATCATTCTCCAAATCTTGAATATGACTGTCTAAATCAATGTGACTTGGCGTATGCTTAGCAGGCTGTAACCATTGATTGTATAATGCACAGTAACTGAATTCATCACCTAATTGTTTGCTATAAGCATTAGCACAGGCAACCCACAATGGCATCATAGTAGGATAATCTTGGCTTTCACGCTCGAAAGTGCTTAGTAACTCAGGATATACGGTCAATACATCACCAATCAGCTGCTGTATATCCGCTGAGGCAGTTATGCTCTTATCTAAAATGCGGTTTAGCATGTTTTCTATAGACCATGCTAATTCAGCACTGTAATGAGCACCGACCATCCGACCAGAGCCCTTCAGAGTGTGAAAGCCACGGCGTATGTCTTTCAGTTCAGTCAAATCAGTAGGTGAAAGCTGCCAATGTTCATATAAAGGGATGATTTCATCCAAGACTTCATTAGCCTCTTCTATAAATATCTCTTTAATATCAGGATCAGCATCGTTTGCATCTGTCACTAGCGACTCTGCTTCCAAAATAAATGGCTGCAATACCAAAGGGAGCTCTAAATCTGACAATGCATCCAAAGTGTTAGCTGGCTCTGAGACTGAGCTTATGGCTTGCGCGTGTAAATTATGGTCAAGTATATGATGATCTGATGCAAAGTCCGATTCTTCAATATCAGCTGTTAATGAAGTAGGCGCAGCTACTGGTAAACCTGCATTTAGTGGTTGCTGAGTCATCAAATTATGACTTTGCAAAAGAGTAATAGCAGGGTCAAAGCTTGGTGGCTGCTGTGCTGCAAAGTCAAATAACATAACGGGTAGGCGTTTAGTGGTTTCTGTTATCAACGTTACCACATCGTCCGTTACGGATAAGGTTTTATCCAATAAACGGTTGAGTAGATTTTCGATAGACCATGCCATCTCACTGATGCTAACAGCACCAACCATACGTCCCGAGCCCTTTAAGGTGTGGAAACCACGACGTAGTTCCGTTAATGGTGTTAAATCTTGCGCATCTTCCTGCCATATTGGTAAAAAGTCTTCTAGATCACCAATCACTTCTTCAACTTCTTCAATGAATATTTCTCGAATGTCTTCATCGATATCGAAGGTATCAGGATTTAGCTGTTGGCGCATTTTCAATAAAGCTTCGCTTGCCCCTGTCTCTATAGACTGTTTATAGTCTAATAGTGAGTCAGTCAACGTCTCAGCATTAAAAGACGGTTCAGTGCTAGGCGCAATCTCACCGCTGTCGTCATAGCGCAATACATCATTGGCGGCTGGTTTTTGGGTGAGGAAAGTATCGTTGACTGCTTCAGGCGCATCGATATATGCATTAAGTAGCTTGGCTGCCGTATCAATATAAGCATTTGCTTTTTCTAGTAGTGTTTGATCAACAAACTGTTGCGCAAGATAATCCAATAATAACTCAATGGCACTCAAACTCTCTGCCAACGCTTCGATAACGTCCCAGCTCAATATGGCAATATTATGAGTACGTATCTGTACAAATATATCGGCTATCTTGTCGACTACTTCACCAATCGCTGGCAGCCCCATAATATTAAAAGTCTGGCTCAGACTCGCAAGACTTGCCTGCTCTGGCAATAACTCTAACTGTTGTCGTTGTATATAGTTATGAAAATCTTGCTTAACTTCTTCAGCCGCAATACGTAACTCACGTAAATCCACATTAACAGAACCAACATCTAAACTGTTTGCTGGTTGCAAGTCATTATCAATGCTAGTAGAAACAGATGTATCGCCAATTTTGATAGAAATCATTTGTTCTGTATTATAGACAGCGCTATACAACTCTTGTAGCTGACGTTCAATCTGCCATTGTTCTTGCGTAAAATCCTGCTCTGATAAGAGGCTACGCTCTACATTAGTCGCAATAGCATCGATTTGTGAGGCAAATAATGTCCAGCCACGACTTTTAAGCTGGTTATGCATTTTCGCTAAAGGTTTTAGCAAAGTATGAGGCTTATCAAGTGCAAAAATAATCGTCTCAATCTCACTCAATATACGAGGTAAGAGACCTACTTCAGCGTCTATCTGTACACCGCCATTCAATAAAGATTCAGCATTATCACTGTTATGAATAAGGCTACTTAATTCGCTATAAATATGACTAATGAGACTTTGAATCTCACTTATAGGTGGCTCAATCTGATCTTGATGACTGTCTATCAATTGATCCAGCTGACTTAATATTCCTGCATACTGCTTAGGTAGTGGTATTTCATTTTGCCCAAGATCCTGTAGCCACAGCTCAGCCAGATACCACAAGCGCTGCAAATCAGCTTCTTGCGCCGTTTGCCATAAATAATGGCTGACCTTTTGTAGCACAGTCAGGATAGCAGTCTTATTCATATTGGCAGCAAGCAATTTTTGCGTCTGTTGGCGCCACACTAATAGCAATTGCCGATGCTGTTGACTATCTAAATCTGACACTGATCTACTCACAGGTAGAGTTATGTCAATATCATCATAATCCGATAAGCTAGCCAAATGACTGTCTGTCGTCAATGATAACGTATCTGCAAGCGGCTCTGTGACTATATCAAACTGCGATAAGACTTGTGCTAGATCAGTCAGCGTTTTATTCATTAAAACACTATGATATCTACCTGTGCACACATAATGTTCCAGCTCACGCTGTAACACTTTATGAGCAATCTGCCCTATTCTGAGTTTCTCAGCAGCCAAATTTATATCTAAGCTGTCATTATCTAGATCATCATTGTTTAGACCATCAAAAACACTGGCTTTTGCTAATAGGCTAAGCTTATTCGCTAAACTTGCTAGAGCAGGCAAATTAATCATGATCAGGGCACCAGCAATTTCATGATAGTACTGTTCCATTTGCTCATTATTAGTGCCTGCTGTCTCTAATTGCCAGCCATCAGCTACCTGTGTTAATTGCTGATTAAACAGTGGCAATAACCACTCAAGCGTTACCATGTCATTGGGCTGGTTTTTCATAGATTCATCCTGACTCTTTTAGGCGCTAATTTAGGTACTGATTTTTTGCCACGCATTGAGATGTGGGTGCGCAATACGGCGCATATTTGAAGGACGCCAAAATAGCGCCTCACCTGGAGCCAATATAATATAACCACCTAAGGCGCATTGTTTTGATAATCGAGCTAAAATATCACGCTGATCAAACTTGCGAAAATATAGCAGCATATTTTGACAAACAATCACCTGTTGTAGATGTGCGGTAGGCGGTTTTTCATCCATAATATTGTGTAAAGCAAAACGGACCTGCGATTTTAACGTTGCTGCGACCTGCCAGTAGCAATAGCTACTACTTGCCGTGGTTTTATTTAGATAAGCGTTACCAACACTCGCTTCGTCAGCCATGATTGCTGGTGATAATGGTTGCACAAACTGCTGACAATATGGCGGAATTAACGATTGCTGTTTAGCGTCATATTGACCTAATCGCGCCTTTGCTAGTACTTGTTGACTGACATCTGTACCCAAGATCGTGTAATTGCTCAATTGCTTTGCAGCCAAACTCATTGCCAGAGACCACGTCTCTTGTCCGCTCGCGCAGCCCACACTCCATATGTGAAACATCTCACTAGTATCAGCAGCTATCCACTTGCGGCGCTGATGCTGCTCTGCACATTCTGTGACAAAATTAATAGAAGGCAGATGACGGAAAAATCGGCTTTCATGGATCAATACTTTATCAAGCAAATGCTGGCGTAGCTCATTGTTAAACGGCAATTGCTGCCACAACTGGATGGTAGTCAATCCATAAAACAATGCCGTGTGAATCACCGCGTTTTCCAACCAATTACATTGAATATTAGGTAAAATAAAACCAATCTCACACTCTATATAGCGTTGCCACTGTCTAGTATCAAAATAATCGTCATGCCGTATCATTTTCACATTATCTTGCATGAGGCTGTCTATTGATGTAGCTTCAATTATATGAATACTGCCTTTTTGAATATGATGATTCATGTGACCTGCTATTAATGTTGCTGCTCCAAATTTTATAATGTTTATTTAGAGCAGCAATTTGGTTAACATTTCCATAGGAAAAATCATAGCTATTATCGACAGTTATTACATACTGGCTGAGACTCTCTCATCCATATCGAGATATTCATGATCCATGCTTTCATGATTCAACTGCTCATCATCATTTGATATTTTAAAGCCGGTGACTGATTCTTGTAGTGCTGCAGCCATTTCGCTTAGCTCACCAATAGAACGTGCAGTCGCCATCGTACCAGAAGACGTTTGAGAGGTAATATCTTGAATAATGTTCATGGTATGAGAAATATGACCTGCCGACTCTGCCTGTTGCAGAGCAGCATTTGAAATATTCTGAATGAGATCCGCCAAAGTATTAGAAACGGTTTGCACCTCTTCTAGTGCTTCACCCGCATCTTTTGCCAACCGCGCACCACGTACGACTTCAGACGTCGTTGATTCCATCGACATGACCGCTTCACTGGTATCTGCTTGAATGGTTTTTACCAACGTTTCAATCTGTTTGGTTGCATTTGCCGAACGCTCAGCAAGACGCTGAACCTCATCAGCAACAACCGCAAAGCCTCGTCCAGCTTCACCTGCCATCGATGCCTGAATCGCTGCGTTTAATGCCAAAACGTTAGTTTGGTCTGCAATATCGTTAATCAAACCAACGATATCACCAATTTCCTGCGAAGACTCACCAAGACGTTTAATACGTTTTGAGGTTTCTTGAATCTGATCACGGATAACGTTCATACCTTCAATAGAGCGCTGTACTACTTCTGCTCCATTGTAAGAGATGGCAACCGAACGCTGAGCAACCGTTGCAGATTCTGCAGCGTTATTCGAAACTTGGTCAATGGACACCGTCATCTCATTAATAGCCGCAGACACACCAGCGATTTCTTGTGCTTGATGCTCAGAGGCTGCCGCAAGCTCGACTGCATTCATCTGTGTTTGCTCTGATGACTGCGAAACGCGATCTGCGGTACTGTTAATAACCAGTACCAATTGGCGTAGTTGGTCGATAGCAAAGTTAACAGAGTCGGCAATTGCACCAGTGAAGTCTTCTGATACTGTTGCATTGACCGTCAAATCGCCGTCTGCCAAATCACCCAACTCATCAAGTAGGCGCAAAATAGCAATCTGGTTACGCTCGTTTTCTTCTTGGATTTGGCGCGCACGTTCAGACTCAGCTTCTGCTTCTTGACGACGACGTAAGGTCTCTTTTTCAATAAGTAAACGTTCTGAGCCACCACGCTGCTGTAGCAACTTATAAAAAGCGAAAAAGATACCCAGTACACTGAGCACAAAGACAACTACCGGTATTATGACAGCCTGATTAAAATCGGTTAAATACTCACTGACCGAGGATATGGCATTGATCAGCGCCAATAGAGCACCCATAGCCACTAGAGCACAACCGCCTAGTAATAGTTTCCATTGACTGTTTGCATTTGTCGCGGCTTTATTTACACCGCTTACAGGGTTATTTATAACATCACTCATCGCACTTATTCCTTTCAAACAATCATCAAAGTCTTATTGTGACTGACTCTGAAATCATAGTGTTATCAAAACAACCGTGATGAACAAAGCCTGTATGAATGCTGACACACTACCGGATCATGTCAGCTATGATTCTTCTGCCATCGTTTTAATGAACACCTAATGATCAAACATGACGGGTCATTAAAGACAGTTATATTGCAGCATCGGTATACTGTAGATCCTGTGTCAATAAGCTTGGCATAAACACATACCAATCTTGTTCATCTTTGAAAAATTTGCCATGGTTATAAGGTGCAAATGGCGAATTCGGTTCAATGGCTTCTGGACGATATTGGTCTTGAGTAAACTGCTCGATACCAATCACTTGGTCAACAAGTAATCCTGAAAACACATTATCATGGTCGATAACCATAACTTTACGCTGACTCATTTGCGCTAACCGACTGGGAACTTGTAAAAATCGAGACAAATCGGTCAATGGCAGTAAACGCCCACGAATATTAGCAATACCAAGCATCCAAGGCTTTACTAAGGGCACGCTGGTATATTCTGGCATGGATAATACTTCTGCTACTTGACCCATTGGCGCAACCAAGCGTTGACCGCCAATCTCAAATACTACCCCTTGCCAGTCAAATTCTTGTCCGCCGCGGCGTCCGCTTTTACGCGAACGTGCCATATCTGCTATACGCAGAAGCTCAATAAATCCTCTCGATGCCACAAGCTACTCCATTACTTTACGAATAATCTGGACCAGACCGCTTTCATCAATAGGCTTGGTAAGATACTCTTTTGCACCTTGACGCTTGCCCCATACACGATCGGTTTCTTGATTTTTGGTACTGATCATGATGATAGGAATATGTGCTGTTGCCTTGTCACGAGTGATTTTACGAGTTGCCTGAAAACCATTCATTTCAGGCATGACCACATCCATCAAAATGACGTCTGGTAGATGAGCAATGGCCATCTGGCAGCCTTGTTCACCATTTGTCGCTTCCAATACTTGATAGTTATTTTTAGAAAGCATGTCGCGAAATTTCGCCATCTCAGATGGTGAATCGTCAATGACTAATACAGTAGTCATAGTTATTTCCTTTATTTTCGATGATATCTGTTAGATATAGAGTGTTAAAACAAACCGATTGAAGTAATACTTCATGCTGAACTGAATGCACATTACTGATTATGACAACAATATTTTATCGTTATATGAAAAAGCCTTGACCACTTTTTATGATCATTTTACAGATTAACGATACTGGTTAATTGCCTCAAAAAGCTCATCCTTACTAAACGGTTTGGTCAGATATTCATCAGAACCTACAATACGTCCACGGGCTTTATCAAATAAACCATCTTTAGATGACAACATAATCACAGGTTTACTGGCATAGTCAGGGTTATTTTTAATCAAGGCACAAGTTTGATAACCGTCCAAACGTGGCATCATGATATCCACAAAAATAATATCTGGATTGTGGTCGACAATCTTAGCCAAGGCATCAAATCCATCAATGGCAGTGACAACTTCACAGCCCGCTTTTTGCAGCAAGGTTTCTGCGGTACGGCGAATGGTTTTTGAGTCATCAATAACCATTACTTTTAAACCATCAAAATTATTTTCCATTCTTATTGTCCTATTAACGACTGTTTATTCATTATGCGATATGTTCACAGTACTACTCACGCGTAGTACTGTTCACTCACAATGAATTATCTTAGTATGTTGGGCGTTATGCTAAATTTCTTACAGCATTATTATAGCCATAAATTCAATGATTACTCATACTCTGCAACCATTAATTATCGCAGGCAAATTTAATGAATAATGTAATCGAATCCTCTGTCAATAAACGAGTATCTCTTATTCAATATTGCTTGCTATAAAAACAGCTGAATATCTAGTCTCATCAAAAATCTACTATATTGAAAACCGAAAAAATCAACCAAGTTACAAGTGAATAGCCTCGTTGTTAAATGTCGTCTTTCCAATCGTAGCCATTATATAGAACCAGCATTCATCTTACTGAATAATTTACCTTTGTGATAAAAATGTATCAATATATTTTGATATGTTCGTTTTAGCACAGTTACCAGCCATTATCCAGTAATTAGTGAAATTATGTTCTAAATTTAGCCACTTAACGACTATTCTCTATATAAAAACGGCCTTTTACAGCGTCTCATCTAGCGCTTAAAAAAACCAGTTAAATACAATATGATAGAACCATTTCCCATACTTGTAATTCCCTATATAATAAAAAGTCGTTTATGATGGTGATTGGTATGACATTTTTTATGCGCTCGCTGCATTACATGCGTTTTATATGCTTACAGACTGCGCCGTTAAAAAAGAGCGTTTATATATTGAGCGCCCTATTTCTTATCGCCTGCCAGCCAACATCTCCTACCGAAGCGTTGACTAGCGAAAATAATGAGGCGGTTGATATACCACTCATTAGTGCCGATAGTGTCACCATCACACCTGATCATATTTTAAGTATCAAACCTACCCGTTATCAGCCCAGCCTTGGTTTACAAGGTCGTATCGAACCTATCAAGCAAATCAACCTTATGGCGGCACAGCCGCTGACGGTAGAGCAAGTATTAGTCAGTAATAACCAATGGGTGAAAAAAGGTACGCCGCTAGTCACGGTTCGACGTCAGGAAATTTTAAACAAAGCGATAGGCTCGGATAATACTGAAACCAATATAGAAGCAGAATTAAATACAACTGCTAGTAATGTTGATGGAGCTAGTACATCTGAGAATACTAGCCAGACCTCTGTCTTAAATAAAAAATCTAATGCTAGTATTGATAATAAGACAATGCCAACGCAACCTATTATTAATGATAATAGAGCCGAGCTTGCTAGTAATAGCAAAGGCAGAACAACGGCAAAGCAGTCCTCTGATTTAATCACATTGCGTGCCCGCTTTTCAGGACGCGTAGAGAATCTGTCGGTGCAAGCTGGACAAAAGATAGAAGCTCAAACAGTGTTATTGAAGCTCAGTGACGAAACGGAATTGCATTTTATCTCAACGTTGCCGATTGAAGCTGAATCGCAAATTTCTGTCGGTCAAACCGTCAACTTTACTGCCGAAGATAGAGTAGATAAATTTACCGGTCAGGTCAGTAAAGTGCAGGCGGTAAAACAACCGATGCAGCTTTTGGTCTATGTAAATGTGATCAACAATGAAGTCAGTCGCAATCAGCTAGCGCCTGATATGCAAGTCACTGGCAGAGTTGACTACGGGCAGATAGAAGTGGGTACTATTGTGCCTAAAATTGCCCTACATAATGTTGACTTGACACAAATACAGGTGCCGCCTTACAAACCGCTGCGTTCTTTGACTGCCAATATCTGGATAATAGGACAAGACCAGCGCTTAACCCGCCAGCCTATTGAAGTAATTGAGTACGATCCACTGACCAAACAATATTTAATCGCAGGTATCAGTAGTGACAGTTTGATTTGTTTGGCGAACTTACCCATTGAATCTAAAGGCAAAAAAGTGGTGGTTTCTTAAGCACAGAGCCATGCAGTTACATTGTGTAGAAACATTAACAAAGCACGCCTTGTTTAATAACATCCTGTTTAGGCAATATAGCGTATTATGGATAGTACGGATTACATACTTTTATTGCATAGCATTAAAGCATGGCTTGTATCTCTTGTATGGATAGCTACTTTTGATTTACATATTTATCATATGAGCATTTGGGATAATTGAAAACTAAGGGCAGACGCCACTTTTATAAATTGTAAAAGTGCATTAAGACAAATTATAACAACAACTAGAGGAAACATTATGAGTAAGCAGATTTTGTTAATTGAAGATGATCCAGATTTAGCAGAATTAATCAGTGATTATCTGACCATGAATTATTATGATGTGCATCATGCAGGTCTTGGTCAAGAAGGTCTGGATTTATTAGACACCAAAGAGCGTGATATTGACTTGGTAGTACTTGACCTCATGCTACCCGACATGGATGGTATGCAAGTTTGCCAAAAAATCCGTGGCAATAAAAACAATATGACCAATAAAGTGCCGATCATTATGTTGACAGCAAAAGGTGATACCACAGACCGCGTATTGGGTCTTGAGATGGGCGCTGATGACTATATTGCCAAACCGTTTGAGCCGCGTGAACTGTTAGCTCGTATTCGTGCGGTTATTCGCCGCCATGAGCAGCCAAACCAAGCGGACAGTCAGTCAGATAGCTTAACTTTTGGTCGTTTGAGCGTGTTCCCTGACAGTCATGAAGTGACTATCGATGATTTACCTGTACGCTTGACAACGCATCAGTTTCAATTGCTGCATTATTTTGCCACTCATTCAGGCAAAGTACTAAACCGCGAGCAATTATGGCAAGCTATGCCAAATGATGACAGCTCAGACAATATTGATCGCGCCATTGACGTACATATCTCGCGTCTTCGTGCGTTGATTGAAGACAATCCCCGTCAACCAAAGCGTATTATTACAGTGCGCGGCGTCGGTTATCAGTTTGCCACTGATCAAGTGTAGTCAGTAGTAAACTGTTGGTAAATAAACAGTCAAACAGCTTTAAAATAGTTCATTAAAAGGGGTATCATATGTATGATAACCCCTTTTATGTTTGATCATACAAAGTGGCATAAGTTTTTGATAATAGAGATTATTTAATGCAGCAATTGGGTTTTCGTTCCGTATTTGCCAAGCTATTTGCCAGTGTCATGCTGGCGCTTATCTTGTTTGCTGTTGCGATGGTATTATTAACACAGCTGGTACATGATAAAGATGCGGGCATTCGCTCAGAGGTATTGGCCACGCAAATTTTAGGACAGATCGATCCTTTTTTGCATGAGCTAAATATCGCAGTTAGTAAGGAAAATCGCCTACAATCGCGTTTTATGCTAGCCGTAGTCAAAAAAAGCTTCGATATCTTTGATGAGTCATTGCAGGCAAAAATGGGCTTATATGACAGCGAAGGTCATCTACTGATGCAAACAGATAATAGCGATTTGCCGCTAGAGCTTCCTGCTACGCCGTCTTTGTTCTCACGCGTTTTCCCCTCTTTTGCAGAAACGTCACCAACCAAGCAAGCTCAAGTTTATAGTAGTACTGGCTATACGCTATTATATGAGTCACGCTTGCCACCCAAAAAGCCGGTTCTCTCTGCGGCGCTTAACTTATTTACTGGCACGCTCTTATTGCTACTCATTATGGCAGGCGTCCTTTGGTGGATTGCCCGGACCATTACTTGGCGTATTAATCAGATGAGTCTACAGATGGCTCAGCTTGGCGATGGTGACTTTACCGTACGGGTAAATGCACGCGGCAATGATGAAATCGCCTCACTGGCACGTGGATTTAATCAAGCAGCACAAAAGATTGAACACCTTATTGATGCCAATAATTTATTACTTGCACATGCCTCTCATGAGCTGCGTACACCCATAACACGTATTCGTCTACAGATTGAGATGATGGACATGCTGACAGGTCCATTGCCAAGTGACAACAAAGCCAAATTTGATAAGCGCGCTCAAGCCATTAATCGCGACCTCTCAGGTCTCAATGATTTGGTTGAAAGTATTCTATTAGTGAGCCGTTTGGATGCTGGTCATGCCTTACAGCAAGTTGAAAATTTAGATTTATATGATTTGGTGAATCAAGAACGCCAACACTATCCTGAAGCAACGTTAATTGGCGAGCACATCGTGATTGACGGTCAATCATCAATGCTCACCCATTTAATTCGCAATCTATTAACCAATGCCATGCTGCATGGAAAACCCCCAGTCACTGTGCTACTGTATGGCGTGCAGACCCTTGAAGAAGCTGAAGACATCCCTGATTTTTTATTGCAGACAGTCCTATGCAGTAGCTTTATAGACTATAACAGCTCAGACTTTTATTCTGATGAGTCATCTTATAGTACAAATCCGCTTGCTCATCAGCAAGATACCGTATCAGAGCCGAATAATTCTATTAGCGCAGCGCTTCCAAAGCCAAAAGCAGCAAATAGTGAGTCTGTAGTGATATTACCAGCACCAGCTATTTATCAAAATGGTGAAAATTTGGTGAATGATGCTCATACTAGTACTGATAATGAATCTGATAATACTGTGAATCAAGATAGCGATAGTACTATTTTAGAGCAAGTAGAGCCTACTAATACGAGCAAGACATTTGAAAAGGTTGGTAATTCTTCATTGTTTGATAATTATCATAGTTTTACATCAGATTTGACCGATAAGCTAAAGAAAGTGATGTGGCGTGCCGTGCCTGAGAAGCAACGGTCTTCTGAAGATCCTGACCATGCTATTGATGACATCTCTGGTAAAAATGCTATCAATAGCAATAAAGAAGATACCAATAAAGTGAATAAAAATGGTGATATGGCGATAAAAGAAAGTGATAAAGCAATTGATAAAGAAAGTCCTGAAACGTCAAATACCACCCGTAAAGAAAGCCTATTTAGCAAACATCTCAAAAAATCTAAACCGGAGCCAACACTTCCGCTTCCGAAGTATGTGGTATTGGCAGTGATTGATGAGGGTGATGGCATCCCTGAAAATAAACGTGAAGAAGTTTTTAGCCCCTTTGTGCGCTTGCAGCAAAAAAATAAAGGCTCAGGTCTTGGGTTGTCCTTAGTATCACAAATTGTCACCGCCCATCAAGGAAGAATCACTACTGACACTATCAATGGTCACACGCGATTTTTGGTGGTATTACCTGTTAAGCTCAATCCGCATTACCACCATCATGACAATCGTGACTGATTTTATTCGTTCATATCATAAACAAACTCTCAAAAGTGCTATAGGATAAGAACTACAAGCCTTTAGCATGCATAGCGATCAATAAGTCAGAAAAACATACCATAATGACATCCTACCTATTTCATTCTATATATCTTGATATTGACTAAGCTAAGTTCAAAGTCAATCATCGATGCCTGTATCAAAAACCTTGCATAATATGCTATATTAGCGCCCCTTATTATGGGGTTATCGAATGTGGTTTTAACTCAACTGCTCAGCAGTCAGAGAGACGACGACCACTTCATAACCACTAAAACATTTATTGAATTTTGAGCCTTCCATGAGTGACATGATTGTCTTAAACGATGTGACCAAGAGTTTTTTGAGTGACCGGTCTATAAAAGATAAAAACGGCAAGCCGCATTGGTTTACTGCTGTTGAGCCGACGTCACTAACTGTCCAGCAAGGTGAGATTTTTGGCTTGATGGGCTATTCAGGTGCGGGTAAATCAACACTTTTACGCCTGATTAATTTGCTTGAACGTCCTGATTCTGGTCAAGTGATTATCGATGGTACAGACCTGACTTCTTTGTCTGCCAGTGACTTGCGTATCGCCCGTCACAATATCGGTATGATTTTTCAGCAATTTAACTTGATGTCTAATCGCACCGTCTTTGACAATGTTGCTTTTAACTTAACGGTTGCAGGCTACCCTCGCGCTGATATTCATAAGCGTGTCATGGATTGTCTAGACATCGTTGATTTAACCGACCGCGCTAGCCACTATCCTGCGCAGTTGTCAGGCGGACAGAAACAGCGTGTTGGTATCGCCCGTGCGATTGCGCCAAGCCCAAAAGTACTCCTTGCTGATGAGCCAACCAGTGCGCTCGACCCTGCCACTACGCGCAGTTTGTTGACTTGCTTGCGTGATATCAATGAGCAGCTTGGCGTCACTATCGTCATTGTAACTCATGAGATGAGCGTCATTCGTAGACTATGTGACCGTGCAGCCTTGTTACATCAAGGACAATTGCTCGAAGTAGCAGACATCCGCGATGGTCTCATTCAGGCCACCACCCCAATTGGCAAAGGCTTAGTCCACGAAGACTAATGAGGTAGGAGAAATAAACATGATAACTGGTGCAGAATTATCCGCCTCGATAGACAAGCTACTCGCCCTGCGTAAAGAGATTTGGCAGGCATTTTTAGATACTTTTATTATGCTTGGTATCTCAACGACAGTTGCCATTCTTATCGGCGGTCTGTTTGGCGTCTTCTTATTTTTATCCAGTGATCGGCAGTTTTTACAAAATAAAACGCTCTATGCTGTACTTGGTGGCATCACAAACTTTATGCGTGCCTTTCCATTCGTCATTTTGATGATTGCCATGAGTCCCTTTACCAAAGCTATCGTCGGTACTGGTATTGGTCCTATCGCCGCATCATTGGTGCTTGCGATTGCTGGCTCATTTTACTTTGCGCGCTTGGTTGAGCAAAACTTACGTGAAGTGCCGCGCGGTATTATTGAAGCAACTGAATCGATGGGCGCCCGTCCCTTTACCATCATCAAAGTACTGCTCAATGAAGCACGCTCTGGCTTGGTCTTATCCGTGACCATCCTTTGTATCAGCTTGCTCTCTTTTTCAGCAGCGGCTGGTATGATTGGCGGCGGCGGTTTGGGTGATTTGGCAATTCGATATGGTTACTATCGTTATCAGACTGAGGTGATGGTATTCATCGTCATTATGCTGTCAATCATGGTCATCGGTATTCAAGCCTTAGGGAATTGGGTTGCTACTCGATTAGATAAACGTTAAAAACCTGTGATCACTTGACTTATTGAAACTAGATATTAATGACTGAGTGATGCTTGATATGAAGAGTTTACAGGGTCTAATGCTGATTCATCCTAAGCAAACGCTTGACTTTGTAACTGATTCCCTTTAATTTTGATACTATCTTAACACTCGTTAACTTAGCAGCATTACTATTCATAATGTTGCTTTTTTAATGCGGTTTTTTAATTCTATTTTTAATCTCAGTATTTTATCCTTTGACTCCTACCCTTATTAAGGAAGTTCCATGAAATTAACAGATATCAGCCGTCAAGTAGCGACTGCATTTGCTGCTGTTGGCGTATCAGGCCTAGTGTTGGTCGGTTGCAATAATTCATCAGCACCAGAAGCCACCAAAGAGCCAGTTACTGAAGGCGCAACCGAAACTACCAATACAGAAACCACTGCTACCAGTGATATTGATCCTGAACACAGCAAAATCGTCATCGGTACGACCGAAGGTGACTTTGCAGATATGGTTCGTAACCAAGTAAAAGGTTCATTAGAAGCACAAGGCTATGAAGTTGAACTGGTAACCTTTACTGATTATGTCCGTCCAAACGTTGCGTTAGCAGATGGCGATTTAGACATCAACATCTTTCAACATAAGCCTTATCTAGATACCTTCAAAAAAGAAAACAACCTTGATTTGGTAGAAGTCTTCCAAGTTCCTACTGCCCCATTAGGTATTTACGCTGGTAAAAAAACCAAAATCGAAGACGTTTATAAAGGTATGAGCGTTTCTGCGCCTAATGACCCGAGTAACTTTGCTCGCGCATTAGTCATGATGAATGAGCTTGGCTGGATTACGCTAAAAGACAATATCGATCCATTGACTGCCTCAAAAACTGATATCGCTGATAATAGCAAATACGACATAAAAATCGTTGAGCTAGAAGCGGCGCAGTTGCCTCGTGCGCGTGACGAAGTAGACTTTGCTATCATTAACGGTAACTACGCGACCGATTCAGGTATCAAGCTGACTGAGGCGCTATTCCAAGAGCCAAGCTTTGCTTATGTAAACTGGTCTGCTATCAAAACTGCGGATAAAGATAAAAAATGGGTAAAAGACGTTACTAACGCTTATAACTCAGATGCCTTTAAAAAATATGCTCACGATAGCTTCCCTGGCTATAAATATCCAAAGATTTGGGGTACTGACACTACAAGTACCGCACCTGTAGAAGCTGCTAAATAGTGAAAACAGTCATGAATAGTTAATAGATTTAATACGACTCATCTATTCAAATGATTCCGTTTTAAGTAATAACAAAAAGTCCATTATTGATAAATAATGGGCTTTTTTTGATCTGTATTTTAGTAATGATAAGCAAAAAATAATTTAAATGACGTTACAGCCTGTTTGTCGTTTGTAGGAAAGCGTCACCTGCCCTTTCACTTACCGCCATTTCTTTCTATAGTGGTTAAGCTTATTAGAGATTGAGAACATTATATTTCTGATCAAATACTTTATTTAACTATAAAAGCTATTAGTAGATCACAAAAAAGACAAGGATAATAATATGCGTGCTAAAACTTATAACATTCGCACCGCTGGACAAGCGAACATTCCGGTACTCGGACTGGGTACGTGGCAATCAACGGGACAAGACTGTATTGATGTCGTCAGCCAAGGTCTAAGAATGGGCTATGAACACATTGATACGGCTCAAGCATATGGCAATGAAGTCGAGGTTGGTAAAGGTATTAAGCAATCAGATGTCGCTCGCGATAAGTTCTTTTTAACGACCAAGATATTCCCTGATGACATGAAGTTTGAGCCAGAAAAACTTATTGCCGCTGCTAAGCGCTCGTTGGAAAATCTAGATACCGATTACGTTGATTTACTGCTGCTACATTGGCCTGATGATCGTGTGCCCTTATCTGAGACCATCCCCGCGCTTTGTGAGCTGCAAAAACAAGGGCTGACTCGTAATATCGGTGTATCTAACTTTAATATTGCTAACATCATTGAAGCCAAGAGATATGCTGACGTGCCGATTGCGGTCAATCAGGTTGAGTTTCACCCCTTTATTAAGCAAAAAACGTTGCAGACCTTTTTAAACAATCACCATATTTTATTGGAAGCGTATTCGCCGCTTGCCCGCGGAGATGTTTTTGATAATAAAATCATTAAAGACATCGCTGATAAACACGGTATCACTGCCGCACAAGTTTCGCTGGCGTGGATTCTAGCCGATAAGCACCGTATTGCGATTCCAAAAACGTCTAATCCTGAGCACTTACAAGGCAACTTAGATGCCATCAAAGTAGAGTTGAGTGCGGATGAACTTGAGAAAATCGGCAGCTTAGCGCGTAGTGACGGGCGTAAAATTAAGCATCCAGATTATTCGCCAGAATGGGATGATTAATAAATAACTCATACTTATTTAAGTATTAGGTTCGCCAAAAAAAATCCAGTGATAAAGGTCACTGGATTTTTATGTTTAACGCTTTTTACGATAATTATCGTTTATTGTTGCCAGCGCAATTACTGCTGTAAAGTCTTGGTCTCATGAATTTTTTCAGCAGGATTGTATTGCTCAGAAGAAGGGACTGCACCATTGCGATTATTTTCTTTCATCGATTTAGCAACTTCTGGCGGCATATAGTTCTCATCGTGTTTTGCCAGGACTTCACCTGCGACAAAGGTATCACCTTGCATTTTACCCGTCGCGACAACACCTGAGTTCTCAGCGAACAAATCTGGCAAAATACCTTGATAAGTCACAGGGACGGTCGATTGAAAATCCGTGATGGCAAATTCAACGCTCAATGGGTCGTTTGGCGCACGCTGTACACTACCAGCAACCACCATACCACCAGCACGAATACGTTTGTCTTGTGGCGCTTCACCTTGCGCAATGGCAGTCGCGTCAAAGTAGTAGTCGGTCTGTTGCCCAATGGCATAAATCACCAATACCACGGCTATGGCTGCCCCTGCAAGCGTAAACATAACCCACATCAGTTTTTTACGACGAACTGCGTTCATACTACTACCTCATTGATGAGTCGCTGTTTTAGACATTATCCATCTATAAAACAGAAAATATTAAAGAAACTACCATTAGAAAAACGTCCTAAAAATGTCTTTCTAATCGTACTCTTCTAATAACTATATGGTAGCATTTTATGAATAACTCAATAAGGTTACCCACCTTTATAGAAATCCTTTATCTGCTCATTTATGTATCAGCGAAATGTATCAAATCCAGATATTAAGGGTATGAGATAAAATGATTTCTAGTGAGTATTTTTAGTCACCGGTGTTGGCGTTTTGGTCGTGCGCTGTGCCTGACGGGCTTGTTGAATCGCCAGCTGCTTAATAAGAGCTTGTCTTTGACGACGGCTATAAAATACAAAAGCCAGCATCATGCCAACGGTAATCGCCCAGCATGACCAGACAAAAACGCCATGCTTACCCATTGCAATAAACTCAGAAAAACTATAAAAGTAAGGCTGCATCATATTTTCCTAGCCATTATTTAGTTGGTCGACAGTCATTACAGTCATTTGGCTTGTCCACGGATGTATTCTTTCACCCACGCTTTACCTTGATCACGATGCAAGATTAAAGTGTTGGTACGGTAAATCGCTAAGGTTGCGACCAATAGGTAACTACCGATAATCATCAGTAGTAATGGCAGCCACATATCTGCTGACATCTTAGGTGCCGCAGTCAAGGTAAAGGTCGAGCCTTGATGTAAAGTGTTCCACCACTCTACTGAATACTTAATAATCGGCAGATTCACTGCGCCAACGATAGACAAAATAGCGGCAGCTTTACCGCGATTCGCCGTATGTTCAAAGGCGGCAAACAATGCCATCACACCGGCATATAAAAATGCCAAGATCAGCATCGATGTCAGCCGCGCATCCCAAACCCAGTAGGTTCCCCACGTAGGTTTTGCCCAAATAGAACCCGTCAGCAAACTAATCACACACAATAAAAACCCCAGAGGAGCAAGTGCCTGCGCCACAAGGCTGGCGGTCTTGATTTTCCAGACTAAGTAAATCACTCCAAGTACAGCTAAGGAAAAATAAATTGAAATAGCAAGGCTTGCTGCCGGTACGTGGATAAAGATAATACGATAGCTATTGCCTTGTAAGTAATCAGGCGGCGCAAAAGCCAGCCCCCAGATACTGCCGATGAGCAGGCAAAGACTTGCTAGTATCGCCAGCCACTTGACCCAAGGCGAAAAGATGCGAAAGAATTCCTTGGTACCCACCGTGGTCAGGAAAACTTGCCAAATGCGTTGCCACAGGCTAGGAGATGAGACATTATTTAGGTTGGGCATGGAAATAAACCTATTACGCAGCTAGTGATTATCAAGTTAAACGCATGATTCATAAAATTATCCGCTAACCTGCTGGCGTTAAACGCTGGATAGAATCTACACGTGAGTGTGTTTAATAGACTATTATAGCAAAGTTGCCAGTTTTCATCATGTTGTTAATATAAAAGGCTTTAATAAGAGAATGAACACCATGCCAGTATAAACTTTAATTCAACCACGACATTTTTAACGTCATAGCAATCACCCATGGCATCACTAGCACTGAGATAATACTACCTGCCAGCAACAACGCCAAAATAGGCAGACCGTTAAGACCCGTAGCAAATAAATCAACCGCACCGGTGGCAAAAATCAATACCGGCAACTGCATCGGTAAAGCGATTAAAGGCACTAGCACAGCGCCATTCTTCAATGATAACGTCAAACTACTAGCAACCGCTGACAGCATTAACAGCATCGGACTACCCGCAACAATTGATGCCATCAATATCCATGCTTCAAACCAACTCAGCTGAAATAAAGGCACAGCAAGCAAACTTAATACCGCCACAATACCACTGCTAAAAATCCAGTGAATCACCAAACGGATAAGCACCCATAACGGCAGCGACGCTTTGGCGACAACCAATTGCGCCAATGTGCCATTATCAAGCGCCGGCTTAAACAAACCATCAACGCCCATCACCAATGACAATAAAGCAGCAATCCACACCGCCGACACCCCAAGGCGTTGTAATAGTGCAGGCTCGCTTCCAACCGCTAGCGGAAACAAGGTAATAATCACCAAAAACAGCACTAACGGATATAACCACTGTAACGCTCCCTGCTGCTTTACTTGCCACTCACGGCGCCACAGCTGCATAAAACTGATACTGCGCACATCAGCTGTATGAGCATTTATGATTGATAATGAACTGTCTGTTTCTATCATTTATACGCTCTTCCACTAATGCCTATCGCATTTATACTGACAATGATACTGATAGCGTTATACCATGTAATCGGACAAATCAAGCACTTGATTGGCAACGCCGACTGCTTGGTGACTGGTCATTAATATCGCCCCGCCTTCATGAGCAAAATCGCGTAATCGGGCTTCCATGCGGGCTACCATATCAACATCGAGTGCGGTGAATGGCTCATCAAGTAACCATAATGGCGTCACTTCAGGCGTCAGTAAGTATAACCGCGCAAGGGTAATTCTTCGAGTTTGACCCGCGGATAAATGACTTGAGCTGATGGTTTCAAACCCTTGTAATCCTACCCAAGTGAGGGCGTCATCAATATCAGCAGCGCTTGGTGTGATACCATATAAATTCAGCAAAAAGGTGAGGTTTTGAGCAACGGTGAGATTGGGATGAATGCCCAATTGGTGCGATACATACAAAGGCTGAATCGGTAAACGAACTGCCCCTTGATAATAAGTCTCACCTGTTAGCACTGGCAATAATCCAGCCAGCTGCATAAGCAACGTGGTCTTGCCGGTACCATTGGCACCAATTAGATGGCAAATGCTGCCTGCAGACAACTTGAGTGACACTCCTTCACATAGAGGGATTTCACCACGCTGAACGGTCAGCTCATCAAGCGCAAGTAAGGCGGTATTCAGAGCCGTCATACAACCTCTCATTATTTATTGACCCGCAGTCAATATTCATCACAAACCAAGACGATGTTCGTGGCATAATACTTTATGCCCCATAACCATACAGTATAACAAATTGTCGATTACTATGACCTCAAAACCTATGCAGACTTCAAAAGATATTCAAACCCCAAATACGCCTATGCTAACGATAAACAGCTTAATTGATGCACAAGTCACGTTTATGCAGCAATGGTTACGTAAGCAAGCTGAACCGCTGAGCATTGAAGCTTGGCAGTGGCTTGGTGCGCAGCCATTGGACAAATATATCAGTAGCGATGATTTACAGCGCCTACTTAATGATTGGCTACTAGACCATCCTTTAAGCGAGGTGATGCGTGCCGATATCCGTGATATCTTGCATAGCATTATTTATCATCCAGCCAATGAAAATGTGCCGTTATCAGAGCTTATCGATGATACACAAGTTGAAACGCTAGCGAACTATGTCGGCAGCCATGAGCAGCAGCGTAATATCTTGATTCATACCTTGGTTGGCAACGATACATTTGCAGATTTGTTGACCCAAACGCTATACCACGCCATCAACGACTTTATGGAAAATACGCTAGAAAAAGCGGGCGGTGTTGGCAAACTGATGAAGCTTGGGCGCAGCTCATTTGAAAAGGCAACCAACAGAAATCTTGATGAAAAATTGCAGACGTACCTGCATCGTAATATTAAAGATTTGGCGCATCGCGCAGAAGCCAATGCTCAAGAACATTTATCCAATGAAGAGGTGGCTCGATTATTGGTCACTGGTTGGGCGCGCATTAAAGAGCAGCCGATTAGCCATCTCCAAACCTATTTACGTGATGAGCCTAATGATAGCAGTATCGATCATATTGAAGCCAGTATTCAGCAGAGTTACAACCGCTTACGCATCTCCCCTTATTTACATAGCCTTGTAGCAGCGAGCGTTGATACTTGGTATCGCAACCATCAGTCCGATACCATAGCACAGGTGGCAGAAAGCTTACATATTAATGAGGCAGCAATGATGCAGCTGTCCACTACCCTAATGCCTATCATCAATGATGCGTTTGAAAGCGAATGGTTGACCGCGCATCTGCGTGAAATGCTACAAGCGTTTTATAGCCAGCCCAATATCAAAGACAGTTTGAGTTTCAGCAACCAGTAATTTATTTTTGCCTGCTTCTTTATCTGTGCTTTTTCTTAATCTTTATATTTCATTTGTTGGTTAGCACACTATTTATGAGTCAACGTAATAAACTCAGCTTATGGCAAAAAATGACGCAGTTGCTAACCACATCCACTGTGCGCTCTGTTATTGAGAAGATCAAATCGTCGAAGGATTTGACAAGCGCTGACTTTGATGATGAGATTGATAGTCAGGTGAGTGCTTCACAAGTAGCTACTGACAATGTTAGTACGGATAATGTTAATACTAATCATAAAGAAACTGACCCTAACAATGTTGACAGCACTGTCAGCGATAAAAATGCCCCTAGTACAGACGCAAATGTCACCGATAACATCGATACTATGAATAAACCTATCGATGTTGAAACCGATATTGATACAGCTATTGGCAAAGATTTCGAAAATACTGCGGAGCAAAAAAGTGAGAGCGATTTATCCATTGTCGATTATCTAAAGCAATACTTCGACGATAAAGGATGGCATTATAATCATTATCAGCCTAAAGCAAGAGACAGCCAAAAATTCCATTATTTGTCTTTAAGAATGCGCAATAAGCAGCTCGACTGTGGTTATCTGTTTCGAGTACAAGAAAAAAATAAGCTGCTGGCAATCTATGGTATTTTGCCATTTTTGATACCAGAGAGTCATCAAAGCGCCGCTATGCTACTCATTACTCAAATCAACTATGACATGATGATTGGCAATTTAGAGATGGATATCAATGATGGTGAAATACGCTATAAAAACGCCATTGATGTTGAAGCGGTCGGACTTGACGACGATATCCTTGAGCATTTACTGCAAAGTATCATTGCAATGACGACGGTTGCTCATGAGATATTTAGTGATTTGGTCAATAACCAATACCCTGCTGAAGAATTACCAGACCTTCTGTTGCAGCTACGTCAACAATCCGATTCAAGAACCTTCTTTTTGCCCACTCAATTTGTACAGTGAGACTGGATTGTTTTTCCAGTGAAACCATCAGCTCAAACTTACTATGTTAGAAAACACTCTACCCAGAAAGCCTTCAATACGATATTAAAAATCCTATGTTAAAAATTGCCTACTCTGATATTTTTCGTTATTCAGTACCCGAAAAACATCGTTTTCCGATGCAAAAATACACCATGATTCCTGAGCACTTATTAGCGGAAAAGACTATTAGTGCAAATAACTTTTTTGCGCCCACACGCTTAAGCGAAGATGAAATCTTAACGACGCATACTGCTGACTATTGGTATCAACTTAAGACTCAAACGCTACCAAGAAAAGAAGCACGAGCGATCGGCTTTGAGATGACGCCTGAGTTAGTAGAGCGTGGGCGCTATATTGCTCACGCGACTTATGAATGCGCACTTTTTGCACAGCAATACGGCGTCGCGATGAATGTCGCGGGTGGTACTCATCATGCCTTTGCCGATCATGGTGAGGGATTTTGCGTCTTTAATGATGTCTGTGTCGCGAGCAATTTACTATTAAATCGCGGACAAGCACAAAGGATATTGGTCGTTGATTTAGACGTCCATCAAGGCAATGGCAATGCCAGTATCATGGCAGATGAGCCACGCGTTTTTATCTTTAGTATGCATGGCGCAAAGAATTATCCGTTTCGCAAGCAAGTATCAGACTTAGATATTGAGCTAGATAACGATACTGGTGATGAGCAATATTTGCAGATTTTAGCGCAGACCTTGCCCAGACTGATAACGGATTTTGCACCTGATATGATCTTTTATCAGTCGGCGGTTGATGTACTAGCGACGGATAAATTAGGCAAGCTAGGTTTAACCATAGAAGGCTGCAAGGCGCGTGATGAATATGTCCTACGCCAAGCCAAAACTGCCAATATTCCAATCGCTATCGTCATGGGCGGCGGTTATTCAGAAGATATTAATGATGTGGTTGAAGCGCATTGCAATACCTTTCGACTGGCGCAGCAGATATTCTTTGATGAGGCGACTGACTAAAATTTAGCATCAATTCTATTCTGGCTTCTGCTAAGCCATAAACGACATAATTCCCTGCCAGCCGATACGTATACCAAGTACTGTGAGGATCACTAAGATAAGCTGACGAAAGCGTGCTTGTGGTAAATAACGTCGCAAGCGGATACCGACTAAGAGCGCGGTGATTGACATAACACTAAGTAAAGCAATCAGTTGCCATTCACCACTGCTTAGTGCCATGATAGGCTCACGTAATACAATGATTTGGGCAATTTTACCCAAGAAATAGCACATATTGCCGACTTTAGCGATAGTATGCTTATCGTTGCTTGCAGACAATAAATACATCATCAATATGGTCGACATAGCATTGGTCGCGCCGCCAATCACGCCTGCACTAAAGCCAACGATGATTAACACAGGCTTGGTCGCAGGTAGACGAAGTTGCTTACCAAGCAAGCTGCTTATGACGTAAAAGCCAATAACGGCTGCCAATAACAATAAAATATATGCGCTATCGACCCATAGTAAGAGCTTCGCGCCTAGAATACTACCGAGTAAGCTGGTCAATGCCAGTAACCAATAGCGCCTGCCATAATAGATGAAATTTTGCCAAATCGTGCGACCACCACCTGCCAGCCAAGTCATCGCATTGAGTAATAACGATGGAAAAATGACTAATACAATAGCATGTGGTAAAGGATACATACTGGCAAGCGCGGTAGTAGTCACCAAGGTGATACCTAGGCCACTAATGCCGTGTAGTAAGGATGCCAGAGCAAAAATCGCAATAAGCAATAACGTTTGAGTACTATCGCCATCTATCATGTTAGCCCTACTAGTCAAAACTTCATATCTTCTTCGATATGTATTATGCTTATGCAACAAGTAATCATACTAATCGTCACTACAATGCGTGCTGTAATGAGCAGCATTGAGTACCACTAAACATTACTAAATACTGTGACGTTGCCAAATCGCCTCACCAATGATCGTCGTTAGCTGCTCAGCAATTTTATCCTTACTTGCTTTATCAAGTATGATGCTATCGTGCTCATAATGTGTTGAGAAAAAAACTTCCATTGCATTGTCATCACTGGCAAAGCCAATATCAGCACGTGAGACGTCATTGCAAGCAATCAAATCTAAATCTTTAGAAAGCAGCTTACCTCGAGCATAACGTTCAACATCTTGAGTTTCTGCTGCAAAGCCAACGACAAACAACTCAGGATGAGCAAGCGAAATCGTCGCTAAGATATCAGGATTTTTGACCAAGCTTAGCGTCATTGCGTCTTGGGTTTTTTTTATTTTTTGCGGTGCCGCCTCTTCCGTTCGATAGTCAGCCACCGCAGCGGTGGCGATAAAGATATCAGCCATTTTCACGCTACCGTCATCGATAGCATCAGTATGTTCTTCATCGCAATCACAGTCGCCATGGTCATGGCTGTGCTCGTGCATATGGTCGTGAGAATGATCATGTTCATCTTCAACCATATACTGTAGTGTACTATGCGTGCCTGTCACACACTGCTGCGCGACCGTCAACATCTCTTTAGCTGACAATACATCAATGCGTGTGACATTGAGCGGTGTTGGCAAAGCAACTTTGCCACCAGCAATCAAGATAACGTCTGCACCAGCAGCAACACAGGCACGCGCCAAAGCAAAACCCATTTTCCCCGTAGAATGATTAGACAAATAACGCACCGGATCAATGGCTTCAACGGTCGGTCCTGCGGTAATCACGACTCTTTTACCTGCCAATAACTGAGGCGTCGTCTGCATTGCTTGAAACAGTAAAATTTCTTCTAATAACTGTTCAGGCTCAGGTAAGCGTCCTGCACCCACATCGCCACAAGCTTGCTCACCACTAGCAGGCGCAATAATTTGATAATTCATATCACGCAAGGTTTGCACGTTTAAGTTAACGGCAGGATGCGCCCACATCTGTTGATTCATCGCAGGCGCGATAATGACTGGCGCTGTCGTTGCAAGACAGACCGTGGTCAGTAAATCATCTGCCATACCCATTGCCAGCCGCGCTAACGTATTGGCAGATGCCGGCGCGATGACCACAAGGTCTGCCCATTTTGCAAGCTCGATATGACCCATGCCCGCTTCCGCTTTTTCATCGAGTAACGAGATATGCACCTCATTACCCGTCAAAGCTTGTAGAGTTAATGGAGTGATAAAAGCCTGTGCACCTGACGTCATAACGACGCGCACCTCAAAGCCTGCCTTGATTAATAGACGGGCAAATACAGCAGATTTATAAGCGGCAATACCGCCAGTGATAGCAAGCAGGATATTTGACATAAGCGTGGCATCAGCAAAAAATTGAAAGATAAAATTGCGCTTATAGTAGCAATTATGCGATAAGTTAGGGAAAGTTTTCTAAATTTATCTCGTCGCAAGTGCATATTAAGGAATAAGCATGGCAATCAAAGACTGGCATGAGGATGATAGACCGCGTGAGAAGCTATTAAAATTTGGCGCCGCGCACTTATCCGACGCTGAGATATTGGCGATATTTCTGCGCACGGGCACACAGTCGCAGTCAGCCATTGAGCTGGCTCGCCATCTGATCGAGCAATTTGGTAGCCTAGCAGAGCTGTTAGCCGCGCCACAAGAAACTGTCCTTGCTTGTCACGGCATCGGTCCTGCCAAATACGCGCAGATACTCGCCTCACTTGAGATGGGCAGACGCTATTTGGACAGTCAGCTTAAAACGGGTCAAGGACTTGGACGCTCGCAAATGGTCAAAGACTATATCAGCACTCAGTTGCGCGGTGAGCCGCGAGAAGTGTTCGCTGTGCTATGTTTGGACAATGCCTTGAATCTAATCAATTTTGAGATATTGTTTACAGGCGGCATCTCTTCTTGCTCCGTCTGTATAAAGCATGTGCTACGTCATGCGTTAAGCCATGCCGCAAGCCAGCTCATTATTGCTCACAACCATCCGCATACCGATGCTAAGCCATCAACGGCGGATAACTTGTTAACCTATGAGCTCAAAAAAGCTTGTGACCTAATAGATTTGTCTTTGATTGACCATGTCATCGTTGGGCGCAATGAGACTTTATCTTATGCTGAAAACGGTTTAGCGCCTTTTAACTAACGTTTAATGACTCGCATTTGGTTATATACACAAATCTTGATACATATTATCGACACAGCGTAGCGTTTTCGCTCTTGATAGTTATAAACAACTGTTTCATATTGGTAGTTAACTTCATTTTTGGGAGAGCCTTTATTCCCGATGCGAAGTTTTTATTTTATATCAGCTCTATTTGAAATCACTAATGTCAAAAAACTAAAACTATTTTTCACTATAGAAAAGTAAGCTTGGAATATAAAACAACAATCATAGTTATTTCAAACTTTCTTATTCACTTATATTTTGACGCTTTTTTATTAAGCGTTGCAAAGGAGGCAGTTATGGCCATTGGCTTATTTATTTTGGCAGTCATCATTCAATTAGCCATGGTCTTGGCCATCTTTTTGTTGTCATTATCGCGTGTCACAGGCAGCATCATTGCCTTAATTACTGTCCTCGTTACTGCTTTTATCAGTCCATGGTCGCTTATCTTAGGTCTACCCATTGCGCTACTTTGCCTGATGTTGCTGATCACCCCTATTCGTCAAAGCATGATCACCAAGCCTGTTTATAAAGCCTTGGGCGGTGCCATGCCAAGCATGAGTGACACCGAGCGTGAAGCACTTGATGCTGGTACTAGCTGGTGGGAAAAAGAGCTGTTTATGGGCGCGCCTGATTGGGATACGTTTGCAAAATACCCCTATCCAGAATTGTCAGAAGAAGAGCAAAGCTTTATAGATAATGAAGTAGAAGTGCTCTGTGCAATGCTTGATGAGTGGCAAATTCATCATGAAGATAAAGAGCTGTCACCAGAGGCGTGGCGATTTATCAAAGCCAATGGCTTTTTGGGTTTAATTATTCCCAAAGAATATGGTGGATTAGAATTTAGCTCATATGCCCAAAGTCGCGTGATGAGTAAGATTGCCTCACGCTCGCCGACTGCTGCAGTGACCTGTATGGTACCAAACTCACTCGGTCCTGGTGAGCTATTGATGCATTACGGTACCGATGAGCAAAAGCAGCGCTGGCTACCGGGTCTAGCGAAAGGTGAAGAGGTTCCTTGCTTTGGCTTAACAGGTCCAGAAGCAGGCTCTGATGCAGGTGCGATTCCGGATACTGGCGTGGTTTGTTATGGCATGCATGAAGGCGAGCAAGTGCTAGGTCTACGCATGAATTTCTCTAAGCGCTGGATTACTTTAGCCCCTATCGCCACAGTAGTGGGTTTGGCATTTAAAATGCACGACCCCGAAGGTTTACTTGGTGATCTTGAAAAAACCGATTACGGTATTACTTGTGCGCTGGTTCCAGCCAGCCACCAAGGGGTCATTATCGGTCCACGCCACAATCCAATCGGTTCGCCATTTATGAATGGCACAGTCGATGGTCAAGATGTCTTTATACCGCTAGATTATATTATTGGTGGAGTGGAAAATGCAGGACGCGGTTGGCGTATGCTGATGGAGTGCTTGGGTGTCGGTCGCGGGATCTCATTACCTGCCCTCTCAACCTCAGCCAGTGAAATGAGCTATCTGTCAGTGGGTGCCTTTGCAAAGGTTCGTGAACAATTTAAAATCTCCGTCGGAAAATTTGAAGGCGTGCAAGATGCGACCAGCCGCATTGCCAGTAATACTTATATGTTAGAAGCTTTTAGGCATCTGGTGACTTGTGGTCTAAACCAAGGTGGTACGCCATCAGTGATGACAGCAATGGCAAAATACTATGCCACTGAGACCATGCGTTCAGTGATTAATGATGGTATGGATGTCGTTGGTGGTCGCGCAGTACAAATGGGACCGCGCAACTTTTTAGCAATTCCTTATCAAGCGATCCCAGTATCAATTACCGTTGAGGGCGCCAATATATTGACGCGCTCATTGATGATTTTTGGTCAAGGGGCGATGCGCTGTCACCCTTATCTATTCGATGAGCTGCAGCTACTACAAAGCGAAGATAAAGAAGGCGCACTCAAGCAATTTGATAATTTATTCTTTAAGCATTTGGGCTATACCTTTAATCGCGGTGCGAAGGCGTTCGTCGCAGGCTATGTTGGTGGCAGCAATGATGCGCCAAATTTTGCGGATAATTTTACCCGTCCCTATTACAAAGACATTAACCGCTTAAGCGCAGGCTTTGCTTTAACTGCTGACATGTCTTTAGGGTTATTGGCTGGTGATTTAAAACGCAAAGAGATGCTATCTGGGCGCTTAGCAGACATCCACTCTCATCTATTTATCTGTACAGCTATTTTGCAGTTTTATGAATATGGCAGCAAATCAGTCGCTGAGCGCTTGCATGCTGAAGTGGCGCTAAAAAATAGCCTTTATACTATCCAAGAAGCATTCCTATCTTTATTTGCCAATTTTCCAAATCAGTTTGCAGCCAAATTAGTGAGCTTTGTGACTTTTCCCAGTGGTCGTATCTTTGCCCCAGTGAGTGATGAATTAAAACGCCAACTGGGTGATACGTTTATGGATGACTTTGAAGCAAATCCCTTCCGCGACTATCTTAAAACCATGGTCTATTATAATACTGAGCCGGATGATGTCACAGGTCGTATGGAGCATGCTTATCAAATACTGCTCGAAGTCGAACCCTTATGGCAGAAATTTAAAAAAGCAGAGCATAAAGACAGTTTTGAAGGTTTAACTTTTGAAGATCATGTGGTCTATGCCAGTCAAAATGGCGACATTACTGAAGAAGAAGCTGAACAGCTAATAACCTATAATTCGATACGCTATGATTCCTTATTGACCGACACATTTGATAAGCATTTATCAAATGTGCAAGAACGTGCTAACCCACACAGTTTAGAGAACGCTGTACATAGACTAACTGACTATGCTGAACTAAAAAGCGATGCTCAGTTAAAAAACAATGCTCAGTTAAATCAGGCATTAAACCCTGATAATCTGCAGCAGACCCCTGAGAATATCGCATCAGTTGATTCAATGCCATACAATAACCAACCAACAGGAGATACTAACCCTGATCATGGCTATGAGAGTGATGGTGATGTAAAAATGGTCAATGAACAAGATACCGCCAAGGAAATTAATGCACAGACTGATTTTCAGGATTCACATCCTGAAATAGAAGCCCTTGGCTCGCGTCACCGTGATGCAGCATCGCATCTAAATGAACGTATGAGTTATAACCATAGATTAAACAAAGATAAATTTGCTAGCACAAGTAGCGAGCAAGACAATCACGAGCAGCAAATAGAAACCAGTGACCCTACATGGAAAGATGGTTTGCGCCGTGACGAAAACGACAATGTCTAACTAGGATTGATCTGCCTATCGCCATTTATCTATATTGATTGAAGCAAGTGAGATGGTCTCATCAGAGTCATCTCGCTTTTTTATTTTACCGCTCATATTATTTTTTTATGCTCCTTCAACAACGCTTCATTCAGTCAAATTCATATGGATTTTTGACAGATGAAAAACCCGAACATACTAATATTGTAATGTCACGTCATTTAAGTCATAAAAAAATCTTGCAGTCTCCCTAACTATTCTTTTATATTGTCCCCCAAAATCTGACTTAAAGGTCAGTTCATATATTTATAGACGTCACAGTAACAGTCATGACAGCAATCTTGCACTCATATTGAGCGCGCTATTGTGTCTATTGCTGTGCGTAACGGACACCAAGGATAGCGTTTATGTGGAAAAATATGGGTTTGACCGGCAAAATCATTGTTGCCATGGTGCTCGGTATTATACTGGGTCTATTTATAAACTACTCTGGCTTGAACACGGAAGGCAGCTTTGTTAATAATTATGTCACCAACGGTTTTCTTGCCATTGTCGGTAAGCTGTTTGTTAACTCGCTAAAAATGCTCGTCGTGCCACTGGTCTTGATTTCACTGATCTGCGGCGTATGCGGTATCGGTGATATTCGTCTATTAGGACGTATTGGTACCAAAACCTTTTTCATCTATATGGTGACGACCGCCCTGGCGATTGCAACTGCTATTGGGCTTGGCGTGCTGTTTGGTATCGGCAAAGGCATGAATATAGCAACAGAGGCGGCGTTTGAAGCTGAGAAAGCGCCACCACTACTCGATGTATTTTCCAATATTATTCCCTCTAACCCCATCAGTGCGATGGCAAACGGCGACATGCTATCAATTATCTTCTTTGCCGTTTTGATTGGTATTAGTATTTTGATGGTAGGAAAACCCGCTAAAGGCTTGGTTCAAAGTTTAGAGCTAATCAATGAAGTCATCTTAAAAATGGTGACTATCATTATGAATCTTGCACCATATGGTGTCTTTGCGCTATTGACCAAAGCCATGGCAGAGCTTGGCTTAGACCTGATTTGGTCATTACTTGGTTATGTTGCGGTACTGGTTGGTTCACTGGCATTCCATTTCTTTGTGACCATGATGATTGTCCTCAAGCTGTCTTCAGGCTTGTCAGTCAGAACGTTTTTGGCAAAAATGCGCGAAGTACAGATTTTTGCTTTTAGTACTTCAAGCTCGAATGCAACGATTCCAATTACCTTGCGTACGGTCACCAAGCGCATGGGTGTTAATAACTCAGTTGCTTCATTCACTATCCCTTTTGGCGCGACGATCAACATGGATGGTACAGCCATCATGCAAGGCACAGCGACCATTTTTATTGCCAATATTTATGGTATTGACTTGGGTATCACTGAGTATTTGACCGTTATTTTGATGTCAGTGCTCGCCTCTGTCGGTACGGCAGGTGTTCCGGGTGTTGGTCTAATCATGCTGTCAATGGTATTTGCCCAAGTCGGTCTACCGATTGAAGGTATTGGTCTTATTTTAGGGGTCGACCGTATCCTTGATATGTTACGTACAGCAGTCAATGTCGGCGGTGATGCTGCGGTGACCGCTATCGTCGCAAAATCAGAAGGTAAAATGGATTTAGCGATTTATAACGATCCTGATGCTGGCTCAAAAGATGTCTTTGACGGTCATATCGATGAGAACAGCGAACGCGAATTCTCTGAAGTCTTTAGCGATGGCATTATGGGCAGCGAGTATGACGATGTTAAGCGCGGCTAATCGTGATCAGTGATTGCCTATAAATAAGTCATAAAAAAACCTCAGCCGATTGAACTGACCCCCAAATGTTAGACGGTTTATTTTATATCAAGGACTGAGTTCTGTACTTAACAGGACTCAGTCCTTTTAGTTTGAGTTGAATTCTTTCATGATTATAGTAGTGAATATACTCATGAATCTGTTTCTCTAAACCTTCAATCGAATTAGGCTTTTCAATATAAATCGTCTCACACTTTAGGGTACCAAAGAACCCCTCCATGAGCGCATTATCCAAACAGTTGCCTTTTCTGCTCATACTTTGCTTAATACCATGCTGTTTCAGCACCTGTCCAAACAGTCTCATTTGATAATGCCATCCTTGATCAGAATGTAGCATGAGCGTCTTATCACGACACGCTTTCGTCTTTGCTAAAGCATCACCTAGCATCTTGCCAACTAAGTCATAAGTCGGTCTCTTTGAGAGTGTATAACTGACAATCTCATTGTTATAACAATCTAGTATGGGCGACAAATACAGCTTATCATCACCGACCTTAAACTCGGTAATATCGGTGAGCCAGCGCTTGTTCGGTCTATCTGCATGAAACTGGCGTTTTAAATAGTTCTTCGCAATCTTACCTTGTTGTCCTTTATAGGAGCGATACTTCTGACGTCTTATCTTTGCGCTAAGGGTCATGTCATGCATCAGCTTAGCAATGAGCTTATGGTTATGATGACAATCTAACTGCTTTAGCGCGGCCGTTATTCTGCGATAGCCATACCTGCCTTTGTGCTTATGATACAGCTTAGCAATACGCTGTTTTAAGTCTGCATATTTGTCTTTAACGTCAAACTGGCACCTATGGTAGTAAAAGACACTCTTAGCCATCTTAGCGATGTTTAGCAAAGCAGATAAAGGGTGCGCTTGTCTTAGTGCTTCGATGAGCCTTGCTTTTTGCCTGCTTGTTCCTCCGCTTTGAGCAAGGCATCGAGCTTTTTTAGGTAGGCGTTCTCTGCACGTAGGTACTCATTCTCACGCTTAAGCTCTGCTAAGGTTTTCTCATCATCTGGTTTGTCTGTGATAAAGGGTTTACTCATGGCGGTTCTACCTTTGGGTTTGGATATTAGGCCAGACATGCCTTGTTGTCGATATGCTTTGTGCCAATGACTGATTAGCGCCGGTGAGCTGATGTTAAATCTAAGTGCCACCTCAGATTGACTCAAATCATCTTTAAGCATGGTGGTTAGTACGTTAAGTTTAAACCCACTGCTGTATTTGGCCTTACTTGTCTTTGGCTTGATCGCGTCTATACCACCGCTTTGATATTGCTTAACCCATTTTTGTACAAGTTTCGAATCTACTTTAAACTTCTCACTTGTGGCAAGTCCGGTATGTCCTTGCCGATAGTATGCGATGACTTGCATCTTAAAGTCTAGATCGTAACGCATAAAAATACCCCCATAAGTTGTGTCCAACTTATGGGGGTCGGTTCAGATTGGTCTGAGGTTTTTTTATGCAGCAAGTGCGTTTTTAGAGCAAGAGTTGCATTCTTCTTGATTAATTTACCCTCCACTAACCAAGTACATATTTAGTCACCATCACAAGACAAACCAATACAATCATGGGACGAATGAGTCTACTGCCGCCTTTTACTACCATATGCGAGCCAAAATACGCCCCTATAGTTTGCCCTACCATCATCGCCAGCCCTACTGTCCACAATACATTACCGCCCAATATAAAGAAGATTAATGAGCCAATATTGGTCGATAAATTCAGTACCTTTGCCGCACCAGTTGCTTCGATAATTTTTCGACCACGTAACGCCACATTGCCAAGCGCAAAAAACATACCTGTCCCAGGTCCCATATAGCCGTCATAAAAACCAATTAAAGGGGCGGCAATTTTTTGCCAAGCACCTTCTGAGATACGAGGGGCAGCCTCCACTTCACCAAGTTTGGGAGCAAACAAAGTATAGATACCAATGGCTGCAATCAAAAATGGAATCAGCTTTTCTAACAAGTCAGGTGGCGATAACTGCACCGCGATTGAGCCAAAGATAGAGCCAATAAAAGCCGCAATAATCGCTGTTTTAATATTCTTGGGTTTGACCACACCCTTTCTAATCATGGTAATAGACGCTGCTAGTGCCCCTGATGCTGCTTGTAGCTTATTGGTACCCAATGTCAATACAGGCGGGATATTGGCAAGTAGCATGGCAGGAATGGTCAACAAACCACCGCCACCAGCAATAGCATCGATAAAACCTGCCAACGCGGCTACAGCGGTCAACATTAAAACAACTTCAATAGAAAGGGATACGTCCATGACACTGACCTGCAAAATTTATGATATAAGAGACACAAACCTTAAAAGATTCAACCAATTTTACTTTTTAGCAGCATTTTTTTAGCAATATTTTTTGATAGTATGTTTTTAAAAACGCTCATTTAAAAATAGTTGAATGAATATCAGGCAAAAAATATGGATAGATAATGTGTATATTATTTTGATAACGGCTAATGCTATAAGAGTCAAATCCAATGCTAACCGTTACGTAAAGCGGCTTATTATAAAGATAAAACTGCGAAAAAAGCCATAACCCTAGCAAAGTCTGCTAGATTTATCGCACAAGGTACTTTAAAAACAGCTTTTTTCGTCATGAAGCTTTCAAGTTAAAAGGTAAAACCGGTAACCTATTTCATTTGTTTATATGAATAAGAATATGAGAAACTAGGGATATACATCTATTACACTGGTATTATAAACATCAGTGCTAACAAAGACTCGTCCCCATATGTGGTCGCGTACTTAAGGCGGAGCCATTACAGACATACAAGAATACTTGAGCTTTTGAATACTTTCGCACGTTTTATTTGGTTAATGAGGACAATATGGCAATACATAAAATCAGAGCGTTTTTTAATCTCGAGGCTTCGGGCGGTATCGTCCTAGCGCTGGCAGCTATCGCAGCAATGATTATTGCTAATACTTCTCTAAATACGTGGTACGAATCCTTTATTCACGCACCTGTCGCTATTCAAATTGGCAGCTTCTCAATCGCTAAAGATGCGCATCATTGGATTAATGATGGCTTGATGGCAGTGTTCTTCTTTTTAGTGGGACTTGAGCTTAAGCGTGAAGTGTTAATCGGCGAGCTGTCCAATGTAAAGCAAATTATCTTGCCAGCAGGGGCGGCTCTTGGCGGCATGATCATGCCAGCCATCGTCTATCTGTTTTTTAACTATAATGAACCTGAGTTTTGGCGAGGTTGGGCGATTCCTGCCGCAACCGATATCGCCTTTGCTCTTGGTATTTTGAGTTTACTTGGTAATCGCGTACCCAATTCATTAAAAGTATTCTTAGTCTCCATTGCTATCTTTGATGATATCGGCGCGATTATTATAATTGCTTTATTTTATACCAATGATTTATCGCTTGGTTCACTGGCTATCGCGGGCTTATGTCTGCCGTTTTTATATCTGCTTAATCGCCGTAACGTTACTAGCATAACTCCTTATTTGTTAATTGGCGTTATCATGTGGGTTGCCGTACTCAAATCCGGTATCCATGCAACGTTAGCTGGGGTTGTATTGGCGCTATTTATTCCTTTATTTGATCGCACTGACCCTGAGCATTCCCCGCTTGAAGAGCTTGAGCACGACCTACAAAACACCGTTTCTTATGGTATCCTGCCATTATTTGCTTTTGCCAATGCGGGCATTTCGCTTAAGGGTGCAGGGTTTGGCGAGCTGTTTCATTCTGTGCCGCTTGGTATTGCCGCCGGACTGTTCATCGGTAAACAAGTAGGCGTTATGCTGATGTGCTGGTTAATCTTTAAACTGGGCATTTCTACTATGCCAAAAGGCATGAACTTTAAGCAAATCTACGGCGCAGCATTGTTATGTGGTGTGGGCTTTACCATGAGTTTGTTTATCGGTGGGCTTGCATTTGCCGGTGAGACACCATTATTTGATGAGCGTTTGGGTATCATTATGGGTTCAATCGTCTCTGGTATCGCAGGTTATATGATGCTCAAAGCCACTTTAAAAGATGAGGTTAATGTAACCTCTGTAGACTTAACGCGTCATTCTTAATGTACGATTGAGCTACTTTATCCCAAAGTAGCTCAATCAACTTCATAAAAAGCAGTTGATACAGAGTTGCTCATAAATATGGATTCCATCGACATCTCTAAAAAAATCGCTAAAACAAGTGCCGCCAGTGCTCGGCAAGGTGCAGGCTGTCATCAAGCGCCTGTTTCTTATCAGCGTCATGGACGCACCACTGCCATTGATGATCATAGTGATCTGCAAGTATTAAAACGCATTAAGCGTTATCTACTGCCAAAAGACTTTGTTATCTCGCAAGATTTGTTAGAGGAAATAGTTGCAGGCTACGATATTGGCGATCCAATAGCAGATGATCTAGCCTCTGATGGCATTCGTTTTGCCAAGCCATTACAGCAGTTTATTATTGATAAGAAAGTGGACTCTAACCTCAAGAATAATTTCTCATTCAACGCATTAAATGAACAATTTAGTCGCCATCCCGATTGGTTTGATCCTAAGCTTGCCCAAATCGGCGCGGTTACCTATCGCCGTTATCCACTGATGCTGATTTGGTTGTTGCGTAACGTAGCCCTCATGGCAGGCTACAGTATCCCTGCCTTATCGCTACCGCTGATTCAGACTGGCGCACTGATGCATGACGCTTTACCAAGATTGATGCGTACCTACGCCTATATCTTGGCGGTCTCTGAGCACCCTCAATTGCATTTAGATTCAGAGCATAGAAAACCTAATATTGAACGAGTATTGGCTATCGGCTCTGAAGGTTGGCAGCAATCCATTAAAGTACGTCAAATACATACCTCAGTACGACAGAACTTGCTCAAAGGTAAAGGCAATGCTGCTAAAGGCGTCATACCAGATGCCAACCAACATCACAACCCAGATGGCAGCTGGAATACTGCATATTGGGGTATTCCTATCAATCAAACCGATATGATTGCTACTCATTTGCAGTTTTCACTGTTGATTATGCGCGGATTAAGATTGCTTGGCGCCCGTATTAGCACTGAGGAAGCAGAAGGCATTTTGCATTTATGGAATCTTGCCAGTTATTGGATGGGGGTTGATTTGCAGCGACTACCAAAAGATGAAGCCGCCTGTTGGGAATGGCTCTATACCTATTTGTCGATTCAGCAGCTTGATTTTAAAATGGGACGACCACTGGCAAAAGCCCTGCATGATTTGCCACGTCAGCTGATGGGTGAGGACAATCGCCGTGGGCGTTTTGTTGAGATGGTCAATGCCAGCGTGACCCGTACCTTGGTTGGTGATGATATTGGCGATGGGCTAAACCTGCCAAAATCAAAAATACGCTTTGGCGTATTGTCTTCCGTGCCGATTCTATTTGCCCTCGATACTGCCCGTCAACACAATAGCAGAGTCGCCAACAAGCTAGAAGCATTTCGTGCTAAACGCCAAGACAATATGAACTGGTGGTTAAAGAAAAATGATGAGTATTATAAATAGAATGCATTCATTCATTATCACTAACGTTTATAATAACGATCCTCCTTCGCCAAAAACATGATTATTAGCGAGTATCTAACACTTCTATGATCGAGTGTCTTGTATGCGGTAATACCACTCTAGCTGCCGATCAAAGCCTGTTTCTAATAAACTGGCAATGACTCGTCCCGTCAGACCCCACACTGTTTCGCCATCTACTTGCCAGCTCGGTGTCAGAAGCGTTGCTGCCTGATCTTGCAATGTATATTCTATAGAATATTCGACTGTCGGCTGAGTTAATAAAGTCTCAAAATCTGCCCAAAAAATGCGTGATATCTCCCCAAGCTCTGGCACCAAAAGCAGATCTGGCGCAATAAGTGCCACAATAGGACGTACACTCATACCACTTTTAGAGGTTTGGATAGGCAGTTGACCAAGCAGCTGAACTTTATTAGGCGGTAGCGCAGTTTCCTCGCAAGCCTCACGTAGGGCGGTAACGACATTGTTACCATCACCTACTTCATGTTTGCCACCAGCACAGGATACCTCGCCAGCATGACTGTTCATATGAGCAGCGCGGCGAGTCAGCAGCAGCTTAGGATGGCGCTCATGAGTGATAGCGACCAAGATAGAGGCATCGGCGATTGGGGTTTGATAAAGACTATTTAAAATACGGGCACTGCGCGAATGGTCGTGAGAGTCATAAAGCGCGGGACTAGCAATAGCTTTTAAGGTCTCGTGCTGCACCCGTTCAGCCAACTTTCTGATCGTGGGATAACGTATAAAATCTGGTACAGCGACTGTCATTTCATCAAAACGTACGGACTGTGAGGGATTTAGCATTATAATTGCCCTGTATTTTTATCAGTATTAGCCATCAAAACCTTGAATAGTTGCAGCAAGCAGATTGCGACAACCGTCAGACAGACATGGTCTTTTATCATTGTACGACTGCAATTGGTCCTCATGGATCAAGGGTGTCATTCATATATTATTTAGGAAATGCTCGTGGATAAGATTTTTTCATTACATAAAATGCAGGGCAAAACTGATGATTGCCCGCAAAGATTGCCATTAGTCATCATTGCCATTGCTTGGGCTGGCGGAACAGTTGCCACTGCTGTATTGGCATTACTGGGAAATTGGCAAAATATCGCGATGATTTTGGGCTCATTTGGCGCCAGCTGCCTGCTTATTTTTGCTTATCCAGAAAGCCCTTTTGCTCAGCCAAGAAACATTGTCGGTGGTCATCTTATTACTACCTTTACTGGCTTAGCTTTTATGTCTTTATTTGGGGTTGAGTGGTGGAGCTTGTCCCTTGCCGTTGGTACGGCAATTGCTCTCATGTTACTGCTGCGCGTACCGCATCCACCTGCAGGATCCAATCCATTGATTGTGATGCTCGGCGGCGTAAAGTGGCATTTTTTGCTCACTCCGACGCTAGTAGGTGCCCTTGCTTTAGTAGTGGTAGCGCTGATTTACAACAACATTGGTCGTGGCAGACACTACCCGCGCTATTGGTAACATAGTCAATTTAAAATAGAGTCACTTATAGCCTAGCGCAATCTGATAATAACTGCATACCTTTTGTGTGACTGATAGGCTTGGTCTATTCTGTTAGCACACAAAGAATTCCAACGGTGATTCAACTCACAAAATACGCTGTTATTATCATTGCCAGTATGAGGAAGATTTGTGTTATCTTAATATAAAGGGCGATTGTCAGATAATCATCTGATATTCGATAGCCCTAGTATCTGATACAACAACAATTATAAATCTTAAAATTATACGTCTTAAAGTAACCTTATCTCTCTCATTTCATTATATAAGGCAGTCGATATGCGCTATTGTCTACAATGCGGTTGTGAAGCAGAACGCAAAATACCAGCTACGGATAATATACCGCGTTTGGTATGCCCAAACTGTCATTATATTCATTATGAAAACCCAAAGATAATCTGTGGTTCACTGGTCGTCCATAAACATCGGGTGCTGCTCTGTCGACGCGCAATCGAGCCGCAGTATGGCTTATGGACGTTGCCTGCAGGCTTTATGGAAAACGGCGAAACCATGGCCGAAGGTGCAGCGCGTGAGAGCTTTGAAGAGGCTGACGCGGTCGTGATCAATCCACATTTATATTGCTTGTATGACATTCCAGATATTGGTCAAATCTATAGCATCTATATCACCGAACTAAAAGACGGTGCTTATGGTATCGGCTCTGAAAGTCTTGATTGTGCGTTATTCACAGAAGAAGACATTCCTTGGGATAAGCTTGCATTTGAAGCGGTACGCCGTACCCTAAAAAGCTATTTTGCAGACCGTCAACATTACGACAGTTATGATCAATTCCCAATTCATCAAGAGATCATTGGTAAAGACCAAGCCATTAAGCGCTATTAATAACAAGGCTCGCTAAAAAGCTGACTTACAAAAGCAAGTAGTAAAGACCGTTGATAAGAACTAAGCTCAAATCTTATCAACGGTTTTTTATTGCCTAATATTAACTGCTTAAGCTAAGTCGCGAGGATACCATGCTGACACTACAACACTCTTTTGCCCTATTACCGCTAACTTTAGCCCTAGGGCTGACGAGTGTAAGCGGTCATGCTGAAAGCACTTCTTTAACCGCTAAGGAATCAGACCCGCAAACGCTCGGCTGGATGCAAGGTTTCCCGCCTCCAAAAGACAAGCTAATCACTCAACCACAGTCGGACTTTTTTAGCTTTCCCAAACTGCGTTGGACAGTCTGTCATATTCGAGAGCTAATGCCCACTACCGAAGTCAGTCGCGGTATCGGTGCACCATCCAAACTTGACTATGCACTCGATAAAAATATTGATGCCATTACCTTTACCCCAACCAATAGCAAACGTCCTATGACATGGCGGCAGTCACTTGATGCCAACTATACAGACGGCATTATGATCATGCATCATGGCAAGGTCGTCTATGAGCGTCAAAATGGTTGCCTCAATGAGCTGGGTAATCACGCCGCAATGTCGATGACCAAGTCAATGACAGGACTGCTAGCAGAAATCCTCGTCACCGAAGGTAAGCTTGATGATAAAGCATTAGTCGCCTCTATCATTCCAGAACTCAAAAACAGTGGTTTTGGGGATGCAACCGTACGCCAAGTGATGGATATGACCACAGCTCTCGATTATAGCGAAGACTATGCTGATCCTAACGCCGATATCTGGCAATATTCAGAAGCGGCAAGCCCGTTACCAAAACCCAAAGGCTATAGCGGACCCAATGGCTATTTTGAATACCTGCAAACGGTACCTAAAAAGGGCGAGCACGGTGTAGAGTTTAACTATCGGACGATCAATAGTGATGCGCTCGGCTGGATTATTTCACGCACCACTGGCAAGGCAATCGATGACCTGCTCTCTGAACGTATCTGGCAAAAAATCGGTGCCGAACAAAGCGCGTATATGACGGTCGATGCTAAGGGTACGCCGTTTGCTGGCGGCGGCATCAGTGCAGGTTTGCATGATATGGCACGTATTGGTAGCTTGATGCTCAATAAAGGCGAGATGAATGGTAAACGCTTATTCCCAACAGCGGTAGTCGATAATATCGAAGCTGGCGGTGATAAAGCCGCATTTGCAAAAGCGGGCTATAAACAGCTCAGTAATGGCAGCTATAAAAGTATGTGGTGGCTGTTTAATAATCCCACGCCTATTTATGCAGCGCGCGGCGTCCACGGTCAAACGGTCTATGTTGATCCAGCAGCCGATATGGTCATCGTTCGCTTTTCCTCATACCCTGAAGCCAGTAATGGTAAAATCGACCCAACTTCGCTACCTGCCTATAAAGCAGTCGCTAATTACTTAATTAAAAAGTAAGCCTTTAAGAAATAGCGCTTTAAAATACTCAACCAAAACAAAACCGCCGCTTTCAATATAAATACTGGAAGCGGCGGTTTTTTATATAGATACTGATTTTTTACAAGTTAAAAGCTAGCTTTTAATTTTACAGACTTTAAAGCCAAGCTCTTGTACTGCTGCTTCTTTATCATAAGGCGCTAGTATCGCACGGACATGCTTTTGCCCTTGCAGGTATTGCTTAGCAACACGTTGCAAGTCAGCTACTGTTACAGCCAAAATTGCTGCACGCATTTTACGTTGCCAGTCAACACCGCGATGATGCAAGTCAGCAAAGCACGCTTTAATTGCCTCACCTGCTGGAGAGCCTGGCTTATCCATACCTGAGATAATGCCTAAGATGGCTTCTTCTAACTGCTCGTCCGTTTGTGGCTCATTCAATAACCATTCGATACTGGCATCAAAATGAGCAAAAGTCTCAGCACACTGTGGATCGCGATAGCTAAAGAACTTAAAGGCACAAGCATTGGCGTCGTAGCCAGCACCACCGCCATAAGCACCGCCGCGCTCACGAATGGCGCTATGCAGATAGCCATTGCGCAGGTAAGGCGCTAATACCATCAGGGCTACCGTATCAGGATGATCAGCCGTAGGAACGGTATAAGCACTGGCATTATGATAGACGTTAGTTGGAACCAGCCATGCCAAATCGTCAACGGCTACTTCTTCTGTTGCAGCTGTGTTCTCACCACTTAACGCCGTATCAAGTTGCAATTCGGCAAACTCACTTGGAATATTGGCTTCGATACTCGCATCAGAATTTTTTAACTGCGCTGCAATCTTCGGCGCTTGACTGTCTTTCCAACTCTCAACGATTAAGTTACTCAAGCGTTCAGTTTGTTCGGCTTCGCAAATAATAACCGCGTGCTTAGGCAAACTAATCAAACGCTGATGTAAGTCCATCAAACTCGTCGCAAGCTTATCCCACTGTGCATCATCGCTACTGGCATGGGTTAAGAAGTCTTTTAGCGCATTCAATGCTGGCAGACCGCTACGCACATACTCTAGCTGCGCTTGGCGACTCATGCCGCGACTAGCCGTTTGCATGGCATAAGAATGCCCTGAACCAGCAAGGTTTGATTGCCAGCCTGCTTGACGCTGCTGCAAGATTTCTTTGATACGGTCATGCTCACTAAAGATACTGTGCTCCATGACTTCTTTGAGCAAATCAATCGCTTCAGGTTTACGATTCAGCGCTCGCGTTGCCACCACAAAATAGCTGCTAATCGCTTGGCTGTCATCGACATTGGTACGTTGGCTGATACGAGCAGTCACACCAGAAGAATGCGCTGCTTGCTTCGCTTGCATTTCATGAGCGCTTAGAGAATCCGTACCCAGCTCTGATAATAAGCTTAAATAGATAGGCAACAGCGGATGATTAATCACTTCATTAACTGGCAGCTCTTCATTCTTATCCCCACCAATCTCATCGGTTAACGGTACAATTATTTGATAATAATACAAGCCGTTAGTGCCCGCTTCATATTCGAATAACGTACTTTCTTTGCCACTTAAATTAATCTGCTTTTGGGTGCCTTGCTTAAAGCTGATATCGGTCGGTACGTCTTCTAGACCTACTTTTGGTAATAAGCTTAAATCATCAGGCGCTGCTTGGCGCACTGCCAAATCAAGCGCTTGTTGTTTTAAGATAGCTTTATCATCAGCGGTCAAATCCATCTCGATGGTATCAAGACGAGTCTGCTCAGCTGCTGCCAAACGGGCTGTTTTTTCACTATCAGGCGTCATTGTGACGCGCACACGATGCTGGTTATCTAACAGATGCGTCTTAATTAAATTTGGCAGCCACTGCGCATCTTTTACTTGCTCACGTAGCCACTGCAAATGCTCATCAACTTCCCAAACATCAATAGGGTTGCCATCGTGAATGGCAGTGCTAAAGCCTTCTAGCATGAGATTTAGACCATAAGGCATGCTATCGCCGCCGATATGACGCTGATCAATCTCGATTTGATGCAAGATAGTTTCAATGATTTCATCATCAATCGGTTGGCTCGCGACCTCTTTAAGCAAATCAATAATACCCTGCTCTACTGCTTCAGCATGTTCAGGGTTAGAGCCGCGTAAACCGGTATAAAAGACCATTTCATAATGACTGTCATCCAATCCCAATAATGGACTTGGCGCTTTACCGAGTGGATGGCTGTCCAAATAAGCACGTAGCGGCGAACCAGCATGCTCAATCAATACGCCTTCTAATAGACGCAAGGCCAAACGCTGCTTCGGATCAGTAATCGATGGTAATAACCACGCAAGCACGTGATGAGTCTGATCGGGACCAGCTTCATCAGCAGTATAAGTATCGGTGGCGCTAATCGGTGCAGACAAACGCTGCTCTGGACGCGAAACATGTTTTTTACCTGCTTCAAACTGAATCAAAGCATCGTCATGGATTTTAGCTTGGGTTTCAGCGACTGGAATATTACCAAAGCTCATAATCACACTGTTTGACGGATGATAATGGCTCTGATGGAATTCAACCAGCTCATTATGAGTCAAGTCTGGGATATCAGCAGGATCACCGCCCGAATTATAGTGATACGTCGTCGTTGGGAACAGATGATGGGCGACCGTATGATACAGCTGGTCAATCTCGCCACTCATTGCGCCTTTCATTTCATTAAAGACGATACCCTTAAATTGCGGCTTATCATTTTCATCCAACTCAACACGGATGCCTTCTTGGGCAAAATCAAGCGGATGAATATTGGGGAAAAATGACGCATCAAGATAAACGGCAAGCAAATTAAAGTAGTCGTTTTTATTTTGCGTGGCATACGGATATGCTGTCCAATCAGCCGCCGTCATCGCATTCATAAAGGTATTTAATGAGCGCTTAATCATCGAAAAGAACGGGTCACGAACGGGGAACTTCTCAGAGCCACATAAAGCCACGTGCTCTAAAATATGCGCCTCGCCTTTTGAATCCATCGGCTGGGTACGAAAGCCAACCAAAAAGGCATTTTCATCACTCGGATGCGCCAAGTGATAATGCATCGCTCCGGTTTTGATATGCTGACTGATCAGCACATCCATCGATAATGCATCGATATGGCGGTGCTCAATCAGCTCAAAGGCAGGATGCAGGGTTAAATCAGCAGTAAATAGCGTGTCAGTCATGGTTATCCTTATGCATTAATTACTTCAGTATCATCTTAGCCAATAACCAAGGTATGAAATCGATATCAGCAATTAAAATAGTAAAATTTATATTTATAAAAAGATCGCTTTGAATAAACAATTAAAGTTATCAAAGCCTCATAGGTCATCTTCGAATTGAATGGCATTTATCAGCTAAAAAGAATTTGCCTAACGACAGTAGATGGGGCTAATACGCTAGTAAGTCAAGGCAGTGGGTGGAGAAAAACACTAAGTCATCAAGAATAATGGATAAAGATAGCGCCCGATTTAACAAAGCCTACTTAACAGCAGTCATTAGTAGTGCTATAGTTAAAATCATCTGCCACAAGGAAGGAGCCGCTCATGAGTTACCAACATATTTTATTGGTCACCGACTTACTATCCGACGCTGACTTGGTTGCTCAAAAAGCCAAGCGTATCGTTGATAATCGTCCTGACTCCAAATTATCGGTATTACATATCGTAAAAGATACCATGGTTGGCTTTGGCTACGAGCTGGTGCCTGCCTCAAGCTTATATGATGAGATTGATGATGAGCGTTGCCAAGAAGCGCGTGCAAAACTGGCGCAGTTTTTGGATCGTAATGACTTACATGTGGTCAACTCTGAAGTGACAACTGCCATCTCAAATAGTGAAGGTATCGTCAACTATTGCCATAAGAATGATGTTGATTTATTGGTTATTGGTCGTCATGAACGTCATGGCATCGCAGCTTGGCTTAGCGGCGCAACGGCAGATAATATTTTGCCAAATGTACCTTGTGACAGCTTAGTTGTGAGACTTGATAAGCCAGTCAATAAATAAGTATAAGCATAGAATTAATACAGTCGATACTAAATAAGGCGAATGCACTTTATTATAGGGCGAAACTGGTACAAATTTTTCTTGCTTGCTGTGGCTGCGCCTACAGAGGCTACAAAAAATTTATTCCAGTTTCGCTATATTTTTTAATACGGAATTGACTATAGCTACCTTTAAACACAATCCTCTTGAATAATATCAATAAAGCTTTGCCAAATCGGGCTTTGATGGCGCGCTTTATGCCATACCAGCCACCATGTACGTGACAAATCAATTCCTGCAACCTGCACTTGTACCAGCTTCCCTGTTGCAAGCTCTGCTTCAATGACGTGCTGTGACAGGCACCCAAGTCCAATATCAGCGCTGACCATATGCTTAATCGCCTCCGACTGCTGTATTGCCATAATCACCTCGGCATTGGGCAAATGCTGCAATAATTGCTCATCGATGATCTGCCGCGTACCAGACCCCGCTTCTCGTACCAATAATGGCAGCATTGATAGTTGCTCAATACTCAGCTCATAGCAATTATTTGCATCGTTATAATAACCTACATCGGTCAACCATTTGCTGTCGTGCTTAGCAAAAATCATCAAAGTATCAGTGCGCCACACGCGCTGCTCAATCACCTTCATATCTACTGGGCGCGGCATACCTTCGACTAAAGCAATATCAATATTTAGTTGCTCAACTTCTGCTACTACCTCTTGAGTATTGGCAATATACATATCAACATCTGCATCTGGCAGCGCCTCATAGAGCTTGGCAAGCAGCGGCGGCAGTACGTAATTGCCAATAGTCGTACTAGCACCAATGTGGATCTGCCCTGCTTGGTGCTTATGATAATGCTCTAGTGTCAACGACTGCCCTAGGATAGCTTGAGCTTGTATATAAATAGGATGGGCATTGGGGTGCTGATTGAGCCTACGCCCAACGCGCTCAAACAATGGCATTTGCAGCCTTGCTTCTAATTCTGTCAACGCACTACTGACCGCCGACTGCGATAAATGCAGCACTTCACTGGCACGACTGGTACTACCTGTTTGATAAATACTGACAAACACTGATAATTGTTTGAGAGTAATCTTTGGTAATCCCTGCATGGCTTTTTTCATAATTTCTCTGACATCCTATCTTATTGATATAACCTAAAAACCATCTGTTATTTTAGAAACCCTCTATTATCTAAAAAACTATCTTTTTAACCCTAAGACTTTCTATTAACCTATTGAATCGATAGTTTGTATCTAATTAATCTGTTTTTATTATAGATTGGTCTATCTTATAATGTCTATTCATAAGCTTATGCTTATTTCGATTATAGATAATAGGACAGTCAGTCATGTACGCCTTGACCCAATCAGTGAACAACTATTTTCCACGCAGCCGCCATCTAGCAGGGCTCATCGTCGTGCTGATTGGCAGTTTATTTTGTTTATGGCTCAATACTAGTGTAAACATATGGACAAATGGGCGCATCGTAGGACTGTCATCACTGACGCTGGCGATTTTAATCGGGATGATACTTGGCAATACGGTCTATACCAATTTTTCTGAGCGTTTAAATGAAGGGGTTTGTTTTGCTAAAGGGCAGATTTTAAGACTCGCCATTATGTTTTATGGTTTTAAATTAACCCTCACACAAGTATCAAGTGTGGGTCTACCAGCAGTGATGAGCGATGCGCTGGTGCTCACCTCAACCTTTTTATTGACCTTTTGGATAGGTACCAAATTATTAAAAGTCGATAAACAAACCGTGCTATTGATAGGCTCAGGTGCCAGTATTTGCGGTGCTGCCGCCGTCATCGCCGCCGACCCAATCGTCAAAGCAGAAGCACATAAAGTCACTATCGCAGTCGCAACGGTCGTAGTATTTGGTACGGTTGCGATGCTGCTCTATCCGTTTTTATACCATATTGGTTGGTTGCAACCTTGGCTAAATGCTCAGCAGTACGGGATTTATACGGGTTCCACCATTCATGAAGTAGCGCAAGTCGTCGTCGCTGGTAACGCCGTCAGTCCCGAAGTGGGTGACACAGCGGTTGTCACCAAGATGATACGGGTCATGATGCTTGCCCCTTTTTTACTGGTATTGTCTTTTGCTCTGACCAAAGGCTGTAGTAAAAATGGTGAAAGTGCTTCATTTATGAGCCGTATTAAAAAAGTCAAAATCCCTTGGTTTGCCTTTATATTTATTACCATCGTCTTACTGCACACTTGGGTGCCGATGACCGCAAGCTTTGAGCGTAGTATGGTCATGCTAGACGATGTGCTGCTCACCATGGCGATGTTTGCACTAGGTTTGACGACTCATCTAAGCGCCATTAAGCAAGCTGGCGTGAAGCCACTGATCTTGGGTGCTATTACGTTTGCTTGGTTAATCATTGGTGGCGGTCTGATTAATATTGGTATTAGCTCTATCTGATAGACTCACCACACTCTTTAAAAAAAGGCCTCCAACTATTTATAGTCGGAGGCCTTTTTAATATATAGTCAAAATACCCTAAAAACGCTACGATACTACCGATATCAATTTTTTGTAGCCTCTGTCTGCATAGGCACAGCAAGCAAGAAAAATTGATATCAGCAGTGCGTGATGTATCGATATTACTTTTCACTGACTATATTGTTTTATCTAATACTAAATGACAGACGAAAAAAAACGAACCCGAAGGTTCGCTTTTTTTTCATCTTGCTCTAAGCGTCTATAAAGACAGATTAGATAGCAACGATGTTATGGGCTTGTGGGCCTTTTTGACCTTGAGTTACAGTGAACTCAACTTCTTGGCCTTCAGCTAAAGTTTTGAAGCCTGAACCAGTGATTTCGCTGTAATGAGCAAAAACGTCTGCGCCAGTTTCTGGAGCGATAAAACCAAAGCCTTTAGCTTCGTTGAACCACTTAACTGTACCTTTTTGAGTATCTGACATATTGATAATCCTACTTTTAAATTTATTAATGGTCTAGTGACCGGTAACGCTTGCAAATAGCTACTGAACGATAAATATTAAAACGAAGGATTATAACTAATACTACGAGGTAATGATTTGGTGCAGAACTGCTCTTAAGCTTGGAAGTATTATAAGGGCAAGATCCCATTTTCGCAAGTATTATCTTAGATTTCATGTAACCAAAGCCGCTTTTTGGCTGTTTTTCGCCCTAAAATCAACGCATTTTAGGCATTTGGCAAACGGAACAAATAGACCGCTACCCCAGTACAGACCGTGGCTACCAGCCAAGCTACCCACATCATATCTGCAGGAATGTTAAAAAATAACATTGTTGTTGAAATTGCCATCATTATCGTCGCTAGCCACTTGCCATATAAAGGTACAGCATGGCGATCTTCCCAATCTCGGACGAATTTACCAAAATATTTATGATTAATCAGCCAAAAATGAAAGCGTCGTGAGCTACGCGCCCAGCACCCTGCCGCTAGTAAGATAAAAGGTGCGGTCGGCATGACAGGTAATAATACGCCAATGATACCCAAGGCAAAAAACAACCAACCAAATATCAAAAACATCCAACGCACCGTTGGATTGTTATGTTGATTGGTCTTGGGTCGGTAATAAAAAGATTTTTTTAATTGAGTCATGATAGTTTTATCAGTCAGTGTGAGACATTAGGTCATCAGGTATGGACTACCTATATAAGTTATCAAAGATAAAGAAATTGAAACCTAGGTTCAAGACTGATTTTGCACGGTTTTGCTACCGATACGTAGCTTGTTTAGCAGTTAGGTAAATATCGGTCGTTATTCACAATGGTTTGGCAGGATAGCTTTCCCAGTAGTCTGCGATTGCCTTTGGAAAACAGTATTCTTTTGGCATTACGGTAATGGCGATGGGTACTAATATGGATTTGGTCACACCGCCGATACTGTCACAAGTGGCATTGGTAGGTACGTCATAATAAATCACGCGCAAGGTATTCTGCGGACAGAGGTCTGAGCACTGAAAGGATTTGACTACTTCGATACCGTTATGTATGCCGATGATTCTCTGCTGCGCGCCTTCCGTTGGTGCTGATTCTTTTTGCTGGGCAGCTCGAATGAGATCAGCATCTGTTAAGGTGTTTTCATTGGTAGGTAAAGAGACACAAGCGCTTAGACTTAAAAACAAAGCACTTAAAGTGAGGGCTTTTGTAGTTGATGTTGTTTTCACAGTGAACATGGCGGTTACTCCTCAGTTATGATGTTATCAATCCAATCTTACGAGCTTCTTTTAACCAGCTTGGGAACTCTTCTAGCATGTTTTCATACAACGCTTCTTCGCTGATATCATCCAAGTCATCGAGTTCAAAAAAGTCGCAATTATCAATCACGCGCCCTGCCATGTCGTCTAGTTTTTTTAGGATGCCATAACCACGACCACCCAAGCCCACAAACTGCCAAAATATCGGCAGTTTCGCCGCTTCCGTCATGACTCTGGCGATACCGCGATTGTCATTCACCCCGCCATCACTGATAAATAATACGTAGATAGGCACATCCAAACCGTCTTTTTGATAAAACTCCGTCACGGCTTTCATGACCTCTGCTTCATTGTTGATGCGCGGGCCAAGTGCCCATTTGCGCCAGCCGCCATGAGCGTTGTCAATGAAACCGTCATAGTTGCTCAGTCCAATCTCGCCCAAATACTGCGGATCTCGGGCAAACGCCCAGCAGTCTAACGCTTGGTCGTCATCGAAGCTTACTGCCAATGGCAATATGCGGTTGACCACTTCTTGAACGCGGCCTTGTTTATACTGTCTATTCATTGAGCCTGAGGCATCTAGCACCAGTGCTACTTTCGCCGTCAATTGCTGCAATTGGCGTTTTTCAAGCGATATCGCGGCTTTTTTGGCCAGATTAACGAGTTTTGGGGCTTTGTCTAGCATGACCTTTTCTAATGACGGTTTTGCTTGAACTGGCGTGGCGGTCGTATCTGCTGCTTGTGGGCTACTCTCTTCTACATCGCCACCGAAGTGCTGCACGATGGCGGCAAGCCCACCATTAAAGCCTTGCGCGACGTTAGATACTCGCCACACGCCACTCTTACGATAAAGCTGCATCAGCATACTGGCTTGCTGCTGGGCAAAGTCTGCTGCTTGATACGCTGCCTGTGCTTTTTGTGATTGCTGCCAAATGCCAATCTCTAACGATTGAATTTGATTCAGCGGCGTGTCGGCTGATAACACAAAAAACAAGCTGTCTATATTAGTAGCCAGTTTGGATAAGTTGACCTCAAACTCGGCTTGGATGCCTTTATTCGCCGTTGGCTGCGACTCATAATGGGTGAGCTTGATTTGCCCGCATGGTGAGGTTGGCTGATTATAAAACACCATGTAATCATCATTGATCAGCTTGCCCGCTGCGTCTAAGGCAAAGCAGCTGATATCCATCTCGATTGGACTCTGACGAGTGAATTTGAATGTGATCACTGTAGTATCATCAATTTCTAGATTGCTTAAGGATAAGCGTTGTCCAGTAGTTAGATAGTTCATGATTAGTGTTCTTAGAGTAGGGAAAAATAATATATTCTAATAAAGAGAAGATATGTCTAAAATTTATAATATAACTTAGCATAGAAGACTATTAGATTCATATTAAAAACTACTTTCTATTGGCTAAAAGAATCTACTACGAGTGCTAATTTTTTTACTTCATTCTCATAATAGCTATAATGAGGATGCTTAGAGTTAAAAATATTTTTTAAGGTTGCCAGTAGGATAATTAGCAGTGAATCATTCGATATATTTAAGCTAGATCTAAATCCATTAGAATTGAACTTTATAAATCTTAAAAGCCCAGATATTAATAAATGACCGTTAACTATATCTAAAGATGTATATTTAAGTTTTTCAACCACTGAATTTACTTCTTTTTTGTATTTTTCTTCTTCCATTAAAGAGCAACTTGTTTTAAATGAATCTACAAGCTTATTATCAACAACATATCCACTTCTAGCTTTTGAAAATTTTTCAAATCTTTTACCAATAACGCTACTTATATTATTTTCACAACAATATATTTCATGAGTTAGTAGCTCATCTACTATCAAGTCAATACTAGATGCAAATATTTTATATTCAGAATTTAACTCCGTTTTATTTTTAATACTTGATAATTTAGAAACTTGTAGTATAGAATCTTTTTGAATGAGTGTATTCTCAATCGAATGTCCATACGTTTTAATAACATTTGGATGATCGAAGCTTTCCTCAAAAAAGATAGAGTAATCTGAATCAGTAGCAATAAGAAATCTCGAATTATTCTCTTTTAATATCTCAAATACCTTCAACAACTCGGGCTTACCCTGTACACTTTCAAATTTAAAAACTTTATTCGAGAATAAATCAAAAATTTCTGGCCAGAATTTTTCATCATCAACACCTTCTACGTATATAACTGCATCTACTTCAAAGAATTCGTTACGAATGTCTAATGCTTCAGGAGAGTAATCGAGAGTATCAGTCATGGAATATCTCTTTCATACTAATCATTTTGTTTCTATTTGATGCTGCTATTTCTGGTGAATGAGTAGCTACAATTATTTGGGAATCGGGATTCAATTTTTTAATAGAAGGTATTATTTTTCTTTGCCAATCAATATGTAAAGACAACTCAGGTTCATCTGCTAGATATATATTGTTCTTACCTTTATTTAGTAATGCTTCAGCTAATAATATTATTATTTGCTTTTCACCAGAAGATAATTTATATATATCCACTTCATCATTATCTTTATTTATAACATTTAGTCCATTTTTATCTACTTTGAATTTTTTATTTTCGATAAAGTCTTCTATCAGTTTAATAAAATCATTAACCGGACTAAATATTTCTTTTTTCTCTTCTTCTGCCTTGTAAGACATTTTAAATACGTTTCTCGATTTTTTAATTGATTCAAAGGAAGCTAACAGCTGAGGAAGCATTACTTCATGCTCACTCTCATTATTATCTAACTCTATATTTTCACGTGTTTTATTATACTTACTCATTAAATCATTGATAGAATCAACATGAATTTTTATCTTTTTTTCAGTGGCTTTATCTAATATATTAAGTTGTTTAAATGCCTTTCTAAGCATTTCTGTTTCTGACTGCTTATCAAATTCAATACTATACTTACTATCAATTTTAGAGCTATCATATAGTACAGATAAAAGCACGTTCTTCTTTAATTCATCAGAAACTACAGTTGCATTGTTGGATAGCTCAAGCTGAAAGCTTACTAGTCTTTGCATGATTTCGTATAATCTTTGGTCTACAGATGAAACAACTTTTATTTCGCCTTCGCTTTCTAAGTTTTTTTCGTCTTCGTTCCTTAACCTATAGACTGAAAGAGAGCTTAGTTTAATTATTTCACTCACTTTCTGCTTTAAAAGTTGATGATTACTACCTCTATTCATCATGCTTCTACCAATAAAATTTCTATAATTATCAGAAATATAAAATGTATATTTTTTATTTGATAGTTGATAATCTACTTTATAAGTATTATTTTCATTATCTAGTAGCTCTTTATTTACCTTAATAGTTCTTGATAAAGTTCCATTACTAAGCCTTATAATTACCTTTTTGAAATCATTTTTAGCTATAGACCTTAAATCAACATTAAGGATATTAATCAAAATGCTCATCAGTGTGGTTTTACCTGAACCATTTTTACCAATGATTATATTTAAATCTTCATTAAATTTACATTTAATTGTATATCTGTTCCAAAAACCATTTATTTCTATTCCGCTTATATAGAACCCCATTACTAACCCTTAATTTATAATTTATTTTTAATATAATTAAAAACATAGCTGTAGATTAAATAATCAATATAAACTAATTCGAATATAAATGCTACAGCTGGCAATCTACTCTTTTATAAAGCTCATAATTTTTTCATATACTTAATTATTGCCTAATGAATTTATCAATCTTTTTAACCCAACAACTGACTAATCGCTACTTCCCTTCTCAACCCATCAATCCGACCCGATAGCGCATTCTCTTCCTCACTATACGCATCTTTTTTAAATAACGCCTTCGACTTCCTTGCCGCCTTAATATAAGCACTATTCTTATAAAGCGCTGCGGTTACTTCTCGATTCATACTAGCCAGCTGGTTTAAATAAGACTCTAATTCTCTATTATTGGTATTAAGCAGGATAATAGTATTTTCTAGCTTTTCTGAGTTATCTAAAATAGTTTTGATACGTTCTATCAGCGCTTTATCTTGCTGCTGAAATGCCTGTGTATTGGCACGAGATTTAGAGGCTGAAAATGCAACTATCGGTATTATCATAATCGCCAGCACTATTAGATAGCTCATCAGAGTCGTACCGCTACCGCCCAAGGCTAACAGTAAGAACCAAATCACCATGATGGTTAGCAGTCCAGCCATAATGCCAGTGAAGACCGAGAATGAGGGAAACCAGTTTTTTTAGCCGAGCGACTTTGGTAAAGCCGAGGCTATCGATAGTATCAACGTGGGTGTCGATTTTGTCGGTGTTTTTGAGCGCTTCTATGACTACTTTTATGAGTGCCGGATCAGTGACTAAGCGACTGCTAACTTTTAGCTCTTTTATCATTGCAGCGATATTTTGCTCTAATTTCACGATGCCTAGGTTGATGCGCTCTTGTAGTTCAGTGACTTTATTGAAGATAAAGCTATATTGCTCATAGGTATTATCGTAGGAGTATCTACTCTTGATTGAGTGTTCATGATTACCCAAAGTCGCTACATATAATAGCGTGCTCTTAAAGCGACTCTCAAAGTAATTTTCCCTATCGTAGTCGATATTGGTATAGGTCTTGAGCTGTCGGTATTTGGGAGAGTCATTGACCTTGCTACGATAGAAAAAATAGCCAGGGATAGCCAGTAGCAAAACGATAATGACCAGCTTGAAACAAATACTATCTATAAGTTAATTCCAGTGTTAATAAGGTGTTATGAATAGCGTTGGTTGCTACTTGTTGATTAACAAAAAGGCGATTATGAACAACGTTAATAAGTTAAAAATATGGCTTATGATAAATCTCATCATAAGCCATAGTGTTGTCAGAGTGAGTAAGGCTTGCAGATTATAACCTACAACGCCTTTAGCTCTTCCATCTGCGTCGTCATCGCGGTCAGCTGACCTTCAAGCTCAGCTAATTTTGCTTTCTCAGCATCGACCACTTCCGCAGGTGCTTTACTAACAAAGCCTTCATTACCGAGCTTACGCGCGATGCCTTCGGCTTGACCTTTCAACTTATCATATGACTTACCTAAACGTGCTAGCTCAGCCGTTGGATCAATCAGACCTTTCATCGGTACGAGTACACGTAACTGACCGACCATACTTGATGATGACAATGGCACTTCATCGCCTTCTTTGACGGTTTCCAAGCTCTCGACTTTGGCAAGCGCTTTGAACTGGTTTTTGATACGTGACAGACGCGCATCTTCATCGCTAGAGATATTTTGTAGTAGCACTGGCAGACGTACGGCATTACCCAGTTTCATCTCACCACGGATGTTACGGACGCTAGCAATTAGCTCCTGTAGCCACGCCATATCCGCCTCAACCTGCTCACTGATTTGTGCCTCATCCGTTTTTGGATAGTCAGCGACCACGATGCTATCGGTGTTTTTGCGATTCAGTAGCGGTGCCACCGTCTGCCAGATTTGCTCGGTCAGATACGGCATGATTGGATGGCTAAAGCGTAACGCCGTCTCTAGCACGTGCAGCAGTACATAGCGGATTTGCGCTTTGCGCTCGTCAGACACCGAGTCATCATTTAGACTGGCTTTGGCAAGCTCAACGTACCAATCACAGTATTCATTCCAGATGAACTCATAGATATCTTGGCTGACCATATCGAGACGATACTGAGCGAAATGCTGATGGATATCGGCAACGGTAGAGTTCAGACGACTCATGATCCATTTTTCTGGCAATTCCCAAACGTCAGGGTTTGCCGCTTGGTCGATAGGCTTGGCAGCACCTTCGCTATCGACACAGTTCATGAGTACAAAACGGCTGGCGTTCCAGATTTTATTACAGAAGTTACGATAGCCCTCGACACGCTTTAGATCAAAGTTGATATCGCGACCGGTACTGGCTAAGGATGTAAAGGTAAAGCGCAGTGCATCCGTACCAAAGGCTGGGATGCCTTCTGGAAACTCTTTACGCGTTTGCTTTTCAATTTTGGCTGCATCTTTTGGATTCATCATATTGCTGGTGCGTTTTTCGACCAGCGCTTCTAGATCAATACCATCGATTAGGTCAATCGGATCTAAGACGTTACCTTTCGATTTTGACATTTTTTGACCATTACCATCACGTACCAGACCATGCACATAGACGGTCTTAAACGGTACTTGCGGCGTGCCATCTTCGTTTTTCACGAAGTGCATGGTCATCATGATCATGCGGGCAACCCAAAAGAAGATAATGTCAAAACCCGTCACCAACACGCTGGTCGGGTGAAAGGTGTCCATCACGCGTGGATCGGCGTTGGCGTCTGCCCAGTCAAGCGTACTGAACGTCCATAGACCAGAGCTAAACCACGTATCGAGCACGTCATTATCTTGGCGCAATACGATATCATCGCTGAGACTATATTTACTACGCACTTCTGCTTCGTCACGCGCCACATAGATTTCACCCGTCGCATCGTTATACCATGCAGGGATACGATGTCCCCACCAGAGCTGACGGCTAATGCACCAGTCTTGCAGATCGGTCATCCACGACATATACATGTTTTTGTACTGTGCAGGGACGAACTCGATGCTACCGTCTTCTACCGCGTCAATCGCAGGCTTGGCAAGCTCTTTGACCGCGACATACCACTGATCGGTCAACCATGGCTCAACGATCGTACCGCCACGCTCAGCACGCGGGGCTTTGAGTGCATAGTCTTCGATATCTTCTAGCCAGCCCTGCTCGCCTGCTTGCTCTACAAGGAACTTACGCGCAGCAAAACGCTCAAGTCCTGCATACTCGCTTGGCGTGGTCTCTAACGTTGGCTCACGCGTTTGCAGATCAGGATAGACTTCCATCGCTGCTAAGATATTGGCGCGCTCATCAAGAATATTAATTAATGGCAAGCTATGACGACGACCCAATTCATAATCGTTAAAATCATGCGCTGGGGTGATTTTGACACAGCCCGTACCGAAGTCTTTTTCGACATAATCATCAGCAACGATAGGCACGACGCGACCAGTGATTGGCAAGGTAATGGTTTTACCGACTAAATGTGCATAACGCTCATCGCTAGGATTGACTGCGACAGCGGTATCACCCAATAAGGTTTCGGGACGTGTGGTGGCAACGACCAGATAGTTTTTACCATCTTGGGTCGTTAAATCTTTATCCGTGAAATGATAGCGGAAATGCCACAGGCTGCCTTTTTCATCGTGGTTTTCTACTTCTAAATCAGACAATGCGGTTTGGAATTTTGGATCCCAGTTGACCAAACGCTTACCACGATAAATAAGTCCATCATCAAATAGACGGACGAACACTTCTTTTACCGCATTAGACAAACCATCATCCATGGTAAAGCGCTCACGCGACCAGTCAACCGAGCTGCCCAAACGGCGAATTTGGCTAGTGATATTGCCGCCCGACTCTTCTTTCCATTCCCATACTTTATCGATGAAGTCTTCACGCGTCATATCACGTCGCTTGATACCTTGCGCCTCTAAACGACGCTCAACGACCATTTGGGTGGCGATACCCGCATGATCCGTACCTGGTTGCCACAGCGTATTGTCGCCATCCATACGATGATAACGGGTGAGCGCATCCATGATTGCATTGTTAAAACCATGACCCATGTGCAGCGAGCCAGTGACGTTCGGCGGTGGTAGTGCGATAGAAAATGACTCGTCTTTGTCAAAAGTCGGCTGAAAATAGCCGCTTTCTTCCCAGCCCTGATACATGCCTGCTTCGACTTCCGAAGGATTATAGGCGTTTTCAAGTTGGCTTAAGGCCGCTTGGATAGATTGGGTCAGGTTAGTTTTGCTGCTTTGAATATCAGAAGTGCTCATAATAGGGTGATCTTATTGTTGATAATGAATGTGGTCAAATAAATACGTTAAAAATAGGGAAAATAATGAATAGAGTGATTTTAACGCAGATAGCCAGATTTTGTTAGATGCTAAGGCAATTTATCAGCCTTACAGCGCGTCATTGCGCCCCTAACACCAGCAAATAGCAGAAAACACCAATAAACAACTCCAATCGGCTGAACTTCCCACAAAATAAATCCCAGTCGTGTTATAAAATACAGGTGATGCGAGAACTTATATAGTTATCGTATAGCATAATAAATGGCGTTTTTATCCTAAAATGATAGCCCGATAAATAGCGAGCCAACTGTGTCCCAAGATACTGAGCACACTTATAACAATAGCAGCCACTCTAAAGCTGACAAGATAGATGATAAGCGCTTGATTGATGAGAGCGCTAATCATCCATCTAGTAATAATAATAAAGATATTAGCGATGCGGATACGCCAGACGACACTAATGCAAAAGAAAAATTGGAATACGAAGACTTCTCTGAGGATATTAGCAAAGAAGACCAAGAAACCATCAAAAAAGTCGCTAATGATGACAATTTAAGTCAAGCAAAAAGCTATGCCAGTATCTTAGTTGAGCAAGTGATGGATGCCAGAGAAACTTTTGAGCGCTCACTTGGCTCACTATTTACCAGTGCTTTTACCGCTGGCCTTGAGATTGGCATCAGCTTTTTTATGATTTTAGCGGCTTTTGCGCTTTTGAGTGGCGTGCTACCGAGCCATTATGCGGTTGTACTCGCCTCCCTACTTTACCCGATTGGTTTTATCATCGTCGTCATCGGTCAGTCGCTATTATTTACCGAACAAACCTCACTCTTAAGCCTACCTGTGCTCAATAAAATCGAACCTCTCAATAAGCTGCTACGCCTGTGGGGCATTGTCATCGCTGGCAACGTCGTTGGTGGCTGTTTATTTGCGGCATTAATGATAGGTTTAGGTTTAAATATGCAGCTATTTAGCGTCAGCGACATTGATATTTACGCCGAGCATATCTTAGGGTTTAGATGGTGGGTAATATTTGGCAGTGCCATCTTGGCAGGTTGGATGATGGGCGTCACCGCGTGGCTTGTGACCTCAGCGCGCGATACCCTTAGCCGCATCGTCTTGGTGACGCTTATTACTGGCAGTATCGGCTTTTTGGGTTTGCATCATAGTATCGTGGGTAATATCGAAGTATTCTCAGCCTTGCTCTATGGCAATACCGTCAGCTTGGGCCGTTATTTGCTGTTTTTAGCCGTGGTGTTGGTCGGCAATACCGTCGGCGGCGTGGTGTTTGTCGCGATACTTAAAAACCGTACCTTCCTATTTGAATTAGCCAAAGTAAAGGAAGAAACAGCTAAGGATAAGCTAGAGGCAAAAAACAATATCCGTGGACCTTACTAGAGATAATCAGCACCGTATTTTTAAATCTCACGCTAAAACTCCATAACCGACGTTAACTATAATCAATTCCATTTAAAAGTAGTACAGGGCTGCTGGGATAAATTTTACGCCGCCTCTGGCGTGCAAAGCACACAGCAAGCAAGGAAAATTTACCACAGTAGCCCTTTATAACCTTTGTACTTATTTTATTTAGCACTGACTATATCGAAAGCGGTTATGCAGCTTTATAACTAAAAAATTATAATCGAGCAATTGTGAGTGCTTAATTATGATAAACCACACATTTCCGCTTACAGCATACGCGCTGCCAACACACTACTTTCTATCTCAGACTTTCTCAGCTTATTGTGCCGAGCGCTAAATATACGCACCAAAATGCCTGCCGTTAGGAACATTACCAAGGTATAAATAGCTGGCATCATCGACATATCGTAGTTAGATAATAGCGTTAATGCCATAAATATCGACAAGGTACTGTTTTGTAGACCGACTTCTAGCGTCACCGAAGTCCTTTGCGCTAAGTTAAGACCGAACCATTTGCTACTATAATAACCGAGCGCCATGGTTGAGACGTTTAATAATACCGATACAGGGCCGGTAGCGATAAAGGCGTCGACAATGATATCGCGTTGTACATAACACAAAAACAGCACTAAAAACGTTAAAAATATCACCCCAAATCGAGACACATAGACTTGTGAGCGATCGGCGACTTTTGGTGCGTAGCGTTTAATCAGCATCCCAATGCTAATAGGTACAATCGTCAGTACCACTAAGGTAAGCACGGTTTTTACTACCGGCAATTCAAACTCACTACCGCTGCCCATAAAATAAATCAATGAAAAACTCAGTACAATGGGAATGGTAAATACCGTAATAACGCTGGCAATCGCTGTCATCGTCACCGACAGCGCCACATCGCCTTTAGCCAAATAGGTAAATAAGTTTGAGGTAGTGCCGCCCGGACACAGAACGAGGAGCATAACTCCGACGGCGTATTCTGGGCGTAATGGCATGATATTAGCTAGGGCAAAGCCAATAATTGGCAACAGTATCAGCTGATTGGTCAAGCCAATACCAACGGCTTTTGGGTATTTTAATACCCGTTTAAAATCATTGGTAATAAGGGTCAAACCCATACCCATCATGATTAAAAACAAGCAAATAGGAATAACAACGCTATTTACTAAGGTGACTAGAGCCAGACTTTCCATAACTACATCCCTGTAGATAAGACCTATTGCTAGGTCAATTTATAATGATTCAATGATGCCTGATTAGCAATCCTTGCTAATACGCTTGTCACTACCTGCTAATGCTTATAGATAACGGACATCACCCGTTTTAAACCATTCTTTTATAGCATATCTCATAGCATGCTATTGCTAACTATCAACAATAATTAAGAATTAATAAGGGGAGTATATAGGGCAAAAGCTAGGTTTAGCTGTTTTATTCAACAACTCGCCAGTCAAATGCAGAATATAGAGATTGAGTAGGAATAAAAGGGATTGTAATGAGATTAAATGAGAGTGTTTAACGTGAGCTTTTGGATAATTTGGATTTTAATAATTGGCGTTAAATACTTTTAGTTAAATAGCTATGACGGTACAAGAAGTTATATTTTGGAAGTATTGATTGAGATTTTGGCAGGAGTATTGCTGAAAGCGTTATTGGGCGCTTTAGTAGAATTTTCAGTACTAAGCACTGCCGTACCGTAAGCGATCGCTTCGACCATACTACCCAATTGATTGATGTTACTGACTTCAAGACGCAAACCATAAATATGATTATAGCCTTTCGCCTGCGCTTGGGCGCGCATACGTACTAGAGCTTCACGGCGGGCGCGATCAAGCAAGGTCTCATAGGTTGTGAGATTTTTACCAAAGAAACTCAGCACTTTGGCAATGACCATTTTAAAATAATCCTGCGCAATAACGACGCTACCAAGCACCAACTCACCCTCAGACTGTGAGACCAGTTTTGGTACATAAAAACGCTCACTTGAGACAATAATATGGCTCAACTCAGCTTCGGCAATAGTCAATCTTGCCAAATGCTGACGCTCATGACGCGCACCAAAAAACCAGCCAACTATAAATAAGACCAGCAGCGGCGCATAGTTCATCAACATTTGGCTGAACGATTGATTCATGAAACGTCTCTTATCATCAAAAAGGCTACCTGTCAGTACTTGAGCGTAGTCTTATTCACCAAAAGGATTAAAGCGTGGTAAATCATCAGGTGACTTTACTGTTGAAGGCTGAGCAACTGACGCCACAGGTTCTTCATGTTGAGAATGATGATTTGATGACTGATTCGGCGGTTGATTCGTTGATTGATAGACAGGCTGTTGTGGCATCCGTACGGCTTTGACCGCTGTACCGTAAACAAATAGCTCAGAGGCACCTTGCGCAATACTAGAGGTCGAAAAACGCAGTCCAACCACTGCATCAGCGCCCAACGCCTCAGCTTTGACGATCATACGATCAATCGCCTCTTGACGCGATTCTTCTAACAGCTCCGTATAGGCAGTGAGCTCACCGCCTACGATGTTTTTTAGACCCGCAAATAAATCTTTACCAACATGCTTTGAGCGCACGGTACTGCCGTATACCACATCCAAGCGCTCAGTAATCTGATAGTTGGGCAAGTGCTCAAGATTGGAGAGTTGGACAGTCATAGTACAGCCTTATTGGTAACCTACAGAATTAGTGACTTACAGAATGATAAAAACGTATCGCCCGTTCAAGATAAAAGCGCGATACTTTAAAACGCATTAAAAAGCACATTGCTCAAATAATTTATATTGAGCAAACTCTTTAGTCGTTAGTATGGAACAACAAAAACAGCTCAGTTAAGTTGCCTTCGATGCTGTTTACCATTTGTACCATTTTATCTTGGTCTTTACGCATCTCAGCAAGCTCAGGGTCTTCATCATCGATACCACTCAGTACAATCATCGGCAAGGTCAAAACGGCCACATCTTCTGCGGTCTCTTCGTTTTCCATCCAATCACTGGCTTCATCACCATACATTGCATCCACAAAGCCAATCGACCAAGCAACGATATCTGAATCATCAGAAAAATCGACCGCCACTTCTTCATTGCCCGCATCTTCACCAAACGGTAGCTCAATAGGCGTCTCGTTTTTTAGCTCAGCGATGATCGACTCGCGCCAGCGCTGAATACCATCAATCACGTTTGCTGGAATCTCGCTCACATTATCTTCAAACAGTGCTTCTAACCAATTAGGCAGTGGACGCCCAATAACGGTCGCAGTCAAAAAACCATGAGTCGCAACACTATCAAGTACAAATGCGCTTTCTTCGTTGTCTAAATAATCGAGTAGTTCATCGAAACTAAGTTGGTTGGTCATGGTGTCGTTGTCCTTAAAAGATGGATTGCGTCATGCGCAATAAATAAGGGTTATATAAAATAACGAGAGGTATAAAGATGACGATTATCTTGAATAAGTCAATCTACCCAAAGATTTTTTAAATCAATCATTGCTAAAGTACAGCTGTGAGAAATAGCTGGTTAAATAGGTGCTGTTCACTATTGATACTATCAAAATCAGAACCCAACCAGCTTAGCACAGCACACTTAGGATAATTAGTTAACGATGGTTAGCTAATAGCCATAAGAGTGCAAATCAACACTTAAAAATTATTCGCAAAATATTTGCGTGATAACCTTATTATAGCGATGACGAATTAAAGTTCGTCATCATCCCAATCATCGCCATCTTCATCAAAATTATCGATATCGTCTAGATCATCCTTTAGCTCTTTAGCCAAACGTTTTTCTTCTAGCAGATTATCAATTAGACGACGCTTCTCAAGGCTACTTAAGCGTGTACGTACACTCGTCTCTGCTTCTTCAACCATCTTTGCATCATCATCATCAACGAAATCATCATCAAAATCGTCATCAATATCAGCATCACTCATGACCAACTCCTATCTTTTTTGGCAAAATTACTGAAAAGTTATCAATATATATATGCCTTATAAAGTCTCTATTAAGCCTTGTCAATGCTTTTTATTACTATGACGCATTTACAAGTCAACAACAAGACACTATTGGTCATTATCGCGCAGGCAATTGTAGACAATTTCTGCAAGTTAAATAGAGTATCTAATCCTACTCTTCTGAGTCATCGATCATCAATACCGCATTACGCACATCGGCCAAACGCTGAATCATCGCATCATTGCCACCATCGAATATCGCGCACTCACGCTCATAAACCGTCGTTGGACGCATGACGCTTTGTACTTGTACATGATGACTGATTTGTTTAAGACCACCATTCGGCAATAAAATCAGCATCTGCTCTTTTTTGCCGACGCTATCTAGCAGATGCGTCATGGCATCGACTTGGGCATTGTCACTCACACCAGCTTTGGCTGGCAGAGCAAATCGTGACAGCTCAATATGCTTATCATGAATAATTTTATTCAGCATCAAGTATAGCTTGGCTAGCATCACGCCTGCCAATGCAACTTTTGCATGGCTATTCTCTGCTTTAAGCATCACATAAGCACCACTTTCATCAAAGTGTGGTTCATTGATTGCGCTTACACCCAACAACAATGGCTGTTTCAGTAACTCAGTCACCGCTTGGTTTAGTAGCTGCGTACAGAGTGCCAAATACGGCAGACGTTGAGACGGTGCCAAGCGCTCAAGCATATTGAACTCATCATGAAAGACAATCTGGACACTGACACTATCAAATGCCCTGGTAGCAGACAATCGAGAGACATGATTGTTAGCATGCTGGCTACTGTCTTCAGCTTTATAAGCCGTAATATCATTGACATCACTGTCTGTCATATTACTGGCCGTATCCGCAGTTGTACCGTTAGTATTATCATCGAGCATCGAATCTTGATTCTGCTGGGTTCTGACATACTGATTGACAGCACTATGAATATCTAATTTACGCGTATTAGGTTGCTGGTTATACGCTGTACTGGCAGCTGCTTGACCATTAGATTGACCATCATGGACCAAACGATCACTTTGGCTAGTACCTGTCTCACCACTATCACCATCAGCAGCAGACATTGATTGACGACGTTCTCGCTCACGAGCATAACCGCGCTGATCAAGCTGCGTATATTGCTCACGATGCAAGTCTTGAACATCGCGGCTGATGGCGTTGATTTGCTCTCTGGTTGGACGAGCGATATAGCTGTAAATCAGCCACAGCAATAAATGCAGCACCATCGAACCAATCACAAATGGCCATTGCATGGCGATGATTTCACCCTTGCTAATATCCTTTAGAGTCAATGCCACACTACCGATGACTGCATCGCCTTTGGTTGCAATTTGGCTAATGGTATCACCCTGCTGCATCGGCGCATTGCCGACAGGCACCAAGATATCGCCATTATTGTCTTTAATCAGGATGCGAGTCACGTCTTGTTCGCTGGTATAGCGATTGGCAATAACGCTTAAGCTGACGCGGTCTTTATTTTCTAAAGACAGGCGCGCTTCATCAATGAGCTGAGCAACCATTTGCTCGCCTTTTTGCGCACGACTGTTGCTCAGCTGTTGATCGGTACTGATGACCAATAATAGGGTTTGCAAACAAAAACTAACCAGAAGAATGATGGCAAACAACCCTTGCCGCGGCGCTAAATAGGTCATGATATGGGAAACTTTTTTGGATAAATGGAGTTAAAAAACGAGGCTATTGCTCATTCGCTCATTTTTGCAAGAGTATGCAGCTATATTTGTTCAATTCAATACCGCATTGTCTAAATAATCTTTTTTTATAAGACTGATTATGTAACGCTGCTATCGTACAGTAGTTATGTTGTGCAATTATGTGTGGCGCAAGCATTTAAGCAGTATTTACGGCTCACTTACCCACTCATTGACATCTACTATATCACCATAGTAAGGGTTATGGCGTTAGCGAGTATCATAATTTTTTTGTAATGAGTCATTTCAATTTTACGGAGATTTTTTTGCAACAGTCGCCGTTTTATTTGCTGTTTTATTTGCTACTGATACTTTGCGTCTCATCTATAGTCGCTGCTTACTAAAGCTGTTATTATTCCTAATCTTATATCAGCATACAAGGGACAATTGAGCGATGCCAAACAATACCTCTTACTCGTTACCAAAAGACAGCAAAGCATGGCAACAGGCGGTTGATTCCGTGGCCTCGTTATTACCAGAGGGTACCAATTTACAGGATTTTGATGCACTACAATCCTTGCCTATTTTTGCTTTGATTGTGGTATTGCCGACGCATGTATCTTCACTTGATATCCACCAATATGTGCAATCATGGGTTGATGAGCAGCCAAATTGGCATCTGGTCACGGTTGCAGAAGATGCGGATGCCAATTTTGTAGATGTTGAAGTTGCTGATGTAGACACGGCGCAACCTTTTGCCAAACGCTCATTTATCGATGTGCAAGTGTTCCGTTATTTATTGGTGCCCGTGACTGATACCCTGATGCATCCTGCCAAAAAAACTGCCGCCGCACATATCATTGATGACCAATTGACCACGCGTTTGCGTCGCGACTTGACTGAAGCTTATAACAACGCTCAAAACGCCGTCGTAAGCGATCATTTGGATGTCGTCGATTGTCATATCTTATCGGTCGGTCATATGCTGCGCACTCATAAGCTTGCCTGCTTTGATATGGACTCTACGTTGATTGAACAAGAAGTCATCGTTGAGCTGGCAAAAACGGCAGGTATTGGCGAGCAAGTAGAAGCCATCACTGAAGCCGCCATGCGGGGCGAGATGGATTTTGATGAATCTTTTGCGCAGCGCGTGGCGTTATTACAAGGTATTCCAACCAGCGTGCTTGATGAAATTTGCAGTCGCTTAACATTATCAACAGGTGCCTTGGCCACCATTAGCGCTCTAAAAGCTTTGGGCTATCATACGGTCCTTGTATCAGGTGGCTTTACGTACTTCGCTCGCTATATCGCCGAGCAATTGGGTATTGATGAAGTACACGCCAACTCATTGGATATCGAAGAAGGTGAAGTCACCGGTCATATACAGTTGCCTATCGTTAATGGTGCTAAAAAAGCGGCTATTGTCGCCCATACGGCTGAGCGCCTAGGTATTACGATGTCTCAAGTGGTTTGTGTCGGTGACGGCGCCAATGACTTACCGATGATGGCACTGGCCGATTTGGGCGTGGCTTTTAATGCCAAACCTATCGTACAAGCGCGCGCCGATGCCGCTGTGAATGTCACAGGGCTTGAAGGGGTGCTCTATGCGCTAGGCTATCCTGCATTTGTACGCAGCAGTGAACGCAGCAAAGTTTAGCTAATTATAAAAGATATCGAACCAAAAGCTGGGCTGATACATTTTAATTGGTCCAGCTTTTATGGTTTATTCTCTGCTTTACAGTGTTTTTTGGCGCTACTATACTGCCATACGCGATTGTCATTTCATATTGCCACTTTTATCTTATCCAGTAACTTTATCTTGTCCAATAAAAAGGATTGTCCATGACGGCATCACAATCACCACGGCCAGATGCCCAGTCATCTTCCACCCAGTTAGATAACCAACCTGCGGCTGACGAAAGCAGCCCGATTTATAAAAATAGCCCCAAGGAATTACTGGGTGTCTATGTGCGAGGGTTGGCAATGGGCGCGGCTGACATTGTACCGGGCGTCTCTGGTGGTACGATTGCATTGATTGCAGGTATTTATGAGCGCTTAATTAACGCTTTGAGCAGTGTGGGTCCCAATCTTTGGCAGGTCTTTCGCCAAGAGGGTGGTATCAAAGGTTTAATTGCAGTATGGCGACAAGTCGATGCTACTTTTTTATTGTTTTTGTTGATGGGTATTGCCACTAGCCTTGCAACGCTTGCCGGTGTTATTAAGCATTTATTAGACAATCAGCCTTTAATGATTTGGTCTTTCTTTTTTGGTTTGGTCATTGCCACTGTTTTTCTGTTATTAAGTGAGATTAAGCGCTGGAATATCGGACGGGCGCTATTGTTCCTGCTTGGAGTAGCCAGCGCCGTTATTATTAGCAGCTTGCCTCTGATGAATACGACCCCAAGTTTGCCGTATTTGTTTGTTGCCGGTGCTATCGCTATTTGCGCGATGATATTACCAGGCATCTCAGGATCTTTTATTTTATTGTTGATGGGTGCTTATGATACGGTGCTCGAAGCGGTTCATACTTTAAACTTTGCTATTATCTTTACATTGGTCGCTGGCATGGCAACGGGATTATTGCTCTTTACCCGTGTGCTAAAATGGTTATTGTCTCGTTATTATCAAGCAACTTTAGCGCTACTTATCGGCTTTATCGCAGGCTCGTTAGTCAAAGTCTGGCCTTGGAAAACAGATGCCCTAGGGACATTAAATAGTGAAGCCATCCATAACGTCATGCCATGGCATTACCCTACCGGCGCAGAGTGGTTAACGACCTTGAGCTTGATGCTATTAGGTGCCATTCTAGTGACTGCCTTATCGCTTTGGGGTCGCCGTAGCCCTCGCCCTTAGTATCTGTCTACTCTTGCTATAGTCGATTCAATTTAAAAAGAATACAGTACTGCTGGAATAAATTTTACGAAGCCTCTGGAGTGCAAAGCGCACAGCAAGCGAGAGAAATTTATACCAGCATAATGCTATTCTTAACATAACTCTTCTATATTGAACTCACTATATTAAATCTTACCATCAAAAAAAGCGCCCATATTAAGGCGTTTTTTTGTTGTCTAAAACTGTAAGATTTACCATTTATTTTGCTAAACACTTTTAAAAAATCAAACGTCAGCTGTTGTCGCAAAGTCGCCTTCAGAGGCTTTAGCTTTCTGCTACAAACTTCCATAATAGCCTTGTTGGAATTCACCTTATGAAGAGCGAGATGAACAATGTTATTAACAATATTTTCTACATTTGGTAGCGAGGCGTTGAGTACAAGTGCCATATTGGGCTATGGTTTATTTTTAATCGCAGTTGTTGCCATTGCTGTGTCATCACAGCGCTGGTTGCTTTGGTATTTGTTTGGTGGCATGGGATACTGGTTAGCCGTAGAAATGATTCATAGTTTAGTGACACATTGGTTCTTATGGTCAGAATGGCACAATTATGTAATTGCTATGGGTATCAGTTGGCTGCCTTTGGGCGCATGGGTCTTATATCGAGCGTTACGTTATGAGGATGTCAGTCGCGGTATGGTACAAGAGCGTGAGCTACAAGCAGCGCGCTATATTGAGCATACACCCGTCTATGACGACGACTATCAGCCACGCTTTCATTAAACCCTGCGTTATCATATTGCTGTCATCGAATGTTACAAGATACTTAAGGCTCTCTACGTAACTCCTAAAGAATTGACACCTAGCAATCGTTTATAATCTACTTATATATTTGTCACAAAAATTGTTATAAAGTACGCATTATTTGCGTCTTATTTTTTAGGAGTTTGTCTATGTTTACTGTACCGGTTTTGGATATTAAGTCTGATCCATTAGATGTTTTATTAGCTGTGATTGGTTATCGTTTGTCGATGCTAGCTGATAGCGATAATGAAGATGTTAAAAAAATACTTGCAGATCGTAAGGTTATCATTGAGCTTGCTAGCACTGAAGCAGATGTGGCACGTTATTATAGCTTTGATAATGGTGAATTTAGCCAACATAGTGGTCATGCTAAAGAAGCTGACCTGACTATCAATTTTAAAGACTCTATGACAGGCGTTAAGCTTTTAACTAAAGGTAGCCTTCCTGCCTTTATGACTGCCGTACAAGAAGGCAACTTAAGCATCGAAGGCGATTACAGCCTAATGATGTGGTTCAATAAACTTGCTAAGCATATCGTGCCAGCCATTCCAGAAGAATGTAAACCTTATATCCAAAAAGCCAAGCCATATGCTTATAAAGCACAAAAACTTGCCAACCATTGGGTCGGCGTTGCTAAGCACAAGTTGGGTAAATAATCGAATAATCAGAAGCGATAGCTAGCTAGCTGTTACTGATAGCTGAATGACTGCTTCGCTAGTTTCTGATTTTCTAAAAAGGTTGCGCTATACTATAGCGCAACCTTTTTTATTGTAGATAGTACTACTAAAAAATTAAATCAGATGAGCGACATCCGATGTTTATCTTCTATGACCATGCCTAATATCTTTATAAAAGGATTTATATTATGTCAGCACTGCTTAATATCACAGAGCCAAATAACAACGCTAATAGCAATGACAACGATTTTTTAGCATCACTAACGACCGATGCCACACAAGCCACTGCCAGCAAATACAGTCGCGAGCAAATTGCCCAATTGTTCGATTTGCCATTGATGGATTTATTATTACAAGCGCAAACCATACATCGTCAGAACTTCAATGCCAATGAAGTACAAATCAGCACCTTGTTGTCTATCAAGACTGGCAACTGCCCTGAAGATTGCGGCTACTGCTCACAATCCGGTCATCACCGCGATAAAACCAAGCTGGTCGCTGAGAAGCGCATAGAGGTGGACAAGGTGATTGCCGCTGCCAAACGCGCAAAAGCTACTGGCTCATCACGATTTTGCATGGGCGCAGCATGGAAGCACCCTAGTGCCAAAGACATGCCTTATGTGGTCGAGCTGGTCAAAGAAGTCAAAGCCTTAGGGCTTGAGACCTGTATGACTCTAGGTATGCTAGATACTGATCAGGCCACGCAACTGGCAGACGCAGGACTGGATTACTACAATCATAATTTGGATACGTCTAGAAGCTACTATGAGCAAGTAGTTAGTACGCGCAGCTACGATGAGCGTCTAGATACCATCACCAACGTACGCAACTCAGGTATCAACGTCTGTAGCGGCAATATCGTCGGTATGGGTGAGAGCCGTGACGACCGCATTGACTGGGTGCACGAGCTACTAAAAATGCCTAAAGCACCAGAGTCTATTCCAGTCAACTTATTGGTACCGATTCAAGGCACGCCAATCGGTGATAAGGTCTTGGCAGAAGGTCAATTGTCAGTTCTTGAGTGGATTCGTACCATTGCTGTGACACGTATTTGCTGTCCAAGTAGCTATGTACGTTTATCTGCTGGTCGCGAAAGCTTATCTGACGCTGAGCAAGCATTAGCATTTATGGCAGGTGCCAACTCATTCTTTTATGGTGACAAACTGCTGACCACGGGTAACGCCAGTCAATCAGGCGATGATAGACTCATGCGCGAGCTTGGCTTAACCAAGCAATTTGCCGCTCCTCGCGCACCAAAGCAAGTGCCTGTCATGGACGCCATGAGCGGTCATCAATCACAAGTAGTTTTGGCTTAACGCTACCATTATTAGATAATCTGCGCTAAGCTTGCCCGCGTTTATCATTGCTTAAAATAACCAAAGAGACTTCAGCATGGCAGATTATTTTAATTGGATTAAAGCGGCACATATTATATCCGTGGTGTGCTGGTTTGCAGCGATTTTCTACCTGCCGCGCCTATTTGTCTATCATGCAATGAGCGATGACAAGATCAGTCAAGAGCGCTTTACTATCATGGAGCGCAAGCTCTATCGCGGCATCATGACGCCAGCTATGATAGCGACGTGGGCTTTTGGGTTATGGATGGTGTTTTTGGGTTGGGACGTTTATAAAACCCAAGGCTGGCTACACGTAAAGATCTTCTTAGTTATTCTATTGTCCGCTTATCATGGTGCCTGTGGTTTTTATCGTAAAAAGCTGGTCGATAATCCACAATATAAGTCGCATGTATTTTGGCGTTGGTTTAATGAAGTACCCGTATTTGCTTTAGTCATTATTGTGATTCTAGTGGTGGTTAAACCGTTCTAAAATTGGCTGCAATATAGACAATAATTCATAGAAAAAGCGTCCATTACTTGATGAAGTAATGGACGCTTTTTTATAGCTGAATAAATTATATTAAAAAGATCTACATCAAACGTTTGGGCGCATAATCTGATAGACATTGCTCAAATCATAAACACGATAGCGCGCAGGCTCGCGGCGGCTTTCACCAGCATAGCTTAATATCAGCGCTTGCTTTGCTTGCTCATCAACCCAGCCGACAAACAATCCGCTGTGCTCGACACCGTTATAACCATGATTGATATAGTAGAGCCAGTCACCAACTTCGATTTCACCACTATTGGCATAAGGACCTTGACCATAGGTACCTTTATGGATGGTATCGCGCGTCACCCCTGCTCGTTTAAATACTGCATTCAGATAATCCCAGCAGCCGCCTTGAATAATCGTACGCTCGTTCAGCGCCATTTTACGGGCAGTGCTGATGACTTCACGGGCAGCCAGACTACTTTGTGTTTCGGCATTGCTGAGTAACGGTAGATACTCGCTATCGACATTATCATAGTTGCCTGATAAAAATGCTGGCAGAACTGATGATGCTTGGCGTTGTACTTCAGGATAACGATAATTAGGTTGGTTGTTGCTAACATAAGCATTTTGGTTAGAGTAGGTTTTATTAGCATAGCTGCTATTAGAATAACTTGGTTGTGTATTACTTGTATTCGAACGATAACTATTAGAAGTACCAGCACGTTGGATAGTGGATCGCGTACTGATTTTAGCAGCAGGGACAGCGGGGTACGATGGTGTATAGCGGGCGCTATAATCAGTTAGAGAAGATTTTTGAGCAATCAAGCTGCTCATACTATCGGCGTGAACTTGACCGACTGCACCCAGAGTAAGTAATAATGCACTGCACGACGTTGTGATTGACCAAATGGGCAAACGCGACATGACTAGCTCCTTGTCAATATAGTATCAATAACCATAGTAGCGATAACCGTATTCATTATAAGTATGATGAGATTTTTCAATCTTACTTATAAACCATTTGGACAGGATTCTGCAAGCCTTATCACGCTTAAATAAACGATAAAAGGTATAAATATAAGAATAAGCGGTAAATAAATGAGACAAGATGAGCAGGTTAAAAATCTCAAACATTAAAAAAACCTTTAATAATAAAGGTCTTAATCGCTGCTCATTTTGATATTAACATGACGTTTGGTCAGTGTTTGACCTTGCAAGATCGCTTTGGTAGCAGTGGCTTCTTGGATATTATCAAAGCCACTAATACAATATTTACGTTTAGAATTGCCATCAGTAATCTCTAATTGCTCGCCTACTAGACTGACTTTATCTCTATCAGTTAGCTGAATAGGCATACGCTTGCCTTGGTTGTCATGTACCAGCTCACCAGCACGCACCCACAAGATGCCGCTACTAATATTACCCGCTGTCGCTTTTTTATGCTGTTGGCGCTGCCGATTAAAAAAGAAGCTACCCATAATCAGCAGTGCAAGCGCACCAATTGACCATCGTACCGGCAACAAACTCATTGCCAGCGCGACGCATACTGCACCTACCAATAACGCCGCACCAAACCAAAACAGCCCATTGTCTAATGCTTGGGGCTGTCCTTGTAAGGTAATTTTGGCGCCGTCATCAGTCAGCTTAAGCATGTACATTTACCTATAAAAAAGCAGTGAAAGTATTATAAAAATATGAATAGTAAGCCATATTGCGGTCTTATATGACTACCAACCTAAGGCAGTTTTTTGCATAGCAATCAGCTCAGCGATACCTTTTTCGGCTAGAATAAGCATGTCATCAGCTTGAGCACGAGTAAATGGCTTTTCTTCCGCCGTCCCTTGTAGCTCAATAAATTCGCCTTTTTGGGTCATCACCACGTTCAAATCCGTATCACAGCTGGCATCTTCTTCGTAGTTTAAATCTAAGTACGCTTTACCATCTTTCATACCAACAGAAACCGCCGCAACCAAACCAATCAATGGATCCGCTTTTAGTTTCTTAGTTTTTTGGATGCTCTCTAAGGCATCGATAAGGGCAATCGCGGCACCGGTCACACTAGCAGTACGAGTACCACCATCCGCTTGCAAGACATCACAATCTAAGTAAATGGTATTTTCACCAAGCTTACTCAAATCGATCATGGCACGTAAACTACGACCGATTAAACGCTGAATTTCTTGAGTACGACCTGATTGCTTACCGCGAGCCGCTTCACGTTGATTACGAGTATTGGTCGCGCGTGGCAACATGCCATACTCAGCCGTGATCCAGCCTTTGCCTTTACCTTTAAGCCAACGCGGTACGCCAGACTCTACACTTGCGGTGCACAGTACTTTGGTGTCGCCAAAGCTGACCAATACTGACCCTTCAGCATGCTTAGTGTAATGGCGCTCAAAGCTGATTGAGCGAAGTTGATTAAGCTCACGGTTGTCAATACGCATAAAATTCCCTAGTACGAAGTTGTAAAAGCAGTGTTATAAAATAAGAGGTTTAGATTTAAATTTATGGTTATGTGGTTAGCCAATCAGTATTTCCAGCAAATTTATATATTAAAATAAATGACAGCTGAATGCTCTAGCAGGGCTAAATGTTAGGTTATCCTAACGTGACAACGGTGCAATAGCAAGATTCACACAAGCTATCGCACCGCTGTCTTGATTAAAAATAGCTGTAAAAGTTATTCTAAACCTTCCATCTTACGCAATTCTTTACGCAGGATTTTGCCCACGTTTGATTTTGGTAATTCGTCAACGAATTGAATATGACGTGGACGCTTATAGCCGGTAAGTTGTTTTTTGCCAAAATCAAGCAGCTCTTGCTCGGTCACATTGCCTTTTTTGACCACATATAGCTTTGGGTCTTCGCCGCGATCATCATTTGGAATCCCGATCGCGCCGCACTCTACTATCCCTGGATGCTCGCTCATGGCTTCTTCGATTTCATTTGGATAGACATTAAAACCAGAGACCAAAATCATGTCTTTTTTGCGGTCAACAATTTTGATAAAGCCTTTTTCGTCCATAATGCCGATATCGCCTGTTTTAAGATGACCACTGGCAGTAAAGCTTTCAGATGTTTCTTCAGGGCGGTTTTGATAGCCAATCATGACTTGTGGACCTTTGACACAGATTTCACCGCGCTCACCGATAGCCACCATGTTTTCATCATCGTCAATCAAAATGACATCGGTACTAGGGGCAGGGATACCAATCTTCCCGGTAAATTCAGCAATGGTCATTGGGTTAAAGGCAACTACTGGTGAGGTTTCAGACAAGCCATAGCCTTCAACGATAGGCAGACCAGTGATTTTATGCCACTCTTTTGCCACACTTGGTAGTACCGACATACCGCCACCGATAGAGGCTTTTAGACTAGAAAAATCCAAATCTGCAAAACTTTCTTTATGTACCAAGCCATTAAACAAAGTATTTACTGCAGGGATAAAGGCCGGTTTGTATTTGCCCATCTCTTTAATCAAACCATCAAGATCACGCGGATTTGGAATCAGCAAACCAGCACAACCTTGGTACATGCTATACATCCCGCAAACCATAAACGAGAACACATGGTATAGCGGTAGCGCGGTCAAAAGCACATCAGTAGCGTCTATATCCTCTTCAAAAGCGCTGTCCATGAGCGCGCTAATCTGTAACATATTGGCGATTAAGTTACCATGAGACAGCATCGCACCCTTAGCTACCCCAGTCGTACCACCAGTATATTGCAATAATGCCACATCGCTTAAGTTCAAATCAGGACGCTGATATTTGCTAGCTGATACGGCACTTAATGCCTGCTTAAAGCTCGTGCTCTCTGGCAAACGATACGCGGGAATCATTTTTTTGACATGGCGGGCGACCAGATTGACCACGGGTCCTTTGATCGTACCTAACATATCGCCAATTTTACAGACGATGACATGCTTCACTTGACCCTTATCTTGCGCATCTTGATAAGTTTTTGCAAAGTTTTCGACGATGAATAATGCTTTGGTGCCACTGTCATGCAACTGATGCGATAACTCGCGGCTGGTATACAATGGATTGACATTGACCAGCACCATACCTGCGCGAATGATACCCAAAGCCACCACAGGATACTGCAAGATATTGGGCATCATGACACCGACTTTATCACCTTTTACGAGCCCTAATGACTGTAAATAACTGGCAATTTGACGACTGTATAAATCTAATTGCTTAAAGGTAATAGAAGCACCCATGCAGATATAGGCAGTTTTCTGTCCATAACGGCTGAAATTACGCTCGAACACATCAAGTAAAGAGGTACTGTCATCTGGCATCTCAATGGTAGCATTAATGCCATAGCGCTCATAAGCACTTAACCATGGACTGTCACTCGCTATCGTCGGCATAGTAGGAAACGCGTTCGTTCCAGCCTTTGATTGAGTATTGTTCGCAGCTTTATGGTCTGTCATCTCTTTATTGATATTATCAGTCATAATTTTCCTTAAATGTGGCCGTTAAAATATAGAATATGTCTAATTAAATCACCGTGGTCGTTAGTCACTCATTTGCAAAATCAAAAACTTGTGAATAAGAAGTCTTTTCGCTCATAAGCAAACAGATCTTATCATTCACAAATCTTTTAAATCAAAATTATTACCTTCATACCCCACTCTATTATTTACTATAAAACCATTAAAGCTAACACAGCTACAGTGCTTTATAGTGATCATTCTGTGAAAGCTCTGGGCTAAAAAATCTACACTTTTATCGTTAAGTGCAAAAAATATCGATACGGACTATATCAGCTTTATGGAGAATTCTCTATGAATACCACCAAATCATAATAGGAAAACAAAAAAATGATAAGGCCCTATATAAGCGACCTTATCATCATTGATAACCATCTTTTACAACAATATATCATAGCTATTTTTACTGGCTGTTTCTACTAACTGCCACATCAACTATTAAGCGGTTTTCATCCCTGCTTCTTACTAATAGATAAAGATGAACGCAGATGAAAAGCGCTTTGAACTTGATGGTAAATATTCTAACCGTGGTTCTTTTCTTCAAGTACGCGTAGATCTTTATGTAAAATCTTACCGACGTTCGATTTTGGCAACTCATCGATGAACTCAACGTAACGCGGACGCTTATAACCGGTTAGGTTTTCTTTGCTATAGGCAAGCACTTCTTCTTTCGTCAAGCTGTCATCACTACGCACCACATAAATCTTCGGTACTTCGCCACTCTTTTCGTCTTCGACACCGATGACACCACATTCCAAAATCTTTGGATGGGCTGACATCACATCTTCTACTTCGTTTGGATACACGTTAAAGCCTGATACCAAAATCATGTTTTTCTTACGATCAACGATTTTAAAGTATCCTTCTTCATCCATTACACCGATATCACCCGTACGGAAATAACCGTCAGACGTCATGACTTCAGCCGTAGCATCATCACGTTTCCAGTAGCCTTTCATCACTTGCGGACCACGAACACAAATCTCACCGCGCTCACCAAGATCTACTTCATTGCCTTCTTCATCCAAGATAGCCATGTCAGTCGCTGGCATCGGCAGACCGATATTGCCTGAGAATTCGCCATTACCTTGTGGGTTTGCAGACGCAACCGGAGAAGTCTCTGACAGACCATAACCTTGTACAATCACGTTACCAGTAATTTTTTGCCATTTTTCAGCAGTATCTTTTAGAACCGCCATGCCGCCGCCCATAGACATCTCAAGCTTGCTATGATCTAAGGCTTTAAATACCTCACTGTTTGCCAATGCATTAAACAGGGTATTAACTGCTGGGAAAAATGCAGGTGGGTAATCTTTATAAGCCTTGATTAAGCTTGCACCATCACGTGGATTCGGTACCAGTAGACCGATACAGCCGCGATATAAGCCGAACATGCCACAAACGGTAAATGAGAAGATATGATACAGCGGCAATGCCGTCATGATAACGGGTTGCTCAGCCATACCGTCAAATTTATCGAAAGCGTCACCAAGATAGGTATCACACTGAATCAGGTTGGCAACTAAGTTGCCATGGGTAAGCATCGCGCCTTTGGCCACACCTGTAGTACCACCGGTATATTGCAGAACAGCAATATCATCAAGGCAGATATTATCTGGACGTTTATAATTTTTCGCCGGAAAGCGATTCAGTGCCGTTTTAAAGTTGGTGCTGCTTTTAAGGTTATAATCAGGTACCAGTTTTTTCACATGGCGCACGACCATATTGACAATAAAGCCTTTCAACGGGCTCATCAAGTCGCCCATTGAGGTTACAACGACATGGTCAACCAAGTCTTTACCAATCTCTTCATAGGTTTTGGCAAAGTTCTCTAAAATAAATAATGCTTTGGTATCAGAGTCTGTTAGCTGATGCTCAAGCTCTTTTGAGGTATAAAGCGGATTGACGTTGACCAAGGTCATACCCGCACGCAGCACACCCAATACTGCAACTGGTAGCTGCAAAATATTTGGCATCATAACGCCGACTTTATCGCCTTTTTTCAGCCCAAGTGACTGCAAGTAGGCAGCAATTTGTTTACTATAGCGATCTAAATCTTCGTAGGAAAGCTTGACGTCCATACACACAAACGCTGTTTTACCAGCATGTTTAACAAAATTCCGTTCAAATATATCGATTAAAGAAGTATTAGCGGCGGGCATATCAATATCATATTGAATACCAAGCTTTTCATAAGTTTTTACCCATACTTTATCGTTACGACGGATCTGGTTACCTTGATTTTCCATAATCTTACTTCTCCTAATAAATAATGCGCTACTGTAAACCCATAATTATCACAATGTGATAAACGTACAAAAAATCGGTGTGCAAGCTCACCACAGTGATGGCAAGCAAGGCTGGCGGTGCAAAGATATTGTGATGAGTCAACAATTTAGCGGTAAATAGCCCTTTATTGTTTAACATACACACTTTATACAAACTACTCAATACAAAAAAATGCTACTTGAGTTCGTAAAGTAACTTGACGGTCAATATTTACATTTATATCAGTGAGTTAATTAGGATTCCGAGCAAATAACCCACTTTTTGTTGATAAGTATTTATCGTCTATTCGTAGATAGAATCCATTAAAATGTGGAAGTGACATTGAGCAAAACGATAAGCGCTTAGCCTGTACACTGCTTGCCTGTATCGATTTTATGATTATGAGCATTATTAAGGCTATATGGATGAAAACGTAAATGTGATAAGTAAGAGAATAAAAAACAGTAACATGAACGACACTCATCTTAGTTTCTAAAAACTATCGACCAAAACATTACAGGATCATCATGCTTCATAAGACCATTAGCTTAAGCACGTCATGCACTGTCGTTTATACTGAGTAGTGGCTTTTTAATTGCACCAATATCCTTTAGGATAGCACTATCCTATTTGCACGATTGCACCGATTTTTTATACCTATTAAAACTGATAAGTGAACCCTATTTTATGTCCGATGTTATCGATCACACGCTTGACCCAATCCTTGCAAATGAACCAATGGATACGCGCTCAGTGGCAGAGTTCGCTGAGCAAGCCTATCTTAATTATGCCATGTACGTCATCATGGATCGGGCGCTGCCAAATATTGCTGATGGTCTAAAGCCTGTCCAGCGCCGTATTGTTTATGCCATGAGCGAGCTTGGGCTAAAATCGACAGCGAAGGCGAAAAAATCTGCGCGTACAGTCGGTGATGTATTGGGTAAATATCATCCGCATGGCGACAGCGCTTGTTATGAAGCGATGGTACTGATGGCACAGCCTTTCAGCTATCGCTATCCACTCATCACTGGTCAAGGTAACTGGGGTAGCCCAGATGATCCGAAATCATTTGCGGCCATGCGTTATACCGAAGCCAAAATGTCTGCTTATGCCAATACCTTGCTCGCGGAACTTGGTCAAGGTACGGTTGACTGGCAAGATAACTTCGATGGTACGATGTTGGAGCCAACCACCCTGCCTGCCCGCCTGCCTAATATCCTATTAAACGGTACAACTGGTATCGCCGTCGGTATGGCAACGGATATTCCGCCACATAACCTGAATGAGGTGGTACGCGCGGCGATTCGTCTGCTCAAAAACCCTGAGCTGTCGGTTAAGCAATTAACTCAATCGATACCAGCGCCTGATTTGCCAACCCCAGCTGAGATCATCACCAGCAAAAAAGACTTGCAAGCGATGTATGAGACTGGACGTGGCAGCTATAAAATGCGGGCGACCTTCCATATTGACCCGAAAGAGAAAAATCTTGTTATCATCAATGCCCTTCCTTACCAAGTCTCAGGCAATAAGATTCAAGAGCAAATCGCCAAGCTGATGACCGATAAGAAACTGCCTTGGATTGTTGATATTCATGATGAGTCAGACCACGAAAATGCCTGCCGTATCGTCTTAGAGCTAAAATCTACCCGCGTCGACGTGCAGCGAGTAATGAGCCATTTATTTGCCAGTACCGACCTAGAAAGCAATTACCGCGTCAATATGAATATGATTGGCCTAAATGGTAAACCGCAGGTTAAAAACCTGAAAGAAATATTGGAAGAATGGCTCGTCTGTCGCCGTTCTGTAGTCACGCGCCGCTTGCAATATCGCCTTGATAAAATTGATAAGCGCTTACATATCCTCGCAGGTTTGCTGATTGCTTATCTGAATATCGATGAAGTTATTCGCATCATTCGTGAAGAAGACGACCCAAAATTATCATTAATGCAAGATTATGACCTGACTGAAATACAAGCCAATGCTATCTTGGATATTCGTTTGCGTCAGTTGGCAAAGTTAGAGGAGATTGAGCTACGCCGCGAGCAAGATGATCTAGCTGCTGAACGCGCCATCATTCAAGAATACTTGGACAATCCAGATAGCCTGACCAATTTGATGATTGATGAGCTAACTGCTGATATGAAAGAACACGGCAACGAGCGCGTATCGCAATTGGCAGAACGCGAAGAAGCGCAAGCGCTCAAAGAATCTGACCTCGTACCAAGCGAGCCTGTCACCGCTATCTTATCGAAAGCTGGCTGGATACGCGCGGCTAAAGGTCATGACGTCGATGCTGTTAGCATGGCTTATCGCTCAGGTGATAGCTACCAAGCCCACGTTCGCGCTAAATCTAATGAGAAGATCTACGTGCTCGATAGTACCGGACGCAGCTATAGTATCGATGCGCATAGCCTCGCTTCTGCTCGTGGTCAAGGCGATCCTCTGACCAGCGTCTTAAAACCGCCAGCAGGTGCGACTTTTGAGCAATTGCTAACCGGTGATAATGACCAGCGTATCCTCCTTGCCAGCTCGCAAGGCTATGGTTTTATCAATACGCTTGGCAATTTGGACAGTAACCAAAAAGCGGGTAAAAATATCATCAATCTAGCGGCTAATAGCCGTCTATTACCTATCGCACGTATTGATGCTCAAACTGAGGTGATTGTAAGCTCTGAGAACAATGGCATCCCTGCTAGCGAAAATAGCGCTACTCTCGATCATATCGCTGTGGTCACCAATGCTGGCTATTTATTGATATTTGCGCTTGATGATTTGCCTGAACAGGCTCGTGGTAAGGGTAATAAGATGATTAACCTAAAAGGTGATGAGGAAGTGCTTACCATCACGCCACTCAGTAAACAAGACAGCTTAGTCATTACTGCTGGTAAGCGTCATGTGACTTTAAAACCGATGGACTTAGCCAACTACACGTCTAAACGCGGTAGTCGTGGCGGTCAGCTGCCAAGAGGCTTTCAGAATGTGACGAGTGTTGAGGTTATATAATGAAAAAATTTGCTGTTCTAATTGATGCTGATAACTCATCACACCGTAGTATAGAATCTATTTTAGAAGAAATTGCGAAATACGGTATTGCCAGTGTCAAACGTATTTATGGTGATTGGAGCGTAGAAGCACTTAAATCATGGCGTGATAAATTACTACCTAATGCGATTACTCCTGTACAACAATTTGCTTATGTCAGTCAAAAAGATGCTACTGATATGAAATTAGTGATAGATGCTATGGACATATTATATGCAGGAGATGTTGATGGCTTCTGTATTGTTTCAAGTGATAGTGACTTCACTCCATTAGCGTCTCGTATTCGTGAAAGTGGATTACTTGTTTATGGATTTGGGAAAAAGAGTACGGTTAAATCGTTTGTGAATGCCTGTGATAAATTTATTTACGTTGAAAACCTATTACCTGAGCATGAAAACAAGACTTTAATAGCAAAAAATTTAAGTGCCCAAATCAGCTCTAGTGCTATTAAAGTTGACAGTAAAACTGTCAATTTACAAATAAATTCAATACCTATTAAAAGCACCGAAATAGACATACCTACTCTCAACCTTATCTACAAAGCTATCAAAGATAACTCTGATGATGAAGGCTGGGCAAGCCTAGCAGAAATAGGTAATTATATTAATAACGTGAGACCAGATTTTGATACACGTACTTACGGGCGAGCTAAACTATCAGGATTACTAAAAAAACTATTAAAGTTTGAATGTAAAATTGAAGACAGCCATATGCTCGTTAGGAAGTTTAACTTTCCACTCTTTATTGAGATCATTAGGACAACAGTTGTTGAAATGGCTAGGGAAAATAGTAATGACTGGGTTAACTTATCTGAACTAGTTGCAAGATTAAAATACCAAGTTCAAAGATATCCGATACTGACTCACCTATCAGAGCACGAAATTGAACAAAAAATTCTAGCCATTGATCCAAAATATGTAAAATTTAATGACGATAAAAATCTTATTCGGGTTACTACCTAATTAAAAATAAATAATTAAGTTATTATTTATTAGGTAGTAAAGATCGATTTTCATATTGTTTAGAATTTTATGAATCTGATTATTTACTATAAATAGGACTTTCAAAGCCATTATGAATAATAAAACACCCACCCCCAAAATTATATTTTTTGATATCGACGACACCTTAAGCCGTAACGGTGTTATCGCCGCGCACAATCAAGCAACGCTTGAAGCGCTTGCCCAAACTGACATTAAACTGGTGATTTCAACCGGACGTTCCAAAGCCATATTGCCTGCTGATATATTAGCCTTACTTGAGGCTGATGTATTGGATGCCATTATCTGTATGAATGGACAATATAGCTTTAATAAAGATGGTGTAATTAGTCATTACCCATTAACCGATACGCAGACCAACAAGATTGTAATGCTATGCCAAAAAAGTGAACTCATCCACAAATTTGACTCCGCAACGCATATTGCATGGTCACATGAAAACGCGCGCCTGCGTGAATACAATGCGATAACGCCTAATTCTATCCTTGACCCAGATTATCATAAGGCAAATACGGTTTATCAATGCTCGGTATTCTTTAACACTCAAGAAGAGAAAATGCAGGAAGTTGACTTTGCCCAAGATGATTTGAAACTGGTGCATTGGCATCATATTGGCGCAGATATATTACCAATCGAGGCATCTAAAGCACGCGGTATCATCGATTTATGCCTGCATTACGATATTGACGCAAAGGATTGTATGGCATTTGGTGATGGGCTAAATGATTTAGAGATGTTTGATTTGGTCGGCTATGCGGTGGCAATGGGCGATGCAAAGCCTGAACTGATCGCGCGTGCGGATTTTGTCACGGGGACAATTGAAGAATATGGAATACAAGCGGTACTCGATCATTTGCATATAGCATCGTGACAGTGTGGGCTTAAATAGGGTCATTTATCAGTTTAGTCAAGCAGATGAATGGTCTGCAAATAGGCAGGTTGAACCATTCATCTGATCTATCACTACATTTAACTGCGTTTAAATACTAATCCATAAAGCCAACTACCTAGTTTATAAAGTGCGAGAGCGATCAAAACAAAGATCAATGCGGCGATTAAATAAGCCAAAAAAGTGGGTAAATTGGTCAACCAGCCAATAGTGAATGCCACGCCAAGATAAGCTTCCAATGGCCAGCTTAACAAGGGTGTGTTCATACCATCATTGAAAAAAGCGATGATGGCGCACAGTCCTATAATAGCAGTAATAATGCCAGCGATTTTACGGTTCGTCATCTCGTCTCTCTTGTACAATCAATTCAATTTATTTAGTAAATAATGCCATTATTAAGGCATCGTTAAACCGCCATCAACGGCGATAGATTGACCAGTAATAGCTGAGCTTAAGTCAGATGCCATCAATAGTACTGAATTTGCAAAGTCGGCAACTGAGGTCGCTTGACGAAGTGGTGTCGTCGTTGCGATATAATCAAACACTTCTTCAGTGGTTAATTTACTAGCGTCAGTCGTTTTTAATAGTCCACCTGCTAGCAAGTTCACACGAATACCATATTGCCCAAGCTCCGCTGCTAGATTACGTGTTAGACCAATAAGCGCTGATTTTGCCGTCGTATAGTCGTAATAAGTGACGACCGGATTATAAACCAAGTTGGTTGAGATATTGATGATCTTACCCATCTGCTGAGTTTTCATTTGCGGTAATACCGCTTGTACTGTATTGACGGCACCTTGGACAATGCCGTCAATTTGCTGAGAAAAATGTGCCCATTTTACAGTCTCGATACTAGTGTAATCAGCACTCGGGTTAAACTGATAGCTTGGTAAAGCATTGTTAACTAAGATATCAATACATCCGAAACGTTCTATAACTTCTGCTGCCATTGCTTGCATTTGTGCTAAATCAGTCACATCTCCTTGATAAGTAAAAGCACGCCCACCTTCTGCTTCGATATCAGCAACCACTTTTTCAGCCGCCTCTTTACTATGCAAATAATTCACGCAAACGGTCGCGCCTGCCGCTGCCATCTGCATGGCGATTTGAGCGCCGAGACCACGACTGGCGCCTGTGACGATAGCAACTTTATCAGTAAGAAGTGCCGGAATAACGGTTTGAGCCATGATGTTGCATCCTTTATTATTATGTTATGGTTAGAGTATGACTATACTTAAAGAGCTCTGGCTAAAGACCAAGTCATGCTTATCATAGCATGATTGATTGCTATCATTTCATGAGCAGTACTCCTAGCATTGGCTAGTGCTGAACTCAGTTAAATCACTGCCCTGTAAATTTCGACTTACCATGATCATAACCGTATAATGAATTAATTTTATGACGGATCATGCGCCCGCTTTTCACCTTTTGCCCTAATTTAGGAGAAACATTTTGTCCCATTTATCTTCATCCAATTGGTCTACTCACGCCTCTATTAAAATACTGCCGAAAGCATTGCTCTGTGCCGCCATCGGGCTCTCTATTACCAGCTGTAGCAAATCTGATAACGCGCCTATCGATAGTTCTGCTACCAGCGATGTCACGTTGAACCTTTATAACTGGTCAGAGTATATGCCGCAAGAAATACTTGACGGCTTTACTGAAGAGACCGGTATCAAAGTCAATTACACCACATTTGACTCTAATGAAGCCATGTATGCCAAGCTAAAGCTGCTTGATGATTCTAGCCAATACGACTTGGCGATTCCATCGACGTATTATGTCGAAAAAATGGCAAAAGAAGGTCTGCTACAAGAGCTTGATAAGTCTAAATTGAGCAATTTTAAAAACCTTGATACTTCTTTTACCAATACCAAAGTTGACCCAGAAAACAAATACTCGATTCCTTATATGTGGGGCAGCACCGGTCTTGCTATCAATGGCGAGACGGTTGATCCAGCCACGGTCAATAGTTGGAATGACCTATGGCGTCCTGAGTATAAAGGTCAAGTGATGCTGATGAATGATATGCGCGAAGTGTTTGGCATGGCGCTATTAACCCTAGGCTACTCTGGCAATAGTAGAAATCATGACGAAATTAAAGCCGCTTATGAGAAGCTCACGACCTTGATGCCGAATGTAAAAACCTTTAACTCAGATGCTTCACGTATGCCATATATGGAAGGTGAAACCAGCGTCGGTATGACGTGGAATGGTGAAGCTATCATCGCCAATAGTGAAGGTCTTACCAGTTTGGTGTATAAATACCCAACCGAAGGTGCGATATTATGGATGGACAATTTTGTCATTCCTAAAAACGCCACGCAAGTCGATGCAGCCCACAAGTTTATAGACTATCTGCTACGTCCTGAGAACTCCAAAATTGTTAGTGAAGAGATAGGTTATGCGTCGCCTAATAGTGCGGCACGTGAAATGATGCCAGATGACGTCAAAAATAATCCAACCATCTACCCTAGTAAAGACGTATTGGCAAAAGCTGAATTCCAAGAAGATGTTGGTGATGAAGCATTGCAGGTGTACCAACAGTATTGGGATAAGCTAAAAACTGGTCGTTAATCATTGTTTATTAATGGTCGTTTTTTGATAGCCGTTTTTAATAATTATGATTGTAAAAAAACGCTGACTTTATAGAGTCAGCGTTTTTTATTTATAAATGCAAATCTGTTTCACCGCCATGCTCCTCTATACGTCGTTGTTCACGGCGCTGGTAGCGCAGACCAGAAGCCGCAAACCACTGCGGCTTAGTCTCTTGTAATAAGTCACTGAGCTGCTGTAATTGCACTTGTAAAGTTTGTGTCAACCAAAAGTAGCCCTGCCATTCAAAGCCTAAATTTTCTACGCTTGGGTATTCTGATAAGGTAATACGCGTAATAGGACGAAACACCTCATCACTTGGGCTACGCAACACTGCTGCCATATGTTGCATCACTTGGGTTAATTCGTGCTGATAATGTATGAGCAGGATATGATTATCCTCATCGATCTCGATACTGGCTAAGCGTGGTGCTGCGGTTAGCAGCAGATCAATCGTACCAATAATATTTCGGTGGGTACGTTGAATACTCTCAATTGTCTCTTTATCGATACCAGACTCGCTCGTTGTTGCTGCTAAATGGGGGCGTACCGCTAAGAGTCTTTTATTGATCTGCTGTAGCTCTATCACTAAGGCTTTGTTAACAGGTACGGCAAAGACTGTTGGATTGACGTATTGAACAGCACCATCAATCAATTCTTCAGCAGTATCGATATGATTGCCTACCCTAGCATAGAGATTACTACAAGCATCGAGGTTACTAGCCAGTAAGAATCGCCACATCAACGTGGACTTCAATGGCAAAATCAATGTCGCTGCAACGGCAAGGCCAGTACCAAGTAAAATATTAAGGGCACGGTAGATACCATCTTGACCGATAGTGCTTTGACCCAAATCTGAGACAATCATCAACATGGTTATACCAGTCAATAACCCTGTGTAGCCAAGATTCCTAATCGCCAGATAGCCAATAACACCACTCATCAGTCCGATGATGACATAATCTACCCACAACCATGTCCCTACGCCTTGACTAAACCATACAATACCGAGCGCAGCACCAATACCTAATAAAGTACCAAGTACTCGCTCTTTAGCCTTAGTATAGATTGCACCTTGGTACTGTAGCAATCCTAGAATAATAAAAACAGTGATAGTCGTCCATTCTCCATGTGGAAAATTGGTGACTTTATTGACTAATAAAGCGAGTATAACTGCCACGCCCAAACGAATAGCATGCAGCACATCAGCATGCTGATAGCGAGCGTATGGCTCTATCACAGGCGCGGTAAATCGTTGTAAAAAATTCGGCTTCACGCAGCACATCTCTTATCATTAATGAGAATTAGAATTAAAAAAAGCATAAAAATAACGCCTTTTACCTATTAGAAGATAAAAGACGTTAAGTGTCAAAACAAGCTCGCACATCACCAGAAAAAGGCAAGGTTAAGTGAGCATTTGGGTGTCAATCAGGCTAATTACTACACTTCTAAATAATCTAAAATCCCTTCAGCCGCTTCACGACCTTCCCAAATGGCAGTGACCACCAAATCAGAGCCACGTACCATATCGCCGCCGGCAAAGATCTTAGGATTATTGGTTTGGAACTTAAAGGTTTGTTTTTCCGCTGCCAATACTCGACCAGATTTGTCCATAGAAATCTGCTGCGCGTCAAACCAATCCGCAGGGCTTGGACGGAAACCAAATGCCATAATTACTGCATCACAGGGAATAATCTCTTCTGAGTTGGCAATTGGCTCAGGATACTGACGACCGTTTTCGTCTGGTGCGCCCAGATGCGTCGTTACTACTTTTACCGCATTAACCTTACCGTTTAAGCCAATTATTTCAGTCGGTTGACGGTTAAATAAGAACTCAACCCCCTCCTCGCGTGCATTGACCACTTCACGACGTGAGCCTGGCATATTTTCCTCATCACGGCGATAAGCACAGAATACTTGCTCAGCACCTTGACGAATACTGGTACGATTACAGTCCATCGCAGTATCGCCACCACCCAACACCACGACTTTTTTGCCTTTTAGGTCGATATACTCGCCTGAGTCTTTTTCCCAATCATTACAGCGATTGACGTTGGCAATCAGGTAATCCAGAGCGTCATACACACCCTCCAACTCTTCACCAGCAAAGCCACCACGCATATAGGTATAAGTACCCATACCCATAAATACAGCATCATACTCGCCAAGCAGCTCATCAATACTGACATCGGTACCGATTTCTGTCTCAAGGCGGAATTCCATGCCCATGCCTTCAAAGATGACACGTCGATTACGCATGACGTCTTTTTCCATTTTGAACTCTGGAATACCGAAAGTTAATAAACCACCAATCTCTGGACGTTTATCAAAGATAACGGGTTTGACGCCATTTCTGACCAAGATATCTGCGCAGCCAAGACCTGCAGGTCCTGCTCCGATGATGGCAACCTTCTTGTCTGTCCAAATGACTTTAGACATATCAGGACGCCAGCCGAGGGCAAAAGCAGTGTCATTGATATACTTCTCGACATTGCCAATCGTCACGGCACCAAAGCCGTCATTGAGTGTGCAAGAGCCTTCACATAAGCGGTCTTGCGGGCACACACGTCCACAGACTTCAGGCAAAGTATTGGTTTGATGACACAATTCTGCAGCTTGGAAAATTTGACCCTCAGCGGCTAGTTTTAACCAATTAGGAATGTAATTATGTACGGGGCATTTCCACTCACAATACGGATTGCCACATTCTAAACAGCGATGCGATTGCTGAGCGACTGATTCACTTTCAAACGGCTGATAAATTTCAACAAACTCTGTTGAACGCGTGGCGATGTCTTTTTTGATCGGCTCAAGCCGTGGCACATCTAAAAACTGAAAACTATTTTCTAAGCGTTTTGCCATGGTATTGTCTCTTTTATATAGGGGTCTTTTATAGTGGCTAACAACAGTCGATATAGGCAGCCTCAATGAGGCAAATTTACTTATATAGGCTGTCATTTACCTGCTCAAAACATCTATAAATTCATCTTTAGAATAACGTCGTGCACCTCTAATATCTATATATTATGGTACACAACGCTATCAATAAATCAGATCAATTATTGCGGATCAGCGGTCGTGGTTTTAAGCAAAGTTGCAACGTTTGCTGCTTTTGGCTTAACCAAGTAGAACTTACGCGCATAATGCTCGAAGTCCGCTAATATGGTCTGCCCCCATGCGCTACCCGTTTTATCGACATGCCTTTCGATGACCTGCTGTAAGTAGATACGGTGGCTTTCCATCTGCTCACTTGAGATACGATTTAAATCAATCAACTCATGGTTGCAGCGATCAAAGAAATCACCTTCCAGATCGAGTACATAAGCAAATCCACCTGTCATGCCTGCGCCAAAGTTAAGACCAGTACGTCCAAGTATGGTGATGATACCGCCCGTCATATACTCGCAGCAATGGTCGCCTGTGCCTTCGATAACAGCATGAGCACCTGAGTTACGAACGCCAAAACGCTCCCCTGCCGTACCAGCAGCATATAGCTTGCCACCTGTTGCACCATACAAGCAGGTATTACCTACAATAGCAGTATCTTGCGTCACAAAGCTTGAGTCTTTTGGTGGATAAATCACAATCTCACCGCCTGCCATGCCTTTACCAACATAATCATTGGCATCGCCTTCAAGTTCAATATGCAAGCCACCAGCATTCCAAACACCTAGACTTTGTCCTGCTGTTCCGGTCAAATGCAGCTTAATAGGTTTGTCACTCATGCCAAGATTGCCCCATAACTCTGCAATCTCGCCTGAGATACGCGCCCCAATCGAGCGATCACAGTTACCAACGTAATAACTATAGTCGCCACCATTGCCTTGACGAATATTCAGCAGCATATCACTAATCATCTGCTCAGCAAGCAAGCCTTTATCAAATGGCTCATTGCGCTCAACTTGACAAGTCTGCGCTTTGCCGCTACTGGCAGGATGACTAAATAATAGAGGCGATAAATCAAGATGCTGTTGCTTAGCAGTATTGCCTTCTAATATATCAAGCAAGTCAGTACGTCCAACCAACTCTTCCATCGTGCGCACGCCAAGCTTTGCAAGCCATTCGCGGGTTTCGGTTGCGACAAATTTAAAGAAGTTAATCAGCATTTCAGCTTCACCGATGAAGTGATCATCGCGTAGCTGGGCTTTTTGAGTGGCAACGCCCGTTGGACAGTTATTTAAATGGCAAATACGTAGGTATTTGCAACCGACCGCTATCATCGGCGTGGTGCCAAAACCAAAGCTCTCAGCACCAAGAATGGCCGCTTTGACTACATCAAGTCCTGTCTTCAGACCGCCGTCGGTTTGAATACGGACTTTATGACGCAAGCCATTAACGCGTAATGATTGATGAGTTTCAGCAAGACCTAACTCCCAAGGCGAGCCAGCATGATGGATAGACGACAGTGGTGATGCTGCCGTACCGCCGTCATAACCTGAGATAGTAATCAAGTCAGCATAGGCTTTTGCCACACCTGTTGCAATCGTGCCAACACCCGGACGCGAAACCAACTTAACTGACACCAACGCATCTGGATTGACTTGCTTAAGATCAAAAATAAGCTGCGCCAAATCTTCAATCGAGTAAATATCATGATGCGGCGGCGGTGAAATCAACGTCACTCCAGGCACAGAGTAGCGTAAGCGGGCGATTAAAGCATTAACCTTACCACCTGGCAGCTGACCACCTTCACCCGGTTTTGCCCCTTGAGCAACCTTGATCTGCATGACTTCTGCTGAACGCAAATAGGCGGGCGTTACCCCAAAACGACCAGAGGCAACTTGTTTAATTTTTGAGTTACGCAGTGTTCCGTAACGTACAGGGTCTTCACCGCCCTCACCTGAATTTGAGCGACCACCAATGGTATTCATAGCGATAGCGATGGCTTCATGCGCTTCTGGCGACAGCGCGCCTAGCGACATACCAGCAGAGTCAAAACGCGACAAAATGGCTGAGATATCTTCAACCTCATCAACGTCAAGTGGATTGTCCGTTTTAAGCTGTAATAAATCACGTAAAGTAGCGACCGGACGGCTATTGACAATTTCTGCATATTGACGGTAATTGTCATAATTACCAGTTCGTACCGCCAAATGTAGGCTATTAATCACATCAGGATTAAAGGCATGATACTCTTTATTAAAGACAAATTTTAATAAGCCGCCTTGATCAAGTGGGGCACGACGCTTAAAGGCATTTGCCGCAAGCTGCGCTTGATCCGCCGCCAAATCAGCAAAAGTTGCGCCTTTAATACGACTTTGCACGCCTTTAAAGCACAGATTAACCACTTCTTCAGAAAGACCTACCGCCTCAAATAACTGCGCACCGCGATATGACACGATGGTAGAGATACCCATTTTTGATAAAATCTTTAGCAGACCTTTATCTAAGCCTTTACGGAAATTTACCCGTGCCTGAATCGGATCACCAAGCAGCTCGCCAGTCGCAACCAAATCATCAATCACGTCATAAGCTAGATAAGGATAAACGCAGGTCGCACCAAAGCCAATTAATACCGCGACTTGATGTGAATCACGTGCTAGACCGGTTTCAATAATTAAATTGGCATCGGTACGTATACCTTGTGCAATCAGATAATGATGCACCGCCCCTGTGACCATTATGGCGTTGGCAGGGACTTTATCTACCGCAATGTCTTTATCAGATAAGACAATCAAGGTATGACCAGCACGAATGCTACTGGCGACTTGCTCGCAGATAGAGATAATGGCAGCGGAAAGTTCTAATGTACGGTCATAATTTAAGTCGATACGTGCCATCTTAAAGGCAGGATCATTCACAGTTTCAAGTTGCTGCATCTTACTTGCTGACAGCACCGGTGATGACAAGATAAGGCGATGCGCGTCACGTGCCGATGGTGCAAACACGTTGGTTTCAGCACCAAGACAGGTCTGTAATGACATGACGATAGATTCACGTAGCGGATCAATCGGTGGATTAGTGACCTGTGCAAACTGCTGACGGAAGAAATCACCGACATGGCGGATCTGCTGTGATAGTACTGCCATTGGCGTATCATCACCCATCGAACCGACTGGTTCTTGGGCATTTTCGGCATTAGGACGGATGATTTCTGTGCGTTCTTCATTGGTGATGTGATACATTTTTTGCAATGCTTTTAGCGGCTCACCGCGACATGCCTGCGCTGCTAACTCTTCTTCTAAGCGCTCATCATCACGGATACGAGTTGCCTCGTCACGTAACCATTTACGATACGGATGCGCCTTTTTGAGCAAGGTCGCAATGGCTTTGGTATCCATTATTTGACCGGTTTGAGTATCAATGACCAGCATTTGACCCGGTCCAACACGACCTTTAGCAAGCACGTCTTTTGGCTTATAGTCCCAAACCCCTACTTCTGAGGCGACCGTAATATAACCATTCTTCGTCGTTACCCAACGTGATGGACGCAGACCGTTTCGATCCAGCATACAGACGGCATAGCGACCATCTTGAATCACGAGACCTGCAGGACCATCCCATGCTTCCATATGCTGCGAGTAAAACTCATAAAATGCCCGCAAGTCCATATCCATGCTATCGACATTCTGCCAAGCAGGTGGTACCAGTATCGACATTGAATGAAACAAGCTCATACCGCCTGACATCAGTACTTCTAGCATGTTATCTAAGCTAGATGAATCTGAGCCAGTGCTATTGACCAATGGCGTTAATTCGTTCAAATTGGGCAGTTTGTCTGATTTTAATTTTGGCGTACGCGCCTCAGACCAGCTGCGGTTGCCGGAGATGGTATTTAGCTCACCATTATGTGCCAAATAGCGAAAAGGCTGTGCCAATGGCCAGCGCGGTAGCGTATTGGTTGAAAAGCGCTGATGGAATACCACGATATGCGACGCCAAACGCGCATCTTGCAAATCTAAGAAGAAAGCTGGCAAGTCTGATGGCATCACCAAACCTTTATAAATAATAGTCTGACAGCTCAATGAGCAGACATAAAACAGCTCATCATCAACCAAGCGTTGCTCAGATTTTTTACGCGCCACAAACAGCTTGCGATTAAAATCATCTGCCGCTAAACCATCCGGCGCATTGACAAATACTTGCTTAAAATCTGGTAATGTCTGACGCCCAATTTCACCGACAATGCTTAAATCAAGTGGTACATCGCGCCAGCCGGCTACTTCTAAGCCTTGTGCGGTAATCTCTTCATTTAATACTTGTAGGCTATGCTGAGCCGTTGCCGTATCTGGATTGACGAATACCATACCAACCGCGAAGTTATCCGTTATCTCAAACTGTTGCTCTGCTGCAATGTCTCTAAAAAAGGCAACGGGCGTCGCTAATAATAAACCACAACCATCGCCGGTTTTGCCATCAGCTGCCACGCCGCCACGATGGGTCATACAACTTAGGCTGTGAATGGCTGTTTTTACCAAGTCATGACTGGCCTGACCCTCAATATGAGCAATCAAACCAAAACCGCAATTGTCAGAAAAGTCATCTGGCGAGGCCAAATGCGTATGGGAGGAAATCATTGACATAGCTGGTCCTTTTAAGTAAGCGGAAGTTTATGCAACCAATGTGATGCACAAACCGTTTTCCGCAAGCAGAACGGGCTGGATTATATTTACATATCCGGATTAACAAAGCGCGAGCAGAAAAATTATTGCCAGTGCGCTGGGTATGATAAGAACAATTATCAAAGTACCCTGTATGCTAGCAACATTTGAGCCATCAATTTAACGCGGACTGATAGGATAACTTGGTGAAAGTATTCAATATCAATCGTCGCAAATCAAAATATTAAGCACTTCAACGTGACTACTTGTCGATCTTATGTCGGCTATAGGTTTCAATATGAATCTTATAATCTCCAATGATCAAACTAGTAAATAGCTGAAAAAACGCAGTTTATCCATCAAATGTGAATATAAGACGCCTATATTCAAGCGCCTTAACAATCCTAATAAGGATGATAGTAAGAGAAGTTGCGCCACTTGCGATATGCTGATCGTAGCGGATAACTAGTAACCAGCTAACAAGTAGCAGCGCTTGAGATATGATGTTTTCTGTTAATCATTTATCCTAAGTTTAATAAAATCTTATTAAATTAGGAGCTAACAAATGACCATTTACGATAACTATACAGAACGTCACCCATCCTTATATTAGTGAATGAGCGACAAAAAATCTAGTCTTTTCTGCTGATTCATCCGTCAGATTTTGTAAGTGTTTATATTGCTATTGGTTATATAAGATATCATAACCCATAAGTAAATGATTCATAAAAAAGCCCACTGTATTTTTTAGTGGGCTTTTTGACGTATGTGCTTACTTAAAATTAGTCTTTCTTTTCTTCGATGAGCTCTTTTATACTGTCGTTTTTGGCTTTTGGCACTGCCGCATTGTTAGAACTATTATTGGTATTTTTATTCGCCGAGCTTGCATTTGAATTTTTATTATCCAAATTTGTACTGTTGGGATTGGCAGTGTTATTCGGCGCCTTAGGCGTGGCAACCACTGGTGGTTTTTTCGCTGAATTAGTATCAGCACCAGATACAACAGGCTTTTTGCTTTCTTGCTCAGGCTTACGGTTATTATCAGTATTCTTAGAGGCTGAGGTAGTAGGAGATTGCTCTTCTATACCGAAAATACGCTCTTCATTAACTGTCAAGGTATCAGAGGTATCAACGGACTGACGAATGCTTTCAGTCGCACTGCTACTGGTCGATTCCTGAGGAGTACGGTTGATCGCATTGCTTGCGGGTTGCTCACTGTTATTTACCGTAGGTGTTTTTTGACGTAGCGGCACTTCACGCTTGGTTGGTCGCAGATTGACAGCACGGGTGCGTTTTGTACTCAAATCTTTTACAGGATCAGGGCGCTCATAATTATCAATGATGCTGACGTAGCGATTGATCTCTTCAGGCAATACTCGCACATTGGCAGGCAGCTTAAAATCTATCAGCTTAGCCGCACCAACTGCTTCTTGTGGACTGCCCATCAAGCCATAAGTCAGCATATAACGGACTTGCTCATTTTCATCAAGGTAGCGGAAATATGTAAATTTGCTACGGTCTTCACGTCCTTCTAGATAACTGACAATCACCTCATTTTCAGCGACATTCATGACCTGTACTGTCCACTTGCCTTTGTTGGCAAGCAGATAACGCTTATCTTTAAACTCATCAGGATAGCTGCGCAAATCACGAACCGTTTCATCAAAACTTATCGGTTGTACGTCAGTATCAAGCTCATGCAGCGATTCAATTTTCAATGGCTGCTCAAGCTCCGCACTCAGTGTTTTCGGCGCTGCTATGGGCGCGTTTTCTATCTTGGCGCCCATCGCTGGCGTTTGGCTAAACATCCATACCAAAGCGGTGGTCACACCCAACATCAGAGTCGCTATCAGCCAAATCAGCGCTTGACGGCGATAGGATTGACTCGCGGTGCGAGTCGTCGAGCGAGATGCTGCCATGGAGGTGTCCTTGGTAAAGATATGCTTAGGATAGGGTCATAAAAATGATACAGATAAAATAAAACCAAGCGCTCTATACTCACTTCAAAATAAAAGAGAATCGCTTTTAATACCGTGCTATTTCTATATTGAAAAATTAACTGCTCATAGCCATTTATAATATACGTTCTTTTATAGCTTACGGTGAATGCATGGCTAGCACATCGGTAAGCAGATGCGGGGCAAAATCATTGGTTAATACTGCTTCACCCAATGATTTTAACAAAATAAGGCGGATTTGTCCGTGTTTCACTTTTTTATCATGTCCCATTAAGTCCAAAGCGGTCTGAACTTCAATAGGCGGCGGCGTGATCGGTAAATTGGCTAATGACAATATGCGCTTAACACGAGCAACCTCATCGCTCGTTAACCAGCCGATTTTTTGCGACAGCTCAGCCGCTTGTACCATGCCCGCAGCAACTGCCTCACCATGTAGCCAACTACCGTAACCTTCATGAGTTTCAATCACATGACCAAACGTATGACCAAAATTTAATAAAGCACGTACACCTGATTCTCTTTCATCTTGGGCGACAACATCAGCTTTGTACTGGCAGCAGCGCTTGACCGCTTCACCCAGTACCGCTAGATCTAAAGCCATCATCGCAGGCAAATTGTGCTCAAGCCAAGTCAAGAACTCGGCATCCATAATCAGCGCATATTTAATAACTTCAGCAAGCCCTGCTGACAGCTCGCACGCTGGCAGGGTTTTGAGTGTGCTCATATCTGCCAATACCATTTGCGGCTGCCAGAAGGCGCCAATCATGTTTTTGCCTTGCGGATGATTGATACCAGTTTTGCCGCCGACACTTGAATCCACTTGAGATAGCAAGGTGGTTGGTATCTGAATAAAATTGACGCCGCGCATAAAGCTTGCCGCTGCAAATCCCGTCATATCACCAATGACACCACCACCAAGCGCAATCAGAGTCACATCACGATTAAAATGCGCTGCCATCAACACATCATAAATCTGATTGATACTCGACTGGTTCTTATATTGTTCGCCATCTGGCAGCACGCACACCTGCACGGTAAATTGGGTTTCTAACGGCTTCTGTAAGGCTTGAAGATAAATCGGCGCAATGGTCTCATTGGTAACAATTAATACCTGCTGACCCGCAACATAAGGAGCAACTTGGCTAGCCATACTGCTATTTTCTGCTATCGCGTTTTCAGTAATGACGATTGGATAGTCATGACTTTGCGTATGTACTGTCAAGTCAGCATGAAAAAGTGGCGTTGCCATGAAAATCTCCTTAATTCTTACGAGTAAAATTTAACTAAATAGGTATTCGATAATATTGGTCATACTAGTCATTTTTTGACATCAGTCTTTTTCAGACTCTGAATCGACAGACGTAGAGATACAAAATGAGTTAAGCTGCTGTAATAATTGATTGACCATGTGCCGTGGATACGTATGTCCTGTTGGCATAATGATATGCGCTACTTCCCTGTACAATGGATCGCGCGCGCTATATAAACCTTGCAGTATTTTTCTGGGGTTTGGCTGCTGTAATAAAGGACGCGATTTGTCTTTCGCAGTACGAGCCATTTGTACATCGACAGGCGCATTGAGATATATAACGATACCGCGCTGCTTTAAATACTCACGATTTTCAGCTGCCATCACAGCACCGCCGCCAGTCGCTAAAACAATTTGCGGTTGCTGTGTTAGCTCATCGATTGCACGCGTTTCCCGTTCTCGAAAGCCTGCTTCACCTTCTTTGGCAAATATCCAAGCGATATCGGCACCGGTCTGCGATTCGATATACCAATCGCTGTCTACAAACGAGCGCCCGAGCTGCTTTGCCAGTAATCTGCCGATTGTGGTCTTCCCTGCTCCCATCGGCCCTACCAAAAATACCGACGGTAATTCCTCAACCATAGTACTCACTCAGCTAAATTAGGTATGATACAACGTCATTGATATTCTGGCTAGTAATGAGCTGTGATTATTGTTAGTAAAATCCTTGCCAGCCTAAAAATCAACCATTAAAAAAGCAAGCACTAAGGCTTGCTTTTTATGACTCAAAACCAACTAAAATCTGACTAATCTAAGCGACTAATACCATCATTGATCAGTTTCGGCGTGATAAATATCAGCAGCTCTTCTTTGGTATTGCTGCGCACGTCTTTACGGAAGGCACGACCGATATAAGGCAAATCACCTAAGAAAGGTACTTTATCGACGCCATTATTAGTACGGTTTTTAAAGACGCCGCCCAATACAATGGTTTGACCATCTTCAACAATAACGTTGGTAGAAATCGAGTCTTCAGCGATGGCAACCTGATTATTAATAATGGTCGGTGTGCCATTGGTGATTAACAGTTGCAAACCAATCTTACCGTCTGGAGTAATATTTGGCGTGGCTTCCAAACTTAAAGCAGCTTCTTTAAAGCTAGTAGTAGTCGCACCACTTGCTGATGCTTCTTGATAAGGAATCTGCGTACCAGAAGATACTTTTGCCGTTTGCTTATCAGAGGTCAAAATCTTTGGCGTAGAAATCACTTCACCGCGGTTGTCTGCTTGCATGGCTGACAATTCTAGATCGAGCATAAAATCAGAAATACCTAGCAGACCAAAGGCAATACGACCTGCTGGATTATCAACGCCTAAGTCAACGTTTAGATTGTCAGGACGAGTAATATCGTATTTAGGATAAGAGACGGTCTGACCATTAATAGTCGTGGTCTGCACATCAAAATCTTTTAAGTCCCATAAAGTTTGGTTACTGCCACCGACCAACAAGTTGCGGTTATTGGCAGCGCCATTTGATAAGATACCCCAACGCACGCCAATCTCTTTACTAAAGCTATCAGTCGCGCTAACGATACGTGCTTCAATCATGACTTGACGGACTGGAATGTCAATTTTACCAATCAGCTTATGGATATTTTCAATGCTGGCTGCCACATCTTTAACAATCAAAGTATTGGTACGCTCATCGACTGTTACCGTCCCACGATTAGAGAGCAAGCTATTGCTATCTTTAGTATTAGCATTGGGGCTGCCAGTATTGCTACCGCCAGAAGCTCCACCACTACCTTGAGAGATCAGGGTTAGGACATCTGCCGCTTTTGCGTAGCTTAGACGGATATATTCAGTACGTAACGGTGCATAAGATTCAACTGCTTGCTGTGCTTCAAGCTCACGTGCTTCTTGTTCAGCAAGCTCAGTTGAAGGCGCAACCAAAATTACGTTACCGTTTTCACGTTTGCCCAAATTTTTACTTTTAAGAATGATATCAAGTGCTTGATCCCAAGGTACGTTGATAAGGCGCAAGGTAATATTACCGGCGACCGAATCACTAGCAACGATATTCATTTCTGTAAACTGCGCTAAGATATCTAGGACACTACGAATCTCAACATCTTGAAACTCCATAGATAGCGCTGCACCGGTATAGACTTTTTCTTCAAGCGTCGGCTCACGTAGCAGCTCAGGTCGTCTGATACCAATATTTAGCTGACTGCCTGATTGATAGGCTTGGTATTCAAAATCGTCTTTCATATTGATGGTAATAACACCATTTTGACCTTGGTTTTTAGTATCAATACTGTCTACCAAACCACCATTAACATTCAAGCGACGTAGCAGATTTCTAGGTACGGTACTACCTGTCAAACGCACAACCAGCTTATTACCTTGACGCTGAACGTCTACAGGAATCGCTTCATTGGCAAGTGAGATACTAACGTTACCACCGCCATCATTCCCTGCTGAAAAATTCACAGCGCTTAGCCCATCATAGCTATACTGCTTACTGACTTGTGCAGAGGCAAGTTGTGGGCTTAATAAAGGGTTGACACGTACGACCATGGTGTCAGCAGGTACTTGGTTTTTTGTGACCGTGGTTCTAATAGGCGCAACAGCAACGCTACTGGTTTCAACAATGGGCGTAACCACAGCCGTGGTAGTAATAGCCGAATTGCCATTTAGGACATCTTGTACAGGGTCGTTGGTAATGACTTTCGTGACCACCGGAGCAATCACTGGACGATTAGGGTCCGTAATCGTCAGCAATAATTCATTGCCATCAATCGCGGTGGTATAGTTGCCCGTCTTTTTTAGCCCAACGATAAGACGGGTGGTATTGTCACTATTTAAGGTGGTGACCTCATTGACCATACCGATATTATATTCTTTAAAGCGACTAGCAAGACCGTTTTGCACCTGTTCAAAATCCAGCACCAAACGGCTAGGATTGTCGAGCTGATAAGCGGCTGGTAATACTGGCGCACCTGAAAACCCTAAACGCATTTGCGTTACGGCTGGCGCAGTCTGCACCACAGAGACATTGTTGATGCGCTGCTCGGCATGGGCAATGCTACTTACAGCTACCATACTCATTGCCAATGCAGAGATGGCAAAAGTAGAAGATACGCGGTTGCTCATCGTCATTACCTTGTTATTGCGTACTGTCATTATTTATTCCTCAAAAAATCTGCCGACTTAGCTTATAGGGGACACCAGTGACTGGGGTTTTTCAACAAACCCAGCACGGCTGTCTGGCACAATTTCAATCAAGTTAATCTGAGTCGGTGTGATTTCAACAATACGACCGTCATTCAATCCAAGATAATTACCCACTCTAACACTAGCAACTGAGCCATCAGGACGCTGTACTAAAGCATACTGTTGACCTTCAGGCGAGATAACCACACCGCGAAAAATCAGTTGTGTCAGCTCGTACTGTTCAAGCGGTTCTTTGACTCGGGTTATATCAGGGCGTACCCCATCAATAAAGGTGGTCGGACCTTGTACGTTCACTAAACTCGGTGGCAAAAATGGACTACGCTGCGCACTGGCGCTATAGACAAAATCTTCTACCAGCTCGGCCTGAGGAGGAGGCTCAATCGGCTGCGCAGGCTGGTTACGGATATCAGCCATTGCCTGTTCTGCTAAACCGATACGATCCGTACAACCCGTTAGAGATAAAACAGTAGCGCTTAACAGCAATAACCTTAACTTAGGCAATTTTTGACTAGTCATTAGTTGCCTCCTGCAGCAGCATCGGTGGGTACAGCTTCAGCCGCCGCTACATCACCTTCAGGGACAGCTTCTTTTGAGCGATAGGTTTTGGTTTGCAATACCAAATTCAGCTCGGGTAAAACATCCAAGGTTGGCTGCGGATTACTGACTTCGAAGTCGTGCATGGTGATAATCCTTGGTAAAGCTGCCAAACCACTGATAAAGCTACCAAATTGATGGTAGTCACCCAACGCTGCAATACGAATAGGCTGCTCAATAAAGAATTCATTTTCAATTTCAGGCTCAACAGATATGTCCTGAAAACGTATGTTACTACCCACGCCCGTCATATTGATACCCTCAACCAATTCTGATACACGGGTATCTTTTGGTAGCTGGTCAAGCAAAGTATTAAACTCCGCTTCCATTTGAATCACTTGAGCTTGATAAGCTTGTAGATGGCGCGCGCGTGATTCTTTTTCACGGTAGCTATCGAGCAAGGTTTGTTGTTGGCTTTCTGCTGCTGTAATTTCATCGATTTTACTGCTGATTGGTAATGCCCATGACAAAGCAGCAATCAAAGCAATAATAAAACCAATGACGGTGACTTTAACAGCGAGCGGCCAACTGCCATAGTTTTCAGAATCCAATGACTCAAAACTGCGGCGAAACTCATTTAAATCAAACTGTTTTCTTTGTCTTATCACCGTCTTTTTGAGTTTAATGCGGGTTTTTTTACGGGTCAGTTTCATAACTCACCTCCAGGTACAATAGCGCCATCAGCACCTTCTACAGGAACGGCCGTTTCAGACTGTACTTTAGTCGTGATTACAAACTGCACATAGCTGTCTTCAGGATAAATAGGACGCGGTTGTTCACCTGGCGTAGTGACCGTATTTTCTAAAACAGGGGCTGCTTGATAAGCGGTAATGTTTTGCTGAATATTGCTTACGGCTGAATCGCCCATCCACTTACTGCTATCAAGATTACGAATCAAACTTGATACCACATTTGGATTGTCAGCAAGACCTGTTAATGTTAATACATCCCCTTCACGTTTTAGATTATTCAAATAAAGCGCTGGCGGAATGGCTTTAGCAAGATCATCCCATAAACGCACAGGTACAGGACGTCGACCTTGCAAGTCTTGAATAACTTGCATACGTGAGATGATATCTTCACGGCGCTGCTCTAAGCTATCAATCTCGACCAACGCTTTATCCAAGCGAGCGTTTTCTTGTTCAATCAGTGCATTGGCATCTAATTGTTCAGCAAGTTCGTTATTAAAATAACTCCACGTCGCAAATGCTGCAAGCAGAGACAACAGTGTCACTGCCACCACCAAGGTGATAAACTCTTTATTGCGGCGGGCACGCTCTTCTTCTCGCCAGGGCAGTAGGTTAATACGAGCCATTAGTCAAAGCTCCTTAACGCCAGACCGCAAGCGGCCATTAAGCTGGGTGCATCAATCGCCAGTTGCTCATGATCGATATGCGGCGCAATAGTCATATTAATGAACGGATTTGCAATACTCACAGGCACGCCCAATCGCTGCTGCGCCATACCAGCAAGACCCGCAATAGAGCTACTGCCACCAGCAAGAACCACATGATCGATACTACTATATTGACTTGAGGAGAAATAAAACTGTAAAGAGCGAGTGATTTGTTGGATGGTATTTTCTATAAATGGTGTTAAGACATCGGTATAGTAATCATCAGGTAGAGCACGCTCGCGCTTACTAATAGAAGCTTCTTCAGCAGACAAGCCATAGCGGTTTTGGATGGCTTCTGTCAGCTGACTGCCTCCAAATAACTGCTCACGACTATAGATAAACTCGCCATTTTTGGCGACATATAATGTTGTTTGATTGTGTCCGATATCAACCAGCGCCACCAAATCTGGCAAGTTTGGCAGACTGTCTGCCATCAAGCCAAAAGCACGCTCAATGGCATGTGACTCAATATCCATTATCTTGGTTTGCAGACCACCAAAGGTTAAGGCATCAACTCTTTGGTCAACGTTTTCTGAACGAGAGGCGGCAAGCAGTACTTGCACCATGTCATCATTGATAAGAGAGGGACCCAATACTTCAAAGTCCAAATTGACGTCTTCTAGCGGATAAGGTATGTATTGGTCAGCATCCAAACGAATTTGAGCTTCACGCTCAACGTCACTTAGCACCATATCCATATCGATGATTTTAGTAATCACCGCTGATCCTGAGACTGCTGTGGCTGCACTACTACCCGCCGCTTGGCAACGCCTTGCCAAGCCTGCTATAGTATTGCCTACCACTTCCGTGTCTACAATGAGTTTGTCGATGACTACGCCTTCAGGTAATATTTCAGTACCATAAGATCTTAGGTGAAAAACGCCTTGTTGGCGCTGTATGTCAACCAACTTCACTGAGGTGGTACAGATATCCACGCCAATCAAATGTCGACTCTTAGAAGTAAATAGCCTCACAAACTCTATACCTTATATTAAGTGTACAATCTGATAGTTATTTGTAATAATTTAGTACAATACTTTACTTAACAGATAGATTCAAGCATTTAAATGTCCTGTAGAGGCTAACTTACACATTTATTATTACTTGGCTATTTTGTTCAAGGTATAATGTTTTTTATCTGTTGCAAACCTTAATCGATAAGTCTGACTATGACCAAAAAAAATGCCACCGTTCGTCTCATTCACTTTTTGGTGGGGCTTTTCATTGCCTGTCTAGCGTTGGCGGTTGTATTAGCGCTTGCCGTTCCTATTGGCTTCTATGGTATGGCGATGTATTTATCGCCAACGTTGCCAAGCACGCAAGAAATTAAAACGGCAACTTTAGAGATGCCATTACAGATATATAGTAGTGATGACAAATTGATTGGGCAATATGGCAACCGTTTATCATTGCCTATTACCTTTGAGGAGATACCGGAAGACTTGACCCATGCTTTTTTGGCAGCAGAAGATTCTTCATTTTTTCAGCACAGCGGTATTAGTATTAAAGGATTAGGGCGCGCGGTCACCGAAGTGGTGACGGATGATGAAAGCCAAACAGGTGGCTCGACCATCACCATGCAGGTCGCCAAAAACTATTTTCTAAGCTCAGATCGCACGTTAAATCGCAAACTAACGGAATTATTTTTAGCCCGTAAGATTGAAGACGAGCTGAGTAAAAACGATATTCTTACCCTTTATGTCAATAAAATTTACTTAGGTGAAGGCGCTTACGGTATTCGTGCGGCTGCCAAAAAATATTATAGTAAATCGTTAGAAAATCTCACCATTGCTGAGATGGCAATGCTTGCAGGTTTGCCGAAAGCGCCCTCTAAATACAATCCTGTTGCCAATCCAAGCCGTGCGCTCACGCGCCGTAACTGGATTATTGGTCGCATGCATGAATTGGGTTACATCGACAAAACCCAATATGACGAAGCCATTAATGCGCCCATCGGTATTAAGCTTTATCAAGAAAAGCTGGATGTTAATATGCCGTATTTGGCAGAAATGACGCGCGCAGCTTTGGTTGATCGTTATGGTGAGCAAGTTATGCATGGCGGCTGGCGTGTACGCTTGACGGTTGATAGTCAAGCACAAATAGATGCAGAAAAGGCAATTTTATCTGGCTTGGTTGCTTACGAGCATCGCCATGGCTGGCGCGGCGCCGAAGCAAATGATGAACCGCTAAAGAATTTTAGTCGCTATAGCAATATGTCGCCTGCCAAAGTGACTAAAGTGAATACCAGTAGTTTTGAGGCAATCATGCTTTCAGGAGAAAGCGTGACCGTTAATTGGTCTGGTATGCGCTGGGCACGTAAATACATCTCTGCTGATCGTATTGGTTATTTTCCAAGTAATGCCAGCCAAATAGTGAGTAAGAACGATATTATTCGCCTGATACCGACTGCTAGTGGTGGCTGGCAGCTTGGTCAAATACCTGAGATACAAGGTAGTTTGGTTTCTCTGAATCCTGATACCGGTGGCGTTCGTGCCTTGGTCGGTGGCTTTGATTTTAACCATAGTAAATTTAACCGTGCTCTGCAGGGCTGGCGTCAACCGGGTTCCACCATTAAACCCCTTGTCTATACAGCAGCATTAGAAAAAGGCTATCGTCCAGATAGTATAGTTTCGGATCGCCCGCTTCAAGTAGGTGACTGGAAACCAAAAAACTCTGATGGTCGCTTCTTAGGTGATATCACGTTAAGCCGCGGACTTTATTTATCACGTAACTTAGTATCTATTCGCTTGCTGCAAGCAATTGGCATCTCTGACGCTCGTAACTTATTAGATGAATTTGGTCTTGATAAAGAGAAGCTGCCAACTACTTTGTCTTTAGCGTTGGGTACAGGTCAAGCAACCCCATTACAAATGGCAACCGCTTACGCCACCTTTGCCAATGGCGGGCATCGCATTCAACCTTATTTTATTGAACAAATTTATAACTATAATAATAAGCTTTTGTTTCAAGCCAATCCCCAGCAAGCTTGTGCCCTATGTTTTAATGAGCAGCTCGACGATGTCAATAAAAAACTAACTGAAGAATATGATGCAAAAATAGAGGAAAGTAAAAAAGTAGCTGAAGACAATAAAACAGGCGACGCTAAAGAATCGCCGGCAAGTAAAAATACAGAAACTGATATAGAGGCTGACAAGAGTAACACCCCTACTAAAGACAGTAACAAGATTGATTTGAGCATTTACGATGCCAGTCCAGAATCAGATCGCCTAAAAGCACCTGTTGTACAGTACGTACGCGCTGAACAGGCTCCGCGTATTTTAAAGCCTAAAGTCGCTTATGAGATGGCAGATATCTTACGTGATGTAATACAGCGTGGTACAGCGTTTAAAGCAAGATCTTTGGGACGTGATGATATTGGCGGCAAGACAGGAACCACCAATGAAGCGAAAGATGCTTGGTTTGCAGGCTTCCATCCTACCAATGCAACCGTCGTCTGGATGGGATTTGACCAACCATCAACCATGGGTCGTCGCGAATATGGTGGTGTGGCAGCCCTACCCGTTTGGATGGATTTTATGAAAGCCCAACTTAACGACACGCCTAGCCAATGGGTCTCTATTAACAACCGTGCCAAATCCAAGAAACAAAAGCAAAACATTATAGAGATGATGGATGAAGGGGTCACTGAACTTGATGGCGAAGATACTGATACAGGCAAATCGGAAAAACCAGTAAAGACATCTATTCAGAAGCGCCAGCCACCTGCTCCAAAACCTGTTGAAACGCCGGCAGTTACGACCGCTGTTAAACCTGCTAATAATGGTATTACTAATAGCCCAGCGCAGAAACCAAAACCATTAGTAGTCAAGCCTGTAGAACGTATGCCAGCGATGCCTGAGTAATAGACTGCTTTCAATATTGATACATTTAAAAAAGGCTGGTTCAGTAAACACTGAGCCAGCCTTTTTTATAGGACATATTTCAATTGCATTTAATTTTATGCCCTACTCAGCTTAAAGGTAGCAGCTAATCATTAAGTACTCATAACGAAGCTTTGAAAATATAATCTAAGCCATAAGAACTAAAATTCCACCATACCAGCACGTAGCTGATCAATCAGCTCCAAAAACTGCTGACGCCATTCACGTATGGTCGCATCATCTGGCAACCATTGATTGGACAGTGTCACTACATTGACAATCAAATCAGGCACTTGTTTTTTGTCATCAGCCGCTTTATCCACCGAATGCTCAGATATCACGGCATATAGACAACGCTGATAGGCATGTTCTATATCAGCCAGAAATCCTTGCTGCTGTAACTGCTTTAGACGCTGCACTTCAGGTGATACTTGCGTACGCTCGATCAGTGCTTCTTCGATATCTAGCAATGTCGGCGTCGTCAGCGTTATATTATAAAAGTGACCAAGCTCTTGTAAAAAAGCTAAAAACGTACCGTATAGATGAAAAATAGCGGTCTCACAATGTGCTTGATATAACTGCTTGTCAGTCGTGTCTGCAGCGGCTTGACAGGCAAGGCGGCAAAAATACAGCTTTTGATTGGTACGGTCAGCTTGATACTTGGCAACGCGAGTTTTATCTGCCATGCGCTTATCCTTTTTAGTGAGTACTGCTAAAAATAATCAGAAATTACGAATACTTATGAATACTAGAGCCAAAATCTCTGACTATTTAAGTAATGCAGTTATGCAGTTATGCAGTTATGCAGTTATGCAGTTATGCAGTGTACTATTTTATCTCATCATTTCCCAAGAAGAAACTTGTTGTGATGGAATTTTAAAGCAAAAAAAGCCAGCAACTTAGGCTGGCTTTTTTATTTATTCAAATAACTAAACGCTATCTAGTTTAATGATTACCTTGATTCAACTCTTGAGCAAAGGCTTCATCGAAGCTTGCAAAGTCTGTCGCATCAGTCGTTGCTGACATATCAAACGCCGCATTTAAGTCTTTATCTTGCAGTTTTTGCTCTGCTTTTTCTTTACGAGCTTTATGATAAGCAAGACCAGTACCAGCCGGAATCAAGCGACCAACGACTACGTTTTCTTTCAGACCACGTAATTCATCCACTTTACCAGTAACTGCAGCAGCCGTTAGGACACGAGTCGTTTCCTGGAACGATGCGGCTGAGATAAAGCTTTCGGTTGCCAAACTTGCTTTGGTAATACCAAGTAATTGACGTTCAAACTGAACTGGAAATTTGTCTTCCGCTTCTAGCTTGGCATTCAATGCTTTGATATCAGCATATTCTACTTGATCACCTTTAAAGTGGTTTGAATCGCCGCCATCAGTAATCTCAACTTTACGCAACATCTGACGAATGATAACTTCGATGTGCTTATCGTTGATTTTTACGCCCTGCAGACGATAAACGTCCTGTACTTCGTTAACGATATAGTCAGCAAGCGCGGTTTGTCCTTTCAGACGTAAGATATCATGCGGATTCTGTGGACCATCAGCAATAACCTCACCACGAGCAACAGTCTCGTTTTCGAAGACGTTAATCTGACGCCATTTCGGGATCAGCTCTTCATGAATCTCGCCATCTTCATTAGTAATAATGAAGCGATTTTTACCTTTGGTTTCTTTACCAAAGCTAACAACACCCGTCATTTCAGCCATGATAGCGTGATCTTTTGGACGACGTGCTTCGAATAAATCAGCTACACGTGGCAGACCACCGGTAATATCTTTGGTACCTGAAGACGCTTGTGGTACACGACCTAGAATCGAACCGGCTGCAACTTTCTCACCGTCGCTGACGCGAATGATGGTTTCAGCAGGTAAGAAGTAAACGACTTCTTTACCTTCGTCTGTGTTCAAGATAATCGCCGGACGTAAGTCTTTTGCTGAGCTTGAACGATCTCGAGTTGCTAGAATCTCAAACGAGCTCATACCAGTCGCGTCATCAACTTTTACGGTAGCCGTTAAGCCATCAGTGATTTCACTGAAACGTGCGGTACCCGCGAATTCTGTAATAATAGGATGCGTGTGCGGATCCCACTTAGCGATGGTTTGACCGCCTTCAACTTGGTCTTCATTTTTTACAAGAACGCTTGAACCATAAGGTACTTTATAGCGCTCACGCTCACGACCAAGCTCATCAGTCAAGGCGATTTCAGCTGAACGCGATACGATAACCAAATGACCATCAGTATGCTGTACAGTCTTCATGTTTTCAAAATGCGCTTGACCAGCACTACGAACTGAAATGCTGTTGTCCACAGAAGCAGAACTTGCCGCTCCACCAACGTGGAAAGTACGCATGGTCAACTGAGTACCAGGCTCACCGATAGACTGCGCCGCCATAACACCAACAGACTCGCCGATATTCACTTTATGACCACGAGCAAGGTCACGACCATAGCACTGTGAACAAACGCCATGTTCGATATTACAAGTAATCACTGAACGTACCCAAATATCATCGATTGCATTGTTATCTAGTACTTTAACCCAATGCTCATCGATCAACGTACCCGCTGGAATCAAGATTTTTTCAGCATTATCGTTATAAGTGACATCACGTGCCGTTACACGACCTAGTACTAGCTCGCCTAACTTCTCAATGATTTCACCACCTTGGATATGCGGCTTCATGAGCAAGCCTTGCTCAGTACCACAGTCATCACTGGTAATAACCAAATCTTGTGCTACGTCAACCAAACGACGCGTCAAGTAACCTGAGTTAGCTGTTTTCAATGCCGTATCCGCAAGACCTTTACGCGCACCATGCGTTGAGATAAAGTACTGAAGTACGGTCAAACCTTCACGGAAGTTAGCTTTGATCGGTGTTTCAATGATTGAACCATCTGGCTTAGCCATCAAACCACGCATACCAGCAAGCTGACGAATCTGGGCGGCACTACCACGAGCACCAGAATCTGACATAATAAAGATAGAGTTAAATGACTTCTGCTCTTCTTCTTCACCTTTGGCGTTGATAATTTTATCAGTCGCTAAGTTGTCCATCATCGCTTTAGCGACTTTGTCATTGGTACGTGACCAAATATCGACCACTTTATTATAACGCTCACCAGCCGTTACAAAGCCTTGCTCAAACTGGTCTTCAATTTCACGCACTTCAGCTTCAGCGACTTCGATGATTTGCTTTTTCAGTGGTGGAATAACCATGTCATCGATACCGATAGACACACCAGATAGTGTCGCTTGTGCAAAACCAAGATACATCAATTGGTCAGCAAACATAACACTTTCTTTTACGCCCACTTTACGGTAGCAAGAGTTGATCAATTTAGAGATATTCTTCTTAGTCATCTCTTCATTACATTCGTCAAACGACATACCCACAGGCATGATGTTCCAGATTAACAAGCGACCAGCAACAGTATCTTTGATACTCGTCTCTTTAGTACGATTGCCATCATCATCAATATGCGTTTCAGTAACGCGTACTTTAATCTTGGCGTTAACATGTAAATCGTTTGAACCAATCGCACGCAATGCTTCATTAACGGTAGCAAAAATCATGCCCTCGCCTTTGGCATTTACTGATGAGCGGCTGATGTAATACAAGCCCAATACAACATCCTGTGATGGTACGATGATTGGCTCACCGTTCGCAGGAGACAAAATGTTGTTGGTAGACATCATCAGCGCACGTGATTCAAGCTGAGCTTCTAGCGTCAATGGCACGTGAACGGCCATTTGGTCACCATCAAAGTCGGCGTTGAATGCGGTACAAACTAGAGGATGGAGCTGAATCGCTTTACCTTCGATTAGTACTGGTTCAAATGCTTGCAAGCCCAAACGGTGAAGCGTTGGTGCACGGTTAAGGAGTACTGGATGCTCACGGATAACCATGGCCAGCATATCCCACACTTGTGGCTCTTCACGCTCTACCATCTTTTTGGCAGCTTTAATCGTCGTCGCCAAACCATGAGACAATAGTTTGTTATAAGTAAATGGCTTGAACAATTCAAGTGCCATTTTCTTTGGTAGACCACACTGATGTAGACGTAGGGTTGGACCAACAACGATCACCGAACGACCAGAATAATCAACACGTTTACCTAGTAAGTTTTGACGGAAACGACCTTGCTTACCTTTGATCATATCAGCCAAAGATTTCAATGGACGCTTGTTACTACCAGTAATGGCACGACCGCGACGACCGTTATCAAGCAAGGCATCTACTGATTCTTGCAACATACGTTTTTCGTTACGTACGATGATATCAGGAGCACTTAACTCAAGCAGACGCTTTAAACGGTTATTACGGTTAATAACGCGGCGATATAAATCGTTCAAATCTGATGTTGCGAAACGACCGCCTTCTAGTGGTACTAGCGGACGCAAATCTGGTGGTAGTACTGGTAAGATATTCATTACCATCCACTCAGGCTTGTTATTAGAATCACGGAATGCTTCTAATAATTTAAGACGCTTAGACATCTTTTTAAGCTTGGTTTCAGAACCCGTTTGCGGAATCGCTTCACGCAGCTCATCAATCTCTAAATCTAAATCGATATCTTTTAAAAGGTCTTGAACCGCTTCCGCACCCATTTTGGCAGTGAATTCATCACCAAATTCTTCAAGGGCTTTATAATAATCTTCGTCATCAAGCAGCTGATACTTCTCTAAAGAGGTCAGACCTGGCTCAGTCACGATGTAGCTTTCAAAATACAAAACGCGTTCGATATCACGAAGTGTCATATCTAGCAATAGACCGATACGGCTTGGCAATGATTTTAAGAACCAAATATGCGCAACAGGGCTCGCTAAATCGATATGACCCATGCGGTCACGACGAACTTTAGCGGTCGTGACTTCAACGCCACATTTTTCACAGATAACGCCTTGGAACTTACGACGCTTATATTTACCACATAAACATTCAAAATCTTTTACTGGACCAAAAATTTTGGCACAAAAAAGACCATCACGTTCAGGTTTGAACGTACGATAGTTAATGGTTTCAGGTTTTTTTACTTCACCATGCGACCATGACTTAATAACGTCAGGCGATGCCAAGGTAATTTGGATGCTATCAAACTCATGGTTACCATTGCTGGTAGGGCTTTGCATGATATCGAGTAAATCTTTCAAGTTGCTTCTCCGTTATCTTTATAATCATCTGACAGCGTATTATGAGCGCGGCCACGATGAATGAAGGCAATGAATAGGGTTGAGACAAATTACTAAAAGCAGCAGCAATGAGCATACTGCCTTTAGTTGACAACTAAGTTAAACAACGGATTTAGTTGCTTTGTTTTAACTCAATATTGATACCCAGTGATTTGATTTCTTTGGTCAATACGTTAAACGATTCAGGCATACCTGGATCCATATATTGCTCACCATCGACGATGTTTTTGTACATACGCGTACGGCCTTCAACGTCATCCGACTTCACAGTCAGCATCTCTTGTAGCGTATATGTCGCGCCGTAAGCCTCTAGTGCCCAGACTTCCATCTCACCGAAGCGCTGACCACCAAACTGAGCTTTACCGCCGAGTGGCTGCTGCGTCACTAGTGAGTAAGAACCTGTTGAACGCGCATGCATTTTGTCATCGACCAAATGGTTAAGTTTAAGCATATACATATAACCGACCGTTACTTTACGGTCAAACTTCTGACCAGTACGACCATCATACAACGTCTGTTGACCATCGCGATCCATACCAGCAAGCTCTAACAGATCTTTAACTTGGCTTTCTCTTGCGCCGTCAAACACTGCTGTGCCCATTGGAACACCAGCACGCAAGTTGTCTGCTAGCGCCATGATGTCATCATCACTCAAGCTATCAAGATCAACTTGCTCACCGCCGACTTGGTTATAGATTTTGTCTAAGAAGTCACGTAAGTCTTTGATCGCTGCTTGCGATTTAAGCATACCATCGATCTTCTCGCCCAAGCCTTTTGCCGCCATACCCAAATGCGTTTCTAGGACCTGACCGATGTTCATACGAGATGGTACACCAAGCGGGTTCAAGACGATGTCGACGGTATTACCATTTTCATCATAAGGCATATCTTCGACTGGCATAATGCGCGAGACAACACCTTTGTTACCATGACGACCAGCCATTTTATCACCTGGCTGAATACGACGCTTAACCGCTAGATATACCTTAACGATTTTTTGTACGCCATGTTGTAAGTCATCACCAGCGGTTAGTTTGCGTTTTTTCTCAGCAAACTTCACATCGATGTCTTTTTGCTTATCAACCAAATACTCAGCGATTTGCGTTAGACGCTCAGAGATTTCTTCTTCAACAGGCTGAATATCAAGCAAAGTCTCAAGGCTCATATCTTTCATATCAGCCAATGCCATCACTGTACCGGCTTTTAGACCAGAACCACCACTGACTTTTTGACCATCTAATAAGTTACCAATACGACCACGGGCCGCTTCTTCAAAGATACGTAGCTCTTCTTTTAAATCTTTACGATAGCTATCAAGCTGTGATTTTTCAATTGCTCTTGCACGTGCATCTTTTTCAACGCCGTCACGAGTAAAGACTTGAACGTCAATAACCGTGCCTTTGCTTGATGTTGGAACACGTAGCGACGTATCTTTCACATCAGCCGCTTTTTCACCAAAGATAGCCCGGAGCAATTTCTCTTCTGGCGTTAGTTGCGTTTCACCTTTTGGCGTCACTTTACCAACTAGAATATCACCAGCATCAACTTCAGCACCGATATAAACGATACCCGCTTCATCAAGGCTTGATAGAGCTGCTTCGCCAACGTTTGGAATATCCGCAGTAATCTCTTCAGTACCAAGCTTGGTATCACGAGCCACACAAGTCAATTCTTGGATATGAATAGTGGTGAAACGATCTTCTTTAACTACTTTTTCAGACAGCAAGATTGAATCTTCGAAGTTGTAACCATTCCACGGCATAAATGCGATGCGGATGTTCTGACCCAATGCCAACTCACCAAGATCCGTTGACGGACCATCGGCCAAAATATCACCTACAGCAATAGCATCGCCTTGGTTAACGATAATACGTTGGTTGATACAAGTGTTTTGGTTAGAACGCGTATATTTAACTAAGTTATAGATATCAATACCGGCTTCACCAGCAATCATCTCATCTTCATTTACACGAACCACAACACGTGAGGCATCAACGTCTTCGATCACACCGCCGCGCTTAGCAATAACACAAACGCCAGAGTCACGAGCAACGTGACGCTCCATACCGGTACCTACTAATGGCTTATCAGCACGTAGCGTAGGAACGGCCTGACGCTGCATGTTTGAGCCCATCAAGGCACGGTTAGCATCATCATGCTCTAGGAATGGAATCAGACCAGCGGCTACAGATACAACCTGACTTGGCGACACATCCATATGTGTCACTTTTTCTGGCGGCATACGGACGAATTCACCATAGCTACGTACACTAACCATTTCATCAGATAACGCGCCATCGGCAGTTACTGGTGAATCAGCCTGTGCAATGACCGTACCGACTTCTTCAATCGCTGACAGATATTCAATAACGTCCGTTACTTTACCATCTACTACACGGCGATAAGGTGTTTCCAAAAAGCCAAAGCTGTTGGTTTTAGCAAAAGTCGCTAATGAGTTAATCAAACCAATGTTTGGACCTTCAGGAGTCTCAATCGGACATACGCGACCATAATGGGTATCATGTACGTCACGTACTTCAAAGCCTGCACGCTCACGGGTCAGACCACCGGGTCCTAATGCAGACACACGGCGTTTATGCGTGACTTCAGACAATGGATTATTCTGATCCATAAACTGAGACAACTGGCTCGAGCCAAAGAATTCTTTGACCGCCGCAGCAACAGGTTTTGAGTTAATCAAATCTTGTGGCGATAAGTTATCTGATTCTGCTGAGCTTAAACGCTCTTTGACGGCACGTTCAACACGTACTAGACCAACACGGAATTGGTTTTCTGCCATCTCGCCTACTGAACGAATACGACGGTTACCCAAATGGTCGATATCATCAACTTCGCCGCGACCATTACGAATCTCGATTAGCTCTTTTAGAACGTTAACGATATCAGCATTGGTCAATACGCTACGTTCGCGCTGGATGTCAGCGTCATCAGTATCTACAAAATCAAGACCTAAACGACGGTTAAACTTCATACGACCGACATTCGATAAGTCATAACGATCCGCGTTAAAGAACATGCTGTCAAAAAGTTTCTCAGCAGTTTCAACTGTTGGTGGCTCACCTGGGCGCATGACTTTATAAATTTCAATCAAAGCTTCTTCACGGCTTGACGTGCTATCAGCACGTAGCGTATCTGCAATGTAACTACCTTGATCGATATCGTTGGTAAACAGAATACTAAATTCTTTAATAGATTCACTGGCTTCAAACGCACTTAATTTAACCAATAATTCATGGTCAATGAGCGTGTTAGCGCGAGCAATAACTTCATCATTAACGATGATGTCTTCGGCTAAAATGCGCTCATATAAGTATTCATCAGGAATCGAGATTTTCGTCATACCGGCTTCTTCAAGCTGACGGATACGGCGAGCATTAATACGTTTGCCCTGCTCAACAACCACGTCACCTGCAGGAGTCACGATGTCGAACTGTGCCATCTCGCCACGTAAGCGATCCGCAACCAGATCAATCTCGAACTGCTCTTCGCCTTTATAAACTCGCACTTTTTCAAAGAATAAATCTAAGATCTCAGAAGTGCTTAAGCCTAAAGCGCGTAAAATAATAGATGCCAATAACTTACGACGACGGTCAATACGAGCAAAAACCAAGTCTTTAGCATCGAACTCAAAATCTAACCATGAACCACGGTAAGGAATGATACGCGCGTTATAAAGCACCTTACCACTTGAGTGCGACTTACCTTTATCATGGTCAAAGAACACACCAGGTGAACGATGTAGCTGAGATACGATTACACGCTCAGTACCGTTAATAATAAAGGTACCGTTAGCAGTCATAAGTGGCATCTCGCCCATATAGACGCTTTGCTCACGGATATCTTTAATAGCCGCTTTGCTGTCTTTATCTTTGCTGTCTTTGTCTTTGATGATTAATCGAATTTTGACACGCATAGGCGCAGCAAATGTCGAACCACGTAAGATACACTCACGCTCATCAAATTCAGGCGTACCTAAATAGTATTCAACGAATTGTAGCTCTGCGTTACCAGAGTGACTCTCAATTGGGAAAATAGAAGAGTATGCAGCTTGCAAGCCAGTATTCTCACGAGCTTTTGGCTTTTTATGCTCTTGCAAAAATTGCTCATAAGAATCTACTTGGATAGACAACAAATAGGGAATGTCCATCACAGTAGGCAATTCAGCAAAACTTTTGCGAATACGCTTTTTTTCAGTATAAGAATATGCCATCGAGAGTCCTTACAGTAAACGTGGAAACAAATTAAAATCGCGGCTGGCGTGCATAAATACTATGCAAACTAAGCGACGTAAACGATAATATAAAACAGGTGTTCTTTTTAAAGCATAGTTAATCTTTTTAGGGCGTTGTATCAATTACTATCTTAACAATCAGTGCTTGCTTTGCACTCTAAATACGATCTTGCTATCGTCATTTAAGTCAGCCTATATGACTGCTCAGAGCGAAAACTTCAATCTTAAAGTGTTGCCAATATGTCACTTTTAAAGCTTAAGTGACAGTTGCTTTATCTAAATATAAATGCGACTAACATTGTGTATAAACGATTTAACATCCAAACTGGCTACTGCCAAAATCAATATCGTCGCTGATGTATACCGTCTACGAGCCTATATACTGACAGTAAAATCACGCTAGAAAGCTTATTCAATAGTTTTTAATTAGTAATAAATAGGACAATTATAATGCTTATAAATAATAATATTCAGAGTCAATATAAGTGATAATGTTAATAGAAAACGTGCAGACACAAAAAAATGCCAAACATCTATTGACGTTTAGCCACATTATCTGATTTCAATAACTACTAAGTGTGCTTGCATGTATATCGTCTGTCCTTTTGATGGGTATCCACCGTGTTGTTGCTTACGACTGTTGGCAGACACAAAAGGTCAAGCTACGAATTATAGTAAAAAAAAGCTGATAATGCAAGGCATTACCAGCTTTTTTTCGTACTGCCGTTAAACTATTTTAGTTCAACAGTTGCACCAGCTTCTTCAAGTTTCTTTTTCAACTCTTCAGCTTCAGCTTTGTTAACGCCTTCTTTGATTGGAGCTGGAGCGCTTTCAACCAAATCTTTCGCTTCTTTCAGGCCAAGACCAGTAGCTTCACGTACGGCTTTAATTACGCCAACTTTCTTCTCGCCAAAGCTGGCAAGAACTACGTCAAACTCGTCTTTTTCTTCAGCAGCAGCAGCAGCAGGACCAGCAGCAGCAGGTGCAGCAGCAACAGCAGCTGTTACGCCGAATTTTTCTTCCATAGCGCTGATTAATTCAACGATATCCATTACTGACATTTCAGCGATTGCGTTTAACACGTCATCTTTAGATAGTGCCATGAGAACTCTCCGTTATCTGATAAAAATTAATTGATTTTAAAATCGCTTGGATTGCTTGCCAAATTTTCAAATAGTGTTGGCAATAAAGTGCAATCGGCGATGTCAAAGTTACGTTAAAACAAGCAATTAAGCAGCTTCTTTTGCGTCTTTGATTGCTGCAACAGTGCGAACGAACTTGCCAGGAACTGCGTTCATAGTCTGGACAAGCTTGGTCACTGGTGCATTCATAGTAGCCATCAAGATAGAGATTGCTTCGTCGCGAGTTGGTAGCTTCGATACGCGCTCTAGCTCTTCTGGACCATAAACAACACCACCAACTGATACCAATTTGGTCTCTAAAGCTTTGTGATCTTTGCTGAAGTCAAAAATGACTCGAGCGGCAGATCCCAAATCTTCCATAGAGAAAGCCAAAAGTAATGGACCAGTCATACGGTCTGACATGCTCTCAAATTTAGTGCCTTCAAACGCACGTTTTGCTAGGGTATTTTTTACCACTTTTAAAACGACGCCTTTTTCACGGGCTTGTTCGCGTAGCTTAGTAAGCTTTGCAACACCAATACCATGATATTCGGCAGCTACTGCTGAGTAAGCATTAGCAGCAACTTCAGACACTTCAGCCACAACTTGTTGTTTTTGCTCTAGCGTTAATGCCATAAGTTGACTCCTTTAATCTAATCAATCATCCTGTAATCTAAATCACAAACTAAGATTGACTTGATACGACACGTTACGAGTTATATTTATTAAAAACAAATGTACTCATAACGACTGATTACGGCACCGTTATCAGAATGACATCAAGTGATAGGTTGCCCTATCGGCTCTTATCAACAACTGGGTGGGCCACCGTCTGCGTAGGACAATTAAGATTTTCATCTGTCATCGATTAACAACAGCAGCTCAATGTAATGAATTTTGATCTACAGGAGTCACAATCCATTCTACCAAACCGCTGTCTACCTACGGTCTTAGACAGCATAGCGTTTGCTACGCTGACCTAATTCTTTAAAATATCTTGTTCCATTATTCAAAATCGTTGAATAACAGATTATACTTAATTATTTCGCTGTGCGGTATGGCACTGGATCGATACTTAGACCAGGACCCATGGTGCTAGACAAGGTAATTTTCTTAATGAAAGTACCTTTAGAAGTAGCAGGCTTAGCACGTCTCAAATCTGAAATAAGTGCTTCAGCATTCTGGATTACTTGCTCAGCAGTAAAACCAACTTGACCGATAGTCGTGTGAATAATACCTGCTTTGTCTACACGATACTGTGCTTGACCAGCTTTAGCGTTAAGAACGGCTTCAGCAACGTTAGGCGTAACCGTACCGACTTTAGGGTTAGGCATTAGACCACGTGGGCCTAAGATAGTACCTAACTGACCAACAACGCGCATTGCATCAGGAGCAGCGATAACCACGTCAAAGTCCATATTACCGGCTTTGATTGATTCTGCTAGGTCTTCAAAACCAACGATGTCAGCACCAGCTTCTTTGGCAGCTTCAGCAGCAGCACCTTGAGCAAATACAGCAACGCGTTTGGTTTTACCAGTACCCGCAGGTAGGTTGGTTGCGCCACGTACGACTTGATCAGATTTACGTGGGTCAACGCCCAAGTTTACAGCGATATCAATAGACTCTTTAAATTTAAGAGCTGGCAAATCGTTTAGGATTTGAACCGCTTCTTCGATCGTGTATTGTTTTTCGTGCTCAATACGGCTATTGATTTCTTTTTGACGCTTAGTAAGTTTACTCATTTACACACCCTCCACGGTAATACCCATTGAACGTGCAGTACCAGCGATGGTACGAACAGCAGCATCAAGATCAGCAGCAGTTAAATCTGCATCTTTAGTCTTAACGATGTCTTCTAACTGAGCACGGTCAACTTTACCGACTTTAGCGGTATTAGGTGTACCAGAACCTTTAGCAATACCAGCAGCCTTACGCAAAAGGTAAGCAGCAGGTGGTGACTTCATGATGAAGGTAAAAGACTTATCGCTGTATACAGTGATCTCAGTAGGAATCGGTAAACCCGGCTCTTGGTTTGAGGTCGCAGCGTTAAATTCTTTACAGAACGCCATAATGTTCACGCCTTTTTGACCCAATGCTGGACCAATCGGTGGTGAAGGATTTGCTTTACCTGCAGGCACTTGCAGTTTGATGTAACCATCAATCTTCTTAGCCATGATTCTCTCCTAAATGGGTAATAGCGCCAAATCAATATGGTATAAACCTTATTGACTAACAGCTCCCCGGTTGATGAACTTTTTTGCTGATTTAATCTAGCTTCTCAACTTTACTAAACTCAAGCTCAACCTGAGTCGGTCGATTAAATACGTTTACGGTTAAATGTAGTTTAGACTTCTCATAATCCACTTTTTCAACCAACCCTTTAAAGTCAGTGAATGGACCATCGATAACCAATAACTCTTCGCCCGGCTCAAATAGAGTCTTAGGACGCGGGTCAGTTTCAGTCTGATTCAAACGGTTTAGAATACGATCAGCTTCTACTTCCGTAATCGGCGCAGGCGTCTCTGGCGTACCGCCAACGAAGCCCATAATACGTGGGCAATCTTTAACGATGTGCCAAGTATTGTCGTTCATATCCATCTGGATCAATACATAACCCGGAAAGAACTTACGCTCACTTTTACGTTTTTTGCCGTCTTTCATTTCGACGACTTCTTCAGTAGGTACCAATACATCGCCGAAAAACTCAGCGAATTCACTACGATTAATACGATCAGTTAATGAACGCTGTACTTGCTTTTCATATCCTGAAAATGCTTGGACAATATACCAACGCATATCACGCTCCTGATCATTATAAGTAAGTCGTTATCCATAAATCTTGGCTAAACAGTCGCTAATACGCGCCATTAACCAATAAATATGCCAACGAACCAATTAAAAAAGTTATCTAATAGCCAAACTAATAAACCAACAACCGCAATCATGACAATCGTTTGCCATGTATATTGGAAGGTTTCGTCTTTGCCAGGCCAAGTAACGCGGCGTAGTTCTACAGCAGCGTCTTTCAATAAAGTTTTAAATGCACGGCCCTGATTCGTCATTGCAAGACATAACAGCGCAAATACAAAAAGCGCAACGATAATACCAATACGTACCCAAAGGTCATTGGCAGGTTGCCAATAGCCGGGCAGATATTGATTAACTAACGTTGCACCAATTAAAACAACTGCGGCTAGTAGCCACAAAATCACATCTTTTACTGAACCCGTCTTAGCAATCTCAACAGCAGTCGTTTGATTACCTGCTGAAACATGCTTATCTTTGGACAGCATTCCACCAGCAACTGCCTTGGCATCAGATAACTTAGTCTCGAGGTTATCTTGATTATTGCTCATAAAGAACTCACTTCGGAGATGATGGGGTATGACAAAGATGTGATAAGAAGATGGCAGGCGATGTAGGACTCGAACCTACAACCCTCGGTTTTGGAGACCGATGCTCTACCAATTGAGCCAATCGCCTAGGGGTGTTAAGGCTGATAATTATACAAGGTTTTACTAAGAATGCAAGTTTTAAGACGATATTTTATTTGCTTAATACAATGAATCATTACTTTAATGGAGAAAAGTCAGAAAACTCTGTTTAAAATCAAAAATAGAAGTCAAAATCTGAGATAGATTTATTGCTTTAAATTTTTAAACATACAGACCTTATTTTAATAAATACTAAATTGATTAGCACTTCTGCGATTTAGCAAACCATACCCAAAAAAAGCCACCCTCTTTCGAGGATGGCTTTTGACTAAATTATTAACAACAATCAGATTACTCTGACAGCGTTAAGTATTAGTTCAATACGTTAGCAACAACACCAGCGCCTACAGTACGGCCGCCTTCACGAATAGCGAAGCGTAGACCTTTGTCCATAGCGATTGGGTGGATAAGCTCTACGCCCATCTCAACGTTATCACCAGGCATAACCATTTCAGTGCCGTCTTGTAATTGGATTGCGCCAGTTACGTCAGTCGTACGGAAATAGAACTGTGGACGATAGCCGTTTAGGAATGGTGTGTGACGACCACCCTCTTCTTTTGACAATACATATACTTCAGCGTCAAACTTGGTGTGAGGAGTGATTGAACCTGGCTTAGCTAGTACTTGGCCACGTTGTACGTCTTCACGCTTAGTACCACGTAGTAGTACGCCACAGTTTTCGCCTGCACGACCTTCGTCAAGCAGTTTACGGAACATCTCTACACCCGTACAGGTGGTTTTTTGAGTGTCACGGATACCGACGATTTCGATTTCGTCGCCAACGCGTACGATACCAGATTCAACACGGCCAGTTACAACAGTACCACGACCTGAGATTGAGAATACGTCTTCGATTGGCATTAGGAATGCTTTGTCGATGTCACGCTCTGGCTCTGGGATGTAGGTGTCAAGAACGTTTAATAGTTCTACAACGGCTGGTTGACCATATTTTTCTTGTGAGCCTTTTAGGGCTTCAGTTGCAGAACCATGGATGATTGGGGTGTCATCACCTGGGAAGTCATAGTCGCTTAATAATTCACGAACTTCCATTTCTACGAGTTCAAGCAATTCTTCGTCATCAACAACGTCACATTTGTTCATGAATACAACGATGTACGGTACGCCAACCTGACGTGAAAGCAGGATGTGCTCACGGGTTTGTGGCATAGGGCCGTCAGTGGCAGATACGACTAGGATTGCGCCGTCCATCTGGGCTGCACCGGTGATCATGTTTTTAACATAATCGGCGTGACCTGGGCAATCAACGTGAGCGTAATGACGTGATGGGGTGTCATATTCTACGTGTGAGGTGTTGATGGTGATGCCACGTGCTTTTTCTTCTGGTGCTGAGTCAATAGACGCGTAGTCTTTGGCTTCGCCACCTGAGGTGATTGCAGCTACGGTTGCGATAGCAGCGGTAAGGGTGGTTTTACCGTGGTCAACGTGTCCGATGGTACCGACGTTAACATGTGGTTTTAGACGTTCAAACTTGGCCTTTGCCATGGGTATTTCCTCTTTTTTTAGGGTCAACTGCTTAATTTATATAAAGTAATTAAGTGAATACTGACCACATTAAGATAACTGTTAAAAGGGTGCACATACTAATGTGCAGATATTATAAGAAAATCACGAGCAATAACAAGTCTTTTAACCAATTATTGCTCGATTATCTACTGACAATATAAAGATATGTCCTATATTGCCATTATCGATAGATTTTTGCTTATTCGTCATCATCTTTATTGTTGAATTTAGAGATGATAGCTTCTGCAACTGATTTTGGAATTTCAGCGTACTTTTGGAATTCCATAGAGTAAGTTGCACGGCCCTGTGACATTGAACGCATTTGTGTGGCATAGCCAAACATTTCCGCTAATGGTACTTCAGCACGAATCTGCTTAGTGCCGCCAGGTAAGTCTTCCATACCTTGAACCATACCACGACGACGGTTAAGATCGCCCATGATATCGCCCATATAGTCTTCAGGTGTTTCAACTTCTACTTTCATCACTGGCTCAAGTAGCGTTGGGTTTGCAGCCATGAAGCCTTTACGGAATGCGATAGAACCAGCCATTTTAAATGATAACTCATCCGAGTCAACATCATGGTAAGAACCATCATACAAGGTCGCTTTTACGCCAACGATTGGGTAACCTGCAAGTACGCCGTTTTTCATGCGCTCTTGAATACCTTTATCAACCGCACCGTGGAATTCTTTTGGTACCGTACCACCAACAACTTCTTCTTTAAATTCATAAAGAACATCGCCAGCTGGATCCATAGGCTCAAGACGTAACCAAACGTGACCGAATTTACCACGACCACCAGTCTGACGTACGAATTTGCCTTCTTGCTCAACCGTGTTACGAATCGTTTCGCGATAAGCAACCTGAGGTGCGCCGATGTTAGCTTCAACACCAAACTCACGCTTCATACGGTCAACAAGAATCTCAAGATGCAGCTCACCCATACCACTGATGATAGTCTGACCAGATTCTTCGTCAGTATGTACACGGAACGATGGATCTTCTTTCGCCAAACGACCTAAAGCGATTGACATTTTTTCTTGGTCAGCTTTGGTTTTAGGTTCAACCGCTAGACTGATAACTGGATCTGGGAATTCCATACGCTCAAGCGTAATAACATTTTGCTCATCACACAACGTATCACCAGTGGTTACATCTTTCATGCCAACCAAGGCTGCGATATCACCAGTACGGATTTCTTGCAACTCTTCTTGAGAGTTTGCCATCATCTGTACGATACGGCCAACGCGCTCACGTTTCATTTTAACTGGGTTGTAAACGCTGCTACCTTGCTTTAGAACACCTGAATAAACACGAACGAAGGTTAAGTTACCAACGAACTTGTCATTCATGATTTTGAATGCTAAAGCTGAGAACGGTGCTTCGTCTGACGCTTCACGAGTGCCTTCAGATTCATCTTTATCATCAAGGATACCTTTAATAGCAGGTACATCCATTGGTGCAGGAAGATACTGAATAACAGCGTCCAACATCTTCTGTACACCTTTGTTTTTAAAGGCAGTACCACAAAGAAGTGGAATGATTTCGTTATCAATAGTCAACTGGCGAATAGCAGAGTTAATTTGTTCAACAGTTAATTCACCGTTCTCAAGATACTCATTCATCAATTCTTCAGTCGCTTCAGCAGCGCTTTCTACTAGATACTCACGATATTCTTCCGCTTTTTCTTGTAGTTCTGCTGGGATTTCACGCTCATCATATTCCATACCTTGAGACGCTTCGTCCCAATAGATGGCTTTCATCGTTACTAGATCTACAACGCCTTCAAAGTCGTCTTCTTTACCAATTGGGATAACCAATGGTACTGGCTTGCCGCCTAGACGAGTTTTAATCTGTTCTACTACGCGGTAGAAATCAGCGCCAACGCGATCCATTTTGTTAATGAATGCAAGACGTGGAACTTTATATTTGTTTGCCTGACGCCATACGGTTTCAGACTGTGGCTGAACGCCGCCTACTGCACAGTAAACCATGCAAGCGCCATCAAGAACACGCATAGAACGTTCAACTTCAATCGTGAAGTCAACGTGACCTGGGGTGTCAATGATATTGATACGGTGTTCGTCAAACTGTTTTGCCATACCTGACCAAAAACAAGTTGTCGCCGCTGAGGTGATAGTAATACCACGCTCTTGTTCTTGCTCCATCCAGTCCATAGTGGCTGCGCCATCATGTACTTCACCAATCTTGTGGCTAACACCGGTATAGAACAAAACACGTTCAGTAGTGGTCGTTTTACCAGCATCAATGTGCGCAGAGATACCAATATTGCGATAGCGCTTTAGGGGAGTTTTACGAGCCATAGTGTTTTCCTAGGGAAATTCGTGTATATATTAATGTGTTGTGTCTCTACCTCTACTCTATGACAAAGCCATTCAGCCCTGCAATATTACTAATCATTGAACCTAATACGGGCAAAAAAGAGTAACTACTAAGAATAGTGCGGCATCAAACTCAGGAGACTTTCTTTACAGAATAGCATCCCTTTTCAGAACAGCATCTTGACAGATGTCCGCCATCTGAAATGAGTGTGTCTGTTATTATCTTTCAATAATTACAAGCAAATCATTTATTAACAATGGCGACAATCAATAGAATAAATAAATTATATCTAGATGACTGGCATATACCAGTCATCCAAAACTACTTTTAAAAAAATAAATTAATTAAGAGTAGCTTAGAAACGGTAATGAGAGAATGCTTTGTTAGCATCTGCCATGCGGTGAACTTCGTCACGCTTCTTCATAGCATTACCTTTGCCATCAGCAGCATCATTCAATTCGCCAGCTAAACGCAAAGCCATTGATTTTTCAGAACGCTTTGCAGCAGCTTCAGCTAACCAACGCATAGCCAAGGCGGTACGACGGGAGGGGCGTACTTCCATTGGCACTTGGTAGGTTGCACCACCAACACGGCGAGCTTTTACTTCGACCATTGGGCGAACATTTTCCAATACTTCTTCAAAGAAAGAAACTGGATCTTCGATGTTACGCTTTTGGCTTACTGTCTCAAGTGCACCGTAAACGATACGCTCAGCAGTAGATTTTTTACCATGACTCATGACATGGTTGATGAATTTTGCAACAGTTTGGCTACCAAACTTAGGATCCGGTAGGATCTCACGGGTAGCAACGACGCGACGTCTTGGCATAATAAATATCCTTTTCTTCAGGAGTGTCTGACATTCACAATCTCGCACCAATTAATATTGGATGGCGTTATATCGAGTTGTCAGTCAGCCTTACTGCATGGCGGTGTGTGATAAAGATTAGTGACTCATTTGGTCAAAAATTACTCACATCAGACCCATGCACAGTTAATGTTTGATACAAAGAAACTCATTTAATAACGGTTAGTTATTAAACTTTAGGTTTCTTAGCACCATATTTAGAACGACCTTGCTTACGGTCTTTAACGCCTGCGCAATCTAGTGCACCGCGAACAGTGTGATAACGTACACCTGGTAGATCTTTTACACGACCACCACGGATAAGAACAACACTGTGCTCTTGTAGGTTATGACCTTCGCCGCCAATGTAGCTTGATACTTCATAACCTGAAGTCAAGCGTACACGACATACTTTACGCATGGCTGAGTTAGGTTTTTTAGGGGTAGTAGTATATACGCGAGTACATACACCACGGCGTTGTGGGCACGCTTCCAACGCAGGAACTTTTGACTTTTCCTTGATGGTTTTGCGACCTTTACGAATCAATTGGTTAGTTGTTGCCATGAGGCATCCTTCTCCCGTTTGGTAAAAAACAAAAAAATAGGGAAACGCACCATCGATCTGACTTTAACGACAGATTTTGGCACACCCATTTTTAGGACAGTGTATTATAAAGACTTGTTGCTGCTATTTCAACCACTTATGAGCAGTTGGACTTTACAGCAGCGGATAGATATGTATTCGGTCTACTACTATACCACTTTATCTGTTTTTAACGGCATAACCGAAAAAACAGCTAACTAAATACGGTATCAAAAGTAGATGCTTACATCATTTAGATAAGATATTTAGAGATAAAAAACAGTCGTTTACCTGAGCTATATGGCGATATCGGTTTAATTTTCAATAGAAGTAAGCCGATATCGCCAACATTAAAGATAAATAGCAATTACGTAGAGCTTCAGTATTCTAAAACGAAATAATAAATAAACCTTAATAGCTTATTATTTACTCGACTTAGCAGCGGCTTTTTTTGTTTTGCTGTCAGAAGATTTAACTGCACTATTCTGCTTATCATTCTTAGTGCTGTCGACTTTCTTTTCGTCAGCTGTAGTATCAACATCGTTTTCTTTATCGTCAGCTTTTTTCTGAGTATCTTTTTCATCCTCTTTTGCAGCATTAGCGTCTGACTTTATGTTTTTTGATGCTGCATCTTTTGATTCTTTTTCTTTAGATTCCTTCTCTAGTGGTGCGGCATCTTGAGCTTTGTCTTCTTTCTGCTCAGTGCTGCCCGTTGCCTTACTAACCTTTACTTCGCTGCTACTGTCATCAGTAATAGCGCGATTGGCAAGCTTAGCTTCTGGCGCAAAAGTTGCTTGAGCAACGCCAATGACCTCATCAATCAGCTGACTGTTATAGCGCATACCAACGATAACGGCAGTGGCTGGTAGGAATCGGCGTATCCATGTTAAGTTAATTTGATCCAAATCAACACCGACCTGACTAGCAATACTGTCCACTTGCTCTGCGTAAAAATTAACTTTTTTATTCTGCAAGCCTAAGTTTTTGAGCTCATTGTGTAAACCGCTGCTTTGGGCGCTATCCAGTAAACCTTTACCAATACCAATACCTGCCAGCAATGCTTGCTTCTCTTGCATTTTGCTGAGATCTGCATTGGCAAGTAACTCATAGGCCATTTTGACGCCTTGCTTACCAGTTAACGGCTTATTATAAACAGCGCCCAATTGATAAACCGTGCGTAGAGAAACCAACAATAACCATAACGTATCCGCAAGCAAGCCCGGCAAACCTGCCAAACCTGTAACACCGCCAAGCGTCGCTAATGCACGGTTTTGATTGGCGATATCGGTCGCTAACGCGTAACGCTGCTCGTCGTCTAAGCTCACAATATTGGCAAAGCGATGCTGATTCGGTAAATCAATTTGACTCCAGTTGTCGGCAAGCTTAGCAATTTGAGCAAAAGCGCCATCAACGGTCGATTCAAAAAAGCTGTTCGGTACCACTTTTTTGGCATATTTACCATAAGCAGCAAAGCGTGTGCCCAATAACTGCTGAGTGGCTTTTAACGTTTGCTCACGGAACAAATCTTGTTGGTAATCTTCATCGCCTAAGTTCACCGCTTTAAATTGACGCGGTTTGCCAGTTTTTGCATTCGCGCTATCAATCATGGCACCCATACGCTCTAGATTGCCACGCGTAAAAGAGCCAACCGTACTAATACCTTTCGATAAAGTGCTACGCTTTCCCATCTTGATATCCTTAATATGATGTTTGTTATAAAGTAATATGGTTAAAGTACTAAGTGTTAAATTACTATTGTTAAAATGCTGCTCTAACACCCTTTTTATAATAATACGCTGTTTGCCATTCTAGCGAACCCCTACTGTGAGTGTCAGTGCGAACAATGTTATCGCTATCAGCCCTTTTGTATCTAAAAGTGTCATTTATCGATAACAACTTAACCATCATAGTATATCTATTACATCAGCTCATATTAAAGAAGCTTGTACCATGGCATGCATCGCCCTTATTGTTTGCTTCTTAATAACAAACTGCATAAAACTATAGAATAACCATTGTTGCTGATAAGCCCTATTTTATTATTATTTTGCATTTACTCAAACATTTTGCCACCTCGATACGGTATCATATGCCATAATTCAAAGTACACTTGTACCATTATTTACCTGCATTCTATTTCTCTCAACTCTCTATGAATCCATGATAACGTTAGCGTCCGCTGTTAGCACTTAAATGCCTTGGTATAACAACACCTTTGTTATCAAAAACAGATAGAGATGAAGTGATATGGTAGAAGTAGATATTTTAAAACGATGATTAAAAGTAATTATCAAAAAAATCGTTACTAATAAGGAATATTGTATGCGCCGCGTTGTTATCACTGGAGCAGGGATTGTATCTTGTATCGGACATGATTTGGCTACTGTCACAGAGGCTCTTAAACAAGGACGCTCTGGCATCACATTCAACGAATCTTATGCTGAGCACGAGTTCAAATCACACGTCAGCGGCAGTATTGATCACTCACAGCTTGATACCTCAGCTATTGACCGCAAACTAAAACGGTTTTTTAGTGACGCAAGCCTATATGCTTATGTCAGTGCGTTAAGTGCCATTAAGCACGCTGGACTCTCTTTAGAAACCATCAATAACAATCCGCGTGTGGGCGTAGTCGCCAGCTCAGGCGGCGCGTCAACAGAAAATATCGCCAATGCAATAGACGCCATGCGAGAAAAAGGGTTACGCGGCGTTGGTGCGATGGCTGTACCAAAAACAATGGGCAGCTCAGTATCGGCGGCGCTCGCTACTGGTCTAAAAATCCAAGGTATCTCATACTCATTAACCTCGGCTTGTGCCACGTCAACGCATTGTATCGGTCATGCTGCCGAGCTTATTCAATTGGGTAAAGCAGATGTGATACTCGCTGGTGGTAGTGAAGCAGAACATTGGACTCAGTCTTGTATGTTTGATGCCATGGGTGCAGTCAGCACTCAATACAACGGTACTCCAGAGCTTGCCTCAAGAGCTTATGATAAAGACCGTGACGGTTTTGTTATCGCGGCAGGTGGCGCGATGGTAGTCGTTGAAAGTCTTGAGCATGCCCAAGCACGTGGTGCCAATATCTTGGCTGAAATTGTTGGTTATGGTGCCAGCTCTGATGGCGCAGAAATGGTTGCGCCAAGCGGTGAAGGCGCAGTACGCTGCATGAAGCTAGCACTTGCTGAAGCGGGTTTAGAAAGCGTGGATTATATCAATAGCCATGGTACTAGTACGCCACTTGGTGACATCACTGAGCTTAAAGCTATTGCCAAAGTATTTGATAACGATATCAGTAAAGTGCCTGCCATTAGCTCGACTAAGTCTATGACAGGTCATAGCTTAGGTGCTGTTGGTGCACAAGAGCTGATTTATTGCTTACTGATGTTACAAGACAGCTTTATTGCACCAAGTATCAATATTACAGAATTAGATCCGGCTGCCGAAGGCTTTGATATCGTCACTGAAAAACGCGATGTTGAGCTTGAAACTCTTATGAGCAATAGCTTCGGCTTTGGCGGTACCAATGCAACACTAATCATCAAAAAGTTTGACGCTTAAACTATGGTTGTAATAGATACTCATACCACTGTGCAGACAGATTCTGCCCTACCGCCAGCTAGCAAAACTAGCTGGCGTTTTGGTGACTTATCTGCTGCCGAATTAATGCCGCACCTGCAACGACATTTGTTAGAACAAAATAGCAAAGCAAACTGGCAATTGGTTTGGCTCAATAATGATGGGCGACCTGTGATTGGCTTATTACCAAAGACGAGCTGGTGCGTTTATCCTGTGACTAATGACACGCTGCATGCTACTAAACAGGCAAGCCTTTATAAAATCGAGAAAACACGGCGTGGGCATGTTCACCTTTATAGTAATTCCAGTGATAGTGCTATTACAAGCTATATGAGTTATAGCGACTGGCAAGAAGAATTAATTGCTTACAGTCGGGCTCATGAAAATAACAGTGCTAGCTCAATTTCAATAAGTCAGGATAATCAGTCGCCGTATTATCAGCATGGCTTAATAGGTTTTATCAGTTATGACATTGGCGCTCATGAATTAAGCCCAACTGCCAATATTGAGATGGCAGCACAGCCGTGCGCGTTATTGGGGCATTATGATATTTACCTAACCGCTGATTCAGACAGTCAAAGCAGTTGGCAGCTAAAGGTAAAAAATGATAACAATAATAACTCTGACAGCAGCTCAGTCCAGCAGGATACAAATGCACTAATCAGAGTGCTGACATCTTATTTAGATGGTTTGGATAATCAGCTATCGAATGAGAATGGCACTAAAAAATACTCCTGTAAAAAGCCGCCTTTATTACTAGAAGCTCAGTGGAGCAAACAGCATTATCAGCAGGCGTTTCATCAAACGCAAAATTATTTGCAGCAAGGCGATTGTTATCAAATCAATTTAACCCAAGCATGGAGTGGCTATTTAAGCACTTATGAAGATAATTCAGTCACAAGCCTCATTGACTATTTACCTGCTTTGCACACTAATACCCAAGCACCTTTTGCAGGATATATAGCCATTGATAGCTATAATCATGAAGGTAAAGTAAATACATCAAACCATCAGTTTGAATTATTAAGCTGTTCGCCGGAATTGTTTTTTACCTTTAGCAAAGATATTGAGACTGGCAAGCATCATATACGTACCAAGCCAATCAAAGGAACCATGCCGCGCGGCTTAACAATCGAACAAGATAATGACTACAAGCAGCAGTTAATCAACAGCGAAAAAGACCGTGCAGAAAACGTTATGATTGTGGATTTGTTACGTAATGACTTGGGTAAATACGCCAAAATCGGTAGCGTAAAAGTGCCTCAGCTATTTGCGATCGAGAGCTTTAGTAATGTACATCATATGGTCAGCACCATTACCGCCGAGCTCAAGACAGATACCCATCCGTTAAGCGTCTTATTTGGCAGTTTGCCTGCAGGATCAATTACTGGCACGCCAAAGAAACGGGCGGTGGAGATTATTGCAGAATTGGAAGCGGCACCGCGTAGTGCTTATTGTGGCACTATGGGCTATATGAACTTTGATGGTAGCGGTCAGTGGAATGTACTGATTCGCACACTACAGACAACCAGCACAACAGACAACCCTAAACAAGTCAGTTTATGGGCGGGTGGAGGTATTACCGTTGCCTCAGACTGCGATGCTGAATATCAGGAGTGCCTAGATAAAGTCGGCAACCTATTATCTGTCCTTGCTAATACAGCCAACCACTGAGCTTTATATTCGAAAACAGCTTAAAGCGGCACAAAAGAGCCTGCTAACATCATGTGAGCAGGCTCTTTTTATTACTTATGAAACATTGTTTTAGTACTATAGTTGAGCTAGGTATTAATTTGCCTCGACATCCGCTACAGCCTGTAGCGCTTTTAACGCATCAATTAAACGCTCGTTCTGGGCAGCGGTGCCAATCGTAATGCGTAAATACTCATTAATACGCGGCTTATCAAAATGACGAACAATGATACCTTGCTCACGTAATACTTCTGCTACTTGACTGGCAGCACCATCATGAGGGCGCGCAAAGACAAAGTTGGCATGTGATGGCAGTACCTCATAACCTAAGGCCGTCAACTCAGCCGTAAACGATGTACGCAAATCAATGACCTGCTGGCGAGTTTTCTCAAAATATTCAACATCTAAGACGCTAGCTGTTGCACCAGCTTGTGCCAACTTATCAAGTGGATAGCTATTAAAGCTGTTTTTCATACGCGTTAATGCTTCAATCAATGAAGCATTACCAAATGCCATACCGACACGCAGTCCGGCAAGCGAACGCGATTTTGAAAAGGTCTGGGTAACTAGCAAGTTATCAAATTCATCAATAAGGCTAACTGCTGATACTTCTACGTCTGGACTACTCTCTTCTAGCTGAGCAAAATCAATATACGCCTCATCAATCACAATCACTGAGTTTGAGTGCTCGCCTGCAAGCTTACGGATATCAGCAAGCGACAATAATAAACCAGTTGGCGCATTTGGATTGGCAATAATGATACCACTGCAAGGTCGACGATAGGCATCAGGACTGATACTAAAATCTGCTTCTAATGGGATTTGCACAAGCTCTATACCAAAGGTATTGGCATAAACGGGATAAAAGCTGTAGCTAATATCAGGCGCCAAAATTGGGCGCTCTTTTAAGAAGAAGCTGGCAAATACCAATGCCAATACTTCATCTGAGCCATTACCAACGAACACTTGATTGATATCAAGATCATAAAGCGTGGCCAATGCGCCGCGCAATTCTTCAGACTCAGGTGCAGGATACAAGCGCAAATCGTCCGCTTGCTGTGCTAAGACTTTAATAATCGCCTCACCCACTTTTGGTGAAGGTGGAAATGGATTTTCATTGGTGTTCAACTTGCACAAATCGTCATGCTGGGGCTGCTCGCCAGGAACATACGGCGATAAATTACGCGCTTTAGATGACCAAAGTCTGTTATCTATCTTTGATTCACTCATAAGTTATCCTACTATTAATCACAGAAATGGTTATTTCCAAAACTGTTATTCCAATAATTGTTTTTGAGAAAATTAGGACTGGTAACGATAACGGGCTGAACGCGCATGGGCTTCTAAGTCCTCATGCTGCGCTAAAATATCTGCCGTCTCAGCCAAAGGCTTACTGCCCGCTTCACTACAATAAATAATGGATGATTTCTTTTGAAAATCATAGACGCCAAGCGGTGACGAAAAGCGTGCTGTACCCGATGTCGGTAGCACATGATTCGGTCCTGCACAGTAGTCACCGATTGCCTCTGGCGTATGACGTCCCATAAAGATAGCACCTGCATGACGAATACTACCAAGCAACGCGTCTGGATTATCAACAGACAGCTCCAAATGCTCAGGCGCAACGCGATTGATAACTGCCATGCCTTCTGCACGGTCTTTAACCAAGATAAGCGCGCCACGATTTTTTAGCGAATCACGAGCGATATCTGCCTTGGGTAATTCAGCCAAGGCTTTTTCAATTTCAATGGCGACTTCTTTAAGCTGTTTTTCACTTGTGGTCACAAAAATCGCTTGGGCAATACGGTCATGCTCTGCCTGTGATAATAAATCCATCGCTAACCAATCAGCACGGTCTTTCGCCGTGCCTTCTGCATAAACCAGAACCTCAGAAGGTCCGGCAATCATATCGATACCGACTTGACCAAATACCGCGCGTTTGGCGGCTGCAACATATTTATTGCCCGGTCCAGTGATTTTATCTACTGCCGGAATCGTTTCAGTACCATAAGCCAATGCAGCTACTGCTTGCGCGCCGCCAATAGTAAAAACGCGATCAACTTGTGCCAAATGCGCCGCCGCTAATACCAAGGGATTGAGCACACCTTTTGGAGCGGGTACGACCATAATGACATCTTTGACACCAGCAACTTTGGCAGGGATAGCGTTCATTAATACTGAAGAAGGATAAGATGCCAGACCGCCCGGCACATAAATACCGACACGGTCAAGCGGCGTGACCTTTTGACCTAAACGATTGCCGAATTCATCTTCATACTGCCATGACTCTTGTACTTGTCGCTCATGAAAGCTCTGCACGCGCGTCGCTGCTGTGGTCAGAGCGCTTTTCACGACATCATCAAGATTGGCAAATGCTTCAGCAAGTGCCTCTTTGGATAATTCTAGAGCCTTCATCGTCGTTGCTGGATGTTGATCAAACTGCTGCGTCAATTCTAGCACCACACTATCCCCGCCATGACGCACTTTACTAATAATGTCATCTACCGTTTTGAGTAAATCGGCATCATTAACGGTTTCAAAAGCAAGCAGTTCTGTCAACTGACTGTCAAAATCGGCGTCTTGCGTACTTAATTGGCGCATGGCTTTGTCCTATATTTGAGCATGAATACGGCGGTAAAAAGGATAATATGAGGGCTTAGATGTCAGCTTATTTATAGTAATCACATTCAGACTATACGGTGCTTTTATTAGCTGACATGCAAATACAATAAAACCAGTTTAGCACGCTATGTTCTCCTTAGAGCGCTAAACTGGTTTGGAATTTTGTATAACCATACTTGATATTATCAATCTACGATACGCTTTTATCATGTACTGATTTATGGAGTACTGCTGATACTGTTTTTAAAACTATCTAATATCGGCTCAAGCAGTGAAAACTTGCGCTTATAACTGACTTGGTTGACGATAAGACGGGAAGAGACATCACAGATATGATCACGCGCTTCGAGTCCATTGGCACGTAAGGTATTGCCCGTATCAACCACGTCGACTATCAAATCACCTAAACCAACCAAGGGCGCAAGTTCCATCGAGCCGTACAACTTGATCACATCAACTTGCTGTCCTTGACTTGCAAAATAAGCACGGGCAACATTCACATATTTGGTGGCAATACGTAGGCGACGGTTTGGCAAAGGTGCATCTTTTACGCCAGCGGTCATGAGCTTACACTGAGCAATCTTCAGATCTAATAATTCATAAACATGATTGGCGCCATGTTCAAGCAAAACATCTTTACCTGCCACACCAAAGTCCGCTGCCCCGTGTTCAACATACGTTGGCACATCGCTTGCGCGTAAAATTAATACTCGGACATTGGGGTTTGAGGTTGGAAAAATAAGCTTGCGTGAGGCTTCAGGATCCTCCAATAATTCAACGCCAGCGGCACGCAAAAGTGGCATCGTCTCTTCTAAGATACGACCCTTGGATAACGCCAGTGTTAAGCCTAAAAACTCATCATTTACTTCGTTCAATAAACCACTGGTTGGTAAGCTGTTGGTTACTTCAGTCATAGTGACGCTGGTCCGTGTGCTGATGGTGCTGAAAGTTGTCGCCGTCAAAGGGCATTTTTAATATTACACTAGGCTTAAAATTTATTTTGATTATAACGCCAGTGTTAATACTAGCGTTATAACTTTTAGCAAGCTCTATTAATCGTTGCTGTTAATACGCTCGATATTGACACCAAGCGCACGCAATTTGTCTTCAACGTGCTCATAGCCACGGTCGATATGGTAAATGCGGTCAATTAAACTCTCGCCTTCTGCTGTTGCGGCTGCCATTACCAATGACATCGAAGCACGCAAATCAGTCGCCATCACAGGCGCGGCTGTAAAGCATTCAACCCCTTTTACCACAGCCGTATGACCGTCTACTTGGATAGAGGCACCCAAACGATTAAGCTCAGGGACGTGCATATAACGGTTCTCAAAGATATTTTCGATAAAGGTACTGGTGCCATCAGCCAAACAAGCAATCGCCATCACCTGTGCCTGCATATCCGTTGGAAAACCTGGATGCGGCTGGGTACGAATATCGACCGCTTTTGGTCGACCTTTCATTTGCGCGCGAATCCAATCATCACCGGTAGTGATAATTGCACCCATGTCTTCAAACTTTTCTAGCACAGGTGTTAATAGTAGCGCAGAAGTATTCTTAGTCAATACATCACCGCGTGTCATCAAAGCACCTGCAAGGTAAGAGCCTGTTTCGATACGGTCTGGCACGACCGAGTACTCACAACCATGCAAGCGCTCAACGCCTTCAATTGTCATGGTTGCTGTACCAATACCACTGATTTTAGCACCCATTGCGACCAACATATTAGCCAAATCAACCACTTCTGGCTCAAGCGCACAGTTGCCCAAAACAGTCGTGCCTTTAGCAAGTGCTGCTGCCATGATGACGTTTTCAGTACCGCCTACCGTCACCATGTCAAATGAGAACTTACAACCTAACAGCTTACCGCCCTTTGGGGCTTGCGCAATTACATAGCCGTTTTCCACTGTAATACTAGCACCCATTGCTTCAAAGGCTTTAAGATGCTGATCAACGGGGCGCGAACCAATCGCACAACCACCCGGCAAGGAGACTTCTGCCTCACCAAAACGTGCCAACAATGGACCCAGTACTAAGATTGAGGCACGCATGGTTTTAACCAAATCATAAGGCGCATAAAAATTATCGATACTCTTGGTATCGCAAGTGACGGTATCACCCTGCTTTTGGATTTTGATACCCATGCCACCGATCAACTCAATCAAAGTGCGCACATCTTGTAGCGATGGCACATTGTGCAATGTCGTCGGCGTCTCAGCCAATATCATAGCCGCAAGCAACGGCAACGCGGCATTTTTAGCGCCTGAAATGGTGACTTCCCCTGCGATACGACTACTACCAGTGATTAAAAATTGATCCATAAAGGTGACAACCTAACGATAAGTATAAAAACAATGAGAAACCGAATCAATTATCAATGGCAAAAATACTTGCTCGTAATAAACAATCCAGTCGTAAATAAAAAGCTTTAACCTACTCTAGCCTTGCGATTGAACATCCCATTCAGCAGGCGTTAACGCTTGAATATTGAGCGCATGAATATCACCACTGGCGATTTTATCATTGACCAAAGCATAAACGGCTTGCTGACGTTGAACGGCGCGTTTGCCCTCAAAACTGGCATCAACCACACGTACATCAAACTTAGTTCCTTGATTAGCAGCTTGAATAAAGGCATCTGGAAAATGCGTTTGTAAAAATGCAATCAAATCGTCAGCGTTCATGCTCATAGAATATTCTGCCTTAAGGTTTTAGATAGGGTATAGAGGTAAAGTGACGACATTATAACAAGAGTTTGACCATCTTACAGCACTGTCTTACACAACGATGCTTAACCATTATTAGCCTAAAATAGAATCAATACCCATGTCGGACTTATTAATTGCAACCCTTATTTAAGGGTTTTATCCAAATAACTTAATACTTGTGCACGTACATCATTGACCCAGCGTAGAGGTGGTGCCATCGCGCCAATACTGGTGGCATGACTGGCACCCGCAATTTCACTTGTCTGCACGGTAACACCTGCCGCTTTTAAAGCCTGTGTCATTTTGATGGTATTGGTCGCATAAACAACTTTGTCTTTTTCAGCTGTCAATAATAAATACGGCGGCTGCTGCCCTTTGATCTGACGATCTGGCATTACCTCATCAGGTGTCGCGTCGGCAGCAAAAGCGGTGACGCTACTAAATTTACGAAAGTCATAACTATAAGGACCTGCAATACCAATCACTGCAGTGATATCTTTTGGCTTAATACCATAAGGCTTTAAAAAATCCTCATTGGCGACCGCAGCAACAGCGTTAAACGCTCCGGCAGAATGACCAACGACTGCAAAACGCTCTGGATTGGCATGGAAACGCTTGGCATTTTTATAGCTCCACGCAATCGCTTGCGCCGTATCTTCGACATAATCAGGATAGACATGCTCAGGGGCTTTACGATAATTAATCACTGCAGTCACATAACCTGCTTGCGCCAAACTCTGCCCGACAAAGGCATATTCCTCCTTACTTCCACTCTCCCAAGAGCCGCCATGGACGAATACCACCATCGGATAATCTTGTTTGATGGTGGTATTCGTTTTCATAGCCTGCGCTAAAGGTTTTGGATAGTAAATATCCAAATCTTGTAATGGCTCGTCACCATACAGGATGTCTTTACTAACCCCAATGCCGCCATTTGAAGTAATACCATTAACGATAGCAAGCGCTGATAACGCTTGTGCTTGCTGCGTCGCTAGGGCAATACTGCCTACTGCCAACGCAGTAGTAACCCCTACACGTACGAGTTTGGACATACCTACCTTAGGTCGCTGTACATCATTATTTAAAGCCTTCATAGCAGTATTCCTGTTATATGTCAGTCAGTTATAGATTTATAATCTTACCTACACTGCATTAACTATATTTGCGATTAATATTTTTTGACTGTACATATTTTACGGAATAACAGGGGATTTATCGTGCTTCTACTGTTATGGGTATTTAGTGTTCTTGTGAGTGATATTTGGACTACTTTAAGATAAAACTAGCATTAGATAACAATATCTTATCAAGATTAATCACTCATCTAATTCACTACAATCTATGGGTTTCGATACAGGTCAATGTAAGGGCTGGATGAAGGCTCGGTAACTGGTGAGCCATCTTCGGTCACTATAATAGGTGTGGCACTGATAGTCGCATCTGCTGCGACAGAACCACTAGTATTAGATATTGCTCTGTTATTAACGACTGCAACTCTAGTTGGATGGGCTGAATTTGCAGCATTGGCCTCATACATGATGTCATCGTTACCCAACTTTACGCCTCGATCATCAACGACAGTAGTCAGTAGTACCAATTCTGTAACACCAACCGTGCTATTGGCAATATCAATCAAGTGGCTTTGCTGCGTCGGTGTCATACGACCCATGATATAAACCACGCCATTATTAGTCACTGCTCTAATTTGTGACGCTTTTACCCCATCAGCAGCGGCTGTTTTTGCCATCAGCTTTGATGTGATATAACCGTCATGGACAGTTTGGCTATAGCCTTTTGAGGCACCAACTGTCAACTCATTATAGACTTGACGAACATCTGGCATAGAGCCTACGACTTTACTGACTTCTGCCTTAATTATCTCAGTCGGCACTTCACCGGTCAGTAATACAATACTATTAAAGCTATCAATACTCATGCGACTGGTTTGCTGCAAATTTTCCTGCAAACCATAAACGTTAATCTTGACGGTATGCTCAATACTACGATCAAGCAGACGCTGCGGAATAGTGCGCTCAGTCATGGGCACGCCATAAGTACCTTCTGTACTATTGGTCAAATAATTGGTGGTACAGCCAGTCGTGACAATGCTCGACATTAATATAATGCCTATCGCGTTACGGCGCGGTGAGCCAAAAATAGCAGTGCGCAGATTCATCTGTGTCATGATTTACCTCTTTAGTACATGAGTATTCATAATAAATAATAGCAACAGTCAATGGTTGTAATTTTAACAAATATGACAAAAACTTGATTCAATAAAATTATTTTAGTGCCGCTACTCTACTGAATTTTTACTGCTTACAGTTAGGCTTTTGGTAACGACAACTTCATTTAATTTGCTTTGACATTATAAAATTAGCCACGCTTAAATAAATCATAAACAAGTTTTATTACCAAGCTGACGTGATAAATGCGCCTTGCAGCCATTCAGGCTGATTAATTTCTAACCGTTGATTTGGTTGATTATCCAACGTGATATTGGCTTCATTTTTATTTTTTTTATTCATTGTATTATAAGCAATCACATCAAACCGGCATTCATATTTATGATATTGAGGGTTTTGCTGTAAAAAATAACGCGCTGCTTTGATAATTTTACGTTGCTTGGCTGCTGTGACGCTGAGTGCCGCATCACCAAAATGTGATTGCTGTCTTTGCCGCACTTCCACAAATACCAGTGTCGACCACGCTTGTCCTTTTTCTAACATCACCAAATCAAGCTCACCAACTTTGGGCTGCTGCCAGTTTTGCGCAATCAAAATCAGCCCTTGTCCTTGCAAAAATTCACACGCCTGCTGCTCAAAATAACTACCTTGGCGCTGCTTTGGGGAGGTTAACATTAAAGGTTTATCATTTGCCATGACGTCTATAAGTCTGCTCAACATTTCAGAATTATCATAGCACATCATGCTAAACTAACCACTTTCGCGTGCAGATACTGGTGTGGTTTTTTAGGCTGTGCTTAAGCCTTATTTGATAAGGCAGTTTTGCCTTTAATGTTGAATGTTGTTAGCCAGTTTTATCAGTCAGTGCGCCATATCCCTTTATTTATTATCTTAATGACCCGAGGTTTTCATGTCTAGCCCTACCGCGATGCCAGCTTGTCTATATATCGTTGCCACGCCGATTGGCAATCTGAGCGACATGACACCGCATGCCATTGACGTCTTAAAGCAAGTCGCTATCATTGCCTGTGAAGATACGCGCACTTCAGGTAAGCTGTTATCACATTTTGGCATCAACACCAAAGGCAGTAAGGATGATGATACTGAAGAGGTAACAGTACACAATAATAAGAATGATGGCGAAAACGACTCTGATAGCACGGCTAAACAAAAAGGTCATAATAAGCTTTGGGCTTATCATGAGCACAATAGCGCCATTCAAACACCCAAAATTATTGAAATGATTGAGCAAGGTCACTCTGTTGCTTTAATTAGTGATGCTGGCACGCCACTTATTAGTGACCCAGGTTATCAATTGGTACAAGCAGCACATGCTGCTGGCGTTCGTGTATCCCCTATTATTGGCGCCTCTGCTGCTATTGCCGCACTGTCTGTTGCAGGATTGCCCTCAGACCGCTTTAGCTTTATTGGTTTTCTACCAGCAAAAACACATGGTCGTCAAAAGCAGCTGGCAGCATTGCACTCTCGCACTGAAACCTTAATATTTTACGAAGCGCCGCACCGTATTATTGCCAGTTTAGAAGATATGGCGACTGTATTTGGTGCTGAGCGCGAAGTAACGTTTTGCCGTGAATTGACCAAAACCTTTGAGACCGTAAATAAAAGTACGCTTGGCGAATTGATTGAATTTGTTAAAGCGGATGACAATCAGCAGCGCGGCGAAATAGTGGTGGTGGTCGCTGGAGCCAATGTTGCGCAAGACGATGATGACATCAGTATTCATGATAAATTACTGCAACGGCTACTAGAGGATTTGTCAGTTAAAAAAGCTGCCGCTTTAGGTGCTGATATTACCGGTGTTAAAAAGAATGCGCTCTATCAGCGCTTACTTGAGCTACAAGCATAATAATTTTTGGATATTATAAACAAACAGACGCAGTTATAAATTCTTTGAGGAGAGATAAGCAATGTACGATGTGATGGCGATAGGTAATGCTTTGGTTGACCACGAATATCTGTTATCAGATGCTGCACTAGAAGAAACTGACCTGACTAAAGGTAATATGACGCTGGCAGGTATTGAAGAACAACAGCAATTATTGGCATATTTTAAGCTGGCAGAAATAGAACCATCAAAACAAGCGGGTGGCGGTTCAGCTGCCAATGCCATGTACACGTTTTCAAGTTTGGGCGGTAAACCTTTTTATGCCTGCCGCGTCGGCAACGATAAGCAAGGTGAATTTTATTTAAAAGACTTACATGAAGCAGGTGTTGCCACCTCACCTCAGTCCATTCATATAGGCGGTGTAACTGGCTCATGTGTGGTTGCAGTGACTGAAGATGGTGAGCGTACTATGCAGACGTTCCTAGGTACTTCAAGCGATATCACCGCTGACAACGTTGATTTTGACGCGTTAACTCAAGCTGAGTGGTTGTATTTGGAAGGCTACCTTGCGATGTCTGCAGGTATTCAGCCAGCGATGGATCAATTGCGTCAGCAAGCGACTGTAAACGGTGCCAAGATTGCCGTTAGTTTTGCTGATCCAGCCGTTGTGAAATTCGCTAAAGAGGGTTTGCTAAATATGCTCGGCAATAAAGTTGCGGTGATATTTTGCAATAGTGAAGAGGCGCGCTTATTCACAGATAAAAAAGATCATAAGTCAGCAGCGCAGGCACTACTTGAGCATTGCCAAATTGCAGTAGTCACTGATGGTGCTAATGGTGCAGTGATTGCACATCAGCCAAATGATGAGTCCAACATTGAAATTCATGATATCCCTACGCCAGCAGTCGATAGTGTCATCGATACCAATGGTGCCGGTGATAACTATGCGGGCGCATTTCTATATACTTTGTCACAGCAATATAGTTTGCCAGAATGTGGTCGTTTTGCCAGCGCAGTTGCCGCGCAAGTGATTCAACAGCTCGGTCCACGTTTAGCGTCAGAAGATTATCAGAATATTGCCAAACGTGTACTGACTGCTTAAAAAATCAAGCCTAATACTTAGCAGTATTTAGATATCTTAGAAAATATAGTTTAGAAAATAAAAAAGCCCATATCGATTTGATATGGGCTTTCTGATTTATAAACTATTATTTAATTAAGCCGCTGCCAATGCTTGCTCTAAATCGGCTTTGATATCTTCGATATGCTCAATACCAATTGATAAACGAACCATATCAATGCTGACGCCTGCCTTTTCGAGCTCTTGCTCATTGAGCTGACGATGCGTCGTCGTTGCTGGATGACAAGCTAGTGATTTGGCATCACCGATATTCACCAAGCGTGTAATCAGCTGCAAAGCATCGATAAAGCGCGAGCCTGCTTCAAGCCCACCTTTTACCCCAAAAGTCAAAATAGCAGATGGCGTACCTTTCATGTATTTTTTGGCAAGTTCATGCTCAGGATGGTCAGGCAGACCAGCATATTTTACCCAAGCAACTTTATCATGATCACGTAGATACTCTGCAACCGCTTGCGCGTTTTGAACATGACGCTCCATACGTAAACCTAGCGTCTGTAAACCTTGCAAAATACTAAAGGCATTGAGCGGGCTTAACGCTGCGCCAGTATTTCGCAGCGGTGCCACACGAGCACGGGCGATAAATGCCGCAGCGCCAACGTCTTTGACGAAGTTTACGCCATGATAGCTAGCATCTGGGGTATTTAATAACGGAAAACGTTCAGGATAATCGCCCCAAGGGAAAGTACCACTATCGACAATAGCGCCACCAATCGAGGTACCGGTACCGCTCATATATTTGGTCAATGAATGAATGACAATATCCGCACCAAACTCAAATGGACGACATAATGCAGGTGTCGCAACGGTGCTATCAATCACCACTGGCACGCCATATTCATGCGCGATATCACTGAGTGCTTGGATATCAATAATATTGCCGAGTGGATTACCAATACTTTCCGCAAAGACCATTTTAGTCTTATCATCGATTAAATCACGTATCGCGGCAGGATTTTTATGGTCAAAAAAGCGCACCTCGATACCTTGGCGTGGTAATGCATGAGCGAATAAATTATAAGTACCACCATATAGTGTCGATACCGCAACGATATTGTCGCCTGCTTCACAAATGGTTTGAATCGCATAAGTGATGGCAGCCATACCAGAAGCCACAGCAAGCGCGCCGATACCGCCCTCAAGCGCAGCAACGCGCTCTTCTAGTACCGCATTGGTCGGGTTCATGATACGGGTATAAATGTTGCCAGCAACTTTTAAATCAAACAAGTCTGCACCATGCTGAGTATTATCAAAGGCATATGAGCTGGTATGATAAATGGGTACGGCGACTGCTTTGGTAGTCGGTTCTACAGTATATCCGGCATGAATCGCCAAGGTTTCAAGGCGTTGATTATTTTGCTTAGCTGGTTGTCCGTCACTCATGTTGTGCTCCTATATATTTATTCGCTATCAAAAAATACTTGTTGATTAAAATAGCTATCGCTAAACGATAGGCATAAAAAAAGCTGAGTTAATCATAACTCAACTTCTTTATGAAAAGAATAGCAAATTATCCATCGCTTAATGACAAAAATTCATAAGCAATAAAAAACAAGCATCCTATTCGTACTTATAATCACCGATTAGGTTTTATTAATCAAAGCATTCTTATTTATAATACGCGTTTTCAGTACGAGTATGATCGGTCTCATCAATCACTTGAGTAAGCTCTGGTATTTGCTGTTTTAGTTGCACTTCAACACCTTGACGCAAAGTCATATCAACTGCTGAACAGCCTTGGCAACCACCACCAAATTTCAATACGGCAGTCAAGCCAACGCCTTCTTCATCAATCAATTCAAGCAATTGCACATCACCACCATGCGCCGCTAGGCTTGGATTGATCTCAGACTGCAACACATAGTTGATACGCTCTTCCACACTGGCATCAGCGCCCACTTTTGGCACTTTGGAGTTTGGTGCACGGAAGGTCAACTGACCACCAAAACGGTCTTTATTATAGTCAATCACCGCATCTTCTAAATAAGGTACTGATGCCGCTTCAATAAAAGCAGAGAAATTATCGTAGCTGAATTTCAGGTCAGCACTATCCTCTTCGCCTGGCTGGTTATAAGCCATACAGCACTCAGCACGTGGTGTACCCGGATGTTCAACAAAAATACGTACGCCAATACCATCGGTGTCTTGCTTCGATAACAAATCCGCTAAGTAACCTTGCGCCGCTTCCGTGATGGTAATATTGCTTTTAGCTTCGGTTTGCTCAGTATCAAGCGCTGACTCGTAATCGGCAGCAGGTTCTACTTGAGTATCCGTTGGGTTATGTTCACTCATAATGCGTCCTATCTGTGTTATGACACCAGCGTGCTGTGTACCCGCTTCTTGTGTCGTCAATGCAAGGGAATATGTGTCAGTGACTATCATGCTTATCGCTTGTTGCTTTGACCATGACAGCTATCTATTTATACGGCTCATTATAGCGCACTTAGTCGACTATTCCGACTGCAGCGGTGTGAATTAGCAGTGGCTATCTGTAATGATACTCACTTATAGTGAGCTGACCGTATCTTCATTGTATATAAAGACAGTAAGCTGACTTATCAAGTCTATGATGCATTCAGTGTAGTTAAAAGCTGTTACAAGCAATGAGAGCAGCTAAAGAAATTTGCTCAGAAAACTTAAGTCTTAAGAGAGCCCTGTATGTTGACTGAAAATCTAAAATTTGTGAGCACAAAAGATAATGTACAAATTGCTATTTGGCATATATTTTCTAGTGAAAAACAGCAATATTTATCTAACAACTCTACTTATAGAGCCCAAAATATCTTTTTAACTCATGGTACTTTTTCAGATAAAAACACCTGCTTAAGAATCGCTGAATACTTAGCTGAGCTTGGCCATCATTGTTATATCATGGAGTGGCGTGGTCATGGTGCAAGCTCGTTACCAAAAGACAAATTCAACTTTGAAACCGTCGCAACCTACGATTTTGCTGCCACTTTCGATTATTTATTTAATGAATTAAAGCTCAGCAATTTACACTGCGTCACTCATAGCGGCGGCGGTGCTTGCTTAACGATGTTTTTAATCCAAAATCCGCATTACATCGCTAAAATCAATAGTATCAGTATGTTTGCTTGCCAAGTTTATGGTGCAATAGTCAATCCGAAGAACTATTTTAAAATAGTCGCCGCCAAGATATTTACGCGTATATTCGGCTATATACCTGCCAAAAAACTCAACATGGGACCCATTAACGAAAGCCATCACACCATGAATCAATGGTACGAATGGAATTTGCGTAAAAATTTTCACAGCAGTTTTATTAAGCAAAAAGATATAGACGCTGCTGGTGTCAAAGACAGTGCTTTTGATAATTATAGCTGTCAGAAAAATGCTATTCAGTTAACGGATGACGATTGCTTTGATTATCGACAACATATGGCAAAGATTACTACGCCGATTTATGCCATCAGCGCCAAGGGTGATACATTCATCTCGCCTTCTCAAGGCTGCCAGTCACTTTTTAACGATTTTAGCAATCCTGATAACGTTTTTCGCGAATACTCAATTATTAATGGAGATTTAGACGATTATACCCATAGCCGTATCTTAAACAGTCGTCCTGCCGCCAAAGAGATTTGGCCAACGGTTACTGCGTGGATTGATAAGCATGCCAATTAAAAGAGTCTTATATTTATTTGTCTGAACAAACTTGAATACAGGTAATAGCCAATGGTGATACCCCTCTAAACATCTTTGCACTTGTCAGCAACTCCCCTGCTGTGTCAGTATTGGCGGCATTACTTTTTTTAATCAATGAAATATCAGTAGTAGGAAAGTGGCATATATGAGCGATTCAGCAGAGCAGCATGCAGATAAAAACAAACACTATCGTTATTTGGTATTTATTGGGCGCTTTCAGCCGTTTCATTGCGGTCACAAAGCGGTGGTCGATGAAGCGTTAAAACGTGCCGATAACGTCATTATGCTGATCGGTTCTGCCAACCTACCACGTAGTCTGCGTAATCCATTTAGCGTCGATGAGCGCGCGACGATGATAAAAAACGCCTACTCGCCAGCAGAAGCGGCACGTATCCACTGCGTTGCACTCGACGATGCACTCTACAATGACACGCGCTGGCTGCAATATGTGCAAGCGGGCGTCAAATCTGTCACTAGCGACTTACAGACGGATATTGGGCTGATTGGCCATTCAAAAGACAGCTCATCGTATTATTTGTCATTATTCCCAAGTTGGGCGTCGGTTTCTGTGCCCAATTATCACAATTTATCCGCCACCCCTATTCGTGACAGCTACCTGATGGGTGCCACGCCAACGCCTGAGCGCACCCCTGAGTCGACCCGCAACGTCCTCAATGACTTTAAAAAGACTGACACTTATCAAAACCTGCATGAAGAAGCGGATTTTGTCGATAAATATAAAAGACAATGGGAATCTGCGCCCTACCCACCAACCTTTATGACTGCTGATGCCTTGGTCGTACAATCAGGGCATATTTTATTGGTTGAGCGCCGTAGTATGCCTGGGCGCGGGCTGTGGGCATTACCGGGTGGCTTTTTGAATCCAAAAGAAACTTTATTTGATGCCTGTATCCGCGAGCTACGCGAAGAAACCCGTCTAAAAGTCCCTGAACCAGTGCTACGCGGCTCTTGTCATAGCCAGCATACCTTTGACGACCCTTACCGCTCGGCACGTGGTCGCACGATTACCCAAGCATTTTACTTTCAATTGAAAAACGACCCAAAAGGCTTACCAAAAGTAAAAGGCGGCGACGATGCTGCCAAGGCTTTTTGGCTACCGCTTGCTGAGCTTGATGCCACCATGATGTTTGAAGACCATTATGCAATTATTACTAAAATGGTTGGTTTATAGAATTTTATCAGACGGCTATTCAATCTTTTATTGACAAATTTTCACGCCAGCGCCGATAGACGGCAATGGTTTAGCGCCGCAACTGTTGTTTAAAAAAACAGCTACGGCATCTCAAAGCAGATGAGTTCTGTGATGTATACCAGCAATCTAAACAATTTAATCTTAAATAGCGACAGCTATAAAACCTCCCATTGGGTGCAATATCCAAGCGGTAGTGAGTATCTATCAAGCTATATAGAGGCGCGTAAAGGCGATTACGATGTGGTGTTTTTTGGCTTGCAAGCCTTTATTAAAGAATACCTGAGCACGCCTATTACCCATCAAGATATCGATGAAGCCGAAATGGTCATTCAGGCGCATGGCTTGACCTTTAACCGTGCTGGTTGGGAGCTGATAGTCGATAAGCATGGCGGCTATCTACCACTACGCATCGAAGCCATTCCTGAAGGCAGCGTGGTGCCATCATCCAATGTGGTCTGTCAAATCATCAATACTGACCCTAAGTTTTATTGGCTACCAAGCTATATCGAAACGGCGCTACTGCGTGCGATTTGGTATCCTTCAACGGTTGCGAGCGTCTCGCACTATTGCAAAGGCATCATACGTCAGGCACTAGAAAAATCTGCGAATAATACCGAGTCTCTGATTTTCCGTTTGCATGATTTTGGTTCACGCGGTGCTTCGAGCCAAGAATCTGTGGCACTTGGCAGCCTTGCGCATTTGGTGAACTTTTCTGGTACTGATTCGATGACCGCTTTGGTTGCCGCCAGCCGTTGGTATCACATGGATAAAGAGATGCCAGCCTTCTCTATTCCTGCCGCTGAGCACAGTACCATGACTGCTTGGGGCCGTGATGGAGAAACCGCCGCCTTTGCCAATATGATTGAGCAGTTTGGCGGCGCTGGTAAGAGTTTTTCCGTGGTATCTGACAGCTATGATTTATGGAATGCTATTGATAATATTTGGGGCGGTAGCCTAAAAGACGACGTCAAAAATATGGGTGGGACTTTAGTTATTCGACCTGACAGTGGCGATCCTGCAAAGGTCGTGCGTGAAGCCTTGGAGCGCTTGGCAGTAAAATTTGGTACGACCATTAACAGTAAAGGTTATAAAGTGCTGCCTGATTATGTACGGGTCATCCAAGGCGATGGTATCAGCCCGCAAAGCTTGGGCAAAATCATCGATGTGATATTGAAGGCAGGTTTTAGCGCCGACAATATCACCTTTGGCATGGGCGGCGGGCTACTACAGCAAGTCAATCGCGATACCATGAGTTGGGCGATGAAAGCCAGCGCCATCTCTATCGACGGCGTGTGGACCGACATTTATAAAGACCCCGTCACTAGCCGCTCAAAACGCTCGAAAAAAGGCCGTTTGGCGCTGATAAAAAACAGCAACGGAACGTTAGAAACTATTAAAGTTGATAATTTATCAGCAGCAGAAGACAACCTATTACGCGATGTATATATCGATGGTAAATTACTTATTGAATACAATCTCACCACTATTCGGGAGCGAGCAGGATGGTAGCCACTAAAAAAATGCAGAATAAAATAGCTTCGGTTGCAAGAGACGTGCTGTTCGCCCCTGTGTACCTGTATCAAGGGCACAAAATTAAGCGCGATACCGTGCGCTTGCCTGAACCAAATGGCGAGAGGCATGGTCAAGTTCAATTAAACAATGCAAATAGCAGCGCTGCCAATACCTCAAAAGATACACAGCAAACGCTAAACTTGATGGTCGTTGGCGATTCGGCAGCGGCTGGCGTCGGTAGTCAGACGCAGCAAGAGGCGCTTGTCGGCAATTTGATTCCCATCTTGACCGAGCAGCCTATTATTCAGAGCGCATTTCATACATTAAACTGGTCTCTGCAAGCGACGACTGGTCATACCAGCTTTGATATTTTGCGCAGGCTTTATGTGTTGCCTGCGCCAAGCCAGCCTATCAATGTGATGGTATTGAGTGTCGGCGTCAATGACACTACTTCCAACGTCTCTGTTAATCAATGGCAACAGCAAATCGAAAATATCATTGCTATTGCCCAGCGCAAATTTGGTGTGCGAGAGCTGATTTTTTTAAGCTTACCGCCGATGGCACAAATGCCGGCGATACCTGCACCGTTGAATAACTTCGTCGGTGCCAAAGCCTCTATCCTTGATACGACATTACAGCAAATTTGTGCCGCTCACGATAGTGTCACCTACATGGCAACCGACTTTGCCCGCATGATAGACGAGCATTCTAATGGCACCCCAATCGATATCAGGGTGATGTTTGCCAGTGATGGCTTTCATCCTAGCAGCCTTATGTACGGTTATTGGGCGCAGCAGTTAGCTGAGTTGATAGTCGACTTGCTAGATTCATCAGCTACCAAATTAAACCGTTCTACACTCTAAACACTGGCAACTTAAAATTTAACGTTAAAATTTAAACAAAAAAAACCGCTGAATGTTCAGCGGTTTTTTATGGCTTAGCAAAAGACTGCTTAGCGAAATACATTTATACCATAAGTATAAATTATTCTGCAGCGTCAGTATCAGCAGCTTTCTTACGGCCACCAAACGCACCAAAGCGTTTGTTGAAGCTTGCAACACGGCCTTCAGTAGAAGTTTTACGCTGTTCGCCAGTATAGAATGGATGCGACGCACTTGAGATATCAAGTGGGTAGTATGGATATTCTGTGCCTTCGTATTCACGAGTGGCTTTGGTTTTAACGGTTGAACGAGTTAAGAAAAACACGTCAGCGTTAGTGTCATGGAACAAAACTTCTTGGTAATTAGGATGGATATCTTTACGCATAATAAACTCTCTATGTCCGATGTATGTACAGCGCTTTTGATTGACAGTATGATTGAGCGATCAACCAAACAATGACATACGTAACTGAGGCACTAAGGACATCTTCTGGTCTGGCAACTGCGTCACTGGCTTATTCCAGCACCCAACACCACACCGCTGCTCACTTAGCCTTTCCCCAGCGGGAAAATCAAACCGCGATTTTACCGGTTTTTGGGGTTTGATGCAAGCAGCAGTTGTGAGGGTTATCGATGCTAATTTGTCACTGCAGCATCAATAGTATTGAGGCAGATAGACAAGCTGCGTATAATAATACGTTAGATAATATAATCAATAACTACTAATTTTTAAGGTTAATTTAATAATAATATTCAATTAGTATTGGTGATTTAATTATCAATACTAATTGAATACTAACATTTAATAAGGATAAGACAATGAAAAATACAATAGCGAAAAACAGTATAAAAGCTGTTCTATTTGGCTCAGCAATTGCTATGACAACGCTGGCAAGTGCGGCGCTGCCAACTCAATGGCAGCTAGATGACGCACATACCCGTGTCGGATTTTCAGTCAATCACTTAGGGTTTTCGACCACCATGGGTCACTTTAATGATGTCAAAGGCATGGTCAATTACGATATTAAAGCACCTAATAAAGCCAATATGGATTTCACTATTGTTACTGACAGTATCGATACCAATTGGGATGCTCGCGATGCTCATTTAAAAAAAGATGAGTTTTTTAATGTGGCAAAATATCCAACCATGACTTTTAAATCGACTAACATCACCTTTAAAAATCCACAACAAGCCACAGTCACAGGTGACTTCACTCTACTGGGTCAAACCAAGCCACTGACCCTAGATGTGACTTTGAATAAAATAGCCAATAGCCCGATGACCAAAGAGCCAGTTATTGGTTTTCGTGCAACCGGTATTATTGACCGAGCTGCTTATGGCATGACCGCTTTTGCAAGTGGCATTACGACTGAAGTACCCATTCAAATAGACGGTGAGCTGATTGAGAAAAAAGCGGCGACGAAGAATAAAGCAAAATAGCTTTATACATATCAATGTTATGCTTTTATGAAGTAAGTTTGCAGTTAAAAATATCGTAATAAAAAGCAGCCACAATGATGGCTGCTTTTTTATGGTAAAACTTAGTCTTTATATTCAGACCTTACTTGGTTCTAACGATATGCCAAACACCAAGTTTATTGTCGCCATCTTTATCCCCAACATTGGTGTCATTGGCATAGAAATACAGCGGCTTGCCGTTCATGGCCCATTGATACTTGCCGTCTTCACGTTGGAAAGCAGCAAACTGCCCTGAGGCTTTGGCATTGCTAGGTGCCATAAATGCCGGCCAAACTAGCATACAAGCGCTACCACACTCTGATCTATTCATCGAATCTTTATCAAAAGTATACAAAGTCATATGGTTACGAGAATCAACCAACATGCCGTTTTTACTCATGACAGGCGCAGTATTTTTATTGGTTGCTTGCACGTCATGCATACCAGAGTCGTCATTACCGACCATATTGTTTAGCGTTGAACAACCGCTAAGAGCCAACACACCACTAAGAGCGGATAAAACTAAAATATGTTTCATAATAACTTCCTTGTCATTGTCATCATAGATTGTTAATTGTTATTAGATCGTTCTTATCACTCTAGGATTTAAGCCATAATAAATTGCAAGCAAATATCTTAAACCCATTATTGAGATTTTAAATATAGCATAGGATTTATAGCTGTTATTCTTGTCCTCATGTAAATTTACAAAAGCCCATAAACATTACAATTTCGCCAAACAAAAATACTTAATACCATCAGTAATTAGCGGTTTTAAGAGAAAGTAAATCTGCTCGTCCCTATGGTAATAATAGGATGATGATTTTAAATTGAATTAAAGATATTATCCTGATTGCGTAAGTTTATACCCAATAGAATTTTGGGTTAAACGTTGACAAAAATCATGTATGCACTTACCAATTTGCCGTTCTATTCCCCAACGTTTTTTGTAGAATAGCGCTATAGAAATTAAGCATGACTACACAATGGCGAATGTGACCATTGAGATTTATGATCACTGTTGAACTTGACTGCCTCTGCACACATATCAATATCTATAAGCCACCTCATGCCTATGCCAAGTACCCCTTTAAGTACTGATTTAAGTACCACTTGATGCAAATGCTATTAAGGATATAACCTCGACAATGACTCACTCTCTCATGAATAATCAAGTAATTGCTACTCAACGTGTCGGTATCCTCGGTGGTGGTACGGCGGGGGCAACCATTGCCATTCGATTGGCAGCGTTAGGGCTTGAAACTTACGTGTTCGAAAAAAACAAATCGCTGATTGATGGTCCGCCTATGTGCCATTTGCATGCCGGTGGCAATCTCTATCGCGAAATCCCTGACGAGGACTGCGTCGCCCTGCTTAAACAGTGCATCGATATTTTACGTCTTTATCCTTATACCATTGATGTACGTCCAACGGTATTTGCGGTGCCGACTCGTGATGACGGTTTGCCCGAAGACTTGCTACCGCGGCTTGAGATATTGACCGATGCGTATCGTGAGCTGATTGCTCAAGATGCCAATAACAAAGTACTGGGCGAACCGGAAGATTATTATCAGCTCTACAGCCATGAACAACTGATTGCATTGTCTGAGCGTGAGCAAGTGACTGTGCCAACTACCGTTGATGAATGGATGATACCGGTTGCTAAGTATTTAGATTTAAATAAAGTTAAATTTCCGCTGATTGTGGTACAAGAATATGGCTGGAATATCTTTCGCTTGGCAGCATCGGCGCAATTGGCATTAGATGGTTATGAGCATGCGCATGTCTTTACCGATACTCAAGTAAAGCAGGTCATGCCAGTTGATTGTGAAAACTGCTCAAACGCTGATCATCATGTGACCAAATGGCATATTGATTATCAGCAAGGTGCTGGTTTAGATCCTGAAGCGCAATCTAATAGCAAAATCGAGTCCATCGAAGTCGATTACCTCGTCAATGCCTGTGGTTTTCGTACAGGGGTTATTGATGATATGGTCGGTGTCAAAGTCACGCGTATGGTAGAGTTTAAATCCTCTTATATTACTCATTGGGAAGATACCGGTGGACAGATACCAGAGATTATTGTCTATGGTAATCGCGGTACACCTGAAGGGATGGCACAACTAACCCCTTATCCGGGTGGTTATTTTCAGATACATGGCATGAGTAATTTTATCACGCTGTTTAATGATGGCTTGGTGGCTTCAAGCAAAGACAGTGCCCAACCAAAATTGCCGCCGCAATATGTGCACTATATCGAAGATGGTTGGGACAAAGCACCACTACAAGCGCGTAGCCAACAAGCGATCGATTATGTGGCAGAATTTGTACCGACCTTCCATAGTGCCCGTACTGTCGGCAATGCTTTATACGGTGGGCAGCAAATTCCTGGTGAGGATGACACACTGCGGGTCGCTGATGTGAGCTTATACTCTAATATTCGCTATGCCCGTGCTGAAAACGTCAAAGCATCTTCAACTCTAATTGCAGCAGATCAAATCGTTGACGAATTGAGTGAGCTTGGTTTGATTGAACTTGATACGCCCGTGAACCGCAATCGCTATGCTCATGAGTGGGCGTATCTGGCGCACAACGACAGTCTGGCTATTGAGACAGTCGCCCGTGATTTGGCAAAAGAGCGTGGCTTTCCGCTGGCAATGGCAGGCGTCAATCGTGGTATTCGCGAGAAAGCGTTAAAGGATTTAAATATTAATAATAGTTCAGATAATTATAGAACTTAAGAAAGATATTTTTAGTTAACGGACAAAAAAAGGGAAAGAATTGCTTTTCTTAGCCATTCTCTCCCTTTTTTCATATTTGCTTATATATCTGCTTTTAGTTGCCAGCCATCTTTTCTGTATTGACAGCAGCATCTATTTTGACCATCGTCTGCAGTAAATCAATAGCATCACCAATCGTGTTACATACTACCAAGCGCTCAAGATCTTCTTGCTTCATAAAGCCTTGCTCAGTGGTATATTTTAAATGCTCAATCATACGATCATAAAAACCATTAATATTTAAAATAATCATTGGCTTTTCATGTTGATATAGCTGGCGCCATGTGGCGATTTCCATGATTTCCTCTAAAGTACCAAGCCCACCCGGTAAAGTAATAAAGGCATCAGCATATTCTGCCATCACTGTTTTACGCGTGTGCATAGTATCTGTGAGATGTAAACGGGTCAGCTGCTCATGAGCAATTTCGTGTTTGAGCATAAAGGTTGGAATCACACCGACTGCTTCTGCACCACCTCGAATCACTTCATCAGCGACTGCGCCCATCAGCCCGATACTCGCGCCGCCGTATACTAAACCCATGCCATTGTCTGCTAATGCCACACCAAGCTCTCGTGCGGCTTGCTCATATATGACATCATTACCCAAACGCGACCCACAATAGACCGCAACTAGCGGCATAGTTAACGCTGATTTATCCACGGCTTTTTCGATATTAGTAATATCTTGACTGGTAATCACTTCATACGTGTCATTGTTGATTTTCATTTGCATATAGCTTCCTTAACTTTTATATCAATTGTTTTTATTAAGAACTTGTTTGTTAAAGCGTTTTTTATCCGTGCATGCTGAATAGTCAAGATAGTTATTCAGTCCAGTCTTAATGGATCATATCATGCAAGATAAATTGAGATAGAACTTAGAAGTCATATTTGAGCGCCTTCCCTACTGAGATTTATTTTAACATAAGCAATGCTATCACGCGGTCGCAACCATTTATCACTACGCAATTACTACATTTTTAAGGCTACACATTGGCAGCTTATTGCAAATTAACACTCTATATTTACTAGCAAAGCTCATTCATAAAAACGATAACAATATAATAAGGTTCAACCATGGAAAACAGCCCTACTATTACTCAAACAGAGGCTTATTCATTAAGCATTATGACCGATCGCAATCAGGCATTGGCAGCGACTGTCTATCGTCCCAAAACGCCTGTAAAAAAAGCCGTCATGATAGCACCAGCAACAGGTATCAAACGTCAGTTTTATCATAACTTTGCCACTCACTTAGCCGAGCATGGCTTTGGCATACTGACATTCGATAATGAAGGTATCGGTGAGTCACTCTCAACTGACTTGGCAAAATGTGATGCATCTTTAATCAGCTGGGGTCGCCACGACATGCCAGCCGTCCTTGATGCCTTGCAAGATGAATTTACCGATGCCACTTATCATTTGATTGGTCATAGCGCTGGCGGTCAGCTCATTGGTTTGATGCCAAATTCCCAGTCTATTGCTTCAGTATTTAATGTCGCCTGCTCATCGGGTCGCATCAAAAACATGGACATGCCTTATAAGCTTAAGGCCATAGGTTTTATGGAGGCATTTATTCCTCTCACTAATTTGACGTTAGGCTATACGCCATCGGATAAAATCGGCATGGGCGAGCCGCTGCCGCGCGGCGTCGCTCGTCAATGGCGTGAGTGGTGTAATGGCGCAGGTTATATCAAGACTGCTTTTGGGAAAAGTATACACACGCATTTTTATGATGAGATCGATATGCCAGCATTATGGCTAGGGTTTAGTGATGATGAGATTGCCAATAGCAAAAATATGGATGATATGATTCGCGTTTTTACCAAAATGCCAGTAGAAAAACGCTTTTTAGATCCCAAAGATTTTGGTGTTAGTAGCATCGGTCATATGCGTTATTTTAGCAGCAGAACCAATGCTAAAGCGCCTAAGCTATGGCAAATGGCAGTTGATTGGTTACATAATCAATAGACTTCAGAGCCTATTTAATTACGGATTCGTCTATTGATTCTTTTGCGTTTGCTGCCGCTTCTGCCTTGATGCGTTTGGTCAATGCAGAATAAAGCGACGGCTGCATATTATGGATGTTACCAAGCATCCATTTAATATAGCTAATAGGGACGTCTTTAATAGGCATACCTTTATATTTACCAAAGGGCATTTTACTAACTGGATTGGCTTTATTGGCAATAGCATGCGCTGCTGCAAAATCAGTTGGTGCAATCGCTAAGCGCTCGCAGCAAGCCTGATACAGCAGATAACACATACGAGCATCACCGAGCGCATCATGAGCGGCAATCGTCATCCTACTAGCCTCACCCTTGCCCAATAACTGCTCGATACACTTGGACTGACCATAGGCGCTCCATTCAGGAAACGCGACGCGCGCCAGCCTAACGGTGCAAATTAGCTTAGCGGAAGGACTACCAATCACCCGCCAATCAAAGCGTACATTATGCCCAATAAGATACTCAGGTAACTCAAACTGCTCAAGCTCAAACCGCTCAAGCCCTGCTACATCGTCATCGGTAATGCCATGGACTCTAATCACAACTGGCGATATCGAGCGCCCACTATTAAAGTATTTCATCCACTCAAAGCCCGTAGCTACGTTAATCGTTGCCACTTGGATAGGACGTGGATCACGACCTTGATCGGTTTCGGTATCGATAATCAGCGCAGTATCGACCATATTAAAAGCAGCAGCCATAAAAATTTAACCATAGCAAGTTGGACATAAATGACAGACAATTTTGCTCGTTTAAAAGGAGCATTATAATTAATCTACTTTTAAAACAGCAAAACACTACTGGGGTTAATTATTCGCAGCCTCTGTCTGCGTAGGCACAGCAAGCAAGAAAAATTAACCCCAGTAGTGATTGATAACATTTGTACTTCTTTTATTCAGAACCAACTACATAATAGATGCAATTAGATTCAGTAGCTTTTCATTTATGGGGATAAAAGTCAGATATAACAATGCTATACGAAGAGCCAAAGGTAATATCTATATAATATTATTGAAAGCAATAATAAGACAAAGAGATGTCGATGCGACCAGATGGCAATCACGAACAACCAAATCCTATGTTTATCAGCCGCGCAATTAGCGTACTTATCAAGGCCGCAGTATTGCTGATGCTATTATTCGTATTTGACAGATTACTACCAAGTATCAGCCAACAAACTCAATCATTTTTCATATCAAAATGGCAGCAGCTTAGCCTATTGCAACATCCGCTACCAACAGAGAATAGCCTGCCAAATCCGCTACCCAGGCAGCATCTGACTGATACATGGGGCGCTGCTCGTAGTCAAGGTCGCTCACATGAAGGGATTGATATTTTTGCAGCGCGCGGCACGCCGATACAAGCGACGACCCAAGGTATCATCAGCAAGGTAGGCGAAAATGCGTTAGGCGGTCGCGTCGTTATGATAGTGGGACCAGGCGGCGCAGGACACTATTATGCGCATTTGGAAGACTATGCTGACATTTCTCCCAATGACTGGGTAAATGCCGGTGATACCATTGGTTACGTGGGTGATAGCGGCAATGCTAAAGGCACACCGCCGCATGTTCATTATGGAATTTATATTAATAGTAGTGCGGTAAACCCTTATCCACTTTTGCAAAAGGATTAAAGTGTATCAAGCATTAATTCATTGCGGCAGATCGTACATGGTTATTTGGAAACACGGCACTAAATGTCGAGCCAATGCCTTCTACTGACTCAATTTGCAAGCTCGCTTCGTGCTGATATAAGACATGTTTTACAATCGCCAGTCCAAGCCCCGTCCCACCTGTTGCTCGGCTGCGCCCGCTGTCAACGCGATAAAAACGCTCAGTTAAACGGGCAAGATGCTTTGGTGCGATACCGATACCATTATCTTCAACAGCAAATCGGCAGCCCTCAGCAGTCTTAGTCCAACTAATAGAGATATTGCCACCTTTTGGTGTGTATTTAATCGCGTTAATCACTAGATTGGACAGTGCGCTATTTAGGTACATCTCTGAGCCATATAGTCCGTCATAGGTATCAATATGCAAGTGAATCGTATGCTTATATTCTTGATTATACGCCTGTGCATCATCATAGACATGAGTGAGCAGCTTGGTCATATCGATTTCATTAAACGCATGGGTTTCTTCGATTTCGATACGAGACAGTAGCAATAAGTCATTGACCACCCTATTCATGCGTGCCGTTTGCTGAGTCATCAGCTCAAAACCGCGACGCCAATTCGCAGGCATATCTGGCTGATCAGAGAAATTCTCCAGATATCCCATCAAGACCGTCAATGGTGTACGTAGCTCATGCGAGACATTGGCCACAAAGTCGCGGCGCATCGCTTCTAAATGCTGCAAGCGGGTCACATCATAAATGATCAGTAGTTTTTCATCGCCAAATGGCGTCAGCTCACACTTTAGATAGCGGTTTGGGTCTTGCCAAGAGACGATATGCACACTCTCATCGGCATCGGCATCAGTATTAAGCGTCGTTGCCTCCTGATAATACTTAATAAATTCAGGCACTTGAATGAAGTCAAAAATACGCCTGCCTTTATCTGAGGATTGCAACAATAATAAATCCTGTGCCGCTTGGTTCCACCATTCAAGTCCATCATCGTCATTGAGCAAAATTACAGCATCACGTAATGCTCGTAAAGCACTTCTGATTTTTTTAAGTTGATTTGTGGCACCTTGCTCATTATCTTGGATAGGCATTTTTATTTATCCATTATTTTTTATAATTTTTCTACTATTGGCCGTTCTCGATAAAAGGCGACACTATTAAAAGGTGACACTATACAATATTCATATTGCTAGCGATTAACCTTTTTCGATACGGCTAGAAAATCTATAACCTGTACCGCGTACCGTTTGTATCAATGTATCACAATCATGTGGACGTAGTAATGTGCGCAAACGCTTTACGTGAACATCAATGGTTCTATCTTCGATGTAGACGTTACCGCCCCATACTTGATCGAGCAGCTGGGCACGAGTATAAGCGCGCTCAGGATGGCTCATAAAAAACGCCAATAAGCGATATTCTGTCGGACCCATATCGATAATATCATCACCCACCATAAAGCGTTGGCTTTTGGCATCTAAAGTTAGCCTGCCTATATTGATAGGTTTGTCGCCGCTTAGCGCGTTACTACGTCGCAATACCGCTTTGATTCTTGAGATAAGCTCACGGGTCGAGAAAGGCTTTGTCATATAATCATCAGCGCCTGCGTCAAGACCATGCACTTTACTGTCTTCTTCACTTTTGGCGGTCAACATAATAACCGGTATCTCGGCGAGCAGCGTATCGCTTTTTAGCATACGGCAAAAATCGATACCACTTTTATCACCGGGTAACATCCAGTCCAATAAAATCAGCGCTGGACGATGATCGACCACTTGTTGGTGCGCCTCTGACACATCCGCTGCCTGCAAACTATCAAAGCCCGCCATCTCTAGGGTCATGACGACCATTTCACGAATGGCATCTTCATCTTCAACAATCAAAATTTGCTCTTTAGACATAATGTATTCTTAATATATTCTTAATGTTAGAGGACAAAATAGCGTTTATAAAAGCAGTAACAAACGCAGATAAGCGTTTCTTCATTAAAGGGCTTAATTATGACAGCTTAATGACATTTACTCTTAAATTTATAATACTTAGTAGCCATGCTAATGACTTAATGCACTTCTAATAAAAAGTTTAATGGTCCATCATTGACACTCAACACTTGCATATCAGCGCCAAACTGACCCGTTGCAACCGTTAAATACTGCGTCTTTGCATAATCAACCAATTGTGCAAATAAAGCTTGAGCCATATCAGGTGCCATTGCGCTACCAAAGTCAGGGCGGCGACCTTTATCCGTCTTTGCCATCAGAGTAAATTGTGAGATCAATAATAGCCCACCACCGACTTGCTGGACATTTTTATCGAGTTTGCCGTATTTGGCTGGATCATCATCATTGTCAAAAATACGATAGGTGAGGATTTTATCAATCATCCGCTGCGCACTTTGTAGATTATCATCGTGTCCCAAGCCGATATAGGCCAGCACACCTTGCTCAATAGCACCAACCTCCTGCCCATCAACGCTGACGCTGGCATATTTGACTCGCTGAATAAGAGATCTCATTGCTTACTTCCTTTAACGATTATGGTCATACAGTCTGCTGCGGACCATGATAAAATACAATTATCTGTGTATGTACTTATGATTATGTTTATAAATAAATCTAGCTATAAAACTGCCTATCTATGATTTTTTATTACAACTTCTTATTTTAATAACTATTTTTAATCCCTAATTTGGTCATCTATTATGAATGTATTTACTACCTTACAGCAATTTGTCCCGCAGCAAAAAATCAGTAAAGTCGCTGGGCGCTTAGCTGCCAGCCGCCACCCTTGGGTTAAGCGTACGTTTATCCGCAGTTTTGCCAAAGCTTATAATGTTAGCTTAGATGAATATGAGCGTCAAAGCCTAAACGCTTATGAGAGCTTTAATGATTTCTTTACTCGTGAGCTCCAAGACAATGCCCGTATTATCGATGCCAGTATCAATGGTATTGTTAGTCCTGCGGATGGCATGATTTCGCAGCTTGGGCAGATTCATGACCATAAGCTACTGCAAGCAAAAGGTCGTGACTATGATATCGGTCAGCTCTTGGCTGATAGCGCAGATGGTGACTATTTTGCTGACGGCAGTTTTGCCACGGTTTATCTTGCCCCAAGCAACTATCACCGTGTGCATATGCCATTTGACGGTATATTAACCAAGACCCGCTATGTACCTGGTACACTATTTTCGGTCAATAACACCACGGCTGCTAATGTGCCGGATTTGTTTGCTCGTAACGAGCGCCTTGTCTGTCTGTTTGATACCGCCTATGGTAAAGCGGCAGTAGTGATGGTCGGTGCGATGATTGTCGCTGGGATTGAGACAGTAGCGACGGGTAAAATTAGCCGTACCGATGATATTCAAGAAGCAGACCATGATATGAGCTTTAAAAAAGGTGACGAGCTTGGTCGTTTTTATTTAGGTTCAACCGCAATTGTAGTACTGCCAAAAGCAGCAAAAACGGATTGGCAAGATACCATGCAGCATGGCTCAATCGTTCAAATGGGGCAACTGTTGGGTAGCGCTAAAACCTAATACCATTTATCTAAGTAAAAAACTTGTGTAATAAGTAATATTGAAAAAAAATGAGCATAGACAGTAATCAGAATACTGCCTATGCTTTTTTTGTGCCCACTCCTTTCTTATGTTTTTTTAACACTGTCTTTTTTCAGTCGTTTTTTGTGATAGTAAGGCTTTATGTCATCAAACTGTCATATTTATTTGGCACAATCTCCTTATTAACCGCAGAGCATCATTTCAGCAAACCCCAGAAAACCATTGTCATTGTTATTTATAAATGCTTGATACTCAAAATTGATTAATTTTAGGAGAAATAATGCGTTATTCATTCATGGCAGTAGCAATCGCTAGCACTTTGACATTAGCCGCTTGTAACCAAACGACTAGCAACAACGAGAGCGATAAAACCGACGAAGCAGCCACAACAGCACCATCAAACACTGCTGTGAGTAGCGACGCTAGTGCTAGCTCAGCTGAAAGTGCATCGATGAGTATTACCGGTGCTGGTGCTTCTTTTCCACAGCCTATCTATGCTAAGTGGTCAGATGCCTACAATAAAGCCACAGGTGGTCAAGTGAACTATCAGTCTATTGGCTCATCAGGTGGTATCAAACAAATCGTTGCTAAGACCGTAGATTTTGGGGCATCTGATGCGCCGATGACACCAGAAGAGTTAAACGAAGCCGGCTTGATACAGTTCCCAAGCGTCATCGGTGGCGTGGTACCTATTGTTAATATCGATGGTATTGAGCCCGGTCAGTTAAAGCTCGATGGCAAAATGCTTGCTGATATTTATCTGGGTAAAATCAGTAAATGGAACGACCCTGCAATCGCGGCTATGAATCCTGAACTTAAATTACCAGACGCTGCCATTACCACGGTGTTTCGCTCAGATGGCTCTGGTACAACCTTTAATTTCACTGATTATCTAGCCAAAGTGTCAAGCGATTGGAATGACAGTGTAGGCGTCGATAAGACCGTCAAATGGCCAACGTCGGCTACTGGTGCGGGTGGTAAAGGTAATGAAGGTGTGTCGAGCTATGTCACGCGTATGAAAAACTCTATCGGCTATGTTGAATATGCTTACGCTAAGCAAAACGGTATGGCACACGTTGCCCTGAAAAATGCTGCGGGCAATGTCGTACAACCTTCTGCCAAAACCTTTGCAGCAGCAGGTGACATCGATTGGTCACAGCAAGAAGGCTTTTATAAAGTCATTACCAACTCTGAAACAGCACAAGCTTGGCCAATCGCCGCGGCCACTTTTATCTTAGTACATAAGCAGCCACAAGATGCCAAACAAGTCGCTGGTGTATTGAAGTTCTTTGACTGGGCTTATGCGCAAGGTGATGACGACGCTATGGCGCTTGATTACGTACCGTTCTCTGATACTGCAGTCGCCTTATTCAAAGCAAAATGGAGTGAGGTCAAAGGCAGCGACGGTCAACCTGTCTATAAGCCTGCACAGTAACCTGTTTATCCTAGTGATTGCATAATCACTGTCGAGCCAACCTCTCAAACCACTATTCTCCGGTAGGGGTTTGAGAGGTTTTATCACAGAAAATTTAAAGATTTTTTTAAGTTTGTTGTGATAAAACCTCTTTTACTATTTTGACTTGATTCTATTCAACGCTGAGACACTTATGAATGATTTAAGGTCCCAACTGGCTAAACAAAAACGTTACGATGCTATCTTTGTCAATGCGACTAAAGCATTTGCAATCTTGGTGCTATTGTCACTTGGTGGCATCCTGCTCTCATTAATCGTGGGCGCTTGGCCCAGTATCACTGAATTTGGACTGGGATTTTATACCAGCAATAACTGGGATACAGTGAACGATCAATATGGGGCACTTGCACCTATTTACGGTACGATTGTCACCTCCCTTATTGCAATCGCTATTGCTGTGCCAGTGAGCTTTGGTATTGCTATCTTTTTGACCGAACTGTGCCCTAACTTCTTAAAAAAGCCATTGGGCATCGCCATTGAGCTGTTGGCAGGTATTCCTTCTATTATCTATGGCATGTGGGGTTTGTTTGTCTTTGCGCCGTATTTTAGCGAACACATTCAGCCATGGTTGATTGAAAACATCGGTCCTCTGCCTATTATCGGGCAAGTATTCACTGGTGCACCGATGGGGCTTGGTATGTTTACCGCCTCCTTGGTACTAGCAATTATGATTATTCCTTTTATTGCCGCCACCATGCGGGATGTTTTTTCTGTGGTACCTGATTTATTAAAAGAATCTGCGTATGGCATGGGTGCGACGACGTGGGAAGTGATGTTCAAAATCATCTTACCTTATACTAAAGCTGGCGTGGTCGGTGGTGTGATTTTAGGGCTTGGACGCGCATTGGGCGAGACGATGGCTGTGACTTTCTTAATCGGTAATGCCTTTAATATCAGCCCAAGTCTGTTTACCTCTGGGGTAACGATTACCTCTGCACTCGCCAATGAATTTGCCGAAGCATCAAGTGAATTGCATTTGGCATCCCTATTACATTTGGGTTTAATCCTATTTGTTATTACCTTTATTGTCTTGTCCATCTCTAAGCTAATGCTTATGCGTATCGACCAAAAAGCCGGTCACTAAGTAGCGCCAATATCTTGTTATAAAGCAAGCATGTTAATCAACCACTTAACCCAATCCTTCGACCAACAAAGGACAAACGCCTAATGACTTTAGCGACTGTCACGACTGATAACGACCAAACCAGCCAGCCGACTTCACGCTTTGAAGAACGCTACAACAAGCGTTTATATCATAAGCGTCGCCTGATCAATAGATTGGGGCTTGGTTTTGCCATCTCAGCCATCGCTTTTGGTTTGTTCTGGCTGACATGGATTTTGCTGACGCTTTTTGTTGAGGGTTTTCAAGGGTTAATCGAGATGCCGGTATTTATGGCAGATACACCACCGCCTATGGGCGACGGCGGTTTACGTAATGCTATTATTGGTTCATTGATGATCGCCTTGTTAGGTCTCGCTATTGGTACGCCGGTTGGAATGATGGCGGGCATCTATTTAGCGGAGTTCTCACAAGGCAGCTTGTTGGGTAAAGTTACTCGCTTTTTAAACGATATCTTGCTGTCAGCGCCCTCTATCGTGATTGGTCTTTTTGTTTATGCATTGATGGTGAAAGGTCAAAGCTTCTCCGGCTGGGCTGGTGCAGTTGCGCTTGCTTTGATTGTGATTCCAATTGTCGTGCGCACCACTGAGAATATGCTCAATCTGGTACCAAATACTTTACGTGAAGCGGCGTATGCACTCGGTACGCCAAAGTGGAAGCTGATCAGCACGGTCACGCTTAAAGCGGCTAAAGCAGGTCTGACTACAGGGGTGCTATTGGCATTTGCCCGTATCACTGGCGAGACCGCGCCGTTACTATTTACTGCGTTAAACAATCAGTATTTCAGCACCGATATGAGCCAACCGATGGCAAACTTACCGAACACTATTTATCAGTTTGCGATGAGCCCTTATGACAACTGGCATGCATTGGCATGGGCGGCAGCATTACTGATTACCATGACAGTACTGATAGTCAATATTCTCGCGCGCTTTATTGGCGGTAAAGATCATACAAGATAGCTGATTTAAGAATTGACTAAGCAGCCAATTTATAGCGCACGTTTAGCACTTATGTTCAGCACCTATATTGACAACATTCTAAAATAATTGGATATGATGATGACAGACTTACTAGAAAGAAAAGCGGTTAAGCAAGAGAATAAGCAAAACGTCAGCCAACGTGGTTTATTTGGTCAATCATTTTCCAATATAGATCAAGGAAGTCAGAAGCATCAAGGGCAGCAGCCTGACAGTGCCTTTTTGACTCAGCAAACAGTAGCAGATATCCCTCAGCATATGCCGCCTGCCAAGATAAGTATTCGAGATCTCAATTTCTATTATGGTGACTTTCAAGCGCTAAAAAATATTAATATTGATATTCCAGACAAAAAAGTGACTGCCTTTATCGGGCCTTCAGGTTGCGGTAAATCCACACTATTACGTACGTTTAATCGTATGTATGATCTATATCCCGGTATGCGTGCAGAAGGTAATATCAACCTCGATGGCAAAAATATCTTGGGCAAAGACATCGATGTGAACTTGCTACGCGCACAAGTCGGCATGGTCTTTCAAAAACCGACGCCATTTCCAATGTCCATCTATGACAACGTGGCATTTGGCGTACGCCTCTACGAGAAGCTAAGCAAAGCTGAGATGGATAATCGTGTCGAATGGGCACTCAAAAAGGCGGCTTTATGGCTTGAGGTAAAAGACAAACTTCGTGCATCAGGATTGTCGTTATCCGGTGGTCAACAACAACGTCTTTGTATCGCTCGCGGTGTGGCGACAAAACCTGAAGTATTGCTCCTAGATGAGCCAACCTCAGCGCTCGACCCTATCTCGACAGGCGCGATTGAAGAGCTCATTACCGATTTAAAAAACGACTATACGATTGCTATCGTTACCCACAATATGCAGCAAGCGGCACGCGTCTCTGACTATACCGCTTATATGTATCTGGGCGATATGGTAGAGATGGGTGAGACGGATCAGATATTTACCAACCCCGCTCAAAAGGCGACTGAAGACTATATTACTGGTCGCTATGGTTAAAACAGTTTGTATAAATATAGTCAGTCTTAAATACAATAAGTACAAATATTATAACGCGCTACTAGGATAAATTTTTCTTGCTTGCTGTGCCTACGCAGACAGAGGCGGCGCAAAACTTATCCCAGTAGCACTGTGTTTGATTTGTAGTGGATTGACTATAGATGTATTTTTTATGCTTATATCCTATTTAAATCTACAAGAATAAGGAAGCCGCCATGCTTATAACGCAAAAACATTTATCAAAGGGTTTTGATAATGACTTACATGATGTGATTGAGCTGTTTATGCAAATGGGTTACATGGCAGCAGAGCAAGTCATGGTTGCAACCCGCGCTTTGATAGCTGCAGATGAAGCGACCGCGAAAAAAGTGATTGCAGACGACCAGCTGATTAATCAGCTAGATATTAAAATCGATGAGCAAATCATTTTGTTAGTCACCAAGCGCCAACCCGCAGCAAATGACTTGCGTTTAGTGATGGCGGTTAGCAAAGGTATTGTTGACTTTGAACGTGTGGGTGATGAAGCCGAAAAAATCGCTCGTATGGCCTGCAAATTAATTAAAGACGGCGCTTCTCCAAGAGGATATTCAGAGGTTCAGCATTTATCCAATAAGGTGCACGTGATGCTACTTGATGCGATTGACGCCTTCTCGCATATGAATCCTCAGCAGGCATTTTCGGTATTGCAAAGTGATGTGGCGGTCAATGAAGAGTATCAATCTGCCACTCGAGCCTTGCTGACCTATATTATGGAAGACAGCCGCCACGTGTCCAGAGTGATGAATATACTTTGGGTATTGCGCGCCCTAGAACGTGTGGGCGATCATGCTAAAAACATTGCTGAGCTGGTTATTTTTTGCACCAGCGGCAAAGATGTGCGGCATACAAATTTTATGCAAGTAGAAAAAATCGTCCAGCAAACCACAGATGCTGGTAGTAATAAATAACATTTTAAATAGCATTTTCTTTATCGCACACGATGGTCCGTTTAAAACATAGTCCGTTCAAAATAAAAAAGACACGCTTTTAGTAATGCGATACTGCTATAAATTTAACCATCAATCAACCAGCCCTGCACGGTGGCAAATTCAATCTGCCGTGCCTGCCACTCATAAATACTCGGAAAGCTGTCTTTAATAAAGGCATGCGCGCCAGCTACTTGCGAGCGCGTAACATTACCCTCAAGCCACGTTTTTCCGTTGGTATTTAAATTAAGCAAAAATGGCAACAAGCGATCAACCACTTTCAGCAGCTGGGTTTCTTTGCTGCTGCCAGTTTCCTGCTCTTCCCAAATCTCATTTAAGTCTTTAATGCCATTACCACGTTCAGCTTGTAAGCGCGCAATGCCAGCGCGTTCTTCAAGATGCGCATCAGTGCGTGTATCGGCATATAAAAAAGTATCACCGGCATCAATCTCGCCTAAGTCATGTACTAGCGCCAGCTTTAGTAACTTTTCATGATTGACATCAAGTTCAAACAATTCAGCGATTGACCAACATGCCATAGCGAGATGCCAAGAATGTTCGGCAGAGTTTTCTAGACGAGTCGTACCCGTCACGTAACTGCGGCGATTTACCCGTTTAAGCGCATCAAGCTCTAACAGATAATGAGTGACATGATCTATATCAATGTTTGAGGCAAGCGTTGGGTTAGTGAATGACATGGAATTAGCTGATGACATAATTTTTCTCTTAATTTTTCTACTAAGGTATAGCGCTTCATTCTACCTTTACGTATAAGCAATTATTATACATTTTATAAACGCTATAAAAGAAGACGCTAACCTATCGTTAATTAGCGTTACCATAAAAATAAAATAGCGCTTATGTTAGTAAGCGCTATTTTATTTTAAATCGAGTAAAAAGACTATTTAATCAAGTTACTAATGGTTTTAAACGCAGGGTCTTTGCTACTACGGCAAAGCTCAAACAGAATGGTTTCAACCGTGGTAATCACCCCACCAGCACGGCGAATACGGCGAATTGCTTGCTTTTTATCATACGGAAAACGCGAACCGACGGCATCACCAATAATAACCGGCTGCATACCATTATCTAGCAAATCAAGTGCGGTTTGTAGCACGCAGACATGTGCTTCTACACCGAATAATAAAATGATGCTTCGATTCTGCTGTGCAAGATGATTCCATGAATCGTCATTGTCGCAGGCACTAAAGGTGACTTTTTCAAAACCTTTAGCATTATCGCCTTCTAATAACTCACAAATTTCAGGCAATGTCTCGCCTAAGCCCTTTTTATATTGCTCATTAAGCATAATGGGAACGTCAAGCGCTTGCAGACCTTTAATCAAAGTCGTTATTTTTTTGAGAATATTTTCATGATCATAGATATGCGGAGTCAGACGTTCTTGGACGTCGATTATCATCGCTTGGGTATTTTCACGGTCAATACGGTAGGTACGATCAGTAATCATGGTGGACATAGTACACTCCTTGTACGGCTAAAGCTGATGGCTCTAAACTGATTTAGAATGAATATCAGACTTAAAATTATAATAATTAATTACTCTCTTATTTAGTCACAGTTTAGCGAATGCGTCAATGGAGATAAGCGATAGTAACAACTTATGACCTTTTTATTCTAAGTAAACCACTATGATTCATAAATACAAAAACCCCCAGTTATGATAACTAGGGGTTCAGATTAGAGCGCTTAACTATTTTAAAATTATTGCAATACTATAGGCTTAAACACGCTCAATAATAGTGGCGATACCTTGACCAAGACCGATGCACATCGTTGCTAGACCGATTTCAGTATCTGATTGCTCCATAGCATTTAGCAAAGTAACCGTGATACGAGCACCAGAACAGCCTAGTGGATGTCCTAGCGCAATTGCGCCACCATTGATGTTGACGATGTCTTGCTTATCAGTCAGGTTCAATGCTTTTAATACTGATAAGCCTTGCGCTGCGAACGCTTCGTTTAGCTCGATGGTTTGCATATCATCAATGCTCATGCCAGCACGTTTAAGTGCTTTTTGCGTCGCAGGTACTGGACCATAACCCATGATAGCGGCATCACAACCAGCAATTGCCATGCTACGAATGCGAGCACGTGGCTTTAGACCTAGTTCTTTGGCTTTTTGCGCGCTCATAATTAGCATTGCTGACGCACCATCAGATAATGCAGATGAGGTAGCAGCAGTTACCGTACCGCCTACTGGATCAAAGGCTGGACGTAGCTTTTGCATTTGCTCCATCGTCGCATCAGGACGAATCACTTCATCGACAGTACATAGTTGCAAGCGACCTACTTCGTCATGACCTTCGATACCGATGATTTCATTGTCAAAACGACCTTCAGTGGTAGCAGCCCATGCACGGCGATGTGACTCAAGACCAAAGGCATCTTGCTCTTCACGGGTGATGTTATTCATACGACCAAGCATTTCAGCAGTCAAGCCCATCATGTTTGAGGCTTTAGCATAATGCTTTGACGCTTCAGGGTTAAGATCAACGCCATGCATCATACCGACGTGACCCATGTGCTCTACACCACCGATGATGAATACATCACCTTGGTTGGTCATGATCTGAGCCGCAGCAGTATGTAGCGCCTGCATAGATGAACCGCATAGACGGTTAACGGTTTGACCGCCAGCAGTCTTTGGAATACCAGCCAGCAGACCGATGTTACGACCGATGTTTAAACCTTGCTCTAGTGTCTGATTAACACAGCCCCAGATGATGTCTTCGACGTCACGTGGGTCAAAATCATTACGCTCAACCAATGCACGTACCAATTCAGCAGACATGCTATCAGCGCGGACATGACGGAACATACCGTTTTTGGTTTTACCCATTGCTGAGCGTACGCCATCTACGATGACCACGTCTTTTGGACTTAAAATTGTCATACTATCTTCCTTTTCAATTTTTATTGTCAGTGGCAGTACCGTAATGCTCGCCTATCTAATTTAGAAGGTTATTGATAATAAATAAATTACCAATCATCTTATCGAGCATGTGTACCGCACTTCATCCTAGTAATGACTACCTATTACGCGGTAGCGTAAAAGGTCTCGCCTGCTACTGCCATATCGCGAATCTTTTGCGGGGCTTCATAGGCTTTGCCAAGGTATGCGTATTTTTCACACAGTGCCAAGTAGTTATCTAGACCCATTTGGTCAATATAACGGCAAGGACCACCGCGGAATGGCGGGAAACCAACGCCCATAATCATCGCCATATCTGCTTCTGACGGCGTGCTGACGATATTGTCTTCTAGGCAACGTACAGTTTCATTACAGAAAGCCAGCATGGTGCGGTCGATAATCGCTTGATCTTCAAACGTTTGTTTGTCGCTATCAGTCGTGGTTTTTAATAACTCATAAGTCGCTTCATCAGCAACTTTTTTAGGCTTGCCGCGTTTGTCCATTTCATACTTATAGAAACCAACGCCGTTTTTCTGACCTAGGCGTTTGTTTTCATATAAATGCTCGATAGCGCCTTTATAATCAGGCTTCATGCGGTCAGGGAAACCTTCTGCCATCACTTCTGCGCCGTGTACGCCAGTATCCAAACCAACGACGTCGATTAGATAGGCAGGACCCATCGGCCAGCCGAATTTTTCCATGACTTTATCGACATGAGCAAAATCAGCACCTTGCTTAAGTAGCAAATCAAAGGCACCAAAGTATGGGAACAATACACGGTTTACCAAGAAACCTGGGCAGTCATTCACGACGACAGGCACTTTGCCCATTTTTGTGGCCAAAGCAACGGTCGTTGAAATAGCTTCTTCAGATGACTTCTCACCGCGAATAACTTCTACTAGCGGCATACGGTTTACTGGGTTGAAAAAATGCATACCAACGAAGTTTTCTGGACGCTCAAGCGCTTCAGCTAAGAAAGTAATAGAAATCGTTGAAGTGTTTGACGCTAGGATACAATCGTCTTTTACTAGACCTTCTACTTCTTTAAGAACCGCACGCTTCACGTTTGGATTTTCTACGACTGCTTCGATGACGATATCAGTTTCAGCAAAATCGCCATAGTTTAGCGTTGGACGGATACGACTTAACGTTTCGCCCATTTTTGCTGGGGTCATTTTGCCGCGATCGACCATTTTGCCAAGTAATTTGCTGGCTTCACCCATACCAAGGTCTAATTGCTCAGACTTGATATCTTTCATAATGATTGGCAAGCCTTTGCTGGCTGCTTGATAAGCAATACCGCCGCCCATGATACCAGCGCCCAATACAGCGGCTTCATTGATTTCATGTGCTTTTTTGCTGTGCTGTTTGGCTAACTTTTTAACCAATTGGTCGCTTAAGAATAAACCAACCAAGCTTTCTGCTTGTGGGGTTTTCGCCGCTTTTGCAAAACCTGCCGCTTCTACTTCAATCGCTTTATCACGTGGTAAGTTAACGTGTTTTTCGATAGCAGCGATAGCTAATGCTGGCGCAGGATATTGCTTAGGATTGGCTTTGGCAAAGATCATACCTTTTGCACTGTTAAATGCCATCGCTTGTTCAAGCTGATTTAGCTTAACAGGAACGAGCTTTTCTTCTCGTTTCGCTTGCCAATCAAGCTCACCTGAGATACATTTTTTGACCAAATCAATGGCAGCATCTTGCAAGTCATCAGCAGCAACAGTCGCATCAACCAAGCCTAGTTTTAGTGCATCGAGTGCTTTCTTTGGTGTACCAGTTGCAATCAGCTCAAGCGCATTATCAATACCAATCACACGCGTACTACGAACCGTACCACCAAAGCCTGGGAAGATACCCAATTGAGTTTCTGGTAAACCGATGATGGCTTTGTCGCTCATGACGCGGTATTCACAAACTAAGGTCATCTCACAACCACCGCCAAGCGCTGCGCCATTGATAGCAGCTACTTTCGGGAAAGGCAAATCTTCAAAGCGATTGAAGGCGTCATTGATATTAATAACCCAATCTTTGATTTCTTCTTCTGATTGCTTAAAAGAAGCCACAAACTCTGTGATATCCGCACCAGCAATAAAGACGCCTTTGCTTGACGTGACGATTAAGCCTTTAACGTCATCCGCTTTTTCTAACGCATTAACAACTTCAGCAAACTGCTTATTGGTCTCAGTGTCAAACTTGTTCACGCTCTCATTTTCGGCGTTGTATTGCATGTTGGCGATGCCATCCTCTAGCATTGTCACCGTAATGCGATTTCCTTGGTATACCATTTGGAACTCCTTGCTATATAACGAAAGCTACGTTTTAAAATTAAAAGTTTTAAAATTGAAGTACATAGCCAGTTATTGTTAGAAAAATGGGTAATAGCACCGTTAACCTGCCCTTTTATCATAATCAACAATGATGACGTCATCGTGATAATGGGGATAAAAGTTAGTCAGATTAAACAGTGCCGATGTCTTTATTATTCAGCGCTTATGCCTGTACCTTTATAGCTATGTACTGGTGTTCTATGTACTTATATTATATTACTACTATTGTAACTATTGACTGAGATTTGGTTTTATAGTCGTTTTTCGATTGATAAATGGTGTAAAACCTCAGTTATCAATCGCTAGACCAATTTCACGCCAATTAGTGTAGGGGATTATGCCCCCGACTGTCACAAGCTAATACCATACTCGCAAGTCACTCTTAAATCCACAGCAGCCCTTTACCTGACTAGCAATCTGCCTTAAGTGATTGTTTGTATACTGGAATTAGACCGTGGTGATTAACCTTTAAATGCAGCCTCTTATCAAAACATATTTAACCACTAAGTTAAATCGCCAATGCGTAACGAGGGCTTGTTGCATTATTTCATGCCGCTTTTCATATTAAGCTTTCTGTTTTTGATATCAAACCTTCTATTTTTAATATACAACTTTAAAAAATACATTAGGGATTATGCATGTGGCATAAGGAATATAATCTATCATGTTACACTAACGATATTTTTATTATTCACCTGATAGAAGGTTGGGTTATGTCTGTTTCTTCTACGTCGAGCGTTGCTCCTATTAGCTTTATCCCTTTTAATAGCACAGAGCAGTTTCACCATGAGGTGCGCGCGCAATTAGCCAAAGATATCGAAGTGTTATTTGATTACGCTGAGCTGCCAAGCCCGCTGCTTGACGCTTGCCGCTATGTAATGACAGGTACAGGGAAATTGGTACGTCCACTACTGGTTGCCAGCGCTTTTTCCAGCACTTATAGCCATAATGACACAATCGCCGATAAAGACAATGCCTTGGCATCTTTGTTAGAAAACGACTCAGATTATGATATGTGCCGCCGTGCAGCGTTGGCGGTGGAGCTGCTGCATACTTATTCGCTGGTGCATGATGACTTGCCATGTATGGACGATGACGAGCTGCGCCGTGGTCAGCCAACTGCTCATATTGTCTTTGAAGAATCAACCGCCCTGCTCGCAGGTGACGTATTACAGACGCTAGCCTTTGAAGTATTGACTGCGGAGCTGCCAACCTTTGCACCTTTTGATTCAGCTATCGCAAGTCAGTTATTTGCTATCTTTACCCCGCGTGCACGGCGCATGGTATCGGGTCAAATGCTCGATCTGAATGCTGAAGCCAGTAACGACATCACACAAGATGATTTAGAAGCCATTCACCGTGATAAAACCGGCGCATTAATTGAAGCGGCGATGTTGATGGGCGGTATCTGTGCTGGCGCGACGGCTCCGCAGCGCATGGCTCTACAAGAGTGTGCACAGCATATTGGTCTCGCCTTTCAGGTTCAAGACGATATTTTAGACGTAACTACCTCTACTGATACCCTTGGCAAACCTGCTGGCAGCGATGAAAAATTAGACAAATCTACCTATGTAAAATTGATGGGTGTCAATAATGCGACAAGCTATGCGCAATCACTATTTGATGACGGGCGTGCAGCCATTTCTCGTGAGCTTGACGACAGCTCAGACACTGATGCGCTGATGGCACTTATCGAATGGCTTTGGGCACGTAAGAAATAGCTAAATAAGGAATAAGCTTAGAAACAACAAGCCCAATATTTTAATCATTAAAAACAGCAAAGGGTGATCAACATGGATAGTGCCCCTACTCCGCGTATTTACCTCGGTACTGGCGGTTATAGCGATACCGATTTACTCAGTACGCTGTATCCAACGGGTACCAAAAAAACGGACTTTTTACGTGAATACGCCAAACAATACGGCGCAGTTGAGATTAATAGTACTTTTTACGCACCTATTGGACAAAAAGCCTTTGCTGGTATGGTCGATAAAGCCTATGTGCAAGCAGACAGTGAGTTGAAGTTCGCCGTCAAACTGCATCAAGACTTTACCCATGCGCGTAAAGGCACAGCCGAACACGCCCAAGCATTTCTTACTGCCCTCACGCCACTTATCGAAGCCAACGCTCTCGCGCCACTACTACTGCAATTCCCACACGGCTTTGACCGTACCCGCGAGCATCGTCTATATCTGGCAAACCTTGTCAGTTGGTTTCAAGATTATCCACTAGCCGTTGAGTTTCGCCATAATGGCTGGCATACCCCGCAAGTGGTTGATAGTTTTGTTAAACAAGGCTTGATTTGGTGTAGCGTCGATTACCCCAAAGTCAGCGGTCTACCACCGTCACGATTGATATTTACCGAGCGAACTGGCTATCTACGGATGCATGGTAACAATCTAAACTGGTGGGATGCGATGAGTGCCGCTGACCGTCATGATTATCGCTACAGGGAGGCGGAAATGCAGTATTGGGCGCAAGCAATTGCCAATCAGAGTCAGCATTTTGATACGCTATATATCTTCTTTCAAAACACCGTCAATGCGCATGCTTATTATAATATTGCGATGTTGCGTGAGGCGTTGGGTAAGTTTGGGTTTGAGGTGTTGTAGCGTTACTAGCACAACAATAAATTAATAACATATAGTTGAAACATTAGTAGAAGGAATAACGAGAAATGCCCCATTTACACGATATGGAAGAATTGATAAGTAGCATCGAAGATAATCAAGTTAAAGATTACATGAAAGAAGCTATGTCTTGTTATATGGCTAATGCATATAGAGCTTGTATTGTATTAACATATTTGGCTCTTTTTGATGATATCGTTAAAAAGCTTGGGGAACTCGGTAAAGTAAATAAGAAAGCGAAAAAGATACATGACGAGGCTCAGAACAAAATGAATGAGCAAGATGTGTATGAAAATTTTTTAATTGAACAGCTCTCTTCAAATTCATTACTTCCTACACTTGATACTAACTTCCTTGATATTATCCGACAATTAAGAAATAAATCAGCACACCCTTCTGGTCATAGCGCTTCAGCAGAAGAAGCTAGATTCGTATTCTATGAATCTATAAATCGCTTTTTATCCAAACCAATTCTCACTACTACTCAGCTTGTAGATAATATACTTGCTCGTCTAGATGATAAATATTTTTTCCCATCTACAAATATAACGAAAACATCTGCTATCGTGAAAAGAGAAATATCAAATCTTCATAATGAGACTTACCCCTACCTTATTAACAAACTTTTAGATAAATATCTGAGTAGCAGTCCGCAGGTTAAGACAAATGCTGCCTTCTTTTTGACTGGACTTGCATATTTAAAAAATAACGAATCGTCATCCTCTATAATAAAATATGTAATAGATTCAAAATGCTCAGACTCAAAATGCTCAAATCTTATACTGAGACTCATATCAGCTAATGGCTCACTTTTATTAAATTTAGAAACAACTACTTATGATAGATTAAGGTCAGTCATCTCTGAGAGAATAAAAAATGTAGATATATCATATAAAGATTCAAAATTCTCTCACCCATCCAAAGTTTTGAGCTCTATCCTACAAGCTTGTGGTGAAGATTTTATGCTTGCTAAATTTAAATCTCCATTAATAGAGTTGTTTCAAAAAAACATTTTTAGTATTAGTTTTATTGTACATATGAATAGTCATCCAGAAATAGTAAAAATCTATCTCAAAGAAGCTTGTAAAAAAGCAGGGTCATTCACTTATGATGAAGCAAATTATTTCTCAAGAAACATATACGATGTTGATGAGCACTTATCCTCATTCTTATCTGGAAGACAAGCATTTTTGATTATAGCTCATATATCCAAAGCTGCTGATAATGGAGCAAATGAAGCTAAATCATTAAGGGTATCAAACTTCTCATCAATCCCTGAACTCAAGGAAGCTGCTATCGAATATATTAAATCTAATAAAAAAGCAGCTCAATCTAATTATCAGAAAATTACAGGTAATGAGGATGGCTTCGATATTCTAGTTAAGAATTTTCTTTTAAACAACTTAGAAATTTAATTTCAATAAACTGCTTTATTACTCTCTAAAGCTAATTAACAGCTCATATAAACAAAAAAAAGGACGCCTCTCAGCGTCCTTTTTCAAATCAAATACCTAGTGGTTAAAGATTACTCTTCAACACCAGCGTCTTGACCTTTATATTTTGCGTTTGCGTAGTCCCAGTTCACTAGCTTGTCTAGGAACGTGTCAACATAGTCAGGACGACGGTTACGATAATCGATGTAGTAAGCATGTTCCCATACATCACAAGTTAATACCGCGATTTGGTCATGTGCAAGTGGCGTGTCAGCGTTAGCAGTTTTGGCGATAGACAATTTGCCACCGACTTTATCAGCCACTAACCATGCCCAACCTGAACCAAACTGAGTCAATGCTGCATTTTTGAACTCTTCACGGAACTTGTCATAGCTACCGAAATCTTCTTCGATTTTCGCTTTCAAGTCACCAGTAGGTTCGCCGCCGCCGTTTGTTGGCGTCATGCAGTTCCAATAGAACGTGTGGTTCCATACTTGGGCTGCTTGGTTAAACATACCTTGCTTGCTGTCATCTTTAGCCGTTGCTATGATGATTTCTGACAACGTTTTGTCTTCTAGACCAGAACCTGGTAGCAATTCATTAAGCTTAGTCACGTATGCATTGTGATGCTTATCATGATGGAACTCTAAAGTTTCAGCACTGATGTGCGGCTCTAAAGCATCTTTTGCATATGGTAGGTCTGGTAAAGTAATCTTTGACATAGTTATTTTATCCTTGCTGTTTTAACTGTTATTTTATGGAAACTGAATTTTACGCTATTTTTAACACGCAAAAAACCCTATAAAATAGCTGGCTAAATTGGCTGAGTTTATTGTTTAAAATGAATTTTATCGATTAATACATTGTATTGCTGAACACAGTATCACGTATTATTATGAATCCAAAATTAACTATTATTCTTTTCTTGCTCTTGGCTCAAAAGCCAAACACTTGACTTTGTCAGCCTTTATTAACCAAATATTCACAAGCTATAAGATATAATTCACTGTAGCTTGGCAGCTATTATAGCAATAGTGGCGACAAATACCAGTTACCAAATGTTATGCAAAGCGCAATCAGTATTGCTTGCGAACAGCAAACAAAAAAATTATAAAAATAGCACCTTAATATGAATCACCCTCTTTTTTATTTAGACTTAATTACATGACGGAATATCAACTATGAGTGCTACCAGTACATCGCGACCCTTGACCCAATCTACATCTTACAAGCAATGGGTACTCGCCAGCAATAATAAAGGCAAGCTTGCTGAGTTCACAAGACTATTTGCAGAAGCAGATTTGGATGTGACGATTGTCCCTCAAGGTCAGCTCGATATCGACGATGCAATTGAAGATGGCTTGAGTTTTATCGAGAATGCCATTATAAAAGCCCGTCATGCTAGCCGTATTAGTGGATTGCCTGCGATTGCCGACGATTCTGGACTTTGTGTGCCAGTACTGGGTAATGCACCCGGTATTTTTTCGGCGCGCTATGCCGGTGAGCATGGTAACGATAGTAAGAATAATGAAAAGCTTATCGCTGACTTGCAGCCTATCCGCGCAGCACAGCCTGATACTGCTATTAAGGGCATGTTCGTTTGCGTACTAGCAATGGTGCGCCATGCTGATGATCCGCTACCGATTATCGCGCAGGGTTTATGGCACGGTGAGATTTTAGAGTTGCTACATGGTGATGGTGGCTTTGGTTATGATCCACTGTTCTGGTTACCAGAGCTGCACGCGACGGCGGCAAGCCTCAGCGCTGCGGATAAAAATAGCATCAGCCATCGCGGTCAGGCGATTAAGCAGTTATTGGCGCAATTGCCTTCATAAGACGTTTATCTCTTGTAGTTATCCAATTTGATGCCATTTAATCCTCGACCAGTCAATCAGGCGCAGACATATAAGACGTACTTTAAATGAGATCACTGATATAGTAAATTGATACCGCGTAGACGACAAAACAGATAATTTTTACTTTAATAAACAGATAGATTATACTGTTCTACTTTTAAAATTTTGTTGAAAGCCGTTAATTGTCTGTATTATTCGCCAAAAAGCGTTATTATGCGACCTATTGACGGTTTATTATTGATATTTGATAGTATCGACTAAGATTAAATATGTCGTTTTTCAGAGCCAGCAGCGATTGCTAAAGGCATTGATTTGAGAATGACTTGCTATCACTATCCCCTATTTATTCCAACGGCAACCAGTCGTAAACGCCCGTATTTTGAGGCATGGTTGTCTATTATTTAATCCTAAAGGTGTAATGATCATGGCTACAGATTTACAAGTCACAACCAACAAGCTATCTAACAAAGAAACTCAGTTAACGGTTAAAGTACCCGTTGAAAAGATTCAAAACAAAGTTGAAGGCCGTATTCGCCAAGTAGCGAAAACTGCCAAGATTGACGGTTTCCGTAAAGGTAACGTCCCTATGTCACACATCCGCTCTCAGTACGGTGCTGGCATTCAACAAGAAGTTATCAACGATGTGATCCGTGATACTGTTTTTGAAGCGATCAAATCTGAAGACATCCGCGCTGTTGGCATGCCTAACATCGACGACGTAAAACTTGAAGATGATTTCTTGGTTTATCAAGCGACTGTTGAAATCTTCCCAGAAGTAGACGTACAAGGTATTGATGAGATCGAAGTTGAGCGTCATACTGCCAAGGTTGATGAAGCTGACGTTGACACCATGATCGAAAACCTACAAAAGCAACGTGAAGAATTCGTTGAGAAAAAAGGCATGGCTGCGAAAGACAACCAAGTGACTTTTGACTTTGAAGGTTCTATCGACGGCGAAAAATTCGAAGGCGGCTCTGCTGAAGACTTCAAATTGGTTATCGGTAGCAACCAAATGATTCCTGGCTTTGAAGCGGGTATCAAAGGCATGAAAGCTGGCGAAGAAAAAATCATCGAAGTGACTTTCCCAGAAGATTACCAAGCTGAAAACCTAGCGGGTAAAGAAGCTCAGTTCAAAATCAACGTAAAACTGGTTGAAAAATCTAAGCTACCTGAAATCGACGATGCGTTCCTAGAGCTATTCGGCGTAAAAGAAGGCGGCGTTGAAAAACTAAAAGACGACGTACGCAAAAATATGGAACGCGAAATCAAAAACGCTGCGCGTAGCCAAGTTAAGCAAGCGACTTTTGACGCATTGCTAGAAAAGAATGAGTTTGACGTACCAAACGCTATGCTAGAGCAAGAAATCGAGCGTCAACGCAACATGATGATGCAACGTTTTTCTCAGCAGTTCGGCTCTAATGCTGAAAGCTTCGATAAAGACATGCTACCAAATGAGCTATTTGAAGAGCAAGCGCTACGTGCTGCCCGTCTTGGCATCATCGTTGCTCGTGTTATCGATACCAAAGGCTTAGAAGTAGATCAAGCACGCGTTGAGACATTCATCAAAGAAGCGGCTGAAAACTACGAAGATCCAAGCGAGGTAATCGAGTATTACACCACTGATAAGCAGCAGCGCGCTAACATTGAGTCTGTGGTACTAGAAGACCAAGTGGTTGATTATCTAATCGAGCAAGGTAAAGTAACTGATAAAGAAGTGAGCTACCAAGACTTGCTAGCTGCTCAGCAACAACAGCAGCAAGCGATGTAATCTAGCTAGCTCTTTGCCATTAACTGGTACTGACTGCTAAGATTGCTCTAAAAATGCCCTGACAAATTTGTTAGGGCATTTTTATTGGGGGCTTATATGCTATCTTTATGGATAGATTATAGACAGCACCCTTGATAAGTGGGCACAAACGCCCTATTAATAGGAAGTCATTTATCATTTGTCACATTAAAAAGTTACTATTACTCTGATAAAAAAGTTACCATTGGCTCAATTATTTTAAGCTAATAGCCTTTATTACCGCTATTTATCAACTATTGATGCGATACCCGTCTCATTTAGCGTAATAGGTTTTATTATAAACCGACAATGTTTACAATGATAAACACCAATAAAAATTTAACGATTTTCTACTTTTTATCTTCTATCTTTATAAACAGGATATTTTTATGACAGATTATGATCGCATCACTGCCAACCCGCATTTTGATATGCTGATGAGCGCACACACTACTGCCCAGAGCGCACAGTATAGTCAAAGCGCAACCCAAGCAGCATTAGTTCCTATGGTAGTTGAGCAATCAGCTCGCGGCGAACGCTCGTTTGATATTTTCTCGCGTCTACTACGTGAGCGCGTTATCTTTTTGACCGGTCAAGTCGAAGACCATATGGCCAATCTTATTGTGGCGCAGCTGCTATTTTTGGAAGCCGAAAACCCTGATAAAGACATTCATTTATATATCAACTCACCAGGCGGCTCGGTCAGTGCTGGTTTGGCCATTTTTGATACGATGAACTTTATCAAACCTGAAGTATCAACCATCTGTATGGGCGGTGCGTATAGCATGGGCTCATTCCTGCTGGCTGCTGGTGAAAAAGGCAAACGCTATGCCCTAGCCAATGCTCGCGTCATGATTCATCAACCTTCAGGCGGCGCGCAAGGACAAGCAACAGATATCGAAATCAATGCACGTGAAATCCTAAAAACTCGTGCGCGCTTAAACGAGATTTTGGCTGAGCGTACGGGTCAGCCAGTAGACAAAATTGAAAAAGACGTCGAGCGTGATTATTGGTTAGATGCTAAAGAAGCCAAAGAATATGGTCTGATCGATGAAGTATTAGAGCGTCGTCCTGCTTCTTTATAATAGCCAGTCTATGAGCAGCTGTATCGATGTAGCTAGTAGCGCGGCTTATGCTTAAGTGCTCTATATTAGGTACTTAAGCGTTGATACACACATCAGAATATTTATAAGTATAAAATTTTAGGAGTGCCTGTATATGGCAGAAGATAACACCCCGCAGTGCTCGTTTTGCGGCAAAGAAAAAAGTGAAGTGAAGCAGCTGATTGCCGCTGACGATGCCAATATTTGTAATGAATGTATTGAGCTATGTACAGACCTTATCGCCGACAGTGACGAACATGGTGATGACGATAGCGATATTGATACCTCTTGGGTCAATAAAAAACTGCCAACACCAAAAGAATTGCGCGCCAAGCTTGATGAATACGTCATCGGTCAGGATGCTGCTAAGAAAGCTTTGGCTGTTGCCGTTTATAACCATTATAAGCGTCTAAAAGTTAGCCAAACTTTAGCCAATGATAGCAAAAAAGCTAAAATTGGCGCTGATGATGCAATGGTAGAATTGGCAAAGAGTAATATTTTGCTGATTGGTCCAACAGGTTCTGGTAAGACTTTACTTGCGCAAACGCTAGCACGTCTACTTGATGTTCCTTTTGCGATGGCGGATGCCACGACTTTGACCGAAGCCGGTTATGTTGGTGAAGACGTTGAAAACATCGTACAAAAGCTATTACAAGCATCAGATTATGATGTTAGTAAAGCGGAGCAAGGCATCATCTATATTGATGAGATTGATAAAATCAGCAAAAAAGGTGATAACCCTTCTATCACGCGTGATGTATCGGGTGAAGGCGTACAGCAAGCATTGCTAAAACTTATCGAAGGTACGGTCGCGGCTATTCCGCCACATGGTGGTCGTAAGCATCCGCAGCAAGAGTTGATCCAAGTCGATACCAGCAATATTTTGATTATCGTTGGTGGTGCGTTTGCCGGTCTTGATAAAGTCATTCAGCAGCGTACTGAAAAAACAGGCATTGGCTTCAATGCTGATGTCAGCTCAAAAGATGATAGTCGTCGTAGCTCAGAACTACTGCAACAAGTAGAGCCTGAAGATTTGATCAAGTTTGGACTTATTCCGGAGCTTATCGGTCGTCTTCCAGTACTTGCTGCGCTTACAGAGCTAGACGAAGATGCATTGGTTCAGATTTTGACGGAACCTAAGAACGCCTTGGTTAAGCAGTATAAGTATCTGTTTGATATGGAAGGCGCTGACATTACGTTTACCAAAGAAGCGCTTGATGCGATTGCTAAAAAAGCGATGGCACGCAAAACCGGTGCTCGTGGACTGCGCTCTATCGTTGAAAATGCTTTGTTAGAGACGATGTATGAGCTGCCTTCTATGAAGGATGCTAAGACCGTACTCGTTGATGAGCAAGTGATTAACGAAGGCAAGACGCCTGAAATTGCTTAACTGTTAACTTGCTACATCACTCGTTTTAATTAGCGAGCAGTTACGTTAAAATTTAAAAAAAGCGCTCAAACATGATTTATGTTTGAGCGCTTTTTTATGCTAAATACAAGGACTTCAGTTTAAAAGAAGCAACGAAACACTGATGTTATGGCTTCTGTTTTCAATTTTAAAACACTTTACGTATTTGTATTTGATACACTAATGTTACTAGCAACTTACCGCTTCATTCTTTGTTATATTTCAAGCGCTAGAGTTAAGCTGCTGAGCAACTAAGATTGCCTCAAAGACTCGATATTACGTGTTATTTTTATGCTGTTCTAAAGATTATCCTTATTTTTACTGCTCTTAGCCTTTTACTGACACAAAATATCGAGTTGGTTTTACCATTATGGCACCTAAACTAGCATATAAATTTAAATTTCTATATTACTTTTTAAAATAAGGATATTCCTATGAAAACGCTCCCATATCCTAAGCGCTCCGTTTTGATAGCCACTATGTTTGCCATTAGTGCTGTCGGTATTACTGGTTGTAGCGATCACACTGAAACCAAAGCCGTTGACCGTGTCGAAGAAGCAGCAGCATTGGCACGAGTAAAAGATCTCGAAGCACGCGCTGAAGCGATCAAAAGTAACATGCCAGCTGCCAATGACATAACTGCGACCGCAGGTGGCACTGATACGGCAAGTGGCAAGCCTACTATTAAGATGCCAGATGAATCTACGATTCCAGATGATGAGTTTGGTGCCGCTGTGCGTCGCGGCTTACAAATTGCCAATCACACTTATAAAGAGATGCCAAATAACGTTGGTAATCAGCTGAACTGTACCAGCTGTCACCTTGGCAATGGTTCAGAGGCTTATGCCGCGCCTTGGAACAATATGCCCAGTGTCTATCCTATCTATCGTACGCGCGCAGGTCGTGTCAATACGATACAAGAACGTATTAACGGCTGTTTTGAGCGTTCGATGAACGGTAAGGCACTTGATCTTGGTTCAGATGATATGAACGCGATGGTGGCTTACATGAGCTGGTTGTCGCAAGACATGCCATTTGGCGTATCGCCTGAAGGTCGCGGTTTTGTCAAAGTGGATAAAAACCTCGAGCCAAACACTGACAATGGCAAAAAGCTATTTGCAGAGAAGTGTAGCGTTTGTCATGGTGCAACTGGTGAAGGTCAGTATAACGACGATGGCACTTACGTTTATCCTGCTGTCGCTGGTGAAAAGTCATTCAATGATGGTGCTGGTATGGCACGTACCTATACGGCTGCGGCATTTATCAAAGGCAAAATGCCCTTTGGTCAAGGTAATACGTTAACTGACCAAGAAGCCGTCGATATTGCTGCTTACTTTACTCACTTGCCACGTCCGGTAAAAGCCAATAAAGACAAAGATTGGCCAAAAGGCGACGCCCCTAAAGATGTACGTCGCTAATTTAAAAATGTTATAAATGCTAGAAGAACGAAAAGCCCAGTTATCTTAAATAACTGGGCTTTTTGATTTTCCTGAGTTCTTCCTTAAATCTTAGTTTTTAAGGAATGCTGCTTATTTTTCAATGGATACTAAGGCAGTTTCATATCGCCATCGACCAACCAGCCAAATCGACGCATCATATAAGCCACAACGCCAGCAATCACAGCAGGCAATATAAACATCAATAAAATAATCGCCGTCCATAATTGACCAGTACTCATAATATCTTTTGACGCTTCAATCACGCCAAATACGCCAACCAGTCCTGCAGTTCCCATACCTGCGCCTGTAGCCGTACATGCTAGCTCAAAGCCGACGGTCGCTATCGGACCAACGATAGCACTTGCTATAACAGCCGGTAATAAAATAATGGGTTTTCTGAGCACATTAGGGATTTGTAGCATACTAGTGCCTAAACCCTGAGACACAACCCCACTTATGCCGTTGTCCTTAAAACTGGCGACGGCAAAGCCAATCATATGTGCCGCGCAGCCTACCACTGCCGCCCCACCTGCAACTCCGCCAAGTCCAATAGCAATACAAATCGCCGCACTCGATGTCGGCATCGTTAGCAATATGCCAACGACGACAGCAATCACGATTCCCATTAATAACGGTTGTAATGTGGTTGCCGCTTGAATCCCTTGACCAATGGCATTGACCGCAGCAACAACAGGAGGATTGAGCAGCGCACATACCGCTAATGCCACCGCGCAGACCAGTAAAGGTACCAGTAGAATATCGAGCTTGGTCTTGCCTGCAACCCATGTACCAGCGCGATAGGCAAAAACTGACGCCAAATATGCACCGATTGGATTACCCGGTAGCGCAGCAAAGGTTGCCGGACCTGCTTCTTGAGCAATAAATAGATTACCTGCCATTAATGCTTCAGAGTGAGCGCCCAACATACCAGCGACCAAGCAGCTAAGCATTACCAAAGTTGGCGCTTTTAGATAATAAGCAATGCCGACACCGATGCCCGCGCCCATTAACACAGATGCCAATTTTCCGACGGCAATCAGTGTTGGAAGATTTAGCCAGCCACCGATTTGCGAGATGATAAGACCCGCTATTAAGGTGACAAAAAGCCCCAAAGCCATACCAGTAAATGCATCAATAAAGTATTTTTGAAAAAATGCTTTAAAAGGACTTTGCGTGGTTACTGCTGAATTAGATACCGTCATAGCGATACTCTCGGTTAGTGTGGCAATAAAAAATTTCAATATAGTGGGTTAAGCTTAGAAAAAATACGCCGCTATTAGCAAAAAAAACGTATAAAAAAAGCGCCACTGTGACGCTTTTTTTAAACAATCAAATCAATCTAAAACTACCGACGTTGTTCAACGATAATAGAATCAATTCCGTTATTTTGCAGGCGCTGCTGAGCAGTAGCAACGGCTTGACGACTATTCATCGGGCGTGAAATCACCTGATAGATAGGCAAGCCATTACCAGTCGTGTTTTTAACGACTTTCGCATCAACACCTGCCATCAGTACTTGCGCACGGCGACGGTCGGCTTCATCAGCATCACCAAAACTGTTAATTTGTAAGATATACGTAGCAGCAGGCTTAGCAGCTTGAATACTTGCATTGCCAGCATTGGGTTTGTTTGCATTAGTACCCGGATTGCTTGTCGCTGGCGTGCCGTCGTAGGTCGCATCTTCTTCAATAATAACGATATCATCATTACCAGTAGCTGCGCCAGCATTTGGCGCACTGGTTGTACCTTCAGAAATATTACCCGTATCATCATTAGCACTAGGCACATTACTGTCATTTTGATTGACTATCACATCCGGTTCAAATTCTATGATTTCACCCAGCTGGTCATTGTCGGTCTTATCAAATTCTTCATCAGGGACGGTTGCCATTTCTTGATTGGGTAAAATATCATAGAATTCATAATCACCATTGTCTGCATCAGGATCCACTCGTTGCTGTATTTGCTTATTAGGATCTCCAGCCGTATCAGCGGGACTAAAATTAAACCATGGTGACAGATATAAGAATACCCCGATCATCAGTGTCAACACTGCGCCAACAAACATCCATAATAAGCCTGACGCACTACTTGTTTTGCGCTTTTCAGTGGCACCTCTTGGTTTTTTGGCTAACATGGATCGCATTCTCCCTACTGAATCTATCTGTCATTATTGAATTATTACTGTCAGTTGCCAGCTTTATTACATGCTAGACGGTGCAGACAGCCCTAATAGACCAAGCCCGTTACTGATAACTTGGCGTACTGCTTTAGATAAACGTAAACGAGCTTGCATCATCGCCATCTCATCGGCGCTTGGTGTCTCACCTGAAGTCAGGCTCACAGGCAAAATACGATTGCTATCGTACCAACCATGGAATAACGCTGCCAACTCTTTAAGGTAATTAGTCAAGATGTGCGGCTCATAACCTGTCGCTGAGCGCATTAAGGTAGCAGGATAAGCGGCAAGCAGCTTAATCAACTCTTCTTCACTTGGTGCAACAAGTAATTCTTGCTGCGCCGCACCTATCGCATCATCCACACTTAAACCGCTGGCTTGTAGTTTTTCTAACACACGGCAAACGCGGGCATGTGCATATTGAATGTAATAAACTAAGTTGTCTTTACTTTGCGATTTCGCAAGCTCTAAGTCAAAATCAACGTGTACTTCAGGCTTACGCGCGACGTAATAAAAACGCGCTGCATCGTTGCCAACTTCGTGACGTAGCTCACGTAAGGTCACGAATTTGCCAGAGCGTGATGACATTTGTACTTTTTCATCACCGCGCCATAATGCGACAAACTGCACTAATACCACATCTAAACGGTCGGCATCGATACCAAGCGCCAATAAAGCCGCTTTTACGCGCGGTACATAGCCATGGTGGTCTGCACCCCAAACGTTCACGACTTTGTCAAAACCGCGATCGAATTTATTTTTATGATAGGCGATATCAGAGGCAAAGTAGGTGCTTTGCCCATTAGCGCGGCGTACGACACGGTCTTTTTCATCGCCAAAATCCGTCGATTTAAACCAGATATTGCCGTCTTTTTCGTAGAGATAGCCTTTGTCTTCTAAAATCTGTAAGACTGGCTCAATCTCGCTATCAATTGATCTTTCGCTAAACCAGCATTCATAACTCACACCGAAGTCATTTAGATCGTCTTTGATATCAGCCAAAATACTGCTTAATGCTGCATTTAGAAACAGCTCATAACCATTACCAAGTAAAGCTTTACTATTGGCAATTAGACCATCGATATGGGCTTCTTTATCACCTGATAGCAGTACTTTTTCGCCATCGGCATTTATTTCGAACTGCGCATCTTCTGGCACGTTCTCGGCAATATCTGCGAAACGATGTACGTAAGTATCAGCATGCTGCGTCTTTAATGTCTGAGCAATATCACTGACATAGTCGCCTTGATAGCCGTTGACGGGGAAGGTGACAGTCTCACCATTGGTTTCTAGATAGCGCAAATAAGTACTGGTCGCTAAGATATCCATCTGGCGACCGGCATCATTGACATAGTACTCACGCGTGACATCATAGCCAATCGCCTCAAGCAAGTTTGATACGCTCATACCAAATGCAGCGCCGCGACCGTGACCAACGTGTAAGCTAGAAGTTGGGTTAGCAGAGACAAATTCGACCTGTATTTTTTGTCCGTCAAACTGCTTGCTTAAGCCAAAGCCATTTTGCAAATTGAAGATATCATCTAACACTGCAAACTTGGCTTCAGTATTCAAAAACACATTGATAAACCCTGGACCCGCGATTTCTATTTGGCGGATATCTTGATTCTCAGGCAATGCATTAACGATTTTTTCAGCCACTTGACGCGGATTGGCTTTGGCAGCTTTGGCAGCAGTCAGGGCAATATTGCTGGCAAAATCACCATGGCTGGTATCCTTAGTACGCGTAATTTGGCTATTATTTTGCCAATCAGCTGGTAATTCGCCGTCATTTTTTAGGACTGCAATCGCACTGTCAAACAGTGAGGTAAGCGTATCGATTTGGGCTTGTGACATAGGACTATAAACTCGGATAAATAAACAATAAAAGTGGTGGTATATCAAATATGATAAAAAGATAAGTAACCTGCAAATATAACAACCTTTACCTACTATTGCACTATTTGGACCAAAAATAGCGATAAAATGCTATTTACAGCAAGGTGCTAGGGTTTATTTGACGTTTAAGGGTTATTATAATTGGCAGATGGCTCATAGGTCAGAGTTATTGTAGCGTTCCTGTTTCCCAAGGTTGATGAAACATTCATACCTAGCCTATTCCACGTTATAATAACGCCATTTATTGGCTACTTTCTCTAGATATCGTGACGCTTAAATATTTATTCAACTATTTGTAAATATTTCATTAATAAGCAATAAAATAACGAACAGAGAACGTGGTACTTTATGACTTTATATATAGGATAAAATTATGTTTGCCATTGCTGCCAGTACCGTTACCAGTTGGGGGCTTTACATCTTATTGCCCATTTTTATTGCCTTTTTATTCTTTATCATTTGGGACTTATCAAAACAGTCTGGTGCTGGTCGCGCTGGTACATTCTGGATGTTTTTGGCACTTGGTGCTGGTTTTATCGGTTTTATCTTAAAAGTATTGTTAGAAATGGCATTTACACGGTGGTTTATCTAAAAAGCATTGAAGATTTACTGCTTTAGCAATCATTTTTTTTGCGATTATTTCTTGGCAATTAGAGTAGCACGCATCGGCGCAGGATAGCCTTCAAGAGTTTTGCTAGAATCATTAGGATCTAAAAAATCTGCTAACGAATGATAAGTCATCCATTCAGTTTTGCGCTGTTCATCGACTGAAGTTACTGCCACATCGACGCAGCGTACTTCAGTAAAACCAGCTTTCTCTAACCAGCCTATTAATGCGGCAACCGAAGGTAAAAAGTACACATTATTCATTTGAGCATAGCGGTCATGCGGTACCAGTACCGTATTGGAATCGCCTTCTATTACCAAAGTTTCAAGTACCAGCTCACCGCCTTTGACCAACTGCCCTTTAAGCTGTTGCAAGTGCTCAAAAGGTGACTGACGGTGGTACAGCACACCCATGCCAAACACGGTATCAAACAGCTGGCTATTATCCGGTAATGCTTCAAGCGGCACTGGAATATAATGAGTTCGATAACGCTCTGTACCATGAGTATGAGCATCTGCGCTATCTACAAAATGCCGAATCGCCATAAACTGATGGTAAAACAAGCACGACGGATCAATGATGATGACCGTATCGGCGCCTGCTCCTGCCATACGCCAACCATGATAACCAGAACCACCACCAACATCTAAGACGCGGCGACCTTTTAAAGGACTCAAATGCGGTGCGACTCGTTGCCACTTCCAATCACTGTGCCATTCGGTATCAATCAATATTGGCGCGGCTTGTTCATCTTCATTCTGACCACTATCAATTTGATTTTCGAACTGACCACCAATTTGAAAAGGCCCTTTGCGCCACGGCATCAGTTGCTTTAATAATGCTATTATTTGTTTGCGCTGAGACTCACTAAGATTTGCCTCAATCGTCAGGACATCACTGTTCAGATCGACATGATTGACTGTTATATTCGGTAAACGCGCAACCGATGCTTGATAGGCAGGCGCATGCGCGTAATTGGCTTTGTCCTTGATATCATTTAACCATCTAGGTAATTGTGTGAGCCATTCATAAGCATTTGGCTGCTGTTGCGCTAGTTCTAGCAGGGTTAAATACAGTTCACGTTCGGCGTGGGCAATAGTGTCGTTAAGCATAAAAGCAGGTTACCGTATTGATCAAAAAACAACTGTGTTAAAAATAAGAATTATTTAAACGCCACAATAGAGACAAAGTTTAAAAATTGAAACCACGTGAGATGACGCTGAAAGCCAACATCACTCAATCGTGCGTGATGTTCATCTAAAGTATCCGTAATAAGAACGTTTTCTAGTGCATTTCGTTTGCCGCTGATTTCCATCTCGGTATAGCCGTTGGCACGTTTAAAATCGTAATAACGTTCAACCAACCACGCATCATACTGCTCATCAAAAGCATGAGTCTTTTCGGTCAATACCAATATACCGCCTTCGCTGAGTGCCGCATAAATCTTTTCTAACACCGCCACTCTATCGGCAGCCGGTAAAAACTGTAAGGTTAAATTTAAAATCACCATATCACATGGCTCAAGCTCAATATCGCGAATATCCGCAGTGATAACCTCTATGTCATGCTCAGGATAATTATCATTCAGTAAAGTAGTCGCTTCAGTGGTCATCGCAGGTGAAATATCAATCGCTTTAATTTGCAAATCTTGCGGCTCAAACTCGCCAGCCAAGGTCATACTTGCAGCACCCAGTGAGCAACCCAAATCATAAATACGGCTCACACGCTGCCCACTACCACTCTGTTGGCGATATTTACAATGACGACGAGCAAATATGGGTAACATCGCCAATACCTGACCATAACCGGGAACACTGCGACGAATCATATCCGGAAAACAAGCCACCACTTGCTCATCAAATGAAAAGCGAGCTGCTTTATCTAGTGGCGTGGTGAATAAGGTGTCATGTTTAACAGTGGTAGGCTGAGATTGGCTCATAATGTGACTCATTCTTTGGTAATTAAACTAAACTTTAACGTGTGTAATCATCTTGACTGACGCTATCAATAATAAGCAGCTGATAATAACGAGCTTTTTAACGTAGCAAAAGCCCATTATAACATTACTATTTGTTACTTATCGCAGGCAACTGCACTGTTAAGCTAAATGTATATCGCCAAGCAAAATAAATTTGTAAAACATGCTTGGCTCATATTTTATAATGATAAGAATAGGAAGAATTATGCAAACCATTATATTAGGCGGTGGCTGTTTTTGGTGCACCGAATCAGTATTTTTATCCGTAAAAGGCGTACAGACTGTAATATCAGGTTATATGGGCGGCGATGCGGTATCAGCCAACTATGAAGCAGTCTGCGGTGGGGATACTGGTCACGTTGAAGTGATTAAAGTCGAATTTGACGAATCGATTGTCCCATTAGAGGTGATACTTGATGTCTTCTTTGCCACTCATGATCCCACCACGATGGATCGTCAGGGTAATGATGTAGGTAGCCAATATCGTAGCGTCGTGTTCTACACTGATGAAACGCAAAAACCGACCATCGATCGTACCATTAACAAGCTGCGTGACATGGGTATAAATGTGGTGACCGAAGTACATCCTGCGGTTGAATTTTATCAAGCAGAAGAGACACATCAAGACTTTTTTAATCGCAACCCAGGACAAGCTTATTGCAACTTTGCCATACCACCAAAACTTGCCAAACTGCGTAAAGAGTTCAGTCAATATATGGTGAGCTAAGCATCACATTGCCTAACAATTTATTCGTTTCAGACATGTCTTAATTTATTATTTGATAAAAGCCAAATGCTTATAATATAAGTATTTGGCTTTTTTAATTCTTGATAATTTTATTGGAGTTAATGACTTTGACAATATCAAGCGACAAGTTATGATAATGCATCGACTGTGAAAAATAACTGATAATAGAAATTCTTATAACTGAAGGCTAAAGCAATGAATCCAGAATTTTGGCAGGCTCGCTGGAAGGAAAAACGCATCGGCTTTAATCAGCCTAAAGTGAATCCTTTGTTGATTAAATACTTTTCAGATTTAAAGATGGCCACCGGAAGCCGTATATTCATCCCTTTATGCGGCAAATCTATTGATATGATTTGGCTAGCCAATCAAGGTTTTGATATGGTCGGCGTTGAATTGGTTGAGTCAGCGGTACAGGAATTTTTTGCTGAAAATAATATCTCTTATACGATAAAAGCGCATGATAAAAATTCAAATATTAAATGCTATCAAGGGCAGTTATCAGGACAAACAATAGCGTTATGGGTTGCAGATATATTTATGCTACGTACTAATGATGTTGGTCGCGTTGATGCGGTCTACGATCGAGCAGCATTAATTGCGATGCCAGCAGAGTTGCGCCCGCAATATAGCCAGCAAGTCATCGACCTCAGTCAAAACGCTCATCAGTTATTACTGACACTCAATTACGACCAAAATGAGCGAGCAGGACCGCCCTTTTCAATCAGTCATGAGCAAATCCAGCAGTACTATAGCGCTCACTATCAAATTCAAGAGCTTGAGGGCAAACCATCGACTTTAAACGCCGCACCTGAGATGACGGTGACAGAGAATGTTTGGTTGTTGAATAAACCATAAGCGAGAAATCTAATGAAAATTTTAGTGAGTTTCGTAAGTCTCATTGCTTTCTTATTAGTCGTATTGACAGGCCCTCTTTATAAGTATGACATCATTGAATTAGGTACGGTGTTTACAGGATTTAAATATGGCATATTGACCGCTGTTGCAGCCCTTGTATTGCTCGTATTACAAGTTATATTTAAGCGAAATACACTAACGCTTGCCAATGTGGTAGTCACCATTGCGTTATCGGCCGTTGCTCTCGGATTACCACTTAGTATGCTGAGTAAGGGCAAAAGCGTAGCGCCTATTCATGATATTTCAACTGACTTAATCAACCCACCTGAGTTTGTCGCTATTGCTCCGCTACGGGCTGACGCACCCAATCCAGTCGCTTATGCTGGTGAAGCAACTGCCGAGCAACAACGTCAAAGCTATCCGGAACTAAAAACGCTAGTCTATTCACAATCAAAAGCTGAATTGGTAAACGCTGCCGAACAAGTTGCCAAAAATTTAGGTTGGGAGCTTGTCAATATCGATGCTAATAAAGGTATTGTTGAAGCAACAGATACTACGGCGTGGTTTGGTTTTAAAGATGATGTCGTTGTACGTATCAATGATAATGGTAGCGTGCGTCTGGTTGATATCCGTAGTAAATCGCGAGTTGGCGGTAGCGATTTGGGTAAAAACGCAGCACGTATTCATGATTTTATTGAGAAGTTGGATATCATTTTAGCGGAATAGCTTTGTAAAACACCTGTAAAATTAATCATCCACATTAAAACCAAAAACTTTACTAAAATTATGTAATGCTATATTTTTCTAAAACCCTATCCTAACCTCACGCCAACGTCAGCTTATAGTAACCGAGTGCTACGATACCTTTTCTTTACTATTGAGATTGGTTACTCTAAGTAAAATCGACTTTTCATCGCTTTGTTTTACTTTCTAATAAATAATTTCTAGTAACTGTTTTTTTTAACAGCTACTTCGACGCTTATAGGATATTTTTATGCGCTTGAATCACTTATCCACCTTATCTTTATTGACGGCAGCGATTGGCTTAAGTCTTGTCAGCACCGCTCAAGCTGCCAAGCCAGACGCACCAAATTTGTCTAATGCTCAGTTTCAGCAGTGTCTAGATGGTCTAAAAAACTCTAGCAAATTTCGTGATGTTGATAGCTATACCTTTAATAACTATCGTCCCAGTGAGCCTGACCCTAGTGTTATTCAATCGCTAAACTATCAACCTGAATTCCAAAAAGACGTTTGGGATTATTTGTCATCACTTGTTGATACCGAACGCGTAGAAGATGGTATCCGTGCCAAGCGTCAATGGGCGGATACGTTACGTAAAATTGAATCGCGCTATGGCGTTAAAGCCGAGCACGTATTAGGCGTTTGGGGTGTGGAGTCTAACTTTGGGCAGACATTGGGAAAAAAACCTTTGTTTGAATCTTTAGCGACCCTATCTTGCTTTGATCGCCGCCAAAGCTATTTCCAAGGCGAATATGCCAATGCACTAAAAATCGTCCAAAACGGTGATATTGCGCCAAGCGATATGACAGGTTCATGGGCAGGCGCGTTTGGTCAGACGCAGTTTATGCCAAGTACATTTTTAGAGTTGGCAGTCGACTTCGATGGCGATGGTCGCCGCGACTTGGTCAATAGCGTCCCCGATGCCCTTGCCTCTACGGCAAACTTCTTAGATAAACGTGGCTACCGTTCAGGCGAAGCATGGGGTTATGAGGTAAAACTGCCAAGTGGATTTTGGGCAGCGTCCAACCGTAAAGATAAAAAGTCGATGAGCCACTGGCGCAATCAAGGTTTAACCCTTGCTAACGGCAGCCCACTGCCTTCTGACTTGAGTAGTGCTGGATTATTATTACCAGCAGGTCCTGACGGCCCTGCATTCTTAGTCGGTAAAAACTTTGATACGTTCTATTCTTATAACGCCTCAGAAAGCTATGCACTGGCGATTGCCCATTTATCAGATTTGATTACTCGCGAAAGTAGCAGTAAAACTGACTTTATCACAGCATGGCCAACTGACGATCCTGGTATTGGTCGCCAAGAATCCAGAGCGATTCAGCAAGCATTATTAAATGCAGGATATGATATCGGCGCCGTCGATGGCATTATCGGTGACAATACTCGTACTGCTATCCAGCAGTACCAGTCTAGCCGTGGCATTTTTCCAGCTGATGGACGTGCAGGGCAGAAATTCTATCGTGCCATCGTTGGTAATACGGCGCCTAATACTTCGCAATACGGCAATCAGTATAACCAGCCAACAAACAGTCGTCCTTTAAACCCCGCGTCTGCTGATCGTATGGGACAATTGATTCAACAGCAAAATACTACACCTAATAGCTACTCGCAGCCTACAGCGATCAGCCCATCAAACTCAAGCACAACGCGATATCGCCGTGTAACGGGTGCTGATGGTACTATAAAACTGGTACGTATTGATGAAGGCTCTTGATTAGGTAATGTCTTTTAAGTATTAATAAAAATAAAAAGCCACGCTAATTAGCGTGGCTTTTTGATCATGTCAGTTCTGACACTCTTTATGACTTGACACAGTTTATATGATATATCTAATTTTCAAACATTAAACGATAGGTGGTGGATTCGGCTTACCATTGTCACCATCCCAATTTTCACGAGCTTTATCATCTAAATCTGCTGGCGTCTTAGGCTCCCATTTGCCATTTTCTTTCCACGTGGCATCACCCCAATCTGCATCCTCTTCCTTTCTATCCAATTCCTTATAGACTTTGGTCGGATCGATACCGCGGCGCTTCATATCTGCTACTTGCTCTTCTAACGTATGAAACTGACTTGCCTCATGCATGGTTTGCTCTAAGCTATCCAACTCACTTTTTAACGCGTCATTTTTAGTATTACTCATTATTGGCTCTCCTTAATTGCTCAGTATTATTATGTGTTCATCCTGATCATTATTACGAGTATCAAAGGGATTCACAACGAGTACCACGTATACTTTGTATTACAAAACGTAGCCATCAGCAAAAAATGTGTTAGTGAATCATGATTTGTATGAGGTTCTAAGATTGGTAGCAACGATAATGACTGATAATAGCGAAGGCGATAATTTAGCTAATGGCGGTTGATATAGCAGGATTTTCTATCGATGGCTTTTTTGCATCAAGTAAACTTTTTGCATAAAAAGTCAGCTTCCAAAGCTCCTGTGTGACCCGTGTTCCATAGGTAGTTAGCTGTATCCAATTAGCAGCAACCAATTGCCGCTGTAGATGATTGAGATCGTCTTGAGAGATTTGACAACGTGCCACAGCATGGACATTTGGCATCTCGCGCTTGATATCGATCTCAGCTCGCACAGCGATTAAGCGGTTGATACCACTTTGTAAACCATAACTTGAAAAAGTAGCTGGCATCTTTATCAGAGTAATTAATACGTCTTGCCATGACAATACCATTGGTCTTGTCACATCGGTTAAATTACCTCCCTCATAAGCTTGGGCTTTATAGTGAATCTCAAAGGTCTCTGTCAATACGATTGGCTTACTGACATTATCGTCCATACTCTGACTAGGGACGACAGTAGTCTCTTGCCCTGTCACTCTATTATTTGTCAAAGTAGCCGCTAGAGTCTCAGATGCTGAAGGTTTATTAGTCTTCATCGCCTCTTCATCAACCCTGATCCATCCCGCAGCTATATTATGGCTAGCAACCATTTTGTAATAGGCTTGGATAAGCAATTGCTCGATGTCGTTTTCTGTCTCGTAATAATAAATCTTATCCGTTTTTGACGTTACTGCACTGGTAAATTCTTGCAACTGTCTACTGATATTGGCGCCGTTATGATGTTTCTTTATTAGTATCAATAAAGGTTTGAGCTTCGCTTTAGCATTGAGATAGCTCAAATGCATTTGACTAACACCATTATTTTGCGTCGTACCGTAGCTATCGCCAATGACCATTAAAGCATAATCACAAGCATCAATACACTGACGCCCATATAACGAAGCTTTGGGTAATCTACTAGAAGCATCATAGGTTAAAAAGGCACGGCCTTGAAAAAATATCGCAATACTATCCAATACCAATAACTGGTCGTTATCAGCACATACAATATGAATATGGTAGCGACGGTTTGGCACAATCACCTCTATCTCTATTAGCTGGTCGAAAAAGATACGTTCTCAGAGTTCTCAGAAAAATTATAATAATAAGCAATTAAAATATTCTGTTTGGCAAATACAAGCCTAGCATAATATTGCTAGAATGCGTTTACTTTATTTCCAATTCCATTAATATACTACGGAATTATAACAGCTGTATCGAGATTAATCCTAGGCGCCTCTAAGGCTAATACCCAAAATGAGGATGGTATTGTAAATGCGTTTGCTCGCCAAGTAAGCGTGATAGCAGCAAATCCATCTGCTTATCGTATTTGGTCGCATAGAATATCAACGGTGGCTTAATCTGATTGTCACTCAAACTGGTATCTAAAACACCATTTCTATCTAATCCATCTATAGGCAATGCTGACAAATTATTGGCGATCAACAATTGCTTAACGCGCTCCGCAATTGCTTGACCTGAATCAACCACTTGCATTGATAGTCTTTGCGCTTCAATTGCTTGCATCACAAAATCTTTAAAGAATGGATAATGTGTACAGCCTAATACCAGCTGGTCTACCCCATCCTTTGCGAACACTTGCAATTGCTGACGAAGATTTTGCGCCGTTTCACTGTTTTCCGGCATACCTGATTCTACCCAAGGCACAAGTTGCGGGTCAAAATATTTGGTCACTCTGGTTGCACTTGGACTGGCTATCGTAGCAATGACATCGTTCAGGAGTTTACCGTTTAGAGTCGCTTTGGTTGCTAGTACCGCCACATGACCACTTTTACTGGCCAATACCGCAGGTTTCAATGCTGGTACCAAACCCACAATGGGTAGCTGCGGATAATGGCACCTTGCTGTCTGCAACGCATAGGCTGAAGCACTATTACACGCAATGACAATAAGCTTGCAGCCTTGCTGATATAGCCACTCTACTGCCGTCAATGTGAATGTTTTAATCTCATCACTACCTCGATTGCCATAGGGCACATTCAGGGTATCAGCATAGTAAATATAACGTTCATTGGGCAGTTGCTGGGCTAAATGTAGATAAACAGACAAGCCACCAATACCGGAATCAAATAAGCCAATGGGCGCGCTACGGTCTGGATCTGCCTTTATCCCTTTATTATGATTGTATATCACACTATCGACCATCGCTTCTTCAGCAGTGTCATTATCAGAAATTATTGAGTAAGTATTAACTGTGTTAGTAACAGCACTTGCGGCAACTTTCATATTATTTCACCGCCATTTTGATAAAAATACTGTCATACCGACCCTACTAGTAAATTTAACCAATATTACTTTCAATAATAGTCCCATAAATAAAAAGGGCTATAAGATAGATAACAAGATTTGCTCAAGATAAATAGCAATCACTGGCTAATTATAGCTCATTATTGACCGTTAAATAGATGTCATCGTCAATGTATAAGCATGACCGCCACTTTGCAGGGTTAGCGTGGTTTTATCATCTTGCTCTGTCAATTCGCCAATCTCGGTTAGATGATAAAATACATTGCGACCAATAAGTGCCGTCAATCCATTTCGAACCAGCATATAAGGACGCATTTGTACCTCAGATGTTAATTGTTGGTTTTCCTCTCCGTGACTATTATGAACAGCATCCATATCATTAGAGTGATCATTTCTATTTTCATTACCCTCTACATTAACAGAGTCATAGGGACGTAAAAAAATAGGATGCTCATCATCTAAGCGTACGACATCACCCGTTGTCGTGGTAAATTCAAGCCAACTATTAGTGTCTTCGTTGACGATACCGACATCATTGATTAATAGTGGCGCATCTTCCACTTGGATACGCAATTTCTGTACGGGCGTCTTTAGAAAATACTCAGTCACGCCTTCTTTTTCTTCTTTCCATAAGATAGTGGCAAACAGACTGACTAATGACTCTCGGGTCATGTGTCCGCCTTCATGCCACCACTCGCCATTGGCTTTGATGACCAAATCCATATCATCGATTTGTTCAGGATGCCAATTTTCTAGTGGCGGTATTGCACGTCCTTCACGTGTTCCTGCCGCAGACTTTAAATATTGGCTCAAATTGTCTATAGTATTTAGCTCAGACAGCTTGTCATTAGAGGTTTTAGCAGCTTTTAAAGTCGTGGCATCGATATCTTTATTATTATCTGTCATCGTACAATCCTTCACGTAGTAATCAAAGTTTGGCAAATCTGTTATTACTATAAATTTTAGTTTCGGGTATGATAAGACAATATCGTCATTGTCCCCCCACCGTCTTAATCTTACTTTAACACTGATGTTGTGAAATGCGTATCGTGTTTGTGGGACTTTTCTTTTATAATAAGTAACGATTTTTTATTTGAACTAGTCTGGTGGGCGTTGTACTAACGACACATTTTACGTTATGTTTTGAAGGTTTTTAAAAACACTTTCATCGTAACGTTGTCAACTGATACCGTAAAGACCCTTTTTATCGGGCAGCCATATGTCTGAGTAAAGTTAGCGCCACAAGCCTTATTATTCAATTGTTAAGCTAATGATGCCCTGAGATAAGCCACTACAAGTTTAGGAGTAGGTATGCAAGAGCAAGACAATCAATCGCCAGTTATTGATGGTGATACTGTAAATATCGACACGCCAATCGTGACAGACACAGCAAATCCAGAGCCAGCAGTGGTAACACCAGAAGTGCTCGCTGAAGAAACGCCCGTTATTGTAGATACGCAAGCCGTTGAGCCAGTTGCTGAAACGATCGTTGTCGACAAAGCGCCAGAACCTGTTGCAGCAGAACCTGAAGTAGAACGTGAGTCAATGGAATTTGATGTCATTATCGTTGGTGGTGGACCTGCCGGACTTTCAGCTGCCATCCGTCTACGTCAGCTTGCCATCGCAGCAGGTAACGATGAGTTCATGGTTTGTGTGGTCGAAAAAGGCTCAGAGTTTGGCGCTCATACTCTCTCTGGTGCGGTCATGGAAACACGCGCTTTGGATGAGTTGATTCCAGATTGGAAAGAAAAAGGCGCACCGCTAAACGTTCCTGCAATTGAAGATCGCGTCTATATGCTGGGTTCAGCGACCAAATCTATCAAATTAATGGATTCGGTCATTCCTGCCAGCATGCATAACCAAGGCAACTATATTGTCTCATTAGGCAACGTCGTTCGTTGGTTGGCTCAACAAGCTGAAGAGCTAGAAGTCATGATGTTCCCAGGCTTCCCCGCTGATGAAATCTTATATAATGATGATGGTTCAGTTAAAGGCGTATTGACAGGCGACATGGGTGTGGCTGCCAGTGGCGAAGCGAAACATAGCTTTGAGCCAGGTTATGAGCTGCTTGCTAAATATACTATATTTACCGAAGGTAGCCGTGGTCACTTAGGCAAGCGCTTGATCAGTCGTTTTAATCTTGATAAAGACTGTGACCCACAACACTATGGTATTGGTCTAAAAGAGCTATGGGATATTGATCCTGCTAAGCATGAAGAAGGTGTGGTCATGCATGGTTCAGGTTGGCCTTTGACTGACACTGGCTCAACTGGAGGCTGGTGGTTGTATTTCGCTGAAAACAATCAAGTAAGCTTTGGTCTTGTTATTGATCTCTCCTATTCTAATCCATATATGTCGCCATTTGATGAGATGCAGCGTCTAAAACTACATCCGCTTATCCGTAATGTTCTAGAAGGCGGTAAACGTATCTCTTACGGCGCACGCTCGTTAACTAAAGGCGGTTTAAACTCCTTGCCAAAATTCACCTTCCCAGGTGGTGTATTAGCTGGTGATGACGCAGGTTTCTTAAATCCTGCCAAAATCAAAGGTACCCATACTTCAATGAAGTCAGGGATGCTAGCGGCTGAGGCAATTTTCGAAGCCTTGCAAGAAGGTCGTCAACATGATGAAGTGCTGGCTTATACTACGATGTTTGAAGAGTCTTGGTTGTATAAAGACAACTATGAAGCACGTAACTTTGCTCCTGCTATGCACCGTATGGGTCAATGGATGGGCGGCGCGTTTACTTTTTTAGAGCAAAATCTGATGGGCGGCAAGATGCCTTTGACCATTCATGACAATAAAAAAGATTATGATCAGCTTGAGCGTGCGGCTCATGCCTATCAGCCAACCTATGCAAAACCGGACGGCAAATTGGTATTTGATAAATTATCGTCAGTATTTATCTCAAATACCAATCATACTGAAGATCAACCAGTACATTTAAAATTAACTGATCCAACAGTGCCTGTTACTATTAACTTACCACTCTATGCTGAGCCAGCGCGTTTATACTGCCCAGCTGGTGTTTATGAGATTGTAAAAGACGCAGAAGGTGCTAAATTTGTCATCAATGCGCAAAACTGTGTCCATTGCAAAACTTGTGATATTAAGGACCCTTCACAGAACATCACGTGGGTAACGCCAGAAGGCGGTGGCGGTCCTAACTATCCAAACATGTAAATTGTTATTTATATATTGTTTAGATGGTTATTATTTAAAATAAGCTGCAAAAAAATCGCCCTCAAAAGGGCGATTTTTTGTTATAGGTATATTTAATCGCTGTATATCTAGGATTTCAGCTTAATCTGTCCACGCATCACGATTGGCTTCATCTTTTAATTTCACAAAATCATCAGGATTAAACTTGATTTGATCAGCAGTTTTGCCCTCTTTAATCTGACGCTCATAGTCACGTAATATTCTAAGTGCTACTGGCGACAAGATGATAATAGCCACTAAGTTGACCAATGCCATCAGACCCATGGATAAATCGGCAAAGTTCCAAATAGCTGGCAGGCTGGCGACAGCGCCAATAAATACCATGCCCAAGACCATAAAGCGGAATATCATAATCATCACTTTGGCATTTTTCTCACCAGAGATAAATTCAAGATTCGATTCACCATAGCTATAGTTTGCAATGATAGAGGTGAATGAGAAAAAGAAGATGGCAATCGCGACGAAAATTACACCCATATCACCTACATATTGCGACAATGCTAGCTGTGTTAATTGAATACCTTCTTGCTCAACACTAGGATCAACCACGCCAGAGAGAATAATAATTGAAGCTGTCGCTGTACAGATAACTAATGTGTCCAAAAACACACCCAACATTTGCATAAAACCTTGCACTGCCGGATGATCAGGATGGCTTTTTGCAGTCGCTGCGGCATTAGGTGCTGAACCCATACCTGCTTCGTTCGAAAATAGACCACGCTTAATACCATTAATCATCGCTTGCGCAATACCATAACCAATCACACCACCTGCTGCTTGTTCAAAGCCAAATGCTGACTTTACAATCAAAGCAATCGCCGCTGGAAATTCGCTAAAATTGGTCAAGATGACATAGAGTGCCAAGAGAATATAAAGAATCGCCATCACTGGTACAACTTTGCCAGCAATACGGGCAACAGATCGTAGTCCACCAAATACTACTGGTGCGACTAGCACTACTAATATCAAGCCGGTCATCCAAGTTGGAATACCAAACGCCTCATTAGTCGCCTGTGCAATGGTATTGGATTGCACACCATTGAACGCCAAGCCAAAAGCGACCAGCAAACATAGTGAGAAAAATACGGCAAGCCAGCGTTTACCCAAACCCTTTTCGATATAGTAAGCCGGTCCACCGCGATAAACATTATCGTTATGCGGTACTTTGTATGCTTGCGCAAGGGTTGACTCGATAAAGCTGGTTGACATACCCACAATCGCTGTCATCCACATCCAAAATACAGCACCCGGTCCACCCAAATAGATGGCAATTGCCACCCCTGCTAGATTCCCCGTCCCTACTCGCGCAGCAAGTGATGTCATCAGTGCTTCAAATGAGCTGATACCACCATCTTTACGCCCTTGATTTGATACTCGTAATAACTGCCACATATGACCAAAATGACGAAACTGGATAAAGCGGGTCGCCACGGTAAAATATAGACCTGCACCAATTAAGACGAACATCAGCAGTCCATACCATGGATTGCTGGCAATCAACCAATCATTATTACCCCAAATGATACTCACACCATAGTTTACGATGCTATTAAACCAACCTGCTACGCCTTCGCTCATACTATATCCCCTTCACTAACATTCTATACTTTTAGCATATGTTATAAATTGATGTAACTAATGGCTTTTTATGATGTTTCGTTCTCTCTTTGCTTATTGATCATCATTACCTATTTGAGCAATAAAATGACAAGGAAATCACGTATATCATATGGCGGTATTTTAACTGACTATAGACAATTTAGCTGTTTTTATGCTTTTTTTAATTATTGATTATTTATAAACTTTTGCTTAGTAATAAGCTAATAGGAATAAAATAATAATTATTATTTATAGTTTATGAAAAAATTTTATACCTAATCAATAGTTATGATATTGAAATTATATTGATGTCATACTTATTCATAATAAAAATAGTTATTTATATAACCGTTATTTTTAAAATAAATGCCGTTTTTTGGTTTTATCAATTAATCTAACGAATATAACAAATCCTTAATACAAATAAGGTCTTAGTATACTATTGTCTCAGAGTTATGATATCTATTGGCTTCTATTAACATAAGTTAGTTATAGTTTCTACAAGACACATATTTAGTTACATAAAGTAAATAAAATTTATTTATTGTTAAATAAGTCAATATTGTATATATTCCTAATAAGTTTATAAAAGCTGCTTGCAATACTTATCGGCATGAATGTATTTCTCATTGTTAAAATAATGTCATCGGGAAGATGATAATAATAAGACAGAGGATTGTCAGCGAGTACCGACCCCTCCTCTTTAAACATCATTATTTCCATATAATAATGTTTAATCGACTCTCTCAATATCTATTGTTAAATGATTAGATTTTGAGCGACTAACCTCGACTCTTATCCTTTAACTTTTATAACAGTCATATCGAGTAATTTATCCTCGGTGTCTGTATCGTTTACACTGGAAAAGTTGGTTCATATTTTGATAATGTTGGGTTACTTATCTTGATTGATCGCTCTGCTTTAGTCTTTCATCTATCGTTTTTATGGTTGTAAGACACTGTTTTCACAATAAGATAAACACTAAAGCACAGGGACTTGTCAGACTCAGATCAGTGACCTTGTTTTTATGTTAGGCAAAAGGAGTTGTCCTATGGAGAACCACAACGATTCATCAGGTTATTGGCGCGCCAATCTCCGTCTCATTAAAGTCAGCCTCGTCATTTGGGCTTTAGTCTCTTATGGTTTTGGCATCTTGCTACGTCCATTATTGTCAGGTATTAGAATAGGTGGTACTGATATAAGCTTTTGGTTTGCACAACAAGGTGCTCTTATCGTATTTATCGCCCTCATCTTTTTCTATGCATGGCGCATGAATAAACTAGATAAACAATATGGTGTAGACGAGGAATAGCCCTATGAGTCAATTTACGATTAATATCATTTTTGTAGGTCTGTCCTTCGCTTTATACTTCGGTATCGCTTGGTGGGCACGTGCAGGTTCGACCAGTGAGTTCTATGTTGCTGGCGGCGGTGTACATCCTGTTGTTAACGGTATGGCAACCGCCGCTGACTGGATGAGTGCGGCGTCATTCATCTCGATGGCTGGTATTATCGCCACTGGCGGTTATGCTGCATCAACTTATTTAATGGGTTGGACGGGTGGTTATGTTCTACTCGCCATGCTCTTAGCACCTTACCTACGTAAATTCGGTAAATTCACAGTTCCTGATTTTATCGGTGACCGCTTTTACTCTAAAACCGCTGCTATGATTGCAGTCGTCTGTTTGATTATTGCATCAACCACTTATGTTATCGGTCAGATGACCGGTGCTGGTGTGGCATTCTCACGCTTCTTAGAAGTTGACAGTACCACTGGTCTGATTATTGCGGCTGTTGTTGTATTCTTCTACGCCGTACTTGGTGGTATGAAAGGGATTACCTACACGCAGGTTGCGCAGTATGTGGTTCTTATGATTGCCTATACGATTCCTGCCGTCTTTATCTCACTTGAGTTGACGGGTAACCCAATTCCAGGTCTTGGTTTGTTCTCAAACCATGTTGAATCAGGCATTCCTATCCTAACCAAGCTTGACCAAATCGTCGTCGACTTAGGCTTTACCGCTTATACCGCTGACGTACCGAACAAGCTGAATATGGTGCTATTTACTTTATCACTGATGATTGGTACCGCGGGTCTACCTCACGTTATTATTCGCTTTTTCACGGTTCCTAAAGTTGCAGATGCGCGTTGGACAGCTGGTTGGACGTTGGTATTTATCGCGCTCCTATACTTCACTGCCCCAGCAGTAGGTGCAATGGCGCGTCTAAATCTAATCAATACTGTTTATCCACAAGGTGTTGACGCTCCTGCTATCGAATATGATCAACGTCCAGATTGGATGAGAACATGGGAAGAAACTGGTCTTATTAAATATAACGATCTCAATAACGACGGTCGTATCCAGTTGTATAGTGATAGTGGACTTGGTGCAGCAGAGCTAGCATTGGCTGCCGCTACTACTGATGGCGGCGATGTTGCTGCTGCAACGACTACCGTTGAAAAAGCAAAAGCTGAACATGCTTTAGAGCGTGATGGTGTGTTTGTTGATAGAGGTTGGGCAGGTAATGAGCTTGATGTCAACGCTGATATCTTAGTATTGGCTAACCCAGAAATCGCACAGCTACCAGGTTGGGTTATTGGTCTTATCGCCGCAGGTGGTTTGGCAGCAGCGCTATCTACAGCAGCTGGTCTACTCCTCGCCATCTCATCAGCGATCAGTCATGATTTGATTAAACGTAACCTTAATCCAAATATCACTGATGCAGGCGAGCTAAAAGTCGCACGTATCACGATGGCTGTTGCGCTTGTGGTTGCTACCTACTTAGGTATTAATCCACCAGGATTTGCTGCACAGGTCGTTGCATTGGCCTTTGGTATTGCTGGTGCCTCACTTTTCCCTGCATTGATGATGGGTATTTTCTCTAAACGTATTAACAACTTGGGCGCCATCGCTGGTATGCTCACAGGTTTGATTAGTATCTTAGTTTATATCTTCATCTTTAAAGGCTGGTTCTTCGTTACAGGTACAGCAAACTTCCCTGATACTGAAGAGTACTGGTTGTTTGGTATCTCACCATTATCATTTGGTGTGATTGGTGCCTTGCTTAACTTTATCGTCGCATTTGCCGTTTCTTATGCGACTGCGCCACCACCAGCCCATATCCAAGAGTTGGTTGAAAGTGTACGTTCTCCACGTGGCGCTGGCGGCGCAATCGACCACTAAGCTTCGATATAAGCTAGCAAATGAAGTGCAAATGACGTATGCTTTTTTACAATAACATATCACTCACAGGCAGCAGCTGCTTGTGAGTGATTTTTTTATCCCAATCTGATCATGGGATATTTTTTACATACTATTCTTCCAATCATGATAATTTTACTCACCCCTCTTAAAAGTAAAAATAATGAGAAAGTTAAGCATAAACGCAATAACAAATGTGCTTAAAAAGGCTGAACACATGATTTTATTTTTAATAATTGATATGAAATGCGCTGATTGCGTTAAGGAAAAGTCTTATGCTCTTTGAGTTTATCGCAACCATAGCGGCTGGGTTTGGTCTAGCTGGGATAGCACTAGTTATCACTCACCTCAGCAAACTTGCAGGTAAGAAAGCGCCAAGATGGCTTATTCCATTATTTGGTGCGATAGGTATCTTTGGCTTCCAAATAAGTCAAGAATATAGCTGGTTTGGTCAACAGCTTGCACAGCTTCCTGAAGGCGTTCATGTCGTCAAAAAAGTTGAAGAAGGTACGTGGTTTCGTCCGTGGTCATACGTTAAACCACAGACGTTACGCTTTATAGCGGCTGATAGCGGACACGCTCGTGCTAACGCCGATAACCCAGAGGTGTACTTGGTCAATTTGTATTTGTTTGAGAGACGTAGAAGTGTACAGCAAGTACCGCAAGTGATCGACTGTGCCGCCCCTGCTCGTGCAGACTATGTATTACAAGAAAAAGGCAGTAAGTTAAGTATTGATGAGCATGTGAAACAAACGACTGCTTGGCGTCCATTAGAAAAAAATGATCCGCTATATATCCATGTTTGTATTAATAAAAAATAACTCAATCATTGAAGCCACTGTTAGCTGACTTATCGTTATCTTTATGAATTATTAAAAAGTCTGTCTAAATATATTTGCCGAAAAATAAGGCTAATAACGATTATTCACTTTCGTATAAGCATGTTTAGAATTGGCACCCAACAACAATCCGGCGCATAGACCACCAAAATGCGCCGCAAATGAGATACCTTGCTGCGGTATCAAACCTTGTTTGATAGTCAGCCAATAACCCGTACCCATCACAATACAAGCAAGTAAATAGCCCCAACGCCTAGCGAACACTGCCCCACCTATCATAAATCCAAGCATCGCAAAACACAGCCCTGAAGCGCCAATATGTATCGATAATGGTGAACCAATCACCCATGTCACAAGTCCTGCAGCAACTATCAACTTAACAACGGTACGATAAGCGTTATTTTCAAATAAACCAAATAAGAACAAAATCTGCATCAGTGTCAGCGAATTTCCCACTAGATGTGAGAAATTACCATGCATCGTCCATGAGGCAAATACCCCTATCATACTGCCAATATCCAATGCTCGCGGCACAATACCAAAAATATTCCATAGACCAAAAAATACAGCGTCATTAAGAAAAAACATCACCCACATTGGTATCAGCACAAAAGCGTATAGACCGAATACTTGCTTAATGCGTACGATTACAAGCGTCGCCAATTGCTGCCAATTCATCTACTGTTTTATCCTTTTTGTCTCGTTAAACGCATGTTACTGACTGGTAGATAAAATCGTCGTTTCTACGGGTTTAAAAGATAGCGATGACGCATCTTTATTGGCAGTTAATATACTACTGGCGTGTAATAGCGAGGTTGAATGATAAGGCACTAGCGCCGTTGGTACAAAGCTACGAGCCGCATCGATATGCTTAACTGAATCATCAAAGAAAATATGCGGCGCAAATGTTTTAAGTACTGAAGTCTTTTCAAGTCCTCCCAAAAAAAACGCCATATCAATATCTACGCCCCAATTACGCAATGTTTTTATCGCTCGTAAGTCAGCTGGGGCATTGCGAGCCGTCACCAAGGCTATTTTCATCGGACAAGAATGCAGGCTTGCTGGCAGACGCTCTTGCATTTTGGACAGCTTAATTAATAACTCTGCATAAGGACCTTTTTCTATCGGTAAATCGCGCATTTTGGCTTCACGGTCATGAAACGCTTGTAACCCTTTTTGCTTATAAAGCAGCTCGCCTGAATCATCAAATAACACTGCATCACCATCGAAGGCAATACGCAACTGCTTGGTATCCAACTCATAAGTATTGACTGGCGTGGCATCTAATATCGCACAAGCACAGATATCAGCATCTGCAACCTGCTGCGCATCTTCAAGATTGGTCGTCAAAAACAAATCCACATTAAAATCTTTGATATAAGGTGCAATAGGGCTGCCAGATATAAATGCTGAGCGCGAAATGGTTAACCCATGTTCACGTATTGCATTTAGGACTTGAATACCTGTATCAGGGCTACTTTTTGAGACAATGACCACTTCTACCAAGGGTGCATTGACACCGTCATTCTTATTATCACAATCATGACAATAATGATTTAAATTCAATAGTGCTTTAATCAGCGGATAACCTGCGCCAATGGTCAACGGGTCATTTTCACGCTCAGTCATATAGTTGCGGAACTCTTTAACGGCATCGTGGGGACGCTGCTGTAAAAGCGATATGAGATGATTTTCAGACTCTGACAAATCAAATAAAGCGGTTGCAGAAATCGCGACTATGAGCGTGTTACTAAAATCGACAGCCATAAATGTTTACTTCTATTCTAAATATTCAAAATGGTAGCGTTTTATTTTACTACATATTTAGGCAAGCCGTGTGGCTACTCCTGCTAATCACAACAATCCTCAATATATTTTTTTTATGACAAAAAAAAGACTGCAATCGCAGTCTTTTTTAGGTTTCAATCAACACTTAGCTAATATCAGTACCATCATTAATAACAAAGCTTACAATCATAATGACATGATATTTACTGATTTTTCCATCAGTAACCCCTACTTTTTGCTCTTTTATCCAAGCGCCTTCAACATTGTTGACGGTCTTAGAAATCCGCTCAATACCTTGTTGAATAGCATCTTCAAAACTGCTTTCAGAGGTACTACTGATCTCGATATTCTTAGCAATAGTCATAGTATTTCTCGCATCCATGTGATTCTAAAATGAGTGTTTTAAGACAAGCTTATCGTAGAGATGCTACTTCAAAACGATGTCTCTCAATTATTCTAGCGTTATACATAGTACGCAACAATGCTCCAGTGTTATTTTATGTAGGAATTAACTTAGTAGCACTAAAGATATCGCTGGGAACGCGACCAAAATGACTAAGCGAATCAAGTCAGAGACAATAAAGGGCATCACCCCCTTGAACATATCGGACAGCTTAATATGTGGTGCCATTGCCTTAATCACAAAGATATTCATACCCATAGGCGGTGTAATGAGTCCGAGCTCTACGGTTAATACTGCAATAATACCAAACCAAACCGGATCATAACCTAACGCAACAATGATTGGGAACACTACCGGAATCGTAATCACCAGCATCGCTAGGGCATCCATAAACAAGCCTAACAGAAAGTACATAATCAAAATGCAGATCAATACTATCATTGGGCTAACTGCCAATGTACCAATCCACGTCGCCAAACTATAAGACAAGCGCGATACTGAGATAAAGTAGCCGAGTGCTTCAGCACCAAGTAACATAAAGAAGACCACCGCAGAGAGGGCAAGCGTCTCAATTAATGATTGCTTAAGCCCCGTCATTCGCATGCCTTTGGCAAAAGCATAAGCCCACGATACAAACGCCCCAACTGCAGCGCCTTCTGTCGGGGTAAATAGCCCAAAGAAAATACCCGCGATAATTACGATGAAGATAAAGCTAAAGGGAATAAGACCTGTCAAAGAAATGAGCTTTTGTTTCCAAGAAGTAGGCTCCCCACGTTGTGCTAAATGTGGCTTCCAGCGCACCATGATCATGACAGTGATCGAGTACATCACCATGCCAAGCATACCCGGTAAGAAACCAGCGATAAACATATCACCAACTGACTGCTGGGTTAAGATGGCATAGACCAGCAGTGCAATACTGGGCGGAATCATGATTCCCAAAGTACCACCAGCAGCTAAAATACCGCAGGCAAAACCTGGCTGATAACCGTATTTCTCCATTTGTGGCAATGCTACTTTGGTCATGGTAGACGCTGTCGCCAATGATGACCCTGAAATGGATGCAAAGATACCGGATGAACCAATACCAGCAATACCTAGACTACCCCTAACACCACCAAAGATAGTTCGAGTAGCATCAAATAACTTCCCCGCCATACCAGAATGAGAAGCAAAGACACCCATAAGTATGAACAATGGAATAGCACTAAAATCATATTTCGCTAAAACATCAACAGGTAAGTCTTTGAGCATCTGCACAGCACCAATCGGTGCTGTCACCGCACCAAAGCCAACCAAACCAACACCAAGCATCGCAAGTGCAACAGGAACACGCAGCATGACCATCGCAATCATACATAACAAACCAATGGCACCAATAATTTCTGGACTCATGCGCCTGTCTCCTCAGCGTCAAAGAACTCGCCTGTTTTAAAGATGTTGATTGATTCGATCAATGAGCGAATGGCAAGTAAAATGCTTAAGAAGGCACTAATAGCGTAAATGGGCATCATAGATATTCGAAGGTCTTGGGTGACTTTGCCGTACTCTATTGCATCAAAAGCGCTTTCATAGAGACCCCATGCGAACACGATACCAATGATAAAGAACCCCATCATAAAGGTGCCCATCATGTAACCTTTCAAAGCTTTTGACATCTTTTGTGTGAATACATCGACAATAATTTGTGAGCGTTCAACAAAAGCAGCAAAAGCACCAAGTAAAGCAAAGAGCATGAAGTAAGAGACAATCTCAACACTGCCTTTGACCGTAAATCCAAACTCACCACCGGTGAGCTTAAATACATAGCGGGCAATAACATCTAGCATGGTGGTCAGTACAATGATAATGAGACTGATACCACCAATGAATTGACATAACCTTGAAATGAGGATGCTCAGTTTAACTAAAAATACCATGCGAAACTCCTTTAGGTTAGACCTTACAGGCTGCACTGGCGGCTTTTGCTTTAGCATAAACGCCATCTGCATCTAGACCTAGCGCTTTAACATCAGCAAGATATTTATTGGTACCTTTCTCAAGCGGTCCTTTCCAGTTAGGATCATTCAATGGATCAGGGATTTCAACGATTTCATCACCTTTTTTCCTAGCTGCTTCTATTGCCATATCATCATGTTTATCAAATACTTCACCAACCTTATTGGCAAGCGCCATACCTGAATTTTTATCCAGTACCTTTTTCAAATCATCCGGTAAACTCTCATATTTATCTTTATTCATAGTCACCATAAGCGCTGAACTATAAAAAGGAATATTGGTATGGTATTTGGTAATTTCGTCAATTTTAAAGGCGGTCACAGCTTCCCATGGAAAACTCAAACCATCAACGACGCCACGTTGTAAAGAGGTATACATGTCATTGGCAGGCAAACCTACTGGTGAGGCACCCGCACTTTCAATAATGTCGCCAGCGACGGCAGAAGGACGGCGAATACGCATACCCTTCATATCTTCAGGTGTGCGAATTAATTTGTTCGTTGTATGCAATGCACCCGGTCCAGCACCATACATAAACAACATATGGGTATCTTCATATTCACCCGCTAAAGTACCATCTTCGTATAGAGTTTGGAGCATACAACCCATCTGAGTCGCTGAGTTTGATAAACCGGGAAGCTCAGTAATCTGAGTTAAAGGGAATCGACCATTGGTATAGCCGTGTGCTTGTGAGCCAATATCTATCGTGCCTTTGGCAGTAGATTCATAAGTAACGTCTGCTTTAGCAAGACCTGCTGAAGGATATAACTCTACTTTTAAACGACCATTAGAATCTGCTTCTATTTGCTTAGCCCAAGGTTCAAAGACCTCTGTACTAATAGAGGAGGTTGCTGGCCAAAAATGAGAAAAGCGCAATGTGGTTGTTTCTTGAGAAGTTGCTGCAGAAGCATCAGTACTATCAGAAGCTTGATTAGAACAACCTAGAAAGCTAATAGCTGCTAAGGCACCTATTGAAAAAAGAGGAGCTAACTTCATTATCAATTCCTTTTGATAACCATGGATAGGGTATAAGTCTTTACTAATAAGTTAATTATAAGGTCAATTTCCGTATAGACTCTATAAATGCTTTTAATTAACTAAAGTTGAAATACTCTTTAAAATTAGCAGCTATAACGATATAAGTCAAATCATTTTAAATGAATAACAAGTAATATATTGAATATAAGATATAGCGATTTTCATAACAGAAAAAGCTTATTTGAGCCTTTCAACTGCAAATAAACTCACCCCAACCAAACTCCAGCCAAAAGAAAACCCCCAACGAATTAACGTTGGGGGTTTATCTAGGAATAGAGAGCTGACGATGACCTACTCTCACATGGGCGAACCACACTACCATTGGCGCGACGATGTTTCACTTCTGAGTTCGGGAAGGGATCAGGTGGTTCCATCGTGCTATTGTCGTCAGCAAAGGGGGTTAGATATGAGTCTGTTATTATTGTTTTGACGTCAAGATATTATCTATTGGTCGACCAACTTGTAACCTAACTGAATCAAGGTTAAAGGTGATATCGAAATTATATATATTCTATAGCCTAGGCTATACAAGATAGATTAATTAGAGCTTTCATACAAACCACTTGGGTGTTGTATGGTCAAGCCAAACGAGCAATTAGTACAGGTTAGCTACACACATCGCTGTGCTTCCACACCCTGCCTATCAACGTCGTAGTCTTCAACGGCTCTTTAGGGAAATCTAATCTTGAGGTGGGCTTCTCGCTTAGATGCTTTCAGCGATTATCCCATCCGAACGTAGCTACCGGGCAATGCCACTGGCGTGACAACCCGAACACCAGAGGTTCGTCCACTCTGGTCCTCTCGTACTAGGAGCAGATCCTCTCAAATTTCCAACGCCCACGGTAGATAGGGACCGAACTGTCTCACGACGTTCTAAACCCAGCTCGCGTACCTCTTTAAATGGCGAACAGCCATACCCTTAGGACCTGCTTCAGCCCTAGGATGAGATGAGCCGACATCGAGGTGCCAAACACCGCCGTCGATATGAACTCTTGGGCGGTATCAGCCTGTTATCCCCAGAGTACCTTTTATCCGTTGAGCGATGGCCCTTCCATACAGAACCACCGGATCACTAAGACCTACTTTCGTACCTGCTCGACTTGTGGGTCTCGCAGTTAAGCGCGCTTTTGCCTTTATACTCTACGACCGATTTCCGACCGGTCTGAGCGCACCTTCGTACTCCTCCGTTACTCTTTAGGAGGAGACCGCCCCAGTCAAACTACCCACCATACATTGTCCTCGGTATTGTTATACCTGAGTTAGAACCCCAACATGACCAGGGTGGTATTTCAAGATTGGCTCCACAAACACTAGCGTGTCTGCTTCAAAGCCTCCCACCTATCCTGCACAAGTCAGGTCAAAGTTCAATGTAAAGCTGTAGTAAAGGTTCACGGGGTCTTTCCGTCTAGCCGCGGGTACACAGCATCTTCACTGCGATTTCGATTTCACTGAGTCTCTGCTGGAGACAGCGCTGCCATCATTATGTCATTCGTGCAGGTCGGAACTTACCCGACAAGGAATTTCGCTACCTTAGGACCGTTATAGTTACGGCCGCCGTTTACTGGGGCTTCGATCAAGAGCTTCGCTTACGCTAACCCCATCAATTAACCTTCCAGCACCGGGCAGACATCACACCCTATACGTCCACTTTCGTGTTTGCAGAGTGCTGTGTTTTTAATAAACAGTTGCAGCAGCCTGGTATCTGCGACTGCCAACAGCTCAAGGAGCAAGTCCTATCACCATCGGCAGCGTACCTTCTCCCGAAGTTACGGTACCATTTTGCCTAGTTCCTTCAGCAGAGTTCTCTCAAGCGCCTTGGTATTCTCTACCTGATCACCTGTGTCGGTTTAGGGTACGATTCGTTTATAACTATTGCTTAGAAGCTTTTCCTGGAAGCATGGTATTTGCCACTTCGCTGTACAAGTACAGCTTGCTATCAGATCTCAGCATAATGACAGTCCGGATTTGCCTAAACTGTCTGCCTACATCCTTTCACCTGGACAACCAACGCCAGGCTGACATAACCTACTCCGTCCCTCCATCGCATTATAAACAAGTATCGGAATATTAACCGATTTCCCATCGACTACGCCTTTCGGCCTCGCCTTAGGGGTCGACTCACCCAGCCCCGATTAACGTTGGACTGGAACCCTTGATCTTCCGGCGTGCGAGCTTTTCACTCGCATTATCGTTACTCACGTCAGCATTCGCTCTTGTGATACCTCCAGCATGCCTTACGACACACCTTCACAGGCTTACACAACGCTCCCCTACCACTTGAAAACAAATTCAAATCCGCAGCTTCGGCTCCTAGTTTGAGCCCCGTTACATCTTCCGCGCGGGCCGACTCGACTAGTGAGCTATTACGCTTTCTTTAAAGGATGGCTGCTTCTAAGCCAACCTCCTAGCTGTCTATGCCTTCCCACCTCGTTTCCCACTTAACTAGGAATTTGGGGCCTTAGCTGGCGGTCTGGGTTGTTTCCCTCTCCACAATGGACGTTAGCACCCACTGTGTGTCTCCCGGATATCACTCATCGGTATTCGGAGTTTGCATCGGTTTGGTAAGTCGGTATGACCCCCTAGCCGAAACAGTGCTCTACCCCCAATGGTGTTCGTCCGAGGCGCTACCTAAATAGCTTTCGGGGAGAACCAGCTATCACCGAGTTTGATTAGCCTTTCACCCCTATCCACAAGTCATCCCCTAGCTTTTCAACGATAGTGGGTTCGGTCCTCCGGTGCCTGTTACGGCACTTTCAACCTGCTCATGGATAGATCACTCGGTTTCGGGTCTATGCCCTGCAACTAAACGCCCTATTAAGACTCGGTTTCCCTACGGCTCCCCTAAACGGTTAACCTTGCTACAGAACATAAGTCGCTGACCCATTATACAAAAGGTACGCGGTCACCCTAATAAATTAAGGCTCCCACTGCTTGTACGCACACGGTTTCAGGTTCTATTTCACTCCCCTCACAGGGGTTCTTTTCGCCTTTCCCTCACGGTACTGGTTCACTATCGGTCAGTCAGGAGTATTTAGCCTTGGAGGATGGTCCCCCCATCTTCAAACAGGATTTCTCGTGTCCCGCCCTACTTAATATGTTAACGCTAATGTTTCGAATACAGGACTATCACCTACTACGGTCAGCTTTCCCACGCTGTTCTTCTACATTAGCATTAATCGGCTTCTCCCCGTTCGCTCGCCGCTACTTGGGGAATCTCATTTGATGTCTTTTCCTAAGGGTACTGAGATGTTTCACTTCCCCTCGTTTGCCTCTTGTACAAGTACAAGATACCTACCTTATGGTAGGTGGGTTTCCCCATTCAGAAATCTCCGGATCACAGGATATTGCCGCCTCCCCGAAGCTTATCGCAGGCTGTCACGTCTTTCATCGCCTCTGACTGCCAAGGCATCCACCATGTGCGCTTCATTACTTGACCATACAACCCCAAGTAGTCTCTCGACCGCTAAGTGTTGTAAAGCCTAATTATGATAACGATATCACCTAATTTTATACGCTTGATTCAGTTCTCTTTACTTTTTTAATAACTCACCACTGGGATAACAACTGATGTCGTTAAGTAGTGAGTTATTAAGGTTAGAAACAACGCGTGAACACGTGTTCCTAACCCAGACTCATATCTATGTTTTTAAATAGTCTCTGTGCTCTCGTCGAGTCACAGATTCTGTATAAAACAGAAAGAAGTAATCTTGTCTTTGTTAAGACGAATCACTTGTTTCTATTTGATACCTATTTATTTATTAGCATCTAAAGAATAGTTTATTATGTGGTGGAGCCAAACGGAGTCGAACCGTTGACCTCCTGCGTGCAAGGCAGGCGCTCTACCAACTGAGCTATGGCCCCTAATAATGGTAGGCCTGGGCAGACTTGAACTGCCGACCCCCGCGTTATCAACACGGTGCTCTAACCAGCTGAGCTACAGGCCTGTGCGAGGCATATACCTCTAGCTAATAAACTAGCTTAAACTAAAGAACAACTTGTTGTGAATTCTTGCTGACCGAATGCCATCTATAAGGAGGTGATCCAGCCGCAGGTTCCCCTACGGCTACCTTGTTACGACTTCACCCCAGTCATCAACCACACCGTGGTGAACGCTCCCCCGAAGGTTAAGCTATCCACTTCTGGTGCAATCAACTCCCATGGTGTGACGGGCGGTGTGTACAAGGCCCGGGAACGTATTCACCGCGGCATTCTGATCCGCGATTACTAGCGATTCCTACTTCATGGAGTCGAGTTGCAGACTCCAATCTGGACTACGATAGGCTTTTTGAGATTCGCATCACATCGCTGTGTAGCTGCCCTCTGTACCTACCATTGTAGCACGTGTGTAGCCCTGGTCGTAAGGGCCATGATGACTTGACGTCGTCCCCGCCTTCCTCCAGTTTGTCACTGGCAGTATCCTTAGAGTTCCCGGCTTAACCCGCTGGTAACTAAGGACAAGGGTTGCGCTCGTTGCGGGACTTAACCCAACATCTCACGACACGAGCTGACGACAGCCATGCAGCACCTGTATTCTAATTCCCGAAGGCACTCCCGCATCTCTGCAGGATTCTAGATATGTCAAGACCAGGTAAGGTTCTTCGCGTTGCATCGAATTAAACCACATGCTCCACCGCTTGTGCGGGCCCCCGTCAATTCATTTGAGTTTTAACCTTGCGGCCGTACTCCCCAGGCGGTCTACTTATTGCGTTAGCTGCGTCACTAAGTCCTCAAGGGACCCAACGACTAGTAGACATCGTTTACGGCGTGGACTACCAGGGTATCTAATCCTGTTTGCTACCCACGCTTTCGAGCCTCAGTGTCAGTATTATGCCAGAAGGCTGCCTTCGCCATCGGTATTCCTCCAGATCTCTACGCATTTCACCGCTACACCTGGAATTCTACCTTCCTCTCACATACTCTAGCTCAACAGTATCAGATGCAGTTCCCAGGTTGAGCCCGGGGATTTCACATCTGACTTATCGAGCCACCTACGCTCCCTTTACGCCCAGTAATTCCGATTAACGCTTGCACCCTCTGTATTACCGCGGCTGCTGGCACAGAGTTAGCCGGTGCTTATTCTGCAGCTAATGTCATCGTCCGTGGGTATTAACCACGGAGTCTTCTTCACTGCTTAAAGTGCTTTACAACCAAAAGGCCTTCTTCACACACGCGGCATGGCTGGATCAGGGTTTCCCCCATTGTCCAATATTCCCCACTGCTGCCTCCCGTAGGAGTCCGGGCCGTGTCTCAGTCCCGGTGTGGCTGATCATCCTCTCAGACCAGCTACAGATCGTCGCCATGGTAGGCCTTTACCCCACCATCTAGCTAATCCGACTTAGGCTCATCTAATAGCGAGAGCAGTAAACTGCCCCCTTTCTCCCGTAGGTCGTATGCGGTATTAATACGAGTTTCCCCGTGCTATCCCCCACTACTAGGTAGATTCCTAAGTATTACTCACCCGTCCGCCGCTCGACGCCTGATAGCAAGCTATCATCGTTTCCGCTCGACTTGCATGTGTTAAGCCTGCCGCCAGCGTTCAATCTGAGCCATGATCAAACTCTTCAGTTTAATCTTGCTATGAAGTCCTTTAAAGAGACTTCTAAACTTGGCTCATCTAATCTGGCAAAATCGCTAAAAATTATGTTCGTAATGAATTAACTTTGAGTTTTTTTACTGTCTTAAATGATAATTTTTATAGTTAGAATCCTATCGAAAAGATAGTCAACCAACTTTATTTTTTAGCATTCTGAATCAGCAAAAATCCACACAAGTTGTTCTTTAGTTATGCTTTTAAATAATGTCTCTAACTGTCGTCCAGTAAGAGTATTCTTACTAAATATGCTAAACCAATCTGGCTTATCCTATTTAGCGAGCTGACCATCATATCATGTTTTAATAGTCTGTCAACTTCTTTTCTTAATTTGTTTCTTTAAGTTAACTGGTTAGTTATTGTGTAATCACACAGTAGCTGATTCCGGTTCGTCTTAATGAGGTGCGTATTATAGACGCTTTAATTAGTAAGTCAAGAAGTAAATTATTTTAATTTGAGTTAAGTTAAAAGTAATTTTTTCGGTTGGCTAAATTGTCTAAGCGGTAAACCACTCCAACCCGCCTTCCTCTCCGACTGGGTGGCAGTATACGCTGTTTTAGTAGAGGGTCAAGGGGCTTTGCCCGATATTTTGGCGATTATCTACCCTTATCATCAATACCATCTATTTATCAGTCAGTTAGGGTTGAAAGTGGTTTTACCTTTACCAAAATCAATTCTTGTCCTTAGTTAGTGCTTATATATAGCCTCATAGCTTCTTCTATATATAACACTTTTATAGCTTACTTATCTTTTTGAAGAAGTCTTTATAAGCAGAGACTTTTTTATCTAATGCTAAAGGATAGGCGCGCGAGGTAGAAGGCAGTCTATATAAGGTTAAACTATTAACATCAGCTTTTTTATTATCTTTATCCTGCCACTTATAAGGATAGTCCATACTCTGATTGGTCTTAGGATGCTTTGACTTGGCAGGTGGTTCAGCTAATAAGTTCAGTAAGACCTCTGTTGCCTTACCACCAGTGGTGAATAGTGCCTGTACTTTCGGTACTTGCGGCAAAATTGTGTCTAGATCGACGGTGGTCACGACCGTAAGGTCTTTATCAGACGCATTGCCTGTTTCACGAATCGCTTGTACTACCGTGGGACAAGAGGCTATACCACGCTCAAACATAAAGGCTCGAATACGTTCAGGATCAAATCGTTTTTCGTCCCCTACTCTAAAATAATCCGCATCATCAAAAAATACGCGTCCATAAATGCGCCACATGTCATTTTGAAAATTGGGATAATGGAACCTCATTGCCCATTTATCGGCAGTGGGCGGAAAACTGCCCATCATCATGACAGTGGCATCAGGTGGTAGGACAGGACCAAAAGGATGGGTTTCGATATTTGCGCTATCGGTCTTTAATTTCTGTGTCCACACAAAGTCGTTAGCAGCTTTTTGTGGATGGATAGGATTATTCGGTGAGGTTTTGGTCATAAGATTCTTCATCAGAAAAGCGGTTTTTTTGCTATCATAGCAAGCCTAAACACTACTTCATTTGTTATAGCGCTATATAGTCAAACATAGTCGGCTTAAATAAAACCGATCTTGTTGTAAATGCCTTTGGCTTACTTTTTATTAAAGGATTAAGCTTACTATTGATAGGCTAAATATAGGGTTGAAGTGCAGTAAGTGTTTGTAGCTTTTATACTAATCAAGCATCAGACCAAAAAACCAAGAGAATACTTATGAGCGACTTAAAAATCACTGTTATCGATCACCCGTTAGTCCGTCATAAACTCAGCCTTATGCGCGAAAAAGACTGTAGCACTTATAAATTTCGCACGTTGACCAAAGAGCTTGCACGCTTGATGGCGTATGAAGCTAGCCGCGATTTTGAAATTGAAACCTTTCCGATGGAAGGCTGGTGTGGTGAAATCATTGGAGAGCAGATCATCGGTAAGACGGCAACTATCGTACCGATTTTACGCGCGGGTATTGGTATGCTTGATGGGGTGCTCGATTTGATTCCTACGGCAAAAATCTCTGTCGTTGGTTTACAGCGCGATGAAGAAACCTTACAACCAGTGCCGTTCTTTGAAAAGTTTGTTAGCCATATGGATAAACGCCCAGCCCTTATCATTGACCCAATGTTAGCCACTGGCGGCTCGATGGTTGCAACTATCGAAATGCTTAAGAAAAATGGCTGTACTAATATTAAAGCATTAGTGTTAGTTGCGGCACCTGAAGGGGTCCGTGTAGTCAATGAAGCACATCCTGACGTGACCATTTATACTGCTGCATTAGATAGTCATTTGGATGAGCACGGTTATATCATTCCGGGTCTGGGCGATGCTGGTGATAAAATCTTTGGTAAGCAATTATTTAATAAGTAAGCCAAAGCAGATAAACTAAGACAAGCTGTCGTCTCAAACAACATGACATATGTACAAAACATCAATGATAAGGATATAAGATGAACGTATTGATTACAGGCGCAAGCGCGGGTTTCGGTAAAGCGCTGGCTGAGCGTTTGATTGCCAATGGTCATCGCGTGATTGGCTGTGCCAGACGCTTAGACAAACTCAATGCTTTGGCAGAAAATTTGAGCGAAGCGTTTTTACCTGTGGTCATGGATGTGAGTGATACAGCGTCTATCCCGCAAATCATTGCGGATTTGCCTGCTGATTTTAAACAAATCGATGTCTTGGTCAATAATGCGGGACTGGCGCTTGGTACAGAGCCTGCGCACAAGGCTAGTCTTGATGATTGGATGCGTATGACCGATACCAATATTAAAGGGTTGATGGCGCTGACTCACGCGGTCTTGCCAGCGATGGTCGCACGCGATAGCGGTTATATCATTAATGTCGGCTCAATTGCCGGAAGTTGGCCTTATTTTGGTGGTAACGTTTATGGTGCGACCAAAGCGTTTGTCAAACAGTTTAGCCTAAATCTGCGTGCGGATTTAATCGGTACGCAAGTGCGCGTGACCAACCTTGAACCGGGTAATGTCGCGGGTACTGAGTTTTCAAACGTGCGTTACCACGGCGATGACGATAAAGCCGCCAAGGTTTACGACGGCTTTAAAACCATGACCGGCGATGATATCGGCGATATCTTATTATGGTTGATTGAATCGCCTGCCCATATTAATGTCAATCGCTTGGAAGTCATGCCTGTCGCGCAAACTTATAACGGACTAACGATTGCTAAGCAAGACTCTTAAAATTTTAGCTGACTGTTTGGCCTATTAACGTAATTCATAAGACCGAAGCAATATAGATTCCTCTATGTTGCTTCTTTTTTTGCTACTGACATTCTCTTCATTGACCAAGCGCAACTCTTGAAAATCTAAAATCAGTACTTCATTACGCAAGCGCTCGCTAGTGCGTTTATTGTGCCGTATCGGAAATCCTAAGACTTGCTTACCTTTAATCACTATCTGATTGATAATCGTGGTCGAATTACTGATGGTAGCTTTTTCACTTAGCTTCTGAGCATTAATGGTGGCGGTAACAGGATTAACAGTTGTAATTAACACCTTTGTCTGACGTACACTTTTTGGTAAATCCCCTGCAAAAAACAATACCTGCTCTAATGGTAAATACTGCGCGTGACGCATTAGTTCCTGACGAAACAGCGAAGGCATATCAATATTGAAACTGTCTTCTGTTTGCTGAGAAAACGCCGTAAAATTACGATGTAAATAACGTCCAAACACGCTGCTATTAATCCAGTCTTGATAAATATCATTGGCTAGCAATTGCTTGGTGAAAGCATCGGCGTCTAGTGTGGTATCTGCTGTTAACATCTCCATCAATAATGTCTGTGGACTAGCAAAGTTCTGCTGCTGCCAGATTTGCGGATATAGGCTACTATCAAGCAATGGCAAATTTGACTTGTTCATACCTTAATATCCTTATATTTTACTTGCTGACGTTTGATTCGATTGGTCACAGTCTATGACAAGTCGCTACTTTTACCGCTCAACTGCTTTTAACCCTAAACAGCTTTTATGTTATGTTCAGTTACCTATTTTAATATAGCAGTCTTTTAGAAATGAGATAAAGACTTTTGCTACGATACATTTTGGCTAAATCGACTTGGTAAAACCGCTTAATGAAAACAAGATGCATTGCCTTATGAAGAGAAACTTAATCAAACTTCCTGCTAACTATCAATTGAAGACGATTGATATTGCTTTAACTGACGGTACATTACTACCAGTGTCAGTGATAGGAAATGGTAAACCCATGCTGCTCTTGCATGCCTATGGTATGGATGCGCGTGAGTTTTTGCCGTTTATTTTACCTTTAGTTGGTAAGTATGCGTTTTATCTACCGCATCTGCGAGGGTTTGGAGCGGCAAAAGATATCAAGCTGACCCAGTTTGATTTTGTGCGTCAGTATGCAGATGATATTAGTGTCGTTATTGAGCAAATTTGCTTGGCGCGCAATATAGAATCCTTGCCAGTTGCCGCCATCTCGATGGGTGCGCAAGTGATGTGGGCGTATTTTGAGCGTTATGGTAGCGCAAGAGTCAGCCGCTATTTGAATATTGACCAAAGTCCTGCTATTCATAATCAACCTGATTGGCAAGGTGGCTTGTTTGGCACGCGCCAGCAAGAAGTATTCGATATCTTTCATGAGGTGATTGATAAGACTTTGCCTTATGCTGACATCAAAAGCTTTACCCATCTGCCTTTTGCTCTTAAACGTCGTGCAACGGATGTCGAACGACTGTTTTCGTTATTATCCGTCAATCGCACGCGCTCAAAAGCTTTTATACAAGTGATGACTTATAAAAATGACCCTAAACTTGCGCTTTATGACCACAGTATTTGGCATCATAAAATGCGCTGCTTACAAGCCTATTTGACCTTACCCTATGACTTTCGCGGCGCGATAGAGCGTGTCAATATTCCAGTTGTTAACCTCATCGGTGGTCGCTCCAAACTTTACGATGCTAAGTGGCAGCAAAAAGTCACCCAGATGCTACCCAATGCAACTGAGGTCGTGTTGCCGCGCTCAGGTCATGCAGTACCGATGGATGAACCTGTTGGGTTTTATAAAGTGTTAAAGAGTTGTTTGGAAACTTAAGCATAACATTACGATGTCACTTAAAAACTCTATAATCGACACTATAACTTTACAACACGTCATAGTAATTACTCAAACCTACTTTTATACTAAAAAGCTGACGTTCGCCTTCATTAACCAAAAAACCAAATCAAAAAAGTGCGTCATTATAAAAACTTTATAATAATATAAAAAGGATCTGAACATGCCATATGTAAAAGTTGCAACACAAAACGAGCAACCTGTCGAACTGTATTACGAAATCCAAGGTACCGGCAAACCTGTCGTGTTAATTCATGGTTGGCCATTAAGCGGACGGGCATGGGAGTCACAACTTCCTGCGCTGGTTGAGGCTGGTTATCAAGTGATTACGTATGATAGACGTGGTTTCGGGAAATCCTCCCAGCCATGGAATGGTTATGATTACGATACTTTGGCACAAGATTTAAAAGCCTTGATGGATGAGCTAGATTTAACAAATGCTACTATCGTCGGCTTCTCTATGGGCGGCGGCGAAGTGGCGCGTTATCTTGGGAAATATGGTTCTGAACGTGTCAGTAAAGCAGTGTTAGCCTCTGCTGTGCCGCCTTATTTATATAAAACAGATGACAATCCTGAAGGTGGTCTAGAAAAGCAAGATATTCAGCAATTCTTAGATGGTGTCAGCGGTGACCGTATTGCCTTCCTAAATGATTTTACTAAGCAGTTTTTTACCCCAAAAGACGGCACGTTATTAGTTAGTAAACCATTACGCTTATATAACCGTGATATTGCTGCATTTGCCTCCGCCAAAGCTAGCTATGATTGTGTCAAAGCTTTTAGCTATACCGATTTCCGTGATGACCTAAAAGCATTTGATGTACCAACTTTGGTCATTCATGGCGATGCAGATCAAATCGTACCGTTAGAGGTCAGTGGTCAGCGTTCGCACGAAATGATTGCAGATAGTCAACTTCATATCGTTGAAGGCGGCCCGCACGGTATCAATGTGACGCATGCTAAAGAATTTAATGAAGCTTTAATTGCTTTTTTAAACAGCTAATGAATTTTGTATATAAACAAGAAAGCGACCTTGAATGGTCGCTTTTTTTGATTATAAGTTATCAGAAAATTCTTAGGTTTAATCAGCCAATTCTTTTATAAGCTCAAATCGAGGTAACTGCTTACCATCTACCGTGACAGTTTCAGAAAACATCGCTAACGGTCTTACCCAAACGCCATACTCACCGTAGAGACAGCGATAAACCACCAGCAACTCTTCCGTTTCTGAATGCTGCGCGGTATGCAAAACTTGGTAAAGGCTGCCCTTGTAATGGCGGTAGATACCTTGGGGGATAGGTTTTGTCATGATTGAACCCTAATTTTTATTATAAATGCACGAATTAAATACTTTCTCATTATATTTACATCGCAAAAATAGATAAGGTAGACCATCATGTCGACCTTATTCTTACTCTCAATAGCTTATCTCAATAAATTATTAAGCTACTGTCACTTTCGCATAGGCCTTTTTGCCTGCTTGGATAACGACTGTCTGACCAGACGTTAAGCTAAAGCCCGCGTCGACGACTTCGCCATCTACTTTCACCGCGCCGCGTTTAATCATGTCTTTAGCAGATGAGCTGTTTTTAGCTAGTCCAGCTTGGTTCAGTACTTGAGTAATAAATAACGCTTCAGCACCTTCTAAATCTAAGGTCACTTCTGGTAAATCGACTGGCAATTCGCCATCAGCAAGCACGTTACCCGCTGACTTGTGTGCATTGGCAGCAGCGTCAGCATCATGGAAACGCTCAATCAATTCTTCAGCAAGAATGCGTTTGATTTCTTGTGGATTGCGACCGTTTTCCATCTCTGCCATTAACCCTTCGACTTCTTCCATCGGCTTAAAGCTTAAAAATTCAAAGTAGCGACGGATTAAGGTATCAGGCATCGAAAGCAGTTTTTGGTACATGGTGCCCGGCGCATCATAAATACCGACATAGTTGCCAAGTGACTTGGACATTTTATTAACGCCGTCTAGCCCTTCTAAGATTGGCACGGTGATACACACTTGTGGCTCTTGACCATAACGACCTTGCAGGGTACGTCCCATTAGGATGTTAAAGGTTTGGTCAGTACCGCCCAGCTCGACATCGGCTTTTAGTGCGATAGAATCATAACCTTGCACCAATGGGTATAAAAACTCATGGATGGCAATTGGCGTTTGCGCCGCGTAGCGTTTAGAGAAATCATCGCGCTCAAGCATACGTGAGACAGTCAATTGGCTAGAAAGCTGAATCATATCGCCTGCTGACATATCCTTGAACCATTCAGAGTTAAAGACAATGCGGGTTTTTTCTTTATCTAGAATTTTAAATACTTGCTCAGCATAAGTCTGCGCGTTGACTTTGATTTGCTCATCGGTCAATGGCGGACGCGTGCTGTTTTTGCCAGAAGGATCACCTATCTTGGCGGTATAATCACCGATTAAAAAGTAAATCTCATGACCCAAATCTTGAAAATGCTTCAGCTTATTAATCAATACGGTATGACCCAAATGTAGGTCAGGCGCGGTGGGATCAAAGCCTGCTTTGATACGTAGCGGGCGATTCAGTTTCAACTTCTTAACCAAATCCTCTTCAGATAGGATTTCCTGTGTACCGCGTTGGATTATTGCTAGTTGTTCTTCTAGGGTATAAGTTTGGGTGGTCATGATGCTCTCTTTATTGTCTTTATTTAAAGGGTAAAGCGTTTGGGCTATTTAGAATCTCGTAGCCATCAAAAAATGTTAGAATTTGACAGATATACTAGCGTTTTTTAAGGTAAATTGCCATGACCAACCCTGCATCGATTGCTGATAGTCAGCATAATAATTTTTCAAATCTGAGTTTAGATGATGATTTTGATAGCCGTCTAGATAATATGGACGATTTAAACTATGCCACCTTGACCGATGCGCTCGAACAAACGGTGTTTGAAAACTTCGATGATGGCTTATATATAGGTATGATGTCGGGCACTAGCTTAGATGGTATGGACGCGGTTCTTTGTCAATTCAGTGAGAAAGATAATACCCAACAACCGATGCACGTGTTAGCGACTCATAGCCAAGATTTCCCACCGCGTCTGCGTGAAGTGCTACTAGCATTGTGTCAGCCTAATGGGATTCAAGCATTAACGCCATCCGATGATGAACCAAATAGCGAACTAGACTGGTTTGGCTGGGCAAGTAAAGAATATGCAGAATTTTCAAGCGACGTGGTTAATACATTATTGCAGCAATCAAATACTGATAGTGAATCTGTACTAGCGATTGGCTGTCATGGTCAAACGGTACGCCATCGTCCGCAACTGGGCTTTAGCTTGCAATTGGTCGATGCCAATATCATTGCTGAACGTACGGGTATTAGCGTCGTCAGTGATTTCCGTCGCCGTGATATGGCAGTTGGTGGTCAAGGTGCGCCTTTGGTTCCAGCTTTTCATCAAGCATTGTTTGCGGTGCCTGATAGCACGCGTGTATTATTAAACTTGGGCGGTATTGCTAATATCGCTGTCTTGCCAGCGATTTCTAATGACCTTGTAGATTCTAATGAACACTCAGAAAATCAGCCATCTGATAGCGTGGTTGGTTATGATACCGGTCCTGCCAATCTATTATTGGATGCGTGGACAACATTGCACACGGACAAGGATTATGATGCGGGCGGTACATGGGCACAGTCAGGTCAAGTCGTTGAGCCTTTACTGAATCAGCTATTAGAGCATCCATTTTTTAAGAAAAACTACCCAAAAAGTACGGGGCGTGAAGATTTTAACTTAGCATGGCTACAAGATGAGTTACAAAAATTCGACCAGGCTTCTGCTGATGTTCGCTACTCATCCGCCGATGTACAAGCAACGCTTACTGAGCTGACCGCCATCAGTGCCAGTGCGCAAATCAATCTATTTATCAATGCTAGTAGCAATAATGCTGTTTATGTCTGCGGCGGCGGGGCGTTAAATAATTATTTAATGACTCGCTTACAAGTACATCTGCCACGATGCAAAGTAGAAACGACAGCCGGCTTGGGACTTGAGCCAACTTGGGTAGAAGCCGTTGCCTTTGCTTGGTTAGCAAGACAAACGCTTATGGGTGAAACCGGTAACTTGCCTGCCGTGACAGGCGCAAGTAAAGGCGTGGTATTGGGACAAGTATGTTTTGCCTGAGCGGTCAAATTTTAGTTTACATGCGTACACCTATGTGTTTTATAATGGCTTTAGAAATACACTCCTCTTAGGATCTGTCAGTATAGGATATAGCGAATGAGCCAGCACAGCAGTTTACCGAACGACTCACTTATCGACCAAGCTACGAATAGTACTGTTAATAACCCTATTGCCATCGCTCAGACAAAAAAACGTCATAAGCCGCCACATTTTGAACGCACTGATGAGATGCGCGTTGTCGTGACAGGTATGGGCGCGGTCACGCCATTGGGATTAGATGTCGAAAGCTCGTGGGCAAAACTACTCAAAGGTGAAAGCGGCATCACCGCTATTAGTCATTTTGACGCATCGGGTTATCGTGCGCAAATCGCAGGCGTGGTCAAAGACTTCGATCCAAAGCAATATATGAATGCTAAAGACGCACGCCGTTATGATGATTTTATGCATTATGCGGTTGCTGCTTCCTCTATGGCGCTACAGCAAGCAGGTTTTATCAATGAAGTAAGCGCTGCTGACGCTCCGGTACAAGGTGTTGATCAAGAGCGCTTTGGTGTCATTATAGGCTCAGGTATCGGAGGTATTCAAAACATCGAAAATAGCCGTGATACTTTACGTGAAAAAGGTGCCAGTAAAGTCTCTCCCTTTATCATTCCAGGCTCTATCGTCAATATGGCAGCAGGGCTGGTGGCGATCAAACATACTTTAAAAGGTCCAAACCTTGCAACGTCCACTGCTTGTACTACAGCAACTCATGCAATTGGTCTGGCAGCGCGCTTGATTGCTTATGGCGACGCCGATGTAATCCTAGCAGGCGGTAGTGAAAAAGGCTCAAGCCCACTTGGTATCTCAGGTTTTGGTGCCATGCACGCCCTTTCAACTCGCAATGACGAGCCAACTCGAGCTTCACGCCCATTTGATAAAGACCGCGATGGTTTTGTACTTGGTGATGGCGCAGGGGTCATGGTACTAGAAAGTCTTGCTCACGCAAAAGCACGCGGTGCGACGATACTGGCTGAATTGGTTGGTTTTGGTATGAGTGATGATGCCAGTCACATTACCGCACCGCCAGAAGACGGTAGTGGTGCAGCACGAGCGATGCGTAATGCTTTAAATGATGCCGGCATTGAGCCGTCAGTCGTTGGTTACGTTAATGCCCATGGCACTAGCACGCCTGCCGGTGATGTCGCTGAGTCCATCGCCATTGAAACGGTATTTGCACCGGTGAAAGATAGCATCTTGGTCAGCTCCACCAAATCAATGACCGGTCATCTACTTGGCGCTGCGGGCGGCGTTGAAGCCATCTTTACTGTTCTTGCTTTGCAACATCAACAAGTACCGCCAACGATTAATTTGGACAATGTTGAGGATAACTGTAATCTGGATTATGTTGCCAACCAATCGCGCAAAGTTGAAAACTTACAGTATGCCGTATCCAATAGCTTTGGTTTTGGTGGCACCAATGGTTCATTAATATTTTCTCGCTGGCCACTCAATCATTAAGGCGTCAAGCTTATGAGTGAGACCTTGTAACCTTTGTGGCAGATTTACTACGATTGTCTACTTGCAGCCCCTTATCATCCTTGCGTATGATAAGGGGTAATTTTTGCAACATTTATGGACGATACCATGTCAAGCTATTCATTTTCTCATCAGTTTTATCAGCGCTGGACGTGTGCACCAGAGCCTATCCGTGCCTCAATCATCCAAGAACTCACCGATATCACAACTTTATTGAAAGCTGAAACGCCATTTGAAACTTTTGTTTTTAGCACCCATGACCTAGATGCACACCTTGATGATCTCTATGAGAATCACGAAGCTGAGCAAGCTATCGCCAAGGCAATCGCTGATAAACAAGCGGCAGAACAGCTAATTTTTGAACAACAGCGTTTAGAAGAAGAACAAAAAATCAAAGCAGCAGAAGAGATTAAACGTCAAGAAGAAGCTCACTTAACAAAGGAAAGTAGGTTAAAAGAACAAGCTTTAGAAGAAAAAAACAAGCATAAAGAAGCTGAAAATACTCAAATAGAAGCAGAAAAAGAGACACTGTTTGCTGATGATAAAAATCATTTAGAAGCAGCTATAAAACTAAAAACAGCTGATGCAGATGAAACAGAAATCGACGATAAAGTTGATACTATCATCAATGATGAGTCTGATAATGAGAAACATATTGTTAGTAGTAAAACCATTAGCGAACATGCTAATGCAACTGATGATGACAGCATCAAAAATGATAGCACTATTAACGCCATCAACAATAAAGCCAGTTTAGCGATCAGCTTAGCCGTTAAAGATGCCAAACTCAGCGTCACTCATAAAGACTTAATTCATGAGCTTGAAATGCAGATTGACGATTATTTGAGCGATCAGATGATGCTGATGTCTGAAAACCTAAAATCTTGGCTACGTGCTGAGATGACTCAACATTTAAGCGAGCAAGACAAAACTCTTTCTAACGGTAATCCTCCAAAAAACTAAACGCATTCTCTGAACAGAAAAAGCCCCATAAATATTTACGGGGCTTTTTTATATTTACCTAAAAACGAGCTACTTCCTCTTATATGGCTTGCGTACGCTCCGTTAGCCAGTCAAGTGCTGCGCCATCGACGCGATTTTTTAGCTCTGCATATACTTGGCGATGATAGTCATTCAGCCAATCGACCTCTACTTGACTTAATAATGATGGCTCAATCAAACGCGTATCAATTGGGCAGTAAGTAACAGTCTCAAAATTAAGGAAATTACCAAATTCCGTCTCTACTGGCTGAGCAATACGTTTATTAACCATCAAGTTTTCGATACGAATACCCCATTTGCCTTCGCGGTATAGACCCGGCTCATTACTAGATATCATACCTTCCTTCATCGCACGCTCTTTCGGTATGCTGGCACTATAAGCAATAACTTGTGGACCTTCATGGACATTGAGGAAGTAACCAACGCCATGACCCGTACCGTGACCATAATCCATTTGAGCTTGCCATAGTGGCGCACGGCAAATCGCATCAATCAGTGGTGAGGCAATACCATCAGGAAAATGTGCTTTTGCTAAAGCAATATGTGCTTTAAGTACGGTGGTAAAGTCGCGTTTGTGTTCCGTGCTTACTTGACCGATGCCAACTACGCGCGTGATATCTGTGGTGCCGTTTTGATATTGAGCACCTGAATCAATCAGTAGCAGTCCGCCTTCGCCTTCATTTACCTCTAAATAGCTGAATTTTTCTGGTGTTGCGCGGTAATGCGGCAAAGCACCATTTTCATTGAAACCTGCGATAGTCGGGAAACTTGGCGACACATAATGTGGCTGCTGACTACGTACCTCAATCAGCATACTATCAACATCCAGCTCGCTTAAACGCTCACCGTCTGCTAAACGCTGCTCAAAGGTGGCAAAAAACTCACATAATGCTGCGCCATCTTGACGCATCGCTTCACGTACATGATCGATGTCAGCGTCAGATTTAACCGATTTTAGCAAAGTACTTGGCGCCATTTGCTCAATAAAACCTACGCCATCGGCCATTTTAGATAGCGTACCCACTGCCACTTTACTTGGGTCTAATAGCAATAAGTCATTGGCTGTGAGCGTACCCAATGCGTCTTGCACTGCCTCATAATCAGCAATTGCGATACCGCTATCTTTCAAGCTTTGTGCTATCTCGCTACTGACTTTATTATTATCAATAAACAATGTCGCGTTGTTTTCGCCAATGAGCATATGTGCCAAAAACACAGGATTATAATCAACATCAGCGCCGCGTAAGTTGGTCAGCCAAGCAATATCATCTAAGCTCGAGAGCAAATGATGCGTCGCCCCTGCCTCTGCCATACCCGCACGGACTGCGGCAAGTTTGTCGATAGCAGACTGCGCTAAAAACTGTGCATCATGTACATATAAACTGGCTGCTGGCAATGCTGGACGGTCAGTCCATACTTCCGTCAATAGATCACGCTCAGTAATTAAGGTAATATCATTGGCTTCAAAGGCATCAAGCAAGCGATCTTGCTCAGCGATAGACAGTACATTGCCATCGACTGCCACGCTATCACCTTCCGCCAGGTGCGCAGCGAGCCAATCGATATGGTTTGGCTGGCCCGGTGCTAGCTTCTCTAAAGTAATACCCGTGCCATCCAACTGCTCAGCTGCATGTACCCAGTAGCGGCTGTCGGTCCACAGACCAGCAAAGTCAGCGGTAACGACCAATGTACCGACCGAACCGGTAAATCCTGACAACCAAAGCCTCGCCTGCCAATATTCTGGTAAATACTCAGACAGATGCGGATCAGCAGAAGGGACAATAATCGCTGTCAGGTCTTGTGCTGCTAGGGTTTGACGTAAGCTCTCGATACGATCATGAATGGCTTGTTTATTCATTAGGTAATTCCTTATGAGTGTTTAAAAATTAGTATTTAAAACAGTTTTTAAAAAATAACGTGAGGCGACTATGGATAGCCGTCTTATTTGAGAAATTGCTTTGGTTCTTCATGTGAATTAAAAAATAACAAAGATTAGGTAAATGATATTAGGCAAAGTCATTTTGCATAGTAATCAGACAAGGTTGATGAAGCGTAAGAGTAAAAACAATACCCTTAGATGTTTGGGCAGACAGTCAGCTTTCAATGGCCTTAGGTAAATATCTTACCAAATTAAAAAATAAGACGTGCTACCCATAATGGTAATACGTCTTATCATCAGTCACTGACTTGGACCACTCCTCTAATCAATAACTGGTTATCTAGCTTGCTTGATCCGCATGCTCGCTTTGTTTGAGCATATTATTGATAGGTTTTGCCAATAATAGCAAGATAACTGCCGTTACTACCAAAAAGACAGTCATAGTGGTAAACAATCCGGGTAATCCTTCAATCTTATCTGCTGATACATGACCACCAAAGAATGCCGCAACTAAGTTGCCAAGTGCAACAGAAGCAAAGAACAGTCCCATCATCTGCCCTTGCATACCTTTTGGCGCAAGCTTCGTCATAGCAGACAACCCAACAGGGCTCAGTGCCAACTCACCAAGCGTCAGTAGTAATAAACTACCAACCAACCATAAAGGTGATGCCAAGCCGCCATCAGCGGTTAAGATGCTTTTTGATGCAAATATCATCAAGGCAAAACCGGCCGCCGCAAGTAACATACCAAGCGCAAACTTCGTCATACTACTTGGCTCAAGACCTCGATTGCCAAGCTTGACCCATAAAATACTAGCTATAGGCGCTAATATTAAGATAAACAACGGATTCAATGATTGAAACCAGATACTGGGTACTTCAAACCCTAAAACATTTAGATCTGTATAGCGATCGGCGAACAAGTTAAAAGACGTTGGTTGCTGCTCAAAACTTGACCAAAATAGCGTCGAGCCAATAATCAAAATAAAGCAAATCAACAAGCGCAGCTTATCTGTTTTATCCAGTCTTGGTGAAATAGCCATTACTGCAAAATATAAGATGACCACTGCAGCAATGACATAAGTCATATATTCTGCGACCATTTCAGGGTTAAATGGCATGATACCAGTGGATACTAAAATCACAATGGCAACTAGCAAAGCTAAGAATCCTGCAACCCACTGACCGACGTTTTTAAACAGTCCTGTCGATTGCTCCCATTCAGGGGTGATGTTTTTGGCACTGGCATAACGATTTAACGTCTTTTTAGCAGAAAAGCGGTAAATGATTAGCGAAGCCAACATACCAAGTCCACCAACGCCAAAACCTATATGCCACATCCCTTTTTCTTTAAATACACCCACAATCAGTGCTGCCAATAGCGCGCCAATATTGATACCCATATAAAATAAAGTAAATCCACCATCGCGGCGCGAATCGCCCTTAGGGTATAAGGCACCAACCATCACTGAGATACAGGTTTTAAACAAGCCTGAACCCAAGACGATACAGATGAGACCCATAAAGAACAGCGTCATACCGAACATAGCAGAAAGCGCGATACACAAATGACCCAAGGCAATAATAATACTGCCCCACCATAGCGCACGCTCTTGACCCAGCCAATTGTCAGCCAGCCAACCGCCCGGTACAGCTGCTAAATACAACGAACCGGCAAAAATACCATAAATGGCAGAGGCAGTCACTTCATCAAAGCCAAAACCCCCACTACCGACAGTCGCTACCATAAACAATACCAGTAGCGGACGGATACTATAGTAAGAAAAACGCTCCCACATTTCAGTGAAAAATAACGGGCGTAGCGGCTTAGGATGTCCCATAAAGCCGTTTTCTAGCGATGCCAATTCGGCAGCACTCACCTCTGATTTTGATTCTATATTCATAAATCTATTCCCTTAAATTCCACTTAGATAATGCCCCAATTCCTAATTCTTTTAGTCAGTGGTTTTATAGGCGCAATATTGTTTCACCTGCTCGGAAGCAAGTAAAGAGAGAATTGGTCAATAATTACACAAACAACCATAAAAAAACCCCGCTCTCCATGATTGAGATGAACCGACCCCCATAAGTTGGACACACCTTATGGGGGTATTTTTATGCGTTACGATCTAGACTTTAAGATGCAAGTCATCGCATACTATCGGCAAGGACATACCGGACTTGCCACAAGTGAGAAGTTTAAAGTAGATTCGAAACTTGTACAAAAATGGGTTAAGCAATATCAAAGCGGTGGTATAGACGCGATCAAGCCAAAGACAAGTAAGGCCAAATACAGCAGTGGGTTTAAATACAAAGTGATTACGACCATGCTGACGCAAGGATTAAGTCAATCCGAGGTCGCTTTAACATTTAATATCAGCTCACCTGCTTTAATTAGCCACTGGCACAAAGCATATCGACAACAAGGCATGTCTGGACTAATAACCAAACCCAAAGGTAGAACCGCCATGAGTAAACCCTTTATCACAGACAAACCAGATGATGAGAAAACCTTAGCAGAGCTTAAGCGTGAGAATGAGTACCTACGTGCAGAGAACGCCTACCTAAAAAAGCTCGATGCCTTGCTCAAAGCGGAGGAACAAGCAGGCAAAAAGCAAGGCTCATCGAAGCACTAAGACAAGCGCACCCTTTATCTGCTTTGCTAAACATCGCTAAGATGGCTAAGAGTGTCTTTTACTACCATAGGTGCCAGTTTGACGTTAAAGACAAATATGCAGACTTAAAACAGCGTATTGCTAAGCTGTATCATAAGCACAAAGGCAGGTATGGCTATCGCAGAATAACGGCCGCGCTAAAGCAGTTAGATTGTCATCATAACCATAAGCTCATCGCTAAGCTTATGCATGACATGACCCTTAGCGCAAAGATAAGACGTCAGAAGTATCGCTCCTATAAAGGACAACAAGGTAAGATTGCGAAGAACTATTTAAAACGCCAGTTTCATGCAGATAGACCGAACAAGCGCTGGCTCACCGATATTACCGAGTTTAAGGTCGGTGATGATAAGCTGTATTTGTCGCCCATACTAGATTGTTATAACAATGAGATTGTCAGTTATACACTCTCAAAGAGACCGACTTATGACTTAGTTGGCAAGATGCTAGAGGATGCTTTGGCAAAGACGAAAGCGTGTCGTGATAAGACGCTCATGCTACATTCTGATCAAGGATGGCATTATCAAATGAGACTGTTTGGACAGGTGCTGAAACAGCATGGGATTAAGCAAAGTATGAGCAGAAAAGGCAACTGTTTGGATAATGCGCTCATGGAGGGGTTCTTCGGTACCCTAAAGTGTGAGACGATTTATATTGAAAAGCCTAATTCGATTGAAGGTTTAGAGAAACAGATTCATGAGTATATTCACTACTATAATCATGAAAGAATTCAACTCAAACTAAAAGGACTGAGTCCTGTTAAGTACAGAACTCAGTCCTTGATATAAACTAAACCGTCCAACATTTGGGGGTCAGTTCAAGAACGGGGTTTTTATGGTTGTGCTGAGTCGTAATCATAGCAGCAATGGCAGTGTCACTAAGTAGAGACTGAACGCTACATTGAGAGACTTAATTATAGACAACTTGCTCATCGCTATATTTATGCTATCACTCTAAAACAGCAAAATTACTGTGCAGTAGGCGCTTTTTCAGTAGTTTCCGCTGCTACTCCATCAGCAGGTTCTGCTGTTAAATCAGCATCGGCAACTGCCGCTTGACTTACCGTACCTTCAGCAGTAGCTGTACCTGCTTCTGCGCTAACAACGGCACTATCAGTGTCAGTTGCTGGGGTCACTGTCGCATCTGCGGGAGTAGCAGTCGCCACTGCGGTATTATCTGCTGCTGGTGCAGTAGCAGTTGCTGCCTCTTCGGTTGCGGTTGCAGGGGCTTCTGCTTCAACTGCTGGCATAGTTTCAGCAGTGATATGCTCTCCCGCTGGGCGCAAGAAACCAGAAATACCAATCAATAAGACGATACCTAAAAATAAGGCGACACCGCCTAAAGTCAACAATAGCTCTTTTTTAGGGTTGTTTTCGACAATATGTTCTGACATACCTTATCCACCTTGCACAAAATATTTAAAATATTGGGCTATTATATCGCAATTTATGTCGATTTGTTAAAACCCTCAACTAATTAAAGGTTTTATTATCGAAAAACACGATAGCCACCATATATTTACAGTGTAATTACTCAATCGTACGTGTTTGAGGCGTCGATCGTTTGCCAAGATAGCTCAATAACAATAGCAGCGCAATCACGATTAAAATAGGATAATTACCAAAGCGCATAAAAGGGGTATTACCGACACGCGCCTGAACATCGCCACGTAATACGGTACGCTCAAACTGCGGGGCACGTTTAACGATACGCCCTTTGTGGTCAATAATAGCGGTCACACCCGTATTGGTCGCACGCATAAACCAGCGTCCGTTCTCTAATGCGCGCATCTGTACCATTTGTAGATGTTGCAGCGGACCCGCTGAAGTGCCAAACCAGGCATCGTTTGAGATGGTCAATAAAAAGTCAGTATCGATAGCGTTTTTGCGCGTGGTATCAGGATAAGCGACTTCATAGCATACTGCCGCGCCCAAATTATGCCCACGAACACGCAGTGGTGATTGGCTATCACTACCACGACTATAGCTCATGATATCTTGGCTACCGGCAAGATTTGGCAAGATATCTAGCATACCCTCAAAAGGAATATATTCACCAAATGGGACCAAACGCTGCTTTTTATACATCCCTTCCGCATCACTACCAAGCGCAATCACACTATTATAAAACGGCGGGTACTTATCCATTTTTGGATCAAAGTCTGCTTGATCTCGATAAGGAATACCTGTGACCCATGTGGTATCGGTTTCTTTTGCCATCTTTACCATTTCATTGATGAAACCAACCGCTTCATCTTGAAACATAGGAATAGAAGATTCTGGCCATACGACAATATCACGTTCCCATTCTGTACTGGTCAAAGTTGCATATATTTTTAGCGTCTCTACTTGGTATTCAGTCAGCCACTTTAAGTCTTGGGGGATATTGCCCTGAATTAACGACACCGACAAATCAGGTGTGCCCTTTGGCTTCGTCCATTGTGGATTGATGAGCCACAAAGAAGTACTAATGATTAATAGCGCAAACGTGGCAATCAGATAACCACCACGACGGCGAAATTGCTCCACGATACTGGCTGCTAATAATACTGCCACAAACGATACAGCAAACACGCCCGCGACCGGTGCCAATGACGACAGCCAATACTGCTCAGTAAACGCATAACCGACAAACAGCCACGGAAAGCCTGTAAACAGCCAAGTCTTCATCCACTCTTGCAATATCCATAGCGCAGCAAATGATAACGGCTGCTTGCCAACCAGCCGATTAAAAGTCAGCGCCAAAAAGCCATGGAATAACCCCATGCCCAGACCCATTAGCGCAATCATAATCAGCGCAAGCCATACTGGCGTATCACCATACACATGAATGGACGTATATAACCAAAATGCCCCCACACACCAAAGCCCTGTGCCATAAGCCTGACCAATAAAAAATGCTCGCTTACCACTCATCTGTGGCAATAATAAAGCGTATAAAATCGCCGGAGAGACCAGAGCCACAGGCCAAAAGCCATAAGGCGCGAGTGCAAAGATAAATATTGCGCCTGCCAGCCACGCAATCAATATCGTCAGCACCAGAGGTAAGCCCTTTGGCTTCTCAGGGTTTAGACGTTTTTGCAAATCAACAGTAGACAGACGCATAGCAGTTATCCAAAACTTTATTATTCAGTAATTTCAAATCTTGATGATTCAATCGACGTTTCATATAAAAACAGGCATATTATGCTCAATACAGCCGTCAAAAATCAAACTTGCTCATAATACCAGCCTGTCCAAAATAATGGGTAAATTTGCGTGTTTTATCGACCAAAGAGTGATTACAAATGCTAAAAAACAAAAAACACGATCGCAATCGTGTTTTTTGTATGGTTATGACCTTTATTAAGCGTATCTTTAATAGCTCTAATCAATAGGCTTAACTTATTCAACAAAGTGTTTAATGGCTGCCAATCAATATCTGTTGTTCAGGATTAATTTTAGTCAGCTCAAGATTTTGAATAAAACGCCCTTCGACATCAGTGATAGTGATTTGCCAATCGTCTATGACCACACTCTCACCTTCTAAATCTCCGACATGACCAAGGGTCTGCATGACCAAGCCACCCATGGTATCGACATCAGTATCATCAAAATGACAGCCAAGCTCATCATTACAGTCTTCAATCACGGTAGAAGCTTGCACACGCCAAGTATTGGGCTTTTCAGGGTCAGCGACGATATTATTAATGTCACTGTCTTCATCAAAATCATCATGCTCATCGACGATGTCACCGACGATTTCCTCAAGCAAATCCTCCATCGTGACCACACCACCAAAATTGCCAAATTCATCGACAACAATCGCCATATGAACTTGGGTACGCTGTAATGAGCGCAGCAAAGTATCAGAGCGTGCACTTTCACTGATATAGAGTGGCTGACGCACCAAATCTCTTAAGCGCTTGCTACTGATTTTCTCTTCTTCATCGCGCACCATGTGCACCAACAGAGGAATCAAATCTTTTGCCAACAGAATACCAATGACCGCATCGTCATCTTGGCTATCAAAAACTGGATAGCGCGAATGGGTGGTTTCAAGGATGATGTCCATGACTTCAGCAAGGCTGGCGCTTTCGTGTAGCCCAACCACCTGCGGGCGCGGCGTCATGATTTCACGCACTTGTGTTGCAGGCAAATCAAGCACACCTTCTAACATATCCACGGTGTCAGGTTCTAGAAATTGGCGCGAGTCTTGCACCAAACGTATCAGTTCATCTCGGGTTTCGGGGGCGGTCGATAGCCAGCGTTTTAAGCCGCGCATCGACCAACTACTCGGGCTTGGAGCATCTTCAGACATGATGGTGTGAGTTAACCTCTTTAATTAATGTAATGGCAATTAGAATCATAAAAATGATAGATGGGGATAAAAAGGCTAAATAAAACAGTCAGCTTATCATTAAGAGGATATTAAAGCACAAATCATCCATCTTAATCAGGTTTACTTTATCGCAAGGCTTGGCGACATTCAACGTCAAATTCACTCAAATTGTATTGTCAGTGTGTTGCAATTTTTGCTATGGTCAAAGCCTGTTTCTTTCTTAATAAAAGCCAACACAAAGGCAAAATAAACCTTATGTCGCTACGTGCCTTTTTTTCTCGCCTATTTTCGTCGCACTCAACTGGTCATCGTTCAGACAATGGCTTAGGCAATCATCAGTTAAATAATGACAAGGCAAATAGCACATTGAATAAACCATCAAATCGCAAGCCACTAAAAACTAAGCCGACCAAACCCAAGTGGCGATATTATTTGCTGCAATTTTTTATTGCGCTAACGCTGTTACTGTCAGCGGTTTGGCTATTGCTAGCGATTTGGTATCAATTCGGTGGTCAATCAGTTATCACGTGGTTCACAACCATTACTGTCATTGGGCTGCTGGCAGCACTGCTTGCTATTCGCTTGCGGACAAGCATGGCGGAAAAACTAATGAGCAGGCTCACTGGCACAAGGAAAGTGAATAGTAAACGTATTTCTGCAAAGACTGTTGTTAAAAGCCTTATAGCCGCTTATACGGCATTTTGGCTAATCGGTCTTGGCTGGTTTTTCTCTATTGAAGCAGAGCAATCACGTGACTGGATGCCAGAAGTCTCTGAAAGAGTCACTTATAGGCGCGATCCTAGCAATCCTGATCTGATTACACTCACCAATGTACGAAATTTTGATTGGCATACCGACACAGAAGCGACAGAGCGCTGGGAGACGCGCACGATTGATATGTCTAAACTATCGGGTATCGATGTGAGTAATTCGTATTGGATGGGACCACTGATTGCTCATACTTTGGTGAGCTTTCGGTTCGAAGATGAGCGACCGCTTGCCTTTTCATTTGAGATTCGTAAAGAGAATGGCGAATCGTTTTCGGCATTGGCAGGATTTTTTAGACGTTTTGAATTGAGCCTGATTGCCGCTGAAGAGCGCGATATTATCTACACACGTACTAACGCACGCGGCGAGCAAGTCTATTTATTCCCCATTAGCCATCTACAGCAGCATGAAGTCAAAGCATTGTTTGAGTCGTATTTGACAGCCGCTGATGAGCTTAATGCCAAGCCTGCGTGGTACAACACTTTAACCAGCAACTGTACCAATATTATCTTTTATATGGCGCGTCTGGTCAGTGATGATCGTCTGCCATGGGACTACAGGATTTGGGTCTCTGGTTGGTTGCCCAATTATCTTTATGATGCTGGTATGCTAGATACCAATCCCGAAAATAGAGGACAACCTTGGTCGATGGATACCTGGTATGAACGTACCCATATCAATCCAAAGGTTAAAGGATTTCAGAATAGTAGTGATATTCATGGCAGCGAATTTTCACGGCAAATTCGACAAAGCATTCCTATTCCGCCATTGGCTGACTCGCAAAATATTGCCGAAGCAAATGCTAAATCTGCCGCTCAGGCTTCACATTGATATCACTGCTACAAGAGATTAAAGATTTCAACAATAAAAAGATCAGAGCTTATTAAGGCTTTACCCAATTTACCACGCGCGTTTCCATCTCTTCATCATCCATACCGATCTCAGTCACGCAGCGCCCTGCTACGCCGACATTGGCAGCGCGCATTTGTTGCTTGGTTGCCACTGCATCTTGGGTCAATAATAAATGCCAATTTGGCAAGCTTTGCCCTTTATATAAGCGTTTATAAGCACAGTGCGACGGTAGCCACATCATATTCGGTAGATTATCAATCGTCAGCTGAATGCAATCTGGCACATGCTCTTGGCGTGTCGCATAATGCCTGCAATATCCAGTCGCACAGTCCATTAGCTGGCAAGTTACATCAGTATATTCGACAAAATCTTCATCAACATTACCCTGCTCGTCCTCATCAATATATTTAATCAAGCAGCAACTGCCGCAGCCATCACACAAGGCTTCCCATTCGCTAGGGTTTAATTCTGCTAGCGTATAGCGTGACCAAAACTGCGGGCGCAGTGATTCAGTCGAGCCACCTTCAAATAATAAAGGCGTGTCCGTAGCAGCTCTTAAGTGGGATTTATCGTTATTTAACAAATTTAGGGTCATAAAACTGCCGTATCATTTTGACAAAGAGCGTTACAGTATTATAGCTGTTTTTGACTAAGTTGGGCGTTATGGTAGTAAAGGTCAGCAAATAGATCACTCAAAAAATACAGATATCTGATACTTATAACGTAAATTTCATTACCTAAAAAAGGACAACACTATGTCAATTAAGACGTTTGAATTAATCAGTACCACTGAAAATGGTATTCAATTGATTAGCTATGTCGCATTGCCAGAAAATGCGACAGATGATAATCCTGTCACTGGCATTTTGGTCGCACCAGAGTGGTGGGGCGTAGTCGAGCATCCAAAGAATGTCACTGAACGCTTAGCAAAAGCAGGCTACGCCGCGGTCGCTATGGACGTATACGGTGAAGGTAAGCTAACCTCAGATGCTGCACAAGCAAATATGTGGATGGAGCAAGTATTAGCCGATCAAGATATGCTAATGGCACGCTGCCGGTTGATTCTCAATGACTTTAGTGATCAGCTAGCCGTTGATAGCGACAACTTAGGTGCGATTGGCTATTGCTTTGGTGGCAAAATCGTCCTTGATATGGCGCGCGAAGGTATGCCCTTAAAAGCAGTCGCTACCTTCCACGGCAATCCATCACCGAAGCAGCCTGCCGATGAGCAGTTCACTGCTAAAGTATTGGTTGCTCATGGTCGTGATGACTCTATGGTATCTATGGATGCGATAGAAGGTCTCAAATCAGAGCTAGATGCGGCGAACGTTGATTACACTATTGATGTTTATGATGGTGCTAAGCATGGCTTTACCAACCCACATGCCGATGAGCGTGCAGCGAAAAATGAAGTAGATCTTGGTTACAACGAGACGGCGGCCAAACAGAGCTGGGACAATATGCTAAAGTTTATGAAAGACAATTTGGCATAATAGCTTTTTATACTACTTTGACATTCAATAAGCTTATTTAAGCCCTTTAAATTTCTTTGAATAAGCTCAGTTGTGGCGTGTTGGGTACGTCACTCTTGTGCTTATAATCAAATAGCGTCATTATCACTCAATGACAGACAGATTGAGTGGGAATGATGCTATATTTTTTGATGGGTTCTTTAGGCTGGCTGGTTGTAATTACTTTAATAGTAATTATGATTGCCCTTTATATTAGGCTGCATCAGCAATTGGCACAACTGCGTCAAGACATGGCGCAGCTAAAGAGCGAGCTTGAGCAGCAAAAGAATACTACCACTGCTATAGAAGATGCTGCTGTAAAAAGTATATTTGACATCGAATTACCTAGTGATAATGCATTGTCATCAACAGAAAAATCAATGCCGCCCCCGTTACCACTTAGTGCTTTATCCTCTAATCCTCTATCAAATAACTTTGTATCAACATCTGCAAAACAATCATCAGTTTCCAATAGTCAGCCTTTGACCGATAAATCCGCTAATGCGCCGATAGAACCTGACGAGCGCTCATTTCCTATTGTTACCTCACTTCTTTATTCGATTCAAAACTGGTTTTTGGGTGGCAACCTAGTAGTGCGTGTTGGAGTATTGGTTTTACTAATCGGCGTGGTTTTACTTCTGCGCTTACTAAGTGACTTAATCCAATTGCCTATTAGCGTCAAGCTAACAACCATTATTATCATAGGATTAGGGCTGGCAGGATTAGGCTTAAAGCTGGCGGCAAAACGCTTTGCGTATGGTATAAGCTTACAAGGTACTGGCTTAGCCATCGCTTATCTGACCACATTTTTTGCCTATAGCGTCTATCAGGTGATTGGTAGTCTGCCAAGCTTTATAGCGCTTGGCATATTATCAGCAGTCACGGTCGCTTTAGCCGTGCGTCAAAACGCCTTTCCTTTGGCATTATTAGCATTATCCGGTGGATTTTTTGCACCGATTTTGACCAGTCAAGATACTGGCAGCTTAACAATACTCTTTAGCTATTACTTGTTATTAAATATCACCATTGCCATTATTGCCCATTATCGCCCATGGAAAGTGCTCAATTTATTTGGCGCGAGTGTGACATTTGGTCTGGCATACTACTGGGGATTGACTGAAAATTTAGCGATAGTTATAGAAAATCAACGCTGGGCATTGGTATTACTCGTCGCGCTACATGTACTGCTGTATCTATTCGTCGTCATTCGCTATGCACAGCAAATCATTGCTTACAATGATACTATTTCTCATGACGATAGTGACGCCGCTACCGTTATGGCTACTGATACCGACCAGACTGATAATATTAAGAGTCAGCATGCCAGCTATGTGTTTCCTATTGATATTGGGCTACTGTTCTCTGTACCGCTAATGGCGTTTGGTTTATTTTCAGCGTTACTGTACGATATCAATCACGCTTTAACCCTCACTAGCGCAGTTTTAGCAGTAATTTATTTGGGGCTTGGCTGGACGTTTATTCAGCGCAGTCAGCGTTATGCATTGATTACGGAAGGGATGCTGGCATTAGGTTTTGGCTTTTTGGCATTAGTGATTCCGCTGGCATTAAATGCAGAATGGATTGCCTTCGGTTGGTCGGTGCAGGGCTTAGCGCTGGTATGGTTTGGCAGGCGTTCTCTTCGTGCATGGTCAGTATTATTGGGTTTAGGATTGCAGCTAATTAGCATTGGCATGTTATCAAATACCTTTGTCATTACCCTTGATTACTATCCAACACTCGCATTAACGATTTCTGCCATCAGTGCAATTGCCAGCGTCTTTATCTTACGTGTCAGCAATTCGCCTATTTCATTACCTATTTCATCGCCTATGACAGCGACGCAAGGCTCAATGCCATCTGTCCACGATTCTAAAAATCAGCTTAACGCCAATAATACGCTGTCCGAATACGGCAAAGCGTTAGGCCTTAGCGAGACAGCAACTCAGCAATGGTTTGACAGTATCAATAGCCAAAGTATGGCGTTTAAAATCATTTGGCAACGTCCAGCGTTAATACGCTTGTTGACGCTCACCGCGATGAGCTGGCTGCTCTATGTATTAGTACTCGATTTTGATCAATGGTTTGCCAGCTGGGAGTTGGCAACATCGACACTTATTGCCTTAGCAAGTGTCGTTAGCATGATTGTTTATTATGTCATCAATCAATATCGTCCGTGGCGAGCAATCAGACAATTTAGCCATGGTTTGCTGCTGTTATTTTATGCCATGCTGATATTACAATTGCCACAAAAGTATGAATTTGACTATCAATGGACAGCCTTTGATTGGTCGATATTTATAACATTGTTCATCGGCTGGCTAGTGTTTGGGCAGTTATGGTTAAAAACCTGGCATGACAATACCAATATCAATAAAGACCATCATAACAATGCAGAGTTACAGGGCTACGATAGCGCCAGCTGGCTTGGTACTGGCATCATCATTTTGGCAGAAGCAGTACATTATGGTGTGCCCGATTCAAAAGGCGTGATGACTATCCTTGTTCCGGTTGCCCTTATACTGGCTGGACTCTGGTTGACGCATCGTCAGCAGAATAATAATCAGACGAAAAATTCATCTTCACCGCTCTCTATGTATTGGTTTGACTGGCAACGTGCACTGTTAGGTTGCGCCAAAATATTCGTGCCATTAACACTATGCTGGGTCATTTTTACCAATTTCACCTATGATGGCGTGATTTGGGGACTGCCCTATTTTCCACTACTTAACTTGTATGATGTGACGTTGTGGCTAGTGCTGCTTTACGGATTGGGCGTTTATTTATTGCGTCAACGTGGCGCGCACTCGCAAAATTTATTTAGCGCCATTCGTAAGAGTGACACGTTGTTGATCGTACTAGCGCTGATTAGCTTTTGGATACTCTCTAGTATGCTGGTTAGAACGCTGCACGCCTTTATTCATACGCCGCTATGGATAGCTGACTCATACGATCATACTGGCGGCGCATGGCGTAGCGAGCAAGTACAGACAGGACTGACGATTTTATGGACGCTACTGGCATTGGTCGCCACCATTATTGCCAGTCGCTATTGGCAGCGCGCGCTATGGTTTATGGGCATTGGCTTATTGGGTATTGTGGTCTTAAAATTGGTCTTAGTTGATTTGTCACAGACTGAGGCAATTTGGCGAGTCATTTCTTTCATTGGTGCGGGTAGCCTGATTTTATTGATTGGTTATTTGGCACCGTTGCCGCCGGCGCGTGATGGAACAGCAGAACAGGTCGAATCATAGTTTCTTATTAGAGTAAATTGAAATTATAGCGTGAGCACTATTAGCATTATTACTTTTTAGCATCCGTACGTGGCTTATGTAGTAAACTGAACACCATGAAAAGTAAATGACGATCGTCTTACTTTGAGCATTTTTTATAAAAGGTTATGAAAGCAGATGGATAAGAGAGTAAGTATTCAGTGGTTCCCTGGACACATGAACAAAGCCCGCAATGAAATCAAAGAAATTATGCCGCAGATGGATGTGGTTATCGAAGTGATTGATGCACGTATTCCTTATAGCAGCGAAAACCCAATGGTCGCTGCATTACGCGGTGAAAAACCAGTCATCAAAATCTTAAATAAAGCTGATCTTGCTGATCCTGAGCTGACCCAAGCATGGATGAACTATCTTGAGCAGCAAAATGGTGTTAAAGCCATTGCTTGTGATACCGATAAAGCCAATGATGTCAAACGTATCATTGCTATCTGTAAACAACTCGTCCCCAATAAAGTTGGTACGGGTCGCCAAATCAAAGCCATGATTATGGGTATTCCAAACGTCGGTAAATCGACTTTGATTAATACTTTGGCTGGGCGCGCCGTGGCTAGAACAGGTGATGAGCCGGCTGTTACCAAGTCTCAGCAATTGATTAAACTTGATGACGATATTATGCTTTATGACACGCCTGGTATGCTGTGGCCAAAAGTCGAAAACGAAAACTCTGGCTATCGCTTGGCAGCAACAGGCGGCATTCGTGATACGGCGTTTGATTTTGCAGATGTTGCCAGTTATACCGCTGAGTATTTATTAACCGCCTATCCTGAGCTGCTAAAAACCCGCTATAAAATTGAAGAACTGCCTAAGACCGATTGGGAGTTCTTTGAAATAGCTGGTCGCAATCGCGGCTGCGTGCGCGCGGGTAATAAAGTCGATACGTACCGGATGTCTGAAATCCTAGTGAATGAGCTGCGTAGCGGTAAGATTGGGCGTATCACTTTGGAGACGCCTGCTATGACTGAGGCTGAAGAAGTTGTCGTCGCTGAACAACGTATCGCGTCAGAAGAAAAAAGAATCGCTAAAGAAGAAGAGAAACGCTTGCGTCGCCTTAAAACGCGGAAGAATCGTAAATAAACGCTCACTAATATAGCTCGTAGGGTGCGCCTAGCGCACCTGTTTTATCTTTATAATTCACCTTTAACTTATCTGAAAATCCTCACAATCTCACTTTGCAAACAATACAGTTAATTGCCATTTTATTCAATGATCCTCACAACTAAGCTCACCTACTGTTGTCTTGTATCAATCGTATTACACCCCATAAATAACTGTAATCCCAAATTTTATATATCCCTGTTAAATTTACAAGGAATACTCTTGCATACTCAATTTTCTCACTCATTAACTTCTTTAGACTCATTTGCCCCACGCCTACTAGATTGGTTCACCGAAAACGGTCGCCATGACCTGCCTTGGCAACAACACCAAACCGATACGCCCAATCCTTATATCGTTTGGTTATCTGAAGTCATGCTGCAACAGACGCAAGTAACGACAGTGCTACCCTACTTTGCCCGTTTTATGGACTCCTTTCCGACCGTGCAAGATTTAGCAGCAGCAGAATGGGACACCATCGCGGAGCATTGGGCGGGGCTAGGTTACTATGCGCGTGCACGTAATTTGCATAAAGGTGCGAAGCAATTGGTCGCTGTGATTGATGAATCTGGCGACTTTCCGCAAACCTTGGCAGGTTGGGAAGCGATATCAGGTGTTGGTCCTTCGACCGCTGGGGCGATTATGTCAATGGGCTTGCATCGTTATGGCGTCATTTGTGACGGTAATGTCAAACGGGTACTGACACGCTGGGCAGCAATTGATGGTGACATCACTAAGTCCGCGACGACTAAAGAGCTGTGGGTATTGGCAGAGCGTTTAACGCCTAGAGAACAATCAGGATTGTTTGCGCAAGCGATGATGGATATGGGTGCAACTTTATGCACGCGTAGTAAGCCTGCTTGTCTACTATGTCCACTACAGGACGACTGTTTGGCACATGCGCAAGGTCGTGAGACGGACTATCCAGTCAAGGCTAAGAAACAGCCTAAACCGAGTAAATTTAGTAATGCACTGCTTATTGAAAACGAAAATGGCGAAATACTTTGGTTACAGCGCCCTGATAATGGCATTTGGGGAGGACTGTGGAGTTTACCGCTAGCATTTATAGAAAAAATTAGTGGAAAAGCTGCTGTGAAGGATGCTGACAAGAATAAAAATAAGAAACCAATTGCAGCTGATGATAATCAGCTTTTAGAAGTAGCTAGTAATGAAAAAATATACGAGTCAGAATTTACTACTGCTGAGCAAATTATTAATGAGTGGTTAGATAAGAATCAATTGGTCACAAAATCAATCAGCAACACATTACTCGATGATTCGCCTATCAAACATTCATTGACCCATTTTCATTGGTATTTAACCCCGCAATCAGTAACTTTAAACAATAAACAGGTGACTGAGATAACCAAGGCATTACAAGCAGCTGAAATTAATATTAACTGGTTAAACGCTGATGATGCACAGGCAACGCTAGGATTGCCAAGAGCGATGGTGAAAATTTTAGAATAGGATTACATATATAATCACTAAAAAATCCGCTTAAAATAACGATTGTATACGCCATAAAAAAGCGACTCAGAATAATTCTAAGTCGCTTTTTTTATTTATAGCAATATAAAAACTTAAGACTTTGGCACTCGCAAACGCATCAAGCCTTCTTGCTGTACGGTCGCCACCAGCTTACCATCTTGCCAAAATTGACCGTGATTGAGTCCCATCGCATTAGATGTCGTATCACTCCACATGTCATATAGCAGCCAATCATTTAGGTCAAAGTGACGATGAAAATGCATTGAATGATCGATACTAGCAGCTTGCAAGCCGCTGGTCATAAAGCTAATACCATGTGACATCAGCCCCGTGCCAACCAAATAAAAATCAGAGGAAAATGCCAATAATGCTTGCTGAATCGCGACGGGTTGATTGCCAAGCTCGCGGATACGCAGCCAGTTCGCTTGCTTAGGTTTCATTGGTTCCGGATGGATCGGGTCACGCGGTTTCACTGGTTTAATCTCGATATGACGACGGCGCATAAAACGAGATTTTAATGCCTCTGGGACTTTACCAACATAGTCTTCTTTTAGATCCTGCTCCGCAAGTAAGTCTTCAGGCGGTGGATAGACAGGCATATCTTCTTGATACTCTAAGCCCTCTTCCATCGGTGAAAAAGAGGCAATCATAGAAAATATCACTTGCTCAACCGGCGGCTTACCACGTACTTGCTTATACTGAATCGCCGTTACTTCGCGCGCGGACAAACTACGCCCATCACGTAAGCGGCGCACTTGATAAATCACCGGCTGGTTGATATCACCGCCGCGCAAAAAATACCCATGCAAGGAGTGACAAGGCTTGTCTTCATCAAGCGTATGCGCTGCTGCCATGATCGCTTGTGCGAGCACTTGCCCACCAAAGATACGGGCACCGACATAGTCATGGCTTTTACCTTCAAATACATCAGGGCTGACTTCGATGAGCGCGACGGTAGCCAATAGCTCATCTATTAGTTGTGAATAATCAGACATGACGATTACTTTCCTTATTTTTATCAATAACGCCAAGCATCTAGATATAAGCGCCAAAGAATATCAAGACGATATGGCTTGAGCCGATATGGCGTTTTAATTTAAATAATATGAAATCAATAGCAGTAATATACAAGATAAATCTTTAGATGAGCAATAAATGGATTATCGAAAACTCATGATAAAAAGTCATAAATAAAAACGAGATGCTTAAATACACCTCGTTTTTACTATTGTATTAAATTTATGGTTTTACTGCCACCAATACACGGATAGAATCTGGCACCAATGACAAGCCCGCCAATGCTTGCTCGCCTTGTAATTTTAGCTGCTCTAAACGCTCAATCTCTGCTGGACGTACGTTTGGATTGATAGTTTGTAGATGCTTAAGACGTTTGATCTCACGCGACCACTGCTGGCTAAAGCGGGCACTTGCTTGTTCACCAATCTCAGTCAACTGCTGACGAGCAATATCTTCCGCTTCATAATAACGCTGCTCGATGACATCGCCGCGTACTTTAATCACTTGGCGGGCACGGTTTTTATCTAGGCGCTCAATGTGCGGCATGATCATATCGGCACTGATACGCGCTGACAAATCGCTGCCCTGCTCACTGATAAAGACGCGGATATTTTGCGTGCTCAAGGTTGCAGGCAAGTTAAGCAGTTTTGGCGCAATGGCTTCAACGCGGAAATTCACTTCTAACATCACCATGCCCTGTGGTACCGCAGCACTTTTTAGCATTGCAACCGTGGTATTACCAAAGGTGCTGGTACTTGCTAGCTCATAAATCGCCTGCATCAATGGATGTTCATGCGTAATAAAGGCAATATCCTCACGTTGCAGCGCTTGCTCACGCTCAAAAGTCAACGTCATACCATCTTCATCACCGAGTGGCAAACCATCGATATAATCACTAATCTCAGTGCTGTCAATCGGTGAAATCACCCACGAGCCATCGCGTTGGATATTGTGCTCGATATTGGCTGAGGCAAAAAAGCGCTCGATAAACTGCGGCAATAGATTGTGCCCATCAAAATCGCGCATGGCATCAGCGATACGTCCAGCGACGCGCGGACGGCATGAGTTGTATTCTAATAGACGATCACGACCAGCTTGCAATTGTGTTTCAAGTCCCTGTCGTGTCTGCGCTGCTTCTGCGATAATATCTGCCAATATTGCACGATTGACGTCGTTATCGGCACCCTCAAGCATCGGTTTTAGCTCTTGGATATACTGCTCTTGTACGCTCTGCGCTGTTGGTGAGATCTGATTGAACATATTTAGCGCATTGTTATACCACTGATACAGACGCTCTTGCGCGGTACCTTGCACATAAGGTACATGTAGCATGATTTGCTGCGTCTGCCCGATACGATCTAGGCGACCGATACGCTGCTCCAAGGTATCTGGATTGGCAGGTAAATCCCATAATATCAGCTGGCTTGCAAACTGGAAGTTACGTCCTTCCGAGCCAATCTCTGAGCATAATAATATTTGTGCGCCTTCACTATCAGCAAAGAACGCCGCGGCTTGGTCACGCTCAAGCAAGGTCATCTGCTCGGTAAAGATAGCAGTCTTAATACCCGCATGTAGACGCAATACCGCTTCCAAGCTCTCAACGGTCGCACCACTACGGGCAATTAACAGTACTTTTTTGTGCTTAAGCTCACCCTTTAAGATATCAATCAGCCAAGGCACACGTGGGTCGTCTTCCAACCAGCCACCATCAGGTTGATTTTCTTCGCTCCATAGCTGTTCACGCAATTTACCATTGGTTTGATAGCTGTCGACCCATGCTTCAGGTAATGGCAGTGGATAAGGCTGGCTACTACGACCATAAAAACCTTTTACACTCTCACGGGTATTACGGAATAAAATACGTCCCGTACCATGGCGATCTAGCAATTCATTTAGGGCGTAAGTACGGAGTTTTTCGTCTTCGTTAATCGTTGCTAATTCATCGATACTAATCGTCAGTAAACTGCTCAGTGCGGCAATTTGACCATCACTTAAAGGTTTATCTTCTATTAATAGGCTGGCGACGGCTGCCGTTTCTGCAAAGGCATCTTGACCATCGATAAACTCATCCAAATCATCAAAGCGATCTGGGTCTAATAGACGCAAACGGGCAAAGTGACTTTGCGCCCCAAGCTGCTCAGGTGTCGCCGTCAGTAGCATGACTCCTGCCGTCTCTTCAGCAAAATCTGCAATGAGGTCGTACTTATCATTGCCGCCTTGAGCTTCATCCCAATGCAGGTGATGCGCTTCATCGACGACCAATAAATCAAACCCTGCTTCCATCGCCTGATCATACAAGTCAGGATGGTCAAGGAGTAAGTCCATACCAGCGATGACACATTGCTCAGTCATAAAGACATTTTGCTCAGGGTCATGCTCTTTAATCGCTGCGGTACGCACCAAATCAAACAAGGCAAAGTTGAGATTAAAGCGGCGGCGCAGCTCAATCATCCACTGGTATTGCAGACTGTCTGGTACAAGAATCAATACCCGCTCAGCTTTGCCAGTCAGTAGCTGCTGATGAATAATCAAACCTGCCTCAATGGTTTTACCCAAACCGACTTCATCAGCCAGCAAAACTCGCGGCGCAATACGTTTGCCGACTTCATGAGCGATATATAACTGATGCTCAATGATATCAACGCGCGCCCCCATTAAGCCCTTGAGCGGGTGACCTGCAAGCGCTGATTGCATACGCAAAATATCTTGACGCAAATCGTACCAATCACTGCGCTCAATACGACCTGCTAGCAAACGCTCAAGTGGTTTCGCCAAAGTAATATTAGCAGCCAGACGAGTTTCCATGATGGCTTTCTCGTGCTCATTTACACTGTACTTGAGCACGCCCATTACTTCTTCAACAGCATTTACTGTATAGCTCTTACCTGCCTGATCAGAGATACTATCGCCGACTTTAAACACCACACGAGATAAAGGCGCAGAGTTTTTTGCATAAACGCGCGTCTCTTCACTTTGCGGAAATAAAATGTGCACACATCGGTCGTCTACATCGATGACCACACCTAAGCCCAGCTCGGACTCCGTATCAGATAAATAGCGTTGACCAACGGCGAATTCGGTGCTGTGCAATGAAGCGATAGAGATAGTCATAGGGCGATGTCTTTTTGTACTCAGATGATAAGAAAATAGGTAGTTTACGATGCAAGCCATGCTTGCTGGCTCAGTCAAATGGACGAACTGATAATTATTGGATATACGTTTATTCAATATACGGTCATTCAGTATATTGTCACGAGATATATCAGGCACATCAGCTTGTAAGCCAAATCCGTCGATAAAACAGATCATTATATAACGTTAGCGCTTAGATGAGTGCGTTAAGTTCACTTTTCAAGAGCAGATTTCTGCAAGATAAAGTCAAGGCTAAGCATAAGTTGGGCTTATAAACCAATAAGATAACGACTCGCAAGTAAACAAAAAATATTGTTATCGTAAAATTGTTACTGTATTGTTAAAAAATGCAATAGAACATCTCTCTTAATACCAAAGCTATTCAATTTAACTAAGTCATTAGACTTTTAGCTAACTACTACTTATATAAAAAATAGCATAGACCTCATAACCGTTATCGATGCTTTATCAGCGATTATGAGTATGCTATTGTCCGTAATAGTCCATTAAGTTATAAGTTAAGTTTATTATCATAATTTTAAGTTATGTTAACACTATTTTCAGTTGACGTTTATGACTAGTGTTAACAAGCTATTTTGATGAAAATTAACCATATATTTCGTTGTAGCCAATCCATCCCATTGGCAATTCTTTTTGTGCTCCCTACTCCCAAGGACAAATCCCGTCATGAGTGCCTCTAAAAAAGTTGGCTTTTTTAATCAAGTCAGTACCCAAGTTACCACTATTTTGTTCATTGCTTTTGCGGTCGTACTTGCGGTCGTTGTCTATGTCGTTGATAAAGAAGGCCATGATAAAATCCGTCTTGAGTCAGCAAAGCTGGTCGCTGAACGTGGTAATACCGCGGTTAATAGTATCTCAGCCGACATCAATCGTGTCATGCGTAGTGCCTTGCTGTTACAGCAAAGCGCGCAAACGCTGCCACCGCAAGAGAATATTTTGCAAGTCAGTACCGCCAATGCATTCGATAAACGCGACTATAACTTATTGGGTAGTGGCGGCATTTGGCCAGAAAAAGGCGCTCTTGGTGCCAATACTGCAACCCATCCGTTTTTGATGGTACGCCAAAACGGTGATTATCAAGCGGTACTAAGCGATCCAAACCCAACCAATCCTTATTATCAAGAAGATTGGTTTAGCGTCTTAAAACTACTCAAACCTGACAGCTGTATCTGGAACCATGTTCGCGCCAGCCAAACCAAAGGCGAGCTTGCCATGAGCTGCGGTGTCGCAATTGAGCGTGACAATCAGTTTTGGGGTGCCAGTACGGTCAACTTTACCCTAAACCAGTTGCAAGAGAACATCGTCAAGTTGAGTGAGAGCTCTGGTTCAGGCTACATTTTATTATTAGATAACAGTGATAAGGTAATCGCCTCATCTAACCCTGAACGCTTAAGCTATATTGATGAAGCAACCGGTACACCACTTGATATCAAACAAGTTATCAACTCTGACCCTGCTTGGAATCCAGTATTAAACTTCTTGGAAGCTCAGCGTAACGAGATTATCGAGCAAGTTGCAGCTAGCGTGTCACCGCAAGTTCAGCAAGTATTGAATACAATTGATAAAGCAGAAACAGGTGATTCCAAAGGTTATTATTTGGTCAACTATGCTGCTTACCTAAATAACGGTGAAAACAAGCAAAATGCTATGGATAGTCGCTTGCTACAAAGCTTTGAGCTGACCAATGATGACTTTTATAACGGCAGTCAAGCCTATGTCTTTGAGATTCCTGAAACCTATTGGAAACTTATCGTTGTCCAACCTGATGCTGAGATTAACGCCATTGCCGACAATTTAAGTGAAAACTTGATTAACTGGATTGCATTAGCGCTCCTTATCACCGCTGGTATTATCTACTTTATGCTAACTTTCTTAGCATTCAAGCCATTGAAAGAAACCACTGATAAAATTTCTTTGGCAGAAAACATCATTAATAACAAGCAGTACAACAAGCTAAGCTCAGTTAAATTCAAGACAGGTCGCAACGAGATTGGACTGGTAAACGGCTCTATTAACGACCTATTAGATCGTATCCAATCTAACGAAGGTAAGCTTGCCAATATTAACCAACAGCTAGAGATTAAAGTAGAAGAACGTACTGCTGAGCTGCAAGACACACTAAAAGAGCTGAAAAGCTCGCAGCTACAATTGATCCGTTCAGAAAAAATGGCAACGTTGGGGCAAATGGTTGCTGGTGTTGCCCATGAAGTAAACACGCCATTATCTTATGTACAGAATAACCTCGAGATTATCGGTCAGTTGACTGAGCAATACGAAGAGCTGATTGAACTGGTACAAGGTTTAAAAGGCGTTAAAACTGACGCGGCTTCCGATGGCAAAATTGATAAGTTATTAGCAGATATCGTCCGTGCTTCCGATGAAATTCAAGAAGATGATTTGTCCGCTGAGCTAAAAGAGCTGATTAAAGACTCGCTATTTGGCGTCGAGCAAATCACTGAGATGGTATTAAACCTACGTAACTTTGCCCGTCTTGATGAGTCAAAAGTGAAGACCATTGATGTGCGCGAATGTATCGAAGCCTCGCTGAAAATCGCCGGTAACTCTATCAGACATCAAGAGATTGTCACTGATTTTGCGCCGACACCTGAAATTAAATGCTCACCGTCACAGATTAACCAAGTCTTGGTCAATCTGCTCAATAACGCCGCGCAAGCCATGGGCGAAAAATCTGATGGCAAAATCGAAGTGCGTACCCGTGCCGATGACAGCAATGTTTATGTTGATGTCATTGATAACGGTAAAGGCATGAGCTCAGAAGTGCTCAGTCAGATATTTGAGCCGTTCTTTACCACTAAAGGCGCAGGCGAAGGTACTGGTCTTGGTATGGCAATCAGTCAGCAGATTATGGAGCAGCATAATGGCGACATTAAAGCCGTATCGACTGTAGGCGTTGGCACCACCTTTACCTTAACGCTACCCATTAATAATGATCTGACAGAAAAAAGCCTAGCGGCATAATCGCTAGGTTCTGCTGTTATTTTAATGATTATATAAAGCTATATCACTGTTATTCATCATAAGGATACCATCATGAATGAATTAGAAAATGACACCAACAATAACATAAGTACCGCCGAGTTAGGGGTTGAAGCGAAACCGAAGCTGGCTTTTATTGACGATGAACAACGCATTTTACGTTCTATGAAGCTGTTATTTCGTAAAACGCATGACGTTTTTATTACCACTGACCCGACTGAATACATCGACTATATCAAAAACAACCATGTACACGTTGCAGTCAGTGACCAACGTATGCCTGAGCGGGTTGGCGTTGATATCTTGCGCGAAGTAAAAGACGTATCACCTTCTACCATGCGTATATTATTAACTGGCTATGCCGATTTGAACGCGATTATTGGCTCTATTAATGATGGTGAAATTTACCGTTATTTAACCAAGCCATGTAAATCTGAAGAACTGCTCGCTGTCGTCGGACGCGCCACTGAAATCGCTTTGACTTATAACCCAGACGAAGACGCCGAGCAATTCGACAGTTCAGGCAATAAGCAGACTTTATTGGTCATTGATGAGACCAATGAGTTGATTGAGCAAATACGTAAGCAATTCTCTAATAACTATAAAGTGCTGCACGCCCAAGGTTTAGAGGAAGCTTACGATTATTTGGCGAACGAAGATATCGGTGTTTGTATTACCGACATCAATGTCAGCGGCGAGAATATTGCGCCGATTATCTTTACCCTAAAGCAAGATGCGCCGCATTTAGTCGTATTGGTACAGACCGAATTCCAAGATGCAGGACTGCTGATTGATTTGATTAATAAAGGTCAGGTCTATCGCTGCCTACCGAAGCCAATGCGCGCAAGCCTCCTTGAAATTAGTGTCAATCGTGCATTCCAGCACCATGCAAAACTAAAAGCCAGCCCTGAATTGGTCAAACGTTATGAAGTCGAGCACGATCCTGAAAACGATGTGCGCATTGACTTGAGCAGTCGTGTGCGTAGTCTGATCGGTAAATTGCGTAAGCGTTTTTCTTTATAAGCGCAAAAAAATAAGTAAGCGCAAGAAACTGGTGTCTCAATAAATAAAACCTCTATTTCAGCTCGAAGTAGAGGTTTTTTGCTTTGTGCTTTTTGACATGTTTTTTGACTAAATGCCGCAACGTGCTACATTAAGCTGATAATAAACCAAACCCATTTACGATAACAACGAGATAAGGAATCATCATGCAAGCGGTTTTTTTAGATAAAGGGACTTTTTCTGATAACGTCGACTTGCCAGCACCCGCTGGCGTTACTGATTATATTACTTACGATGATACGCCTCAAACACTGATCATTGAGCGCTGCAAAGACGCCGATATTATTTTTACTAATAAAGTGCAAATCAATGCCGAAGCGATTGCTAAGTTGCCAAAGCTAAAACTTATTCAACTGACCGCTACGGGTATGAATAACGTTGACCAAGATGCTTGTACTGAGCGTAATATCGCGCTCTATAACGTCGCCGGTTACGCAGTCAAAAGCGTGCCTGAGCATACCTTTATGCTGATGCTAAATGCCATGCGTGCCGGTCTGCATTATCATAATAAAGTCACCGATGGCACGTGGGCAGATAATGGGAATTTTTGCCTACTTGATATCCCGCTTATAGATTTGGAAAATAAAACGCTGGGTATTATTGGCATTGGTACCATTGGCAAACGCGTCACTGATATTGCGCGCGCTTTTGGCATGACGGTATTGTGGGCGGAGCATCAAGGGCGTATGCCACGTAATGATGACTATACAGCGTTTGACGAAGTACTTGCTCGTGCTGATGTAATTAGCTTACATTGCCCGTTAAATGAGAAAACTCAGCACCTTATCAATGCAGACACCTTGGCCAAAATGACTAAAAAACCTCTACTTGTCAACGTCGCTCGTGGTGGTATTGTGGATAGCCAAGCGCTTGCTGATGCCATTAACAATGAGCAAATTTTAGGGTATGGCAGCGACGTTTTTGAGCAAGAACCTATAGCTGCCAATGATCCCTTACTGGCTCTTGGCGAGCATCCACGCGTGATATTTAGTCCGCACAATGCTTGGGGCAGCAAAAGCGCGCAAGAAACCTTGTGGCAAATGCTTAGTAAACAAGTCAGTGATTTTATCAATCAAGCTCAGTAATATTAATAATTAGCAAATTCTAACGACTAAACTGTAGCCACTCATCTTTGATTTTACGGTATTTGAGCATGATGCGATCGGTGACATAGTTATTGTTCACCCGCCAAGGATAGCGATCACCTTGTTTTGGCAGCTCATCCTTGGCACGGCTGACATACCCTGCCGATAGTGCCCCAAGTACCGTATCTGCCTGCATTTTCACTTGTTCGTGCTCAGTCTCAGCCTGCGCACATACTGTTTTGTATCCTTCTTTATTCATATAACTCAGTAAACGCAGCACATAATGACAAGCCAAATCAATCTTCAATGTCCAAGACGCGTTGGTATAGCCGAACATGATTGCCATATTTGGTACATTCTCAAGCATCACTGCTTTGTAGGTCATTCGTGCGCCCACATCGATCGGCTCCCCGTCGACATATAAAGCTGCACCGCCTAGCATCTGTAATTTTAGACCCGTCGCAGTAATGATGATATCTGCGTCCAAATGCTTGCCTGATGCTAATGCAATACCAGTTGAGGTAAACTGGCTGATGCTATCGGTTACCACTTCAGCGCGCTTGCTATGCAAAGCTTGAAACAAATCGCTATCAGGTACCGCACACAAACGCTCTTCCCAAGGATTATAAGCCGGCTTAAAATGGGCAACATCCACGCCACTACCTTTGAGCTCTTTTCTGACTTTATGGTTTAATAGCGCTTTCATCACCTTTGGCGCATAAATCGCCACCCGATAAACACCTTGTTGAAACATCACATTGCGCGTACGCAACAAGGTGTACGCCTGTGATTTTGATAAAGGTGAGAATTTACCTGATAGCAAGTCAAGCGCATGATCATCGCCCGGTACGCTTGCAACATACGTCGGTGAGCGTTGCAGCATGGTGACATGACGGGCACATTGTTTACTACTTTCATCGACCAATGCCGGTATCAGTGTCATCGCCGTCGCGCCACTACCAATGACGACGACCTTTTTATCGTCGTATTGTGTATTTTGCCAATGCTGCGGGTGGACTATTTCACCTTTGAAATTTTCTTCATTTTTAAAATGTGGTCTATAACCAGTTTCATAGTCATAATAACCGGTCGCTCCAACGACAAAGTTTGCCGTTAAGCTCAATACTTCACCGGTAGCATGATTTTTAATCATCGCCGTCCATTGCTGACTGTCGCTTGACCATGATAACTGCTGTACTTCATGCTGATAGCGAATATGCTCTACCACCTTAAACTCGCGTGCTGTATCAGCAATATAGCTTTTAATGTCTGCACCTTTTGCAAGCATCTTATGATCCAACCACGGACGGAAACTATAGCCAAAAGTCAGCGCATCCGAGTCAGAACGAATACCGGGATAGGTAAACAAATCCCACGTACCGCCCAAATCCTCACGTTTTTCTACGATTAAAAATCGTTGGCTATTAAGTTTGAGGCGTTTTTTCTGCTTAATGCTTTTACTATCAAAAAGACTTTTTTGCGAGCTCTGCTGCTGCAAATGGCAAGCCATGCTGATGCCTGCGATACCCGCACCAATAATCAGCACCTCATAATCTGCAGGAACATCTGATGAATAAGGTTTAGCTTTTAAGCGCTTTTTAAACGCCTGCTTGGCAGTAGTCATATTAAGCATAATACAATCCTTGTTTTTGCAAATTGGCTGACCTATCAGAGCGCAGGATGCCCTACTAATTTTCCATAGCAGCTTTACCTAGTAACTTTATCTAGTAATTTGCAACAATGCTAGATTTTAGTTTGTTTTAAAAACACTAAAAAGGCGTTGGACTTTCCCAGTCCATCCACGCTCCAAGCGTTGGATGTTTTAGGCGCAGTTGCTGCGCATGTAGATTTAGTCTTGGCGCAATATCTAATGCAATACCTTCTGCATAAATCGGGTCACCAATCATCACATGTCCGATATGTACCATATGGACGCGCAGCTGATGACTACGACCAGTGACTGGTTTTAATAGGACGCGAGTTACTATTTGACCATCACATTCTTCATGCGCCAATATTTCATATAAAGTCAGCGCATGTTTTGTCCAGTTAGGATCGACGATATGACGCGGTTTGGTTGCAGGCTCATAGCGTACTGGTACCGATATCTTGCCAGTAGCGCCAACGCTGTCCCATTGACCAAACACTCGTGCTTGATAATTTTTTTGCGGTAGTCGGTCGATGAACTGCTTACTAATATTGGTTTGTGCCGCTGCATTTTTGGCGAAAATAAGCAGGCCAGAGGTATCCATATCGAGGCGATGAATCAGTTTGACGGCAGGATTGGCACGTTCAAGGCGAGCTAGCAAGCTTACTTTTAAGCTCTTACCGTCGACACTCAATAGTCCTGCTGGCTTATCGACTACCCAGATATCTTCATCTTCATAGACGGTAACTTTTTTTGCAAATGTTTGAAAAAACTCAGGCGAACGGGTTTTTTCTTCAGCATTAAGGGCATCGATTTTTTCATCTGTAAAGGGCATAAATGTGGGCTACTTATATGAATGGACTTATATTAATCAGTTCGGATATAAAAATCAGAATCCGTTATAGAATCAAAATGCAAGTAATCTTAACGAGCAGTTAAAAGCAGAAATAAATACAGTAGGTAACAGATAAAAGCCAACCCTGTATCCTTATGTGTCGATTTATTGTGCTAATCGTAATTGTTAAACAATTTAACCAGTCTACGTCTGTCAACTTTAGGCAAACATGTTAATATAATGGCAGATTTATACACATTCTTAACATTCTTTAGCTGGTCATCATTTTGGTATAACATTTATTGTTTTATCGATAAATGGTGACACATATAATAAAACAAGAGAGAAAAATTATGTCAGACCTTATTGTTAATACCACTGATGCCAACTTTGACCAAGACGTCTTACAATCTGACGTGCCAGTATTAGTGGATTTTTGGGCAACATGGTGTGGTCCTTGTAAAGCCATCGCACCTATTTTAGAAGATTTAGCAACTGAGTACCAAGGTAAAGTTAAAATCGTTAAAGTTGACGTTGATAACAACCCACAAGCGGCAAGCCGTTTTGGTATCCGCAACATTCCTACCCTATTCGTATTTAAAGGTGGCGAAAAAGTGGATTCAGTCATGGGCTTACAGCCAAAAGCTGAATTGGCAAAAGTATTAGATAAGCATCTATAAATTAACGCATGCTTGCTTTGGTCATTCTTAGTAAAAGCGCTGAAAACATCGTAAACATCAAAGCCATTATCTGATACAGATAGTGGCTTTTTTGTTGATTTTATGAGCAAAAAGCTAGATTACTTTACTTTTTTGGCAAAAATTATTGACAATACTATCTTTAAGGCCGTATAGTCTGCTGATAAGAGAACACTAATGGCTCTCCTAAATATCTTGTCGCTATTCTCCTCGTGTTTATCAACAAAAACACCATCGTCATTATTAAATACCACTACTGACTGAATGACTAAACACAATGACTGATATTGAGTTTTTGGCGCAGACTCTTATGTAGACTTTTTTATTTTCACCTTTTATAACTTGTCTGCCTCTCTTGCGACAAGCTCGTAAACTGACACATAAAATCAAAACTACATAAATTTTAACTCTGTATATACACCCTCTATCGCCCTAATAACATTATTTTAATCACTGTCGTGATTTGTGAATAATGGCATCTCTCATCTTATCAACTGCTAACGACCTATCTATGAATCTTACTGAATTAAAGAAAAAATCAATCGCTGAGCTACTGGCCATCGCTAAAGAGATGGGTCTTGATAATATGGCACGTAGCCGTAAGCAAGACATTATCTTTGCCATTCTAAAAACTCATGCCCGTAACGGTGAGGCCATCTATGGTGATGGTGTACTTGAAGTGCTCCCTGACGGTTTTGGTTTTTTGCGCTCATCTGAAGGCTCTTATTTAGCAGGTCCTGATGATATCTATGTCAGCCCAAGCCAAATTCGCCGTTTTAGTCTAAAAACTGGTGACAGTATCGCAGGCACGATTCGTCCACCAAAAGACTCTGAGCGTTATTTTGCACTGTTAAAAGTCGGTGAAATCAACTTTGATACGCCAGACCGCTCACGTCATAAGCTTATCTTTGAAAACTTAACGCCATTATTTCCAACTGAGCAGCTAAAGCTTGAGCTAGGTAACGGTACGACTGAAGATTTGACTGGTCGTATTATCGACCTGATTGCACCGATTGGTAAAGGTCAGCGCTCTATTATTGTGGCACCGCCCAAAGCGGGTAAAACGATGCTGCTACAGTCAATAGCACAATCGATCACTCGTAATAATCCTGAATGCTACCTCATTGTACTGCTGATTGATGAGCGTCCAGAAGAAGTCACCGAGATGGAACGTACTGTACGCGGTGAAGTAGTTGCATCAACTTTCGATGAGCCGCCACAACGCCATGTACAAGTGGCTGAGATGGTCATTGAAAAAGCCAAGCGCTTGGTTGAGCACAAGCAAGATGTGGTCATTTTGCTTGACTCGATTACCCGTCTTGCCCGCGCCTATAACACCGTTATTCCTTCATCAGGTAAAGTGTTGACCGGTGGTTTGGATGCCAATGCGTTAGAGCGCCCAAAACGCTTCTTTGGTGCTGCTCGTAATATTGAAGAAGGCGGCAGCTTGACCATTATCGCCAGTGCCCTTATTGATACTGGTAGTAAAATGGACAGCGTTATCTTCGAAGAATTCAAAGGTACCGGTAACCAAGAGATTACCCTCGAGCGTGATTTGGCAGAAAAGCGTGTCTTCCCTGCCATTAATATCAAAAAATCGGGTACACGCCGTGAAGAACGTTTGCTTGATGAAGATAAGCTGCGTAAAGTTTGGATCCTGCGTAAATTGCTACAGCCGATGGATGGTGTACAAGCAACTGAGTTCTTATTGGACCGCTTAAAAGAAGCCAAAACCAATGATGAATTTTTTGAGCAAATGAAGCGTAAATCACAAAATTGATTTTAAATCTTTTACGACAATAAAGTTATATAAATAATTGACGTTTTACTCATAAAGGCTGCCTATAAGGCGGTCTTTTGTTTTTATTACTATTGGCTCTCTCATTAGAAATAATTCGCGTCGAAAACAGTTAGCTTACTATCAGGATAAATACAATAACCCTAAGCAAAGGCACTACCAATGACACAGTGAGGCAACATAATTTACAGCTTACTTGCAAAGCTTAGCGTTTTTACTACGACCAGATTTATATATAAGGGCTACTATAAGGGTTAAGAACATACTGAAATATATACTGTATACTTAGTATTTTAAACTTGACGATTTAATAGGTGATATTATGAAACTTGCTAAAACTATCGCAATGACGGCTCTAACTAGTTCTGCTCTTATCATGGGTGGCTGTGCTACTAACGGATATAGCACTGGTCTAAGTAATACAGCTAAAGCTGCCACTGCTGGCGCTGCTGCCGGTGCACTGATTAAAAGTAAAGGCGATAGCAAAGATATCGCTCGTGGTGCAATCGCTGGTGCTGCTATTGGCGGCGCTGGTGGTTATATCTATGATCAAACCAGATAATCAGTTTTAAGCAGCTCTTTTGGCGCATATATTTTAATGAAAGATATTACCTAGCCAACTAGCTGACAAAAAAAGCCTGCAATTGATTGCAGGCTTTTTTGTGTCTAACCATTACTATAGTCAGGGAAAAGTAATATCAATACATCAAGTGCTGCTGATATTAATTTTTCTTGCTTGCTGTGCCTATGCAGACAGAGGCTGCAAAAAATTTATACCAGCAGCACTGTAACGTTTTTGAGATATTTTAACTATACCAATCAATATAACTGGTTTTATAATAGTCAGTGCTATAAAGCACCGCTAAACGTATCACAAGTTTGCACATTACCGCTCTCTAGACCGCGCGTAAACCACTCTACACGCTGTTGGCTAGTACCATGAGTAAAGTTATCAGGTACTACCGCCCCGCCTCCTGCACGCGCTAAGCGATCATCACCAATCTGACCAGCAGCATTGATAGCTTCATCGATATCACCTGCTTCTAAAAACTGTACGCGCTCTTGATTGCGCTGCGCCCAAACACCAGCAAAGCAATCAGCTTGTAGCTCTTGTAGTACAGACAATTTATTTGCTTGTGCCCGAGTCACTTGACGGCTGGCTTCATTTACTTGCTGAGTAATACCAAGCAAAGTCTGTACATGGTGACCTACTTCATGGGAGATCACATAGGCTTGGGCAAAATCGCCCGCTTTGTTCTGATTGTCACTATCCCCTGAGTTTTGGATATCACCAGAGATACCAAGCTTTTGACGCATCTCTACGAAAAACGACGTATCTAAATAGACCGTTTGATCACCTGGGCAATAAAAAGGACCAGTCGCTGAGCTGGCACTACCACAAGCAGAACTGACTTGCCCATTAAACAAAATCAGTGACGGCTCTTTATATGTACTACCACCCTCATTGAATATTTGATGCCAAACCTCTTCAGTGTCCGCCAAGACAACTTTGACAAACTGTGTATCCCGATCGTCACTGGTAGCTGGTTCAGTAGATGTATTACCACCGCCTGCGACCTCTTGACCTGTTTGCAATGCGGTCATGGGATTTACCCCAAATACTAGCCATAAAATACCAGCAATAATGATACCGCCGATACCGCCGCCCATTAGCTTACCGCTACCACTACTAGTACGCACATTAGTACTGCCACGTCTGCCTTGCCATTTCATAATCCTTCTCCCAAAAAATACGATATCTTATGCCACTCATATCGATCATGATTCATGTTATATAGTTTTTAGCTCAATCCTTTGATGTCATGTCATATCTTGATAACCTTTGCTAATTTCATCTGCCACAGACTACAAACTGCTTTAAAACACTTAGCACTTTTTTATATTTACAGCCAGTTGTTATGACTACCATTGAGCATTACTTATGTATCCGCTATCTTCTTTATTATGCTGTCATAAATAGCGCAAACAGATACAAAGTACCAGACATAAGAAATTTCTCTGCAATAAGCAGATGTCGTTGATTATACGTCGATTAATTTGACTTTTTGTATGGATAATTATGTAAAATAAGTAAAATAAAACCCTATTTACAATTTTATTGTAACTTAATTGTACAACCTCTTTCTATGCAGAAAGAAATCATATAGAATGCGTGAAAGCTGAGTAGCTGTGACTAAGACTAGTTGAATATCTGAGACATCTCGGATGTTCAACCTTTTTTGCTGCTACTGCTCATTTAATTATCCCGGAGAAAACCTTATGAACTTAAAATTACTTGCTCTAGCTGGTATCATGACTGCAACTATGGGCTTAACTGCCTGTGATAGCAACAAAGAAAACGCTGCTGAAGATTTATCTGACGCTCAAGAAGAAGTAACTGATGCTTCTGAGCAATTAGACGAAGCTGCTGCTGCTGGCGAAGCTGTTCCTGCTGAAGCAGAAGCTGCTGTTGCTGGCGCTGAAGCTGATATCGCTGATGCACAACTTGCTACTGCTACTGACGAAATTGATGCTGAAGTACCTGTAGACGGTACTACTACTAGCGTTGACGTAGCTAGCGAAACTCCAGCTGTAGACGCAGCTGACGAAGTTGTAGTTGAGCAACCAGCTCAGTAATTTTTATTTTTATAAATAAAAATACTGTACTAAAAAAAAGAGAGCTTATGCTCTCTTTTTTTATGCCTGCAATTTATGTTTTATATAACTGAGACAATGTCGCATAAAAAAATGATGGCTATAACAGTCGATTTAATAGACAACTGCGAACCATCACTTTTAATCTTACTCACTACTATTATTGGTCAAATAGGCGCTCATCGACCTGTTGACGGAATTTTTGTCCTGTTTTAAAGGTCACAACGCGGCGCGCTGATACGGCGACGGGCTCCCCTGTCTTAGGGTTGCGTCCTGGGCGACTATTTTTGTCTTTAAGCTCAAAGTTGCCAAAGCCTGAAAGCTTGACCTCTTTGCCATCAATCAAACTCTCTGACAGTTCGTCAAAAAAATTCTCTACCAAACAGCGACCTTCTTGGCGCGTTAGGTTTAGATGATTCATCAAATGCTCGATCATGTCAGATTTGGTTAAGGTGCTCACAGTACGACTCCTATGCTATGTCGTGATGTCGAATATCATGGTTTAGCGGTATGAGAATTAGTGTTAGCTATTATAAAGGTTTTTGTGCGTCTTTTTAATAAAGTCTGCATTAAAATCCTTTATTAATAACTACTTAACTTACTCTATGAATAAAATCTTCTATTATTTAATAATTTTTATAAATAGCAAAAATCCATAGCCTCATTTATATTGAGGCTATAGATTATTTGTCTTTTTCGATTAGAGGTTAGCTGTCACGTAGCTGTGCTGAATGCTCAACCGTTAATGCTTGTACCACTTTATCAGTGGCCGTTTTTACAGCGTCATCCGATAAGGTTTGCATTTTATCTTGCCATATCAGCGCAAAAGCTAATGAGCGTTGACCCGCTGGCACTTTATCACCTTGATACACATCAAATAGCCACATATCTGTCAATAGCTCACCGGCTGCCGCGCGTATCGTCGCCTCTAACGTCTGTAAGCTAATATCGCTATCGACTAAGATGGCAATATCACGGCGTACTTGCGGGAATTTGCTTGGCGTGGTGATGGCATGCTGTTCACGAGCAAGCGTTAGTAACGGTGCCAATGACAACTGCGCAACCCAAGTAGCAGACAGGTCCAGTTGCTTAGATGTATTCGGATGTAATTGCCCCAACCAACCGACATACTGATCATCGATATAAAGCTTGGCACTTTGACCCGGATGCAAGAAAGCTAGCTCACTACGCTCATAGCGGATACGCGCACCATCCACTTGCGCAGGTAATAATTGCTCAATATCATGCTTAAGATCATAAAAGTCTAACGCACGGTTTTGATACGCTTGCTCGTCCCAAACATCTCCGACTGCTACTAATGCAATACTTGGCGTTTGTACTAACTCGCTAATACTTTGACCAACAAAGCTAAGCCCAGTTTCAAAGAACCGAACGCGCGGCTGCTGACGATTGAGATTGTACTGCACGCAAGGCAATAAGCTTGATAGCAAAGTACGGCGCATCACGGCTAAGTCACTAGAGATAGGATTGGCCAGTGCCAGTACTTCTCCTAGGGCTTTATCATCGAGCAAGGCTTCTATTTTTGCGTCACTAAAGCTAAAGCTGATCGCTTCCATATAGCCATTATCGACTAGCGAAAGCTTCATCTCGTGTGTCAAATCTGCCGTATCGTCATAATCCATACTGACTTGCAGGTGTGGCAAGACGCTTGGAATATTGTCATAGCCATAGATACGAGCAATCTCTTCGATCAAATCTTCTTTAATGCTCATATCAAAGCGATATGATGGCGGCGTACAAATTAGGCTATCTACTTGCTGCTCTACCTTAAAGCCCAATTGGGTTAAGATACGCACCATGACTGCAGGGTCAATCTCAATACCAATGACATCACGAACTTTAGCAATTGGTAAAGTGATCGGTGCGCGTGCTGGTAAATGCTTACTGCTTTCCGCTTTTACTATTTGTCCGGCTTGCCCACCAGTAACGCTAGTAATCAAATCAACAGCGCGCGCTAAAGCAAGCACTGGCAATTCAAAATCAACACCACGCTCAAAGCGCTGTGAGGCATCAGTATGCAGGCCAAAACGGCGTGCACGTGCAGCGATAGCCAATGGATTAAAGAAGGCACTCTCTAACACAATATTGGTGGTACTATCAGTCACACTACTGCGTTGACCGCCCATGATTCCAGCAAGTGCAAGTGCGCCTTTATCATCAGCAATGACCAATTCATCACCGGTTAAGGTAATGGTTTGCTCATTTAGTAAGGTAATGGTTTCTTCAGGCTGTGCCAAACGCACAACGATATCGCCCTCGATAGTATCGGCATCAAAAGCATGTAGCGGCTGACCCAATTCCATCAAGACATAGTTGGTCACATCAACCAAAAAGTTGTGCGAGCGTAGTCCTGACTGAACCAGCGCATCTTGCATCCACTTTGGCGTATCGATACTACGATCGATATTGCTTATCGACTGTAAAAGGTAGCGTGGACAAGCTTCTACAGCACTGACTGTTACAGCTGGCATCACTTCGTTTTGAGTGAAATCGATATTATCAGGGATATTTGGCATTTGTAACGGCAAATCGTTAATCACTGATATCTCGCGCGCAATACCACGTACGCTAAAGCAATCACCGCGATTTGGCGTAATAGAGATATCTAGGATTTGATTGTCTAAGCCCAAATATTCACGGATATCCATACCGATTGGTGCGTTAGCTGGCAATTCAAGCAAACCGTCTATACTGTCGGTTAAATCAATTTCAGAAGCACCGCAGAGCATACCGTTAGAATCGACACCGCGTAGGTTGCCATTTTTAATTGTGAAGCCTTTTTTGTCATCACTTGGCAAAACTGCACCAACAGTCGCAACAGGCACTTTCATACCAATAGTCACATTGGGTGCACCGCAAACGATTTGTAACGGCTCAGCTGCACCAATATTGACCTGTGTGACGCGTAGTTTATCGGCATCTGGATGCTGCTCAACGCTGATAACTTCACCAACGACCACACCACTAAAGGCACGGGCGACCGCAAAGCGATCATCAATCTCTAGCCCTGCCATCGTGAGTTGTTCGGCCAATTGCTCACTGCTATTGTTTGGGTTTACCCATTGACGTAGCCACTGTTCGCTAATTTTCATAAGTATCTCGGATCAGAATTTTATAATAAATATTTTGAAGTAAAGGTTGGCACATTAACTTGTTATATTAACAAGGAGCACTTTTTATATAAACAAAGAGCACTCTAGCCAAACTGCTTTAAGAAGCGTACGTCGTTTTGGAAAAACAGGCGCAAATCATCGATACCGTAGTACAGCATCGCAAAGCGCTCAATACCCATACCAAAGGCAAAACCAGTATACTTTTCGGCATCAATACCGCAGTTGGTCAGCACTTGTGGATGCACCATACCGCAGCCCATGACTTCAAGCCATTTACCATTATCATCTAGGATATCGACTTCAGCAGAAGGTTCGGTAAATGGGAAAAATGACGGGCGGAAACGTACGGTCAGCTCTTTGGCAAAAAACGCTTCCAAGAACTCACTAATCAAGCCTTTTAGCTCAGCAAAAGTGCTCGACTCGGTAACCATTAAACCTTCTAGCTGATGGAACATCGGCGAATGGGTTTGGTCCGAGTCATTACGATAGACGCGACCGGGACAAATAATACGAATCGGCGGCTCATTCTTTTCCATGGTGCGAATTTGCACGGGGCTGGTATGCGTACGCAGTAAATAATGCGCATCAAAATAGAAGGTATCGTGCATCGCCCGTGCTGGATGATGCGACGGAATATTGAGCGCTTCAAAGTTATAGTAATCGCTCTCAACTTCAGGACCAGTGGCTACATTAAAACCCGCTTGTATAAAATACTGCTGCATACGCTGGGTAATCATGGTCACGGGATGCAAATGACCTTTTTGACCACCGCGAGCAGGCAAGGTGATATCAATGCTTTCGCTTGCAAGCTTAGCATTTAGTGCAGCCACTTCTAGCTGCTGCTGCTGCTCTGTCAACGCATCTTGAATACGGCTACGGACTTGATGCAACCAGCCGCCGTAGGTTTTTTTATCGTCGCTGCTGAGTTTGCCCATCTGCTTTGACCAGCCAGTTAAGGGACTCTTTTTACCGGTCAATTGCACCCGCAAATCTTGCAACGCACGCACATTGGTTACTTGTAGAATCAAGGCTTCAGCGGCACTGGCCAACTCATTTAGCTGAGCTTCATTAAGCTCGCTTAGCTCTGTGGACAAGGTCGGTAGCGCCGACAAATCGGTGGTAGCAGCAGGGGTAGTCATAAGACGCATTCTTCCTGATTTAAACGGACTATTAATAATAGTGATAGGTAATTGTAGGGATTTGACCAAATATTGCAAATCATTTACCCATTCATGTGACGATAATTTCAATGATATGAATGGCTTGAATATTTAGACGATGATAAACGCTATCCTATAACAGCGTATGTGATTCTGGTACTAAAAGTGGGCAGTCAGACAATGTGATATAAAAAAAGCCACCGACCAGCGGTAGCTTTTATTAATATCAACCTATTAATCAATATTATTCCTATCCATGTAGATAACTACTTATCAATAATGATTTAAAAAGCAGCCTACCTAAAGGAAGGTTAATATTTATGCCAGTTCCGCTTTAGCTTTTTCGACCAACGCTGTGAAAGTCGCTGCATCATGCATAGCGATGTCAGCAAGTACGCGACGATCGATTGCAATGTTAGCTTTTTTCATGCCATTGATAAAGCGGCTATAGCTTAAGCCGTTTAAGCGTGCACCAGCATTGATACGTGCAATCCAAAGACGACGGAAAGTACGTTTTTTGTTGCGACGGTCACGATAAGCATATTGACCAGCTTTGGTCACTGCCTGTACCGCTACGCGGTAAACACGTGAACGGGCACCGTAGTAGCCTTTTGCACGCTTTAAGATTTTTTTGTGACGACGATTCGCCTGTACACCACGTTTTACACGGGCCATAAATTACTCCAAGATATTTTTAATCATTATTAAACGAATCACGATGTCATCAGATAATAGACATCGTTATCAAATTGCAAAGTCATATACTTTTAATTCAGTAGCTATTCATTAAACAGCGCTTAATTAAAGATAAATGACGATAGCCTATTAAATGTATGGGCACATACGACGAACTGCTGCTTCGTCAGACTTGTGCACCAATTTAAGACCACGCAACTGGCGAATACGCTTAGGTGATTTCTTGGTCAAAATATGGCTTTTGAATGCTTGCTTACGCTTAAAGCCGTTCGCTGTTTTTTTGAAGCGTTTAGCTGCACCGCTTCTGGTTTTCATCTTATTTTTCATGATGATTTGCCTCTTTTTCTGTTTTAGAACCTGGTCGTCAAATAGTCAATAATGATTAGTGGCTGTAAAAACAGGCACCAAACCTCTATTTGCCTCGAGGTGGGAGGCGACATTTTAACAGATCGTGCGCTATTTTGCCAAGGAAAGTTTTAACGCTGTTTAGCGTATGTTGTTCTTTCTAATCACAAATACCTTGCTGCTTATTTTCGTCTTCCAAACCTTGATTATTAGCCACTTAAAGCACACGCTTAGCAGCAAAAATTGAGCAGCCACAAGCGATAGCTAGCTGAAAACAAACTAGGCGAATTAAAAACACTGTTAATTTACAATTCTTGCTGTATCAAAATTCAGCTCGAGTATAATTGTGCTGTATTTACTGATTTAACATATTGAATGTCAGCTTAAGCTGTGTTTAAGTAGAGACTGCGTATTGATAAAGCGCTCGCATAAATGACAGATAGGCTGAATAACTATTATTTAGCGAATACTTAGCGACTTTTTATTATTTTCTACCTATAAGATGGCAACAAGATTATGACTTCACCTGCTTGGCTGGCTGCCGTAAATTTTAATGCAGATGGTTTGATTCCTGCAATTGCTCAAGATCATAAGTCTGGGCGTATTTTGATGATGGCGTGGATGAATGACGAATCCCTACAATTAACCGCACAAACGCAGACAGCGGTTTATTTTTCGCGCTCACGTGCCAAATTGTGGCATAAAGGCGAGTCATCGGGTCATACTCAGACCGTACATGATATTCGCTTGGACTGTGATGCAGATGTGATTGTACTTAGTGTCACTCAGGCTGGCGGTATCGCTTGCCATACTGGTCGCGAGTCTTGCTTCTATCAGCGTTTGGATTTATCAGGGCAAACGCCTGAGTGGCAAACGGTTGATAAAGTATTGAAGGATCCTGCTGATATTTATCATTCAAATACAGTAACACAAGCCACGCCTGAAATTAATGAAGCGGCGGCGGAAAATATAGACCATTCACACAGCCATCAAAATAACAGCCTTGCTACCACTCATTCCATTTTGCAGCAGCTTGATAAAGTATTAGGAGAACGCAAACAAGCGGATGCCGATAGCTCATATGTAGCAAGCTTATACGCCAAGGGTTTGAATAAAATATTAGAAAAAGTCGGTGAAGAAAGTACTGAAAGTATCATCGCTGCTAAAGACTTTGCCAATTGCAATGAAAATACGGATAAAGCCCAATATGACGAAGCGCGTCATGAGCTGATCTATGAAGTCGCTGATGTTTGGTTCCATACCTTAGTAGGTTTGGCTTGGTTCGATATCGAGTCAGAGGCAGTATTAAATGAGCTAGGTCGACGCTTTGGTCTCTCAGGTATTGATGAAAAATCCGCTCGATAGCGTTTTATAAGATTAGCCATTACCCTGTTTGATTATTGTTGCTTTCACCTTTTTGTCATAACAGCAGGTTATAATATAGTGACGTGTTACTTCGCATAAGCGGTCGATAGCTTTTGTGTACGATCACAATACTCTATACACTCAACATATTCCTATAAAGACTGAAAACCAAGATATAAGGATAGCATTATGGGCAGTTTTTCCATTACGCATTGGCTGATTTTATTGGTGGTGGTGGTTGTCGTATTTGGCACCTCCAAACTGAGAAATGCTGGTAAAGATTTGGGCGGTGCGGTCAAAGGTTTTAAAGAAGCCGTCAAAGATGAAAATACTGAACATGCCAAAAAGCAAGTGGTGCTTGACCATGATGGCAACGCACACACTGAAGAGCGCCCAACAACCAGTAAGGTTGATGACACGCATAATGTATAGCATCTAGACAGTGACATCGAAACATTATGTTTGATATTGGGTTTTCTGAATTATTGCTTTTTGGCGTCATTGCCTTAATCGTCTTGGGGCCAGAAAAGCTGCCCCAAGCGGCGCGTACCGCTGGGCAATGGTATGCCAAAATTCGCCGCACGGTTTCTACTTTACAATCTGAAATCGAAGCAGAACTTGACTTAGCTGAGACGCGCCAGCAAATGCAAAAAGAGCTGGCCAAAATTCGCCAGACTGAAGCAGAAATGCGCCGTGAAATGGCAGAAATGCGCGGCAGTATGCAAGAGTTTGAATCCTCGAAAAACCAGCATTTAAAGGTATCGCGTGATCTAGTCGATGACGCTAAGCCAAGACAAAGTAGCCAAGCCAGTAGTGAGAATGATGATAATCGACCAGTGAGCCCAAAATCCTTTGACTATGCCTACGATAGTAATAGACAGGCTGAGAAACCAGAAAGCTCTGAGCAGCCATCGGCACAAGGTGATAACGACAGTCTAAAAACTGACTTTAATGATAACGCCAATCCAGTGATTCAAACCATCATAACTAGACCGTGGGAAAACATGTGGTTTCGTCTTGGTGCTTATGATAAAGCGCGTCGTTTGCCGCAACCGCCTTACTTACCAAACTATAAAGCCGATATCTTACTCAACAGCCATCTAGACAGTCCTTTACCCAAACAGACTTCTGTTAATAAGCAGGAGAGTAATTAGTGGGCTTATTTAAACGTAAAAAAAGCCGTCAAGAAAAAGTCGCGGATTCAGATATCGAGACCTCAACAGCTACCATTAATGATAATGTCGACAGCAATACTGACGACTCTGGCGATATCCTAAACTCACTTGGCGATATGCCGATTACCGAGCATTTGATTGAGCTGCGTCGTCATTTGATTAAGATATGTGTTGCCGTACTGGTAATATTCTTAGCATTGGTCGGATTTTCCCGCGAGCTGTATGATTTTTTGTCCGACCCATTGGTTGCCCAGTTGCCTGCCAACTCAACGATGATCGCGACGGATATCACTTCCAACTTTATGGCACCGATACGCCTGACTGTTTTTGTCGCTGCATTCTTTGCAATGCCCTACATTTTGTATCAAATCTGGTCGTTTGTCGCACCCGGTTTATATAAGAAAGAGAAAAAAATCGCGATTCCCGTTTTGATGTCCTCTATATTTTTATTTTATGCGGGTGTGGCTTTCTCTTATTTTATTGTCCTTAAAGGGGTTCTCAAGTTCTTTATTATGTTCGCGCCGCAGAACGTCTTGCCGATGACAGATATCGACAGTTATTTAAGTTTTGCACTTAAACTCTTTATGGTCTTTGGTTTAACCTTTGAGATTCCAGTCGTCACCTTGCTATTGATATTGACTGGCGTCGTCTCCATTCAGAGCTTAGAAGATAAACGTCGTTATATTATTGTCGGCTGTTTTGCCGTTGCTGCGGTCGTTACACCGCCTGATGGGGTGTCGATGTTGATGCTCGCCATTCCGATGTGGTTACTATTTGAGCTAGGATTATTTTTAGCGAAAATATTAATTAAAGAAGAGCACAGTCCTGCTTTAGCAAGCAATACAGGGTTAAATAAAGAATAACATCACTTGTCAGACACTTATTCCAAAAACAGCCAACGCGCTAATCTGTTAATATAACCTACTTATTTCTACCTTTATTTTCTATGAGTTTTTGTATTATTGTCATGTGCACTTGCAAGTATTTTGCAATTTCATATGACGAGCCAGCCATTGTCTATACAGTGGCTTTTTTTACCCCCGTCATTTTTGATCCGTTTTACTCTTTTAGGTAATTTTTTATGTCCACATCTATGCCAGCTTATATGAGCGATCCCACTGATGAGCAACTGAGCGCTCTCAACATGGCGATGGATCACAAGTCATTTAAAGTGGTGGCTTATGCGGGTGCTGGTAAGACGACGACCTTAAAACTGATTGGTGAGCGTTTGCGTGGCCGCGGCTTATATTTAGCTTTTAACAAGACGATTGCCAATGATGCACGCTCAAAGTTTCCACCGCATGTGGAATGTCGCACTTTTCATTCGCTTGCTTATCGGCATGTCGCCCGTGATATCACTGCTAAGCTGTCGTTGCCGCGTTTTTCACCCAAACGTCTGGGTGATGATTTGGGCTTGCAACCCGTCCAAGTACGTCGGCAAATGGATGGTATAAATAAATACATTACGCTCACCCCAGCCCGATTATCGCGTTTTGTCAGTGATGCTGTCAGCAATTTTTGTAGCACCCATGCCAGCTACCCTGCACCAAGGCATATTGAATTTCCCAGCTGGCTCGATGATTCAGATGCAGAGCAATTACGTGAGATGCTCTATCCAGCCGTCGAGCAGCGTTGGCTACAGTCGATTGATGCGCGCCATCCAGCTGGTATCGGGCATGATATTTATCTTAAATTATGGGCACTGTCTAAACCCAGTATTCCAGCTGATTTTATTTTGTTTGATGAAGCCCAAGATGCCGATCCATTGATGATGGGAATTTTAACCCAGCAGCCACGGCAAGTAATTTATGTGGGTGACGCTCATCAGCAGATTTATGAATGGCGCGGCGCAGTCAATGCGATGAAAAAACTACCCTTACCACAAACCTTATTGACCCAGTCGTTTCGTTTTGGCGAACCGATTGCTGAAATTGCCAATACTTTGCTCAAAGCATTGCAAGAAGATGTCCCGTTAAAAGGCAATCCTAATAAGCAATCTTCTACTGATAAGGGTATGGTACACAGTAAAAAAGATGCCATCCTTTGCCGCACCAATGCGGCAGCAATGTCGCAACTATTGACTGGACTCAAGCTCGGTCACCGCGTGGCGCTACAAGCTGATACCGATCGTATGCTTAAATTTTGTCAGGCCGCCGAAAACTTAAAAAATGGCAAGTCTGCTTATGGCGTGCCTGAACTGGCATACTTTTATAATTGGGGCGATGTACAAGAGTACTCTGAAACCAATGAAGGCAGCGATCTAAAAACACTGGTGAAATTGGTCGATGATCATGGCACCAATGTCCTGAGCCAAGCTGTCAATAGTCTTACCAGTATCGAAAATGCTAACTATGTTATCTCCACTGCCCATAAGGCGAAAGGGCTTGAATGGGGAAAAGTACAGCTCGATGATGACTTCTATTATGATGTGACGACCAATGCCGTCAAGATAAGTCCAGAAGAGTTGCGTTTACTATACGTCGCTTGCACGCGTGCCCAGAGCAATTTGGACATCCATAATATCAAAGACTTGATATCAGGCTTACAGACAGGCAAAAAAGTGATTTTTGGTAATACTTAATCTTCCTAACTTCATCAATCTTTGTATTTGCCACTCTAAACCTCTAGCCTACCTTTCTTTATGTCAACCTTTTAATAGCAACCTTTTAGCAGTGAACAACAAGCATGAATACTAATCAGCAACTTCAAATACGTCAAAACACCATCCGTCAGTTATTTGCCAATCCTGTCCGCTTACTTGCGCCAATGGAAGGCCTAACCGATCCATTGATGCGGCAAATCCTCACGCAAATTGCATCAGACTTGGGTCGCCCTTATGATTGGTCGGTTAGCGAATTTATCCGTGTGACTCAGCATGTCTTACCCGCGCATGTATTCTATAAATACGTTCCAGAATTGCGTCATGATGCCAAGACTGCTTGTGGCACACCTATTCATATCCAGTTGCTTGGCAGTGAAGCGCAACTCATGGCAGAAAATGCCGCTTATGCTGCCGAGCTTGGTGCGCCAGCGATTGACATCAACTTTGGTTGTCCTGCCAAGACTGTCAATAGCCACCGTGGTGGTTCGGTATTATTGGATGAGCCCGAAACTATGTATCAGATTATCAGCGCGGTGCGGCAAGCTGTTCCCGCTCATATTCCAGTCTCGGCCAAAATACGTTTAGGCTATACCGATACCAGTCGCATGGATGATATCAAAGCTGCGATTAACGACAGTGGTGCTGATTGGCTAACTGTTCATGCACGAACCAAAACCCAAGGCTATAAGCCGCCAGCCTATTGGGACAAGATTCAAAGCTTTAATGCGCTTGATATTCCCGTCATTGCCAATGGCGAAATATGGAATGCAGAGCACGCACAAAATTGTATGACGCAATCGGGTACAGAGCATTTGATGTTGGGTCGCGGTGCAGTTACCCGTCCCGACTTAATTGCACAGGTTGATAGAGAACATAGTCAGACTTTAAATAATGAAACAACATTGTTATGGCAAGAACTGATTGCGCATCAGATTAAATTTCTGCAAGGCACGGCAAAAAGCGATATTGTATTGGTCGGTCGTTATAAACAATGGTTAGCGATGCTCACCAAAGGCTATAGCGAGGCGAAGATATTATGGGACAGTATTAAAAGAGAGAAAAATAAAGCAGCTATCATTAGCGCACTACAAATGAGTGCACAGTAACGTTAGCTGCTTTTATCTTATAAGCATTAGTTTTTTCAATCAGCTGCTACTATACACTGACTCGAATAGCTAAATAAAAGAGCATGAGACAGCAGGCAATAGAAAGACCCCAAAGGATAGAGCGGAACATCGCCAAATTAGTGATGTAAGCCACGCAAAAACCGATACGAATCAGCACGTATAGCCAAGCCAATGTATTTACAATCAGCTGTGGCACAAAAAACAGCATCGCTGCTAAGACTGCAGCTAAGAATACCGGTAAAGTCTCATAGCTATTCTGCTGCGCGGCATTAGCACGTGCAGCAGCGCCCGTCGTACCCTGTAAAAAATCTCGTGGATGGGAATTGTCAGCCAAATTAAAGCCGCCGAGCATTTTTGCAGTCAATGCCATTGTTAATGGCAGCAAACTGGCTACCACCATTGCCCAAATGGCTGACGATGCGGTATCAGAGACCAATCCTAAGAATAAATTCATCAATATACTCGCCTTTATCCTGCGATAACTTCAAAGTCATGCGTCACATTGACCCCGCCTTGTACCAACATACGACTGGCTGAGCAGTATTTTTCTGCGGATAATTTAATGGCTTTTTCTACTTGGCTGTCTTTGACATCTTGACCGGTCACGACAAAATGCATATGAATATCAGTATAGACAGCCGGTACGGTTTCGGCACGTTGAGCAGTCAGCTCACAACGTACGTCAGTCACATTTTGACGCGATTTCTGCAAAATCGCCACCACATCATAGCTAGCACAACCTCCAAGCCCTAGTAGAATCAGCTCCATTGGACTGGCGCCTTTTTCTTTATCAGCATCGATTTGTACATTATGCCCTGATGGCGATACACCCATAAAGGCTTTGTTCTCTTGCCATGTAACGCTTGCTTTAGATTCTGACATTTTTAATATTCCTAGTTTTATTTAATAATAGGTTCTTATTTGTTCGATATTATTGGTTCAATATATAAGAATAACTTTATCGATTTAATACTTTATCGTTGATTAAGATAAGCAAAATATGACTAGTGTAGCATAAGCTAAAACCCGCATTAATGAATCAAAAACTCGTATTATTACTTATATTATTAAGTAAGCACTTATAACGATAAGACACTAAAGCAAAAACTTTGACAACAAAATAACTTAGCCAAAAAATATACAAAAGTCTGCTTAAATATCTTTATATAACCCCTTGATTTTAAATCATTAAAGCTGTGAAACATTTTATAGCAAAATACTGTTACACATTTTGTTCTTTTCTTGGTTTAATGATGGTAATGAATCTTATTTTGCCAAAGTATCGATAGCAATCACCCTATAATAATTATGATTGCTGTCACTGTGCCTTGTTGAAATAAGCTATTTTTAAACATTTTAAAAGGTTACGTCATGATAGATGCAGACGGCTTTCGCGCCAATGTCGGCATCATCTTGGCAAATACACAAGGGCAAGTTCTGTGGGCAAAACGTATTGGTCACAACGCTTGGCAGTTCCCTCAAGGCGGTATCGACCGTGGGGAGACGCCGATGGATGCGATGTATCGTGAGCTCTGGGAAGAGGTCGGTCTACATCCGCGTCATGTCGATTTGCTAGCGGTGACGCAAGATTGGTTGCGTTATCGTCTGCCAAAACGCTATGTGCGTCATGGACAGTACCCTTTATGTATTGGGCAAAAACAGAAATGGTTTTTGCTACGCTTAGATGAGCCAAATACCCAACACATCCGCTTTGATGAGGGAAAACCAGAGTTTGATAACTGGCAATGGGTCAGCTACTGGTATCCACTTGGACAAGTGATTCACTTTAAACGCAGCGTATATCGTCGCGCCTTGCAAGAATTGGTGCCCGAGCTACCGCTTCAACAAGGGCTTATTATTCCGGAACAAAACAACCATTTGTTGGTGGAATAAAGTCACTAATTTTTAATGCAATTAGCACAATAATGAATACCGTTAGTGATATCTAATATCATTAGCGGTATTTTTTTCACTGGATTTTTATAAAAAGCTAATGAGAGCATTCACGGCTGACGATTTCAGCTTGAATGCCTGAATCTTTAATAGTATTTCGTCGTAACGTTAAAATACTTTGTGTCCTTGTACCGTAGCTTGGCACGGCATTATTGGCAGCCTCCTTACTAGCAATGCCAGTAAGATTGGCGCCTTCAATATAAATCGAAGACAGCGCTTGCTCTATTTTGATATCGATACCAGTATCTGGTAACTCTTCTTCTGGTGCTTGAGTATTATCGGACAATACCTTAAAAGCAGCGTCTTGCCAGTATTCAAAATCACTATTTTCGCTAATTAATGGCAATATTTCTTGACGTAACCTGCCACGCAAACGCTCTGTCTTAAACCAACCCTCTTCTGGCTGACCATTAGAGAATACGTGCAAGCCTCCATATAAGGATGTTGGTGCATGACCACGGTTATTAACGACAACCGCTTGTTTGCTATCGCCGATAATCAGATTAAACCCAGCATATTCTTGCAGACTGATTTTCCGTGCAAATTCCATCGGGCTTAAGCAACTGGTCAAAAAACCAGCGACCAATTCACCACGTGAGCGCTCATCATTACTTGCCTGCACACCATCGCGAAAGTTCAATACTGCCGCCCAGCGACCATTTTGCTTATAAAATTCAGCATGCTGCTCTTGGTGAATTCCTAACCACGTACCGCCACTTTGCGCATCACGCCCTGCAAAAATAGGCTTATCTTCCCATTGATGTAGTGGTTCTGTGGGGCGCTGTAAAAACTCATCGCGATTGGACAATAAAACCAAAGGCAGCTCATCAAATAACTGCCAAGCAATGGCGACAATACACATAGAATTCCTTTTATATGATTGTTATATAGTCATTTCAATATAAAATAGGCTCGTTCAAAATAGGGTTATGCTGGGATAAATTTTCCTCGCTTGCTGTGCGCTTCGCACTCCAGAGGCTTCATAAAATTTATCCCAGCAGCATTCCCATCAGGATTGTATTTTTTAAATTGAATCGATTATATGGTTCTGATTTAACATTAATTCGTGTTTAATTTTTTATCCGCAGGATAGCTAATTTGATAGATCGACTGCACAACTTGAGATTGTTGACTCGGTAAATCGAACTCCCACGCTACCATTCCTTTGTTATCATTCCAATCTTTTTTGCTAATCGCTGGTGTATGCGTCGCGGTTACTTTAATGCTGTCATCGCTACTCAAGGGTTCTGCGCCTAACACTTGCATGCGCATACTACGATTGTGCTGATTGGTAAATTGATACGCCTGAGTGATGGTCTTGGTTTGTTGACGATTAAATACGCCTTTATCGCCTTTTTTGTTTTCATCAGTCAGCGGTTTCACAAGTAAGCTCGGATCAACACCAAAACCAATCCCCTGCTCTTTTAGACTCTGATAATCATAGTGCGACTGACCAACATAGTTATCGTCGCGATACAGTTGCAATGAACCATCTGCCCAAGCTGGCGTCAAAAATGGCGCAGACGCATACCAGTAAGCGGCAGCTTCTACGCTCGGTGTACTCCGTAGCCACAGCTTACTGATGCCGGATTGTTCATCAATAATAGTGCGTACGCGTCTGCCATCACTTGGAATACTGACGCGCTGCGGCAGGCGATACTCGGTAATACCATTTTTATTTTGACTACTAACCGTAAAGCTCGGTAGCGGCGCCATACCACCTGCACCGCCATAACTGTCGCTGGCAGAAACAACAACCACTGGAGCAGCTTCCATCATTGGTTGTGCATAACGGCTCAACTTAGCTTGCTCTTCTTCATATAATGACAAACGTTCAACTCTTGGTAGCTGGCTGGTCGTCGTTTGATTGGGATTAACGGTACTTAAGATAACCGGCACGTTGTTCCAATTCTCGCCTGTTTGTTGGGCGATGATGGCAGAGGCGGTGATATTGAGTTGTTTATTATCGGTATTTAAACGCGCTTGATAAGTCGGCTCCCAGCTGGCACCGCGTACTTGATAATGCAATTTCACACTACTGGCAGAACGGCTGGCGGTACGCACACTGACTTGGGTAACATTATTTTGTACCGAGGTGGTACTGCCAGCAACCAGCTGATTTAAATCATCTTTAGCACGGGCTTCTCGTTTTTGTAGCTCTACTATTTTTTTGTTAATACTGGCGGCTTGCGTTTCTAAGTCGCGTGCATTATTGGCAAGGGTGCCAGCAGTAGTGATTTGCGTGACTTTGGTTAGGTTTTGCAAATAGGCTTTGGTCAGGCGTGCCGCTTCCAATTCGGCACTGATATCCGCTAGATTATTCTGCTGAGTCTGTACATTAGCTGCCCCTTGATACTGGCACTGCGCTGCTTGCTCGCCACTCAAGGTTTGAATACTGACTTCACCGATATTAACATTGCCCAGTGCTTGCACATTAATACTGTCGGGTTCAATCGCAGGCGAAAGACAGGAAAAAACCAGAGTCTGCTCACCTGTGCCACTGATGGGCAGTACACGCGTGACACTGGCTAAGCCTTGATAAATGGTAATTTGTTCGATACTACTGGTTGCTGCTTGCGCCGTCATTGGCACGAAAAAACTGAAGGTTGATGCGACTATACACAATAAAGATAATGACAATCTGTTTCGCTGAAGGTTTGGCGATTGCACATCAACTGCGGTAGTTAACCGTTTATCGTGCAAAAATGATCGTGATGATACGGTAGCAGACATGATAATTCCTTAGAAGTTGATGCGCTTTTTTTCATCTTATCGGTTTTTTTAGCGCTTTGCTATTCATTCAATAAACCATACATTTATCATAGTGTTCGCAAGGGATGAATTTTGCTATTATAGACAGCATTTAATTACCAATAATGATGATGCCCTTATGATAATTCATCCTCAGTATAATCCTGTAGCGCTGTCCTTGGGTCCAGTAGAAGTACACTGGTATGGCTTGATGTATTTGCTCGCATTTGCTGCAGCTTTTGGTCTGGCTTGGTATCGCAGCAGCAAACGTGACAATTGGACCACCGATATGGTGTCCGATTTGGTCTTTTATGGTGCGCTTGGTGTCATTTTGGGCGGTCGTATTGGCTATGTGCTGTTTTATCAATTTAGCGAGCTATTACAAAACCCGGCTTATCTATTAAAAGTTTGGGAAGGCGGTATGTCTTTCCACGGCGGTTTTATTGGTGTCATGGTAGGCATGTGGTTTTTTGCTCGTAAATATAAAAAAACAGCCTTCCAAGTATTCGATTTTATCGTGCCTTGCGTGCCGACTGGCTTATTATTTGGTCGCATCGGTAACTATATCAATGGTGAGCTGTGGGGGCGCGTCTCAGACGGTGGCTACAACTGGCTGACTTATTTCCCGCAAGCCGCTGCCTTTGATATGGAGCAATTACAGAGTAATCCACAATTGCAAGAGCTAATGATTGAGGTTAATGGTCAGTATGTGCTGCCGCGTCACCCATCGCAGCTATATGAAGCCTTTGCCGAAGGTCTGCTGCTATTTATCTTCTTATGGTGGTATTCATCAAAGCCGCGTCCACGTATGGCCGCCTCTGCTGTGTTCTTACTGGGTTATGGTATCAGCCGATTTATCATCGAATTCTTCCGCCAGCCTGATGTTGACCAAGGTTTTATTTTATTAGGTTGGATGACCAAAGGACAGCTATTGAGTGCACCGATGATTATCGCTGGTTTGATTATGCTGATTTATGCTTATAAGCGCGGTATTTATGACTGGGGTAAGCAAGCCGCTTATTAAGCTTTATCTTCTTCATGCACCACGTTAAGAACTATATTAAAGATGCGTTTTAATAGCGCAGAAGAGTAATTTTATGACCATGAACAGCTCTATCATTAAAAACGAGCAAGCCTATTTAGACCTGCTACGCCTTGTCCTTAACGAAGGCACGGAAAAAGGTGATCGTACTGGTACTGGTACGCTAAGCCACTTTGGCGCGCAGCTACGTTTTAATTTAGCCGATGGCTTTCCATTGTTAACCACCAAAAAAGTTCATCTTAAGTCTATCACTTATGAGCTCCTATGGTTTTTAAGTGGCAGTACCCACGTTGATTATTTGCAACAAAACGGTGTACGCATTTGGAATGAATGGGCAACTACAGAGCAAACTGCGCGTTTTAATCGTCCTGCTGGCGATTTGGGCCCTGTCTATGGTCATCAATGGCGCAATTATGGCGCAACCACAACTGCAGATGGACAGTATAACTCTGACGGTGTCGATCAAATCGCACAAGTGGTTGAACAAATAAAGACTAATCCTAACTCGCGGCGCTTGATTGTCTCTGGCTGGAATCCGGGTGAAGCAGATCAAGTTGCGCTGCCACCTTGTCATACGTTATTCCAGTTTTTTGTTGCGGATAATAAACTCTCCTGCCAACTCTATCAGCGCTCAGCGGATTTATTTTTGGGCGTACCGTTTAATATCGCAAGTTATGCCATGTTGACTCATATGGTGGCACAAGTTTGTAATCTAGAAGTTGGTGAATTTATTTGGACCGGTGGCGATTGCCATATTTATCAAAACCACCGTGAGCAAGTGGAGCTGCAGCTGACCCGCTCGCTTTATACGCTGCCGACATTAGCGCTTAACCCTAATGTAAAAGATATTTTTGCTTTTAATTATGATGATATCAGCGTTGATGGCTATGAGTCGCATCCAGCGATTAAGGCGCAAGTGGCGGTATAGCGCCTGTTTATTCGATTGTATTTAAATATATTTAAACATTAGCAAAGGATAATTTATGAGTTATGCCAACACCGAAGTTGCCCAAATCGCGGCTATCAGTAGCAATCGCTGTATTGGTAAAGACAATGAGCTACCGTGGCATATCTCAGCCGATTTGCAGCATTTTAAAAATAGGACAACCAAACCAAATGACGGTGCGATACAAGGTATCGTGATTATGGGTCGTAAGACCTTTGAGTCAATGGGCAGCAAGCCGTTACCTAAACGTGTGAGCTTTATTATCAGTAGCCAAATAGATTATGCTGAGCAAAAAGGCTTAGTCGGCAGTGATAAAGCTTATGTAATGCATAATTTAGACGATGCCTTAACCCAAGCAGCTAGCCTAGCGCATGGTGCGCATCTTGATACGATTTGGGTAATTGGTGGCGAGCGCGTGTTTAGCGATGCATTGCTGTACACCGACCGTATCGAACTAACTCACGTTGACACTGAAATCGTTGATGGCGATGCCTTTTATCCTGAGCTGCCAAGTGAGTTTGAAGTTGCGGAAGAATCTGAGCAGATGCATGATGAAAAAAGCGCGTTAGATTTTAGATTTGTAACTTATAAAATAAAAAGCGCTGAATAATAGTAAAATTTTAAACAAAACGTAAAAAGAGGCTATCCTAAATAACTCTAGGACAGCCTCTTTTTTCATGTTCAAATTTTATGAACATAAACCTAAATTTGACGAACATTACCTAGACTACTCATGCAGCACTTTATAAACAGTTTTCGCTAATACCGGACCAATTCCCTGCACACCTGCCAATTCTTGCTGCGAGGCACCAAGCAATTGCTGCATGCCGCCAAAGTGATTGAGCAAATCGCGGCGACGCTTTTCACCCAGCCCCGGAATCACTTCTAGCACCGACGATGAACGACGTTTATCACGCTTCTTACGGTGCGCTGTAATCGCAAAACGATGCGCCTCATCGCGGATATGCATTAATAAATGCAGCGCCTTGCTATCCATAGGCAAGTCAAGTGGCTCATGGTCAATAAAGTGCAGAACTTCAAGTCCAGCCTTACGACCTTCACCTTTTGCCACACTGATAAGCAAAGTATCACCAAGGATACCCAACTCAGTCAGCACTTCTTTAGCGATACCGAGCTGCCCTTTACCACCATCAATCAGCAATAAATCAGGCAATGGCTGCTTCTTATAACGCCGTGTTAACACCTGCTTCATCGCTGCATAGTCATCACCGCCGACAATGTCATGGATAGCATACTGACGATAATCACGACGACGCGAGCCACCTTGATCAAAGACCACACAGCTACCAATCGTCGCCTCGCCCATCGTATGTGAGATATCAAAACACTCGATACGGTCAATGGTACGATCCGTGACTTCGGTCAAGACATCTTTTAACGCCCCAAAGCGTGCATGTAACTCTAAATAATCACCAAGTTTGGTTTTTAGTGCATTATTAGTATTGAGTTTTGCTAAGTCTAACCATTCAGCACGGTGCTCACGTACGCTGGTTTTGATAACGACCTTACTACCAAAGTGTGTTGCCAACGCTTCACTCACTGCTAGCTGATCTGGTAATTCATCGCTCAATATAATCTCTGCTGGCAAATCATCCGTCACCTGAAAATAAAATGAGGTGATAAACGCTGATAAATTGTCTGCAAGAGGCTCACTGCTATCGACATCAGGGAAGTAGTTCTTACCGCCAAGCACGCGCCCACCACGTACCGTCAATACGTTGACACAGGTCATGCCTGCTTGACTGGCAATAGCAATCACATCTGCCTCACCCTGCACTGTATAAACGGCTTGCTTGGCTTGTACTTCACGCAGCATAGACAGCTGATCGCGATAAAAAACTGCCTTTTCAAAGTCTAGCTCTTCAGCAGAAGCTTCCATTTTTTCAATCAAAGCAGTATGGATATCACTAGAGTCACCTTTTAAGAAACGAATAGTATTATTGACGTCCTCGCTATATTCTTCTGGCGATACTAAGCCCACACAAGGAGCACGGCAACGCTTAATTTGGTATTCAAGACACGGACGCTTACGTTGCTTAAAAAAGGTATTGGTACATTGGCGCATTTGAAACATTTTTTGCATGAGCACCAGTGTTTCTTTTGCCGCATGCGCAGAAGGAAAAGGACCGAAAAAGCGACCCTTTTGGTGATTGCCTTTACCGCGACCATAAGCCAATCTTGGATAAGGCTTATCTGCTGAAATAAACACATAGAGATAGGATTTATCATCGCGCAGTAGCACGTTATAAGGCGGACGATATTCTTTAATCAGATTTTGCTCAAGTAACAGCGCTTCCGTCTCACTGCGGGTAATGATGGTTTCAATATTATGTATCCGTGCCACCAGTGCTCGTGTCTTAGGATGATCAATGGTTTTCGCAAAGTAGCTGTTCACACGGCTCTTGAGTGATTTAGCTTTGCCGACATATAAAATATCACCATTTTTACCCAGCATTTTATACACTCCCGGCAAGTTTGGCAGGCGCTGGATTAAATGTTTAAGACGGGCTTTCTTGTCATCGATGGGACTCGATTCTGAGACATTGACCATAGAATTTATTGCTCTCAAGATACTGATATACAGATGTTTATGGGGCGATGGTATCGGTTTTACAAGAACCCTTATCAGCTTAGCAATAACCATAAAAAAAGCCAGCACCAAGGCTGACTTTTTGCAGAAAAACAACCCTACAGTGCGACTAGTGACGGAAATTTGGTAATAGTGCTGGGATACCTGGCAACATACCGACGATAGCCATAACCCCGGTCAGTATCACAAAGGTGATCACAGGAATAATCCAGCGGCTCATTTTGGTTAGACTGGCACTACGCTCTTTAGAGCCAATTAATCCTAAATTATCAAGCACCAAAGTAATAGACCAACCGAAGGCAGGATTCACCAACGCAGATGCAAAGACGACAATGGCGGCAGACTGAGTAGTTTTACCCTCACGCGTCATCTCCATCCCAGCTTCAAGCAATGGAATGAATACCCCAACAATCAGTGCCACACACATCACTGGCTCCCAGATTGCCAAGTCCATAGGGTAACCCCAAACACCTGCAATAAGGCAGAATACTCCTGTCAAAATCGCACCAGCTGGAATGGGACGTTTGGCAATTGCTGCAGGTACGATATAAGTACCCCATGACGACGCAAAGTTCGCGCCACCGAGCACAGAACCTACGACCTGACGAAACGATGCACTGGTCATCGTATCATCAATATCCATCAGTACACGTTCAGTACGTTTGGGATAGCTGATTTTCTGGAAGACCTGATGACCTAAAAAATCTGGCGACCACATCGCCACTGCTAATACCGCAAAAGGTAATACCACGATAAAGCTCTCAACCGTCGGCAGTCCTAACATCCAACCAGTATTTTCGCCCCACCAATACATAGGGCTCATATGCGGTAGACCGGGTGCGGTTTTAAAGGCAAAAGGCGCGCCCATAGCGAACGCCACGCCACCACCTAACAAACAGCTCAGCGGCACAGCCAGCCAGCGCTTTTGAAAATTTTCTAACACAGCATACAAGATAATCGTCAGCAAAATTACCACAAAAGCAATATGCGCCATGCCAATGCCCTCTGCCCATGCAAACAAGTTTTTAACTTGTGATATCGTACCAATAAAGCCCAAGTAGAGCAGCAAACCACCGCACACGCCTTTACTGGTCAAATTTGCTAGTAAGCTGCCCCCTTTACTGATTGCCAATAATAACCCAAAGGCACCGATGAGCAGACCAAAGGCCATCGGGTGACCACCAGCTGCGACCACAATAGGAATAAGCGGAATTAAAGGCCCATGAGTACCCGCAAGGTTGGCGGTCGGTAGTAGAAAACCTGAGAATAAAATGACAAAAAACGAAACAATCAATAATTCATAACGGACGTTTTCTAAGATAAAAGCATCACCCAAACCGAGTGGCCCTGCAAAAGTCGCCGCAATAGCACCCACCATCACAACTTTACCAATGGTCGCAGCCATTGCTGGAATGGTATCTTCGTACTCAAAACGATAATCACGGAACGGTAGGTTGGCGCGCCAGCGTTTCGGCTGCATGATTTGTAATTCATGCTTGAGATAGGCATCACGATTTTTAAAACTTGAATAGGGCTTATGTAATTCTACATAACTACTTTGAACATCATTATCAGAAGGGGTTGGCTGCTGCGGATTGGCATCTAAAGGGGGAAGCTGCGTGTTACTCATCACATTTCCTTGTGTCGACCGACGTTTTAGTGACTGCTTATTCACTTACTACTCTTGCGATAAGTGTTAAGCCACTGAAGAAAAAATGCAGTCATTGTATGTCATGAGACTTTAGAACGCGAATGTATAACGATTCGAATAAACTATAAATATAGCGGCCATTAATAACATAAAGTTTCCTTTTAAAATAAATACAAACTTATTAACTACTTAGTTGCTAATAAAATAGTAGATTGTAGTCATTATGATGATGGTTCCTATAATTAATAATGCGTTATGGTACATAAACCATCGACAATCACGCATAGTCAAAAACAAAGCGCTAAGATTTGAATGAAGTTACGCTTTAGCTCTAGCGCCTTTATAAGTTTTTCACTATGATAAATACCTTTTTACCCATAACGATTGAATAATAGCAGTCTAAAAATCAAGAAGTACCCTAGGATAAGTTTATGAGTTTACTACCCAAAAATCTTGAGACGCTAAAACGTAATGCTAAAAAAAATATTATGCCATTGCTCACGCCTTATCTGCTCAAGCTACGTATCAACACTTATGCACCTTATATCGGTGCCGGCATCAAGATTGAGCACATAAACCTTGACCAAGGTTTATGTGTGGTCAATATGGGACTAAATAGTCTAAATAAGAACATTGTAGGGACACAGTTTGGCGGCAGCTTATATTCAATGGTTGATCCATTTTATATGCTCATGCTCATGCATCAACTGGGTAGCAGTTACGTCGTTTGGGATAAAAGCTCACATATTGAATTTATCGCGCCGGGTAATAGCAAAGTCACTGCTCGCATGAAAATCCCTAGCAGTGAGATTAAAGCTATTCAAGAGCTGGCAAAAGAGGGTGAACCCGTCTTTCGTGAATACCAAGTAGATATCGTGGACGATCAGCAAAAGACCATCGCTATCGTCACCAAGACGCTATACATACGCTTGCGTAAGTACAGCAAATCTAAAGACCAAAACAGCCGTATTGAAAATCTCGATGATTAAAGGCAACGTTTAAAGCCTTAATTTAATTCTGTGATTTAAAGTGCCAGAAACAAAAACCCCAATCTGGCATTCGCACAGATTGGGGTTTTGTCTTTTTTGGTATGACCCGCTTATTTATATGATAAACCTATGAATAAGGGTTTGTATCTACTATCGCCTTACTTTAATCGACTGTAAATCATACAGCTAACTAAAGATGGCAAACTTTTGCTTAAATACCAGGTGCAGTTTCAACTGCATCAGGAACGCGAGCATCAGTTTTTGCCTTAACAACTTTAGGCGCACGCGGAGCAAGCTTCTCGCGGATACGTGCTGATTTACCAGAGCGTTCACGTAAGTAGTATAGTTTCGCACGGCGAACAGCGCCACGGCGTTTCACTTCGATGCTATCGATAATTGGTGAATGCAATTGGAATGCACGCTCAACACCAACGCCACTTGAGATTTTACGTACGGTAAACGCTGAGTTTAAACCGCGGTTACGCTTAGCAATTACAACGCCTTCAAAAGCCTGTAAACGCTCACGCTCACCTTCACGTACTTTTACTTGAACCACAACGGTATCGCCGGGTGCAAAGCTTGGGCGCTCAATCAATTGAGCATTTTCGATGACCTGAACCAATGGATGCTTGTTGCTCATGAGAGTTATCTCCTCACATTAGATAATAGAGGCTTGACGCATATCACCTGTTTGTAATAATTAATTATATCTCTTTTTAATAAGACACAACGTAAGTAGGTTATGACAAACGGCCATTATGCTATGACTCGTTTTGTTATTGCTCAAAATTTTATTACTTAACTGTTTATCTTTTTAACCGCTATTTTTTATCAGCTTTTGCTAATGCCTTTAGCCACTTTGCTTGCTCTACCGTTGGCGTAAACGCCTGCCATAAGTCTGGACGACGCGCTTGCGTACGTTCGACTTGCTGACTAAAGCGCCACTTCGCGATATTGGCATGGTGACCTGAAAGTAACACTTCAGGCACTGCCATACCCGCAAACTCATGCGGCTTAGTATAATGTGGACAATCAAGCAAGCCATCGACGAACGAGTCTTGCTCAGCTGACTTATCATCACCCATAATATCAGGCAAACGACGTATCACACTATCCATTAGCACCATTGCCGGTAGCTCACCACCAGTAAGCACGTAATCACCAAGCGATATTTCCATATCGACATACTGCGACAGTAAGCGCTCGTCAATGCCTTCGTAACGACCGCATAATATAATCATGCCGTCATACTCGGTCATATCGACCACACTACTCTCACTCAGCGTCTGTCCTTGTGGCGACATATAAATCACCGGACAGTGCGCTTTGTCGACACGGCAGCCATGCTGACTTGCTCGTAGGCGCGCATCCTCAATCGCTTGGGATAATGGCTCAGCCATCATCACCATGCCAGGACCGCCACCATACGGACGTTCATCAATACGGCGATAGTTATCACTGGTAAAATCACGCGGGTTAATGCATTCTATCGTTACTTGCTTCTGAGTAACTGCCCGACCTGTGATTCCAAACTCACGAATCGTGGCAAACATTTCAGGAAAAATACTAATAACGGCAAAATACATCAGATGTCTACTTGCGCAGTGGCTAATATTGGCTAAATAAATCGGTGTTATTACTGATAAAGCTTAACCGCAAAGTTAAGATTATTATCAATAATCACTCGGCCATGCAACCAGCACTGTCTTTTCAGTCAGATCGACTTTCACTACAGTTTGCTTGTGCCATGGAATCAGGCGCTCATCGGCATCTAAGCTGTCTGTCGTTGCCGCAACCCGCATGATAGCGTGAGCGCCAGTTTCAAACATCTCAGTAATATCGCCTAGATATTCATCCTGCTCGTTCATTACGCGCAGGCTGACCAAATCCGACCAATAGTATTCATCTTCAGCAGGTTCTGGCAAGATGTCTTGCTCGACCCAAAGAGTTACCCCATTCATGGTCTCAGCAACATTGCGATCAGGAATCTGCTCAAACTGAGCCACAATTCCTGTGCCTTGCTCACGCCAAGCCTTTACTGTCAAAGGTTTCATACCGGTAGCGGTTTTCATCCACCAAGGCTTGATGTCAAATATCGCCGTACGATCGTCTGTTTCACTAAATACCCAAAGCCAACCTTTGATGCCATAAGGCTTTTTGAGCTGACCAATTTTCATAAGGGCACTAGCGTTTGGAGCAGACGACATAACGGCTAACCTAACAATGATAAAAACAGCGATGATAAATAAAAAGCCATTAAAAACGATAAACGTCGTTAAAAGCGATAAACAGTTAATGGCGTACCCTGGTTAGACCAGTTACGCTAGGTATTCTTAAGCCAACTGATGGATGCATAAATGCACTATCAGTCTATTGCAGCCAAAACTTAAGCAGTAGCTTCAGTTTGAGCAGCAGACTTATTATAAGCTTTTGCTAATGAAGCAACGCGATCAGAAGGTTGTGCACCTTTTGCGACCCACGCATTATACGCTTCCATGTTCAAGCGCACTGCTTCTTCAGAATCTTTAGCGAGTGGGTTAAAAAAGCCGATGTTTTCAATATAGCGACCGTCACGCGCGCGGCGTTGATCAGCAACAACTACTTGATAAAATGGGCGTTTCTTGGCACCGCCCCGTGCTAAACGAATAACAACCATGTGAATTCTCTCTTTCGCAGGTATACCAAAAAGGGCATAATTATACCACAGTCTTATTTTATTGAAAACATAAACTGTGCTTATTTAATTATTTATTAACAATAGCTTAAATCGTTCTGACTGTAAATAAGATTCATCATTCACGCTGCTAATATGATGGATACTCCTCTATCATATGCCTTTATCTTAAGCGGATGATATTGCCAGCGTTGTCGATGAAAGCTGGCAGCGTTATTAATGGGTTATGCTATCCTAACAATAGCATCTGTCACTGCCTCATTATAATTTGGATTCCTATGACCACGCCAAACCCACCATTGCCTCATAAAAGCTGGTTACCCCGCTCTTACTCTAATAGTCTGCTAACCACTCTAATGGTGGCTTTTATTGTTCTCATTAGCGTCGGGGTATCAATTTTGTTTTTTTGGCGCAGTCTATATTTACCCGAGCTCAAAAGCCATGCGCGCTATTTGACCAGCGAGCTTCGGCTGATGAACAGCGCCAATCGAGATTGGCGGGACAATCCTGAAGTCCGTCAGTGGATTTACCAGCACTCACATGTAGTAGTGGTGGATAATCCAAGTGACTTTCCAGAGGTTGCGGACAAAGCTTTTGTCAGTGTTTTTACGAATGTATTACAGCGAGAAATCAGTGCACAATTGGGGCGACCAGTTGAAGTATATTTTAAATTTAAACCAACCCCTCAGCTTTGGGTACAAGACAGTCGTGATAGCAGTTTTTGGATACGCGAACCTGTGGTCTATTACTCGCAGTACAGCCCTACTTTATTGATCTTGTTTTTGTTTGGGCTACCCATTTTGACACTGTTGACGATTATTTTATTAGCCCGTCAATTAAATCGTCCTCTACGTTATCTTCAACGTGCTGCTACCAACTATATTCAGTTGGGTCATGCAACAACGCTACCGACCCGTCATGGTCCTACCGAGATTCGCCAAGTAAATATGGCTTTTAACCGTCTGTTTACTACTCTCAACCAAGCGCAAAAAGAGCGCACGATAATGTTAGCCGGCATCTCACACGATTTGCGTACCCCGCTGACTCGTATGCGCTTAACTGCTGAAATGCTGCCCGATGATTTTTTTCGTGAAGGATTGATTTACGATATCGAAGATATGGATGCTATTTTAGAGCAATTTATCTCATTTATGAAAGATGGCTCCGATGAGCCTGTACGCCTTACCAATTTAGATACCATATTTAATGAGATTATGGTGCAATTTGCGCCACTAGAGTTTATTTATCAGTCAGAATGCAGCAAGCTTGTGCCCGTACGTCCTATGTCGATTAAGCGCCTGATTATCAATCTGGTGAATAATGCCAAGCGTTATGGTGAACCGCCTATTTATCTGTCTGCTGTTGTCATGCCAACCTTTGTAGAAAAAGAGGTAATAGAATACAGCGATGTCGTGACCGAAAATACCGTCAATAAAGAAGCAAAAGAGCAGTTAATTATATGTGTGCGAGACTGCGGCGATGGGGTGGCAGAAGACCAACTCGAGCGTGTCATGCAGCCGTTTGAGCGTGGCGAATCAGCGCGTACTACTCAGGGTAGTGGACTCGGCTTGGCGATTGTTGACCGTATCGCGCGCTTGCATCATGGAACAGTTGAGGCTATTAATCATCCAGATGGTGGTCTGCAAGTCTGTATTCGCATCCCTCTCATTTCAGAAGTTGCCGGAGAGCAGCGTTTGGATGTCGATCCCGCTACAAAGCCATTTATTGAGACAGTTGATATTAAATAAAATAGATACGTGATTTTATGGGGCGAGACTGGGACGAATTTTTCTCGCTTAATCATTTTTATATTGAACTGATCATAATAGTGCCAATCAATAATACTAAAAAAGCAACGACTGGCTATCGTTGCTTTTTTGTTATTTTTCTTTAGATATAAAAACTTCAACGGTTATAAAACTTATTACTTGTTGCCAATAGCAGGCGGAATATACTCAGCACTGTTAGTGAACGCTAAAGGCTGGGTAATCTCATCCTGCGCTACCTTTAGCGTCTGAGTAGTACTCGGCTGCTGTAAGAATAAATAATATCCTAGTGTCACAGCATTTAATACCACCAAACCCCCAAATAAATACGGCATCCGTTGCCCTCCTCCATTAAAGACTAAATAACTGATCATAAATAACTTGTTAGCGTCATTTATGATCAGTTAGAAATAACATAGCTACAAGTGAAATAGTATTTCGATAGGCGTTTTTATACCTTTGTAAAAGTCATCTTAACAGCACTGTTTTATTTCAAAAGTATATTAACGATGCTTATGCATCAAACTCACGCTCACTCTTATCTTGGGTTAATTCATCGGCTGCTAGAATTTGTGTCAGTGGCTTGATAGGCCATGTCATCACAAACCGCGCGCCACCAAGATCTCGGCTCTCATCAACCTTCATACGACCATTAAACCAAAAAGCAATGCGTGATACGATAGACAAGCCCAAACCATAGCCACCTGAGGCACGCGTCCGACTATCGTCTAAGCGGGAGAATGGAATAAAGACCTTTTCGCGATCTGCTTCTGGAATACCGTGACCATCATCTTCAACGCTGACAAAAGCATTGCCCTTTTTGACCCCAGCACTAATGATAATCGTAGTCTCCGCATAACGCAGAGCATTACCAGCCAAATTTTGAATCACGCGATGTAAGTAGCGTCTATCTGCTATCGCCTCTACTTTAGCATTTGGCAGTTTGGTGACAATTTTAATCGGTTTACCCAAGGCATTGGTTTCACGCTCAATCTGCTCAAGCAGCTCTCGAAGATTGACTGGTTCCAAATCTAGTTTGGGCGAGCCTTCTTCAAGTTTCGCATAGGTGAGAATTTCATCAATCAAGCCATTAAGCGCTTCGATATCTTCATCAATAAAGTCACGCTGCATAAAACGCGAATCTTCATCATCAGTATCTGCCAGCATATCAACAGCAAAGCGAATACGTGCAACGGGCGTACGTAGCTCATGTGACACCGCTCGCGTTAGCTCTCGCTGCGACTCAATCAAACGCTTAATATGAGAAGTCATGGCATTAAAGGTTGCAGCTAAACGGGCGATTTCATCTTGACCAATCACCTGTACTTGACTTTCAAGATTACCTTTACTGACCTCATTCACCCCGACCTGTATCAGTTGTAACTTGCGCTCAAGCGGGAAAATCAGTGCATATACTCCCAAACTGATTAAAAACATACTGATCAAAATCATACTGACGATCAAGTTTAGTGGGAACCAATTAAACAAAGGTACTGGACCGATCAAAATTGCCATATCACTAATTTCAGAGGGCACAATGACTTTGATAGATGAGTTACTTTTACTGGTATTGGTATCTTGCAACAAGATAACCACCTCATCACGGCGCAAGCGCGCCATCTGATCAGGATCCAAATTGAGCGCCGCTACTGCTTTAAATGCTAAAGGAAATGAAAACTTTTCTTCTAACTGTGCCAAACGTGCACGTTTATCAGACAAAGTAATATAATAGGACAAATCATCTAGCAAAAACACGGCGATGGCTCTGACTTGCTGTTCAGTCACTTGTGAGATACGCGCAGTCAAAACACCTTGATTGTCTGGTAGGCGATAATAGACATCGGCAGTGGTCAGTTGACTGATATAGCGTACGACCGTGTTTTCTTTCTCAAAACGGCGCAGCTCGCTGGCATTAAAATCCACCTCATCGATAGACACAATCTTAAATTCTGAGCCAAACAAACTACTGGCATCAGACAACCAATAATCACGTTGCGCCTCGTTTTCTTGGTGAGCCAACCCCTCACTCACGATATGAAACGCCCCTGTCGCCATATTTTCACGATAAGATTGGACGCGCTCTTTATTGATGGTATCCATCAATAGCTGGGCAAATAGTGCCACACACAAGCAGACTATCAATAGCCCTGCATAAATACGAACAAAAATACTGTGTTTAAGAGAAGAGACTAATGACATACGTGCCGTGACCAACCTGATGAATAAGCGTTATCAATAGAATAATACCTATTATAACCACTATAGGATAATATTTGCTGTGATATATATTTAATGATAATTAAACTGGTACATAAAATTATTGCTTAATTAAACCACATAACGCAGCAATTAAGGTTAAAAACTTAATATTTAAACCCTAAAAAACCAGCTTTACGCTGGTTTCTTATTGCATAACGAGGAACAATCAAGACTTATAGCAAAAGTCGGCGATTAGTTGCCTTCTTTTACGAACAGATAGCCTTTACTACGTACGGTTTTGATACGTTTTGGGTTTTCTGGATCATCACCGATTTTTGGACGAATGCGTGAGATACGGACGTCAATAGAGCGATCTTGACCATCATACTCAATACCACGTAGACGCTCAAAGATATCTTCACGTGACAAGATACGTCCAGCATTAGAAGCAAGCAACCATAGTAGATCATATTCTGCACTGGTGAAATCTACTAACTCATCACCTAGATTCACTGAACGACCACCATTATCGATAACCAATTCACCAAACTCTAGACGCTGTGGCACATCTTCTGACGGGGCGTTTTCTGAACGGCGCAATAACGCACGAATACGCGCTAATAAAACACGTGGCTGAGCAGGCTTAGCAACATAATCGTCGGCGCCCATCTCAAGACCCAATACTTGATCCATATCTTCAGTACGAGCCGTCAGCATTAAGATAGGGTTTTGGTAATGTGGACGTACTTCACGACAGACTGTCAAGCCATCGCTACCTGGAAGCATGACATCAAGTACAACCAAATCTGGCTGCTCACTGACAATACGACGAATGGCGCGATTACCATCCGTTTCAATCGCCACTTCTAGACCGTTTTTGACCAAATAATCTTGGGTCAACATGGCCAGACGCTCATCGTCCTCAACAATCAAAATTCGGGGGGTGTTGTCATCATCATTCGTTGTCATTGTTATATCCTCTAATACATCTCATTTAAAAGTAGTCAAAATAAGAGCAGTAAAATGAATAGCACTACAAAATAGTGCAACTGCTGTTTATATAGCTGTTACAAACTTGGCAGCACAGTATACTATTAATCCTGCAGCTTCTTATACTATAGCTTATAGTCGTTAACAAAACCTATAAACTACGACCATTAAAACTTTATTTTACGTGCAAAAATCATACCGTTTATCATATTCAAAAAGCGTCAAATAACTTTATTTGCTGATAACCGTTTCGCTATGTCTAAAGCTTTCAATCATAAGCCTGATCACTAAGTAAAGCGCATAAAACAACTCAACTCTATAAGTTAGCAAACTATTTTCCAACCCTTAATATAACCATATATTGCCGTTGTTGCTAGTAGCTTTTTGGCTAAAAGCTAAAAACCATCACTATCCAATAAAACTAACAGCCATAAAAAAACAGCCCATAAATGACTGTTTTTTTATGATTGCTTACAAGAGTAAATACTTACCCTTACAAGTAAAAAATATTAAGCACGGTTTTTATACTTACGGATGGTCTGTAGCTGAGCAACAGATTCCGCCAATGACGCCAAGGCAGCATTAGTTTGTACGGTATCAGACTGGTTGACCAGCATTTGCTCCGCTTTCTTACGTGCTTCAACGATTTTACTTTCGTCAAGATTGTGTGCACGCATGGCAGTATCAGCAAGTACGGTAACCATTTTTGGCTGTACTTCTAGTACGCCACCTGAGACGTAAATCACTTCTTCTTCGCCATTTGGCGTTTGTACGCGCATTGCACCTGGCTTTAGCAAAGTAATAAGCGGAGTGTGACCTGGCAATATACCAATCTCGCCTTCGGTACCACTAGCTATTAACATGCTAATTTCGCCTGAATACAACTCTTCACGAGCACTTACGACGCGACATTGTAACGTTGCCATACTTAATTCCTTACTATCAAAGCGCGATCAAAAACGCAACACGTTACTAAAGAGTAGATATAAAGTTTATATTACACCTACTTTTTAGCGAATACTAATACCACTTACGCAGCAGAAGACTTCATTTTTTCAGCTTTAGCAACGACTTCGTCGATACCGCCAGCCATATAGAAGGCTTGCTCTGGTAAGCTGTCATATTCACCTGCGATGATTGCTTTAAAGCTAGCAATGGTATCGCGTAATGGTACATATTTACCAGGTGCGCCAGTGAAGACTTCAGCGACATGGAATGGCTGTGATAAGAAGCGCTGAATTTTACGAGCGCGATAAACAACCAGTTTATCTTCTTCTGATAACTCATCCATACCCAAGATGGCGATGATGTCTTTTAGTTCTTTATAGCGCTGTAGAACTTCCTGAACACCACGAGCCACGTTGTAATGCTCTTCACCGATAACCAATGGATCAAGCTGACGTGACGTTGAATCTAGTGGATCAACCGCAGGGTAGATACCTTGTGAAGCGATATCACGGCTTAGTACCACAGTTGCATCCAAGTGAGCAAACGTCGTTGCTGGTGATGGATCCGTCAAATCATCTGCAGGGACATATACTGCTTGTACAGAAGTAATAGAGCCTGATTGCGTAGACGTAATACGCTCTTGCAGCATACCCATCTCTTCAGCAAGTGTTGGCTGATAACCAACCGCTGATGGCATACGACCAAGCAATGCTGATACTTCAGTACCGGCTAGTGTATAACGGTAGATGTTATCAACAAATAACAATACGTCACGACCTTTGCCAGTAGCAGGATCTTTCGTATCACGGAAATACTCAGCCATGGTCAAACCAGACAGTGCAACACGTAAACGGTTACCCGGTGGCTCATTCATCTGACCGTATACCATTGCTACTTTAGATTTGCTAAAGTCTTCGGTGTTTACAACGCCAGCTTCTTGCATTTCGTGATAGAAGTCATTACCTTCACGCGTACGCTCACCAACACCCGCAAATACTGATAGACCTTCGTGCTTAAGCGCGATGTTATTGATTAATTCCATCATGTTGACGGTTTTACCAACACCAGCACCACCAAACAGACCAACTTTACCACCTTTAGCAAACGGGCAAAGTAAATCGATTACTTTAATACCAGTCTCTAACAGCTCAGTACTGTTTGATTGTTCTGCATAGCTTGGCGCTTCACGGTGAATTGACCAGCGCTCATCTGCTTGTACTGGACCTTCTTCATCGATAGGACGACCAAGAACATCCATGATGCGACCTAGCGTACCGATACCAACTGGCACAGAAATTGGGCCACCAGTATTGGTAACTGGAAGGTTGCGCTTGAGTCCTTCAGTAGAACCCATAGCAATCGTACGTACGATGCCATCACCCAGCTGTTGCTGTACTTCTAAAGTAGTTTCGGTGCCATCAACTAGCAAAGCATCAAAAATCTTAGGTACTTCATTACGGTTGAACTCAACGTCAAGAACCGCGCCAATAATCTGTACAATACGACCGCTACTCATTGCGTTCTCCTGGAAATTCTGTATATATTGGGTTTTATAAAGGGTTTCAATTATGAAACAGCAGCAGCACCGCCAACGATTTCCGATATTTCTCGGGTAATCGCCGCTTGACGCAGCTTGTTATAAACCAACTGTAAATCGTTAATTAGGTCGCCAGCATTATCTGTCGCCGCTTTCATCGCAACCATACGTGAGGACTGCTCAGAGGCAATGTTTTCCATTACCGCTTGATAGACGATAGACTCAATGTAACGTCCAAGCAATTCATCAATCAATGTTTTAATATCAGGCTCGTAGATATAATCCCAACTAAGTTCTGTCTGAATGCCACTCTCTTCTTCACCAAATGCACTCTCTGGTAAAGGTACCAACTGATTGACCGTTGGCTTTTGGGTCATTGCATTGACAAACTTATTATAAACCACATAAATGCGGTCTATTTTACCGTTAGTATAATCGTCAAGCATTGCTTGAACTGGCGCATTTATCTGCTCAAAAGTAGGTTTATCACCATAATCAGTTACGGCTGAGGTGACTTTACCACCAAAGCTTTTAAAGAAGCTGACACCTTTAGCGCCAATGACAGCAAATTCAGCTTGTACAGACTGCTCTTGGTATTTCTGGATATTCTTAGATAAGGCTTTGAATAAGTTGATATTCAAACCACCCGCTAGACCACGGTCAGATGTGATGACAATATAGCCAACTCTATTGACTGGACGGCTTACCATATACGGATGTTTATAATCGGATGAGGCATGCACCAAATGCGAAATAACCCGGCGCATACTATCAGCATACGGGCGACCCACTTCCATGCGCTCTTGGGCACGGCGCATTTTACTGGCGGCTACCATTTGCATAGCGCGAGTAATTTTCTGGGTGCTTTGAATACTGGTGACTTTGGCACGTATTTCTTTTAAGTTTGCCATAATGATTCCAATATAAGAGGGTTAAAAAAGCATTGGCGCATGCAACAATATTTCAATATAAAACGGTATTCTCATTCACAATGTACCATTTAGCATTGCATCATTGTTTAAATGTTTTAATATCTTGTGGCATGACGCAACCATATACCATGAGTTGTGACTAAAGTGGCGCTGCTGTCTTAATAAAAAGCTTATCAGACAACGCGCCACTCCATAAGCTCTAACACTAAAGCCACAACAAAACTGGCTTAACCCGTTAAATTAATAACTGTGATTTTGTTTAAAAGTCTCTAAAGACGATTTTAAACGACCTGCGATATCATCGTTATAATTCGCAGTGTCATCAATCTCTTTCATTAAGTCAGCTTGCTCATCATGCATGTAGCGTAAGTAAGCTTCTTCAAAAGAACCGATTTTTTCAACTGGTACGTCTGCTAAGAAACCTTCGTTTGACGCATAGATAACAGCGGCTTGCTCAGAGATTGACATTGGCTGATACTGTTTTTGCTTCATCAATTCAGTCACACGCTCACCGTGGTCAAGCTGTTCACGAGTTACATCATCAAGATCTGATGCAAACTGAGCGAATGCTGCAAGTTCACGATACTGAGCCAGTGCGGTACGGATACCACCAGACAGTTTCTTAATAATCTTAGTCTGAGCCGCACCACCAACACGTGATACCGAAATACCAGCGTTCACAGCCGGACGGATACCTGAGTTGAATAGGCTTGACTCTAAGAAAATCTGACCATCAGTGATTGAAATCACGTTAGTCGGTACAAATGCAGATACGTCACCTGCTTGGGTTTCAATGATAGGTAGAGCAGTTAAAGAACCTGTTTTACCGACCACTTCACCATTGGTGAATTTTTCTACATACGCCGCATTTACGCGTGATGCACGCTCAAGTAAACGTGAGTGTAAATAGAATACATCACCAGGATACGCTTCACGACCTGGCGGACGGCGTAATAGTAGTGAGATCTGACGATACGCTACTGCTTGCTTTGATAAATCATCAAATACAATCAGTGCATCTTCGCCGCGGTCACGGAAGTATTCACCCATCGTACAACCTGAGTACGGTGCGATATATTGTAGTGCTGCTGGCTCTGATGCTGACGCTACTACAACAGTCGTATATTCAAGGGCGCCAGTTTGCTCAAGCTTACGTACAACGTTGGCAATGGTAGAACGTTTCTGACCGATTGCAACATAGACACACTTAATACCAGATGATTTCTGTGCAATGATCGCATCGATAGCCATCGCGGTTTTACCCGTCTGACGATCACCAATGATAAGCTCACGCTGACCACGACCGATTGGAATCATAGTATCAACAGACTTATAACCTGTCATTACTGGCTGATCAACTGACTGACGATCGATAACGCCTGGGGCGATCTTCTCAACTTTGTCAGTCATTTTGGCATTAATAGGACCTTTGCCATCAATAGGGTTACCTAAAGCATCAACAACACGGCCTAGCAACTCAGGACCTACCGGAACTTCAAGGATACGACCAGTACAATAGGCTTTTTGACCTTCTTGTAGTTTTAGGAAGTCACCCAGTACTACTGCGCCAACAGAATCACGCTCTAAGTTGAGCGCCATTCCATAGACTTCACCTTCAAACTCAATCATTTCGCCGTACATGGCATCTTCAAGACCATGAATCTGCACGATACCGTCAGATACTTTGACAATCGTGCCTTCATTCTTTGCAGTTGCACCCGCATCAAGGTCTTGAATGCGCTGCTTAATCAGGTTACTGATTTCCGCTGGATTCAATTGTTGCATTGCCTTGTTTCCTTTAATTTATGATAACCCGCCACTGACGTAAATGCTCTTATATCACGCATGCTTACTTAAGCTACGTTAATGATTGGCATTAGGCCGTTAGCTGTGTTTTTAACTGTTGTAACTTGCCGCGCATCGAATCATCGATGACTTTGTCACCGACTTTGATCGTAACGCCTGCCAAAAGACTGGCATCCACCGATTCATGAATCACTACGCTAGCATTTAGCGAAGCAGCAAGACGTGCTTGTAGCATATCACGCTGATCATCGGTTAATGGATAAGCAGAGGTCACATAAGCGTCAAGCTGCTTTAAGCTTACTGCCTTGTGACGGCGATAATGCTCATAAACTTCAGGAAGCAGCGCCAGACGCTCTTGTTCTGATAACTGTTTAACGAAGTTACTAAATGCTACTGATACTTTTGGATAGCTGGCGTTGCTGTCAGGGCGAACCCCTTTATTTGCATCTAATAACTGCTTAAAAGCAGAATCATTAGCGCTAGCTACTTGCGTATCATAAAGATCGACCAAAGCAGCTGACTTATGCTCAGCAGAAACAGCTGGATTGTCTAGCCAAGTACTGAACGACTTGTCATTGACAACGGTGGCGGCAACAAATAAGAAGTCTTCCCACTCATTTACTGCCCCGTTTTCATTGGCATAGTCAAACGCGGCTTTAGCGTACGGTCGTGCTAAGGTTGATAAGTCAGCCATTATATCCTCACAATTACAGCTTCGCCGCCAGTTGGTCTAACATGCTGGCATGTTTTTGCACATCGACTTTGTCTTGCAAAATCTTTTCTGCACCAAGTACCGCCAATTCAGCAACTTGGGCACGTAATGATTCACGTGCTTGATTGATTTCTTGGTCGATAGAGGCTTGCGCTTGTTGACGAATGCGCTCGCCTTCCACTTGGGCTTGCGATTTTGCATCTTCAACAAGTTGATTGGCGCTTTTATTTGCTTGCTCGATCAGAGCAGCAGCTTTAGTCTTTGCAAGATCAAGCTCCTGCTGTACATCTCGCTCCGCGGTCGCCAAATCTGCTTTTGCTTTTTCTGCGGCATTTAAGCCTTCAGCAATTTTACGCTGACGGTCATTAATTGCGCCGATAAGTGGTGGCCACACGAATTTCATGCAGAACATCACAAAGATTGCAAAAGCAATGGCTTGACCGATGAGGGTAGAATTGATATTCACGTGATCACCTCTTTGTTAATGAAAAATCAGTTTCATTGATCATATTTGATAGCCAAACTTTGGCTATGGTTAAGATACAAAATTTGACTACCAAACATTTACAACTGAGCTTTCTGATTAACCTGCTAGAGGGTTAGCGAACAACAATAGCATAGCAATACCAACACCGATCATCGGAATAGCATCAAGAAGACCTGCTACGATGAACATACGAGTTTGCAACTGTGAACCAAGTTCTGGCTGACGCGCAACACCTTCTAGGAATTTACCACCTAGAATAGCAAAACCAATACCTGTACCTAGTGCACCTAAACCGATAAGTAGTGCTACTGCGATAACTGTGTAACCACCTAATACTGGATCCATGGATGTATCCTCATTTACCTATTGAATGTCTAATTAATGTTCAGTTGATGATGCAAGTGACATATAAACTATCGTCAGCATCATAAATACGAACGCTTGAAGTGTAATAATTAAGATGTGGAAAATAGCCCACGGTACTGATAACGCCCATTGAATCCAAAACGGCATTAAGGCAATCAGTATGAAAATCAACTCACCAGCATACATGTTACCGAATAGTCGTAAACCTAAAGAGATAGGTTTCGCTATCAAAGTAACAAACTCTAAGATAAAGTTGATGGGTATTAAAATAATTTGTACGATAGGGTTTTTGGCACTAAACGGATGCAGTGTTAGCTCGCCAACAAAGCCGCCCAAACCTTTTTCTTTGATACTATAAAATAGAATCAGTATAAAGACAGAAAAAGACATGCCAAGCGTGATATTAGGATCCGTGGTTGGAACAATCTTAAAGTACACATGATGTGGATCATGTCCCATCAGTGCGCCGATTTGGCCAGCAATCATAGGGATAAAGTCGACGGGTAGTAAATCCATCAAGTTCATTAAGAATATCCATACAAAGATAGTCAACGCCAGAGGCGCAATCAGCTTTGAGGTACCGCTATACGAATCACGAACGTTGTTATCAACGAACTCAACGATCATCTCAACCGCAGCCTGAGTTTTACCCGGCACGCCTGAAGTGACTTTCCTAGCGACCATCCAAAAGATGGCACAGAAAACAATGCCTAGACCAATTGACCAAAGCATAGAATCAAGGTGGATAGCTTTAAAGCCCATTGCACTAGCTTCTTCAGCATTATAAGCAACTTTCCAACCTTCGCCCGGCAGATAGCCGTACGTCCAGTTCGTTAAGTGGTGAGAGATATATTCTGTTGTTGTTTGCTCGCCTGCCATAATGTCAGCTTCTTATTAATCAACGATTTAATCAACTACCAAAAATATGGTTGTCATCTGATGAGATTTTAGTATGTTTATCTGCCTTGCAACAAAGCAAGCAAATGACTCATGCTAACACGCTCATGTAACCAATAACATCCAACCCATAGTTCTATGACTCATGCTGATTTGATAGCGTAAGATAAATTTTAGCTATCAAAAAAGGGCTTATGATAGTTCAGTAATAGCCCTTTACATGTGTACGCAAAATTCTTATGTATATGTTTACTTATTATCACTGTGTTTTGACAGTCGACGCTTAATACAGCGCTGTTAAGTAAAATATTTAGCTGCATATATTAATGCAGGGTTGTATTCGTGTAAAGTCAATTGTGACTTTTTTATCCGCTGTATGAATAAGTTAGCTGCTAGTGGCGTTTAACACCGTTGCTTCGCATCTATAATTAAATTGTAAGAATTTAATTATAAATAGTAGTAAACGCTCATTTCGCGTTCCCCTACCCGCACATTACTGCACGCTACCTTATATCAAACGCTCATATCACGATAGTTGGTACTGTCCTAAGACAATTATTATGCTTCGACTTTCTAAAATCAGTCATAGAGAAGCTGGACGGCAGGGTGACTTGCTAAGCGCAATGAATACTGTAACTATGTATATAGTTATCATTTATTAACACTAGCGTATATGCCACAACATCCAACTGTGACTAATTTGCATTACCATAAAACCGATAAACAGCGCTGGCGCAGATAGGGGTTGTACGGTAATAAAAATTAGTGCGAAACCAAACACAGTCAATAGCCATTTGGCCATCTGACCCCGATAAAGCTGGCTAACAATATGTAAGCGCGCGCGATAACCGGTATACCAAAAGATAAAAAAGGCAAAGACCGCTTGTGTGGCAAAACTTAGCAAGGCACCAATAGCGGTGCTTTTTGCAACGGTTAGCGCACTGTGCAGCCACATCGTATCTACAAGCCAAGCAATAATAATAAGGATAAACAGTATCCATGCTTGACGTTTGATATAAATACCAATTTTATCTTTTTGTGTGCGTTTGGCAGGCTTGGTCATCGGTATTCCTATAGCCTTAAACATTTGGATTATATCGCTATCTAATATCATCGCGACACTATTATCCGTGAATGGCTCACTCTACAGATGTTACCTTTTAACCAAAATTAAACGCCACTTATTATAGGGAGCGAGCCCCTTTTAAGCAAGTAAAATATACCTTTTATCAGTCACCTAGCTCAATCATCAATAATTCAGATACTTAAGCGTAGATAACCAGTCTTTGACCGGCACTATATCACAGTCTTTAGGGATTCTTAATTAACAGTTTCAATCACTTATTCTAATAAGTCCATTATGATATACATTGGCGAATTTGCTGTGCCATCGTTTGCCACCCACTGACAAAGTCTTTACTATTACTCATATCTTCTGCCTGAACGGTGTCTTGAACGGGCTGTAACTTGGCAAGTAAACCTTTGGCAGGCGCACTTGGACTGACCAGACACATTTTCTTAGCGGGGCGCTGCTCGTTAAGCCAGAGTAATTGACTGGCTTTTGGTGCTAAATGATCGTCAGTACTTAAGCTGCCGATGAGCTGTAGGTTGATGCTGTTTTCCATATATTGATAAGCATCATGATAAGCCCAATACGGCAAAGGTTTTTGTTTAGCACTACTGTTTGCCACTGCTGCATCCATACGCTGGGCAAATTTTTGTGCATTGGCATGATAAAGTTTTTTATATTGCGGATTGGCATGACTATGTATGACGGCAAGCGCACGGGTAATGGCTTTGGCGTTGTTAGGATCCAACCAAATATGTGGATCAAGCGTGCCAGCGATAGGCTTGCCTTTGATATCACGCAAAGGATGGCGATTAAAAGCATCAAACTTAAATAAAGCGATAGAGTTAGGCGCGTCGTTTAAATTTGCTGCCAAGTTATTTTCTAGTGACTCACCAAACCAAACCACAAAGGTACTGTCCTGAATCGCTTTGATATCGCCGGGGCTGATACTACCATGATGCCCAACCTCCCCTGCTTGTAATAATTGCTTGGCAGGGGGTGCGCCTTCAGTAACTGCTTGGCTTAACAAAAATAATGGATAATTACTCACACTCACCGTTGCCGCTTGAGCTGGTAACGCCAAAAACCCTAACATCAACAAGCTACCTATTAAGAAGTACTGCTGTGTTAATTGCTGCATCTTATGCAAAAGGTTCTTTTCTTGAACGTTTAAGCTGTTATCTACAATCGGCGTGGCTTTATGAGCATTGGCAATCATGCGTTATTGATCCTATTAAGTCATTGAACTGCAATATCTTTAATATATTAAATTTCCAATCATTATGTTATACTATAACATAATGAAATCCTACTTTTATTTTGCATTTCAGCTATTCTGTTTTTGCTAACCGCAGTCCAACCTACAAAAGCGATGTTGACTAAAAGTAATAGTAAGGTTTGGCAAATCTACGTATTGCTATAGCCATTTACCGTTATACTGTGCGGAATTTAATTAAAACCGAATGCTTTCTGCATTTCTTGAAAATGCTTTTGGGAGTTTGTGCTATGCCGACCACTTCATCGAACTGTGAGCATGCCCATGACGTGCAAGATTTTACGCCACAGGATGTGACCGAGCGTCTAGAAGCAGCAAAAGAGCAGTCTCGTATGCGAGGTGTGCGTTTTACCCTCTTACGGCAGCAGATATATACGCTGGTATTGCAAGCCAATAAACCAGTGGGCGCTTATGATTTAATCACTCAGTTACAGCAAATGCGACTCTTAGATAATGACAGTGAGCTTGAGGGCACGAAAAATGTCGCACCGCCAACTGTATATCGCAGTTTAGAGTTTTTATTGAGCGAAGGTTTGATTCATCAACTGACCTCTATCAATGCTTATGTACCTTGCTGTCATCCACGCGCTCATCATACGGCAGCCTTTTTAATTTGTGAGCAGTGTCAACGCGTACAAGAGTGTAGCAGCTTACCTGTGCAAGAGATGATGAGCTTTGCTGAAGAAGATATCGGCTTTACCGTTGCTCGTAGTGTGATTGAGCTGAGCGGTCGTTGCCAAGCCTGTCAGTAAAAATTTAAATTACTGTTATATTTAAACCTATTCCCTATCCATATGCGCGGTCATCTGATGAATAATACAAGTAAGCTGCTGAACCTAAGCAATGTCAGCTACTATATTGGTCAACAACGTTTACTGTCTGATATTAATATTGACATTGCAGTCAATGAGACGGTAAGCGTTATTGGTCCCAATGGTGCGGGCAAGTCGACGCTGGTTAAGCTTATTTTGGGACTGATTGTACCAACATCTGGACAGGTCACGCCTTCTGAGCCTTTACAGATAGGCTATGTGCCGCAGCGATTTTCTGTGCCACCAATACTGCCATTACGTGTCAGCGACCTTTTAGCGCAAGCCCGTAAAAAACGCCTTACGGCAGAGCAGCGGCAGTTTATATTTGATAAATTATCATTGACCCATTTACTCTCGCGGCAGATGCTGCACCTCTCTGGCGGTGAAACTCAACGGGTATTATTGGCACGGGCGTTATTAGATAAGCCCAACTTATTGATTTTAGATGAGCCGATGCAAGGTCTTGATCCTGAAACGGAGGTTTGGTTGTATCAATTTATTGATGAACTACCGGAATTTTTACGCTGTGCTATGTTAGTAGTCTCGCATGATTTGCACTGGGTCATGAAAGGCAGTCGAAGAGTGATTTGCTTGAATAAGCATATTTGCTGTGAAGGTCAACCGAGTGAGCTTGCCATCAGCAGTGAGTTTCAAAAGCTATTCGGTCATCATTACGAGCAACCGTATGTCCATCAGCCGCATGCCTGCGAGCATCACGCACCAAGCTAGATATAATAAAAATCAAATGACTTAAATCAAAAACGACCTGACACCCTTTTTTATAAAAATTTACGGATATGTATTATGAGTGCTTGGTTAGCCATTATTGCGCCTGCTTGGATTGCCGGTAGTATTTTAGCATTGCTTTCAGCACCTTTAGGATGTTTGGTGTTGTGGCGACGTATGGCTTTTTTCGCTGATGCATTAGCACATGGGACATTACTAGGTGTGGCACTGGCGGTATGGTGGCAGATGCCAATGGGTATCGGTATTGCATTGGTCAGCGTGCTGGTGGTATTGGGACTGGTATTTATGGATGATGAACGCTTACCAGCCGATGCTGTACTAGCAGTGGTTGCCGTATCCTTACTGTGTCTGGGACTATTAACTTTAACCCAACTAACCGATCAGCAAGCAAACGTCTTAGGGTTCTTGTTTGGTAACTTGCTTGAGCTTGATTGGGCAGATTTGCCCTTAATTGCTGGCAGCGTATTGGTCGGTTTGGCATTGCTTATTTACATATGGCCTGCCCAAATTAAATTGGCAACCCATGAAGCTTTGGCACGTATACAAGGCATTAACCCTACTCGCCAACGTCTGTTTTTTATGGGCGTATTAGCAGGGTTCTGTGCCATCGCTTTGCAAGCTGTTGGCAGCTTATTGATCAGCGGCTTATTGGTATTGCCAGCTCTTACTGCCCGCCTGTGGTCAGCATCACCAAAACAGATGGTGATTATCGCCCTATTTACAGCACAACTTGGTGTGACACTCGGTGTATGGGGTAGTATTTGGCTTGATATCCAAACTGGACTCTCTATCGTCTTGGTCTTAGCCAGTTTGTTCTTTACCGCTTTAATCATCTCAAAACTGACCACATCAAAATCCATATTGGCAAAGTTTTGGTCGTCACGCCGTTAGAAGGTAGGCTATTTGCCATAACACACTATAGCCATTAGTAATGCTCTCAAATATCTCTTTCCCTTGCACAACTTTATTTCATTAAAATTGCTAAAGCTTTCATACGTTTAATGTTGTAAAATTTCACTAATGCTATCAATATGATAGTTAATGGCGCTTTACGCAAGAGGGAACACCCTTCTTATCAGCAGTCTAAAATGCGCTCTATAAAAACGACATTGAGAAATCAGGTGAGCTGCCATAGTGCATTTAATTATCTGAATATCCTAAAAGTGTTCATTGTTAGTCTTCGATAAGGGACAAAATTTAATGCCAAGCTATCCTGTGAGTGCCGTCAGCACGCCAGACGGACAGGTGAATGTATTGCAAATCACTGATTTGCATCTATCATCACATGTGCCGGCTTCTGCTGATGAAACCAGTAGTGAAGTCGCTGTTTGCCAATATAGTTTTGAGGCAATTATCAAGCAAGCATTGAGCAAAGAGATACGGTGTGATTTAATTATTGTAACAGGCGATTTGGTCAATAAAGTAGAGCCTGCTATTTATGACCATATTTTTACAGTATTGAAGGAGACGGGCATTCCTTTTGCCTGTATTGCTGGCAATCATGACGTGACTGATGAGATGGGTGAGGATTTACCTTTTTACCAACGGACGCTGATTGCGAGGGCTTCTGACCCACGTTTGCTTAGCCGTCATTTGATTGAATCTGAGCATTGGCAGCTGCTTTTACTAGACTCATCGATTACTGGCAAAGTAGAAGGCGAGATTACAGCGACCGACATTGATTGGGTACGTGAGCAGCTAGCATCTTGTGCTAAGCCCGCGCTCATCGCGCTCCATCATCATGTATTGCCCGTAGATTCCGAATGGATTGATAGCCATATGGCAGAGAATGCAAAGGAGTTCTGGCAGCATATAACCCCTTTTGAAAATCTTAGCGTTATTATCAATGGACATACCCATCAAGAGCAAACACGCCATCATCAAGGTGTTACTGTATATAGCACTCCTTCTACCTGCTATCAATTTAAGCCGTTTGAAGACAATTTTGCCTACGATAAAAATATGCGCCCAGGGTACCGTTGGTTGCAATTAGCCAACAATGGAAAGGTTGCAAGCTGGGTTGAAAGACTAGATACTTGACGACCAGTTTTATTGACTAGAATTGTTTACTTGTCTGACTATAATGGTGCTTTGAGCCTGTCGGCTATATTGTTCGCTGATTTTGCTTGATTCGTTATAGAATGGCTGGCACAGTATAGGTTGATATCAATATAACTAATCGCCTTTTTGTCTTGAGAGCTATATTTTGAAGACAGCATTACAAACGATAAATAGTGATAAAAATCACAACAGTTTAATATATCATTAGGCAATATTATAATAGCTAGGATGGCTACATCGACCACAATTTAAGTGTTCACAGTCAGTGACTTATTATTTTATTTAGGCATAACCATTTAAATATAAATATTTATGACAATATACTTGACCATTGATACGTCATTATCAGCATATTGAGACAAACATTTTAATCAGATCAGCTGTGTTACTAAGTGGTAAAACGTTTTATAAAGGGAAAATTTATAGCGTTTGGTAAATTGATAACGTCTGGTCTTTTGACAGCACGTTTTATTGAATTAATTTGAAAAAGTAGGATACCCATATGAGCACCCTGACCACGAATCCAAGTGATGTTAAGTTTACGCCTTATGCACCTGCCAAAGACGAAGAGTATATGTCTGATGAGCAGTTGGCACATTTTAAGGCAATGTTATTAGACTGGAAGCATCAGCTTATCGGTGAAGCGGATCGCACTAAGACTTATATTCAAGATGAGTCGAGCGCCATGCCAGACATCAATGATCGCGCCACTCAAGAAGAAGAGTTTGCGCTAACTTTGCGTACACGTGACCGCGAACGTAAGCTTATTCGCAAAATCGACAAGTCTATCTCAGAAATAGAAAATGATGATTATGGCTTTTGTGAAACCTGTGGCGTAGAGATTGGTTTGCGTCGTCTTGAAGCACGTCCAACAGCAACTCAGTGTATTGATTGCAAAACATTGTCTGAGATTAAAGAACGCCAAAACCAAGGTCATACCTAAAAGCGCTTAGGTTTGCTAAATACAAGATATAGTGAACTGAAGCCATTTTGATTAAGCATGACAATAACGACGAGCGACCATTGATTGGTCGCTCGTTGCGTTTTATAAATATGCTTTACGCAGGTTGACGAGTCACCAACAAAATAAGCGTATTTGTTAAATATCTTTTTATAATGGGATTGTTTATTCTATTTATCTCTCCAGTCATTTTACAATAACTGTCTATGTTGAAAACGTTTACCCCGTCTAAGTCAGAAAAACCTATGCCAACCAATATTGAATTGACGCAGCCTATCGGCCGTTTTGCGCCTTCACCCACAGGTGAGCTGCATCTAGGTTCGTTAACGACCGCGCTTGCTAGCTTTTGTCATATCAAATCACTCGGTGGCAAATGGTTATTACGTATCGAAGATACGGACACCGAACGTTGTGACAGACAGTTTACCGAGCAAATTTTGATAGATTTAGAGGCGCTTGGGCTCAACTGGGATGACGATGTTATTTTTCAATCTGAGCGCATTGATATTTATAATGATTATGTCTGTTCAGTATTAAGTCCTTTGACTTATGGCTGTCAGTGCTCACGTAAGCGTTTAGAGCATTATTGGACACAGCAAGAACAACAAATAGCGCTTAATGATGTAAAATTATCCACTGACTTGTCTATTAACGATAATAGAAAAGCAGATAGTGATCTACAGCCCAATAGGCAACGCTATCCACGTTTTTGTATTGAGGAGGATTTAAGTCCTACACAACATAAACTGCGTATACAGCTGCCAGATTACTGTATTGGATTTAATGATGGTATCCAGGGCATACAGTGGGATAATCCGCAGCAAACTTTAGGGGACATGGTGGCTCGACGTCAAGATGGCATGATTAATTATATTTTGGCGGCAAGTCTTGATGATGGACTACAGCAAGTCACCCATATCATGCGTGGTTTGGACATCTTACCGATGACGACTGCTCAAATCAGTATCATGCAAGCAGCACGCTTACCGACGATCAGTCATTGGTATCATCTGCCCTTGATATGCAATTCAGATGGTCAAAAACTTTCCAAGCAAAATCTTGCGCAGCCTATCGATACTCGTCATCCAAGTAAATTACTTGCGTATGCGTTAAAGCTATTAGGGCAGTTACCAGTCGAGCATGACTCGCCAGAGCGTATGCTAAATCAAGCAATTGCTCAATGGGATAACACGCCATTACAAGGTAGGCAGTCTTTAAATATGCCCACTATTTAACAAAAAAACGCCGCTATAAGCGACGCTTCTTTAAATCAAAAATACCAATTAGTAATAGCGACATTGGCTTTTTTCAATCTCAGGACTTTCTTTATAAATCTTTAGTAGTACCGCCACCATCACTAAGCTAATCAGCATTGATGAGCCACCATAACTAAAGAAAGGCATTGTCAAACCTTTAGTCGGAATTGCACCCATATTCATTGCAGCATTGATAATGGTCTGTGCAATAAATACCACTGCAATGCCAAAAGCAGTATAGCTCATGCGCATCTGCCGACGCTTTAGAGCGGTATAACTGATACGCATGGCACTACCGATAATCAACGCTTCAAGTATTAGAATCATCGTCACCCCAACGAAACCCAATTCTTCACCCGTAATGGCTAATAAAAAATCGGTATGCGCTTCCGGCAAATGCGACAGTTTTTGCACGCTTTCACCATACCCAACACCAGTAAACTGTCCACGGCCAAAGGCAATTAAACTGCGTGCCAACTGATAATCCGTATCTTGCACATCATCAAATGGGTCTAGAAAAGACATCACTCGTACCAATCGGTACTGTACCGTCGCAACCATTAATACTGCGCCGCCGACAGCGACCGCACCCAAAGCGATAAATTGTTTATAAGGAGCACCAGCAATATAAAAAATCGCAAAGACCATACCAATAATAACCACAAAGGAGCCAAAATCTGGCTGCGCTAATAATAGGAAGGTTATCATCCCAACCACTAACGCAATCCTTAAAAAGCCATCCCAACCGTTACGAACTTCGAATGAGCGCCGTACGACAAAATCTGAGACAAATATAATCATTACAAGCTTTGCAAGCTCTGCTACCTGGAAGTTGAATCCTGCTAAGGTTAACCAGCGCTTCGAGCCATTAATGGGCGTGCTAAATAAGGTCGCAAATAGCAAGGCTCCCGTAATGGCTAAGAGTATAAATTGGGTTTCGGTCTTATATAAGGTCTTTAAGGATACAACCCGATAAGAAACCGCTGCGATAGCCAGTCCAATGCCCATGTATAGAAGCTGATTATAAAAAAATTTTAGCTCTGTCATGCCGCGACTGAGCGCAAAGGGAATAGACGCCGAAGCCACCATTAATAGGCTCAGCACCAACATACAGCCAACACTAGATAATAAAATCGCACGCGCAGATGGCATAGATAAAACGCCATCTGAACCGTTAGGTTGTCGAGATTGAAAAGAAGAACGAAAGAGAGAAGAGAGCGCCATAATTTTATATACACTAGCAAACGAAAAAACACGGCGTTTATGCAACGCCACCGTTTAAAAATTAAAAAGAGATATTGTTAAATAGACTTGACTAAAAAGTTGCGCATAAGCAACACAGTGTCGTTTAGAAAACCTTCAATGAATACTCATCAAAGTATTCACTGTCTCTGCTACAGCCTGTAATTCCTGACCATAATGCTTGTCTTTGACAGTAGCAGCAATTTATAAGCAAAACAATCATTTATCCAGAAAATGCTTGTCGTGTTTACGATTATAAAGCGCAGGTCACATAATATTGTAACAAGGCGCTTTATAAGACTAAATACGACGATATAGATGCTTGGGTTTTGCCGTTTATGATCGAAACCTTTAAGACACAACATCCAATTGTTTAACGAGCCGACTAAAGTGCTCGCCGCGCGCGACAAACCCATCAAACTGATCGAAGCTTGCACAAGCAGGTGACAATAATACCGCCTGTACTTGCGACAAACTACTTGCTGTTACTTGCTCAATCGTCGCAAAAGCATTTTCTAATGTCTGACATTGATGCAGGCTGACCTCATCGCTGAGACCCGCTGCGCGTAAATGCTGCTCAATCTGCTTACCGTCTTCACCAATAAAAAGCACTTGACTCACATATTGATTGATAAAGGGCGAAAGTTCACCAAACTGCTGACCTTTACCTTGACCGCCCAATATTAATAGCAGCTTACCGTCTTTTGGCGCATAGACTGCACCTAAACCTTCAACAGCCGCCATAGTTGAGCCAATATTAGTGCCTTTAGAGTCATTAAAATAATCAATACCAGCGACTGTAGAGACATATTGGCAGCGATGTTCAAGCCCTGCAAACTGCTGCAAAGTAATGAGCATACTTTCAAGCGGCAAACCAGCAAGCTCGCCCAATGCCAACGCTGCTTGGGCATTGAGCAGGTTATGACGCCCTTTTATCTTGAGTTTGTCTGCCGATATTAGACGCTCTGTGCCGCGTGCCAAATAAGTCTGTCCGGCGGTATCCGTAATAAGTCCATAATGTCCCTTGTTAGGCGCATGGATACCAGTACTCAATCTTGGCAAACTGTCTGATACCAGTGGCCGCGTCAAGGCATCTTCTCGATTAATCACTACTGATTTGGCGCCTTGAAAGATACGATGTTTGGCTTGGTGATAGCCGAGCATATCGCCATGACGATCTAAGTGATCAGGCGACATATTGAGGACTGTCGCGACCTGCGCTCCTAAGTTGGTGACCGTTTCTAACTGAAAGCTGGATAACTCTATAACCGCCAGCTCCATCTCTTTATTACTCAGTAGGCTCAGCGCTGGCACACCAATATTACCGCCTACGCCAACATTGATGCCTGCATCTGCCGCCATTTGTCCGACCAGTGTCGTAACGGTGCTCTTGGCATTTGAACCTGTAATCGCAACGATTGGTACCGTACAAGCCTCACAAAATAGCTGAATATCACTGACCACTGGAATATTTTCAGCTCGTGCCGCGGCAATGGCGACATTATCTAAAGAGATACCAGGGCTGATAATAATCCGTGCCGCTTGTTGTAATAATTCGGCATCGATCGCACCAAACTGCCTGATATCAATAGTAGCAGGTAGCTTATCCGCTAACGCAGGATTTTCCTGATTGTCAGTGACGGCAACTTGGTAGCCTTGCTCGGCCAAATAATGCGCGACCGATAACCCCGACTGCCCCAAACCGACCACGACTTGTAAACCACTGCCTTTATGAAGTAAGGTTTCTGTTGCGGTGCTAGCGGTCATGGCTTTTCCTTTTATGAAACGAATAAATAAACGAACAAAATGATATCAAGAAAACAGACAATCAATGTACTGCACATATCGCCTGAACCATTTGCTTAAAATGAATAGCATGATAACGGTATCAACCATATTTCGGTACTGATTTTTCAATACTTTATACAATGAGACGGCGGTTTTTATATTGAGTGGCTAATGCTATAATAGCGACCTTAGTAAGAGCGACTATATTGACGACAACTTCAGCATAGCATTTTAGTTTAGCATGTTGTCACGATTATCGTGCGACTGTCGCCTCTTATTGGCAATGTTTCATATTACGCTAATAGTATGATAGGCATGTTCTCCCTTATTTTTCATCATATGTATTTTTATAATTTTTCTGACGGTTTATCTGTCTTCTTCTACCGCAGACCATGATTGCGGACACAGTTTTATCATTCTAGAAATGCTCATCACAATGCAATCATTCTGTCACTGAGTAATGATTGCTTTTTTTGTCCCCAACTATATGCAGTTTACTTATGACATCTTTTTTTGGTAATTTACGTGAAGAGTGGTTTTCCAATATTCGTGGCGATACCTTATCGGGTTTAGTCGTTGCTCTGGCACTGATTCCAGAGGCCATTGCCTTTTCTATCATCGCCGGTGTCGACCCAAAAGTTGGTTTATATGCCTCATTTTGCATCGCAGTAGTCATCAGTTTCGTTGGTGGACGTCCGGGTATGATTTCGGCAGCTACAGGAGCCATGGCACTGGTCATGGTTGACTTGGTTGCCGACCACGGTCTGCAATACCTACTTGCTGCAACCTTATTGTGCGGTGGTATTCAAGTCGTTATGGGCATCTTAAAGCTGGGTAATCTGATGCGTTTTGTATCGCGCTCAGTCGTTATCGGTTTTGTGAATGCACTGGCAATTTTGATATTTGCCGCGCAGTTGCCTGAGCTTAACCCTGCCACTGAACGCGTTGGTCTGACGGTTTATATAATGACTGCCGCAGGTTTGGCGATTATTTATTTATTTCCCCTTATTCCTAAAATTGGTCGCGTTATTCCATCGCCGCTGATTTGTATTGTAGGTTTGACAGCTGTTGCCATGTATATGAATCTTGATATTCGTAACGTTGGTAGTATGGGCGACTTGCCAGATTCATTACCGATGTTTTTGCTTCCTGATATTCCCCTAAACTTGACTACCTTACTTATTATCGCGCCTTACTCTATCGCGCTTGCCATCGTAGGTTTGTTGGAATCTATGATGACAGCAACCATTGTCGATGAGCTGACCGATACGCCAAGCGATAAAAACCGTGAATGCCGTGGTCAAGGTATCGCTAACGTCGTATCAGGATTCTTTGGCGGTATGGCTGGCTGTGCAATGATTGGGCAATCAATGATTAACGTAAAATCTGGTGGGCGTACCCGTTTATCATCGCTCATCGCTGGTGTCGTACTACTGATTATGGTGGTGTTTTTAAATGATTGGGTCAGCTTGATACCGATGGCGGCGCTGGTAGCTGTGATGATTATGGTATCTATTGGTACCTTTAACTGGCAGTCTATTCGTGAATTTAAGACCCATCCTATGTCATTTAATATTGTCATGCTAGCGACAGTTTTGACCACTGTCTTTACTCACAACTTAGCATACGGCGTGGGTGTTGGCGTACTATTATCTGCTTTAGCTTTTGCTAACAAAATTGGTCAATTCTTAACCGTATTTAGCGAATATGATGACAGTAGCAATACGCGTTATTATTACGTTCAAGGACAAGTATTCTTTGCATCTACCACGCAGTTTTTGCAAAGCTTTGATACCAAAGAGGCATTAGATAATGTTCATATCGATGTGAGCCAAGCGCATTTTTGGGATATCAGCGCAGTAGATACCTTGGATAAGCTGGTGATACGCTTGCAGCGCGAAGGTATTGAGGTAAAAGTCGTTGGATTGAACAGTGCCAGCCGTACGCTTATCGATCGTTTTTCGATTCATGATCGCCGAGATATTGGCTTATTAGATTAGCACTGTATGTATGTTATCAAGCTGATATAAACGAGTGGTTTATTGATCAGTAATTATATTGGTATATAAATCAGGTTGGGCAGTTGAGCGCCATATCTCGACTGCCTAGCTTGCATTTAAGTTATTGAAATGATGTGATGCCTCTATGAGTAATTTGAAGCCAGATAGCGTGATTGCCTGCTTAGACTGCCCAAACCATGTGCAAGCTGTATTGGAAGCAAGCATGTGGGCGTCTATCCGCTTGCAAGCCCCTATTGGACTGCTGTATTCAGTGCCAAGCTTACAGCAGAAGGCAGCCGTTGATTATTCGGGCTGCCTCAATATTGATGATGAAAATACCTTACTAGATCAATTCACTATAAAAGAGCACTTGAGTAATTGCGAGTTAAAAGCGCAAGGTAAGCTTCTTTTACATCAAGCAAGCAGCTATTGCGAGCAGCAGCGTCACAAAATTAAGACTTATACGCTGCATCGGCATGAAAAGCTCGATGACAGTATTAATTATGTTGATGACCAAGCCCAACTTATCGTGATTGGTCATCATGTCACTTGTAAATCGACTCTAAGCCAGCTTATCCGCTCAAGTCACTGCCCCATTTTGGTGACTCATGCACCATTTTTGCCCCCTACCAGTGCTTTATTTGCGTTTGATAATAGTCCTACTTCGCACAAAATGCTGAATTGGCTATGTAAAACACCTTTAGTGCGCGCCTTGATGATCCATATCGTCATGGTCGGCAAAGAGAACTCTGAAAACTGCGATGCATTACGTGAAGCCTACGCGTGCCTAAAACAAGCTGGTATTAAATGCAAAAAAACCTTGCTCGACTGCCGTGATGTCACTGCAGCGCTAACCTACTATCAACGTGACAACGATATTGGTCTACTGATGACAGGTGCTTTTGCCCAGCCGCGTTTGATTGAGCTACTCAAAGGCAGTGACACCAAAAAGCTATTAGGTAGCACCACTACTCCGTACTTATTGTTCCCCAAGGCCTAAAGACAGCCTCTTAGCTTATTCTTTTTGACACTCAGGCTACCTGTTTATCGATATAGAGACTACTCTTTATATCGATAAACAGGTAGCCTGAGTGTTTTCTAGCTGTTTTTATATCCTACAATCATTTAGCAAATCATCACAGGAAATAAAGCCATATCCTCCCCCAAGTGATTAAAAAGTTAGTTATAATAAAGTTTGTATTCATGTAACGTTACAGGTTAATTGTCTATTTATACACAGTAAAATGAGGATTATATTTGCTGTATAGACGCCATTTTTGTCATTATGCTAATGATTTTGAGTAAATGCGCCTTATTTTACCTTCCCCCTTGAGTAAGTTTGGCACAATTCTTGAATCATTTAATATAAGCATGATTATAATATGTTGCATCAAATGGCATCTATTGACCTGCGACATCACCCATATAAGGATTTTTTTATGAAGCTAATCACTGCGATCTTAAAACCGTTTAAGCTCGATGATGTGCGTGAAGCGCTTTCTGACATTGGTGTAAAAGGCGTTACCGTCACTGAAGTCAAAGGTTTCGGTCGTCAAAAAGGTCATACTGAGCTCTATCGCGGCGCCGAGTACGTGGTGGATTTTTTGCCTAAAGTAAAAGTGGAAGTGGCGGTGATGGATGAGATGGTTGAGCCAGCTATTGAAGCTATCACGCGTATCGCTAGTACCGGTAAAATCGGAGACGGTAAGATATTTGTGACCAATCTCGAGCAAGTCATTCGTATTCGTACGGGTGAGACAGGTCCTGACGCTATCTAAGCGCAAGACTTACCTATAAATATCTCTTTATAGGTCATACCGATCTCTGTATTGCATATATTCAAGGGGGAATTAACATGCAAAATCAAATCTTTGAGCTCCAGTACGCGCTAGATACGTTTTACTTTTTAATGTGTGGCGCGCTTGTCATGTGGATGGCTGCGGGCTTCACAATGTTAGAGGCAGGGCTGGTTCGCTCAAAAAATACTGTCGAAATCCTAACAAAAAATATCGCGCTTTTTGCGACTGCCTGTACCATGTATATGATATGCGGTTATGCCATCATGTATGACGGCAATCTGTTTTTGAGTGGTATTGCAGGTACCGAAAGTTTGGTCACTGATGCATTAGCTACCTCAGCTGAAAACGGCTTTAATGGCGATGCCGTTTACTCCAGCGCGTCCGACTTTTTCTTTCAAGTGGTCTTTGTAGCCACCTGTATGTCTATCGTCTCAGGCGCGGTCGCTGAACGTATGAAACTATGGGCATTCTTACTGTTTGCCGTGGTGATGACTGGTGTCATTTATCCATTAGAAGGCAGCTGGACATGGGGTGGCAAGGAAGTCTTTGGCTTATATAGTCTAGGCGACTTGGGTTTCTCTGATTTTGCAGGCTCTGGCATCGTACATATGGCAGGTGCGGCGGCGGCGTTATCAGGTGTACTACTCTTAGGAGCGCGCCTCGGTAAATACGGCATTAAAGGCGAGATACGCGCTATTCCTGGTGCAAACTTACCACTGGCAGCGCTTGGTACCTTAATCTTATGGATGGGCTGGTTTGGCTTTAACGGTGGTTCAGTATTAAAACTGGGTGATATCGCTAGCGCCAATTCTGTCGCTGTCGTGTTTTTGAATACCAATGCCGCCGCTGCTGGTGGAGCGATTGGTGCCTTGCTCATCGCACGCCTTATATTTGGTAAAGCCGATTTAACCATGCTCTTAAATGGTGCATTGGCAGGTTTGGTTGCCATCACTGCAGAACCTTTAACGCCGTCAGCACTACAAGCTACCTTATTTGGTATGACTGCTGGTGTCATCGTTGTCTTATCGATTTTACTACTAGACAAAATAAAAATTGACGATCCGGTAGGCGCTATTTCTGTCCATGGTGTGGTGGGTTTATTTGGTCTGCTTATTGTACCGCTGACCAATCCGGCAGCGTCATTGCTTGGTCAATTAGTCGGTGCTGCGACTATTTTTGCATGGGTCTTTATAAGCAGCTTAATCGTTTGGAGCATTATTAAGTTTGTCATCGGTCTGCGTATCTCTGAAGAAGAAGAATATCAAGGTGCTGATATTGCCGAATGTGGTATGGAAGCCTATCCAGAATTTATAAGATAGTGGATATATTAATAACTCTGCTTTAAGAATGCTGTAGTGCTGCTAGCAGGGATTTCAAAGTCTCTGCCACGCATTGCTCACAGTTTACGATGAACATCTATCCTAGCAAAGCTATAGTTAGCTTATACCGCTTTTGTTTTGAGATGAATATCTAATCAGGATCTTAATTTTACTTTAAACAGAGATATAACAACAGATACCACTAAAAATCCCGCAAAACCTTTCGGCAATGCGGGATTTTTTTATTCTTTATTAAGACTTAGCTTAATAAAGAGAGTTACAGTAACTCAGAATTATTTCTTTTTCCACGTTTGACTACGTGAGAATGGCCCTAAATGACCTTTTAGATCAAGATTGCTACCATTCAAGTTAGCAGTCAATTTATAAGTCTTGTTCTTTTCAGGGTCAGTAATCTTACCACCACTGTATTTACCATTACCATCAGCTTTTAGTCCAGAGATAATCGTCATACCAACGTGCTTCTGACCTTTCTCTGACACGGTGCTGATAAGCTTACCAGTCAACACGCCATTTGACTCGGTGATTTTAACCACGCCTTTTGGCTTGCCTTCGTCATAAGTCTGCCAAGTAGTATTGGCTAATGGATCAGCAGCGAATGCCATGCTTGCTAAACTGATACCAGCAATTGCTAATGTAGTTTTTGCGAATAGTTTCATAAATAGACTCCCTTCATTCAATGATTATTAGAAACGATATGTTTCTATGTCCTTAGCTCATCCTTTGCCAACAATTTTTTATTACAGCTCAGTGGTACTATATTCAGTTTTCACTCATTAGTACAGCAAATACCAAATGACCAATTTACTCTTAATAAAAAATCTGGACAGCATAAGCGTTGTCTTGACCCATTATAAGCAATTTTAAGAATTTGCCTAGTAATTTTTTTATAGTTTATTATTTCTATAAAATCAAAACTATATCAATAAGTTACAAGAAAGGATTGTCTATAATTTTGCCCGATTGGTCATCTTTTTCTTTTGACTTAGCCTCATCATTGCTATAAAGACTTTTACTTTCGAAGGCGCTTAAAATTTTACCGCTAAGCTCATGCAGCTGCTTTGCCTGCTCATATCCAGTGTCATTTAAGACCAGATTAATGTCCCCATAAATAATAATTTTATCTTCTTGATTTTCAATCACTAGCTCACCAATTTGCATGCTTTGGTGGTTATTAGCAAATGGGTCAATCATTTAATCCCCCTTTTTTCATGAGTAGCATATTACAGGATGTATCAGAATCACACAGGTTTAGCAATATTTAAACGACCTATGTTTGCAATTGTGTCATGAGCCATTCAAAGATTGCTACTACGAATAATATCCAAGCAGGCTCTTCTACCTCTGTGGTTGGTAGATCTATCGCTTCGCCAGCCTTTAGCGGTAAATCCAGAGCTTGTACTTTAGTCTTTGCATCAAGTACCGGCAAGACGTCAATACCAATTTTAGACGTCAATTCGTCAATACTAATGATTTCTATACGCTCAGATTCGTCGTTTGGCGCATAGTAAACACCTGCTTGATTGATCGCTGGAATATAAACGGCTTTAAAAAAATGACTGGGCACCAGTACCCGCCCTGCTAGTTGCTTAGCTTTTTTATCAGTAAATGCAACCCCTGTGACAGTATAGACTTCACCATATTGCTGCGTTAAATAGCGAGTCGCCGATTCAATATTGCGCCAGATATAGCGATTATTACGTGGTGATTGCGGGGCTATATTAGCAAGGCTAAAGCTATCATACTGCTGACTTCGATTGGCCATGTCACCATTAGGCGCTAAATGTCCACGGTCATAACCTGAGCCTGAATAGTCAGAGAGCTTCGCACGCATGGACTGTGGCAATCGACTTTCTTCATGAAAGCTGTCTTCACGGTCGATTTGTTTGGCCTGCTGTAAACGCTTACGATCCAGATATTCTGCTGACCATAATGGCGTACGTGATATACCAGAATACATGACAGCAAAACCGTCCATACATAGTGCTTGGGTATTATTACTGAGCTTCGTATTGCTGAATTCAGGATAGACACCGCCATAAAATGATTGGCTGCATTGTGTGAAATCATCAGCATGTGCCGCTGATATGCTCAGAATAGTAGCAGTTACTATCATTATCATGGTATTTTTCAGATTAAATCTATATTTAAAAACACTTCTCATGTAACTTTCAACCATTTATGCTTACTATTACGTATGCTCTATCCTAGCAGGCGTCTACCAATAAAGAAAGATACTGCGCACACCGTGACATTTTAAATGCTATCCGCTATACTAGGTCCTGCAAAAATCAGTGCCTGTATATCATATACAGTATCTAAAAGCTTGGAGTCCTAATCAGATTGTCAATGGTCTGTGCAGTATTTAAGTGAGTATGACTCAAAACGGTGAAGTGGGTGAGTGGCTGAAACCGCACGCCTGGAAAGTGTGTATACGTTAATAGCGTATCGAGGGTTCGAATCCCTCCTTCACCGCCAATCTTATAAAATATTAGTTTTCCCACCTTTCCCTAATTCGACCCATATACCAATCAAACCCTTTATAAATAACGCGTCTAGCGTTTTTTTTATGCCTGCTATTTTCCCAATTCAACCCAACGTGACACACCTATCCCGTCGCTTGTGTTGGTCTATTCGTTGGTCTATTATTCATATACGCCGTAATTAGACCAACATTCGATCTAGATTTATATGCTGTAGACCAACATAACCCTCTTAACGCTTTAAGCATATAGCTCGTAGGTATAGGAATAGACCAACATGTTAAGTGATGCCAAAATTCGTAAGCTCAAACCAACTGATAATTGTACCCCTGCCCGTCCAGATAAATATAGCGATCAGCAAGGGCTACAGCTATTAGTACGTAGCTCAGGAACGAAGACTTGGATAAGCGCATATCGTTTTGATGGTAAGCAGCAGAAAACTACTTTAGGTGCATACCCACAGATAAGCTTAGCAGAAGCAAGAATAGCGAACTCTGATATCAAAGCTTTAGTAACTAGTGGGATCAATCCCAAGAATAAAAAACGTCAAGATAAGCTTGCAAATGAGCAAGCTAAAATGTTCAATGATTATGCGCTTGAATGGCTAGAGGAGCGTGAGCGCAACGTAAAGCCTCGCACCTACCAGCAAGACTACAACCGTATGCACAAAGACGTCATTGAGCTATGCTGAAGAAACCGTATAACTAAACTTGGTAAACTAAGCATATTAATCGGAGTTTACCATGACCAAAAAAATCAGAACTTATAGCACAGAATTTAAAGCTGAAGCCGTTAAGAAGATAGCAGACAATAACGGCAACATCTCATCGACCGCAAAGCAGCTTGGCATCGCCATGCAAACCTTATCTAATTGGCATAACAAAGCCAATCAAGGCAAGCTTGTCGGCACAGAGCAATATGATCCTGATCTTATGAGTGCTCTTCAAGAAATAAAGCAGCTCAAGCGGCAGATCAAAGTTGCCGAAGAGGAACGAGAGATACTAAAAAAGGCGACGGCGTACTTCGCGAAAAACAGCCCGTAAAGTACGCCTTTATCAAAGACAATCAGCAGATATTTAGCATCACTACTATGTGCCGTGTATTAAAGATTAAGCCATCGAGCTACTATGACTGGATTAGTCGTGACATCAGTGATCAGCAGATACATCGCAACCAGTCTGAATTACTGGTTAAAGCGGCTCACAGTGAAACGAAAGAACGTTATGGCGTAGATCGACTGCATGCTCATCTAAGCGAGCAAGGCCACAACATTAGCCTGTATATGGTCAGAAGCATTAAAGAAGAACATGGCATTAAATGCCGTCGCCACAAGCGCTTTAAAGTGACCACCGACTCTAATCACAACAAGCTGGTTTATCCAAACGTGCTGGATCAGAAGTTTGATGCCAATCGTCCTAATGAGTCTTGGGTCAGTGACATTACGTATATCTGGACCAATGAGGGCTGGTTGTATTTAGCTGGAGTCAAAGATTTGTACACCAAAGAGCTGGTCGGGTATGCGATCAATAAGCGAATGACAGCAGATCTAGTATGCCGTGCACTCAATATGGCAATCAAGAACAAACGACCTAGCAAAGGGCTAATAGTTCACTCTGACAGAGGCAGCCAATATTGCAGTCATGCCTACCACAAGATCATCAAGCGACATCAGTTTGCAGGCTCAATGAGCGCTAAAGGTAACTGCTTTGATAACGCACCTATAGAGAGTTTCTGGGGCGTATTAAAGAATGAATTAGTATATCACCAAGACTATAAAACAAGATTTGCAGCTATCAGCGATATCATTGGATATATTGAGTTGTACTACAACCAAACTAGGATTCAAAAGAGCTTGGGCCATAAATCGCCAAGACAGGTGTGGTTTGATTATTATCGTCAAGCTGCGTAATTAAATTTCCCAAGTTTAATTGTACGGATTTGACGGCAGGGGTCACGTTCTTTATCCAGCGTTTTGTTCAACTGTCCTATCTGCTGCTGATAATTTTCAATTAACTTCTTTTGATCGTTTACCTGTTCGCTAAGATGTTCATTCTTGAGCTTTTCAAGTGCTAATAGGTGTTCAATGTCTGTATTATACTGAACACTTTGACTGTTCAGTGGTGTACTTTGAACAGTGTCCACTGAACGTTCAGTACGTTTTTTAGAAATTGGCTCACCAAACACGCGCAACATTTCTGAAACGTCTATTTTCTTGTCTGTTGTTCTGGATAGCTCACCATCATTGACTTTCTGATAGATAGTGGTTCTTGATACACCCCATTCCTTTGCCGCTTTTGTCACCGATATGTTCATTATTCACCTAGTGTTCAAGTACGTTTTTAAAGACTGTACAGTACAACTGTACAGTACAACTGTCCAGAACGTTCAGTGAACAACTATGGCACTAATCTACCTATGAGGCAAATCATAATTCCCTGTAAGAGATTAAGCTCAAAACTACTAGGGGTCTCATCGAACTCTATTGATGATACAAGTCTAAAAAAATGAAAAATCTATCTACATTGAAAAACAGGTATAAGAAATAGGTGGTGTGTCAAACAGTATGCTGATTTAAATTTGAACAATTTTTGAAGCCTTGAAAGGACTGTAGAATCAGAGAACTTATCCTAGATTTCTTATTTACCTTTATCGCCATAATACTTTTTAGAACACCACTCAAAAAATATCATAATTAAGTTGTTTATATATCATAGTAATATTTGATTACTATTCTGTTACAATAGTTTTTCACTTAATCAACAAAGTTTAGGATGTATGTAATGGGTATTTCACAAAAAGCAGTATTGGCTTTATTAGTTGGTTGTTTCATGAGTGCTGGTGCGCAAGCAGCTGTTTCTTATGGCGATGGTCAGCCGTATGTTGGTGCTAAAATTGGTCAATTCATGATTGATGATGGCGATAGTAATGATAGTTTTGATGATGCGACAGCATTTGGTGTTTATGCAGGTTATAACTTCACACCACAATTCGGTATGGAAGTAGAGTATGTAGGTTCATCTGTAGTGGTCAACTAATTTAGGACACCTGATAAGAGGTTTTTATTAAAGTAGCGTTTCTCTTTTTCTAGCGGTGTTAAATAATTGTTGAAAGTATGTGGTCTCACGGTTTGATAATAGCCCCAGATATAATCAATAATGGCACTTTTAGCCTCAGCGATATTCTCATAGCCATTCTTTGGCATCCACTCCGTCTTAAAGCTCCTGAAGAAGCGCTCAGTTGGGGCATTATCCCAACAGTTACCTTTTCGGCTCATACTTTGCATCATGCCATTACAACTAGCAACGGATTCAGCAAATGTCTTACTGGTGTAATGGGTTCCCTGATCAGAGTGAAACAGTACTTCACTTGGCTGTAAGCGCGTCTGATACGCCATCTGCAGTGCTTTAGCGGTCAGTATGCTGTCGGGTGAGTCTGATATAGCAAAGCCCACCACACGCCGAGCATATAAATCTAAAACGACAGCTAAATAGCACCAGCCGCCTTTGATGCGAACATAAGTGACATCGCCCGTCCAGACTTGATTGGGCGCTGATGGGCTAAAGTTTCTATTTAAGATATTGTCATGCGTTTTATGCACCTCGTCAGCGTGCTTGTATTTGTGCATCTTCAATTGACAGCTTTTAAGCCCCATTTGCGCCATGAGATTCCCTACCATATAGCGTGTCAGCTTGATGCCATGTTCATTCATCAGTATGGCGGCAGTGCTGCGAGCGCCTGCTGAGCGCTTTGAGTCGTTAAATATTTGGCGTATTAATGCTTTGGTTTTTACAGTGTCAAGGCTGATGGGCTTGAGCTTTATTCCATAGTAGTAACTACTCTTCATCACGCCAAACAGCTTGCACAGAAGGCTTTTATTGACCTGTTTGTCTTGCTCTGCAAGCTGACTGATTAACGATAGCCGTTCAGGCTGTCCAAGGCCAGCAGAGCGGAAGCCTTTTTTAGAATGTCGCGCTCCATAGTCAGCCGTTTAACCTGCTTGCGCAGTTCTTGGAGCTCGCGCTGCTCATCTGTTAAGGCGTTGCCGACTTTAGGTGCTTGGCCAGTCACTTCTTGACGGTACTGACTCAGCCATTTCTGCAAGGTGGATTTACCTACCCCTAATGAATCGGCCACGTCAGGTATGGTGCGGTTGTGGTCAACAACTAAGCTGATGGCTTCTAATTTGAATTCTCGGGTGTATTGGTTGCGTTTGTTGGTCATACTGTTTTCCTTCTTTGGGTTAGTATAAACCTCTTAGCAACTGTCCAAGTTTATTATGCCACTACAATCCAACCTTGCGCTTGGGCAAAGTTACTACTACGAGTCTCACCCATTGCCATGAGCATTTGAGCCCGTTCATGCTGCGGATTCTTAGCTAATATAGCTTGTAATACACGGCGAATATTGGCGTCTAACTGACCTTCATTAACAAAAAAACTAGTCTGAGCATAAGTAGTAGCAATCTCCTCGTTATCAGGTGCTAAACGATAGGCACGCGATAAGGCTTCTAAAGCAGAGCCAGTCGCCTCCATCGATAAGAAAAGCTCAGATAGGCGCATCCAGCGATTAGGATCATCAGCGTTACGATGGACGTTGGTCTGCATAGCGCTAATCAACTGACGACCGTTTTCAGTCGCCCACTTTGGTGGCTTATCAATCTTAGCCGTCAATAGGTCATCAGCCACTTGTCCTACTTTGTCCTCGCTTGTCCACGAATCAAACACGGGCGTACGATTGCCTATTAGTAAGTACGCCATTGCAGCCAATATTGGGATCCAAGCTGCGACAATTAAACGGCTTTTGACATCAGGGGTGACCATAGGTGTTATCTGACGCTGCGCATCTAATAGCTGACGCTCCAGTTCCAGCTTTTGATTTTGATAATGGCTATTATTAATAGTACCGCTGTCTTTATCTGTTTGTAGCTCAGCTAAACGTTCGCGAAATACTGCAACATTAATATCTAGCAGTTGATTGTCTATTGGTTTGGACTGCAAACGCGGTGCTCGTAGCCATGGCATAATAGCAATTAGCGCAAATATAAGAGCAATCAGCAAGCTTAGAGCTACAAATAAGCCAAAAGTAGAAAATAGAGTCATTTTTTGTCCTCTATGCTAGTAATATCGTGGTCGACATTCTCAGCTTGCGATAATAGACGATCAAGCTCAGCCTTTTCCGCAGAGGTCAAGGCAGCAGTACTGTTCACTGTAACGCCGTTTTGGCCACGGGCGACAACTTGGCGGCGTTTACTTTGCCAAAACCAACCAACAATTAAGACGAGCAATAATAATGGTGGAAAAAACCATAGGATCCATGTCGATGGTCGCATAGGCGGCTTGTAGCTAATAAAGTCACCGTAGCGCTCTTGCATATAGGCGCGTATTTCAGCATCACTACGTCTATCTTTAATTAAATCATAGACTTTTTGCTTTAGATCCTGTGCAATCGGTGCATCAGAGGCTGCAAGGTTTTGATTTTGGCATTTTGGGCAGCGAAACTCTTCTATTAATCCACGATACTGAGCTTCTTGCTGTGGTGAATCAAAATCGTATACGTCAATAGCTGCGTTTGCCGTCATGTTAAGCAAACACGCTAGTATTAAGCTTGCTAGTTTTAAAATTATATTGAGTTTTATTTGAGGAGCTCTTATTCGAGTAACGTTCATTTGCACATCTCCTCAACCTGAATGAGATCAGGACTATCGTTGTTCTTATTAGCCTCATTAAGTACGGTCAGGCACGGCTTAACACGCTGTTGCCAATTGGCTTCATTAATCTCACCAACAATATGCTGACGAATGATGCCATCTCCATCCACAACAAAGGTTTCGGGCGCACCAGTTATGCCTAAGTCTAGAGCAAACTGACCCAATGAATCCTGAATAGACATAGAAAATGGATCACCGCCTCGGTTTAAGTAACTGAGCGCATTACCAATCTCATCCTTATAATTCACACCAACGATATCAACGCCGCGCTCTTCTAGTTGCATTAAAAACGGATGCTCAATAATGCAAGTTGGGCACCACGAGCCCCAAACATTAAGTAAAAACGGCTTATCTGGCAAATTATTATTGGTGATAGTACGGGTAGTATCTGCTAATAACGGCAGCTCAAAGGCAGGAACCGGACGCTCAAGAGCGGTATTGGTCACAATGTCTGTTGGTTTACCTAAGCGCATGTACAATATAACTACCAAACCAAAAAAGAGGATAAGCGGAATTAAGAACCATAGCTTCATCTGCTTTTTTTTCATTGCCTTTGGGTTACGCTGCTTACTGTTTTGGCTATCTTTTTGCTCAGGAGTGTTATTCGACATAGTCATTTACTTCTCCTTTAGTGTCGACATCGTCGATACTGAGATTGCCTGCTCAATAGCTACCTCATTGACTCCATAAGTAGCCAAACTACCAGTAACTAGCAACGGAGCTTTAATTTTTTTGATGCGGTATCGTTTATCAAGCATACTAATTAATCCACCTAGAGCCATGATAATTGCCCCTAACCAAATCCAGCGAATTAATGGTTTTACATAAATCCTTAATGCCCATTGGTTACTACCATCGGCAATAGGTTCGCCCAGTGCGACATAAACATCGCGCATAAGACTGGGGTCAATAGCAGCTTCAGTTGTTGGCATCGTGCTGATAATATAAGTACGCTTTTCTGGAGTCAGTTTCGCCACTTCACGACCGTCTTTGGATACCACCACTTGCGCTTGCGTTGCATCAAAGTTACTACCCTTTATTTCAAAAAATTCAGTTACTTCAAAATCGTAACCTTGAACATTGACTGTATCGCCAATACCCATTGCTACGTCACGCTCAATACTCAGGCTACTAGTAAAGGCTATGCCAATGACAGCAACCAATACGCCAATATGAGCAGTCTGTTGACCCCAATAGCTCAGACGCAACTGCCGCAAACCGTTAAAAAGATTAGGCGCATTCTTAGTTTTATCTTTAAAATCAACTGCCATCCATAGCAGTGCCCAAAAGCTAACGGCTAAAGTCACACCAATATTAAGCATAGACGATGGATTAACAAAGTAAGTAATAATGGCGGCTAATACTAAGCTACTAACGGCGATGACCATGCCTATACCCAGTAGTGGACGGGTGTCTTTTTTCCAGCGAATATTTGAGCCCATACCCATAGCTATTAATAACAGCCACGTTAAAGGTACAAATAATGCATTAAAATAAGGAGGGCCAACGGACACTTGTCCTAAACCAAAAGCATCAGCGATAATAGGGTAAAGGGTGCCGAGCAGCACCACTAAGGTTGCAATCAAAATGATGGCGTTGTTGATCACTAAAAAGGACTCACGTGAAATCAGCTGATATTGACTTTCAACGGTTAAACGCCAACCTCGAACGGCAAACATTAATAGACCACTACCGATGATAATGCCAAGAATAGCTAAGATAACCAAACCACGCGTCGGATCAGCGGCAAACGAATGCACTGAGGTAAGGACTCCAGAGCGTACCAGGAACGTGCCAAGCAAGCTTAAGGCAAAGGCGAAAATAGCCAGCATGATGGTCCATGCTTTAAACACCCCGCGCTTTTCAGTGACTGCTAATGAATGCAGCAATGCTAAGCCGACAAGCCAAGGCATAAACGAGGCATTCTCTACCGGATCCCAAAACCACCAACCGCCCCAGCCAAGCTCGTAGTAGGCCCACCACGAGCCCAGTGCAATACCAATGGTCAAAAATCCCCAAGCCGCGAGCGCCCATGGACGTGACCAGCGTGTCCAAGCAGCATCTAAACGCCCTTCCCACAATGCCGCCATACAAAATGCAAAAGGTACTACCATACCCACATAGCCCATATATAACATGGGCGGATGAATAATCAGACCGAAATCTTGTAGGACAGGATTTAAATCAGCGCCATCGACCGCTAGATTGGGTAAGGTACGCTCAAACGGTGACGAGGTAAATATCAGCATCGTTAGCATCATTAACTGTACACCGGCCAAAATAACTAATACCCGCGCACGCATTGATAACGGCAAGCCGCGACTAAAGTATGATACCAGTGCACACCATGTGGCCATGATGGTCATCCATAGCAGCAAAGAGCCCTCGTGTCCGCCCCATGTCGCCGATAACTTATAGTACCAAGGCAACAGCGTATTAGAATGCTGCGCGACGTAACTGAGGCTAAAATCATTATAATAAAAACCTGCTATCAAAGCGCCAAATGACGTTATCATGGCGGCAAACTGTGCCCAAGCTAGGCTAGGGGCTAGTCGTTGCCAAGCAACTTGGTTACGAATAACACCAATAGTTGGCAGAATTACCTGCAATAACGCCAGTACAAAAGCGGTAAGCAAGGCAAAATAGCCCAATTCTGTAATCAACATACGGTCTAACCTTATTTACTCTAATGCGGTTGCAGTTTACTGTGGCGGTGGAATTTTTATTATTAGAACCCACCCCGAAATCTGCTGCTATCTCTAGTTTTTAATTGATTTCGAAGGGTTTTATTTAACTACTTTAGGCGGATTTACCAGTGGAGGCGCGCCTTTAAAGCGCAGTAAACGTAACGCATTAAGAGTAACGATCACTGTTGCTCCAGCATCAGCTAGAACCGCAATCCATAGTCCAGTAATGCCGAATATGGTCGTGATCAGAAAGACGCCTTTGAGACCTAAAGCGAAAATGACGTTCTGATGAATGTTGCGCATGGTGGCACGTGAAAGTGCGATGAGATGAGCCATGTCCGTAACACGACTTTTTAATAATGCGATATCGGCCGTCTCAATGGCCACATCGGTACCACCACCCATCGCGATGCCAACATCGGCAGTTGCTAGCGCTGGCGCATCGTTAATACCATCACCAACCATCGCTATTTTGCGGTTGTTCTTCATCTCGTTAAGCAGGCGCAGTTTGTCCTCAGGCAACAGCTCAGCTTCCCATTCCACGTCTAAATTACTGGCAAGTGCTTGAGCGGTTAAGCGGTTGTCGCCTGTTAGCATGACGGAGCGCACACCCATCGCTTTGAGCTGAGCCACACCTTCATGAGCGTCGTCTCGTAATTCGTCTCTTAGCGCGATTAATCCAAGCACTTCACGGTTTTGCTCATCGAAAAGAACAGAGACGGTCTTACCCTCATTTTGCAGCGCCTCAATTTGCGCCTGTTGTGTGGATGAAATCAATGCCTCATCGGCTGCGTAAACAGGCGAACCGATAGCTAGCGCGCGCTCCGCGACAGTTGCGTGTACCGCTTTACCGGCAGTTGCAGAAGCATTGAAGGCCACAGGTATGAACACTTTAGCAGCTTCAGCATGACTAACAATGGCTTCAGCAAGCGGGTGACTAGAACCAGTCTCCACACTGGCAAAAAGTGCCAATATCTCATCTTGACCTTGAGAATTCTGACCTTGAATACTTGAGTCCTCTTGTGTAAAGGCAACAACATCGGTCACGCGTGGTTTGCCTTCAGTTAAAGTGCCTGTCTTGTCAAAAGCGACCGTCTTCACTTGGCCGATAGTTTCTAAAGCACTACCGCCTTTGATCAGCAAGCCACGGCGCGCACCAACAGCAAGACCAGAGGCGATGGCAGCGGGTGTTGATAGTACAAGAGCACAGGGACAGGCAATCAGCAACAGTGCTAGACCGCGATACAACCAAGTCGACCAATCTCCACCCATGGCTAACGGTGGAATGATAATAATTAGTGCGGCAATAGCCATCACTGCCGGTGTGTAATAGCGACTGAATTTCTCAATAAAACGGGCAGTGGGTGCTTTGGAGGCTTGGGCTTGCTCTACCAGCTCAATAATGCGCGAAATGGTGTTATCGGCGGCTGTCTTTTCTACGCGCACTTGGAGCACACCATCGATGTTAATTGACCCTGCAAATACATTGTCACCCATCGTCTTGGCAACAGGAACAGACTCTCCCGTCACGGGCGAATCATCAAGGCTGGACGCACCTTGAACAATGGAACCATCAGCAGATACCCTATCTCCAGGACGCACCAGCACAAGGTCATTCACTTGTAATGAAGTCGCTGGAACGTTACGCTGCCCACCTTGAGCATCAAGTAAAATTGCACTTTTCGGAACCAGCGATGATAAGGCTCTGATGCCAGCGCGAGCGCGATCAGCAGCGATACTCTCAAACAGTTCACCGATTGAGAACAAAAAGACAACCGCTGCGGCCTCTTCAGCTTCACCAATGATAAGTGCGCCAAGCACGGCGACGGACATCAGCGTTTCAATTGAAAAGAATGAACCTGTTTTAGCCAGTGCTAAGGCTTTGCGCGCAAATGGAAAAACGCCTACAATCACAGCGATGGCAAACACCCATATCCCATAAGCGGGCAACAGTAGTGACAGTGCATAACCGCTGCCCATCAAAATACCGAGGCCAACAACCTGTTTGCCTTTTTGAGTTTGCCACCATTGCTTATCCTGCGGAGCCATCTGATTGTCGCTGTCAATATCAATAGCCGATACAGTTTGTTGACCAGTATTGGCAGAGATGCCGAACCCTAGGCTTTTGATTGTTTTTTCGATATCACTAGCCTGAGTCGGCGCACCAGGGGCTAAATTTAGCTCTAGCGTTTCTGTAGCGAAATTCAGCTGAACATCAGAAACCCCAGGCATACGTTTCAAAGCTGTTTCAATCTTGCCGATGCAACTGGCACAGTCCATACCTTCAATATGATATTTCATAATAATTTACCCTTTGAATAATGATATTATGAACCCTATAGTGGCTTTAGAGTCAAGGTTATTTATCTACAGTTTCGTAATTTTAATTTCTCTAGCGCTAGTCTTTACAGCCACTTTAATTATTTAAATCATAGAGGTTGTTATGACAATCAAAATTGGTGAGCTCGCTAAACGCACAGGTGCCACAGTAGAAACCATTCGCTATTATGAAAAAGAGCGTTTATTACCCGAGCCTTTTCGTAGCGAAGGGAATTATCGTTTATATAATGAAGAGCACATTGAGCGTCTACAATTTATCCTACATTGCCGTACGCTCGATATGGCTTTAGATGATGTGCGAATCTTACTTGAATACTGGGAGTCGCCTGACAAGGACTGCGGCGATGTGAATAACTTGCTAGATGAGCACATTCATGCTGTGGAAATACGAATGGAAGAACTGATGCACTTAAAGCATCACTTGACCGTTTTGCGCCAGAAATGTGCAAGTAGTGCACCAGCGTCATCATGTGGCATTTTAAACGCGCTTGTCGATAACTCCTGTCATGAGTAATGATATCAGTAGTGTTCATTTCTGACGGATCAAATCATGAAAGGTTAAATACGCCCTGATGTTAAGCACAAAAAAACCCAGCAATGATATTAAGATCACTACTGGGTTGGAGAAAAGCAATAAATATGTTGTGCTGACTTCTCAGGTCTTATTTATCATTCATAGCAAGGTAGATATTACGATCTGATGCGGATGCGTCATCCACATATTTTGAATCACGCCATGTCGTATAAGCATAGACACCACTGTATGGGCTGATACTGTTCTGACGGAAGTCAGAAATCCAATCTGTACCATCGAAAATTTGAATATGGCCATGTGGACGCTTTGATGAGCGATCATAGACAATAACATCACCTACTTGGGTTGGCATATCATTGCTGATTTTGCTGAAACCTGCTTTCTCAAGTGTGCCACGAGTAGCGTACTGATAGGCTGAAGGATTTGGAGTGAACTCATAACCAGCTGATTGTAGTGCTTTACGTACGTAACGGGCACAGTATCCAGAGCTGCTAGATAGAGCCACTCGTGAAGCGCGAGCAGCAGCGATAGCGGGTGCTGAATTGCTATCAGGGATAGTATTGACTTGCTGCTGTTGTCTTTCAGCATATAAGCGGCTACTTGATAACGAAAGCTGTTTCTCTTTTTGTTGAGCCTGCGCACTTAAGTTGCTAATTGCTTGACTGATTTCATCATTGCTAGAAACATAAGCACCACTTTTGGTGCTATAAATATTTTTTGACGAACTGTAGTTTGATGCCGCAGAAATATTGGTTATATTATTACTTGTTTGAAAGGTCGTTACAGCAGCAGTACTCGTTTGTGCTATGCCCATACCCAGTACTGACAAAATCAATAAGGCCTGTTTCATAAATCTAATACCTACGGTTAATTCAAAATGGTCTGTTATCAACAACAGCGCAGTCAATTAAATCTCAATAACTCAAGTATATATATGTCATAGTGACTGATACTTCTGCTGCATATTATTCATATAAAAAATGATTATTGGCGATCACAGCTCATTGAAGTCTTACGAAGCTGTTACAAATCAAGCTGCTGACCAAAACACAAAGCCGACTTTAGCATAGGTTGTTTAGCCTGTCATTCCCCTTAAAAACCCCAAAAATACTTTTTTGATGTCGAAAAAATTGCTAATATCCCACATTTTACAATGTAAGTTTGTGTAACATGTACAGAATATAGCTGACTAGATTGACCACAATTTCTACTGTTTTATAAGCAAAAAAAACGTCTGAGGGTTAAATCTATAATTTAGATTTAACCCTCAGACGTTTTTCTATTGGATGAAGTAATTACCCTATATAGGGTCTAACTAATTATTAAGATAATATAATTAATTTATAATATTAATATAGATGCTAATTCCCTACTAGCTTATGTAATATTACGTAATTGTTTCGATACATCCTGTATATTCTTGTATTAACCCTTAGTCATTTATCTATTTTAAGGGTTAATAACCGATAAATTCGCTTACATTGTCATCAAAAGTTACAAATTCAAAGTTATTTTTAATTTTAAAGTCGCAATAGCTAATGAATTTTTTGATGAAGAATCATTTTATAAGCAATAGAACAGTCTTATACCTACCTCATTTACTTTTAACGCTAACACTATAATCAAAGTATTCTTAACTGCTAACACACTATAATTGCTGCTCTACCGATTCAATATCAGCATAAACTTGGGTTGTCCCGTCTTTATTGAGCTGCATAACCTGATAGGGCATGAATTTATTTTGATACTCCATACCTGGGCTACCAATAGGCATGCCAGGTACGGCAAGACCCATAGCTTGTACTGGCGGATTTTCTAAAAACTGCGCCATATATTTAGCGGGTACATGACCTTCAAAGACGTAACCATCCGTAGTGACTACAGTATGGCAAGAACGCATTTCATTTGGAACGCTGTAGCGCTCTTTAAATACGGCTAAGTCCGCAACATCTTGCGCGGTTGCACTTAGACCATTATCTTCTGCATGACTTATCCATTCTTTACAGCAGCCGCAATTGGCATCTTTATAGACAGTGGCTGATACGTTTTTTAGTAAGTCTGGTTTACTTACTGATGTCATCATAGAATTATTTATAACGTTTGGTTCAGCTGTCTTTGGAACAGCCAAAACATCTTCAGTTGATGCCGATGTTGTGCTTGCATCAGATACGCCACTACTCGGTTGGCTACAAGCAAATAGTGATGAGGCAGCCAGTAATAATAACGTACTACGCAACCCCTTAGACAGATAACGATTGCATATAAGACTGGATTTTATTTTTAAGGGGGGCATAGTGCTTTCTCATGTACTGTAGATATTGTGAGCTATAGAAGATCAAGTAACACTTCATATCGTTTGGTAATGTAGCATAATAACCCATTAAACGGAGTACGTAAATTCATCCATTGAGCAGTGCAGGCTGGTATCATAAGCAGTTTTTATTTTAAAATACTGCCTGTAGTATTAACGGCTCTATCTAAGTTTTGGATTTTGATTAAAAATTCAAGGCTCATAATTTTGGATAATTTGCGATGCGCCTGTCTACTATTAATCTACAAAAGCGTTTGAGTACTCACTTAAATCAATTACCGCTATCGCTTACGCTAGTAGCAGCATGGCTTGCAGGAGCTATTTTTTTATTTTCGCTAGCGCCTTATGGGTTTTGGCCGCTAGCAATAGTATCACCAGCGATTTTATATGCGCTGTTGGTGACAAGTATGAGTGGTCGTCGCGCTTTTATTATCGGTGAAGCTTACGGTATGGGGCTATGGTGCGTCGGCGGCTTTTGGCTCTATACTGCTATCCATGATTATAGCGATACACCAACGTGGCTCGCATTGATTATGATTGCATTGATGGGTCTCGGTATGGGACTATTTCATGGATTGTTAGCACTAGTCTTTAACCGTATGGTAGGCAAACAACCCTTTTCATTTGCTGCTCTTTGGGTGCTACAAGAATGGTTAAAAACTTGGTTATTCACAGGCTTTCCGTGGCTGTTTGTTGGTTATGCATTTACTGAAGAGTATTGGTTATCGTCCTTAGCACCCGTTGCTGGTGTTTTTTCCGTCTCTTTTGTTGCCATACTATTGGCTGCAAGTTTAGTAGAGCTACTGCTTCGGCGCAGTAGTTATGCCATCGTTTCTGTACTGTTATTAGCCATTAGCACATCATTATGGCTGGTCAATCCGCAATGGACAAAACCTAAGGGCACACCTGATCTGTCAGTGTCATTGATTCAAGGTAATATTTCACAAGATATAAAGTGGCTGACTAAGTATCAAGTAGAAACGCTAAAGATTTATGCGAAGTTAACACGCACTGAGTGGGGACGTGATGTTGTGGTGTGGCCTGAATCATCTATTCCTATGTTTCAGGATGAGGCTGCGGGCTTTATTAGTGAAATGATAGAAATGGCTAATGCGACCAATACGACATGGATAACTGGTATCCCTTATAAGGATAAAGCGGCATTCAATGCCAGTACGGATAAGTATCCCCCATTTTACAATAGCGTGATTGCTCGAGGTGTAGAAGCGGAAGGCCTATACAAGAAGCAGCGTCTAGTGCCTTTTGGAGAGTATATTCCATTTGAAGGCGTGCTCGATATTTTCCCAAGTTTGGCCGGTAGTCAGGATATTAAGAGCTATAGTCGTGGTAGTGATCAGCAGTCACCTCTAAAGGTGCGTGGACACAATATAGGGACGGCTATCTGTTATGAGGTAGCTTATCCAGATACCACGCGTAAAAATGCCATCGATACTGAATTTTTGTTGACCGTCTCTAACGATGCCTGGTTTGGCACTTCAGCAGGACCATTGCAACATTTGCAAATGGTACAAATGCGCGCGCTTGAGAACGGGCGCTGGTTTATTCGAGCGACCAATACTGGTGTTACCGCTATCATTAACCATAAAGGTCGTATTGTAAAACGCGCACCGCAGTTTGAGCGTACTGTACTACGTGGTGAGATACAGGCACGGGTTGGTAACACGCCCTTTATGCTTATGGGAAATTATCCTATCTTGATAATAATAACCTTGTTATTACTACTAAGCTATTTTGGCAAAGGTCTAACCACACTTAGAAGACGAGGGTAATAGTAAACTTAATCATAATAATTTAATCAGTGTAAGTTTTTTATTTTTTCTAGGTAACGTCCTAACGCACGTAAATATAAAAGTTTTAAACTATTGACCCCTGCCGTCAAATCCGTATACATAAACTTGGGAGATTTTAATTACGCAGCTTGACGATAATAATCAAACCACACCTGTCTTGGCGATTGATAGCCCAAACCCTTTTGAATCCTCGTCTGATTGTAGTACAGCTCGATATAACTGATAATATCATTGATGGCTGTGAACCTTGTTTTATAGTCTTGATGATATACCAGCTCATTCTTTAATGTGCCCCAGAAGCTTTCTATCGGAGCGTTATCGAAACAGTTGCCTTTGCCGCTCATTGAGCCTATAAATTGATGCTGCTTAATGGTCTTGTGGTAGGCGTGACTGCAATACTGACTGCCTCTGTCTGAATGAACGATTAGCCCTTTGCTTGGACGTTTATTCTTGATGGCCATATTTAGTGCTTTGCAAACTAAATCTGCGGTCATACGCTTGTTAATAGCGTAACCGACAAGCTCTTTGGTGTATAAGTCTTTGACCCCTGCTAAGTACAGCCAACCCTCATTCGTCCAGATATAGGTGATGTCGCTGACCCACGACTCGTTAGGGCGCTTAGCATCAAACTTCTGATCCAGTACGTTTGGATAGACCAGCTTGTTGTGATTGGAGTCGGTGGTGACTTTAAAGCGCTTATGACGACGACATTTAATGCCGTGTTGCTCTTTGATGCTTCTTACCATATACAGGCTAATGTTATGGCCTTGCTCGCTTAGATGAGCATGCAGTCGATCTGCGCCATAACGTTCTTTCGTTTCATTGTGAGCCGCTTTAACCAGTAATTCAGACTGGTTGCGATGTATCTGTTGGTCGCTGAGATCACGACTTAGCCAGTCGTAATAGCTTGATGGCTTAACCCTTAACACACGGCACATAGTGGTGATGCGAAAGAGGAACTGGTTGTCTTTGATAAAGGCGTACCTGACTAACTGTTTCTCGCGAAGTACGCCGTCGCCAACTCGAGCATAGCTCTCCCCTTGCGTCGGGGCGAAGCAGTGCTTCGCTTTATCCCTCCTCATTTAGTATTTCGCGTTCCTCTTCGGCAACTTTAAGCTGTCGCTTTAGGCGTTTTACCTCTTCAAGCGCACTCATAAGTTCAGGGTCATACTGCTTTGTTCCTACAAGCTTGCCTTGATTAGCTTTGTTCTGCCAGTTGGATAGCGTTTGCATGGCGATGCCAAGTTGCTTTGCGGTCGCTGAAATATTGCCGTTGTTATCCGCTATCTTCTTGACGGCTTCAGCTTTAAATTCGTCACTGTAGGTTCTTACTTTCTTGGTCATGGTAAACTCCTGTCAATACGCTTAGTTTACCAAGTTTATCTCTACGGTTTCTTCAGCATAGCTCACCATGATTTTGTATCCCTTAATAGTATATTGTAGTATGTTGTATATAATATAACCCCAGTTCGGGATAAGCGCTCAAAAAAAAGATAAAAAAGAAGTCCAAAGTTGCTAAAGTGAGTTTACCAAGACCACTTAAGCAAAAAGGACTTCTTACATGGACAACCTAACCGAACTATACTGCCATATTGACGACTTTTATCAGCAATTCAAACCTGAGTTTGACGCTCATTTAATCGCAACGGGCCGTCAACGGCTAAGAGCATGCCAGATAAGTGTAGCAGAGATGATGACCATCTTGGTACTGTTTCATCAACGGCGGTATCGACAGTTTAAGGCGTTTTACTACCACCATATGCATGGCATGATGAAACGGGAGTTTCCAAACCTGCCGAGCTACTCGCGATTTATAGAGCTTATGCCGCGCAGTATCATGCCACTATGTGCCTACTTGCAAAGCATGATGGGCGACTGTACAGGTATCAGCTATATTGATTCAACCAAGATAGCAGTTTGTCATAACAAACGTATCTACCGTCATAAAGTCTTTGAAGGACTTGCAACCCGAGGCAAAAGCAGCATGGGCTGGTTCTATGGCTTTAAGCTGCACGCCATTATCAATCATAAGGGCGAGCTTGTATCTGTTAAAGTCACTGCGGGTAATACGGATGACAGAGTGCCTGTTAAGGATATGGCAACACCTGTGTTTGGCAAGGTGTTTGGGGATAGAGGCTATATCAGTAAAGCCCTAAACGAGTGGCTCACAAAACACAGTGATACCACGTTGATAACCAAACTTCGGCGTAATATGAAACCCCAATTACTCAAGCCTATGGATGAGGCACTACTCAATCATCGCTCTTTGGTTGAAACGGTGTTTGGAGAGCTTAAAAACTTGTGCCAAATCGAACACTCACGCTATCGTAGTGTCACGGGTTTTATTACAAACTTGCTGTCAGGTTTGATTGCTTATTGCTGGTTTCCCTATAAACCCACCATCAAAAACATGCCTCAGCAGGGACAGGTAGCGACATTGTAAATAGTATCAATGAGTTACAATGTGGCTTATCCCGAACTGGGGTTATGATAGCTATCAGCTTTGGATGTACTAGCTTTGCCCCTGACCCATTCTCTACGTAGAACGCAGCAAGTTTATGACCATGATCAGTAGCAAACTGTATGAGCTCATTTTTGGCACGCTTGGCATCTTGCTCTTCAGGTAACGTTTTATGGTGACTTTAGATAGGATATAGCTCTAAAACAATCTCGTTCCCTTCTGTTAATGTTGGAGCTTAACCGTGCTCGATATTTTACAAGCAATTCCTAATTGGCATCTTGCAGGGCTGTTTTTGGCGGGTATGATTGCTTTTGTGATTTCCACCATATCAGGAGGTGGCGGTGCACTTTTACTTATACCTGTCACCTCTGCGCTGATAGGGATCTCGGCTGCGCCACCCGTGATTAATTTAGGTAATTTCATTAGTCGCCCTTCACGTCTTTATTTATTTTGGCATCATATCGACTGGTCGCTAATAAAGTATTATGCGCCAAGCGCTATCGTTGGTGCGTGGTTAGCTGCATTATTATTTAGCCGTCTTGATGGGAGCTGGATTCAGTTATTAGTGGGTGCATTTTTGATATCTACCGTCTTGCAGTATCGTTTTGGCAAAGTAGAAAAATCTTTTAATATGCCTAAACTGGGGTTTGTGCCTTTAGGTTTTATTACGGCGTTCATTAGCACACTCGTCGGCGGTTTGGGTCCTGTGCTCAATCCTTTCTATATGAATACGGGATTACAAAAAGAAGATTTAATCGCTACTAAAACAGCTAATTCATTCTTTGTAGGATTGGCTCAGATTGGTAGTTATACTTTTTTTGGCGTATTGACTGCCAATCTTTGGATTTATGGCTTTGCTTTAGGGCTTGGTGCTGTGGTTGGCAACATCATTGGTAAGCGCTTTTTAGCAGGTATGAATATCAAGCAGTTTAGAGTGATGCTGATCCTATTAATGGTCATTAGTGGCGTAGTGATGATTGTCCAAAACGTCATGATTCTGTTTTAAATTAAACCAAAGTTATCTGACAGTGAATATATTCATTATCACTGCTAGAGCTAACAATACTGATGTAAAAACAAGCTACGCGGACCATAGCTGAAACGCGGGATACTCAGATAGGGATAGATAACTAAGAATTCATTCGAGGCATGGTTGCCTGTGCGGTACTAATTCTAAATAGTGAGCAGCAAGCAAACCTTTGCCACCGTATTTACTCATGGTCCCACTGTTAAAAAGTCTTTAGTAGAGTTATTAAGCCATATACCTCTTCTGCGGGAAGCTGAAAATGAGCTGTCTGTTATGTTTAATCAAGACTTTCTATAGTCATCCGTCCAATTATTTCACTAGCAAAACACCATAGCCGTTTTTTACTTCTTTACTAATAGGTTATACAGCTATTGATAGCACCACTTTCAAAAGCTGTCCTACATACGGTTCTAGTATTATGAAACTTACTGTAATAATCATTTGTTAAGGGATCTGTTGATTGATTTCAATATTAACTTGAGTCTGTTCAGCGCTAATCACTACTGGGTTACCTGATAGATCACCCGACTCTGCGGACGCAGTCCCACTATGGCTAACACGAGCAACGACTGCTAACTGAGTTTTGTCGCTACGGGCAGATTGTAACGTGCGTTCTGGCATCATCGCATCAAGATCGCTTAAACGGATACTGGCTTTACCTTGCTTGATGATACTAATAGGTAAACGTTTGGCGGCAAACGGAGGGCCCCCTTTCACATCACGTATCGCTACAAACAACACATCATTGGCTTTAACCAATGGTAATAGACTCGCATCAATAGAGACGGTAACTTCGATACCTTGCGCGGCTTGCTGCTCTTGCTCGATGACATTAGCACTTAGCTCATCAAGGCTCGCTAGCGCTTTACTATGGTCACCTGGTTTGGCAGCGATGCTCTCACGTAAACGCTTAATCCAACCTTGCGCTTCTGCAAAGTTACTACCACGTGCCTCACCCATTGCCATTAGCATCTGCGCACCTTCATGCTGTGGATTTTTGGCAAGGACATCTTGTAATACACGGCGGCTACTGGCATCAAGCTGACCTTTATTGGCAAAAAAGCTAATCTGCGCATAAGTGGTCGCAATCTCTTCATTGTCTGGTGACAGACGGTAAGCGCGTGACAAAGCTTCAATCGCTGAGTCGGTAGCTTCAAGCGATAAAAACAGCTCTGACAAACGCATCCAGCGATCAGGATCATCGGCATGACGATAAACGTTGGTCTGCATCGCGCTGATAAGCTGCTGGCCGTTTTCGATTGCCCATACAGGTGGCTGATCGATTTTGCCAGTCAACAAGTCATCAGCGACTTTTCCGACCTTGTCTTCGGCCGTCCACAGATCAAACACAGGCGTTCGGTCACCCACCATCAGATACGCCAGCGCAGCCAATACAGGCACCCAAACCATGAGGATCAAGCGGCTTTTGATACCAGGGGTGACCATCGGCGTGACTTCACGCTGGGCATCCAATAGTTGCCGCTCAAGCTCAAGCTTTTGGTTTTGGTAGTGAGCATCATCGATGGTGCCACTGTCTTTGTCTGTTTTTAGCTCTGCCAGACGCTCGCGAAACACCGCCACGTTGATATCTAGTAGCTGGTTGTCCACAGAAGTGCCTGATGTACGCGTGGCGCGCAGCCATGGCATGATGGTAATAACAGCAAGGAGTAAGGCAATCAGTAAGCTTAGAGCAATAAATAAGCCAGCAGTAGAGAATATGGTCATTTTTTGTCCTCGGGGCTTGTGGTGTCATGAGCGTCATTATCGGTGCTATTGGCACGCGATAGCAGACGATCAAGTTCGGCTTTTTCGGCGGCAGTCAGCTCCGAGGCGGTATTATCTACCGTCACTCTACTCTGACCGCTCGCTACCAGCTGGCGGCGACGGCTTTGCCAAAACCACCCTATCAATAATACGATCAGTAGCAATGGCGGAAAAAACCATAAAATCCATGTCGATGGACGTACAGGCGGCTTGTAGCTGATAAAATCGCCGTAGCGCTCTTGCATATAATCCCGGATTTCCGCATCACTACGTCTGTCTTTAATCAAATCATAGACTTTTTGCTTTAAGTCTTGGGCAATCGGCGCATCAGAACCTGCCAAGTTTTGGTTTTGGCATTTCGGGCAACGTAGCTCTTCGATCAATCCTCGGTATTGTGCTTCTTGTTGGACAGAATCAAAATCATAGACGTCAATCGCCGCATAGCTGGTCACACTTAGGAGACAGGCAAGTATTAAGCTCGCTACTTTTATCGTAACGGCCTTTATTGAAAGGGCTATCATTTGCACACCTCTTCAACCTGAATCGCATCTGGACTGACGTTATTATCATTGGCATCATTGAGTACCGTTAAGCAAGGCTCAATACGATCTTGCCAGTTACTCTCGTTAATCTCACCAACAATGTGCTGGCGAATAACGCCTTCACCATCGACAGTGAAAGTCTCAGGCGCACCCGTCAACCCTAAGTCCAAGGCAAACTGGCCGGACAAATCCTGAATAGACATCGAAAAGGGATCACCGCCTCGGTTCAGATAACCGAAAGCATCACCAATATCGTCTTTATAATTCACGCCAACCAGATTGACACCACGCTCTTCTAGTTGCATCAAAAAAGGATGCTCAATAACGCAAGTTGGGCACCAAGAGCCCCAAATATTCATCAAAAAGGGCTCATCAGGTAAGTTGTCATTGGTCATGATCCGACTGGTATCGGACAACAATGGCAGCTCAAACGCTGGTACTGGGCGTTCAAGCGCGGTATTGGTTACGATTTCAGTCGGCTGCCCCAAACGAAAATAAAGCATAACCATAACAGCAGCAAAGATGATCAGCGGGATCAAAAACCATATTCTAATTTGGCTTTTTTTCATTGTTCGATTACCTTTTGTTTCAGGGGGTTGCTCGGAAAAATGATTAGACTTAGTCATTTTGCTTCTCCCCTATTAGTGTCGTGTTATTAGTAGTGCTTTTAACATCTAAATCAGTAACCGTCGTAAAGCCTGACTTACTCGCTGCAATTTGTGCAGGGGTCTTGGATGTTTTGAGACGATAGCGCCTATCAAGCATACTCAGCAGACCACCCAATGCCATAATAATAGCGCCGAGCCATATCCAACGAATCAATGGCTTCACATAAATACGTACGGCCCATTTATTACTGCCTTCAGCTATAGGTTCACCAAGTGCGACGTACACATCACGCATCAGACTGTCATCAATCGCTGCTTCGGTCATTGGCATCATGCTAATAATGTAATTGCGTTTTTCAGGGTATAACGTAGTCACAGCACGGCTATCTTTACTCACTTCGACCTCAGCTTGGGTCGCATCATAGTTACTGCCTTTGACTTCGCGGAAGCCTTTAACGGTGAAGTCGTAACCTTGGACATGGACCGTTTCGCCAACACTCAATGCCACATCGCGCTCGATACTCAAGGTACTGGTAAAGGCAACACCGATGACCGCTACAATCACACCAATATGTGCCGTTTGCTGACCCCAGTAGCTTAAACGCAGCTTATTTAAGCCTTGCAAAAAGCTTGGTGCATTTTTGGTTTTGTCTTTGAAATCAACCACCATCCAGAACAGTACCCAAAAACTTACTGCTAGTGTTACACCAATATTAAGCATGGCAGATGGACTGACAAAGTAAGTGATGACTGCAGCTAATACTAGACTGCTCGCCGCAATGACCATACCAACGCCTAACAATGGACGCTTATCTTGTTTCCAGCGGATATTGGAGCCCATACCCATGGCAACCAGCAATAGCCATGTTAAAGGCACAAATAGCGCATTAAAGTACGGAGGACCTACCGATACCTGACCCAAGCTAAAGGCGTCGGCAATGATAGGATAGAGGGTACCAAGCAATACCACTAACGTTGCAATCAAAATGATGACGTTGTTAATGACTAAAAATGACTCACGCGAAACCAGTTGATACTGACTTTCAATCGTCAAACGCCAGCCACGCAGCGCAAACATCAGCAAACCACCACCGACGATGATGCCAAGAATCACTAAAATTACCAGACCACGAGTGGGGTCAGCGGCAAACGAATGCACTGAGGTAATAACCCCTGAACGTACAAGGAAAGTACCCAAGAGACTTAAGGCAAAAGCAAAGATAGCCAGCATAATGGTCCATGCTTTAAAGACACCGCGCTTCTCAGTCACTGCCAACGAATGCAGCAAGGCTAAACCGGCAAGCCAAGGCATCAGTGAGGCGTTTTCTACAGGATCCCAAAACCACCAGCCGCCCCAGCCAAGCTCATAATACGCCCACCAAGAGCCAAGAGCGATACCAACGGTCAAAAACCCCCAAGCCGCTAGCGCCCATGGACGCGACCAACGTGTCCATACTGCATCCAAACGCCCTTCCCACAATGCCGCCATACAAAAAGCAAATGGCACCGCTAAGCCCACATAACCCATATACAGCATCGGTGGATGAACGATCAGCCCAAAATCCTGCAAAAGTGGGTTGAGATCTACCCCATCTACGGGCAGATTGGGCAAGGTACGATCAAATGGCGACGAGGTAAAAATCAGCATCGCTAGCATCATGACCTGCACACCGGCCAATATCACGAGTACCCGCGCGCGCATCGACAACGGTAAGCCACGGCTAAAATAGGAGACCAGCGCGCACCACGTGGCCATGATGGTCATCCACAACAAGAGCGAGCCTTCGTGTCCGCCCCATGTCGCCGAGAGTTTATAGTACCAAGGCAACAAAGTATTAGAGTGCTGCGTGACATAGACGAGACTAAAGTCATTGAAATAAAAGCCTGCCATCAATGCAACAAATGAAAAAATCATGGCAGCAAACTGTGCCCATGCCAAACTCGGTGCCAAACGCTGCCAAGCAACATGGTCACGCATAACGCCTATCGTTGGTAATACCACCTGCAAAATCGCCAAGATTAAGGCGGCTAGCAAGGCAAAATAACCCAATTCTGTGATTAACATACGGTCTAACCCTGTTTACTCTAATATGATTTAAGCTCACTGTAACGGTTGGATTTTTATTATTGGAAACTATTGAAATTTACTGCTATCTCTAGCTCCAATTGTTTTCGAAGTGTTTTGAAAAGCGTGCCGAAAGTAATAGACAATCATAAATATACAACCATCTTTTGTTAGGTAAGAAGAATATTGAATTAGTTAACCGGACTTATAACAGCCTAATGCTATCTAAATAAGACCTAGACGATCACACCTGAAAGACAGGCGCGAATCCACCGCCTGGCGTACGGAAGTTAGTCACCTGACCTTGATACACACGCGCAGCAGGTAGTAACAGTTTTCCGCCATACGTATAAAGACGTATATCTACCTTTCTTGTTGTTACGATGTCATCAATTTTGAGTGATCTCTCTCCTGCAGGGACAAAGGTCTGTGCGATATAATCTTCATCCAGAATGTTTTCGAAGACGCGTCGAGTCAGTTTGCTACCGCGATAAACGCCTTTGCTTCCATGACCAGCAACTGGCTTAAAAAACAGTTGCCGCCGAGTAAGCCACAACTCTGCTGCATCGTCTCTTGATACAATCTTAGTCCTCGGTACAGACCTTTCGAGGCACTCCACTGCAGCCTCATCCAGACCCCAAGAGCGCAATATTTGGGAGTCTGATAGCAATGTCAGGTTTTGCTTATTGGCCAACATAGCATGTACGCGGGGATTGGGTGTCACTACCACAGCACCCTCTAAATAAGCCTGCTTAAGCAATACATGGTCAGGGTCCTCAAATGCAAAGTCGACAAGCCGATTGTAAATCATATCGATTTTCTGGCCATGGGCTGTTAACGTACCGTCGATATACTCGAGTTCAGAGGGATCAAGTATCACAGTATCAATACCTCTAGCTTGGAGCAGTTGACAGGCTAACTCAAACTCTAAGAACATGAACTGACTCTCGGGGTCATTGTCCACAATGGCTATCCGATTGGGCATAGCAACAGCGGACTGTCGCTGCCATTCCTGTTTGAACATGTCAAACACTGCTTCCTCGAACCTATCTAGCATTTGATTGGTTGCAGCGCTTTGCTCTGAGGGGTTGCAACAGCGTTTTTGTGCGCGAGCGAGCAACACATTCAGAAATGCGCCACCGGCATTAGTATTGACCTCGATGAGCTGAGGTCCATCGCTACCCAAGTGAAAGTCATAACCCATGAGGGCCCCTATTGGGCCTGGGTCGAAAGCAGCTATTTCTGGTGCCCACGACAGCACTTGCTCTTGATACAATGGCAGTTCGGCAGCTGACTCGATAGCCCTGACGATTCGCTCCATCGCCTCTATCTCTGTTTTGGGAACGAACACGGGTGTTGCTGAAAAAAGCTTATTAAGCTCGTTCGCTCCTATTGGATTGTTTCTAGTTTCTACCAATTGATCTTGAAGGCTTGTATTAAGCGCTTTACGATCAAGGGTAATGCAGTAGCACTCTTGGTTAAGTCGATTTGCAAGACCGTCATTTTTTTCGTTGTTATTAGTTGGGTGTTCCATTTAGAGTCCGTCGCTAAGTAGAGTACTCACGCTGACATACTCTAGTAAAAAGTAAAAAGTAAAAAGTAAAAAAGGTTCTTGGCGTATTTAAGTAGTGCTAGCTACTTTCTAATGTTTCATTCCCTGAGACTAAATCATTATTTCGTTCATTTTTAATTAATATCTTTGCTAAGAGTAAACCCAGCTCAAATAATAGCCACATAGGAATCGCCAACAACAGCATTGATACACCATCAGGCGGTGTCACTACCGCGGCGATCCCAAAACAGCCGACTATGATATAACGACGCTTATCTTCTAAAATTTGAGTAGAAACGATTCCGGCCATTATCAGCAATAAGGTAACCACTGGAATCTCAAAAGTCAGTCCAAACACCATAAATAGCTTGAGGGCAAAGCTCAGATAACTGTCAATATCGGTCATTGGTATAACGTTCTGCGGAGCGAACATAATAAAAAATTTCAATACCCCTTTGAGTACGACAAAGTAGGAAAAAGCAACACCAGCATAAAATAGAAATATCGAAGATAGCAGTACAGGAATGGCAATTTTCTTCTCTTTTTTATATAAGCCGGAAGCTACAAATGACCAAATTTGATACAGGATATAAGGCATTGCTAAAAATGCGGCGACGAATATCGTTAAGCGAATGGGTGCCATAAAGTTTGACGTTATATCAGTGGCAATCATGGTCGAATTGATGGGTAACTGCGCCACTAATGGGTCTGATAAAAGATTATAAAGCTCGCGTGAAAATCCCACCAATACTAAGAATATAATTAAGACGACCACGCATATTCTTATTAAGTGCGTACGCAGCTCGATTAAATGTCCGGTAATAGGCATATCGCCAAGCGTACCTAACGTATCTCCAGACTCACTATTCTGTGTTGTATCTGTTGGCGCCTCAAACTCTATATCTGTTATTTTTTCTTGTCGACTTTTTTGCCGTTTAAATAGGCTCACTGATCCGCCTCCTGTTTAATGAACGAGGAGGTAGTATTCTGTTGATGGTCTTTATCATAAGGGGTGATTGACTGATGTGAAGCGTCTAGGCTTTGGTTCTGTGACTGCTCAAACTTTTGCATACTGCCACGCATTTCTGCTAATTCGCGCTTCATATCCGACTCGGTCTGACGGATTTTCGCAAGTTCATTTTGCATTTGTTGACGTGTTTCAGCTAGATCAAGCTCAGCTTCTATTTCAGATTGTAGAGTGGATACTGTACGGCGCAGTTTGGCATACCATTGCCCAGCGGTACGTGCGGCTTGCGGCAGTTTTTCTGGGCCCAATACGATTAAAGCAATGACGCCAAACAAGAGTAATTCGGAAAACCCAATATCAAACATAACAGTCACATATATTAATAGACTACTTAGTGCCGCTATTTATAAGCGGCGCGCTTCATACTTTAGGCTGGTCATCAGTGGAAATAGGGCTGATTTCCATATCATCAGCCTGATTACCTACACGCGTATTTAAATCATTACTTGCAGCTGGCGTACTATTTTCATGGCTAAGCACATGATTTTTGCGAGCATTCTCGGGTTCTTCATCTTTGACCGCTTCTTTAAAACCCTTCACCGCACCGCCTAAATCTTTACCTGCATTTTTAAGCTTGGCAGTACCAAATACGACCACCACTACGACCAATAAAATCAGCCAATGTGTAATAGAAAAGCTGCCCATAACGGTATCCTTATATTTTGTGATCTTGTTTAGACCAGTATGTGTCAGTGTGCTTTAGAACACTTTTTACCGTACCAGAATTATAGTTTCAAACGGCGCAATCGCAGCGCGTTAGCAATCACCGAGAATGACGACAAGCTCATCGCTGCCGCTGCTATCATCGGACTGAGCAGAAGCCCAAATGTGGGATAGAGCACACCTGCGGCAATAGGAACACCAAGTGCATTGTAGATAAAGGCAAAAAACAGATTCTGTCTGATATTGCGCATGGTGGCGTGGCTAAGCTTATAAGCTTTGGCAATGCCCATTAAATCACCTTTTAGCAGGGTAATGCCCGCACTCTCCATCGCCACATCGGTACCGGTTCCCATAGCGATACCAACATTAGCTTGCGCTAGCGCTGGTGCGTCGTTGATACCATCACCCGCCATAGCGACCAATTTACCGCTGTCTTGCATTTCTTTGACGATACGGTTTTTATCCTCTGGTGAGACATCCGCATGAACTTCATCAATACCTAGTTTATTGGCGACTGCCTGCGCGGTTTTTTCGTTGTCACCGGTTAGCATCACAACTTTTAAACCTGCGTCATGAAGCAGTGAAATAGCCTCTTTAGTGCTTGGTTTAATAGGGTCAGCAACTGAAATAATACCAGCAGCTTTACCGTCTATAGCCACAAACATTACCGTTTCACCGTCTTTTCTACGGACATCAGCTTTAGTGGACAGCTCATTATCAAAACTATTTAGGCTTTCCATAAGCTTAGAGTTACCAATAGCGACTTTCTTACCATCGACCACGGCTTGTACGCCTTCGCCAGTAGTCGAATTAAAGTCAGTAGCTTTAGGAATAATGAGTGATCTTTCTTGAGCTGCTCTAACGATAGCTTCTGCTAAAGGATGCTCGCTAGCGCTTTCTACTGAGGCTACCAATGCGAGGAACTCGTCTTCATCTTGACCTACCTGCGCATCAATTGCGGTAAGCTCGGGCTTACCAGCGGTCAGTGTTCCGGTCTTGTCGACGACAATGGTATCGACTTTTTCCATACTCTCTAACGCTTCAGCATTTTTGATGAGGACGCCGTTTTGCGCGCCTTTGCCGGTACCAACCATAATGGACATCGGCGTCGCTAGACCAAGGGCACAAGGACAAGCAATAATCAGTACCGCAATCGCGTTAACCAAGGCATAGGCCATAGCGGGCTCAGGGCCGAATATCGCCCAGACAATAAAGGTAATGACGGAGCAAATAAGCACGATCGGTACGAACCACCCAGCTACCTTATCTACCAATTTCTGTATAGGTGCGCGGCTACGCTGGGCTTCAGCAACCATTTGTACAATTTTAGATAATACTGAATCTGCTCCAACATTGACCGCTTCGACTAATAGCGTTCCGGTGCCATTTACCGTACCACCAGTCACTGTATCTCCTGCTACTTTTGATACAGGGATTGGCTCACCCGTCACCATTGATTCATCAACATTACTATTACCATCGATCACTGTACCATCTACGGGTAGTTTCTCACCTGGTTTAACCCGTAGCTTATCGCCAGTGACGACCTCATCAAGCGAGACTTCGACTTCTTTACCGTTTTCATCGACACGTCTTGCGGTTGGTGGTGCGAGCTCAAGCAAAGCTCTAATCGCACCTGAAGTTTGACTTCTAGCTTTGAGCTCTAATACTTGACCCAGTAGCACCAAGGTCACAATGACCGCTGCCGCTTCATAGTAGACTCCGACTTGACCAGAGGCATCTCTGAAACTGTCTGGGAAAATATCGGGAAAAAAGGTCGCGACAATACTAAAAATATAAGCAGCGCCTACGCCTATCGCAATCAAGGTAAACATATTTAGATTGCGGCTTTTTATAGACTGCCAGCCACGGACGAAAAACGGGGCGGCGCCCCAAAGCACTACAGGGGTCGCGAGCACTAACTCAGCCCATTGTAAGATCTTTGAGGAGATACCATACTGACTAAAATTAACTACGTTTAAGTCAAACATACCGCTCATCACATATATTAATAGCGGTACAGTCAACACGGTACATATCCAAAAACGACGAGTCATGTCGTCAAGCTCTGAGGTGTCCTCTTCACCGATAGTAAGCGTTTCGGGCTCAAGCGCCATACCACATATCGGACAACCGCTATTTCTAACGTCTCTCACTTCAGGATGCATAGGACAGGTATATACCGTGCCATCGTAATCAGCAGGTACTTTATCGTATTTACCGCCTTTAACAGATTTTACTCCGCTACTATCAGTATCCTTTCCATGACAGCTGGCGTGACTATCATCTTTAGCAACTTCGTCTTCAGGTTTAAGAAACATGCCACATATTGGGCAGTCACTTTTTTCAACATCTCTTACTTCTGGATGCATAGGACAAATATAGACCGTACCGCTATAATTTTCCGGTATCTTGTCGTACTTATCGTCTTCGACAGAATTTACCTCATTACTATTATTAGCATCCGCTCCATGACAATGCGCATGACTATCTTCATGGTTGTTGGATTCAGCAACCTCGTCTTCAGGTTTAAGAAACATGCCGCATATCGGACAATCGCTCTTTTCAGTATCTCTAACCTCAGGATGCATCGGGCAGATATAAACCGTACCACTATAATTTTCTGGTACTTTATCGTACTGACCACCTTTGATAGATTTTTCATCGGCAATATGTTTCATAAAACCACTCCTTGAAGACAATAAATATTTATAATAAGTACAACTCTTAAAGCACTATCATCAATCCTCGATTGCTATTCATCTAATCATTAATCTAAAAACCTCTAAAAAATAATTTCTATACTTTTCAATTGGAATTTAGTTTTTATCACGCAAATACTTGAGCAGTGCCATGATTGTTAGTACTAGTACTAGTACTGCGAAAAATAGTAGCGCAAACAACAAGCAGAGAGCCATCCAACCCCAACCCATGCCTTCCATCATAGTATTTCTCCAAGACTCATAGCACTCATATTGACAGTGGTGGGCGAGCGTATACTTTTAGATGCTTACTATCACTCAAGAATAGCAATCGACAGATATTGAACATTTCGATATAGGAATAAGAGGTTTTGAAATAAGAACAGTAAAACAAAGAGCAGTTACTGCAGTTGAAGGGGTAGGTAAAAAATCACATTAATTATCTGTGCAATCTGTCCTTTTAAGGTAAAGGTACCAGCGAAGACTATAGCGCTGATACCAGGTATCACCATTTTTTCATAATCAATTTCTTAGCTTGCCATACCTCTATATATAGCCGTCTATTCGAGCTCTTCAATAAGCGCTTGCATCTCAGCGATTTCACGCTTTTGCGCTTTAATAATATCGTCAGCGAGCTGTTGTACTCTAGGGTCTTCAATATCTGCTCTTGAGCTCGTCAAAATGGCAATCGAGTGATGAGGTATCATGGCTTGCATCCAATCGACTTGATCAACCGTTGCTTGGGAACGCACACCCCAAATACCTACAGCAAACATTACTACACTTATTCCATAAACCAGTAGATTTACCTTGGTCTTCTTATACATATTACCCATAAAGGCCAGCATAATGACGGCCATACCGGCACCCATGTAGAGCGCCATATAAGCTCGGGTCTCACTAAAATAAACATGATCCAATTGATAGGTATTAAAATACATCATGATAAACATTACAATCGTAGACGTCAGAATCATCAAAGTGAACTTCACATAAGGATTCATGCCCTGTTGATGGCTTTGATGATTCATGCTGTTTTGATCAGAAGTATTCATAATATATCTCCTATAATTTTGACAATGTTAGAACCAGAATTTAACACCGGCAGTCAAACTACTGCTATCAACCGATTCATTTTCTTGACGCCGCTGGTCACGCGCACTGCCAAGAGCCGTCTCATAGCTCACACCGACGTAAGGTGCCAGTTGACGACCTAAGGTTTCATAAGTCAGTCTAACTTCAGTCTCTAATTCATTGAATCCCTTGGTGATATGATTGTCAATATCGTCTTTACTAAAAGCTGACAGACCAACTTCCGGTATCACAACCCAGTGCTGACTCAAACGCCATTCATATTCTGCACCAAGATCAAGCCTAACTTGACCATCGGTGTAGAGATATGCTCTAGCATCTGTTTCAATAAAGTAAGGCATTGTGCCGACAATACCGGCCATAATGGCAGGCTTATCATTCTTGGTATCATAGGCGACCCCTGCTTCGCCATTCCAAAAAATACTTAGCGGCTTCCAGTAAGACAATGAGGTCAGACTATCAATGTCTTTCTCATCTTTGGTCTGAACACTACCTTCACTACGTAAAGATAGACGGCGCTCATCTAGGCCATACCAAGCACTAACCTCATAATTAATCTGATCGTCATCAAACTGATAGCCTAAATCGTCTACAGAAACGCCCCATAATGGCATATCACCCATCATCATAGGCTGACCATAGCGTCCATAGGGAACACCGTTTGAATAGTCAGGACTGCGAGCATCAGCTGGAGCTTTACCACCTTGCATACCTGACATATCCATACTGCCATGGTCCATGCCTGACATATCCATGCCACTGTGATCCATATCCGACATATCCATGCCGCTATGATCCATATCCGACATATCCATACCAGACATGTCCATACCGCTATGATCCATATCCGACATGTCCATATCTGACATATCCATATCTGACATATCCATGCCGCTGTGATCCATATCTGACATGTCCATACTACTATGATCCATGCCTGACATCATCATGTCTTTTTTAGCAGTGGACGGGTCAGCAGCATTAGCAAATGATGATGCTAGTAATACCAATGATGATACCCCAGCGAACCGTAAACCCACTTTATGTATTTTCATCTCATCTCTCACCTATCAACCAAAGATTTGCTTAAACGACCGCCACTTCTCTGAACATACCGGCTTCCATATGATAGAGCAGATGACAATGCCATGCCCATCGACCAGCTTCTCCTGTGACATCAAAGCTAATTTTTTGAGCTGGTTGCACCATCATAGTATGCTTGCGCACCTGAAACTCACCGTTAGGCATGCGCAAATCGCTCCACATCCCATGTAAATGCATCGGATGATTCATCATCGTGTCATTGACTAAGGTAATACGCACGCGCTCACCCGGCTTGATATTGACCGGCGTGGCCTCACTGAACTTAACCCCATCAAACGCCCAAATATAGCGCTCCATGTTACCGGTTAAATGTAGCTCGATCTCTCGGGTAGGCTTGCGCTGCTCCGCAAATATTGCCTCATCGACAGAGCGTAGCTGACTATAATTCAATACCTCTCTATTAATATTGCGCAGGTTGATACCTGGATCGTCAAGGTTCATACGTGGACTGTCCACACGCATATCAGACTTAAAGTCATATTCTGTTTTAGCGTGCTTAGCTTTATAACCATTAGCACCCATAGCACCCATCATATCTGCCATGGTGAGCCATTCAATTTTGTCCATAGCAGGCGTTGCCGCACGAGCACCTTCTTTGGTGGCAAGCGTTGCTGCGACATAGCCCGAACGGTCTATGTTTTGGGCAAATATGGTATGCGCATCTTTGGTCGGGGTGACAATGACATCATAGGTCTCAGCCACGCCAATACGAAAATCATCAATAGCGACTGGTGCGACATCATTACCATCCGTTGAGACGACTGTCATTTTAAGACCGGGTATGCGTACATCAAAGATGGTTTGCGCTGAGGCATTGATAAAGCGTAATTTAACGCGCTGTCCTGCTTTGACGATTTGCGCCCAATTAGCTGCGGTCGTTTTGCCATTGATAAGGTAGGTAAATGTGTTTTCACCCGACAAGTCCGTAAAATCAGTGGGCATCATGCGCATCTGATTCCACATTTTACGCTTATCAAACGCGGTTTTCATATCCGTTTCGGCAATATCAGCAAGCAGTTTTTTGAAGTCTGGTAGATGGTAGTTGTCAAAGTCGGCGCGCTGTTTGAGCAGCTTCAAGAGATTATGCGGGTTGCGGCTGGTCCAATCACTAAGCACGATCACATGGTCTTCGTCGATAGGATGACGCTCACGCCCTTTAGGTTCAATCACAATGGCACCCAGCATACCGGTTTGTTCTTGGAACCCACTGTGTGAGTGATACCAATAAGTGCCTGATTGTTTTAATTTGAATTTATAAGTAAAGGTGCTGTTCGCAGGAATGCCATCAAAGCTAATGCCCGGCACCCCATCCATCTCAAACGGTACTAGTAGTCCATGCCAATGGATAGAGGTTGATTCATCCATCTGATTATGAACACGTATCACCACCGTATCGCCTTCACGCATTTTTAGCGTCGGTGCTGGTAGTGAATCATTGATGAGCGTCGCCATGCTCTTTTTGCCGTTCACAATAGCGGACTGTTTACTGACGTATAAATCAAACTCTTTCCCTGTCAATACAGGTACTTTATGAACGTTTTGATCACTATTAATAGTAGCGCCCTGACTGCCTGAGCGACTCGATTGTCCCAATGCGCTACTAGCAATAGTCGGCATCAAGGAGGCACCAAGGACAGCAGAGGATCCGGTTAAAAAACGTCGGCGGTTCAGTATGTTCTTTTTATTCATAATGATAACCTGATTTAATTTGAGAGATGGTGGTTAAGCTTATAGTTATAATATTTTCGATATTTAACAGAATCTATTCACATCTAAGCCAACACTACAGCTGCTGCTGAGGAGAATCAATAGCGGCATAAACTTCTGTGGTGCCGTCTTTATTAAGCTGCATTACTTTATAAGGCATGAATTTATCTTGATATTCCATACCGGGGCTGCCAACTGGCATACTAGGTACGGCAAGACCAATGGCTTGTATAGGAGGATTTTCTAAGAACTGAGCCATGTGTTTAGCAGGGACATGTCCTTCAAAGACGAAACCGTCGGTAGTAACGGTGGTATGGCAAGAGCGCATTTGCTGTGGTACGCCATAGCGATCCTTGAATAAAGAGACATCTGCCACATCTTGCGCGGTTGCACTTAATCCATTGTCTTTTGCATAGCCTACCCATTCTTTACAGCAGCCACAGTTGGCATCTTTATAGACGGTCGCTGAGACGTTTTTGAGTAATGATGATGGGTCGATTGCAGGAGCATCTGCCGGAGCCGAACTTTCGTTTAGTACTTGTGCCTTCTGAGTAGCAGACTGTTCAACCTTTACTGGTTGAGAATCAGGGACACTGGTAGTAGATTGGCTACAAGCGGCTAGTGTAAGGGGTAGTGCCGATACCGCCATCAATAAAAGGACACGACCGGATAACCAGTGATGTCCATTAGGAAACCCGTGTATGTAATGTCTCATCAAATCACCTTTAAGTGTCTATTATTATGCTCGATACTCTAAAAACTGGACCCTATATTTGTGGTCTTAACTAAAAACGTTAAATGCAGCACCGTTCAGTACTGCATTATTAATAACGATAACATTTAATGATGATGCTTCTATATACAGATAGGGTTAATGCTGCATTCCAGAACCATCTTCCGACATCTCCATACCCATACCATCATCCGACATATTCATATCACCATCAAATGACATGTCCATCATATCGCCATCTATCCGAGTGGTTAGCATCGTGTACTGAGCTTCATCTAATTCAGGTAGCGATCTGATAAAAGCGACCATTGCCCACATTCTATCGTCATCATGGGAGGCGCCCCATGCAGGCATTCCCGAAGCCATAATGCCATGTTTGATGGCCCAAAAGCTTTGCTTTGCACCGTCCTCAGTTTGATAACGTTTGACGATATCAGCCTTGGTAAAGTTGGGCGGCTTCGGATATAAGCTTTCGCTAAAGTCAGTTTGTGCCACTCCCGGAGACAAGTGACAGCCTGCACACATATCTTTATAGTCCGCGCCACCAGAGCTGATCATGTCAACCTTCTCTAAGTCTGGTACCACAATATCTTTACTGGCAGTTTGTATAGAACGATTGCGCGCAGTTTCTAAAAAGCTATACATCATTGGGCTATGCTCTTGGTCTGCACCCACGTTGACAACGCCACTGCTGACAACCGCAAACATCCCAACGATTGCCACAAATAAAGTAAAGAGCACACCCAATAAAAACTTCATATATTTTCCTAAAAACTTATTTCCGTTAATTTCTCTCTGCTATTAGAGAGGAGCTGTGAGTTAACAGAGCTGAAATTTTTAAGATTTACTGTCAGTAGTCACACAATGTTTTTGGTACATTTGCTTCATTTTGCTCATATTGGCCATCATGGCTTTCATAGCAGGGTCATTCATGTCCATCTTGCTATGATCCATTTTTCCCATCATTTGCATATGCTTTTGCATTTTTTCACAGTTCATTTGATCTTTTTCAGCATGCATTTTAGGGTCATGCGCCATAGCTGAGGTCGATACGACAAGAGCGATGACCGTCATTGCGATTGATTTAGACAGTAATTTAAATTGTGACATGATTAATTCCTATTATTTGGATTAAAGGTTATTGAGTTCAATAGCTGTTAAACCAGCCTAAATGATACATCATTTATTCTGACTGGCAGATGACGTTAAGATTACAATTCTGTCATTCTCACTGCTTTAGATTCTAATGCGCGATATATTCATTTAATATGGCTTCAGCATTACTATCACGATCGCTACCATATTTTTCTACAAAATACTTTTCAGACTGCAAATGTTGATCTTGATGTTGAACCTGACAAGCCACTCTGGCGTCGACATAACTTTTCTTTTGCTCTTTGGACATTTGTGCATCATTATGATCTGCGTTTCTTGCAAAACTAGTGAGCGCATCACAATTACCGAGAACAGAAGCATCTAAGTTTGTGGTATGCGCATTGGCCGCTGACATGCCCACTAACATCGATACTGAAAGCAAAGCTGCTTTTTTTAATGAACTATAATTTTTCATATAAGACCCTTTAAAGATAAATAACAAACTGTTCAAGTAGGATAATTGCTTTACTCGTAGAGACAGTCTGTATCAGAGACAAGCCAATATGCGGCGTTGATTTAGAATACTAAATGGTGGCTGACAGCTAGATGACACGGATATTACATGTTCGTTAGGAACAGCATAATATTGTCATCTTCTTGTCATTAAAACCAAATACCAGCATCTGTCTCTATCCAAAGAACACTGTTATAACAAGGGTTCCTGATAAATATATGGCTGATAAGCTAACAATGTTAGTGATACGCTGTTGACAACTATAATGATATAAAGGTAAGCAACGATGAAAGTACTGTTAGTAGAAGATGAGAAAAACCTTGGAGAATATATTAAGAAAGGCTTAACTGAGGCCGGTTTCATCGTGGATCATCACATGACAGGTTTAGATGGCTATCATGCGTTAATGACTGAAGATTTTAGTGTGGTTTTGATGGATGTCATGCTACCTGACGTCAGTGGCTTTGAGTTGGTACAGCGCTACCGAGCTGCTGGAAAGCATACGCCAGTTTTATTTTTAACGGCTAAAGATGATTTAAGCGATCGGATCAAAGGTATTGAAATTGGTGGCGATGATTATCTGACCAAGCCTTTTGCTTTTGCTGAACTGATTGTTAGAATAAAAAGCCTATTGCGCCGTGCCAATCAATCTGATTATAAAAGCTCGGTCATACACATAGCTGATCTGAAAATGGATATTGCCAAACGCACCGTTCATAGAGGCAACACTAATATAAAATTGACTGCTAAAGAGTTTGCTTTATTACAACTTTTCTTAGAACGTCAAGGTGAGGTACTGCCGCGCACTGTGATCGCCTCGCAAGTATGGGATATAAACTTTGAGAGTGATACGAATGTCATTGACGTGGCTATAAGGCGCTTGCGGATAAAAATTGATGATGGATTTGATATAAAGCTGATTCATACGGTACGCGGAATGGGCTACAAGTTAGAGCCACTGGCTGTCGACGTGGATAGTGGCATGGGCGACGATAGTATTAATAAAGACAGTCTGACATCAAATGAGAGATAAATCTAAGAATCGGCGTTGGTCACTGTTATGGCGTACTGTTTTTTTACTGACAATATTTGTTGTTATCTCTCAAGTTGTTATTTATATATGGGTTCAGCGCTCTGTTAACGAGCACTTTGAGCAAATGGACTCAGAGATTATTACCCATGCAGCTTTTAACCTGCGTAAACGTATGGTTAGTTTGGAAGATCACATAGAACCATTCACAGTATCAAAATCGCAAGCGCTAATTGATGCCAATCATCTACATTCTTCTTGGCTGGATTATGATTTAAAAACCTTAGTATCAGACAAAAACGGCAAATTATTATCCAGCGATCCCAGTAATTTCATCAATGATCTACCGGCAGATTTTAGCTTGTTACAACTATTGCAGGACTATCGCGATCAGCAGTTTATGATCAAGATAAATAATAGGCATTACCGAGCCATTATCATTACACATCAAGAGGTTTTGGCATTTATTGCTCTACCTATCGATGTGCATCATCAATATCTTATCCAGTTTAATCGCCAGCTGAGCTTGATACTTATCGCCATTACCTTATTATTGGTTTCAGTAGCAGCACTAAGTGTACACTGGGGTTTTGCTCCCCTAGCTACTATCGTACAAAAGATGAAAGGCATTAATCTTCAAAGGTTAGATGAAAGAATTGTGGTTGGCGATATGCCGTTAGAATTACGTCCACTAACGGAGTCTTATAATTCTATGATGGTCAAGCTTGAAAGTAACTTTGAATCATTATCACGGTTTTCAGACAATATCGCCCATGAGCTACGTACGCCAATAGCGACGCTGAGTACGCAAACGCAAGTCATGTTAACTAAGCCAAGAGAAAGCGACGAATACATTGAGCAATTGCATCATCAGCATGATACGTTAAAGCAGTTATCCGCCATGATTAACGATATGTTATTACTGGCAAAAACTCAAAAAGAGCTGAGTGATTCGCAAATCAGTCATGTCGATATAGAGAGCTTGATCACAAAGCTTATAGATTATTATGAGATGATTGCTGAGGATCGTGAGATAATCTTTGAAAAATCGGGTGATTTTAAAACAGTACTAGGTGATAAAGGCTTATTGCAACGGCTGTTTGCCAACCTGATGTCAAATGCGATTTATTATGCGGCTAGTAATAGCACTATTATGATATCCGCTACTGTCCTCACTTCAAGCACCTCGCTTAATGCGCCAAAAGACGATATTCAATCCCCAGAGCAGCTCTGGTTAAGAATAACTATGACCAACCGTCTAGACAAACCATTAAATCAGATTGAAGCCGATAAACTGTTTGAGCGATTCTATCGTCATGATAAAACGAATACGATGCATTCAGGAACAGGCTTAGGCTTATCTATTGTGCAAGCTATCGCCAATGCTCATAATGGCAAAGTTAGTATTACTATCAAAGATGAGTGTCTTTTTGAGGTTGCTGTAAAGTTGTTGATTGCCAGGTAGTAAATACCTTCATACTGTCTATGAACCGCTCAGATTAGATCGAAGGCGAGTTTACTTGGAAGGTCTCTCTATCCATAAGATGAGATTCTGACTTGCGATAGTTGTACTTTTCAATTGTTGGACAAAAAATTTCTTATATAAGCCTATTTCATACATTCTATTACCAATAATTATGATGCCTTTATGATGATTCATCCTCAGTATGATCCCGTAGCGCTTTCCTTGGGTCCATTGGAAGTGCACTGGTATGGGCTAATGTATTTGCTAGCCTTTGCTGCCGCTTACGGTTTGGCTTGGTATCGCAGTACCAAACGCGACAATTGGACCACCGACATGGTCTCTGACTTAGTCTTTTATGGCGCGCTTGGTGTCATCTTAGGCGGTCGTATTGGCTATGTGCTGTTTTATCAGTTCGGTGAATTACTCCAAAACCCTGCCTATATATTAAAAGTCTGGGAAGGCGGTATGTCTTTCCACGGCGGCTTTATCGGCGTCATGCTAGGTATGTGGTTCTTTGCCCGTAAATATAAAAAGACTACCTTTCAAGTATTCGATTTTATCGTTCCTTGTGTACCAACCGGCTTACTGTTTGGGCGTATCGGCAACTATATCAATGGCGAATTATGGGGTCGCGTCTCAGACGGTGGCTATAACTGGCTGACCTACTTTCCGCAAGCCGCGGCGTTTGATATGGAGCAATTACAGAGCAATCCACAATTGCAAGAATTGATGATTGAAGTCAATGGTCAATACATATTGCCTCGTCATCCATCACAGCTATATGAAGCCTTTGCCGAAGGTCTGCTGCTATTTATATTCTTATGGTGGTATTCATCAAAACCACGTCCACGTATGGCCGCCTCCGCTGTATTCTTACTAGGCTATGGCATCAGCCGCTTTATCATTGAATTCTTCCGCCAGCCAGATGCTGACCAAGGATTCATATTATTAGGTTGGATGACCAAAGGGCAAATCTTAAGCGCGCCGATGATTATCGCCGGCTTAATCATGCTGATTTATGCTTACAAACGCGGTATTTATGATTGGGGTAAGCAGTCTGCATATTAGAAATAAGTGTCGAGGTGCATGAACAAATAAATATAAATGCAGTTCTAACAAGATACATTCCATTTGCAGAATTAATACCTATGTTAGTACAAGGATTTTTATTCCTAAACCTAATTTTTTCATCAGATAGTGGAACTTCAAAAGCTAAAAATAAATTTGGATATGTAACTTTTTATGTCAATGTAACCTATTTTAGATGTTATCTGTCTTTAAAATAACCAATTTCTTAGAAATTAATACAAGGAACTACATGATGTATCGCAACAATTACGTAAGATTACATAGTTCCTTAGCGAATTAAAATTCATATTGACACTATAAACTAGTATATTATTTTAATAAGGGGCTGTCCTAGATAACTAGTTCAAACCCTGTTTAACCCATTGTTTTAATTGTAGTAATTGCGACTTTGGGTCACTGTGATTAAAACGCCACTCACATTCCTTTAAATAGAGGTGAAAATGTTCTTTTGGAACTCCGTTAAACTTACGTAGATGCCGTTTAGCTTGGTTCCAAAAGTTCTCTATACCATTAATGTGATTCTTGTCATTAACAAAGGTTTTGGAGTGGTTGATACGATAATGAGTAAACTCACTGACATCTAATGCGTTATAGCTTTTAAATGAGTCAGTATAAACAATGCTATCAGGCTTCACTTTTTCTCTTATGATGGGGATCAAAGTATCTGCTTTAGCATTGGGTATAATACAAGCGTAGACCTTGCCATTACGCTTTAATAGACCAAACACGGGCACTTTGCTACCAGCACCTCGCCCTCGCTTGCCTTTACGAGTTCCACCAAAGTATGATTCGTCTACTTCGATTTCGCCTTCAAATAGACCAGGGTCTTGACTATTCTCGTAAATAAGCAGTCTTAGCCTATGAAAGTAATAACTGGCTGTCGTTTTATTAATACCAATTAGGCTTGCTGCTGTTCTCGCGGTAGAACCGGCAACAAATAACTCGATTAGTCTGCTTTGTTTATACCAACTTAGTTTACTCTTTCTCATAGTGCTATCCTAAATAATTTTACTTATCTAGGACAGCCCCAAAAATTATTACCGTAAGTTTCATAATACCAGAGCGGTAAGTGGAGCCGTTTATGAAAGTGGCGCGATTAATAATCGTATACCAAAAACATATACGTTTAACATTGTTCATTGTATAAACATAGATAAAGGAAACAACTATGACTGAATCTACCGACAGATTAGATAGTACTAAATTGAATAGCGTTGAATCGGCTAGTACTAATATTGCTGACAAGAAGGTACCTATAGCTGTGAGTAGTACTCATCAATCGATTGACTCTAAAACCATAAATCATACGCCTAAAGCTATGTACGTGACTTCAGGCAACTCAATAACACCTAAAGATAAGTTGGACAAAATGCCAAAAATGGTTGCCAATGGCAGTCGCGCTTTTATCTGGTATTTGTTGGCGATAATGGTATTAATACTTGATCAATGGACTAAGTGGTTGGCCCAAACCACATTAGCGTTCAATGACCCCGTACCGGTCATTGAACCATTTCTCAACTGGACACTCGCTTATAACTATGGGGCAGCATTTAGCTTTTTAGCCAACGCTGGCGGTTGGCAGAAATGGTTTTTCTCAGGCTTAGCTTTTGTAATGGCTATCTTTTTAACGGTTTATTTAATCAAAGCGCCACGTGCAGCCAAGCTATTATCTATGGGGTTGGCCTTAATGCTTGGTGGTGCGATTGGCAACTTAATCGATCGTTTAAGAATTGGTAAAGTGGTTGACTTTATCCATGTGCATTATGCTGATGTCTGGAATTATCCTATTTTCAATGTTGCAGATATAGGTGTCTGTGTCGGTGTCGCATTGATTATAATTGACATGATATTTTTAGAAAGTAAGCGTAATAAATAAGCACATTGATACCGATTATCACAAACAAAATGAACTAGCGTCGTATTCACTCTATACGGAAAAATACTTTTTATACTTGAGTATGTTTATAAAATGTGAACTGGAAGGTAATGTATGACTGGTATAGGTACTCACTCATTTTAGGTCTTAAAACTCAATACTTAAAAGCTCTGCGTAGAGCCATTATTATAGAGACATTGAATAATCCATAAATTCTTTATTGATAATAACAAAAGGAAAATACAGTGTCACAGACTCAGCCAACTATTGAAAAAATTCACAGCCTTAGAAAAAAACAAGAGACAGCGTTAAAAAGTCTTACCCTTATAGGCTATCTAGAAGGCACCTCTTTCTTATTATTGCTCTTCATCGCCATGCCACTAAAATATATGATGGACATTCCAGAAGGTGTGAAATACATCGGTATGGCACACGGTATGTTGTTTATTACCTATATCATAATACTTATAGGCTCAGCTATCAAAATGAAAATGCCTCTTTGGGCAATACCTGCGGGCGTACTCGGCTCACTCTTACCTTTTGGCCCATTTATATTCGATCATTTACTAAAAAAGAACTTGCAGGAAAATGTAAGTAAAGAAGCCTAGAACAAGCTCTGCTATAAATGCCACAAACGTATCTTATTACTCAAGATTATTTTTCCTAACTAAATCACAAGCCGCCATCACTCATCGTGGCGACAAATGAATAACATTGAGCAGAAATTAATCACAATAAAACTTTAATTCAGACCCAGTATGAATAGTCTCACACTCCAGTTACTTTTCGAACTTATCTTACATACTATCGACAAACCCGTTTTGTTTAAAAGCTAAACAGGTTTTGTCATCCGCGATGGCTTTCCTGTTATCGTAGGGTATACCCCAGGGGCACTATCAAAACAGGTCTCTTAATCAATTAATAGTCTACTTATAATAGACTGCAATAATGGAACTACTTATAACAGACTATTTTAGGTGTTTATGTTTATCAGAGCATAGAGCGCCAATCAAAGATCAAGATGCCAAGCGTGCCAAAAGTGAGCTCATATAGCTTGCTGCTGATCATGGTCACAAAATTGCCGCCTTCTATGTTGAAAACGAGTCAGACGCAACTTTAATACGTCCACAGTTAATGTAACTGATAAATGATGCCCATGAAGGCGATATAATTTGGTTGAGCAGATTGACCGCTTAGCACGTTTAAACCAAGCTGATTGGGATACTCTCAAAAGAATGCTATTAGAAAAGAAGCTGGCGGTAGTATCAGAAGAGCTACCGACCTCTTATATAACGCCTCAATCTGATAGCAGCATTGTATTTATGAGCAGCGTATTACAGGCCATCAATTCGATGATGCTTTATATGCTCGCTGCTATTGCTAGAAAGGACTATGAAGATCGACGTAACCGTCAGATGTAAGGTATTTCTCGTACTAAGGTAGAAAGTAAATATTCAGGACGTAGGAAAGATACCGAGAAGCGTAAGATTATCGCTAGCCTTCTGAAATCTGGGCGTAGTTATTCTGAAATACAAGCTACAGCTAAGTGCTCGCGTCATTTGATAGCTGTATAGCTAAATAAATACTCAAATAAATACTCAAATACTCAAATACTCAAATACTCAAATACTCAAATACTCAAATACTCAAATACTCAAATACTCAAATACTCAAATACTCAAATACTCAAATACTCAAATACTCAAATACTCAAATACTCAAATACTCAAATACTCAAATACTCAAATACTCAAATACTCAAAATTATTTTGAGGATCTGTAATAACCTTGTCAAATAAAAATTGTCTGTTATCAAAGTTCCTCTAATATATTCTGTTTAAGTAAGAAAAATATTGATTACGTTTCAAGTTACAGTATTTTAGCCGAATCTTTTATAAACGAATCATTATCGCAACGATGATACTGATACTAGCTTAAGCTTGATTATCAAGGCAGATTTTCTTGCGTATAGCAGGGTTTGTTCTAACTATTCAAACCATCTGCTTCATCTTTAAAGGTTTCTACAACCACAGAGAAAATATCGTCCCAAACCTCATCATTTGCCAAAAACGGATAATCCTTCAATAGCTTATTACTTTTAACACCCTTATTTTGTAGCATGCTACGAATAATTCTATCGGCATAGCTGTTGGGCATCTCAACAATCTCTTTTATCGCCAGTCGTGCATGGTCATGCTTTCTTAGGTACTGTGACTCGTTATGCATCTCTTTTTCAATAACATGAGCAATGAGTCCTGATAAGTACTGAACGTGAGGCGTTAGATCCATAAAGCGCCATGCAGGTTGAATTAGGTGAGTATTTCCAAAATTTAAGTTTGAGCGAATACCATCAGGGTAAGTAATCGCTTGTTTATCAAAGCTGTAATGATCACGGATTTGCTCCATAAGTGGCACGGATACACGGTCTAAAATTTTGTCATAGGCATGACGGTCTGAGGGATGCTCAGCAATGGCTTGTGATATAGGTAGGATAATCGGCTCATGAATGACCTGGTCTCGCCTGAGGACGTCATTAATTAAGAAGCGATGTACACGGCCATTGCCATCCGCCAGCGGATGAATATATACAAAAGCAAAGGAGGCAACCGCACTACGCATCAGTGCTGATTGTCCCTCAGTCTTTTCCATAAATACCTGTAACCCTGCTAGCTTGTTAGCAATGTCATCAGCAGGTGGCGCGATATAGTGCACAATTTCTTTAAAGCCATTCACCTGAGTATGCGACACAAAAACTGGTGATTGACGGATGCCGTACTGCTGAATAATAGTTTTACTACCCAATATGTCTTGTTGCAACTCTGCTAGCGACTCAGGATCAAGCGGAATATCGCCCTTGCCGGTACGCCGTGCCATTACATCGGCGAAACGTTCAATACGTTTTAACTCTTTCCCTTCACCTTCTATAGTAAAACTGGCTTTACTCTCTCGTAATGTCATCCATACGGAGGCACGCATCAGTAAGTCTTGCCCAAATTCATCGTTCAGCTTGTCAACCATTGTGGCAATATCGAGTGCAGCGGCTTGCGTAAACAACTCTGTTTTCACCAATTGAGGACAGAAATGACGGGTTCCTGCAAGATTGTCATTGATACGCCAACGAGCATTCTTTATGACATGCGCAGGGCTTGAAGTAACCTGCTTCTTAGCATCTAAAGCGTCCACATAGTTACCGCCTAAATTACTCGGTACTGCTAACTGCTGACCCATGAGCCACTCATACAAGAAAGCCATTCTACGGGCATAGCTGCCTGTCGGCTCAGCGTTTACCCATGCTTGTACGTCATCAGCACCTACCTGCTCAAACAAACGAGTCAGTAACTCTAAATTCAGTACTTCATGACGCATGTGAAACTGTAAGTGCGCAATGATAGTGTCCAGTGGACGCGCGGTTTCCTGATAAGCGTTATGAATGACGTCACCGTCTTTATAGGTTTGTCTGCGCCCACCGATACTACTGATGACATATAAAGGGGACACCAGCTCGATGCTGGCATAACGGATAAGCCATGCTGCGCCAATAGGGTCTGAAGTAGGGGTATTCATCATGAGGGGCTCAAGCGATTATAGATAAGCTATTTTGCAGAAAAGCGATTATGAATGCAATATAATGATTATAATGAAGCCTCATTGCATTAAATCGATTTTTATATGACGCTGTGATGTCTTTAGATAAAGATCGAAGGGCGTTTTAAGTGGGCATAATTGAACGAAATTGAATGATGAAAATACACCGTTCTTAACACAGCTACGTAGTAATAGAGTACCTATTTCTGCAAATAAAGCCTTCTTGCCTCGCGTGTAAAGCCTTATATATCAGCTGTTTATGAACAAAAATAAAATAAAATACCTCAGCTATTAGCCCTGCTTTAACACCCGATAAACCGTAGCCACCCCAACACCAACCGCCTTAGCAATCTCCTCTTTTGTCATATTGTTTTGACTGGCTAATTCTTTAATACGATTGTGTTTCGTTGTATTAGGCTTCTTACCAGTGGGCTTATAACCACTGTTCGCCAATCCCTGCTTAATACGCTCTCTACGTTTGTCGTTATCAAGCTTTGCCATTGTGGCTAATAAGTCGATCAACATATCGTTGATCACCCTGAGAATATCCCCGGTCATACCCTCACTGACTGTATGCGTCGTTGGCAGATCAGCCACCACTAATCGTAAGCCCTTGTCTTTGATGCGCTGCTTTAGAATTGCAAAATCATCTTGAGATAATCGGCTTAATCTATCCACGCTTTCAACCAGTAGAATATCGCCTTGCTCAGCGTCCTTTAGCAGCTTGGCTAATAATGGTCTATCGAGCTTTGTACCACTGAAATGCTCGACGTACTCAACATGGTTATCATCATAACTTGTACTGAAAGCCACCAAATCAGCCAATGCTCTGGTAGCGTCTTGATCCTTAGTGCTGGCTCTCACATAAATACGAACAGTCATAACCCACCTCTATTATTTAGACTTAATAATTAGTGCTCATTGATAATAACAAGATATTACTATCATTTAATAATATAAAAAAGTCTAATGATAGATAGATTATCATTTAAAGGTTTTATGTTTTGGGTATAGGCTAATGATAGGAAAAAAGCACAGCAGCCAGTCTTATAATTCAAAAGTCTGTTATAGATGGTTCCATGCTAACAGTCTGCTTTAAGTAGTCTGTTAATATGTTTGAAGGGTGAGATAGCTGGTTCCGCTAAGGTATACCCTTATTTACTGACCAGTTTTATGAGGCCCCTATAATGCTGCCACCCCAAACAACCGACCAATCAATGATGTTGCGACCATAGCGAGCACACCCCATATCACAACTCTAGACGTAGCAGGAATAACAGGGGCACCGCCCAAGCGCGCTGATATTATGCCAAGTAGCGCTAAGCCTACTATCGTTAAAGTCGCGAGTGACCAAACCAGTGTTTGTGCTGGCAAAAGTAAAATACCAATAATCGGTAATATGGCGCCCGCAATGAATGACAATCCAGAAGCAACTGACGCATGAATCGGCTTAGCTTGACTCAGATCTGTCAAACCAATCTCATCTCGGGCATGCGCCTCTAGTGCATCATGCTCAGTCAAAGCTATGGCAACTTGATGCGCTAAGACATGATCCAGTCCACGTTTCTCATAAATTTTGGTGAGCTCAAATAGCTCGCGCTCAGCATTATGAGTCAGTTCATGCAACTCTTTATCCAGATCCGCTTTTTCGGTATCAGCTTGAGACGATACTGAAATATACTCACCAGCTGCCATCGATAGAGCACCTGCGGTTAACGCGGCCATCCCTGTCAATAGCAGTGTTTGACTATTTGCACTTGCTGCAGCGACACCGACTAATAGACTCGCGGTTGAAATCAGTCCATCATTGGCACCAAGTACTGCTGCCCTAAGCCAATGATTGCGATTGCTTAGATGAGCTTCGTCGTGAATAGAATGATGCATAGCATAGATACCCTCAAACGATTTAGACATAAATTAGAATATGTCAGTGTAGCCTATAATGACACACCAATTTCCACATAGTTACCTTGCTTGCTTTAAAGCGATTATTCGATAGGTTATTAGTAAAAAGACTATTGTTTGACTGCCGGCATAAAATAATAACAAAGGCAGCGCGCGACTGTCTGAGCCCACCATAAACACATGAATACTGATGAACATATACGCCATAAAGGTCAAAAAGTGTAGCCAGCGCCATGCTGATTGACCAATATACTGCTTAATATAAAAACTAAACGCACAGATAAATAAGAACCAAAACCCCAACTGCCCCAAGGCCACGCCCACACGCTCAGTCTGAAAACCAAAAGGCATTAGCACCTGCCATAAGTTCAGATTTAAGAAATTATCTGCTAATAAGATACCAGCATGAAACGCGGCAAAGCCTACGGCAATCAGGCTTAGATACTGATGTAAGACAAATACCCGCGCTGCATTAAAGCGCTTGCCTAAACGAGTGCTTAACAACAAGCCAAAAATGACTGCCAACCAAAATAACGTATAAGCGATAACACCGCTTGCCCGTGATAAATACCAAAAGTGTTTATCTGTGCTGGTCAGTAGCTGAGATACCGTCTCTCCCCAAGTTAACGACGCATAACCACCAACTCCGATAGCAATGCTTAACGTTAAGCCAACCCATAGAGCCTGAGTGAGAACATTAGTATTGGAAGCAGTATGACTGCTGGTAGGATGGTCTGTATGCATGACTATGCTCCTATGAATGGCTTTACTTAATGTATTGATATCTAGCGCATGTCGCGTGATAAATTAACTAGCAAGCAGGTTTGGACGCATGGCAGAAGTCACCATCACTTTGTTATCCCTATCTATTAACAACGCCGCAATATGGTGTTTGTTGAGCCACGCCACGGCTGCTTTAACACCAAGAAGCACGCAGTATTTGGCGTATACCTCCGCCGTCATCGCATCTTTCGCCAGTACCGTTGCAGTTAGGACGTCACTTGTTACTGGACGCAAGTCATGCGGATGGATCAAATGATGTTGCCAGCGGCCGTCGTGCAACCAGCGACGATAATCTTGCCCAGATGTGGCGACAGCCCCAGAGCTGAGCTTGAGGATCGCCACATCTTCATCATTGTGAACGTGCTCACTATTGGCAAAATACGGCTTGGCAACAGCCACTCCCCAAGACACCGGTTTATCTGTTGGGTTTTTTGGAACACCAATCGCGATATCCCCACCCATATCGACTAAGCAGGGAATATGCCAGTCATGAACTCGGCTAATATTTTCCGCCAACTGCATGGCGCACCACCCTTTGACATATCCATTCAAATCCAGTGCCATGCCAGCTGGCAGATATACTTGATGTTGTCTGTCAGCTAACTGGCGAAGCTGAATACCTTCTATCTGCTGATTGGCATGGTTAGCACTTGTCGTGTCTTGCACGTTTGTAGGGGTGCTTACGCTAGTAACAGGTAATGATGGCACAGACATTTTGGGCAAGGTCTCAAATGAATGCTTATAGCCTGCGTCCCATAGAGGGTGCAATAACGTTGGTGTTACTAAGCCTTGAGTCTTTGAGACAAAGTGAATGGCACGCTGCAACACCTCAAATAATTCTGAACTCACCTCAGACCATTGGTCGCCACGGTTATTCAGTCTCATAAGCTCACTGCTGTCATCAAAACGACTGAAGATATGTTCCCAGTCAGCTAAGCGCTGCTGAATATCGTTTGTCAAAAAAGCGACTTGTTGGTCTATTCTCATTTGTGAAGGTTGCGCGCTCAGTCTTGTGGTATTTAAGCTAATTTGAATGTGACAACCCATGGCAAACAGTTTAATCGTTGCCAGTTGCGGTGTTGTTTGATTGGACATATTTGTGTGCATTCAAAGCCCTCCCTTGACTAAACATTCAAACTAAATAATCTGTGGTTTTTCTTATTTATTGAGAAGATCGCGTACGAGCGACAACCCTTATTACCTCAACAGGTGCGACTGCATTGACCTGTCGCAATTGATTGATATCAGCGATGGGCGTTGGCGTGACTGCCCTTTCATCAGACTCAGCAACAGCAGTGCTTATAATGGCAGTGCTCACAGGGGCAGTTTTTTGTTCTTGATTGAGTAGTACCAGCCATCCTGCCATAGTACCTGCAATCGAGACCATCATAATGCTGCTTTTAAGAGCGGCAAAAGGATCTGCTTTTTTAGCCGTTTTTTTGACGGCTGGTGTCGAATGTGATTTGGTATTAGTCATCGTATTCCTCCTCATCATGTTGCTGATAGCTCATGGCGATTAGGCGATCATTCTCTTTATAGTATTTTTTATCGTGTGCTTTGCGATGTTTATCCTCTTTACGTTTATCATCATCGTGGTGCTTATCTTCATAATCGTCATCGTCAAATCTCTCAGCACGATAGTCATTGGTCGCAACCGGATTCAGTACAGTGCCGACACTGGCATCAATATAAGTAGCGCCGCTGTCTAATAGCACCTCATAAGCGACGGTGCCGTTATAATTGACGAGCTCGGGTGAAGCCTGCAATACTGAATTGGGCGCGTCTTGCTGCGCAAGCGCAGTTGCTTGCGTGGCTGTGAGTGCCGCCAGAGGTGATGGATTGGCAAATGGGGATTGCGTGAGAGGGTTTGCCACGGCTTTAAAGGACGATAAATCAGAGGATATAGAGGTAATGTCAGTATTTTGACTCATGGCATTCGCAGCTGATAGTGCGTCATCAGCGCTGGGCGACTGGACAGATAAGGCGATAACGCCACCAAAAAACACTAATGAGGTTGCACCAACAGTCAATAATAAGGGTTTTAATAGAGGTAGGCTCATAAGATTGTACTCCGTCTATATTATTAGGGAATACAACTAGCATACGGGGTAAATATTAACTCAACCTTAAGCCCACGCCGATTAATTTTTATCGTTTTATCAGATGCTTGATATCGCTTTTTTATGTCTTATCGTGACGATAAAGCCAGTTTCTGGTTGAGAGCGGTTAGCAAACTCTAACGTCAGACCGTGCAGCTCTGCTATTCGATTGGCAATGGATAGCCCAAGACCGCTACCTAATTGGCTTTGACCTGCTGGGCGATAAAAGCGCTCGCTTAAGCGCGTCAGTTGTTCTGGCTCGACGCCACTGCCATTATCGACCACTCTAATAGCATTGGTGTCGAGCTGAAGTTCAATCAAAGCGCCCTCGGGACAATAGCGAATGGCATTGTCCAACAGGTTACGGATGAGCAGTTTGAATAAAATTGGATTGATAAGGATGGGTAGAATATCAGCAGGATTGTCACAGTTCACAGTGCGTTTTAATTGCATGTGCTTTTCACGAGCCAGCCGATTGACATCACTGAGTACAATATCCGTTAGCATCAACCAATCCGGACTTTCTAATTGCTCAGGAGGTAATTGTTGTTGCGGTTCTATTTTGGCTAAAATCAGCAGTTGATCGACCAAATGAGTGGCCCGCTCAATGCCATTGCTAATGTTTTGGGCATGATAGAACAGCTGATTATCGTCTTCTACGCCAGATAACTGCAATATCTGCTGCTGTAACAAATCAGCTTGTAGCTTTAACGCCGCAAGCGGGCTTCTAAGCTCATGTGAGGCATCGGCGGTAAAGCGCTGCTCACGTGCTAGGGTATCCGCGACTTTTACAAACAAGACATTTAAGGCGCTCACTAACGGTTGGATCTCTTTGGGCACGTCCGCTGTGATGGGGCTATCATCTTGCGGTTGACGCTGTTCAAGCGCACTACTAATCTGAGTTAACGGCATAAACCCCCGCCGGATCAGCCACACCACCAAACCCATAAATGCAAATAGCCCAATCAACATCGGCAGCACTTGCACGGACATGGCATCAGTAATCATCTCTCGGCGAGATTTGAGGTTCTGTCCGACGGCAATGACCCGACCTTCATAGTCATGATCATCATGGACGTAAAATAAACGCCAGCGCTTACTAAAAGGGTTGAGGCGCTGATAGGCAGAATCATGCTCTTCTAAAAACCCATGCTGGTCTGGCAAAAAAGCAAATGATTGACCATTTTCATCAGCCATTAATAGACGGCCTTTTTTATCCCAAATGGCAAAGCCCATATAGTCATCCTCAGCCTCACCAAGATCACCTGATAGCTGCTTACTTTTTAACGCATAGATTTTGGGCGTGTGCTTTTTGTTATCATCCCTTTGCCTATGATGGTCTTTATCGTCCTCTTCTTTGGGGGCGACCCCTATTAAATAACGGGCAACTTGAGTGATTTGGGTGTCATTCATCTCATTGATTTCGTGCCAAAGCTTCCACGCAATAAAGCTTGAGGTAAGCACCCACAGCAAAGGTAAACCAATCAGTAGCGATGTTAATAGCCGTTGCTGAATACTTTTCATAGGCTCACCAAGTAGCAGACAAAGTGGAGGCACCAAAAACAGACCGTTGAATGCCTAACGGTGGTTAATGGTGGTTATGGACTGGATTGAGATAGTAGCCAATACCGCGTTTGGTCAAGATAAAATCATTGCCCAGTTTTTTACGTAAATGATGAATGTGTACTTCAATGGCATTGCTTTCGATATCTTGTTGCCACCCATATAGCTTGTCTTCTAAGCTTGCGCGGCTGTGGATTTGCTTAGGGTGGGTCAGCATTTGCTCTAAGATTGCCACTTCTTTGATGGTTAATTCTACCATTTTGCCTTGATAAGAGACTTGCTGATTCTGAGGCTGATAGGCCACTTCGCCATAACGGACTTCAGGTTGACACCGACCTTGGCTGCGTCTCATCAATGCTTGTAGACGGGCAATCACCTCATCTAATGCAAATGGCTTCACCAAATAATCATCAGCGCCGGCATTGAGTCCTGCCACACGATTGGCAATCGCATCGCGAGCGGTGATAATCAATACTGGCGTATCTATGTGTTTTTCCCGCCAGTTTTTTAGGACGGTCATGCCATCACCTTTTGGCAAGGTCAAATCCAGCAGTACCGCATCAAACATGCCATCTTGCAGCGCCATCTCACCTTGCTTGGCATCACCAAACCAATCCACCATCATGCCATGACTTTTTAAGCCAAGGACAATTCCATCAGCGATGGTGCTGTCGTCTTCTATCAATAATATGCGTGCCATAAGTGCTCCATCGCTTGACTTATTTCATAGTAGTCGGCTTGTCTGTCACCGTTTTTTTGCCCGTTATCATTGATTTAATGAGGTTTTGGCGTTGCCAGTAACTCATGGCAATCGCTGCGATGATATGTAGAGGAACCAGTAGATATAAGCTGTTTGCTAATAACTCATGAATCTCTTCAAGCACCTCTTTATCACCAAACAGCCCTGCTTCCATCAGATAACCGGTTAGTCCTAACCCTATAGTCACAGCCCATAACGATAACATCATCAGTGCGGCCAAGGGGTTATGACCAAGATTCTGCTCATCAACGCGTCGAACGCTTAAATCTGATACATGCCGTTTGAGTCGTTTTGGTGTGGGGAAAAAGCCAGTAAAGCGTGCATAGCGCGTGCCAACCAGACCCCAAAGTAAACGTATGACCACCAGTCCCAAAACGGTATAGCCGACATACTCATGCCACTCACCACCATCTTCGGTAAAAAACAGATTAGCAATAATACCAGCTGCGACTGTCCAATGAGTCACTCTTACTAATAGGTCCCAAACTTTTACTTGCCTCGCTTTAGGCATGTTCGGTACATGTGCAGAAGAGTCGTCCCAATTAATGATGTCTTTTTGGCTCATGGTTGTCACTCCTTAATCATTTGTTTGTTTATTGACAACACCCGCTGCTAAACACTGAAAATCAGCAAGATATCGTAAGCAGACGAGATATCACATCATCTGCCTTATCGCTATTACAACAAACAAATCTTAAGGTGAGCTTAGGACGTTAAAACAGGTAAATCATTGTGCAGCGAACCGGTAGCCTACGTCGTGCCATATACACCACTTAAGAATTATTTAAGAATCAGGCTGTATTATTAGCCATACTTCTCAATAAATACCTACTTGTTAAATCAAGCTTTCTTAACGGCAATAAAATAATTTTTCGGGAGATTCTTATGGCTTTAAAGTCATGGCAAGTGATCGGTAGTGTCGTACTGATCACTTCAATCACTGTACTCATGCAAATTTCCTCTGAAACGTGGATCACATCAGCAACAGTCAGTTTGATAATGGGTGCTTCGGCTTTAGCGTGCATGGCAAGCTCATGCATACTCGCTAGCCGTTGGCACGGTATTGAAAGGCTCTTTGGCGGTCTGGACAGGGTTTATGAAGCGCATAAGTGGATTGCTATATGGGCACTTATTTTCGCTGTCTATCATTTTGTCTTCAAAGCCAAGCTAGACGCTTGGGATCTTGCGCCCATTTTGGAGTTGTCCAAATATTGGACGCGTTTGATGCGTCAACTCAGCCTTGTCGCGTTAGGTCTGATTATACTACTGGCGCTGAATCGCAAAATCCCGTATGGCAACTGGCGTTGGTTGCATAAGTTCTCAGGCCCACTTTTTTTAATCGTTATACTACATTGGCTGAGCTTTGAGTCTCCCATCACACTGACTAGTCCAGCAGGTATTTGGTTAGCACTACTTTGTTCTGTAGGCGTGATTGCAGCATTGTACAAGATGATATTGTACCCATTCATTGCCAAAGCCGGAGAGTATAAGTTAGTCGCTATATCCCAGGGCAAAGCGGCGGTACACTTGGAGTTTGAGCCAGTCCGTAAAGGGTTTCAATTTAAGGCTGGTCAATTTGCCTTTATCTCTCTTAAAGAACCAGGTTTGCACGAGCCGCATCCTTTTACCATAGCTAACGCACCTTCTGATACTGGACACATCCATTTTGTGATTCGAGCATTGGGTGATTATACAAAAAAGCTAAATGAACAAGCCAAAGTGGGTATGTTGGCTGATATTTATGCGCCTCATGGTAATTTTAAACGTATATCAAATGCAGAGCGTGAAATCTGGATTGGTGCCGGAGTAGGAATCTCTCCCTTTATTTCTTGGCAAGAGGATAAAACTATCGGTCATTTTGAACGTGCCACTCTGATATATTGCTTCGATCCTGCGCGTGTTTTTCCAAGTGTTGAGCGTATGCAGGAGATGACAGAACAGTCTGGAGTAGATTTCGTAGCCAACCCAAGTGGCAGTAATGCCATGGCTGAAACCATTCGGCAAGTCGCCAGTGAAGTTAATCCAAAGCAGATTCAGATTAGTTTTTGCGGTCCAAAAGGGCTTTTAGGAAAAGTACAAGAGTTAATGAAAGAAAATGGTATTCCTGCCAAAAATATTCATTATGAGTTTTTTGATTTTCGCTAGAACACGTACAATTTGCCGTGCTTAACACAAACCCAATAAGACAAATGGCACGCTGGCTCAAGTCATAAAGTCATCGGTGCTAGTGCTAAGTAGGCGAACGACAATGGTATACAGATTAATTTAAGTCATCGAACGTTGATCAGGAGCCTGGTGGTTTAAAGGCCGTCTTATACTTAATGGTCTACAGTGACTTAACATGAAATGGATATACCGCCATTTCATGTTAAAAAGGACACTACTGTGTACACGGAGCTACTATAAATAACTAGGAGTGATGATAACAATAGCGTACAACCGAATATTCAAGTCCTCACTAGGGAACCGAACCAGTAGAAGCATTTGACTGGTTCGGTAGGGTATAGCCTATGTATTGCGCGGTGCAAACATAATAATAGCCATGCCTAGAAGTGCCACTGAAGTACCTAATATGTCCCATGTCGTTGGTCGAATACCATCAACAGCCCATAACCATAGAATTGCCATCGTTACATACACACCACCATAGGCGGCATAAACTCTGCCAACAGCGGTTGGATGTAAAGTCAGTAACCACACAAAAGCAACCAAACTAAGCGCACTGGGGACAAGAAGCCATATTGACTTACCCTCTCTCAGCCATAGATATGGCAAATAGCAACCTACAATCTCTGCTAGTGCAGTAATGGCAAAAAGCCCAACTGTTTTTAATTCAGACAAAAAACTTACCCCTTTAGTCATTTATAATGCAGCGCTTGAGTTTATCATGACACTCTAAAAAAACATCTAAAATGGAACTACCTTTCATGTTAGAAATATTATTATTGGCGTTAGCACTAGCAGCGGATGCTTTCGCAGTTTCTATTACTATTGGCTCAACCCATAAAGACTATTCCAAACAACAATTTCTAAATATGGCTTTGTTAATTGGTCTGTATTTTGGAGTTGCTCAAGGCGTGATGCCACTTCTTGGTTATGCTTTAGGCGTTACTTTGGTTGGGTGGCTAGCTGAATGGTCATCTTGGATTGCATTTATAATCCTTGTAGCTCTTGGAGCTAAAATGCTTTATGAATCACGCTCAAATGATGAAGATGAAGTTCGAATTAATATAAATCATCGCACCTTGTTCTCCTTAGCTATTGCCACAAGTCTTGATGCAATGGCAGCAGGTTTTACCTTAAACTTATTGGAAATTAATGCTTACTTAGCATGTTTAATTATTGCTTTAGTGACTGGAGTATTAAGCATCTTAGGTGCGTACATAGGACGCCAGTCTGGTAACTGGCTTGGAAGTTGGGCAGAAGCAGCCGGTGGACTAATTTTAATAGCGATTGGTGTAAATATGGTGGTTTAAAGTCCATCTTATATTTAAGAGTTTTCAGGGGCTAATGTAGGATACTATTATCAGTAGCCTACAGCCAAAGGTTCAAGTCCTCACTAGGGGACCGAACCAGTGAAGGCACCTGATTGATTCGCCATAGGTATAGCTTTTGAAACCATTTTTCTTTATATTGTCACTTAGACAGGCTGGGCATTTGAACCACCACCCGGATATAAATGTAGCTATGAATAAAACAACTTTTAAAATATCGAAGATGGACTGCCCTTCGGAGGAAAACCTAATCCGAATGAAATTAGAGGGTCACTCGAATATTGAACATCTTGAGTTCGACATTCCTAACCGTCAATTAACTGTGTTTCATCATGACAATATAGAAGGGATAGAGACTGCTATTCATGACCTAAAATTAGGAGACACCCTACTCTCGACCGAAACCATTGACCCCTCTGATCCCAACAATAATTTTAAAATTGATGCTGACTCTAGTCACAAAAAAGATGCTGAGCAAAGAAAGCTGCTATGGATAGTGCTGGTCATTAACTTTGCTTTCTTTATTATTGAAATGAGCACGGGACTGATTTCTCGTTCGATGGGGTTGGTCGCCGATAGCTTAGATATGTTAGCAGATAGCTTCGTGTACGGAATTAGCTTATTTGCGGTCGGTGGAACGGTCATTAAGAAAAAACGGATTGCTAGAATTGCCGGATATTTTCAAATTACGCTAGCGATTCTTGGTTTTTTAGAAGTACTAAGACGTTTCTTTGGCAATGAGCAGTTACCTGACTTTTCTACCATGATAGTCATATCGATTCTTGCGCTAATTGCAAACTCGATTTGCCTCTATTTACTACAAAAATCGAAAAGCAAAAAAGAAGAAGCCCATATGCAAGCCAGTATGATTTTCACTTCAAACGATGTGATTATCAATTTAGGGGTAATTGTTGCAGGGATTTTGGTTAATTGGTTACACTCTAGTACGCCTGATTTGATTATTGGTAGCATCGTATTTGCTTTAGTTATTCAGGGCGCCTTTAGAATATTGAAGTTGAGTAAGTAGCCAAGCCTAATAACTGAAGCAAATAGCTCAAGTAAGTAGCTTAATTAAACCGCTAAGTGTAAAGTAACTGGGTTTGAAGCAAATAAACATCATAAGGATATGAGACCTCAAGCAATGATTGAACAAACTTTAAATCTAGTCACCACCAAAGACCATCAGCAAGTTGCCGTTTGGCGAATAATAGATGATGAAGTCTTTGATAAGAATCTGGTGGTGGTCAACTAATTTAGGACACTAATAAAATTCAAACCTACATCGCCATTACTTATAACCCTGAGTCGAGAACGGATAATAATTATAAGCGTTGGGGCAACTTTTATGACCGCCAAGATCTGTTAGTAGGTGACGAGTTGTGTCAGGTGGTTAATTTTCAGAGACCTTCCTAAATTTTGTGTAAGTATTTAATCTAAACGTCAGTTACACAGAATCTGGGATGGTCTCGCAAATATCTCAACCATAAGATACTTATCCAATAGAATTAAGCTGCACTATTTAACAGTTAATGTCTAATTTTAAGCATTCTGATTTATTAACGGAATTATCATTAAAGTTTATGCCAATCTTCAATCGCTTTGTACCCAGTTTCTAGTCCTACATCATAGCTATAACGAATTTTAGCTTTATCTTTAGATAATCGACCCGCCATATTTTTCAAGTCGGGTGGGCAAACTTCTAAAAACTTCTGTGGTGATGCAGAATGTAAAAATTGCACCGCATCATTATAACGTTGGGTTCGTGTTAATAAGCTTTGGGCAAAACCGTATCGTTGCTTAGAAAAATATTTAGCCAACAGCTGATCGCCCTTGCGACCTGCTTTATAGTAATTGTGAGGACGAGTACGGATCACCATTAGCTTAGCAACACGATCTTGTTGAGCGGCCCAATGCACAGGCAAAGCATCAGCTACACCACCATCGAAATAAGGTTCGCCAAATATCTCGACCGCTTGACGAGTCAGCACTGGTATAGAACTTGATGCTCTTAATCCATCCAAAATATTGTCTTTACAGGCTTTAATATAGTTAGCTTCACCTGAAATAGCGTGTGTTAGCACCATGTGAAACTCAGCATGACTGGCAAATAATTGTGCCTGATTTAGTGGATGCTCTTGTTCCACCACGTCCCACATCCACTTTAGATCCAGTAAGTCCCCACCTTTAAGGAAACGACCATAATGGATAAATTCAGGTCGAAGTGAATGATCTAAGTAAATCTGCAGGGTGCGACCTTGTTGCGCAGCTAAATAGTTAGCAACGTTCGTTGAGCCTGAGGACACCCCCACACAAAGATCAAAAGGATTAAATTGTTGTTGTAAAAATGCGTCTAAGACACCACTGGTAAATGCGCCACGCATTCCACCACCTTCAACTACAAGTGCTTGTCGATGTTGTTTAAGCATTGAAAACCTCGAATTCTTGTAAATACTACCTTTTTAACTTAACCATTACATAGAGTAATTAAGTGAAGCGCCTCGAGTATATCGGAGGCTGATACTTTTCCAAAGAACCATCTTAAACTACCTAGCTCCAAATTTTACTCATTCAAGTAAAGCTCAGCCATCCCGTCGAGCCTAGCTTTCACCTCTTTCCAATGCGGCATGACTTGAGTTAATAAGCGCCAAAAATGCTCACTATGATTGTGCTCAGCGATATGACACAGCTCATGCAATATCACATAATCAATGCATTCTTTTGGTGCTTTGACTAAGTGCGGATTGAGGATTAAATTACCTTTATTTGAGCAGCTTCCCCATTGTTTTTTCATTACTATTAACTTCAATGAAGGATTATTTTTTACCCATGAGGCCTTATGTATCAAGGCCTCAAGCCTCTCTCTAGAGACCGACGTAAATTTATCTTTATACCATTTATCAATCAAGCTTTTCACGAGAATCGCTCGTTTTTCAGCGTCTAATTCAGAATCATTTTGAGACAATTCTACATGTAACTTACCGCGACTGAGCTTCACCGTACTGTTTATTTTATCGTTAGTTTTTGCATCGGTTATCACTTTTAACACATAACGACGACCCAGATAAAACTGGGTCTCACCACTGATATAACGTTTAGGCAATACGTGATCTTGTTGCTTTGCAAATTCTTGTAGGCTTTGCCATATCCAGCGAGCACGCTTCATCATGGCGTCATGTATTATCTCGTCACTGGCATCAACAGGCGCTGTGGCGACTACACGCTGATCAGGATGTACCTTGATGACCACTTTGCGAGGTTTGCTCTTTTCGTTAATAAGCGTATCGCTTCTAGACTTATTTTTTGTGTCTTTACGCACGACTTCATAATGGATCTTATCTTCACCATAATAAAAGTTGCCTGTCTCAGTCATTGCCTACTACCCTCTTGCTGCTCGTGGGCTACTTGTCTCTCTCGACAGCCCAAGTCGGGTAATCTTTAGCACCTCTTCAATGAGCTGTTGCGCTTTATCAATACCCAAGTCAGCAAACAGCATTGGCAATAATCGTCTATTAATCGCATTTTCAATTTCACTGGCATTGATGGAATATTCCGCCACATTCGTTTTGACTACTTCATCAATCTCAAAGGCGTAAGCGACCAGCTTGTCATTATCTAGCTCTTTATCCGCTAAGCTATCATTATCACCACCAGCGTCAAATAAAAGCTTAAACAAACCAAAATAAGCCTGAGCATGTTTATTTAATTTGCCATTGTCATCGATAAATTCATTCGGTACATCAGCAACATCGCGGTCTTTGACGGCCTGCTCAAAGTCAGCAAACATCATGTACTGCTTCACGGGTGCATCGAACATCGCTTTAGCTTCTTCAATGGCTTTTTTTAGGAGCTTAGAGAAGTACTCTTGCGCATACGGATCATCAGCCAAATCTTGCTCAATCATCTTGGTCACACGACCTGTAATTTTATCGGTTTGGTTGCGTGCTTCATCATCACTTAATTCTTCAGGCTTAACATCCTTGCCTAAATTGCCGACCAAGTAAGCCCCTTTCGCCTCTTTAACCTCAAGTCCTGCAATATGCTTATCGAGTAAGCTACGAATATCCGCTTCATACTCATCATAATCGATGGTCTCATCAGCGTCTTCACGTACTTGCTTACGTAGGTTAATAAAGGCTTTTAGATCCTGCTTATAACGATCGCGCTTGCTATCAAATGATTTGTCTTCAAAGAAGGACGCCGATTGCAATGCAATTTTCATGGCGTTAGAAAATTCAGTTAAAGCAGCATAAAAGTCATCACGTTCTTTTAGCTTGGTATCAACCACTCTGCCATCTATTTCCTGCATTTTTGGTGCAAGCACTTGTCTTAATGCTTGCCCGTCTTGCTTGTTTTTTACCGATGAGAAGATAGCCCACAGCTCGCTATGTAGTCTTGGCAGCTGCTTGTACTCAGTATCCATGGCGTTATAAAGACCTTTGAGGTCTTCGATATCAAAACCTCCTTGCGTACGTTCCGCTAAGTCTTGGTATTTCTCGATGGTGACATCTAGCTCTTTTAAGATGCCACGATAATCAATCAGATAACCAAAGCGTTTCTTCTCATGCAAGCGGTTTACCCGTGCAATCGCCTGAATCAAGTTATGCTGCTTTAGCGGTTTGTCGATATACAGTACGGTGTTCTTTGGCTCATCAAAGCCCGTTAATAGCTTATCAACGACGATCATAATGTCAGGACCATCGTCCTGACTAAAGGCTTCTATGATGGCTTTGGTATACGCTTTTTCATCACCGCCGAAGTCTGCGGCGACATTATCTTGCCACCATCTTTGTACGATGTCTTTTGATTCGCTATCGACAGTGTCATGCCCTTCACGAGTATCAGGTGGTGACATGGCAACCACTGAGGTCACTTTACCAATCTTATCTAATGCCATTTTATAGCGGATAGCGGAGGCTTTAGAGTCACAAGCCAGTTGACCTTTTAGATGCTGCTGTTTAAAGTTTTGAAAGTGATCAGAGATGTCATGAGCGATCAGCTCGATACGTCCCTCCACCTGATAGATTTGACCTTTTTGGGAGAACTTACGTTTGAGGTCACTCTTTTGATCATCAGTGAGCTTTTGGGTAATACGGTCAAACCAGCTATCTATGGCTTGATCGTTGGTATTCAGCTCAGGGATACGCTCTTCGTAGAGCAATGGGGTGACGGTTTTATCTTTGACCGCTTGCTGCATGGTGTAGGAGTGAATGATGCTACCAAATTTGTTTTCGGTCTTATCGTCCTTTAGCAAGGGCGTACCCGTAAAGGCGATAAAGGCAGCATTTGGCAAGGCTTGCGCCATGCGAATATTATTCTCACCGTTTTGGCTACGGTGACCTTCATCGACCATGACGATGATGTTTGGGCTGTCGTTATAGCACTCATCATATTTAACGGCTGAGCCAAACTTATTAATAATGGAGAAAATAACCCGCTCATTACCCTGCCCAATCTGCTGCGCTAGACGGCGACCAGAAGTTGCCATCGCATCCGTTTTGTCGCGATCACTAAGCACACCACCAGAAGCAAAGGTTTTACTAAGCTGAGTTTCAAGATCAACACGGTCAGTGACGACAATAACACGGCACTTCGCGAGCTCTTCTAACCAAATGAGCGCCTTGGAGAAAAACACCATAGTGAAAGATTTACCACTGCCTGTAGTATGCCAAATCACTCCACCCTCACGACTACCCTTCTCATCAAAAGTACTAATACGTTCAATCAGGGCTTTGATACCAAAGACTTGCTGATATCGGGCAACGATTTTGCCAGCCTTTTTATCAAACAAGGTAAACATGCGCGTCATCTCAAGCAAACGCTCAGGCTGTAATAAGCTAATGATAAGGCGGTCTTGGTCGGTAACGACTAGATCACCGCCATCAATCAATGACTGATATTCATCTTTAATAAAGGCAGGACGATGGGCAAACAGATTCTCAATCTGCTCAGGACTGAGCGCTTGATTTTTTAGACGGGCAAACTCAGGCTCAGAGATCTCTTCTTCGACCCACTTCGCCCAAAATTTCTCAGGCGTACCGCAAGTGGCATATAGACCGTCATTACCATTAACTGCCAGTAATAACTGGCTATAGGCAAACAGGTGCGGGATTTGTTTTTGACCTTGATTACGGATGTGCTGGGAGACGGCTTGCGTGTTGGTTGATTGCCACTCTCTACTCGAGTCAGGACGTTTGGCTTCAATCACTGCCAACGGTAGACCATTTACGAAGCAGACGATATCAGGAATGATATTACCTGTCCCTTCAGCATTCTGTACTACCAGCTCTTCGGTAAAGTGAAAGCTATTATTATCGATATGATTCCAATCTATCAAGCTGATGGTTTGCGAGGTTTTTTTACCGTCGATAAATTCGGTCACGGTCACGCCATATAGCATGGCGTTATAGAGCTTTTCATTGGCGAGTTGCAAGCCTAAATTCATCGCTGGGTTTAGCTCGTGCATGATCTTATCAATGGCGCTATCTGATAAATGATGCGGAGTGCCTTCAAACATAAAGGTTTGCTTGGCTAAGAACGCACGCATAACGGGCAATAACACCACTTGGTTGGTGGCTTTATTTGAGGCAACCTTTGAGCGCATGGCGTGGCATTTACTAGGCGAAATAAACTGATAGCCCAGCGTTGTGAGTAAGGTTAAGGCCGGAATCTTTGAGCTGAATTCTTCGGCGAAGTTGATGCTTTTATTAAAATTAGGGTTGATCATATCTGCCCACTTTAGACATAGCGTTTGTTTGGTTGTTTGTTTGCCTTTATCGATTGTAGCCCAAAACACCATAAAAGATGTCATAAAAAAGGCAACAAAAAAACCGCCAAGGTTGCGCGTTACCTAAAGGGCACTAAGCGTGGCGGTTGTGTTGGGTACAGATTAGTTGATGAGAGTTAACGTATCAATATTTATTAATTTTAACGCCGAGATAATACATATCCTAAGTCATTAACTACTTAGTTTGTTATTTATATTTCTTTAATATTTTTTTATATTCATCTCTTATCAGATAGACAAAAAAAGCTATTAAACCAATACACGTTATAAATAGTATAAGAAGCTTATAGTCCAAAACAGTAACTGATAAAAAACGATCAAGACCATATATAAAAATTAAAGTTGCTATACTTAAGACGGCTTTCACATATACCGAAATAAAATTAAAGCGAGAATCTAATATATACTGCATTTTTGAAAGTAGTTTATCTTTAACGACAACAGAACTTACATCGCCTTTGTTAAAAAACCTCTCTATAGACACTCGAAGGTAAGCTAGCTGTTCATTTTGTTGGAACGTATTAAAGATGACGAAACCGCTAAATACCATTAATGCTAGATACGAAACATTCAAATTAACTTTATTTAACTGTATTAAAGCCGCGGCTACTGGTAGACCCAACGCCTGAGTTTGTAATGTTCCTAAAGAGTCATTTACGGATTTTACGAAATAGTCTAAATCTTTTTTTAATTCTAGCTCAAGCTTCTGATAACTAAAATTACTTAAATACGCTTGAAAACTACTTAAAGTATAAGAAGATATCTTTTCTATATTTTTTACAAGCTCATGAAAACGTTCTTTTTTTTCAAAATTCTCCAGTATATTAGCTGTTTCCATAATAAATATAGACTGCTTCTCTTTCTTATGTTTATCAATTGGCTCATCATTGAGAAATTCTTTTAACTCGTATATTGATTTTCCAAATAATTCAATATCAAGATTATCAAAAATATTTTTGTATGTTTTTTTAAATTCTTCTCCTGAATTAGGAGAGATAACTAATGGTTTATCTGTAAACAATACGATTTGTCTATAACCATCTAAGTATGCGTATTTAGCATACAACACCATAATTTCATTAAGATAAACAAAATATTGGCGATACATACTCACATCAGACGTTAAATTATTTTCGAATGGAATTATAATCTTACTATTCCAATCTATTTTTTCGAAAGATGAAAGAACATAATTCAGCAAGTAGTCTAAAGTTGAAAAAAAGTTACTTCTTACGGAAGTTATATTTACGCTCAAAACGAACGAATAACTGTTACCAATTTTGAAATCTTTATACATAGGTGCATAAAGGTCATCATCGTCAAAATCAATGGATATAGAGTCATTACTATCGGTGTCATTTTCAGTATACTTTATTATAGAGTGTATTTTTTTATCTTCATCCGCTATAAATTCACCTATAAAACCTGTTTCAGTATAGGATATTACAGTAGATATTTTTAAAACTTCTTTAAGGCTATTAAGAGCATTATTCATCCTGTATCACTTTATTCTCGACCTTAATGCCAATATTATTGCGCTTTATATTTTCATACTCTTCTTCAGTCAATTTTATCATTAACTTATAGTGTTTGTCGTTAACCTGTTGACTCTCTACGACAAGTGATGTCGCCTTATCAATATCTCTTTTTGTACCTTTTATACTTATGCTTTCACCTACTTGAATATCTACTTTTAGTTTTTTATCGACTGTAGATTGCTTAGGATTAAAAATAGAATTATAGTCAGTATAGCCCTCGTTTTCACAGTACTCACCAAAGGTTATAACGTCTTGGTCTTGAGGAAACAACTCTGGATTTGAAACTTTTAGTGCTTCGAATATAGGAAGAATGTCTTCTTCAACATTAACAGTATCCTCAGAGCGACATTTTTGACTCATTAGACCATATATCTGTTGTTCAGTGCTATATCTTAGTTTTTTTCTGCCTTCGTACGTCTCGGGAATAATGTGGTCTAAATACTTACCAATGTACTTTATTATTTCTTTTGTAGTTGCACCATCATTCAAAGGGATTGCAGTTGGAACAAAACTTTGAAAATATTGAGCAACAAAACCTTTTTTTCTTGTCCATCTTACATAATTAGATATCAGATTTGTTGTGTCATTATCCTCGTCTAAATTGCCATCTTGTACCACACTATCTTCATTTAAGTGTTGGTTAAAAACAGCAAGCTCTATACTTACAGAAAATCTTAATGAAGCATTATCAATATTTGTATTTGGTATTATTGCTCCGGTAGGGTCCAAAGTAAAACCAGAAGATGGATTAACAAGGCCAATTACTAAATAATCTTTATTATCCCTTTTATACCAAAGTACTGGTATATAACCTCCTGTTGCCATCATCTCATCTTGCATTTGCTTTTTGAGCGCTCTAACCATCTCTTTCGATAGCTCTAGAAAAGCATCAGCTTCGATGTTCTGATTACCATTACTCATATAGTGACTGGCTATTACTTTTGATAAAGTATTTTCTCTAGTGAAGCTACCACAAGTTGATGTTACTCGACTTGCGTTTCTAGAATCGTAATCTACTTTTTCAGCAAATTTATCTAGTAAAGCATTGCTTTCATGTAGACTTTGTCGCTCTACCAAAACTACAGAATCATCACCTTGAGTATGTTGTTTTTTTTGCAAATCATGGATAACTGCTGCATGTATACTGATTGTCGTCATATTATGAAATCTTCTCTTACCAAAATTTATATTGTTTAATCAATTCGTATTACTATACATAGTTTCATTAATATTTACCTCTTATTCTCTTACTGCACAAATTTAAAACAATCTAGCTATCAGTAAATGCGTCTACTTATTTTCCACAGAACTACTTTTATCGGCTGGTTATTGTGATTACACAACTAAATACATCCTACCTCAAAATCAACCACCACCCGCTTCTTACCCGTCAACAATACCTGCATCAACGCCTTTTTCTCTTGCTGTAAATCAGCCAATTGCTGCTCAAGCAATTCGATTTCTTTATGGGCATTGGTTAACACGGTGGCGATTTTTTGTTGTTCTATGCAGCTTGGAATTGAGATCTTCATACTCTCTAAATCTCTAGGATATATGTGAGGTTGAGCACCACCACTTTGTAGAGTATAGATTTTTTGTTGTTGATTACTGAGCCAGTAATATAAATATTTAATATTATTATCTCCTTTAGGTTCTACGACTGAACAATCTGACGCCCAAATTTTATAAGGAAAAAAAGCTATATAACCAGCGTAAGCTCCACTAGCACTAACAGTAATAATATTTTCATGGGTAAAATCACTGTGAGTATAAGGACTTGATTTACCACCTGCGATTACTGGGTAAGAACCTTCTTTAAGGTCTTTACTGCTTAGTGCTTTACCTTTTTTAATTTTAGCGAAGTCAGCAAGTTTTCCTTCTTCCCACTCACCCTCAAACGGTTTCCCCTCATCATTAAGCAAACGCTTTTTGCCTGTCAGCAATTGCTGCATCAAGGCTTTTTTCTGCTGGGTACTATTCTCAATTAAACACTCAGTCGTGCTAATCGCTTTATCCCAAGTCGATAGGATTTTGGCAATTTTTTGTTGTTCCTGTTTTGACGATGCCACCATAATAGGTAGTTCAGAAAGTATAGTGGTATTTAGATTTAGCATTGTCTGCCCAACGGCATTCTGCTCTAGCCACTTTCTTACTGTACTTTTTTGCAGAAAGTAAGATAAAAATAAAGCTGAATTTTCTTTACTAATAGAGGCTTTTAAACATCCTGTTCCACATAGTGCGCCTTCAGATTCTTCTGTTATTAAACCAAATCGAGCAACATCACCCCTTCTACTAAATAAAATATCGCCTTTTTTTAATTTATGCTTAACAAGGTCATCAGCTCTAGTTTCTGGTATTTTTGCTGCACTATTAATATCTGCTCTGCCGTCAATCAAATCTTTCGGCATTAAAACTGGAATGCCTTCATCTGTATATTCGTGAGCATGAAGTTGACTACCGAAAGGTCCAGTTTGAATTTTACTAGAAATATCACCAAGTGAAGTTAGTTTCCAACCATTAGGCACCATAACCCAACTCCTTCAAATATCCTGCCATCTCATCCTCTAACAGGTTTAACTCTGCTTTAAGCGCCAAACGCTCAGCACGAACCGCATCTAGATCAATCTCTGCCTCTTCCTCAAAGGTATCGACATAGCGTGGGATATTTAGGTTAAAGTCATTTTCTTTAATTTCATCAAAGCTCGCTAGATATGCATATTTATCAACGCTTTCCCGCGCTTTATACGTCTCAATAATCCTAGCAATATTGTCTTCAGTCAGCTGGTTTTGGTTTTTACCCGATTTAAACTCATTGCTCGCATCGATAAATAAGACTTTGTCATCAGTTTTATTCTTTTTAAATAATAAAATAGCCGCTGGAATCCCCGTTCCAAAGAACAGCTTTTCAGGCAGACCAATCACTGTATCGAGCAGGTTTTCTTCGATGAGTTGCTGACGGATTTTGCCCTCAGACGACGCACGGAACAGCACGCCATGCGGTACGACCACGCCCATACGACCAGTACTTGCTTTAAGCGTTTCAATCATATGACTGATAAAAGCATAGTCGCCTTTAGTCTTGGGCGGTACACCGCGATGGAAGCGACCATAGGGATCGCTGCTGGCATCTTCATAACCCCATTTATCTAGTGAAAACGGCGGATTGGCAGTGACCACATCGAACTGGAGTAAGTGACCGTCTTTATCGAGTAGCAGCGGATTACGGATGGTATCGCCCCACTCGATACGGTGGTTGTCCTCACCGTGTAGGAACATATTCATCTTGGCCAGTGCCCATGTCGAGCCAATGGCTTCTTGACCGTATAGCGCATACTTCTTAGAATTTGAGTTTTTGCGTACCATCGCCCCGCACTTAATGAGTAGCGAACCCGAACCACAAGCAGGATCACAGATCTCATCGCCTTCCACAGGCTCAAGGATAGTCGCCAGTAAGTTCGATACTTCGGGCGGTGTATAAAACTCACCAGCCGTTGCGCCACTACTGGCGGCAAAGTGCTTGATTAAGAACTCGTACGCATTACCAATCACGTCCAAGCTACCAACACGCTCAACGCTTAGGTTGAGGATCTCTTTGCCAAAGTCTTCTAATAGGTGGCGTAGTAGCTCGTTCTTTTGCTTTTCTTGACCCAATTTATCGGTGTTAAAGCTGATATCTTGGAAAACGTTTTTGAGCTTGGTGCCGTTAGCTTCTTCAATCGCATGAAGGGCCTCGTCAATACGTTGACCGTTGCCCGGCTGATGACGCTGCTCGTATAGATCCCAAAAGCTTGCGCCCTCAGGTAAGACAAAACGCTGCTTGGACATCATGGCATGGATCAGTTCTGGATTGTCACCAAACTGCTCAACCAGCTTGTTGTACTCATCGCGGTAAACGTCTGACAGATACTTGAGAAACAGCATGGTCAAAATAAAGTCTTTATAGGTATCAGCGCTGATGACGCCACGGAAGGTGTCACAGGCGTTCCATACGGCTTTGTTGATATCGTCTTGATTGATTTTATTGATAGTTTTAGTAGTAGTGCTGGTCGGCATTGATGTTTCCTGAATACTTTGAAAGGTATAAGTTTTATAGGGGTCGATTATGGTGTCATGCATTCGCTTTGCTTAGAAGTATAGCGCACATTATGGTTTGTAATAACATTCACTACGCTCCAATTTTTGGCTTATGAGAATTCCACTGAATTAGATATAGATAATTGTTAGAAGTACTAAACTATCGTAGCAATAATGTTATTACTGAATTTTTGTTTTGCAATAAAAAACAGCGTTGTCTATTATTGAGTTTCTTACTGAAATATAACGACAGGTAACAATATGAAAATCAATAAGCTATATGCAAGTATCGCATTAACTAGTGCTTTGGCGCTTACAGGATGTGGCGGCGATGATGACGGTGAATATGTAGCAGGCGGCGGTAACAATGGTGGCCCTATCGTCAACAATGAGCTGAACTACGCAACATTTGACCCTTTCAGCGACGTGGTCAATGGACAATACAAAACAGGATGGGGTAAATTTGATTTCAAGCTCAATAATAATGGCTTAATTCGTAGTGTTTCTACTGTTGTGGGTAGCTCGCCTACTGCCTATCAAGACAGCAGAAGCGATGACCTTAGATTAGAATATTATGTTGGTAATAATTTATTCGCCGCTGTTCCTGAAGAGTTCGATAGTAAGTTCTATAAAATCAACTTCGTAGATAGCGATACGTTCAAGCTAAAAATTCAGTCAGGTAGCAGCATCGTTAATTCGACTTATGACATCATTACTCTTGACCTCACTGGCGTCGGCAAGCAGCCAGGAAATGCTCAGACTGGGATAGAGACAGATTTAGATTATTTCCCTGATAGCTTTAACGCTACTTTCCCTAGTGGCTCTCAATGTTACATATTTTTAGAAACACCTGATCAAGACTACTATACTTTTTCTGATTATGATGAGGAAGGCAGTATGACGATAGATCAGTGGATTGCTAAAGAGAAAAAATACAATACTGTCAGCAATCTTGTCAAAGAAAATGTCGGAAGCAAAAATGAATTGCAAGCGGTAAGATATACTGATGAAGATGGCGATATTAATGCTGCTGTGGTATACAAAGGCTTAATTTATGAAGCTTATTATTACCAAAAAGGTATTCAAGAGAAAGAAGATATCGACCCTAATATCGCAGAGATCTACTGTAATCAATACAATAGCGTTGCCACCAAGTTCTTAGAAACACAAATTAAAGCTGTTTATCAGAATTAATCGAGTATAGCTAAGGTTTAAATTTAAGGTTTGGTAGCTTTTACTAGTGAGTGGTTACTATTTTTCTTACAAGCAGCGAAACAACAAATAGCGCCTAATATGGGCGCTATTTTATTATGCCACTATAGCCATCTTGCAGTGCTCTATTTAGAATGGTGGCAAGTAGCATTAAGCGGTAATGGTAGGAAACGTAATCCTAACTACTAGAAATAGTTTTTTAGTGATAGTATATGTTTGAAATCAAATAATGTCGTAGAAATATTTAGTTACATTTTATTGTGAGATAAATCCCATTATTTGCCTTGCCTCCAATACTGTTGCGCTGTTGGTCTATTTGATGGTCTAACGTGCATATCTATTATTACAATGATAATTAAATCAAATACTTATATATATAGTTAGACTTCCTCCTTCACCGCCAATCTTAGTCATTCCCTGTTTTCCTGTCTTGTCCTACCCCCTCCTAAATATCCCTTAAAAACTGTTAAGATAAATCTTATAGTCTTCTCATGCTTTTTTTTCTGATATCACTTTCTACGATTTTCTTATCACTAAATTTACATTAATGAATGATTTCTTCAACCTTAAACCGCTTTAACTCTCTCTTCCAGCACTCATCGTTAAATTTGCCTTTCCTAGTAACAACAATGAGACGTTATCTCAAAACAGGGTGCGTTATCATGGGATCAAACAGTCTCTTATCATACACGCTCTAGCGTCCAAACTAATATCACCATAGAAGATCCATTGACTATATTGCCTTTAGACAATCGTATACCCCTGCCAAAAAACTTCATGATGCCAGTGCAAGTTATATTAACCATTATCGGTAGCCTTATAATCGTCGACTGTACGATTTTGATGGCAGTAGGTAAGGTAAATTTTGGTTCTGTTGTACCTTTTTTAGTAGGTATGGTGTTTGTTGCTCATGGTATTTTTTGGCGTAACATAATAAGATTTATCTGCCAAAATCGTTGGTTAAGCCGTCTGTGGTATGGGCTATGGATAGTGTTTTTTATCTGGCTGATCAGTTTTGGCATTTTTGTTTATGCATTACAGCAGCAGATTAAACAAAGTGCTAAACCCATACCTAAAGTCGCTGCCATCATTGTGCTAGGGTCAGGTACGGTCGCAGGCAAACCCACACCAACACTTGCCAAACGCTTAGATACTGCTGCGCCCCTTATCGATTCACAAAAAAGCGCGCTAGTTATCACTAGTGGTGGCACAGGTTTTGGTCAGAAACGTAGCGAAGCCTATATTATGGCAACCTACTTGTACGATACATATGACATTCCTCTTAAGCATATTTTGCAAGAAGGTCAGAGCACGAGTACAGCAGAAAACCTTATTTATAGCCAAGAGATATTAGCGGCAAAAGGCATTTCTATTAAAGCGCCCATTGCTATCGTGACCAGTGATTTTCATATTATCCGCGCCGCAAACATCGCTCGGCATCAAGGCTACGTGCAGCCTATTATGCTTGCCAGCCCTACTCCGTTATCCATCCGCTATAACGCGTGGTTTAGAGAGTACTTTGCCTTTGTCAGCGGTTGGCTTTTTGGAGAATACTAGACGATTTTCATAGTACTTCTCTTTTTGATTAGTTAAAGCGATTGATACTTTTTAGATATAAAATAATGATAAGGGACGCTGTTATGATCGTAGATATTTTGTTGACGATACATTTTATCCTACTGATACTGATTTCTTTACGGGTCTTATCTCGTCATGATTTGACCTCGCCCGCTAGATTAGCATGGATTGTCATCCTGTTTATTTTGCCTTATTTTGGCGTGCTGATTTACTGGATGTTTGGTGAAGTGCATTTGGGTCATGACTTTGGGCAAAAACGCGACGATATCATTAAGCGATTAAATACTCATAGTCCAAGCGTTCTTGGTCATGAGACGACGTTAGAGAAGATGATCAAGCCCGCTTATCAAGCTTCCTTTGCTTATGCAGCAAAAGCCACCGGTTTTCATACTATGGAGGGTAATCAGGCAGAGCTCATGGCAGATGCAAGCGAAACACGCAGACGCATGATTGCTGATTTTGATGCTGCAACAGACCATATACATGTGCTGTATTATATTTGGCTTGTCGATGGCATGGGTATTGATACCGCGCAAGCTCTCATCCGAGCAGCAAAGCGCGGCGTTACTTGTCGAGCAATGGTTGATGGCATGGGCTCACGGAAGATGGTGAGCTCAAAGATATGGCAAGAAATGCAAGATGCTGGCGTACAAGTCAGTGTAGCTCTCCCACTGACCAACTTTGTAAAAGTAATGCTGTTTAGCCGTATTGATCTGCGTAATCACCGCAAAATTACCGTTATTGATGGCAAAATTGGTTACTCTGGTAGTCGTAACTGTGCCGATCCTGAATTTATGGTAAAGCCAAAATATGCGCCGTGGGTCGATATTATGCTGCGTATCGAAGGACCTGTGGTCGCGCAGAATCAGATGTTATTTGCCAGTGATTGGTTGATTGAAAATCCAGACACTCCGCTTGATAGCTTTTATTATAATAGCACGCCAAAGCCTAATGGCTTTCCTGCCCAAGTTTTTTCAGATGGCCCTACTCAGCGGCACGGTACCACGCCACAGTTTTTGGGTGCTTTGATTAGCCAAGCGCAAGAGACGCTGATTATCTCTACGCCTTATTTTGTGCCCGATTATTCACTCGTCAGTATTTTATGCGCTACCGCCTATCGCGGGGTTGAAGTGACGATGGTTTTTCCAAAAAATAACGATTCCTTTATCGTTGCCGCGACCAGTCGCAGTTATTATTGGCAATTGCTCGAAGCGGGCGTAAAAATTTATGAATATAAACCAGGCTTGTTACACGCAAAGACCTTGACGATTGATGGTGAAATTAGCTTGATTGGCTCGACCAATTTAGACTTGCGTAGCTTTGATTTGAATTATGAGAATAACGTTGTCTTTAGCGATAAAAAGCTGACGGCGGATATTATCGAGCGCCAATACCTATATATCGCTGATTCAGACGAAGTAACACGTGAAGAGGTCAAAAACTGGCCACTATCTTCTAGGATTTGGAACAACATCATTGCTACCATGGGGCCTGTTTTATAGATCCCATTTTATACGTTACTAAGCTCAGTTAATCAGCCTATGCAGGCGCTTTTTTTGCAAAACATACAGGGTAAATTTTGCTTCGGTTGCAAATGGCGCTGTCGCAACCTGTGCCAATAATGCTTGTCTTTTTTCACCACGTGCACGGTACGCATAAGGCGTCATGGTCAGCAAATCGGCCAAATCATCTGCTGATAATTTTAACTCAGTACTGACATTATAAGTGTTAAGCAGCGTAAAATATGGCGCTAATTCCTGCAAAAACTTGTCAGAATCGTGCTCACGGACATCGTCAAACAAAGCCTCACGCATCGTTGCTAAATGCCTGATATCTGGCTTAGCAATGATTAAATAACCCTCATCGCTTAATACTTCATTGAACGCTTCTGGCAGAATGGGACTAAAAATACTGCTAATCCCATTGATACTTTGCGCACGTAAGGGCAAATGAGCAGCACTGGTTACTAATGGATAAATCACTGCCGTTTCAATACCATCGTTCTTATCTTGCTGATTCCAAAGAGAACTTGCTACCTTGCTCACTTTTGCAAGCTCTACTATGGCAGGTTTACTAATATCGGCCGCAATCAGTGTATCCATGCCTGTCTGAGCCATCGCTTGGGTGTAATAACCTTCGCCGCAGCCGATATCCAGCCAATTGACTGGTTTACCAGTTTGTTCAGATGGCAACTCTTTTTTTGCTAACAGTTCAACTATTTTTTGGCAGATCAGTGTCTGTAGTGGCTGATAATGCCCTGCATTTAAAAACCGTTTCCGTGCCTCGATGGACGCTTGACTATCACCCGGTGCTTTAGATTTTTTTTGTTGGACAGGTAGCAGATTAATGTAACCCTGACGCGCCACATCAAAAGGATGCGCAGTTTGTTTTGGGTGCAAGCTACCATCACAGCGCCATGTATCGATTGCGGGCTGCAGTGGCGACTGACAAAGGGGACAAATAAATAAGGACACAGGTATCTCAAATCATAGCAATATGGCTGTTATTTTACCAAAATTCAGCCATGCTAAGTATTAAAAGGTATGAGAAAAGATAGAATAGAAAACAAAAAAGCCATCTCAAACTTGTTGAGATGGCTTTTTAACGAAGAATATCGAGATTAATCTGAGTTACTGTTCTAACGCAGCTTTAACGTCATCAATCCGAGGATAACCAAGATAATGGCGATAATCCAAAACCTTGCCACCACTTGGGTTTCTTTCCAACCAATCTCTTCAAAATGGTGATGCAGCGGTGCCATACGAAAGACGCGTTTTTTACGTAGCTTATATGAGCCAACCTGTAGCATTACCGATAGTGCTTCGGCAACGAACAGTCCGCCCATAATTGCGAAAGCGATTTCTTGGCGGGTCATCACCGCAATGGTACCGAGCATCGCGCCCAGTGACAGCGCACCCACATCACCCATAAACACTTGCGCTGGGTGGGCGTTAAACCATAAAAAGCCAAGCCCTGCGCCAATCATCGCGCCACAGACAATAATCACCTCAGAGTTATAGGCAATATAAGGTACGTGCAAGTAATCCGCAAAGCGTACGTCACCAGAGACATATGCCATCGCGCCCAAGCCTGCAGCAACCAAGACCACTGGCAAAATCGCCAAGCCATCCAAGCCATCAGTTAAATTGACCGCGTTAGAGGCGCCATTAATCACAAAGTAAGTAAAGATAATAAAGCCAATACCAAACGGCACTGCCGAAAAGGGAATCATCCAATCTTTAAAGATAGGTATTAATAAATCCTGCATCTCGCGAGTCGTCGCAATATCTGGCTGCAGTGTGGCAATATAATATAAAGAAATGCCGACGAATAATGCACCCATGGATAGCCAAAAGTATTTTTTGCGAGCGATTAGACCTTTGGGGTTCTTATATTTAATTTTGAGCCAATCATCCGCCCAGCCTACCGCACCAAAGATAATCATGACGATGAGCAAAATCCAAACGTACGGATTATTCAAACGCGCCCAAAGTAACGTCGATACCCCAATTGCGCTCAAAATCAGCACCCCACCCATAGTCGGGGTACCAGTTTTGACCAAATGCGATTGCGGACCATCATTACGAATCGCCTGACCGTACTTAAGTGCACGCAAACGTCGAATAACGCGATTACCAAAAATCATGCTAAAAGCAAGGGCGGTAACGACCGCCAGTAACGCGCGCAGAGTCAAAGAAGAAACCGCATAAAACGGGGCATAATAATGACCAAGCCAGCTAAACAACCAAACTAACACCGCCTACTCCTCGACTAGCGCATTGATAAGTGTTTCCATTTCCATGGAACGAGAACCTTTAAACAACACCGTACAAGGTTGCGCCTGCTGCGCTTGCAAATAAGGTTTCAAATACGCCAATAAACTGTCTTTATCGGTAAACGCATGGGCATTGATATCAGAAATCTCCTGCGCACCTTCGACTGTATAAGGGGCATATTCACCAACGCAAAGCAGTACATTAATACCTGTGGTCGCAATGGTACGACCCAAGCTTCGATGCTCGCTCACTGCAGCCTCACCTAACTCAGCAATATCGCCTAATACCATCACTTGCGTACCCGTTTGCGCTGCCAATACTTTGGCAGCCGCCCGTACCGAATGTGGATTGGCATTATAAGTATCATCAATCAGTCGATGCATGCCTAACAGCTGACTGTTCAAGCGACCTTTGGCAGGACGCGCATTTTCAAGTCCAACGACGATATCACTAACATCGATATTTAGTGCATGGGCACAAGCAGCAGCGGCTAAAGCATTATTGACATTGTGCTCGCCCGCTAGTGGCAAGTTGATATCATAGACTTGATTGCCGATATGCAGCTTAAATTCACTGCGTTCAGGCTCGACATCTAAATGGCTGGCACTGACATCAGTACTACCAAAGCCAATCACGTGTGATGTATGCTTTTCAGCGATACGGCGTAATTGATTGGTAAAATCATCTTTATCAGGAACGATCGCAAATTGACTGTCATTCAAGGTATGGTAAATCTCAGCCTTGGTTTGGCAAATCCCTTCACGGCTGCCAAACTCACCCAAATGCGCTGTACCAATATTTAAGATACACGCAACATCTGGCTGGACAATCTCCGTAGTATAAGCAATTTCGCCAATATGGTTTGCGCCCAATTCCAAAATGGCATAGCGATGATGATCGGATAATTCGAGCAACATCATTGGTACGCCCAAGTCATTATTTAGGTTGCCACGCGTGATAAGCGTTGGGGCAAGTCTGCCAAAGATACTACCGAGCATCTCTTTACAGGTGGTCTTACCACTAGAGCCAGTAATAGCAATAACGGTTAAATTTTGATGCTGTTGACGACGATACGCAGCCAATTGTCCTAATGCTAAACGGGTATCGCTCACCACTAACTGCGGAATGCTATTTGCATCAGTTGTAGCAATAGGGCCGGCGACGATAGCCGCAACCGCACCTTGCGCGATGGCAGTATCGATATAATCGTGACCATCAAAATTATCACCCGTTAACGCTAAAAATATATCACCAGGCTTTATCGTACGGGTATCGGTGGCAATACGAGTGCTCATTACATCGTTTTCTGAGCCGGATTGTCCCTCACTCAGCTGCCAATGCCCGTTGAGCGCTGCGGTTGCTGCGAGCAGATTGTCTGCTTGCCAAACATACAGCCCTTGCGACTGAATGCTGTTATCGTTGTCGGCTGTCATAATGATTACCTTATATATGATGACTACTTATTTATTTTTTATAGTTAACGACTAATACTTTTTAAATAGTATGAAAAACTAATTATAAGCGCTATTATTTATCTATAAATGCTATACGCGCCCTGCTTGTTTTAAGGCGTTTTGCAAAATAACACTATCGTCAAAATCATAACGAACATGGTTAATTTCTTGATAGGTCTCATGACCCTTGCCAGCGATCACGACGATATCATCAGCCGCTGCTTGATTGACCGCATACTCAATCGCTGCTTGGCGCGCAGGTTCGATATGGGTACGCTGATATTGCTCACTCGTCATGCCTGCCTGCATATCTTGCAATATTGCATTGGGATCTTCGGTGCGTGGATTGTCTGCCGTTAACACAACTTTATCCGCGCCTGCCAATCCTGCTTGCGCCATCAAAGGACGTTTGCCCGCATCACGGTCGCCCCCACAACCAAACACTGCCCACAGCTGACCCTTACAATGGGTCTTTAGGCTGGCAAGCACCTGACTTAAGGCATCAGGCGTATGTGCATAATCAACGATAAAGCAGCCATCATTCGACGGTACACGCTGCATACGCCCAACCGCACCTTGCAATTGCGGGATAACGGTCGCAATGCTTTCAAGGCTAATTCCTAAGCCGACAGCAGCTGCGATAGCAGCAAGTAAATTCGCCACGTTAAAACGTCCCAATAATGGGCTAACGATATCTAAATGATTAATTGTCCCATCGTCGAAATCTGTACGTAGGCTGATCTCTACACCTTGTAAACTTGGCGTGATGTTAGCGGCGACGAAGGTATCTGTTTTTAGTGAATCTAAGCTGTATGTCCAAACGGTCAAGTTGCTAGCGTGTGCGGTGTCGAGCATAATCTGGGCATGCTCGTCATCGATATTGATAATAGCGTGGGTCAAATCCGGAAAATGGGCTTTATCAAATAGCTTGGCTTTAGCCGCCGCGTACTCTGCCATATCAGCATGATAATCTAAATGATCGCGACTCAGGTTGGTATAAATCGCCACCGACACTGGCATACCTTGCAGACGCTGCTGATCTAAACCATGTGAGCTGGCTTCCAATGCTAGTAGTTCAGCACCTTCTTTGCCCATTTGATGTAAAAATTGCTGGACCGCTATGGCATCGCCCGTGGTATGACTGGCTTGTACCAAAGCGCCAAGCCGACCATTACCCGCCGTGCCCATAACTGCGCTACTCATACCTGTCAGCTGCGTCAATTGCGCCACCAATTGACTAATAGTAGTTTTGCCATTGGTGCCCGTCACGGCTATGACAGTTGGTAATGTCACGGGCTGCTGATACTGCAAGCGTGCTTGAATCAAGCTGCCCAGAAAATCACGGATATGAGGTACATATAATACGGGGCAAGGCAAAGTATCTAATTGCTGCTGTGCGATAGATTTTGCATTATCAGTTTTAGTCAATTCGAGATTGGCATGAGGCGGGACATTAGCGGTGGCAAGCAAAGCAATAGGGTCGATTTCCGATAGGATAAAAGCCGCATTATTAGCGGCTTGATAAAGGTGGTCACGGCTTTTTTGGCAATTTGACGTATGGCTTTTTAACAAGATGAACACGTCGTTGCTGGCTAATTGACGGCTGTCTAAACAGAACTGTTGGAATGGCATATTGATCACCGTATCCAGTTGAACAGCGGTCATTTGATGCGATAACTCGCTAACAGCTGCGGTCATATTCGCTGTAAATACCTGCTGTAGACTATGTCTATCGTCGCTGCTACTAGCTGCAAGCAGCTGTTGCAAGGTAACTGTGATACTGCTTGGCGACGAGGTAGACAGGGTCATTGGCAAATCCTAAACGGTTAAAACACATCAAATAGTTAAGAGGTGGATATTAAAAAATTTACTTTTATATCTATTGAGCTTCGGTTTTGAGCGGCTTATCTAAAGGCACATTATATAAACGTAGTGCCTCTTTCATTACATTATGGAAAACAGGAGCCACGGTTAAACCAGCATAAATCTGACCACGCGGGTCTTCGATTAACATGACACCGACCAGTTTTGGATTAGAAGCTGGTGCCATACCCGCAAAGACATTACGATACTGGTCAGTATAGTAGCCACCTTTTGGATTGATACGGCGCGAGGTTCCTGTTTTACCAGCAACGCGGTAACCATCAATAGCCGCACCTTTAGCCGTACCGCCGTCTTCTGTGACACTTTCCATCATCTGTACGATGGCCATCGCTTGTTCATGCGCCATAATACGTTTGCTTGGTAGCGCTTTGTCATTTTTATTCAACGTTAGCGGATGCATGACGCCACCTGCTGCCAGCGCTGAATAAGCTTGCGCTATCTGTGCCAGCGTCACCTGTATACCATAGCCATAACTGACCGTTGCCCGTCTCGAAGTTTCTTTTTCTTCTGGTGTCACCACAAGCCCACTGCCTTCACCTGGAAATTGCAGTGGTGTTTTCGCCCCAAAGCCAAACTGTCTTTGCATATTGGTAATGCCGGCAGCTGGTAGAGACAAAGCAATCTTGGTCGAGGCGACGTTACTAGATTTCTGTAGTAGCGTTGCCATCGTGATCCGCCCTAGATTATTATGGTCACGAATCGTATAACCACGGACACGGATAGAGCCAGGATTGGTATCGATCAAAGTAGTGGCAGTGTATTTCCCTGAATCTAAAGCCGCAGCAACGGTGAATGGCTTCATGACTGAACCGGGTTCAAAGACATCAAGGAGCGCACGGTTACGCTGATTTTCACCCGTCATCTCATTTAGATTATTAGAGTTAAATGACGGCCATGTCGATAGCGCCAGTACTTCACCAGTTTGTACATCGACTACCATACCTGTCGACCAGCGCGCTTTTTGCAAACGCCCCGCCTTTTCTAGCTCTTTATAAAGCAAATATTGCAAACGCGAATCAATGGTCAATGTCACATCTTTGCCCGGCACTTCTGGTTCAACCTGTTTGATTTCTTTAAGACTGTTTTGTTTGGCATCTTTGAGCACCAAAACCTTACCATCATCACCCGCCAGCTCTTTCTCATACTGACGTTCGATACCAGCACGTCCTTCGTAACCACCTTCAGGATCGTTGGCATTTTGTCCCATGAAACCTAGTAGTTGCGAGTTAGGCTGTGGCTGCGGATAATAGCGCTGAAAAAAGTTTTTCTCATTAACACCAGGAAAATCAAGCGAGCTAACGCTTTCTGCAATCTCCGGCGTTACTTTATTTAATAGTGGTAAATAATGCGAGCCTGCACCCGATGGCAGCGCTGCTTTGACTGCCACTTCATCCGTTACATCAATAGTAGGGTCGATAGCTGTCACTCTTCTTAGCTCATCGGCTGAGATATTGGCAGCCGCCGCAAGCGTCGTCAAATCCATATTGTCTAAGCGCTTTTGCATACGTGCGATAAGCTGCGGACTTTCAGGATTGGTGATAATAATACGCTTAAGCTCGTAGTATTCACGGGCATAGTCATGCGGGCTAAAAGAGACTGTCGCAAGTGGTGCACTGACAGCCAATGGCAAATCGTTGCGATCCGTAATCATGCCACGATAGGATTTTTGCGTGCGTACACTGGTGATGAGCTCATTGCCTTTATCTTGATAAAACTGAGTATTGGCAATTTGAATATAGTAAGCACGACCGATAAGTGCCACTAAAATAAGCAGCGCTATACCCCAAATCAAACGGAAACGGTTCTTATCTTGTTCGACACCGCCGCGAGAGGAAGCGCCAGACGCTTTACCCAAAATTGATCTTTTGCTTTTTAGGTTTTTGACACTGGTATAAGCACCCTGTTCTTCATTCTTCTTTAAGCGACCAAATAGCTTGGCTTTACGGCCATCATCTGATTTATGGTCAGGCTTGCTACTCGTTTGCCCAGATTTGGCCGCACTAGCACGGCGTAGTGGCTTAGTAACCTTGCCGCTGGCTGGTTTTTTGCTGGTCGCTTTAGCACTGGGTTTTTTATCGCTCATTGTCCTGCCTCCGCTAGGTCAGAATCGGTAGCAGCAGCCTTAACGGGTACATCGCTCACAGCATCAGCTTCGAAAACATCAGAATCATTCGTCGTTAAAGTATCTGGAGTACTGGCATCAGGGTCCACGAGTGCAACTGCTGTCGCAGCACCTGGCTGGATAATCAGCTTATCTTTGAGTGTCGGTGAAAACATCCCAAGCTCAGCAACGGCACGACTGGCAATCTGCGGCGTCGCACTAAAGGTCTGCTGTTCAATAAGCAGACGCTGATGCTCAACTTGTAATTTTCGCTCTTGTTTTTTCATGTCTTGCAAGGTTTTATAATCCTGATGATATTGCTGAACACCTTCAGCCGTTTTGATGCCACTCCATACAATACCAGCCGCCAACAGTACCAATATAGCCACATAGATATTTGATATTTTAAATTTACGCACAAATAAGGCGCCAACATCGGTATTCGATGGCGTTGCGGCGCGGCGGTTTGCAGGTTTGTCGGATATTGCCATGACAATCTCAAAAAAGTGAACTTCAAAATATAAAAAGCGATAACCATTTACGAGTTATAAAACTCGTATAAGCTATCAGCACCATCAATAAAAACAATACCAAGCAAAAAAGTAACTGCTGAGCCTAGCAGATAATGTTTACAGCTTTTTAACAGCCGCGTAATCATTAAAACATTCAGTCATATTTAAACCACATAATTTAATAATGGCATTCATGGATGAATATCTGCTACATAGTCAGCATCAGTACGTGTTGCCATGCGTAACCATGCACTACGCGAGCGTGGGTTATGACTTATCTCTGCTTTACTTGGACCGACGCGTTTAGGCTTACTAAAGTAACGTGGACGCTTGGGTGGCATCGGTAGATTCTCATCTTCTGGATATTGCCCTTTACTATGACGCTGCAAAAACTGCTTGATACGTCGATCTTCTAACGAGTGAAAGCTAATCACTGCTAGCTGTCCGCCTACCTTTAATATGGGGATACTTTGCTCTAAAAAGTTATCGACATCACCAAGCTCGTTGTTAATAAAAATCCGCATCGCCTGAAAGCTCTGGGTCGCTGGATGCTTGCCGCGTTGCCAGTTTGGGTGCGCAACTTTTATCACTTCAGCCAATGCCAAAGTAGAGTCGTAACTGTCCATCTGCTTAATGGCACGAGCGATACGGCGACTGTGACGCTCTTCGCCAAACTCATAAAGCACATTGGCCAAGGTTTCATCATCGACCGTCTCAAGCCACTCAGCAACCGACTGCCCGCGGCTAGTATCCATACGCATATCGACCGCGCCATCGCGCATAAAACTAAAACCACGACTGCCATCATCAATTTGCGGTGATGAGATACCCAAGTCTGCCATTAAGCCGTCAACTTGAGTGATTCCCATTGCAGCAAGACTGTCTGTTAACGTCGCAAAGCTATCATGCACCACTTTTACGCGACTGTCGCTATTTGCCAATTCATGAGCAACGCTAATGGCCGTTGGGTCTTTATCAAAAACAATCAAGGTTGCGTCATCGGCAAGCTGGCTCAATAGCAAGCGACTATGGCCACCACGACCAAAGGTAGCATCGACGTAGATACCGCTTGCTTGCAAGCTATTTTGACTTTCGTCGTCTGTCTGCTTTGGTAGAGCTTTGACACCCAACACTGCGGCGACTGCTTCTTGCAATAGCACCGCATCATGGACAAAACTCAATTCGTCAGACGTAGCTTGATCTTCACTAGACTCTTGCATAAGTTTTTGAGTAGAAGTGCTTTCTTCAGAAGACAAACTCGCCGCTGACATAGAATGATCAGGGTCAGAAGGATTGTGATTAGCATTTGGCGTATTTTTTGGCTTACTATTCGATATGGACACAAACAACTCAATAGATGATGGTCAAATTGACCAGTAATAGTAAAAAATCAGATGAAAATAAACAAGTTATGACTTACCTAACATTATTATCGCAAGGATACACGGGTAGTCAAGCGCTAGAAGGGCATTTCGTTAAAAATATCCCATCTCTCTGTTATACTAGCGCTATATTTTACGCTATTTTTCAACGTTGACTGCCATTCTTTCGTCCATATTTTCACTTTTCACTACTACTTTTGACTGTCCCATTCATTAACAACAACATTCTGAGATTTTTATGATGCAACCATCTACTTCTACTAACAGCATGCGCCCTGTCCGTACTCGTATTGCCCCTTCGCCTACTGGCTTTCCACACGTTGGCACTGCTTATATCGCACTGTTTAATTTAGCCTTTGCCAAAGCCCATGGCGGCGAATTTATTTTGCGTATTGAAGACACCGACCAAACGCGCTCGACAGAGCAATCTGAAAAAATGATTTTGGACGCCTTACGTTGGGTAGGACTTGATTGGGCAGAAGGCCCAGATATTGGTGGCCCACACGCCCCTTATCGTCAAAGCGAGCGTAGCGACATCTATACCAAACACGCTGAGATGCTAATAGATAAAGATCATGCGTTTCGTTGTTTTTGTACCAGCGAAGAGCTAGATACCATGCGTGCTGCGCAAATGGCCAATGGTGAAACGCCACGTTATGACGGTCGCTGTGCCCATTTAGCACTAGAGAAAACCGCGCAATTGGTTGCTGAGGGCGAACCAAACGTCATTCGTATGCGTGTGCCAACCGAAGGCGTGTGTCAGGTACAAGATATGCTGCGCGGTACGGTCGAGATTCCTTGGACGCAAGTGGACATGCAAGTGCTTCTCAAAACCGACGGCATGCCGACTTATCATTTAGCCAACGTTGTCGATGACCACTTGATGGACATCAGCCATGTGCTGCGTGGTGAAGAGTGGCTCAACTCTGCGCCGAAACATCAGCTGCTTTATGAATATTTTGGTTGGGAGCTGCCAGTACTTTGCCACATGCCACTGCTACGTAACCCTGATAAATCAAAACTGTCTAAGCGTAAAAACCCAACCTCTATCACGTATTACCGTGATGCCGGCGTGCTACCTGAAGCCTTGCTAAATTACCTTGGTCGTATGGGCTACTCTATGCCTGACGAAGCGGAGAAATTTACCTTGGATGAAATGATTGCCAGCTTTGATATTCAGCGTGTGTCACTTGGCGGCCCTATTTTCGATATCGAAAAGCTCAACTGGCTCAACGCAGAATGGCTACGGGCGCTTACTCCTGAAGAACTCAAAAACAAAATCCTCGACTGGGCAAGTAACAGCGATAAATTAACCGCTATCGCAGCAGCGATTCAGCCACGTATTGAATTACTGTCCGATGCGGTCAATTGGGGCGGTTTTTATTTCCAAAACTTGCCTGATATCAACGCTGAGAGCTTTACCCATAAATCGCTCACACCTGAGCAAATCATGGATATGCTACAGCTGTCATTATGGCAGCTAGAAGTCTTACCTACTTGGTCAGAAGAAAACATCTACGCCACGCTAAAAGGCCTTGCCGCACATCTTGATATTAAAATGCGTGACTTTATGGCACCGTTCTTTATCGCTATCGCTGGTAGCACCTCATCAACGCCCGTCATGAACTCTATGGCAATTATCGGTGCTGACATGACCCTGACACGCTTGCGTCATGCGGTTGACGTGCTGGGCGGCTTAGGTAAAAAGAAACTCAAAAAACTAGAGAAACAAGCAGCAGAGTTGCCAGATTTTTTGGCAGCTGAATAGTTGTTTGTTAATAATATTGTTGATTCATAATGCTATTAGTGGATAAAAAAGAGGGGTCAGGCTATTACTGACCCCTCTTTACGTGAATCTCAGCATTTGAATACGAATACTGATTCTTTATTTAATATTTAAATTGGAAATAAAAATGGTAGCCAAGACCGTCACAATAGAAAGTAAAGATTATGTCTTTAACACGCTAAAAGAAGCGCAGAAATACTACGATGCCATCGTAAAAGAGCTATACGATACCAAGTTAATCCTCACTACCGGTCAAGATTTTGATGACTTAAAGTGGATATATAGCTCTTATTGCAGTTATATCAATCATAATGTCGATCGATTGAAAGAATCTGACATCATTGGTTTTAAAGGTATCAGCACAGTACAACTAAAAGGTGGGCAATATATCCCCACAGAATGCGGTGCAGTTATTTTTTCAGATGGTACTGAAGAAGAATTTTTTACCGATAAAGCCATTAAAGAGATAGCCAGTCAGCAAAACCCACGCTAAATTGGGCTTAGTAAGTTAATAAAATAGCTTTGAACACTTTTTTTTGCATATTTATGCATTATTTTTAAAATAGCAGTTGACAAGACTGCTGGTCTTACATAAAATACGCACACTCTTAGCGAGGGGCTATAGCTCAGTTGGTAGAGCACTTGCATGGCATGCAAGGGGTCAACGGTTCGACTCCGTTTAGCTCCACCATACTATTTATTGCAAAGCTCAGTTCACTGAAACTTTAACGTAAATACTCGCTAGTAGGACGATATCAGCACCTAGGCAATGCTTGCTCTGTTATTAATAGATAAGCTATCTGATATTGTGAAGTACCGTTGTAACCACTGGTTATAACACTCTATGCGTCCCCATCGTCTAGAGGCCTAGGACACCGCCCTTTCACGGCGGTAACGGGGGTTCGAATCCCCCTGGGGACGCCACTATACGGCGTCACTTATTAGCACTTTTGCTTAGCATCAGATTAGACTAATAAGCGAACAATAAAAAAGCCCAGTCATCATACGGTGACTGGGCTTTTTTATGTCTGTCATTTCTGAAAAATGCTAGCAAGGCTATATATACCATTAGGAATATTGATAGAATGCAATGTAAAGGCGCTCTATAAAATGTTGAGCTGAATTGCTATCACAAGGAGGTATTGGCTATGTTTGGTATTGAAAATTATCTGGGATTTATCCTTGCTGCCATTTTATTAAATATAACACCCGGAACAGATAGCATGTATATCATTACTCGTAGTATGTCACAGGGACAGACTGCAGGATTCTACTCTGTATTCGGTATTATCTCTGGTATTTTAGTACATACTTTGCTGGCTGCGCTCGGGTTGTCCGTCCTATTAGCCAATTCACCATTTGCATTTACGCTAGTGAAATATATTGGCGCAAGCTACTTATGCTATCTAGGCTTTAAAATGCTGACTAGCAAACCAGCACCTTTACTTGCCAGTAATTTACCCATTGAAGAAAAATTAGCCTCTACTCGACCGTTAGATAGGTGGCAGATATATAAGCAAGGGGTTATAACTAATACCTTTAATCCAAAAGTAGCATTATTTTTCTTGGCATTTTTCCCACAATTTATCGACTCGAGTTACGGTAATAGCATGTTGTCTTTTTTAGGTCTTGGGCTAACTTTTGCTACGACCGGTTTTATGTGGTTCTCGTGCTTGGCATTACTGTCGTCAAAGTTCAGTGAAAATCTGCGTAAGAATCCTACTATTGAAGTAATTTTAAATAGAATAAGCGGTGTGATATTTATCGGCATGGGAGTCAAGCTGCTGACTGAGAAAGGTTGAGCGATAAAATAAATTACCTAAGCACGATAATATTGCATAAAAGAGCCCAATCATATGATTGGGCTCTTTGTCATACTAAGTCTAATCAATTATTACGCAGCGTCTTTGCTCTCAGCTGCCAGTTGACGTAGCACATAGTGCAATACACCGCCATGACGCACATACTCGCGCTCTTTTGGCGTCTGTAACATGACATTGACATCAAAGCTCTCAGTTGAGCCGTCGGCACGCGTAGCCGTGACTTTGGCTGTTTTGCTTTCGCCGTTATCTAGACCTGTGATACTAAGGACTTCAGAACCATCTAGATTATAGGTCGCTGCATTTTCACCGTCTTTAAAAGTCAATGGCAACACACCCATACCGACTAGGTTTGAACGGTGAATACGCTCAAATGAGCTGGTCAGTACCGCTTTTACACCGAGTAGAATCGTTCCCTTCGCTGCCCAGTCACGGCTAGAGCCAGAGCCATATTCTGCACCGCCAAGTACCACGAGCGGACGTTTGTCTTCTTTATACTTCATCGCCGCATCATAGATAGCCATTTCTTGACCATCTTGTAACGTGGCACTATCGCCATTGAAGTAATAGGTATAACCGCCCTCTTTGCCCGCCATCATGGCGTTTTTGATACGAATATTTGCAAAGGTACCACGAGTCATGACCGCATCGTTACCACGGCGTGAGCCATAACTGTTGAAGTCAGCTTCCATCACACCACGCCCTTGCAAGTACTTACCCGCAGGAGAGTCAGCATCGATATTACCAGCAGGTGAGATATGATCGGTGGTGATTGAATCACCGAACAACCCTAAGATACGCGCGCCTTCGATATCAGGGATACCTTCTGGCTCCATGGTCATGCCATCAAAGAACGGTGGGTTCTTAATGTACGTAGACTCTTCGCTCCATGGATACAGCTGGCTATCGGCTGAGCTAATCGCGTTCCATGCTGCACTACCGTCAAACACTTCGCCATAGTTTTTACGGAACATATCCGCGTCGATATTATTGGCAATTAGCTCGTTAATTTCTTCTGACGTTGGCCAGATGTCTTTTAGGAATACATCATTGCCTTCTTGGTCTTGTCCTAGCGGATGCGTGGTCAAGTCAATATCAACCGTACCTGCTAGGGCATAAGCAACAACCAATGGCGGTGACGCCAAGTAGCTGGCTTTTACATGTGAGTGAATGCGACCTTCAAAGTTACGGTTACCTGATAGTACAGCAGCGGCAACCAAATCACCTTCTTCGATAGCCCCTTCAATCGCCCCTAATAACGGACCTGAGTTACCGATACAAGTGGTACAGCCATAACCAACTAGGTAGAAGCCTATTTTCTCTAGCTCATCCATCAATTCGGCTTTTTCAAGGTAATCAGTTACTACTTTTGACCCTGGAGCCAGTGAAGTTTTAACCCATGGTTTAGCCGTTAGACCTTTTGCAGCGGCTTTTTTCGCCACCAAACCTGCGCCAATCATCACTGCTGGGTTTGAGGTATTGGTACAAGAAGTAATCGCCGCGATAACGACAGAACCATCACGCAATCTATACTCTTCGTCTTCGATTTTGACCGTGCAATAAGTACTGCCTTCAGCGCAAAAAGGATTGGGTTTTGCCGCGAGCGTTTTTGCTTGCTCTTGCTTACCGCCTTCTTCATCGAAGCGAACCTTGGCTTCAACTTCTTTCTTACGGTCTTTGGTCATCGCCGTCAAGGTTTCGCCAAATTTTTCATGCATATCAGATAGATTAATACGCTGTTGTGGCAAGTTTGGACCGGCAAGTGCTGGCTGAACGGATGATAAATCCAGCTCCAACTTACTTGAGTAGGTCGCTGCTGGAGTATCTGCATCATGCCATAAGCCTTGTGCCTTGGCATATTTTTCAACCAACTCGATTTGTGCTTCATCACGACCTGATAGACGTAGATAATCAATCGCCATTTGGTCAATCGGGAAAATACCGCAGGTTGCACCATATTCTGGTGACATATTGGCAATGGTGGCACGATCTGCAAGTGGCATACTATGTAAGCCTTCGCCATAAAATTCGACGAACTTACCAACCACGCCATGCGCACGCAGCATTTCAACCACACGTAACACTAAATCTGTTGCAGTAACGCCTTCGGTTAACTTACCTTTTAGCTCAAAACCAACCACTTGTGGGATGAGCATTGATGATGGCTGACCGAGCATTGCCGCTTCCGCTTCAATACCGCCCACGCCCCAACCAAGTACACCAATACCATTAATCATAGTAGTATGACTGTCAGTACCAAATACCGTATCAGGATAAGCGGTCAGCTCACCGTCGACATCAGCAGCCATTACCACACGGGCCAAGTACTCTAAGTTAACCTGATGCACAATACCTGTGGCTGGTGGCACGACAACGAAGTTTTTAAAGGCATTCTTGCCCCAATGCAGAAATTCATAGCGCTCATTATTACGCTTGAACTCAATCTTTTCGTTAAGATCTATGGCATCTTCGCGGCCATAAGCATCAACTTGTACTGAGTGATCGACGACCAATTCACTTGGGATAAACGGGTTAATTTGCTCAGCTTTACCGCCAAGCTCAACGACGGCATCGCGCATCGCTGCCAAATCGACTACCGATGGCACACCAGTAAAATCCTGCAGGACAACACGGGCTGGCATAAAGGCTATTTCTTTTGACGCTTCTGCGCCTGCATCCCAATTGGCGACCGCTTCGATGTGATTTTTGCCAACAGACTGCCCGTCATCTTCATTACGCAATAAGTTTTCTAAAACGACTTTCATGCAAAATGGTAACTTGCTGATGTTTTCGTAAGTCTCGGTTAACTTGGGCAGACTGTAATAGGTATGGTCCTTGCTATCGACCGTAATGGTGTCTTTTACATTAAAAATATCACTCATGGTAGCTTCCTTATCGTTGTTATAGATCCTGAACATAAATGACTCTTGAACTAATATGACTATCAATCAATAAGCATTTATGCTGATAATTGGTGGCTAAATAATAGTGCTTAAATTTTTACTAAATGAATTTAATGGCTAACTTTAGTAGCTGTTATTAACAACTCAAATGAATGACTCATAAGAGTTGCTAAGAAAAATAGACCGCTGTATTTTTATACTAACAAAATCTTAGGTAACAAAAGACATAAGCATATCTTTAGTATTTAACAGTAACGTCCTTTTACCATAACAAATAACCCGAGCTTTGTTAACGTCTAGACGTAGTCAAATCGTGGCACAATCGTAAACGTAACAATGCTTTAGCGGTTAAGCATTAACGGTTAACTCGTAAGGTATTCCCTTATCTTTTTATTTTTGACGGCGACCACTGCGAAACACTTGGCTATCATCATAAAAGTTAGGCTTGGCATTTTCAGCCCAAAAATGCGGCACACCCAAAATAGGCAATGGAGACAGTTTGCGCGGTGTCACATCCGGTTGTGATAATAATGCCTCCATATAATCAGCTACTTTCTGATCCAAATGACTAATACGCTCAGATAGCGATAAGACAAAAAAATCTGGCGTCACATAAATAACAATACTATGGGCGCATAATGCTTTACGTGGTTGTAGCAGTTTTTCTATTAAGGCATGACCAAAAATATAAACTGCAGCTTGAGAGGCGCTATTTAGCGCTTTTGGTTTATCCCACTGCTCACGCGGTTCTACCAAACTTTTTTGCCAGTCAAAATCCACTAGTGCCTCACCAATACTAGGCTCTGCTGTCACTAAAATCGCGCCGTTCTCATCAAATACGGTAATGGTATCGCGGACACGCCCGCGACTGGCACCAATACCTTGTTGTTCGATTTCAAGCATATGATAATAATTCAGCAAGGCTTTAGTTTTGGGAAAAGTGAGCCAAATACTGCCATTAAATAAGTCATGCAAATTATCCCGTGTCGGAATATTACCAGTCGTACCGATAAAACTCTCGTACGCTTCGCCTTCTGGCAGCGCATTTTGTGAGACAAATCGTAAGGTGTGGGATTGATTGTTTAGTGCAGGTTTGGTTTGCGGTAATGACTGAAGTAGGTCATCAGCCTGTTGCTGCAACGCTGTATTTAAAACCTTGGCGATAATATCAGGTGAGTTTTCAATTTTATCTGTCTGAGCAGGGTCGTTCTTTAAGCCACTTAGCTGAGTAATGGCGTGACTTATATAATCTAACTGATTTAAGTGACACAGCCATGGCGCTTGCCAGTCAATAACAACAAAGCTGTCATCAAGCTGACTATCGCATGTAGACGGGTTATTAATAGATGCATTAGAAGCAGCATTTCGATAGGGCTTAGCGGGTAAATCAGTAGCGGTCATATTGACTATCTCTATTAGACGACTGGCGTGGCTATGGTATCATGGAGCGCTTTTTTACGGCTAGACGAGCCGCTCGAAATGACGTTTTCGTGCGCTACTTATTGATGAGTTTTTATGGCAAATTTTAACACCCACTTAAATGTCGCATTCATGGTCAGTGGTACGATGAGTCTAACGGTTTATAAAGCTGGATTGATTGATGATTCAGGTTTTTTGATGTGTGTGGCGCTCGGTACCATCGGTGGGTTGCTCCCTGACTTAGATTCAGATAACTCGACGCCGATTAAACTTGGCTTTAATATTACCTCGTTTATTTTTGCCTTTGGTCTGGTGATGCATTGGCGTAGTGAGCTGAGTTTACTGGCGTTGATAGCGTTATGGTTGGCCGGCTACGGCTTTATGCGTTATGTGGTATTTTCGATTTTTACCAATATGACCGTGCATCGTGGTGTCATTCACTCGGTGCCCTATATGGCGATAATGGGGCTTGGAATGACCTATATTAGCTATGATATTTTAAACTTACCGTTGACGGTTAGCTGGTTTTACGGCTTGTTTTTATTCGGCGGTGCGATAGTGCATTTGGCATTGGATGAGCTATATAGTGTGAATTTATCCAATATGAAAATGAAGCGCTCATCGGGTACGGCGATGAAGTTCTATCAGCATAAAGATAAATGGTGGTATCTGCTACTGTACGTCATCCTTGCGCTCCTGCTATATTTTGCGCCACCGTTTGATGGTTTTTGGCAGCAGCTACTTGACCCCGCACCTTGGGCAAAGCTTAAAATCGGTCTATGGCCAGAATTGATAAAAAACTGGCTAAATTAAAACTTATGAAACTATCAAAACGAATAATAACTTGAGTAAATAATGTCAATTTCTCTACAGACCTGCCCTTGCCAAATTAACCCGTCATCGGATGACATTAGCGCGCCGCTACTTTATCAAGATTGCTGCCAGCCTTACCATAACAGTTTATTGAGCGAAGAAACTGATAAAGCTGACGGCATAAAAGCAGAAACTGCTGAGCGATTAATGCGCACGCGCTATAGTGCGTTTGTGTTGGTCAAGCCAAACTATATCGCCAAGACCACGCTACCAGCGCAGCAAAATTTACTAGATGTTCAGGCGATTGAGAGTTGGGCAAAGGAGACGGATTGGGCAGGATTAGAAATCATTACGCATACGCCAAAGCTAGCTAAACGTCATGCGCAAGTTGAGTTTAAGGCTTACTTTAATGTCTCTGATAATGAAGATGATGGCTTGCAGGCGCATCATGAATTGTCTGCCTTTGTAAAAGTAACAGACAAGGCGAACAACGATGCGCGTTGGTACTTCCTCGACCCAACAGTAGAAATGACTGTCACCCAAAAACAGCCGTGTATTTGTGGGTCAGGAGAAAAGTTTAAGCGGTGTTGTGGAATGTATATTTAATTAACATCCACTATTCACCACTCCTAAACACTCGCCCCAACTGCCCGTGCTACCGCAACGCCTTCCTCAATCGTCAAAAACTTGCGCTGGCTTGGGCTGTCTTTATAAATGACATCCCCATCTTGAAATATTAAGCACTCATTAACTGCCAGCTGCTGCCATTTTTCATTTTCAGTCAATGGCACAGTCACTAAGATAGTCACTTTATCTTTATCAGTGGTTACATCACCAAAGTTAATCGCCAAATCATCATCTGCTAATTTTGCTTCACCAAATGGTGCTTTGCGCGTGAGATAAAACAGTAAACTGCCTGCATAAGCCAATTGCCATTGACCATTCGATATTAAGCAATTAAACAAACCGTTAGCGGATAAATAACGACATTGAGTCGTCAAAAAGTTAAACAGCGTTTTGTCATCCGGACGAGTTTTAAAGCTACTTTTCAGCCGATTGACCAGATAACAGAATGCCATTTCAGAATCAGTTGTGCCGACTGGTTGGCAATGTGAGGCATTACCATTGTCTTGCAGGCGCTGGCAGCGTTTAATAAATTCGCTATTCATCTGTCCATTATGCGCAAATACCCACTGCTCGCCCCAGACTTCACGGACAAAAGGATGGGTATTGGCCAAGCAATTCTGTCCTTGGGTCGCCTTACGGATATGGGCAATGACGTTCATCGCTTTAATCGGATAATTATTAACCAAATCAGCAACGGGCGATAAATGGCTTGGGCGATTGTCATGGAATAAACGTAGACCAGTCGAGGCATTGTCCGACTTTTCACTATTAGAGCTGTCACTATTAGTGCATTCGCTACGCTCAAAAAATGCAATACCAAAACCATCCTCATGACTGTCTGTCATGCCGCCGCGACGACGGAAGCCTGCAAAGCTAAAACCAATATCGGTTGGTGTATTACAGTTCATACCTAAAAGTTGACACATTTATAGAGTACCGCCGTTATCGTCGTCTGTTTCAGGCAAGCTTGCCGCATCCTTATCAATACTATCCAAAATGCGTTTAGCATGCACCAAATCGGTATCTTGTACCCAAAGCACAATCCCAGAATTCATACCAGGCATCGCACTCAGCGGTTGTAGAGAAACAGTAATATCATTATTACGCAGCAAATTGGCATGTAACTCACCTTGGATATTGGTATCGTAGCGTGCCAGTTTGTGCCAGTTATCAACTTGATCGGTCATGAGGTCGCCTTTATATGTTTGATACAGGAATGCTCAAAAAAAATTATACTAATTGATCGAGCGTATATTCTTTAATAATAAAATCGCTGCTATTACCTAAACTATCACATGTTTGCTCAGCTTGCGTAATACTGCTAAACACACCGGCTATCGGCTTTTCGATCTTATTATTAATAGCTAGCAGTACAAATACCGTATTTTGTGCTTTTTCAACATGTGACCAATGATAAGCGGCTAGACGCTTCATCAAGTCAGGGTTTTTGACCATGATGTTATCACCGGTACGTCCTTCGGTACGGTTGTAATGGATAACGTTTAAACGTAGCAGCCAAAAAATCACCGCGGCTTTTGCGAGCATCACTGGTAAGGCACGCTTTTCATCTTCACCGAGCATGCGTTTCGACTCATAGCCTTGCAAAAAAGCCGCCATTTTACTGCGGTCAAAGTTTACCGACTCGCCTTGTTCAGCCATACCCCAAGTAGTACAAAAGTCATTAATAGTAATGGCAATATCCATCACATAATGTTCAACGCTGACTTCGGTGAAATCTAATAACCCAGTCAGACGCGCTTCACCTTTTTGACTGTTATTTAAAGATAAGTTCCATAAAGTATTATCAGCAAACATGTCTAAATGACATAAGCCTTTTGGCAAAGTGGCAAGTGGCAAGTCCGTATAAGATTGCCAAATATCACTCATCAATTTGGCTTCGTCGCTTGGCATAAACTGCTTTTCACGGTCGCGTACCTCGCTCCATGGATACAAAGGTACGCCATATTCTTCCGCAGGCTGTAGCTGTTGTAGCGTTTCATGCAATACTGCCAAAGATGCGCCAATTTCATGACACATTGCTTGCGTGGTCTGCTGTGGATGCGAACCTGCTAGGCATGGCACTAAGGTAATCGCTTTATTGTCATAGCGTATGACATAGCATTTTTCTGCACTATCAACGAGTGATAACGGCGCGGCGACCGGTAATTTACCGTCTAGTTGGTTTAAGATAACCGCCATTTTTTCGATATCTTCTGGTGGACGTTCTTCAAACAAGGTAAACACATAAGAATGTGCACCATCTACATCATCAGTCGTCTGAATAAACCAGTTTGAGTTTTTAATACCTTGGGTAATCGGAATGGCACGCGCGAATGACACGCCAAAACGTTGGCAAAAGGTAGCAAATTGGTCATCGGTTAACTGGGTATAGACGGACATGACATCTCACTTATGGCAATTAAATAAAGGTAAATGGGATAAATATAGACGGTGATGGCGACGATTGCACCGCTTATAAATAAACTTTGGCAAAAAGCACATTAATCTTGCGAAAACCTGCCTGAGATGGCAGTGATTTTGCTAGACTAGCGCTTATAGAATGAATTGATTATAAGGTGAAAGACCCTATGTTAGCAAAGCGTATCATCCCTTGTTTGGACGTTGATAATGGGCGCGTGGTCAAAGGCGTACAATTTGTCGATATTAAAGATGCAGGTGACCCTGTCGAAGTGGCCAAACGCTACAATGAACAAGGCGCCGATGAGATTACTTTTTTGGACATTACCGCAACCAATGACGAGCGTGACACCACTTATCATACGGTAGAACGTATGGCGGAAACGGTATTTGTGCCATTAACTGTCGGCGGCGGTGTGCGTAAAATTGCCGATATTCGTAATTTGCTCAATGCAGGCGCGGATAAAGTAGCGATCAATTCTGCTGCGGTATTTACCCCTGAGTTCGTCGGTGAAGCCTCGCAGAAATTCGGCAATCAATGTATCGTCGTTGCTATCGATGCCAAGCGCGTTGCTGATATCGAGGTTGATGGCATTATCATGCCACGCTGGGAAATTTTTACCCACGGCGGTCGTAAGCCAACGGGCATTGATGCGGTTGCTTGGGCAAGTAAAATGGCGGAGCTTGGTGCTGGCGAATTGCTAGTCACCTCGATGGACGGTGATGGCACCAAAAAAGGTTACGATTTGGCATTGATGAAGCAAATTACCAGTCGTGTAAATGTACCGGTCATTGCTTCAGGCGGCGTCGGTAATTTACAGCATTTAGCTGAAGGTGTATTAGAAGGCGGCGTCGATGCCGTCCTTGCTGCCAGTATTTTTCACTTTGGTGAGTATACCGTTCAAGAAGCCAAAGCATATATGGCAGCGCAAGGGATACAAATGCGTTTGTAAGACGTTGGTAAAATACAAATATAGCAGAAAAAAATGTTATCATAGCGCTAACTGCTTATTATCATTTGGTTTTCGTTCATTTTACTGCCTATTTATCTGCTCACTAGCCAATTAAATAAGCGATTTGAACCTAGCAATATATTTAGATTCCTAATACTTAGATTCTTATACTTCTATTAATAGCCTATTCGGCAAAGGATTTTTTATGTCAAATTTACAACAGCAACGCAATGACGTGACCCATATTGATGGCAATTTACATCAAAACGAGGACGTGCGTATCGGTATCGTCGTCGGTCGTTTTAATGGTTTTGTCGTTGAGTCATTGGTTGATGGTGCAATTGATGCATTGCTTCGTCATGGCGTATTGGGCAGTAACATCACTGTGATTCGTGTGCCGGGTGCTTTCGAGTTGCCATTGGTTGCACAGCGCGCTGCTGAGTCTGATCGCTTTGACGCTATCGTTGCTTTGGGTGCGATTATCCGTGGTAGCACGCCGCATTTTGACTTTGTCGCAAGCGAATCTGCTAAAGGTTTAAGCAGTGTTGCCATTGACTATAATATTCCAGTAGCAAACGGCGTATTGACTACTGACAGCATCGAGCAAGCGATTGAGCGTGCTGGTACTAAAGCGGGTAATAAAGGTTCAGAAGCAGCGATGGTTGTACTAGAAATGCTTGCCGTGTTATCACAGTTAGACATTGATGATGGCAGCGAAGACGCTTAATTGCACTCACTGTTAGCCGCATTTGTGAGTATAAAATTATTATTTATGGTTTGAAACGGGGCTATGGTTATAACGATAGCCCTCAGCACTTTACAATAGCATTAACATTAGCGTTAATATTTTAAATGATTATCGAACATCCATTTCCAAGACTGACTAGCAACATTTGCTAGTCGACCACTATTTAACATTTTATTTTTAAACTTATTATCTCAAAAACTAGGTATAGACCCCTTATGACTGACCAACTCAAGCGCGCTATTAGCGCTGCACAAACCGCACAAGTTAATGACCAACAAGCTGAAGCCACGCGCATCGCGAGCAGCAGTGCGGGCGATCAAACCTTTGATATGAGTGAGTCTTCTTATAAGACCAGTCACACTGCTATTCGTAAGGCACGCCGCTTTGCTATGCAAGGTCTATATGAATGGCTGGTTACTGACCGCCGTTTTGATATCGATGGCAAGCTTGGTTGGAAAGCCAATGCCCCGCACGATATTGCTGCTCGCACACGCGCGACCAATGCCATGCATACTGTACATATTGGCTACTATCATGAAATGATGCGCGATATCCCAGAGCAGATTGATGCCTTAGATGCGCTTATTAGCCAGCATCTAGATCGTGAAATCAATAAACTCGATACGGTTGAACATGCCATTCTTTTGGTTGGCGCTTACGAGCTACAAAATCGTTTAGAAATTCCGTACAAAGTGGTACTTGATGAAGCGATGAAGCTAAACAATCACTTTGGTGCTACGGATGCACATAAACTGATTAATGCCGTCTTAGATAGAATGGCAGTTGAGCTACGTGCTTCCGAAGTAGACGCGGATAGCAAAGCCAATCTTCGCACCTCACAAAAAGCAGCAGCTAAGCCTGTTACTAAAGCGGATAAAAAAACAGATATCAATGCTAATAATAGTGATATCGAAGAAAAGCCAACAGCATCAAATAAACCACGTATCAGTGCTAATAATGCCAGTGTTAAACGCAATAGTGTCAGTAAAGCTTTGGCAAATATTACTGATTACAAAGCCAGTAAGCAGAACGATACTCAAAATACGGTTGAGGAAATTATTATTAAACCGACTAGCATCGAAACAGTCATCGTTGATAAAGCAGACGAGATTGCCGTTACTGCCGAAAACATTGCCAATGATCAGCCAGTAGAAGAAAACATCGCTGCTAGCAATGACAAAGTTACAGCAGAGGTCGAATTACTTGACTCGAATAGCGCTGATTTTGATACAAAAAGTGCTGAATTAAATGATGCTGATGAAAAAAGCAAAGACTAGCCATGAATGAATTTGAGCTGATTGAGCGCATATTTTCACAGATGCAAGCCACGCAGTCATTATCGAATGGTGTCGAAAAAGGCATCGGTGATGATGCGGCAGTGATGGCGTTGCCTATAGGCTCGCGCTTAGTCAGCTGTATTGACACACTCGTTCAAGGTCGTCACTTTAGTGCTGGTTGGGATCAAGTTAATGAGCTGGCATTTGCTATCGGTTATAAAGCGGTAGCCGTTAACGTCTCTGATATCGCGGCTATGGGTGCTACACCGCATAGCATTTTACTGGCATTAGCATTACCTCAGCGCCTTGCTAATAGTCAGTGGCTGACTGAGTTTGCCAAAGGTTTATTTCATGCTTGCCAGTTATTTGGCGTAACCCTTATCGGCGGCGATACGACCCGTAATGATAGCTTAGTGTTAAGTGTCAGTGCCCAAGGGCTGCTTGCCGCAGATACTCCGGCTATTTATCGTTCAGGGGCACAAGTCGGTGATAAAATTTATGTATCAGGTACACTGGGCGATGCCGCTTATGCCTTACAGCACCCTGATAATGCTATCGGTATTGAACTTGCGCATCGACTTCACATGCCAACACCACGTATTAGCTTAGGTGCAGCACTAGCACAAATCGGTGCAACGTCAATGATAGATATCTCTGATGGTCTTTATCAAGATCTAGGTCATATCTGCGAGCAAAGCGGCATCGCTATGAGACTTAATTTGGAAGCTCTTCCTACCAGTAACCCTTTAGCTAGTATCGATGTATCTGAGCGGCTATTGTGTCAATTAACTGGTGGCGATGATTATGAGTTGGCTTTTACCTTACCTCCCCATATCGAGCCATCTTCTTGTACCGACGTTAATACGCCTGTGACTTACATTGGTAATGTGATTGCATTGGCGAGTGATAGAAATACAGATAATGCGGCGCATACACGTCCTGAACTTTATTATCAAGATCAGCCAGTGACACCCACCCATCCCTCACCGTTTATTACTTGGCCCAATCTTACGGGTTACCAACATTTTGCAGGTTAACCCATGACCGATCACGACCTAGTTAAGCCCGATATCCGTAAAGCCAATGATTGCCCTCCTCTGCCAGTCAACGCCACTATGCTTGACCACGCAGTTTATTGGCTCGGTATTGGCTTAGGCAGTGGTTTACCTCGCCGGGCGCCCGGCACTTGGGGTACGGTTGGCGGCTTGATCGTTGCAATACCGCTGCTAAGCTTAGGTTTTATACCATTTTTAATTATTACGCTTTTATCTTGCATCATTGGTATCTGGATATGTGGTCGCACCTCAGATTTGATGGGCGGTCATGATGACCCACATATTGTCTGGGATGAGTGGGCAGGTATATGGATTACCTTATTGCCGTTGTCTTATATAGGTATTGCTGACGGTAATTTTTGGCACAATATCTCGCAACCTTTTTCTGTCGCTGCTCTGATCATGATCTTTATATTTTTTCGCTTTTTTGACATCATTAAGCCACCACCCATTGGATGGGCAGATAAAAAAGTCGCAGGCGGCCTTGGTATTATGCTCGATGACATCATTGCAGGTATTATGGCAGCAGCTGTTTGGATAGTTATTTACATAATTATCACTTAATCACGCCCTTACAAAGTTGTCACGACATAGCGTTTTAGTTACCTAGCAATCTGCGCTATAATTCGATCTTATATTTTGTTACATTTGTAGGGCTCTTATGACATCTTCTCTTTCGGTAATTATCCTCGCTGCTGGTAAAGGCACGCGTATGCAGTCGGCCAAGCCAAAAGTGCTACAGACATTGGCTGGCAAGTCATTGCTAGGTCACGTGTTAGATACTTGCCATCAATTGACGGTTGATGACACCATCATTGTCCATGGTTTTGGTGGCGAGCAAGTACAAGATCACATTGACCAGCAATATGCGCATTTGCCCATTACTTGGGTCGCCCAAACTGAGCAGTTGGGCACGGGACATGCGGTAAAAGTGACCTTGTCTGAGCTACCAAAAGATGGACAAAGCCTCATTCTTTACGGCGACGTGCCATTGGTTAGCTGTCAAACTTTAGCGACACTACAGGATGCCAATACTAACGGCATGTCTATGTTGACGCTAACCGTAGATAATCCATTTGGTCTTGGTCGTATTAAACGTGATAAAGATGGCAATATTGAAGCCATTATTGAGCAAAAAGACGCCAATAGCGATGAGCAACAGATACAAGAAATTAATAGCGGTATTTACTGCGTCGATAATGCTTTATTGCATAAATTTTTGCCCAAGCTATCAAATGACAATGCGCAGCAAGAATACTATTTGACCGATATTGTCAAAATGGCGGTTGCTGATGGCATCACTATTGCAGCGATTGAGCCTGAGCATACCTTTGAGATTGAAGGCGTGAATAACCGCCAACAACTTGCTAGCTTAGAGCGTACATGGCAAGGTAAACTGGTCGCTGACTTACAAGAAGCTGGCGTACAGTTCGCTGACCCTACTCGTGTCGATATTCGTGGCACCTTGAGCGCAGGTCAGGACGTGTTTGTCGATGTGGGTGTGGTATTTGAGGGTGATTGTGTCTTAGGTGATAATGTTTATATTGAAGCGGGCTGTGTCATTAAAAACGCCCAGATAGGCAACGCTTGTCATATAAAACCTTATTGCGTGATTGATAGCGCTGAAGTTGGCGCAGGTGTAGATATTGGTCCTTTTGCGCATTTACGTCCTGAGACAATACTCTCTGACAACAGCAAAGTCGGTAATTTTGTCGAAATTAAAAAATCAACAATTGGTGATGGTAGCAAGGTTAATCATCTAAGTTATATTGGTGATGCCACTATTGGTACTGGTGTCAATGTTGGCGCTGGTGTGATTACTTGCAATTATGATGGTGTGAATAAATCACAAACCATCATTGACGATAATGCCTTTATTGGCTCTAACTCAAGTCTAGTGGCGCCAGTAAAAATTGGTGATACCGCTACTGTGGCAGCTGGTTCAGTGATTACTAAAAACGTTGATGCTCATGCACTAGCCTTTGGTCGTGCTCGTCAAACACAGAAAAATGACTTTAAGCGTCCGACTAAAAAATAATGGCAGCGTTGACAGTTAGCTAAATAAAAACGGCTCTTAGCAATCTCAAGCAGTACGACAATGATTTGTGGTGCTGCTTATTTATATTTATAGATTAACCAGACATCGTCATATATCGAAATACTAATAATTAAATTTAAGGAATAGTTATGTGCGGAATAGTTGGAGCAGTGGCTGAGCGTAATATCGCCAATATCTTACTTGAGGGACTTAAGCGCCTAGAATATAGAGGCTATGATTCTGCTGGTCTGACTGTCATTCGTGATGGCGAGCTCCACCGTGAGCGCCAAGTGGGTAAAGTTCAGGCCTTAGTCGATGCCGTCGCAGTCAACCCAGAGTTTTTCGATGGTCATATTGGTATTGCGCATACACGCTGGGCAACGCATGGCGAGCCGGCTCAGCGTAACGCCCATCCGCATGTTTCAGGCAAGATTGCTGTGGTACATAATGGTATCGTTGAAAACTACGCCGAGCTAAAAGAAGAATTAATTGCCAAAGGGTACGAGTTTACCTCGCAAACCGATACCGAAGTCGTCGCGCATCTTATTAACGATATCTATAAAGCAACGCCTGACTTATTAGAAGCCGTTCGCACTGTCACTCCTTTATTACATGGCGCATTTGCCCTTGGCGTTATCCATATTGATTGCCCAGAAGAGCTTATTACAGTACGTTTAGGCTCTCCTTTAGTGATTGGCGTCGGTATTGGCGAAAACTTTATCGCCTCCGATCAATTGGCACTTTTACCAGTGACCAATCGTTTTATGTATCTAGAGGAAGGCGATATTGCCCGATTAACGCGTAACAGTATTCAGGTTTACGCTGATGGTGTCGAGGTCACACGCCAAATCCATGAAATTGACGCAGCACAACACAATGCGGACAAAGGCGAATTTAAGCATTATATGCTCAAAGAAATCTACGAGCAGCCAGATGCCGTCGCTCGCACTCTCGAGATGGCATTAGATAATGAAGAGCCAACTAAACTGCGTGATGATTTTCTGCAACGTCATGAAACGCAATTAAAAGGCATTAAGCACGTACAAGTGATCGCTTGTGGTACCAGCTATCATTCAGGTCTGGTCGCAAAATACTGGTTTGAGAGTCTTATTCGTGTACCTTGCTCAGTGGAAGTTGCCAGTGAGTTCCGTTATCGCAATCCAGTCGTCATTGATAACTCTTTAGTGATTTGTATTTCTCAGTCGGGCGAGACTGCTGATACTTTATCTGCACTACGTGATATTCAAAAACAGTCTCCTATTGGACTGGTAAGTTTGGCATTGTGCAATGTGCCAACCTCATCATTGGTACGTGAAACGGATATCTTCTTACCAACGCTTGCCGGTCCCGAGATTGGCGTGGCATCTACTAAAGCCTTTACCACTCAGCTTGCAGCACTGATGTTATTGTTATTAAAGGTAGGTGTGACCCAACAGCGCATGACTGATGAAAATTTGAGCACGCTGCTTGGTCAACTGCAACAACTACCGGGTCAGCTTCATGCTAGCTTACACCTCGACGCGCCTATCAAGATCATGAGTGAGCATTTTGAATATAAGAAAAGCTGCTTATTCCTAGGTCGTGGTTTACAGTTCCCAATTGCTCTAGAAGGCGCATTAAAGTTAAAGGAAATCTCTTATATCCACGCTGAAGGCTATGCGGCAGGCGAGCTGAAGCACGGACCATTGGCATTAGTTGATAAAGACATGCCCATCGTGGTGCTAGCACCTAAAGACAGTATGTTTGATAAGCTAAAAGCCAATATGCAAGAAGTACATGCTCGTCATGGTGAGTTGTTTGTCTTTGCGAGCGAATCCAGTCAAATGGTCGCAGCAGATAGATTGCACGTGGTGTATGTGCCAGATGTTTGCGAAACGCTTGCGCCGATTGTTTATAGCGTGCCAGTACAATTGCTGTCATATCATGTCGCAGTAATGCGCGGTACAGACGTCGATCAGCCACGTAACCTAGCAAAATCAGTTACAGTCGAATAATGTTTACTAATTTAACAATATTTATTGTCAGCGAGTAATTACTTATCATACTGAGTAATTACCTATCATACTATTGTGTGATGATTAATCCTTTGCTATCTTGTATTAACGAGATGGCAAAGGATTTTTTTTGAATAACAAAAATACAAAAAGAGCTATAACAACTAAGTCTTCAAAAGATTATCAGCCATTTGTCAAAGTAGCTGATATATCCTCACTTGGAAGATCTCACCGTGTCTTTGGTCATAAGACTAAACGAACACACCACCTACTCTCTGGTCTTGAGCTTGCGGTATTTTTCTTTTCGAGTGGCAAAGTAGTACTGAAGGTATACAAGAGCAGTTCCCTCTAAATATCAATATAACTAAGCAAATTACTGATGATGTAGGAATTAAGCATCCATCTCAAAAAGGTGAGTTCAAAATAATGACTACTGACTTTTACGTTATATCCAAAAATATTAAATCAGTAACGTCTTAATTAGCGCTGCAAGCTAAATATAGCAATCATTTAAATGACACTAGGACTATAGAGAAGTTAGAACGCAGATACTGGGAACAAAAAGATGTGGATTTCAAAATCATTACTGAAAAAGACATCCCTAGAGCTGTAACTGACAATATAAAATGGTTGTCTCCCTCTAAAAATACTTATCTGATTACTATTGAAGAAAACGATTTTACTTTCTATTCAGAGCAGATGATTAAGAGCCCTACTCTAAAAATCATAGATTGATGGTAATTCTAAAAAAACTTATTGCTGAAAGGCTTCGCACGGTTAACTTAGTGGGGTTTGGCACGTTCGAAACTACAAACAAGCGACAAGAGCGGCGTGTATCCTAAATCTTTCAGAGTAAAAGTTCTTGCGCAATCGATGACAACCGTCAAATTACTTTGTCCAAAACTGGTCGTCCCCTACAATGCAATCCATCTCTTGATGCTGTACGATCCGCATAAATTGGTACATGTATATTTTATGCATGTATATTTTATGCATGTATATTTTCCCGTTGTGTAGCCCTAAAAAGATCTTCATAAGAGTCATGCACACCTAAGGATAGGGGTGTCACTGGAAAATTATCTTTGCCATTCCCCCACTATCCACTGTACTGATGAATGGCTGTGCCACAAACTCCGTTTAGACTATGCCTTCTAAACAAAGGGCTGTACTCATTTCTGAACTCTAATACTCACTGTTTTCTGGCGAGTAAGCTAGATGGGAAATAACTGAATGGACTTAGACTAAAAATCTGAGTTCGGGGACAAATTTATCTAGTGTAGATACTTACATATTCCGTTGTCTGTTATAGTATTCAGTAAAAACTTGGTTTATCACTATGATCCTAAAGCCTGATAAAGATGGCGCCTTTACTATTTCCTTTCTGCTTTTACCTGAATACGCAATGGTCGCCCTACTGTCTGCTATTGAGCCGCTGCGAGTAGCGAACCGCTTTGCCGGCCGCGAGATTTTTCGTTGGCAATTGCTTTCCGAGGACGGCCCATCAGTGGTAGCGAGCAATCTATTGGCTTTGCAACAAACAGTTGCCATCTGTGATGCTGCAGCCCCCCTTAATCTTTTTGTCTGCTCTAGCTTTAATCCGAAAAACTATATCCGGGATGAAACTGTTGCTTGGCTTAAAAAACTCAACCGAGGAGGCTCTTTAATAGGTGCCATGGACACCGGCTGCTATCTTCTGGCTGCAGCTGGGCTTCTGAAAAATCGCAAAATAGCCCTGCACTGGGAAGCAGCACCTTCCTTTCAAGAAGATCATCCCGAACTGGAACTCACCAACGAGCTGTTTGAAGTGGAGCACAATCTGATCACCTGTGCCGGCGGAACCTCGGCCATCGATCTGATGCTTTATATCATTCAGGCAGAGCTAGGTCACGGTCTCGCAATCAAGGTTTGTGAACAGTTTATAAAAAGTGGTATCCGTCAGAAATCGGACAAGCAACGCATCGACTTATCCGCACGTCTCAAAATATACCATCCACGCCTTCTGCGCGTGTTGGAGAAGATGGAAGCAAATCTGGAGTCTCCCTTGTCCACCAAAGAGCTGGCAAAGTACGCACACATTTCCGTTCGGCAGCTGGAACGCCTGTTCCGCAGTTTTCTGAACGACTCACCTTCTGGCTATTACAAGAAGTTGCGGCTGGAACGGTCTCGACAGTTGCTGAAAGAGTCCAGCTTAAGCATTTCTGAAATCAGAATCATCTGCGGATTCAATTCAGCTCCCCATTTCACCCGAAGCTACCGCAAACAGTTCGCTCGCAGCCCAAGTGAAGACCGTTGACATACATCAATTTTTTTTGAATATACCACTTCGATTCTATCTCATACTTTGGGTTGTACGACGGTCACTCCTTTTAGTCTAGGGCGATCTGCTTCCATCTCTAGCAGCGGCGAAACCACGTTCATGCTCGCGGCTGAGCGCAAGACCAACGACTGATATTCTTTTGTATTGAGGCTTTTCCAATGCAAGTCCTGTTCGCTAACCTCACGAATCACTTTGGCAGGCGAACCTACCAACAACTGGCGGGGTGCCCCTTTAAAGCCGGCCTTAACAAAACTGCCGGCGGCAACGATGCTGTCCTCACCAATAATGGCTCCGTCCATCACTACCGCATTCATACCCACTAGCGCATTACGCTTTACTATGCAGCCATGAAGAATTGCGCCGTGCCCAATATGGCCGTTAGCCTCAACAACGGTGTCAGTGTCGCAATATCCATGCATCACACAACTGTCCTGAAGATTGGAACCATCCTCTAAGATTAAGCGGCCATAGTCTCCACGCAGAGATGCTAGCGGGGCAATGTAAACATTAGAGCCAACAATCACATCACCGATCAGCACTGCTGTGGGGTGAACATAAGCACTAGGATGCACCACCGGAATCAAACCTTCAAACTCATAACAGGGCATAAAAGTCATCCTTTGATTAACGTTGCGGAGACGCGCCTGTCAAGTGTTCACCACCATCCAGAGCGAGACATGTGCCGGTGATAAAACCAGCAGCGGGTGATGCCAAATAAGCTACTGATTGAGCAACTTCTTCGGGTAAACCCATGCGCTTTATCAATAGCTTATTGATGCCCTCCTGCAGCGCAACTGGGTCATACTGATCCAATGCTTCAGTCTTGATAGTGCCCGGTGCCACGGCATTCACTCGAATACCAAGATTTGACCATTCCCAAGCTAGAGTTCGGGTTAAGTTGACGACACCTTCTCTGGCAGCACCTGCGTGCGCCATACCGGGCAGCCCGTTGGCCTGGCACAAAACAATATTAATGATACATCCGGGGAGCTTGCGGTTTATACAGTGCCGGGCAAAAGCCTGACACATAAGAAAAGTGCCAGTGAGGTTAAGGTCAACAACCGACCGAAAGCCATTAGGAGAGAGCTCTAGGGCAGGCGCAGCAAATTGTCCACCAGCGTTATTAATCAATATATCAATACCAATTCCCTGCAGCTCTAGCTGTTCTATTAGACCTGCCACAGAGTCGCTATCACGGATATTAACTTCCAGTTCGATCGCATCGACACCAGCCTCACGCAGGCTCTTTCCCGCTTCAATCAATCGTTCTTGGTCTCGAGCCGCAATCACCACCCGAGCCCCCAAAGTACCGAAATTACGAGCTATTGCCAGGCCAATGCCGCTCCCGCCACCGGTTATCAAAACCGTTTTACCAGCAAACAAATCAGATCTAAATATATTTTCCATAACCTATCTCCTTTTAACACCCTTTCCAAATTGGGGGGCGGCCTTCCGCAAAAGCATTGCTGCCTTCTTCGGCATCCTGTGATTGCAGCATGCGTCTGTAAGCCGGCAACGATCCGCTACGCTGAAGTTCAAACGCTTGCTGTACGGAAAGTGATTCTCCGGCAGAGACTAGTTCCATGATTCCCTGTTGAGCCAAGGGGGCACTTGCAGCGACTCTTCCGGCCAGCGCCAGTGCCGTCGCTATCAATTCGTCCGGGGCAACAACGGCGTTCACTAATCCCCAACGCAGAGCCTCGTCTGCACTCAGGCGACTACCCGTTAATAGCATCTCCATAGCAACTGCTCGAGGCAACCGCTTGGGTAGACGAAACACGCCACCTGAATCAGGAACAATACCAATCTGAGCTTCGGGTAGGAAGAACTGAGCATGGTCAGCTGCCACGATTAAATCGCAGGCCAAAACCAGTTCAAAACCACCACCAACTGCCATGCCGTTAACCGCTGCAATAACAGGCTTGGTCAGACTGAAAAGTTCGGTCAGCCCGGCAAAACCACCAGGGCCGTGGTGAGCATCTACCGCTTCCCCCGCGGCGGCGCCTTTAAGATCCCAGCCCGCTGAAAAGAAGCGCTGGCCGGCTCCAGTAATAATCGCGACCTGAAGAGAAGGGTTCTGCTCAAATTCAGCCAAGGCCTCGTAAAGCTCAAGACTTGTGGCGCAGTCAATCGCGTTAGCTTTGGGGCGATTCAAGGTGATTAATAACGCTGAGCCCCTGTGTTCGGTATGTACAGACACTGACATATTGTTCAATCCATAGTTTGTTTTTGTATTGGTTGTTCCATTGCCACCACCTTAGCGCAAAGCCCGATATACCCATTGCACAAAATCGTCATAAAAATGCACCAAAACGACAGAACAGATTTTACGCCACAAAACGACACCGCTCATTGTCGTATTTCACGATAAATACGTCGTTTTTGGTCAACCACACCCTTGCACTCCTGCGTAGAGTTAATAGGAGTTTAGGCCCGTAAACAAACGGCACGTAATCAGCAACACTAACATTCCCTGGAGACTTTACAATGGATTTTAATCTTTCCAAAGAGCATCTTGAACTGCAAGCAAAAGCCAAAGAGTTTACCGAAACCGTTCTCTTCCCTCATGAAATGGAGTGTGAAGAAAATGACGGCATCAGCCGTGAAACCCACCAAAAGATTATTGATGCCACATTGGCGTGGGGCTTTAACGCACCAAACCACAGCAAGGAAGATGGCGGCCAAGGCTTTAGTATCTTTGAACAGACCATTCTCAACGAGCAACTAGGCAAAGCCACTGGCGCCATCTGGGACGCGCTTTGGTATCCCTCCTATCCCATGCGCTTCGCTACTCAGGCGCAAAAAGAAGAATATTTAATCCCGACTTGTCAGGGCAAACGTCGCGACGCCTATGCCATTACTGAAGCTGATGCAGGCTCTGACCCGACTCAGTGCATGACCCGTGCAGACAAGGTCGAGGGTGGCTGGAAAATCAACGGTGAAAAATGGTTCGTAACCATCGGAGACATTGCCGATTATATTCTAGTACACGCTCACGTAGATGGTGATTCAACCAAACCCACCGTATTTTTTGTTGAAAAGAACTTGCCTGGTGTAGAGCTCAAACGCACACCGCTTTATACCCACCATTTTGCGTTCAAGCACCCTGAGTACATCTTCAACGACGTGATTGTTGGAGAAGATAAAATTCTAGGCGAAATCGGCCAAGGCTACGATATGACCAAGGATTGGTTTGTTGAAGCACGCCTAGGAATAGCCGCCCGTTGCGTTGGTGGCGCCATTCGAGCCGCTGAAGAAGCAAACAAGTTTGCCGCCGAACGCATCCAATTTGGCCAACCGATTAATAACTTTCAAGCGATCGAATTCATGCTTGCTGATATGGGCGTCGAAATCATGGCCGCCAAGTCCATGCTCTACCGATTGAGCTGGGAAATCGACCAGACCAGCGATCGCAAGCTTAATCACGCCAAAGCGGCAGCATTGAAGCTGTATTGCTCCGAAATGGTGGGCCGAGTTTGCGACAAGGCTGTACAAATTCTGGGTGGTCGCGGTTATATGCGTGAACAAGCGGTTGAGCGTTTGTGGCGTGACACCCGAGTCGACCGTATCTGGGAAGGCACTTCAGAAATCCAACGTGTTATTATCAGCGGCCAAATTAAGAAGCGTGGCCTCGATATTTACACTGGTTGGTAAGTCCCCTAGGGCGCGTACGAGCGCGCCCTAACTCTTTTTTTGGGCTTATAAGGTTTCTAATCATGACAAAACAAGAAAATCTTCAACGACTGCTTTCACCGCGCAGTATTGTATTTATTGGCGGTTCCAACCTGGCACTTCCTATCCAAAACACTCGAGACATCGGCTTTGATGGCGAAATATGGGTGGTTAATCCCAAGTACGACGAAATCGCTGATATACCCTGTTTCGCCAGCATTGATGATTTACCTGGCACTCCTGACGCAGCGTTCGTATCCATCAACGCTAAGCTGACGGTTCAAGCCGTCGCCGACCTGAATAAACGTGGGTGCGGCGGCGTGGTTTGTTACGCCGCTGGCTTTGCTGAGGTAGGCAACAATGGCGATGAACTGCAAGACTCACTGATAGAAGCGGCCGGAGATATGGCATTAGTGGGCCCCAATTGCTATGGCTTGCTAAATTTTACCAACGGCGTCGCGTTATGGCCGGATCGCCTTTGTGGTGAGCGTACCGATAAAGGCGTCGCTATCATCAGCCAAAGTGGTAACGTAGCGCTGAATCTGACCATGCACGGCCGCTCACTTTCAATCACCCATGTAATCAGCGTTGGCAATCAGGCGGTATTAGGCGCAGGCGACTATATCGAGCCACTGCTCGAAGACGATCGTGTAACCGCCATCGGTTTTTATATCGAGGGGCTAAAAGACATTGAAACGTTTAGCCGCGCTGCCCTGAAGGCTTTAGATAAAGGCATTCCTCTGGTAGTTCTCAAGGCAGGCACCTCAGAGATCGGCATCCAGCTGACCATGAGTCATACCAGCTCCTTAGCGGGCTCTGATGACATGTATCAGGCGATGTTCGATAGGCTGGGTATCCTACGTGTGCACTCTTTGTCTGAATTGCTTGAAACCCTAAAGATTGCCTCTCTGTGCGAACTTCCCAAAGGGGATCGTATCGGCGTGCTGACCTGCTCTGGCGGTGATAGTGCCATGCTAGCTGATAGCCTGGATCACTATAATCTTCAGCTGCCAAGCTTATCCAAGGTACAGGAACAAAAACTAGGTGAATGGCTGCCCGATTTTGCCAGCTTTTCCAACCCCCTAGACTACAACACCTCAATTTGGGGCAACCTTGAAGCCTGTACCGAGGTATTTGGCATTATGATGGAGGGCGACTATGACGTTACCGTATTAGCTTTGGACTTCCCCAAACAGGGTATTGGTAACGATTACGAATGGCAAGTGGCGGTTGACTCTTTAATTGCGGCTCACGCCAACCACCCCAAGACCTGCGCCGTGATCTCTAACCTCAGCGAGCTAATGCCGGAGAACGCCCGCCAGCGGTTAGTGAAAGCTGGTATTGCACCATTGCAAAGTCTGAAAGACGGTGTTGCAGCGTTGGCACGGCTTGTGCGTTATGGCGAGCGCCGCCGTCAAGTGGCCGCAATGGATGACTCTGAGCAACTACTTCTGCGTGGGCCTTTATTGGTGGAAGGCGAGAGCAAGATGCTAGATGAGTGGGCCTCTAAACAACTGGTTAGCCACTATGGCCTGCAACTACCTGGCGGTCGCTGTGTAAACAAAGCAGATGTGGTAGAAGCAGCGGACGAAGTTGGCTACCCGGTGGTGATGAAAGGGGTCAGCGACAGGCTGGCTCACAAGACCGAGGCTGGGGCCGTCATGCTCAATCTTAAAGATGGCAGCGCCGTGGCCAGCGCCGTTGAGGTAATGGCGGGGCGCCTAGCCGAACAGGGACTCGCCGATGCCCGCTTTCTGATCGAACCTATGATTTCAGACTTTGTTGGCGAGCTGATCATTGGCCTCAAACGAGATGAACAGTTCGGACTGGCATTGATTATTGGTACGGGCGGGATTCTGGTCAACCTGCTCAACGACAGTGCAATTATGCTGCTGCCAATCACCCGCGAAGCAGCTAGTACGGCTGTTCTATCACTCAAAGGCAGCGCGTTGCTGCGGGGTTTTCGAGGCCGCCCGGAAGGCGACTTGGAAGCCGTAGTAGATGCCATTATGGCCGTAGCTGATTTTGCTATGGATCACTGGGACAGTGTTACCGAACTGGATATCAACCCCTTGATGGTCAGGCCTAAAGGTAAAGGTGCAGTTGCTGCCGATGCCTTGATTCGATTACAACAATAGCTTTTTTCTACCGGTTCACACACATTTTTATTGAAACGATTTTTTAAATATTAGAAAAATATAAGGTATCAATAATTGACAGTGCCGGTAATAATCACCTCAAGCAATAACAAATAAAACTTGAGGTACCCCTCCCTAAAGGACTATGTGTGAGGTAAAGGTAATGAATACCGTTCAAAAAAACAAAAAATTAACGATCGACCCGGGAATTTTCTGGTCTTCGCTAATTGCTATTTTAGCTGCAAGCATTCCTCTTGCTTTATATCCAGAGGCGGGAAAAGCCGCTGTTGATGGACTTTTAAGTTCGTTCACCGGCACCTTCGGTTGGCTCTACTTACTAACCGGAATCGGCAGTTTCTTTTTTATGGTCTGGCTTGCATACGGCCCTCTGGGGCGGATCAAAATGGGCGCACCCGACGAGCAGCCAGAGTTCAGGACCATTCCTTGGATTTCCATGCTGTTCTGTGCAGGAATCGGCATCTCAATCTGTAACTGGGCCTTTGTAGAACCGCTCTACCTCTTGTCAGGTCCGCCTTTGGGTATCGAAGGCGGCACCACTGAGGCAGCCGAATGGGCCGCCATGTATCCGATGTTCCATTGGGGCGTAGTGCCCTGGGCGCTGTATTTGATGCCCGCCCTACCTATGGCGTATGTTCTATACGTACGCAAGGTCAATGTATTGCGCCTCAGCGAAGCCTGCCGCGGTATACTCGGCAACGCAGTCGACGGTCCTATTGGCAAGCTGATCGACGTCGTTGTGATCTTTTCGATCGTCGGTGGTGTGGGAACCTCTCTAGGACTTTCCGTGCCTTTGGTGTCCGCCCTCTTTCAGGAGATGTTCGGACTGGCAGATTCATTTGGATTGCAGATGGGGATCCTGACCGCCTGGACCGCGATGATAGCCTGGAGTGTTTATAACGGTCTGAACAAGGGAATTCAGACGCTATCAAATATCAATGCGGCGCTAGGTTTTCTGCTGCTGTTTTTTGTCTTGATTGTGGGGCCAACGATCTTTCTGTTGAACCTTTGGACTAACAGTGTAGGATTGTTCTTAGATAATTTTTTCCGCATTAACTTCTGGACTGATCCAGTGGCAAAGGGTGGCTTCCCCGAGAGCTGGACCATCTTCTACTGGGCTTGGTGGATCGCTTACGCGCCTATGATGGGGTTGTTTGTAGCACGTATCTCGCGCGGTCGTACCATTAAGAACATAATCGTTAATGGCGTAGTCTGGGGTACCCTCGGCTGCTGGGCCTTCTTTGCAATCTGGGGCGGTTATGCTATTGACCTGCAGCTTAGTGGTGTAGTCGATCTGCAGGCGATTTTGAGCAGCGATGGCATACCGGCAACAGTCGTAGCGATCTTGAAAACCTTGCCAGTAGCATGGTTGGTAATCCCGTTATTCACACTGCTATGCTTTGTGTTTCTGGCCACAACTGTAGATTCTTCCGCCTACATGCTGGCATCTATCTGCACCAAGGAACTTACCGGTTATGAAGAGCCAGCCAGATGGAATCGTATCTTGTGGACCCTTATGCTTGCCTTGGTTGGTGTAGGGCTGCTATCCGTTGGCGGCCTCAAAGCGGTTCAGACCTCCACTATCCTGGTAGCACTACCGATGATACCAGTACTTATTATCATGTCTGCATCTTTGGTTCGCTGGGCTTACCGTGACTTTGGCGCCGAACTCTCTCCATACGCCATCGCCCGCTGCCAGGTTCAGGGAAAGACTGTAGTGGTACAACAGTACGATGATGGCAAGAAAGTGACGCTCGACGACGGCAAAGAATAGGTGTTCAATTCTAATCCGGATTACTTCGTCAACGCCAAGCTAGAACTGAAGCGTTAAACTCAATGCAACAAGACTGACAGTTCAGCCGGCTTTTTAAATCCTTCTCGAGTTCAGAGGCCCCCAACCGGAGCCTCTGATTTTTTTGCGCCCGATTTTTATGAGGGTCTTCTGAGCGTAATAAATAGGAGTACATCATGAGCATTATCAACATCGGTGTGATCGGCGCCGGACAAATAAGTCTTGGCACCGCCCAAGTCTTGGCTACTCATATAATTAAGACATTTTAACGAATAAGTATGAAACAAACCGATATAGAAGAGAATGAAAGTAAGCCAGAAAGAGATCGTCAAGCGGATCATTCTTCACAAGTATGCTCTCGGTAATATTGGAGTTAGAAATAGTCAGATTAATATCAAAAATAGATCCTGTATATTCATATCCAACGTATCAAATATAGCATAGTATTTAAAATAGAAGCCATTAATAATATGGGAACATCAGTATGATAGCTAATTACTAAATATTAGGCTCAATAGGTAAGATTAACTAAACGAGTATGATAGGTAATTATTATTAGCCATTTATAGCTTTTATACTTATCAAGGATTTAGAACACTTCTAGTATGATAGGTAATTACTCAATGACATTTATTGTCAGCGAGTAATAAAGTATCATATTAGACAATTCATTCTATTGACTCAACTATTAGCCCTTGCTGTTGTTTAATACCACAGCAAGGGTTTTTTATGCGCTCAAAAAAAAGCAAAAATGGCTTAAAGAAAGTAGAGGTACAATACAAAAAAAATAGCGATAACTCATCATTTATCATTTGAGGTATCACTACTGTGACTATGCTTCGTTACCTTTAATAACTTTTAGCCAATAACTTTTAGTCTCTTTCTAATACCACTCTATAGCGAGCGTTACCACTCTCTAGGCGCTCAAATGCTTCATTGATATCAGACATTTTATACGTTTCAGTCACTGGCTGAATATTATGTCGAGCGGCAAAGTCTAACATTTTTCGCAGGGTTGACGGTGATCCAACTGGTGAGCCTGACAGACTGTTTTGAGACATAATCATTGGTGCAGCTGATATCTCTAATGGAGCTTCTAACAGTCCAACAAAGTGTAGTTTACCTTTTGGTCTCAAAGTCTTGATCACAACATCCCAGTTCATATCGACGTTCACTGTTGATATGATTAAATCAAAAGAACCAGCGGCTTTTTCAATTTCACTATCCTCTCTTGAGTTTAATGAGTGATGAGCGCCCATCTCTTTTGCTTCTTCCATTTTTGATTCACTGGTAAATGCCGTCACTTCACAGCCCCACGCATTGGCAAACTGAAGCGCTAGATGACCTAAACCACCGATACCGATAACAGCGACTCTTGAGGTTGGCGTGATGTCGTACTGCATAAGCGGATTAAACACCGTAACGCCACCGCATAGCAATGGTCCTACCGCATTAAAATCAAGCCCTTCAGGTATCTTGATGACGCTAGTATCTTTTGCGCGTACTTTATCTGCAAAACCGCCATGGTTACCAATGATAGTACCTTCTTGCTCAGGGCATAGATTGTGGTCCCCACCGATACATAGATCACAAACGTTGCAATATCCTTTATGCCAGCCAAGCCCGACTTTATCGCCAAGCTCTAGGTGCTTGACGTGCTTGCCCTTTGCGAGGACTTTTCCTGCGACTTCATGCCCACCTACAAACGGATATTGGGTCATTCCCCATTCGTTTTGCCACATCGATAGATCGCTATGGCAGATACCGCAGCTATGTACTTCGATTTCTACTTCATGATCCCCTAATGTGCCAGGATCATATTGATAAGGCACAAACTCGCCACCTTTTTCTTTTGCTGCATAGGCATTAATCATAGTTATTCCTTGTTTTCTAATATTTGTAGAAACTGGTTTATAGTTCTAGTAATGATCAAGACACGGATAGCATCCAAATATCGATATAAACCGTTTCTTTGATAAATTTAACTGAATCGACTATAACAAAGACTTGCTCAACTAAACCACTAAACTTACCAGTTTCAGACTAACGTCATACAAAGAACCATAATTAAAGCCCATTACCTTGGTAACTTGTCTCCCAATAACACACATTACGACTCTTTAACCTCATAGTAGCTTGAATTAATCTAGTAGCTAACATCTTACCCATAAAAAGCTCAAACTATACCTGAATATAGTTTGAGCTTTTTATGTCGCTTACTAACAGTAATACTGTTAGAGCTGCTATTTTTCCTCAGTCACTCTATCTGGCTTACCATTTGGAGCAAGCCACTTAGCAAACCATTCTGATAGGTCATCCATCAGCGTATATACAACTGGAATGACGACCAAGCTCAATAAAGTTGAAGTGACCAAACCACCCAATACGGCGGCCGCCATCGGTCGACGGAACGTCGGATCGGCATCGCCCCAACCAAAGACCAATGGCAGCATGCCCGCACCCATCGCGATAGTGGTCATAATAATCGGGCGCGCACGCTTACGACAAGCATCGATAATCGCCTCAAAACGTGCTAAGCCGCGCCGCTGAGCAATCAGTGCATAATCGACCAAAAGAATAGAGTTTTTGGTCGCAATGCCCATCAACATAATAAAACCAATCATCGAGGGCATCGACAGGCTGCTATTGGTAATTACCAAGCCTACAAAGGCACCACCGATAGACAGTGGCAATGCCATGAGAATCGTAAATGGCTGCAAGATGCGTCCAAATAATAATATAAGTACGCCCAAAATACAGACCACGCCGACCGACATTGCAATCACAAAGCCGCTAAATAACTCGGCCATATTTTCCGCTTGTCCTTGATCGATAATAGTAATAGAGGCTGGCAGCTGTTGCATACTAGGTATGCTCTTGACCGCTTGTACCAAATCACCAAGCTCACCATTGGCAGGCTGAACAGTAATACTAATCGCCCGCTCACGATCTAGGCGACTGATTTGCGCAGGTCCAGTACCAAAGTCGAGCGTCGCAACTTCGCCAACACGCACGCCTTGTCCTGCTGGTAGCGCACTTGGTACATATAAACCTTCGAGTTGGCTGACGTTTTGCTTAGCGATATCTGGCAAGCGCACGACAATTGGTATCTGCCGCGTATCTAAATTCAGCTTGGACAAACGTTGCTCATAGTCACCAACGGTCGCTACACGTAAGGTCATGGCGATGTCTTGCGTCGTCACCCCTTTATCCGCCATTGCTAGCCTGTTTGGCGTGACGGTCAACTCTTGGCGGGGCAGGCTGCGATCACTCGTGACAGCACCAGCACTTGGTAGCTCACGGATCTCTGACATCATCTGCTGTACCGTTTGCTCAAGCAGTTGCGGGTCGGTGCTAGTCAAAGAAAAATTATAACCTGTCTCACCACCACTCGATAACCCGACCGTAAAGCGCGCACCGGGTACTTCTGCCAATATAGTACTCATCTTACGCTCAATCTCTTGCTTAGAGCCGCGCTCTGCTCTTGGCGCAAGTACAATATCTAGACCTGCTATATTTTCTGCCTTGCCACCGCTAGAGTTTGAGTCCATTGTCGCCTGCGCCTCACCTACCGACGTAAAAATATTGGTCACTTCAGGCATGGCTAAAATACGCTCACTTGCCAGCGCGGCAACTCGTTCCGTGTCCGCTAACGCCACATCGGGTGTCAGCTCAATGGCCACCCGTGTTTGGTCAATATCATTATCAGGTATAAAAGAGGTGGGTAATAATTTTACCAAAGCCAATGAAGCCACAAATAATACTAAGGTAGCACCCATCGTCATCCAGCGATGATCTAGCGTCCATGAGACCACTTTAAGATACCAGTTCATCAGCGCGCTCTGCTTTTCAACGTGCTTCTTTTCTGGTTTCAATATATATGCTGCCATCATCGGTGTGATAAGGCGCGCAACCATTAACGAGGCAAATATTGATAATGCCGCTGTCCAGCCGAACTGCCGGAAAAACTGCCCGACAATTCCGCCCATAAACGCAGTCGGTAAAAATACGGCAATCAAGGTAAAGGTAGTGGCAACAACCGCCAAGCCAATTTCATCCGCCGCTTCCATTGCCGCCTCATAAGGCGTCTTACCCATACGCAAGTGACGAATAATATTTTCAACTTCTACAATGGCATCGTCGACCAGTACACCAATGACCAGCGACAATGCCAATAAGGAGATAATGTTAAGACTAAAACCAAACAGATACATACCCAAAAAAGTAGGTATAACGGACAAGGGCAATGCCACAGCAGCCACAAAAGTTGCGCGGATATTGCGCAAAAATAAGAACACCACGACTACAGCAAGCAAACCACCTTCTATCAGCATCCGTAATGACGCTTGATAATCTTCAGCAACTGGCGTTGCTCGATCGTAGACCTTTTCAATACTAATATTGCCTACATCTGCTGACAGCTTAGTAAGCTCAGCGTCAACCAGCTCCATGACTTCCACTTCACTGGCACCACGCGAGCGCGTAATATTGAACGCAACCACCGTTTGCCCATCGAGCTTGGCAATAGAGCTTGGATCAGCCGCGCCATCCGTAATTTGTGCCATACGCCCAAGCGCTTGCGTACCGCCCGTAGGGACGGCTATTTGTAAATTATTCAGCTCGCTTGAGCGCTCAACCGCCCCAAGTACACGAATGGTCTGCGTGGCTTTGCCGACTTCGGCTTCACCGCCTGAGCTGTCTTGCTGAATACCGGTGATTTGATTGGATAATTGCGTGATAGAAAGCTTTAGACCACTCAAGGTAACAGGGTCAGCGGCAACCGTAATTTCACGCTGCAAACCGCCGATACGGCTGACAGTACTGACACCAGGTATATCAGATAAACGCTTGGTGACGGTATCATCGACAAACCAAGACAAGTCTTCTACATTCATGTTTTCAGCAGCGACAGAGTACGTGACGACTGGGAATCCTGATGTTGAGACTTTGGTGACGATAGGGTCATTGGCAGCGGCAGGCAAATCGCCACGTACCTCACCGACTGCCGAGCGCACATCATCAACCGCTTCTTGGATGTCTTTTTCTAAGACGAACTCAGCAACCATAGTAGCGGCGCCCGTCTGGAGCGTCGTACGAATGTGCTTGACGCCCTCAATACTGGTGAGCTTATTTTCTACCTTTTTTGCAATATCGTTTTCGAGCTGCGATGGCGCAGCGCCCGGCAAGGTCACCGTGACCACCACCGCTGGTAGGTCTATATCGGGAAACTGCTGCACCTTCATTTGCATAAAGCCATAGATACCGCCTAAGGTCAGCAGTACAAACAGCAAGATAGCCACTAATGGATTTTTAATCGAGTAGGCGGAAACATTTAAACTCATGAGCGCGCCTGCGTGTCTGTGCTAGTAGCCTGCTTACCAGTTTGACTCAGACCATCAACGACACGTACCAAGTCACCATCATTTAAAAAGCTTCCCCCTTGCTTTACAAGTCGGCTCTCTGCAGGGAGTGGCTCTGTGAGCATAATACTATCGCCAAAGCGCTCACCAAGGGTCACACGTTGTTGTTTGATACGGCCAATGTTGTGACCGTTTTTACCGTCTTTAGTACTGATATTGGTCACTAGCATCACATAGTCATAGCCGTCATTGCTGACAATGGCGCTATTAGGAACCGTTTGAGCGCTGCTACTACCCAATAAAAACTCGCCCGTTTGATACATGCCTGCTCGTACTTTTGCGTTAGCAGCGAGGCTAGCATAAATGGTAATTTGCCTATTATTATCAGCAGTTGGTGCAATGCGACTGACCTGCCCCATGACAGAATCGCCGCCCGGTAGGTTAACTTGCACTGGTGTGCCAACATTAACCTCACCAATCAGCTTAGGATCGATATCCGCACGCCATTCCAAAATACCACCTTTGATAATAGTAAATAGTGGGTCTCCACCAGCAACCATACCAACTTCAGCCATTTTTTCACTAATAATACCGCTAACCGGTGCAACCACATTGGCATTATTGACACTCAAGCGCTGCGTACTCAGTCGAGCTTTAGAGGCTTGCAGTGACGCCTGCGCTTGTAGTTTAGCCGTACGATAGCGATCTGCTTCTTGTTTGCTAATGGCATCAATGTCAATAAGTGGCAGGACACGGGCGGCATCGGCAGTGGCATTGGCAAGCGTCGCTTCTGCTTCGGCAACATCTGCTTCTGCTTGCAAGACTTGCTGCTCCATCGCGTCGGTATCAAATACAGCCAGTATTTGACCAGCTTTAACACGCTGACCTTCTTCGACCAAGATCCGTTCAATCGCTACGCCGTTTACTTTGGCACTGACATTAGCGACATCTTTAGCATTGATGGTTCCGTCAGCACTGAGCGTATTACCAATATTATCTTGGCTTGGTAGCACTGTTTCGACCGATAATACAGCTTGCTCAATGCTAGCATCTTTTAGGTTAGCGCTATCGTTTTGCACATTGTTAGCAACGGGCGACTCATTGCTCGCTTCCTCATCATTGCCCCAGTACTTACCAACCAATACCCCAATAACGAGCACAATGGCCAATACTGGTAATAACCATAAAGGAAATTTTGATAATGGCTTATCTGATAAAGGCTTAGACGCTCGCGCATCAGATTGGCGGTATGGGGGTAGCTCAGATTCAACTGGCAGCTTGTTGTCTTCAACATCGCTCATGATAACTCTCTGTCAATACAGGCAATAATAAGGATATATAATATGAGGAAAATAATAGGTGAAAATAGGCTGGCACTACGTTAAACGAGCATCTTTATATGGTCAAAATGCTGTTTATGACTACAATAGTCTGTAAATTTATTGAGGATAGCATATATTAAGTTGTCATCTGATTTATATATATAGTGTCTGAGCTTCGTAAGTTCCATACTGACTCAATATCGGCAGATGTAAAAACGCTCCAAGCGAACATATTAAAAGTGATAAGCAATACATACTGCTTATTAATGAATTTGACAGGATAGAGATTCTTTTTGTAGATCGTAAGACAAAACGCACATTCCTAAGAATGTGCGCTATGTTTATCCTACTATTCTGTAGTTACTACAAACCTTCTATTAAAAACGATAGCCAACGCCAAGGAAAGTAATATAAGGATCGATATCAAGGTGAGCTTTCGATCGAATCAACTCTTCATTCTTATCATTTTTAACGGTGATGGTCGTATCGCTGTCCAGTTTTGCATAAGACAATGACCCGACTCCAAACCATCTATCATTGAAATCATAAGTAGCGCCAACAGTGACGATAGGTGCAAAAGCGCTTTCTGCCTCCACATCCACGTTCATCTCTCGATTGGATGGCACATTTTCTAGCGCAGCACCCGATTTGCCATCTTTGATATTCTGAATTTGATGTCCAGCTGCCTCTAAATCTTTACGAATACCCTCATTTAGCTCAATACCGTTAAAATAGGCATACATAACCCCAGCACCGACATAAGGGCGAAACTTATTGACCCCAGATTTGCCAAACTGATATTGCACCCCCGCTGCCGGTAGCCATGCGCGAGCCCTAGATGCCACGCCATCACCTTGTTCTAAATCGGTTATAAGCTGTTCTTTTTTAATTTTAAATTTTGGTAGTGCATATTCTCCTATTCCACCAGCTGTAACCTCACCAGATATAGGTGCATACACTTTCCCTTTACCCATAATATCTACTTTAGGAGGAAATCCGGCTTTGACTTCAATCGACCAGTTATCATTTAGATAATAGTTAAATAGCGAACCAAAAGTATCAACATCAGCAGACTCAAGACCCGTACCTGGACTGCTGAAATTCTCTAAACCGCCAAGCTTAACTTGACCTGATACATCACCTAGGGTAGTTCTAGACAAATCAGTTTCTTCACCTCTAAAGCTTACTACCCCTATAGCAGTTAGGCCTGTATTTACTTTAACTTTAGTAAGCTCACTTTGATCAGGATCAATAACCTCTCTGACAGTTTTTATTTTAACACTGCCGTTTTTAGCGACAGTACCATCTTTAATGGCTGTCGTATTTTCTAGAGGATTGGCTGTGCCTTGCGGAGAGGCATGCAACCAGCCAGCAGAGACCGAAAAGCGTTTGAAGCTACCATCGGTTTTAAAATAATCGAATGCAGCAAAAGCAGACTGGCTAAATAATAATGGTGTGGCGATAGCACAAACGAAGGTTAACGTCTTTTTCATGAAACATCCTTGTTAATAAATTCAGGTCGTTAATAAAAAGCATGAATGGCACAGTAGTCATCAGACAAAGCAGATAGATTGCCACTATGAAGTTAATCAAGTTCTCATCCTAACGTCCTGTTAGAATCGATAAAACGACTAGAAATACGCATATTTTAAACATATATCATTATGCAAAATGCGATATCCTAGCAAACGCATGGAAGACACTGTGCCAATCCATTATCGTAAACTGCCACACAAATAATCATAGTTCAATAATAACTCATGAACACATAAGTCAATATTAGTTCATTAAAATAAGAATACAGTGTTAATTATTGGTTGATAAATGATTTATAAAAACCATAAAAAAGCCATTATTTTAAGAAAATAATGGCTTTTTTATGGTAACCAGTAATAGAAAACAGGTTGAGTTAACTATCATTAAGCATTGGTATAACGACTTGCCTCTGGCATCCAACGATGAATCAGTTGGCTGACATCAGCTTTGCGTGCAGGATCTGCAATCAGATGCTTTGCCAAACGCTGGGCAATAGCAAATAACTGCTCATCCCGAATAAGGTCCGCCAAATAATACCCGATATTACCTGTTTGACGCTTTCCTAATAACTCGCCCGGACCACGCAGCTCTAAATCTTTTTGCGCAATGACAAAACCATCGGTACTATCTCGCAGTACATTTAAGCGCTCTGTCCCTGTCTCCGACAAGGGCTTCTGATACAACAGCACACAATAGCTTTTTGTTGAACCGCGCCCGACTCGTCCGCGTAATTGGTGCAATTGCGATAGACCCAATCGCTCTGCATTTTCAATGACCATCAGTGAAGCATTGGGCACATCAACACCCACTTCGATAACTGTGGTAGCTATTAACAAATCAAGTTGTCCTGCCTTAAACGCTTGCATAATGGCTTGTTTATCAGCGCCTTTCATTTTGCCATGCACCAAGCCAATGCGAATATCTAAACGCTCGATCAAATCTTCATAAGTCGCCTCAGCAGCTTGCGCATCGAGTACACTCGACTCTTCAACCAGTGAGCACACCCAATATGCCTGCCTGCCAGCTTCACAATTAACTGCAATACGTTCAATCACATCATCACGGCGGTTGCGGTCAATTGTTACGGTAGTAATTGGTGTACGCCCTGGTGGTAGCTCATCGATAATAGAAGTGTCCATATCGCCATAAACACTCATCGCTAGCGTCCGCGGAATGGGCGTTGCAGTCATAATCAGCTGATGCGGTGTGCTACCAGCCACGCCTTTATTGGTCAACGCCATACGCTGCTCAACACCAAAGCGATGCTGTTCATCAATAATAACCAAACCCAATTTGGCAAATTGTACCTGATCCTGAAAAAGCGCATGAGTACCAACGATTACTTGTACGGTATTCTCGCTCACCGCTTCTAACGCTTCGCGGCGCTGCTTAGCGGTTTGTTTACCAGCCAACCAACCAACCCCAATACCTAACGGCTCAAACCAGTTTTTGAAATTAACCAAATGCTGTTCCGCTAAAATCTCCGTCGGTGCCATCACCGCCACCTGCCAACCACTATCTAATGCATAACCCGCCGCGCCTGCCGCGACTAAGGTTTTACCAGCGCCAACATCGCCTTGTACCAATCTGAGCATTGGTATTGAAGTGGCCATATCAGCGGTAATATCCCTCATAACTCTTTTCTGCGCGCCCGTTAAATCAAATGGTAACGCACCAAATAATTTATCTGCCAATGGACTTTGGATAGCACATTTTGGCGCTTTATACTGATGCAATTGCTGACGGCGATATAATAAGCTGAGCTGATGTGCAGTCAACTCTTCAATAATGAGGCGTTGACAAGCAGCATGAGTACGAGCGCTTAATTGGGTTAATAATTTGTATTGTTGACCAGCATCAGTATAAGTAGGCGGCGTATGCAGTAATACCAACGCCTCAAATATGGTTAAATTATAGACGTTATTATTAGCCATACTTATAGCATCGGAACTGGTATTATTTTGACTATGATAAAAAGAGGGCTTCGTTCTATTGACGCTACTGTTACTATCACTACTACTAAAACCGTTGTCAGGCACACTACGCGCGAGGGTAGAAAAGATATCTTCTGGATAATCTGGCTCGGTTATCGGTATTTTAGCTGGTTCAAAAGGCACTAATGGCAAATCCGCAACGACTGAAAAATCCTCAGGCGCAAATAAAGTCATTGGCAAGCCCTGACTACGAACCGTTTGCAGTGCAAGCTTAATTAATGTACGCAGCTTATTTTGATGTAAACCTTTAACGCTTGGATAAATAGGCTGTAAACCCGTATTTACTACCGTCTCGTTACTGCTGATAATTTGATATTCAGGATGATGTATCTGCTTACCGTAGCGACTCACTTTGACTTCACCGAATAATTGCAGATGGGTACCTAGACACATGGTTTGAGCAAGTCCACGATATACCTTAAAAAAGCGTAGAGATATCGTACCCGTGTCATCATCTACAATCACCGTCATGCCGCTACGATTGGTATCGACATGCACGACGCGACCAGTAATCATGGCGGCTTGTCCATGAGCCACATCGCCTATTGATACCAAGCGACTACGATCTTCATAGTCGCGTGGCAGATGTAGTAGCAAATCAAAGATACGGGCAATGCCCAATTGCGTCAATTGCTCGGCCACTTTTGGTCCAACACCTGCCAGCGCCGTCACCGGCATATCAAGTGCCAAAACGTCTAGTAAATGAGGTGTAGCAGGGTTAACCGATGTGGGCATCAAAAATCCTAACGATGTTAATATAAATTTTATAGGGTCAAGAGTCTTGTTCAAGAATTCATGCTAGCTTATAAGCTGTCTTATCATGTGATAATGATCAATATTCTGTAACGTGCCTAGCTATACCGCTAAATTATTATGTTAACTAATACCTTATGCTAAGCTATTTCGCCATACAACGTCTAGCTGATTTCTGCGTAACCTATTGATGAATACCCTACTACACCGCTATTTATTCCTCTATGATAATTTTTGATAAGGTTTTTTATGTCCTCTCATTCTATCTGCCACCCTTATTATCATTTTTTATTGACGCTTCGTCTGAGCCTCTTCGCTATATTTGCTCTATTAATGAGTGCTTGCAATAGTTTGACGCCAGTCGCGCCAGCAGATACGTCAGTACCGAACAAACCTACGGTAGCTTTAGTATTAGGTGGTGGCGGTGCAAAAGGTTTCGCTCATGTAGGCGTGATTAAAGCATTAGAAGAGAACGGTATCAAACCGACACTGGTAGTCGGCACCAGTGTCGGGAGCTTAGTTGGTAGCTTGTATGCCAGTGGTCACAATGCAAAGCAGCTTGAACACTTGGCATTGAACACCACTGATAGTGAATTGACAGACTTTATCTTATCTAACCAAGGTTTTATCGAAGGTATTAAGCTCAAAAACTTTATTAACGCGAATGTTAGTGGACGAACGATAGAAAACTTCCCCATCTCCTTTGCGGCGGTTGCTGCTGATAAAAACACGTTGAAAAAAGCGGTCTTTACCACGGGTGATGTTGGGCTTGCGGTACAAGCATCCTGTAGTGTGCCTAATATCTTTATTGCACCGCGCATCCCTGAAAAAGTCGGCAAAAAATATATTGATGGTGGCGTGGTCAGCTTGGTGCCTGTGGATAGCGCCCGTGATTTGGGTGCCGATATTATCATCGCCGTTGATGTGACTGCTGCTAACGCTAATACATCGACTGTCAATCAAAAACCGCACCTCAATTCATTAACCAGCTTTTGGGGCTTTCTTGAAAACAGTTTAATCGCCAATGCAGCCTATAACGCGAAAGCATCTCCGATTAATCATAGCGCTGCATCAATGCGTCATGAGCGTGATCGTGCTGATATTGTGATTATGCCAAATGTCGGTCATATCAGCACGCTAGATACCAGCCAGCGTAGCGCTTTGATTGCTGCTGGCTCGCAAGCTACTACCACCCAAATTTATGCCATTAAGCAACTTATTAACGAAAAATCCAAGAGTAAATATGCCACTCTTTAATTTATAGTGGAAAAGGATATATAAAAAATCCTGCTAACTACAGATATCAAAGATTGATGATAAAAAAAGCACCACAGTGATTGCTGCGGTGCTTTTTTGTTGAAGCAGATATCAAAGCATAAACTTATTTGACACGTGCCCGGTATTTCACTGCGACTGTATCATTAAGACCTACGCCTTCTAGATCCCAGCGTACGGCTTTATAGAATTTTAACGGAATTTCTTGCAACTGATTATCAACTTTTCCACGTAGCGGCATACGGGCAAAGGTATTGCCATCTGCACTACCATAAGGGAAATCAGGAGAAACAGCACGCAGCAATTCTACTTGTTCAGGAATGCTCATCGTCACGGTCATTTTACGAACCCGATCCGCATTGGTATTGGTAAAATAGCCTTGATACTCTAAAACATTACCTGACTGCAAACGCGTATTTGCATCCACAGGAACCAGTATTTCTTTACCGTTGGCATCAACACTAATCAATGACGCTGTAATTCTACTGTTAACTGCTTGCGCATTTGACTGACTGTTTTGATTAAAGTTTGACTGAACTGCTACTGAATTATTAACGGCTTGTTCTGGTGTGGGCAACATCGCTGATGCTTGCGTGACAGCCATTACGCCAACGAGCGTACCAGCGACAACATGAAACAAGCGGTGTCCAGTCCATGCACTGAATGGGTTCGCAAAATGGTTACTTTTCTTCATGACATTCATTATCCCTAGTTGATTTATCGGTAAAACAAAGCTGGTACAAAAGGAGCTGGTAAAAATTAGTAGTTTTAAAAATATAGGAGAATAAGCAATTTACCATCATATATGGTCATACTCAGTCATGTTAACTTTTAAACATTATTATTTTTATCAATTATCTGCGTAAGCCATCGGTAAAGCAATAGCGCTTAGCATAACAAAAAGCCTTTATACGTACATTAACCCTGTGTTGATGTTGTGTATATCGTTAATCTGCTGTGAGGACTCTTTAACGCTACTGAAATAAAAGATAGCTCATAACGACGTTTTTTGCTATGGTAAATCTTTAGCGATCCTTTAGCGACAGGCATTCTCTGTCACGCCCTTTTTCTTATTCTAACGACTATTGCTCCCATTATGACTACTAGCGCCATGCCCCAGATTAACCCTGAATACGTCCATTGGTTCCGTAATTCTGCCCCCTATATCAATACCCATCGCGGCAAAACGTTCGTGATTATGTTTGGTGGTGAGGCGGTCAATCATCCAAATTTCAGCACACTGATCCATGATTTTGCTTTATTGCATAGCTTGGGTATCAAGCTGGTATTGGTGCATGGGGCGCGACCGCAAATCGAGAAAAACCTCAAAGATGCTGATATTGAATCACCACTGCATCAAGATATTCGTGTGACACCTCGCGTCGCGATGCCTTCTATATTACAAGCGGTTGGTGCTATTCGCTTGCAGATTGAAGCGCAGCTATCGATGGGGCTTGCCAACTCACCTATGTACGGCTCACGTATTGATGCAGTGTCGGGCAATTTTGTCACTGCGCGTCCTTATGGTATCCGCGATGGCGTTGATTACCAGATGACAGGCGAAGTACGCTCTATTGATGTTGAAGCCATCAAAAATAATCTACTACACGATCATATTGTAATTTTAGGCTCTATGGGCTATTCAGCAACCGGCGAAGTCTTTAACTTATTGGCTGAAGATGTTGCTCTTAGTGCCGCCGTGGCGCTTGGTGCCGACAAGCTTATATTCTTAGGCGAAGAAGCCGGTATCAATCACAATGATCGTTTGCTACGTGAGATGATTCCAAATGAAGTCGACCGCTTCTTACGTGACCGTGATCTAAACTGTGAGATTAATTACTTCTTAAGCTGTGCCAGCAATGCCTGTCGCCAAGGGGTTCATCGCACCCATATTATCTCTTATGCCAAAAACGGCGCACTACTTGAAGAGCTATTTACCCGTGATGGTTCTGGCACCTTGATTAGTCACGACCCTTACGAAGAGATTCGCCGCGCTGATGTCGATGACGTGGTAGGGCTGATAGAGCTATTATCGCCGTTAGAAGAGCAAGGTATCTTGGTCAGTCGCTCACGCGAACGCTTGGAGCAAGAGATTGATAATTATAGCGTCATCGAACGTGACGGCATGATTTTAGGTTGTGCAGCGCTTTATCCACTCGATACAGATTCAGCAGAAGTTGCCTGCGTCGCGGTACATCCAGAATATCGCAGCGGTAGCCGCGGCGCTGATTTGCTGGCATTTTTGGAGCAACAAGCACGCAGCCATGGTCTACACAAGTTATTTGTATTGACCACTCGTACAGCACATTGGTTCGTTGAACAGGGGTTTGCTGAAGTTGAGGCAAGCGCCTTACCTGAAGTACGCCGCGAGAAGTATAATAACGGTCGCAATTCTAAAGTTTTCCAAAAGAACCTTTGAATAATGGCTCATTAACGTCGAAAGCTTAAGTGCTATTTCTTACGCAAAAAGAAGCCCTCTTAATGTAAGAGGGCTTCTTTTTGCGTCTATTGTATCAATACTAAATTAGCATTAATTACTGCTAATTACTTTACCTTTAATAGCTCAACGGTAAAGATTAGCGTGCTATTAGGCTCGATACCTGCGTTACCCGCTTCACCATAAGCGATATCAGATGGGATATAAAACTCGTATTTACCGCCCTCTTTCATCAACTGTAGACCTTCAGTCCAACCAGCAATCACTTGGTTTAGTGGGAATTCAATTGGCTCACCACGCTCATATGAGCTATCGAATACAGTGCCGTCAATCAATTTACCTTCGTAGTTTACTTCAACCACGTCCGTAGCTTTTGGCGACTTGCCAGTACCTGCGGTCACTACTTTATATTGTAGACCTGAAGCAGTGGTTTTTACGCCAGCTTTTTTGCCATTCTCTACTAAGAATGCGGCGCCCTTAGTTTTGTTTGCACCCGCTTTAGATTCCATATCTTTCACAAACTTCGCTTCCTGTTCTTTTTGATAGGTCATTAACACTTCTTGCATTTGCTCTTCTGTCAATGCCGCTTTTTTGCCTTCATAGCCATCACGGAAACCTTTTTCAAACGTATCTAGGTGCAGATCCCCAACCGCTTCTTTATTCCCTTCTGCCATCATATAGCCCAAGCTATAGCCTACTTTTTCCTTGGCAGGGCTTTGTTCAGTCACTGAAACACTTTTGGTAGCGGTTTCTTTACTGCCATTGTTTGCGCTACAGCCTGTGATTAATAACATAGCACTAGCAAGGGCACTGATGCTTAGGGTAGTGATTTTTTTCATAAAATGCTCTCAAATTGTAATAATAGTGGCGAGATGTCACATTTATCTATAATAGCAAATCTTAGTTTTGCCTGCTATGACTCACTTGAAATTATCGGTCAAATGTACAGTCTATGTTAATATTTACCGTAAAAATAACAACTTATCACACAAATATAGTAAGACGTTAAGCTTTCTATCTTTAAATTCATAATTACATAAGTTAAGCTAAATTGGTTAAGGAAAGAAATAACAAAAGGTATGTCTTGTTAATAGTGACTACTGATTGTTAAGTATGAATTTCTTATAAAGTACTAAAATCAAGTTTACAAATAATTTTAATTAAAAATACTAATAAATAGGTGTGTGTTTGCCTCGGATGAAACGCTTGAATTAAAGTGATTTTCTTATCTTATAGCAGACACATGATCATTAGAGGAGGACAGGATGAATCCAATGTTTACATCGTTCAACGGTTATCTGGGTGGCCCTATCGGCTCCATCATCGGCGCTATTCTTATTTTTATCATTGGTTGGCTTGTCGCCTTGGGCATTGCTGCTCTAGTACGCGGCGTGCTGTCTAAAATCAATCTCAATCAACGTATGAACTCTTCAACAGGTAAAAGCTATGACTTAGAGGGCATCATCTCTAAGATTGTTTTTTGGTTTATTTTCGTTATCGCTATTTCTGGCGCATTAAGTCAGTTAAACCTAAACTCTATATCAGCACCGTTTGCCAACATGGTAAACCAAGTACTCACCTTTATCCCTAATCTTATCGCTGCTATTGCAGTTGGTGTGATCGGTTGGGTAATTGCAACGGTTGCACGTACTGCCATCAATGCTGCACTTTCAAAAACCTCAATGGATGAGCGTTTAAGTGCAAAAGCTGGTGTAAAACCAATGAGCAGCACGATTGCTGACATGGTTTATTGGTTCATTCTATTAGTAGTATTGACCATGGTATTAGGCCAACTAGAGCTTGACGGTTTATTTGCTCCATTAACCAATATGGTTGATAAAATCTTCAGCTTTATCCCTAATATTCTGATTGCTGCTGTAGTATTCGTAGTAGGTTACATCATCGCCAAAGTGGTACGTGGCATTGTAACCAACCTTGTTTCTACTTTTGATGTCCAGAAGCTTGCAACTAAAGCTGGTTTAAGCGAACAGAATAGCTTACCCAACATTGCAGGTTCTTTAGCGTTTCTAGTAGTGATTATTCCAACAATCATTGCTGCTTTAAATGCCCTAAAAATTGATGTAATTGCTCGCCCTGCAACCAACATGTTAAACAAAATCATGGAAGCCTTGCCAAATATCTTTATGGCAATTGCTATCTTGGTTGTGACTTTTTATGTTGTACGTATGGTTGCAAACATCATCAAAGGCTTGCTTGAAAATACGCAAATCAATCAGTTACCTGCCAAAGTTGGTCTTCAACAGACCATGGGTGATAAAAAGGTTTCTGACTTAGTTGGCTATGCCATCGTATTTTTTGCCATGTTATTTGCCTCTATCGCTGCTGCTGACTTATTAGGTTTTGAGCCTATCTCAGCCATTATTGCGATGTTTATTGCTTTCGGTGCCAATATCATCTTGGGCGCGATTATCCTGTTTATTGGTTTTTGGCTTGCCAACATCATCGCTGGTGTTGTTGAGCGCTCTGAGCAAGGTTCACAGTTCCTAGCAAATATCGTGCGCGTTTTGATCATGGGCTTAGTTCTTGCCATGGGTCTAAAAGCGATGGGTATTGCGGATTCTATCGTTAACCTAGCATTTGGTCTAACTTTAGGTGCAGTTGCCGTAGCATTTGCCCTATCGTTTGGTCTAGGTGGTCAAGAAGCAGCAGCACGTTTCTTACGCAAAATGCAGGATAAAATGGACAGAGAACGTGACGAAGCAAAAGCAAAATCTGCTTTGACGCCAAGCTCATCGATTCAAGATAAGGTTGCTGCTTCAGTACGTGACAATACGCCAAGTACAGCTACTGATACTTTTGGTAGCAGCACAACCCAAGTAGATGATAATACCATCACACCTAATAACTTAAGCTCTACCAGTGATGTAAATTCTTCTACGGTTGATATCAATCATATTGCAACTGATGATAGTGATATCGATGGTCCTAATAATCTAAGATAATTTATCATCATTAATTTAAAAAAAGACAGCTTAGGCTGTCTTTTTTGTGTTTGATTATAAGTCATTTTAGTTAGTATTATTAGGGCGAGATGCACTTGGAATATTTAAGCGCACTTATGACAGATGATTAGAATCAGCTTTTTTCTTATTATCTTCGGTATTTTCACTAGCATTACTCTGATTATTTTGCTGTAACTGCTGAACCTTTTTAGTCAGTTGGCGCTCGCGCTGGGTCATGGGATTAACTGGCTGAATCCATAAATCAATATCCATAAAAGTATCTTCAGCCTCTATTATAAAATCTATACCCAATACAATCACATGATGTAGTTCTGCCATTGGTAATCGTATCGCCACATCTAAAGCGATTTTCGCTAAATTTGGGCGTATAGCCGACTTACCATGCTTTCCTTCTGCATCTTGTCCATAAAATATTAGTACATAATGCCGCCCTAAACACTCGTAAGAATGTTGGTGGACGACATAGCCTTGTTGCTGCAACTGCTGCGCTTGCTTGGGATGCTTATATAAAGTGCGAATTAACTCATGACGCGAAAACAATGACTCATCCAATATCTGCTGTTGCCAATGAGAAAAATCTGCCTCACTAGACTTCTCCGATGATTTTTTTTGCTTAAACGCAGCAGGATTTTTATAAACTGTTTCTAACATCTGCATGCTAAGTTGTGACCATAAAGCAGCCGCTTGCGCCATATGCTGTTGATACATCTGCTGAGTTGGGCTATTGGTTTTCTGTGCCAGCGACATCGCTATCAATGCCGAGTTAGGCTCATTTTGCAAACCATATTTTATCAACGCATTATCTATCGTGATTGCAGGTGTAAAGAAGTCGGCAACATTTAGAAATCCAGTAATAATATCGTTTTTGGAATTTGTTATATGATCCTTATTATCCTGCTGTGAATGCCCTAAACTATAGTGTAAAAATCGCCATAGCTCGCAAGGTGTCTGTAATTTATTTAAATGAATATGCCAGTCATGCCAGCCAAATTCTTGTAGTGGCTGAATAGATGCACTTGTATCAACGATCGAACCCTGTACTAAATCACTGTCCGTAAAACTATGGGCTAGACGTTGAACAGGATTTTTTTTGCAGGATTTATTATCAACATCATGTTCAATATCAATATCAATATCAATATCAATATCAATATCAATTTGACGCTGGATATCCAAAACCAAGACGTCAATACTACGTAACTGGCTGTCTATAGATCTTGATATATGAGTCTTGCGCCATATATTTACAGCATTAAAAGCTGTCCTACCTAGTGTCTCAATATCAGCTGGCAGCATGTCAGTAGGCAAATATATCACCAACTCTACTAAGTTAAGTTCGCCCAGTGGTAGCTGGTACTGAGAATACTGCGCTTGGTAGTTGCTCTCTACCACTGGCACATCCGGTAAGATAATCTTTAAGATATCTGCTCGTAAATAACAAGCCATTTCATTCATAAGATAGCTTCCATCAGACATTACCATCGTCGAATCACTGGGCACAGTCACCACCTTTTTGTCTGAAAAAAATACGCTATTATCAGCGGCGCAATTGGTGTGCAGCGGATAAATGCAACTGCTACTCCAAGACTATTGGATAAAAAATAAACTACATAATAGCAATTATACATGGTCGCTTTCAGCACAGTGTCTTGTTATGATGATATAAAAGCGGTATTACTCGCGTATTGAGGAATCAATTAATACGCATGCTACTTTACAATATAATTAGCCCATTTATGTATCAAATAACTCTCTGATGATAACAAGGACTTGCCCATCATGAAACGCTTTAAAGAGAAAACAGTCGTCGTAACAGGTGCCGACTCACATATCGGTCGTGCAACCGCCATTCGATTTGCGAATGAAGGTGCTAATGTCATACTCGTCGGACGCTCGACCGATACATTAAATCAAATCACTGAAGGGTTTCCACAAGACCGTACATGGATTCATACCGACAACTTTTTAACCATTGCTTGTGACATTGGTGTTGAGAGCCAAGTACAAGAGATGATAAAAAGAGTCATCGATAAGTTTGAAACAATCGATATATTGGTGAATAACGCAGCACAAACGACGCAAGGCAGAAATAGTGGGCTATCTACTGAACAGAAGAGTCCGGCTGTTGATGACTATTTAAGTGAAACCTTGTATGTCTGTCAGACGGCTATGCCTTACTTAATACAGAGTAAAGGTAGTATCATTAACGTTCCTTCATTTGCAGCTTGTAGTAGCGATCAGAGTGCAGCGACTTATGATGCTGCCACCTCAGGTATTACTGATTTGACCCGTACGTTGGCTTCGGCACACAGCGCAGACGGCGTGCGCGTTAATGCAGTAAATCCAAGCGTCACTCAGTCTGATATATCAGATGCGATTCAAAACACCGATATTCAAAATACTGATATAACAGATCTTCAAGCAAATATAGATGAATCATCAGATAATAGTCCATTAGGACGCTGTGCCACACCAAACGATATTGCCGCGGTGATTACTTTCTTAGCAAGCGATGATGCTGCCATGATTACTGGTACCAATTTGCCCGTCGATGGCGGTGTAAGCACTTCTAACCGTCAGCTACCTTTATAACTTTATAAAGCCTTAATGTGTAAGGGCTCAAGATTAATAAGCGCAAACAAAAAAACCCAGCTAGATTGAACCGACCCCCATAAGTTGGACACAACTTATGGGGGTATTTTTATGCGTTACGATCTAGACTTTAAGATGCAAGTCATCGCATACTATCGGCAAGGACATACCGGACTTGCCACAAGTGAGAAGTTTAAAGTAGATTCGAAACTTGTACAAAAATGGGTTAAGCAATACCAAAGCGGTGGTATAGACGCGATCAAGCCAAAGACAAGTAAGGCCAAATACAGCAGTGGGTTTAAATACAAAGTGATTACGACCATGCTGACGCAAGGATTAAGTCAATCCGAGGTCGCTTTAACATTTAACATCAGCTCACCGGCGCTAATCAGTCATTGGCACAAAGCATATCGACAACAAGGCATGTCTGGCCTAATATCCAAACCCAAAGGTAGAACCGCCATGAGTAAACCCTTTATCACAGACAAACCAGATGATGAGAAAACCTTAGCAGAGCTTAAGCGTGAGAATGAGTACCTACGTGCAGAGAACGCCTACCTAAAAAAGCTCGATGCCTTGCTCAAAGCGGAGGAACAAGCAGGCAAAAAGCAAGGCTCATCGAAGCACTAAGACAAGCGCACCCTTTATCTGCTTTGCTAAACATCGCTAAGATGGCTAAGAGTGTCTTTTACTACCATAGGTGCCAGTTTGACGTTAAAGACAAATATGCAGACTTAAAACAGCGTATTGCTAAGCTGTATCATAAGCACAAAGGCAGGTATGGCTATCGCAGAATAACGGCCGCGCTAAAGCAGTTAGATTGTCATCATAACCATAAGCTCATCGCTAAGCTTATACATGACATGACCCTTAGCGCAAAGATAAGACGTCAGAAGTATCGCTCCTATAAAGGACAACAAGGTAAGATTGCGAAGAACTATTTAAAACGCCAGTTTCATGCAGATAAACCAAATAAGCGCTGGCTGACCGATATTACTGAGTTTAAGGTCGGTGATGATAAGCTGTATTTGTCACCCATACTTGATTGTTATAACAATGAGATTGTCAGTTATACACTCTCAAAGAGACCCACTTATGACTTAGTTGGCAAGATGCTAGAGGATGCTTTGGCAAAGACGAAAGCGTGCCGTGATAACAAGTTAATGCTGCACTCTGATCAAGGATGGCATTATCAAATGAGACTGTTTGGACAGGTGCTGAAACAGCATGGTATTAAGCAAAGTATGAGCAGAAAAGGCAACTGTTTGGATAATGCGCTCATGGAGGGGTTCTTTGGTACCCTAAAGTGTGAGACGATTTATATTGAAAAGCCTAATTCGATTGAAGGTTTAGAGAAACAGATTCATGAGTATATTCACTACTATAATCATGAAAGAATTCAACTCAAACTAAAAGGACTGAGTCCTGTTAAGTACAGAACTCAGTCCTTGATATAAACTAAACCGTCCAACATTTGGGGGTCAGTTCATATCAGGGGTTTTTTATAAATATAATCCGCTACTACTTAAAAAACTACTCCGCTGATTTATTAACGTCCTGTAGCGGCTGCGATAAACGCTCAGGATGTCTTGGAATTACACCTTGATATTGAGCATATATTTTTGGCAAGTCGGCTTCGATATCTCCGGTAGGATAGACCAAAGGCATAAAGCGTATCTCTTTGGTATTGTAATCCAGCGCCACTGGCAAGATTGGCACACCGGCACCCACTGCTAAATAATAAAAGCCTGACTTCCAATTTTTGGTGTACTGACGCGTACCTTCTGGCGACAACCCCAAAAATAATGGCTCACCTGTTTTAAATTTATCAATACTCGCTTGTAATACGGAGCCTTTATTACGGCGATCAATCGGCACAATACCTATCCAATGCAGCAACTGTGCAAGGACCGGCACCTTAAATAAGGTGTGTTTGCCCATAATACTGATTTTCAAATCGAGCGCAAACAAACTGGGTATCGCATATACACCGTCGATATTTGATGTATGCGGAAGCGCTAGCACCACCGCCTGTGGAATATTTGCTATCTCACCAACGGTACGCCAGCCTGCCGCTTTTAACAATGCAGACGCAATCACTGGTGCAATCTTGTTGCCGCGTCTAGGAACCAAATTCCCAAGCTGTTTTTTATTGAGACTTGGTAATATTTTAGAGCGTGGCGGCTTAGCACTGTTAGCATTAGAGCGATTAAATAATTTTGATGTCATAACGGCACCATGTAGTAGAAGATATCCATATAATACCATTAAGCTGGTATCACTAATCTGGATTTTACATGCTTTTGTTATGTTATAGCTTACTCAATCATGATTATAAATAACGCTAAGCGTCCTAAAAATAGCTATGAGATATCGGCTAGATTACCTTTATCTTCTAGCCATATCTTACGATCAGCAGCACGCTTTTTGGCTAGCAGCATATCCATCACACTGTTGGTTAGTACCATGTCATCCATATCCAATTGGACTAGACGGCGTGTATCACGGTTCATGGTCGTTTCACGCAGCTGCTCGGCACTCATCTCACCCAAGCCTTTAAAACGTGTGATTTGGGCTTTTTTATTGCCCGGTACATTGGCTAAAATATGCTGAAGCTCGGTTTCATCTAACGCATAATGCACTTCTTTAGCCACATCGACGCGATAGAGTGGCGGCATTGCGACAAATAAATGACCAGCATCGACTAAGGCAGGAAAGTGCTTCACGAATAGCGCACAGATCAAGGTAGCAATATGCAGTCCATCAGAATCGGCATCCGCTAGGATGCATACCTTGTCATAACGTAGCTCAGATAAATCGTCAGATGCCGGATCAACGCCAATGGCAATCGCAATATCATGAATTTCTTGACTCGAGAGCACTGTATCTGATGAGACCTCCCACGTATTTAAAATCTTACCACGCAAGGGTAGAATCGCTTGGTAATGACGATCACGTGCTTGCTTCGCACTACCACCCGCAGAATCCCCTTCTACCAAAAACAGCTCAGCCCCATCACGCAAATCACCGCGGCAATCTGCCAATTTACCGGGCAATGCTGGCCCCTGAGTGATTTTCTTACGAGCGACTTTTTTTGCCGATTTTAAACGACGTCCTGCTTTGTTAATTGCCAATTCGGCAATTTGCGTACCCATATCGGCATGTTGGTTTAGCCAAAGACTAAAGGCATCTTTTGCCAATGTCTGCACGGCTCCTGCAGCCTCACGGCTAGATAAGCGCTCTTTGGTCTGTCCAGAAAACTGCGGCTCAGAGAACTTAAGAGACAGGATATAGTTCACCCCATCCCAGACATCTTCTGCGGTTAGCTTTACACTACGCGGTAGTAAATTATGGATATCGCAGAACTCACGCAAGGCTTCTAAAATACCCGTGCGCAGTCCATTGACGTGCGTACCGCCCTGAGCTGTAGGAATCAGGTTTACATAGCTTTCTTGAATTGGCGTCCCACCATCAGGCAACCAAGACAAGGCAAAGGTAATAGCAGCACGTTCGCCCGCTTTCGCATCGTAATTATAATAAAACGGTGCTTCAGGCAATGTCTCAAGACCATCTAATTGTTCATTTAAATACTCGACCACCCCATCGGTAAACTGCCAAACCACCTTTTCATCATTGATATCATCGGTGAATTCAATCGTCAGTCCAGCTGCTAGCACCGCTTTGGCTTTCAAATTATGCTTGAGCTGCTTTACATTAAATTTTGGCGTATCAAAGAAACTACCATCTGCCCAAAAATGTACTCTAGTACCACGTTTGCGCTTATTTGAGCTGACCGCTTCGGTCAACGGCGTAACGGGCGCACCATTTTCAAACGCCATATCAAACTGTGTGCTATCACGCCATACCGTAACCTCAACACGCGTTGATAGCGCATTGACGACAGAGATACCCACGCCATGCAAGCCACCTGACACCTCATAATTGGAGGTCGAAAACTTCCCACCTGCATGTAAGCGGGTCAAAATCAGCTCAATCCCTGATTGGTTAAATTCAGGATGAATATCCGTTGGCATACCGCGTCCATCATCTTCGACAGACAACGACCCATCACTATGCAGTTGCACTTTGATGGTTTTAGCATAACCCGCTAACGCCTCATCAACCGAGTTATCAATGACCTCTTGCGCCAAATGGTTCGGGCGCGTGGTATCGGTGTACATACCTGGACGACGACGGACTGGCTCAAGACCTTCTAAAACTTCTAACGATTGCGCATTATATTGACTCACAAATGCATCCTTAACGATTCATGTCTGATTAATTCTATTGAACCATTATAACCAAAAATAGCGACGGTAACGCTAATTGTCGGTCGCTCACGTCAGATAATGTCGCCTGTTTAAACCCGTATTAAATCTTGTAGCATATATATCACCATTGGCAACTGTTTATCAAAGTCACTAAACCTATGATCACCACCGGCTTGCATCGTTACTGTTACTCCCTGTTCTTTATAAAATTGTTTAGACAGTTTGGGATTTAACAGCTCATCGCCATCTTTGATTAATACAGAAATTTTATCAGGATAATTTACTGCTAAAAGTTGATGGTCTGCAAACCATTGTAAATCTGAGGGAGTAATATTCCAGCCGCCCGCCGTCGTATGCAGGACTTTATTATTAGGTAACCCATCACTGCTATCTCGATTTGATATCGATGTATTATAAAAACGCTGTAAGGTGATATGAGGCTGAGTACTGGGATTTAGCAGTAACGCTGGGCAGCCTATATGGTTGCTTATTAATGTGGAAAAATAACCACCTAATGAGCTACCGATCAGCACCGTATTGGAAGAGTCAGCCTCTGCATCTTTACCATTATTTAAACCTTCTATCAATAACAACAGCTGCTCACACACTTGCGCAGGCGATTTATTCAAATCGGGGCGTAATATATTGATATCAGGATGATGACGCTGGCAGTATTTTTCTAACAGCACCCCTTTGGTAGAGTTGGCATCACTGTCCAGTCCATGGATATAAATCAGGTTCACGTATCATCTCACTTATTAATTTTGTTATGATTATCTTATATAGGCTATCAAAGCCAAGCATAGCACCCGCTAGACAAAAGTAATAACAATAAAACAGCACACTATAAGTCAGTATTTGCGACATAAGAATATTGTCATAGTGATTGTATGCAGGTCAAAGGAATGACGGTAAATAGCAATGGAGTCGCCATGAACCAACAGTTTGAGCTGTTCGACATTGACAACCCTTGTATCGGTGTCTGTCAAAGCAACAAAAAAGGCTATTGCTTTGGTTGCCTGCGTAGTCGAACGGAACGCCAACGATGGCATAATATGACCACAGAGCAGCAACGCGAAGTGCTGAGGCTTATCGCAGGACGTAAACAACGTATAAAACAAATGAGACAGCGTAAGGATGAACAGTTAGGATTTGATTTTGAAGACACAGCAGAAGCAGGTAAGCTTTTCTAAAAAGCTCATGATAACGCCTCACTAGGATACGTACTCTAAACTGAATAAATCAGCGCGATTATCCGATAAACACCACCCAGCCCAAACTCCAGCCAAAAGAAAACCCCCAACGAATTAACGTTGGGGGTTTATCTAGGAATAGAGAGCTGACGATGACCTACTCTCACATGGGCGAACCACACTACCATTGGCGCGACGATGTTTCACTTCTGAGTTCGGGAAGGGATCAGGTGGTTCCATCGTGCTATTGTCGTCAGCAAAGGGGGTTAGATATGAGTCTGTTATTATTGTTTTGACGTCAAGATATTATCTATTGGTCGACCAACTTGTAACCTAACTGAATCAAGGTTAAAGGTGATATCGAAATTATATATATTCTATAGCCTAGGCTATACAAGATAGATTAATTAGAGCTTTCATACAAACCACTTGGGTGTTGTATGGTCAAGCCAAACGAGCAATTAGTACAGGTTAGCTACACACATCGCTGTGCTTCCACACCCTGCCTATCAACGTCGTAGTCTTCAACGGCTCTTTAGGGAAATCTAATCTTGAGGTGGGCTTCTCGCTTAGATGCTTTCAGCGATTATCCCATCCGAACGTAGCTACCGGGCAATGCCACTGGCGTGACAACCCGAACACCAGAGGTTCGTCCACTCTGGTCCTCTCGTACTAGGAGCAGATCCTCTCAAATTTCCAACGCCCACGGTAGATAGGGACCGAACTGTCTCACGACGTTCTAAACCCAGCTCGCGTACCTCTTTAAATGGCGAACAGCCATACCCTTAGGACCTGCTTCAGCCCTAGGATGAGATGAGCCGACATCGAGGTGCCAAACACCGCCGTCGATATGAACTCTTGGGCGGTATCAGCCTGTTATCCCCAGAGTACCTTTTATCCGTTGAGCGATGGCCCTTCCATACAGAACCACCGGATCACTAAGACCTACTTTCGTACCTGCTCGACTTGTGGGTCTCGCAGTTAAGCGCGCTTTTGCCTTTATACTCTACGACCGATTTCCGACCGGTCTGAGCGCACCTTCGTACTCCTCCGTTACTCTTTAGGAGGAGACCGCCCCAGTCAAACTACCCACCATACATTGTCCTCGGTATTGTTATACCTGAGTTAGAACCCCAACATGACCAGGGTGGTATTTCAAGATTGGCTCCACAAACACTAGCGTGTCTGCTTCAAAGCCTCCCACCTATCCTGCACAAGTCAGGTCAAAGTTCAATGTAAAGCTGTAGTAAAGGTTCACGGGGTCTTTCCGTCTAGCCGCGGGTACACAGCATCTTCACTGCGATTTCGATTTCACTGAGTCTCTGCTGGAGACAGCGCTGCCATCATTATGTCATTCGTGCAGGTCGGAACTTACCCGACAAGGAATTTCGCTACCTTAGGACCGTTATAGTTACGGCCGCCGTTTACTGGGGCTTCGATCAAGAGCTTCGCTTACGCTAACCCCATCAATTAACCTTCCAGCACCGGGCAGACATCACACCCTATACGTCCACTTTCGTGTTTGCAGAGTGCTGTGTTTTTAATAAACAGTTGCAGCAGCCTGGTATCTGCGACTGCCAACAGCTCAAGGAGCAAGTCCTATCACCATCGGCAGCGTACCTTCTCCCGAAGTTACGGTACCATTTTGCCTAGTTCCTTCAGCAGAGTTCTCTCAAGCGCCTTGGTATTCTCTACCTGATCACCTGTGTCGGTTTAGGGTACGATTCGTTTATAACTATTGCTTAGAAGCTTTTCCTGGAAGCATGGTATTTGCCACTTCGCTGTACAAGTACAGCTTGCTATCAGATCTCAGCATAATGACAGTCCGGATTTGCCTAAACTGTCTGCCTACATCCTTTCACCTGGACAACCAACGCCAGGCTGACATAACCTACTCCGTCCCTCCATCGCATTATAAACAAGTATCGGAATATTAACCGATTTCCCATCGACTACGCCTTTCGGCCTCGCCTTAGGGGTCGACTCACCCAGCCCCGATTAACGTTGGACTGGAACCCTTGATCTTCCGGCGTGCGAGCTTTTCACTCGCATTATCGTTACTCACGTCAGCATTCGCTCTTGTGATACCTCCAGCATGCCTTACGACACACCTTCACAGGCTTACACAACGCTCCCCTACCACTTGAAAACAAATTCAAATCCGCAGCTTCGGCTCCTAGTTTGAGCCCCGTTACATCTTCCGCGCGGGCCGACTCGACTAGTGAGCTATTACGCTTTCTTTAAAGGATGGCTGCTTCTAAGCCAACCTCCTAGCTGTCTATGCCTTCCCACCTCGTTTCCCACTTAACTAGGAATTTGGGGCCTTAGCTGGCGGTCTGGGTTGTTTCCCTCTCCACAATGGACGTTAGCACCCACTGTGTGTCTCCCGGATATCACTCATCGGTATTCGGAGTTTGCATCGGTTTGGTAAGTCGGTATGACCCCCTAGCCGAAACAGTGCTCTACCCCCAATGGTGTTCGTCCGAGGCGCTACCTAAATAGCTTTCGGGGAGAACCAGCTATCACCGAGTTTGATTAGCCTTTCACCCCTATCCACAAGTCATCCCCTAGCTTTTCAACGATAGTGGGTTCGGTCCTCCGGTGCCTGTTACGGCACTTTCAACCTGCTCATGGATAGATCACTCGGTTTCGGGTCTATGCCCTGCAACTAAACGCCCTATTAAGACTCGGTTTCCCTACGGCTCCCCTAAACGGTTAACCTTGCTACAGAACATAAGTCGCTGACCCATTATACAAAAGGTACGCGGTCACCCTAATAAATTAAGGCTCCCACTGCTTGTACGCACACGGTTTCAGGTTCTATTTCACTCCCCTCACAGGGGTTCTTTTCGCCTTTCCCTCACGGTACTGGTTCACTATCGGTCAGTCAGGAGTATTTAGCCTTGGAGGATGGTCCCCCCATCTTCAAACAGGATTTCTCGTGTCCCGCCCTACTTAATATGTTAACGCTAATGTTTCGAATACAGGACTATCACCTACTACGGTCAGCTTTCCCACGCTGTTCTTCTACATTAGCATTAATCGGCTTCTCCCCGTTCGCTCGCCGCTACTTGGGGAATCTCATTTGATGTCTTTTCCTAAGGGTACTGAGATGTTTCACTTCCCCTCGTTTGCCTCTTGTACAAGTACAAGATACCTACCTTATGGTAGGTGGGTTTCCCCATTCAGAAATCTCCGGATCACAGGATATTGCCGCCTCCCCGAAGCTTATCGCAGGCTGTCACGTCTTTCATCGCCTCTGACTGCCAAGGCATCCACCATGTGCGCTTCATTACTTGACCATACAACCCCAAGTAGTCTCTCGACCGCTAAGTGTTGTAAAGCCTAATTATGATAACGATATCACCTAATTTTATACGCTTGATTCAGTTCTCTTTACTTTTTTAATAACTCACCACTGGGATAACAACTGATGTCGTTAAGTAGTGAGTTATTAAGGTTAGAAACAACGCGTGAACACGTGTTCCTAACCCAGACTCATATCTATGTTTTTAAATAGTCTCTGTGCTCTCGTCGAGTCACAGATTCTGTATAAAACAGAAAGAAGTAATCTTGTCTTTGTTAAGACGAATCACTTGTTTCTATTTGATACCTATTTATTTATTAGCATCTAAAGAATAGTTTATTATGTGGTGGAGCCAAACGGAGTCGAACCGTTGACCTCCTGCGTGCAAGGCAGGCGCTCTACCAACTGAGCTATGGCCCCTAATAATGGTAGGCCTGGGCAGACTTGAACTGCCGACCCCCGCGTTATCAACACGGTGCTCTAACCAGCTGAGCTACAGGCCTGTGCGAGGCATATACCTCTAGCTAATAAACTAGCTTAAACTAAAGAACAACTTGTTGTGAATTCTTGCTGACCGAATGCCATCTATAAGGAGGTGATCCAGCCGCAGGTTCCCCTACGGCTACCTTGTTACGACTTCACCCCAGTCATCAACCACACCGTGGTGAACGCTCCCCCGAAGGTTAAGCTATCCACTTCTGGTGCAATCAACTCCCATGGTGTGACGGGCGGTGTGTACAAGGCCCGGGAACGTATTCACCGCGGCATTCTGATCCGCGATTACTAGCGATTCCTACTTCATGGAGTCGAGTTGCAGACTCCAATCTGGACTACGATAGGCTTTTTGAGATTCGCATCACATCGCTGTGTAGCTGCCCTCTGTACCTACCATTGTAGCACGTGTGTAGCCCTGGTCGTAAGGGCCATGATGACTTGACGTCGTCCCCGCCTTCCTCCAGTTTGTCACTGGCAGTATCCTTAGAGTTCCCGGCTTAACCCGCTGGTAACTAAGGACAAGGGTTGCGCTCGTTGCGGGACTTAACCCAACATCTCACGACACGAGCTGACGACAGCCATGCAGCACCTGTATTCTAATTCCCGAAGGCACTCCCGCATCTCTGCAGGATTCTAGATATGTCAAGACCAGGTAAGGTTCTTCGCGTTGCATCGAATTAAACCACATGCTCCACCGCTTGTGCGGGCCCCCGTCAATTCATTTGAGTTTTAACCTTGCGGCCGTACTCCCCAGGCGGTCTACTTATTGCGTTAGCTGCGTCACTAAGTCCTCAAGGGACCCAACGACTAGTAGACATCGTTTACGGCGTGGACTACCAGGGTATCTAATCCTGTTTGCTACCCACGCTTTCGAGCCTCAGTGTCAGTATTATGCCAGAAGGCTGCCTTCGCCATCGGTATTCCTCCAGATCTCTACGCATTTCACCGCTACACCTGGAATTCTACCTTCCTCTCACATACTCTAGCTCAACAGTATCAGATGCAGTTCCCAGGTTGAGCCCGGGGATTTCACATCTGACTTATCGAGCCACCTACGCTCCCTTTACGCCCAGTAATTCCGATTAACGCTTGCACCCTCTGTATTACCGCGGCTGCTGGCACAGAGTTAGCCGGTGCTTATTCTGCAGCTAATGTCATCGTCCGTGGGTATTAACCACGGAGTCTTCTTCACTGCTTAAAGTGCTTTACAACCAAAAGGCCTTCTTCACACACGCGGCATGGCTGGATCAGGGTTTCCCCCATTGTCCAATATTCCCCACTGCTGCCTCCCGTAGGAGTCCGGGCCGTGTCTCAGTCCCGGTGTGGCTGATCATCCTCTCAGACCAGCTACAGATCGTCGCCATGGTAGGCCTTTACCCCACCATCTAGCTAATCCGACTTAGGCTCATCTAATAGCGAGAGCAGTAAACTGCCCCCTTTCTCCCGTAGGTCGTATGCGGTATTAATACGAGTTTCCCCGTGCTATCCCCCACTACTAGGTAGATTCCTAAGTATTACTCACCCGTCCGCCGCTCGACGCCTGATAGCAAGCTATCATCGTTTCCGCTCGACTTGCATGTGTTAAGCCTGCCGCCAGCGTTCAATCTGAGCCATGATCAAACTCTTCAGTTTAATCTTGCTATGAAGTCCTTTAAAGAGACTTCTAAACTTGGCTCATCTAATCTGGCAAAATCGCTAAAAATTATGTTCGTAATGAATTAACTTTGAGTTTTTTTACTGTCTTAAATGATAATTTTTATAGTTAGAATCCTATCGAAAAGATAGTCAACCAACTTTATTTTTTAGCATTCTGAATCAGCAAAAATCCACACAAGTTGTTCTTTAGTTATGCTTTTAAATAATGTCTCTAACTGTCGTCCAGTAAGAGTATTCTTACTAAATATGCTAAACCAATCTGGCTTATCCTATTTAGCGAGCTGACCATCATATCATGTTTTAATAGTCTGTCAACTTCTTTTCTTAATTTGTTTCAACTCGGTAATCTAAGTGATAAGTTGGTTAACTTATTGCCTAGCTTCCTTTGCTGTGGGGCGTATTATATAGATTCTGACTGGGGTGTCAACTGCTTTATTAAAGGTTTTTAAACTAATTTGAGCAGAGTTTAAATAGTCGATAGTTTTCAATGGGTTAGAGAAAATATTTATTTGGATGACTTTAGCTCTAACTGGTAAAGAATTATATAGATCGTCTATTTAGCTGAAATTTGACCGCTTTAAGATTGTTATGAACTTGGATAGGGCTTTGAAAGTGCTGTTACGAAGCTTATTTAATCAGTTAAATAAGTAATGAGATTTAAAAAAACAGCCTTAAACCCGTCTGTAATCCATAGCTTCTAGTTTTTAACATTTCAAACAAATTGTGAAACCCACGTATTTTCACCTCTGCCGTTCCAAACTCCAGCCAAAAGAAAACCCCCAACGAATTAACGTTGGGGGTTTATCTAGGAATAGAGAGCTGACGATGACCTACTCTCACATGGGCGAACCACACTACCATTGGCGCGACGATGTTTCACTTCTGAGTTCGGGAAGGGATCAGGTGGTTCCATCGTGCTATTGTCGTCAGCAAAGGGGGTTAGATATGAGTCTGTTATTATTGTTTTGACGTCAAGATATTATCTATTGGTCGACCAACTTGTAACCTAACTGAATCAAGGTTAAAGGTGATATCGAAATTATATATATTCTATAGCCTAGGCTATACAAGATAGATTAATTAGAGCTTTCATACAAACCACTTGGGTGTTGTATGGTCAAGCCAAACGAGCAATTAGTACAGGTTAGCTACACACATCGCTGTGCTTCCACACCCTGCCTATCAACGTCGTAGTCTTCAACGGCTCTTTAGGGAAATCTAATCTTGAGGTGGGCTTCTCGCTTAGATGCTTTCAGCGATTATCCCATCCGAACGTAGCTACCGGGCAATGCCACTGGCGTGACAACCCGAACACCAGAGGTTCGTCCACTCTGGTCCTCTCGTACTAGGAGCAGATCCTCTCAAATTTCCAACGCCCACGGTAGATAGGGACCGAACTGTCTCACGACGTTCTAAACCCAGCTCGCGTACCTCTTTAAATGGCGAACAGCCATACCCTTAGGACCTGCTTCAGCCCTAGGATGAGATGAGCCGACATCGAGGTGCCAAACACCGCCGTCGATATGAACTCTTGGGCGGTATCAGCCTGTTATCCCCAGAGTACCTTTTATCCGTTGAGCGATGGCCCTTCCATACAGAACCACCGGATCACTAAGACCTACTTTCGTACCTGCTCGACTTGTGGGTCTCGCAGTTAAGCGCGCTTTTGCCTTTATACTCTACGACCGATTTCCGACCGGTCTGAGCGCACCTTCGTACTCCTCCGTTACTCTTTAGGAGGAGACCGCCCCAGTCAAACTACCCACCATACATTGTCCTCGGTATTGTTATACCTGAGTTAGAACCCCAACATGACCAGGGTGGTATTTCAAGATTGGCTCCACAAACACTAGCGTGTCTGCTTCAAAGCCTCCCACCTATCCTGCACAAGTCAGGTCAAAGTTCAATGTAAAGCTGTAGTAAAGGTTCACGGGGTCTTTCCGTCTAGCCGCGGGTACACAGCATCTTCACTGCGATTTCGATTTCACTGAGTCTCTGCTGGAGACAGCGCTGCCATCATTATGTCATTCGTGCAGGTCGGAACTTACCCGACAAGGAATTTCGCTACCTTAGGACCGTTATAGTTACGGCCGCCGTTTACTGGGGCTTCGATCAAGAGCTTCGCTTACGCTAACCCCATCAATTAACCTTCCAGCACCGGGCAGACATCACACCCTATACGTCCACTTTCGTGTTTGCAGAGTGCTGTGTTTTTAATAAACAGTTGCAGCAGCCTGGTATCTGCGACTGCCAACAGCTCAAGGAGCAAGTCCTATCACCATCGGCAGCGTACCTTCTCCCGAAGTTACGGTACCATTTTGCCTAGTTCCTTCAGCAGAGTTCTCTCAAGCGCCTTGGTATTCTCTACCTGATCACCTGTGTCGGTTTAGGGTACGATTCGTTTATAACTATTGCTTAGAAGCTTTTCCTGGAAGCATGGTATTTGCCACTTCGCTGTACAAGTACAGCTTGCTATCAGATCTCAGCATAATGACAGTCCGGATTTGCCTAAACTGTCTGCCTACATCCTTTCACCTGGACAACCAACGCCAGGCTGACATAACCTACTCCGTCCCTCCATCGCATTATAAACAAGTATCGGAATATTAACCGATTTCCCATCGACTACGCCTTTCGGCCTCGCCTTAGGGGTCGACTCACCCAGCCCCGATTAACGTTGGACTGGAACCCTTGATCTTCCGGCGTGCGAGCTTTTCACTCGCATTATCGTTACTCACGTCAGCATTCGCTCTTGTGATACCTCCAGCATGCCTTACGACACACCTTCACAGGCTTACACAACGCTCCCCTACCACTTGAAAACAAATTCAAATCCGCAGCTTCGGCTCCTAGTTTGAGCCCCGTTACATCTTCCGCGCGGGCCGACTCGACTAGTGAGCTATTACGCTTTCTTTAAAGGATGGCTGCTTCTAAGCCAACCTCCTAGCTGTCTATGCCTTCCCACCTCGTTTCCCACTTAACTAGGAATTTGGGGCCTTAGCTGGCGGTCTGGGTTGTTTCCCTCTCCACAATGGACGTTAGCACCCACTGTGTGTCTCCCGGATATCACTCATCGGTATTCGGAGTTTGCATCGGTTTGGTAAGTCGGTATGACCCCCTAGCCGAAACAGTGCTCTACCCCCAATGGTGTTCGTCCGAGGCGCTACCTAAATAGCTTTCGGGGAGAACCAGCTATCACCGAGTTTGATTAGCCTTTCACCCCTATCCACAAGTCATCCCCTAGCTTTTCAACGATAGTGGGTTCGGTCCTCCGGTGCCTGTTACGGCACTTTCAACCTGCTCATGGATAGATCACTCGGTTTCGGGTCTATGCCCTGCAACTAAACGCCCTATTAAGACTCGGTTTCCCTACGGCTCCCCTAAACGGTTAACCTTGCTACAGAACATAAGTCGCTGACCCATTATACAAAAGGTACGCGGTCACCCTAATAAATTAAGGCTCCCACTGCTTGTACGCACACGGTTTCAGGTTCTATTTCACTCCCCTCACAGGGGTTCTTTTCGCCTTTCCCTCACGGTACTGGTTCACTATCGGTCAGTCAGGAGTATTTAGCCTTGGAGGATGGTCCCCCCATCTTCAAACAGGATTTCTCGTGTCCCGCCCTACTTAATATGTTAACGCTAATGTTTCGAATACAGGACTATCACCTACTACGGTCAGCTTTCCCACGCTGTTCTTCTACATTAGCATTAATCGGCTTCTCCCCGTTCGCTCGCCGCTACTTGGGGAATCTCATTTGATGTCTTTTCCTAAGGGTACTGAGATGTTTCACTTCCCCTCGTTTGCCTCTTGTACAAGTACAAGATACCTACCTTATGGTAGGTGGGTTTCCCCATTCAGAAATCTCCGGATCACAGGATATTGCCGCCTCCCCGAAGCTTATCGCAGGCTGTCACGTCTTTCATCGCCTCTGACTGCCAAGGCATCCACCATGTGCGCTTCATTACTTGACCATACAACCCCAAGTAGTCTCTCGACCGCTAAGTGTTGTAAAGCCTAATTATGATAACGATATCACCTAATTTTATACGCTTGATTCAGTTCTCTTTACTTTTTTAATAACTCACCACTGGGATAACAACTGATGTCGTTAAGTAGTGAGTTATTAAGGTTAGAAACAACGCGTGAACACGTGTTCCTAACCCAGACTCATATCTATGTTTTTAAATAGTCTCTGTGCTCTCGTCGAGTCACAGATTCTGTATAAAACAGAAAGAAGTAATCTTGTCTTTGTTAAGACGAATCACTTGTTTCTATTTGATACCTATTTATTTATTAGCATCTAAAGAATAGTTTATTATGTGGTGGAGCCAAACGGAGTCGAACCGTTGACCTCCTGCGTGCAAGGCAGGCGCTCTACCAACTGAGCTATGGCCCCTAATAATGGTAGGCCTGGGCAGACTTGAACTGCCGACCCCCGCGTTATCAACACGGTGCTCTAACCAGCTGAGCTACAGGCCTGTGCGAGGCATATACCTCTAGCTAATAAACTAGCTTAAACTAAAGAACAACTTGTTGTGAATTCTTGCTGACCGAATGCCATCTATAAGGAGGTGATCCAGCCGCAGGTTCCCCTACGGCTACCTTGTTACGACTTCACCCCAGTCATCAACCACACCGTGGTGAACGCTCCCCCGAAGGTTAAGCTATCCACTTCTGGTGCAATCAACTCCCATGGTGTGACGGGCGGTGTGTACAAGGCCCGGGAACGTATTCACCGCGGCATTCTGATCCGCGATTACTAGCGATTCCTACTTCATGGAGTCGAGTTGCAGACTCCAATCTGGACTACGATAGGCTTTTTGAGATTCGCATCACATCGCTGTGTAGCTGCCCTCTGTACCTACCATTGTAGCACGTGTGTAGCCCTGGTCGTAAGGGCCATGATGACTTGACGTCGTCCCCGCCTTCCTCCAGTTTGTCACTGGCAGTATCCTTAGAGTTCCCGGCTTAACCCGCTGGTAACTAAGGACAAGGGTTGCGCTCGTTGCGGGACTTAACCCAACATCTCACGACACGAGCTGACGACAGCCATGCAGCACCTGTATTCTAATTCCCGAAGGCACTCCCGCATCTCTGCAGGATTCTAGATATGTCAAGACCAGGTAAGGTTCTTCGCGTTGCATCGAATTAAACCACATGCTCCACCGCTTGTGCGGGCCCCCGTCAATTCATTTGAGTTTTAACCTTGCGGCCGTACTCCCCAGGCGGTCTACTTATTGCGTTAGCTGCGTCACTAAGTCCTCAAGGGACCCAACGACTAGTAGACATCGTTTACGGCGTGGACTACCAGGGTATCTAATCCTGTTTGCTACCCACGCTTTCGAGCCTCAGTGTCAGTATTATGCCAGAAGGCTGCCTTCGCCATCGGTATTCCTCCAGATCTCTACGCATTTCACCGCTACACCTGGAATTCTACCTTCCTCTCACATACTCTAGCTCAACAGTATCAGATGCAGTTCCCAGGTTGAGCCCGGGGATTTCACATCTGACTTATCGAGCCACCTACGCTCCCTTTACGCCCAGTAATTCCGATTAACGCTTGCACCCTCTGTATTACCGCGGCTGCTGGCACAGAGTTAGCCGGTGCTTATTCTGCAGCTAATGTCATCGTCCGTGGGTATTAACCACGGAGTCTTCTTCACTGCTTAAAGTGCTTTACAACCAAAAGGCCTTCTTCACACACGCGGCATGGCTGGATCAGGGTTTCCCCCATTGTCCAATATTCCCCACTGCTGCCTCCCGTAGGAGTCCGGGCCGTGTCTCAGTCCCGGTGTGGCTGATCATCCTCTCAGACCAGCTACAGATCGTCGCCATGGTAGGCCTTTACCCCACCATCTAGCTAATCCGACTTAGGCTCATCTAATAGCGAGAGCAGTAAACTGCCCCCTTTCTCCCGTAGGTCGTATGCGGTATTAATACGAGTTTCCCCGTGCTATCCCCCACTACTAGGTAGATTCCTAAGTATTACTCACCCGTCCGCCGCTCGACGCCTGATAGCAAGCTATCATCGTTTCCGCTCGACTTGCATGTGTTAAGCCTGCCGCCAGCGTTCAATCTGAGCCATGATCAAACTCTTCAGTTTAATCTTGCTATGAAGTCCTTTAAAGAGACTTCTAAACTTGGCTCATCTAATCTGGCAAAATCGCTAAAAATTATGTTCGTAATGAATTAACTTTGAGTTTTTTTACTGTCTTAAATGATAATTTTTATAGTTAGAATCCTATCGAAAAGATAGTCAACCAACTTTATTTTTTAGCATTCTGAATCAGCAAAAATCCACACAAGTTGTTCTTTAGTTATGCTTTTAAATAATGTCTCTAACTGTCGTCCAGTAAGAGTATTCTTACTAAATATGCTAAACCAATCTGGCTTATCCTATTTAGCGAGCTGACCATCATATCATGTTTTAATAGTCTGTCAACTTCTTTTCTTAATTTGTTTCAACTCGGTAATCTAAGTGATAAGTTGGTTAACTTATTGCCTAGCTTCCTTTGCTGTGGGGCGTATTATATAGATTCTGACTGGGGTGTCAACTGCTTTATTAAAGGTTTTTAAACTAATTTGAGCAGAGTTTAAATAGTCGATAGTTTTCAATGGGTTAGAGAAAATATTTATTTGGATGACTTTAGCTCTAACTGGTAAAGAATTATATAGATCGTCTATTTAGCTGAAATTTGACCGCTTTAAGATTGTTATGAACTTGGATAGGGCTTTGAAAGTGCTGTTACGAAGCTTATTTAATCAGTTAAATAAGTAATGAGATTTAAAAAAAACAGCCTTAAACCCGTCTGTAATCCATAGCTTCTAGTTTTTAACATTTCAAACAAATTGTGAAACCCACGTATTTTCACCTCTGCCGTTCCAAACTCCAGCCAAAAGAAAACCCCCAACGAATTAACGTTGGGGGTTTATCTAGGAATAGAGAGCTGACGATGACCTACTCTCACATGGGCGAACCACACTACCATTGGCGCGACGATGTTTCACTTCTGAGTTCGGGAAGGGATCAGGTGGTTCCATCGTGCTATTGTCGTCAGCAAAGGGGGTTAGATATGAGTCTGTTATTATTGTTTTGACGTCAAGATATTATCTATTGGTCGACCAACTTGTAACCTAACTGAATCAAGGTTAAAGGTGATATCGAAATTATATATTCTATAGCCTAGGCTATACAAGATAGATTAATTAGAGCTTTCATACAAACCACTTGGGTGTTGTATGGTCAAGCCAAACGAGCAATTAGTACAGGTTAGCTACACACATCGCTGTGCTTCCACACCCTGCCTATCAACGTCGTAGTCTTCAACGGCTCTTTAGGGAAATCTAATCTTGAGGTGGGCTTCTCGCTTAGATGCTTTCAGCGATTATCCCATCCGAACGTAGCTACCGGGCAATGCCACTGGCGTGACAACCCGAACACCAGAGGTTCGTCCACTCTGGTCCTCTCGTACTAGGAGCAGATCCTCTCAAATTTCCAACGCCCACGGTAGATAGGGACCGAACTGTCTCACGACGTTCTAAACCCAGCTCGCGTACCTCTTTAAATGGCGAACAGCCATACCCTTAGGACCTGCTTCAGCCCTAGGATGAGATGAGCCGACATCGAGGTGCCAAACACCGCCGTCGATATGAACTCTTGGGCGGTATCAGCCTGTTATCCCCAGAGTACCTTTTATCCGTTGAGCGATGGCCCTTCCATACAGAACCACCGGATCACTAAGACCTACTTTCGTACCTGCTCGACTTGTGGGTCTCGCAGTTAAGCGCGCTTTTGCCTTTATACTCTACGACCGATTTCCGACCGGTCTGAGCGCACCTTCGTACTCCTCCGTTACTCTTTAGGAGGAGACCGCCCCAGTCAAACTACCCACCATACATTGTCCTCGGTATTGTTATACCTGAGTTAGAACCCCAACATGACCAGGGTGGTATTTCAAGATTGGCTCCACAAACACTAGCGTGTCTGCTTCAAAGCCTCCCACCTATCCTGCACAAGTCAGGTCAAAGTTCAATGTAAAGCTGTAGTAAAGGTTCACGGGGTCTTTCCGTCTAGCCGCGGGTACACAGCATCTTCACTGCGATTTCGATTTCACTGAGTCTCTGCTGGAGACAGCGCTGCCATCATTATGTCATTCGTGCAGGTCGGAACTTACCCGACAAGGAATTTCGCTACCTTAGGACCGTTATAGTTACGGCCGCCGTTTACTGGGGCTTCGATCAAGAGCTTCGCTTACGCTAACCCCATCAATTAACCTTCCAGCACCGGGCAGACATCACACCCTATACGTCCACTTTCGTGTTTGCAGAGTGCTGTGTTTTTAATAAACAGTTGCAGCAGCCTGGTATCTGCGACTGCCAACAGCTCAAGGAGCAAGTCCTATCACCATCGGCAGCGTACCTTCTCCCGAAGTTACGGTACCATTTTGCCTAGTTCCTTCAGCAGAGTTCTCTCAAGCGCCTTGGTATTCTCTACCTGATCACCTGTGTCGGTTTAGGGTACGATTCGTTTATAACTATTGCTTAGAAGCTTTTCCTGGAAGCATGGTATTTGCCACTTCGCTGTACAAGTACAGCTTGCTATCAGATCTCAGCATAATGACAGTCCGGATTTGCCTAAACTGTCTGCCTACATCCTTTCACCTGGACAACCAACGCCAGGCTGACATAACCTACTCCGTCCCTCCATCGCATTATAAACAAGTATCGGAATATTAACCGATTTCCCATCGACTACGCCTTTCGGCCTCGCCTTAGGGGTCGACTCACCCAGCCCCGATTAACGTTGGACTGGAACCCTTGATCTTCCGGCGTGCGAGCTTTTCACTCGCATTATCGTTACTCACGTCAGCATTCGCTCTTGTGATACCTCCAGCATGCCTTACGACACACCTTCACAGGCTTACACAACGCTCCCCTACCACTTGAAAACAAATTCAAATCCGCAGCTTCGGCTCCTAGTTTGAGCCCCGTTACATCTTCCGCGCGGGCCGACTCGACTAGTGAGCTATTACGCTTTCTTTAAAGGATGGCTGCTTCTAAGCCAACCTCCTAGCTGTCTATGCCTTCCCACCTCGTTTCCCACTTAACTAGGAATTTGGGGCCTTAGCTGGCGGTCTGGGTTGTTTCCCTCTCCACAATGGACGTTAGCACCCACTGTGTGTCTCCCGGATATCACTCATCGGTATTCGGAGTTTGCATCGGTTTGGTAAGTCGGTATGACCCCCTAGCCGAAACAGTGCTCTACCCCCAATGGTGTTCGTCCGAGGCGCTACCTAAATAGCTTTCGGGGAGAACCAGCTATCACCGAGTTTGATTAGCCTTTCACCCCTATCCACAAGTCATCCCCTAGCTTTTCAACGATAGTGGGTTCGGTCCTCCGGTGCCTGTTACGGCACTTTCAACCTGCTCATGGATAGATCACTCGGTTTCGGGTCTATGCCCTGCAACTAAACGCCCTATTAAGACTCGGTTTCCCTACGGCTCCCCTAAACGGTTAACCTTGCTACAGAACATAAGTCGCTGACCCATTATACAAAAGGTACGCGGTCACCCTAATAAATTAAGGCTCCCACTGCTTGTACGCACACGGTTTCAGGTTCTATTTCACTCCCCTCACAGGGGTTCTTTTCGCCTTTCCCTCACGGTACTGGTTCACTATCGGTCAGTCAGGAGTATTTAGCCTTGGAGGATGGTCCCCCCATCTTCAAACAGGATTTCTCGTGTCCCGCCCTACTTAATATGTTAACGCTAATGTTTCGAATACAGGACTATCACCTACTACGGTCAGCTTTCCCACGCTGTTCTTCTACATTAGCATTAATCGGCTTCTCCCCGTTCGCTCGCCGCTACTTGGGGAATCTCATTTGATGTCTTTTCCTAAGGGTACTGAGATGTTTCACTTCCCCTCGTTTGCCTCTTGTACAAGTACAAGATACCTACCTTATGGTAGGTGGGTTTCCCCATTCAGAAATCTCCGGATCACAGGATATTGCCGCCTCCCCGAAGCTTATCGCAGGCTGTCACGTCTTTCATCGCCTCTGACTGCCAAGGCATCCACCATGTGCGCTTCATTACTTGACCATACAACCCCAAGTAGTCTCTCGACCGCTAAGTGTTGTAAAGCCTAATTATGATAACGATATCACCTAATTTTATACGCTTGATTCAGTTCTCTTTACTTTTTTAATAACTCACCACTGGGATAACAACTGATGTCGTTAAGTAGTGAGTTATTAAGGTTAGAAACAACGCGTGAACACGTGTTCCTAACCCAGACTCATATCTATGTTTTTAAATAGTCTCTGTGCTCTCGTCGAGTCACAGATTCTGTATAAAACAGAAAGAAGTAATCTTGTCTTTGTTAAGACGAATCACTTGTTTCTATTTGATACCTATTTATTTATTAGCATCTAAAGAATAGTTTATTATGTGGTGGAGCCAAACGGAGTCGAACCGTTGACCTCCTGCGTGCAAGGCAGGCGCTCTACCAACTGAGCTATGGCCCCTAATAATGGTAGGCCTGGGCAGACTTGAACTGCCGACCCCCGCGTTATCAACACGGTGCTCTAACCAGCTGAGCTACAGGCCTGTGCGAGGCATATACCTCTAGCTAATAAACTAGCTTAAACTAAAGAACAACTTGTTGTGAATTCTTGCTGACCGAATGCCATCTATAAGGAGGTGATCCAGCCGCAGGTTCCCCTACGGCTACCTTGTTACGACTTCACCCCAGTCATCAACCACACCGTGGTGAACGCTCCCCCGAAGGTTAAGCTATCCACTTCTGGTGCAATCAACTCCCATGGTGTGACGGGCGGTGTGTACAAGGCCCGGGAACGTATTCACCGCGGCATTCTGATCCGCGATTACTAGCGATTCCTACTTCATGGAGTCGAGTTGCAGACTCCAATCTGGACTACGATAGGCTTTTTGAGATTCGCATCACATCGCTGTGTAGCTGCCCTCTGTACCTACCATTGTAGCACGTGTGTAGCCCTGGTCGTAAGGGCCATGATGACTTGACGTCGTCCCCGCCTTCCTCCAGTTTGTCACTGGCAGTATCCTTAGAGTTCCCGGCTTAACCCGCTGGTAACTAAGGACAAGGGTTGCGCTCGTTGCGGGACTTAACCCAACATCTCACGACACGAGCTGACGACAGCCATGCAGCACCTGTATTCTAATTCCCGAAGGCACTCCCGCATCTCTGCAGGATTCTAGATATGTCAAGACCAGGTAAGGTTCTTCGCGTTGCATCGAATTAAACCACATGCTCCACCGCTTGTGCGGGCCCCCGTCAATTCATTTGAGTTTTAACCTTGCGGCCGTACTCCCCAGGCGGTCTACTTATTGCGTTAGCTGCGTCACTAAGTCCTCAAGGGACCCAACGACTAGTAGACATCGTTTACGGCGTGGACTACCAGGGTATCTAATCCTGTTTGCTACCCACGCTTTCGAGCCTCAGTGTCAGTATTATGCCAGAAGGCTGCCTTCGCCATCGGTATTCCTCCAGATCTCTACGCATTTCACCGCTACACCTGGAATTCTACCTTCCTCTCACATACTCTAGCTCAACAGTATCAGATGCAGTTCCCAGGTTGAGCCCGGGGATTTCACATCTGACTTATCGAGCCACCTACGCTCCCTTTACGCCCAGTAATTCCGATTAACGCTTGCACCCTCTGTATTACCGCGGCTGCTGGCACAGAGTTAGCCGGTGCTTATTCTGCAGCTAATGTCATCGTCCGTGGGTATTAACCACGGAGTCTTCTTCACTGCTTAAAGTGCTTTACAACCAAAAGGCCTTCTTCACACACGCGGCATGGCTGGATCAGGGTTTCCCCCATTGTCCAATATTCCCCACTGCTGCCTCCCGTAGGAGTCCGGGCCGTGTCTCAGTCCCGGTGTGGCTGATCATCCTCTCAGACCAGCTACAGATCGTCGCCATGGTAGGCCTTTACCCCACCATCTAGCTAATCCGACTTAGGCTCATCTAATAGCGAGAGCAGTAAACTGCCCCCTTTCTCCCGTAGGTCGTATGCGGTATTAATACGAGTTTCCCCGTGCTATCCCCCACTACTAGGTAGATTCCTAAGTATTACTCACCCGTCCGCCGCTCGACGCCTGATAGCAAGCTATCATCGTTTCCGCTCGACTTGCATGTGTTAAGCCTGCCGCCAGCGTTCAATCTGAGCCATGATCAAACTCTTCAGTTTAATCTTGCTATGAAGTCCTTTAAAGAGACTTCTAAACTTGGCTCATCTAATCTGGCAAAATCGCTAAAAATTATGTTCGTAATGAATTAACTTTGAGTTTTTTTACTGTCTTAAATGATAATTTTTATAGTTAGAATCCTATCGAAAAGATAGTCAACCAACTTTATTTTTTAGCATTCTGAATCAGCAAAAATCCACACAAGTTGTTCTTTAGTTATGCTTTTAAATAATGTCTCTAACTGTCGTCCAGTAAGAGTATTCTTACTAAATATGCTAAACCAATCTGGCTTATCCTATTTAGCGAGCTGACCATCATATCATGTTTTAATAGTCTGTCAACTTCTTTTCTTAATTTGTTTCAACTCGGTAATCTAAGTGATAAGTTGGTTAACTTATTGCCTAGCTTCCTTTGCTGTGGGGCGTATTATATAGATTCTGACTGGGGTGTCAACTGCTTTATTAAAGGTTTTTAAACTAATTTGAGCAGAGTTTAAATAGTCGATAGTTTTCAACTACTTAACATATTAATTATCTTTACTGTCATTAAATAATGTTGTAAATGCACCTTTAGTCGTAAGTGACCCTATTTAATTATATTACCACTGCCTACTATCAATCTATTTTGAGTAGCTGCTTTATCGCTAAAAAGCCTTTTATTTGAGTGCATTGATATTAGTACAGAAAGCACCTATATATGGAAACTTATTAACGACCATATAGATGGCTATTCATAACAGTCCCTACTCCCCATTTATCTAGTGTTAATAGACATTTTTTGCTATAATAGCTGACTTTATAATATTACTTAATGGCACTTCGTTTATTAAGACTTAGCTAAGAAGCTGCTGCTTTGAGCCTTGCCTTTAAGTAATACCATCTCTTACAACATATCATAGTGATTAGATATAATTGACGCAGTCTTACGGTTATATGATTGATGGTTGCAATCATCACTGCCAACGGACGCAAAAAGGTGAATAGATTATGGTAGCGATTACTTTACCCGATGGTAGCGTAAAAAACTTCGAAGGTAATACAACGGTCATGGAAGTGGCGCAAAGTATTGGGACAGGGCTTGCTAAAGCGACTGTCGCTGGACGTGTGGATGGTCAGTTGGTAGATGCGCATGACCCTATCGCCCATGATGCGAAAGTTGAAATCGTTACACCAAAAGATGATGACGGTGTCGATATCATTCGCCATTCTTGTGCTCACCTATTAGGCCATGCCGTTAAGCAGTTATATCCTGATGTGAAAATGGTGATTGGTCCCGTTATCGATGATGGTTTTTATTATGACATCTATAGCGAAACGCCGTTTACGCCTGAACATATGGCAGCCATTGAAAAACGTATGATGGAGCTTATTAAGCAAGATTATGACGTTATCAAAAAAATAACGCCACGTGCTGAAGTCATTAAAATCTTTGAAGAACGTGGTGAAGACTATAAGCTTAAGCTTATTAATGATATGCCAGGCGAAGAAGCCTTTGGTCTATATCATCATCAAGAATATGTCGATATGTGCCGTGGTCCACACGTGCCAAATACCCGCTTCTTAAAAGTCTTTAAACTGACCAAAATGTCAGGTGCTTATTGGCGCGGTGATGCCAAAAATGAACAGCTTCAGCGTATTTATGGTACGGCTTGGGCGGATAAAAAAGATTTAAAAGCTTATATCCAACGTATTGAAGAAGCCGAAAAACGTGACCATCGTAAAATTGGTAAAGCGTTAAATTTATTCCATATGCAAGAGCAAGCGCCGGGTATGGTGTTTTGGCATGCCAATGGTTGGACGATTTATCAAGTACTTGAGCAATATATGCGTAGAGTGCAGCACGATAATGGTTATGAAGAGATTAAAACGCCACAAATTGTCGATCGTAGCTTGTGGGAGCGTTCTGGACATTGGGGCAACTATGCCACCAATATGTTTACCACTTCGAGCGAAAATCGCGATTATGCGGTAAAACCGATGAATTGTCCTTGTCACGTGCAAGTCTTTAATCAAGGCTTAAAATCTTACCGTGACTTGCCATTACGTATGGCAGAGTTTGGTTCATGCCACCGTAACGAACCATCAGGTTCGCTCCATGGTTTGATGCGGGTTCGCGGTTTTACTCAAGATGATGCTCATATCTTTTGTACACAGTCGCAGATTCAACAAGAGGTCGCTGATTTTATTAAGCTGACCCTTGCTGTTTACGAAGATTTTGGTTTTGATAATATCATTATGAAACTATCGACTCGTCCTGAAAAACGTGTCGGTAGCGATGAATCTTGGGATTTTGCAGAAAAAGCATTAGCCGATGCATTGGATAGTTCCGGTCTTGACTGGGCTTATCTACCAGGTGAAGGCGCGTTTTATGGTCCGAAGATTGAATTTAGTCTGAAAGACTCATTAGGTCGCGTATGGCAGTGCGGTACTATTCAGGTTGACCCGAATATGCCTGAGCGTCTTGATGCCGAATTCGTCAATGAGCAAAACGAGCGCGAAGTACCGATTATGTTGCACCGTGCCATCTTAGGTTCATTTGAGCGCTTTATCGGTATCTTGATTGAGAACTATGCCGGTTGGATGCCAGTATGGCTAGCGCCGCAACAAGTAGTAGTCATGAATATCACAGATAAACAGGCAGATGCGTGTGAAAATGTGGTCAATGAGTTGAAAAAAGCAGGCTTACGCGCCATTAGTGACTTGCGTAACGAAAAGATTGGATTTAAGATACGAGAGAAAACATTAGAACGTATTCCCTATATGCTAGTATTAGGGGATAAAGAAGTCGAATCAGGCAGCGTCAACGTTAGGACTCGCGAAGGCGAAAATCTGGGCGTGATGAGTGTCGCTGAATTTATCACATTAGTAGAAGCAGCTGTTGCCGAAAAGGGCCGACAGATCCCAAAAATAGATCAGGAGTAATACCTATTAAACAGTCAAACCGTTTGAACATTAATGAAGATATCAGTGCCAAAGAAGTCCGTCTGGTCAAAGAAGACGGTGAACAAATGGGCGTGGTCGATATCGACACCGCGATGAAAGCGGCACGTGAAGACAGTCTAGATTTAGTAGAGCTGGTTCCCGAAGCCAAACCGCCAGTATGTAAAATCATGGATTATAAACATTTCCTCTATGATCAGAAGCAAAAGGCGAAAGAAGCTAAAAAGAACCAAAAGCAGACTCAGCTAAAAGAGATGAAGCTACGTCCTAGCACTGAAGAAGCCGATTATCAGGTTAAACTGAGAAAAATCGTTAGCTTCTTAGAAGATCAGGATAAAGTTAAAATTAGCATCCGTTTCCGCGGACGTGAAATGGCGCACCAAGAAATTGGTCGCAAGCAACTTGATCGTATCATTGAAGATACGGCTGATATCTCAAACGTCGAACAGTATCCTAAGATGGAAGGTCGTCAAATGGGTATGCTGTTAGGACCTACTAAGAAGAAATAGACTTTTCAATCGTCTATTCTTAGTAGTGGCTGTGTTTATATAGATATTCATGATTTCCCACCACCAATATGCTACGGCATATTGGTGGTTTTTAGTATGTAGGGCTTAATAAGCATATTTATAGTTAATTATGACACTTGTACCTCTTTGACTATCGTTCACCTTAAATATATGAAGCCGACAGTGCTTTACAAAACCCATCTTCTCAACCTTTTCATTACACGGTAATCTAAAGACCTACTCTATCTTTATGAATCATAATTTCAATAAAAACAATTAAACTGATAAAAATAATCCATACCTCGACTACAAATGTCACTGATAAAAAATATAACCTCTTTTAGATATCATAGGAAGCCTTATGCAAGAATTAACCCCACCTGCTAACACCTCTACACCAACGATCACTCTAACCGCGCCAGAACCTGTTAAAGAGATACAAAAAAGTGAAGCAGATCAGATGGTCAAGTTAGATGACAGTGATATTCCAGAGCTTGATGCCAAAGTAGATGCTTTTGTCGATCATGTTATCAATAACTCTGTACACAGCTCTGAATTTCAACAAAACGTCCAATCTATTCATAATTTGGGTAATAAAGAAATCCGTGAATCGGCGCAAGTGTCTAACCGTATGTTAGAGCTACCCGCTAAAAGCCTGAATGACAGCTTATTTGATAACTCCCCTATTGCAAAATCATTGACGGAGCTGCGCGGTATCGTCGAAGATTTGGACCCCAGCAAAAAAGAGCTGACCAGCTCACGTAAGCTATTTGGCTTGATTCCATTTGGTAATAAAGTACAAGACTATTTCCGTCAGTATGAGTCAGCGCAATCTCATATTAATGCGGTAGTAACGAGTCTATATAATGGTAAAGATGAGCTGCTCAAAGACAATGCTATGATTGAGCAAGAAAAAATTAATATGTGGGAGCTGATGCAATCGATTCGCCAATATATCTATGTGGGTAAAAAAATCGATGAGCAGCTCGAGCAAAAAGTCTATGCGATAGAAGCGACTGACCCTGAGAAAGCACGTATTATTAAAGAAGAGATGCTGTTTTATGTTCGCCAAAAAAATACCGACTTTTTGACACAATTGGCGGTAAACGTTCAAGGTTATTTAGCATTGGATACTATCCGTAAAAACAATTTAGAGCTGATTAAAGGGGTAGATCGCGCCACTACTACCACTATCTCAGCCCTACGTACGGCAGTGGTTGTCGCACAAGCCATGACTAACCAAAAACTGGTGCTTGACCAAATTACTGCTTTGAATAAAACGACCAGTAGCTTGATTGAATCAACTTCGGCAATGCTCAAGCGTCAATCACTTGAGATTCATGAGCAAGCGACCAGCAGCACTATTGAGCTTGATAAATTGCAAAATGCCTTCAATAATGTCTATGACACCATGGATATGATTAGCAATTATAAAATTGAAGCGCTTGAGAATATGAAGCAAACGGTCAATACCTTGACCACTGAGGTTGATAAAGCCCAAAAATACCTTGATAAATCTAATCAGACCACGGTATTAGAAGTATCAAAAGAATTGAACATGGAAAAAATAACCAATAAATCAAATACGGTCGATATTGATATTTGATTTAGATAAGCATTCACTTTTAATAAAATTTGACCACTAACGACTACTCGCTATCAAATACAGATAAGACAATTGACCTAAGATATTGGGACGTTGTTCGTGTTAAGATAGTCATTATTAATAATTTAAAAATAGATACGGTAATTTATGAGTTGGAATGATCCAAACGCCTCAAGTGAGGCACAAAAATATGATAACCCGATTCCTAGTCGCGAGCTTATATTAAGCACGATTAATGAACACGGTGAAATCACCCATCAGCAATTGGCAAAAGCCTTTAATATTGCTGATCCTGACCAGTTTGACGCTTTGGGCAACCGCCTAAAAGCGATGACACGCGATGGACAAGTCAATCGTGACGGTCGCCCTTATCGCTATCGTACAGTCACTCAGCACGACATCGTCACCGGTACAGTAACAGCCCATCCAAAGGGCTTTGGCTTTGTATTATTAAGTGATATGCCTGACCTATTCTTGCATGAAAAACAAATGCGTTGGGTCTTTAATGGCGATACAGTAGAAGCCGTTGGCACGTCAACAGACAACCGCGGTCGTACTGAAGGTCGTATCGTTGATGTCGTTGAGCGTCGTCAAAATCATTTTATCGGTACGCTGGCTCATGATGAAGACGGTTACTGCGTTGAGCTTGGTAGCCCAAATAACCATCAGCCGATTACCGTTACAGAAGACAATGTACAGGCTTTCAATGCTAAGCAAGGCTCGCCGGTAAAAGTTGATATTATTGATTGGCCAAATCAGCATGAATTTGCCACGGGCAAAATTACTGAAGTCTTATCTGATGACAATGATCGCGAACTGATCATTGAGACTACGTTACTTAATTATGATATTCCATCAGAGTTCAGTGAAGCGGCGCTCAATCAAGCAAATGATTATAAAGAGCCGACTGAAAAAGATCTAAAAGGTCGTGTCGACTTACGTGAGTTGCCATTAGTGACGATCGATGGTGAAGATGCTCGTGATTTTGATGATGCTGTGTTTGCAGAAAAGCGTTCTGGTGGTAATTATCGCGTCTTGGTAGCGATTGCGGATGTCAGTTATTATGTGACACCGAACTCGCCACTTGATCAAAATGCCTACGAGCGTGGTACGTCAGTATATTTCCCGCATCAAGTGATTCCTATGTTGCCTGAAGTACTGTCTAATGGTCTCTGTTCGCTGAACCCTAATCTTGATCGCCTCTGTATGGTTGCTGATATTAAGATATCACGTGCTGGTAAAATCACCAGTTATGAGTTTTATCCTGGCGTCATGCACTCGCAAGCGCGCTTGACTTACAATCAAGTGAACGCTTATCTTGAGAATCCAAAAGACAGTAGTGTTCCAAAATCGTTGACAGAAAATAAAGAGGTCAAAAAATCTGTCGATACCTTACATCAACTGTATGAGCTACTCCTCAAAAAGCGTGAAGAGCGTCATGCGATGGAGTTTGAGACCGTTGAAACTTATATTAAGTTCAATGAAAAAGGTGGTATCGAAGCCATCTTGCCTCGTACGCGCGGTGATGCGCAAAAGCTTATCGAAGAGTGCATGTTGCTTGCCAATACCTGTGCAGCAAACTTTGCACTAAAAAACGAGCTGCCTGTGTTATATCGTAATCATGATAAGCCTGATGGCGAAAAGTCGATGCGTATCCATGAATATGCCAAAAACTTTGGTCTAAGCTTCCCAGAAGAAAATCCTACTCAAGCGGATTATCAGCGTATCATTGAAGCAACTAAAGAGCGTCCTGACGCTATCAGTATTCATAGCATGCTGTTACGTTCGATGATGCAAGCAAACTATTCTCCTGATAATATCGGTCACTTTGGTTTGGCTTACGACGAGTACAGCCATTTTACCTCGCCGATTCGTCGTTATCCTGATTTAATGTTGCATCGTGCGATCAAGGCGAAAGTGACAAATGCCAAACAGCCTGTGATGGATTTTTCATTAGAAGGTGCTGGCATGCAAACCTCAGATACTGAGCGCCGTGCTGAAAAGGCTTCACGCTATGTAGAATCGTGGCTCAAATGTCATTATATGAAAGATCATGTCGGCGAAGAGTTCGATGGTGTTGTAACTACCGTCACAAACTTTGGTTTATTTATTACTCTGACGGATTTGTATATCGATGGTTTGGTTCATATCTCAAACGTTGGTGACGATTTCTTTGTTTATGATGAGCAGCAGCAACAGCTTATCGGTAAAGATAGAGGCACAGTGTTTGGGCTGGGCGATTTGGTTAAAGTGAAAGTAGCTGGCGTTAATATGGATCTGCTACAAATTGACTTTGGTTTACAAGCAAAGCTGCAATCTAGTAAAATGAATCAAACTAAGAAAGATCATTCAAACTCTAGTCAGCCAAACCGCAGCTCCACAAGCAAAGATCAGCCAAAGAAATCACCTGCGAAGAGAAGCGGCAGTCGTGGTGGTAGAGGCAGTAGTAAAAAGAGCTAAACCAGCTTGAATCTATAAGTATTAAAAAAGGCTAACGTTATCGTTAGCCTTTTTTGTGTCTTCAGTTTTCTAATAATAGATCTATCACTGCTCCGCAGGACTCATTTGCTCTAAGCGCGCAGCATCTGCTTGCTGTGCCTGATCGATCTTGGTAGTAGCATCATCTAGAATGGCTTTCGGCTGCTGACCTAAGGGCTTGCTTGCGATATCTGATGTATCGCTGGCATTAGCATTTCTCGTATCAGAACCATTATTTTCAGATACAGCTGCCTCACTACTCGCTGCTATAACTTCTCGGTTTTGTTCACGTTGACTGCCATTCATGACATTAAAACCCAATAACACAACCATACCAACGACCGCGAATATAATCAGATGTTTCATTTGCATAAAAATGTCTCGTCTAGTTCGATAAAATGTAGATAAACATTTCGCTGCATTTTCTATGCCGATTTTTATAGTTGGTATTCAACGCTACTCTTGCGGGCTACTATTACTTAATAAATCAGTTTCATCTGAATTTTCGGCAATTTCCTGTTCAACCTTTTCCATTAGCTTTTCGTCAGGGCGCGCATCAAGCACTTGATCGGCATTCCGACCTTGCAAGATATGCTTCGCCCGCGCCTTTGCTTGTTGCTTATCTTTATCTTCAATCGTAGTTTCAGCCGCTTGAGCGTCATTAGCTATTTTAGAATCATTAGAAGGCTTAACGATGATAGGCGTTACTGTTATGTCCTCTTGAGACTTATCACCATTTCGACTGCTTTGGAAATACTCAAACGCTTGTTCTAGTTTATGGTTAAAGCGTAACTGATAAATTGGCTCAGGTAAGCTAAAACCTTCATCTTCTAAAGCATGCTTGGTCTCGCGAATAGCTATACTGCGGGCTTTGGAAAAATCAGCTTCTGATTGATTGACCCATACTTGGAACTGCAAAATAATGTTTGAGTCGCCTACCTCCTTGATAATCGCAGTGACTTTTGGCTTATCTAAGGCAAAACCCAATTGAGCAATCGCATCGATACCCACTTTGATGGCAGCAAGCGGATCGTCATTGGCATCAACGCCTAATTCAAAGGTAAAGCGGCGCTCAGGATTTTTGGTATAATTTAAAATCGTGGCTTTAAATACTTCGGCATTAGGAATACGTAATTGATTGCCATCTAACGTCATTAAAATAGTCGCGCGCGACGTCAGGCGCACCACTATTCCCTCTTGAGCATTAATCAAAATATGATCGCGGGCGCGAAATGGCTGGCGAATACTGAGCATTAAAGAGGCAATATAATTTTCAATAGTATCCTTAACCGCGAAACCAACGGCAATACCGATGACCCCAGCGCCGCCAAGTAGCGTTCCCAAAATCGTCTCCGCGCCGATCAGGCTTAGTGCTAATATAAGCCCCAAAATAATAAAGATAACTTTGACAGTCTGCGACAATAATTCTGCAACAAAAGGATTGGGCGTTAGGCGCTGCCACATTTTTTGCCGATTAGACAACCAACTACCAAACCAAGTTACTAAAGCAAATAAAATAATCCCGACCAATAATAACGGCACAGCTTTGATAAGGTTTTTGGCTTGAGCTTTGATGCTTTGATAAACCGTCGTGACATTATCCTGAACATCAAGCGTTCGGTTAATCTTATCTTCAACTGTGACAACATCTGTCAAACGATTGGTAAGATTAATGGCTTGTTGGGCTTTTTTCTCGTTGGGTGTTTCACCGGTTAGAGTAACAACGCCTTGAGTGACACCAACATTAATTGCTTGCAAGCCTTCAATTTCTGAGAATATCCCACTGATACGTTGGCGGATGTCATTATCATGTTGCACAGTTTGAGCGGTTTCGATTTGAGTGTTATTACTGCTCTCGCCATCGATAGGAGGTGTAGGTTCAATTGAAATAGGTATCAACGGAGGTGGTACAGCTGGCGCTTGAGCCGGCAAAGTGCCACTTTCAGGAGTATTACTAGGAAGAGGGGTGCTATTAATGTCATTAGCCGCATTAGGTAATGCGTTGCTATCAAGCGCAGGCTTGGCAGCATTACTGTCTAATACAGTAGGATTAACAGTTTCGCTTTCTTGAGCGGCATAAGCTGGTAAACTTAATAGGATGCTTAATGGCAACAGCCATTGACTCCACATTTTTTGGCACTTGCGTGATGTAATGCAGTCAAAATAAGTGGCCATAAGCATCCTTGATTACGCCTTATCTATTCAAAATCTGATAAGCGTATTTTTCAAATATTATTTACCGTCCAAATAAAGTTGTGCCTCGCCCAAATCTAACGTGCCCTCATAGATAGCACGACCAGTGATGATACCTTCAATGCAATCACCATAAGGTTTTAACAACTCAATATCTTTCATATCGGTGACGCCGCCTGATGCAATCACTGGTAAGCCACCTTCACGTGCCAAATTGACGGTTTGCTCGACATTAACGCCTTGCATCATGCCATCACGGGCGATATCGGTATAGACGATAGAAGACACGCCAACATCAGCAAAACGTTTGGCAAGTTCAGTGGCTTTGGTGTCAGTCACGTTTGCCCAACCATGGGTTGCGACCATACCATCTTTAGCATCGATACCAACGATAATGTGTCCAGCAAACTCACGGCACGCCTCAGCAACAAAATCCGGATCTTCAACCGCTTTGGTACCGATAATAATATAGGTCAGACCAGCAGTAATATACTGCTCAATAGTTTGCATATTGCGCACACCACCGCCCAATTGAATTGGCAGTTTAGGAAAAGCTTTTGCAATGTCATGCACCACTTGCTTATGCACTGGAATCCCATCAAATGCGCCATTTAGATCGACCAAATGCAGACGGCGCGCGCCTTCTTTTACCCAACGTGCCGCCATCGCCACAGGGTCATCAGAAAATACCGTATCATCTTCCATACGACCTTGTTTTAAGCGCACACACTTACCATCTTTGAGATCGATAGCAGGGATAATCACAGGGACAGCGCACATATAGGATTCCTTATAAAACGATATTAATAATCAAAACTTGGAGGTAGGTTAGCTTACAAGAGCCATTTAAACACAAACTTAATATAAAATGTCTAGAACTGCCAATTTAAACAGGTCACGATAAAGTCAATTCACTACCAAAGATGTATAAGCATGATAGTGATTTAAAAATGATGTAAGTACTCTAGTCATAAAATCAACTAAAGTTTTCTCTCTATTGCAGCAGAAAACAGACAGTCATAACCATAAGTTTTACCACAAAGGATTACTAGCAACATTGGGTAAATTCGATTACCAACTGGCAATTTTAGGTCAGTTTAGCGTATAATCCTAGGTAAATTTGTATTTGTGCGATAAAGCCGGATCGTCTGCTACCTATAGATGGTTTCGATCATTGCAAGATAGATGATAATGCGGTATTGATACGCTATTAAACGTTTTGCTTAGCAACGGCTGTTACTCAGTCCTAATATTTATCCTATAATCATAGGTTATTCAATAGCGCTTAGATAGCTTCTACTCAGTATCATAAGTCATTTATCTCTCATTTGTATTTAAGCAAATGGGTGGTGCTGCTTAAATCTCACAAATAGTATGGATTTTAAGATTTTAATAAATCGTATGGTAAAACCGTATTTTGTCTAACACCATTTCTTTAAGAGATGAGAATTAGATTGCAGTGTTTTAGTATACACCTTGGTAGCCAGTCGCCACTTTGGTCATTCGAATAAGACATTAACGTGTTGTTAAGGAGTCTAAGGTCAGCGTTAATACTCTTACTAGTAGTCATGAAGTGTCATTATTAAAAACCTTATCGCTGTCTTTTTATAAGATATGATTTGGTTGTTTTAGTGATGGCGTTACCATTCATGCTGCCGATATACCACACAGGACGTCTGGTATCGTTTTAGACTATGGACTAAGTTTTCGCTTATGATTACCATCAAGAAAGGTTTGGATTTACCCATCACTGGTGAACCCTCCCGCGAGATATCTGAGCACAGACCCGCCCATGTGGCACTTATTGGCTATGATTACGTTGGTATGAAGCCGACGATGAATGTCAAAGAAGGCGATATCGTAGCAAAAGGTCAACCCGTTTTTGAAGACAAAAAACGGGCTGGCGTTATCTACACTGCGCCTGCTGCTGGTAAAGTCATCGCGATCAAACGCGGTGAACGTCGTGTGTTTGAAAGTCTTGTGATTGCGGTCGACCCAAATGGTGCGGAAGTAGAATTTCAGCGCTACGACTCCCAGCAACTTGCTGACCTAGATTCTGAAGTTGTTGAAACCCAACTGCTTGCCTCTGGTGAATGGACGGCGTTTCGTACGCGTCCCTATAGCCGTGCTCCTGAAATCGGTGCTCGTCCTCATGCTATCTTCGTCACCGCCATGGATACCAATCCGTTGGCGTTTGACCCGATGCTGCTGATTAACGAGCAACTGCAGGCGTTCAATGATGGTCTTGCTGTCTTGTCAACACTCAGCCCCAAGACCTTTGTCTGCCATCATGGCAATAGTTCGTTGACGCCAGTTGCCAAAACCGCAGCTAATAATGTCACTGAATATCATAGCTTTGCTGGCAAACACCCTGCTGGTCTTGCAGGCACGCACATTCATTTCTTGCACCCTATCATGCGCGGCACTAGCGTCTGGACGATTGGTTATCAAGATGTGATTGCGATTGGTAAGCTATTTACCAGCGGTCGTTTATATACGCGTCGCCTACTGAGCTTAGCTGGTCCTGCTGTCAGTAATCCTCATATCATCGCCACTGAACGCGGTGCGGATATTGCTGCCTTGACCAAAGGTAATTTGACAGCTGGCGAGAACCGTGTGATTTCAGGTTCAGTGCTGTCTGGGCGTCAAGTATTTGGCAATATTGCCTATCTTGGTCGCTTTGATAATCAAGTCAGTGTGCTAGCAGAAGGTCGTGAGCGTCCAGCGTTCCACTTCTTTACGCCAGGGGTCAACCGCTTCTCTAAACTGCCTATCTATATTTCGCAGTTTTTTGGTGGCAAAAAATATAACTTCACCACCACGAGCAATGGCTCACCTAGAGCGATGGTGCCAATCGGTGTCTATGAAGAAGTCATGCCACAAGACTATCTGCCAACCCAGCTATTGCGTGCTTTGATTGTCGAAGACATTATCACGGCTGTAGATTTGGGTGTACTTGAATTGGACGAAGAAGATTTAGCATTATGCACCTTCGTATCTCCTGGCAAATATGAATTCGGCGATATTTTGCGTGATAACTTAACGCGCATTGAGCTGGAGGGCTAACCACGATGAAATTTTTACACAATATGTTCGATCGTATGGAGCCGTCTTTCACCAAGGGTGGCAAACACACAAAATACTACGCTATCTTTGAGATGTTTGATACTTTTTTGCGTCAACCAAGCTCAACGACATACGCATCATCACATGTGCGCGACGGTATTGACCTTAAGCGTATTATGATTACCGTCTGGTTATGTACCTTCCCAGCAATGTTTTGGGGTATGTACAATATCGGTCATCAAGCATTGACTGCGATTGCAACCCTTGGCTTACAGCCTGAAGGCTGGCGCACCATTATTACCAGTATGGCAGGCTACAACCCAGACAGTATCTGGGCAAGTTTCGTCTACGGTGCTATGCAGTTCTTACCGATTTACCTTGTGACCTTTGGGGTTGGTATTCTCTGTGAGATTATCTTTGCCGTCGTCCGTGGTCATGAAGTCAACGAAGGCTTCTTTGTTACCTCTGTACTGTTTGCACTATGTCTGCCACCCGATATCCCATTATGGCAAGTTGCCTTAGGTATTATCTTTGGTGTGGTCGTGGCAAAAGAGGTATTCGGTGGTACGGGTAAAAACTTTCTTAATCCCGCTCTATCGGGTCGTGCGTTCTTATACTTTGCTTATCCGGCTTATATGTCAGGCGACTCAGTATGGACCGCGGTTGATGGTTTCTCAGGTGCAACGCCACTTGGTCTTGCTGCGCTCGGCGTCGTTCCACAAGATTTTGTAGATGTTTATGGCAATGCCATCACGTGGAGTGATGCATTCTTAGGCAACATGCAAGGCAGTATCGGTGAAGTATCGACGCTAGCTATCTTAATGGGTGCTGCTGTCCTACTTTGGACGCGCATTGCCTCATGGCGCATCATGGCAGGTTGTGTGGTGGGTCTGATTGCCACATCTCTTGTGTTTAATATGATTGGCTCTGAAGACAATATGATGATGAGCTTGCCGTTTTACTGGCACTTAGTGATCGGTGGTTTTGCTTTTGGTGCCGTATTTATGGCAACTGATCCAGTATCTGCTGCGCATACCAATAAAGGGCGCTGGGCTTACGGTATCTTGATTGGTTTTATGACCGTATTGATTCGTGTCATTAATCCAGCTTTCCCAGAAGGCATCATGCTAGCCATTTTATTTGCTAACTTATTTGCGCCACTGTTTGACTATTTTGTCACTCAAGCAAATATCAAACGCCAAACTGCTCGGAGGGTTCGCTATGTCCAAGCCCAAAAGTAATAACGCAAAAACCATCAGTGTGGCGTTGACGCTATGCTTGGTGTGTTCGGTATTGGTCTCAGCTGCGGCTGTGGGTCTAAAGCCTGCGCAAGTAGAAAACGCGCGCTTAGACCGTAATAAAAACATCTTGGTTGCCGCTGGTATGTTTGACCCGGCGTCCGATACCAATGAAGATGTGGCGGAGCGCTTTAAAGATTTTGAGGTAAAAATCGTTGACCTAAATAAAGGCAACTACCTTGATGATGACGCGCTGACCGCTGCTGGCATCCCTGACCGTAATGCTTATGACGCCAGCCAAGCAACTAAAAATAAAGCACTGAGTGAAGATTTGGGTGGTAATGATCCTGCCGGTATCGGTCGTAAGCCTAAATATGCCAAAGTTTATGTCAAAAATGATGACGCTGGACAACCTGAAATAGTGGTACTACCGATCCAAGGCTACGGTCTTTGGGGTACTATCTATGGTTTCTTAACCCTTGAAAGCGACATGAATACCATCAAAGGTATCAGTTTCTATGACCATAAAGAAACTCCAGGTCTAGGCGCTCGTATCGAAGAGCCAGAATGGCGTGCGATGTGGAGTGGTATTCACTCTTATGATGACAAAGGTGCCGTTGCTACTGGCGTGACCAAAGCTGGTAATCCAAAAGAGAACTGGGTTGACGGTATTAGTGGTGCAACTTTGACCAGTCGCGGCGTCAGCAACATGATTCAGTTTTGGTTGGGTGAGCAAGGCTATAAGCCATACTTAGACCAGCTGCGTGAAGAAAGTGGTAAAACACTGGTAGACGCTGAAGTAAAAGCAAGTCAAAGCCCGTATAAAAAACTGGGTCAAAACTTACATCAACAGCAGGCGCATTCTGTAACCGAACTGGTAGCAGTGATACCAGCAGCACACGGCAAGGAGGCATAACATGGCTGATACAAAAAGTATTTAACCTCGCCCATTTTTGACAATAACCCTATTGCTCTACAGATATTAGGTATCTGTTCGGCATTGGCGGTAACGACCAGTGTAGCAAATGCACTGGTGATGAGCGTGGCATTGACCTTGGTCACCGCATTTTCAAGCTTTTTTATCTCTATCATCCGTAAGCAAATCCCATCGAGTATTCGTATTATCGTGCAGATGACGATTATTGCTTCATTGTTATCTTGGTCGATCAGATACTAAAAGCGGTCGCTTATGATGTGAGTAAAGGCTTGTCGGTATTTGTTGGTTTGATTATCACCAACTGTATCGTCATGGACGTGCTGAAGCATTTGCCATGAGCAATCCGCCTATTCCAAGTTTCTTGGATGGTATCGGTAACGGTTTGGGTTATTCAGCCGTACTACTATTTGTCGCAAGTATTCGTGAAATCTTGGGTGCAGGCAGCTGGTTTGGTATCACTATCCTACAAACTGCGACCGATGGTGGCTGGTATGTACCAAATGGTTTATTGTTACTACCACCGTCAGCATTCTTTATTATCGCCTGTTTATCGTGATTATCCGTACATGGAAACCTGATCAGGTCGAAGACGCTGAATTTGTAATGAAGCCGCAATCTAAAGGCATGGCTCAAGGGGGCGGTCACTAATGGGACATTATGTCAGTTTATTTATAACCTCGGTCTTTATCGAGAATATGGCGCTGGCCTACTTCTTAGGCATGTGTACCTTTTTAGCCGTATCAAAAAGGTTTCAACCGCTATCGGTCTTGGGGTAGCAGTCGTTGTCGTGATGGCCATTACCGTACGCTAAATAACCTACTGTTCCAGTTCATCCTAAAAGATGGTGCGCTGGCATGGGCAGGTTTTCCTGATATTGACTTAAGCTTCTTAGGCTTACTCAGTTATATCGGTTTTGATTGCTGCCACCGTACAGATTCTAGAGATGTTCTTGGATAAGTTCGTCCCAAGTCTGTATAACGCACTCGGTGTGTTTTTGCCACTTATTACCGTTAACTGTGCCATCTTAGGTGGCGTACTGTTCATGGTAGAACGTGACTATAACTTTTGGTGAATCAGTGGTGTACGGTGTCGGCGCAGGCTTTGGTTGGGCACTGGCGATTACCGCATTGGCAGGTATTCGTGAAAAATTGAAATACTCAGACATTCCAGCGCCGCTGCGCGTCTTGGTATTACCTTTATCACGGTTGGTCTGATGTCACTTGGCTTTATGTCGTTTGGCGGTATGTCAATTTAAACCGCTGAGCTTAAAAGCTTATTTAGCGATTTGACCTATTTAATTCATTTATTCGGTAGGGGTTCAGAGAAAACGCAATGACGTCTTTTCGCTCCCCTACTCCATAGATTAAGGATACCTACCATGGATTACGCTACGGCGATTGGTGGCGTTGCTATGTTTACCTTGATCATCATGGGTCTCGTTGCCATTATTTTGGCAGCGCGCTCACGACTGGTCAGTTCAGGCGATGTTACTATCCATATTAATGATAATCCCGAGAATGACGTTGTAACACCTGCAGGCGGCAAACTGCTACAGACATTGGCAAGCGAAGGCATTTTTCTTATCTTCAGCTTGTGGTGGCGGTGGTACTTGTGCCCAGTGTCGTTGCCGCGTGATTGAAGGAGGCGGATCTATTCTGCCTACCGAAGAAGGTTACTTTACCCAAGGTGAGATTCGCAATCATATGCGTCTTGCTTGTCAGTAGCCGTTAAGCAAGATATGAAAATTGAGATCGATCCTGAATTCTTTGATGTACAAAAATGGAATGTGAGGTTATCTCTAATGATAACGTTGCGACCTTTATTAAAGAATTGGTACTGAAGATTCCAGATGGCGAAGAAGTGAACTTCCGTGCTGGTGGTTATGTACAGCTAGAAGCGCCACGCATGAAGTGCATTATAAAGACTTTGATATTGCTGAAGAGTATCAAGACGATTGAATAACTTTGGCATCTTTAAATACGTCTCAAAAGTTGATGAGCCTGTTATCCGTGCCTATTCAATGGCTAACTATCCGGATGAAAAAGGTTTAATCAAATTTAATATTCGTATTGCCAGTCCGCCGCCGCGCGGTCCTGATGGTATTCCACCGGGAAAAATGTCTTCTTGGACCTTTAGCCTAAAACCTGGTGATAAAGTCACAGTATCCGGTCCTTATGGTGAGTTCTTCGCCAAAAAGACCGAAGCTGAGATGATATTTGTCGGTGGTGGTGCTGGTATGGCACCGATGCGCTCGCACATTTTCGATCAGCTCAAACGCCTCAACTCTGATCGTAAGATTAGTTTCTGGTATGGCGCGCGTTCTATTCGTGAGATGTTCTACGTTGAAGATTATGATCAGCTAGAAGAAGAGTTTGCTAACTTTGAGTGGCATGTGGCATTGTCTGATCCATTACCAGAAGATAATGGGATGGCTATACAGGCTTTATCCATAATGTCTTGTTAGAGGAATATCTCAAAGACCATCCAAATCCAGAAGATTGTGAATACTACATGTGTGGGCCACCGATGATGAATGCGGCGGTCATCGATATGCTGCACAGCATGGGTGTTGAAGATGAAAATATCATGCTTGATGACTTTGGTGGTTAATTAGGGTGGTTAAGCTTAATCGTTAAGCAACCACAATTAACAGAATAATATATGCTAAATTAAGAGTCTCAATGAGGCTCTTTTTTTATGGGCGAAACGGAAAGGATTCCTATGAAAACCAACTATAAAGATTTGACCATTTGGATAACAGGCGCGTCAAGCGGTATCGGTGAAGCATTAACCATCGCCTTTGCCAAACGCGGCGCTCGTATTATTCTAAGTGGACGTGATAAAGAGAAACTAGCACTGGTAAAAAGCCGCTGTAAAAATAGCAAAAACCATATCGTTATCCTTTTGATATAACCGATGCTGAGCAAGTAAAACAAGCATACGCTACCGCTAAAACTCAAGCAGGAAAAATCGATTGGCTGATTAATAATGCGGGTATCAGTCAACGCGCGCTTATCATGGATACACTGAAGACGTCGAGCGACAAATTATGGAGATAGATTATTTTGCACAGACGCGTCTGAGCAGATTGGTATTGCCAAGATATGCTCGCACAAGGTGGCGGCAAAATAGTGATGATATCAAGTGTTGCAGGGTTACTAGGTACACAATATCGCGGTGCTTATGGTGCTGCTAAAGCGGCTATTCATATGTGGGCGAAACAGTCTGCGTGCTGAACTGCCACGAACAAGGAATAGAAGTAGCAACGATATTCCCAGGATTTATTCAAACCAATATCTCTATTAATGCCTTGACTGGTGATGGTAGTGCACAAGGGACGATGGATGCGGCAACCAATAAAGGTCTGACGGCGACTAGCTTTGCTAAACAAGTCGTCAAAGCCCTTACTAAAGGGGAAGAGTATATTATCGTTGCTGGTCGCAAAGAAAAGCTCGCCACCAAGGTTAATCGCCTATCACCGCCCAAACTTTATAAGCTCATTCGTGAGTCGCAAGTCAAATAAATCTAGCATGTAATTAACTATAGTTAGTGACATGTTATATCGCTACATCACGTACGGCTGGTACTAATTTTTCTTGCTTGCTATGCCTACATAGACCGCAAAAAATTCATACCAGCCCTACCGTAGCTTTTTTAGGTATTTTAGCTATATATATTACATAGCAATCAATATCTGAAAATGTTTTAAGCCGACAATTGGCGTTATGGTGACAAGGGTGTAAAATAGGCACGCTTAGCTTATTTAATAGCTAACGCCTCATTTATCCCTTCGCTATATCAAGTTGTGATGACTCATATGAAAAAACCCAAGCATACAAAAATCAATACCACTCTCATTTTCTGTCAAATCGATGAATACCGCCCTACTACCTATTATCGCTATAAGCACTGCACTAGGGATGAGCGCTTGCCAGCAAAAGACCGATTATAATAATCTGAGCGGTGAGACTATGGCACCAGCTATCATATTAGCTATCAGTTGCCTAAAGGCGCTGATGAAGCGGCTATACAAGCAGCCATCGATAAGCGCCTGCAAGATATCAATGACAGTATGTCCACTTATCAAGCGGACTCTACCATCTCTAAATTTAATCAATTAGACAAAGATGAGCCTATACCATTGATGAAGATTTAATCATGTGTTGGTAGCTTCAAGACAAGTTTATGATCTATCGGGTGGTGCCTTTGATCCTACAGTGATGCCATTGATAGACACTTGGGGCTTTGGTAGCACGATGACCGTTGAGCGTTTGCAAAGTCCACCGACGGCGCTTGAGATTGCGCAAGCCAAAGCCTTGGTCGACTTTGAAAGTATCATTCAAAAAGATAAGACTATCTATAAAGCCAAAGATGGCATTGGGCTTGATTTTTCAGCAGTGGCTAAAGGCTATGGTGTCGATGTCATCGCTGATGTGCTAAAAAACAATTATCAAATTCGCAATTATATGGTTGAGATTGTGGTGAGGTGGCAACTCTGGTGTCAGTGCGCAACAACAACCTTGGCAAATTGCGATTGATGCACCGATTGAAGGTAGTACCGTCAGCGAGCGTCAAACTATGGCAGTGATTCGCCAACCGATAAATAATGGCAACACGATGCATCTAGCGACCTCTGGCAACTATCGCAACTCAGTCGTCTTTGATGGTAAGCACTACAGTCATACCATTGACCCGACTACAGGTGAGCCAATTGTAGGTGGTGCACCATCGGTAACCGTCGCGGCAGACACCGTCGCGCTGGCTGATGCTTGGGCAACCGCCTTAACTGCTATGCCTTACAAAAAAGCTTTGAGCGTCGCCAAGGAGCAAAACATAGCGGCATTGTTTGTCGTGTTGGCAGATGGTGTGAGCATAGAAGAAGCAGCTGCGGACAGCATTGATGATTGGCAAGTGGTGCAAACACCTGCTATGCAAGCATTACGTGCTGATAAAAAGTCCAGCTAAATCTAAAAACACTAATAGAAGCTAATTCGGTATCTTTCTGAAATTGTCTTACTAAGCTGAGAAGCTCAAACGGACAAGATGAATTTTTGCTATACTATTAAGAGGTTATCACACAGATAACCGTCCTACTTTTAACGCGAGGTCTCCTCTATGCTTAGCCAACTGCTTCCCATGCTTGCTATCACCTTTACCGTATTCATGCTGTTTTTTATCTTTATGGGTATCGGTTATATGGTCAATAAAAAGCCGCTTAGAGGGTCTTGTGGCGGTGTTGCCAAATTGATGGGCAATGAGAAATGCTCGTACTGCGGTGATGACCCTAATAAATGCGATTCTCTCATCGCCGAACAACAAGAGAACGCTTTAAAAGCGGCTCAATTGGCAAATCGGTATAAATAGTCGGTTTGTTACCATACGCTGGTAGTATTTAGCCGTCATTTGTTCTTATAATAGCGCCAGACCTTATAAAAAAAGGGCTGGCGCTATTTTTTATGGCGCAGCGTTATTATT